>NZ_CP114908.1:2307500-4707500 GCF_027497315.1 Solwaraspora sp. WMMA2059 | reverse complement strand
CTGCGGCTATTCGGCGACTGGGAACTCGACACCGGTCAGCTTCTCGCTCTCCGTCCACAGCCGGCCAGCGGTGGCTGCGTCGTCGGCCGCCGGGCTGCGACGCGCGGCGACCGGCGGGCCGACCATGTCGAACAGCCGGCCCGGCCCCCAGTAGCTGCCACCGTCGACCGCCGGGTCGGTGGCGGCGCGCAGCGTCGGCAGCGCTCCGTCGCGCGGCCTCATCGCAATCAACCGGCTGACGGCGGTGACGAAGCCACCGGTGTGCCGGGCCAGGTCGGTGGCGGTCCACCCGGGATGGGCAGCGGTCGCCAGTACGGGAGACCCGGCTCCGGCCAGCCGACGTTGCAGCTCCAGGGTGAACAGCAGGTTGGCGAGTTTGCTCTGCCCGTACGCGGCCCACCGCCGGTAGCGACGCCGCTGCCAGTTCAGGTCGGCGAAGTCGATCCGGCCGGCGCGGTGGGCGTTGCTGGCGACGGTGACCACCCGGGCGTTGGCGCCGGCTTGCAGCAGCAGTGGCAGCAGCCGACCGGTGAGTGCGAAGTGGCCGAGATGATTGGTGCCGAACTGCAGCTCGAAGCCCTGCCGGGTGCGCCGCAACGGGGTCAGCATCACCCCCGCGTTGTTGATCAGCAGGTCAAGCCGGTCGTGGTCGGCGTGCATCGCCTCGGCGAACTCGGCCACCGAGTCGAGGTCGGCTAGGTCGAGCCGGGCGCAGCGCACCGTGCCGACCGGTTGCTCGGCGCGGATCCGGTCGGCCGCGGTGCCGGCCCGTCCGGCATCCCGGCAGGCGAGCACCACGTGGGCGCCTCTGGCGGCGAGCATCCGGGCGGTCTCGAAGCCGATGCCGGAGTTCGCGCCGGTGACGACGGCGGTCCGGCCGCTCTGGTCCGGCAGGTCGTCGAAGGTCCACGGTGTCATCGTCACTCCCGGGTCAGGGCCTCGCCGCCGGCGAACACGATCGTCACGGCGGTCTGCATTCCGTTTCGGTACTCGTCGACCGACGAGAGCTTGTGTTTCAAGCCGAATGAGGTGGCGTGCAGGTGCTCGGCCAGGTCCCGGGCGGACAGGCCGGCTGTCCGCCAGCGGTCGGCGACCCCGCTGTCGGCCAGGACCTGCTCGACCCCGTCGACCAGCCCGCGCTCGATCCGCTCGGCCAGCGAGCAGCGCAGCGTGGCCGCGGTGTTCAGCAGCTCCTCGAAGTTGCCGTGCACCGCGGCCCCGACCGACGGGCCCTGGCACGCTTCGAACGCGGCGAGGATCCGCCCGGGCGGGTCGAGGTCGTCGCGGGCGAAGGCCGCCCGGGTCGCCGCGCACACGCCGGTCACCATCCGGTCCACGGCGGCGACGAACAGCTCGTCCTTGGTCTTGAAGTGCAGGTAGAGCCCTTGCCGGGAGATGTCGGCCGCGCGGGCCAGGTCGTCCATCGAGGTCTTCCGGAACCCGTACCGGATGAACACGTCGATCGCGGCGTCGGCGATGGTGTCCCGTCGGGTACTGCCCGGCGTCACGCCGGGCGCTCCGTACGTCCCAGTGCCGAGAACGGGTACGCCACCCCGGTCAGCTGTTCGCTCTCGGACCACAGTCGGCTGGCCATGACGGTGTCCTTGGCCCGTGCGGAGCTGCGGGCCGGCGCGGGTGGCCCGGAGGCGCCGAACCGGCGGGCCGGACCCCAGTAACTGCCGGCGGCGGCCTGCGGATCGGTCGCGGCGCGCAGGCTGGGCAGTGCCCCGGCCGGTGGTCGCATCCGAATCATCCGCTCGACCCGCGACCGGCTCTCGCCGGTGGACCGGCCCTGGTGGCGGCCGATCTCGGTCGAGGTCAGGCCGGGATG
The DNA here is from genome assembly GCF_027497315.1 of Solwaraspora sp. WMMA2059. GTDB lineage: Bacteria > Actinomycetota > Actinomycetes > Mycobacteriales > Micromonosporaceae > Micromonospora_E. The sequence goes on along the minus strand of NZ_CP114908.1, from coordinate 4,705,669 downwards.
GGCGGCGACGGCCCGCACGGTCGACCCGGCCTCGGTCAGCCGGCGCTGCAGTTCCAGGGTGAACAGCAGGTTGGCGAGTTTGCTCTGTCCGTACGCGGCCCATGGCCGGTAGCGGCGTTGCCGCCAGTTGAGGTCGTCGATGTCGATGCCGCCGGTCCAGTGGGCCAGGCTGGAGACGGTCACCACCCGGGCCGCCGGTGCCGCGTCGAGCAGCGGCAGCAGTTCGCCGGTGAGCGCGAAGTGGCCGAGATGGTTGGTGCCGAACTGCAGTTCGAAGCCCTGCCGGGTGCGTCCCAGCGGCGGTGCCATCACGCCGGCGTTGTTGATCAGCAGGTCGAGCCGGTCGTGGTCGGCGCGGTAGGCGTCGGCGAACGCGGTGACCGAGTCGAGGTCGGCCAGGTCCAGCTCGGCCCCGGTCACTGTGCCGGCTGGCTGACCGGCCCGGATCCGGTCCAGCGCCGATTCGCCCCTGCCCTTGTCCCGGTAGGTCAGCACCACGTGTGCGCCTTTGCCGGCGAGCATCCGGGCGGTCTCGAAGCCGATGCCGGTGTTCGCCCCGGTCACCACCGCGACCCGGCCGGTCTGGTCGGGAATGTCATCGAATGACCATGCAGCCACGCTGACCCCTCGCTTCTCCGTCTACTTGACAGGCGAGACAAGCTTTACGCGATGCACTCAATCTGTCAAGTCTGCTGATCAGGAGCGGGCTCGAAGAGCAGTCGGATCACCGGGCCGGCGTGCGCCGCCGGGTCGTCGTCTGCGTCGTGCGGCAGCGCCCCGGACAGCCACAGGGTCGCGAAGCCGTGCACGATCGACCAGGCCGCCAGGCGGGCGTTGTCCCGGTCGCCGGCCGGCACCCGGGCGTCGTCCAGGCTGGCCCGTAGCGCGCGGCCGGCCCGTTGTCGCGCGGTGACCAGCTCCGGCGCGTCGAAGTTCAGCAGGCTCGGTTGGAACATCACCTCGAAGTGCGCCCGGTGGGACGCGGCGAACCGCACGTACGCCTGGCCGGCGGCGAGGATGTCACCGCCGGCCGCCGCCAACTGGGTCGCCAGCAGGTCGAGGCCCTCGGTGGCGATCGCGGTGAGCAGGCCGGTCTTGTCGCCGAAGTGGTGCGTCGGGGCGGCGTGCGAGACCCCCACCCGTCGAGCCAGGTCGCGCAGGCTCAGCGCCGCCACCCCGGATTCGGCGATCGCCTCGGCGGCGGCGGTCAGCAGGGCTCTACGCAGGTCGCCGTGGTGGTACGGCTGTTGCCGCATCGCGCCTCCCGTTATCTTTCCGTTGACAAGATGCTACCCGGAGCGGCTATCTTGTCAGTGACAAGATAGCGGGCGCGTGCAGTTCCGACCCCGAGGAGCACCCCTGATGAGTACGGCGGACCGATGGCTGACCGTGATCGCGCTGGTCAGCGTCCCGACGGTGATGTTCGGCGGCTACTCGTTGATGCGGCTGGCCGCCGCCCGAAAACTGACCGACTTCCAGTTGTCGCTGTTCCGGGCCGGCCACGCCCACGCCGGTGTGCTGCTGGTGCTGACCCTGACCGCACTGAGCATCGCCGCCCGCGCCGGACTGTCCGACCCGTACACCTGGGCGGTCGGCGCGCTGCTGGCCGCCGGCACGATCAGCCAGTCCGGCGGCTTCTTTCTGCACGCCGGGATCGGCCGCCCCGGACAGTGGTCGGTCGGCAACACCCTGACCGTGCTCGGCGCGGGGCAGCTCACCGTCGCGCTGCTGCTGCTCGCGTACGCCGTCGCAACCAGCTGACCTGCCGGTACGCCGACCGTAAGACTTTCGCAAGAGATCAACTACGGTCGGCCGGGCGCTGCCGCCGTAGGCTGATCCGCGTGTGGAAACGACTCCTTGCCAACCCGTTGAGCTGGCTGCTCGCCGTCGTCGTAGCCGCCGGACTCGCGTTCGGCGGCTACTGGTTCCAGCCGTGGAAACTGTTCACCGACGACGTGGTCGACGAGGCGCTGCCGCAGGTGCAGATCGCGGCGACCGGCACCCCGGCACCGGACCCCGCCGCTACCGGGTCCGCGTCGCCCGGGTCCGCATCGCCCAGCGCCGCACCGGCCAGCCCGTCACCGGCCGGGAACCGGTTGCTGGCCTCCGGCGAGTTCGTCACCCACGAGCACGAGACCAGCGGCACCGCCCAGGTCGTCGAGCTGGCCGACGGCCGCCGTCAGCTCGTGTTCCGCGACTTCGCCACCTCCAACGGCCCGGACCTGCGGGTCTGGCTCTCCGACCAGCCGGTGCTGGACGGCCGCGACGGCTGGTTCGTCTTCGACGACGGGCAGTGGGCCGAGCTGGACCGGCTCAAGGGCAACCGGGGTGACCAGGTGTACGAGATCCCCGCCGACGTCGACCTGACCAGCCTGACCAGCGTCTCCATCTGGTGCAAACGCTTCTCGGTGTCGTTCGGGGCAGCCGAGTTGACCGCCTGACAGCCATGGCCGCGCCCACCACCGGCGGACCGTCCCTACGGGTGCTCGTCGTCGACGACGATCCCACCGTGTCCGATGTGGTCCGCCGGTACCTGGAACGAGCCGGCTACCAGGTCACCCGCGCCGCCGACGGGGTCGCCGCGCTGGCCGCGGTCGACCAGTGCCGGCCCGACCTGGTGGTACTGGACCTGATGCTGCCAGGGTTGGACGGGCTGGAGGTGTGCCGGCGGCTGCAGCGGCAGGCCAGCGGCGTACCCGTGATCATGCTGACCGCACTTGGGGAGGAGGCCGACCGGGTGATCGGCCTGCAGCTCGGTGCCGACGACTACGTCACGAAGCCGTTCTCGCCCCGGGAGCTGGTGCTGCGGGTACAGTCGGTGCTCCGCCGCTCCGGGCCGCCCCCCGGCCCGGTCGGCGGTGAACCGCCGGTGGTCCGCGACGGCGAGCTCGCGCTGGACACCAGTCGGCGGTCGGCCCGGCTCGGCGACACCGAGCTCGCGCTGACCACCCGTGAGTTCGACCTGCTGCTGCACCTGGTCCGCCATCCGGCGAAGGCGTTCCGCCGGGAGGAACTGCTCGCCCAGGTGTGGGGCTGGAACTTCGGTGACCAGTCCACCGTGACAGTCCACGTGCGACGGCTGCGCGAGAAGGTCGAACGGGATCCGGCCCGACCCCTACGGATCGTCACCGTCTGGGGCGTCGGCTACCGCTACGAACCGGCGGCCGGCAATGCCTGACCTGCCCACCGGCGACGTCCTCGCCGTGTTCGCCATCGGGCTGGGCGCGTCACTGCTGATCGGTGTGCCGGGCGCGGTCGCGCTGCGGCTGCTGCGCCGGCACAGCATCGTCGTGCACCTGACCGTCCTGCTCACCGTCACCGTACTGGCGGTCCTCGCCGGCGTCGTCGGCGCGGCCCAGGCGATGTTCCTGTCCGTCCACGACCGGGACGTGGTGCTCCTGGTGCTCGCCGCGTCCGGAGCGGTCAGCCTGGCCGTCGGCTGGTGGCTGGGTGCCCGGCTGGCCCGGCAGGCGGTCTGGGCCGACCAGCTGCGTCAGCGGGAACGCCAGGCCGAGGCGAACCGGCGGGAACTGGTCGCCTGGGTGTCGCACGACCTGCGGACGCCGTTGGCGGGGCTGCGGGCCATGGCCGAGGCGCTTGAGGACGGCGTCGTCGCCGACCGGGCCACCGTCGCCGACTACCACCGGCGGATCCGGGCCGAGACCGACCGGATGACCCAACTCGTCGACGACCTGTTCGAACTGTCCCGGATCAACGCCGGCGCGTTGCGGCTGTCGCTGCGCCGGGTGCCCCTCGCCGAGGTGGTCTCCGACGCCCTGGCGTCGGCCGAGCCGCTGGCCCGGGCGCGGGGCATCCGGCTGGTCGCCGCCGAACGCGGCTGGCCGTCGGTCACCGCCAGCGAGCCGGAACTGGCCCGGATCATCGGCAACCTGCTTCGCAACGCGATCCGGTTCACCCCGTACGACGGGGTGGTGCAGGTCAGTGCGGGCCGCGACGGCGGTGCCGCCTGGCTGGCGGTGCACGACACCTGCGGCGGTATTCCCGAGGCGGACCTGCCGAGGGTGTTCGACGTGGCGTTCCGGGGCGAAACAGCGCGCAGCCCCGCTCCCGCCGGCCCGCCCCGAGCGGGGTCGCCGATCGGGCCGGCGTACCTGCCCAATTGGGCCGGACCCCGTCCCGAGCCGCCGCCGGCCGGCGGCGGGCTCGGCCTGGCGATCGTGCGCGGCCTGGTCGAGGCGCACGGTGGTCGGGTCGAGGTAGCCAACGCCGGCCCCGGCTGCCGGTTCCTCGTCCACCTGCCCGCCGCCGGTTGACCCTCGCACACGGTCAGCCGACCGGCAGGTCCCGCCGCCGCAGCCCGATCATGCCGGCGGCGGAGCCGGCCGCCAGCAGCGCCAGGACGACCAGCGGTACGGCCGACACCTGCCCGCCCGGCAGGCTCGGCAGATGCGTGAACGGGGAGAGATCGCGCAGCGGCTGCGGCAGTTGCAGCAGCGCACCGAACAGGTCGAGCCCGTCCAGCGCGGTGCTGCGGCCGTACCGCTTGGTCAGGACCCCGACCTCGATCGCTGTTTCCGTGACCAGAAATCTACGTAGCGTTCGCAAGGTGGTCAGTGAAGAGCCCGTCACCAGCGGGCATCACGCGTTGAATCGGGCCTGGCGTTGCAATGGCGGTTGCGGTCAACGCAACGATCAGTCAGGATGTGTTGCAATGAATTGAGACCGAACGCAGCGGAGGGCGGGGGGCGGATGCCCGGCGGACGGTTGACCTATCAGGACCGGCAGCGCATCGAGCAGGCGCTCGCCGACGGCGCCGGCTACGCCGAGATCGCCCGCCGGCTCGACCGGCCGACCTCCACGATCAGCCGGGAGGTCGGGCGCAACGGCGGGCCGGCCGGCTACCGGGCCACCGCCGCGCACCGGGCCACCGCGCACCGGGCCCGCCGTACCGGCCCGGTCACCCGGCCACCGGCCGACCAGGCCACCGGGTACGGCCGGGACACGGCCGCCGTGCAGGCCTTCGAGCAGCAGTTCGCCGCCCTGATGATCCAGTCCGGCTTCCCCCGGATGACCGCCCGGGTGCTGGTCAGCCTCTTCGTCAGCGACGGCGGTTCACTCACCGCCGCCGAGCTGGTCGACCGGCTGCGGGTCAGCCCGGCGTCGATCTCCAAGTCGATAGCCTTCCTGGAGCGGATCGGCTTCGTCGCCCGGCGACGCGAGCCGGGGCAGCGGCGCGACCGCTACGCCGTCGACGACGGCCTGTGGTACCGGGCCTGGTCGCTGCGGGTGCACGTCTTCCGGACCTGGGCGGACGCGGCGACCCACGGTGCCGCCGTACTCGGGCCGGACACCCCCGCCGGGGACCGGCTGCAGTTGATGGGCGAGTTCTTCGGGCTGGTCTGCCGGGACGTCGAGCGGATCACCGCCGAGTGGCAGGCGTTCCTGTCCACCCGCGGTCTGCCGCCGCAGCCGGATGCGCCCACCGCCGTCGCGGAGCCGGTCCGGTGACCGGCGAACCGGTCCGGCCCCGTGCCGGCCTCACCCGACGGGTGGTCGGCACCGGCCTGCTCGGCGGTATCGTGGCGCTGGTGACCACCGGCTGCACCGAGTCGAGCGCCGAGACCGGGTACCGGGTGCTCATCTACAGCCGCACCACCGGGTACCGGCACGATTCCATCCCGGTCGGTGTCGAGGCCGTCGGCGAACTCGGCGCGGAGCACGGCTTCGCCGTCGACGCCACCGAGGACCCGGCCGTCTTCACCCCGGACAACCTGAGCCGGTACGCCGCCGTCGTCTTCCTCAACACCACCGGCGACGTGCTCGACGACGCCGGCCGGGCCGCGTTCGAGGGCTACATCAACGGTGGCGGCGGATTCGTCGGGGTGCACGCGGCCGCCGACACCGAGCACAACTGGCCGTTCTACGGCGAACTTGTCGGTGCGTACTTCGCCCAGCACCCGCCGGTGCAGCCGGCCACCGTCGAGGTCGTCGACCGGACCCACCCGGCCACCGCGCACCTGCCGACCCGCTGGGCGCGCACCGACGAGTGGTACGACTACCGGACCCGGCCGACCGACGCCCGGATCCTCGCGGTGCTCGACGAAACCAGCTACACCGGCGGGCAGATGGGGCAGCCGCACCCGCACGCCTGGTGCCGGACGTACGCCGGCGGCCGCACCTTCTACACCGGCGGCGGCCACACCGTCGAGGCGTACGCCGAACCGGCGTTCCGCGCCCACCTGCTCGGCGCGATCCGCTGGGCCGCCGGCCGGCCGCCGACCGACGTGGGCCGGTCGGCCGACGAAGCCGACCGGGACGCCACAGGGTGACGGCCGTGGCCCGGGCTCATCCGGACGGCCAGCGCTGACCTCCGAAGGTCGGTAACTATCCAAGATCTGATTGAACACGGAGTGTGACGTGGCGCACGCTGCAGACCGGTCCGAGTCCGGCTGCAGCAGCCTCCGAGGAGGAGCGCGTGTCAGAGCCAGTCCGTGGAGATCTCCCCGTCGTCCGTACCGTCCTGACCAGTCTTGCCGCGTCGGCCGCTCAGCGTGCCACCGCCGATCTGCCCCGCGACACCCGGCTGGTGCACCGCCGTGACGAACGCGAAGAGCTCCTCGCCGGCCGGTTCGTCGACAGCCGCACCGGGCTGACCCCGACCCGCCGCGTCGGCCCGTACCGCACCCCCGGCGGAGTCGACGTCTGGTACGAAACGTTCGTCGCCGCCCGCCGGCTCCAGGTCCGCGAGGCCGGTGCCGCCGCACCCGCGTTCGTGGTCACCCAGGCCCGGCCGCCGACCGTGCAACGTACCGGCACCGTCGTCGACATCGACGCCGGCACCGTCTGGATCCGCGGCGACCTGTTCGGCGGGCTGCCCGTCGACGCGTACGCCGGGCTGCTCGTCACCGGTGGGACGCTGACGCTGGGCACCGCGACGGTACCGGGCGACGTCGTCGAGGTGCCCGCGCCGCTGAGCGCCGTACTGCGACTCGACCCCGCACCCGACCCGCCGCCGGCCGGCGGCGTCGGCGGCTGCCACAGCGCCGGGACCGCCAGCACCCTGCCCACCTCGGTGACCTTCCGCTTCAGGTCCGGCGTAGTCGAGATCGTCGGCGACCCCGGCGCCGCCACGGCCTGGGGACAGCAGTTCCGGTTCGGCCCGGCCACCGGGGACCGGACGTTCGTCGAACAGCTCTGGACGCTGATGCTCGGCTACACCGTCGAACCGACCACCGTGGACGCCACCGGAGTCGGTGCCGACCCGGCCGGCAACCCGTTGACCGACTTCACCGGCACCGGCACCATCCGCGACGCCGGGCTCGGCCTGCCGGTCGTCGTCGTCACCGACCCGGCGATTCTCGGCGAGGCGTCCACTGCGGCGACCTGGCTGCTGCGGGTCACCGGCCTGGCCGCCCGCTGGTACGCCCCGGACCCGCGGGAACACCCGCTGGACAGCGCGTGGATGGTGATCGGTGCGTCCGCCGCGACGGTACTCGCCGACCCGTTCACCCCGCTGGGGCCGCCGGTCGCCCATGACATCCAGTTATGGGCGATCGCCGGCGGGGGCGGGCACCGGCTGCCCTGGCGGCAGACATACGACGAACCGTTCCGGCTGTTCTACCGGTGCCACGCCGTCGACGGCGAGCATCTGATGGTCACCGGCCGCAGCGAGGTGGCCCTGGACCGGCCGGTGACCACCGCCGGGCAGCCGGTGCCCACCCCGGGTGGTGTCGGCACTCTGCTGCTGCACCGCCGCGACGGCACCAAGTGCGACTACTCCGGATCGGTCAAGATCCAGGTCGATCTCTTCCTGATCCTTTCGATCAGCGCGTCCTACCAGGTCACCGAGACCGCTGCCCTGTGACGACCAGGTCGGCGAAGAAGGCGGACAGATGGCAACCTCGCACAACCTCACCCTGGTGCCGTACCTGCAGCGGTGGGACCACACCGGGCGGACGCTGACCGTACGGCTGCTGGTCGCCCCGGCCACCGACCCGCTCGCACCGCTGCTCGCCGCCCCGGCCGGCGTGCCGGCCTTCGTCGACGCACACCTCGCATTCGCGGTGTCCCTCTCGGACACAGTCGGGGCGCTGCCGCAGCGCGACCAGGTCGACCAGACCGTCGTGATGCCCGCCGCCCCGGCGACACAGCACGCCCCGCACGCCCGGAGCATCTTCACCGCGATCGGCGCGGCGCTGGAGATCCCGCCCGGCCCGGCCGGCGACATGTTCGCCCCGCAGCACCGCCGTCGGCGTCGGCAGCCGGCCCGGGAACTCCGCAGCTTGCGGGTTCATCCGGCCGTGCAGCTGACGTTGCCGGGTGGCTGGCTGGTGCTGCTGGTGGTGCAGTGGGTCGATGCTGCTCGGCCCAGTCAGTCCCAGGCTTGGCCGAGGGCGTGCAGTTGGTCGGCGTACTCGATGCGGTCCGGCCACGTCGTCGGCCAGGCCGCCGTTCCGTACGCCGCGCCGAGGAAGGCCCCGGCCAGACAGGCGATCGAGTCCGAGTCGCCGGAGGTGGCCGCCCCGCGGGCCAACCCGCCCACCGGGTCGTCGGCGTGCCACAGTGCGCAGAGCAGCCCGGTGGCCAGAGCCTCCTCCGCGATCCAGCCCTCCCCGGTGACCCGGCAGGCGTCGCCGCCGTCGTCCCCGGCGGCCAACGCCGAGTCGAGCCGGTCCAGTGCGTCGAGACACTCGTCCCAGCCCCGGGAGATGAACCCCGTCGGACTGTCCGTTCCCGGCCGCTGCCACAGCGGGCCGAGCCAGTCGTCGCGGTACACCTCCCGCTGCCCGCGACAGTGCTCACGCAGCAGGCCCGGCAGCGCCGGTAGCGGCGTACCCGCGCGCAGCAGCCGGACCGCGACGGCGGTCAACTCGCTCGCGGCCAGCGCGGTCGGGTGTCCGTGGGTCAGCCCGGCCTGCAGTTGCGCGACGCCGGCCACGGTGTCGTCGTCGTAGGCGTCGACCAGACCGACCGGGGCGACCCGCATGTTCGCCCCGCAGCCCTTCGACCCGGCTACGGTGGCCTGCTGCCAGGCCACCCCGGTGACCAGTTCGCCGCAGGCCCGCAGGCAGGTCATCCCCGGGGCCCGGTTGTTGTCCGGGCTGGCCGCCCAGGCCAGGAACCGGGCCCGGAGCAGCGGTTCCAGCCCGTCCGGGGTGGCGGCCGGGGCGTCATGCAGCGCCCAGCCGACCGCGAGGGTCATCTGGGTGTCGTCGGTGACCAGCGCCGGCTCGCCGGTCAGCTCACGCGGCCCGGCCTGGCCGTACCGGTGGTGAATCTCGGCGACCGTCAGAAACTCGGTCGGCTTGCCGAGTGCGTCACCGTACGCCAGCCCGAACAGGCACCCGGACGCCCGGTCACCCGCCGCGCTACCCACCGCCGTGTCACCCACCGCGACCTCCCCCGTCTCGTCCCGGTCGGCAGGCTAGTCGGGCCGGTCAACCGGCGTGCGTCCCACCCTCGGCACCCGGCACGACACCGGACGCCAGCAGATGCGCGCTCAACGCGCCGTCGATCGACGGCACCCAGACGTTCTGGCAGTACTGGAGCGTCCGGCAGCAGAAGCGCACCGGCGGCACCATCACCACCGCCAACCACTTCGACGCCTGGGCGCGCGCCGGGATACAGCTCGGCTCCAACCACAGCTACCAGGTGATGGCGACCGAGGGCTACCAGAGCCAGGGGAGCTCCGACATCAACGTCTGGGGGGCGGCAGCGGCAACCCCGGACCGTCCCCGACCGGCAACCCTGGCAACCCGGGTGACCCGGGCCAGAGCAACTGCACCGCCGTGCTGTCGGCCGGCCAGCAGTTCGGCGACCGGTTCAACCTCAACGTCTCGGTGCAGAACGTCAGCAACTGGACGGTCACCCTCAGCCTGCACGGCGGACAGAGCCTGCAGAACAGCTGGAACGCCTCGGTCAGCGGCACGACCGGGAACATCACCGCCAGGCCGAACGGTAGCGGTAACAACTTCGGAGTGACGATCATGCACGGCGGCAACTGGACCTGGCCGACGGTCACCTGTCGAACATGACCCCGACCGACCGTCGATAGCAACCACTGTCGACAGGAAACATCGTGGGCGGGTCGACCCTGCTGGGAGGGTCGGCCCGCCCCGGTGCGCGCCCCGGTCGCCCATCCGGTGGTCAACCCTTGACGCAGACCACCTGCCGCAGGTGCGCCACCACCTCGACCAGGTCGGCCTGCTCGGCGAGCACCTGGTCCAGGTCCTTGTACGCCGCCGGGATCTCGTCGACCACACCGGCGTCCTTGCGGCACTCCACCCCGGCGGTCTGCTCGGCCAGGTCGTCGACGGTGTAGGTCTTCTTCGCCTTCGACCGCGACATCCGCCGACCCGCACCGTGCGACGCCGAGCAGTACGCCGCCTCGCTGCCCCGACCCCGCACGATGTAGGAGCCGGTCCCCATCGACCCGGGGATGATGCCCAGTTCGCCCCGCCCGGCCCGGATCGCCCCCTTGCGGGTCACCAGCAGCGGCACCCCGTCGTAGACCTCCTCGGCCACGTAGTTGTGGTGGCAGGAGATCGGCTCGTCGAAGCGGACCGCCGGCACCGCCGTGCGCAGCACCCGGCAGAGCAGCGCCAGCATGACCGCCCGGTTGCGGGCCGCGTACTCCTGCGCCCAGGCCAGGTCCCGCCGGTACGCCGTCATCTCCGCCGTGTCGGCGAGGAAGACCGCCAGGTCGCGGTCGGGCAGGTCGGCGTTGTGCGGCAGCTTCCGGGCCGCCGCGATGTGCCGCTCGGCCAGCTCCTTGCCGATGTTGCGGGAGCCGGAGTGCAGCATCAGCCAGACTTGGCCGGCGTCCGGACCGCCCTGCTCGACGCAGACCTCGATGAAGTGGTTGCCGCCGCCGAGCGTGCCGAGCTGACGCTGCGCCCGGGACTCCAGCGCGGCGACCCCGGGGTGCAGGCCGGCGAAGCCGGACCAGAACCGGTCCCAGCCGGCGGTCGGCAGACCGTGCACCCGGCGCGGGTCGACCGGGGTGTCGCGGGCCTGGAAGCCGACCGGGACCGCGGCCTCGATCGCGGTACGCAGCGCGCCCAGGTCGTCCGGCAACTGCGCGTCGGTCAGGCTGGTCCGCACCGCGGACATGCCGCAGCCGATGTCGACGCCGACCGCCGCCGGGGCCAGCGCCTGACGCATCGCGATCACCGAGCCGACGGTGGCGCCCTTGCCGTAGTGCACGTCGGGCATCACCGCGACGCCGTGCACCCACGGCAGCGTGCCGATGTTGCGCAGCTGCTGGCTGGCGTGCGGCTCGATGGTCGCCGGATCGGTCCAGACCTTGACCGGGGCCCGGGTCCCGGGCAGCAGGGCATGACTCATCGGAAACTCCTCGGTAGGGGAAACGCGACGGTGATCCGGTGCCGGCCGGCGGCACCGGGAAGGGACCGGCGTGCATCGCCGGAGGGATCGGCGAGGATCAGCGGGACTGCCGGTGGGCGCGGCTCAGCCTCGTCGGGCGGTGGCAGGTTTCGCCAGCGGTCGCATCGGTCGCTCCTCGGTCGTCACGGTGCCGCTCACGCTAGCGGCCGCTGACCGGCGGCGACAATCGGATTGTCGTCGGTGCGGGCGCCCCGGGCGCGCCGGGAGGCGGCGTAGGTGACGGTACGGAGCCGTTGGATCAGCCCACCCGTTCGCAGCCGCAGCGGAGGGTGACCGGTCGGGTCGAAGGCGAGGGCGGCGTCAACGGCGGACGGCAGCGGCTCGCCGACGTCGATCCGACCGAACGTCCGCCAGTGACTGGTGGCGGTGGCCGCCGCCAGCCGCAGCACGATTGGGCGACGGGCGGCGACCTCGGCGAGCTGCTCGACCGCGCCGCCGAGGCGACCCGGGGCGGCCGGAAACGCGGCCAGGTAGATCCGGTGCCGACCGTGCCGCAACGACAGGATGCTGCCGTACGTGGTGGCGAAGTCGCGCCGGGGTAGCGGAAGGTGGCGCAGGACCGGCGCTCGGCCGGCGCTGGACACCAGCAGGTCGACCGGGCGGTCCGGGACCTGGATCCGGACCGCAAGGCCGAGGATGTCCGGCCAGCCGGGCGGGGTCGGGGTGCCCCGGGAGAACCGGATGACGGCCGGCCAGCGCCCCGCTGGCAGGAACCAGTCGGCGAGCGGGCCCCAGAGCTGGACCTCGCCGGTGAACGAGCAGCCGCGCGGGTGCAGCAGCCGACCGCCCCGCACATGCGCCAGCCAGGCTCCGAAGGTCACGGCGAAAGGCGTACCCAGGTTCGGGGCGATCTACCGCCGATGGTCGGCGTCAGGGCTGTCCGGCCGGTCTCCCGGCTGCTGCTCCCGGCGGCCGCCAGCTGCGGCGCTCACCGGCCGGCCGGGTCCGTTGCCAGGTCCGTCGCCGGGTCCGGCCGCGTCGGATCGGCGACCAGCAGGCATGCTGGAGCCTGTTGATCGTGCGGCGTCGCCGACGCGGGTGTCCGGTACAGGCCCTGCCCGGAGGCCACCGAGGCGGGCGGTCGGGTCACCGCCGACCCGGACACCCGCCAGATTGAGATCGTGCTCAGCGCGTAAGGAGAATCCCGACATGTCCGTATCATTACCGTCCGGCCCTGTCTTTCCCGGCAACTTCCTCTGGGGTACGGCGACCGCCTCGTACCAGGTCGAGGGGGCCGCTGCGGTGGACGGCCGCACACCGTCCATCTGGGACACCTTCGCGCACACCCCCGGTCTGGTCACCAACGGCGACACCGGTGACGTGGCCTGCGACCACTACCACCGGCTGGAGGAGGACCTGGACATCCTCGCCGAGCTCGGCGTCGGCGCGTACCGGTTCTCGATCTCCTGGTCCCGGGTGCTGCCAGGGGCCGGCAGCCAGCTCAACCAGCGGGGCGTGGACTTCTACTCGGCGCTGGTCGACGGGCTGCGGGCCCGGGGGATCGCGCCGGTCGCCACCCTCTACCACTGGGACCTGCCGCAGGAGCTGGAGGACGCCGGCGGCTGGCCGCACCGGGACACCGCCGAGCGGTTCGCCGAGTACGCCGGCCGGATGGGCGAGGTGTTCGGCGACCGGGTGCACACCTGGATCACCCTCAACGAGCCGTGGTGCTCGGCGTACCTGGGCTACGGCTCCGGCGTGCACGCCCCGGCGCGTACCGAGCCGGCCGCCGCGCTGGCCGCCGTGCACCACCTCAACCTCGGCCACGGTCTGGCGGTACGCGCGCTGCGGGCGGGCATCGACCCGGCGGCCCGGGTCAGCGTGACGTTGAACCTGCACCACGTGCGGGGCGAGTCGCCCGGCGACGCCGAGGCGGTACGCCGGATCGACGCGCTGGCCAACCGGGCGTTCCTCGGGCCGATGCTGGACGGGGCGTACCCACGGGACCTGATCGACGACACCGCGGCGGTGACCGACTGGTCGTTCGTGCGCGACGGCGACGAGGCGGCCGCGCACGCCCCGCTGGACCTGCTCGGGGTGAACTACTACAACCCGGTGCTGGTCCGCCAGTGGGACGGGGTGTCGCCACGGTCGACCGCCGACGGGCACGCCGACGGGGCGGCCTCGCCGTGGATCGGTGTCACCGACGTCGAGTTCGTCACCCAGCCCGGCCCGTACACCCAGATGGGCTGGAACATCGACGAGACCGGGCTGACCGAGCTGCTGCTGCGGCTGCACCGCGACTACCCGGGGCTGCCGATGATGATCACCGAGAACGGGGCGGCGTTCGACGACGTGCTCGACGACGACGGCCGGGTCCGTGACCCGCGCCGGGTCGACTACCTGCACCGGCACCTGACCGCGGTGGCCGAGGCGATCGACGGCGGCGCCGACGTGCGCGGGTACTTCGTGTGGTCGCTGATGGACAACTTCGAGTGGGCGCACGGGTTTGGCAAGACGTTCGGCATCGTGCACGTCGACCGGCAGACGATGCGGCGTACCTGGAAGGAGAGCGCGCACTGGTACCGGCGGGTGGTGGCCGCTAACGCGCTGCCGACCGCCCGCTGATCGGGCCGGTCGGCCCGGTGGTGCCGGTCGCCCCGGCACTGCCGGCCAGCCGCTGACCGCGAACTGCCCGGATTCGGTTCACCTATCGACCTGATAATTCCGATCGACATGCTAGACATTGCCGGTCCGGTCCGGCACCCTCGACAGGGTGGACTGGGTATTGGTGCTGGCCGGTTGCGGCATCGGGATCATCGTCGGGCTGACCGGCATGGGCGGCGGGGCGCTGATGACCCCGATGCTGGTGATCTTCTTCGGCGTGCCGCCGCTCGCCGCCGTCTCCAGCGACCTGGTGGTCAGCGCGGTGATGAAACCGGTCGGCGGGCTGGTGCACATCCGGCGGCGTACCGTGCACTGGTCGCTGGTCGGCTGGCTCTGCCTGGGCAGCGTGCCGAGCGCGTTCGCCGGCGTCCTGCTGCTGCGCTCGCTCGGCGACGGCGAGCGACTGCAGCAGGGCATCAAGGTGGCGCTCGGGGTGGCGCTGGTACTGGCCGCCGCTGGTCTGGTCTTCCGCACCTACACCCGGATGGCCGAGCACGCCACCCGCCGCCGGGCCGGCGCCGCAGACCATCGCGCGGATGATGCCGCACCGGCCGAGCCGGCGCTGCGGGCCCGGCCGCTGCCCACCGTGCTGATCGGTGCCGTCGGCGGTCTGATCGTCGGGATGACCAGCGTCGGCTCCGGTTCGCTGATCATCATCGCGTTGCTGATGCTCTACCCGCTGCTGCGGCCCGCCTTTCTCGTCGGCACCGACCTGGTGCAGGCGGTACCGCTGGTGATCGCCGCCGCCGTCGGGCACCTGCTCTTCGGTGACTTCCGCCTCGACCTGACCACCTCGCTGCTGCTCGGCGCGGTGCCCGGCGCGTGGCTCGGCGCACAACTGTCGTCGCGGGCACCCGGCGGCCTGGTCCGCCGGGCGTTGACCCTGGTACTGCTGGCCAGCGCCATGAAACTGCTCGGCGTGCCGGACATCCCGCTGCTGGTGGCCCTCGCCGCCGTCGTGGTCGCCGGGTCACTCGGCTGGATGGCCGCCCGCCGCCGGCACGGCCTGCCCGCGCTGGCCCGTACCGAGCTGCGTGAGCCGGACCGGCCGGCCGACCGGTCCGAACCGCTGCGGGTCGGCGGCCGGTGACGGTCAGAACACCGTCCCGATCAGTGGTCTGCAGCCAGCGGCGCAGGTTGATCATGATGGTGGTTCTGCGGCGGCGACCTGCCCGCCGGCCGCGCCCGGCGGCTGCCACAGTTGCTCCGCCGGTGCGGTACCGCACCCCGTTAGCGCCGTCGTCAGCACCACACTCCGCAGCGGCTGATCTCGCCTCGAACGCACCTGCTTTTCTCTGCCCCGTCCCGTCCACAACGGCTACCCGACACAGTTACGGTTCGGGCCGCCGGCTGACACTATGTCCAGATGGACTCTCGGCGACATCCACTCACCGTGCCGCGGTCCAAGCGGATCCGGCTGGTGGTCGACAGCGACGCGCGCAATGAGGCCGACGACCAGTACGCGATCGTGCACGCACTGCTCACCCCCCGGTTCGACGTGCGCGGGCTGGTCGGCGCGCACTTCGGCGTCCGAAACGGCCTGGACACCGCTGCCGCCAGCGTCGCCGAGATCCACCACCTGCTGGAGCTGATGCGACTGCCGGCTCCGCCGCCGGTGGCCGCTGGGGTCAGCCGTCCGCTGCGGGACGCGGTCGGCGGAGCACCCGGGGTCGACCTGATCGTCGCCGAAGCCATGCGCGACGATCCACTGCCGCTGTTCGTGGCCTTTCTCGGGCCGCTGACCGATCTCGCCGCCGCGCTGCGGGTCGAGCCGAGGATTGCCGGGCGGTTGACCGCCGTCTGGATCGGCGGTGGCCCGTACCCGGACGGTGGTGCCGAGTTCAACCTGGGTAACGACGTCGACGCCGCCAACGAGGTGTTCGACTCCGAGGTGGAGCTGTGGCAGATCCCCAACGCGGCGTACGGCATGATGCGGGTCGGTCTCAGCGAACTCGCGGTCCGGGTGGCGCCGCGTGGGCCGGTCGGTGCGTACCTGTTCCGGCAACTCGTCGAATTCAACGACGCGATGGGTGACAATGCGAACTGGCCGGCAGGGGAGTCGTGGGTCCTCGGCGACTCCCCTGCCGTCGGGGTGCTGCTGGACGAGCACTGGATGGATCACCGCCAGATTCCGGCACCGATCGTCCGGCCCGATCTGAGCTATCAGCACCGGCAGGACCGCTCGCGGACGATTCGGGTCTACCACCGCGTGGACTCCCGGTTCGTGCTGGAGGACCTGTACGCGAAGCTGACCCTCGCGTACGGCTGAAGACGTTGGCTAAGGTCGATCCGATGCACCGGATCGACGACACGGCGCCAGCGGCGCGCTGGGAAGACGCGTTCCTCACCGGCAACGGCGAGTACGGGCTGATGGTGTACGGCGACCCGACCGCCGAACGGATCGTGGTCGACCATCACCGGTTCGTGCTGCCCAACGGCACCCGCGGCCTGCGGCCACCGGAGCTGGCGGGGGTCATCGAGCAGGTCCGGGACCTGATCCTGGCCGGCCGACGGACCGAGGCCGGTCGGCTGCTCGCCGCCGGCCGGCAGCTGGAGTGGACCCAGTCGTTCCACCCCGGCTACGCGCTGACCGTCGACGACCTGACCGTCGACGCGCCGGCTGGCCGGGCCGCCGAGCCGGCGCCGCTGCCCGCCGACTACCTGCGTACCACTGACTTCACCACCGGTGAGATCACCGTGCGGTGGGCCGGCGGCGGAACCCGGCAAGCCTTCGTCTCCCGCGCGGACCGGGTCGCCGTGGTCCGGCTGGCTGCCGGCCCATGCCTGCTCGGCGCGACCGGCGACCTGCCCGGCCGGCCGGCCGACGTCAGCTACGACATCACCGCCTACCGGCGCGACGGGTACGCGTTCCTGCGGGTCCGGGGCAGCTATCCGGCCGGCCTCGGGGCGTACGGCTTCGAAGGACTGACCCTGGTGACCGGCGACACCGAGATCCTCGGCGACCGGATCCTGATCGGCGGGGACGCGCTGGCGCTGACCGTGCTGGACCGCTACGACGCGCCGGGCTGGGGCACCGGGGTGCTGCACGCGCGGCTCGCCGGGCTGGCCGATCAGCAGCCGGGCGCCGACTACCAGCGGCTGCTGGTTCGGCACGTCGCCCTGCACCGGCCGATGTACCAGCGGGTCGAGCTGCGGTTGCGGGTCGACGAGGCCGACCGGCGCCGTCCGGTCGGTGAGCTGCTCGACGCCCAGCGCGCCGACGACCAGCGACTGTCACCGGCGCTGCTGGAACGGCTGTTCCACGCCGGCCGGTACCTGCTGATCAGCTCCAGCGGGGCGCTGCCGCCCCGGCTGACCGGGCTCTGGCTCGGCTCCTGGGACGCCGCCTGGGCCGGCGACTTCACCACCGACGCCAACCTGAATTTGCAGTTGTCCGGGGCGAACATCGGCGCGCTGCCGGAGGTGACCGCTGCGCACCGACGGTTGATCGCCGGCCAGGTCGACGACTGGCGACGCAACGCGCGGGCGGTGTACGGCGGCCGAGGCCTGCTCGCGCCGGGGCGCACCGACGGCGAACACGGGCACCTGTTCCACTTCTGCGACGAGTGGCCCTGGCCGGCCTGGCTGCCCGGCGCGCACTGGCTGCTGTACCCGCTGTGGGAGCACCACCTGGTCACCGGGGAGCCGCTGGGGGAGGTGGCCGGTTGGCTGGTCGAGGCGGCCGAGTTCTTCGAGGATTTTCTGACCCGGGTCGACGACGACGGCCGGTACATGATCGTGCCGTCGTTCTCCGCCGAGACCGGGCCGCCCGACGAGCACGACGAGCCGGTCTACCCGGCGGTGAACGCCACCATGGACATCGCCGCCGCCCGGCACGCGATGCGGGTCGCGGGCGGGTTGACCGGTGCGCCCCGGTGGGCCGATCTGGCCGCGCGGCTGCCCGGATACCTGGTGGACGAGCGGGGCGCGCTGGCCGAGTGGGCGTGGCCCGGATACCGCGCCGACGACGACCACCGGCACATCAGCCACCTCTACCCGGTCTGGCCGCTGCACGAGATCACCCCGGACGGCACCCCGGAGCTGGCCCGCGCGGCCCACCGGGCACTGGCGGTACGCGGCGACGAGAACCTGTCCGCGCACGGCAGCCTGCACCGTGCGCTGGTCGCCGCCCGGCTGCGCGACGCCGACCGGGCCGCCGCCAACCTGCGGAAGATCATCTGCGCGGACATGTTCTTCCGGTCGTTGATGAGCGCCCACAACCCGGGTCTGCAGACGTACAACGCCGACGCCGTGCACACGCTGCCCGGCGTCCTGATCGAGATGCTGGTCGATTCGCGCCCCGGGTCGCTGCACCTGCTGCCGGCCTGGCCGGGCGAGCTGCCCGGCGGCACCCTGCGCGGGGTTACCTGCCGGGGCCGGATCACCGTCGAGGAGCTGACCTGGGACGCCACGACGCTGCGGGTCCGGCTCCGCTCGGCGCTCAGCCAACAGGTGGCAGTACGCAGCCCGTACGGTGCGAGGGCGGTGGACCTGCCCGCCGATGAGCCGGTGGAGCTTTCCCTGCATACTTAGGCGATGCTTACCTCACTTCGGGCCGGTCGGGGTGAGCGTGTCGGACGGGATGTTACCCAAAGTGGTCGTAGCTTTACGACACGTCGGCGGCTTGGTGGGCTGCTCGTTGCCGTACTGCTGCTGGCCCTGACCGTCTTCGCCAGCCTCGCCCTCGGATCCCGCGACATCGCGCTGCCGGTGGTGGTCGAGGCGCTGGTCGACCGCGACCCGGCGGTCAACGACCACGTGGTCATCTGGGACCTGCGGCTGCCCCGGACCGTGATCGGACTGCTCGCCGGTCTGGCACTCGGACTTTCCGGCGGGCTCATGCAGGGACTGACCCGGAACCCGATCGCCGACCCTGGGCTGCTCGGCATCAACGCCGGAGCCTCGCTCGCCGTCGTCGTCGCGATCACCTGGCTCGGCATCGGCACCACCGCCGGCTACATCTGGTTCGCGTTCGGCGGCGCGACCCTCGCTGCGCTGCTCGTCTACGGCATCGGGTCGATGGGCGGCGACGGCGCGACTCCGGTGAAACTCGCCATCGCCGGCTCGGCGCTCACCGCCGTGCTCACCTCGCTGATCACCCTGGTGCTGCTGACCAACCTGCAGACCCTGGAACGCTACCGGTTCTGGCAGGTCGGCTCGCTGGTCGGGCGGGACCTCGACACCGCCCGTACGGTGCTGCTGTTCATCGCCGTCGGCACCCTGCTGGCGCTGGTCTCCGGCCGGGTGCTCAACGCGCTCAGCCTCGGCGACGACGTCGCCCACGGGCTCGGCCAGCACGTGGTTCGGGACCGGGCGGTCATCATGACCGCGACCGTGTTGCTCTGCGGCTCGGCGACGGCGCTCACCGGACCGATCGTCTTCGTCGGGCTGGTCGTGCCGCACGCCGCCCGCTGGGTGACCGGGCCGGACTACCGGTGGATCCTCGCGTACAGCGCGGTGCTCGGTGCCGCTTTGCTGATCGCGGCCGACGTGCTCGGCCGGCTGGTCGCCCCGCCCGGTGAGGTCGAGGCCGGCCTGGTCGTCGCCTTCCTCGGCGCACCGGTGCTGATCGCCCTGGTCCGCCGCTCCCGATTGGCCAGCGTGTGACCGCCGGTCTCGGGCTTCCCGCGCTGGGCCGGCTGCGGCGTCGCCAACGCCGCCGGACCACCGTCGTGCTGGCCGGGTTGGTCGGGGTCGTCGCCGTCTTCGCCCTGCTCAGCCTCGGTCTCGGTGCCTACCGGATCTCGGTGGACGGGGTATTCCGCACGCTGATCGGGCAGGGCGACGGCCGCGACGACTTCATCATCCTCAGCCTGCGGCTGCCCCGACTGGTCGCCGGGATTCTGGCCGGTGCCGCGTTCGGCCTGGCCGGTGGCATCTTCCAGACCCTGCTGCGCAACCCGCTGGCCAGCCCGGACATCATCGGCGTCACTGGCGGGGCCAGCGCCGCCGCGGTGTTCGCGCTGGTCATGCTGGGCGCCGGCAGCCTCGGCGTGTCGGTCGCCGCGTTCGTCGGTGCGGCCGGTACGGCGACCGCCGTCTACCTGCTCTCCTGGCGGGGCGGGCTGACCGGGTACCGGTTCGTGCTGGTCGGCATCGCCGCCGCGTTCATGGCGCACGGTGTCCTCGGCTACCTGCTGACCCGGGGGGAGGTACGCGAGGCGCAGATGGCATTGTCGTGGATGGTCGGCAGCCTGGGCAGCGCCCGTTGGCCGGAGATCGCCGTCCTGGCGACGTTGCTCGGCGTGCTGACCCCGGCGCTGTTGGCGTTGCGTCCGGCGCTCGGGCTGCTGCAGTTCGGCGACGACACCGCAACCGGCCTGGGGGTGCGGCTGGAGCGCAGCCGGATCAGTCTGCTGGCGATCGCGGTGGCCCTCGCCGCGGTGGCGACCGCGGTGACCGGGCCGATCGCGTTCGTGGCGTTCGTCGCCATGCCGATCGCCCGGCGGATGATGCGTTCCGGCGCCCCGGTGCTGCTGCCCGCCGCTCTGGTCGGAGTGGTGGTGGTGACCGGGGCGGACCTGGTCGCCCAGCACCTGCTGCCCGGCAACATCAAGACCCCGGTCGGCATCGTCACCGCGGTGATCGGCGGGCCGTACCTGCTGTGGTTGCTCGCCACCGCCGGCCGGAATCACGGCTCGGTAACCAGGATTACATAGGCTAGCCAAACCTAACTTAGCCGTGGTTGCATGTGCTGACCTTCGCGGACGACCCCGCGCTCGTAGGAGAGACAGTGATCAGCAGAGAACTCAGCCGCGTCCTTTTCGCCGCTCCGCTTGCCCTCGCCATCGGCCTGACCGCGTGCGGTTCCGGCGACGACTCCAGCGCCGATGACCCCGCGACCGGTGGCAGCTCGGCCGGTTTCCCGGTGACCATCGAGCACGCCCTCGGTGAGACCACTATCGAGGACACTCCGACCCGGGTGGTCGCCTGGGGATGGGGCAGCGCCGACGCCGCCATCGCGCTCGACGTGGTGCCGGTGGCCATCCCGTTCCAGAGCTACGGCGGTGACGCCAACGGCGTACTGCCGTGGATCGCCGAGAAGCTCGACGAGACCGGCGCCGAGGTGCCCACCGTACTGCCGGACGCCCAGGATCCGCCGTTCGACGAGATCGCCGCAGCCGACCCGGACCTGATCCTCGCCGTCTACTCCGGCATCGACCAGGAACAGTACGACCTGCTCAGTCAAATCGCGCCGACGGTCGCCTACCCGGGCGAGGCGTGGGCCACCCCGTGGCGTGACCTGGTCACCACCGTCGGCACCGCGCTCGGCAAGAGCGACGAAGCACAGGCGCTTCTGGACGACATCGACGCGCGGGTCGCCAACAAGGCTGAGGAGAACCCGCAACTGGCCGGCAAGAGCGTCGCCATGGTCTGGGACTCCGCCGGCACCTTCTACGTCTACAAGGAGGCCGACCCGCGGGTCGAGTTCGCCCTCGACCTCGGGATGACCGGCGCGCCCAGCGTCAACGACCTCGGCACCGACGAGTCGACGTTCTACTTCACCATGAGCTACGAGCAACTCGACCAGCTCACCTCGGACGTGCTGGTGTCGTTCGCCACCACTCAGGAGGAACAGGACGCGTTCCTGTCCTCGCAGGCCGCCCAGACCATGCCGCAGATCCGGTCCGGGGCGGTCGCCTCGCTGGTCGGTGCCGAGTTCATCGCCTCGGTGTCGCCGCCCACCGCGTTGTCGGTCACCTGGGGCCTCGACGAGTACGTCGCCGCACTCGCCGAAGCCGCCGACAAGGTCGACGCCGCTTCCTGAACGGCTACCCGGCCCGGGTCGGTTCGCCTGACCCGGGCCGGCCCGGCCCCCCGGGTCAGAGCTCGTAGTGCCAGATGCTGATCGCGTCGGCACCCAGCCGGCAGACGATCGTGCCGCGGTCGCCGACACAGCCGCCGACCGGTCCGGGAACGCTACCGACCATGCGTACCGTCTCCGGACCGGCCGGCGCCAGTACCGCAAGCCACGCCGGTCCGGTCTCGGTCAGCTGCCGGTAGCCGACGAACGTCGCGTCGCCGCGCCCCTCCAACTCAATCTCCCAGGCGCTCAACGGCAGCAGGGTCCGCCCGGTCCGCGGGTCGATGATCCGCCCGCTGCCCGAACCTGCCTCGGCGCTGGCATCCGCCACCGCCACCGACGCGGGATACCCGCGACCGTCGCCGTCCGCTGCGGCGCCGGACCCGCCGTCGGCCGAGACGCTGTACGCCACCAGGTAGCTGTCGAAGTCGACCACCAGGTCAGCCGGCACCCGCCACACCGTCCGGCCGGTCAACGGGTCGACCGCCTCGATCCGGGTGTCGTCCGGGAAGCAGATCAGCTCGCCGCACCCGGTGATCCGGCCCGGTCCGTACCGCACCGGCCGGTGCCACAGCTGCCGCAACGTCGCCGGGTCGTAGCCGGTGACCCCCAGCTCACCGCCGCGCCACTGGCGCAGCAGCAGCGTGCCGGCCATGGTGTCCGGCCGGGACACCTCACCCAGATCGGCGGTACGCAGCATCGTGCCGTCGCGCCCGTCGCGTACCTGGGCCCGGCCGTCGGTGCCGACCAGCAGCGCCTGCCCGGCGGTCCCGGCCAGCACCTCGGTCGGCACGGACAGGTCGGCCCGCCACAGCTCGTCGCCGGTCGCCACGTCGACCGCACGCAGCGTCGACGAGGTGGCGCCGGCGTCGTCCGGCTCGTCGATCAGCGCGGTACGCCCGTCGTCGGTCAGCACCAGCCCGTCCGGTGCCACCCACCGGGTCTGCCCGGTCTGCGCGTCCAGGATGACCGTCGAGCCGGTGCCGGGACCGGACCTCGGGTCGACCAGCACCACGTCACCGGTCCGGCGCACCTGGCGCAGCCGCCAACTCGCCGAGTCGAACGGTACCGTCCACCGCAGCGCGCCGTCCGGTACGCCGTACGCGGACAACTGCCAGGTGGTCGCCGCGCCCTGCGCGGCAGCCGAGGTGACCAGCAGCCGGTCCCCGGCGAGCACGATGTCCCGGGCCTTCACCTGATGGCTGGCGACCTGGACGAGCAGCGGGCCGCTGGGCGGGGCCGCGCCGGACAGGCCGGCCAGCAGCGCCAGGCCGGCGACGGCGGCGAGCGGACGGGCCCGGCCGGCGGCCAGCCGTACCCGTCGTGGTGTCCGCCACCAGCGTCCGGCCGGTGCCTGCGGCGGCGCCTCGGGGTGGCTGGCCAGACCCAGCTCGATGACCATGTGCTCCACACTCTTCCCTGTCGCGGCCGGTGTCCAGCGGCGGGCGCGACGTGCCCGTCGACCATAATTACGGCATGGACGACGCCCCGGCTCATCCGACCCGTCGAACCAGGTGGCTGCGCCGCAAACTGGTTGTCTGCGCGGCGGCGGCGGTCACGGTCGCGCTGCTGGTCACCGGCAGCGGCTACTGGGTCCGCGCGTCGGCGGCCGAGCATGTCTACGAGCTGGCCGACGTGCCGGCCGCTCCGGTCGCCCTGGTGCTCGGGGCGCAGGTCCGGCCGGACGGCACGCCGTCGGAGTTCCTGGCCGGTCGGCTGGAGGTGGCCCGGCGGCTGGTCGAAGCCGACCGGGTCCGGGCGGTGCTGGTCTCCGGCGACCATCGGGAGTGGGACTACGACGAGCCGGGCGCGATGCGGCGCTGGCTGATCGATCGTGGCGTGCCGGCGGACCGGATCGTGCAGGACCACGCCGGTCTGGACACCTACGACTCGTGCCTGCGGGCGCGCCGCGTCTTCGGCGTGGAGCAGGCGATCGTGGTGACGCAGAGCTTCCACATCGAGCGGGCGGTCACGGTCTGCCGGCGGGTCGGCGTGGACGCGGTCGGCGTCGGTGACGATTCGGTACGCCGCTTCGAGCGGGCCTGGCGCTGGGGTGCGTTCCGGGAACGGTTTGCCTCGGTCAAGGCCGCGTACGACGTGCTGGTGGGCCGGGATCCGGCGCTGCCCGGCCCACCCGAGACCAGCCTCGACGACGCCCTGCGCGACTAACGGCATATATGTCGGTTTTGGGTTGCACTTCTTGCGCTTTCGCGCGATGCTGATGGTCTGAGAGCGTAGAGGAGGGCCATGAACGGGGATGCGATTGTGCCCGGTCTGGACGAGCGCGCGGAGCTGGCGCGACTTGCTGATCTGCTCGAGACGGCCGAGGGACGTGAGCTGGCGCTGGTTCGCGACGGCATCGAGACGGAGCTTCCCGGGTCGATGCGCGAGGTATTCGCGCGTCTGGTGCAGGTGCTTGCCTCTGGGAGGGGCGTGGCAATTGTGCCGGTCGACCAGGAGTTGACCACAAGAGAAGCGGCTGAGCTGCTCGGTGTGTCCCGGCCGACTCTCATCAAGCTGCTGGACGATGGGGAGATCCCCTATTCCAGACCCAACTCCTCCCGGCGGATTCCGCTAGGTGGTCTGCTCGCTTACAAGCAACAGCGGAGCCACGCGCGACGCCAACTGCTAGCCGAGATGACTGCGGATGCGGTGGATTCCGGGATGTACGGCACTCCGGCAAACTCTGACGAGCGTGACGTCGCGTAGCGTGCCGCTCACCGCTATCCTGGATGCCAACGTCCTCATCCCCATTGCTCTGTGTAATCTGTTACTCCGGCTCGCGGAGGAAGAGCTCTACGTCCCGCGTTGGTCGAACCTGATCCTCGATGAGGTGCGCCGGAACCTGCCGATGCAGCCGTCGGACGCGGTCGAGCGCCGAATTGTCTTCATGAACGCCGCATTCGGCGATGCAATGGTACGGGATTTCGACTAGCTGGCAGAGGTTCGAGTGGAACTGTTGCTCCGGTCCGGTGACGGTTTCAGTGGAACAGTTCGTGCAGCCAGCGCAACTGTCTGCGGACCTGCTCCGACTCACCGCCTTCGTGGCCGTTGAACGGATACGGGTGAATCTCCCGAGCCGGTGGCTCCAAACGCCCGTTTCCGGCGCCGTACTGGTTGTACGCGGCGAAAACCGTGCTCGGTGGGCAGGTGGTGTCGCGCAGCCCGATACCGAAATGCGCCGGAGCCACCGCGGTGCGGGCGAACGACACTCCATCGAAGTAGGACAGGGTGCGGCGTACCGCCGGCTCGGCGTCGCGGTGCACGGCGAGGTACCGGGCGATGTCGCCGTACGGCTCGTTGTCGGTGATCTCGATCGCCCGCTGCCAGTGGCAGCCGAACGGCGCGGTGCAGATCAGCGCGGCCAGGTCGTCGACCAGGCCGGCGACCGCCAGGGCGAGCCCGCCGCCCTGGCTGTTGCCGGCCGCGACCACCCGGGACGGATCGACGCCGGGCAGCGCACGCACCGCAGCCACCGCGCGGACCGCGTCGGTGATCAGCCGGCGGTAGTAGTAGTCGGCCGGGTCGAGGATCCCCCGGGTCACCGGCCCGGGGCCGCCGGCCGTGGCGGGGTGCGGATCCGGGGTGTCCCCGCCGTTGCCGTACTGGTCGCCCTGGCCGCGGGTGTCCATCAACAGGTGCGCGTAGCCGGCGACCGGCCAGATCAGCCGTTCATGCGGCAGGCCCCGGCCCCGCCCGTAGCCGAGATACTCGACGACCGCCGGCAGCGGCCTGTCCACCCCGGCCGGGCGGGTGTACCAGGCGTTGACCGGGTCGCCGCCGAACCCGCGCAACGTCACCTGCCAGGTGTCCAGTAGGCGCAGGTCCGTTGGCTCCAAGCGGACGTCGATCAGCACCTCACGGCTGGCGGCATCGTCCAGGGTCGACTTCCAGAACATCGCGAAGTCGGCTGGTTCGACCACAGATGGGTTGTACGTCGCAAGTTGCGGCAACGGCAGATCAAACGAGGGCATTGAATCTCCCAGGAGACAGATGCACGGTGGACAAATGCTCAGGCAGGCGGTGGCGGGGCGGTACTCTCCCGGATCACCAACTCGGTGACCAGGTCGATGCGGCTGGTCGACAACTCGGCACCGCGGGCCAGGTCCAGCAACATCTGCGCGGCGGTGCCGGCCATGTCGCGCAGCGGCTGGTTGACGGTGGTCAGCGCGGGCACCGTCCAGGCGGCGACCGGCACATTGTCGTACCCGATCACCGACAGGTCGTGTGGGACATCCAGGCCGAGTTGGCGGGCTGCCCGGAGCACGCCCAGCGCCTGCATGTCGGATCCGGCGAAGATCGCGGTCGGCCGGTCCGGGCGGTCCAGCAGTGCCATCCCGTGGGCGAAGCCGGCGTCGACGTAGAAGTCGCCGTGCCGGACAAGGTCGGCCGCGACCGGCAGGCCGGCCTCGTCGTGGGCCGACCGGAATCCGGCGGTACGGGCCTGAGCGCACAGTACGTCCCGTGGCCCGGAGATGATGGCGATCCGTCGATGCCCGAGCTGCAGCAGGTGCCGGGTGGCGATCAGCCCGCCGTTCCAGTTGTTGGATCCGACGGTCGGCACTGACGCCGACGTGGCGCTGTCGGTGTCGATCACCACGAAGGGAATGAGCTGGCGGGCGAGTAGTTCCTGCTGCCGCTCGGTGAGGTGGCACAGGACGAAGAGCACGCCGAGCGGGCGCCGGACCACCGCGCCGTCGAGCCAGTCCTCCGACGGGCTGTGCCGGCCGCCGAGCTGGGTCAGGTTGAGACCGATGCCGGCGGCGCTGGCGATGGTCTCCACCCCGTGGATGATTTCCATCGCCCAGAGTGAGTCGAACTCGTGGAAGACCAGGTCGATCTGGTCGTGCCGGATCGGCGGGCGTCGGGCCCGCCGCCGGTACTGGTGCCGGGCCAGGCTGGCCTCCACCCGGGCCCGGGTCTGCGGCGCCACGTCTGCCTTACCATTGAGAACCTTGGATACGGTGGTGATCGAGACGCCGACCTCGTCGGCGATGGTGGAGATGGTCGTCGGAGACGGCGGGTCGGTGGTCGGGACGGGTGTGGGAGTCGACGGTGCTGGGGGCAGCGGCGGCGCTTCTGTCATGCGTACCTCACGTAAGGTAACCGAAACTTCCGGTGCTGAACCTGCTGGTAACCCGGGGTCAGTGTGTGTCAGGGGTGGCGATGAGTAGGGCTTTGGTGACATCTGGGCGTCGTCAAGCGCACTCTATGCAGTTGAAGGTTCGGTTCAGTGACCCTTGACACACCATGCCGGGGAGTTTAGGTTCCCCGCAAGGTAACGCACATATTTCCGAAAGTTTCGAGGAATGTGTCCCGCGGGGCGTTCCCTGCTGCCGGCAGGGGGCCGGTGGCGGGCCGGACGTGAGGGGTGGCAACTGGGATGAGCACACCCAGCACGGTCGATGCGTCGCCGCAGGCGCAGGTGCCCTTGCCGCCGGTCGGCGACCTACCGCGACGCGGCCGGAGTCGGACCCGTACCTGGCGGCGGGCGCTGCGCCGCGACTGGCAGCTCTACTCACTGGTCGTCCTGCCGCTGGTCTTCTTCCTGATCTTCCGCTATCTGCCGATGCTGGGAAACGTCATCGCGTTCCGCCGGTTCCAGCCCGGCGGCAGCGTCTTCGGTGAGTACTGGGTCGGCCTGCGCTACGTCCGGATGTTCCTCGCCGACCCCACGTTCTGGCAGGTCTTCACCAACACCCTGATCCTCGGCACGCTCACCCTGGTCGTGGTGTTTCCACTGCCGATCGTGCTGGCCCTGCTGCTCAACGAGGTCCGCGCCCGCCGGGTGAAGCGGTTCGTCCAGTCGGTGTCCTACCTGCCGCACTTCCTGTCGATCGTGATCGTCGCGGCGATGGTGATGCAGATCCTCTCGGTCGACGGCACGGTCAACTCGATCATCCGGGCGTTCGGCGGTGACGCGATCCCGTTCCTGCAGCAGCCGGGCTGGTTCCGCACCATCTACGTCTCCTCCGAGGTGTGGCAGACCGTCGGCTGGGGGACGATCCTCTACCTGGCCGCCCTCACGACGATCGACGAGGACCTCTACGAGGCGGCCCGGATCGACGGGGCGAACCGGTGGCGGCAGACCTGGCACGTGACGCTGCCCGGCATCCGGCCCACCATGATCACCCTGCTGATCCTCAACATCGGCACCTTCATGGCGGTCGGCTTCGAGAAGATCCTGCTGCTGTACAACCCGCTGACCTACCCCACCGCCGACGTCATATCGACGTACCTCTACCGGATGGGTGTCGTTTCCAGCAACTTCAGCTACGCCGCCGCCATCGGCCTGTTCGAGGCGCTGATCGGGCTGACCCTGGTGCTGTCCGCCAACCTGATCGCCCGTCGCACGGTGGGGACAAGCCTGTGGTGACCGTCGACGCCTCCCGCAAGCTGTTCCAACCGACCCGACGCCGCCCCCGACGGCCCGACGACACCCGCGGCTACCAGATCTTCCGGGCGGTCAACGGCATCATCCTGACCGGCGTCGTGATCGTCACGCTCTACCCGTTCGCCAACATCGTCGCCCGATCGCTCAGCGACGAGGGCTACATCCGATCCGGCCAGGTCAACATCATCCCGCGCGGGTTCAACCTGGACACCTACCGGTTGGTGATGTCCGACTCGATGTTCTGGACCAACTACCGTAACACCATCGTCTACACGGTCACCGCCACCGTCATCTCAATCGTGCTAACCACCTGCTACGCCTACGTCCTGTCCAAAAAGGATCTGAAGGGTCGGGGCGCGCTGGTCGGTATCGCCGTCTTCACCATGTTCTTCTCCGGTGGCCTGATCCCCAACTACGTGCTGATCACCAGCCTCGGGCTGAAGAACAGCATCTGGGCGATCGTGCTGCCGAACGCGATCAACGTGTTCAACCTGCTGGTCATGAAGGCCTTCTTCGAAAGCCTGCCAACCGAGTTGGAGGAAGCTGCCGCCGTCGACGGGCTCAACACGTACGGCATCCTCTGGCGCATCGTCATCCCGCTGTCAAAGGCGATCATCGCCACGATGGTGCTCTTCTATGCGGTCTCGTTCTGGAACTCGTGGTTCACCGCGTTCCTCTACATGGACCGCTCCGAACTCTTTCCGGTGACCGTCTACCTGCGCAATCTGATCGCCGGGGCAACCACCGCGACCTCCACCGGAAGCAGCAGCGACAGCCTCGCCCAGGCAGCCGCGAACATCCAGGCCGTCACCATCATCCTGACCGTACTACCGATCATCATGGTCTATCCATTCATTCAGCGTTACTTCGTGTCGGGCATCATGCTCGGCGCGGTCAAGGGGTAGCGCTGCGGACAGGTCCGCCCCATTCGACTGAATGCCTTCCGCACACGAAAGACATCCCAGGAGCTTGAATGTCAAGCAGCAGCCTTGCTGAGGTGATGCGACCACGCGGTCGCCTCGTCGTAGACGGTGCCGGTCTTCAGGCATCCGTGCAGGATGCCGACGAGCCGGTTGGCGAGTTGGCGCAGCGCGGCGTTGTAGCTGGCGCCGCGGGCACGTTGCCGGTCGTAGTAGGCGCGGGCACCCGGCGAGGCCTTCAACGCGGAGAACGCCTGGGTCATCAGGGCGTCGATGAGCCGGTCGTTGTGGACGAACCGGGCCGCGACGGTCCTCTTCTTCCCGGACGCGCGGGTGATCGGGCTGGTCGCGGCGTAGTTCTTCCGGGCCTTCGCGGTGGCGTAGCGGTCGTGGTCGTCACCGAACTCGGCGAGCACCCGGGCGCCGAGGACGGCACCCAGTCCGGGCTGGGACAGGATGATCTCAGCGTCCGGGTGCCGGCCAAAATGGTCCTCCACCTGCCCTTGCAGGGCCTTGACCTGCTCGTTGAGAGTGACCAGCAGGGCGACCAGGGCGCGCACCGACGCGGCGTAGGCGGTGGTGACCACGGCCGGCTGGCCGAGGTGCTCGGCACGCAGCACCGCCTGGATCGACGCGGCCTTGGCCGCGACGTCACGGCGCCGGGCCCGTTTGAGAGCGGCGCTGATCTGGCTGATACTCAGCCGGGCGGCGCTGGCCGGATCAGGGGCCTTCGCGAGGAGTTGCAGGGTGTCAGCGGCGTCGAGGTCCTCGAACGCCTCCAACGCCGCAGGGAAGTACTCCCGCAGCGCGTGCCGCAGCCGCTGCACAGCACGGGTGCGTTCCCAGATCAGCGTCTTGTGCATCCGGGTGACGACCTTGACCGCCTCGGCGTCCGCCGAGTCTCCGGCCATCGGGCTCAGTTGGTGCGAGTCGGTGCGCACCATGTCGGCCAGCATGTGCGCGTCGGCGGCGTCGCTCTTGGCCCGGGACACCGCCAGACGTTCCCGGTAGCGGGCCGCCTGCAACGGGTTGACCGGGTACACCGTGTACCCGGCGGCGACCAGCGCCTGCACCCACGGGCCCCGATCGGTCTCGATACCGATCTTCACCTGAGCAGCAGCAGCGTCGGCGTCGATGTCGTCGCCGAGCGCCGTGCCGATCATCGCGTGGAGCCTGGTGATGCCGGCGATGCCCTCGGGCAGCCTCGCCTTGGCCAGCCTGCGGCCGGAGGCGTCCATGAGCTCGACGTCGTGGTGGTCCTCCGCCCAGTCATCTCCTATGAACAGCAACGTCTCTCCCGCCTATTGAGTCGATCACCGCTGGTAGCCAGGAGGAGAACCATCAGCGACCTAATGAAGCAGTGCTCACGCCGCGACCGGGCGGGCACGACATCCCATCAGCGATCAACTCTCCACACCGACCAGCCGGGGCACGATCTTTCGTCAGGACTCGACGTCCAGGAACCCGGAGTGCTCACCGGCTGGCGGCTACCTACCCACCAGGAGTTTGCCGGATGGCTCACTCCCAGAACTCATTAGGAAGTCCTATGTTCCAACGATCTCGGCACCGCCACGCAGCGGTCGCCGCCGGCGTCCTTGCCCTCACACTCGGTATCGCCGCCTGTGGCAGCGACGGCGACACCGAGACAGCGGACCTGGACGGCAACAGGGTCGGAGCCATGGAGAGCTACGGCCTCGGTGACCAGTTCACCGCCACCGAGGCGCTGAGCTTCTCGCTGCTCTACAACAACCACCCCAACTATCAGATCGACAAGGAGTGGATGTTCTGGGACGAACTGACCGAGCGCACCAACGTGTCGCTCGAAACGGTCGAGGTGCCGCTGAGCGACTACGAGCAGAAGCGAGGCCTGCTGATCGGCGCCGGCGACGCGCCGTTCATCATCCCGAAGACCTACCCCGGCCAGGAATCGGCGTACGTCTCCAGCGGAGCGATCCTGCCGATCAGCGACTACGTCGACCTGATGCCGCACTTCCAGGACAAGGTCGCCAAGTGGAACCTGCAGGGTGACATCGACTCGCTGCGCCAGCAGGACGGCAAGTACTACCTGCTGCCCGGTCTGCACGAGGACGTCTGGACCGACTACACCATCGCCGTACGCACCGACATCCTCGCCGAGCTCGGCCTCGAGGAGCCGGCCACCTGGGACGAGTTCCGGGACATGCTGCGGGCGATGAAGGCCGCGTACCCGGAGGTCTACCCGATGTCGGACCGGTGGAGCATCCCCACCCCGCTGGGCGCGCTGCAGAACATCATCGGCCCGTCGTACGGCTACGACACGATGGGCGGCTGGGGTTACCAGAACGCCTCGTTCAACCGGCAGGCCCAGGAGTTCGTCTTCACCGGCACGATGCCGGAGTACAAGGAGATGGTGGAGTTCCTGCACTCGCTGGTCGCCGAGGGTCTCTTCGACCCGGAGAGCCTGACCCAGGACGACGACACCGCGATCCAGAAGCTCGCCACCGGCAAGTCGTTCGTCATCAGCACCAATGCGCAGACCCTGGTCAACGACTACCGGCCGGCGCTGGCACAGAACAACCCGAACGCCACCATCGCCAAGATCACCCGGCCGGACAGCCCGGTCGGCTCGGTCAAGGCCGGCTCCCGCCTGGAGAACGGAATCATGATCTCCAGCAAGGCGCGGGAGAGCGAGAACTTCGTCGCGATGATGCAGTTCATCGACTGGCTCTGGTACTCCGACGAAGGCCAGGAGTTCGCCAAGTGGGGAGTCGAAGGCGTCACCTACACCAAGGACGCCGCCGACAAGTGGGTCCTCGACTCCGACATCGACTTCATCGGAATCAACCCCGACGCCAGCAAGCACCTGCAGAAGGACTTCGGCTTCAGCAACGGGGTGTTCGCCTACGGCGGCACCACCGAACTGCTGCAGTCGACCTTCTCCGAAGAGGAGCTGAAGTTCCAGGAGGCGATGGGGCAGAAGGAGACCCTGCCGGTCTCGCCGCCGAGGCCGTTCAGCGGGGAGGAGCGCGAGCAGGCCACCCTGTGGGAGACCCCGTTGAAGGACTACGTCCAGCAGCAGACCCTGCAGTTCATCCTCGGCCAGCGTGACCTGTCCGAATGGGACGCCTACGTCGCCGAGGTCGAGGGCAAGAACGCCCAGCAGTACATCGACCTGGTCAACGGGGCGTACCAGCGATACCAGGAAGAGCACGGCTGACCACCTGGGGGGTGCCGGTCGCGTCCGTGGCAGGGACGTGACCGGCACAGCCGGCACCATCATGAGGAGCGGAGCAGAGATGACCCGGATCGCCGTACCGCAGCAGGGCACCGGCACCCTGCCAGACGCCTGGCGGGCCTGCGTCGGCACCGGCCGGCTCGACCTCGCGCTGCGCAGCGACTACCAGGAGTCCCTGGCGCTGGTCCAACGGGAGATCGGCTTCCGCTACATCCGGGGGCACGGGCTGCTCAGCGACGGCGTCGGCATCCACCGACCGTACGAACACGCCGGCCGACGCGGCGTGCACCACTCGTTCACCTACGCCGACCAGATCGTCGACACCTACCTCGACCTCGGCATCGCCCCCTTCATCGAGCTCGGCTTCATGCCCGGAGCACTCGCCTCCGGCGACCAGACCGTCTTCTGGTGGCGCGGCAACGTCACCCCGCCCCGCTGCGAGTCCGAGTGGGCCGACCTGGTCCGGGCCACGATCGGCAACCTCGTCGACCGGTACGGCCTGGCGCAGGTCCGCAGCTGGCCGATCGAGGTGTGGAACGAACCCAACCTGGACATCTTCTGGCAAGGCGCCGACCAGGCCGCCTACCACCGGCTGTACGAGGTGACCGCGCACGCCGTCAAGGAGGTCGACGCCGACCTGCAGGTCGGCGGGCCGGCGATCTCACCCGGTGCTGACGAGTGGCTGGTGCCGTTCGCCGAGTACGTCACCGACCGCGATGTGCCGATCGACTTCGTCAGCCGGCACGCGTACACCTCGGGGCCGGCCCAGCACGTGCCGTTCGGCACCTACCAGACCCTGATGCCCGCCGGCCACCTGCTGGAACAGTTCGCCAGCCCGCGTAAACACCTGGCCGGCACCGCCCTGGCCGACCTGCCGGTGCACATCACCGAGTTCAACTCCTCCTACCGGCCGGACAACCCGGTCCACGACACCGCGTTCCACGCCGCCTACCTGGCCCCGGTCGTCGCGGCCGGCGGCGACCTGGTCGACTCGTTCTCCTACTGGACGTTCAGCGACGTCTTCGAGGAGGTCGGCATCCCGGCCGCGATCTTCCACGGCGGCTTCGGTCTGCTCACCCATAGGCAGATCAGAAAACCCACCTACCACCTGTACGCGTTCATGGCCCGGATGGGCCGTCAGGTGCTCGCCCGGGGCGCCGACCACCTGATCACCCGCGACGACGACACCGGCCGGGTCACCGTGCTGGCCTGGGCGCCGGTCGACGTCACCGACGTCACCGACGTCACCGACGTCACCGACGTCACGGCGGCACCGGACCGGCACACCGTCGACCTGTCTGTCCCGATCACCGCACCAGCCGGCTCGGTGTTCCTGCTGCGCTCGTCGGTCAGCGACGACGCCGGCAACGCCTGGCGGGCCTGGTGCGAGCTCGGCCGCCCCCGCTCACCCCGGCCGGCGCAGCTCGACGCGCTGCGTACCGCCGCCGAACCGGCCCGCACCCACCGCTCGCTGCCGGTCGTCGACGGCCGGGTCGACGTCGACCTGACCCTGACCCGGCACGAGGTCACCCTGGTCGAGATCACCCCGGTGGTCGACGAGGCGCCGCCGTGGTGCGACGATCGGCGGCTGCTCGGGCAGGGCGGCCGCGATGAGTGACCTCGGCGCCGCGCAGCGGCAGTTCGGCACCGGCCCGCTGTCGCGGGTCGCGGCGATAGTCTACCGGCTGACCGTCGTCGAGCTGCTGCTGCTCGCCGGCGTACTGCCCGGTCTGGTGCCCGCGCTGCTGCTGGCCCGGGACTCCAGCAACATTGCGCTCTACGCCGTCTGCGCCATCCCGGTCGGCCCGGCGCTGTCCGCCGGCCTGTACGCCATCGCCCGGCACCGTCCCGACATCACCGACCTGAACCCGGCCGTCGACTTCCGGCGCGGCTACCGGGCCAACCTCGGCGGGGTGCTGCGGATCTGGCTGCCGCTGCTGGCCGGGCTGACCATCGTCGCAGTCAACCTGGCCTACTTCGACGCGGCCGGGGTGCCGCGCTGGTGGGCGGCGCTGCTGGTCCTCGTCGCGGTCGCGGCGACCGTCTGGGGTGGCATCGCGCTGGTGATCACCTCGCTGTTCGCGTTCCGCGCCCGCGACGTGGCCCGGCTCGCCGCGCACTTCCTGACCCGTACGCCCGGCACCTCCCTCGGAGTGCTGGCGCTCGGGGTCGTGGCGGCCGGGATCACCGCATACACCTCGGAAGCGGTGCTGGCGCTGGCCGGCTCGGTGCTGGCGTTGCTGCTGCTGCGCACCAGCCGATCGATGATCACGGCGATCGAGAAGGAGTTCACCAGGTGACGCTGCCCGACGTCGCGAAGATCCCGTACGGCGGGGACTACAACCCGGAGCAGTGGCCCGAGGACGTCTGGAAGGACGACTACCGGCTGTTCGACGCGGCCCGGATCGACACCGTCACGGTCGGCGTCTTCACCTGGGGGCTGACCCAGCCCGGTCCCGGTGTCTACGACTTCTCCACCCTGGACCGCATCGTCGAGCGGGCGGTCACCGAGGGCCGGCAGATCTGCCTGGCCACCGGCACCGGAGCGCATCCGGCCTGGATAGCCCGTGCCCATCCCGACGTCACCCGCGTCGACTTCGAGGGCCGCCGGCACCGGTTCGGCCAACGGCACAACTCCTGCCCCAGCTCACCGACGTACCGCCGACTCGCCACGGAGCTGGCCCGGCGGGTCGCGCATCGCTACGCGCGCACCCCCGGCCTGGTCGCCTGGCACGTCAACAACGAGTACGGCGGTGCCTGCTACTGCGAGCTGTGCGCCGCCAACTTCCGGCTCTGGCTGCGTGAGCGGTACGGCAGCCTCGACGCGCTCAACGCCGCCTGGTACACCACCTTCTGGTCGCACACCTTCACCGAGTGGGGGCAGATCGAGCCGCCGTCGGCGTTGACCGAACACTGGCGCGGGCCCGACCACACCGCGTTCCAGGGCATCACCCTCGACTATTTGCGGTTCATGTCGGACGCGATGCTGGCGAACTTCGTCGACGAGAAGGCGGCGATCCGCGAGTCCAGCCCGGACACCCCGGTGACCACCAACTTCATGGGCATGTACCGGCCGATCGACTACCACCGGTGGGCCGAGCATCTCGACTTCGCCTCCTGGGACAACTACCCACCCGACGACCGGTCGGCGGCCCGGATGGCGTTCACCCACGATCTGATCCGCGGGTTGAAAGGCGGCCAGCCGTTCTGGCTGATGGAGCAGACGCCGAGCGTCACCGCCTGCCGCGACGTCAACCCGCTGAAGCGGCCCGGCGTCATGCGGCTGTGGAGCTGGCAGGCGGTGGCGCACGGCGCCGACGCGGTGCTGTTCTTCCAGATGCGCGCCGGCCGGGGGGCCAGCGAGAAGTACCACGGGGCGGTCATCGGCCACGCCGGCCGATCCGACACCCGGGTCTTCACCGAGGCCGCTGAGCTGGGTGCGGAGCTGGCGCAGGTCGGCGGCGTGACGCTCGGTGCCCGCACCCCGGCCCGGGTGGCGGTGCTTTTCGACTGGGACAGCTGGTGGGCGTTGGAGATTTCCGACGGTCCGTCCCGGCTGGTCCGCTACCAGCAGGTGGTGCTCGCCTATCACCGGGCACTGTGGGACGCGGGGGTGGACGTCGACGTGGCGCCGGTGACCGCCGAGCTGACCGGCTACGACGTCGTGGTGGCCCCGGCTCTGCACATGGTCAAAGACGATCTCGCCGCCCGCCTGGAGGTGGTCGCCCAGCGGGGTGGCACCGTGCTGGCAACGTATCTCTCCGGGCGGGTCGACGAGAACGATCAGGCGTTCCTGGCCGATGTGCCGGGGCCGCTGGCCCAACTGATGGGGATCCGGATCGACGAATGGGACGCCCGGGAGGCCGACGTGGTCAACCCGGTCACCCTGGCGGCGGACGGTGCCCGGTCGGTCGTCTCCGCCGCCACGCTGCTGTTCGAGCTGGTCATCCCGCAGGGCGCCGAGGTGATCGGCACCTACCAGGCCGACTTCTACGCCGGCACGCCGGCGGTCACCCGCAACCGGTTCGGCGCCGGCGAGGGGTGGTACGTCGCCGCCGGGCTCGACCTGGCGGGGGTTTCCTGGGTGGTACGCCGAATCCTGGACCGGCACGGACTGCTCGGCCCGTACGCACACGTGCCGGACCTGGAGTCGGCGGTACGGGTCGCGCCGGACGGCACCCGGATCCGGTTCCTGCTCAACCACGGCGAGGAGCAAGTGGAGCTGCCGGCCTGTGCCGCCGGGGTCGACCTGCTGACCGGGGAACGGGTCACCGCCGGTGCGCCGCTGCGCCTGGACCGGTACGGCGTACTCGTGCTCCGCGAGGACACCTGACGCCGCGCCGCCGTCCGTCGGGACGTCGTGTCACGCGGCGGGTCGAAGGTGGTGCACCCTATCGCGCCAGCTAGGGTGCACCACCCTCAGCCCGCCGCGCCGACACGATGACCCAGAACCGGTGTACGCCGGATGGGTGACGTGTGCCTGAGGGACCTGAGCGGCGCCTGACCGGTGGCAGGGTCGGTGCGGTGGCCGGGGCGGAACCGACCGGCTGATCCGGACGGTGCCAGCGGGGGAGCACGGACGATGGTGAGCAGACGTACGGCGTTGCGGGCAGGCGCGGTCGCCGGGCTGGTCCCAGCGGTCGGTCTGATCGGGCGACCAGCCACGGCCGTACCGACGCCGGCCGAGGAGCCGACGCGTACCCCGGCCGAACAACCGACGCAGGTCAGGCCCCAGGACCCGGACATCGGGCCCGGCGCTGGCCGGGACGATCGTCCGTGGCGGGATCTGCCGGACCGGCAGTGGGTCGAGCTGCAGGGGCAGCTGTCGGCGGATGCCACCCTGTACCGCCCCGGCGGGGCGAGCTACGAGGCACTCAGCATCCCGTACAACCACCGGTACGCCAACGTGCAACCAGCCGCGATCCTGACACCCGGCACACCCGACGACGTCGCGGTGGCAGTCAGCTGGGCACATGATGTCGGGATGCCGCTGGTGCCCCGGTCCAGCCTCGGCCACAACTACGCCGGCTACTCCACCACGACCGGCCTGCTGATGGTGATGAGCCGGCTGCGGGGGATCGAGGTCACGCCGAACCGTTGGCCGGCACCGCCGCGGCGGTACGGGTCGGTCGAGGTCACCGACGATGCCGGCACCATCACCGTGCAGGCCGGCGTGGTCAACGCCGACCTGCTGCCGATCCTGCGCGACCAGGGTGTCTTCGTCCCCGCCGGACGGTGCCCGACGGTCGGTGTGGCCGGGCTGGTGCTCGGCGGCGGGATCGGCTTCAGCGACAAGATGTTCGGCCTGACCTGTGACCGGCTGGTATCGACCGAGGTGGTGCTGGCCGACGGCACGGTGACGGCCTGCGACGAGACCAACGATCCGGACCTGTTCTGGGCCTGCCGGGGCGGCGCCGGCAACAACTTCGGCGTCAACACCTCGTTCACCTTCCGCTACGTACAGCTGCAGGGTCTGGTGTCGTTCTTTCGGTTCCGCTGGTCGGCGGCCAGCGTCACCCCGGCCATGCTGGCCTTGCAGGACGTCGCGACCGCCTACCGCAGCGATCGGCGCCTGGACTGCCGCATCGGTGCCGGCACCACGCTGGCCGCCGGCGAGCAGCAGGTGTACGCCGACGCGCTCGGCCAGTTCTACGGCACCGTCGACGAGCTGATTGAGATCCTCGAGCCGGTACTGCGCGTCGGGACGCCGGCCGAACGTGAAGCCAACCGGGACGGCGTCCGGGCGGTGTCGCCGGCCGAGGCGAGCGTGTTGCTGTCGGCGAACACCCCGGCGCAGCAGTTCGCGGTCAAGTCGGCGGCGCTGCCCGAGTCGTTGAACCGGCGGCAACTGCAGGCAGTGCTCGACGGCCTGCACCGGTGGCCGGGCAGCCGCAACCCGGACGGGGCCGGGATCGCGTTGTTCTGCCTGGGCGGGCAGGTGAACGAGGTACAGCCGGACGCCACCGCGTTCGTGCACCGCGACGTCACCTTCATCATGGCCGCCGAGGCGACCTGGGCAGACGACGATCCGCCGGAGGTCGCCGTCGCCAACGAACTCTGGCTGACCGAGTTCTTCGACGAGGTGTTCGCCGGCCACCCTCCGGCGGGGGCGTACCAGAACTTCCCGGATCCCCACCTGGCCGACTGGCGACACGCCTACTACGGCGGGAACTACCCGCGGCTGGTCGAGGTCAAGCGCAAGTACGACCCGACCGGCTTCTTCACCTACCCGCAGGGCATCGGGTCCTGCGGCGCCGTCGACGGCTACGCCAACCAGTGGTGTCCCCGCTGACCTCGGACCGGAACCCGACGTGGCCCCGCTGACCGGTACCGGCCAGCGGGGCCACGTTTGTCGAACATGCCGGCTCAGGACAGGTCGAACCGGTCCAGCTCCATGACCTTGACCCAGGCGGCGACGAAGTCGGCGACGAACTTCTCGCCGGCGTCGCTGCTGGCGTACACCTCGGAGAGGGCACGCAGCTGCGAGTTCGAGCCGAAGATCAGGTCGACCGCGGTCGCGGTCCACTTCACCTCGTCGGTGGCAAGGTCGCGGATCTCGTAGACGTGCTCGCCGGACTCCGCCGCCTTCCACCGGGTGCCCGGGGAGAGCAGGTTGGTGAAGAAGTCGTTGGTGAGTACGCCGGGCCGGTCGGTGAGCACGCCGTGCTGCGCGCCGCCGACGTTCGCCCCGAGCGCCCGCAGACCACCGATGAGCACGGTCATCTCCGGGGCGGACAGGTCGAGCATGTACGCCCGGTCGACCAGCAGGACCTCCGGCTGGGTCTTCTCGCCCGGCCGCAGGTAGTTACGGAACCCGTCGGCGCGCGGCTCCATCACCGCGAACGACTCGACGTCGGTCTGCTCCTGGCTGGCGTCGGTGCGGCCCGGGTGGAACGGCACGGTCACCTTGACCCCGGCGTCGTGCGCTGCCTTTTCGACGGCGGCCGAGCCGGCCAGCACGATCAGGTCGGCGAGCGAGATCTGCGCGCCGCCGGCCGCGTTGAACTCCTGCTGGACGCCCTCCAGGGTGCTGAGCACCGTGGCCAGCTGCTCCGGCTGGTTGACCTCCCAGCTGCGCTGCGGTTCGAGCCTGATCCGGGCCCCGTTGGCGCCGCCACGCTTGTCGGTGGAGCGGAAGCTCGCCGCCGACGCCCAGGCGGTGCTGACCAGCTGCGCGGTGCTCAGCCCGGAGTCGAGGACCTTCGCCTTGAGCGCGGCCACGTCTGCGTCGCCGACCAGTTCGTGGTCGACGGCCGGCACCGGGTCCTGCCACAGCTGGGCCTCGGGCACCCACGGACCGAGGAACCGGCTGACCGGGCCCATGTCGCGGTGCAGCAGCTTGTACCAGGCCTTGGCGAAGGCCAGTGCGAACTCGTCCGGGTTGGCCAGGAACCGGCGGGAGATCTGCTCGTACGTCGGGTCGAAGCGCAGCGACAGGTCGGTGGTGAGCATCGTCGGCTTGTGCTTCTTCGCCGGGTCGTGCGCGTCCGGTATGATCGCCTCGGCGTCCTTGGCCACCCACTGCTTGGCCCCACCGGGGCTGGTGGTCAGCTCCCACTCGTACCCGAACAGGATCTCGAAGAAGCGGTTGCTCCACTGCGTCGGCTTGTCGGTCCAGGTGACCTCCAGGCCGCTGGTGATGGTGTCGCCGCCCTTGCCGCTGCCGTGCGTGCTCAACCAGCCCAGGCCCTGCGCCTCAATCGGCGCGCCCTCCGGCTCCGGGCCGACGTGAGCGTCGGCGTCACCGGCCCCGTGGGTCTTGCCGAAGGTGTGGCCGCCGGCGATGAGGGCGACGGTCTCCTCGTCGTTCATCGCCATCCGGGCGAACGTCTCCCGGATGAAGTGGGCCGCCGCGAGGGGGTCCGCGTTGCCGCGCGGGCCCTCCGGGTTGACGTAGATCAGGCCCATCTCGGTCGCGCCGACTCCAGCCGACATCTCCTTCTCGGAGAGGTAGCGGGCGTCACCCAGCCAGGTGTCCTCCGGGCCCCAGAAGATCTCCTCCGGCTCCCAGACGTCCTCCCGGCCGAAGGCGAAGCCGAAGGTCTTGAAGCCCATCGACTCCAGGGCGACGTTGCCGGCCAGCACCAGCAGGTCGGCCCAGGAGATCTTCTGGCCGTACTTGGCCTTGACCGGCCACAGCAGCCGGCGGGCCTTGTCCAGGTTGGCGTTGTCCGGCCAGCTGTTGAGCGGGGCGAAGCGCTGCCCGCCGTCACCAGCGCCGCCCCGGCCGTCCTCGATCCGGTACGTGCCGGCGGCGTGCCAGCTGAGTCGGATCATCAGCCCGCCGTAGTGACCGAAGTCGGCCGGCCACCAGTCCTGCGAGGTGGTGAGAACCTTGGTGATGTCCTGCTTGAGGGCCTCGACGTCGAGCGTGGCGAACTCCTTGGCGTAGCTGAAGTCCGCGCCCAGCGGGTTGCCCTTGGGCGAGTGGGCGTGCAGCACCGACAGGTCGAGCTGGTTGGGCCACCAGTCCCGGTTGGTACGCGGCCGCCCGCCCGTTTTGGGAGTTGGTGAGTCGATCGCCGGGTTCTCGCTCTCGCTGCCGTGCGCGGTCACCGAGTCGTGGGCGACCGGGCAGCCGGACGCTGCCATCTTGTCCACACCCTGTGCGCTGGTGGGGCCGGTGTTCTGGGTGTCGCTCATCAGTTCCCTTCCGGATTGGCCGATAACGAAGTGGCGTTGTCGGTCGTGCATCCGGGGCAGGTGCCCCAGTAGACGACCTCCGCCTCGTCGACCGTGAAACCGTGGTCGTCGGAGGCGGTGAGACAGGGGGCGGATCCGGTGGCGCAGTCGACGTCGGCGATCGCGCCGCAGGAGCGGCAGACGACGTGGTGGTGGTTGTCCCCGACCCGCCGCTCGTAGCGGGCGGTCGCGCCGGCGGGCTGGATGCGCCGCACCAGCCCGGCGTCGGTGAGGACCCGCAGCACATCGTAGACCGCCTGGTGGGACACCGTCGGGTGGTCGGCACGCACCAGGTCGAGCACCGTGTCGGTGTCGACGTGCGGGCGGTCGCGTAGCGCCGCGAGGACTGCCAGCCTCGGTCGGGTCACCCGCAACGAGGCCGCCCTCAACTGCGCCTCGAGGTCGGATGTCACCGGGCCACGATAGGCCGTTTTCTGGAATCATTCAAGTTTCGGTACGGAGGTGTCGCCGACCTGCGGCGACCAGCAAAACCGCAGGTCATGCCAGTTGGCGGGCGCCTCGAACGGCGTACCGGTGCAGGGTGACGCCCTGCTCGAAGGCACGGTTCTCCAGCAGGTCGAGTTCGACCGGGGCATCCAGGTCGTCGAACAGAGCCCGGCCGGCGCCGAGGATCACCGGGTGGACGAACAGCATCACCTCGTCGAGCAGGCCGGCCTGCAGCAACTGGGTGGCGACGGTGGCCCCACCGATGCCGATGTCACCGTCGGCCCGCGCCCGTAGCTCGGCGAGCGCCGCCACGGCGTCACCGTCGCGGCCGACGACGCGGGTGTCGTGTCCGGCGTCGACGCGGGTACGCGACACCAGCACCTTCGGGGTCGACGTCCAGATCTCGCCGTACTCGCGCAGGAAGTCCGGCAGCGACGCGTCATCGCGCGCGCCCGGCCAGAACGCCTCCATGATCTCGTAGACCTTCCGCCCCT
The DNA here is from genome assembly GCF_027497315.1 of Solwaraspora sp. WMMA2059. Classification (GTDB taxonomy): domain Bacteria; phylum Actinomycetota; class Actinomycetes; order Mycobacteriales; family Micromonosporaceae; genus Micromonospora_E. The sequence continues at coordinate 4,663,740 of NZ_CP114908.1, read as the reverse complement.
GCACCATCTGGGACAGCGCCCGCGCCCGCGCGTTGAACTCCCGGTGCAGCGACTCCCCGATACGCATCCAGTCGCCGCCGCCGTTCTCACCCGGGGCGTGCTCGACCTTCATATCCACGGACACGTTCATCCAGTACACGAATCGGCCCGGCACGCGCCCTCCAGTGACTGCGGTACGCAACTGTCCCGCCGACGGTAACAACCCGCCGGCGGTGCCTACGGTGACCTATCCTCGACACCGTGGCGGCACCCGACGCAGCCTCCCACCACGCGGTGCTCGATCTGCTCGGCCGGCAGGCCAACCATCGACAGGCCGAAGAGACGCTGCGTGCCGCCGGCTGGTCGCCCGCTGGCGCTGGCGACTGGGCCATCGCGCTCCGCTCGCCCGACGGCACCATGGCCGCCCGGATCAGCCCGTTCGACCCGACGGGACCGTACACCGCAGCGCTCTACCGTGAGGCCGCGCACACCCGGCAGGTGCCGGAACTGTTCGCGCACCGCCGTCTGCCCGGCGGAGGTGACCTTCAGCTGCTCGAATGGCTTCGACCGGTGAGTCAGGACGAAGCTGTCGCGTTCCACCGGGCGATCGCCAGGCATGATCCGGACGTCGCCGACCTCGTCGACGTCGTGCGCCGGATCCACGACCGGGCCCGACGGGAACTGCCCTGGTGCGGGCCGTTGGACCACAACCCGACAAACGTCATGCGTACGGTGGACGGGCGGCTCGTCGCCGTCGACCTGTTCTACGCCGACGGCCCGAACCTGTACGCGACAGCGGCAACGGACCCGGATCTCGTCGTCGCGCTGATCCCCGAGACCGAGCGGCGGTTCATGACCGAGATCCCGCTGGCCGCCTCCGGCCCCTGGCCGCCCGGTGCACAGAAAGCGCTACGCGTCGGGCTCGCCGCGGCCGACGCCCGCCACGCCGGCGGACAACCGTCCAGCGCTACACCCGTCGCACGAGGATCCTGATCACGGCGGCCAACCCCACGCGTCCTACCGGACGTAGATCTCCGGGATCGAATCCATGATCGACTGTACGGTCGCGGCGACGCTCAACGCGCTGGTGTCGACGCCGATGTAGCGGTAGTCCGGGTCGAGTGCCTCGCGGAGGGTCCGATCCTCCGGGATCAGGTCGACCCGGTCGCGCCACCGCTGCGTCGTCTGCTTGGCCCGGGTGAGTCGGCGGTGCTCGCGTACGCCTCGGTCGACCAGCAGCTCGACCAGGAACACGGTCGTCTGCTGCGGCAGGAGTTGACGGAACGCGAGGTAGTCGTCGTAGTCGCGCAGAAAGCTGCCGGTGAGGACATTGACGTAGCCGGCAGCCCAGAAGTTCGTCACCAGAGCTGCGACGTTGCGGCGGAATAGATCGAAGAACCCGTCGTCCATCGGGCACGGGTTGGTCTGTCCGAGGTCCTCGGCGTCGATCCGGGCGCAGCCGGGCGTGTGGGGGAGCAGCGCCCGCAGAATCGTCGACTTGCCGGCACCCTCCTCGCCGCTGACGAGGACGAGGTTACCGACCGCCGCCGCGGCCGGATCCGCTGCTCGCCGGGCGGCAGGCAGGTCCATCACCGGCGTACGTGGTCGGGGAGTGGCTCGCGGCGGGCCAGCCACCGCTCCGGGATCCCGCCCGGTCCGGAGCCGGTGTACGCGGCCACGACGCCGCCGACGATCGCCGCGGTCGTGTCGACGTCGCCGCCGGCCTCGACACAGGCGTGGATCGCCGCCGGGTAGTCGTCGAGCCGGGTCGCGGCGACCCACAGTGCGAACGGGACGGTGTCGAAGGCCAGCACCTGCGAGCCGTTGCCCAACTCGTACGCCGCCTCGGCGACGCCGACCCCCAGCAGCTGCCTGGCCCGGACGATGCCGGACATCAGCCGGCCGTCGATCAGATGGCCCAGCACCACGTCGAGCAGCTCGGCCGGCTCGGGCCGGGACCGGGTCAGCCGGGACCAGCCGGCTTCCGCCGCCGCGACGGCGACCGCGACCGCACCCAGGATCGCCTCGGGGTGGGCGTGGGTGACCTCCGCCGACCGCCAGGCCTGCAGAGCGGCGGTACGGTTGTCGCCCGCGTGGAAGGCGCCGAGTGGGGCGACCCGCATCGCCGCACCGTTGCCCATCGACCCCTGTCCGTCGAACGCCGCACCTGCGGCGTCCCGCCAGGCGACGCCCTGCCGGATCTGGCGTAGCAGGACCACCGCGCCGGCACCGTAGCCACGGTACGCCTCGAAGTGCCCGGCGAACCGGGCCGCCAGGCGGTCCTGGTCGATACCGTCGCGCTCGCGCAGCTCGGCGACGATCGAGCAGGCCATCTCGGTGTCGTCGGTCCACGGCCATGGCCCGGCCGGTGGGTCACCATCAGGTAGCGCGGCGGAGCTGGTGCCGGGGACGAAGAACTGCGCGCCGAGGGCGTCACCGACGGAAAGGCCGTCAAGACTGTCATAGCAGAGGTCGAGCATCGTCATGTCGCAGCAGACTCTGCCAGTTGCGGCGGCCGTCGGGAAGGCCGGAGCCACTGCGGGTCACCGTCAACTTCGCAGCTGCGCGTTGAGCCGGGCGGCCTGTCGCGTGAGGTGGTCGCGTTCGGGCAGGTTGGGCGCTGACCGGGCGGCCTGCGCGTACAGCCGTGCCGCGGTCGCCGGATCCCCGTCGCGCTCGTGCAGGTGTGCCGCAACGGCGGCGTACCGGGGCAGGGCCGGGTCGAGCTCTGCCAGGGCGGCCAGACCGGCTCGCCCGCCGTCGGCCTCGCCGAGCGCGACGGCCCGGTTGAGTCGTGCCACCGGGTTGTCGGTGAGGCGTACCAGTTCGTCGTACCACTCGACGATCTGCACCCAGTCGGTCTCCTCAGCGGTCTGCGCGTCGGCGTGCAGCGCGGCGATGGCAGCCTGGGCCTGGAACTCGCCCAGCCGGTCGCGGGTGAGGGCGGACTGGAGCACGTCGACGCCCTCGGTGATGAGTGCGGTGTCCCACCGGCTGCGGTCCTGCTCGGCGAGCGGCACGAGCCGACCCTCGGGACCGGTGCGGGCCGGACGCCGGGCGTGGTGCAGCAGCATCAGCGCCAGCAGGCCGGCGACCTCCGTATTGTCGATCATGCCTGCCAGTTGGCGGGTGAGCCGGATCGCCTCGGCGGCGAGGTCCACGTCACCGGAGTACCCCTCGTTGAAGACCAGGTAGAGCACGCGCAGCACGGTGGCGACGTCACCGGGCTGGTCGAACCGGACGCCGGCGACGGTCCGTTTGGCCCTGCTGATCCGCTGGGCCATGGTCGCCTCCGGCACCAGGTAGGCCTGCGCGATCTGCCGCGTGGTCAGCCCGCCGACCGCGCGCAGCGTGAGCGCGACCGCCGAGGCCGGGGTCAGGGCCGGGTGCGCACACAGGAAGTACAGCGCCAGCGTGTCATCCGTCGCCGCCGCCCCCTGCTCGGGCGCGGGCTCGGCGTCGACCAGCTCCTCCCGCCGCCGCCGGGAGGTGTCGGCGCGGACGGCGTCGAGGAACCTGCGCCAGGCCACCGTGACCAGCCAGCCCTTGGGATCGCGCGGCAGGTCGTCGGGCCATCCGCGTACCGCCTCGACCAGGGCGTCCTGCACGGCGTCCTCGGCCGCCGCGAAGTCGGCTCCGCGGCGGACGAGGACGCCGATCACCGCGGGCACCAGCTCCCGCAGCAGGGACTCGTTCACTCGGTGGCCGTGGGCTGCTCGGCGTAGAACGGCCGCACCTCGATCCACTCGTGGATCGGCTTGCCACCGGCACCGGGAGCTGCGGACAGTTCGCCGGCCAGCTCGATCGCGCGCTCGTAGTTCTCCACGTCGATCACCATCCAGCCGGCGATCAGGTCCTTGGTCTCGGCGAACGGGCCGTCGGTGACCGGTGGCCGGCCTTCGCCGTCGTAGCGGACGAAGGTGCCCTCCGGGGAGAGCGCCTGACCGTCGACGAACTCGCCGGTGCCCTCCAGCCGGGCGGCGAAGTCATTCATGTACTGGATGTGGGCCGTGACCTCCGCCGGCTCCCACTTGTCCATGGGTACGTCGTTGACCGCCGCCGGCGCGCCCCGGTAGTGCTTGAGCAGCAGGTACTTGGCCATCATGTTCTCCTTGGTGAGGTACGGCCCATTGTGGCCGTGTTCGCACCTGGGACGGAGCCGCTCCCGGGTTCTCGACATGCCGGCGCGGAATTTCTCCGGGAAACTTCAACGACCCCGCGCGCCCGTCACCGCAGGTTTCTTTCCCGTACGCCGATGAGCAGCCGGTCGACGGCGGCCCGGTCGGGCTGCTCCGGCAGTACGGTGCCGGCCGCCGCGTCGTCGAGCTCGGCCAGCAGATCCGCCGCCCAGCGGGTGACCGCCGTCCACGGCAGCTCGCCGCGCCGGACCGCGAGCAGCCGGTCCCGCGACGGTCCCACGTCGACCAGGACCTCCCCGGTCCGCAGCACGTGGGCACCGGCGGTCAGCAGCCGGATCATGTGCATGGCCTGCTTGTGGTTGGTCTCGCCGGTGCGTTCGCGGCGGGCCGCCACCCGGTCGAGCTGGTCGCGGGCGTAGCCGCCGTACGTCTGGGCGAGTCGCGTCGACAGGAACGCCTGCCGGACGGCCAGCAACTGCTCGCCGTCCTCGCGCAGCGTCTCGATCAGCGGGGACCAGAGCACCTCCAGGACGGTCGGATTGCCCTGTAACGCCAGGGTGCAGAAGCGTTCGAACTCCCAGGAGAACTGCTCCGGTGCCGGCCCGTCGAGGTGGGTGGGCGGCTTGTCCAGCTGCCAGAACGCACGGGTCGGGGCCACGTACACGCCGCGCCGGTCGTAGTCGGAGTCCGGCCCGTGCAGCCCGTACGCCCGGGATCCGACGACGACGGCGAGGACAGTGTGCCGCTCGACGAGCTCGTTCACGCCGGGCAGGGTACCGCTGCCCGGCCGAGCTGAAGGTAGATATAGCGGGTGTCGCCCGGGCCGGGGCGGCTGTGGCCGTCGGCCTGCCAGCCCCGAGCGGCGTAGAAGCGCTGGGCCCGACCGTTACGTTCCCACGCCTCCAGCAGCCCGCCGGTCCGGCCGGTCCTCTCCAGGTACGCGACGAACGCGTCGTGCAGCAGTCCACCGATCCCTCGACCCCAGCAGTCGGGGAGCACGTGGATCTGGTAGAGCTGACCGACGCGGCCCGGGTCGACATGACCGGCGAAGGCGGGTCCCATCGCCGCGCAGCCGACGACCCGGCTGTCGAGGACAGCGGCGACGGTGAACAGCTCCGGCGAGGTGACCGCGTTCGCCCAAGCGGTGCGGCGTTCGGCGTACGCAGCGGGGGACGACAGCGACGGGTCGGCCGGGTCGAGCCCACCTGCCGCCGTGTAGTAGGCGGTGCGGGCCAGCGTGTGCACCTCGGTCAGCTGGTCGACATCAGCGAGCGTGGCCTCGCGTACGAGTGCCGGTGCGTCGGCGGGCCGCGGTCCATCATGATCACTTGACGTTCTGCTGGGCGACACGCCGATGCTCTCCCAGCAGAACGTCAAGTGATCATGGCGGGCTGGTGGGCGGACACCATCAGGCGAGGTCATCCGGCGTCTCCTCCGTCAGTCGGCGAAGCCGAGGCCGCGTTCGGCCAGCGCGGTGGCGAGGATGCCGACGGCCTTCGGGCCGATCCCGTGCATGGCCAGCAGATCGGCGCGACGGTAGGTGGCGACCTGGGCGAGGGTGGTGACGCCGGCTGCCAGCAGGGCACTGTTGGCAGGCCGTCCGATCGGCGGCAGGTCACCGATCTGGGCGGGCAGATGGCGAGTGCTCATCCGCCCACCGTAGCCGGCGTGGCCGTGCTCGGGCCTTGGTCGTTGATAGCGTCGGCGGCATGACCGTGAGCATTCTGATCACGCCCGACGATGACCTCGGCGAGGAACTTGCCGCTGCTGTTACCGGGGGCAACCGGTTTGCTCTGATCGCGTGGGCGATCCGTGAGTACCTGGATCGGCGCGCCGTCGATGCTGCTGCTGCCTTGCACGCCACCCTTGCCGGCGAGGACGCTGCGGCGTACGCCGAGTTCAACGCTACGTGGTAGCCCTGAGCCACTGGCGGATGGTGGAGAAGTCGGCGTCGGTGAGGCCGAGTTGCGGGTCGATGCGGTGCAGTAGCGCCTTGCCAGGGTGGTTCCTGGTGACCCACTGCCGGTCCAGGTCGGTGATCTCGTCGTCGAGCCAGACGAAGGTACGCCCGGCCGCCCAGCTGGTGAGGAACGCCGCCTTCCAGTGCACGCCGCGCGGAGGCTCGTCATCGGAGTCCGGCCACGAGACGACCGGCAGCTCCGGCAGGCCGAGCAGCGGCGCTACGACGTCGTTCGCCTCGGCCATCCACGTGGTCGCCCAGACCAGTTGACCATCGAGCGCCAGCAGCTGGCGTCCGTCCTCCGGATCGAGCCGTTCCAGCAGCGGATTACCACCGACATCAAGATCGGCTGCGGCGACGGGCGAAGGCGCGCGGCCAGTGGCACGGGCGGCGAAAGGAATTAGTACGCCGTCGACGTCGAGGAACACGTACGGGCAGCTGGCTGGCACCGGCGTCGTCGAAAGGCAGACCGGCCGCGTCAGCGGCTGGACACTGTGGTGAGGAACGCCGTCCAGGCTCCGGCGGGGAAGAGGAGCGCCGGGCCGTTCGGGTCCTTGTAGTCGCGTACGCCGATGGTGCCACCGGCCAGCGTGGCCACCTCGACGCAGTCTGACCCGCTGGCGCTGCTGCGGCTGCTCTTGCGCCAGTGGGCGTGGGGCGGGTCCTGCGCGATTACCTCGTGTCCGTCCGTCCGAGATCGTTGCAGCAAGCTGGATCAGCCCTCCGCGGACTCGTAGTCCTTGAGGCCGGACAGGAAGTTGGTGAAGGCAGCCGGGCTGAACAGCAGAGCTGGGCCGGTGGCGTCCTTGCTGTCCCGTACGCCTACGGCGATGTCAAGGTCAGCCACCTCGACGCAGTCGCCGCTTCCGCCGCCGCTGGAGCGGCTGCTCTTTCGCCAGTTCGCTTTGGAGAGGTCCATTGCCGCCATCCCTACTCGATGCTGTCCCGTGCACGAGCGATCAACTCTCGTGACTCCTCGACTCCGGCTGCCGTCGCGCGTAGGTAGTCGAACGCCAGGCTATACCGCCTGACGTCTCTCTCGCCTTCCACATCCAGGTCGCCCGTCAGTGTCTCGACGAAGACGACCGACGGATGCTCAGGGAAGTCCATGATCGTGAAGGCGCCGTTGAGGCCCGCGTGCCAGACTGTCTGCTGCTTGAGGACCTGGATGGTCACGCTGCTGGGCGGTGCCAGCAAGCGGTCCAGCTGAGCCTTGAAGATTTCCGGTCCGCCGATCGGCCGGTGCAGCAGGGACTCGTCCAGGATGGCCCACTGCTTCAGCGCGTCCTCGGTGAGCCGGTGCTGGCGGGCCAGCCTCGCCTCGACGTGCTTGTCGATGTCGTGCGGCGTCCGGTCTCGTCCGGCTGGCTCGCCGGTGAAGGTCGCCCTCGCGTACTCCTCTGTCTGTAGTAGGCCGTTGATCGTGCCCCATGACCAGGTGCGGAGCCCGGATGCCTCAGTCTCGAAGGCGATGTAGGTGCTCAACTCGCTGGTGATGGTGTCGCGGTAGTCCTCCCACCAGCCGCGTCCACGGGCCTCCTTGGCCAGGCGCCAGTACTGCTCCTGTCGTGCGGGGTCGGTGACGCCGAACAGGTTGAGCATCAGGTAGAGGTCGCCCTTGCTGACGCTGGTCTGGGCGAGTTCGATGCGGGAGATCTTGCCCTGCGAGCAGCCGATCTCCTCAGCGACCTGGTCTGCGGTCAGCCTCGCCTCGGTGCGTAGGCGCTTCAGCTCCAGACCCAGTTGACGTCCGCGCACGGTGGGGGTCCGCCGGTCTCGCTTCTCTGGCATCCAGCAAGTCTCGCGGACTGCATGACGAGGTTCAACTACCGTCCAAAGTTTTCTCCTATAGGGACTGGTCTTGATCTTACTGATGTGTTCAGATGTTAGTCGAAGTGAATGATTCACATCATGATCTAGGCGGCGAGGTCGAGGTCTCGCCGGGTAACTCCCCGCCGTCAGGGACGCGAGGGTCTGTGGCGGTGGGTCGAGCGGAGGAAGGCTGTCGTTCCCCGTACGGCAGCCTTCCTCCACCTCGCGCGAGTTGCTCCACGACGGTGAACTGCGAGTACCTGCCCTTGGAGGTGTCCGTGACCGACAACCGTTCAGCACGCTGGACCGACCCGACCCTCGACCCGACCGAGCGCAACCGGGACCTGTTCGCCGTACTCGATCGGGCTGACCTGTCCGAACCGGCACGGGCCGCCGTCGCACACGCCCTCGGAGCCGACGCCGGCCCTGCCGGGCACGCCGAAGCGCTGGTCAACCGCTACCTCAACGAACGCGAGCGCTGCCGTCCGGTCGGGCGGGTCAACGGCGGTGGCGGGGACCGGGGCGGCAACCTGCCGGACTGGTTACGGCCCGACCGGCGCGGCCGGTACACACTGCACCTGACCTTCGCCGCCGCCGACTTCGACGAAGCGCGCGAGCAGGCCGTCGCGTACGCCGAAGGGCTCACCATCCTGTGCCCGGAGCTGGGCGAGTACACGCCGCTGCTGTCGCGGGCCGAGGCGTGGAACTTCAACGAGCCGCTGTTCTGCGGCGTACGTGGACCGGACGGTGAGGTGTGCGCGGAGGTCCGCTACCACGCCGGGTTCCACCGGGCGGCCGGCCTGGGCGGGCTGAGCTGGGGCGACGGGGACGCCGACGCCGATGTCGACGTCAACCTGCCATGACGGACACCCCGGCCACGCCGCCGTACCCCAGGGTCGCGCCGTGCCGGCACTGCGGCCGGCCGGTGCTGCGCGACAACGACGGCGTCTGGATCCACGCCGACCTCGCCTACGTCTGCCGCGACCGCTGGGGTGGGATCACCGCCACCACCGCCGCCCCGGAGCCGCCGGACCCGACGTGGCCCCCGAGTGTCGCCGAGCGGCCGTACCCGTTCCGGGTCGACTCCGGCGCGCCACTCGACCTGTAAGGGAGGCCAGTCAGTGGATCCGGCGGCCGTGCGCGTCCGGGACGCCGGACTTGCGGAAGAAGTAGGTATTGATCTGGTCGCGCCACTCCCGCGCCGAGCGGACCTGCTCGTCGAGGCGGTCGGCGACCCGGGCGTACAGGGCGGAGTCGAGGCCGATGTCAGCGATGTCCAGCCACCGTTCCCGCATGGCGATCGCCTCGTCGGCCCCGGCGAAGTGGGTGTCGTAGATGTGCTGGATGACCGTCGAGCCGCTGTGCAGCACATGACCGTACGGCACGTGGTGGAAGAACAGCAGCAGCTCGTCGGGGCAGTCGGTCAGCGACTCGTACACCTGCGACCAGGGCTTCGGATACTGCCCGGTGTAACCGGTGCCGGTGGCCAGGGTCCGGTCCACGCCCACGCCGTCGCGGTCGGCGAAGTGGTAGGTGCCCCACGGGGTGTACTCGTACCCGTCGACGGACGGACCGTAGTGGTTGCCGGGGTTGACCATGAAGCCGACACCCAGTGGGGCGGTGTACCGCTCATAGGTGCGCCACGAGCCGTCCATCATCGCGTGCAGTGCCTGCCGCAACTGCGCCGGATCGGAGACCGCGCCGGCCGGGAAGGTCAGGTCGATCCACTCGTCGAGCAGCGCGGCCGGGTCGGCGGTCGGGTCCCAGCCGAGCCGGCCGAACGCGTACAGGTTGGCCTGGGCGAGCGGGTGCCCGCACCAGAACGGGTCGTCGCCGACGTTCGACACGGCGGCCAGGGTGCCGCCCCGCGCGGCGATCGCGGCGACCGACGACCCCGCGTCACCGCTGACGTCCCCGTCGGCCTCCAGGCTGTCGCCGTCGAACCGGAAGCCGAGCACCTCGCTCCACAGCGGAGGCAGGTAGCAGACGTGCAGCTGGTGGCCGGTGTACTCCTGGGTCACCTGCAGTTCCACGGACAGCCGGGTGGCCGGCATCGCGCCGATCACCGGGGACACCGGCTCCCTGGTCTGGAAGTCGATCGGCCCGTACTTGACCTGCACGATCGCGTTGTCGCGGAACTGGCCGTCGAGCGGGGCGAAATGGTCGTACGCCGCCCGCGCGCGGTCGGTGGTGCGGTCCCGCCAGTCCTGCCGGTGGTTGTAGACGAACGCCCGCCAGTGCACCACCCCGCCGTGCGGGGCGAGGGCGTCGGCGAGCAGGTTGGCGCCGTCGGCGTGGCTGCGCCCGTACGCGAACGGGCCGGGCTGGCCCTCCGAGTCGGCTTTGACCACGTACCCGCCGAAGTCGGGCACCGTGGCGTAGACCTGGGCGGTGGTGGTCGCCCACCAGTCGCGTACCGCCGCGTCGAGCGGGTCGGCGGTGGCCAGGCCCCCGAGCACCATCGGCGCGGCGAAGGTCACCGACAGGTGCAGCCGGATGCCGTACGGGCGGAAGATGTCGGCGAAGGTGGCGACGTCGTCGAGCCGGTCAGTGAGCAGCCGCGCCTCGGTGCGACCCACGTTGACGTTGTTGATGGTGATCGCGTTGACGCCGCTGGCGGCGAGCAGCCGGGCGTACGCCCTGACCCGGTCCAGGTCGTCGGTGATCGCGCCGTCCCGCCAGAAGATCGACCCGCCGGAGTAGCCCCGCTCCACCTGCCCCATCACCGGGTGCACGTCGATGTTGTCCCAGTGGTCGAGCATCCGCCGGCCGATCGCCGGCCGGTGCGTCCGCGTCGGGATGTCGTCGCCGAACGCCGACTCGCCGAGCCTGACCACGTGGAACAGCCCGTACAGCAGCCCGGCGGGGGTGTCGGCGGTGACCGTGGTGAGGCTGCCGGCGCGGCCGATCGTGTAGCCCTCGTCGTCGAGGCCGCCGGGAGCATCGGCCGGTCCGGAGGCGTCGGCTGTTCGACCGGGACGGGCGGCGCCGGTCAACGCCAGCATCAGATCGGCCTCGCCGTCGACCGACAGCCGGGTCACCGATCCGCCGAACCGGGCGCAGGCCGCCCGCACCTCGGCGTACACGGTGGCGACGAGCTTCTCGTCACCGGAGACCAGGGTGTGCCGTGCCCCGATGGCACGCCATGCCTGCGCCGGCAGCCAGGCCGGATGGACATCGGTTGCCGGTGCGGCAGCGGCCACGCGATCCTCCCGAGGTTTCGGACATTGTTTCGGATCCGTACCCGAATCGCAGCCCTGCGACAACGCCGGGCTCGCCACGCTGGCGGTCGTCGGTCACCCTGTCGGTGTGGATCTCGACGACACGCAGACGCTGGTCACCCTGCTCAGCGGCCTGGCAATCCTGATCGGGCTGATCGGCGTGCTCGTGCCGATCCTGCCCGGTCTGCTGCTCTGCTGGGCCGGCGTGCTCGGCTGGGCGATCTTCAGCGACGCCGGTGGCGGCCGGTGGCTGGTCGTCGCCGTGGCGACCCTGATCGCAGTCGGTGGCACGGTGACCAAGTATCTGTGGCCGGGGCGGGACCTGAAACGGGCCGGCGTACCCAACCGGTCGCTGCTGGTCGGCGGCGCGCTGGGCCTGGTCGGCTTCTTCGTCGTCCCGGTGCTCGGCCTGGTGGTCGGCTTCGTGCTCGGCGTCTGGCTGGCCGAGCGGCAGCGGCTCGGTGACTTCGCCGCCGCCTGGCCGGCCACGAAGCGCGCGGTGTTGGCGGTCGGGCTGGCGATGCTGATCGAGCTGGGTGCCGCGTTCGCGATTGCCGGGCTGTGGCTGCTCGGCCTGCTCGCGGCCTGAACCACGAGCAGGCCGGGCAGTGGGAAAGTCACCAGACCGGCATCCGGGCGGCCGGGTAGCGGGAGCCGGCCGCGCCGTGCGGCAGGATCTCGCGGATCCGGTCGACCTCGGCCGGGCTGAGCACAACAGACGCGGCCGCCACGTTCTCGGCGAGCCGTTGCGGGTTGCGGGTGCCCGGGATCGGCACGATGTCGTCGCCCTGGGCGAGCAGCCAGGCCAGGGCGAGCTGGGTGACCGCGACGCCCTTGGCAGCGGCCATCGCGGTCAGCTCGCGCACCGCGGCCAGGTTCTGTTCGTAGTTGCCCGGCTGCCAGCGTTCGTCCCAGGTCCGCATGTCACCGTCCGGGTATTCGGCGGCGGGCCGGACCGCGCCGGTCAGGAAGCCGCGGCCGAGCGGCGAGTACGCAACGAATCCGATGCCCAGCTCGCGGACCGTCGGCAGCACCTGCGGCTCCACCGCCCGCTCGAACACCGAGTACTCGGTCTGCAGCACCGACACCGGGTGGACGGTGTGCGCCCGCCGGATGATGTCCGGGCCGGCTTCACTGAGCCCGAAGTAGCGCACCTTGCCTTCGGCGATCAGCTCACCGACAGTGCCGGCGACGTCCTCGATCGGTACGTTCGGGTCGACCCGGTGTTGGTAGAGCAGGTCGATGTGGTCGGTGCCGAGGTGGCGCAGACTGTTGTGGGTGACCTCGCGGATGTGTTCCGGCCGGCTGTCGAACGCGGTACCGAACCGGCTCGGGTCGGTCAGGTCGAGGCCGAACTTGGTGGCGAGCACCACGTCGTCACGGAAGCCGCGTACCGCCTTGCCGAGCAGTTGCTCGTTGCTGCCGGTGCCCATTCCGTACAGCTCGGCGGTGTCGAACATGGTGACGCCGAGTTCGTACGCCCGACCGATGGTGGCGATGCCGCTGGCCGGGTCGGCCGGACCGTACGCCATGGTCATGCCCATCGTGCCGAGGCCGATCGCACCGACTTCGAGCCCCTGCGATCCGAGTTCGCGCCGGGGCAGCTGCCGGCCGTTCGTTGTCTGTGTCATGCCCCGACGCTATGTCCGCCCCGGGGGTGCCGGCATGGGGCGCGCTCCGCGTACTCTTGCCTGATCCTCTCACTGACGGCGGGGCGATCGATGATAGACGAGCTGGCACGGGTCGTCGCCCGGCACTGCTGCCCGGTGCCGGCGGTCGAGACCGCCGTGCCCCGGCTGCGGCTGGTCCGCTTCGACGACGAGCGGGCCGGGCCGACCGATCTGCTGTACGAGCCGATGGTCTGCTTCGTGGCCCGGGGCGCGAAACGCAGCACCGCCGGTGAGCGCAGCTGGCTGGTCGGCCGGGGGGCGATGTTCCTCAGCTCGGTGGAGCTGCCGGTGACCGCCGTGTTCGAGCAGGTGCCGTACCGGTCGGCGGTGCTGCGTCTGGACGGGCGGATGCTCGCCGATCTGCTGCTGGAGCTGGACGAGCCACCGTCGCCGCCGGCCGGGTCGGCAGAGCCGGCCGCGTTGACCACGGCGGCGATGACCCCGGGGATCGTCGAGGCGGTCACCCGGTGGGTACGGCTGCTCGACGACCCGGCCGACATCCGGCCGCTCGCCGCCCGGATGGAGGGCGAGATCCTGTACCGGCTGTTGAGCAGCCCGCTCGGGCCGGCGCTGCGTCAGCTCACCGTTGCCGAGTCCCGGTTGTCGCAGGTCCGGGCGGCGGCCGGGCTGATCCGGGCCCGGTACGCCGAGCCGTTGACGGTCGAGCAGATCGCGGCGGCGGCCCACCTGAGCGTGGCGACCCTGCACCGGCACTTCAAGGCGGTGACCGGGATGAGCCCGATGCGGTTCCAAAAGTCCTTGCGGCTGCAGCAGGCCCGGCGGCTGCTGGTCGCTGGCGCCGACACCGCCGCTGGAGTGGCCAGGACGGTCGGGTACGTCAGCGCGACCCAGTTCAACCGCGAGTACCGGCGGGCGTACGGCGTACCGCCAGGTCGCGATGCGGCCCGGCGGCGCGCTAGCGACCTGGCGTCGGCAGCTTCGGGGCGGTCGCCGACAGCCTGAGCGTCGCTGCGCGCCGGGGCCGTCACTGCTGCCAGGCCGAGCGGCGCAGCAGCCGCATGCCGTTGAGCGCGACCAGGATGGTGGAGCCCTCGTGCCCGGCGACGCCGAGCGGCAGCGGCAGGTGGCCGACGATGTCCCAGGTCGCCAGGACCACGATGACGGTGCCGGCGATGACCAGGTTGGCGACCACGCAGCGCCGGGCCCGCCGGGCGAGGGCGACAAGCGCGGGGATGGTGGTCAGGTCGTCGCGGACGATGACGGTGTCCGCGGTCTCCAGGGCGAGGTCGGCACCGACGCCACCCATCGCGACGCCGGTGTGCGCGGTGGCCAGCGCCGGTGCGTCGTTGACTCCGTCGCCGATCACCAGCACCCGCCGGCCGCCGGCCTGCAGTTGCCGTACCGCGGCGACCTTGTCCTGCGGCAGCAGACCGGCCCGTACCTCGTCGATGCCGACCTCGGCGGCCAGCCCGCCGGCTGCCTGCGGGTTGTCGCCGGTGAGCAGCACCGGCGACCGCCCGGTCAGGGCACGCAGCGCGGCGGTGACCGGGGCCGCGCCGGGTCGCAACCGGTCGGTGAGCGCGAGGACGGCTGCCGGCGTGCCGTCGACGGCGACCACGACGGCGGTCTGGCCGGCGGACTCCACTTCGGCGACCAGCCGGCGGGCCCCGTCGTCGGTGGCGGTCAGCAGCTGGGCCGGGCTGGCCACGGCCACCTGCCGGTCAACGACGCGGGCCGTGACGCCGCGCCCTGGTAGTGCGGCGAACGTGTCGGTGGCGGCGATCGCCAACTGGCGGTCGCGGGCGGCGGCGACCACGGCGACACCGATCGGGTGTTCGCTGGGCAGTTCGGCGGCGGCGGCGAGAGCCAGCAGTTGGTCCGCGTCGCCGGTGGCCGGATCACCGGGTACGGGGTGGACGGCGGTGACTCGGGGCCGACCTTCGGTGAGGGTGCCGGTCTTGTCGAAGGCGACCAGGTCGGCACGGCCGAGGCGTTCGATCACCCCGGCGGATTTGACCAGTACGCCGTGTCTGCCGGCGGTGGCGATCGCGGCGAGCAGCGGCGGCATGGTCGCCAGCACCACGGCACAGGGGGAAGCGACGATCATGAAGGTCATCGCCCGCAGCAGGGCGTCGGTGAGGCTGTCGCCGAGGGCGAGCGGGATGCCGAACAGGGCGAGAGTCGCGACCACGACTCCGACCGAGTAGCGCTGCTCGATCCGTTCGATGAACAGCTGGGTGGGTGCCTTGCTGGCGGCGGCCTCCTCGACCATGGCGGCGATCCGGGCGACGACGGTCTCGCCTGCCGGGGTGGTCACCCGGACCCGTAGCGCTCCGGTGCCGTTGAGGGTGCCGGCGTACACGTCGTCGCCGTGGCTGCGGTCCACCGGTAGCGGCTCGCCGGTGATGGTGGCCTGGTCGACCTCGCTGGCGCCGTCGACAACCTGTCCGTCGGCGCCGATCCGCTCGCCGGGGCGGACCAGGATGACGTCGCCGACGCGCAGTGTGACGGTGTCGACCCGCTGTTCGGCGCCGTCGACGATCCGCGTCGCCTGGGGCGGGGCCAGGTCGAGCAGGCTGTGGACGGCGTCGGCGGTTCGTCGAGTGGTGAGCGCTTCCAGCGCGCCGGAGGTGGCGAAGATGACGATCAGCAGGGCGCCGTCGAAGACCTGGTTGACGGCGGCGGCCCCGATCGCGGCGACCACCATCAGCAGGTCGACGTCGAGGGTGCGTTCGCGTAGTGCGCGCAGTCCGGACCAGCCTGGTTCCCAACCGCCGGCGACGTAGCAGGCAAGGTAGGCGGCCCACCAGCTCCACGCCGGGGCTCCGGCCAGGTGCAGCGTGCCGCCGAGGGCGAACAGCGCGGTCGCGGCGGTCGCCCAGCGGACCTCGGGCAGCGCCCAGATCGGGGTACGGCGGGTGGCGTCGGCCAGGCGCTCGGCGCGTTTCGGGGGCGCGTACGGCGGGGTATCGATGAGCACGGCCATTACAATAGCTGCGCAGCTATGCAGATATGCAAGTAGGCGGCCTCGACTAGTCTGACCGGCATGCACACCTCGATTCCGGATTTCCGGATGCCGGTCGAGGAGCAGGTGCACCTGGCCGCGGAGACGTTCCGCCTGCTCGCCGACCCCACCCGGATCAAGATTCTCTGGGCGCTGCTGCAGGGTGAGTCGTCGGTCGCCTGCCTGGCCGAGTTGGTCGGTGCCGCGCCGACGGCGGTCAGCCAGCACCTGGCCAAGCTGCGGCTCGCCGGGCTGGTCCGGGGTCGCCGGGAGGGCACATTCGTCTACTACTCGGCCGCAGACGTGCACGTCCGGCAGTTGCTGGCCGAGGCGCTGTTCCACGCCGACCATGCCGACCGCGAGCTGCCCGACCACGGGCCGGGGGAGCGGGTCTCCGATCACCACGGGTGAGCGCCTGGCTCGGGGCCGGTCACCTGTGGTGGAGTCGAAACCGGCCGCGTCGGTCCTACTTAATGAAAACGGCTTCCGTTATCGTCTGGGTAGACGAGAGGAGGCCGTCCATGGCCGTACCGAAGCGCCGCACCTCGCGGTCGAACACCCGCCACCGGCGCGCCCAGTGGAAGGCGGCGGTGCCGATGCTGGTGACCTGCCCCTGCCCGCGACAGGAGAAGATCCTGCCGCACCGGGCCTGCGCACACTGCGGCCTGTACCGGGGCCGCCAGGTCGAGGATCCGCGATGACCGGTGCGGTGGCCAGCGAGGGGAACGGTGCGACGGCCGGCGCGGTGGCCAGTGACCGTCGGCTGCCGGTAACGGTGCTGTCCGGATTCCTCGGTGCGGGCAAGACCACCCTGCTCAACCACATCTTGGCCAACCGGGAAGGGCGGCGGGTCGCGGTCATTGTCAACGACATGAGCGAGATCAACATCGACGCCGCGCTGGTGCGCGACGGCGGTAGCCTGTCGCGTACCGAGGAACGCCTGGTCGAGATGACCAACGGCTGCATCTGCTGCACCCTGCGCGACGACTTGCTGGTGGAGATCGCCCGACTGGCTCGGCTGGGCCGCTTCGACTACCTGGTGATCGAGTCCAGCGGCATCTCCGAACCACTGCCGGTGGCGGCCACGTTCGCCTTCGGCACCGACGACGGTGGGGTGCTGGCCGACATCGCCCGGCTGGACACCATGGTCACTGTCGTCGACGCGCCGCACCTGATCGCCCAGTTGCGGGCCGGCGAGTCGTTGGAGCAGCGTGGGCTGGCCGCGTACGACGACGATGACCGCACCATCGCCGACCTGCTGGTCGACCAGATCGAGTTCGCCGACGTGATCCTGGTCAACAAGACCGACCTGGTCGGGTCGGCCGAGTTGGCGACGGTCGAGGCGCTGGTGACCAGGCTGAACCCGAAGGCCCGTCAGCTGCGGACCGTGCGGGCGCAGGTCCCGTTGGGCGAGGTGCTCGACACCGGGCGGTTCGATCTGGAGGCGGCCGAGACCGCTCCCGGTTGGGTCGCCGAACTCAACGGCGAGCACGTGCCGGAGACGATCGAGTACGGCATCAGCAGCATCGTCTACCGGGCGGTCGCGCCGTTTCATCCGCAGCGGCTCTGGGATCTGCTCGCCGAGCTGGACAGCTTCGGCGTCGTACGGTCGAAGGGCTTTCTCTGGCTGGCGACCCGGCCCGATGTGCAGGCACTGTGGTCGCAGGCCGGTCCGTCGGCGCGGTGCGACCCGGCGGGGGTGCCGGTGGCCAGCTCCGGTGAGTGGCCCGACGACCCGGCCGAGCGGGCCGACCTGGAGTCCCGGTGGGATCCGGTCTTCGGCGACCGGCACCAGGAGCTGGTGTTCATCGGCATCGGGCTCGATGGCGAGCGGCTACGGGCGGCGCTGGACGGCGCGCTGCTCACCGATGCCGAGCTCGCGGCGGCCGGAGCGGGGCTGGTCGCCGGGCTCGCGGCATGGCGCGAGCTGCCGGACCCGTTTCCCGACTGGGATGTCGGCGAGCTGGACGAACATGGACATGTGTCGACTCAGACAGGTCGCACCCCTACCGCGATAAGTTGAAAACGATTACCGTTAGCTCCCGGTGGTCCACCAGGGACCACCGGGAGGGAGTCTGTCCCATGTCGACCGCAACTCGCCGGCGGGCCGCCGGTGCGCTCGTCGCCAGCGCCGCGATGATCGCCGCGCTGGTGGTTTCGGCCACTCCGGCGCAGGCACACGGCACCGGCCTGCCCGTGGTCCTGCATGAAGGACACGTCGACGTCATCGAGGTCGAGTACGAGGACGGTGAGCTGGAGCTCGGCGTCCACGACGACACCGTCGAGCCGGGTGAGCACCGCCACCACGACGACGTGATCTTCGTCGTCAAGCCCCAGGCGAAGGCCACCGTGCCCAGTGACCCGGCCTTCGCCTTCCTCGGCGCCGCCGGCTCGCCGGTGTGGATCCTGCCGCAGATCGAGAACGAGGAACTGCTCTTCGCCGGCCTCGCCACCGAGGAGCTCGAAGCGGGCGTCTTCGCCGGCGACTCGGTCGACCTGACCGTGCAGCAGCTGATCAGCGCCCCCAGCTCCGCCAAGATGGCGGTCTACACCGAGGACCTGTTCGGGCAGCCGACCGTGCTGGCCAACAGCCGCGACGGGCTGCCGGACGTTGTCGACCTGGCGGTCGGTGAGCACCTGCACGTCAACTGGGCGTTCAGCAAGGCGGGCGTCTACCTGCTCAAGGTGAAGGCCAGTGCCACTCTGGCGGGCACCACGACCGTCGTCGAGTCCGACTCGGTCTACCTGCGATTCGTCGTCCTGCCCTGACGTGCGTCGGGAATCCGGAGGGAGCAGTGTGATGAAGACTCCTGGCCGCCGGCTGCTTGCCGGTATCGCGTCGAGTGCCCTCGCTGCGGTGCTCGCGGTCGCCGTACCCACCCCGGCGCAGGCCACGACCGTCGAACTGACCAGTGGCCACGTCGATGTCATCAATGTCGATCATGTCGCCGGTGGGCCGATCGAGGTCACCGTTGGCGATGACACCGGCGCTACCTTCGTCGAGCGTGACCCGTCCACCGTGGTCCTCGTGGTGCCTGCCGCCGCGCACACGGCGGTGCCGTCCGGTTCCGCCTGGTCGTTCCTCGGCAGCGGGGGGTACGCCTACGTGTTGCCGCAGACCAACACCGCCGGGCTGCTCTGGGCCGGCTGGGACACCACCGGGGTGGCCAGCGGGGCGTTGCAGTTCAACCGGGTCGTGTTCAAGCTGACCGGCGTGCAGGGGCCGGGCGGGTTCAGCATCTTCACCGCCTCGGGCGGCACGCCCACGGTGCTGTTCGACAGCGGCAACGGTCTGCCGGACAGCCTGAACGTCAACCGCAACACCCATGCCCACGTCAACTGGGGCTTCGACGTGGCCGGCACCTACGTGGCGACGTTCGAGGTAAGCGGCGTGCGTGCGTCGAACGGGCAGCCGGTGAGCAGCACCGAGGAATTCACCTTCGAGGTCGGCTGACCCCCGTTCGACCCGAGTGGTTGATTCGTCGGTTGATCCGACCCGCCGACCCGTGCAGCCGGTGCCGAACATCACCCGTTCGGCACCGGCTGCACGCCGGATCGAGTATGACAACGGTTATCGTTTGCGTGCTAGCGTGCGGTGCGCGGGCGCAGGGCGTACGGAAGGTGGGGTGGATCATGCGCGCACGGTGGCTCATCGGGTCGGCGCTGCTCGCTGTCAGTCTTGGTAACCTGGCGGCCTGTGTCGTCCCCGAGACGTTGAGCGCCGCTGACGACCGTCTCCAGGTCGTCACCACCACCGGCATTCTGCGGGACCTGGTCGACAACGTCGGCGGGGACCGCGTCGCGGTCGCCTCGCTCGTCCCCGACGGTGCCGACCCCCACTCGTACGAGCCGTCGCTGCGCGACGTGCGCAACGTCGTCTACGCCGACGTCGCCTTCAGCAACTACCTGCTGCTGGAGGAGCACGCCATCATCAAGGCGCTCGACGCCAACCTGCCGGAGAGCGTACCGAACATCTCGCTCGCCGAGGGGGCGATCAAGTACGCCGCCGAGATCATCCCGCTGGTCGAGGACTTCTCGCTCGACACCATCTGGCTCGGCATGCGGGTACGCGGCACCGGCGGGACCTATGGTGCAGACCGGGTCTCCGACATCCTGCTGCAGAGCACCAACGTGACCGGCCCCGGCGCCATGGCGGCCTACCTCACCGAGTCGTTCGGCAACCCGGCCGTCTATCTCGACTCGGCCGACGGCTTCGACGCCGCCACCGGCTACCGGGACGACACCGCCACCCTCCCGCCCGACGCGCACACCCACATGAGCTGGGCTTTCACCGAGCCGGGCGTCTACCGGCTCACCATGTCGGCACGGTTGGCGGTCACCACCGACAGCCGCCCCGTCGCCCTCGGGGAACAGACCTTCACGTTTGCCGTCGGCGTCGATCCGCACAGCGTGCCCGGGATGGCCGGGGCCGACGTACTGCGCGGCGGGCACGCCGACATCACCGTCGACCTCGACGCGGCGGCGCGCGGCGAGCCGTCGCTGTACCTGTTCGCCGACCCGCACGGCGCCGGTGACGCCCATCAGCATGTGCACGATCCGGCCGACACCGTCATCGAGGTGCCGAACAAGGCCCTCGCCCAGGTGCCGGCCGGTCGGGACTTCCGCTTCCTCGGCCGACCGGGCACCGAGATCTTCCAACTGCCGCAGGCGGTGCTCGGCAAGCACGTGCACGGGGAGATCGACCCGCACCTGTGGCAGAACGTCCGCAACGTCATCGCGTACACCGAACTGATCCGCGACACCCTGATCGGCGTCGACCCAGCCGGTGCCGCCGACTACCGGCGGCACGCGGCGGCGTACATCGCCGAGTTGACCGCGCTGGACGACTACGTCCGTGACACGATCGCGCGGATCCCGCCCGCCCGGCGGCACCTGATCACTACTCACGACGCGTTCGGCTACCTCGGGGCCGCGTACGACGTGCAGATCTCCGGCTTCGTCAGCCCGCACCCGGCGGCCGAGCCGAGCCTGGCCGACCGGCGTCGGCTCACCGAGACGATCCGCAACCTGCGGGTACCGGCGGTGTTCCTGGAGCCGAACCTGCGGTCGAGGTCCTCGACATTGACCGAACTCGCCGACGACCTCGACGTACGGGTCTGCGATATCTACGGCGACACCTTTGACGACCGGGTGACCAGCTACGTCGAGCTGATGCGGTTCAACGCCGAGTCGCTGCTCGATTGTCTGGCACCATGAGGAGGCATCAGTGAAGTCGATCGGCCTGTCGACGGCCGTCTCCGCGCTGCTGGCGATGACGCTGGCCGCCCAGCCGACATCGCCCGACCCGGCACTGGACCAGTCGATCGCCCCGGACCAGCCGGTCGCCGCGGACATGACCGTGCTGGCGGCCGGTCATGTCGACATCGGACCGCGCTACGTCGACGACGAGTGGACCCTGCTGCTGCACGACGACGCGGCGCAGCCGGTGTGGCGGGATCCGGACCGGACCGTGCTGAGGGTCACCGACGCCGCGCTGCAGACCGTGCCGGATGATCCGGTGTACGGCTTCCTCGACGTGCCGGCCGGCACCGAGGTGCACGTGGTGCCGCAGGTGCAGCACCCCGACGTGGTGTGGGTCGGCTGGAACACCCAGGACCCACGGGTGATGCAGACGATCGACCGGGGCGTGACGTTGGAGCTCGCCGGGGTCGAAGGACCTGGCGAGGTCACCATGTATCTGCAGGCCGGCACGTTCAGCGAACCGCAGGTGCTGTGGCGCTCCACCGAGCCGCCCGGCCAGCCGATGTGGGTGGAGGTCAACACCCACACCCACGCCAACTGGGTGTTCACCGTCCCCGGCGTGTACCTGGTCGCCGTCCGGGTCAGCGCCGACCTGGTCGGCGGCGAGCAGGTGAGCGCGGTACGGCACCTGCGGTTCGCGGTCGGCGACGCCGTCAGCACCGACGACGCGTTCGCCGCGCAACCCGACGAGGTCGCGGCCGCGCCGGTCGCCTCCGACGGTGCTGACGGCCAGGGGGCCGCAGCCGACGGCACCGGCGACGGCACCGGCCCCTGGCTGCTCGGCGGCCTTGTGCTGGCCGCGGTCGTGCTGGCGGTTGCGCTGGTCGTCGTGGTGCTGCGCGGCCGGGCGGTACGCCGCCGGGTCGAGCAGGAGCGTGCCGCCTCATGACCGCGCTCGCCGTACACGATCTCGACGTCGACCTCGGCGGCCGTCCGGTGCTACGCGGTGTGCGGTTGCACGTCGACCCGGGGGAGCTGGTCGGGCTGATCGGGCCGAACGGGGCCGGCAAGACCACGCTGCTGCGGTCGGTGCTCGGGCTGATCCGGACCCGGTCCGGGCGGATCCTGGTCGACGGGGTGCCGAGCCGGCCGGGGCGGTGCGCGATCGGGTACGTGCCGCAGCGGCACGAGTTCGCCTGGGAGTTCCCGATCTCGGTGGAGCAGGCGGTGCTCAGCGGCCGGACCGGTCGGATCGGGCTGCTGCGCCGGCCGGGGCGGGCCGACTGGCGGGCCACCGCCGAGGCGATCGACCGGGTACGCCTGGGAGACCTGCGTCGTCGGCCGGTCGCCGAGTTGTCCGGCGGCCAGCGCCAGCGGGTGCTGGTGGCCCGGGCATTGGCGCTGCAGCCGGCGTTGCTGCTGCTCGACGAGCCGTTCACCGGGCTGGACATGCCGACCCAGGAGCTGCTCGGTGAGCTGTTCGCCGGTCTGGCGGCCGAGGGTACGCCGCTGTTGATGACCACGCACGACCTGATCGGGGCGATGGATGCCTGTTCCCGGCTGGTGCTGCTGAACCGGCAGGTGATCGCCGAGGGCAAGCCGACCGAGTTGCGGGATCCGCGGCTGTGGATGCGTACGTTCGGGATCACTGAACGGTCGCCGTTGCTGAGGATCGTCGGCGCCGGCACCATGCCCGTCGGGGTCGGCGAGGGGAGCGGCTGATGCCGGTCACCGAGTTCGTCGCCGACCTGTTCAACCCGGATCTGGCCTTCCTGCCGAAGGCGCTGCTGATCGCCATCATGTCCAGTGTGGTCTGCGGGGTGGTCGGTTGCCACGTGGTGCTGCGGGGGATGGCGTTCATCGGTGACGCCGTGGCGCACGCGGTGTTCCCGGGGCTGGCGGTCGCCTTCGTGCTGCAGGGCAGCCTGGTGCTGGGCGGTGCGGTCGCCGGGATCGTGACCGCGCTGCTGATCGCGGTGTTCGCGCAGCGGCGGCGGGTCAAGGAGGACTCGTTGATCGGAGTGTTCTTCGTGGCCGCCTTCGCCCTCGGCATCGTGATCATCTCGCAGGCACCAGGGTACGCCGGTTCGCTGCAGCAGTTCCTGTTCGGTTCGATCACCGGCATTCCGGACCGGGATCTCTACACGGTCGGCTTCACTGGGCTGGCCATCCTGACCGCGTTGTTCCTGCTGCACAAGGAGCTGGTCGCGGTCAGTCTCGACCGGGAGTCGGCCCGGTCGGTCGGGTTGCCGGTGTTCTGGCTGGACATCGTGTTGTACGTGCTGGTCACCCTCGCCGTGGTGATCTCGCTGCAGACGATCGGCAACATTCTGGTACTGGCGTTGCTGATCACGCCGGCGGCGGCGGCGCGGCTGCTGACCGACCGGCTCGCGGTGATGATGCTGCTCGCCCCGCTGATCGGTGGCGGCTCGGCGCTGGTGGGGTTGTACCTGTCCTGGAGCTACGACCTGCCGGTGGGCGGCACCATCGTGCTGGTCGCGACGGCGGTGTTCCTGCTGGCCTGGTTCCTGGCCCCGCGGCACGGTCTGGTCGCCCGCTGGCGGCGGCAGCCGGCAGGGCCCGACGAGGCGCAGGTCACACCGGTGCTGACAGAGGTGGCCGAACGGCCGATAGGTTAATGAAAATGATAGTCGTTACGTTGCGGTGGGGCTTCCGCCCCGTCACGACCACGTCCCGCACCGGTCCGCGGTGCGGGCGAGGGGAGGAACAACGATGAGAACGACAGGTGCCCGCAGGCTCGCGGCCCTGGCCGGTGCGGCGGTGATCGCCGGCGGCGTACTGCTGGTGCCGACCGCCGCGGCCGCAGCCGAGAAGGTGGTGCTCGCCAAGGGCCACACCGACGCGGTCGACGTCCACTACCACGATGGCGAACTGTCCCTGGAGGTCCACGACGACACGGTCAGCCCGTCGGTCAACCGTGATCCGGCGGACGTGACCTTCCAGGTGCTGCCCGAAGCGGCCATGACGGTGCCGGACGACCCCCGGTTCGCCTTCCTCGGGCCGGCCGGATCGCAGATCTGGCTGCTGCCGCTGACCCAGGACCCCGAGCTGCTCTGGCCCGGTTGGAACACCACCACCCTCGGCTCCGGCGTCTTCGCCGGCGACAAGGTCCAGTTGAGCCTCGTCGAGGTCACCGGACCAGGAAACGTCTGGGTGTTCACCCAGGACAGCTTCGGCGGCCCGATCATGAAGTTCCGCAGCGACGACGGCCTGCCGGACGCCATCGACGTACCGATCCGCACCCACGCGCACGCCAACTGGGCGTTCAGCGCGCTGGGCGCCTACACGCTGACCTTCCAGGCCGACGCGACGCTGACCGACGGCACGACCGTCAGCACCGGCCCGGTCGACTACGCGTTCGTGGTCGGCGAGCTCGACGGCACCGGTCCCGAGACCGTGCTGAGCATCGCCGGCATGGCCGACGAGTACCAGCCCGGCGACACCGTCACACTGCAGGCGGTGCAGACCCCGCAGACCGAGCTGGACCACTACCACTGGTTCAGCCGCTGCCCCGGCAGCGACGACTTCGCCATCATTGCCGGCGAGGCCGGCGCGTCCTACAGCTTCACCGCCACCCGTGAGCTCAACGCCTGCGAATACCAGGTGAAGCTCTACGACGACAACCACAGCGTCGTCGCGACCAGCGCGGAGGTCTGGCTCTGGGTGGCCTTCACCCCGACCGACCCGGAGGCCTCGCAGACCATCACCGCGTCGATCGATCCCACCCAGGGCGCACTGGTGATCAGCGTCGACCCGGACGACCGCAGCGTTGTCCTGCCGCCGGCGCAGCTGACCAGCGGTGGTGACAGTTGGGAGAGCACCGGAAGCCTGCGCCCGGTCACCGTCACCGACACCCGGGCCGGCACTCCCGGCTGGAGCGCCTCCGGTCAGCTGCCGGAGAACTTCACCGGACCCGACGGTGCCACCTTCAGCTCCGGCTACCTCGGCTGGACCCCGCAGGTGGTCGACCAGTCCGCCGGTCAGGGCGTCGTCGCGGGCCCGGTCGTCGAGCCGTACGTCGTCGGCGTCGGCGGTGGACTCGGCAGCAGTGCCGTGCTCGGCTCGGCACCGACCGGCGTGGGCCGGGGTACCGCGACCCTGTCGGCCGGCCTGCAGCTGCGCCTGCCGACCGAGACCGTGCCCGGCACCTACACCGCGACCCTCACCCTCACCGCGATCTGAGGATCGCACCAGGGAACGGGCCGGGCGACGACACCGTGCCGCGTCGTCGCCCGGACCGCCCCACACCCTCCGCGAAACGGACCACCCCGCATGCGTACGCCAGCAGCCCTGCTCGCCGGACTCCTCGCCGCCGCCGTCGTGTCGACGGGCCCGGTCACCGGCCCGGCGACGGTCGCATCGCCGAGCTACACGCCCCTCGCGGCGCAGTCGCTCACCTGGGGCGTCGCTCCGTCCAGCCCCGACGGGCCGAACGGACGGCCGGCGTTCGAGTACAAACTGGATCCGGGTGCCACTCTCACCGACTACGTGGCGATCACGAACCACTCCGACCAGCCGATCACCCTCGACGTGTACGCCAGCGACGCGTTCACCACCGACCAGGGCGGCTTCGACCTGCTACCGGCGACCGGAGAACCGGTCGACGTCGGTTCCTGGGTGACGTTCGAGTCCGGCACCTTCACCGTGCCGTCGACGTCGCGGCTGGACGTGCCGTTCACCATCGCGGTGCCGGACAACGCCACCCCCGGCGACCACCCCGGCGGCATCGTCGCCTCGCTCGCCGCCACCGGCACCGACGGCGAGGGCAACCAGGTGGCGGTCGACCACCGGGTCGGCTCCCGGATCTATCTACGGGTCACCGGGGAACTGCAGCCGGGCCTGGACGTCGGGGATCTGTCGGCGACGTACGACGGCACCTGGAACCCGGTCGCGGGTGGCACCGTCACGGCCAGCTTCACCGTGCGCAACACCGGCAACGTACGACTTACCGGGCAGCCGCAGCTGACCGTCGCCGGACCGTTCGGGCTGGCCGGGCGCAAAGTCGACGGCGATCCGCTGCCGGAGATCCTGCCCGGCGACAGTTACCGGACCACTATCCGGGTCGACGGCGTGCCGCCGATGTTCCGGCTCGGTGCGCGGCTCACCGTCGCACCGACCGCCGTCGCCGACGAGGTGCTCGACCCGCCCCCAGCGACCGTGACCCGCGAAAGCGGCCTGTGGGCCGTCCCGTGGTCGCAGCTGGTGATCCTGCTGGTGATCGGGCTGGCCGGCTGGCTGGTCGTCGCCCGCCGCCGCCGCGCCCGGCGCCGGCGGGCAGCACAGCTGGAACAGGCCGTCGCCACCGCGCGCGAACAGGGCCGCGCCGAGGCCGTACGCGACCGCGCGGTCACCGATGCCACTGACGACAAGACGACCCAGGGGACCTCATGATGACGACGATTCACCGCCCCACCGGTGCGGCGACGCGTCGCCGGTGCGCCGCGGTGCTGGCGATCGGTGCACTGGCTGCGGCCCTGACCGCGCCGGCGCCGGTGACCGCCGCACCCGCGACCGATCCGCCGGCAGTAGTGAATTCGGCAGGTGCCGACCTGGTAGCGGTCACCCTCGATGGCGCAACGTTGTCGTTGGTCACTCGCGAGGTGTCCGGGCCCGACCGGAAGCCGGCGACGGCGGTCTTCGGACCGGCAGGCGGCGTGGCGGTGCGGACACCTGACCATCCGGCGTTCCGGTTCCTCGGCCCGGCCGGTCGGCCGATGTGGGCACTGACCGGTAGCGACGTCGAGTTTCCGTATCTGGACACCCGGGCAGTGCCTCGCGGGGCGGTACGCGGCGACACCATCGAGCTGTCGCTGCGTCAGGTCGACGGCCCGGGTGGATTCGTCGCCTATACCCTCGGTGGGCTCGGCCAGCCGACGCCGTTGTTCGGCACCCTCGACGCGATGCCGCGTACCGCCCGGCTGCCGGCAGCGACCAGGACCGGCGGTCTGGTCTGGCTTTTCGACGCCGCGGGCGAGTACCGGCTGACGCTGTCGGCGGCCGCGACGCTGGCCAACGGCGCCGAGGTGACGGCCGACGCCGACTACCGGGTGCTGGTGCCGCGGCTCGACGAGGCGCCGCCCGACCCCGCAGACACCCGGCCGGTGCCGGCCCCGGCTCCCGCTCCGGCGGCGGACCTGGCGAGGGCGTCCGGTGCCGCCCCGGGCGACGGTGTACCGCTCGGTGCCGATTCGCCGTCGGACGGCACCCCCGCGCGGGCGCTGGCGGCGGCTGCCGCACCGACGGCGACCAGCACCGCGTCGCAGCTCGCCGCAGCGGCTCAACAGGACGGGTCACGGGTGGTGATCGACGACGGTCACGTCGACATGGGCCCGGAGCTCACCGGTGCGGACTGGACGATCCGCCTCAAGGACGACACCGTCTCGCCCCCGGTGTGGCGCGACCTGTCCGACGTGGTGCTGCACGTCAAGGACAATGCGAAGATCACCGTGCCGGACAACGCCGACTTCCTGGGCGCGCCGGGTGACGAGGTGTGGCTGTTGCCGCAGGGGCAGCGCGCCGGGATCGTCTGGCCGGGCTGGAACACGCAGCATCCGTCGGTGGTGGCCGGGGTTCGTGGCCCGGTCGTCTGGACCTTCACCGGTGTCGACGGCCCCGGCCGGTTCGCGCTGTTCCTGACCGGGTCGTTCGGTGAATCCGAGGTGCTGTTCGATTCGTCGGCCCGGCTGCCGCAGCGGCTCGACATCCCGATCAACACCCACGCCCACGGCAACTGGGCGTTCAGCGAGCCGGGCATCTACCGGCTGGCCTTCGAGATGTCGGCCACCACGTCGTCGGGGTCGACTCTCACCGACTCCCGCTCGCTCACCGTGGCGATCGGTGACGCGACGGACCCGGACACGGGCTTCGGGCCCGGAGGCGACGACAACCCGGGTGGTGGCTCCGGTGACGGGAGACTGCCGCGGACCGGATCGTCGTGGCACCTGCCGGCCACCGGAGCCATCCTGGTGATCGCTGGCGCGCTGGTGTTGTTCGCGACGCGTCGGCGACGCCCCGCTCAGTGCTCGTCGTAGTGGTCGCCGTGCGCGGCGTGTCGGTGCCCGGCGTGGACGAAGTCCTGGTGGTCGCCGTGGGGCACCATCTCGTGGCCACAGTCGGGACCATGCGTGTGGTCAGCATGTGACTCGGCTGTCACGTGCTGGTCCGTGCCGCACTCGTCCCAGTGCCCGGCGTGCTCGTGGTGGACATGCCCGTCGTGCAGGTAGTCCGTGTGCCCGTCGTGGGTCACCGCAGCGTGCCCGCAGGTCGCAGAGTGGCTGTGCGGGTGTTCGGTGTGCACCGGGTGAGACATGGATGCTCCCTAATATATATTTACATTGCGATGCGAGCATACGTTATCCGGGCTCTACGTGCAGGGTGTATCCGGGTCCGGGGGTGTGACAGGCCTTGCTAAAATGACAATCATTACTGTCAAGCGTCAGGAAGGCTGGTTCGCACGGATGAAGCCTGATATCCACCCTAAATACGATTATGTGGTTTTCCGGGACCGGAGCGCGGATTTCGCGTTCTTGACCCGATCGACTGCGACCAGCCAGAAGACGATCGAGTGGACCGACGGCCAGACGTACCCGGTGGTCGACGTGGAGATCTCCGCGGCCAGCCACCCGTTCTGGACGGGTCGGCAGCGACTGCTGGACAGTGCCGGTCGAGTGGAGAAGTTCCGTGCCAAGTACGCCCGGAAGAAGCGCCCGGAGGGCGACGCCGCGGCCGGCTAGCGTACGCAGCCGCCCCCGCTCTGCCCCGTGCGATCGTGGCCGGGGTTAGCCGAGCCGGTCGCCGGGTAGCCGGCAGGTGCCGGTAGGCCGCGATCGTGGCGGCAGCGGCCGGCAAGGAGGCGTGATGGCTGGCATCGGTGCCCGCATCTGGGTGGTGGCCGGGGGGCGGATCCCGCCGGTCAGCAACGGCGACGAGCCGGAGTTCACCAGCTTCGACCAGCTCTGCCTGCTCAACGCCGGTGACGTCGACGCCGAGGTCGAGCTGACCGTGTACTACGACGATCAGGAGCCGGCGGGGCCGTACCGCTGGATGGTGTGGGCGCGCCGGATCCGGCACGCCCGGCTCAACGACCTCGTCGACCCGGAGCCGATCCGGCTGGGCCGACCGTTCGGCTGCGTACTGACCTCGTCGGAGCCGGTGGTGGTGCAGTTCCAGCGGCAGGACACCCGGCTGCCGGGGGTGGTGGCGTTGACCGACGCGACCCCGTACGCCGGGTGAGGGCAGGCCCACCCGGACCTGCCCGTACCCGGACCTGCCCGCACCCGGTCCGCCGCCCTGGCGCGCCCGGTCTACTTGCCCAGGAAGGCGAGCAGCGCGGTGTTGACCTCCGCCCCGTGGGTCCAGAGCAGGCCGTGCGGTGCTCCGTCGATCTCGACGTACTCGGCCTTTGGTAACCGCTTGTGGAACTCGCGGGCGGTGGCGTCGATCGGCAGGATCCGGTCGGCGGTGCCGTGCAGGATCAGTGCCGGCACGTCGATCCGGTCGATGTCGGCCCGGAAGTCGGTGAGCCAGGTCGGCACGACCGCGCTGGAGGCGAACCACCCAGCGCCGGCCGCGACGTTCCAGCTGTTGCGCAGTGCCTCCTCGGAGAGTCGGCCGCCGAGCGTCTCGTCGGTGTTGTAGAAGTCGCGGTAGAAGTCGCTGAAGTAGGCGTACCGGTCGGCGGTGACGGCGGCGAGGATGCCGTCGAAGATCTCCTGCGGCACGCCGGCCGGGTTGTCGTCGGTGGCCAGCAGGAACGGTTCCAGCGAGGCCAGGAACGCGGCCTTGGCGACCCGGGCGGAGCCGTACCGACTCAGGTAGCGGCCGACCTCGCCGGTGCCCATGCTGAAGCCGACCAGTACGACGTCGGTGAGGTCCAGGGTTTCCAGCAGGGTGTTCAGGTCGGCGGCGAAGGTGTCGTAGTCGTACCCGACGGTGGGCTGGCTGGATTGCCCGAAGCCACGCCGGTCGTAGGTGATGACCCGGTAGCCGGCGGCGAGCAGTGCCGCGCTCTGCTTCTCCCAGGAGTGTCCGTCCAGCGGGTAGCCGTGGATGAGCACCACCGGCTGCCCTTGGCCGTGGTCCTCGTAGTAGAGGTCGATGTTGGTGCTGTTCTCCTGGCCGACGGTGAGGTAAGGCATGACGACCTCCGGTCGCTCGTTGTGAGAACGGTCGTTCTCGCTCGCTGTGTCCTACAGTAGAAAACGATCGTTCTCTCCGCCAGTCGGCAATCGACGATTCGCCGGTGACCCTCGTCACCGGCGACAACGGCCAACCGGGTGGCGGCTCGACCTGAAGGAGAAGACATGCCGGCGTTGACCGACGACGAGGTGCGGCACAAGGTGCTCGACGCCGCCGACCAGCTCTTCTACGCCCGGGGCGTGCAGGCCGTCGGCATGGACGCACTGCGCGCCGAGGCAGGAGTCCCGCTCAAGCGGCTCTACCAGGTCTTCGGGTCGAAGGAAGCCGTGGTCGAGCAGGTGCTGACCCGCCGGCAGCGGATGTGGAACGACCTCGTGGACGCCGCCGTGGCCAGCGGCGGCACACCACGCGACAAGCTGCTCGCCATCTACGACGGGCTCGCCCAGTGGGCCACGGCCGACGACTTCCGTGGCTGCCTGTTCATCAACACCTTCGGTGAGCTGGGCGGGACCACGCCAGGCGTCGCCGAGTTCGTCCGGGGGCAGAAGGCGGAGTTTCAGCAGCGGGTGGCGACACTGGTCGCCGAAGCCGGCGGATCCGCGACCCTTGCTGCCCAACTCGCGATTCTCGCCGAGGGAGTACAGACCACCACCGCGATCGCCGGCGACAACGCCGCCGCCGCTCACGCGCGCGCCGCCGCCGAGGTTCTCATCGGCAGCGCCCTCTCGGCAGCGCCCGCACAGCGACCGCCGACCGGTGAACCGGACCCGACCGCCGGCGGCTGAACCTTCGTCAGCCGCCGGCGGCTGACGGTCAGCTGTACGGGTGCAGGAACTGGTGCGGGCGCAGCGCCTTCGCGGTGATCCGCACGTCACCGATCCAGCCGTAGAAGCCCTGCCCGTACTGCAGGTCGAACGAGGTCGCGCCGATCACGAACGGCAGGCCGAGGGTGGCGATGCCGGTCGAGGGCTGGGTGGGGTTGCGGGCGATCGTCGACCCATCGACGTAGACGACGGTCTGCTCGGAGTCGTTGACCACGGCGAGGTGCATCCACCGGCCGGGCGGCAGGGCGTGGCTCCACGACGTCGGGTCGGCGTCCTGCACGTCGGCGTAGACAACGTACTGCAGGAAGCGCTCGGGGGAGATGTTCAGGCTGCAGGTGCACTCCAGCGGGGACCAGCCGGTGGTCTTGCCGGCGTCGCCGCTGCGCCCCTCCCAGCTCAGGATTCCCATCCAGGCGTGGTCGCCCGGGTACGGGTCGGGCAGCTTCACGAACGCCTCGATGGTGTAGCCGTCACGGAACTTCATACCGTTGATCGGCGCGTCCGGGCCGGCTCGCAGGATGGCACCCCGGTCCGGTCCCTTGCCGCCGTCGAAGCGCAGGCTGGCGTGCGCCGGTTGGCCACTGTGGTGTTCGTCGGAGAAGGTCAACGTCTCGGCGGTGCCGGCGCCGATCCGGCCCACGGTCAGGTCGTTGCCGTTGCCGCTGAGGTCGCGGACCACGGTGCCGTCGAGCACCGGGTTGCCGGTGACCGGGCTACCGGTGCCGGCACCGAAGCCGGCCGAGTCGAACCGCCAGTAGCCGACGGTGGTGTGCCGCAGCACCGCGACCGGCGGCCGGGGCGCGGCCGGCGGCACCGGCGCGAACCCGTCGAACCGGGCCGCGAAGTCGACCTCGACGCTGAACCGGTCGACCGGGCCGGTCAGCTCGACCGTCTCGGCCTGCAGCGGCGTCCGCTTGGCCGGATCCCGGGTGAGGAACCAGGGCGCGAAGGTCTCCACGTCGATGACGTTGCGGACCAGATCGAAATGGTAGAGCCGGATCATGCCGGCCCCGCCGTAGTACCGGTCCTGGTAGTTGACGATGTGCACGTGTACGTCGTGGCCGGCCGCGTTGGTGAGCGTGGTCCGCCCGGGCGGCCAGTAGTGGCCGTTGAGGGTGAGGAAGATCTGGTCGTTGTCCCGAATCAACCGGTCCCACAGCCGCTGCCCGTGGCCGGACAGCTTGGCCGCACCGGCGTCGTCGGCCCAGGCCAGGTCGTGGGTGGTGAGGATCACCGGCAGCGTACGGTGTCCGTCGACGACGCCCTGCGCCCAGGCCAGACCCTGGTCCGAGGCCCTCGGGGCGTCGCGGCTGGTGAGTACGCAGGGATCGTCAGTCACCCGAGCAACGTCGCGCCCGGTGGTGAGCGCCGGGCGTCAGCTGGCTGAACGACGGTCTGCGACCAACGGAAGATCAACTCGGTGGGGCAGGTGGCCGGTCCACCCGGGCGGCGGTGCCGGATGCCGGTGCCGCGCCGATGCCGGCGAGCGTGTTGTCCACCACGGCGGCGACGTGCTCCGCTGCCCGGGTACGCCACTGCCGCTCCGGCAGTCGCCGGTGTTCCAGGAAGAACAGCGACAGCGTCGAGGTGACCAGGTGCGCCGCGACGGTGGTCGAGGCATCAGGGCGTACCGAACCGGCCCGCACCGCCCGGTCGAGCCACCCGGCCAGACCGGCCCGCATGTCGCCGACCACGTCCCAGAACACATTCGACAGGTCGCTGTCGAGTTGGCTCTCCCCGGCCAGTACGGCGATCAGGTCGGCGTGTTCGCGCAGGTGGGCGAGGAGCGCCCGGCAGTAGGCGGCCAGCGCGAACCGGGGGTCGTCCGGGTCGAGCGGGTCGAGGACGTCGCCGATCGCGAGCCGGTAGCCGCCGTACTCGGAGACCACGTCCTTGAGCAGGTCGAGTTTGGTGGGGAAGTAGTGGAACAGCAGTCCCTCGGCGACGCCGGCTTCCTTGGCGAGCTGCTTGGTGGTGGTGGCCGCGAAGCCCTGCCGGGCGAAGACGCGTACCGCGACCTCACGCAGCTGCCGTCGCCGTTGCTCGGCGGCCTGTTGCCGACTGGTTGCCATGGTCCTCCACATCCTCGACCAAACTCGTTGAGTAAGAACTCAATGAGTGTATGCTCAATGAAGCGCCCGGGGCCCGGTAACCGCAGCCAAAGGAGGCTCTATCGTGCACCCGTCCCTGCCCACCCGACCGACCGTGCGTGCGTTCACCAAGCCCGACTGTGTCTTCTGCGCCCGGGCCAAGCGGACGCTCACCGGCGAAGGCATCGACTTCCAGTCGTACGACGTCACCGCCGACGCCCGCACCGCGAACGCCAGCGCCTACTTCTCCGGCGCGTACACCGTCCCGCAGATCTTCCTCGGCGACTACCACGTCGGCAGCGCCGACGACCTGGACCGGCTGGCCGCGACCGGCCGGCTGGCCGCCCTGACCACCGCACCACACCGCGGCGACCTGGACCTCGACGCGTACACCGACGACGAGCTGGCCGACGGTGCGGCCGACCTCGCACTGTCCACAGTCATCCCCACCAGCGACGGCACCCACGACCCCGACCCGCAGACCTGGCCGATCCTGCACATGTACCGGAGGTTCTTCGGCTTCTGGCCCAACACCTTCGCCTACCTGCACCGCTGGCCGGCAGCCTACAAGCTGTTCGTCTACTGCCAGAACGCGGCGGCCGTGCAGGCCGGCGGGCAGCGGCTCGGCCGGGCGGTGATGTCCGAGGTCGCCTACGCGACGTCCCGCGCGCACGGCTGCTCCTACTGCATGACCCACGCCGTCGCCGTACCCGGCGCGACCGGCCCGGCGGAACCGGACAGCGCGACCGGGCCGCACGAAGCCGCCCTGACCGACCTGGCGGCCCGGGCCACCCGCAACGCCGTCACCCCACAGGCGTTGGCGAAGGTCCGGGACACCGTCGACCAGGCCCGCCACGGCGACGGGGACGCCCAGGCCAGGATGGACGCGCTCACCATGGTGGTGGCGTCGTTCGGCTTCCTCAACGTGTTCAACGACCTGGTCGGCCTGGAAATCGAGGGCGACTGGGCGGCGACGGCCAGTGCCCGGGGCGTGACCGCCGGCCGGCACGCGGTCGGCGACACCAACCCGCGCAACCTCGACCACGAGCTGCCGTCCGGCGGGCCGACCCTGCCGCAGCTGATGGCCGGCTACGACGAACTCGTCGGCGACCCGGAGACCTACGCCGAACGCGAGCTGGGTTTCGTCCCGGCCTGGGTGCGGGCCTGGCCGGCCGCGCAGCGCCGCCGGCACTGTCACCTGTACGTCGAACTGATGCGCGACCGGCCGCACTCGCGGATCCCCGCCGACCTCAAACACCTGATGGCCCGGGTGTCGGCCGTCGCCCGGGACCACGGCTACCTGGCCGCCGCCGAGGGCTACCTCGCCTTCACCGCCGCACCGGACCGGTCAAACGCGGTGACCCGGATCGACCGCTGCGTGGCCGCCGCCACCGGCCGTGCCGACGACGGCGGCGTCTTCGACGACCGGGAACGCGCGGCGCTGCGGCTGGCCTGGCTCTCCGCCCAGGTGCCGCTGGTGACCCCCCGGCGGCAGGTGCAGCCGGCCATCAACCACTTCGACGCCGACGAACTGGTCGAGCTCGCCGTGGTCTGCGCGGTCGCGTCGATGCTCCAGCGGTTCGCCGCGCTGACCGGCCCGGCCGTCGAACCGCAGGTACGCGAGTTCCTCGCCCGGCACAATCTGTCGGCCGATCCACTGGTGCTGCGCTACCCGCTGCCGGACGGCGCGGTGTCGGACGGCGGGCGGTAGCCACTCACCGCGACACCGCCAGTTCGCCGAACCACCGGCCGGCGTCGCGGAACACCTCCCGGACGGTCAGCCCACCGGCGGCCGCAGCGGCTCGGACCGCGTCGGTGTCCAGCCGTGCCCACCGGAACGCCGGCCCCAGCCGGGGCCGGCCCCCGGCGGCGGTGCTGACCACGTGCGCGTACCCGCGCCACAGCCCGACCCCGGGCGGATCCA
Source organism: Solwaraspora sp. WMMA2059 (assembly GCF_027497315.1). Lineage (GTDB taxonomy): Bacteria > Actinomycetota > Actinomycetes > Mycobacteriales > Micromonosporaceae > Micromonospora_E. The sequence continues at coordinate 4,628,795 of NZ_CP114908.1, read as the reverse complement.
GTTCCACCAGCAGGGTGCCCTGTGGATGCAGCAACGACCGGCACCGGCGCAGCAGCGCCACCGGGTCGCCGCCGATGCCGATGTTGCCGTCCAGCAGTACGGCGTGCCGCCACCGGCCTTCGGCGGGCAGCCGGTCGAACAGGTCACTGTGGATCGCCACCCCGCCCCGGGCCCGGGTCAGCGCCACCGCCCGGGCCGACACGTCCACCCCGACGGCGGTCACCCCGGCCCGGGTCAACGCCACCGTGACCCGGCCCGGCCCACAGCCCAGGTCCAGGGTCGGGCCGCAGCACCGGGCCACCACCGCGTCGGCTGTCGGCTCCACCGGCCCGTGCCAGCGCTCCACCGGCAGCTGCCAGCGGACCCCGTCACCCTGCACCAGCCAGTGTCCGCCGGAAGCCGGAGCCAGCAGGGGGGCGGCGAAACCGTGGTCCGCCGCGTACCGGCCGGGCACGCTGGCGGTCACCGTCGTGCCCCAGCCGCAGGCATCGCCACCGTCACCGGTGTCCGGGCCAGGGCCGGTACGCCAACCGCCGCCACCTGTCCGGCGAACCGGCTGCCGGGGACCGCGTCGGCCACCGCCAGCGCGTCCGGCCACTCGTCGACGTCGCACAGCACCGGTAGCGGCGCGACCCGCAACCCTCGCGCGCGCAGCGCTGACCAGGTGTCGCGTCCGGTGTGCGAGGTCGACATCGGCACCCGCCGCAGCACCTCGGCGTGCCGGGGATCGGTCAGGCCCAGCGCCCACCAGCCGCCGTCGGCAGCCCGACCGAGCACCGCTGCGGCCCGGGTGAATCTCCCATCGACACCGGTCAGCGCCCTGCTGGCGGCGGTCAGCGCCGCGCCGGTCAGCTGCGGGGTGTCCATCCCGATTTGCAGCACCGGCCGGCCCGGGTAGGCCGCCGCCACGTCGGCGTGCGCGTTGGCCAGCCGGTCGGCGAAACCGTCCCCGCGCTGTGGCAGCACCCGCCAGCCGGCGGTCGCCACGGTCAACTCCTCGGCGGCACCCGGGTACGCGTCAGCGTCGGTCAGCCGGCCCGCCAGCGCCAGCACCGGCGTCACCGCACCGGCCGCGCCGGTCGCACGGACCGCGTCCATCGTGTCCAGCAGCGCGGCGGTGGCGATCCGGGCGGCCTGCGCGGGAGTGGCCGGTGGGCAGAGCCGGGTCTTCACCAGCCCGGCCACCGGTGCCTTCGCCATCACCAGCAGGACGGTCAACGGGCACCGTCCACGGTGCGCAACACCCGACCGAAGTCGCGGGTCGCCCGGAGCGTGCCGCGTACCGAGCCGGACACCTTCGACCGGGTGCCGGCCGCCCGGGGTGCGTACGTCACGTCCAGCTCGACGATGCGCCACCCGGCACCGGCGGCCCGGATCATCAGCTCCAACGGGTAGCCGAAGGCCCGGTCGGTGACCCCGAGCGACAGCAGTGCCTCGCGGCGGGCCACCCGGATCGGGCTCAGGTCCCGCAGCGGTACGCCGCGCTGCCGTAGCAGCGCCGCGACCAGCGCCGTACCGGCCCGGGCATGCCAGGGCCAGACCCGCGCCGACACCGGTCGGCGGCGTCCCACGGTCAGTTCGGCGTGCCCGTCGGCCACCGGACGCACCAGCGCCGGCAGCTCCGCCGGGTCGAACGACCCGTCCGCGTCGAGCACGCAGACCAGCTCGGTCTCGGCGGCCAGCAGACCGGTGTGCACGGCCGCCCCGTACCCGCGTCGGGGCTCGTGCACCACTCGGGCGCCGTGCTCGACGGCCACCTGCGGGGACCCGTCCCGGGACCCGTTGTCCACCACCAGCGCCCGGTAGCCGGGCGGCAGCGCGGCGAGTACGCCCGGTAGGGCGGCTGCCTCGTCGAGGCAGGGCAGCACCACGTCGATCGGTGTCGGCATACCGCCGACGCTAGGACGAACCGCCCCCGACCGGGTGGCGTTCCGCGCTTACGGAAGTCTTACGGGCGGCAATTCTTACCGGAGGGTTACGGTCCGGCCGTTGCCCGGTCCGGATGCCGGTGCAGGCCGTACCGTCCGGTGGTCATGACACCAGAATCCGCCACCCGGCGGTCCGGTCGCGCCGACCTGATCGTGCTCGGGGTCGAGTTGGCGCTGATCGCCGCCGCCGTCGTCGTCGGTGTGGTGCTCAACCGGCGAGGCGTCGGACTCTATGCCGAGACCGCACCGCTGTACGCGTTCTGGCGTCCGCACGTCGGCTGGGGCACGCCGCTCGCCGTCGTGGTCGCCGTCGCGGTCGTCGGCTGGGGGGTACGGTGGGCGCGCACCGCCAACTGGGGGCAGCTGCTCGGCGTCGGGTACCTCGCCGCGGTGGCCTGGATACTGTCGCTGGCCCTGATCGACGGCTGGACCGCCGGGGTCACCGAACGCCTCACCAACCAGGCCGAGTACCTGCACGAGGTGCACCGGATCACCAGTATCCCGGTGATGCTGGCCGGGTTCAGCGACCGGATCATCGACTTCCAGCCCGGCTCCTGGTCCACGCACACCGCCGGCCACCCGCCGGGGGCGCTGCTGGTCTTCGTCTGGCTGGACCGGATCGGCCTCGGCGGTGGCACCGCGGCCGGCCTGGCCTGCATCCTGATCGGCGCGACCATGGTGGTCAGCGTGCCGGCGGCGCTGCGTCGGCTCGGCGCGGAGGACGCCGCCCGCACCGTCCTGCCGTTCCTGGTGCTGCTGCCCGGCGCGGTGTGGATCGGCTCGTCCGGCGACGCGGTGTTCACCGGGGTGGTCGCCGCCGGGCTGGCCCTGCTGGCCGCCCGCCACCCGGCGGCGCTGCTCACCGGCGGCCTGCTGCTCGGCTTCGCGCTCTACCTGTCGTACGGGTTCGTGCTGGTCGGACCGTTGGCGTTGGCGGTGCTGGTGATGCGGCCCGGCCGGTTCCTGCCCGCGCTGCTGATCGCCGGCACCGGGGTGGCCGCAGTCGTGGTGGCGTTCACCGCCGCCGGTTTCTGGTGGTGGGAGGGCTATCAACTGGTCGTCGAGCGGTACTACCAGGGCTGGGCGGCCGAGCGTCCGTACAGCTACTGGGTGTGGGCCAACCTGGCGGCGATGCTGCTCTCCGCTGGCCTGGTCGTCGGGCCGGCGCTGCGGCGCACGATCGGGGCGGCCCGGCAGGCCACGCCGACGGTACCTGCTGCCCCGACCGAGCCGGCCGGCGCGTCGCGCGGGCGACGGCTGCTAGCCGGGTTGCGGGCCGCCGCACGGCCGACGGTCGTGCTGCCGCTGACGGCGGCCGTCGCGATCCTCGCCGCCGACCTGTCCGGGCTGAGTAAGGCCGAGGTGGAACGGATCTGGCTGCCGTTCGTGGTGTGGCTGCTGGTCGCCACCGCCCACCTGCCGGCCGGCGCACGCCGCTGGTGGCTGGCCGGGCAGGCGGCGACCGCGCTCGCCGTCAACCACTTGCTACTCACCTTCTCCTGACCGGGTCCCGGGCCGGCGCTGGCAGCGCCGGCCCGGGTCTCAGGCCGGCACCGGCAGGGCTGCCGGTTCACCCTGCAGCGCGGCCGGCTCCCGCAGCGGGTCGGTGGCGAACGCGGTCACCCCGTCGGCGAAACCGACCCGGGCGGTGAAGCCGAGCAGTCGCGCCGCCCGGCCCGGGTCGGCCACCACGTGCCGTACGTCCGCCGGCCGGGCACCGCCGACGATCGCCGGCTCCGGCCCGCCCATCGCCGCCGCCAGTTGCCGGGCAAGCTCACCGACCGGGTGCGGCTCACCCGAGCAGACGTTCACCGGCACCATGCCGGCCGGCTGGTCGGCGACCATGGCCAGCAGGTTCGCCCAGGCGACGTCGGTGACGTGCACGAAGTCCCGCTGCTGCCGGCCGTCCTCGAGCACCTGCGGTGCCCGTCCGTCGGCCAACGCCGACCGGAACAGCGACGCCACTCCCGCGTACGGGGTGTCGCGTGGCATCCGGGGGCCGTAGACGTTGTGGTAGCGCAGCGCCCAGCCACCGCCGCCGGTCTGCCGCGCCCACGCCGCCGCCAGATGCTCCTGTGCGAGTTTGCTCGCCGCGTACGTGCTGCGCGGTTCCAGCGGCGCGTTCTCCGGCACCCGCGTCCAGCGGAGTTCACCGGCGCACTGCGGGCAGCGCGGGTCGTACCGGCCGGCGGCCAGGTCGTCGGGGCGGCGCGGCGCCGGCCGGACGACGCCGTGGGCGGCGCAGGTGTAGCGGCCCTCGCCGTACACCACCATCGAGCTGGCCAGCACCAGTCGGGTCACGCCGGCCCGGTGCATCGCGGCCAGCAGTACCGCGGTGCCGTAGTCGTTGTGCCCGGCGTAGGCCGGCGCGTCCGACGGGTCGAGGCCGTGGCCGACCATCGCCGCCTGGTGACAGACCACGTCGACGCCGGGCAACAGCCGGTCCAACAGTTCGCCGTCGCGGACGTCGCCGCGTACCAGGTCGTGCCGGCGGACCCAGTCGGGTGGCTTGTCGCCGTGTGCCTGCGGCAGCAGCGCGTCCAGCGCGACCACCTCGTGTCCCTCGTCGACCAGCAGGTCGGCGACGTGCGATCCGATGAACCCGGCCGCGCCGGTGAGCAGTATCCGCATCCGCTCACGGTATGGCCGGTCGGTGGGTCGCCGGTCCGGTTCCGGCCAGTCGTCAGAATTCCGTAATCGTCGAACCGGGCCCTGACCGGGTCGTCGCGAACTAGCGTCCCGGTACATGGCCGCCACCACCGATCCGGTTCCGGACCCGGGCTCCGGCCCCGCCTCCGCCGGTCCTACCTCCGCCGGCCCGTCCGACGTTGCCCGCCGCTGGCGCAGCCCGCTGCGCGGCCCCTGGCTGACCTCGGTCCTCGGCCTCGTCCTGCTGATCGGCCTGCCGGTGGTGATGATCACCGGGCTGCTCGACTACATCGCCTACGGACCGCAGTTCGGGCAGGCGTTCCCGCGCGACGTCGGCTGGCTGCGGCTGCCGTACTTCGACTGGCCGACCCGCCCGTCCTGGCTGTTCCGGGTCAGCCAGGGCCTGCACGTGGCGTTGGGGATCGCGCTGATCCCGGTGATCCTGGCCAAACTGTGGTCGGTGATTCCGAAACTGTTCGCCTGGCCGCCGGTGCGGTCTGCGGCGCAGGCACTGGAGCGGATCTCCCTGCTGCTGCTGGTCGGCGGGATCCTGTTCCAGACCGTCACCGGTGTGCTCAACGTGCAGTACGCGTACCTGTTCGGGTTCGACTTCTACACCGCGCACTACTTCGGGGCGTGGGTGTTCACCGCCGCGTTCGTCGTTCACGTCGTACTCAAGCTGCCCCGGATGGTCACCGCGTTGCGGTCCCGGCCGCTGCGTGCCGAACTGCGTACCTCGCGGGCCGACACCCGGCCCGAGCCGCCCGACCCGGACGGCCTGGTCGCCCTGCGGCCCGCCCCGGCGACGATCAGCCGCCGGGGAGCGCTCGCCCTGGTCGGCGGCGGATCGCTACTGCTGGCCGTGCTCACCGTCGGGCAGAGCCTGGACGGCCCGTGGCGGCGGCTGGCCCTGCTGCTGCCCCGTGGTCGACCGGCCGGTGACGGACCGAACGGCTTCCCGGTCAACCGCACCGCCGCGGCGGCCGGGATCCGGCCGGCCGACACCGGCGACGGCTGGCGCCTGGAACTGCTCGGCGACGACGGCCGGGTGGTGAGCCTGAGCCGGGAACAGCTGCTCGGCATGCCTTCGCACACCGCCCGGCTGCCGATCGCGTGTGTGGAGGGCTGGTCGACCCTGCAGACCTGGACCGGGGTACGGCTGCGCGACCTGGCCGCCGAGGCCGGGGTGCCCGAGCCGGCGTCGGCCCGGGTCACCTCGATCCAGCGCGGCGGCCTGTTCAACAAGGCGACCCTGCAGGCCAACCAGGTGCTGGACCCGGACTCGCTGCTGGCGCTGCGGGTCAACGGCGTCGACCTCTCCCTCGACCACGGCTTTCCGGCCCGGATCATCGTGCCGGCGCTGCCCGGCGTGCACTGCACCAAATGGGTGGCGACCATCGACTTCAGCGGCGACGGTGACGGCAATGGGTGACCGGAGCAGGCAGCTGGTGGCCGGGCGGCTCCGGGCCGGCTACGGGGCGCCGTGGTGGCACCCGCTGTTGCTGGTGGGTTGCTTCGCGGTCGCCGGCTGGGTGGCGCTGCGGCTGGCCGGCGAGGCGACCGCCGTACGGATGCTGATCTGGTTCGTGGCCGCAGTGATCGTGCACGACCTGGTCATGTTCCCGGTCTACGCGGCCGCCGACCGGGCGCTGCTCACCGCGACCCAGGCGGCCACCGGGAACGGTAGCCGCCCGGCGCGGCTGTCCGTGGTGAACCATGTCCGGGTGCCGGCGCTCGGGTCGGCGCTGCTGTTCATCGTCTACCTGCCCGGCATTCTGCGGCTCGGCGGCGGCACGTTCACCGCCGCGACCGGCCTGACCCAGCAGCCGTACCTGACTCGCTGGCTGCTGGCCAGCGCGGTGATGTTCGCCGTCAGCGGGCTGTGGCTCGCCGTCCGCCTGCACCGCGTCCAGTCGCGGGACCGCCGATGATCCAAAGCGTCGGGTCGAGGTACCCCGACCGGGACGTACCGCCATGGGTCAGGCCTTGGCCTGCATGCTGGACCGGGCGGGATTGGCCTGCTTGGCCGCCTTCGGGTCCTTCTCATCCTGCTTGGCCCGGACTCCGGCGGCCACCCGGTCGCCGATGTTCTTGTCGACGTTGCGCCAGTACTCGAAGGCACGCTGCAGCACCGGTTCGCTCACCCCGTTGAGCAGGTGCCCGACGATGTTGTCGACCAGCCGGTCGCGGGCCGCGTCGTCCAACACCCGGCGGACCATGGTGCCGGCCTGCCCCCAGTCGTCGTCCTCGGCGTGCGACGAGTATGCCGCCCGGACCATCTCGCCGTCGGCGTACCAGATGCCGCCGTCGTCGGTGAGATCCGGCTGCGCCTGCGGTCCACCGTACGAGTTCGGCGCATACACCGGGTCGGTGACGTTGTGTACGCGCATCGCGCCGTCCTTGGAGTAGCTGTGTGTCGGCACCTTCGGCGAGTTGACCGGGATCTGCCGGTAGTTGACGCCGAGCCGGGCGCGGTGCGCGTCGGCGTAGCTGAACCCGCGGGCCAGCAGCATCTTGTCCGGGGACAGCCCGGTGCCGGGCACCACGTTGTTCGGCTCGAACGCCGCCTGCTCCATCTCGGTGTGGTAGTCGGTGACGTTGCGGTTCAGGGTCAGCCGGCCCACCTCGTGCAGCGGGTAGTCGCCGTGCGGCCATACCTTGGTCAGGTCGAACGGGTTGAACCGGTACGTCCTGGCCTGCTCGAACGGCATCACCTGCACGTACAGCGTCCAGGACGGGAACTGTCCGGCGGCGATGTGCTCGAACAGGTCCCGCTGGTGGTAGTCGGTGTCGGCCGACGCCATCTGGTCCGCCTCGTCCTGGGTGAAGAACTCGATGCCCTGGTCGGTCTTGAAGTGGTATTTGATCCAGAACTTCTCGCCCCGCGCGTTGATCCACATGTACGTGTGGCTGCCGTACCCGTTCATGTGCCGCCAGGTACGCGGAATGCCCCGGTCGCCCATCAACCAGGTGACCTGGTGCGCGGATTCCGGCGACAGGGTCCAGAAGTCCCACTGCATGTCGTGGTCGCGCAGGTTGTTGTCGGCCCGGCGTTTCTGCGACCGGATGAAATGCTGGAACTTCATCGGGTCCTTGATGAAGAAGATTGGCGTGTTGTTGCCGACGATGTCGAGGTTGCCGTCGCTGGTGTACAGCTTCACGGCGAAGCCGCGCGGGTCACGCCAGGTGTCCGGGCTGCCCCGTTCCCCGGCGACGGTGGAGAACCGGACGATCGCCTCGGTCTCGGTGCCGGGCTGGAAGACCGCCGCCCGGGTGTACGCGCTGACGTCGCCGGTCACCTGGAACACGCCGAACGCGCCGCCGCCCTTGGCGTGCGGCTGCCGCTCCGGGATCCGCTCCCGGTTGAAGTTCGCCATCTGCTCGATCAGGTAGTGGTCCTGCAGCAGCAGCGGGCCGTTCGGGCCGACGGTGAGCGAGTGTTCGTCGCTGGCGACCGGCACCCCGGCGTCGGTGGTGGTCGGTGGGCGTTGTCGCTGGTCGGTCACGAGTTCTCCTCGGGTCGGCTGAAATCTGCGCTACTGGCACTCATACCCAGCCAACGACGATCCCAGCCCTGCGTGCTCGGCCGGTGGGCCCGACACTGGATCCCCGATCAGGCGACGCGGGCGGCCGTGATCAGGCGACGCGGGCGGCCGCGCCGGCCGGCGCGGCCGGCACCCGGTCGGGGTGCAGCACGGCGGCGATGGTTTCGACCCCGTCGATCAGCCGCGGTCCGGGCCGGACGACGAGGGAGTCCCCGTCGAGCGCCCACACCGGTACGCCCGGCATCCGGTCCGTCACCACTCGGGCCTGCTGGGCGGCGCCGTCGAGATGGAAGCCACACGGTGCCACCAGCACCACGTCCGGGTCGGCGGCGGCGAAGGCGTCCCAGGTGGTCTGCGTCGAGCGGGCACCGGGACGGGCGGCAACCGGGTTGCCTCCGGCGGCCGACACCAGGTCGGGCACCCAGTGGCCGGCGGTGAACGGCGGGTCGACCCACTCCACCACCGCCACCCGGGGCGCGGCGGCGCCGGCGACTGCGGCGGCCACCGCCGCGAGCCGGCGGCGCAGGCCGGCGACCAGCACGCCGGCCCGATCCGGTACGCCGGTACGTTCACCCACCGCGACGAAGGTGTCGAGCACCTCGTCGAGGGTGTACGGGTCGAGCGACAGCACGTCGGCGCGGCAGCCGAGGTAGTCGAGGGCGTTGGACACCTGGCCGGACGGCAGCGCGCACACCCGGCACAGGTCCTGGGTGAGGATCAGATCCGGTGCCAGGCCGGCCAGCGCGTCAGCGTGCAGCGTGTACAGGTCGTCCCCGGCAGCCATCCGGCCCTTGACGTAGCTGTCGATCTCCGCCGGGGTCATGCCCCGGGTGTCGCGGCCACCGACCACGATGGCTTTGTCCCGGCGGGCGGTCGGCGGCTCGTCGCACTCGAAGGTCACCCCGACGAGATCGTCGTCCAGCCCGAGCGCGTAGACGATCTCCGTCGCCGACGGCAGCAACGACATCAGGCGCATCAGGTCATTGTGCGGGCTGGCAAGCTGTCCGACCAGCGGCGAGCGTCGCGACGTGAGTAATGTTCAATCGATTCCGGGCCGGGTCCAGAAGCCCTGACCGAGGGAGGTGTCATCCGTGCCGACAACAGCCGAGATGTCCGTACGTGGTCGCCGTGGCGTCGCCTTCGCCACGCTGGGCCTGCGCGCGGCAGTGTCCGTCACCGCCGCCGTTGCTGCCGTCCTGCTGCCGGCGTCGCAGGCTGTGGCGCACAACGCGCTGGTGAGTTCGCAGCCCGGGCAGAACACCCGGGTGACGCAGGCGCCGGAAGAAATCGAGCTGGTGTTCACCGAGCGGCTCAACGGCGAGTTCACCACCATCGTGGTCAGCGACGCCGGTGGTGCGCAGGTGCCGGTGGAGGGCCCGGTGGTGGATCAGCAGCGGGCTGTGGCGCGGCCGGTGCAGCCGTTGCCGGACGGCGTCTACACGGTGGCGTACCGGGTGGTGTCGGCGGACGGCCACCCGGTGCAGGGGTCGTTCCGGTTCGCGGTGAACGCGCCGCTGACCGCCGCGTCCGGTGCGGCGACGGCGAGCGCCGCCGCGACCGGGAGCGCGGCAGCGGAACCCGGGCAGGCGCAGCCGGAGGAGCCGTCGGGTGGCGTCGAGCGGTGGCCGTACCTGGTCGGCGGGGTGGCGCTCGTGATCGTCGGGGCGGCCGTGGCGGCGTTCTTCGCCGCGCGTCGCCGACGGGTGACCTAGGTCACTTCCGGAACCGGTGTGGATCACGGCCCGACTACTCGGATACCACTCGTGAGGAGAACGCGCATGTCAACAGCGGTCCAGGCTGGTTCGGTACGGAAGCGGGCACGGCGGCTCGCGGCGCTGTCCGGCTTCGCCGGTGTCGTGCTCGCCTTCGCCGGCTGCGGTGGCGACGGGGCGTCGACAACCGCCGAGCCGACGCCGTCGGACAGCCCGGCGGTGACCCAGACCGCCGGGCTCGTCATCGAGGATCCGTGGGTGAAAGCCGCCGACGAGGGCATGACGGCCGCCTTCGGGGTGCTGGTCAACGACACCGACGCCGACATCACCGTCACTGCGGTCGAGACCGCGATCTCCCCGATCGAGCTGCACGAGATGGCGATGCAGGACGGCGCGATGGTGATGCGGGAGAAGGGCGGTGGGATCACCGTACCGGCCGGCGGCAGCCACACCCTCGAACCCGGCGGCGACCACATCATGCTGATGGACATCGCCGAAGCGGTTCAGCCCGGTGACGAGATCACCTTCACGATGACGTTCGCCGACGGCGGGACGTACGAGTTCAGCGCGGTGGCGAAGCCCTTCGCCGGGGCCGAGGAGAGCTACGACCCGGACTCGGAAATGGACATGGACATGGACATGGACATGGACATGGACATGGACATGGACAACGGCTGAGCGCATGCCTGCTGAGGAACACGTTGCCCGGCCGGCGGTGAACCGCCGCCTGCTGTTCACCGGCGGCGCCGCCGCGCTCGGCGGAGCGTTGGCCAGCGGTGCGGCGGTCGCCGCGGCAGCAACCAGCAACCGGCAACCGGCCGACCCCGGCCCGGCCGCCGCCGAGCCGCTACCGGTCGATTTCGGTACGGAGACGGTGCCGTTCCACGGGGCGCGGCAGGCCGGGGTGGCGACCGCGCCACAGGCGTACGCCTCGTTCGTCGCGTTCACCTTGAACACGGGAACGGGCCGGCCGGCACTGGGCCGGCTGTTGCGGCTGCTCACCGACGATGCGGCCCGGCTGACCCAGGGCGTGGCGCCGTTGGCCGACACCGAGCCGGAATTGGCGGTGCTGCCGGCCCGGTTGACTGTGACGTTCGGGTTCGGCCCCGGGCTGTACGCGGTGGCCGGGGTGCCGGACCGCCGGCCGGATTCGGTGGCCGACCTGCCGGCGTTTGCGATCGACCGGCTGGAACCCGGCTGGTCCGGCGGTGACCTACTGCTGCAGATCTGCGCCGACGATCCGCTCACGGTGGCCCACGCGCAACGGATGCTGATCAAGGATGCCCGGCCGTTCGCCCGGGTGCGTTGGGTGCAGCAGGGCTTCCGCCGGGGGCGGGGGGTCGAACATGAGGCGCACACCCAGCGCAACATCATGGGCCAGATCGACGGTACGGCGAACCCGACCCCTGACACGCCCGCGTTCGACACGGCGGTCTGGGCCGCTGACGGTCCGGACTGGCTGCGCGACAGCACCACCTGTGTGGTGCGCCGGATCCGCACCGAGATGGAAACCTGGGACAAGCTGGGCCGGGTCGACAAGGAGCTGGTGATCGGGCGGCGGCTGGACAGCGGGGCACCGCTGACCGGTGAGGAGGAGACCGACGAACCGGACTTCTCCGCGGTCAACGAAGTCGGGCTGCCGATCATGCCGGACTTCTCGCACGTCACCCGGGCGCACATCACCGACGACCGGTACAAGATCCTGCGGCGGCCGTACAACTACGACGGGGTGCCGGGCCCCGACGGTACGCCGGACAGCGGGTTGATCTTCGCCGCGTACCAGGCGGACGTCACCGCCCAGTTCCTGCCGATCCAGCAGCGGCTTGCCGACCACGACCTGCTCAACGAGTGGGTGACCCCGATCGGGTCGGCGGTGTTCGCGATTCCGCCCGGCTGCGGGCCCGGCGGCTGGATCGGCGAGAGTCTGCTGGCCTGACAGGGTCGGCGGCACGTCAGACGCCGGTGTGCCGGACCGCGGGGGAGCGGTCCGGCACACCGATCGGGGGAGGGGAAGGTCAGATCATCCAGCGGTTGCGCTGCACGAAGGGCAGCTTCGCCCAGAGTCGGCCGAGACCCCAGGTATGGCCGGCGTAGGCGGCGGCGAGGGCGACCAAGACGACCGCGTAGACGATGTGGTAGTCGACCAGCGGGTTGGTGGCGTGGGCGGGTTCCCCGCTGGCGGTGACGCGGTCGAGCGGGAACTCGGCGAGCCACATGAACACCATCATGAGGGCACCGGACGCGGCGGCGACCCGCAGCCCGATACCGGCGATCAGCGCGATGCCGATGGCGCCGAGGCCGGTCATGAACAGGGTGTCGGCCCACCAGGTGCCGGCGATCGAGTGGAAGAACGACTGCAGCGGGCCGACCTCGACCGAGGAGAGGAAGCCCTTGGTCGGCGAGCCGCCGTTGACCCAGGCCCGCTCGGCCGGGGTGGCGAAGCCGAAGCCGAAGGTCTTGTCGAGGAACGCCCAGAGGAAGACGAACCCGGTGGAGATCCGCAGCACGGCCATGGCCCGGGCGGCGGTGGTGGTCAGCATCGCGCCGGGGAGTTCGGCGCGATCGAGGGGCCGTTCGATCGACCGGTGGCTGGTGTGCTGGGTGGTGGTCATCGTCGCCTCCGCGACTCGTATCTCGCTGTGACGAGATCAGCTTCCCGCGTTGGCGGGTCCCGCCGCCTGAGGCGGAACACCCGTGGTGGCCGGGACCTTGGTCCCGACCACCACGGGACGTCCGTCGGCGCCGCCAGCGCTCCGTTCGGTGTGGTCAGAGTCCGGCTGCGGCGTCGTACCGGCGGCGCAGATCGGCCATCTCCGGTTCGGCCAGAGCCTCCTTCATCGCCAGCTCCGCGTACTTCGGTGGGAACATCTGCCGCAGCCGGTCGACGAACATGACCTCGGCGGTGGCCTCGACCACCTGGATACCGGGTGGCTCGGTGGACAGGTCCATGATCACCGGACCGGCGAGCTTCGGAGCGACGTCCCAGGGGCGGTCGGGTCCGGCGACCCCGCAGAGGTGGAAGCCGTAGACGGTCCGTACGTCGGCGAGTGTGTCGACGTCGGTCGGCTCGTGGCCGTAGACGTGGACCCCGCAGATCACCGCCGGTGCCCGTCCGTCGCCGTCGGCCGCCTGCACGATGTGATCGGCGTGGTTGTGCTGCCCCGGGTCCGCCTGTTCAAGCGTGGCGCGCATCCGGGTCATGATCTGTCCGCGCAGATCCGCCGGTGCCAGGTCGGGGTCGGCCGAGTCGGCCAGTACGACCACGCTGAACGAACTCGCCAGCAGGATCACCGCCACCCAGGCGAAGCGGTTTCGGTACCACCTGGCGAATCTCTCCCGGGGAACCATGGCTACTTCTCACCTCGTCGCCGAATCCGATGCCTTGGCAGACCAGAGTGGATGTTGCTGACGGACAGCCTGTCGGGCGGTGCGGCACGGGTGTCTGCCAGGTGCCGCGCTGCCGACGCTGCGATGCTCCCGGCTGGCCGTTCTCAGCGCGGTTGCCCCCACGCTGCGGCGATGTGAGTCATTTCAGCACGAGTGGACAGATTCGGCAACATCGATGCTGGTGTGGTTGTAGGGGATACCCAAGAGGTGCGTGGTGTTCGAGGAGTATCCACGTGATGCTCCGTGCACGAGGGGCGGCGAACCGGGTGTGTACCGGGTTCTGGGGTTGGAGGTCGTCCGAGGTCGCATCACCGAAGGAGGCTCATCGTGAGATTGACCCGCTCAGTCAAGGTGGCGCTCGCAGTGGCAACCGGCTTGGCGCTGACCTTGGCGATAAGTCCATCGACCGCGTCGGCGGCCGTCGGCACGGGATCGGCGGCACCTGCCGCCGGTACCTCGCAGGCGACCTGGCATCTGTCCGACTATGAGCAGCGTGTCTGCCTTCCGGCTGGCGAATCCAATTTCACGTACTTCGTTGGATTCGTCGCTGGCTCGTGGTCATCGCCCCTGCACGTCGACATGCACGGTCTACCCGAGGGTACGGACTACGGCCTGCCGCATCCGATCGCGCCTGGACGCCGATCCGCCCCGGCGGCGGATCGGCTTTCCCTGCCCTGCTCCGCAGGAGTTCCGTTTCCTCCCGGCCGCAACGCCGGAGTATCCACGGAAGGAATCCGATGACGTCAATGATCCGGCTGACGCCCCACGCCCAGGCCATCAGCAGCCCGGTGCTGCTGGACGAGCCGTAGATGCTGTAGAAGGCACCCTGCTTGTTGCTGCGTCCGGTGCCTTCCTGGCCGACGGAGAACGGGTCGAAGCTGATCACGGCGGCACCGGCGGACCGGATGGTGGCGGTGTCCGCGCCGAAACCGCCGTAGACGATGACGGCCGGGTGGGGTCCGGATCCGCTGGGCAGTTGGACGCTGGCCGAGAAGCTGGAGCTGCGGCCGTTGTGCGAGACGTTCACCGTGATGTTGGAACTGGTCATGGTGCCGGTGACGGTGGCCGGCTTCGCTGGCTTGTCACCGTAGACGTACCGTTCGGCCTGTTCCCGGATCTCGGCCCGCCGGCATACCCACTCGGCCTTGGTGGTGATCCGCGAACCGTCGATTTTTAGGACCGGATCTGGAAGTCGGGAGCTGGGCTGAAGGAACCTGGATTGGGTACGAGGCAGTCGGCGCCCTCATCCTCGACATTCGAGGCGAAGGCGAGGGCACCGTCGGCGGCGTCGGCGGCGCGGGTTCCCGCCAGTACTGTCATGGCTCCAGCGACCGCGAGGGCTGCTGTGGAGAGCATGACGACCGCCGAACGGATCTTCGAGCGGCCCGAGCTGATGATCACCAGGGCTCTCCCTTCCGGCTAGGTGACGGCTGCGACATCAATCGAAGTTCGCGGATGTCGCGGCGATAAGTTTCGAACAATCTAACGAAACAGATCAATGGGCGGCGGGGGTGCTGGCCGGTCGGACCACAGGAAGCAGGGCGCCTCCCGGGCAGTCCAACAATGTCCTGCCTGGGAGGCGCCCCTTGGCCGCCGCTCCGTCCCCACGGCCGGCGGCTGACCCGACCTACCGGACGTTGATCACCATCCGCCGGAAGGAGTACAGGTTGGGCGACCCGTTGTCACGTACCTGCAGGATGATGTGGATGCTCTGCCCGCCAGCGTTCGACGGGATCTGCACCGTGGCCGAGGTGCCAGAGCTGTTGCTGATCGACACGCTGCCGTTGTACGAGCTGGGCTCGTCGTAGTACGACCACGTGTACGCCAGCGAGTTGCCGTCCGGGTCGCTGGAGCCGGCTGCGCTGAGGTTCACACTGGAGCCAGCGGAGGCGGGCATCTCCAGGACATCCTTGGTGGTGTCACCGTTGAGCACGGCGATCGGATGGTGGTTGGCGCCGGAGTAGCTGCTGGTGATGCTCCAGTCCATCCGGGCCGCGAAGTCGTTGTGAATGGCGGTGCTCCACCGGTTGATCGAGCTGCCACCCTCCGACGCGTCGGTGTACATGTAGTAGGGGTCGAACGACGGCTCGTGGTCGAGCCGACCGCTGCAGGACATACCACGTACAGCGGACCTTTCGGCTGGGCCGAACCGACCGCCGAAGCCGCCCCAGTCCACGTGGTCCGGATCGGTCAGCCCGTTCGCGATCTGGTGCAGGAACGCCGGGGTGTCACCCTCGGTCGCCCACTGCCTGTCCGGGTACTGCGCCCCCAGCGGACCGTGGTTCTGGACGTTGGAGTCCAACCAACCGTCCGACGGCTGCCAGCTGTACACCAGGTTCTTTGCGCGGATGTAGACGAGGTTCGGGTAGTTTTTCGTCAGCCACGCGCCAGCATCGTCCTGACCGAGGATGTCGTACACCCGGAGCTTGCTGATGAACCGGTTGACCTCTGCCTGGCTGCGAGTGTTCTGTACCTTCCAGACCGCTTGCGCCAAAGTGTTGCCGCCACCCCAGAAGTTGACCCAAACCGGCCGGGGATCGTCCCGGTCCACCGCAGCGATGATCAGCTCCGAGCCGGGGGTGTCCCTACCCGAACCGACCGCGTCCATGCCGTAGCCGGTCTGACCCAGCTTCGAGATGGACTGCAGGTACGACAGGCTCGGGTATCCGTCGGCGTGCCGTTGCAGGTTGGACAGTACCTGGCCGTACGCGTTCAGTCGGGGATTGAGCAGGTTGTTCATGTTGGAGGAGCTCTGCGTCGGCCGCCAGCAACTGGTGCTGCCGATGATGCCTTCCAGGTCCACCTCGTTGGCCATCACCAGCATACGAACGAGCGACTGCAGGTCGTCCGGGTCAGCCCCCAGGTCGGTCGTGTTGATGACCCGCGGCTTCGAGGACGCGGCTCGTACCGATACCGACTTGGCGAGGGAGTTGGTGCGGCCGTCGTTGTCGGTGACGGTGACGGTGACGGTGTAGGTGCCCGCGGCGGAGTACTGGTGGGTGGTGACTGCGCCGGTCTTGACGGTGCCGTTGCCGTAGTCGGTGCGGTAGGCAGTGATAGTGCCGTCGAGGTCAAAGGATGCGGTGGCGTCGACGGTGATGGTGTCGCCCGGTTTGGGGTTGGTCGGGGTGATGGTGAAGGCGGCCACTGGGTCGCCGGGGTTGCTGGCGCGGGCGACTTTGATGGCGTTGACCTTTGCGTTCTCGACGTTGGATACGAATTGGATGTTGATGGTGCCGTCGCCGACTGCCACGGAGCTCTGGGTGGTATAGGCGGTGTCCGCGCCGACTCGGGCGAAGATGTCGAGGTCGCTGACCTGTTCGGCGTCCTCCATGAGGACGTCGAAGCTCCGGAGGCCGGCTGCGGTGTGGTAGACCTCGGCGAAGTAGAGGGTGACGGTGTAGTAGCCGTTCGGCACTGCGGCTGAGTAGCTGAAGTTGCCGTAGCGTTCGCTCTGGAAGAGAGCGTCGTCGGTAGTGCCGTTGATGGAGTCGCTGACGGTGTAGGTGGAGCCGCCGGAGAAGCCGGTGTCGGCAGCGAAGGCGGTGCCGTCCGAGCTGGTGAAGGCGCTGCCGCCAGCGTTGATGGCGAAGACCGTCTGAGTGGGTGGTGCGGTGGTGGGTGGTGCGGTGGTGGGTGGTGCGGTGGTGGGTGGTGCGGTGGTGGGGGTGGTGGAGCCGGTGCAGACGGTGCCGTTCAGGGTGAACGAGGTGGGTTTCGGGTTGTTGTTGGTCCAGGCTCCGTTGAACCCTGGGCTGACGGTGCCGTTGGTGGGAATGTTGCCGTTGTACGAGGCGTTTCTGACGGTCACGTTGCTGCCGGACTGGCTGACCGAGCCGTTCCAGAGCTGAGTGATTGTCTGGCCTGCGGGGAAGGTGAACTGGAGTGTCCAGCCGGAGATCGGGTCGCCGAGGTTGGTGATGTCGATGGTCGCGCCGAAGCCGCCGGACCACTGGCTGGTGATGTTGTAGTTGACCCGGCAACCGGCTGCGGCGCTGGCTTGAGTGGCGACGGCGACTGTCGCGGTGGAAGCCACGACGAGCGCGGTCGCGGCCAGCGCGCTACGTCGGAGTCCGGACAGTCGAGTTCTCTTGTGGTGGGCAAGCCTCATCGGGCTTCCTCTCTGCCACCCTAATCAGGAGAACGGGCGGCGAACAGCGCAGCTGGACCTGAGCTGAGCGCATTGCTGCCAGAATGTGAATGGACATCTCGCCGGCTGTCGCCCCAGCTGCGGGTATGAAGGACGAAAGTCTCCGCGGCCGTTGCCCTCGGCCACAGAACGAGCAGCGTCCCCGGTCTCCCGAAAGCCATATATACATTCATCGTCGCAGATGTGAATCGCGACTGCAAGGGTAGTCGTCACTGAATATCTATTCTATGCCCGTTGGGCGCGCTGTTTCGCCTTGATTGGCGTCGGTGTTTGTGGGTGCTCGGCCGGGCTGACGCTTTCCAGTGGGCGCTGCGCATGCGACAGCGAGCGTCGTTGCGGTGACCGCGCGACGCCGCGATGGGCGTAGCTGAGGGCGTGGGCCTGCTTTTCGCCGGGTGGCCGGCGTGCTACTGCTGGCCTTTGCCCTCAGCTACGTCGTCGAGGGACGGGTGCGTCCGTCGCCGTTGCCCTCGGCCACGGAACATCAGCGCTTCTGGGCTCCCGGCGCGTGTTGTCCACACCTCATCATGCCAGTAGGGGCCGGGCGCTGCAAGGAAAGTCGGTTATGAATACCCGCTCGACGAGGGTGCGACATCGGTTGACTGCGGCGGTAGGCAATCTTGTCGACCTGCCAGACTTACCAGTTTCGCTGGCCTCGGCGAAACAAAATCGAATGAGCTACCGGGAAGTAGGTCGATCTGGGGTGTCAACCAGAAGCTGGGCGACCGTGAGGTCGGTGATGAGCACATTGACGTGCTTGCCGAGCAGCGCGCCGCGGATGGCGGCGAGCTTGTTCCTCCCGCCAGCGACGGCGACTCTCCGGGGAATCGTCTGCAACTCTGTGGGACTGATGCCAAGGATTCGGTCGCCGAGCGGGGTGTGCACGGCCTGACCTACGGCGTCGTAGAACCGCAGACAGACATCCCCTACGGCACCGCCGGCGCGTAGGGCCGCCTGGTCAGGCTCCGCGAGGGCGTTGCCGCTCTCGAGTAGCAGTGGCGAGGGCTCGAGGCTGCCGATGCCGACCAGTGCCATCGTCAGCTTCGGCCAGGTCTGCAGCACTTCCGCGACAGTGGGATCCCGCAACAACGCCTCGCGAGCAGCCTCGGTGCCGAGCATCGCCGGCGCCGGCATGAAAAGTGGCTCGGCTCCGGTCATCGCCGCGAATCGGCTCATCAGCAGGTTTGCGCGTACCTGCACGCGAGGATTCCCGACGCCACCGACGATCTGGACGACCTGATCAACGACGCGGGCGCGGGACGGACGCATCCGTTCGACAGCGGCCAGCAGAGTCGCGCTCCACGAGGAGATGCCGACCCGGTCACCGCCGGTGAGGGTGGTCTCCAGGTAGTCGGCTGCCGCCGCGCCCAGAGCTGGGAGCAGGTCATCCACACTCGAGGCATCGACCACCACGGCCTCATGCAGGTCGTACTGCTGCTCGACAGCCTCCTCCAAGTCGGTGTGGACACCGGCCGGCAGCGACACGATCGTCCGGACGATGCCAATCTCAGTGGCTCGTTTGAGCAGCCTGGACACACGTGCCTGCGAGATGTGCAACTCATCGGCGATGCTGGTCTGCCGCATGTTTCGTTCGTGGTACATGCGGGCGACCTTCGCGACAAGCCGAACCTGGTCGTCGCTGTATGCCGCTCGTGGTTTCGTGCCGACGACATCCTCCTCAGCTGCGGCTTGGTGGCTACCCTCTGGCACTTGCCCGAGGGCCGGTTGGCCGATCCCTGCCGATCGTAGCGCCCGCCTTCCGGTCGGCAGACGCACGCGCAGAACACTCGGAACCCCGTGCGGGTCAGCGTCGAAGCGCCCGGTGGGCCGCGTCGACGATGCCGGCGGGAGAGATCCCGAAGTGCTCCAGCAGCCACCGGGCCGAACCGGTGGGCGCGAACACGCCGGGGACGCCGACGAACCTGACCGGAACCGGATGGTGCTGCACAACGGTCTCCGCGACCGCTCCGCCCAGGCCACCCGTGGTCAGCGCCTCTTCGACGGTGACGATCGCGCCGGTGTCCCGTGCCGCCGCGACGACGGCGTCGACGTCGAGCGGCTTGACGGTCGGCATCGACAGCACCCGAGCCTCGATGTCAAGCCGACTCAGCAGGCCGGCGGACTCCATCGCCGCGGACACGACGGTTCCGTTGGCGATGATCGTGACGTCGGTTCCTTCGCGGAGCCGGACCGCCTGCCCGGCCACGAAGCGGTAGTTCTCGGCGTTGACCGCAGCGACTCCCATCCGACTGACCCGGATGAAGACCGGCCCGGGATGTCCGGCCGCCCAGCGGACCGCCTGTCCGGTCTCGGCGGGGTCGCTGGGCACGATGACCGTGAGATTGGGTATGGCACGGAGCCAGGCCAGGTCCTCGATCGAGTGGTGGGTGGGTCCCAGTTCGCCGTACGCCATGCCCGGGCTCATCCCGCACAGGTTCAGGTTGTGGTTGGAGTACGCGGCGTCGACCTTGATCTGCTCGAGCGCGCGGGCGGTGAGGAAGCACGAGGCGGCCGAGACGAATGGTATCTTCCCGCCGTTGGCCAGGCCGGCGGCAACGCCCACCATGTCCTGCTCGGCGATGCCGACGTTGATCAGCCGGTCAGGAAATCTGCTGCCGAACTCGCTCAGCTTGCTGGAACCCACCGAGTCGTTGACCACCGCGACGATCCGTGGATCGGTTGCTGCGAGCTCGACGAGGGTCGCCGCGTAGGCGTCGCGGCAGTCGTGCAGGACCTGATCGGTCGTCAAGGCGCTCACTCTGTCTCCAACTCAGCGAGGGCGGTGGCAACCTGGTCGGCGTCGGGGACCTTGTGGTGCCAGGCGACCTCGTCGCTCATAAAGGTGATCGGATGGCCCTTCACCGTGTGGGCGATCACGAACGTGGGTTTGCCGTCGGCCGGGGCGCGGGTGAGCACGTCGAGCAGCGCGCCGTGGTCGTGTCCGTCTACCTCGACCGGCTGCCAACCGAACGCACGGATCTTGTCCGCGAGCGGCTCCAGCTCGTTGGTGTCGGCGACCCGGGCACCCTGCTGCAGCCGGTTGCGGTCGACAATCGCGGTGAGGCGCTCCAACCGGTGGTGTGCGGCGGCCATCATCGCCTCCCAGTTGGAGCCTTCCTGCAACTCGCCGTCGCCGAGGACGACGAAGGTGCGTCGACGGGAACCGTCGAGCTTGCCGGCCAGGGCGGTGCCGACCGCGATCGGCAGACCGTGCCCGAGCGGGCCGGTGTTGGCCTCGACACCGCGGACCTTGGTCCGGTCGGGATGTCCGTTGAGCTTCGACAGCGGCTGCAGGAACGTGTCCAGGGCGACAGGGTCGAGCAGACCGGCGGCGGCCAGCGTGGCGTAGAGTGCGCCGGCCGCGTGACCCTTGGACAGGATGAGCCGATCTCGCTCGGGATCATCCAGTCGGTCTGCGGAGATCTCCAGCACGTGCAGATAGAGGGTGGCCAGGATGTCGATGACACTGAACTCGCCACCGACATGCCCCAGCCCGGCCGCGTTGATCATGCTGATGTCGCGTCGCCGGATGAGCCGGGCGCCTTCCCGGATGTGCGCGATGATCGCTTCCCGGCCGGCCCCGGGGCCGATCCGACCGAGAACCGGCAGCGCCGAGTTGTCGGGGGCAGCGACCGGTGCCGCGTTCATCGGTCTACCGCCATCGATCGCAACAGGGCGTCCTGCACCAGGCGTTGCGCGGTGAGTGCGTCCTGGCGGTGCTGCGCCTCGCGTAGTGCCTGAATGTCGAGCAGGTCCAGACCTCGGTGCACCGCTTTGAGGAAGCGGATGGACAGCCGGGCCGCCTCGACGCTGTCCTCCCGGAATGGGAACTGGTCGAGCTGCCAGACGCCTTCCCAGTTGTTCACCCGCAGGGTGTAGAAGAACTCGAAGATCTCGGTGAGGTGAACGGTGCCGACCACCAGGTCGTCGTCCCAGCCGCGGAGGTTGTCGTTGACGTCCATCCCGTAGAGCCGGCCGTGGTCGATGAGCAGCTGAGCGGCGTCGGCGGGCGATTCTCCGCCGTACAGTGAGTGACCGAAGTCGAGCAGGACCCCGACGTTGTCCAAGCCGATCTGCTGGATGCCCAGCAGCGAACGGGCGGCGGAGTCCCAGGTCATGTGCACCCGGGGCTCGCGTGGCTTGTACTCGATGGCGAACTTCAGGTCGGGATGAGCGCCAGCGAGCTCGCGCATGCCGTCGACGGCCAGTGCCCAGAGCTGCCGGTGGTCCACCTGGAACGGGTAGTCCCAGCCGTCCTGACCAGGCCAGATCTTGACGTAGTCGGCGCCGAGCTCGCGGACGACTCCGGCCGCCTCGTGCATGAGGTCGAGCGCGGTGGACCGTACCGCCGGGTCCGGGTTGGTGAAGGCGCCCTTGCTGAACCTGCGCAGGTAGATCTCCGGCGTGATGCCGATGGCGGCCAGGCCGGCCTCGGCAAGCGCGTCCTTCACCTCGGACAGACCGACTCCCGCAGTGAACGGGTAGTTCAGATCGACCACGGACAGCTCACCGACCTCGCCCGCCCGGGCTATTGCTTCCAGGGTGGTGACAGCGGGCCCGGCGGGGTCGGCCAGCGTCGTCGCTCGTCAGCTAACCGGAGGTCCGGTACGGTGGCAGGCGAATTCTGCGGCCCCTCGACAACGCCAACGGCGGAGCGGCCGACTGCACCTGGGCTCAACCGGCGCCGAAGCAGACGAACGCGGCGGCCGTCGCATGCCGGGCCCCGACCGCACCGTCCGGGTCCGCGGCGAACGCCCGCTGTGCCCGGGCCAGCGCCACCGCCGGAGCATGCCCGGCCAGCATCTCGCGGTGCAACTCCAGCATCAGCGCGGTGGTCAGCTCGCCCGGCACCGGCAGCACCGTCGCGATCAGACAGCGGGCGCCCAGCGCCAGCAGCACCGCGGTGAAGCCCATCACCTCGTCGCCGGGGCGGACCCCGGCCAGCCCGGAATCACAGGCCGACAACACCACGCAACCGGGCGGACTGATGATCCGCTCCAGTTCGTACGCGGTCAATGGTCCGTCTGCCAGCTCCAGTGTGGAGAACAGCGGGTTGTCCGCCCGGAACCGCCCGTGCGCGGCGATGTGGGCCAGTCGCGCGCCGTTGAGTGCCCCGGTTACCGCGTCGGCGGTGGCAGCGGCCCCGGTGAGCGTGCGGGAGCCGGGCAGCACCGCGCTGAGCTGCCGTACCTCGGTCTCGGCAGCCGGTAGTCGCGGCCCGGCCACCAGCACCGCCGGCCCGCCGGCCGGCTGCGCCCCAGCCGCCGGTCCGCCGGCCGGCTGCGGATCCACCCCGCCGGACCGCCGGCCGGCGGACCGCAGCCACGCCGTCGCCGATGGCGCCACCGTCACCGCCCGGCCCGCACAGGTCGGCAGACCCGACCACGGTACGGCGTGCAGGTCGCCGATCGGCACGATCACCAGCGGACGGTCGGCGATCAGGTCGCGTACCGGATCGAACAGTTGCCGGTCCAGTGCGCCGGCAGTGTGCCGTACCCCGGTCCGGGCGTCGGCGCTGTCGCCGGTGGTGACCAGCCGGCGCAACCCGAACCGGTGCAGCCGGGTCACCCGTACCGCGTCGGTCAACGACCCGAGGTCGTGCAGCGTCGGTCGGCCGTCGTGGACCAGCACCGCGAGCAGCCGCTCGCCGTGCGCCACCAGTTCCAGCAGTACGGCGGCGCCGAGCGCCGCAGCGAGGTCGGTGACCCCGGGCGGCGCGAGCAGTTCGCCGCCACCGTTGACCCCTCGGGCCAGCTCCCGGATCCGCTGCTCCAGCCGGGCCTGACTGCCGCGTAGCGTCTGCACCGGGTTGCCGGCCAACAACGCGTCCTCGAGTGCCGCGCTGACCATCCGCAGCTCGGTCAGCGCGGTGGCCAGGTCCGGATCCGGTGGCGGTGAGACCCGCCGCATCCGTAGCGCGTTGGCCCGCCACCGTTCCGCCCAGGTGAACACCTGCGCCGGTGCGCCCCGCTGGATGGCGATGTCCAGGCCTTCGGCGGCCAGCTCCTTACCGTACGTCCCGCTGTTGGCCCGCAGTTCGGTCGCGCCGAGCGAGGCGCGGTGTCCGTCGAGTACCGCTAGACCGTGGCGCAGCGCACGGGCCGCCCCGGACTCGTCGCCGGCCAGCCGGTGGCGCAACGCCAGGGCGTACCACCCCTGGGCGCGGCGGGGTGCGGTGCCCCGCCGCCGGGCGTCCGCGGCGACCTCCATCAGTTCGACCGCCCGGCTGTGCCGGCCCAGCGTGGTGGCCAGCCGGGCGGCCTCGATCCTGCTGGTGAGGGCGGGTCCGGGCCAGCCGGTGGCGTCGAGCTGGTCGGCGGTACGGATCATCGCGGCGAGCAGCGCGGGGGACCGGGTGCCCCGGGCGTACCCGGCCCGCAGCTCGACGTGTCGGGCGAGGGTGGCCCAGGCCCGCCGGCCCTGCCGTCGGAACCGGCTACGTGCCGCCCCGGCGGTGTCGGCCGCGGTGGCCAGGTCGCCGGCGAGCAGCGCGGCCCGCGCCTGGGCGAGCAGCGCCTCGGCCAGGTCCGAGGCCATCCCGAGCCGGCGCAGCTCGGTCACGGCGGTCTCGGCCACCGTGACCGCCTCGTCGATCAGCGGTACGGACAGCAACAGCTCGAAGCGGTCCAGCAGCAGCGCGGGGCGGGGCACTGCGAGCCGGCGGTACTCGTTGTCGACCTCGGCGAAGCAGTGCAGCGCGCCGGCCACGTCGCCGCGTTGCCCGGTGGCGATGCCGCTGTTCCACCGGGCGTCGGCGGCGGCCAGGTCCAGCCCGAGCTGACTGAAGATGGCCGCGGCGCGGTTCAGGTCGTCGTCGGTGTCGGCATCGAGATGGGCGTTGAGGTGGGCGTTGAGCAGCCCCCGGTTGTTGCGGGCGCGCGCCTCCAGCAGGAGGTCGCCCTCACGGCGGGCGATCTCCACCGCCTGGTCGTAGTCGCGGACCGCCTCGTCGAACCGGCCCCGGTAGTGCAGCACCACGCCGCGCTGCATCCGGGCCCGGCCGGCGTCGGCGCCGGTCAGCTGCGGCAGGGCCAGGGTGACGACCCGCAGCGCGGCAGTGGTCCGGCCGGCGCTGGCCAGGACGTAGCCGAGGCTCATCCGGGCCAGCGCCCGAAGCCGGGCGTCGTCCCCAGCCCGCACCGCCCGGTGCAGGTGGCGTGCCGCGCCGGTTAGGTCGTTGAGCTCGCGTAACGCCAGGCCGATGGCGCGTTCCGCAGTGGATCGGGCGCGGGCGTCCGGCGCGTCGGCAAGCACCCGGTGGGCGATCGAGATGGCCTCGTGTGGGTAGCGCTGGACGGTGTCCAGGGCCCGCTGTGCCAGGTCGACACCGGAATCGGTGCGTTCGGTCACGAGACAGAGAATTCCCCACCCGTGCACCCCGGGTCAACGGCGGCACCCGGGCGCCAGTCATTTAATTGACACATAACTATCCTTTGAAATAATCGTGTCGGTCCCGTAACCTTCTGTGGTCGCCCTCGTGGTGCCGGCCCCGTCTCCCACCCGCTTGGAGGGTCAGGTGTCGTCCGACCACCGTCACCCCGTGCCGGGTCTCCCCGGGCAGGTCTCCCGCCGGCAGCTGATGGGGTGGTCCGCGCTGGCGGCCGCGCTGCTGCCCCTCGGCCCGGCGACCAACTGGTCGCACCCGACCGGCCAGGCCGGCGCGCCAGGGCCCGCCGACCGGTCCCTCGACCAGAGCTACCAACGGGCGTTCCTGGAGATCCTGGCCGCCCACCCGGCGGTACGGCGGTACACCGCGGCAGCCGGCAAGGAGTTCCTCTACCGTCCCCGGCAGCTACTGGTCGCCCCGGCCGACGTCGAGCGGGTGACGGCCCGGCTGCGCGCCGATGGCCACCAGGTCACCGAGGACGACGGGTTCGCCCAAGTCGGCCGGCTGTGCTTCGACCGGGAGACCGACGTCCCGGCCGTGGTCGACAAGCTCCGCGACCCGCGCCAGTGGCCCGGCGGGCGGGCCCCGCAGGTGCAGCCGCACCACGTCCTGCTCGGCTTCGGCAACATCATGGGCAACCCCGGCGGGCCACCACGGGTAGCGGCCGCGCTTCCACCGCCGGATCCGGCCCGGCTCGGTGAAGGGGCCGACGTCACGGTCGGTGTCTGCGACACCGGCATCTGGCGGCTCGCCGGCGACGTGCACCCGGACTGGCTCGGCGGCAGCTACCTGCCGGAGCCCGACGACGAGGACCCGCTGTACCTCGGCGGCACCCAACTGGCCCTGCAGGGCGGGCACGGCACCTTCGTCGCCGGTGTCGTACGGCAGGCCGCCCCCGGTGTACGGGTCGACCCGGAGTCGGCACTGGACGCCAACGGCATCGGCGACGAGGAGAGCCTGATCGCCGCGATCGGCCGGCTCGGTCCGCAGGTGTCGGTCATCAACCTCTCCCTCGGCTACTTCACGCAGCACGACCAGCCGCCGTTGCCGCTGGCCAACGCCGTCGCCGCGCTGCCCAAGACGACGGCGGTGGTCGCCGCCGCCGGCAACGCCGGCACCCGCCGTCCGTCCTGGCCGGCGGCGCTGCCGGGTGTGCTGGCCGTCGCCGCCCTCGACGCGACCGACGGCGTCCCGGTGCCGGCTGACTACAGCAACTACGGCTCGTGGGTGGACGCCAGCGCGTACGGCGACCGCACCAGCACGTACGTCGACGGGGAGATGGTCCTGCCCGGCCAACCGGTGCTGCACTTCGACGGCTTCGCCGCCTGGGCCGGCACCTCCTTCGCCACCGGCCACGTCTCCGGTCGGCTCGCCGCCCTGATGACCGGCACCGGGCTGGACGCGGCGGCCGCCGCGGCGGTGCTGACCTCCGGCCCGGCCTGGCACCCCGACTACGGCGTGCTGGTCGAATGAGCAGCCCCGACGCCGTCCCCGACCCACCGCCGGCTACCGACCCAGCGCCGGCTACCGTCCCCGACCTGGTTTCCGCTGCCGCCGCCGGCGACGAGACCGCCTGGTCCGCGCTGGTCCACCGGTACGGCCCGCTGGTAGCGGCGGTGATCCGCAGCCACGGGCTCGACCACGCCGACGCCGCCGACGTCAACCAGACCGTCTGGCTGCGGCTGGTCGAGCACCTCGGCCGGCTGCGCGAGGCACACGCTCTGCCCGCGTGGCTGGTGACCACCACCCGACGGGAGTGTCACCGAATGCTGCGGCTCGGCCGGCGTACGCAGCCGTTCGACCCGTACGACGAGTCGACCGACGCGCATGTCGGTGTCTTCCGGCTGGTCGACCCGACGACGCCCGACGAGGATCTGCTCCGGGACGAGCGGTGCCAGGCGCTGCGTGACGCGCTCGCCGAGTTGCCGCCGCGCTGCCGGGAACTACTCACGCTACTCGTCGCCGACCCGCCGGCCAGCTACCGTGAGATCGGCGAGCAACTCGGCATGCCCACTGGAAGTGTCGGCCCGACCCAGGCCCGATGCTTGGCGAAGCTGCGCAACTGCCCAGCCCTCGCCCCGTACGTCAGGATCGGCCCGCCCGGGGGGCAGCAGGGGAACGGAGGTGAACGTGATGCGGCAGTGGCCACCAAACAGTGACGACGAGCTGCTGATCGAGCTGGGTGCCGCCCTGCGCGACTCCGGACCGGTGCCGGAGCACTTCCTGGCCGCGGCACTGGCCGCGTTCAGCTGGCGGACCGTCGACGCCGAGCTGGCGGTCGCCGAGCTGGTCTTCGACTCGGCCTGTGACCTCGATCCGGCCGGATCGACCCGGTCCGGCGGTACCGACCGGACGCTGACCTTCCGTTCCGGCCCGGTGGTCCTCGCCATCGAGGTCACCGCGACCGGGGTGGTGGGGCAGCTCTCTCCGGCCGCGACGGGCCGGCTCAGCGCCCGGTCGGCCGCCGGGCAGTACGAGGACGTCCAGGTGGACGAGGCCGGGTTCTTCTCGATGGGCGTACCGCCGACCGGCCCGGTGCAGCTGCGGGCCAGCACCGCGACGTACAAGGTCCGGACCTGCTGGGTCAGTCTTCGCTGAGCCAGCAGATCCGGAACCTCGTCGGGACGGAGGTCACGGGTCCCGGACGCCACCTCCGTCCCTGCCCTGCGAGGTGGCTAACGGTCCTGCTTGCTGACGGTCACGTCGTAGCGCACACCACCCAGGTCGGCCCGGTCGGAGCCGTCGACGTCCGGGCCGAACTGCGTCACCAGTACGGCGATCGGCTTATCGACCGGGTTGGTGGCGGTGAACAGCAGTCGCATGGTCAGCCGCTCGTTGCCCCGGAGCATCAGGTTGTCCAGACTGGCCTGGCCCGGTTCGACGATCTCGACCCGGTTACGGCCCGCCTCCCGGATGCCCTTGCCGGCCATGCCGCCCTCGACCCAGCGGGCGAACAACGTCGGCCCGAGATCCACCACGAGCCGCCCGCCAGCGGCCTGCAGTGGTGCACCTTCCGCGCTGAAGACCACGCTGTTGCGGGTCGGCTCCCGCAGGACGTTGCCGATCGCGAATGGCCGGACCTCGGTCTGCCCACTGGTCGACAGCGCCACCGAGTCGACGTTGCGCCAGGCGATGTTGTTGTTGTTCCGGGTGTTCACACTGTTGCTCGGACCTTCGAAGGCCATCGGGTCGTTGGGGGAGACCCAGCGGGCGAGCAGACAGAAGTGCCCCGGGCCGGGGACACCGTTCCAGGGAATGGTGACGGTGGTGACACCGGCGTAGACCGGCACCGACATCCAGCCGATCTCGGTCCAGTGGGTGGGCCAGGTCGCGCCGCCACCCGGCGTGGTCCGGTAGACGTGGATCTCACCCTGCTCCATGCCGCCGGAACCGTACGGTCCGGGGTTGCGCAGCTTGATGAAGATGTAGTTGGTCTGCCCGACGATCGGGTTCTGGCTGGTCGAGCACTCGACGGCGGTGGGGCAGACCTTGATGTCGGGGCTCGCCCAGATCGGGTTCAGGCCGTGCGGCTGAATCCCGACGTCCGACGGATGGTCCTTCATGAAGACGTCGACGGGTGCGGCGGTTGCACCGCTGCCGGTCGAGCGGTCCAGCGCCGCCGCCGTGGCCGAGCTGACCGGCAGCAGCAGTGCTACGGCGGCAGCGGTTACCAGGGCGAGCGTTGATCGACGTACGCGTTGCGTCAGTCGCGTGGACAAGGTTCCTCCCGAGGTAGGGGTGTGGAAGGCGGACCGTGACGGTCACGGTCGCGCGGGGCGGATACCTCTACCGAGAGAGATTGATGGACAGAAATACCTTTGGCGGGGTGGCGGGATCGGCAGATGGCGAAAATTGCGGCGTCTGGCGTCCGGTGTCGAGTTCTGGGTTCTTTGGAGATCTGGTCAGCTGGTTCTCATCAGAACAGGCGCCACTGCTGCCGGGGTGCGTTGATGCAGTCCCACAGCAGCCACGGGGTGCCGTCCCGCGTATCGGGTCCGCGCACGTCGACGCAGCGGCTGGCGAACAGGCTATGGATCTGCTGCGGCGCACTCGACGGGGCGACCACCACGGCAGGGCTGGGCGTGCTGGCGGCATTCGGCACAGCTGCTCGCCACGGGCCGGTGACGGCCGGACACAGTATGACAGACAATGAAGGCCGCTGACTGGAATCGCCCTGGTCAGCGGCCTTGTCGTGCAGGTCGAGGGTTCTTCAGCAAGTGTGCCCCCGGCAGGATTCGAACCTGCGCTCCCGCCTCCGGAGGGCGGTGCTCTATCCCCTGAGCTACGGGGGCTCAGCGACCCAGGAAGATTAGCAAACCCAGCACCGGGTCGCCGAATCGGTATCCGCCGTGTCCGGTCCCGCCGGCGCGGTGGTCCGGTCGCCGGCCGGGACGCGGGAGTTGCTCAGGCTGACCGGGTCGGGCGGGCGCAGCTCGGCAGCAGGTGCGTGACGATGGTCCGAGGCAGTCGGCGGGGCAGCTCGGAGCTGGCCCAGGAGCCGTCCACGACGAGATGCGCCCCGCGCCGGTCCGGTCCGCACAGCCGCAGCAGGAACTCGCGCGGCAGCGGCGGATCGATCGACGGCGTCAGGATCATGAACCGGATCTGGCCGCGTACCGAGGCGGCCGACAGCACGTCCGCAGCCGGGGTGGTGCCGTGCAACCGGGTCCGACCGAGCCACCACAGGTCCGTCCGGTGCTCCCGGGCCGCGCGCAGCACCGTCGGGTAGACCCGCTCCACCCACTCGTTGACCGCGTCGACGCAGAGCCCGCAGGCGCGTTCCTCCGGCCGCCGGGGCGCCAGCCCCCATGCGTCCAGGTAGTGGCCGACGTCGGCCGGGCTCAGCGTCAGCCCGAACCGTCGCTCGATCAGCGTCGCGACCGTACGACGGCTCCACAGCTCGTCGTCCAGCGCGTGGTCCTCCGGCCATCGGCCCCGCAACAGGCCGATCAGGTCGAGTTCCTGCTCCGGTGTCAGCCCGCCAGCGTCACCGGTGGGTGATCCGCGACGGCGGGCCGCCACCGCGCCGTCACCGCCGAGCGTGTGCCGTCGGCACCAGCTCGTGATCGATCTCCGAGTATCGCTAAGAAGTGCCCCCACGCTAGGACCAACGAGGCTGTATCAGGACGGTAGCGATATGTGCCTAGAAAACGTCTGAGACGGTAGAGTCCGGCAAAGTATGCGAAGTCATGGTATAGCGGCATGGAACGGGCAAGGCTGGAGGTGGCGGGGTACCACGGGATAAAGGCGGATACGACGCCGCCCGCCCCGGCAGAGACCGGGACGGGCGGGGCGGTGCCGGTAAGCACAGGGCCGCCGTCGGGCGGTGCGGTGTCAGCCGCCGACCTGGGACTGCAGGGTACGGATCAGCTCGATCTCCTTCTGCTGGCCGCTCACCATCGACTCGGCCAGCCAGCGCACATCCTCGTCGTCGGAGAGCTCGAGCACCCCGTCGGCCATGTGAATGCCGCCCAGGTGGTGGGTGAGCATCAGCGACAGGTACAGCCGGTCCACCTCGGCACCGGTGGCCGCCCTCAGCTCGGCCCGCTGCGCGTCGGTGGCCATCCCCGGCATCAGACCGTCGACCACCGCCCACTCGCCGGTGGTTTCCATCCAGTCCATCCGGGGCTGGGTGCCGGTCGGCTCCAGGCCCCACTCACGTAGCCAGGTCTGCATCATGCCGATCTGGCTCTGCTGGGTCAGCGCGATGTCGCTGGCGAGGGTCCGCACCGCCGGGTTCTCGCTGCGCTCCAGCACGATCATCGACATCTCCACGGCCTGCGCGTGGTGGGTCGACATGTCCCGGGCGAACCCGGCCTCCGGCGAGGCGTCGCCGGGACGCAGCAGACCGGGGGTGAGCAGGCCGGCGGCGTACCCGAGCAGGAGACCGACCACGACGGCTGCGGCCAGCCACGCGGTGCCGAACCGGCCACGGCGGCTGGTTTCGGCCGCATCGCCACCGGGCGTCGGCGGATCGGTCGGCTCCCCGCCGGCCGGGTCCGCCGGCCGGGGCTGCGTCGACGGCCCGTCGACCGGGTCCCGCTCGGTGTCGGCCATCGCGTCCGTTTCCGTCCTGGCGGTCACGATCCGGCGCCGCCGTCCATCTGCTGCTCCTGGGCGCCGATGTCACGTGGGGTGGTGCCGGTGGCGGTGATCCCACCCGAGCAGGTGGCACCCGGCTCGACGGTGGCGTTCTGTCGCAGCGCCCGGATGAACTCGTCGATCCGCAGGTCGTCGACGTCGTCGACGGCGAGCTGGTAGCCCCACGCCTGCAGCGAGACCGTCGACTCCAGGCCCTCGAACGGGCTCATCAGGGTGTACTCGTTGCCCTGGATCTTGCTGGCCAGCGTCTCGACCTGGTCGGCGGGCAGACCTTCCTGGTAGGTGAGCCAGACCGCGCCGTGCTCCAGGCTGTGCACGGCGTGCTCGTTGGCGATCGGCGCGTCGTAGACGTCGCCCATGCAGTTCTGCCAGTTCGGGTTGTGGCTGCTGCCGACCGGCGGCTGGATCTCGTACTCCAGCGGGCCCCACTCGTGCGACTGCTTGCCGGCCATCGGGTCCAGCGCCGCCGGGTTGGCCTCCCGGTAGTTGACCAGGTCGGTGATCTCCGAGGCGCGGTCCTGCCACGACCGGGCCTCCTGGGAGACCGCGTAGGCCCCGTACCCGATGATCGCGGTGGCCAGTACCCCGACGCCGACCATCAGCGCGATCGGACCCCAGTTGCGCTCCTGGGTGACCTTGACCGGTTTGACCGGCTTGCGGCCGCCCTTGCCGGCCTTGCCACTGGTCTTGCCGCTGGTCTTGCCGCCGGTGGTCCGGGTGGCCGTGGCACCACCGCCCCGGCCGCTCGCCGACTTGCCCTTCGCCGGCTTGCC
This sequence comes from Solwaraspora sp. WMMA2059, assembly GCF_027497315.1. GTDB lineage: Bacteria > Actinomycetota > Actinomycetes > Mycobacteriales > Micromonosporaceae > Micromonospora_E. The sequence goes on along the minus strand of NZ_CP114908.1, from coordinate 4,597,162 downwards.
CGCAGCCTTATCGTCGGTCCGGGGCTTGCCGCCGGCCGCCGGCTTGCCGGTGCTGACCACGGAGGGGTTGCGGTTGTCGCCACCCTGGGTGCTGATGCTCATGGTGTGGTGCCTCGTCAGGTCGGTCGGTCAAGGGGCATTCAGCGGGGACACAGCAGGTGAGGGTCGCCGCCAAGGCCACGAGTCTACCCCCGGTAACATGCTTTGGTGACTCCCGCCAATCTCGCTGAGCTCGTCCGCGCCGCGGCCCGGTCGGTCTTCGTCGACCGTGACCTCGATCTATCTTTACTCCCCGACGTGGTCACCGTCGAGCGTCCGCGCAACCCAGACCACGGCGACTACGCCTCGAACCTGGCGTTGCAACTGGCGAAGCGAGTCGGCACCGCCCCACGTGAGCTGGCCGCCGCGCTGGCCGCCGCGCTCAGCGAGGCCGACGGGATCGCCTCGGTGGAGATCGCCGGGCCGGGCTTCCTGAACATCCGACTCGACTCGGCCGCCGCCGGGGCGCTGGCCCGCACCGTGGTCCTGGCCGGCCGGGAGTACGGCCACAGCACCCGCCTGACCGGCCGCCGGCTCAACCTGGAGTTCGTCTCGGCCAACCCGACCGGCCCGGTGCACCTCGGTGGCACCCGCTGGGCGGCCGTCGGTGACGCGCTCGCCCGGATCCTGCGGGCCACCGGGGCCGACGTCGGCACCGAGTACTACTTCAACGACGCCGGCTCCCAGATCGACCGGTTCGCCAACTCACTGCTCGCCGCCGCGCGGGGCGAGGCGGCGCCCGAGGACGGGTACGGCGGGGCGTACATCGCCGACATCGCCGGTGCCGTGGCCGCCAAACACCCCGAGGTCCGTGACCTCGACGACGACGCCGCCCGGGAGCTGTTCCGGGTCGAGGGCGTGGCGTTGATGTTCGACGAGATCAAGGCGTCGCTGGCCGGGTTCGGGGTGCACTTCGACACGTACTTCAACGAGAAGGACCTGCACGCCCGGGGCGAGCTGGAGCTGGCGTTGACCCGGCTGGGCGAGCAGGGGCGCACCTACCAGCGCGACGGCGCGACCTGGCTGCGCAGCACCGACTTCGGCGACGACAAGGACCGGGTGCTGCGCAAGTCCAACGGCGAATGGACCTACTTCGCCGCCGACTGCGCCTACTACCTGGACAAGCGGGAGCGCGGCTTCGACCAGGTCGTGATCATGCTCGGTGCCGACCACCACGGCTACATCGGCCGGCTGCGGGCGATGGCGGCCTGCTTCGGCGACGACCCGGATCAGACCCTGGAGATCCTGATCGGGCAGCTGGTGAACCTGGTGCGCGAGGGGACGCCGGTGCGGATGTCCAAGCGGGCCGGCACCGTGGTCACCCTGGAGGACCTGGTCGAGGCGATCGGCGTCGACGCCGCCCGGTACGCACTGGCCCGCTACTCGTCCGACTCGCCGATCGACATCGACGTGGAGCGGTGGACCCGGGCCAAGAACGACAACCCGGTCTTCTACGTGCAGTACGTGGCCGCCCGGACCGCCAGTGTGGCCCGCAACGCGGCCGAGGTAGGGCTGCAGCGGGGCGGGCCGGACGACTTCCGGCCCGAGCTGCTCGACCATGAGAAGGAGAACGAGCTGCTCAAGGCGCTCGGCGAGTTCCCCGCCGTGGTCGCCTCCGCCGCTGAGCTGCGTGAGCCGCACCGGATCGCCCGCTACCTTGAGGAGCTGGCCGGGGCGTACCACCGGTTCTACGACAAGTGCCGGATCATGCCGCTCGGCGACGAGGAGATCACCGACCGGCACCGGGCCCGGCTGTGGCTCAACGACGCCACCCGTACGGTGATCGCCAACGGCCTGGACCTGCTCGGCGTCTCGGCGCCCGAGCGGATGTGACCCCGGCCGACGTACCCAGACCCAGATCCATCCACGACGAAGGACGGTAGCGCCGTGCGCGCACACGAGGCCGGGGCCCTGCACGGTGACCTCGGCAGCCGGGGGCCGGGCTGGCTGCGTACCCCGGATGACGTCAACACCCTGCTGCCGCAGCTGTGGCCGCGGACGGTGACCCGGGCGGACGCCGGGTCGATCACCGTCGGCGGCCGGGACGTGCGGGACCTGGCCGCCGAGTACGGCACCCCGGCGTACCTGCTCGACGAGGACGACCTGCGGGCCCGCTGCCGCGACTTCCGGGCCGCCTTCGCCGGCCAGGACGTCTACTACGCCGGCAAGGCGTTCCTGTGCCGGGCGGTGGTGCGGATCATCGCCGAGGAGGGCCTGCACCTGGATGTCTGCACCGGCGGTGAGCTGGCCGTCGCGTTGTCGGCCGGGATGCCGCCGGAGCGGATCGGCCTGCACGGCAACAACAAGAGCGTCGCCGAGCTGACCCGGGCCCTCGACGCCGGGGTGGGCCGGATCATCGTCGACTCGTTCGACGAGATCGACCGGCTGACCACGCTGGCCCGTGACCGGGGGGTCCGGCCGAAGGTGCTGGTCCGGGTCACCGTCGGGGTCGAGGCGCACACCCACGAGTTCATCGCCACCGCCCACGAGGACCAGAAGTTCGGCTTCTCGCTGGCCGGCGGGGCGGCGTTCGAGGCGGCCGCCCGGATCCTCGACGAGGGTGTGCTGGAGCTGCGCGGGCTGCACTCGCACATCGGTTCGCAGATCTTCGACGCCGGCGGGTTCGAGGTGTCCGCCCGGCGGGTGCTGGCGCTGCAGGCGCAGATCCGCGACGCGCGCGGCGTCGAGCTGCCCGAGCTGGATCTCGGCGGCGGGTTCGGGATCGCCTACACCACCCAGGACGACCCGGCGCCGGCCCACGACCTGGCCAAGCGGATGAACAAGATCGTCGACAGTGAGTGTGAGGCGTTGCAGCTCGCCGTGCCGCACCTGTCGGTCGAGCCGGGCCGGGCGATCATCGGCCCGGCGGTGTTCACCCTCTACCAGGTCGGCACCGTCAAGGACGTCGACGGCATCCGCAGCTACGTCAGCGTCGACGGCGGGATGAGCGACAACATCCGTACCGCCCTCTACGACGCCTCCTACTCGGCGACGGTCGCCTCCCGGGCGTCGACCGCGGCGCCGATCCTCGCCCGCGTCGTGGGAAAGCATTGTGAGTCCGGGGACATCGTGGTGAAGGATGAATTCCTGCCCGCCGACGTGCAGCCGGGAGATCTTCTCGCGGTGCCGGGCACGGGGGCGTACTGCCGGAGCATGGCGAGCAACTACAACCATGTGCCCCGGCCGCCGGTTATCGCGGTCCGCGACGGAGCGGCCCGGGTGATCGTCCGTCGGGAGACCGAGGCCGATCTGCTGGCACTGGACGTGGGATAGCGCCGCAGGCGGCGGGACGACGTGGATAGCGCGCGCGGCGCGCGGTCGCGAGGTATGGGGTGAGCATGGGTAAGCCGGTACGGCTGGCGTTGCTGGGCTGCGGCACGGTGGGCTCCGAGGTGGTGCGGCTGCTGCACGAGCAGGCTGCCGACCTCGCCGCCCGGGTCGGGGCGCCGATCGAGATCGCCGGGATCGCGGTCCGCCGGCCCAACCGGGCCCGTGGTGACCTGCCGGTCGACCCGGCGCTGTTCACCACCGACGCGTTGGGCCTGGTCAAACGGGACGACGTCGACGTGGTGGTCGAGGTGGTAGGCGGCATCGAACCTGCCCGGACCTGGCTGGTGGAGGCGCTGCGCAGCGGCAAGAGCGCGGTCACCGCCAACAAGGCGCTGCTCGCCGAGGACGGCGGTACCCTGCACGACGCCGCCGCCGAGGGCGGTGCAGACCTGTTCTACGAGGCGTCGGTGGCCGGCGCCATCCCGCTGCTGCGCCCGCTGCGCGATTCGCTGCACGGCGACTCGATCACCCGGGTCACCGGCATCGTCAACGGCACCACCAACTTCATCCTCTCCGCGATGGACGCCACTGGGGCCGGGTTCACCGAGGCGTTGGAGGAGGCGACCGCCCTCGGGTACGCCGAGGCCGACCCGACCGCCGACGTGGAGGGGTTCGACGCCGCCGCGAAGGCCGCCATCCTGGCCTCGCTGGCCTTCCACACCCGGGTCGGCGCCGACGACGTGCACCGCGAGGGGATCACCGAGGTCAGCGCCGCCGACATGGCCAGTGCCAAGGCGATGGGCTGCACGATCAAACTGCTCTGCATCGCCGAGCGGGGCCCGGGCGCCGACGGCGCCGAGTCGGTCAGCGTCCGGGTGCACCCGGCAATGATCCCGCGCAGCCACCCGCTGGCCAGCGTCGGTGACGCGTTCAACGCGGTCTTCGTCGAGGCGGTCGCGGCCGGTCAGTTGATGTTCTACGGCCGGGGCGCCGGTGGGGCGCCGACCGCCAGCGCGGTGCTCGGCGACATCGTCGCGGTGGCCCGCAACCGGCTCGCCGGGGTGCACACGGCCAGCGAGTCCGCCTACGCCGACCTGCCGATCCGCCCGATGGGGGAGGCGGTCACCCGCTACCACATCAGCCTCGACGTGGCCGACCGGGCCGGGGTGCTGGCCGCCGTCGCCGGGGTGTTCGCCCGGCACGATGTGTCGATCGCCACCGTTCGCCAGTCCGGCCGGGACAACGACGCCAGCCTGGTGATCGTCACCCACCGGGCACCGGACGCCGCCCTCGCGGCCACCGTCGAGGAGCTGCGCGGCCTGGACGTCGTCCGTTCCATCGCCAGCGTGCTGCGGGTCGAGGGCGGCCAGTAGCCGCCGGTACGCTGTGCCGGCGCGAACCGAGGAGGTTGTCATGTGGCGGGGCCTGATCGAGGCGTACCGGGACCGGTTGCCGGTCACCGACGCCACGCCGGTGATCACCCTCTACGAGGGCAACACGCCGCTGCTGCCGGCGCCGGTGCTCTCCGCCCGGGTCGGTGCCGACGTCTACCTCAAGGTCGAGGGGGCCAACCCGACCGGGTCGTTCAAGGACCGGGGCATGACGATGGCGGTCTCCAAGGCGGTCGAGGAGGGCAACAAGGCGATCATCTGCGCCTCGACCGGCAACACCAGCGCGTCGGCCGCCGCGTACGCCGCCCGCGCCGGCCTGACCTGCGCGGTGCTCGTGCCGCAGGGCAAGATCGCGCTCGGCAAGCTCGCCCAGGCGCTGGTGCACGGGGCCCGCCTGCTGCAGGTCGACGGCAACTTTGACGACTGCCTGTCGATGGCGGCCAAGCTGGCCCAGGACTACCCGGTAGCGCTGGTCAACTCGGTGAACATCTTCCGGCTGCACGGGCAGAAGACCGCCGCGTTCGAGATCGTCGCCGGGCTCGGCGACGCCCCGGACATCCACTGCCTTCCGGTCGGCAACGCCGGCAACATCAGCGCCTACTGGATGGGTTACCTGGAGGACGTCGAGGCCGGCAACGCCACCCGCGTCCCGAAGATGTACGGCTTCCAGGCGTCGGGTGCCGCCCCGATCGTCTCTGGCGAGGTGGTCCGCCAGCCGTCGACGATCGCCACCGCGATCCGGATCGGCAACCCGGCGAGCTGGACCAAGGCGCTCGACGCCCGGGACGCCTCGGGGGGTCTGATCGACGCGGTCACCGACCGGGACATCCTGGCGGCGTACCGGCTGCTGGCCCGGGAGGTCGGGGTCTTCGTCGAGCTGGCCAGCGCGGCCAGCGTCGCCGGGCTGCTGCAGGCCGCCGCCGCCGGCAAGGTACCGGCCGGTGCCACCGTGGTCTGCACGGTCACCGGGCACGGTCTGAAGGACCCGGAGTGGGCGATCTCCACCGCTCCGGCACCGACCACCATCGGCAACGATCCGCTACTCGCGGCCCGCGCCCTCGACCTGGCCTGACGACGTCGCCGGTCGGGTGTGACGCGGCTCGACCTGAGGCGTGTCGGTTTCGGCCAGGTCGGCTTCTGCGGCGTCGACCAGCAGCCGGGTCGCGACGGCTACGGTACGCAGCTCGTCGGTGTCCAGTCGGGCCAACAGCCGTGCCTGGCGGTCGGTGCCGGCGGTGACGATCCGGTCCATCAGCTGCCGCCCGTCGTCGGTCAGCTCGATCCGGCGGACCCGCCGGTCCCGGGGGTCCTCCCGGCGGCCGACCAGCCGGTGGGCCGCGAGCCGGTCGACGATCCCGCTGACCGTGGCCATCCGTACCCCGAGCACCTGGCTGAGCTCCTGTCCCGAGGCGCTGCCACGCAGGTAGAGCAGTAGCAGTATCTTCAGCTGCGGCACGGTGAGCTGTGAGTCGAACAGCGGGTCGGAACGGTCGGAGGCGAACAGGACCTGCAGCCGGCGGCTGGTCACCACGATCTGGTCGATCAGTTCGTCCCGCTGGGCCACCTGCGCTCCCTCTGGTCCGGCACGGTGGTGGGCCGGCCGCCCGCCGTGCGCAGACGATATCCCAACAACTTCGCGTGACGCTAACTGTTAGCCTTGGCCGAACAATTCCCGTCGTTCCGCCGCCGGACTCTTCCAGGAGTGAGCCCGCACATGTCGTTGCTCGCCAGACTCAGCCTCGCCAACCGAGGGCTCGTGGCGCTCGTCGCGGTCGTGATCACGATCTTCGGCGCCGTCACCATCCCGACGCTCAAACAGCAGCTTCTGCCTTCGTTGGAGTTCCCGGCCGCGTTCATCAGCGCGGTCTACCCCGGCGCGGCACCGGAGATCGTCGAATCGCAGGTGACCGAGCCCATCGAGAACGCCCTCTCGGGCGTCGCCGACCTCGAGAGCGTCACCTCCACCTCCAGCGAGAGCTTCGCCACCGTGCAGGTCGAGTTCGCCTTCGGCACCGACCTGACCAGCGCCGTCAACGAGCTGGAGACCTCGATCAACCGGATCCAGCTGCCCGACGGTGTGGAACCGGCCGTCTTCGCCGGCAGCACCGACGACCTGCCGGCTGTGGTGCTGGCCGCCACCGGCGCCGGCGGACCGGGGCTCGCCGGACGTCTGGACGAGGTCGTGCTGCCCGAGCTGGAAGCCATCGAGGGGGTACGCGCCGTCGACGTCACCGGCGCCGGTGAGCAGGTCGTCTCGATCACCCCCGACTACGCCGCGCTGGCCGACGCCGGTCTCGACCCGAGCGCTATCGGCAACGCCCTGCGGGTCAACGGCGTCACCATCCCGGCCGGCTCCCTCACCGACGGCGACGAGAGCCTGACCGTCCAGGTCGGCACCAGGATCGATTCACTGAGCGATCTCGCCGGGATCTATCTCACCGCGTCCGGCCGGCCGCCGGTGCGGCTCGACGACGTCGCCGAGATCAGCGAGCAGACCGCCCCCGCCACCTCGATCACCAGGACCAACGGCGCGGACAGCCTCGGGATCGCGGTGACCGCCGGCCCCGACGGCGACGCGGTTGGCATCTCGCACGAGATCCGGGACCGACTCGACGAGCTGGGCGCGGCCGCTGACACCGAGTTGATCGTAGTGTTCGACCAGGCACCGTTCGTGGAACGCTCGATCGAGGCCCTCACCACCGAAGGCCTGCTCGGCCTGGTGATGGCGGTCCTGGTCATCCTGGTCTTCCTGCTGTCGATCCGGTCCACCGTGGTCACCGCGGTCTCCATCCCGCTGTCGGTGCTGATCGCGTTGATCGCCCTGTGGGTCGGCGACTACTCGCTCAACCTGCTCACCCTCGGCGCGTTGACCATCTCGGTCGGCCGGGTGGTGGACGACTCGATCGTGGTGCTGGAGAACATCAAACGGCATCTGGAGTACGGCGAGGACCGGCGTACCGCGATCCTGACCGGGGTCCGGGAGGTGGCCGGCGCGGTCACCTCGTCGACCCTGGCGACCGTCGCCGTCTTCGCCCCGATCGCGATCGTCGGCGGTTTCGTCGGCCAGCTGTTCGCGCCGTTCGCCATCACGGTGACCGTCGCGTTGCTCGCCTCGCTGCTGGTCTCGCTCACCATCATCCCGGTGCTCGCCTACTGGTTCCTCAAGCCGGCCGCCGCCGGCACCGACGTGGAGCAGGTCCGGCAGGAGGCCGAAGCCAAGGAGCTGCGCAACCCGTTGCAGCGCGGCTACCTGCCGGTGATCCGGTTCGCCACCACCCGGCGGTGGGCCACCGTCGGCATCGGGCTGGCGGTGCTGCTCGGCACGTTCGCGCTGAGCACCCGGCTGGAGACCAACTTCATCGACGACGCCGGCCAGGACACCCTGAGCATGCGGCAGGAGTTGCCGGCGGGCACCAGCCTGGCCGCCGTCGACCGGGCCGCCATCTCGGTGGAGCGGGTCCTCGCGCGGACCGACGGGATCGAGTCCTACCAGGTGTCGATCGGCGCGAGCAGCAACCCGTTCGCCGGTGGCGGCGGCAACACCACGGCGAGCTATTCGATCAGCCTGACCGAGGACACCGACAACATCGCCGTGCAGCAGCAGCTGCGGGACGAGTTCGCCGGCCGCGACGGCCTGGGCGAGATCACGGTCGGGGCGGCCGACGGCGGGCCCGGTGGCGGGAGCAGCAACCAGCTGCAGGTCATCGTGCAGGCCAACGACCCGGACGATTTGGCCACCGCCGCGGAGCGGGTCCGGACCGCGATGTCGCAGACCCCGGACGTTGCCGACGTCACCAGCACCCTGTCCGAGGACGTGACCCGGCTGCAGGTGCAGATCGACCGCGCGGCGGCAGCTCAGGCCGGGCTGAACGAGGCCGCGCTCGGGCAACTCGTCGCCCAAGCCTTCCGCGGCAGCCCGCTGGGACAGGTCACCATCGACGGCGACCGGCTGGACGTGGTGCTCAGCCCGAGCGCCCGGGTGACCTCGGCCGAGGAGTTGGCGGCGTTGCCGGTCGGGCCGGCGACCCTCGCCGCCTTCGCCGACATCACCGAAGTCGACGGGCCGGTGCAGATCAGTCGGGTGGACGGTGAGCGCAGCGCCACCGTCACCGGCACCGCGACCGGCTCGAACGTCGGGCAGACCAGCGCCGAGCTGTCGCAGCGGCTGGAGGACCTGAGTCTGCCGGCCGGTGCGACGTACACCATCGGCGGCGTCAGCGCCGACCAGGCGGAGGCGTTCGCCGACCTCGGGTTGGCCCTGCTCGCCGCGATCGCCATCGTCTTCGTGATCATGGTGGCGACGTTCCGCAGCCTGGTCCAGCCGCTGATCCTGCTGGTGTCGGTGCCGTTCGCGGCGACCGGCGCGATCGGTCTGCTGGTCGTCACCGGTACGCCGATGGGTGTGCCGGCGCTGATCGGCGCGTTGATGCTGGTCGGCATCGTGGTGACCAACGCGATCGTGTTGATGGACCTGATCAACCAGTACCGCGAGCAGGGGATGAGCGTGTCCCAGGCGGTGGTCGAGGGCGGCCGGCGTCGGCTGCGGCCGATCCTGATGACCGCGATCGCCACCATCTGCGCGTTGACGCCGATGGCGCTCGGCCTGACCGGGGTGGCCGGCTTCATCGGCCAGCCGTTGGCGATCGTGGTGATCGGCGGCCTGTTCAGCTCGACGCTGCTCACCCTGGTCCTGGTGCCGACGCTCTACACCATGGTCGAGGGCACCAAGGATCGGCTGCGGCAGCGCCGGGCCACCCGCCGGTCGGCCGGCCCGACCGACGACGCGAGTGACGTCGCTGCGGCACCGGACCGGCCGTCAGGAGCCGTTACCGGCACCGATGCCGTACCAGGCACCGGCGACGCAGCGGACGGCCGCAACGGCTCCGACACCGCCGGCCCCGCCAGTCGTACGTCGCCGGTCGCCGCGCCGCCGGCCCGCCCCTCGGCGGCGCTGGTCGACGGCACCGACCAGTTCGAGGTGCTGAAACTGCCGAAGAGCCGCACCTCGCCGCTGCCGCCGACGGATCCGCCGGCGGAGAAGTGACCGTGCGGGGGTCCCCAGGGCACCGGCCCCGGGGACCCCCGCGACGACCCGTCGCACAGATCACACTTCGTCCACTGTCCGGTATCCGGTCGGTAAGGTGTCGGTACGTGGCCTCACCGTTAGCGGTCCTTACCGGGAACCGGGATTTCCGCCGGCTGCTCCTCGCCGAGCTGGTCGTCTTCGGGGCGGACTGGTTCGTCATGGTGCCGCTGGTGGTGCTGCTGCCGGAGCTCACCGGCAGCGGCGTCTGGGGCGCTCTGGTGCTCGCCGTGGACACCGGCATCCACGCCCTGATGTTGCCGTTCACCGGTACGCTCGCAGACCGCTTCGACCGCCGTCGGATCCTGATCGCCGCGAACCTGGCCGCCGTCGTCGCGGTGCTGTTGCTGCTGGCCGTCCGCACTTCGGGTACCGCCTGGCTGGCGTTGTTCGCCATCGCGTCGCTCGCGGTGGCCAAGTCCTGCTACTCGCCGGCCGCGCAGGCCGCGCTGCCGAACGTGGTCTCGGCGGCGGAGCTGCCCGCCGCCAACGTGTTCGCCGGATCCGCGTGGGGCACGATGGCGATAGTGGGCGCGTCGCTCGGCGGGCTGCTCAGCGCGGCCCTCGGCCCGTACGCGTGCTTCTGGATCGCCGCCGCGGCGCTGCTGCTCGCGGCGGTGGTCACCATGTCGATCCGCCGACCGATGCAGACCCCACGCGATGCCACGCTGCCGGCGCCCCGGACACTGACCGCGATCCGGGAGGCGCTGGCCTACATCGGTGGCCGGCCGCAGGTGCTCGCCCTGGTGACCGCGAAGAGCGCGATCGGCCTCGGCAACGGCGTACTCACGTTGTTTCCGCTGTTGGCCGGGGTGTACGGGGTCGGCGCGATCGGCACCGGCCTGCTGTTCGCCGTGCGGGGTGCCGGCGCGGTCATCGGGCCGTTGCTGACCCGCCCGGTGCTGAACCGGCGGTCCTGGCTGCTCACCGGGTTGGCCGCGTCGATGTCGGTGTACGGGCTGTCCTACGCCAGCATCTCGCTGGTCACCTGGTTCCCGCTGGTGCTCGCCCTGGTCTTCCTGGCGCACCTGGGCGGCGGCAGCAACTGGGTGCTGTCGAACTACGCCCTGCAGGCGGTGGTGCCGGACCGGCTGCGTGGCCGGGTCTTCGCCACCGATCTGATGCTCGCCACCCTGTCGATCTCGGTGAGTCAGTTGATCGTGGCCAGTGTGATCGACACCCTGGACACCCGGGTCATCCTGGCGACGTGCGGTCTGGTGACCGTCACCTATGCGGTCGGCTGGCGGCTGGCGACCCGGCGGCTGGGCTCGGTCGTTGCGGCCAGCCGCTAGCATCGTGATATCACTTTGATAGCGATCTGGTTGGCAAGGGAGCAGAGCATGGAACGAGCCGTGTTCCGGATGTCCGGATTCGTGGCGATCAGTGGCTTGGCGGTGTCTGGCCTGATCGGCCTGGCGGTGGTGGCGCCCGGCATCAACTCGGTGGCCGACGTGGACGTCTGGATGGCCGTCGCTGTCGCGGTCTACGCCGGGGTCGTCGCGCTGGCCGCCACCGGGTTCACCGTGGTCAACCCCAACGAGGCGCAGGTCGTGCAGTTCTTCGGTCGCTACCTCGGCTCGATCCGCGTCGCCGGCCTGCACTGGACCTGGCCGTTCACCGTCCGGCGCAAGGTCACCCTGCGGGTGCGCAACTTCGAGACCGACCGGCTCAAGGTCGCCGACGCCGACGGCAACCCCGTCGAGATCGCCGCCGTCGTGGTGTGGCGGGTGGTCGACTCGGCCAGCGCCGTCTTCGCCGTCGACGACCACGTCGAGTACGTGGCCGTCCAGGCCGAGGCCGCCGTCCGGCACCTGGCCACCAGCTACCCGTACGAGGCACACGACGGTGAGCGGGCCAGCCTGCGGGACAGTACGGTGGTCGCCGACGAGCTGACCGCCGAGTTGCGGGAGCGGGTCGAACTGGCCGGCGTGGAGGTGCTGGAGTCCCGGGTCACTCACCTTGCGTACGCCCCTGAGATCGCCCACGCGATGCTCGCCCGGCAGCAGGCCGCCGCCGTCGTCGCGGCCCGGTTCCGGATCGTCGAGGGCGCCGTCGGCATGGTCTCCAACGCGTTGGAGCGGTTGGCCGACGAGCACGTGGTCGACCTCGACGAGGAACGCAAGGCCCAGATGGTCGCCAACCTGCTGGTGGTGCTCTGCGGTGACCGGGCGGTGCAGCCGGTGGTGAACACCGGGTCTCTCTACAGCTGAGGCGGTCCACGGCTGATGGCCGAACGCAAGAAGCTGCTGTTGCGGCTCGATCCGGCGGTGCACGAGGCGATTGCCAAGTGGGCCGCCGACGACCTGCGCAGCGTCAACGCCCAGATCGAGTACGCGCTGCGGTTCGCGCTGCGCGCCGCCGGCCGGACACCCGGACCGGATCGGGCACCTGAATCCGATCGGGCACCTGGATCGGGTGCGTCGGTCGACGGCCCGGACCGGCCACCGGCGCCCTGACACCGGGCGACCGGCCAGGACCTAGCATGGGGCGATGGGTATCAGCTTCGTTCCCGGGCCGGTGACCGTGCGGGTCCCGGCCACCAGCGCCAACCTCGGCCCCGGGTTCGACGCGCTCGGGTTGGCGCTCGGTCACCACGACGAGGTGACCGCCCGGGTGGTGCCCGCCGGCTGCCGGGTCGAGATCTCCGGTGAAGGCACCGGGGAGCTGCCGGTCGACGACGGCCATCTTGTCGTGCGCGCCATGCACGCCACCTTCGACGAGCTCGGCGGCCGGCCGGCCGGACTGGCGTTGAGCTGCGTGAACCGCATCCCCCAGGCACGCGGCCTGGGTTCGTCGTCGGCGGCGATCGTGGCCGGCGTGCAACTGGCCCGAGGGCTCGCCGTCGGCGGGACGCAGCTGCTGGACACCGCCGCCGCGCTACGGATCGCCGCCCGGCTGGAGGGTCACCCGGACAACGTGGCGCCCTGCCTGCTCGGCGGTTTCACCATTGCCTGGACCGAGGCCTCCGGGGCGCGCGCGGTGTCGGTGCCGGCGCATCCGGCGGTGTCGCTGACCGTCTACGTACCCGGTAACCGGGGTCTGACCGAGGCGGCGCGGGCGGCGCTGCCCGCCCAGGTGCCGCACGCGGACGCCGCGTTCACCGCCGGCCGGGCCGCCCTGCTGAGCCACGCGATCACCGCTGACCCGACGCTGTTGCTGGCCGCGACCGAGGACCGGTTGCACCAGGACTACCGGGGTCCATCGATGCCGGCCAGTGCGGAACTGGTCTGCCGACTGCGGGCGACCGGTGTGGCTGCGGTGATCAGTGGGGCGGGTCCGAGCGTCCTGGCGTTGACCGAAGTCCCGGCGGACTTCTGTCCGGGAATGGACTGGCAGACACACTTGTTTCCGGTAGACGTTGCCGGAGCGCGGATCGAAGGCGCTATAGTAGGACACGCCGAGCGGGACCCTGTTGCCGCAGGTCGGAAGAGTTGACTACGCTCTAGGCCAAGCACAGCCGCGAAGCACGCGATCTCCTGCGGGGCGGCGCACCCCCGAAGCTATCGGCGGTAAGCCCGTCTCACCCCTGCCTAGGCCACCGCCAAACCGCAGTCTCCACGGATCGCTGCAGATGTCGAGAGCTGCCCACCGAGGCTGGTGAAGCGGGTCCGGCAAAGCTGCGCGAAGACTCCCGCGACGTGTCATGCGAGGCGGGTGCACCGAGGCCACCCGGCCACCTAGCGTCTTGACCCGGGTTGCCCGGCCTATCGAGGGAAGGAATCCATTGAGCGACACCACCGACGTGACGTCGGATGTCTCCAACGTCGCTGACGACACCACCGCTGCTCCTGCCCGCCGTCGGCGGTCCGGCACCGGGCTGTCCGCGATGCTGCTGCCGGAGTTGCAGAGCCTCGCCGCGTCGCTCGGCATCTCCGGCACCGCCCGGATGCGCAAGAGTGAGCTGATCACCGCGATCACCGAGCGCCAGGCCGGCGGGGGTGCCCCACGGCCGCGCGCCGAGGTCGCGGCGGCGACCGCACCCCCTCGGGAGGAGGTCCGCGCCGAGGTTCGTCCTGAGGCCGAGCGGCGCGACAGCGGGTCTGAACGGCACGACGGCGGGTCTGAACGGCGCGACGGCGGGTCCGAGCGGCGCGACGGCGGTGACGGCGAGCAGCTCGCCATCGTCGACGAGCCGGCCCGCGAGCGCAGCACCCGCCGGGGCCGTCGGTCGGCAACCGAGTCGCGTACCGACGAGACCGCGACCGCGCCGACCGAGTCTGGCGAGCGGGCCGACCGGGGCGGTGACGGCCGGGACAACCGTGACGGCCGGGATAACCGTGACCGTGGCGAGCGGGACAACCGTGACCGTGGCGAGCGGGCCGAGCGGGGCGGTGACGGCCGTGGTGGTCGCGACCGTAACGACCGGGGTGACCGTAACGACCGGGGTGACCGCAGCGAGCGGAACCAGCGGGACAACAACGACGACGACGACAACGAAGGCGGCGGTCGGCGCAGCCGACGCAGCCGGTTCCGCGACCGTCGGCGGCGGGGGGACCGCAGTGACGGCGACGGTGGCGGCGGCCGGGAGCCGCAGGTGACCGAGGACGACGTTCTCGTCCCGGTCGCCGGCATCCTCGACGTGCTGGACAACTACGCGTTCGTGCGTACCACCGGCTACCTCTCCGGGCCCAACGACGTCTACGTCTCCATGTCGCAGGTCAAGAAGCACGGTCTGCGGCGCGGTGACGCGGTCACCGGCGCGGTGCGCGCCACCCGCGAGGGTGAGCAGCGTCGTGACAAGTACAACCCGCTGGTCCGGCTGGACACCATCAACGGCATGGAGCCGGAGGAGGCCCGGCGGCGTCCCGAGTTCTACAAACTCACCCCGCTGTACCCGCAGGATCGGCTGCGGTTGGAGACCGAGCCGCACATCCTCACCACCCGGGTCATCGACCTGGTGATGCCGATCGGTAAGGGCCAGCGGGCGCTGATCGTCTCCCCGCCCAAGGCGGGCAAGACGATGGTGCTGCAGGCGATCGCCAACGCCATCACGCACAACAACCCCGAGTGCCACCTGATGGTGGTGCTGGTCGACGAACGCCCGGAAGAGGTCACCGACATGCAACGGTCGGTGAAGGGTGAGGTCGTCGCGGCCACGTTCGACCGGCCGCCGCAGGACCACACCACGGTCGCCGAGCTGGCCATCGAACGGGCCAAGCGGCTGGTCGAGCTGGGCCACGACGTCGTCGTGCTGCTCGACTCGGTGACCCGGCTGGGGCGCTCGTACAACCTGGCCGCGCCGGCCAGCGGGCGGATCATGTCCGGTGGTATCGACTCGACGGCGCTGTACCCGCCGAAGCGGTTCCTCGGCGCGGCCCGAAACATCGAGAACGGCGGTTCGTTGACCATCCTCGCCACCGCACTGGTGGAGACCGGATCCATGATGGACACGGTGATCTTCGAGGAGTTCAAGGGGACCGGCAACGCCGAGCTCAAGCTGGACCGCAAGATCGCCGACAAGCGGGTGTTCCCGTCGATCGACATCCACCCGTCCGGCACCCGCAAGGAGGAGATCCTGCTCGCGCCGGAGGAGCTGGCGATCACCCACAAGCTGCGCAAGGTGCTCCACTCGCTGGACTCCCAGGCGGCGCTGGACCTGCTGCTGGACCGGCTCAAGCAGAGCCGGACCAACATCGAGTTCCTGATGCAGATCGCGAAGTCGACGCCGGGGGAGTGACCCCGGCACCGGCCGCCCCGCGCGGTCGGGAATCCGGCAGGTCCGTCGGGCGTTGCGTCCGGCGGTGTTCGTGACGGTCGTGGTGGGCGGTTCGCTCCGCCCACCGCGACCCGCTGCCACGGCCCGTGGCAGACTGACAGCAGGCCAGGTTCCGGTTCACGCCAGAGTCGGCCCGCGCAACGGCGCGGTCGACGTCGACGGCGACCCGGCGACCGACGAAGAGAGGACCATCAGTGAAGAAGGACATCCACCCGGAGTACGTGACCACCGAGGTCACCTGCTCCTGCGGCGCATCTTTCACCACCCGCAGCACCGCACCCAGCGGCAAGATCCACGCTGAGACCTGCAGCGCCTGCCACCCGTTCTACACCGGCAAGCAGCGCGTCCTCGACACCGCCGGCCGGGTCGCCAAGTTCCAGCAGAAGTACGCCAAGGCGAAGGCCAACAAGGCCAAGTAGCTGTGCACGCGGCGCCCGCTTCCGACCGAGGTCGGGGGCGGGCGCCGCGGTGTCTGGACGGTCCTGGTCTTCTCAACCCGGATGAAGGAGTACTTGGATGAGCAGCGAGCGCCTGACCGGGCTCCTCGACGAGTACGCCGAGCTGGAGAAGCAGCTGTCTGATCCGGCGATCCACGCGGACCAGACCACCGCCCGCCGGGTCGGTCGCCGGTTCGCCGAGCTGGCCCCGCTGCACAAGGCCGCTGGCGAGCTCGCCCAGGCCCGGGCCGATCTGGCCGCCGCCCGGGAGCTGGCCGGCGAGGACCCGGCGTTCACCGTCGAGGCGGAGGCAATCGCCGCCAGCCTGCCCGACCTGGAGGCCCGCCTCGCCGAACTG
This sequence comes from Solwaraspora sp. WMMA2059, assembly GCF_027497315.1. Lineage (GTDB taxonomy): Bacteria > Actinomycetota > Actinomycetes > Mycobacteriales > Micromonosporaceae > Micromonospora_E. Next base: position 4,580,868 of record NZ_CP114908.1, on the reverse strand, counting down.
CTGATCCCCCGGGACCCGCACGACGCCAAGGACGTCATCGTCGAGATCAAGGCGGGCGAGGGCGGCGAGGAGTCGGCGCTGTTCGCCGGCGACCTGCTACGGATGTACCTGCGGTACGCCGAACGGCGCGGCTGGCAGGTCGAGGTGCTCGACTCGCAGGATTCCGACCTCGGCGGGGTCAAGGACGTCTCGCTCGCGATCAAGTCGCGGGGGGTGCCCGAGGGCGGTAACGGCGTCTGGTCCCGGCTCAAGTGGGAGGGCGGCGTGCACCGGGTGCAGCGGGTGCCGGTTACCGAGTCGCAGGGCCGGATCCACACCAGCGCCGCCGGGGTGCTGGTGCTGCCGGAAGCCGAGGACGTCGAGGTCAACGTCGACCCGAACGAACTACGCGTCGACGTGTTCCGCTCCTCCGGCCCCGGCGGCCAGTCGGTCAACACCACCGACTCGGCGGTGCGGATCACCCACCTGCCGACCGGCATCGTCGTCTCCTGCCAGAACGAGAAGAGCCAGCTGCAGAACCGGGAGCAGGCGATGCGGATCCTGCGCGCCAGGTTGCTCGCCGCCGCCCAGGAACAGGCCGACGCGGCGGCGTCCGACGCCCGCCGTTCCCAGGTGCGTACGGTCGACCGGTCCGAGCGGGTGCGCACCTACAACTACCCGCAGAACCGGATCACCGACCATCGGATCGGCTACACGGCGTACAACATGGACCTGGTGGTCGGCGGGGAGCTCGACGGCGTCCTCGACGCGCTCGCCGAGGCGGACCGGGCAGCTCGGCTCGCCGGTGACACCGAACTGACCCGCCGCTGACCGGCCCCACCGGCCCCACCGGCACCGGCTGTGCCGCTGACCGCGGCCACACCGGCACCGGCTGTGCCGCTGACCGCGGCCACACCGGCACCGGCCGGGCGGTCAGCGCACCGGATGGGGCCGCTGCCGGGCCTCGCGCATCTGTCGGGCGGCCACCTCGAAGGCCCGGCTGAGCGCTTCGCGCAACCCCGGACCGGAACCGCTGATCTCGGCGTAGCCGACGCTGACCCCGACCGGAGTGCCAGGCACCAGCGACTCCCACTCCTCACCGGCCACCGCGGCGGTGATTCGGCGGGCCACGTCGGCCGCCTCGGCCGGGCCGGCGCCCGGCAGCACCACCACGAACTCGTCGCCGCCGTACCTGGCCACGAAGTCACCCCGGCGCATCACCCGGTTGATCACCCCGGCGACCCGCTGCAGCACCAGATCGCCGGAGTGGTGGCCATGCACGGTGTTGACCAACTTGAAACCATCCAGGTCACAGACCATCACCACGGCCCGGTCGCCCCGGCCTGCCATGTCGGTGACGTAGAGATCGAGGTGGCGGCGGCTGGCCAGCCCGGTCAACGGGTCGGTCAACGCCTCCTGGGTGTACTGCGCGGCGGAGCGACGCATCTCCTCCTGGTCCAGCCGGGCGGCGATGCCGTCGACGTACATGTCGCGCAGCCGGTCGTTGCGCCGGGTGGCCAGCCGGAACGCGTACCGGTCGGCGTCGTGCGCGGCGGCGTGGTCGCCAGCCCGGGTGTGCGCGACGCTGCGCAGCCGGGCCGTCTCGGCGGCACCGAGCGTCTCGGCGGAGACCACCGCCGTGGACAGGCGGGTCAACGCCTCCGCCGGCCGGTCCGCCGCGATGGTCAGGCAGACCACCCCGAGCTGGCGCAGGTCGCGGGCGCGGGCACTGTCGCCGCCGTCGATCATCAGGCGGGTGGCCTCCGGGGCGCCGGGGGGCAGCCGGGCCGGCTCACCGAGCGCGGCGAGCCGGGCCAGCGCGTACCCGTACGCCACCCGGCTGCTCGGGCGTAGCAGCCCGGTCCGGTCGGCGTGCACGAACTTCGCCAGGTCGCTGCCGATGTCGCGGAGCACCCGCAGGCAGCCGTCGGTGTCTCCATGATGGTCCAACGCGACGGCGTTGCGCAGCCGGATGCCGGGCGCGGCGAAGGTCTCCTCTGGAATGCCGGTGGCGTTGCCGAGCTGCCGGGCGTGCTCGATGGCACTCAGCGCGTACCCGTGGAAACTGAGGTAGGAGTAGGCCATCGCCAGGTCGTGCCAGCCCCAGGCGGTTTCCCGGTCGACGTCGGTGGCCGCGCCGAGCGCCCGCGCGCTGTGCACCAGATGGGTGACGCACCGGTCGAACGCGCCCTGCTGGTGGGCGGCGAGCGCGGCCAGCGCGTGCAGGTGGCCGTGCAGGTACGGCTCGCTGACGTCCCGGGCCGCCTCGAACGCCCGGTCGACGGCCACCGTGTACTCGGCGGACCGGCCGAGGTTGAGCAGCGCGGAGAGCCGCTGCACCAGCGCGTCGGCCCGTACGTACCGGTTGCTGGTGCTCCGGATCACCTGCTCGAAGGCGACACAGGCTTCGGCCGAGCGGCTGCTTTCCATCAGCGCCCGGGCCTGCATCAGCGCCTCGGCCTGGTCGGTGAGCCGGTCGAGCCAACCCACGCACAACCTCCCTGGAGCCCGCTGGAATCTGGCGGAGCACACACCCGACCCGATCCGCGACCTGTTCCACGGACGCCCGGGTGGACGCACCATGATTATGTCGTGAACCACTTGCCAGAGAACACCTCCGGATTGCCGGATCGGACGCCGGTCCGAGCCGCCGTGGCTGCCGCGGCCGCCCGGCTGGCCGCCGCCGGTGTCGCCGCCGCCCGGGTCGACGCGGAGCTGATTGCCGCCTCGGTGCTGGACATTCCGCGTGGCCGGCTGGCACTGAGTGGCGACTTCGACGAGACCGACATCGGCAGGTTCCACAGTCTGGTGACCCGCCGGGCGGCTGGGGAACCGGTGCAGCACCTCACCGGATCGGCACCGTTTCGTTATCTCGAGCTCGCGGTGGGGCCGGGGGTCTTCGTGCCCCGGCCGGAGACCGAGCTGCTCGCCGGGGCGGGCGTCGACGCGCTGCGTGACCAGCCCGGCGAGGCGGTCGTCGTCGACCTGTGCAGCGGCAGTGGCGCGGTGGCGCTGGCAGTCGCGCACGAGGTTCCGACGGCCCGGGTGGTCGCGGTCGAACGCTCGACGGACAGCCTGCGCTGGCTGCGCCGCAACGCCCGGCGACAGGCCGCCGCCGGGGACCGGCCGATCGAGGTGCGGGCCGGCGATGTCCGGGATCCGGACCTGCTCGGCGAGTTCGCCGGCCGGGTGGACGTGCTGCTGTGCAATCCGCCGTACGTACCGGACGGCACCCCGGTGCCGCCGGAGGTCGCCGGGCACGACCCGGCCGAAGCGGTCTTCGGCGGGCCGGACGGCCTGGCGGTCATCCGACCGGTGGTGCACCGCGCCGTGACCCTGCTGCGCCCCGGCGGGCTGTTCGGCGTGGAGCACGACGACGGCCATGCCGCCGCCGTCGTCGCGTTGGTCGCCGCCGCCGGCCGGTTCGACGCTGTCACCAGCCACCGCGATCTGGCCGGCCGGCCGCGTTTCGTGACCACCCGCCGGACGGGCTGACGGCAGCTGGCGGTGATCGGTGCGGATCAGCGGGCGGGCACGTGGCAGACTGGCACACCGTGATGCTCTATGACTGCCGGTCCGCCGCCGACCGTGACAAAGGCATCGCCGCGGCGATCGAGGCGGTCAAGAACGGCGAGCTGGTCGTGCTGCCGACCGACACCGTGTACGGCGTCGGCGCCGACGCCTTCACCTCGTACGCCGTCACCGCGCTGCTCAACGCCAAGGGTCGGGACCGGCAGATGCCGCCGCCGGTGCTGGTCGGTTCCCGGCACACCCTCGATGGTCTGGTGCTGATCCTGCCGCCGACCGCCCGCGACCTGGCCGACGCCTTCTGGCCGGGGGCGCTCACCATGATCGTCGAGCACGCGCCCAGCCTGAACTGGGATCTGGGGGATACCAACGGCACCGTCGCGGTCCGGATGCCGCTGCATCCGGTGGCGTTGGAGGTGCTGCGGGAGACCGGTCCGATGGCGGTCTCGTCGGCGAACAAGACCGGCCGGCCGCCGGCGGTGACCGCCGCCGAGGCCCGGGACCAGCTCGGCTACTCGGTGCGCGCGTACCTGGAGGCCGGCCCGTGCCCCGACCCCGTGCCAAGCACCATCGTCGACCTGACCGGCGACGTGCCCCGGGTGGTCCGCGACGGCGCGGTCCCGATCGAGAAGCTGCGTGACGTGGTCCCGGACATCATCGGTACGGAGTCCTAGTGCCGCCGTTCACCGTTCTTCATGTCTGCATGGGCAACATCTGCCGTTCGCCGATGGCCGAGCGGCTGTTGGTGCTGGCGCTCGAGCAGCGGCTGGACCGGCTCGGTCCGGCCGCCGCGCCGCCGGTCGAGGAGCTGTTGCACAGCCACAGCGCCGGCACCGGCGGTTGGCACGCCGGCGAGGAGATGAATCCGCCGGCGGCCCGCCAGGTGCTCGCCCGGGGCGGGCAGGTCGACGGCTTCGCCGCCCGCAAGCTGCGGTCCGACCAGATCGACGCCGCCGATCTGGTCCTCACCGCCACCGCCGACCAGCTCGAGTACGTGCTCGCGTTGCGCCCGGACGCCGCCGAGCGCACCTTCGTGCTCGGCGAGTTCGGCCGGTTGCTGCCGGCGGTGGACGCGGCGGGGCTGCCCGGTGCCCGGTCGGGTCCGGACGCGGCGGTCACCCCGGAGGCGGTGCACGCCCGGGGCGCGGCACTGGTCGCCGCGGTCGCGGTGGTCCGGGCCGGTGCCGGTCCCCAGCCGGGGGACGATCTGGACGATCCGTGGGGGCGCGGCGACCACACCTTTGCCCGGGTAGCCGACGAGATCGAGGAGACGGTGGGAGCGCTCGGCGTGGCGCTGCTGCCCTGAGATCGGCGGGGCGGGCAGAGGATGCAGGCGGAGGTCGTCCGATGATGCGTAGTCGGCTTCGGCACCTGCCGGTGCCGTCGATGGTGTCGGCGGTGCTGCTGGTGGTGCTCGCCGGGGTCGGCGGCTGGCTGGACGGAGTCCCGGGGGCGGTCGGCGCCGCCGTCGGTGTCGCGCTGGTGGCGGCCAGCTATGTGGCCTCCAGCCTGGCGCTGGCCTGGGCGGACTCGGTGCATCCGCAGATGGTGCTCAGTGTGGGCCTGCTCACCTACAGCTTGAAGTTCGCGCTGCTCGGGGTGGCGGTGTTCGCGGTGGCGGCGTCGGACTGGCCGGGACAGCGGATGCTCGCGGTGGCGATCATCGTGGCCACAGTGGGATGGATCACGGCGCAGGTGTGGTGGACCTTCCGGGCCCGGATCCCGTACGTGGAGATCGATCCGCGCTGATCATCCGGTGACCCCGGGTGCCCATCGACGGCGGGGTCAGCGGCGAAAATCACCGTTCTTCGCGAAGATTTGTCGGATTTGCCCTACCCTGAGGCCGAGATCGCCGGTGGTGCGGGGGAGTGGATACCGACCGGGGCGGAAGAGGAGTAGCGTGTGCACCCATCTGATGTGCGACCGGGTCGCCCACACAACGAGGGTTGTGCGGGGGGTGACGCACAGCCTTCATCGTTGCCCTGATATGTTTCCGGCGTCATGGCCGGTGAACCACCTTTCGAACCCGCAGGTCCCTCGGGGGCCGACACCGGGTTTGCCGCGATCGGCTACCTGCTCGGCGGGATGGCCGTGTGGGGCGGCGCGGGGTGGCTCGTCGACCGTTGGCTGGACCTGCCCAACGTCGGGCTGCTGATCGGGCTGATCGGCGGGACGGCGGCCGGGGTCTACCTGACCGTTAAGAAGCTGGGCGCGTGAACCAGGCCCGACCAACGGAGGATGCGCGTTGATTGAGCAGCCGACCGTTCTCGCCGCGGAGTTCCCTCCCGGCGTGGATGCCTTCGACTTCCGCAGTCTGATCCCCGGGTTGGACGGCACCGCCTGGGCGGCCGCCTTCACCAAGATCACGCTGCTGCTCTGGATCGCCGCCGCGCTGGTGATGATCTTCTTCCTGGTCACCTACCGCAGCCCGAAGCTGGTGCCGACCAAGGGTCAGTGGCTGGCCGAGTCGGTGTACGGCATGGTGCGCGACAACATCGCCCGGGATGTCATCGGCCGGGACGGGGTGCGGTTCGCGCCCTACCTCACGGTGTTGTTCTGCTTCATCCTGCTCAACAACCTCTGGGGCATCGTTCCGTTCGCCCAGATCTCCCCGATGTCGCACATCGCCTTCCCGATGGTGCTCGCGGTGGTTAGCTGGCTGCTCTACATCGGCCACGGCATCGCCAAGTGGGGCTTCCTCGGCTACGTCAAGCACGTCTGCTGGGTGTCTGGCGCGCCGCTGTGGGTCCAGCCGATCCTGGTGCCGATCGAGTTCGTCTCGAACCTGATCCTGCGGCCCGTCACGCTGTCGGTCCGACTCTTCGCCAACATGTTCGCCGGCCACATGATCCTGCTGGTCTTCACCCTCGGCGGCGTGGCGCTGTTCCAGGCCGACAGCCTGTTCATCAAGCCCATCGCGGTGCTGAGCTGGGGCATGGCGATCGTGATGACCTTCTTCGAGTTCGGCATCATGGTTCTCCAGGCGTACGTGTTCACCCTGCTCAGCGCGACCTATCTGCAGCACTCCCTGGCCGAGTCGCACTGATTCCGCCTCCCTCGACCGATACACGTCCATGGGTCAGCCGCGTGGACGACAACTGAACATTCACCTAAACGTGCGCGTGACGGACACGCGTTCAACGCAGGAGGAAAACAACCATGGAGATCACCGGCAGCCTGAACGCCATCGGCTACGGCATCGCCGCCCTCGGCCCCGGTATCGGCGTTGGTCTGGTGTTCGCCGCCTACATCCAGGCGACCGCCCGCCAGCCGGAGAGCGCCGGCCTGACCCGGGTCTACATGTTCATGGGCTTCGCCGTGATCGAGGCGCTCGCCCTGCTCGGTCTGGTGCTCGCGTTCGCGCTCTAGGCCCACTGGCGGTCTGACTCGGTGACCGGTTGCGCGAGCGCCGGTCCGGGCGAAGGGAAGTGTCCATGTACGAAGAAGTCACGTACATCGCCGCGGAAGAGGGCGGGAACATCCTGCTCCCGCCGCTGTCCGAGATCATCGTCGGCCTGATCGCCTTCGGGCTGCTCGTCGCCGTACTGCTGAAGTTCGTGTTCCCGCGGATGGAAGCGATGTACCAGGCGCGGGTCGAGGCGATCGAGGGCGGCATCAAGCGGGCCGAGGCCGCCCAGGCCGAGGCGAACCAGCTGCTGGAGCAGTACAAGGCCCAGCTGGCCGAGGCGCGTACCGACGCGGCCCGCATCCGCGACGACGCCCGGGCCGACGCCGAAGGGATCCGGCAGGACATCCTCGCCAAGGCGCGAGAGGAGTCCGACCGGATCATCGCGGCCGGCAAGGAGCAGCTCGCCGCCGAGCGGCAGACCATCATCCGGGAGCTGCGCGCCGAGGTCGGCACGCTCGCGGTCGACCTGGCCGGCCGGATCGTCGGGGACGCGCTCGCCGACGAAGCCCGCCGTAAGGGCACCGTCGAGCGGTTCATGGCCGACCTGGAGAACGCGGGGGCCCGCTGATGCAGTCCGCCACCAGCCGGGAGTCCTACGCCGCGGTGACCGAGCGACTGGTCGGCTACGTCGCCGGTGCCGCCCCGACGGCGGTCGCGACCACGGCCGACGAGATCCTCTCGGTGGCCGACCTGCTGCGCCGTCAGCCCCGGCTGCGGCGGGCGCTGGCCGACCCGGCCCGGCCCGCCGACGACCGGACCGGGCTGCTGCGCGGCCTGTTCGAAGGCAAGACCGGCGCGGACAGCCTCGACCTGCTCGACGCGGTCGTCGCGGCCCGCTGGTCGGCGCCGTCGGAGCTGCTCGACGCCACCGAGCGACTCGGCGTCGACACCGCACTGGCCGGTGCCGAGTCGGCCGGCGAGCTGGCCGAGGTGGAGGACGAGCTGTTCCGGTTCGGCAAGATCATCGACGGCGACCCGCAGCTGGGTGCCGTGGTCGGTGACGTCGCCGTGCCGGCCGACCGGCGGGTCGAACTGGTCCGCACGCTGCTCACCGGAAAGGCGCTGCCGGCCACGGTGCGCCTCGCCGAGCAGGCGGTCCGGGGCTTCGGCGGGCGATCCGTCGGTGCCGGGCTGGGCCGGCTGGTCGAGCTGGCCGCCGCCCGGCGGGACCGGCAGGTCGCGCACGTCACGGTCGCCGCACCACTGACCCAGCCCGAGGAGCAGCGGCTGGGCGCCACGTTGGCCGAGATGTACGGTCGGGAGGTATCCGTCAAGTTGACGGTCGACCCCGCCGTACTCGGCGGGATGAGCGTACGGATCGGTTCCGACCTGTACGACGGCACCGTTCGGCGCCGCCTCATCGACACTCGCAAGGCGCTCGCCGGGCGCTGATTCAGTCCATGCCGTTCCGGGTTCATCCGGGCCACTAGACATAGAGGAAGCAGAGGATGGCCGAGCTGACCATCTCGTCGGACGAGATCCGTGGTGCCCTAGAACGCTACGTCTCCTCCTACACGCCGGAGCTGTCTCGTGAAGAGGTCGGCACCGTGGCGGACGCCGGGGACGGCATCGCCCACGTCGAGGGCCTGCCCTCGGCGATGGCAAACGAACTGCTGGAATTCGAGGACGGCACGCTGGGCGTGGCGTTGAACCTCGACGTACGTGACATCGGTGTGGTCGTCCTGGGCGACTACGCCGGCATCGAGGAGGGCCAGCGCGTCAAGCGCACCGGCCGGGTGCTCTCCGTCCCGGTCGGCGACGCCTTCCTGGGCCGGGTGGTCAGCGCGCTCGGTGAGCCGATCGACGGCCTCGGTGACATCGCCAACGACGGCTTCCGCGAGCTGGAGCTGCAGGCGCCGAACGTGATGGCCCGCCAGTCGGTGTCCGAGCCGCTGCAGACCGGTATCAAGGCGATCGACGCGATGACCCCGATCGGTCGCGGCCAGCGGCAGCTGATCATCGGCGACCGCAAGACCGGTAAGACCACCGTCGCGCTGGACACGATCCTCAACCAGCGGGCCAACTGGGAATCCGGCGACCCGGCCAAGCAGGTCCGCTGCATCTACGTGGCGATCGGGCAGAAGGCTTCCACCATCGCCTCGATCAAGGGCGTGCTGGAGGAGCACGGCGCGATGGAGTACACCACCATCGTCGCCTCGCCCGCCTCCGACCCGGCCGGCTTCAAGTACATCGCTCCGTACACCGGGTCGTCGATCGGCCAGCACTGGATGTACGCCGGCAAGCACGTGCTGATCGTCTTCGACGACCTGAGCAAGCAGGCCGAGGCGTACCGCGCGGTGTCGCTGCTGCTGCGCCGTCCGCCGGGCCGTGAGGCGTACCCGGGTGACGTCTTCTACCTGCACTCCCGGCTGCTGGAGCGGTGCGCGAAGCTCTCCGACGAGCTGGGCGGCGGCTCGCTGACCGGTCTGCCGATCATCGAGACCAAGGCCAACGACATCTCGGCCTTCATCCCGACCAACGTCATCTCGATCACCGACGGGCAGATCTTCCTGGAGACCGACCTGTTCAACCAGGGCCAGCGGCCGGCGATCAACGTCGGTACGTCGGTCTCCCGGGTCGGTGGCGCCGCGCAGGTCAAGCCGATGAAGAAGGTCGCCGGCCGGCTGCGGCTGGACCTGGCCCAGTACCGCGAGCTGGAGGCGTTCTCCGCGCTCGCCTCCGACCTGGACAAGGCGTCGCGCAACCAGCTGGAGCGCGGTGCCCGCCTGGTCGAGCTGCTCAAGCAGCCGAACTACTCGCCGTTCCCGGTGCAGGAGCAGGTCATCTCGGTCTGGTCCGGCACCGAGGGCAAGCTCGACGACATCCCGGTCGGCGACGTCCGGCGGTTCGAGTCGGAGTTCCTGGAGTACCTGCGGCACTCCCACTCCGGCACGCTGGACTCGATCGCCGCGCACAACTGGGACGACGAGATCATCACGACGCTGTCCGACGCGGTCGAGAAGTTCAAGCAGATGTTCCTGTCCAAGGACCCGGAGCGGGTGATCAACGAGGCGCCGGCCGAGGCCCTGGAGGGCGAGCAGGAACGCGAGAGCGTCACCCGGTACGTCTCCGACACTGACGCCGAGAAGGAATAGGGCGGTTCCGGATGCCAGCGCAGGTTCGGGTACTCCGCCAGCGGATCCGCTCGGCGAAGTCGATGAAGAAGATCACCAAGGCGATGGAGCTCGTCGCGACGAGTCGGGTCGCCAAGGCCCAGGCGCGGGTGGCGGCCTCGCTGCCGTACGCCAACGCGATCACCGGTGTGCTCACCGCGCTGGCCTCCAACGCCTCGGTCGACCATCCGCTGCTGACCGCGCGCCCGAAGGTGCGCCGGGCCGGCGTGCTGGTGATCACCAGTGACCGGGGCCTGGCCGGCGGATACAGCACCAACGCGATCAAGACCGCCGAGTCGCTGATCGCGCGGCTCAAGGCCGACGAGAAGGAACCGGTGCTGTACGTGATCGGCCGCAAGGGCGTCTCGTACTACCGGTTCCGTAACCGGCCGATCGAAGCGAGCTGGACCGGCTTCTCCGAGCAGCCCGGCTTCGCCGACGCCCGGGAAGTCGGCCAGACGCTGATCGCGGCGTTCCAGCGAGGGGCGGACGACACCGACGGCGGCGGGGCCGACCAGGTGCTCGGGGTGGACGAGCTGCACATCGTCTCGACCGAGTTCAAGTCGCTGATGACACAGACCCCGGTGCCCCGGATCCTCGGCCCGATGGAGGTCAAGGACAAGCCGAGGGACGCTGCCGGGGTGCTGCCGGCGTACGAGTTCGAGCCGAACGCCGAGGCGCTGCTCGACGCGTTGCTGCCGAAGTACATCAACACCCGGATCTACGCGGCACTGGTCGAATCGGCGGCGAGTGAATCGGCGGCCCGGCGGCGGGCGATGAAGAGCGCCACCGACAACGCCGAGGAAATGATCGAGAAGTACACGCGGCTAATGAACTCGGCGCGTCAGGCCGGGATCACTCAGGAGATCAGCGAGATCGTCGGCGGCGCCAACGCGCTCGCGGCGGCGGGAAGTGAAGTGTGATGACTGCCTCTGTAGAAACCCAGGCAACCGGAGCGACCGCATCGGCTACCGGCCGCGTGGTCCGGGTCATCGGCCCGGTCGTCGACGCCGAGTTCCCGCGCGACGCGATGCCCGACATCTTCAACGCCCTGCACGTGGACGTCGCGCTCGCCGGCGGTGAGCGGACCCTGACCCTCGAGGTCGCCCAGCACCTCGGCGACAACGTGATCCGGGCCATCTCGATGCAGCCGACCGACGGCATGGTCCGAGGCGCGGAGGTCCGCGACACCGGTTCGCCGATCATGGTGCCGGTCGGTGACGGAATCAAGGGCCGGGTGTTCAACACCATCGGCGAGTGCCTCAACCTTGCCGAGGGCGAGACGCTGCAGGTCACCGAGCGCCGGTCGATCCACCAGAAGGCGCCGGCGTTCGCCGACCTGGAGCCGAAGACCGAGATGCTGGAGACCGGCATCAAGGTGCTCGACCTGCTCGCCCCGTACGTCAAGGGCGGCAAGATCGGCCTGTTCGGCGGTGCCGGCGTGGGCAAGACGGTGCTCATCCAGGAGATGATCATCCGGGTCGCGAACAACTTCGGTGGTACGTCGGTCTTCGCCGGCGTCGGGGAGCGGACCCGTGAAGGTAACGACCTGATCCACGAGATGACCGAGTCCGGCGTCATCGACAAGACCGCGCTGGTCTACGGCCAGATGGACGAGCCGCCGGGTACCCGGTTGCGGGTCGCGCTCGCCGCGCTGACCATGGCCGAGTACTTCCGGGACGTGCAGAAGCAGGAAGTGCTGCTGTTCATCGACAACATCTTCCGGTTCACCCAGGCCGGTTCCGAGGTCTCCACGCTGCTCGGCCGGATGCCGTCCGCGGTGGGTTACCAGCCCACGCTGGCCGACGAGATGGGCGAGCTGCAGGAGCGGATCACCTCGGTCCGGGGCCAGGCGATCACCTCGATGCAGGCGATCTACGTACCCGCCGACGACTACACCGACCCGGCGCCGGCCACCACCTTCGCCCACCTGGACGCCACCACCAACCTGGAGCGGTCCATCTCCGACAAGGGCATCTACCCGGCGGTGGACCCGCTGGCGTCCTCGTCGCGGATCCTCGCCCCGGAGTTCGTCGGCCAGGAGCACTACGCGGTGGCTTCCGAGGTGAAGCGAATTCTGCAGAAGTACAAGGACCTGCAGGACATCATCGCCATCCTCGGTATGGAGGAGCTCTCCGAGGAAGACAAGATCACCGTCTCCCGGGCCCGCCGGATCGAGCGGTTCCTGTCGCAGAACACCTACGCGGCCGAGGTCTTCACCGGCATCAAGGGTTCGTACGTGCCGGTGAAGGACACCATCGAAGCCTTCCGCAAGATCAGTGAAGGGGAGTACGACCACTTCCCTGAGCAGGCCTTCTTCATGTGCGGTGGGCTCGACGACCTGGAGCGCAACGCCCAGGAGCTCATGAAGGGCTGACGACGGCGCAGCCGTCGGCCTGGAGGAAGGGCTGACGACGGCGTCTGACGAGCGCCCCGCCATCGCGGCGGGGCGCTCGTCGCGTTTCACCCGACGCCAGGGGCGTCTCACTCGACGCCCGCGTCGTTTCACCCGACGCTCACCTGTGGCCCGCGTTTGCCGGCAGCCGGCCGGGGTACCCGACCGGCTCTGCGGCGGACGGGGGGCGGAGCATGATGCAACCGGATCGGACCCGGGCACGCCCAGCGAGGATGAGCCGGCCGGAACGGCTGGCGTTGCTCGCCGTACTCGTCGGTCTGCTTCTCGCCGGTGGGGCCGTGGTGGTGCTCAGCCGCACCGTCGCCGACCGGTACGCGGCCGCCGTACCCACTGCGGACCTGTTCGGCGACGTCGGCGTCGGCACCGGTGTGGACACCGGCCCGGACGACCGGCTCACCGGCCCGGTCAACCTGCTGGTGGCCGGCATCGACCGGCCGACCGACCAGCCGGAGAAGGTGCCCCGAGCGGACACCGTGCTGCTGGTGCACGTGCCGAGCGGGCTGTCCCGGGCGTACCTGATCTCGCTGCCCCGGGACCTGCTGGTGGACGTCCCGGCGTTCGGTATCAGCGGCCATCCGGGCGGCGTCGACCGGATCAACGCCGCGATGGCGTACGGCAGCCGGGTGCCCGGTGCCGAGCACCCGGACCCGGTGACCGGTTTCCAACTGCTCGCGGCGACGGTCTCGGCCCGCACCGGGATCGACCGGTTCGACGCCGGTGTGATCGTCAACTTCGCCGGCCTGGAACGCCTGGTCGACGCGGTCGGCGGGGTACGGATGACCATCGACGTCGATGTGCGCTCGGCGCACCGCCAACCGGACGGCCGGCCGCGGCCGGGCAATCCCGACGGCCCCGGGTACGTCGGACCGCAGGCCGAGTACAAGCAGGGGGAACAGCGGCTCAACGGCTGGCAGGCGTTGGACTACGTCCGGCAGCGGGACAGCCTGCCGGACGGCGACTACGGCCGGCAGCGGCACCAACGGCAGCTGGTCCGGGCGTTGGCCGAGCAAGTGATCAGCCGGGACCTGATCACCGAGCCGGGTCGGTTGACCGCAGTGCTGGAGGCCGCCGGTGAGGCGGTGGTGGTGGGCACCCGGGGCCGGTCGCTGGTCGACTTCGCGTTGGCGCTGCGCCAACTGCGTGCCGACGGCATCGTCATGCTGGACCTGCCGGGCGTTGCTGTCACCGACCCGGGCGGCGGGTATCAGGGGGAGCGGTTCACCGACGACGCCGATGAATGCCTCGCCGCGTTGCGGGCCGGCGCTCTCGACCAGTTCGTGTTGACCCGTCCTGAACTGGTCAATCGCGAAAAGTAACGGGTGGCCGGGCGGGCACCCGGCTGGGAGTCCGCGCATCGCCCCGATTAAACTCGGGTGGTCCTCGCCATCAAAGGAGTCCGCGTTGGCCAAGCAACTGCACGTCGAACTCGTCGCCGTCGAGGAGATGGTCTGGTCCGGTGAGGCAGAGATGGTGATCGCCCGCACCACCGAGGGCGAGCTCGGCGTACTGCCCGGCCACGCCCCGATGCTCGGCCAGCTCGCCGAGCCCGGCCAGGTACGGATCACGCTGCCGGGGCGGGAGCAGCTCGCTTACGATGTCGCCGGCGGGTTCCTCTCGGTGACCACCAACGGAGTGACGATTCTCGCGGAGGAAGCCACTCCGGCCGCCCCCGCTACCGCATCCGGACACTGAGCGGGCTGCGTCGATGTCGACCATCCAATGGTTCGGGATCGGCGTACTGATCCTGCTCGCCGCGATCCTGGTGCTGTTCGTCCGGCGGGCGCTGGTCGTCCGGGTGCGCGGCACCATCAAGTTGAGCTTCCGGGTCTCCACCATGGTTGACGGCCGTGGCTGGTCGTCCGGATTCGGCCGGTTCGCCGGTGATGAGCTGCGCTGGTACCGGATGTTCAGTTTCGCGCTGCGACCCAAACGTGTGCTGTCCCGGCACGGCCTGGCCGTGGAGAGCCGGCGCAGCCCACGAGGGCAGGAGCGGCTCGCGTTGCCGCACGACTGGGTGATCCTGCGGTGCACCAGCCACCACGCGCCGGTCGAGATCGCCATGGCGGAGTCGACGGTCACCGGCTTCAGCTCCTGGCTCGAGGCGAGCCTGCCGGGCGGGAGTTCGCGCAGCCTCGCCGCCTGACCTCTCAAGGCGCATCCGGCGAACAGCAGCGACCACCCGTGGCCGGCGCCGCCGGGTGGTGAGCGCTGGGGACTCCTCCAACACCAGGTACGTCGTGCCGTACCGCCAGGAGCGGCCGGCCGGCCAGTGCTGGTACGGCTGCCAGCCGAGTTCACCCAGCAGCCAGGACCAGCCCGGTTCAGCCCCGGACAGATCGGGTACCCACAGCTCCACGTGGTGCAGTCCGGCCATCAGCTGATTCGCGATCTTGTCGAGATCAGCGCCCGCCGCCCGGTTTCCACAGCACGTCGCCGTCCGGGTTTGCGGTTCTGGACAGGATGAACAGCAGATCCGAGAGACGATTGAGATACTTTGCCGGGAGAGCACTAGTTCGTTCCGGTTCGTGGGTGATCAGCGCCCATGCCGAACGCTCGGCCCGCCGGGCGACGGTGCGGGCCACGTGGAGCAGCGCGGCACCGGGGGTACCGCCTGGCAGGACGAAGGAGTCAAGCTTGGCCAGCCGTGAGTTGTGCTCGTCGCACCAGCCCTCAAGCCGGGTCACGTACGCCTCGGTCACCCGCAGCGGCGGGTACGCCGGCTCCGGCTCGACCGGGGTGGCCAGGTCGGCGCCGACGTCGAACAGGTCGTTCTGGATCTGCCTGAGCAGCCCGCGCAGCGTCTCGTCGAGATCACCGAGCGCGAGGGCGACACCGAGCGCGGCATTGCATTCGTCGACATCGGCATACGCGCAGATGCGCGGGTCGGTCTTGGCGACCTGTTCGTTGTTGCTCAACCTGGTCGTGCCGGTGTCCCCGGCCTTGGTGTAGATGCGGGTGAGGTGGACGGCCATGAGCGACAGGGTACGGATTCTCAGCCGCGCCGGCAGCGCCACCGTCGAGCCAGCTCTGCTGCCGGCCGCGTCCGGAGACGTCATCCGGGTCGGCGGCGGTAGTCGGCTCGCCGGGACGGTGCCGGTGGAGGGCGCGAAGAACTCGGCGTTGAAACTGATGGCGGCGGCGTTGCTGGCACCGGGCCGGACGGTGATCGGCAACGTGCCGCGGATCACCGACATCGCCATCATGGCCGACGTGCTGCGCGGACTCGGCTGCGAAGTCACCATGAGCGAGTCCGACCAGCTGTCGGTTGCCGGACCGTCGTTGGTCGCCGGCTCGCGGTCGGCTGCTGGTTTGCGGCCGGTTGCCGGCTCGCCACGCGCCGACACGGTGATCATCGACGTGCCGCCGGCGCCCAGCTGTCAGCCCGACGTCGATCTGGTCCGCCGGCTGCGGGCGTCGATCTGCGTACTCGGCCCGCTGCTGGCCCGGTGCGGACGCGTCACCGTCGCCCAACCGGGCGGCGACGCGATCGGCTCGCGCGGGCTCGACATGCACGTGGCCGGCCTGGCCCGGATGGGTGCCGAGATCTCCGCCGCCGACGGCCTGGTCGTCGCCTCGGCCGCGCGGGGCCTGCACGGCGCGACGATCTGGTTGGACTTTCCGAGCGTCGGCGCCACCGAGAACCTGGTGATGGCGGCGGTGCTGGCCGATGGGATCACCGAGATCGACAACGCGGCCCGCGAGCCGGAGATCGTCGACATCTGCGCGATGCTCACCGAGATGGGCGCCCAGATCGACGGTGCCGGCACCGCCACCCTGCGGATCGAGGGTGTGCCGGAGCTGCGGCCGGTCCGCCACTCCACCATCGGCGACCGGATCGTCGCCGGCACCTGGGCGTTCGCCGCCGCGATGACCCGCGGCGACGTCACGGTACGCGGCGTCGACCCGTCGTTCCTGGCGGTCGCCCTCGACAAGGTGGCGGCCTCCGGGGCCACCGTCGACACCACCGGCGACGGTTTCCGGGTACGGATGGAACGTCGGCCGAGGGCGGTGGACGTGGTCACCCTGCCGTTCCCCGGCTTCGCCACCGACCTGCTGCCGATGGCGATCGGCCTGGCCTCGGTCAGCGAGGGCGCGTCACTGGTCACCGAGAACATCTTCGACGGCCGGTTCCAGTTCGTCGACGAACTGCTGCGGCTGGGCGCGGACATCAGGACCGACGGCCATCACGCGGTGGTACGCGGCCGGGAACGGCTGGTCGGCGGCCGGGTACGGGCGACCGACATCCGGGCCGGAGCCGGGCTGGTGATCGCCGGGCTCTGCGCCGAAGGGGTCACCGAGATCGCCGACGTGCACCACATCGACCGGGGCTACCCGAACTATGTGGCCGACCTGTGCTCGCTCGGCGTCCAGGTGCAGCGGCTGTCCGGGGCACCGGCCGGCTGACCGCTGGGTGTGCCGTACGGCCAGCGGCTGACCGCCCCTACCGGGTTAGCGATCGTTCAGGTGCGCCGGATAAGCTGCCAGCTGGCACATCCGGTCGAGGCGCGTGGACGAGGAGATGAAGAGATGGCAGGTCAGCTGGCAGTGATCGGCGCGGGGTTGATGGGCTCGGGCATCGCCCAGGTTGCCGCCCAGGCGGGCTGGCGGGTCATCCTGCGCGACCTGGACGACGCGGCGACCTCCCGGGGCGTCGCCGGCATCCGCCAGTCCCTGGACAAGTTCGCTGGCAAGGGCGTGATCAGCGCCGCCGACGTCGAGTCGACGATGGGTCGGATCACCACCACCACCGAGCTGGAGGCGGCGGCCGACGCTGATGTCGTCGTCGAGGCCGTCTTCGAGCGCATCGAGATCAAGCACGAGGTGTTCCGGGCACTCGACAAGATCTGCAAGGCGGACGCGGTGCTGGCGACCAACACGTCGGCGATCCCGGTGACCCAGATCGCCGCGGTCACCGGACGCCCCGAATCGGTGGTCGGTACCCACTTCTTCTCCCCGGTGCCGATGATGAAACTGTGCGAGCTGGTCCGCGGCTACAAGACCTCGGACGCGACGCTGGCCACCGCGAAGGCGTTCGCCGAGGAGATCGGCAAGACCTGCGTGGTGGTCAACCGGGACATCGCCGGCTTCGTCACCACCCGGCTGATCGCCGCGCTGGTCGTCGAGGCGGTCAAGCTCGTCGAGTCCGGCGTGGTCTCCGCCGAGGATCTCGACACCGCCTGCAAGCTGGGCTTCGGTCACGCGATGGGGCCGCTGGCCACTACCGACCTGACCGGCGCGGACGTGTTGCTGCACGCGGCGAAGAACATCTACGCCGACACCGCCGACGAGAAGTTCTTCCCGCCGGAGCTGCTGCAGCGCATGGTCACCGCCGGCGACCTGGGCCGCAAGACCGGCCAGGGCTTCTACACCTACTGACAGAGATGATGTTCATGAGCACCTCCCGTCGAGGTCTGACCCGCCTACTGACTGACTTCGGGTCCTTAACGGGATTTGTCGGCCTCGGTCGGGAGGTGCTCATGCACTCACCGGACGTGGCGTTGTGACCTAATAGGAGCCTGGCCAGAGGCCCCATCTCTGTCTTGTCCGCGTTGCCCGGCTGGTGCGTGCCGCCCTGCCCCCAGTCACGAACGACAGGACGACGATGCCCTCTATTACACCTGATAACGCCGCGGTCGAGGTCGTCGGTGGAGTCGATACCCACCAGGACACTCACACGGCCGCTGTGATCGACCTGGTCGGACGGGTTCTTGGCACCCAGCAGTTCCCGGCCACGACGGCCGGCTACACCGCCCTGCTGACCTGGATGCGCGGGTTCGGCCGTCTGCTGCGGGTCGGGGTCGAAGGCACCGGCGCCTACGGGGCCGGACTCGCTCGCAGACTCCGCGACGAGCAGGTTGAGCTGGTCGAGGTCGACCGCCCTGACCGTAAAACCCGCCGCTTCCAGGGCAAGTCCGACCCGATCGACGCCATCCAAGCGGCCAAGGCCGCCCTGGCCGGCGAACGTACCGGCACCCCCAAGCAGCGCGACGGCCGCGTCGAAGCCCTGCGCAACCTGCGGGTGGCCCGCCGCAGCGCCCGTCGACCAGCGCGCCGACACCCAACGCCAGATCAAGGCACTGATCGTTACCGCCCCCGACCAGCTACGCGCCCAACTGCGCGGCCTGGCCGTCAAGCAGCTGATCGCCACCTGCGCCAGCCTGCAGCTCGACCCGGCCGACGCCGCAGCTCCGGCCACCGCAGCCACGATCGCCCTGCGCTCGCTCGCCCGCCGCCACCAGCAACTGTCCGCCGAGATCACCGAACTCGACGAACTACTCGAACCGCTCGTCGCCGCCATCAACCCTGGCCTGCTCGCCGCCCACGGCGTCGGCCCCGACGTCGCCGGTCAGCTGCTCGTCACCGCCGGCGAGAACCACGACCGGCTCACCTCCGAGGCCGGGTTCGCCATGCTCTGCGGTGTCGCCCCGATCCCCGCCTCGTCCGGCAGGACCAACCGCCACCGACTCAACCGCGGCGGCGACCGACAGGCCAACGCCGCCCTCTACCGCGTCGTACTCGTGCGGCTGCGCTGGGATCCGCGCACCCGCGCCTACGCCGAGCAGCGCATCAAGGAAGGCCTGTCCAAGAAAGAGATCATCCGCTGCCTCAAGCGCTACGTCGCGCGCGAGCTTTACCAGCTCATCACCTCAAAAGATCTTGAACTAGCAGCTTGACATCTATAGGAGCATCCTCGACGCCAGCTACCGGAATGCGGGCCAGTGCTCCGGCCTTCAGGCCGGGGGTGAAGGCCCGCGCGCCGCTGGCCACGGCGTCGACGCTGACGAACTACTGCGCCAGCTTGCTGACCGCGCGGAGCGCGAACAGCAGTGAGCGACGAGGCGTGCCGACTCTCCGTAGCGCCCGCTGCCCGGCGAGCCCTGACCGAGGGACCACCTGTCGGCCTGCCGCTGGCCGTCGCGATGGCCGTCGGTCAGTTCCTGACCGGCCTGCTACTGGAAAGGCCGTACGTGGTCGGCAAGCCGTTGACCCGCGAGCTGACCGGCTATCACTCGGCACGGCGCGGCCCTTACCGGGTGGTCTACCGAATCGACGAGGACAACCGGACAGTGCATGTCACCCGCATCGACCACCGAGCGGATGTCTACCGTCCGTAGCAGTCGCACCGGCTCAGCCGACGCGCAGCGCCGCCGCCAGGGGTGGTTGGTCGACCGGGTCGCCGGAGCGGCGCATGGCCCACAGCGGCGGCCCGCCGGCCGGCAGGTGCGCCACCCGTACGACGCGGTAGCCGTGGCGTTCGTGGAACGCCCGCTGCCGCTGGCTGCTCGCCTCGACCACCGCCGGCATGCTGATCCGGTCCAGCCGGGCATGATGCGCGGCGAGCAGCGTCGACCCGATTCCCTGGCGGCGTAGCCAGGGTGCCGCCGCCAGGAACGCCAGATGGTGGTGTCGGCCGGTCGGTTCCAGGCGGCCGGCGGTGAAGGTGTAGTGCGCGTACGGGCCGTGCCGGTCACCGCAGGCCCGCAACCGGCGCCGCTGATGTTCCGCCGCCAGGAGCCGGTCTGCCGGGTGCGGGTACCAGATCGCCACGCCGTCGCAGTGCCCGACCACGTCGACGATGCCGTGCCGTACGGCGAACTCCAGCTCGGCGGTGAAGAACCGGTGCATCGTCAGGTACCGCAACGCGTGGTCGCTGATCAGCCAGGACACAACCGGGTCCAGTACGCACGCCTGTGCCAGCAACTCTGCCAGGGGCTCGACGTCGGCGGCGGTGGCGGTCCGTACGGTCAGCGCCGGACCGCCACCGCTGCCGGCGACCGGCGTCGACCCGGTCACCGGCGCGCGCCGGCCTGGTAGACGCCGTGCCGGGTGGGCGTCGCCTGCGCGGACTGCCAGCGGCGCAGCGCGTCCTTGATCCGGTCGTTCTGCTCCCAGGTGCGTTCGAGCTCGGCGTACACGACGCCAAGATCGTGGGCGACGCGGTCGAGGAACGCGGCGACCTCGCTGGGGTCCAGGCCTCGGCCGCCGCCGCGCCGGGGGACCGTCGGGAAGCGGTGGCTGCGGACCTGCCAGGGCCGGATCGGCCGGTACGCCGACCCGCGCTGATTGTGGCCGGCGGGGCTGCCGGGTGTCCGGTAGACGCCGGTGGCGCTGCCGGCGGGCCAGGCGGCCGGTGGTGTGGCGGCCATGGTGCGTCGTTGCCGGCGGACCTGCCACCGGCGCCACAGTTCACGCATCTCGTGTTCCTCCCCATTGCTCGCTGCTGCCGCTGGTGGTTCCGCTCATCTGGGTGTTGTTGGTGGGTGGACGGGGTGGCCCTGCCGCTTGCCGATGCCGGCGGGGCCACCCCCACCCCGATCACCGCAGCCCTCCTCGGCGGTACGGCGACCAGGGCGAACCTTCGGGGCCGGGACGCCCAACGGCGTGACTCGCTACACGCCCCGACCGGAGGTGACCGCCCCAAGAGCCATCCGGGGGCGTTCGCCATCAACCTACAATCGCCACCGGTTGTAGGTCAACGAGCAACGTGCAACTGGTTGAGGTCGGAGGTAGAAGCGTGATCAAATGGGCATGCCATCCGGGGAGTGTGTATGCCCAAGCAGCAGTACCAAGTTCTTGCCGACGAGCTACGAGCGAAGATTGAGTCTGGCGAGTGGCCACCGGGCACAAAGCTGCCCAGCCGCTCACAGCTCTGCCGCGAGTACGACGTCTCGGACACCGTCGTCGGCAAGGCGATGATGATCCTCCGTGCCACCGGGCTGACCGAGACCCTCGAAGGAGTCGGCGTGTTCGTGGCCGAACCAAAGTGACTGCGTGTCGGCGTTGGGCGGACAGGGGTGGCTCGGGCGGCCGTAGTTCATGATCAGGTGAGGCCTACGCACGTTAAAACGCGAAAATTACGTGCGTAGGCCTCACCTCGATAGCGTTCGGCAGGGCGCGGATGATCATCCGCGTCAGCCGGCGGTGTGTCGGTGGCCAGTTCGGTCTTCGCTGGTGGCCAGTTGGCGGGGATATTTCTGGCCGTAGATGACTATGACTACTCAGGGCCGACTACTCAGGGCCGTCCCTGCCCGTGCACCGGCCGCCGCGCTATAACGACGTGGTGGAAACAAAGCCGACCCTTGTCGTCATCAGCGGACCACCCGGGGCTGGCAAGACGACGCTTGCCCACCTGCTTGCCCGGCGGATCGGCTGCCCGGCGATCTGCCGCGACGAGATCAAGGAGGGCATGGTCCACACTGCCGGCGGCATCATCGCCGCACCGAGCGACGAGCTGACCCTTCGAACCCTGCCCACCTTCTTCAACGTGCTGCGACTGCTGCTGACCGCTGGGGTCACCACGGTCACCGAGGCGGCTTTCCAGGACCGCCTGTGGCGGCCGGGCCTGCAGCCGTTGATCGGAATCGCCGACATCCGGGTGGTGCACTGCCGGGTCGCCGCGCAGACGGCCTTCGACCGCGTCCAGCGGCGGCAGGACGAAAACGCAACCCGGCGCGCCCACGCCGATACGTACCTCGGTGACCATCAGACCCATACCGTCGGCCACCACGGCTTCCAGCCCGTCCGACTCGACGTACCCGAGATCGAAGTGGACACCAACGACGGCTACCGTCCTGGGCTCGACGAGATCGTCGCTTTCGTGAACGCCGGACGGTGAGCCGACCGTGGTCCCATTCCGTCGTGGTCCTCGACCACGGCCAGGTGTCGGCGGTCGTGTCGCCTCGCGGGGTTGGTGGGTACCGGTTGAGCTTGATGCCTCAGGTGCATCAAGATGCACCTGAGGCATCAAGCCTTGGGCGAGCACCTCGGGCCCAGAGGGAGTCAGCCGTCGCGTTTGGTGGTCCAGCGGAACGTGGTCAGGCAGAGCACCAGGCCGATGACGCACCAGATGGCCAGCACCAGCGCGACCATGCCCAGCTCGAACGAGCCGCCCGGCTCCTGCGTGCCGAAAGCCTCCGGCAGGAAGACCGAGCGCAGCCCCTGGCACATCCACTTGAGCGGAAACAGCGCGGCGATCTGCTGCATCCAGCCGGGCAGCGCGGTGAAGACGAAGAAGACGCCGGAAGTGAACTGCAGCACCAGTGACACCGGGGTGGCCACCGCCGAGGCGCTGCGACCGCTGCGCGCCAGCGACGAGAAGGCGATGCCGCACAGCGTGCAGGCGGTGATGCCGAGCACCGACACCCAGCCCAGGGTGAACCATTTGACCGCCGTGTCCGGCAGTTGCAGGTCGAACAGCAGCGTCGCGACCGCCAGCAGGAGCACCGTTTCGGCGAAGCCGATCACCGCCACCATGATGACCTTGCCGGCGAAGTAGACCCATTTCGGCATCGGGGTGCCGCGCAGCCGCTTGAGCACACCCCGGTCCCGCTCGATCGGGATCTGGATGGCCAGGCTCTGGAAGCCGACGGTCATCAGTCCGGTGGCGATCATGCCGGTGATGAAGTACTGGGTGAACCGTACGCCGTCGGTGATCTCGCCGGTGAAGATCGACGCGAAGATCAGGATCATGATGACCGGGAAGGCCATCGTGAAGACGACCGACTCGCGGCTGCGCATGAACTGCCGGATCTCCAACTTGCCCTGCCGCAGCCCCAACCGCGCCGGCCCGACCCGGGTGACGGCCGCCGAGGCGCCGGGGGCGCCGGCCGCTGGAGAGGTCACAGCGCCGGCTGTGCCGCCGGTGGTCGCGTTCACTTGTGTCCAATCATCCGCAGGTAGACGTCTTCCAGGGTGGGCCGGGTGACGGTCAGACCGGGCACCTCACCGTCGAAGCGCGCGGCCAGCTCGGCGACCAGCTTCGTCGGCGTGGCGCTCTCCTCGCGACGCGCCGTCCCGTCGGCGGTACGCCAGGAGACGGTGGCCAGGGCGTCCCGCCGGCCGCCCAGTTCGGCCGGGGCGGCGACCTCGACGAGCCGGCCGGCGGCGATCACGCCGACCCGATCGGCGAGGGCCTCCGCCTCGTCCAGGTAGTGGGTGGTCAGCAGGATGGTGGTGCCGGCGCCGGCGAGTGACCGGATCAGTTCCCAGAATTCACGGCGCGCCTCCGGGTCGAAGCCGGTGGTCGGCTCGTCGAGGAAGAGCAGTTCCGGTCGGCCGACGATGCCGAGCGCCACGTCGAGGCGACGCTTCTGCCCACCGGACAGCGTGTGGGTGCGGGCCTTCGTCTTGCCGGCCAGGCCGACCCGGTCGATCACCGCCGCCGGGTCGTCCGGTGCCGGGTAGAAGGCGGCGAAGTGGCCGACGACCTCGGCGACGGTCAACTCGTCGAACTCGCCGGTGCCCTGCAGCACGATGCCGATCCGGGAGCGCCACTGCGGCGTACCCGGGTCGGGGTCGACGCCGAGCACCCGCACCTCGCCGGCGTCGCGGCGCCGGTAGCCCTCCAGGATCTCGACGGTGGTGGTCTTGCCGGCGCCGTTCGGGCCGAGCAGGGCGAACACCTCGCCGCGCCGCACGGTCAGGTCGACCCCGTCCACCGCCGGGATCCCGGCGTACGCCTTGCGCAGCCCGCGTACCTCGATGGCCGGCTGGTCCGCCGCCTCGTCGCTCATGGCCCCACTATCCCCCTGCCGGGCGAGCGTCCGCGCTGGGGTGTCGTGGTGGTGACGGACACCGCTGACGGGCTGGACCGGTCTGGTTCCTCGGTGCTACGGTTCATTACACGAGTAACGAACCAGTGAACCAGAGGTGCTCCCGTGTTCGATGATCGAAGTCCGATCTATCAGCAGATAGCCGACAAGATCAAAAACGACATCCTGAGCGGGGCGCTGCAGGAGGGCGAGCAGGTCATGTCCACCAACCAGTACGCCAGCTACTACCGGATCAACCCCGCCACCGCCGCCAAGGGCTTCCACCAGCTCATCGACGAGGGCGTGCTGTTCAAGAAGCGGGGCATCGGCATGTTCGTCAGCCCCAACGCCCGCGAGACGCTGCGCGGCCAGCGCCGCGACCGGTTCTTCACCGAGGTTGTCGACCCGATGGTCACCGAGGCCCGGATCATCGGCATCCCGTTGACCGAGGTCGTCGCCCGCATTCAACACGCAGCAGGAGGGGAACACCAGTGACCGGCCTGGGCATCGAGACCCGCAATCTCACCGTCCGCTACGGCGACACCGTCGCCGTCGACTCGCTCGACCTCACTCTCGTCCCGGGCAAGATCTACGGACTGCTCGGCCGCAACGGCTCCGGCAAGACCAGCCTGCTCGCCGTACTGTCCGCCTTCCGGGCCGCCACCAGCGGCACGGCGCGCATCGGCGGCGCCGACCCGTTTGAGAACGCGGCGATCATGTCGCAGATCACGTTCGTCCGGGACCGGGTCGACGCCCAGGACACCGACCGGGTCGGCTGCATCCTGGACCTCGCCGCGACACTGCGTCCGAACTGGGACGCCGACTACGCCGCCCGCCTGGTCGAGCGGTTCGACCTGCCGATGCGCAAGCGGCTCAACGGGCTGAGCCGGGGCATGAAGTCGGCGCTCAGCGTCACCCTCGGGCTGGCCGCCCGGGCACCGCTGACCATCTTCGACGAGGCCTACCTCGGCCTCGACGCACCCAGCCGGTACGCCTTCTACGAGGAAGTGCTCAACGACTACCTCGCGCACCCGCGCACCATTGTGCTCTCCACCCACCTGATCGAGGAGGTCGGGTCGCTGTTCGAGGAGGTGGTGGTGCTGCACCGGGGTCGGCTGGTCGCCCACGAGGAGACCGAGACGCTGCGGGCCCGGGGGACGGCAGTGACCGGCCCGGCCGCCGCCGTCGACGCGTTCGTCACCGGACGCACCGTGCTCGGCAGCCAGCAGCTCGGCGGCACCCGGTCCACCACCGTCTTCGGGGCCGTCGACGACGGCGACCGGGCCGCCGCCCGCGCCGCCGGCCTGGAGCTCGGCCCGATCGGGCTGCAGGACCTGTTCGTACACCTCACGGCGGACACCACGGACAAGGAGGCCCGGCGATGAACGCCACCGCCTGGAAGGTCACCCGTACGCTGCTGCGCCGGTCGCTGCCGCTGGCCGGGTGGTACTGGACGATCATCTACCTGGTCTGGGCCGTGGTCGTCGGCCTGATCGCCCGGTTCGGCACGGTCGAAGCGAGCATGTGGCAGAACATGGGCCTGCAGGCACCGCGTTGGTTCACCTTCGTGTTCGGCATCATCGCCGTCGGCACCTACCTGCCGATGTTCGTCGCCCACGGCGTCACCCGGCGGGACGCGCTGATCGGCTCCTGGGGCTTCCTCGTGCCGTACGCCCTCGGTTTCTCCACCCTGACGACGCTCGGCTTCGGCCTCGAATACCTGACCCTCGACGTCTTCGGGCTGCTCGACGGGCTCACCGAGCCGTACCTGGTCGGTTCGGCAGGCGACGCCGCCGCGATCTGGCTGGAGTACAGCCTGGTCAACCTGGGCTACATGGCGGCCGGGGTACTGACCGCGATCGTCTACCACCTGCTCAATCCCTGGTGGGGGACGTTGCTGCTGCCAGTGGTGCTGCTGCCGGCGTTCGTCGTCGAGATCGGCTTCCGTACCGAATGGACCGGGTTCGGCCTCGCCCGGATGCTCGGCCTTGACGACGAGGCACACGCTGGCACCGGAACGGCGATCGCGCTGCTGACCCTGCTGGTCGCCGGTGCCGTCACCTGGCTGCTGGTCCGCCGGCTGCCACTGAAGAAGATCTCCGGCTGAGGAGAGCTGAGGAGCGACGCCATGTCCGTCATCGAGATCGAGCATCTGCACAAGCGGTACGGCGACCTGGTCGCGGTGGACGACGTGTCGTTCACCGTCGATGAGGGGGAGATTTTCGGGATTCTCGGCCGCAACGGTGCCGGCAAGACCACCACTGTGGAGTGCGCGCTCGGGCTGCGCCGACCGGACCGGGGCACCGTACGGGTGCTCGGCCTGGACCCGCAGCGCGACGGTGCGCGGCTGCGCCAGCGTCTCGGGGCGCAGCTGCAGGAGAGCCAGCTGCCGGAGCGGATCAAGGTGTGGGAGGCGCTGGAGCTCTACAGCTCCTTCTACCGGCAGCCGGCCGACTGGCGGGAGCTGCTCGACCTGCTCGGCCTGTCCGCTCGGCACGACGCCCGCTTCGGCCAGCTCTCCGGCGGGCAGAAGCAGCGCCTGTCCGTCGCCCTGGCCCTGGTCGGCGACCCGAAGGTGGCGTTCCTCGACGAGTTGACCACCGGGCTGGACCCGGCGGCCCGCCGGGACACCTGGGGACTTGTCGAATCGGTCCGCAACCGGGGCGTCACTTTGGTGCTGGTCACGCACCTGATGGAGGAGGCGGAGCGGCTCTGCGACCGGGTCGCGGTGATCGACGCCGGCCGGGTGGTCGCCCTCGACACCCCGGCCGGGCTGGCCGCCAGCGTCGACAGCGGGCAGCGGATCCGGTTCGTCCCGGACCGACCGCTCGACCTCGCCCTGCTGGCCGAGCTGCCGCAGGTTACCGCCGTGACCATCGAAGGTCGTGAGGTCGTTGTCGACGGCGGTGCGGAGCTGTTCCTCGCCGTCGCGGCGGCGCTGTCCCGGCACGGCGTCACGCCGCGCGAGCTGCGCCTGCAGCAGGCGACGTTGGACGACGCGTTCCTCGCCCTCACCGGAGGTGACCGGTGACCGCGCTGCGCCGGCTCACCGTGATGGAGGCCAAACTGTTCCTGCGGGACCCGGCGGCGATCGTGATGTCGCTGGCCTTCCCGATGCTGCTGGTCGTCGTGCTGGGTGGGGTGATGCCAGGTTTCCGTACCCCGGTGGCGGAGCTCGCCGGGCTGCGGCCGATCGACATCTATCTGCCGGTGGTGGTCGCGATGGCGGTCGCCACCGTCGCGATCACCACCCTGCCCACGACCGTGGCCGGGTACCGGGAACGCGGGGTGCTGCGCCGGACGGCCACCACCCCGGTACGCCCGGCGAAGCTGCTCGGTGCCCAGCTGCTGGTCTCGGTGGCCGCGACGACGCTCGCGGTCGGTCTGGCCGTCGCCGCGGCGGCGGTCACGTTCCGGGTGCCGCTGCCCGAGCATCCGGTTAGCTTCCTCGGTGTGTTCCTGCTGGGCGGGGCGGCCACCTTCACGGTCGGGTTGCTGATCGCGGCGCTGGCGTCGACCGGGCGGGCGGCGAACGCCATCGGCATGCTGGTCTACTTCCCGATGTTGTTCTTCGCCGGGGTGTGGACCCCGGGGCCGATGGTGCCCGAGACGATCCGCCGGTTGAGCGACCTCACCCCGCTCGGCGCACTGAGCCAGGCCTTGCAGGCCAGCTGGGCCGGGCAGGCGGTTCGTCCGCTGCACCTGCTGGTGATGGTCGGCTACCTGGCGGTGGTCGGTGCCCTGGCGGCCCGCTTGTTCCGCTGGCGGTGAGGCGATGCGATGCGCGGCCCGGGATGTCCGGTCAGACCCGGTATCCGGCGGCCCGGGCCGCCTGCCGATCCCGGCGGCGCTGCCGGGCCCGGCGGATCAGCAGCGGCCCGCCGATCAGCAATGCCACCAGGAAGACCAGCACCAGGACGGGCAGCAGGATCGCGACGACCGACATCACCACGCTGGTCGCGTCCTCGGCAGTGCTCGCCACCGGCGCGCCGATCCCGGCGGTGGCGGTGTTGATCACCGGTCGGGCGGTCGCCTTGAGTAGATGTATGCCGAGCGCGATCAGCACGCCGACCAGCACCGGAACCCACTGGTCCGAGGAGAAGAACCCTCCGGGGTCGCTGACCGTCACCGTCTCCGACGCCGACCCCGCTCCGAACGCCAGCCCGCCGGCGGTCGGCCGGACGACCGTCTGCACCACGTCGTTGACGTGGTCGACGACCGGCACCTTGTCGGCGACGACCTCGACAACCAGCAGGACGGCGAGGATGCCCAGCACCCATTCGTCGGACATCCACTGCCAGCCGTCCGGCAGCGTGATCAGGCTGGTGTAGCGGGCGAGCACGCCGACGGTCAGCAGCGGGATGTAGGCGTTGAGCCCCGCGGATGAGGCCAGCCCGGTCCCGGTCAGCAGTTCGAACACGTCACCAGGATCGCACCGCCGCGCCAGCCCTGCGCGGTACGAGGGCACCGCTGGCGCTACCCTCGTCGGGTGCGGCTGGTGATTGCTCGATGCTCGGTGGACTATGTCGGTCGACTCTCGGCGCATCTGCCGCCGGCCACCCGGCTGTTGATGGTCAAAGCGGACGGATCGGTCTCGATTCACGCCGACGATCGGGCGTACAAGCCGCTGAACTGGATGAGCCCGCCGTGCCGGCTGGAGGAGACGCCGGGCATGTGGCGGGTGGTCAACAAGGCCGGCGAGGAGCTGCGGATCACCCTGGAGGAGATTCTCCAGGAGATGTCGTACGACCTGGGTGTCGACCCCGGTCTGCGCAAGGACGGGGTGGAGGCGCATCTCCAGGAACTGCTCGCCGCCAACCCGACCACCTTCGGTGACGATTTCACCCTGGTGCGGCGGGAGTACATGACGGCGATCGGCCCGGTGGACCTGCTCTGTCGCGACGGCGCGGCGAGCGTCGCGGTCGAGGTGAAGCGTCGGGGCGAGATCGACGGTGTCGAGCAGCTGACCCGCTACCTCGAACTGCTCAACCGAGACCCACTGCTGGCGCCGGTGACCGGCATCTTCGCGGCACAGGAAATCAAACCGCAGGCCCGGGTGCTGGCCGAAGACCGCGGCATCCGGTGCGTGGTGGTCGACTACGACAAGTTGCGGGGCATCGAGCGGGACGAGCTCACCCTGTTCTGACCACCGTCAACTTTCGACCAGCAGCAACCTTCGGACCAGCACCGAACTTTGACCAGCTCCGACACCGAGCTTCTGGAGTTCCCCGATGGGTGTGCGCAACCAGCAACGTCGAGCCGCCAAGAAGAAAGCCAGGGAGCAGCGGCAACGCCAACGGGCGCAGGCCGCCGGCGCGGCGTACCCCGACGGGTTCGGTTTCTACCAGCCACCGACCGAGGCGCAGCGGGTCGACGAGCTGCTGCGCCGGGCGGCCCGAATGGCGACGGCCGACCGACCGGACGACCTCGACGAGTGCGTGGCCGCGCTGGTCGCAGCCGACGGCCGGCTGGTGGACCAGGCGGTAGACGAGGCGTTGCGGCAGGTGGCCGCCGGGCTGTGGGGCCACGGCTGGATGCCGGCCGACGTGCTGCGGGTGGCCGGCCGCGAGCTCGGCAAGCGGGCGGTGAGCCTGACCGCCGGGTACGTCGCGGCGCAGCTGCGCGGGTACGCGCCGGCGACGGTCGCCGACCGCTGGCACCGCCAGCTGCGTGATCTCGACCTCGACGTGTGGGGTGCTGCTCGGCCCGACCACCGGCTGACCGCCTGGGCGGCCGGAGTCAAGCTGGACCGGACCGCTGCCGTGCTGCTCGCGGTGCGAGTGGCCGGGCTGCTGATCGGCCTGCCGAGACTGGAGCTGGTGGCCCCGCTGCCCGGCACGGTCCGCCCCGGTGACGACGGGACGCAGCAGCGTCGGCGGCCGACCCCCGCCGCACCCTCCGGGGCGGCCGGGACGGACGATGTGGACGAGCGTCAGCTCGGCCGGATCCGGGCGCTGCTGGCCAAGGCCGAGTCGACCGAATTCGCGGAGGAGGCCGAAGCGCTGTCGGCCAAGGCCCAGGAGCTGATGACCCGGCACCGCATCGACCATGCGCTGCTCGTCGCGCAGCAGACCGGTGCCGGCGGGCCACAGGTCGACCCGGTGGCCGTCCGGATCGGTCTGGAAGCACCGTACGAGCAGGCCAAGGCGTTGCTGCTGCAGCAGGTCGCCGAGGCGAACGGCTGCCGGTCGGTGTGGTCCAACAATCTCGGCTTCGCCACCGTCGTCGGGTTCGCCGCCGACTGCGAGTCGGTTGAGTTGCTGCACACCTCGCTGCTGGTACAGGCCACCGCGGCGATGCTGCGCAACGGCCCGCAGCGTGGCCGGGGCGGGCAGTCGACCACCCGGTCGTTCCGCCAGTCCTTCCTGGAGGCGTACGCGGTGCGGATCGGGCAGCGGTTGCGTACCGCCGCCGACGACGTCGGTCGAGAGGCGGCCGCGCGGACCGGCACCGCGCTGGTGCCGGTGCTGGCGGCCCGCGACGAGCAGGTGGACCGGGCCACCGAGCGGCTCTTCCCGACGGTGACCAGCCGGTCGATCGCCGGTCACAACCGGGCCGGGTGGATCGCCGGCACCACCGCCGCCGACCAGGCCAGCCTCGGCGCGCACCAGCCGATCGCCGGCTGACCCGCGATCAGTCGCGGCCGTACCGCAGCTTGATCACCTTGACGATGCGGGCCACGTCGGTCGGGGTCCGCTCGAACGTCATCGTCGGCAGCAGCGACGGTGCCCTGCGGCGGGTGATCGCCTTGGACCGGGTAAACTCCCGCAGCCCGTCTTCACCGTGCACCCGGCCGAAACCCGATTCGCCGACTCCGCCGAACGGCAGCTCACTGAACCCGACGAAGGTGAGCACCGAGTTGATCGACACCATTCCACTGCGAATCCGGCGGGCGACGGCGATCCCCCGCCGCTTGCCGAAGACCGCGCCGCCCAGCCCGTAGCGGGTGTCGTTGGCCGCCGTGATCGCCTCGTCGATGGTCTCGACCCGGTGGATCGTGACGGTCGGTCCGAAGGTCTCCTCCCGGACGGCGGCGCAGTCGGGCGGCACGTCGACCAGTACGGTCGGATGCACGTACGGCGGCTGTACCGCTGCGGCACCGCCGAGCACCGCCCGCCCACCGGCGGCCAGCGAGTCCTCGATGTGCCGTCGGATGACGTCGAGCTGGCCGGGCACGGCGATCGGCCCGACCTGGTCCTTCGGCCCGCTACCGACAGTCAGCCGGCCGGCCCGGTCCACCACCGCGGTGACGAACGCGTCGTACACCGGGGC
This sequence comes from Solwaraspora sp. WMMA2059, assembly GCF_027497315.1. Lineage (GTDB taxonomy): Bacteria > Actinomycetota > Actinomycetes > Mycobacteriales > Micromonosporaceae > Micromonospora_E. The sequence goes on along the minus strand of NZ_CP114908.1, from coordinate 4,549,620 downwards.
CAGCGCGTACACCCGCTCGATGCCGATACAGCTCTGCCCGGCGTTGGTCATCGCTCCCCAGACGCAGGCCTCCGCCGCCGCGTCGATGTCGGCGTCGTCGTCGACGATCATCGCGTCCTTGCCGCCGGCCTCGATCACCACCGGGGTGAGTGTCTCGGCGCAGGCCGCCATGACCAGGCGGCCGGTCCGTGGTGAGCCGGTGAACGAGAGCTTGTCCACGCCGGACCGGCACAACGCGTCGCCGACGTCGCCAAGCCCGTGTACGGCCGTCAGGACCGACTCCGCGCCGACCGCCTCGGTGAGCGTGTCGACCAGCCACTGTCCGGTCACCGGGGTGTACTCGCTGGGTTTGAAGACCACCGTGTTGCCGGCGGCCAGCGCGTACGCGATCGGGCCGATCGGAATGAGCACCGGGTAGTTCCACGCGCCGATCACCCCGATCACTCCGAGCGGTTGGTACTCCAGGTGACCGCTGAACTCGGCGGTGATCAGCCGGGTGCGGGTCCGCCGGACCCCGAGCACCCGCCTGGCGTGCTGGGCCGCCCAGTCGATGTGTTCGATCGCGGCGGCGATCTCGACGACCGCCTCGGCCACCGGTTTGCCACACTCCCGGTTGACCAGATCGGCGAGTTCGGTGATCCGGGTGGCGAGCAGCGACCGCCAGCGCAGCAGCCGGCGGCGGCGTTGCGCGTGGCCGATTCCGACCCACCAGTCGGCGGCGGTCCGGGCCGCCGCCACCGCCGCCGCGACCTGATCGCGGTCGGCGATCGGGACCCGGCCCACCTGCGCACCGGTCGCCGGGTGGCAGGAGAGAAGGTGCCCGTCGTCGACCACCGGCAGGCTTGGGTTCCGTACCACCGTCACCTTGGCCTCCTCCACCAGCTGCGGCTGCGCACCGGCCCCGGATCGCTCCGCCTGCCCGCCGCGCAGTATTGTCCGAGGTTAGCCGTAAAGGGTACTCGCGGGTAGCGAGACTTCGATTCTTGGCTATGCAATGACAGCCTCGGCCACCTGGCGTCAGGGCGGGTGTCCGGTTGTCGCGGACCACCGTCGAATCGGTGGCGCGGACCTGACCCGGCCGGCGGCCAACACCGGACAAGGGACCATGTCCCGGGTCGGCGCGAGCTGGCAGGCTGCAACGGGTGGCGCGACGTGCGTCGCTGTCGAGGGGGGAAGGCACTTCACCAGCTGATGTCCGAACACCAGTCGCTGCTACCTCTCCTTCAGGTGATAACCGGCCCGACTCCGGGGGCCAGCTACCGGCTGTCCCCCGGGGAACGGGTGATCGGTCGGGACGCCGGCCTGGACATCACCATCGACGACATCAAGGTCAGCCGGTGCCACGCGGTGCTAACCGCCGGTGGCGGCCGTACGGTGCTGACCGACCAGGAGTCGACGAACGGCACCTGGGTCAACGACCTGCGTATCCGGCAGCCGACCGAGCTGCGCGACGGGGACCGGATCCGGATCGGTGGCGTGGAACTGCGGTTCTACGACCCGGCCTCGGCGCTCACCGACCCGGTCGGCACCCGGATCCCCCGACCGGCCACGGCGGCGCTGCCCGGCGCACCGGTGCGCCCGACCACCGGGCCGGGTTCGCCGCTGCACACCGCGCTCGGCGAGCCCACCCAGCCGATGCGCCCCCGACGCCGGCCCAGCACGTTGCTGATGGCCGGGCTGGCGGGGATCTTCCTGGTCGGCTGGTTGACCTGGCTGGTCGTGGTGCTCTCCTGAGCGGCGGCGCGGCGGCTCGTGGCAGACTCGCCATGCATCGGGGCCGACGCAGGTGACGGACGGAGACCAGATGGCGCGCGAGTTCAACACCGTGGGAGTGGTGGGGCTCGGCACGATGGGTGCCGGGATTGTCGAGGTCTTCGCCCGCAACGGCGTCGACGTGGTCGCCGTCGAGGTGGACGGGGCGGCGCTGGACAAGGGCCGGGTCAACCTGACGGCGTCCACCGACCGGGCCGTCGCCCGCGGCAAACTCGATCCGGCCGACCGGGACGCACTGCACGCCCGGGTGACCTTCGCGGTCGGACTCGACGCACTCCGCGACGTCGACCTTGCCGTCGAGGCGGTCCCGGAGCGGCTCGATCTCAAGCGACGCCTGCTGGCCGAGCTCGATCGGGTGTGCCCACCGGGGGCCGTCCTGGCGACCAACACCTCGTCGTTGAGCGTCACCGAGATCGCTGTCGCCACCGAACGTCCCGGCCAGGTGATCGGGCTGCACTTCTTCAACCCGGCACCGGTGATGCGGTTGGTCGAGGTGATCAGCACCGTGGTGACCGCGCCGGAGGTGGCCCGCGACGTCCAGTCGCTCTGCGCCCGGCTCGGCAAGGTCGGGGTGAGCGTCACCGACCGCGCCGGCTTCATCGCCAACGCGCTGTTGTTCGGGTACCTCAACCAGGCGGTCGGGATGTACGAGGCCGGGTACGCCAGCCGGGAGGACATCGACGCGGCCATGCAGCAGGGCCACGGCCTGCCGATGGGCCCGTTGACGCTGCTCGACCTGATCGGCCTGGACACCGCCTACCAGGTGCTGGAGACGATGTACCAGCGTGGTGGCCACGACCGCCGGCACGCGGCCGCGCCGCTGCTGCGGCAGATGGTCACCGCCGGGCTGCTCGGCCGCAAGTCCGGCCGGGGGTTCTACACCTACCAGGCACCGGGCTCGTCGCGGCTCGCCCCGGACGACCTCAGCCCGGTGGCCGGCGCTGAGGCCGCTGAGCCGGCACCCCGTACGGTCGGGGTGGTCGGGTCGGGCAGCGCCGCGACCGACGTCGCGGACGTCCTCACCGCCGCCGGAGTCGACGTCGTCGCGGTGGCCGACCCCGGTGGCGTCCCGGCGGCCGACCACCACCACCAGGCCGTGCGTGACCTGGCCGCCGTCGACCTGGTGGTGGTGGTCGGCCCGTCGACGGCACCGGTGATCGACGTGGCGATGGCCACCGGCCGGCCGGCCGACGTGGTCGGACTGCACTTCGTTGGCGGTACGGCGGCGCGGGCCCGCCTGGTCGAGGTGGTGCGTACCGTCCGGACCTCGCCGAGCGCGGTGCGGGCCGCGCACCAACTCTGCGCGGCACTCGGTAGGACCGCGGTGACCTGCGGCGACCGCGCCGGCTTCATCGCCGACGCGTTGCTGGTGCCGTACCTCAACGACGCGGTCCGGATGCTGGAGAGCAACTATTCGACGGCGGACGACATCGACGCGGCGATGAAACTCGGCTGTGGCTATCCCGCCGGGCCGTTCGAGCTGCTCGACACCGTCGGCCTGGACGTGGCGCTGGCCGTCCAGACCGCCATCCACCGGGAGCTGCCCGAGCCCGGGCTGGCACCCGCCCCGCTGCTGCGCAACCTGGTGACCGCCGGTCGGCTCGGCCGGCGCACCGGGGGCGGTTTCCGCGACCACGCCGGCTGAGCAGGGCGCCACAGCGGCGACGTACCCTTGCGATCATGAGTCCGCGCCGCAACCGTCCGACCCGCCGGTCCGCCGGTCGCGCCGGCCACGGCGATTCCGGCCAGCCCGAGCCGGTCGACCCGGAGCGGGTGCGCCGGGGCGTCGCCGCCGTGCAGTCGTTCAGCGACGGCGACTGGATGGTGCGGTCGGTGCCCGGTCCGGCGGCGACCAAGACGTACCGTTGCCCGGGGTGTCTGCAGGAGATCCGGCCGGGTGTGCCGCACGTGGTCGCCTGGCCGGCGGACGGCCGGGGCGACCTGACCGACCGGCGGCACTGGCACTCCGGCTGCTGGCGGGCCCGCGAGCAGCGGCGGCCGGCGGTCGAGCGATCCCGCTCCGCGCCCCGCTACGGCTGATCCCCGACGGTCCGGCGGGTCAGGGCAGTGCGAGACTGGCCGGGTGAGCGAGCCGATCCGGTCCATGTCGATCCTGCCCGCCGAGCGCCGCGACATCGAGCTGCACACCGCCGACGGGCTTACCCTCGTCGGTGAGTTGGCGTTACCAGCCGATCGTCCGCCGGTCGCCACGCTGGTCTGCCTGCATCCGCTGCCCACCCACGGCGGAATGATGGACAGCCACGTGTTCCGCAAGGCCGCCTGGCGGCTGCCGGCGCTGGCCGACGTGGCCGTGCTCCGGTTCAACACCCGGGGCACCAGCAGCGAGCGCGGCACCAGCGGCGGCAGCTTCGACTCGGCCGAGGGGGAGCGGTTTGACGTCGCGGCGGCGATCGAGTACGCAGAGTTCGCCGAGCTACCCAGGATCTGGCTGCTCGGCTGGTCGTTCGGCACCGACCTGGCCCTGCGCTACGGCTGCGACCCGGCGGTCGAGGGCGCGATCCTGTTGTCGCCGCCGCTGCGCTTCGCCACCGACGCCGACCTGGCCACCTGGTCGGCGTCCGGCAAGCCACTCACCGCGCTGGTTCCGGAGCTGGACGACTACCTGCGGCCGGACGAGGCGACCCGGCGGTTCGCTGTGGTCGGACAGGCGGAGGTGGTCGGGGTCGCAGGTGCCCGCCATCTCTGGGTCGGCCAGGTGGAGCGGGTGCTCGACGAGGTGGTCCGTCGGGTCGCGCCGCAGGTCACGGTGCCGCTGCCGACCAGCTGGGACGGTCCGATGGAGTACGGCGACGCCAACGCGTACGCCGACCGGACGGTAGCGGCGTTCGCCGACGTCCCGGTCGCCGGGCCGCCGCAACGGCAGGCCGACGGCGGGTGACCGCACGGGTGCGGCCCACGCACGACGTGCCCGCAGGGTAGGTCATCCGGGGCGGTCAGCCGGCCGGTTCGAGCCGTTCGGTGGTCGGCCGATCCTCCTCGACCGGCGGGTAGCCGGCGGCCCAGTCGCGGCGGGAACGCCAGACTTCGATCCAGTCGACGCCCCGGGACCGGTCCCGGCCGAGCAGCGTCTTGCCCACCGCCCGTAGACCGACCCCGGCGACCAGCAGCCGGACGGCGGTCCAGGCCCGCAGCGGCGACCAGTGCCGCCGGACGTAGGTGGCCTTGCCGCGCAGAATCCGGATCCGTTGCCCCTCGGAGCTGGACGAGGCGCCGACCAGGTGCACCACCTGAGCGGTCGGGGTCAGCACCGGTCGGGCGCCCAGCGCCCTGGCCCGGGTGCTGAGGTCGATGTCCTCGCTGTAGAGGAAGTACTGCGGGTCGAAGCCGCCGAGTCGGCCGAACAGCTCGCGCTCGATCAGCAGCATGCAGCCGGACAGCGCCGGCACCTCGCGTACCGACCTGCGGTCGTAGCCGGGCAGCGCTTCCGGATCCGCCCAGGCCCGGCCGCGGAACGCGGTCGACAGCCCGCTGGCGAAGCCGAAGATGCTCCACACCGTGGGCATGCCCCAGCAGGAGTAGTTGTCGTCGGTGCCGTCGGGGTGCAGGGTGCGTCCGGTGTACAGGCCGTGCCCGGGGTGCCGGTCGGCGAAGGTGACCAGTTCGTTGACCGGATGGCCGACCGGAACCGTGTCCGGATTCAGGCAGAGCAGGTAGCGCCCGGTGCTGACCGCCGCCCCACGGTTGATGCCTCGGCCGAACCCGACGTTCTCCGTCAGCCGTACCAGGCGGACCTGCGGGAACCGCTCGGCGATGGTGTCGGCGGAGCTGTCGGTGGAGGCGTTGTCGACCACCACCACCTCGGCTGTGACGTCCGGCGTCAGGCTCGCGTACAGCTCGGTCAGGCAGCGCACGATCAGTTGGCTCGTGTTGTACGAGACGATGACGACCGAGACGTCGGGGCGGCTCACGGGTGGTTCCCGGAGCCGACCGGGTCGGGACGGTTGGCGCCCCGGCTGTCCTGGCTGCTCTGGCCGCCCTGGCTGCCCTGGCTGCTCTGGCCGTCCCGGGGGGCCGGGATGTGCCGGGTCGGCGGGAGCGCAGATCCGCTGCCGGTGTTCGTGGCCTGGTCGCCGCGCCGCAACCGGGTTCGGACGCTGCCGCCGAGCAGCTGCAGCGCGAACGGTACGTCGTGCAGCAGGTAGCGGCGGGTGAGCCGGTGTGGCTCGCGGAGCAGCCGGTGCATCCACTCCAACCCAATGCGTTGCATCCAGCGGGGGGCCCGACGGTGTACCCCGGCGACGAAGCCGATCGCCGCTCCGCAACCCATGAACCAGGTGTTCGGCAGCATCGGCCGGAGCCGGGCGATGAGCCGTTCCTGTTTGGGGAAGCCGAGCCCGACGAAGATCAGGTCCGGTCGGGCGGCGGCCACCTCGGTGCAGATCTGGCTGAGCTGTTCCTCGGACCGGTCGAACCCGAACGGCGGGCTGAGCTGGCCGGCGATGGTGAGCTGGGGGAACTCGCGACGGAGTACGGCGGCGGCCTGCACCGCCGTGCCCGGCTCACCACCGAGCAGGTAGACCGACCGGCCCTGTTCGCCGAGCGCCCGGGACAGGCTCCAGATCAGGTCGGATCCGGGGACCCGGGCCGGCAGCGGGTCACCGCCGATCCGGCTGGCCCAGATCAGTGGCGCACCGTCCGCTACCACCAGAGTTGATGACTCTATGTGCCCGTGGCACTCCTCTTCGCGGTTGGCGCGGCGCAGAATGTCCACGTTCGGGGTAATGATCTGGCCGCCGGAGCCTGCGTCTAGTGCGGCGATGACATGGCGAATGACGTCTTCTTCTCGAACAGGATCAAAGGCGACATTGCTTAGAGTGATCCGATGCCTATTTACGGTAACGGGGTACTGGTCACGAGGCACAAGCTGCACCGTACTCGGCGTGGTGGTCCACCGGATGGTCCAATCGGTGTCAGCTAGGCGATAGTGAGGTTGCCCATTCGACTGGTTGTCGCATCGTCCGTGAATGGAAGCATCGTGGTTGTGCAGATTACCGTCATCATGCCGGCCTTCAACGAGGAAGAAGGGATTGGCCCGGTCTTGCGTGCAATGACCGAATCGCCATCCTTCGGGCCGGACGTCGAGATCATCGTGGCCGCCAACGGCTGCACCGACCGGACGGCGGCGGTCGCCCGGTCGTGCGGTGCCCGGGTGCTGGAGATCGCCACGCCGTCGAAAATTGCCGCGCTCAACGCCGCCGACGAGATCGCCGGGGGGGACGTCCGGATCTATCTGGACGCGGACATCGCGGTACCGGTGGAACTTCTACGCGCGCTGGCCGCCGCGATCGCCGAACCCGGGGTGGAGGCGGCGGCGCCACGACCCGTGATCGACACCTCCGCGAGTACCTGGCCGGTGCGTGGCTACTACGCGATCAATGCGCGGTTGCCGATATTCAGTGGCCGCCTCTTCGGCCGTGGGTTGATCGCGATCTCCGCCGCCGCACGGGAGCGATTCACCAATTTTCCGGACATTATTGCCGACGACATGTTTCTCGACGCAGTGGTCAGCGCCGACGAGAAGCGGGACGTTGACCTGCCCGTACGGGTGGTGGCACCGCGGCGCACGGGTGAGCTGGTCCGGCGAGTGGCCAGATCTCGTGCCGGTAACGCCGAGTTCTGGGAGTTCGTCCGAACGGATCCGCGAGGCGCTGAGTTGGCACTCGATCCGGTGCCCGGTTCCCGCCCGTGGTCCTGGTTGCGGCGGGTTGTTCTCACCGCGCCGCATCTTGTTCCGGCAGCGTTCTGTTATGTGGCGATTACTGTTGCCGCAGAGTTGAGGCGGCGTTCTCCTGGATGGAGCGTGCGTTCCGGTTGGGGGCGGCCCACCGGTGGGGTGCCGAGCGGTGGTACCGCTGATCCACAATCGGCGGTCGACGCCTTCGGATCCGGTCCGAGAGCCCGGTAAACGATCTCGATCTGTCGATGTGTGAGGTGAGTGAACTTCGCCATTCACCTCGGCGGCGAGTGGGCTCAGGGTCGTGCCGGTTTGCCATAAGAGAGCATTAAGTTCCTTGGGCGGGTCCGTGGCCTGGGTTAACGTCAGCCTTGGCCCCGATCGGGCGGCGTAGTTCGCTGCGTACCGTCGGGACGGGGATGCCTGGGGGAGATCCGCCGAACGCAATACCGACAACGGACCATGTCCCGAGAGGTGTACATCTCGTGGTAAGCAAGGATTCTTTCGAGCCGGACGGGGGGCGGGACGAGCCGTTCCCGGGGTCGTCCACGGGTAGTTCGTCCGGTTTACCCGGGTCACCGCGCGCCCGGCGGCCCGGTCGTCCGTCGCCGCGCCCCACCGCGGAGAGCGGGCCGGTCGCGACCGGCCGGCACGCGAGCGTGGCCGGGTCTGGTCGTGGCCGGCGGCGGATGCTGCGTCGCCCCACCGGCCGTCGCGGTCGGCTGGTGATGATCGGCGCGGTGGTGGCCAGTTTCCTCGCCACCGCGACGGTGGTCACCGCGTCGGTCGCCGGGGAGCAGGTCGACGGCTTCACCCTGTTCGCCGAGACGGACGTGTCCCGGGTGCCGGTCGACCCGGACACCCGGCCGGTGGAGCTCGGCGTACGCTTCACCGCCGACCGCGACGGGGTGGTCACCGCGGTGCGTTTCCTCAAGGCCAAGGGGGACCGCGGTCGACACCGGGTCAACCTGTGGACCGCGGACGGCGAGCGACTGGCGACCGCCGTACCGAAGCGGGAGTCCCGTTCCGGGTGGCAGCACGTCGCGTTGCCCGAGCCGGTTGAGGTCGAGGCGGGCGAGGTGTACGTCGCCTCCTACCACACCAGCCGGTACCGGGCCACCCAGCGCTACTTCGAGCGGCCGGTGTCCGCCGGGCCGCTGCGGGCCGACGGCACCGCCGGCGTCTACGCGTACGGATCGGGTGGTTTCCCCCGCCAGACCTGGAAGGCCAGCAACTACTGGGTCGACCTCGCCTTCGAGCCGACCGGGTCGCAACAGCCGGAACCGACGCCGTCCCCGACGGCCTCCGCCGAGCCGTCGCCGACACCGTCGCCGTCGGCCAGCCCGACCGCTACGCCGTCGGCCAGCCCGTCGGCCTCGCCGACCAGCGGTACGCCGGCCGTACTCGACCTGCCCCGGGTGCCCTGGGAGGGCGGCCCGGCCTTCTACGCGAACTTCCCGCAGGCGCGGGCGTCCGGCTGGACCGACCCGTCCTTCTTCCCGATCGGCGTCTGGTACGAGGGTGTGTACACCCAGCAGGACATCGACCGGGACAAGGCGGCCGGTCTGAACACCTACGTCATGTTGACCGACCAGTCGGATGTCTCGCTGATCAGGCGCAACGACATGTACGCCTTCATCCCGCAGCCGTTCAGCGACCGCGGCAACGAGAGCGTCGGCTGGGTGATCGGTGATGAAGCGGACATGTGGGGCGGGCCGGGCAACGGTACCTGGACCGGCAACTACCCCGGCCAAGGCCCGATCTGCACCTCCAGCCGGGACGGCTGCGGACTGGACGTGATGAAGAAGGAGTCGGCCACCGTCCCGTCCGGTGACCGCGGGCTGCGCTACGCCAACTACGGCAAGGGCGTGATGTTCTGGCAGTCCGACTCCGACGCCAGCAAGTTCGTCAACGGCTTCAGCTCGGTGGTCTCCAACGACATCTACTGGTACACCGACCCGCATGTCTGCACCGCTCCGGCGGAAGGCCCGACGTACGGCGTGAACAAGGACAACTGCCGGCGGGCGGCCAACTACGGGCTCACCATGCAGCGGATGCGTGAACTCGACGCGATGGACGGCAAGCGACAGCCGGTCTGGGCCTTCGTCGAGGTGGGGCACCCGTTCACCGAGGACTGGGCGCCGACCATCACCGGTGAGCAGGTCACCGGTGCGGTGATGAACTCGGTGATCAACGAGGCTCGTGGGATCCAGTACTTCAACCACAACTTCGGCGGGCCGTGCCTCTCGCAACACGTGCTGCGGGAGCGGTGTGGCGACGCGGTCCGTCCGGCCGTCGCCGAGGTGAACAAGCGCATCACCAGCCTGGCGCCGGTGCTGAACACCCAGTCCTACGAGTGGGAGTTCAACAACGGACTGGACACGATGCTCAAGGCCCACGACGGCTCGTTCTACGTCTTCGCCATGGTCGGCAAGGACACCCCGACTGGTGACCACTCGCTGGCCCTGCCGCCCGGCGTGACCGGTGACACCGCCGAGGTGCTGTTCGAGAACCGCTCGTTGCCGATCAGCGGTGGTGCGATCCGGGACACCTTCGCTGCGGAGCACACCTACCACATCTACAAGATCACGCCGTAAGGTTCGATCCGACGGGCCGGGTGGACGCCCTGGGCATCCACCCGGCCCACTGGTATGTCCCCCTGACGGTGGGGGCCGGAGGTGTCGCGTTGGTGACTCTCGGTACTGCTCGGTCGTTCGGTGTGGCGTAACGGGACATATGTCCGGGATGGGGCGGCGACCGGAGGCTTGCGGAGGTGCCCGCACGGCCCGGACACTGAACCCCGGCGCGGGCCTCCACGTCCCACGCCGTACCTTCATGCTTCTCGGCTGGCCATACGATGGAAGACGAGCGCCCCGACCTCGCCACCCAATGGAAGGACAGCAGTGGACTTTTGGGATCTCACCAAACTGCTGTTCCGGCGGTGGTACATCGCGGCACCGCTGCTGCTCATCTCGGTCGCGGCTGCCGGATGGACCCGAATGAGCGTCGAACCGGACTATATCGCGACATCATACGTTCAGCTGATCCCGCCCACCGCAGCCAACACCGCCCCGGACGAGGATGCCCCTACTACTCCCCGTAACCCCTGGCTGGAGCTGGGGCTGGGGTCGCTGAGCCGGGCCGCCGCCCTTACGGTGCAGGACCAGGCCGTGCTCAAGCAGTTGGACGCCGCCGGTCTCAGCGAGAGCGTCGCGATCACCCTCGACAACCAGCAGCCGATCATGACCATCGAGGTGGTCGGCGAGTCCGAGGAGCAGGCCACCGAGACGACCGAGGAGGTCGTGCGCCGGTTGGAGGCGAGCGTGGTCGGGCTGCAGGCCGACTACGGCGCGAACGAGGAGAGCTTCATCACCGCACGTCGTCTCGACCGGGGTGACAACATCCAGGAGGCCAATTCCAAGGTCAACCGGGCGATGATCGCGGTCGCCGGGGTCGGCGTCCTGCTCAGCGCGGCGCTCACCATCGGGATCGACGGACTGCTACGGCGGCGCCGGCCCCGTCCAGTGGCTGCTGCGCCGGTCACCACCGGCACCGACGAGACGATCACCATTCCACCGATGTCCGGGCGGACCGATCAGACGCGGTCGGTGTCGCGCCCACAGCCGGTCCCGAGCCCGCGGGCGAGTGACCGCGACGGCGTGGCGGCGAGCAAGTCCGGCGGTGTCTACAGCTCCGGCAACGCCTCGCAGGGTCGCCAGGAGAGCCGTTCAACGAGCCGTCCGGATGAGCATCGAGGCGCCGAGCCGTCGCCGGGTGAGGCACCGGTGGCCGGTAGCGGGCTGGTCGGCGGTCCGGTGCAGATCGGCGGGCCCGCTGGTAGCGGCTCGCTGACCTTCCGGGCGGTCGACGACCGGGCCGACAATGCTGACGGGGAGGCCTCCGGCTCGCAGCTGCCCACGCAGCAACGGTCAGCTGGCCCGCAACAGCCGCCCCAGCCGCAGCCAGCCACCCAGCAGCCGGTCACGCCGTCGGCCAACGACGAGACCGCAGTGATTCGCGCGGTCCGTGACGACGCGACGATAATCCTGCCCAAGGCCGGTGCTGGCCGTGAGCAGTGGACGCCGTCGGAGACGTCCAAGAACGGCAGCCAGGCACGATGACCGAGGGCAGGACCCGGTGATGTCGTCCGGGGTTCACCCGGCAGACCTCGAACCGGCATGGATCAGCGAGCGCACTTATGTGACCCGCCGCAGGCTGACCAGGATCGACGCGCCGGTCATGTTGTCGCTGATGGTCTGTCTGCTGACACTGATCCCGTCGCACCTTATTCTGCCCGGAATGACCGATCTGGGGCGCCCGGCGTTGGTCGTGGCGATCCTGATGTGGTTCTGGTGGATGACGGCCCGGCTCAACTCGCGGTTGGTGCTCACCGGACCGCAACCGCTGCGTTGGGCGATCCTGGCCTTCCTGCTGTCGATGCTGCTGTCGTACGCGGTCGGCTTCCTCCGCGGGCTGACCGTGATGGAGGCGAACTCGGCGGACCGCTGGATGCTGACCGCAGCGGCGATCTCCGGGGTGATCCTGTTGACCGCCGACGGCATGCCCAACTGGGACCGTCTTGACGGCGTATTGCGGGTGTTTGTCTACTGCTGTGCCTTCGTCGCCGTGGTCGGGCTGATTCAGGCGTTCTTGTACTTTGATCTTACCCAGTACATGCGGGTGCCTGGTTTGCAGATGAAAGGCTGGGTCGTCGGCCTGGAGATTCGTGGCGGCGGCGTACGGGTGCCCAGCACGACCTTCCACTACATCGAGTTCAGTCTGTTGATGGCGATGGCGCTGCCGTTCGCGATCCACTTTGCACGTTTTTCGGCTACTTCCCGACAACGGCAGATGTTCGCATTCCTGGCATTGCTCATCGCAGCGGCGATCCCGGCGACGATGTCCCGGACCGGATTCGTGGCGTTGGCGATCGTGCTGCTCGTCCTGATGCCCAGCTGGGCGTGGCGGATGCGCTACAACATGATGGCGCTGGGTCTGGTCATGTTCGCCGGAATGGCGGTGGCGAAGCCGTCACTCGTCACCACGATCACCAACATGTTCCTCGGGGCGAGCACAGACCCGAGCATCACCTCGCGGACCGAGCGGTACGACATGGTCGGGTACTACTTCACCCAACGACCGTGGTTCGGGCGGGGGACCGGGACGTGGGTGTCCCCGCAGTACCAGTACCTCGACAACCAGTGGCTGGCCTTCGCCCTGACCAACGGGGTGATCGGGGTCGTGGTGCTCGCCGCGCTGCACGTCACCGCGATCGTCGTCGCGCTACTCGCCCGGCGCAGGTCGACGTCGGAGCGTGACCGGCACCTATGCTCGATCCTCGTCGCGGTGCAGCTGGTCGCGATCGCGGCAGGCTTCACCTTCGACTCGCTGAGCTTCAGTACCTACGCCACCGCGATGTCGTTGATGGTGGGCATGTGCGGCGCTGTGTGGCGGCTTAGTCACCCGGCGTTGAGGGTGCGGACGTCCACGCCCCGGTGGTTCGGTTCGTAACGAAGCCGGTGCCGGTGCCCGAGAAACCCGGTTCATTGGCCACCCCGGTCGTCGATCCGACATCTCAAAGAACGTCTATCAACTAACCGTGTGAATGCGGATCATTACGCGTTGCCCTGGGCCCGGTTGTCCGAATGGGTGATGGGTGGGCTGTCCGGGTCGCGCCGAGGGTCAGATACATGCCCGGTTGTGAGGTTGACTCACGCTGGTAGCGTCGGCGCTGCGTAGCTGGGGGAGGCACGCGGTATCGCGTCGGGCTGGCTCCTGAAGGGACATTCGGTGAGAGCGGGCGTATCTCAATTTGTAGATCGCGGCCGGCGGCACTTCGTCGCCGTCGCGACCGCCATCGTCATGATGGCGACCCTGATGATCGCGATGCCGGCGGCATCTGCGTCCACCGATCCATGCGCACCTCCGATCAACGTGATCGCCTGTGAGAACAGCAAGTCGGGAACGCCGAGTTCGGTGTGGGACATCTCCGGGGTCGGTGACCCCACGATCCAGGGCTTCGCAACCTCGATAAGCGTGAACGCCGGGGAACAAATCGGTTTCAAGGTGCGCACCGAGGCGTCCGCGTACACGATCAAGGTCTACCGGCTCGGCTGGTACGGCGGCGACGGCGCACGCGAGTGGGCGACCCTGACCCCGAGCCTGCCGTTGGCGGCCAACGCCGACGCTGACTGTGTGCACGCCACCGACACCCAGATCTTCGACTGTGGCACCTGGCAGGTCGGTGCAACCTGGGACGTACCGGTCGACGCCGTCTCCGGGGTCTACATCGCCCGGCTCGTCCGCTCGGACACCGGCGGCGACAGCCACATCCCGTTCATCGTGCGCGACGACACCAGCACCTCGAAGTTGGTGTTCCAGACCTCCGACACCACCTGGCAGGCGTACAACCGCTACGGCGGTGCGGACTTCTACTGGGGGGAAGGCCCGACATACCGCGCCTACAAGCTCAGCTACAACCGGCCGTTCGCCACCCGGGGCGCTCAGCAGGGGCGCGACTTCCTCTTCGCCAACGAGTATCCGATGATCCGGTTCCTGGAGCGCAACGGATACGACGTCAGCTACATCAGTGGGCTCGACGCGGATGTCCGTGGTGAGTCGCTGCTCAACCACGAAGTGTACGTCTCCGTCGGGCACGACGAGTACTGGTCGCCGCAGCAGCGGGCCAACGTCGAGGCGGCCCGCGACGCCGGGGTGCACCTGGCGTTCTTCACCGGCAATGAGGTCTACTGGAAGGTCCGCTGGGAGGACAGCGTCGACGGCAACGGTACGCCGTACCGCACGCTGGTCTGCTACAAGGAGACCTGGGACAACGCGCGGATCGACCCGTCGGACGAGTGGACCGGCGTGTGGCGTGACCCGCGCTTCCCGACCGGCGAGCTGCGTGAGCCGGAGAACGCGCTGGTCGGCAACCTCTACATGGCCAACAACACCGACCTGGCCATGCAGGTCCCCGCCGAGCAGGGCAGACTGCGGTTCTGGCGGCACACCGGTGTGGCCGAGCTGGCTCCAGGCCAGACCGCCACCCTGGCACCGCACACCGTCGGCTACGAGTCCAACGAGGATCTCGACAACGGCTTCCGGCCGGCCGGCACCTTCCGGCTCTCCACCACGACCGGCCACACCCCCGAGTACCTCGTCGGCTACGGCCCGGAGAACAAGCCGGGGGAGACCACCCACCACATGACGATGTACCGGGCGCCGAGCGGTGCGCTGGTCTTCGGCGCCGGCACCATCCAGTGGGCGTGGGGGCTCGATGCCTACCACGACGGCGGCTCGGGTGCGCCGGCCGACGACGCGATCCAGCAGGCCACGGTCAATCTCTTCGCCGACATGGGCGCGGCCCCGACCACCCCGATGAGCGGGATCGTGGTGACCGGTGAGTCCGCCGACGCTCTGGCGCCCAACGTGACGATCACCGGACCGACCGACGGCAGCGCCGTGGCCCACGGCGCGCCGGTCACGGTCACCGGTACCGCGTCCGACGCCGGCGGCGGGCTGGTCGCCGGTGTCGAGGTCTCCACCGACGGCGGCGGCACCTGGCACCCGGCCACCACCGGTACGCATTCCTGGACGTACGAGTTCCTGCCCACCGACACCGTCTCGCAGGTGGTGCTGGCGCGGGCAGTCGACGACAGCGGCAACATCGGCGCCCCGTCCGACCCGGTCGCCCTGTCGGTATCCGGGCCGTACTCGCTGTTCGGCCAGGCGGTGCCGGACACCCCGGCGTTCGTCGAGACCGACAACGGCCGACCGGACGGCGAGCCGCTGAGCACCCAGCCGGCGGTCGAGGTCGGCGTGCGGTTCACCCCCCAGATCGACGGTCTGATCACCGGCCTGCGTTTCTACAAGGGCGAGGGCAACGGTGGCGAGCACCGGGGCACGCTCTGGACCAACGGCGGTTCGGTGCTGGCCACGGCGGTGTTCACAGACGAGACCGAGACCGGCTGGCAGCAGGTCAGCCTGTCGACCCCGGTCCCGGTCTCCGCCGGTACCAGTTACGTGGTCTCCTACTTCGCGCCGGAAGGCCGGTACGCCAGCGACGGCGGCTACTTCCTGACCGACCACGTCTCCGGCCCGCTGCTGGCGCCCGCCACCGAAGGCACGGTGGGCAACGGCGTCTACCGGGAGGACGAGGCGGGCTTCCCGAACAACTCGTGGGGTTCGACCAACTACTACGCCGACGTGACCTTCGTGACCGCCGACGACGCGCCACCCACGGTGTCGTCGACGGTGCCGATCGCGGACGCGGCTAACGTGCCGGCTGACGTGACCCCGTCGACCGTATTCAGCAAGCCGGTCGACGAGGCCAGCATCGACTTCACGTTGGTCGGCCCGGCCGACGAGCCGGTGCCCGGTGCCGTCAGCTACGACGCCGCGGCCCGCCGGGCCACCTTCACCCCGGTGGTGCCGCTGACCGAGCAGACGACGTATACCGCGACGGTTACCGCACGTGACGACGCCGACGTGCCGATGAACGCGCCGTACTCGTGGTCGTTCACCTCGAGCTTCTCCGATCAGGTGGTGACCCTGTTCGAGCCGGACGTGGTCCCGCAACATCCCTCGGTCGGGGAGAGCGACCCGGTGGAGGTGGGCGTCAAGTTCACTCCGTCGGTGGACGGTGAGGTGGTCGGGATGCGGTTCTACCGGGGGCCGGGGAACGTGGGTAGTCAGGTCGGTCGGTTGTGGCCGGTCGGTGGTGGTGCGCCGCTGGCGGAGGTGACGTTCCCGGAGGGCGGCGGTACGGGTTGGCAGGCGGCGGCGTTCGCCGAGCCGGTGGCGGTGTCGGCGGGTACGACGTACGTGTTGTCGTACTATGCACCGAACGGCAACTACGCCTACGACCCTGGATTCTTCGACTCCGGCTACAGCCGTGGCCCGCTGAGCTCCCCGACGGAGAACAACGGCGTGTTCAACTACAACGTCGGCGGTGGCTTCCCCACCCAGACGTACGGTGCGGCGAACTACTGGATCGACCCGTACTTCCTGCCGACCGATACGCTCTCGGAGCCGACACCATCCCCGTCGCCGACCGGCAGGCCGGGCGAGGTCGGACCGGCGGTCACCGCGACCGTACCGACGTCCGGGGCCACCGGCGTGGCGGCCGAGATGGTGGCCTCCGCCCACTTCGACATCGACATCGACGAGTCGTCGCTGGAGTTCGAGCTGTTCGACGCGGCGGCCGAGCCGGTCGCCGGCACGGTGGCCTACGACCAGACGACTCGACTCGCGACGTTCACCCCGGACACCGCGCTGCAGTCGTTGCACACCTACACCGCCTCGGTACGGGCCAGCAGCGGCGGGGTGCCGATGGCGCAGCCGCACACCTGGTCGTTCACCACGACCTTCTCCGACGACGTGGTGACCCTGTTCGAGCCGGACGCGGTCCCGCAGCAGTCGTCGGTCGGTGAGAGCGAGCCGGTGGAGGTGGGCGTCAAGTTCACTCCGTCGGTGGACGGTGAGGTGGTCGGGATGCGGTTCTACCGGGGGCCGGGGAACACCGGTGGCCAGGTCGGCCGGTTGTGGCCGGTCGGTGGTGGTGCGCCGTTGGCGGAGGTGACGTTCCCGGAGGGTGAGGGTGCGGGTTGGCAGGCGGCGGCGTTCGCTGAGCCGGTGGCGGTGTCGGCGGGTACGACGTACGTGTTGTCGTACTACGCGCCGAACGGCAACTACGCGTTCGATGCCGGGTTCTTCAACTCCGGTTACAGCCGTGGCCAGTTGAGTGCCCCGGCGGGGGACAACGGTGTCTACCGGTACGGCTCGGGCGGCGGGTTCCCCACCGGGACGTACAACTCGGCGAACTACTGGGTCGACCCGCTGTACGTCCCCGGTGCCGGTGGGGCCGACCCCGACCCCACGCCGACCACCAGTCCGTCACCGGCCGGACCGTCGCCGACGCCGTCGACGGGACCATCGCCGTCGACCGAGCCGAGTCCGACCGTGGAGCCGACCCCGACCGGCTCGCCGTCGCCGAGCCCTGAGCCGACCCCGAGCCCCGACCCGTCGGCGCCACCGGTCAGCATCTTCGGCCCGGAAGACGTGCCCGCGGCGGTGAACTGGGCCGACGAGGACGCGGTTGAGGTAGGGGTGCGGTTCCGCTCCGACGTCGCCGGCCAGATCACCGGTGTCCGGTTCTACAAGGGCCCGGCCAACACCGGTACGCACCGTGGCTCGCTCTGGACGGCGGAAGGTGTCCGGTTGGCGACGGCGGAGTTCACCGACGAGACGGAATCCGGCTGGCAGACGGTCACTTTCGACCAGCCGGTGCCTATTCTCGCGAACACCACCTATGTGGCCTCATACCACACGTCGGTCGGCCAGTACGCCGTGACCGCCAACCAGTTCGCCGAGACCGAACTGGACCGCTCGCCGCTGCATGTGCTGGTCGGCGGGGGTGCGTACCACTACGACCCGTACGGCTGGGTGTTCCCCGGCCACTCGGTCAACCACAACTACTGGGTAGATGTCGTGTTCACGCCTAACTCTTGAGGACAGTCGCGGCGAAGCCGTTGAATCATCGGCAGGGCGGCTTCGCCGCGACTGAAAGGGACACTAGGTGCGTATCCTCACTTGCCTGCACACGATGGAGATCGGCGGAAGCCAGATCAACGCCATCGAGATCGCGGCGACCGTGGCCAAACTCGGGCACGAGGTGATCATCTACGGTCCGGACGGCGAGCTGCGGAGCATGGTCGACGAGTGGGGCCTGGAGTTCGTCCAGGCCCCACCGAAGGGCGAGGCGCCGTCACCGCGCAACGTCGCCGCCATCGCCGCCGTGGTCCGGCACCGCCGCATCGACCTGGTCCACGCCTACGAGTGGGCGCCCAGCCTGGAGGCAGCCTACGGCGCGTACCTGCGCCAGGGGGTGCCGCTCGTGGTCACCGTGCTCTCCATGGAGGTCCCGGCCTGGGTGCCCCGGCACCTGCCGCTGATCGTCGGCACCGAGCAGATCGCCGCCCAGGAACGCCCGCACCGGACCGAGGTGCACGTCATCGAACCGCCTATCGACACCGACGCCAACGCCCCGGTCGCCGATCCCGGGCCGGCCCGGCGTGCCCTCGGCATCGCCGCCGACGAGATCGCCGTGGTGTCGGTTTCCCGGTTGGCGGCGGCACTCAAACTCGAAGGACTGCTCGCCGCGACCCGGGCGATGGTCGGCATCGACCCGGCGCTGCGGATGCGGCTGCTGATCGTCGGTGACGGCGAGGCCCGCGCCGAGATCCAGCAGACGGCCGACAAGGCCAACGCCGAGCGGGGCGCAGAGGTGGTCACCCTCACCGGCGCGATGCTCGACCCGCACGACGCGTACGCCGCCGCCGACATCGTCATCGGCATGGGGTCGTCGGCGTTGCGCGCGATGGCCTTCGCCAAGCCCGTCGTCGTGCAGGGCGAGCAGGGGTTCTGGCTGCCGCTCACCCCGCAGACCCTGCCGGTCTTTCTCGATCAGGGGTTCTACGGCCTCGGCGACGGCACCGACGGCACCGACCGGGTCGCCGCCGCGCTCACCGAACTCGGCACCGCCGACCCCCGGCAGCGGGCCGAGCTGGGCGAGTTCGGCCGCCGTACCGTCGTCGAACGGTTCAGCCTGCAGGCCGCCGGCCGGCGGCAGACGGACATCTACGCCCGCGCGGTGCAGCAACGGCTGAACCTGCCGCGCCGGGCCGGAGCCATGGCACATCCGACCGCCCATCTGCTGAACTTCAAGGCGAGCCTGGCCCGGCAGCGGTTCGCCGCCGGCCGGACCGGGGCCGGGAGCGGCAGTGACGGCTGACGCAGCGGCACCGGCCCCGCTCGGTGCCCGGGTCAAGCGCGCCCTCGCGTGGAGCACCCTGAACAGCATCGCCCTGCGGATCGGCAGCCTCGGTGTCGGCGTCCTGCTGGCCCGGCTGCTCGCCCCGGAGGAGTTCGGCGTCTTCGCGGTCGCGTTGACCGTGCAGACCATCGTGATGTCCCTGGCCGACCTCGGGATGAGCGCGGACATCATCCGGCACGGGGTGCAGGGCCGCGCCGGCACCGTCACTACCATCTCGTTGCTGACCAGCCTGGGCCTGGCCGGTGCGATGTCGCTGGCGGCCGGGCCGGTGTCGGCGGCGATGGACAGCCCGCAGGCCACCCCGGTGGTGCAGGTGATGTCGTTGACGCTGGTGCTCAGCGGCCTGTCGGTGGTGCCGTACGCGGTCATGCAGCGGGAGTTCCGCCAACGTGCCCAGCTCGGCCTCGACGGTGCCAGCCTGGTGGTGAGCACCACCGTCACGGTCGCCCTGGTGCTGCTCGGTTTCGGAGCGATGTCGCTGGCGATCTCCCGGGTGGTGGCCCAGTCGATGGTCACCGTGATGCAGTTCGTCCTGACCCGGTCCCGGCCGACGTTCGGGTTCGACCCGGCGGTGGCCCGCAGCCTGATCCGGTTCGGCGTGCCGTTGGCTGGCGCCAACGTACTGTCCTGGGTGGTGATGAACGTCGGTCACCTGACCGTCGGGGCCACCGCAGGAACGGTGATGCTCGGCCTCTACACCCTGGCGTTCAACATTTCCACCTGGCCGATGAGCGCCCTCGGGGTGGCGATCCGGGCGGTGGCACTGCCGGCCTTCGCCACCGTGACCGACCCCCGGCGTAAGGCCGCCGGATTCGTCTCGGCCGCCGCGTTGACCTGGACCGTCGCGCTGCTCGTCGGCGTACTGCTGTCCGGGTTGGCCAGTGTCGTGGTGCCGTTGCTGTACGGCCAACGCTGGTCGATGGCGGCCGACGCGCTGGCCGGTCTGGCCTTCTTCGGGGCGTTCCGGGTGCTGTTCGACCTGGTGGCGACCTTCCTGATCGCGGTCGGTGCGAGCCGGGCATTGTTCGTCGCCCAGGTGGTCTGGCTGGCCGCGCTCTTCCCCGCGGTGATCTTCGGCGTGCGCTGGTACGGCCTGGTCGGTGCCGGCGTCGGGCATGCGCTGGTCTGCGCGTTGCTCATCCTGCCGATGTACGCGGTCGCGCTGCGTCGCCACGGGGTCCGGCTGCGGGCGTTGGGCGGTGCGCTGGTGCTGCCGCTGGTCGTGGCGGTGCCTGCGGTGGCGCTCGGCCTGCTGGTGGTGCGTACCGTGCCGGGCGCGCTGTGGCAGTTGCTGGCCGGCGGTGCCGTGATGACCGTGGCGTTCGCCGGGCCGTTGCTGCCCTGGCTGCGGCAGCGGTTGCGGGATCTGAAGGCGGCCGGCCAGTCGGCTGAGTCTGGACCGGCCGACCAGTCGGCGGAGCACGGGCCGGCCGCCCCGGCGCAGCCCGGTCCGCCACCTCCGGAGCCACCTGCCCCGACGACGCCGCTCGCCACGGCTGTCCGACCCTGAAAGAGGTTGACGTATGTCAATGTCAGCTCGCCGGGCGCTGCTGCCCCGCACCCGGGTCCCGGCACCCGTCCCAGCCGGCGACCCGGCCCGTACCCCCCGGGTCTCGGTGATCATCCCGAGCTACAACTACGGGCGGTTCCTGCCGTCGAGCGTTGGCAGCGCCCTAGCCCAGCAGGGCGTCGAGATCGAGGTCGTCGTCGTGGACGACTGCTCCACCGACGACACCCGGCAGGTGCTGGCCACGCTCCAAGCCGATGAACCCCGGTTGGTCGTGGTGCACAACGAGACCAACCACGGCCCGTGTGTGGCGTTCAACGACGGGCTGGCGGTGGCCACGGGGGAGTTCGTTGTCCGGCTCGACGCGGACGACCTGCTGACCCCGGGGGCACTGGCCCGCGCGGTGCGGCTGTTTGACAAGTTCCCCGAGGTCGGTCTGGTGTACGGCCACCCGGTGCACTTCGATGGTGAGGTGCCGACCGAGTTCCGTTCGGAGGCCACGGGTTGGACGATCTGGTCCGGCGAGGAGTGGATCGCCCAGCGGTGCCGGTTGGGCGTCAACTGCATCACCACTCCCGAGGCCGTGGTCCGGGCCAGCGTCTACGCCGAGGTCGGCCCGTGGGACAGCCGGATGCGGTACGCCTGCGACATGGAGGCCTGGATGCGGGTGGCAGCGGTCTCCGACGTCGGCCACGTCGACGGTGCCGATCAGGCCTGGCACCGGGAACACGCGGCCAGCGTCAGCGTCACCGCAGCGTCCGGGCGGCGGACCGACCTTATCGAGCGGCGGACCGCCTTCGACGTGCTGTTCGGCGGTCCCGGTGGCAGCTTGCCCCGGGCCCGGGAGCTGCACGACCTGGCCCGTCGGGCGCTGGCCACCGAGGCTCTCGAATCGGCGTGTCATGCCTACGACCGGCGACTGACCGACCATGAACCGGTCGATTGGTACGTGGAGTTCGCCCGGGAGACGTATCCGGCGGCAGAGCAGCTACCGCACTGGGCGGGGCTGCAGCGGCGTCGGGCGATCGGTCCACGGTTCGCCCCGCTGGTGCCGGGTTTCGCCGCCAGCGTGGTCGGGCGCCGACTGCGCAACGATGCCCGCTACCGCACCTGGAGCCGGTACGGCGTCTGACCAGGCCGACCGGTGCGGGCCGGACAGCTGACCGGGCCGACCGGTGGCGGGACTTTGGCGCGGCTGACGGGTCGGTGGGTGCGTTCCGCGCCGGTGGTCAGCCCGTGGTCAGCCCGTGGTCAGCCGGTGGTGAGCCGGTGGTGAACAGCGGGCGGTAGAAGGCGGTGAGGTCGTGACGTAGGCCGGCGACGGTGTAGCGGTCCCGCACCGCAGCCGAGGCGGCACCCGCCCGTCTGGCCAGTTCCTCCGGCTGGGTGGCCCAGGTGGCGCAGGCCTGTTCGACGGCGCGGGCGAAGGCCAACAGGTCTCCGTCGGGCACCGGCGCACAGTGGGCCGGATCGAAGAACTCGCGACCGGCCAGGCCCGGATAGCCGACCACGTACGCGCCGCAGGACATCGCCTCGGCGGGTGGCATACCGAACCCCTCGCGGTCGCTGAAGCTCAGGAAGATGGCGCAGTCACGCATGATCTCCGCGGTCTGTTGCTCGGTGCGTCCGGCGATCCGGGTGACCTCCCAGCCGTCCAGCACCCGGCGGGACCGCAGTATGTGCAGCAACTGGTCGCGTTCGTCGGCCCGCCGGTGCCCGACGTACGCGATGCGTCGTCGCCTGGGCCAACTGCCGAAAGCGAACACGTCGGGGTCGACCACGTTGCGCGTCAACCGCACCGGAATGTCGGGGAAGGCATGGCTGAGCAGCTCGACGTTGTCATGCGAGACGGCCAGCAGCGCGGTCATACCGGGTAGGTCGGCGTAGGGCGCACCGGGGCGGGTGTCCGGGTACGGGATGTGGTCGAAGGTGTCGTACGCCCGTTGGTTGAACACCACGAGGCGTGGCCCGGTCGGGATCGCGGTCAGACCGGGTCCGTACCACTCGGGGACGACGAGGATGTCGGTCGGGCCGAGGCAGGCGCTCGCGGCCGCGACGACGGGTGTCTGGTTGGCGAACCAGGTGCAGCGGAACGCCGGGTCCTTGTGCATGACGTACGCCCGGACGCCCATGTCGTTGAGCAGGTCCACATGGCGATAGATGACCCGTACCCCGCCGCTGGGCCGCGGGTTGTCCGGCGCGAGGTAGTAGACGGTCGGTGTGCCGGTTTGTACGTCGGTGGTCCGGAAGGTTGGAACCTGCCGCCGGTTGATCTCTGCCGCCGTCATACGGGACTGGACCAGGCCCTTGGCCTGGTCCGCGAGTCGGTTGATCACGTGAGAACTCCGTGCAGCGGGGGGTCGGGGTACCGGCGCGATCGTACCTGGGCGCCACCACTGCTGCGCTACTGTCGGTTGCCGGACAGCGCGTTGCTGAACGCGGAAAGTGGCGGGCAAAGCGGGCGTTTGTCGCCGACGGCTGTTGGTAGCATCGGACTCTCCGCTCATCGTGGTTGTCCGACTACTTCTGGTTGAATCACTGGCGCCGGTAGGTGCCGTACAAAGGGGCGCCCATGGTCGTCGCCGCCACGTCACGTCGGCGCTGGATCTTGATCGTCAGCATGATCGTCCTCAGCGCGCTCGGCGTCGCGGGCACGGCATGGGCGATCAGCGTCACGGCCCGAGGCCCGGTCGCCGCTGGGATCGCCCCCGGCACGGTCGCGACTGCGGGCGGTGCCGGTGCGACGCTGCGCCCGGTCGACGGCGGCCCGGACTTCTACGACCGCTTCTCCCCGTCCCTGCCCACCGATGCGGGGTTCTTCCCGATCGGGGTCTGGCTGGAAAGCGTCACCGACCCCGCCGACACCGCCAAGGACGCCGAGATCGGCCTCAACACGTACGTCGAGTTGACCGGCACCACCAACCTCGACCTCGTCCGAGCCGCTGGGATGCACACGATCACCAGCCCGATCGGCGAACACGGTGACGAGACCGGCGGCTGGCTGATCTCCGACGAGGCCGACATGTGGGCGGGGCCGGGCGACGATCCCTGGACTGGCAACTTTCCTGGGCAGGGTGATATCTGCCAACCGGCTGACGGCGAGTGCGGCTATACCGTGCAGCGCGACATCCTCGACCGGCTCCCGGACGACCAGCGACTGCGGATGGCCAACTACGGCAAGGGAATTGCGTTCTGGCAGAGCGACGCCGATGCCGCCCGCTTCGTCAACGAGTTCGCCGACGTCGTGTCGGTCGACACCTACTGGTTCACCGACCGTGGCATCTGCGGGCACAGCGAAGGCGGTCGGTTCTTCGACCCCGACCAGCTCACCACCGTCGACGGAGCCGAGCGGCTGCCCGCCGAGCTGTGCCACCGGGCCGCGAACTACGGCCGTACCGTCGACCGGGTCCGGTCCCTGGTCTCGCCGCCCGGCAGCCGACCGGTCTGGAGCTTCGTCGAGGTCGGGCGTCCGTTCAACGAGGAGCACTACCCGACGATCGCCCCGGAGCAGGTCGTCGCGGCGGTGTGGAGCAGCATCATTCACGGCGCCCGAGGGATCGTCTACTTCAACCACAGCTTCAGCGGCCCCTGCCAGAGCCAGCACGCCCTGCGGGAGCCCTGCTATGCGCCGGTGCGGTCGGCCGTCGCGGCGGTCAACGCCCGGATCACCCAGCTCGCGCCGGTGCTCAATGCGCCGTACGCCGACGGGGTGGCCAGCGTTTCCGCCGGCGTCGACCTGGCCACCAAATGGTACGACGGCCATTTCCACCTGCTCGCCGGCTCGGCGGGTGGCAGCGTCGCCGAGGCGACGTTCCAACTGCCGTGCGTCGGTGACGCCCGGATCACCGTGCTCGATGAGGACCGCACCCTGCTCGCCGACGACGGTCGGTTCACCGACTCGTTCATCGACGGCAACGCCGTGCACGTCTACCGGGTCGACGGCGGTTCCAGCTGCGGCGCGTACTGACCGGTCGCTCAGCCGGTCAGCGCGGTGATCGCCGCCCGGCGAAGTTCCAAGGGCGTCCGCGACTTCGCCGAGATCATCACGGCAACGTCGTCCGGGCCGATCCCGGCGACGAAACGGGCCACCGACGACTCGTCGAGCGGCACCTCGTCCCAGTACGCGTGGCACCGGCTGCCAGTCGCGGCGTACCCGGTCGCCGCCCGGCCACCGAGCACCTCGTCGACGTAGACGCCGTACAGCGTCCACTCGGAGAAGTGCAGTTGTGCGCCGACGACATCGACCCACCGCCGCCCGGTGACCGACTCGATCCGCTGCAGCAGCCCTCGGACGATCTGCGGATCCCAGGCCAGCAGGGACGAGACATAGTCCGGGTAGGGCGGCGGCTGCGCCGGCAACCCCAGCAACGCGCGGGCCACCTCGTGCCACCGGACATGTCGGGGCAGCCGCTGGTCGACCTCGTCCGGTTGGCGGTAGAACCGTACGACGTCGTCGCGGCGGAAGGTCGCTGCGGAGAACGGCCGGACGAACTCGATGTCCGAGTCGACCAGCACCACGACGTCCGCCGGGATCCGGGCCGCCGCCGACAACTTGATCACCTGTTGCAGGATCCAGCCGCGTAGCGGCGGGAACGGCCGGCGCAGGTTCACCGAGTACTTCGTCCCCGGCAGCGACCGGACCGACGACGGCAGGAACTCGGCCTCGTCGTGCAGCACCGTGCGGTCGCCCCGCAGCGCGCCGAAGCGGGGCAGGTCCGCCCGGGGCACGATGATGTGATGCCGCACCGAGGCGGGTGAGTGGGCCAGCACCGAGCGGTGCAACGCGGCGCACAACTCGAAATCCGGGCCGAAGCTCGGGGTGACCACGGCAAGCTCCGTCAAGATGATCTCCTTCGTCGGGTCACCGGACCACCGCCGGTGACCAGGCATCGTGCACCAGTACCTGCGGTGCTCCCGAACCGTCCGCCGGGACCTGCCACACGTCGCTGGTCGCCGCACCGCCGTCCGCGTCGCGGGGCAGCCCGTAGACGACGTTTCCGTCGTCGAGCCACTCGACCTGGTCGTCGACGCTGCGGGTCTCGGCCAGCACGGTCTCGGTGCCGGTGGCCAGGTCGTAGACGGCCAGCCGCCACTGGCCGGGCGGCAGGTCGCCGCGCTTCTTGAACACCACCCGGGTCCGGTCCGGTGACAACGACGGGCACTCGGCGTCCTCCCGCAGCGCGTCGACCCGGCGCCCGCCGATGCTCCCCTCGACCAGCCAGGTCCGGCCACCCGAGGCGGCGGTGGCGTAGAACCGGTCGTCGTCGGCGAAGGTGACCCCCCACAGGTTCTTGTCGACCGCGGTGACCAGTTCACCGTCGACGTAGAGCGGGAACTGTTCGATGTCGCCGACCATCTCGCCGTCGGTGCGGGTGATCACCGTACGGGTGGAGAACTCGCCCGGGTTGGCGTAGGAGTCGCCGGCCACGAACGACGTCGTCGCGGCCAACGTACCGTCGCGCGACAGCCGGGCCCGCGACGGGATCCCGGTGAACGGCAGGTCCTGCTTCGGCTCGAACCCGGTGTCCAGCAGCTGCGCCCGGTACACGGTGAGCAGCCCACGCTCGGCGGACAGGCAGATGGTCTGCGAGTCGGTGGCGTACACCCGCTCGCAGCTCGCCCCGGTCAGCGCCCGCGGACCGTCCGGGTCACTCAGCGGCGTCATCGCGATCTCGCCGTAGCCGGTGCCCAGCGCGGTGGAGCGGAACACCAGGTGCGCCTCGGCGCGGACCGCAGCCACGTCGGCTCGCACCGGCACCGGGCTGGCGTCGGCCTGCACCCGGGCCTGCGACTGCCGGACCTGCCACACGTACCCGCCGGCGCCGAACGTCACCAGCAGCACGATCGCGGCGAGGACCGCCAGCCGGACCCGCAGCCCCATCAGGACCCCCCACCCGCCGGTACGGCGTCGCCGGCCGCCGGAGCCCGGTCCACGCCATGCAGCAGCCACCAGGCCGTCGGGATGCCGCCGGCCAGGACCGCCGAGAAGACCAGCACCGCACCGGCCGGACCGGTCACCGACCACAACAGACCGAAAGCGACCGACGAGACGAACCGGGTCAGCACCACCACCGTCTGCGCGGCGGCGATCCCGCTGCCCCGGGCCGGGGCCGGCACCAACCGGGCGACCAGCGCCGGCAGCACCCCGTCGGTGGCGGCGTAGAAGACGCCGAGCAGCAGCAGCACCGCGACGGTCAGTCCGACGCCGCCGGCCGGCACAGCGGCCAGCAGGTAGCAGGCGAGCAGCGCGCCGTGCCCGGCAACCATCACCTTCGCCCGGCCGACCCGGTCGGCCAGCCGGCCCATCGGCACCGCCAGCAGCAGGTACGCCACGTTGGTGCCGACGAACAACAGCGGGAAGTACAGCGCGGCGAAGTCGTCGCGGTCCTGCAACGTCAGGTAGAGGAAGCCGTCGCCGACGGTCGACAGGCCGAGCAGCCCGGCGGCGAGCAGCGGCCGGCGCAGCCGCGCACCGGTCACCTCGGCCACCATCCGCCGTACCCCGAACCGCACCGCGCCCACCGCGGTCGACAGGTTCGGCACGAACAGCACCAGCACCGCCACGCCGACCACCGCGAACGCGAACGACACCAGGAACACCGAGTCGTAGCTGCCCGGGACAGCGGCGAGCAGGGCGAACGCCACCAGCGGCCCGAGCGCGGCGCCGAGCGTGTCCAACGCCCGGTGCACGCCGAACGCCCGCCCCAGCATCGCCGGGTCCGACGAGGCCGCGATCAGCGCGTCCCGGGGCGCGGTGCGCAGCCCCTTGCCGAGCCGGTCCGTGGTGATCACCGCGGTGATCGCGGCGAACCCCTGGGCCGGCACCATGGCGATCCGGCTCAACGCCGACGCGCCGTAGCCGACCACCGCCACCCACTTCGGGTGCCCACCGCGGTCCCCGGCGTACCCGCCGGCGATCCGGACCAGCGCGCTGACCCCCTGGTAGACGCCGTCGAGAAAGCCGTACGCCACCGGGCTGAGCCCGACCACCACGGTCAGGTACAGCGGCAGTACCGAGGCGACCATCTCCGAGGAGACATCGGTCAGCAGGCTGACCGTGCCGAGTAGCAGCACGGTGCCGGACACCCGCCGGCCGACGGCCCGGCCCGGGGTGCCCGAGTCCGCGCCGGGCCGGTCGCGCAGGGTGACGTACACGGTGGACTGTCCGGTCAACCCGCCAGCGCGGCGGCCAGCACCTCGACGACCCGGTCCTGCTGCTCGGCGGTCAACTGCGGGTAGATCGGCAGCGACAGCAGCTCCGGCGCGGTCGACTCGGCGTGCGGGAACGACCCGGCCGGGTAGCCGAGATCGGCGAAGGCCGGGGTCAGGTGCACCGGTACCGGGTAGTGAATGCCGGCACCGATCCCTGCGGCGTTCAACACGGCCAGCACGGCGTCCCGCCGGGTAGCCCCGCCGGGCACCCGGACACAGTAGATGTGCCAGACGTGCACGTTGCCGTCCAGCGTCACCGGCCGGACCACGTCGAGGCCGGCCAGCAGCTCGTGGTAGCGGGCCGCGATGGCGCGCCGTCGGTCGTTCCAGTCGGCCAGCCGGGCCAGCTTGGCCCGCAGCACCACCGCCTGCAGCCCGTCGAGTCGGCTGTTGAAGCCGACCACCTCGTGCACGTACTTGCGGACGCTGCCGTGCGCCGACATCCGCCGGACGTCAGCGGCGAGCTGGGCGTCGGCGGTGACCACCGCGCCGGCGTCGCCGTACGCGCCGAGGTTCTTGCCCGGGTAGAAGCTGGTGGCGGCGATCCCGTCGGCACCGGCGCCCCGGCCGTGCCGGGTCGCCCCCTGGCACTGCGCGGCGTCCTCGACGATCGCGATCTCCTGCCCGGTGGCGGACAGGCTGGCGAGCCCGGCGCGCAGCCGGTCCACCTCGGCGAGCTGGCCGTACAGGTGCACCGGGGCGATCGCCCGGGTGGCCGGGGTGACCGCGGCCAGTGCCGCGTCCACGTCGATCAGGTACGTCGCCGGGTCGCAGTCGACCAGCACCACCCGGGCGCCGGCCCGGGCGACCGCCTCGGCGGTGGCGATGAACGTGTTCGCCGGCAGGATCACCTCGCTGCCCGGGCCGACCCCGACCGCCCGCAGGGCCAGCTCCAGCGCGTCGGTGCCGTTGGCCACCCCGACGCAGTGCGGCACGCCGCTGAACGTGGCGTACTCGGCCTCGAAGGCGGTCACCTCGGCGCCGCCGATGAACGCGGTGCCGGCGAGGACCCGCTTGAAACCGGCATCGACCTCCTCGGCCACCTCGGTGTGGGCGGCGGCCAGGTCGACGAGGGGGATGCTGCTCACGCGTGACTCCTCAACTGCGACTCGTTCGTTCGATCGGCGGGGTGGTCGGCCGGGGCGTCGGCCGGGCCGTCAACCGGGGTGTCGGCCGGGCCGTCAACCGGCGCGTTGGCGCGGCGCAGGAAGCGGGCCGGCGCGCCGACCCACACCTCGTCGGCGGGTACGTCGCGCAGCACCACCGAGCCCATGCCCAGCTGCGACCAGGCACCGACGGCGATCCCGTCGCGCAGCAGCGCGCCGGCACCGACGTAGACGCCGTCGCCGAGCCGTACTCCGCCGCCGAGGCGCGCCCCGGAGGCGATCGTGGCGTGCGGCCCGATCACGTTGTCGTGGGTCAGCACCACCTGTGGCATCACCGCGACGTGTGCACCGACGGACACCTCGGCGGTCAGATCCACCCCGGCCAGCAGCACACTGCCCGGCCCGACGGTGCAGCCGGCACCGATCCGGGCCGCCGGGTGCACCACGGTGGCGTAGCGCTGCGCTGGCAGGCCGAACCGTTCGACCAGCCGCTGCCGGGACCGGTAGTTGCGGGGGTTGCCGACGCAGACCAGCACGGCCGCGTCGGCCAGTTCGGCGACCAGGTCGGTGCCACCGATCACCGGTACGTCAACCCGCCGGCTGCCGTGCAGCGCCGGGTCGTCGTCGAGGAAGCCGCGCAGCCGCCAGGTCGGCGACACCGCGTTGACCGCCGCGACGGCGGCGGCGGTCTCCCGGGCGAACCCGCCGGCGCCGACGATCAGCAGATCCCTCATCGGCCGGCCAGTTTGCGCAGCACCGCGACGATGTGGTCCTGGTCGGCCTCGGTGAGGGCGTGGTGCAGCGGCAGGATCAGCGAGTCGCGGGTCAGCCGCTCGGTCACCGGCAGCGGGGCCGGGGTGACGTCGGCGTACGCCGGCTCCAGATGAGCGGCCATGATGCCGCGCCGGGCCGACACCCCGGCGTCGGACAGCCCGGTGAGCACGTCGTCGCGGCTCACGCCGAACTCCGGGTCGACCCGTACCCAGAACGACTGGAAGTTGGTTTCGCCGTACGCCGGGTCGACCACCGCTACCAGGCCGTCGATGCCGGCGAGCAGTTGGTGGTAGCGGGCGGCGAGCGCCCGCCGGCCGGCGACCAGGCCGGCGAGCCGACCGACCTGGACCAGGCCGACCGCCGCCTGGATGTCGGTCATCCGGTAGTTGAAGGCCGGTTCCAGGTAGGCCTCCAGCACCGGCTGGGCGCTGGCATGCCGGTCGGCGGCGGAGACGTTCATGCCGTGCTCGCGCAGCCGGCGCAGCCGGGCCGCACCGTCGGCGTCGTCCAGGGTCAGCATGCCACCCTCACCCGTGGTGATCACCTTGCGCGGGTGGAACGACCAGGCGGAGACCGTCGCCCCGGCACCCACCGGTCGGCCGTACGCGCGGGAACCAGCCGCGCAGGCGGCATCCTCGATCAGCGGTACGCCCCAGCCGGCGGCCGCCGTACGCAGCGTGGCCGTGTCGAACGGCATGCCGCCCTGGTGGACCGCGATCACCGCCCGGGTACGCGGGGTGCGTACCGCCTCGATCGTCTCGACGGTCAGGTTGCCGGTGACCAGGTCGACGTCGGCGAAGACCGGCTCGGCACCGGCGTGCCGGACCGCGTTCGCGGTGGCGATGAACGACAGCGACGGCACGACGACCTCATCGCCGGGGCCGACGCCGTGCAGCACCAGCGCCAGGTGCAGCGCGGTGGTGCAGGAGCTGACCGCCACCCCGTGGTCGGCGCCGACGACGGCGGCGAACTCGCGCTCGAACTGCGCCACCCGGGGGCCCTGGGCCACCCAGCCGGAGCGGATCGCCGCGGCGGCGGCCTGCTCCTCCTCCTCGCCGAGCATCGGCAGCATCACCTGGATGCGGCGCGGACTGGTCTCGCTCATGCCGGTTGGCTCCAGTTCCTGGTCTGCATCCGCTCCAGCGCACCGGGCTGCTCGCGCAGCAACCGCTGGAAGTACTCGAGGGTGTGGCCGATGCCTTCGGCCAACGACACGCGGGGGGCGAAGTCGACCGTCTTGCGCAGTCTGGAGGTGTCCACCCAGAGCCGGGGGACATCGGCCGGGCGCGGCGGCTCGTACACCGGTTGCAGGTCGGTGCGGCCGACCGCTTCCAGCACCGTGCGGGCCAGCAGCCCGATGGACAGCTCCTCGCCGTACCCGAGGTTGACCACCTCGCCGACCAGTTCGGTCGACTCGGCGACCCGGGCCAGCGTCTCGACGCAGTCCCGCACGTACAGGAAATCGCGGGTGACGCTGCCGTCGCCGAAGACCACCGGCGGCTGCCCGGCCAGCGCCCGCAGGATGAACCGGGGGATCACCTCGCCGGAGTCACCCTCGAAGTGCGACCGCGGCCCGTAGTTGTTGAACGGCCGGACGCAGACCACCGGCAGCCCCCAGCACTCCAGGTACGAGCGGGCGTAGTGCTCGCCGGCGAGTTTGCTGCTGCCGTAGACGGTCAGTGGCCAGGGGGTGGTCTGCTCGGTGATCGGGAACTCCAGCGCCCGACCGTAGATCTCCGAAGTCGACACGTACAGCAGCCGGGACACCTGCGCGGCCCGCGCCGCCTCCAGCACGTTGAGTGTGCCGAGCGCGTTGACCTGGTGGTTCTCCACCGGACTGTGCAGCGAGTGGCGTACCCCGAGGCAGGCCAGGTGGAACACCACGTCGACCCCGGCCATCGCGTCATGGCAGGTCTGCGGGTCGCAGATGTCGCCCTCGATCACCCGGACCGACTCGGCACCGGGGAACGTCAGATTCTCCCGGGTGCCGTTGCGGAAGTTGTCCAGCACCACGACCTGCGCGCCGAGCGAGACGAGATGCTCGGTCAGGTGTGAGCCGATGAAGCCGGCGCCGCCAGTGACCAGCACGGTCGAGTTGGCCAGGTCGACCGCGGGGGCGGCGCCGGGAGTGGCTGCGACGGTCATGCGGCGGGCTCCTCGTCCAGCGGGATCATCGTGCCGCCGGCGGCGAGGCTGCGGGTGGCGGCTTCCAGGATGGCCAGCACCCGCAGGCCGGAACGGCCGTCGGTCAACGCCGGGGTGCCGGTACGGATGGCGCGGGCGTATTCGTCGACCATGGTGCGCAGCGCCTCCCGCTCGGTCAGCGCCGGGGCGACCATGTCGCCGGAGCGATACGACACCAGCATGTCCCGACGGGCCTCGGTGCCGAGCTCGTCGGAGGTGGCGACGTCGACGCCCCGGTCGAACAGGGCGAGCCGCTGGCCCGGGTTGAGGTCGTCCCAGACCAGGGTCCGCTTCGACCCGCCGATGATCGTCGTACGGATCTTGACCGGGGACAGCCAGTTGACGTGCACGTGGGCGATCGCGCCGCTGCTCAGCCGCAGGGTGAGGTACGCCACGCAGGCCCGGCCGGCGCCGATGCCGTCGGCGCCGTGCGCCGCGACCGACACCGGCCGTACCCCTGGCGGCAGCACGAAGTCGAGAATGGACAGGTCGTGCGGGGCGAGGTCCCAGACGACGTCGATGTCGCGCTGCACCAGGCCCAGGTTGATCCGTACGGAGTCGAGGTAGTGCAGCTCACCCAGCTCGCCGGAGTGCAGCATCTCCCGGATACGCAGCACCGCCGGGGTGTAGCAATAGGTGTGGTCGCACATCAGGGTCAGTCCGCGCTGCTCGGCCTCGGCGACCAGCCGCGTTCCGTCGGCGTGGTTGGCGGCGAGCGGCTTCTCGACCAGCACGTGCTTGCCGGCGCGCAGCGCGGCGAGGGCGACCTCGAGGTGGGTGCCGGCCGGTGTGGCGATCGCCACGGCACGCACCGAGTCGTCGGCGAGTACCCGGGCCAGGTCGTCTGTCGCGCCGACCGTCGAGTAGTCGCCGAGCACCGCGCGGGCCCGACCGAGATCGAGGTCACAGAGCCAGTGCAGCCGGAACGCCGGGCTGGACATGAAGTTGCGGACCAGGTTGGGGCCCCAGTAGCCGGCGCCGATGACGGCTACGCCGATGGGCTCGTCCGGCATGGCAGGCGGATGAGTCACGGATGTCCATTTCGTCGGGGGGCATGCTGACCCGGGCGAGCCGGGCCGACCCGGGCCACCGCCGGATGGGCGCGGCCCATCGGTGGGCCCGGCGGAGAGGGTCCGTTCGGGAAGCTACCGAGCGCTGCCACGCCGACGCCAGCACTGTGACGTAAACCCGGCACAACCGCGAGGTCACGAGGTACCTTCGTCGGCCTGGGTCCACCTGTCGGCCAGTGCCGGCCCGGAGGGTCGGTCCCTTCCAGCCGGAGAGTCGGCCGCTTCGGGGCGCAGGGTCGGTTTCCCGACATCGGCGGCGTCGGTGACCCCCTACCGTGTGCGCCGCACCTCCGGCAGTTCTGGCACACTGCCGGTGACCAGGAAGGATCACGGCTCATGAGTGCAACCGCAGCGCGTCCGGACGCCACTGACGCCGACGCCACTGTCGCCGGCTCGGCCGACGTGGCCGACACGGCGAGTATCGGTGCCGGCACCCGCGTCTGGCACCTGGCCCAGGTCCGCGAGGACGCGTCGGTCGGCCGCAACTGCATCATCGGCCGCGGAGCGTACGTCGGTCCGGGGGTCCGGCTCGGCGACAACGTCAAACTGCAGAATCACGCCCTCGTCTACGAGCCGGCGCAGCTCGACGACGGAGTGTTCATCGGGCCGGCGGCGGTGCTGACCAACGACGAGTACCCCCGGGCGGTCACCCCGGACGGGCGGCTGAAGACCGGCGACGACTGGACTGCGGTCGGTGTCACCATCGGCACCGGCGCGGCGATCGGTGCCCGGGCGGTCTGTGTCGCCCCGGTGCGTATCGGCCGCTGGGCGACGGTCGCCGCCGGGGCCGTGGTCACCCGGGACGTCCCGGACTTCGCCCTGGTCGTCGGGGTGCCGGCGCGCCGGGTCGGCTGGGTCGGCCGGGCCGGCGTACCGCTGGTCGCGGACGGCGACGGCCGGTTCGTCTGCCCCCGCACCGGGCAGCGCCACGTCGAGTGCGATGGGCTGCTCACCGAGGAGTGAAGCCGGCCACCCCACATGTGCACGGCAGGATCATCGGCGGTCCGCGGGCCGGGGTCAGGCGTGGGTACGGCGCTTGCGCTCGGGCGCGCCCGCAACGACCTTCTCGGCGGTCTGATCGACCGACACCGCCTCGGTCGGGACCGCGTCCACCGGTAGGGTCTGCTCCGGCTCCGCCGCGGGAGCCTGCGTCGCCGGTGCCCGCTCAGGCTGTTGTGCGGTCGGCTCGGGCTGTTGTTCCGCCGGCTCTGGTTCCTGCGCCAGAGTTACCTGCTCGGCTTCCCGCATCCCGGCGAGGCGCTGCTGCTCGCCGGCAAGCTCGGCCTGGACCGCGCTGAGCGTACGCCGTGCCTCGTCGGACTCCTGCCGGGTGAGCACCATCTGGTGCCGCAGGTCGGCCAGTGCCTGCTGCGCCTCGGCGACCTCCTGCAGCACCTCGGTGAGTTGCTGACCGGCGGAGACCACCTCACGCTGGGCGGATGCCACCTGCTGCTGACTGCTGGCCAGCTGGCGCTGGGCGATCGCCGCGTGCTCCTCGGAGAGACGTCGGACACTCGCGGCGTGCTCGTCGGCGCTGCCCCGCGTGCTGAGCGCGTACTCCTCGGCCTGCTGGCGGATGGTCACCGCCTGCTCCTCGGCCCGGGAGCGGATGTGGGTTGCGTACTCCTCGGCCTCACCGCGCTGGTTGGTGATGATCTCCTGGGTGGTGCTGCGCCACTGCTCCACCTCCTGCTCGGCGGCGGTCCGCAACTCGCCGATCTCCTGCTCCATCGTCGCGCGGCGCCGGTCGACCTCCTGCTGTACGCCGTCGCGTAGCTCGGCGACCTCTGCTTCGGCGGTACTGCGCAGCGTGGTCAGCTCCTGCTCGACCTGGTCACGTCGGGCGGTGAGCTCCTGGTCCAGCTCGGCGCGGGTCTGCGCGACGAACGCGTCGGTCTCGGCGTGCGTCCGGGTGACGTACTCGGTGGCCTGCTCGACGGCCTGGGCGGCCTCCCGGTGGGCCGACTCGGCGGCGGCCTCGCCCTCGGTACGGATCCGTTCGGCGTCCTGCCGGGCGGCGGCGACCGCCGCTTCGGCGGCCTCGCGCAGGTTGGTTGCCTCTTCCTGGGCGGTGGTGACCATGCGGCTGGCGTCCATCCGGGCCTGGGTGACCAGCCGTTCGGCTTCGGCCTGAGCGTCGGCCAGGGTCCGGTCGGCGGTCTCCTGGGCGGTGCTGACCGCGTTGCTGGCCTGTTCCTGGGCGGTGGTGACGGTCTGCCGGGCTTCCCGCTGGGCGGCCTTGACGGTGTCGTCGGCTTCCCGTCGTGCCGCGTGCAGCGCGTCGTCGGCCTGCTGCTGGGCGGTGGCGATGAGCTGGTTGGCCTCCTCCCGGGCAGCGACGAGAGCGGCCTCGGCCGCAGCCCGCAGGTTGTCCGACTCCTCACGGGCGCTGGTCACGGTCGCCTCGGCCTCGGCGCGGCGGGCGGCGTTGGCGCGGTCCTCCTCCGCGCGGCGAGCGGCGAGCGCCAGCTCGAAGTCGCGCATCGCGGTGTCGGCCTGCTGCCGGGCGTCGGCGAGCACCTGCTCGGCCTCGGCGCGGCGGGAGTCGATCTCCTCGGCCGCGTTGAACCGGATCTCCTCAGCCTGGTCCTCGGCGAGCCCGAGGATCTGCTCGACCCGCGGGCCGAGGTGCCGGAACGACACCTGGTCCAGAAAGCTGGTCTCCCTCCGGGCCTCGGTCAGATCGGCCTGGAGCTGCTCGATCTGCGCAGCCAGGGTGTGCATCTGCACGTAAATCTGTTCCCGTTCCGCGCCGAGCGTGGCCAGCTCGTTCTCGGTACGGGCGATGTAGCGGTCGACCTGACGTTTGTCGTACCCCCGGATCGCCAGCTCGAAGTTGGGCCCCGATCCGGAGTCCCCGTCAAGGTTGAAGAGTTCTTCGCCTTGCGCCATGGCTCCATCCTCACACGCAACGCCCTGTTGCGGGGCGATACCCATGCTCCTGACAGGACGCGCGTCACTTCGGATGATTTGCCAGGTGTGAACCATTCGCCCAGCGGGTATGCCGCATCACCGGCGGTGATCGTGCGCGTCGCCGCCGGGCGGCAGGGCTGGCCGGGACACGCACAGCAGGGGACCGGGCACCGAACGCGAAGGGCCGCGCCGGAGCACCGGCGCGGCCCTTCGGCGGTTCGGTTCAGCTGGTCAGCTCGCTGAACGGTGTCCAATCAGTGGTCAGCTCGCCGACTTGGCGTTGACCGGCTCGGCGTTCTCGTCGGCCTTGCCGCTGTCCGCGCCGCCCGCCGGCACGCCGGGAACGATGCCGGCCAGGCCGGAGAGCATCTGGCCCAGCTGCGAGGTGACCGCGTCCTTCTGCCGGTTGAGGTCCTCGACCTCGCGGCGGGCGGCCTGGGTGGTCAGCTCGGCCTCGGTCCGGGCCTCGGTGAGCAGTCGGTTGGCTTCGCTGCGCGCCTCGTTGAGAGTCTTGTCCGCCAGCGACTTCGCCTTGTCCACGGTCTCCTGGGCGGACCGCTCGGACTCGATCCGGCGTGCCTCGGCGCGCTGCTCGATCTCCTTGGACCGGTCCTCGGCGGCCCGGGCACGCCCCTCGGCCTCGGCGACCATCCGCTGGGTCTGTGCGACCTGGGCGGCGTGCCGCTCGGACTCTTCCCGCTCGGCCTTCTCCCGGCGTTCAGCCAGCTGCAGCTCCAGTGCCTGCAGATCCTTGTCCCGCTTGTCGCGGGCGTCGGTGAGCAGCTTGGTCGCCTCGGCCCGCTTCTCCTCAGCCTCCCGGGCCGCCTTGGCCCGCAGTTGGGTGATCTCCCGCTCCGCGGTGGCCCGCAGGGTGGCGACCTCGCGCTCCACGGTCGACTTCAGCTCGGCGACCTCGTGGGCGGTGACCGCCCGCAGCTGCTTGGTCTCCCGTTCCGCGTCGGCCCGCAGCGTGTCCG
This sequence comes from Solwaraspora sp. WMMA2059, assembly GCF_027497315.1. Classification (GTDB taxonomy): domain Bacteria; phylum Actinomycetota; class Actinomycetes; order Mycobacteriales; family Micromonosporaceae; genus Micromonospora_E. Next base: position 4,512,576 of record NZ_CP114908.1, on the reverse strand, counting down.
CCTCGCGGCGGGCCTGCACCCGGACCTCGGCCGCCTCCCGCTCAGCCGCGGTCCGGACGCTGCCCGCCTCCCGCTCGGCCCCGGCCTTCATCGCGGCGGCCTCGGCCCGCGCCTTGTCGGTGATCTCCCGGGCCTCCAGCCGGGCCGCAGAGAGGATGCCCTCGGACTCCCGCTTGGCCTCACCGCGGTGGTCGTTGGCCTGCTCCTCGGCCAGCCGGAGAATCTGCTCCACCCGGGTTCCCAGGCCGGAGAGGGTGGGCCGGTTGTTCTCCTCGAGCTGCTTGTTGGTGTCGGTGAGCTTCTGTTCGACCGCGTTGAGCCGCTGCTCGGCCTGGCGGAGCCGGCGCTGCGCGTCGTTCATCCGCTGCTCGGCCTCAGCTCGAGCCTGCTCCGACTGGGTGAGGGCGGCTACCAGGCGCTGCAGGTGGTCATCCACCTGGTTGCGGTCGTAGCCACGAAGCACGACGGTGAAGTCGTGCGGAGCGCTGGCGTTATCGAAGAACGCAAGGGAGGACTGCTGCTGGGGCATTGAGACATAGTGGCAGATGTACCAGGGTGTTTCGCAAGAGCGAACTGCCCGTCACCACGATAGCCGACATGGTCATCTTTCCTTGGCCGACCGGCGCTCGGTATACGAATTGTAGGCGTATGCGTACGCAACGAAGTCTTTCGGGTGGTCGGGTCATCGCCGTGCACTCCGTCCAGAGCCCGGTCATGGCGATGTATGAGCAGCTCAGAGCGGTTCCTCTGGGTGCTTTCCGGGCGACGCCGGGTGGGGCCGTGGCTCAGCCTGCGGGCCAGCCGACGACGAACCGTTACGCCGCCAGTGCCACGCCGGGTGGCCCGCCGTCGGACGCCGTACCTGAAAACCGGTGAAGTTGTCCGGCCCGCTTCCTTTCGGCATTCCCGACCGACCAGTTCCGGTCCGTCGATCCGCATCAGCGGACCGGAACTGGCCGGCCAGTCGGTACGACCGGGCCGGTTTGTGACTTAGGCCGGCTGGTCCGGGGTCGCCGCCGGCTGGACCAACTCGACCAGGACGCCGCCGGCGTCCTTCGGGTGCACGAAGTTGATCCGCGAACCTGCGGTGCCCGGCCGAGGTGCGTCGTAGAGCAGCCGTAGTCCGCGCTCGCGCAGCGCCGCGCACGCCGCGTCGATGTCCACCACCGTGTACGCCAGCTGCTGCATCCCGGGGCCGTTGCGGTCCAGGAACTTGGCGATGGTCGACTCGGCAGACAACGGGGCGAGCAGCTGCACCTGACCGCCGTCGGGCACCGGCCCGACGGCGAGCATGGCCTCGCGTACCCCTTGGGCGTGATTGACTTCCAGGTGTACGCAGCGCATGCCGAAGGTGCGGGTGTAGAAATCGAGCGCGGTGTCCAGATCCGCCACAGCGATCCCGACATGGTCGATCTTCAGCAGGCCGATGTCTGTGACATAGTCCGCAGCGGCCTCGGCAGGAGCTTCTTCCGTCATGGCGATAGTCTGGCCGAACCATCGTTAAGTTGTCGCCGGCACCCCGGCCTTGTCCCACTGTGCGGAGGCGGAATCCCATGACCTCGGTGATCGTCAGCGGCGCACGCACCCCGATGGGCCGGTTGCTCGGCAACCTGAAGGACTTCCCGGCCACCGCCCTCGGCTCGACCGCGATCTCCGCCGCCCTCGGTCGCGGCGGCGTCGACCCCGATCAGGTGCAGTACGTCATCATGGGCCAGGTGCTCCAGGCCGGCACCGGCCAGATGCCGGCCCGGCAGGCCGCGGTCGGCGCCGGTATCCCGATGAGCGTACCCGCCCTCACCATCAACAAGGTCTGCCTTTCCGGTCTCGACGCGATCGCGCTCGCCGACCAGTTGATCCGGGCCGGCGAGTTCGACGTCGTGGTGGCCGGCGGGATGGAGTCGATGACCAACGCGCCGCATCTGCTGCGCGGCCAGCGTGCCGGCTACAAGTACGGCGACGTGGTGGTCGCCGACCACATGGCCCTGGACGGGCTGACCGACGTGTTCGACTGCTGCGCGATGGGCGAGTCGACCGAGCGGCACGGCACCCGGCTCGGCATCAGCCGGGCCGAGCAGGACGCCTTCGCCGCCACCAGCCACCAGCGGGCCGCAGTAGCCCAGAAGAACGGCGTCTTCGCCGAAGAGATCACCCCGATTGAGGTGCCGCAGCGCAAGGGTGACCCGGTCCGGCTGCTCAACGACGAGGGAATCCGGCCGGACACCACCGTCGAGACGCTGGCCCGGCTCCGTCCCGCCTTCACCCCGGACGGCACCATCACCGCCGGTAGTTCATCACCGATCTCGGACGGCGCGTGCGCCGTGGTGGTGATGAGCCGGTCCCGGGCCGAGGCGCTCGGCCTCGACTGGATCGCCGAGATCGGCGCGCACGGCAACGTCGCCGGCCCGGACAACTCGCTGCACTCCCAGCCGTCCAACGCCATCCGGCACGCCCTCGGCAAGGCCGGGATGACCGTCACCGATCTCGACCTGATCGAGATCAACGAGGCGTTCGCCGCCGTCGGCGTCCAGTCGACCCGGGACCTCGACGTCGATCCAGGCATCGTCAACGTCAACGGCGGCGCGATTGCTCTCGGTCACCCGATCGGCATGTCCGGCGCCCGGCTGGCGCTGACTCTCGCGCTGGAGCTGCGCCGACGCGGCGGCGGGACCGGCGCCGCTGCGCTCTGCGGTGGCGGCGGGCAGGGCGACGCCCTGATCCTGCGGGTGCCGACCGCGAAGTGACCGCAGGCTCCGACGGCGAAGTGACCGCAGGCTCCGACGGCCAGGTGAGCCGGGGCGGCTCCCGGGACGTACCGGATCTCGTCCGGCGGGCCCGCGCCGGCGACGCTCGGTCCGTCGCGCGGCTGATCACGCTGGTCGAGTCCGGTGGGCCGCAGCTGCCGCGGATCGCCGCCGAGCTGGCCGGGCACACCGGGCACGCCCTGGTCGTCGGGCTGACCGGCGCCCCCGGCGTCGGCAAGTCGACCACCACCAGCGAGCTGGTCCGGGTGCTGCGCGGCCGGAACCTGCGGGTCGGCGTCCTCGCCGTCGATCCGTCCAGCCCGTTCACCGGCGGTGCGATCCTCGGCGACCGGGTACGGATGCAGGACCACGCCACCGACCCGGGCGTGTACATCCGGTCGATGTCCAGCCGGGGCCACCTCGGCGGGCTGTCGTCGGCGACCCCGGCGGCGGTCCGGGTCCTCGACGGCGTCGGCTGCGACGTCGTGCTGATCGAGACGGTCGGCGTCGGGCAGGCGGAGGTCGAGGTGGCCGGGCTGGCCGACACCACGGTGGTGCTGCTCGCCCCCGGCATGGGTGACGCCGTGCAGGCGGTGAAGGCTGGCATCCTGGAGATCGCCGACATCTTCGTGGTCAACAAGGCCGACCGCGACGGCGCCGACGGCACCGTACGGGACCTGAAGGGCATGCTCGCGCTGACCGCCACCGCCCCGGGCGGCTGGCGCCCGCCGGTGCTGCGGACCGTGGCCGCCCACGGCGACGGTCTCGACGAACTGGTGACCGCGATCGAACGGCACCGCGACTGGCTGGCCGGCCGGGGCGAGCTCACCGCCCGTCGGGCCCGGCGGGTCGCCGCCGAGGTCGAGGCGATCGCGATCGGCACGCTGCGCGGGCGGATCAGCTCGCTGCGCGACGGTACGCTGCCCGCCGAACTCGCCGCCGAGGTGCTCGCCGGCCGGCTCGACCCGTACGCCGCCGCCGATCGGCTACTCACCGAGTTGACCGGGCCGGCCCCGCCGTCGCGCTGACCGGGCCCACCCCGCTTCCACCCCATGCCATGCCGACGGCTGCCATCCCCCCGCTGAACCGGCTGCTCCCGCAGGGCGCGGTCGGCGCACCGACGCGAGGTCCGCTAGGGTCGGCGCGTGCCCACCACCGTCGATCTCCCGATCATCGAGCTCGCGGCTGCGACCGTAGGCTACCTCAGTGCCGAGCCGGTGCTGCGTGACGTGACGCTGACCGTGCGACCCGGTCACCTGCTGGCGGTCACCGGGCCGTCCGGCGCGGGCAAGACGACCCTGCTATCGGCGATGGCCGGCCTGCTGCGGCCGATCGGCGGATCCATCTCGCTTGGCGGTGAACCGCTGCGCGGCCGCGACCACGCCGTGGATCGCAAGGTCGTGCTGGTCCCACAGGACAACGGTCTCGCCGCGATACTGACAGCAGGGGAGAACCTGCAGGTGGCGCTGATCGCTGTCGGGATGAGCCCAGCGGCAGCGCGGCGGGCCGGCGCGGCCGCACTCGACCGGCTCGGCCTCGCCGGTCAGTCCGACCAACTCGTCGAGGAGCTCTCCGGCGGCCAGCAGCAGCGGACCGCGTTGGCCCGGGCGCTGGCGCTGCACGGTGACGTGCTGCTCGCCGACGAGGTGACCAGCGAGCTGGACGCGGCCAACCGTCAGCTGGTCCTCGACCTGCTGCGGGCCGAGGCCGACCGGGGTGCAGCCGTCGTCTTCGCCACCCACGACTCGGAGGCGGCTGCCGCCTGCGACGCCGAACTGCACCTGCTCGACGGCCGGGCCGAACTGACCCGGCCATGGCCCGACCTACGAGTGATCTAGAAGGATCTGGCCGGTATATCGACCATGGTTCTTCTAGATCGCGGCGGGGCTCGGTCGGCACGCGGCGGACTCAGCCGGCGCGGGCAGGTTCAACCCGGCCAGCCGGCCGCTCGGAGCGCCGCGGTCAATGGTCGACTATTTCGGCCGGGCGCACCCGGATCAGATAGGCCGGGAAACGGAGGATCCGGTCGCCGGCGACGCCAGCACGCGTCGAGGTAACGCACCCGTCCGGCCCGGTCCTTGCGCCGCTGTTGCAGGTCCGGTGGCGGCAGTCGATGCCGCCGGCAGAGCCGGACGAAATCGATCTCGGACAGCGCGGTCGCCCCACCATCGGCGTCCGCCGCCGCAGCGGCGATCAACCGGCGTCGCCGGACCCGGGGCAGCCAGCGCAGGGCGGCGAGGATCTCGGCCGGAACGACCCGACGCTGTTGGCAACCGGCGGCGATGATCGCCTGCGCCTCGTCGTCGGAACGTGCCCATTCTGCGGCATCGACCAGCGACCGCGCCATGCTGGTACGCATCGGGCGACCCACCTGGTGATGTTCCTCGGGCGTCACCGTGGTCCGCCGGACCATCATCGCCGGCATGTCGAGGGGCAGCCGACGACGTAGCTCCGGGTACTGCCGGTCACCGTCGACGAGTACCTGGATCGGACCCGCGCCACCCGCGAAGCGCAGCACTCCTTCACGGGCTGCGGTGAGCCCGCCCAGCAGCGCCGTCGGGCCTGCCAACAGCACAGCTACCCAGAGTGTCTGCTCGGCGGTCAGCGGCCCGTTGCTGGTAAACACGATCCCGGCACAGATCCGCCGTCACTGCCCACGACCGATACGCCGGCGCAGCCCGGACCGGCCCAGATGCTCGGTGGCCTGCGTCGAGGTGAGGACGCCGGACTGCTCGAACACCAGCCAGTCGAGATTCCGGCACCGGCCGGCATTCCGACACCGGCCGGCCCGGCAGCGGGTCACAACTGCGGTGCCACCTCGGCGGCGACGAGCTCGATGTGGTCCAGGTCGGCCAGGTCCAGCACCTGCAGGTAGATCCGTTGGGCGCCGATCTCGGCGTACCGGCCGATCTTGTCCACCACCTCGGCCGGCGTGCCGGCCAGGCCGTTGGCGCGCAGCTCGTCCGGCTCCCGGCCGATGACCGCCGCCCGCCGCGCCACCTCGGCGTCGTCACGACCACAGCACAGCACCAGCGCGTTGGACAGCCGCAGGCCGTCCGGATCGCGGCCCGCCTCGGTGCAGGCCGTCCGCACCTGCTGGAACAGCCGCGCCGACTCGGCGAGGCCCTCGAACGGCACGTTGAACTCGTCGGCGTAGCGGGCGGTCAGCTGCGGGGTCCGCTTGCGGCCCTTCCCGCCGAGCAGCACCGGCGGCCGGGGCCGCTGCACCGGCTTGGGCAGCGCCGGAGAGTCGGTGACCTGGTAGTACCTGCCCAGGAAGTCGAAGGTGTCGCCGACCGGGGTCTCCCACAGGCCGGTGATGATCGCCAGCTGCTCGTCGAGCCGGTCGAACCGCTCGGCCAGCGACGGGAACGGAACCGCGTACGCGGTGTGTTCGGCCTCGAACCAGCCGGCCCCGATGCCGAACTCGACCCGACCGCCGCTCATCTCGTCGACCTGCGCGACGGTGATCGCCAGCGGACCGGGGTAGCGGAAGGTCGCGGCGGTCATCAGGGTGCCGAGCCGGATCCGGCTGGTGTCCCGGGCCAGCCCGGCGAGGGTCGTCCAGGCGTCGGTCGGGCCGGGCAGTCCGTCGCCGCCCATCGCCAGATAGTGGTCGGACCGGAAGAATGCGTCGTACCCGGCGTCTTCGGCGCACCGGGCCACCGCGAGAAGCTGCTGGTAGCTGGCACCCTGCTGAGGTTCGGTGAAGATCCGCAAGTCCACGCCGTCGAGCATATGCCGGTCAGGACGACCGGGCCGGGCGCACCGGTACGCCCGGTAGGAGACGTTGTCGTCGGGGACTTCATCGACCAGCACCGCGCTACCTGGGACCCGACCCGGTTTACCCTGTGTCGTTGCTGAGTGCCGCGCCGCCGCCGGAAGTGAGGAAGGCCGTTCATGCGCTGGTCCCGACTACACATTCCTACGTTGCGCGATGACCCGGCGGAGGCCGACGCGCCGAGCCACCGGCTGCTGCTGCGGGCCGGCTACCTGCGGCAGTTGATGGCCGGCCACTACTCGCTGCTGCCGCTGGCGGTGCGGGTACGGGCGAAGGTCATCGAGGTGATCCGCGACGAGATGACGCGGATCGGGGCGCAGGAGTTCAGCCTGCCCGCGTTGCATCCGGCGGAGATCTGGCGCCGGACCGGTCGGTGGGATTCGATGGGTGAGGAGATGTTCCGGCTGCGCGACCGCAGGGGCGCCGACCTGGCGTTGGGCATGACCCACGAAGAGGTGTTCACGATCCTCGCCCGGGAGCTGAACTCCTACCGGGAGCTGCCGCAGCTGTGGTACCAGTTCCAGACCAAGTTCCGGGACGAGCCGCGGCCCAAGGCCGGGCTGCTGCGCACCCGCGAGTTCACCATGAAGGACTCGTACAGCTTCGACCTGGACCGGGCCGGGCTGGACCGGTCCTTCGACCTGCACCACGACGCGTACCGGCGGATCTTCGACCGGCTGGGCGTCCCGGCGGTTGCCGTGCAGGCGTCCAGCGGTGCCATGGGCGGGTCGGCGTCGGTCGAGTTCATGTGCCCGGCACCGACCGGCGAGGACCAGGTGGTCGACTGCCCGGCCTGCGGCTACGCCGCGAACCTGGAGAAGGCGACGTCGCGGCTCGATCCATGGACGGACGCCGCCGGGTCCGCCGCCCCGCAGCCGTTCGACACCCCGGGCGTACGGACCATCGACGATCTCGCGGTGCGCTTCGCCGCGCCGGCCGACCGGCAGATCAAGACCCTGGTGTACGTGCTCGACGGCGAGCTGACCCTGGTGCTGCTGCGCGGCGACCATCCGCTCAACGAGCAGAAGCTGGCCGACGCCACCGGTGCGGTGCAGCTGCGGGCGGCAGCCGCCGACGAGATCCGGGCGGCGTTGGGGGCGGCCCCGGGCAGCCTGGGCGCGGTCGGGGTGACCGGGGTGCCGGTGATCGCCGACGAGGCGCTGCGCGGCCGGCGGGACATGTTCACCGGCGCCAACGTCGACGGCGTCCATTTGCGTGGCGTCGACGTCGGCCGGGACGTCTCCGTCGGCAGCTGGGCCGACCTGCGCGAGGTGGCCGCCGGTCAGCCGTGCGTGACGTGCGGGGAGCCGCTGCGGGTACGCCGGGCGATCGAGGTCGGGCACATCTTCAAGCTCGGGCAGCGCTACAGCGAGGCATTGGACGCGGCGGTGCTCGACCCGGCCGGCGACCGGATTCCGGTGGTGATGGGCAGTTACGGGATCGGGGTGGAACGGGCGATGGCGGCGATCGTTGAAAGCCACCACGACGCCGAGGGAATCGTCTGGCCGGTGGCGGTCGCCCCGTTCTCGGTGGCGGTGGTCGTCGCCCAGGTCGACGACCGGCCGGTCGCCGAGACCGGCGAGCGGATCTACCAGCGGCTGCTCGCCGAGCGGGTGGACGTGGTGATCGACGACCGAGCGGAGCGGGCCGGGGTCAAGTTCCGCGACGTCGAGCTGGTCGGCATTCCGTTGCGGGTCACGGTCGGCAAGCGGTCGCTGGCCGAGGGGGTGGTCGAGGTGACCGACCGGGCCACCGGGGAGACGGTACGGGTGCCGGTGGGCGAGGTGGTCGACCATCTCCGGCGGCTGTTGCGGCCGGCGGGCTGAGGTGGCATCCGTCGACGATCGCAGCCGGTGGGCTTAGCGATCGTTCAGTACGGGCTCTAGACTCGGATCCGCCCGGACCCGAGGAGGCCCTTCGATGGACGCCGAACAGATTGCCGCCGGTCGCGCCCGCTGGCAGGCCCGCTACGACGCCGCGAAGAAACGCGACGCGGACTTCACCACGCTGTCCGGCACGACGGTGGATCCGGTCTACGGTCCGCCCGACGGCGCCGACCACCCCGGCTTCGAGCGGATCGGCTGGCCGGGCGAGTACCCGTACACCCGAGGGTTGTATCCGACCGGCTACCGGGGGCGGACCTGGACCATTCGGCAGTTCGCCGGCTTCGGCAACGCCCGGCAGACCAACGAGCGGTACAAAATGATCCTCGGTGCCGGCGGCGGGGGACTGTCGGTGGCCTTCGACATGCCGACGCTGATGGGCCGCGACTCCGACGACCCGCAGTCGCTCGGCGAGGTCGGCCACTGCGGGGTGGCGATCGACTCCGCCGCCGACATGGACGTGCTCTTCGACGGCATCGACCTGGCGGCGGTCACCACCTCGATGACCATTTCCGGGCCGGCGGTGCCGGTGTTCTGCATGTACCTGGTCGCCGCCGAACGGCAGGGCGCCGACCTGGCCACCCTGGACGGCACCCTGCAGACCGACATCTTCAAGGAGTACATCGCCCAGAAGGAGTGGCTGTTCGGCCCCGAGCCGCACCTGCGGCTGATCGGTGACCTGATGGAGTTCTGCGCGCGGCGGATCCCGCGCTACAAACCGCTGTCAATCTCCGGATACCACATCCGGGAGGCCGGCTCCACCGCCGCGCAGGAGCTGGCGTACACCCTCGCCGACGGCTTCGGCTACGTCGAGCTGGGGCTCTCCCGCGGGCTGGACGTCAACCGGTTCGCCCCCGGGCTGAGTTTCTTCTTCGACGCGCACGTCGACTTCTTCGAGGAGATCGCGAAGTTCCGCGCCGCCCGGCGGATCTGGGCCCGCTGGCTGCGCGACGAGTACGGCGCCACCGACGAACGCGCCCTCTGGCTGCGGTTCCACACCCAGACCGCCGGGGTGTCACTGACCGCGCAGCAACCGGTCAACAACGTGGTACGTACGGCGGTCGAAGCGCTCGCGGCGGTGCTCGGCGGCACCAACTCGCTGCACACCAACGCCCTGGACGAGACCCTGGCGCTGCCCACCGACGAGTCTGCGGAGATCGCGTTGCGTACCCAGCAGGTGCTGATGGACGAGACCGGGGTGGCCAACGTCGCCGACCCGCTCGGCGGTGCCTGGTACGTCGAGGCGCTCACCGACCGAATCGAGGCCGAGGCGGAGGAGATCTTCGCCCGCATCCGTCAGCTGGGCGGCGACGGCCCGCACCCGATCGGGCCGATCACCTCCGGCATCCTGCGCGGCATCGAAGACGGCTGGTTCACCGGGCAGATCGCCGAGGCGGCGTTCGCGTACCAGCAGGCGGTCGAGGACGGCCGGAAGAAAATCGTCGGGGTGAACTGCCACACCGGTACGGTCGCCAAGGAGCTGGAGATCCTGCGAATCTCTCACGAGGTGGAGGTCGAGCAGCGCCGGCTGCTGGCCGCCCGTAAGGCCGACCGGGACGACGCGCTGGTCCGCCGCCGACTCGACGACCTGGTCACCGCAGCCCGGGACGGCGACAACATGGTGCCGGCGATGCTCGACGCGGTCCGCGTCGAGGCGACCCTCGGCGAGATCTGCGATGCGCTGCGTGCCGAATGGGGCGTCTACCGCGAGCCGGCCCGCTTCTGATCCGACCCCGCGCTCCTGACCTGGGGGCCCGTGCCGGCCACCAATCGGGGGCAGCGGTTCCAAGGGATTCATGGTAGGCAGTACGCCGTGACGGGACTTGCGGTGAGCTGCCGACGGGTGGTGCAGATCTACCGGGGCGAGGCCGGCGACGTGGTCGCGCTCTCCGGCGTCGACCTGCGGATCAACCCCGGTGAGATGCTTGCCCTGGTCGGCCCGTCCGGATCCGGCAAATCGACCCTGGTGGCGCTGCTCGCCGGGCTGATGCGCCCGTCCGCCGGCCGGGTCAGCGTCGGCAGCTACGACCTGGGCAAGCTCTCCGACCGGGAGATCGCCCGGTTGCGGGGCACCCAGATCGGCGTGGTGCTGCAGGGCGCCGCCCGTAACCTGCTGCCGTACGCGACGTTGCGCCGCAACGTCTGGCTTGCCCAGCGGCGGGCCGCCGCCACCGCCGGCATCGACCTGGACGACCCGGACCGCATCCTCGACCTGGTCGGGTTGCCCGGCCGCGGCGATGACCGGCTGGCCGAGCTGACGCCGGGCGCCCGGCAGCGGGCCGCGCTCGCCGTCGGCGTCGCCGCCTCGCCCGGCCTGCTGCTGGTCGACGAGCCGACCAGTCAACTCGACACCCGGGGCCGCGACGAAGTGCTCGACGCGCTGGAGACGATCAACCGGGAACGGGAGACCACGATCGTGGTGGTGACCCACGACGCGCAGGTGGGTGCCCGGCTCGGCCGGGCGGTGACCATCCGGGACGGCCGGGTCGGCGCCGAGGGCCGCGACGGTGAGGACTTCGCGGTGGTGGCCGGCGACGGTACGGTGCAGCTGCCGCCCGAGGTGCTCGGCGACTTTCCACCCGGCACCCTGCTGCGGGTGGCCCAGGCCGACGGCGCGGTAACCCTGGTCGTGGGCGGGGCCGCCCCGCCCGGTCTGCTGCCCGACGGCGTCGACGGCACAGGAGTCTGAGTGTTCGCACTGCTCGTTGGCGCGGTCCGGGCCCGCGCCGGCCAGGCCGTCGCCCTGTTGGTGCTAACCGCACTCGCGGTCACCGCCACCACTGCCGCCCCCTGGTACGCAGCGGCGACCACCCGTACCGTCGCCGAGGCCGCGGTCGACGCGGCCGGCCCCAACCTGCTGGCCGCCCGCGCCACCGGCCGGGTCGCCAGCACCGCCGCCGAAGTCGCCGCTGACCAGCAGGTCGACCCAGCCGCCGGGGACCGCTCCGAGCTCGACGCCACCGGCGCCGACCTGGTCGACCGGGCCCGGCACGCCGGCGCCGAGATGATCGGCTACCCGGGTGCGACGGCGAGCAGTTCGGTGTGGAGCACCGGGACCGTCGCCGGCGGCCAGGCCGAGCTGGCCGCCAACCTGACGCACCGGGAGCAGGTCTGCGAACACCTGACCATCACCGGTACCTGCCCGCAGCGCCCCGGCGCGGCGTTGCTCAGCGCACGCAGCGCCGAACGGCTCGGCGTCGGGGCCGGTGACCAGGTCACCCATCAGGCGACGCGCAGCGCGCCGGTGGTTCTCACCGTCACCGGGACCTACCAGGTGACTGATCCCGGGGATCCGTACTGGGCGTTCGACGACCTCGGCAGCGGCGGTACCGACGCCGACAGCGGTGACCCGGTCTTCGCCACCGCCGGCACGCTGGCCGCCGTACCGGTGGACAACCTGTTCGCCGCCCACCACCTGGTGCTGCCGGCCGCCGCCTACCTCGCCGGAGTCGACCTGGCCACCGAGGTCCGCCGCTCCGACGGTGGTGGCGTCGTCGGCCGTTGGCAGGTCCGCACCGACGCGGCGATCCTGGTGGACCAGATCGCCCGCCACCGCCAACTGGTCGAGCTCGGTGTCGCCGTCGCCGCCGGGCAACTGCTGCTGCTGTCCTGGTTCGCCCTGTTCTTCGCCGTCCGACACACCGCCGAACATCGCCGCCGTGACCTGGGACTGGTCAAACTGCGCGGCGGTGCCCGGTGGCGGGTGTGGCTGCTCACGGTGGGCCAGAGCGGGCTGCCGATGATCGTCGGCGCGCTGGTCGGTGCCGCCGCCGGCCTGGTGGCCGCCCGGCTGCTCGCCGGTGCCGGCCCGGACCCGGAGCAGGCCGGCTCCGCCGCCCGGCTCGCCCTCGCCGCGACCGGCACCGCCGTCTCCGGCGCGCTGGTCGCCGCAATCGCCGCCGACCTGCGCAACGCCCGTGCCGCAGTGGTGGACCTGCTCCGGCACGTGCCGGCCCGCCAGCGCGGCTGGCGGGCCGACGTCGTCGACCTGATCGCGGTGGCCGTCGCCGGGGCCGGGCTATACCAGGCGTCCGTCGGCGCGGCCGAGCCGGACGAGGCCGGTGCTCTGGTGCTGCTCGCCCCGGCGTTGCTGGCCCTGGCGATCGCGCTGATCGCCGGTCGGGCGGCCACCCCGGTGGCCGGGCGGGCCGCTGCGGCCCTGCTGCGCGCCGGTCGGCTGCCCGCCGCGCTGGCCGCGCTGCACCTGGCCCGCCGGCCGGGGACCGCGCGGCTGGTCGCCCTGCTCACCGTCGGGGTGGCGTTGCTCGGCACCGCGATCGGCAGCTGGACCGAATCGGTCTCCGCGCGGGCCGTCCGGGCCACCCACGCCACCGGCGCCGACCAGGTGCTCACCGTGCAGGCCCGCAGCCGGGCCCACCTGCTGGCCGCGGTCCGCGCCGCCGACCCGTCCGGCCGGTACGCGATGGCGGTGGTCGGCAACAATCCCGGGTCGGCCCAGTACGTGCTCGCCGTCGACGCCTCCCGGTTCGCCCAGGTCGCCGCCTGGCACCCCGGCTACGGCCCGGTCGCCGCCGAGGTCGCCGCCGCGCTCACCCCGCCGGCCACCGAGGTTCGGGTCGGCGACGGTCCGCTGGTCCTGACCGCCACCGGACCGGACGAGGTGCCGGTCAGCGTCGTCGCGCACCTGGTCGACCCGGCCGGAGACCCGGTGCAGGTGGTCTTCGGCCCGCTCGGCACCGATCGTGCCGAGCACCCCGCCACGGTGACCGGATGCGGCCCGGACGGCTGCCGGCTGGCGTCACTCGAACTGGTCCAACCGGCCTGGAACGGCGTACCGGTGCTGGCCGAACCCGATCTCACGATCACCCTGCACGATCTGGCCGGGGCCACCACACCCCGGCTGGACGCGGCGTACCTCGGCGATATCGGGAACTGGCGTGGCGCGGTCGCCGGTGGTGCCATCGGCCCCCGGCTGACCACCGGGCCGGACGGCGCGACCGTCACCACCCCGCCGCCACCCGGCCGGGCGGACCGGCAGCGGTCCACCCGGATCCATCCGATCGACGCGCCGGTGCCGGTGCCGGTGGTCCGCTCCGGACCGGAGCTCGCCCCGGACGTTGCCGGCGAGCCACGGCTCGCCGTGTTCGGTGGTGCGGATCTGCCGGTGCGGTACGTGACGGTGGCCGACGCGCTGCCGCAGGCCCGGCTGCGCGGCTACCTGGTCGACCTGGAGCGGGCCGACCGGTTGGCCGACGGGGCCGGCACCGGCGACGTGCCGCAGGTCTGGCTCGCTCCCGACGCGCCGGCGGAACTGGCCGACCGGCTCACCGCCGAAGGGCTGACCATCATCGACACCGGTTCCCGGACCGAGGTGATCGAGCAGCTCGGCCGCCAGGGTCCGCCGTCGGCGCTGCGGTTCCAGCTGGCCGCCGGACTGATCGGGCTGCTGCTGGCCGCCGGGGCGCTGGCGGTGGTCGCGGCGGTGGAACGCGACGACCGGGCCGCCGAGATGGCCGCCCTGCGGGCCCAGGGGCTCCCGGCCCGCGCCGTCACCCGGATCGCCTACGGCGGATACGCCGTCACCGTGGGAATCGCGGTGGTGGTGGGCCTGATGGCCACCGTGCTCGCCCAGCTGCCGATCCGGCAGACGATGCCGATCTTCGTCGACAACTGGGCCGTACTGCCGCTGCGGATCGGTCCACAGGCTGTCCCGTTGCTGGTGAGCACGCTCGTCGCGGCCGCGGTGCTCGGCGCGGCCGCGGCGTTCGCCGGTGCCCGGCTGGTCCGGGCCGTCGACTCCCGGGTCGCCCCGCCGGCCGGGCCGAACCCACCGGCGGCCGGGCCCGGAGGCGTCGGATGATCTCCCTGCTGCTGTCCATGGTCGCCGCCCGGCGCGGGCAGGCGCTGGTCGTCTTCCTGTTGAGCGCGTTCGCCACCGCCGCCGCGGTGACCGGCCCGGCGTACCTGGCCGCCGCCGACCGGGCCGTCGTAGCGGCGGAGATCGCCGCCGCCGACCGCGCCGACCGCACGGTCACCCTGTCCATCCCCGACGTGGCACCCGGCGAGGAGGACGGCTTCCGGGCCGTCACCGGTGCCGTGCTCGACCTGCCCGGCTTCCGCACCGTCTACACAGTGCAGATGCCGGTGCTCGGGCTGGAACCCGCCGGCACCGACATCTCCTACCTGGTCTTCCGCGAGGACGTCTGCGCCAACCTGCGGATGGTCGCCGGGCGGTGTCTGATGTCGCCGTACGAGGTCGTGGTCGGGGCGGACACGGCACGACGCCTCGACCTGGCCCCCGGCACACCGGTCACCGTCACGTGGGCCGACTACGACCCGGTGCAGCGCATCTACCGTCCGGGCGGGGTACCGGCCGGGATCACCGTCGTCGGGGTCTACCAGCCGGTGGACCCGGATGCGCTCTACTGGGGCCGGACACCGTACTTCGTGCCCGGCGCGCCGGACGCCTACCGCGAACCGGTCTTCACCGGTCGGCACGCCGTCGACGCCATCGACCGGCGTAGCGACTACCGGGGCGTCGACGCGCTGGCCGAGTCCGCCGCGTTGGGACCGGACCGGCTGACGGCGCTCGGTGAGCGGCTGGACAGCCTCGAGGAGCAGGTTCGCGCCGACGGCGGCGGGTACGTCAACCTGTCCGACGACGTCGGCCCGCTGCTGGAGCGGATCTCGGCGGCACAGGCGTTGACCCGGCAGGTGGTGCCGGTCGCGGCCGTCCCGCTGGTGGTCCTCTGCCTGTTCGTCGTCTTCGTCGCGGTCGCCGCCGGCACCGTGGCCCGCCGTACCGAGCTGGGCCTGATCGCGTTGCGCGGAACGCCCCGGCGGACCCGGTGGACGCTGGCCGCCGGTGAGCCGGCGGTCGCGATCACCCTCGGCGCGCCGGTCGGCTACCTGCTCGGCTCGGTTGCCGTCGGGCTGCTCGCCGGCCTGCGACTGGAGGAGGGCCGGTTCGCTCCGGTCTCCTCAGGGGCGGCTGTGCTGGCCGGGTGCGCCGCGTTCGTCGGTGCGCTGCTCGCCGTACTGGCCGCCCAGCGCCGGGAACTGGCCAGCCCGGTCGTCGACCTGCTGCGCCGGGTGCCGGCCCGGTCCCGGCGGTGGGCGTCGCTGCTGGCGGAGACGGTGATGGTGGCCCTGACCGTGGTCGCCGTGGTGCAGCTGCGGCTGTTCGACAGCGAGTTGGTCGGTCTGTCGCTGCTGGTGCCGGCGTTGATCGGGGTCACCGTGGCGCTGCTGGCGGCGCGGTTGGTGGCACCGCTGACCGGCCGGCTCGGTGCCGTCGCACTGCGCCGGGGCCGGCTCGGCCCGGCGCTGGGGCTGCTGCACCTGGCCCGGCAGCCGGCCAGCCAACGGCTGTTCACGTTGCTCACCGTCACCGTGGTGCTGACCGGGTACGCGGCCAGCGCGTTCGACGTGGCCCGACAGTCGCGGGCGGCGCTGGCCGAGGTGCAGGCCGGGGCGGACCGGGTGCTGACCCTGCTGCCGGTCGACGCCGGGACGCTGCTGACCGCCGTGCGCACCGTCGATCCGAGCGGCGAGTACGCGATGGCGGTCGGGTTCGCCAGCACCGACGCCGACGTTCCGGTGCTGCTCGCCGACACGTCGGCGCTGGCCGCCACCGCCCGCTGGCGACCCGAGTTCGGTCCGGCGGGCCCTGCGGATGTCGCCGCGACGCTACGACGGCAGGCCATCGAACCGATCGCCGTCGACGGGACGATGATCTCGGTGGACCTGGTCGTCGCCGTCGCCGATCTGCGGCAGACCGGTGAGCCGGCGGATCCGGAGCAGACCGGCCCACCATCGGATCCGCAGGAGACCGGACCGGCCGACGACGTGTGGTTCACCGTTCATCTGCGTGCGGCGTCGGGGCGTGCGGTGGCCGAAGCGACGCCGGCCCGGCCGGGGCGGCACACCTACCGGATCCCGGTCGACTGTGCCGCCGGATGCCAGCTCGCCGGGCTGTCCGCCCGGGTCGAACCGGGCATCGGCCGCGCGGCCGACCCCGACAGCGCGGCCGGTTCGCAGGCCCGCGAGGTGACCCTCACCGGCCTCTCCGTCGACGGGAAGCGGTTGCTCGGCCCGGCGGAACTCACCGACGGGCGGCGCTGGCGCGATCCGTCCGGTGACCCGGCCGGGGCCGGTTCGGGCGGGCTGCGACTGCTCGCCGGCGGGGCCGCCCCCGACCCGTGGGCGCTGCCGGCCGACACGCCGTACCCGTTGCCAGCGGTGACCGCCCTGGCCGACGACCGGCCGCCCGGGCTGAACCCGACCACGGCGCTGCTGCCCACCGGTGCGCAGCTGACGTCCGAGGTCGACCCGGTCCCGGCGCTGCCGGCGCTGGGCGACCGCGGCTTCCTGGTCGACATGGAGTACGCCGTACGGGCGGTGCCCGAGAAGACCGGGCTCGAAACGGCCCAGGTCTGGCTCGGTCCCCGGGCACCGGCGGACATCGCCGAGCGGCTGGCCGCCGCCGGGCTCACCGTCACCGGCGAGTTCACCCCGGAGCAGGTCCGGACCGAGTTGGACCGGCAGGCACCGGCCCTGGCGATCTGGTTCCACCTGCTCGCCGCCGCCCTGGCGGTGATCCTCGCCGGCTCCGGGATGGTGCTACTCGCCATGGTCGAACGGCGGCGCCGCGCCGAGGACCTGACAGCGCTGCGGACCCAGGGACTGCCGTCCCGGTCGGCGGCCGGTTCGCTGCGCTGGAGCGGGCTGCCCGCAGTGCTGCTGGCCACGGTGACCGGGCTCGGCGGTGCGCTGCTCGCCTGGTGGCTGAGCGGAAGCTACCTGCCGGTCACCGTCGAGGAGGCGGTCCCGCTGGCCCCGGTCCGCTGGCCCTGGCCGGTCGCCGTGCTGCTCCCCGTGATCGGCGTCATGCTGCTGTTCGGGGCGGTGGCGCTGGCGTTGGGACGCGCCCTGCGCGTGCGAGACTAGGTAACCATGAGCGACCCACGTACCACCCCGTCGATTTTCACTCGCGGCGCGGTAGACCTCAGCTCGCTGCGCAGCGCAGCGCCGGCCGGCGGGAACCGGCCGGACGGGACCCCGACCCGGGCCGGTGGCGGCCCGGCGACCGGCGCACCGGCGGCAGCCGGTGCCGTCATCGACGTCACCGAGGCGACCTTCCAGACCGAGGTTCTCGAACGGTCGATGACCACACCGGTGGTCATCGACTTCTGGGCCGAGTGGTGCGAGCCCTGCAAGCAACTGTCGCCGCTGCTGGAGCGACTCGCGGCCGAGGGCGGTGGCGCCTGGACGCTGGCCAAGATCGACGTGGACAGCAACCAGCGCCTGGCGCAGATGTTCCGGGTGCAGAGCATCCCCATGGTGTACGCCGTCGTCGGCGGCCAGCCGGTCGACGCGTTCGCCGGTGTGGTGCCGGAGGCCCAGCTGCGGCAGTGGATCGGCGCCGTGCTCAAAGCTGGCGGCGTCACCGTCGAGGAGCCGGAGAACCCGCTGCTCAACGCCGCCGACGAGGCGCTGATGATGGGCGACCTGGACGCCGCGGAGCAGGCCTACCGGAAGATCCTCAACGAGGCGCCGGCGGACACCGCCGCCGAGGCCGGGCTGGCCCAGGTCGCCCTGGCCCGCCGGGTGCAGGGGGTGGAGCCGGCGGCTGCGCTCGACGCGGCGGCGTCGGCCCCGGACGACGTACCGGCCCAGCTGCTCGCCGCCGACGTGGAGGTGCTCGGCGGTCAGGCGGAGCAGGCGTACCAGCGGTTGATCGGCCTGGTCCGGCGCAGCGCCGGTGACGACCGGGAGACCGTCCGCAAACACCTGGTGTCGCTGTTCATCATGGCCGGTCCGGACGACCCGGCGGTGACCAGGGCCCGCCGGGCGCTGGCCAGCGCACTGTTCTGAGCCCCGCAGATGCGCCGGATCGCCGTACTGGACGCACCGTCGAATCTCGGTCTGCGACCGCCGACCGGGACGTCGGTGCCTGGCTGCGCGAAAGCGCCCGGCGCACTTCGGGACCATCAGCTGGTGGGTCGCCTCGGCGCCCGCGACGCCGGGTGTCTGACCCCGCCCCGGTACGACCCGGCGGACTGGCGACCCGGCGACGGGGTCTGCCACGCCGGGTCGATCTCGGCGTACACGATCGCCCTCGCCGGGCGGATCGGTGCCGTCATCGACGCCGGGGAGTTCCCGGTGGTGCTGGGCGGCGACTGCTCGATCCTGCTCGGCGGGGCGCTCGCCATGCACCGGCTCGGCGAGGCGGTCGGCGGGCGGATCGGCCTGGTCTACGTTGACGGGCACTCCGACTTCCGGCATCCCGGCAACGCCTCCTACGTCGGTGCGGCGGCCGGCGAAGGGCTGGCCCTGGTCACCGGCCGGGGCCAGCCGGATCTGGCGGGGATCGAGGGCCGCCGGCCGTACTTTCGCGACATCGACGTCGTGGTGCTCGGCATCCGGGCCCAGGACGAGTACCGGCTGGATCTGCAGGCGGCCGGTATCGTCACCCGACCGGTGCCCGAGCTGCGTGCGGAGGGGGCGGCGCGCAGCGCCCAGTGGGCCCGTGACCAGCTGGCCGACTGCGCCGGCTACTGGGTACATGTCGATGTGGACGTGCTCGACCCGGCGGTGATGCCGGCGGTCGACGCTCCGGACCCGGGCGGTATCGCCTTCGCCGAGCTGGAGCTGCTGCTCGCGGACCTGGTCGACACCCCGCACTGCCTCGGCGTTGAGTTGACCGTCTTCGACCCCGATTACGACCCGGACGGCAGCTACGCCGCCGACATCGTCTCGACCCTGGTGGCCGGTCTGCGTCCGGTGCACGCCGACCGCGTTCCGGTTGAGGAGGCACCGTCGCAGGCAGCCGATTCGACTGTTGCCGCCCCTGCCGGGCAGAAGACACCGGCGGTCGCCGGGCTGCGGCCGGCGGTGCCGCCGCCAGCGGTGACCTTGACGGTCGCGGATCGGAGCGTACCAAATGGTGGGGCGGCCAAGCCCGGCCGGCTACGGCGACAGGCGCCGTCCCCGCGGCCGCCTGACGCTGACTCCACCGAGCCGTCGCCGCAACAACCGCCGGCCGCTGAATCGCCGGCACCGCCCGCCACCGACACGTGATCTGTTACCGCTGGGAATCGTCGCACCACCATGCCGGAGTGGACTAAGATGCTAGCTAACTGGGAGGTCTAGTCATGTCTGCCGAGGCCGTGCACTACAACATGCACGACGCCAAGACCCACCTCTCGCGCATCATCGAGCGGGTGGAGCGCGGCGAGGAGATCATCATCGACCGGGCAGGTACCCCGGTGGCGAAGGTGGTGCCGTTGGTACGTCGGGCCAACCGGACCGCGGTCGGCTCACTCGCGGGGCAGCTGGACCTGTCCGGCGACTGGGACTCCCCGCAGACCAACGCCGAAATCGCCGCCGACTTCGGCGTCGGCGCATGAGCCTGCTGCTCGACACCCACGTCGCGCTGTGGGCCATCACCGGCGACGCCACCCTCGGCGACGACTTCCTCGACCGGCTCCGCCACGACCCGGACGTCTTCCTGTCTCCGGTCAGCCTGTGGGAGATCACCATCAAGCAGGCCACCGGCAAACTCGCCGGCCCGACCGACCTCGCCGAACAGGTGCGGAGCATGGGTTTCGTCGAACTACCGGTGACCCACGCTCACGCGATCAGGGCTGGTCGCCTACCTGCGCATCACCGAGATCCCTTCGACAGAATGCTGGTGGCGCAGGCGATCGTCGAGGGTGCGACGCTCGCCTCCCGCGACTCGTCGATAGCGCTGTACGATGTGGACATCTTGAAGGTGTGACAAGCCGGTCAGATCGATTTCGCCAACCAGGTGCCGCTGCCGGGTCAGTTGGCGGCGAGGCCGCGTAGGAAGGTCTCCACTATCGGCACCGCCCGCCCGGACCCTGACCCGCCCTGCTCGACGAAGACGGCGAAGGCCAGGTCGCCCTGCCAGCCGACGAACCAGGCGTGCGTGTTCGCCGGGTCGTCGTCGTACTCGGCCGTGCCGGTCTTGCCGTGCACCGGCTCGCCCGGCACGTCCCGCAACGCCTGCCCGGTGCCGTCGGTGACCACCTCACGCATCATCGTCCGCAGCGCCTGCACCGCCGCCGCGTCCAGCTGCGGGCCGTCCGGCACAGCCGACGGCGGCGGCGGCTCGACGATGAGCGTCGGCTGGCGCCACTGCCCCCGGACGACCGCGGCGGTGGCGCCGGCCATCGCCACCGGGCTGACCAGCGTGGTGCCCTGGCCGAAGGCGGCGGCGGCCCGTTCCGCCGGTGGGCCACCGGCGGAGACCGCGCCGGTGAAGGCGGACACGCCGAGCCGCCATTCGCCTTCCAGCCCGAGCAGCCGACCCGCCTCGGCCAGCCCGTCCGCCTCCAGCTGCGGGGCCAGTTCGACGAAGGTGGTGTTGCACGACTTGGCGAAGGCGGTCCGGAACGGCACCCGACCCAGCTCGAAGCCGTCCGAGTTGGTGAACGTGCGCCCGTCGACGGTGGTCGTCTTCGGGCAGTCGACCGGCGCGTCCGGGTCGACCGCGCCGGCTTCGAGCAGCCCGAGCGCGCTGACCATCTTGAACGTGGAGCCGGGCGGGACCTGCGCGGTCAACGCCAAATTCTCCGTACCACCGTCGGGGCCGTTGGCGACGGCGACCAGCGCGCCGTCGCTGACCCGCACCGCCACCAGCGCGGCGCGCCGCCCCTCGTCGGCCAGCGCGGTGTCGGCGGCGGTCTGCACGGCCGTGTCCAGTGTGGTCCTCACCGGCTCACCGGGCTGGGCCTCGGCGCGGAACACCACCTCGTCGCCGGAGACGCTGCCGTCCGGGGCGGTCCCGACGATCTGCACCGAGTACCCGGGTACGCCGCGTAGCCGCTCCTCGTACCCGCCCTGCAGGCCGCCGTGGCCGACCAGGTCGCCGACCTCGTACCGGCCGGGGTGCGCCTCCATGTCCTGCCGCTGCACCGGGTCGACGGTGCCGAGCAGCGCGCGGGCGAACTCCCGGGTGGGGGCCAGGTCCCACTCCTGCCGGCGGAACTTGGTGCCGGGCAGCTCGTAGATCCGGTCCCGAATCTGCTCGTACGCCTCCTCGCGCAGGGTGACCACCTCGACGAAGGCGTCCGGTTTCGCCGCGTCGAGCCGGTCCGCCAGCCCGGAGACGTCCACCGGCGGGCTGATCGCCGGTCGGATCGCCCGGAACGCGGCGTCGAGCTGGGCGGCCAGGGCGGCCGGGTCGTCGACCTCGCCGGGCTGTACGCCGACCACCACCACCGGGCGCGGCGCGACGATCGGTTGCCCGGCCCCGTCCAGGATGGCGCCGCGGGGCGGGGCGAGCCGGCTCAGTGCCAGCTGGTCGCCGCTGCCGAGCCGCTCGTGGACGATCGTCGGCTCCCAGATGATCTGCCAGGCGTCGTCGGCGCCCCGGCGTAGCCGGACCGACGTCGGGTAGCTCCACCGCACATCGCCGGGGAGCGTCCATTCGACGGCGATGGTGGCGGTCGCGATGTCCTCGGTCACCTCGGCGTCGCCGTCCGGGCGCAGCTGCGGCGGCGTGTCCTTCAGATCGCCGACGAGGGCGGTCAGCTCCTCGGTGACGTCGGTGGCGGGCAACCGTTCGCCGGCCGGGGTGATGAAGCCGATGTCGGTAAGGTCACCGGAGTGCCATCCGTCGATGAAGGCCGCGACTGTGGCGTCCGGTCCGTCATCGGAGGAACAGCTGGTCAGTGTGGTGACGGCGAGTAGCAGCGCGATCGCGACGGTCGCCTTGCGGCGCATGCGACGGCCCCCTTCCGGACGCATGGCGGACACCGGAACGGTAGTACGTGTGCGCATGGACCGCTGTCCCTCGGGGTACCGGATGAACCGCTGTCCCGTTTCGTCCAGGGCATATCACACGACGTGGTCAAACGGTGTCGCCAAGCCGACGACGGGGGGCCGGTGTGCCGTCGGAACGACGATCCGGGAGGAATAGGCTTGGCCGAGGTTGACCCCACAGCGTGGTGGGGCCGAGGGGAGTCTGCGCCAATGAACCGCCGTCCGGTCACGAAGTCGAAACGCCAGGCCTCGGGCGGTGACGGGCAGCGTCGCCGGCAGAGCGCCGGGCCGCACCGCCAGTCCGAGCTGGATCCGGACGAGGTGTTCGACCTCCAGACGTTCGCGCCGCCGGAGTCGGCGCTGGCCGCCGTGGTCGACGACACCGACGACAACGGGTACGACGAACCGATGCCCAGCGCCGAGCGGCTGATCGCCCAGGCGGTGTCGCTGGCCGACACCGACCACGACGCCGCCTGCCTGGTGGACCGGTTCTGGCGGTTCGCCGCCGACGAGGAGCTGGTCGGCTGCCGTCCGCAGGAGATGCTCGACGCCGCCCGAGCGCACCGGGAGCTGGCCGGGCACCGGCTGCCCGGCGAGCTGAAGCTGCGGCTGACCCCGCCCGGCGACGGCCGGCCGTACACGATCGTCGAGATCGTCACCGACGACATGCCGTTCCTGGTCGACTCGGTGACCGCGCTGCTGGCCGAACGGCACTTCGACGTCCATCTGCTGGTGCACCCGCTGGTGGTGGTCCGCCGCGAACCACTCGGCCAGCTGACCGAGGTGGCGGCCGACGTCGAGCCGGACGACGCGATCGACGGCGACCTGGTGGAGAGCTGGATCCGGATCGAGATCGACCCGATCCGAATCGCCGGCGACCTGGACCGGCTGCGCCGTGACCTGCAGCGGGTCCTCACCGATGTCCGGGAAGCGGTGGAGGACTGGCCCCGGATGCGCCAGCAGGCCCTGGCCCTGGCCGACGAACTCGACCGGGCCGAGCCCGGGTCACCCGACGCGCCGCCGGTGCCGGAGAAGGACCTCACCGACTCGGTCGAACTGCTGCGCTGGCTGGCCGACGACCACTTCACCTTCCTCGGCTACCGGGAGTACCGGCTGGTCGACAGCGGAGACGGGGAAAAGGCGCTGGTCGCGGTGCTCGGTTCTGGGCTCGGCATCCTGCGCCAGGACCAGACCCGGCCGCGCCCGCTCACCTCGATGACCCCGCAGGCGGCGGCGAAGGCGTTGGAACAGCGGCTGCTGATCATCACCAAGGCCAACTCGCGGGCCACCGTGCACCGGGCCGCCTACCTCGACTACGTCGGCGTCAAGGTCTTCGACTCGGCCGGGGCGGTGGTCGGCGAGCGCCGGTTCCTCGGGCTGTTCTCCACCGCCGCGTACCGGACCAGTGTGCAGGAGCTGCCGGTGGTCCGGCGCAAGGTCGCCGAGGTGCTGGAACGCTCCGGGCTCAGCCCGCGTAGCCACTCCGGCAAGGACCTGCTGCAGATCCTGGAGACCTACCCGCGCGACGAGCTGTTCCAGATCCGCACCGACGACCTCTACCACGCCGTACTCGGGGTGCTGCGGATGGCCGGCCGCCGGCAGTTGCGGCTGTTCCTGCGCTCCGACGGGTACGGGCGGTTCCTGTCCTGCCTGATCTACCTGCCCCGGGACCGGTTCACCACGCACAACCGGCTGCGGATGCAGCAGATCCTGCTGCGCGAGCTCAACGGGGTCGGCGTCGACTACACCACCCGGGTCACCGAGTCGATGCTGGCCCGGGTGCACTTCATCGTGCGTACCGACCCGGCGTCGCCCCCCGTCGAGCTGGACCCGGACCGGCTCGCTGAACTGCTCGCCGAGGCCACCCGGCTGTGGGAGGACGACTTCCGGCTGGTGCTGGAACGCAAGCTGGGCGACGAGTCGGCCAAGTCACTGCACCGGCGGTACGCCGACGCCTACCCGGAGGGGTACAAGGAGGAGCACACCGCGTACGAGGCGGTTCAGGACCTGGCCAAGCTGGAACTGCTGGAGGAGCCCGGCCAGCTGGAGATGCACCTGTTCCGGCCACCCGGCGGTACCGGGGTCGACGAGCGGGACGTGCGGTTCAAGGTCTACCGGTACGGCGAACCGATGGTGCTGTCCGATGTGCTGCCGGTGCTGCACTCTCTCGGTGTGCAGGTGATCGACGAACGGCCGTACGAGATCGACCGGGTCGACCAGCGGATCTACCTGTACGACTTCGGGCTGCGGCTGCCGGTCGGCGCCCGAGCGATGGCCGAGGTTCGGCCGCACGTGGAGAACGCGTTCTCGGCGGCCTGGCGCGGTGAGGCGGAGATCGACGGCCTCAACGAGCTGGTGCTGCGCGCCGGGCTGACCTGGCGGCAGGTGGTGGTGCTGCGGGCGTACGCGAAGTACCTGCGCCAGGCCGGCGCGGTCTTCTCCCAGGAGTACATGGAGTCCACTTTCGTCGCCTACCCGGCGATCGCCGCGCTGCTGATCCAACTCTTCGAGACCCGGTTCGCGCCGGGGCCCGACGTCGACGATGAGCGCCGCCGCCGGCGCGGCCAGGAACTGGTCGCCGTGATCGGCCGCCATTTCGACGAGGTGGACAGCCTCGACCAGGACCGGATCCTGCGCAGCTACCTGACGCTGATCCTGGCCACCCTGCGGACCAACTTCTACCAGCGGGGCGCCGACGGCCGCCCGGTCCCGTACGTGGCGATCAAACTCGACCCGCAGGCCGTCCCGGACCTGCCGGCGCCCCGGCCGGCGTACGAGATCTTCGTCTACTCGCCCCGGTTCGAGGGCGTGCACCTGCGCTTCGGTGAGGTCGCCCGGGGCGGGCTGCGCTGGTCGGACCGGCGGGAGGACTTCCGTACCGAGGTGCTCGGCCTGGTCAAGGCGCAGATGGTGAAGAACGCGGTGATCGTGCCGGTCGGTGCCAAGGGCGGCTTCGTGGTGAAGCAGCCCGGTGGTACGGCACGCGGCCGGGCGGCGGCCGAGCCACCGGACCGGGAGGCGGCCCAGGCCGAGGGGGTGGCCTGCTACCAGCAGTTCATCTCCGGTCTGCTGGACGTCACCGACAACATCGTCGCCGGGCAGATCGTGCCGCCGCAACGGGTGGTGCGCCACGACGGCGACGACCCGTACCTGGTGGTCGCCGCAGACAAGGGCACCGCGACCTTCTCCGATGTGGCCAACGCGATCTCGATCTCCCGGGGCTTCTGGATGGGCGACGCGTTCGCCTCCGGCGGGTCGGCCGGCTACGACCACAAGAAGATAGGCATCACCGCGCGGGGCGCCTGGGAGTCGGTCAAGCGGCACTTCCGGGAACTGGGGGTGGACGTCCAACGGCAGGACTTCACGGTGGTCGGCATCGGTGACATGTCCGGTGACGTGTTCGGCAACGGCATGCTGCTGTCCGAACACGTCCGGCTGGTCGCCGCCTTCGACCACCGGCACATCTTCCTCGACCCGGACCCGGACCCGGCCACCTCGTACGCCGAGCGGCGGCGGCTGTTCGACCTGCCCCGGTCGTCGTGGGCCGACTACGACACCGGGCTGATCTCAGCCGGCGGTGGGGTGTACCCGCGTACCGCCAAGTCGGTGCCGGTCAGCTGGCAGGTCCGCGCGGCGCTCGGCCTCGACGACGGGGTCGACCTGCTCTCCCCGCCGGAGCTGATCCGGGCGATCCTGCGCGCCCCGGTGGACCTGCTGTTCAACGGCGGCATCGGCACCTACGTCAAGGCCTCCGGCGAGTCGCACGTCGACGCCGGCGACAAGGCCAACGACGCGATCCGGGTCGACGGCCGGTCGGTGCGGGCGAAGGTGGTCGGCGAGGGCGGCAACCTGGGGCTCACCCAGCGGGGCCGGATCGAGTACGCGATCGCCGGCGGGCGGATCTACACCGACTTCATCGACAACTCGGCCGGGGTGGACTGCTCCGACCACGAGGTCAACATCAAGATCCTGCTGGGTGGTGCGGTGGCCGACGGGGAGCTGACCGTGCCGCAGCGCGACGCCCTGCTCGCCGAGATGACCGACGAGGTCGCCGCGCTGGTGCTGCGGGACAACTACGACCAGGCGCGGGCCCTGGCCAACGCCTGCGCGCAGGCGCGTCCGCTGCTGCCGGTGCACCGGCGGATGATCACCGACCTGGAACAGTCGGGGCAGCTGGACCGGGAGCTGGAGGCGCTGCCGTCCGACGAGGATCTGGCCGAGCGGATCCGTGCCGGCGCCGACGGGCTGACCCTGCCCGAGTTCGCGGTGCTGCTCGCCTACGCCAAGATTTCCATCGAGGGACAGGTGCTGGCCGACGGGCTGCCCGACGAGGCGTGGACCGACCGGGTGCTGGCCAACTACTTCCCGACCCCGCTGCGCGAGCGGTACGCCGCCCGGATGACCGACCACCAGCTGCGCCGGGAGATCGTGGTGACCAGCCTGGTCAACGAGGCGGTCAACCGGGGTGGCATGTCCTTCGTCTACCGGACGATGGAGGAGACCGGAGCGTCGGCGGCCGACGTGCTGCGGGCCTACGTGGTGGTCCGCGACGTGTTCGGGCTCGACACGCTGTGGGCAGACATCGACGCGCTGGACAACGTGGTCGGCACCGCCGCGCAGGTATCGGTCTATCTGGAGAGCCGGCGACTACTGGACCGGGCTGTCCGCTGGCTGGTCACCAACCGCAAGTCCCCGCTGGACGTGCCAGGGGAGACCGCCCGGCTGCGCGACGGGGTGTCGCGGCTGCTGCCGGAGCTGGGCGACTACTTCCGGGGCGACGAGCGGGAGTCGCTGCGGGCCCACGTCGACACCATGACCGGTCGCGGCCTGCCGCCGGATCTCGCCGATCGGGCCACTCGGATCATGTACAGCTTCGGGCTGCTCGACGTGGTGGAGACCGCCGCCGACACCGGCTGTGACGTCACCGAGGTCGCCTCGGTGTACTTCATGCTGTCCGAACGGTTCCGGGTCGACTGGCTGCTGAGCAAGATCTCGCTGCTGCCCCGGGGGGACCGCTGGCAGACGCTGGCCCGCACCGCGCTGCGCTACGACCTGTACGCCGCGCTGGCGGCGCTCACCGTCGAGGTGCTCACCGCCACCCCGGGCGAGGTGGCGGTGCAGGACCGGGCCGAACAGTGGGAGCAGGACAACGCCAGCGCGGTGGCCCGGGTACGGCGGGCGATGGAGGATTTCGCCCACTCGCCGGCCGACCTCGCAGCATTGTCGGTGCTGCTGCGCCAGATCCGGACACTGGTTCGCACATCTTCGGCCAACTGACCACATCGGCCGGAAAAGCTGCATACTTTCGGCAGGGCAGACAGCGGCACTTCCGGATAGCGGCATGTCCGGGCGGGGAACGGCTTCTCCATCAGGGCGGCGCGCCGGCCGTCCCGTACGGCAGGAGGCAGGCAGGATGCTGGACAAGCGTCTCTACCATCATCTGGTCAGCTGGCTGGGCCAGTGGCCGGCCGGCCGGGCGTTGCAGGTGGTCGGCTCGGAGCGGCGGATTCGACCGGGCTGGGACGGCCGACCCCATCCGGTGGTCGGCGTCGGGGCGCCCGGCGGCGCGGTGCTGTCCGTGCCACCCGACAAGGTCGAGGCGGTACGCGCGTTGACCGACCTGCCGCTCACCGATCTGCTGGCCAAGTTGCCCACCGCGGTCGGCCGTCCTGGCTGGCGGGCGCAGCGCACCGTGTTCCGGTACTGTCTGGCGCCGGCGCCGCTGCCCGACGCCGGGGACTGGATCGACTCCGCTGACGAGTCGTTGCCGCCCTGGCTGCGGCAGTTCACCAACCCGGTGCTGGTCGCCCGGGACGCCGAGGGGACGTTCCTGGCCGGGGTCGGGCTGAAGCGGCACGGCGCGCACGGCCAGGAGATCGCGGTCGGCACCGTACCGGCGGCCCGTGATCGTGGTCTGGCCCGCCGGCTGGTCGCCCAGGCCGCCCGTCGGGTGCTCGACGGCGGCGCCGTCCCCACCTACCTGCACGCGGTGGGCAACGCCGCGTCGGCGAAGGTGGCCTCGGCCGCCGGGTTCCGCGACCGGGGCTGGACTGCGTACGGCATCTCCGCCGACTGACCGGGTACCGGAGCTCTGCCCTGACACCCGGGCCGGCTTCACCCGGTACGGGTGATGCCGTACCACCCGATCGGCCGCGACCCTGCCACTGGGTGGAGGGAGCGGATCATGCCGCAGACGACGCAGCGGGCGCAGACCACACGGACGGCCTCGGCGCGTGAACCGATGCCGGCGACGCGGGAGTTCTTCGACCGCCTCGGCCAAAAGGAGAACGCGGCGCTGCTGCGGCAGATCTCCGGGACGGTGCGGTTCGACCTGGCACACGACGAACAGGTGGACTACTGGTTCGTCACCTTCGATGACGGCCGGGCCAGCCTGGTGCGCGAGCAGCGGGACGCCGAGAGCGTGCTGCGTACCGATCAGGAGGTCTTCGAAGGGATGGCCCGGGGCGAGATCAACCCGATGGCGGCGATGTTACGCGGCGACATCATGGTGCTCGGCGATCTTCGCCTGCTGATCCTGATCGAGCGGATGATGCCCGGCCCACCCGGTTCCCACGACCCACGCGCGTTCGCCCGGCGGGAGAGGACTGAGCAATGACCGAGGGAATGGTCAGTATCCTGGACGGTAACACCTTCGTGGTCAGTGACAGTCAGGGCGACATCGACGCCTCTCCGGCGGCACCCACCGGGCTGTTCTCGTTCGACACCCGGTTCCTGTCGAAGTGGCAGCTGACCATTGACGGTGAGCGGTTGTCCTCACTGTCGGTCGATGACCTGCAGTACTTCGAGGCACGGTTTTTCCTGGTGCCCGGCGAGCCGACCCACTACGTCGATGCCGAGATGTCGGTGATCCGGCAGCGCTGGGTGGGCGGCAGCTTCGACGAGGAAATTACCATTCTCAACCATGCCCAGGAGCCGGTGGAGCTGAAAGTCCGGCTGGAGGCGGGCAGTGACTTCGCCGACCTGTTCGAGATCAAGGACGTCCGGAACAAGGTCGGCAAGCACTACGCCCACGTCGACCGGGACTGCCTGCGGCTCGGCTACCAGCGGGAGAGCTTCCACCGGGAGACGGTCATCTCCAGCAGCGAGCCGGCGGCGATCGACGAGCACGGACTCAGCTTCACCATCGTCGTCGAGCCGCACGGCCGGTGGGTCACCCACATCAAGGTGAAGACCACCGCGATCGGTCCGGACGGTCGTGACCTGCGCGAAGGGATGCTCGGTCAGCACTTCGACCGGGCCAAGCCGGAGATGCGCCGGGAACTGGACGAGTGGATCGCCCGGGCACCCCGGCTGTCCTGCGAGTGTGAGCCGCTCGCGTCGACGTACCGGCGGAGCCTGGTGGATCTGGCCGCGCTGCGCTACACCCCGTTGTCGCTGGCCGGCCAGTCGGTGCCGGCCGCCGGTGTGCCGTGGTTCGCCACCATGTTCGGCCGGGACAGCATCTTCACCAGCCTGCAGGCATTGCCGTTCGCTCCGGAGCTGGCGGCGTCTACCCTGCGGCTGCTCGGCG
Source organism: Solwaraspora sp. WMMA2059 (assembly GCF_027497315.1). Lineage (GTDB taxonomy): Bacteria > Actinomycetota > Actinomycetes > Mycobacteriales > Micromonosporaceae > Micromonospora_E. The sequence continues at coordinate 4,482,888 of NZ_CP114908.1, read as the reverse complement.
GGTTGCAGGGCAGCAAGCTCGACGACTTCCGGGACGAGGAACCGGGAAAGATCCTGCACGAGATCCGGTACGGCGAGTCGTCGGCCTTCGAGGAGCAGCCGCACACTCCGTACTTCGGAGCAGCCGACTCGACCCCGCTGTTCGTCGTGCTGCTCGACGAGTACGAGCGGTGGAGCGGCGACGTCAAGCTGGTCCGGGCCTTGGAGGTCGAGGCCCGGCAGGCGCTGTGCTGGATCGACACCTACGGTGATCTGCTCAATAACGGCTACCTGTGGTACGAGCGGCGCAACGAGGAGACCGGGCTGGAGAACCAGTGCTGGAAGGACTCCTGGGATGCGATCTGCTACCGCGACGGCCGGCTGCCCGGCTACCCCCGGGCGACCTGTGAGCTGCAGGGGTACGCGTACGACGCCAAGATGCGCGGCGCCCGGCTGGCCCGCGAGATCTGGCACGACCCGGGGTACGCCGACCAGTTGGAGCGGGAGGCGGCCGACCTGAAACATCGGTTCAACCGGGACTTCTGGGTCGCCGACGGGGAGTACTTCGCGCTCGCGCTGGACCCGGAGGGCGGCCAGGTCGACGCGTTGTCGTCGAACATAGGCCACCTGCTGTGGAGCGGCATCGTCGATGCCGGCAAGGCCAAGAAGATCGCCAAGCACCTGGTCAGCCCGCGGATGTTCTCCGGCTGGGGGGTGCGGACCCTTGCCGAGGGGGAGGGCCGGTTCAATCCGATCGGCTACCACGTCGGCACGGTCTGGCCGTTCGACAACTCGTTCATCGCCTGGGGCCTGCGCAAGTACGGCTTCGTCGAGGAGTCGGCCCGGATCGCCGACGGGATCATCAACGCCGCGCAGTACTTCAACGGCCGGCTGCCGGAGGCGTTCGGCGGCTACGACCGGGCGCTGACCAAGTATCCGGTGGAGTATCCGACCTCCTGCAGCCCGCAGGCCTGGTCGACCGGGGCCACCCTGCTGCTGCTGCGGACCCTGCTCGGCCTGGAGCCGCAGGGTGAGCACCTGGTGGTCGACCCGGCGTTGCCGATCAGCATGGGCCGGATCGAACTATTGGACATTCCCGGCAGGTGGGGCCATATCGACGCGTTCGGTCGTGGCCGGATGGACATTCACCGCAGGGAACGCCAGCCGGCCTGACGGGACATCCGGGCGTAGGGTATCGACCGTGCGGGTTGGGATTGTGATTCTGCCGGACGAGCCGTGGTCGGTGACGTCGCGCCGCTGGCGCCAGGCCGAGGAGTGGGGCTTCGACCACGCCTGGACCTACGACCATCTGGGATGGCGGGATCTGGTCGACGGGCCGTGGTTCGACGCGGTACCGACGCTGGCCGCCGCCGCGTCCATCACCTCCCGGATCCCGCTGGGCACCCTGGTTGCCTCGCCGAACTTCCGGCACCCGGTGCACTTCGCCCGGGAGATCACTGCCTTGGACGACATCTCCGACGGCCGGGTGCTACTCGGGGTGGGTGCCGGCGGGCTCGGCTTCGACGCCACCGTCCTCGGCATGCCGCCGCTGACCCCGCGCGCCCGCGCCGACCGGTACGCCGAGTTCGTCGAGCTGCTCGACCTGCTGCTGCGGACCGACCGGGTCACCTGGCAGGGCCGGTACTTCCGGGCGGTCGACGCCCGCAGCGCCCCTGGTTGCCGGCAGCGCCCCCGGGTGCCGTTCGTCCTGGCCGCCAACGGGCCCCGGTCGTTGGACCTGGCCGCCCGGTTCGGTACCGGCTGGGTGACCACCGGCACCGTCTTCGACGACCAGGCCGCCTGGTGGGCCTCGGTGGGCCAGTTGGCGCAGCGGTGCGACACGGCGTTGGACCGGGCGGGGCGGGACTCCGGCAGCCTGCGCCGGTACCTGTCGCTGGATTCGGCACCGGTCTTTTCGTTGACCAGCGCCGACTTCTTCGCCGCCGCAGTCGACCGGGCCGCTGGGCTCGGGTTTACCGACGTGATCACCCACTGGCCGCGCCGGAGCAGCTGGTACGCCGGCGACGAGCGGGTGCTGGCTGAGGTGGCGACCGACGTACTGCCGCAGTTGCGGGCCTGACTCTGCCCGCCGAGCGCCGCCCGCCGACGAGGCGTCAACCGGACCGGTCGGCCGGCCGTGGTCCGGGCAGCTCGGCACTGGGCTGGCGGTCGGCCCGCAATCCGGCCACCTCGGCCCGCAACGCGGCGAGTTCCTCGGTGAGCGCGACGACGTCGGCGCGGGTCGCCGGCGACTCGGCGGTGTCGGCCTCGCCCGCTGCGGAGATGCGCTCCACGATCCAGCTGGCCAGCGAGCCGGTGACGAAACCGATCAGGCCGATACCGCCGATCATCAGTGCCAGCGCCACGAACCGGCCGGTGCTGGTGATCGGGTAGTAGTCGCCGTAGCCGACGGTCGTGATGGTGACCACCGACCACCACAGCGCGTCCGGATAGGTGTTGATCGCACCGTCGGGATGGCTGCGTTCGGCGTCCAGCACCGCCAGCGCGGAGACGATCACCAGCAGTACCGTGGTGGAGCCGACGTAGAGCGCCAGCCGGCCACGGGCCCAGACCTCGGTGCGTCGGGTCAGCAGGAGCACCGCGGTGACCAGCCGGAGCATCCGCAACGGCCGGAGGATGGGCAGCAGCAGCACGATCAGGTCGAACAGGTTGGCGCGGACGAACCGCCACCGGTCGCCGGCCAGCCACAGCCGGACGAGGTAGTCGACCCAGAAAAGCGCCCAGATCACGATGTTGGCAGCGACACACACGGCGTGCCAGCGCGCCGGCATCTGCGGGTAGAGAATGGGCGCGGCATAGACGACGAGGAACGCCACGGCGAGCACGGTCAACCCGGCCGCTGTCTGGCGCTCCCACCTGGCGGTTCGGTCCTCGCGGTGGGGGTCGGGCCCCGGATCCTGGAGAGACATGCCCGACAGGCTGCCTGATGGCGGCAACCGGCCCGCCACCGGCCCCACCGCGACCTCGGCTGGCCGGCGTCGTCGGTGGCGGGTCCCGATGTGGCGGCGCGGTGCCGACCGGTTCCAGCACCCGGCCCAGGTGATCGCCGGCGGGTTCGCTGCCGCCATCGCGCTCGGTACGGCGCTGCTGATGCTGCCGGCGGCGAGCCGGTCCGGCACCTCGCCGCCGCTGATCGACGCCCTGTTCACCGCGACCTCCGCGGTCTGCGTGACCGGGCTGGTGGTGGTCGACACGGGGGGTCACTGGTCGGCGTTCGGCCAACTGGTGATCATGGGCCTGATCCAGATCGGCGGACTGGGCATCATGACCCTGGCGACGCTGTTCACCGTACTGCTGTCCCGCCGCCTCGGCCTGCGGGCCCGGTTTCTCGCCCAGGCGGAGACCAAGACGCTGAGCCTGCGCGACGTCCGCCGGGTGGTGCGCAACATCGTGCTGTTCAGCCTGGCCAGTGAACTCGTGGTCGCGCTGGTGCTGACCGTACGGTTCGCGGTCGGCTACGACTACCCGTGGGGTCGGGCCGCGTACCACGGGGTGTTCCACGCGGTCTCGGCGTTCAACAACGCCGGCTTCGCCCTGTACACCGACAGTCTGATGCGCTTTGCCGCCGATCCCTGGATCACCACCACCGTCGCCCTGGCGGTGATCGTCGGCGGACTCGGCTTCCCGGTGGTCTTCGAACTGCTCCGGTGCTGGCACCGTCCCCGCCTCTGGTCGGTGCTGACCCGGATCACCGTGGTGCTGACGGCCAGCCTGCTGGCCGTCGGCACCATCGTGTTCACCCTGGTCGAGCTGCGCAACCCGGCGACGTTCGGCCCACTCGACGGCGCGCACAAGGTGCTGGCCGGCTTCTTTGCCTCGGTGATGACCCGTACCGCTGGGTTCAACAGCGTCGACATCGCGGCCATGCGGCCGGAGAGTCTGCTGCTCAGCGACATCCTGATGTTCATCGGTGGCGGCAGCGCCGGCACCGCCGGCGGGGTCAAGGTGACCACGGTCGGCCTGCTGGCCTTTGTGCTGTGGGCCGAGATGCGCGGCGAGACCCGGGTGAACGTCGGCTCCCGTCGGGTGCCGGAGGGCAACCAGCGGCAGGCGCTCGCGGTGCTGCTGCTGTCCCTCGGCGCGGTGGCGGTGGCCACCTTCACCCTGCTCGCCATGACCCGGTACCCGCTCGACCAGGTGCTGTTCGAGGTCGTCTCGGCGTTCGGCACCGTCGGGCTGTCCACCGGCATCACCGCCGGCCTGCCACCAGCGGCCGACGTCCTGCTGGTCGTGCTGATGTTCATGGGCCGGATCGGGCCGTTGACCGTGGCGTCGGCACTGGCGCTGCGGGAACGGAGCCGGCGCTACGAACTTCCGGAGGAGAGGATCATCGTTGGCTGACGCACGCAACGAACCGGTGGTGGTGATCGGGCTCGGCCGATTTGGCGGGGCGCTCGCCGTCGAACTCAACAACCGGGGCACCGAGGTGCTCGGTATCGACGGCGATGCCCGGACCACCCAGAGCTACAGCGGGCAGCTGCCGCATCTGGCCACCGCCGACGCCACCGACGTCGAGGCGCTGCGCCAGCTCGGGGTGAACGAATTTCACCGGGCGGTGGTCGGCATCGGCACCGACATCCAGGCCAGCATCCTGGCCACCTCGTTGCTCGCCGAGCTCGGCGTGGCGGACATCTGGGCGAAGGCGATCAGCCGGCAGCATGGCCGGATCCTGGAACGGGTCGGCGCCCATCACGTGATCCTGCCGGAGCACGACATGGGCGAGCGGGTCGCCCATCTGCTGACCGGGCGGCTGCTGGACTACGTGGAGGTCGACCGGGACTTCGCGATGGTCAAGACGACTCCGCCGCAGGACGCGGTCAGCGTGCCGTTGCGCGAGTCGCGGGTCCGGTCCCGGTACGGCGTGACGGTGGTGGCGGTGAAGAGCGAGGCACGGGGCCCGGACGCCCGGTTCACCTACGCCACCCCGGACACCGTCCTGATGTACGGCGACATCGTCCTGGTGCTGGGCAGGATCGACGACGTGGAGCGGTTCGCCGAGTCCGGCTGACGCCCGGCGGGCAATCGGTCAGCGGCGCGGCCGCAGCCGGCAAGAGCGGTCAGCGGCGCGGCCGGCGGGCGTGGTAGACGAAGGCTGGCGGCAGGTTGCCGAGCACCGTACGCCCCATCACCACCTCCTCGAACCGGTCCCGCAGCAGTTGCCGGAACCGACGGGCCGGCGGGGTCTGCGCGGTCAGTACGTACGCGAATGTGGTGAATGCCCCGTCCGGCCCCAGCACGTCGCATACCGCGCCGAGGGCGGACAGCTGCAGATCACGCGGGAAGGAGACCCACGGCAGCCCGCTGACCACCACGTCGGCGGTGGCCAGGCCCCGCCCGGCTACCAGGGTCCGGCAGTCGGCGGCGTCGCCGACGATCACCTCGACCTGCGGGTGCCGTCCGGCCAGCAGGTCGGCAAGTGTCGGGTTGAGCTCGATCGCCAGGTGCCGACCCCGGCCGCCGAGCCGCTGCTGGATCACCCCGGTGAAGGCACCGGTGCCGGGCCCGAGCTCGACGACGACCGGGTCGCCGCGTTCCGGGACCGGCGCGGTGATCGCCTCGGCCAACCGCTGTGAGCTGGGGGCGACCGCACCGATCCGGGTGGGCGACCGGAGGAACTCGCGCAGGAACGCCCCGGCGTCGCCGCCGCGCCGGGCAGCCGGAAGCGGCGCGGACTGCGGCGTGGCTGCGCTCTCCGACACGGGTACGGACATGAGGGGACTCCTCTGCGCGGGTGCTCCGGCGAGCCGGGAGACAGGGCATGCCTCGGTCCGGGAGACACAGCATGCCTATTGCGGCACACCCTGTCAAAAGGGTGGCCGGTCGCGGTCAGCTGGTCGCGCTGAGCAGCCCTCGAAGCCAACCGGCCTGACCGACGTGCTGCAGGCTGTCGTTGGCCACGCTGACCAGCCGCGCGCCGAGGGTCACCGGCGGATCCCACCGTTGGTCGACGATCCGGTCCAGGTCAGCGTCGGTCAGGCCGACCAGGAACCGCCGGGTCCGGTCGGCGACCGCCGTGTAGTAGTCGACCAGCGCGGCAGCGCTCTCCGGCGCCACCGCCGCCACCTGCTCGGCGCTGTGCCCGTACCCGGTGTCCGCCGGGTCGGCGGTCCGGCCGAACCGCCGCGCCCAGCTGTCGCCGGCCCAGACCTGCGGCTCGCCGATCACCTCGGCCAGATGGTCGTCCTGGACCCGGGTCAGGTGCCAGACCAGCCAGCCGATCGGGTTCGTGCCCGACGCTGGTGACCAGCGCAGCTGCTCCGGGCTCAGCCCGTCGACAGCCGCGTGGACCAACTCGGGCAGCCGGTCGAAGGTCTCCACCAGCAGCGCGCTCGAATTCACCGGGCCTGTCTCCTCCCTGGGGCGTCGATGTCCCCGGTCCTGGGCTGGGCCGTGGCGACCCTGCCCGGCCGGCCACGGCGGCCGCAGGCTATCAACGTGCCACGGCCCGCCGCCTGCTCCTTCCCGGTCGGCACCACGCTTCTTACCCGGTTCCAGGCCGACTATCTGAGCCGGCTGGCCGCCGCGAGGCGGCGGCGTCCGATGGGCCGTGCACCCCCGTCTGGGCGGTGACGTCGGCCAACCACGGCAACACCCGGCGCAACCCGGTGCCGGTCCACCGGCTCGCCCCGGTCGCATCCCTGCCGAACAGCTGAGCGGTCAGAGCCGCTCGAACGGTTCGGCGTAGCGGAACCGGCCCGGTGCCGGCGTGGCCCCGCCCAGCGGACGGGCCTGGAAGTAGGGCCCCCACCGCGGATCGGGCGCGACGATGCCGAACTCGCTGGCCGGCCGCAGCCCGAACCGGCGGTAGTACGCCGGTTCGCCGAGCAGCGCGACGAGTGTCTCGTCGCGGGCTTCGGCGGCGGCGAGCACCGCGTGCATCAGCGCCGAGCCGACGCCGGCGCGTTGCCGGTTCGGGCGTACCGCCAGCGGGCCGAGGCCCAGCACCGGCCGGCTGTCGAGTTGTCCCCGGGTGCAGACCACGTGCCCGACGACCTCGCCGGTGGCGTCCAGGCCCGGCAGGTGCCCGTCCTGCCCGCGTCCAGCGCCGGCGTCGACGGCGACGGCGACCAGCGACAGCGCCGGGATCCACGCGGGGTCGGCACGCAGTTCGTCCAGCAGCCCGACCTCGGCCGGCGTTTCGGTCACGGTCCCCGGCCGGTCCGTTGGCTCCGGCCGGTGCGCAGCCGGCGGCCGGCTGAAGGCTGCTGCCACCACCTCCCGGACCGCCGCGACGTCGCCAGCTCGTTCCCGCCTGACCAGCACGGCCGCCATCCGATCAGGCCGGGCCCCGGGCCGGCAACCGGATTCCCGGCGCGGCTTGGGACAATGGGGCGCGATGCTCATCGACCTGTACGACGTCATTCATCGGCGCCGCGACGTGCGGGCCGAGTTCACCGGCGCGCCGGTGCCGGACGAGGTGCTGCACCGGGTGCTAACCGCCGCGCACGCCGCGCCGAGTGTCGGGCTCACCCAGCCGTGGGACTTCGTGCTGGTGCGCGATCCGGCGGTGCGTGACGCCTTCCACGCCCATGTGCAGCAGGAACGGCAGACGTTCGCGCAGACCCTCGACCCGGTCGCGGCGGCCCGGTTCGCGCACATCAAGATCGACGGGGTACGGGAGGCCACCCTGTCGATCGTGGTGACCTGCGGAAGGTCTCGGGGTCGGTTGGGTCTCCTTCTACCGGGAGCCGTTCCTGCGGGACCTGCTCGCCATCCCGGCCGGCATCCGACCGGTGGCCTGGCTCTGCGTCGGGCCGGTCAGCCGGCTCGCCGACGAACCCGACCTGGAGCGGCACGGCTGGCGGCGGCGCCGGCCGGTGACCGACGCCCTGCACCACGACCGGTGGTGAGTTTCGCGGAGCCTGCCGACCACCGGCGTTTGCCAAAACGGCAAGGAAGTTTGCCGCTACCCTGGCGGCGGCGGATCGTGGGTGCCGGAGGTGGTCAGGATGGCTGACGACAAGGTGGGGGGACCCACGTACCGGGTCGCCGTGGCGGTGATCGGCGGCGGTGCCGCCGGGTTGAGCGCGGCGCTGACCCTGGCCCGGGCCCGGCGGGCCGTGATCGTGATCGACGCGGGCGAACCCCGCAACACGCCCTCGGCCGGCGTGCACGGCTACCTCAGCCGCGACGGCATCAGCCCGGCCGGGCTGGTCGCCGCTGGCCGGCAGGAGGTCGAACGGTACGGCGGCGTGGTGCTGCCCGGCCGGGCGGAGGCGGTCGAGCGGGTCGACAGCGGATTCGAGATCAGCCTGGCCGACGGCCGTACGGTGGCCGCCCGGCGGCTGCTGTTCGCCACCGGCGTGGTCGACGAACTGCCCGACATCCCCGGGCTGCGGGACCGCTGGGGCCGCGACGTGCTGCACTGCCCGTACTGCCACGGGTGGGAGGTCCGGGACCAGCCGGTCGGGGTGCTCGCCACCGGCGAGATGGCGCTGCACCAGGTGCAGCTGTTCCGGCAGTGGACCTCCGACCTGGTGCTGTTCACCCACACCGGCGTCGACCTCACCGACGAGCAGGCCGAACAGCTGGCGGCCCGCGGCGTCCGGGTGGTGCCGGGCGAGGTCGTCGGGCTGGAGGCGGCCGACGACCGGCTCACCGGGGTGCGGCTCGCAGACGGGACCATGGTGCCCCGGGCGGCGGTGACGGTCGCCTCCCGGCTGCGGGTCGACGACCGGCTGCTGACCAAGCTGGGGGTGCCGCTGACCAGGCATCCGAGCGGGATGGCCGAGCAGGTCGAGGCGGACCCGACCGGGCGTACCCCGGTGCCGGGAGTCTGGGCGGCCGGCAACCTGACCAACCCGTTCGGCCAGGTGATGGCGGCGGCTGCGGCCGGCGCGATGGCGGCGGCGGCGGTCAACGGCGACCTGGCCGAGGAGGACACCGCCGACGCGGTCCGCCGGCACCGGGCCGCTGTGGCAGGAGCGGACGACAGCGATCTGCCGGTGCACCACGGGCCGGCGGACGTGGCTGAGATCGTCAGCCCGACATTCTGGGACGAACGGTACGGCTCCGTCGACCGGGTGTGGAGCGGCAACCCGAACCCGCAACTGGTCGCCGTCGCGACCGAACTGCCCGCCGGCACCGCCTGCGACGTCGGCGCCGGCGAGGGCGCCGACGCGATCTGGCTGGCCGGCCGGGGCTGGAAGGTGACCGCCGTCGACGTGTCGGCGGTGGCGCTGCGCCGGGCCGCCGAGCAGGCGGCGGCGTCCGACGACGACGTGGCGAAACGGCTCACCTGGCAGCCGGCCGACATCCGTACCTGGGACCCCGGGCCCGACCGGTTCGATCTGGTCACCGCCCAGTTCATGCACCTGCCGGACCCGGACCGGGCGATGCTGCACCGCCGGCTCGCGGCGGCGGTACGCCCCGGCGGCACCCTGCTGATCGTCGGCCACCACCCGTCCGACCTGGACGTGCCGGGGCTGCGCCGGCCCCGGATGCGGGACCTGCTGTTCACCGCCGAGCAGGTGGCGGCGGTGCTGGACCCGCGGCAGTGGGCCAGCATCCGGGCCGAGACGGTGCCCCGGCCGGGCACCGACCCGGACGGCAACCCGGTAACCGTTCACGACGCGGTGCTGCACGCCGTCCGCCGGCGCTGACAGACGCCCACGCGGCTCGCCGGGTGGGCGTCTGTCAGCAGTGGTCGGCAGTTCCCAGCCCCTTAGTACAGGACGAGGTCACCACCGGACGCGGTCAGGTTGATCTCCTCGGTGGCGGTGCCGGTCCAGCTCGACGAGAACATCAGCGTGTCACCGTCCCAGACGGTGATCCCGATCTTGTCCAGCTGGCCCGGCCCGCTGACCAGGGTCGCGCTCACCCGCATGGTCAGTCCGGTCGCCACCGCCACCGGCTGCTGCGGGGTGGACAGGTCGAACAGCGTCACCTGGTAGCGCAGCTGCGCCGTGGCGGGGCCACCGCCGAGAGCGTACGAGCCGTACGACTCCAGAACGTTGCCCTGGAACTTGTACCGCTGGTCGCCGGAGCGGTAGCCGACCAGCACCTTGCCGACCAGCCTCTCGCCGTAGGTGATCCGGCCATCGAGGTCGAACTCGATCCGGTGATCCGGGTCCAGCGGGTAGGCGCCAGCGGTCGACTCGCTGCGCAGATAGCCGTCGCCGAGGAACCGCAGCCTGGTCGGCGGGGAGACGGTCACCGTCGCGGTGACGGACCCGGTGTAGCGGCCGTCGACCGTGGTGGTCACCGGGTGGTTGCCGACCGGCAGGGTCGCCGTACAGCTGGCCATCCCGCCGGTGCGGTCGCTGCCCCACAACTTCACCTCGGTGGCACACAGGGTGGTGTCACCGCTGGTGAAGGCGAGCTGGGCACCTCGGACGTCGCCGGCCTCGGCGCTCACCGCCGCCCGCAGCAACACCTGCGCCTGCTCCGCGCCACCCTCCGGGTGCACCAGTGTGTCCCCGGTGTACGCCACCTCGGCCGCGCGGACCTGGTCGATGCGGATGTCGGCGTCGTTGAGGTCGAAGAAGACGTTGCCGACCGCTTCGATCTTGATCCGACCGGTGGTGGTGTCGATGTTCGGCAAGGTCACCGTGGCGCTGCCGTCGTTCGGCACCGCCTCGGCCAGCACGTACGGGAAGGTCTTCGCCCCATCCGTCGAAAGTGAGATCCGCACCTGTGCGGCGTTCACCGGCGCTGCGTCGGTGCCGGCCACGTCCCAGCTGACCTCCTGAACGGAGCCGCCGAGGTAGAACGACGGAACCGGCTGCGAGGTGACCAGGAACGGACCGGCGTCCGGGGCCAGCATGACCGCGGTCTCGGCGTTGCCGACCCCGCCGCCGCCGACCCGGCCGTCGCGTGCGGTCAGCTTGAAGTGCATGGTCCGGTCGTTGGCGTAGCCCACCCAGTCGGCGGTCGGCAGGAACTCCGAGTAGCAGTCGACCAGCGCCTGCGGCAGGTTCGACGCGCTGCCGCTGGCCGGTGGTGCCGGGGCGGCCGGGCAGGCACCGGTCACCGCGTTGGTGTTGCCGGCCAGGATCTGCGCCATGTCCGGGAAGACCCGGGTCGGGTCGTCGTCGACCGCGTTCAGACCGGGGGAGTAGTACTGCTCGGTGTCGTCCGGGCCGACCAGCGCCGCCGTGCCGAACACCCGGAACAGCGGGCCGTTGGTCTTGACGTTGTCAGTCAACGCGGTGCCGGCGGTGCTGACCCCGGCGATGCCACCGCGGTCGTTCTGCTCCCACAGATAGGTGAGGGCGTCACCGTCGGCGTCGGTGGCGCTGCCGGTCAACGCGAACGGGGTTCGCACCGGGATGGTGAACTGGTCCGGCACGGTCACCACCGGGGCGTGGTTGGTGGTCTCGGTAACCTGCCAGCCGCCGTTGTCGACCGGACCGCCCTTGGCGGTCTCGCCGACGAAACCGGCGGCACCGTGGAGGTCGGCCAACCCGAGCGGCAGTACGTTGGTCCGGGCCATCACGCCACCGTCGAACGTCACCTGGAAACCGGCGTCGGTGAGCGCACCGACGCCGCCGAACGCCGCGACGCTGACCGTCGCGCCGGCCGGCCACCCGGTGGTCGCCTCGATCGCCGCCTTGATGCCGGCGGTGGTGTAGTTGACCCCGCGGACGATCGGCGTCGACGACTGCCCGTCGTGCACGATCGTGAACGCGTCACCGTCGGTGTCGAAACCGCGCAGCGACACCGTCTGCACCTCGTTGATCGCCGGCCGGGCGGAGTTCACGAACGTGGTGATTTCGTGGTAGCTGCGCTGCGACCAGTACGGGTCGGTGTGCGGCTGCAGGTTGTCCTGCTGGCAGATGCCCGCGTACGCCATGATCGACGAACCGCTGCCCGGTTCGTACGAGTTGGTGGCGCTGCGGTTGCCGCCGGAGCAGTTCCACTGGGTGCCGTTGAAGGTGTGGTTGCCGGCGAACTGGTGGCCGATCTCGTGCGCCACGTAGTCGACGGCGTAGAAGTCGCCGATCGGGTTCGGCAGGCCGGTGCAGCCGCGCGCCTTGCCGTCGCCGCCGGCCACCCCCAGCCCGGCGACCCCGCCGCCGGGCAGACCGAAGCCGATGTGCCCGACGTCGTAGCTGCTCGCCCCGACCAGTTGGCCCAGCACGATCCGGTTGCGGTTGAGCGTCGCGCCGGAACACCCGGTCAGCTGTGCCGCGGAGAAGCACGGCGCGGAGCCGCACGGCCCGTCCGGGCCGGTGGCCAGCTCGGCGGTGTTCAGGTTGGTCTTGTCGGTGTCGTTGATCAGCACGAGCCGGATCGCGGTCTCGTCTTCGTAGATCTGAGTAACCCGGTTCACCAGCGTCACCTTGGCAGCTGTCACGTTCGCCGCACCGAAATAGTCGGCGTACGACGGGTCGGTGAGGAAAGCCAGCCGGTAGGTGCGCAGCTTGACCAGCGACCCGGCGGGGTGGTCGGCCTGGGCCTGCTCGACCTCCGGGTCGATCTGCGCGGCGGTGGTGTCGACGTCGCCCCGCTCGGTCAGCGGGCCGTGCCGGTTCAGCAGGTCACCGGCGTGGTAGCTGGCGTAGACGCTCTGGTCGCGGTGGTACGGGTCGACGTACCAGGACCCGGTCGACGAGCGGACCGAGGCGTGGAAGCCGAGCGGGGTCAGGTCGGCCCGGATCGTCGCCGTCGGGTCGTCGACGCCGGTGCCGGCGTACGTCCGGATGTCCGGGTGCCGGGCGGCGAGTCCGTCCTGCATCACCGGAGAGTCGACCACCGCGAACCGCTGCACCACGCCGTCCGGGTCGGGCACGGTCAGCACCAGCGGCGCCGTCGCGGCGGCCCGGTCCGACTCGTCCGGCGCCCGGTCCAGCTGGGCGGCGATCGCCTCCCGGTCCAGGGTGTACGCCGCGAACCGGTGCGCCTGGATGTCCGGCGCGCGACCGGACCGGCTGGCCGTCGGTACGTCGTCGAGCACGGCCCACGGGGTGCCGGCAATCGGCGTACCTTCCTGCGGCGCGGCACTGGCGGCCGTGGTCGGGCCGACCGCCGGCAGCAGCGCCGCCGCGACGACGGCGACGAGCAGGGCGATCAGACGGCGGTTGCCGGACCGGCTGGTCGCGGGCAGTGGCTGCGGACGGCCGTTCGGCGGCGAGCGGCGCCTCGACGAGGGCTTCCTCAAAATGTCTCCTCGGGAGTCCGTGACGATCCACAACCCGAACGGCCAGGGGTGTCCAGGCCGCCGGGCGATGGATCTCAAGGGTCGAAAGTCGACGCTAGGCCCCGAGTCGCGGGTACAGCCATCAGCCGTACGGCTGAGACAGTGCATAATGGCCGGCCTTACGAGACCGGCTCATGTGACGAGCGGAGCTCCTACTCGAAGGCGGTCAGGAACCGGTCCCGGAACGAGTCCATCTGCCACACCGGGGCCTGCGGACCGGGGCGCAGCCCTTCCTGCCAGTCCCAGCCGGCGACCCGGTCGAGGACCGCCTGGTCGCTGGTGACGATGGTGACCGGCACGTCGTGGCTGGCCCCCGGACCGGTCACCACCGGCGCCGGCTGGTGGTCGCCGAGGAAGACCACCACCAGATCGTCGTCGCCCTGCGACTCGATGTAGGAGATGATCGTGCTCAACGAGTACGCCACCGCCTTCGGGTAGTCGCTGCGCAATCCGTCCTCTGCGGACTTGTTGGCCTGGCCGGCGGCCATCGCCTCCCGGTCGAAGACCGAACCGTCGCGGACCGTGTTCCAGTTGACCAGCTGCGGCAGCGGGGTCCACGGCGCGTGGCTGGACAGCAACGCCACCTCGGCCATCACCGGCTGGTCGTTGTCGCGCCGCTCGAAGCGGTCGAATGCCGACAGCACATACTGATCGGGGATGGAGGCGAAGTTGAACCTGTCGCCCGCGTACCTCATGTTGCGCGAGTCGTAGACCTGGTCGTAGCCGAAGAACGCCCCCTCCGGCCAGGCCCGGCTGTTGCCGGGGAAGAAGCCGGCGACCCGCCAGCCGGCGTGGCCGAACGCCCGGGTCAACGTCAGCCGGTCACTGGTCACCAGGCTGCGGTAGCGCTGCTGGTTGTCCACCCACAGCCCGGACAGGGTGCTGGCGTGCGCCAGCCAGCTGCTGCCCCCGACCGTCGACGAGGTGAGGAACGCACTGCGCGACTGGAACCCCTGCGCCGCCAACCGCTGCGTACCGTCGTCGAGCAGATCGCCGATCAGCGGGCTGAAGTCGGGGTGGGTGACCGCGTCCCGGCCGTAGCTCTCCACGAACGCCAGCAGAACGTCCTTGCCACGTAGCGCGGTCAGCAGCTCGTCGCCGGGCACGTCCCGGAACGCGTCGACCGCTGCCAGCTCGGCGAACTCCTGCCGGTCCTGCAGGCTCGCGCCGATCTGCATGGTGTGGTCGTACGCCAACCGGGCGGTCGCCCGGTCGGCGATCGGCAGCCCGATCGTGCGCCACTCGTCCTGGTAGACCACCACCTGCGTACCGAGCAGGGCGAACACCAGCCAGCCGGCGGTCAGCGCACCAACCGTACCGCCGCCGATCCGTCGGTGTGCGGCCAACAGCCGGGCCAGCCGCAGCGTCGCGGCGACCAGCAGCGTCAGCACCGCGATCGTGAGCACGACGGTGCCGACCGCCGCGCCCACCGCTGCGGCCCGGCCGTAGGAGGCGTCGACGAACCGGAACCCGTCGGCCAGCAGACCCCAGTCCAGGACCGGGTCGAACGGCCGGTCCAGCACCGAGAAGAAGCCGATGTCGGCGACCTTCAGCGTGATCAGTACGCCGAGCAGCGCGCCGAGCGCGGCAGCCACCGGGGTGCGGACCCGGCCCGGCAGCACCAGCAGCAGCGCGGCGGCGACCAGCGCCTCGACCGGGATGCGGGCGAACGCGACCGGGACAATCAGATCCAGCTGGTACGGCAGGGTCATCGCGGCCAGCACGCCGCCGACCGCCAGCACGTCGGCCGACCATCGGGCGGTACGCCGTACCCGCGGACGCCACCGGTTGGCCGGCGGTGCCGTGCCATTCTGCGCCGTCGCCTGGTCCGGCCCGCCCTCCGCCGCTGGCGGGTCGGTCGGTGCCTGGTCCGCCGCCGTCTGGTCAGCCGGCTCGGCTACGGCGTCCTGGTCCGTCACGTCGTCAGCGGTGGTGGCCGGGGCGGAGTTCGTGGCGGAGGACAAGTTCGGGCCTTCCTGGTAGTCGGCCAGGCGGCGCGCCCTGCCGGACCGGACTCAGCACGATATCCGTACCACCGGACACCCACAAATACGCACGACCAGCCGGACCGGATCGATCTGCGGATCACCGGCTCCCGGCCGTGACCGGTCCGCCGCGTCGACCGGTCTTCTTCTGCATGGAACAGTTGCGGACGTACTTCGACCGGGCGCTCGACAGCGAACCGGCACCACCGGCGCCACTGGACGACCTGGCCCGAGTGGCCATGGCCGGCGGGAGCCGACTACGTCGACGCAGACAGATTGGGTACGCCGCCACGACGACCGCCGCTGCCGTGGCGCTTGTCGCGGTGGGCGTGCTGCTCCCGGTCAGGGACGCGCCCGAGCCCGTGCCGGCGCAGGCCGCCATGCCGTCGGCCTCGCCTGGCTGTGAACTGGTGCGTCCCACCAGCGCTGACGTGGCGACCGAAGCCGCCGTCTACCTGAGCGTCGACGTGACCGCCGAGCAGCGGCGCGCTGTCGACGCGGCGCTGCGGGCCGACCCGCAGGTCGGGTCGGTGGCGTATGAGAGCCGGCAGGACGCATACCAGCGGTTCGTACGGCGGTACCAGGACGATCCTGCTGTTCTGCTCGATCATCCCGACCTGATGGAGAAGGTGACCCCAGATCAGTTGCCGGAGTCTTTTCGGATTACCTTGGCGAACCCATCGGCGTACCAGCAGGTCAGCGGCGGACTACAGGCGATGCCCGGCGTCGAGACAGTCACCGGCTGGTTCTGCCTGTACGGCACGGACAAGCAGGTGGGCGAGTGAGTGGGGTTCGGGTCGTAGCGCCGGTCGCCGTGGACCTACCGGCGGAGCCGGCACCGACGAGGTCTGAGCGCGGCGGCGGTCCGCTGGCCCGCTGGGCCGCCAGCCGTCGGAATCAGCGAGTGGCCGGGGACGAGGCGTTCACCGCGTTCGTCGTTGACGCGGCTCCCCGGCTGCGCCGCGTCGCGTACCTGATGTGCCGGGACTGGCATCTCGCGCAGGACCTCACCCAGATCACCTTCACCCGGATGTACGCCTCGTGGAACCGGATCTGGCCCACGGCGAACCTGGACGCGTACAGCCGTCGGGTGCTGATCAACGCGGTCTCCGACGCGATGAAGCGGCGCAGCCGCACGGAGCTGGTGCTCGCCGAGCCGCCCGAGCCGGCGGCTCGGCCGACCGGCTCTGGCGGCTCGACCGAGCTGCAGATGGCGTTGCTGCAGGCGCTGGCGGAGTTTCCGGTGCGCGACCGGGCGGTGCTGGTGCTGCGGTACTGGGAGGATCAGAGCGTGCAGACCGTCGCCGAGATCCTCGGCATCACCACCTCGGCGGTGAAGATGTGCAGCATGCGGGCGCTGCAGCGGCTGCGTACCGTCCTCGGCGAGGACTTCCCGACCAGCTGATCGGTATCGCGACCTAGGCTGGGCGGCATGCCACCCGCGTCGACCTCACCGTACCGGCCGACGTCGCAGTACCGCTGGACGTTGCTCGACCTGGTCGTCGCGACGGCGGTGGCCACTGTCGCCTGGCAGTACCGTGCCTCGCTGGCGGACCTGGCGATCGGTTGGCCGGGTACTGCTCTCCGATGACCGGCACCCGGTTGGCCTCGCCGACCTCAGCGAGTACGGCGTGCTGGCCCTCAGCTGTGTGGCGATCTGGCTGATTGCGTACACCTTGCGGACCAGCAAGGAGCAGACGGCGGTTGAACTGCACGACGTCGTCGCACACAGCCTGGCGGTGAGGACCGTGCAGGCGGACGGTGCCAGCTACCTGATCGACCTGGACGCCGAGCAGGCCCGCAAGGCAATGGTCACGATCGGCGATACCGGCCGTGACGCGCGCGCCGGGCGTTACCCGGCCGCGGCGGGGGAGATTGCTGTCAACCGGTGCGCCGCCGACCGGCTCGGCGTCGGACCGGGCAGCACTCTGCGGCTGTACGGGGGCGACCCGACCGCTGCACCGGTCATCGCCACCGGCACCGGTGCCACCGTCGGCACTGCCAGCCTGCGCGCCTTCACCGACCAAGAACTGGCCGCCCGCGCCCCGGCCGACCTGGCACTGTTCGCCCACGACCAGCCGATCACCCCGGCTGTGGTCGAGCAGCTCCGGTCGCTCGACGCCGTCCGCCACGTCACCCCGTTCCAGCAGGCCCAGGCGACCATCGGCGACCGGTCGTACGCCACCATCGCCGTCGACCTAGCCGCACTGCCCCGGCTGACGATGCTGGTCAGCACCGACGGCGCGCTGACCGACCTCGGGCCGGGCCGGGTCGTGCTCGGCGAGGCGGTCGCCCGGGACCTGGCCGCCCAGGCCGGCGACCAGTTCGCGTACCGGGTTGAGGCCGGGCAGTTGAACCTGACCGTCGCGGCGGTGCTCGGCGGCGATGCGCCACTACAGTCCGATGTGGTACTGGTGCCAGGCGACCTGGACCGGCTCGGCGGTACGCGGACCGGGCTGCTGGCCGACTTCGCCGACGGCGTCGGTACCCGCGACGCGACAGTGGCCGCCGTACGGCAGCTCGGGGTCGCCGTCGGTGCCGACGTGGCCGTGCTGTCCGACTACCGCGAGGCGACCGACGCCGAGGTGACGTCGCTGTTCCTGATCGCATTGGGGCTGCTGGCGATGACCGTGCTGATCGCGGTGGTCGGGGTCGGCACCACCACCGCGCTGTCGGTGCTGGAACGCACCCAGGAAGTCGGACTGCTGCGGGCGCTCGGTCTGAGCCGGCGCCGGCTGCGGGCGATGATCCTGGTGGAATCAGGCCTGTACGGGGTGGTCGGCGCGGTGCTGGGGCTGGCGCTCGGCGTACCGCTGGCCTGGTTGTCGTTCGAGGCGCTGCGGCTGGGGATGCCGCCGGTGCTGCCGGCCGGGCAGCTGCTGGCGATCGTCGCGGCGTTGGCGGTGATCACCGCGATGGCCGGGTTGGCGCCGGCCCGCCGGGCCGCCCGGGTCAGCCCGGTCGCCGCCATCGGCGACCCGGACTGAACGGTACCGACGGTGAGTGGGCGCTGCGGTACGTCGATGCTGGGCGGCGTCACCCTGTACCGCAATGGCTCAGCCGGCCTTGCGCCGGGTAGCCGGGTCGTCAGCCTCGTCGAGGTCGACGATCGGGGCCTGCTGCACCGCGACCGTGAGAGCCTCCAGTGCACGGCGTGCGTCGTCGGAACTGCGGTAGCTCGAAGCACTGGTGGCCAGGATCTCACCGTTCGTACCGACCAGTCGCCAGCGATAGGTACGGAGTCTCCCGCTGACCAACTCGAAGCGAACCTGCCGGAGCTGATCAAACGGACCCGTCACCCGGACGGGCTCGCTATCGGCCAGCATGGCGTCGAACACATCCTCGGTCACGTCGAACTCGGCCAGCTCATCCTGCTGCATGCTTACCCGCATCCCCCTCATCCGCCACACCAAGTGCCATCCTTGACGTCCACCGGCTGCAGAATCACCCGCAGCAGCCGTCCCCCGCTCATCGTGTGCGACTACCAGGATTGGGATGGTCGTGCCATCCAACGCGAAGTGGGACCGCTGGCCACTGGCACGCGGCTCGGACCTGATCGCCGGTGACACCACGCCGGGAGCGGATCTTTGACTCGATACTCGGCGGTACCTCAATGTAGCCGATCCAGAACGTTGGCACTCGACAACCCTAGGTCACCTTGGTTGGCTGCGCGTCAACGCGTCCTATGGCTGTGGACGGCCAGCGACCGCAGGTCCTCTGACCTGGGGCGATGATGGTGCGCCCGGTAGGGTTCGAACCTACGACCTTGGGATTAGAAGTCCCCTGCTCTATCCGCTGAGCTACGGGCGCTTGCTGATCTTGTCCTGGCGTGCACATAGTAGTGGTCGCGGGTTGCCGTGACGAGTCAGTCGGTCTCCGGCAACCCTCGGTCGACCGGGCGTTGCGCCGCCACCGGTTGACCAGGGTCCGGGCCTAGCGGCTCGGTGGTGAAGTAGCCGCGCAGCCAGCGGTCCAGCTCGCTGAACAGCTCGTCGCGGGCTGGCTGGTGGGACAGGGTCAGGTCGTGCAGGCCGCCGTCGATGCGGACCACGGTGACGTGCCGGCCGAGCCGGGGGGCCCACCGGGCCATGTGCTCGACGTCGAGTACCGCGTCGGCCAGGGTAGCCGAATCGTGCCAGCTGTGGCTGCGGTAGGACCGGGAGGAACAGGCCAGCAGGACCGGCGCGGTGATTTGCAGTCCGGCACGCAGTTGTCGTTGGGCGCGGCGGATCGCGGTCAGCCAACCGGCCCGCACCGGAAACCCGGTGAGCGGCTTCCACTCCAGGTCGTAGTCCCATTCTCCGTTCTGGGAGGCGTGCACGCTTTGCCCGTACACCCGGGAGAGCCCGACCGGGACGATGCGGTAGGGCGAGCGGCCGGTGAGACGGCAGACGGCCGCCGCCACCGGCCGGCGGAGCAGCCACGGTGCGTTGAGGTCGAAGAACGGGCTGTTCAGGAACAACCCGTCCGGCGCGATGCCCTGGCTGGCCCGCGCGTCGGCCCAGACCGCCGCGATCAGCCCACCGGTGGAGTGGCCGTTGATCAGCAACGTCTCGTTGCCGTCCTGCTCGCGGATGATCCGGGCGGCGGCGTCCAGTTCCGGGAAGTAGTCGCTGAGGTCGCGGCAGAAGTTCGGGGTCTGGTGCGGAAGCAGGCTCCGGCCGTACTTGCGCAGGTCGAGGGCGTAGAAGTCCCAGCCGCCACGGACGAAGTGGTCTGCCAGATGGGTCTGGAAGAAGTAGTCGACGAAGCCGTGCAGGTAGAGCACCGCCCGCCCGGCCGGGCGGTCCGCCCGGCGCCGGACCAGGGTCGCGACGACCGGACCCTCGTCGTCTGGGGCCAGCTCGATGACCTGCTGCTCGTACGGGAGTCCGAGGATGTCAGGCTGCACGACCTTGACCGTACCGCCGGACGGTTACCTCCGGGTAGCACCGCGCTGCGCGTCGCACAATCAAAGGCGGCACTGGCAGCGGCCGAGCGGCGGTGCGTGGCGCGAGGAGGTACGGGATGAAGGTTGAACAGGCGACGGCGTTCCTGCGGGCGAATCATCGGGCGGTGATGGTGACCCGGCATCCGGATGGCCGGCCGCAGACCAGTCCGGTGCTGGTCGCGGTCGACGACGCCGGCCGAGTGCTGGTCAGCACCAGGGAAGGTGCGGTCAAGGTCCACAACCTGCTGCGCGATCCGCGGGTCACGTTCTGCGTGACCACGGACCGGTTCTTTGGCGACTGGGTGCAGATCGACGGGCGTGCGGAGGTGGTACGGCTGCCCGAAGCACTCGACGTGCTGGTCGACTACTACCGACGGATCGCCGGAGAGCATTCCGACTGGGACGACTATCGGGCTGCGATGCGCCGCGACAAGCGGGTGGCGATCCGGGTGAGCGTTATGCGTGCCGGCCCGGACGTGCACAGGTGACGGTCCGGATGAGCCCGGGCAACTGCCTGGACGGCCGGCGTGTAGAGCCCCGGTCGGGTTGACCGGGGCTCTACGGCGGATCAGCGGCTGGCCGATCCGAGCTCTGCCTCGGCCGTGGTCTGTGCCTGGCCCGTGGCGTTGGGCGCGCCCTGGCCCTTGCCGATCAGTTCCTTGAGGCTGCCGTTGATGTAGTTGCCCCACCCTTCCTGGCAGGCGTTGTAGCACTCGAACTCCGGCACCAGCCCGTGGTGGGTGAAGAGGACCTTGGTCTTGCCGCCCTCCTCCGAGATGTCGAAGGTCATCGTGGTGTCGACCCACTCGGAGCTGTCCTTGACGAACGAGAAGTAGTTGTCCACCACGTGCCAGGCGACCTTCTCGCCGGGAACCGACTCGGTCACCCGGATCGTGCAGCGGTGCAGGTCCTCGAAGTGGTACCGGAACTCGTCGCCGGCCTTCTCGGCGCTGCCCTCGATCTCGGCCGACCACCATCCCTGCGGATTGGTGATGGCTTCGTACGCCTCCTTCGGGGACTGGTCCACGGTGAACTCGGTGGTGTAACTCGGCCCAGTCATGATTTCCTCGCATTCGTGGTATGCGGAAAAGGGGTTGGCGACGTCCCGCGACCGTGCGTCGCGGAAGTCGGCAATGCTCCGCATCGGGCGGAGCTGTCGGAACGTCGGCATCCTTTCTGGATGGCCGGCTTGTGTCGCGCACCCACTGACCTAGGCTAATGCGTCTACTTGTGTCACGCAAGTCACGTGTGGGGCGTGTCGGCGTGCCGTCAAGCAAGGTTCACATGCTGGCAATACACACTTTCCGCCAGTCGTGACCATCGATGTCTTTGGTTCGCCTCCAGCGCGGTGACCGTTGGTCACGGCGCGGGCACGGTCCACCGGTAGCGGTGAACCGTGCCCGCAAAGGCCGGTCAGGCGACGCAGCTCGAGAGCGGCTCGGTGGGCGCGGGTACGCCCTCAGGTCCGAAGAAGAGGTTGGCGCAGTCGATCAGGAACTCCGGAGTTTCCTCCTGAATCCAGTGACCGGCCCCGGGGGCCACGACGCCTCGGACATCATCGGCGACCTGCTCGAACGAGGCCGCCACACCGAGCCCGAAGACGAACTCGGCACCCATCGCAAGCACCGGCTGGGTCAGCCGCTTGGACTCGGCGTGGGCCTTGGTGTCCTCCGCGTTCTCCGGCCAGGCCCGGTAGTAGTTGTAGCCGGCGCTGCGCCGGGCCGGGTGCAGGTAGGCGCGGATGTGGCTGTCCCGGTCAATCGCGTCGGGGACCGCCGCGAACTCGAAGACGTAGTTCAGGTAGGTGGAGACGTCGCTGTTGTCCACGATCTTCTCCGGCACCGGCGACGGCGCCATGTTGAGCTTGAAGTGGAAGCTGAGCGGATACGCGTCCTCCAAGCCGAAGCCCAGTAGCGGCGAGTCGAGCACCGCCAGGCGGGTCACCTCCTGTGGGTAGTCCCGGGCCCAGGCGTAGCCGACCAGAACGCCCATGTCGTGCCCCATGACCTTCACCTCGCGGTACCCGAGCCGGTTCACCGCCTGATGCAGACGGGCGGCCGTGGTCTTCTGGTCGTAGCCGTCCCGCGGGATCGCGGAGTAGCCGAGGCCGGGCAGGTCGAACGCGATCACCGTGTGCGTCTTGGCCAGCTCGGGCATCACCAGATGCCAACCCCACCAGGTCTCGGGCCAGCCGTGCAGCAGCACGAGCGCCGGCCCGGAACCGCCCTTGACGTAGTGCACCTTGCCGCCGTCGGTGCGGACCAGACCATGCCGGAAGGTCCGGTCGAAGACCGCGCGACCGACGACCGGCTCCCGCTGGGCGTGTCCACCTCGCGCTGCGGTGGCGTCGGAGCCGCCGTTCGAGCCGTGAGCCACCGCTGCCCCGACACTACCGACGATCACCGCCAGGGCGGTGATCCCTCCGACGATCATCCGTTTCAGTGTCAACCGCGATCCCCTGACCCGAGCATCGACCAACCGTGGCGACATGGCTCTACCTCTCCCTCTTGTCGACCGCATATGGCGGGTTGCGTCCAAGCTATGACGATTGGCGAAGAATGTATACTTCTCGATTGCTGTCTCTCCGCGATCGTCTCCAGTCCTCTCCAAGTGCAGCCCGAGGCGTGACGCAGCAGCGCCGGTGCGATGCTGGTCCCCGCCGAGGGGCGGTCACCTGACTACTGGTCACCCACATCGGACGGTGGGTTCGGGTCGCTGCCCGGAACCGGGACGCGCGCTCGACTCTGCCAATTCTTCATGTTCCTCGGCCACTTCCGTATTGCCCTGTTGGCTACTGCCGCCGTCGTCGCCGGCCTAATCGCGATCCTGACGGACGGAAATTCAATCAACCGCAGCGAGTAGTGGCAAAAAGAAGCGGTCACTGGGAGAGGGCAATTTCAAGGAAGCAGGCGGGTGTCGCCGGATCATAGCCTGGCGACCGATGCGCGGACGTGGCCAGGGGAATTGGTGTCGTCCGCTCTCACTGTCTCGATTCAGAGAGGACAGGATTGCCATGACCAACGAAGAGCGGAAGTTCGAACGGCGTACGTTACTTGCCGGTGCCGCAGGGGCCGGAGGCGTCGCCCTGGCCGGTGCCGCACTGCCCGGCACGGCACTCGCGCACGGGAGTGGAGCGTCGGGTGCGCTGGTAGCGCCCGTCACTCCGGCTGACCCCCAATACCCCGACCTTGTGATGGGGCTGAACAACCGGTGGACCGCGACACCCAACTCGGTGTACGTGGTGGATTCCCCGAACCAGGTTGCCCCGATCGTCCGACGCGCGGTGCGTCGCGGAACCAAATTGACCGTCCGGGGCGGCGGTCACGGTTTCGAAGACTTCGTCTACAACAGTGAAGTCGAAACGATCATCGACATGACGAACATGAATAGGATCTACTACGACGCGAGAATGAAGGCTGTTGCGGTGGAGGCCGGCGCCATTCTGCTCGACGTCTATGAGAAGCTCTACCAGACCTGGGGCGTCACGCTGCCTGGCGGTGTCTGCTACTCCGTCGGAATGGGCGGCCACGTCGCCGGCGGCGGCTGGGGCTGGCTTGTCCGCCGCAACGGACTGATCGTCGACCACCTGTACGCCGTCGAGGTGGTCACGGTCAACGCCGCCGGCAGGGTCAACACGATCATCGCCACGCGGGAAAAGCGGGACCCGCACCGCCACCTGTGGTGGGCCCACACCGGTGGCGGCGGTGGGAACTTCGGTGTCGTCACCCGGTACTTCTTCCGCTCGCCTGGAGCGCACGGCCGGTCCCCGGCGCAGCTTCTGCCGAAACCGCCGTCCAAAGTACTGTCCAGCTTCGCCCTATGGAGCTGGAGCACCATGACCGAAGCCGACTACATCCGCCTGCTCCAGAACTACGCCAGCTGGCACGTCGCGAACATCTCCCCGGACAGCCCCACCCGCGAGGTGACGAGCCTGATCCAGTCGTTCCACCGGTCCAACGGCGAAATACACATGTACGCCTTCGTCGACTCCGCCGTGCCGAACGCGCAACAGATGCTGGACAGCTACCTGGCCCATCTGCAGAACGGTGTGACACCGGCCGTGTTCGCTTCGCAGAGCACCATGCCATGGCTGCAGTTCTGCAAGCTCACCGGTACCACCAACACGTTGAACAACGACCCGACGCTACGCGGCGAGTACAAGTCCGCGTTCATGAAGGACACCTTCACCACTGCGCAGGCCTCCGCGATCTACCGGGCGATGACCCGGTCGGACATCAACAATCCGAATCTGAACATCGTCATCAGCCCGTACGGCGGCAGGACTGCGGCCGTGCCCGACGCCGCGACGGCGATTCCCCACCGGGAGGCCGCCTACAAGCTGCTCTGGCAGGCGCAGTGGGCCAATCCGGCGGACGACGCGGCGAACATCGCGTGGGCCCGGGAGACCTACCGTGACACTTTCGCGGACACCGGCGGCGTGCCCGTACCGAACGACCAGACCGACGGTTGCTACGTCAACTATCCGGACGCCGACCTGAGCGATCCGGCCTGGAACGGGTCGGCCTTCGCCTGGTACGACCTCTACTACAAGGAGAACTACCGCCGGCTGCAGGCGGTGAAGAAGGCCTACGACCCGCGGAACTTCTTCAACCACCGGCAGTCGGTCGAGCTCCCGTCCTGATCGGACGGGTGTCAGAAGCATGTCCATACGAAAGGGAGTACGGAATGCACACGATCACCGGTAAGACGGTCCTGGTGACCGGCGCCAACCGCGGCATCGGCCGGGCGCTGCTCGAGGAGGCGCTCAACCGGGGCGCGAAGCGGGTGTACGCCGGGACGCGTCAGCCGTTCGACCACCCGGACGGGCGGGTCACCGCAGTGACGCTGGACGTGACCGACGCGGGGCAGATCGCACAGGCCGCGAAGACCGTCGGCGAACTCGACGTGCTGGTGAACAACGCCGGCGAGGTCACGTTCGACGACCTGAGCGATCGCGCGGTGCTCGAGAAGATGTTCGCGGTGAACTTCTTCGGCGTGTACGACACCATTCAGGCGTTCCTCCCGGCGCTGATCCGGTCCCAGGGTGCGATCATCAACAACATTTCGGTGAACGCGTTCGCGCCGTTCCCATTGGTCTCGTCGTACTCGGCGGCCAAGGCAGCGGCGTTCAACCTGTCGCAGTCGCTTCGTGGTCTGCTGGCGGGTAAGGGCGTCGGCGTGCACGCCGTCATGACCGGGCTCGTCGACACCGACATGACCAAGGGCTTCGACGTGATGGCCAAGGCGGCGCCCGAGCACGTGGCCAAGAACGTCTACGACGGGCTGGAAAAGGGCGAGGAGGAGATCTTCCCCGATGCCATGGCCGAGCCGCTGGCCGACAGCTGGCGTTCGGGCGGGGGGAAGAACTTGGAGCGCCAGTACGCACAGATGGCGGCGCAGATCGCCGCAGCTCAGTCCGCCTGAGCGACAGACCATGACGGGCGGTGCCGCCCGAGGCAGGTAAGTAATGGGCAGTGGACGTCGTCGAAATGGCGTCCACTGCCCATCTGTGTTCAGCCCACGAATGTTCTGTCGGACTGGAACTCGGCCGGCGGCTCAGTATGCAGTTCGTTCCTGAGCAACGTGAGAGATGTGGACCGTAGGGGCCTCATGCCAGAGTTTGTGACGACGGGACGTCCCCCCGACATCCTGCCGCAGTAGCTGCGCCAGGCACCAATTTCTGCCTTCGTCTGGAGGAGTAAAGATGACGGTAATCGAGTCCGCGCCACAGCCCGAACTCGTACAGCGGGCCAGGGACCTGATCCCGCTGATCCAGAAGCACGCCGCGTGGCAGGAGGAGAACCGCGCCCTGCACGCGGAGGTGCTCGACGCGCTGAAGGACGCCGGGCTGCTGCGGTTGCGGTTCCCGGCGCGCTACGGCGGCACCGTGCCGGACGCGCGTACGGTGGTGGACGTGGTCGCAGAGCTGGGCCACGGCGACGGCTCCACCGGTTGGACCATCAGCACCATGACGATCGGTGCCTGGCTGGCCGGCCTGCTGCCCGACGAGGCGCAGGACGAGATCTTCGCGAACCCGGAGGACCGGTTCTGCGGCTCGGTCGGCCCGAACGGGGTCGCCGTGAAGACCGAGGGTGGCTACATCCTGAACGGTCGTTGGCACTTCAACACCGGTGCCCCGCAGGCGCAGTGGGACACCCACTCCATCATGATCGACCTCGGTGACGGCAACATGGTGCCGGGTATGGCGGTCGTTCCGGTCTCGGACCTGACGATCGTCGACGACTGGCACACGGTCGGCCTGCGCGGCACCGGCAGTGTCACGACCATCGCCCAGGACCTGTTCGTGCCCGAGAACCGGGTGCTGAACATGGTGCCGGTCATGATGCACAACCAGCATGCGTCGAAGATCAACGCCGACTATCAGGCGTGGCGGGTGCCGTTCCTGCAGTTTGCGGTCGCCGTGGCAGCCGCACCGGCGCTCGGCATGGCGCGGGCCGCCTGGGACGCTTTCATGGAGCGGCTGCCAAGCCGGCGGATCACCTACACGAACTACGAGAAGCAGATCGAGGCGACGCTGACCCACCTGCAGGTCGCCGAGGCGCGAGTCAAGATCGACGAAGCCGAGTTCCACCTGCACCGGGCAGTCCGCCGGCTCGATGAGAAGGCCCTCAGCGGCGAGCCGTGGACCCTGGAGGACCGCGCTGCGGCACGGATGGACGCCGGTGCCGTCTGTGCCCGGGCGAAGGAGGCCGTGGACATCCTGAACAACGCCAGTGGCGGTTCGTCGGTGTATTCCGAGGTGCCGATCCAGCGGATCGAGCGGGACGTCCAGACGATCAACCTGCACGGCATCATGCACCCGAACACGAACCTGGAAACCTACGGCCGTGTCCTGTGCGGCCTGGAGCCCAACACGATGTTCCTGTAGAAGTTGCCTCGTACGCGTGGCCGGACCCACGGGTCCGGCCACGCGTCCATTTGGGCGCGCGGCCAGCGGACCACACCGTTTACCCGCACCCTTGGCACGGTGCCGCACCGGCAGATCTGGCCGCACCAGCAGCACGGTCGAGGTTGCGGCGGGTCAGCGTCGCTGTCTGCGCTGCTCGCGCAGCGCGATGAACCGGGAGTCGACGCGCGCCGTCACGTCGCTGGACGACGGAGAGGTGCCGCAACCCGCGCATCCGACCTGCAGACTGACGTGGCCGCCACAGCCTTCGTGTTCGAAGGCGACCGGCCGCCCCTCCGGATTGGCCCACCGGTCACCCCACTCGGTGAGTGCGAGGATGACCGGTTGCAGTTGGCGACCCTTTTCGGTGAGCACGTATTCGACGTGGGCGCCACCGGCACCCGGCCGTGTCTCGAAGACGCCCGCCTCGACGAACTCGCTCAACCGTTTGGCCAGGATGTTCGTGGCCACACCCAGGTCCCGCTGGAAGTCCGTGAACCGGGTCATCCCGAAGAACATCGCGTTGCGGATGATGAGCAGGCTCCAGCGCTCGCCGACGACCTCGAGTGTCCGCGCGGCAGAGCAGACCTCGTTGGCGTACAGGCGTCCCAGCACAAGCCAAAGTCTGGCATGTTGGCTTGCGTGGTGCAAGCAGATGTGCTGAACTGGCCAGGTGGCCGCCCCGCTGACCGGAGTTGTGCCGTCAGGTCGTGCGGGTCAGCAGGAACATCGGCAACTGCCGCCCGGTCCTGGCCGCGAACTCGTCCGGGCCGGTGGCCTCGCCGAACAGTTCCGACCACAATCGGCTGCGGGTGCCATCGTCGAGTGGCTCGACGGTCACCGAGAAGGTCTCCTCGCCCAGTTCGACGGTCGTGCTCGCCATGGCGGCCAGGTTCGCGCACCAGGCCGGGCGGACCGGAGAGTCGCCGTTGGATCCGACGACGGCGTAGCGGCGCTGGTCATCGAACGGAAAGCAGATCAGCGGCGTGACCCGGCCGATCCCGGTCCGGATGCCGACGTGGTGCACCAGGATGACGAGGGAGTCGGCCAGGATTCCGCCGACTCGGCCTGCGTTCGCGCGGAACTCCTCGATAACTCTTCGATTGAAATCGATGGCCTCGTCCCTGGGCATCAGTGGCATGGGTTCACTCCAACTCGTGGGTCGAGGTGCCGTGCTGCCGGCATCCGCAACTGCTCCGGAACTCCACGGTACCGATCCGGTGCGGCGGCAAGGGCACCGCGAGCATCTCCGGACCGACGACCGGTCCCACAGTTCTCCGATTTTGCCCGATGTAGAGCAGGATCCCCGGGGATCGTCCGGTGCGCCGTACGCTGGCGAGGAGAGGCGTGAATCTCGCCGGGCGGCGAGGACCGATAGACCGCCCGCCGCGGTGTCGTGTTCGTATCCGGGGCACCTGCGTCCACCGCAACATCCCAACCAGGAGGAAGACATGAGCGAGAGCTACACGACGTCCTTCAGCGTGCACCAGAACCCCGAGGACGTCTTCCACGCCATCAACGACGTACGCGGGTGGTGGGACGGGGAGATCGAGGGAACGGCGGACAGTCTCGGCGCCGAGTTCACCTACCGACACGGCGCGCTGCACTACTCGAAGCAGAAGGTCACCGAGTTCGTGCCCGGAAAGAAGGTCGTCTGGCTCGTCACCGAGGCCGACATCACCTTCGTGGCGGACAGGACAGAGTGGAAGGACACGCGGGTCGTCTTCGACATCGCAGAGAAGGACGGCAAAACGGAGGTCACGTTCACCCACGAGGGGCTCGTGCCGCAGTTCGAGTGCTACGGCGGCTGCAGTGATGCCTGGGGATACTACGTCAAGGACAGTCTTCCCAGGTTCATCGCCAAGAGCCGGTCCGAGGTCGGTAGCTGATCCTACCGGTCACCACCGGACACCATCCGACTTCCATCCGGCGGGTGGGCCGCTGAGCAGCGGCCCACCCGCCGGTTCCGTGTCGCGTCTTAGCAGATCAACTCGGTATCGGTGCGGTTGTCCACAGCCGTGGTTCTGTCCACAGAACCACCGGCCGGTGGCTGGCGGCAGGGGTGCCGTCAATCGAGGCTGTGCGTCGAGTCGACTCGATCAGATCAACCCGACGAGCCCCTGCGGAGATGCGATGTTCGATACGTACGTAACGGTTGTCGGTAACGTGCTGACCACGCCGGAGTGGCGGCGTACCACCCAGACCAACACGCTGGTCGCCAATTTCAAAGTGGCCTCGACGGCGCGCCGGCTCGACCGGGAGAGCAACCGCTGGGTCGACGGCAACAGCCTCCGGGTCCGGGTGAACTGCTGGCGCAAACTGGCCGAAGGGGTCTGCTCCTCGGTCATGCTCGGCGACCCGGTCGTCGTGGTCGGCCGGCTCTACACCCGCGACTGGGTCGACGGCGACGGCAACAACCGCCTGCAGTACGAGATGGAGGCGGTGGCGGTCGGGCACGACCTGGCCCGGGGACGGGGCCGGTTCACCCGCAACCGGCCGACGTTGGCGACCAGCGAAGTTGACGGGGACGACCCGGAGCGGCGGGTGCAGGGCGAGGCCACCGCCGAGGTGCCGGCCGCCGAGGTGCCGGCGACCCGCAACGAGCTGTTCGACGGTGATGACGACCCGATGTTCCTGGAATCGTCGGTGCCGTCGCCGGTCGAAGGGGAACCGAACCGTCCGGGTGGTCGGCCGATCACGCTGGCGGTGGACGTGCTCGCCGCCGAGGCAGCCGCCTCGGCCCAGGCCGGCGCAGCCGCCGTTTCGACCGAGGACGCCGGAGCCG
This sequence comes from Solwaraspora sp. WMMA2059, assembly GCF_027497315.1. Lineage (GTDB taxonomy): Bacteria > Actinomycetota > Actinomycetes > Mycobacteriales > Micromonosporaceae > Micromonospora_E. Next base: position 4,453,141 of record NZ_CP114908.1, on the reverse strand, counting down.
GCACCACGACGACCGGCGACGACGCCGGTCACCGTGACGAGCTATTGGACATGCTGGTGGACACATCGTCGTCGCAGTCGCTCGGCGGCGACGGGGTTCCCGACGATCCGACCGGCGATCCGCTGCCGGCCGAGGATCGGCCGGCTTCGTCCGGCCGGGCCCGGCGGTCGCGCAGCCGGACGGCGGTGCCGGTCTGACCCTGGCCCGGTTCATGCCGACGAGCGCGGTGGTGCGGGCCGACCCGCCCGTACCACCGCTTCGACGGTCAGCCGCCCGGTGACAGGTGACCGTCGGCCGACCCGTCACCTGTCACCGGCCCCACGTAGGCTGCCGGAGTGGCTACCAGCGCTGGCAGGGTCAACACGTCGGCCGCCGCCGCCACGGCCGGCGGCCTGGTCGCCGGCTATGCCCTGGACACCCTTTTCGGCGACCCCCGCCGCTGGCATCCGGTCGCCGGGTACGGCCGGTTGGCCGGTGCCGCCGAGCGCCGGCTGTACCGGCCGACCCGTCGGGCCGGCGTCGCCTACGCAGCCGTGGCCGTCGGGGGGCCGGTGATCGCCGCCGTGGCTGCGTCGGTGCTGACCCGGCGGCATCCGATCGCCCGGGTGGCAATCGTCGCCGGCACCACCTGGGCGGTGCTCGGCGGCCGTACGCTGCGGACCGAGGCGGACGTTATGGCGCGGGCGCTGCGCCGAGCAGACGTACCAGCGGCCCGACGCCGGCTCAACCATCTCTGCGGCCGGGATCCGGCCGCGCTCGACGCGCCGGAGCTGGCCCGGGCGACCGTCGAGTCGGTCGCCGAGAACACCTCGGACGCCGTGGTCGCGCCGCTGTTCTGGGGTGCCGTCGCCGGTCTGCCCGGCCTGGTCGGCTACCGGGCGGCGAACACGTTGGACGCGATGATCGGGCACCGGTCGTCGCGCTACGAACGGTTCGGCACGGCTGCGGCGCGACTCGACGACCTGCTCAACTTCGTGCCGTCGCGGCTCACCGGGCTGGCCGCCGTGTGGTGGTCGCCGACGGTCAAGGGCGACCGGGCACGGGCCTGGCGGGTGTGGCGGCGCGACCGCGCCGACCATCCGAGCCCCAACGCCGGTCAGTGCGAGGCGGCGTTCGCCGGGGCGCTCGGGATCCGGCTCGGTGGACGCAACATCTACTTCGGGCGTTCCGAGGTGCGTCCGTATCTCGGTGACGGTCCGCGTCCCTCGCCTCGGCAGATCCGCCGGGCAGCCACCCTGTCCCGGCGGGTCGGCGACACCGCTGCCGTCGCGTCCGGGTTCGCGGCGCCGGCCGTGCAGTTGGCCGCCGCACAGCTGACCGTACAGATGGTCAGGGCCGCCCTACGGACAATTCGCCGCCGGTAGCGGCAGTACCAGGAGTGGAAGGGAGTCCGGGGTGCCGGGGAATGCTGGCCCCGCCGGTGGTGGTGGCCTACTGGTCGCCGGGACCACCTCCGACGCGGGCAAGAGCCTGCTTACCGCCGGGATCTGTCGATGGCTCAACCGGCGCGGAGTGCGGGTCGCGCCGTTCAAGGCACAGAACATGTCCAACAACTCGGCGGTGGTTGTCGGGTCCGACGGCCGGGGCGGTGAGATCGGTCGGGCCCAGGCGGTGCAGGCAGCCGCCTGCGGGCTGGAGCCGCAGGTGCGGTTCAACCCGGTCCTGCTCAAACCGGGCAGTGACCGGTCCAGCCAGGTCGTGCTGCTGGGGGAGGCGGTCGACACCGTCACCGCGACCAACTACCGCGCGATGCGCTCCCGCCTCGCCGACACCGTGCACGCCACCCTCGCCGAGCTGCGTGGCGAGTATGACGTGGTGATCTGTGAAGGGGCCGGCAGCCCAACCGAGATCAACCTGCGGGCGGGCGACTTCGTCAACCTCGGGCTGGCCCGGCACGCCGGGCTGCCGGCGATCGTCGTCGGTGACATCGACCGGGGCGGCGTCTTCGCCGCCATGTTCGGCACCGTCGCCCTGCTCAGTGCAGAGGACCAGGCACACATCGCCGGGTTCGTGATCAACAAGTTCCGTGGTGATCAGGAGCTGCTGCGACCCGGGGTCGACATGCTGCACCAGGTGACCGGCCGACCCACCTACGGGGTGCTGCCCTGGCAGCCCGATCTCTGGCTGGACGGCGAGGACTCACTGGCGTACGGCGGGACGATCGGACGGCCCGCGGCGCCGCGCGGCCGCGACATCCTGCGGGTCGCGGCGGTGCGACTGCCCCGGATCTCCAACGCCACCGATCTCGAAGCGCTCGCCACCGAGCCCGGCGTGCAGGTCCGGCTCACCGTCGACCCGACCGAGGTCGCCGCCGCCGACCTCGTCGTCCTGCCCGGCACCAGGTCGACCGTGGACGACCTGGCCTGGTTGCGGGGGACCGGGCTGGCTGCGGCGGTGACCGCGCACGCCAGCGCCGGCCGCCCGCTGCTCGGCATCTGCGGCGGTTTCCAGATGCTCGGCCGGGTGATCCACGACGAGGTGGAGAGCCGCCGGGGCAGCGTACCGGGGCTCGGCCTGCTGCCCGTCGAGATCACCTTCGCCGAGCGTAAGACCGTCACCCGCAGCGCGGGGCGGGCCTACAGTGACGTGCCGGTGCGCGGCTACGAAATTCACCATGGGTACGTCTCCCGGTCCGACGGGTCGACCTCGCCGCTGTTCACCGGCACCAGCACCGAGGTGGGCACCGGCACCGGAGCCGGCCCTGGCACGTCGGGCGGCACCGAGGGCACGCGGCTCGGCTCGGTGTACGGCACACACTGGCACGGTGCCTTCGAGTCCGACGAGTTTCGTCGCCGCTACCTCACCGACGTGGCCCGCCGGGCCGGCCGGCACGGCTTCACCGTCGCACCGGACACCAGCTTCGCTGCGCTGCGCCAACGCGGACTGGATCTGCTCGGCGACCTGGTCGAGGAGCACCTGGACACCGCCGCGCTGTGGCGGCTGATCGAGTCCGGGCCGCCGGCCGGACTACCGTTCATCCCACCTGGAGCTCCCCGGTGACGCGGGGGGTCTCGACCTTCGAAAGTCTCGCCCGGCGGGTGTACGCCGCCCCGGCCCGCCTCGGCCAGGTCCGGCTCGTCGTCGTCGACGGCCCGAGCGCCGCCGGCAAGTCCACCTTCGCCGACTGCCTGGCCACCGCCTGCGCGACGATCAGGGCGACAGAGCCGGCGACAGAGCCGGCGACGGAGCCGGCCACGGAGCCGTCCAGCACCGCCGCCGGACCGGCCGTGGCGGTCGTGCACACCGACGACCTGCTGGACGGCTGGCGTGACCAGTTCACCTTCTGGCCCCGGCTCAGCGCCTGCGTGCTCGACCCGCTGCGGACCGGGCGGCCGGCCCGCTACCGACGATACGACTGGGCCGCCGGGCGGTTCGGCGCCGGTTGGACCGTGATCGAACCGCCCGCCGTACTCGTGATCGAAGGGGTGAGCGCGGCCCGCGCGGCGGTCCGGCCGGCCGCGACGCTGTCGGTCTACGTCACCGCACCCGAACCGGTGCGCCTGGCCCGGTCGCTCACCCGCGACGGGGCCGCGACACAGCCGACGCTCGACCGCTGGCGGCGGGCCGAGGAGCGGTTCTTCACCGCCGACGGTACGCTCGGTTCGGTCGACATGGTCGTTGACGGCGCTGCTGAGCTCCCGTCCGGCCAGCTGGCGTACGGGTGGATCCGGGACTGGCCGGACGTAGACGCCGGTGGCGCCGGTGGGGCACCATCGGCCCGGTAGGCCAGTCAGCCGATCCCGGGGGAGCGTCCGCCATGACCGCAGACGACGACGGCACCACGCCAACGGCCGCGGCGAGCGGCGGCACGCCGGACGCCGCCACCCCGGACCGGCGGCGGATCACGCTGACCGGGATCAGCTCCCGTGCCTGGGAGCACCCGGCCGACCGGGGCGCGCTGACCGCGCTCCGTGAGCTGCGTGGCTTCGACGACGTGGTACGGACGTTCTTCGGGATGTGGAACGAGCGGGCGTTCCGGCTCAGCTACCTGGCGTCGGCGATCCGGGTCGACCACCGCCAGTACCCCCGGGTGCACCGGTTGCTCGCCGAGGCGGGGACCGCGCTGGACGTGCCGGAGCTGCCGGAGCTGTTCGTGACCCAGTCCCCGGTGCTCGGCGCCCAGGCCATCGGCCTGGACAAACCGTTCATCGTGGTCAACACCGCCTGCGTACAGCAGCTCGACGACGCCGAGCTGCGGACGCTGCTCGGCCACGAGCTGGGGCACGTCCGCAGTGGTCACGCCGTCTACCAGACAATTCTCGCCATCCTGACCCGCTGGGCGGCGAACCTGAGCTGGCTGCCGGTCGGCGCGATCGCGCTGCGGGCGATCATCGCCGCGATGCTGGAGTGGTGGCGCAAGGCGGAGCTGTCCGGCGACCGTGCCGGGCTGCTCGCCGGTCAGGACCCGGCGGCGGCGCAGCGGCTGCTGATGAAGCTGGCCGGCGGCGGCGACCTCAGCCAGATCGACACCGCCGCGTTCCTGGAGCAGGCTGCCGAGTACGACGGCGGCGGTGACCTGCGGGACAGCCTGCACAAGTTCCGGATGACCGCCTGGAGCACCCACCCGGTGCCGGTGGCGCGGGCCGCGGCACTGCGGCAGTGGATCGACTCCGGTGGGTACGCGCAGGTGCTGGCCGGTGACTACCCACGCCGTGCCGACGACCCGGCCGCTTCGGTGACCGAGGAGATCAAGGCCGCCGCGCAGGCGTACCGCGAGGAGTTCGGCCGCAGCCAGGATCCGTTGGTCGGCCTGCTGCGTCGGCTGGGTTCCGGCGCGGCCGACGTCGGCGAGTGGGCCAGCGGTGCCGCTGGCCGCGCCCGGTCCTGGATGGGCGCGGCCAGCTCCACCGGCCGGCCCGGTGGCCGGCGGAGCTGACCCGGAGTCCGACGCGCGTCCGGCGCGGTCGACCTGGTGGCCGGCCCTGGTGGCCGGCGGAGTGACCTGCAGCCGGTCAGCGCAGCGCGGCCAGCCGCCGCTCGATCACGTCGGGATCGAACCGCGCCGGGTCCAGCGGTGCCTGCCCGTCGTCGAGACCGAGCCAGTCGCGTCGGTCCGCGTACTCCGGATGGGACGGGTCGGCCAGCACGTCGAGCAGGTGGGCGTAGCCCCAGACACCGCCGCAGTCCTCCGGCGGGGCGGCCCGCTCGCCACCCGTACACCGGGGGTAGACCGCCGTCGGGTCGCGGTCGGTGACCGCCACGACGGTGACCTTGTGGGTCCAGTCGTCGCCGAAGTCGTACCGGTAGGTGATCGTGTCGCCGACGGCCGGGGCGACCTGCTCCAGGGTGACCTTGCGCTCCGACTGGTGCCCGGTCCGGTCACCCGGCGGTGCGAAATCGCCGTACGGCGTCTCGAACAGGTGCAGATGGCTGTCGTCCCAGTCGAACGCCGACTGGATCACGTGGTGCAGGTCCTCCAACGGAGTGTCACCCACGACTTCCAGCTGTCGCCGGACGGGTGGCTCGCTGTCGGCCAGCACCACGTCGACCTGGTAGACCGGCGCCGGTCCCTGTGACTTCTTCCGTTTGGCCGGCAGTTTGCGCGCCGGTGCCGGCCGGACCGGCCCGGGACGGCGCTGCGCGGGGAAGGCACCGCCGTGCAGCAGGCCGGGGAGCAGGTCCGCCAGGTCGTCGGGACCGGCGTCGTGGTGCGGGGCCGGCGGCCGGTCCGACTCCGGCATGGTGGCCAGTCGGGCGTCCAGCAGGGTGGCCAGCACCGGGTACGGCGGCCCCTCGTCGTCGTCGGGTTCCGGTTCGTCGTCGAGTTCGTCGTCGGCCTCGTCGTGCACGCTGCGGGCGTCCAACGCCTGCTCGACGTGCCACCGCAGGTCGGCCGGGTCGAGTCGGGTCCGGGTGGTGCCCGGATCCCGGGTCAGTTCGTCCAGGGCCGCCGGCAGCTGGTCACCGTCCAGCAGCAGGATGTCCTGGGCGGCCGAGCAGTCAGCGTGGTCGACGATCACCATCATGGCGTGGGTACGGCCGGCCCGCCGGAAGGCGACGGTGAAGACCGAGTCGGTCCCGTCGGGGCTGTCGATCCGCCAGCAGTCGTCCACCGTCACCTCGGCGGCGACCTCGTCGGCCCACTTCGGCATCGGTACGCCGGTCCCGGCGAGGGTCGTCGCCGCAACTCTGGCCACCTCGGCGGCGGGCGGTGGGGACACTGCGGCGATCGCGGTCAGCAGCGCCACCGCCTCGGGACCGCCTCGGTCGGCGAGCTGCGGGATGAGCCCGTCGCGGAGTGGGCGAACGCCGTCGGGGTCGGGTTCGTCGCCGACCATCGCGACGAACATCGCCCCGGTGAGTTCGGCGGCGATCGGATCGTCGTCGTCGACCAGGGCGGCGGCGCCGCTCAGCAGGGTGCCGATGACGTCGCCGGTCTCCTCACTGCAGCCGGGGCAGTCGCACGGTTCGGGGTTGTCGGTGCCGTCCATCGCGCCAGTGTGCCCGTCCGCTTGCGGCGCCGCGAGGCGAGGTCCCGGCGTGTCGCCGGATGAGCAACGGACGGCCCCTACCATCGTCGGATGACGACTGCCATCCCCACCGCCGCCGACCTGCGGTCCGCCATCGCCCGGGAGATGCCCGGAGTTCGCGCCGACCTGGAGCGGCTGATCCGCATCCCCGGTATCGCCTTCGACGGGTTCGACCACAGCCAGGTGGAGCGGTCCGCTGCGGCGGTCGCCGAGCTGGCCCGGGGCTGCGGGCTGGACGTGCAGGTGGTCCGGGCCGGCGGGCAGCCGGCGGTGCTCGGCCGCCGGCCGGCGCCGCCCGGTGCCCCGACGGTGCTGCTGTATGCCCACCACGACGTGCAGCCGGTTGGTGATCCGGCGCTGTGGTCGAGTGACCCGTTCGAGCCGGTGGAGCGGGACGGCCGGCTGTACGGGCGGGGTGCCGCCGACGACAAGGCCGGAGTCATGGCGCACGTCGCCGCGCTGCGGGCGTTCGGTGACGCGTTGCCGGTCGGTGTGGTGCTCTTCGTCGAGGGGGAGGAGGAGTACGGCAGCGAGTCGCTGTCCCGACTGCTCGACGCCCACCGCGACGAGCTCGCCGCCGACGTGATCGTGATCGCCGACTCGGCGAACTGGGAGATCGGTGTACCGGCGTTGACCACGTCGCTGCGTGGTCTGGTCAACTGTTTCGTCGAGGTCCGTACCCTCGAACAGGCGGTGCACAGTGGCATGTTCGGCGGTCCGGTGCCGGACGCGCTGACCGCGCTCTGCCGGCTGCTGGCCACCCTGCACGACGAGGCCGGGGATGTGGCGGTACCGGGCCTGGTCGGCCGGACCGGCGCCGCCGTCGACCTGCCCGAGCAGCGGTTGCGGGCCGAGGCCGGCATGGTCGACGGGGTGCGGTTCACCGGCACCGGAGCGTTGACCGACCGGCTGTGGACCAAGCCGGCGCTGGCCGTGCTCGGCATCGACGCCCCGGCCACCGACGGCGCTCCGAACGCCCTGGTGCCGGCGGCGCGGGCCAAGCTGAGCCTGCGGTTGGCCCCGGGTGACGACCCGTCGGCGGCGTACGCGGCGCTGACCGCGCACCTGCGGGCACAGGCCCCGTGGGGGGCGCGGGTCGAGGTGAGCCTGGAAAGTGACGGCGACGCCTGCGTGATCGACGCGGCCGGTCCGTACTTCGACGCCGCCCGGGCGGCGTTCGCGGCGGCGTGGGACGGCGTGGCGCCGGTGGACGTCGGTGTCGGCGGTTCGATTCCGTTCATCGCCACGTTCCAGGAGATGTTTCCGGACGCGGCGATCCTGGTGACCGGGGTGGAGGACCCGTACACCGGCGCGCACGGGCCGAACGAGAGCCTGCACCTGGGCGAGTTCGCCCGGGTCTGCCTGGCCGAGGCGTTCCTGCTCGCGGCGGTGGCGGATCCGGCGATTCAGCTGCGCGGGCTTCCGGCGGTACGCTAGTCTTTCGAACATGAGTACGAACGAGGTGATTGCGCGGCTCGACGCCGCGGTCAGTGCTCTGCGGGGCGTCAGCGTCTCCGCCTGGTCCGAGGAGTCGCTGCGCGCTCAGCTCGGCGAGGTCTCGGTTGCCCTCTGCGCCATCGATTCCGCGTTGGCCCGGGTGGCCGACGAGGTGCGTGCCCACGGCCTGCGGGTGGAGGAGCCGGCGACGGCCGGCGTCTCGGGTCGGTCGTGACCTGGTCCGTCGGTCGGCTGCGGCTGGGTCGCGGCCGACCGACGGAGAGCATCACGGCGGGCCTACGGACGACACCTCGAAACGCTCGACCCGAGCGTCGCGGATCGCCGCCGTCTGCCCCGACGACGGCCCCGAGCCCCGGAAGCGGAGCAGTTCCGCCTCGGACTCCCACCGTTCGTAGACGTTGATCCGGTCCGGCTCGACCAGGTCGGCGCTGAGGCTGAAGTCGCGGCAGCCCTTCGCGGCGCGGGCCGCCTGCACCACCGGTTGGCATTCAGCCAGGTATGCCGGCCGGCCGGCGGGCTCTACGTACAGTGCACCGGCGATGATGATCAATGCCGCTCCTTTGCGTCGGTTTCCGGCCAGTTCGGTCTTTGGCAAGTTCGGTCTCAGTTCAGCGGGGTTCGGATTCAGTTCAGCGGGGTGTGACCGGTCGGCACGCGCTCGGCGGCCGGTGGCGGCCCCGGCGGGCTGCCGGTGCCGAACGGGCGCCCGCCGAGCCGCTCGCGTCCGTGCGGGGTCAGCCAGTTGGCCAGGTCCGGGCCGGCCGGTACCACCCCGGTCGGATTGATGTCCCGGTGGACCTCGTAGTAATGCCGTTTGATGTGATCGAAGTCGATGGTGTCCCCGAATCCCGGCGTCTGGAACAGATCCCGGGCGTACGCCCAGAGCACCGGCATCTCGGTCAGCTTCTGCCGGTTGCACTTGAAGTGTCCGTGGTAGACGGGGTCGAAGCGCACCAGCGTGGTGAACAGCCGTACGTCGGCTTCGGTGATGGTGTCGCCGACCAGGTAGCGCTGGTTCTCCAGTCGCGTGGAGAGCCAGTCGAGCCGGTCGAACAATCGTCGGTACGCCGCTTCGTAGGCGTGCTGGCTACCGGCGAACCCGCAGCGGTAGACCCCGTTGTTCACGTCGGCGAAGACCACCGAGTTGACCTCGTCGATCTCGGCGCGTAGCGGCTCCGGGTAGAGCTGCGGCGCGCCGCTGCGGTGGTACGCGGTCCACTCGGTGGACAGGTCGAGGGTCATCTGGGCGTAGTCGTTGGTCACCACCTGCCCGGTCGGCACGTCGACCAACGCCGGCACGGTGATGCCGCGCTCGTAGCCGGGAAATCGGGCGAAGTAGGCGTCCTGCAGCCGTTCGACACCGAGCACTGGATCCCGTCCGTCCGGGTCGAGGTCAAAGGTCCAGCTGCGCTTGTCGTGGGTCGGCCCGGCCACGCCCATCGACAGGGCCTGTTCCAGACCGAGCAGCCGGCGGACGATGATCGCCCGGTTTGCCCACGGACATGCCCTGCTGACCACCAGCCGATATCGATGCGATTCTACCGGATATCCATCGCGCCCGTCGCCGGTGATCCGGGTCGCGATGTACCGCTGATCGCGGGTGAACTCACCGCCGGGGTTGACGTAGCTGCCGTCTGCCGTCTTCGCCATGTCTGCACCGTACCCATCCGACGGGCACCGCACCTGGTCCGGACGCAGTCGGGTTGACAGCGGCAGCCTCCTGTGCGGTATCGGTCATGCCGGTGGCTTCGGTGGACGTCGGACGCGGGATTGGTAGTCTGCTCAGCCAGTTATCGCCCGGCGACGTGCACCATGGCTCATCGTCGTGCAACTCTCCGGTGGGCGTTGACCCACCTGAAATCACCCCGGAGGCAGGGCATGGCTTCACTCGACACGGCACTCAAGGACGCGATGAGCATCGAGGGTGCCATCGGTGCCGCGCTGGTCGACTATTCCAGCGGAATGACACTCGGCACCGCCGGTGGCTCGGCCGAGATGGATCTCGCGGTGGCTGCGGCAGGCAACACGGACGTGGTCCGAGCCAAGATGCGTACCCTGGAGATGCTGAAGATCGCTGACGGCATCGAGGACATTCTCATCACGCTGGACACCCAGTACCACCTGATCCGTCCGGTCTCCTCCCGGTCCGGTCAGGGCCTGTTCTTCTACCTGGCGCTGAGCCGGTCCCGGTCGAACCTGGCCCTCGCCCGGCACCAGCTGCGCCAGCTCGAAGCCTCGATCGAGCTCTGACCGGGCCGGTAGGAGTTTTCGTCTGCTCGCCGGGGCGGGCGGCCGGGTGCGCTCGGCGGCCCTTCCCGGCGAGTGCGCTGCCCGGGTGGAATGACGACCCCGCCCCGTACCGTCGAACGGAGATCAGTCATGTCTGGGACCAACGGCAGCGTTCCGTCACCTCCGGATCCGGCGTCCGCTGAACTTGCCTCACTGAAACACGGCGTCACCGGCGTGATCGGCTCGGTGATCGCCGGTGTCGACGGGCTGTTGCTGCTGCACGATCTGACCGACGGGACAGAGCCGCACGACCTGGCGGCGCTCGCGGCGGCGACCTTCGGGCTCGGTCGGCAGACCGGCCTCGCTCTGCGGCAGGGCCCGTTCCGGGAGTCCACCGTCCGCAGTCACAAGGGCTACTTCTCGGTGTACGCGATCAACGACAGTGCGCTACTCGCGGTGCTCGGCGCCGACGGGCTGAACGTCGCCCGGCTGCACATCGAGGCGCGCGGGGTGGCCGGCCGGTTGACCACCATGCTCGACGAGCACCTGGCAAATCAGGTACGGCTCTGAGAAAACGTCAACCTTGGGTTGACGTCGGACACGCGTCAACTTAAGGTTGACGCATGTCCGAATATCTGCCGCTCGGCAATCCGGTCCGCCTCGACGACCTGATCGCCGGGATCAAACAAGCCAGTGACGACCGACTCGCCCAGCTCAGCAACGCCGTCGTCGTCGGCGACCACCTCGGCGAACTCGCCGATCACCTGATCGGTCACTTCGTCGATCAGGCCCGCCGGTCCGGCGCGTCGTGGACCGAGATCGGGCGCAGCATCGGGGTCAGCAAACAGGCCGCGCAGAAGCGGTTCGTACCGAAGACCCCGGAGGAACCCAACGACCTCGACCCGCAGCAGGGGTTCAGCCGGTTCACTCCGCAGGCCCGCAACGCGGTGGTCGCCGCCCAGCACGAGGCCCGCCGGGCCGGCAACGACGAGATCACCACCGGGCACCTCGTCCTGGCCCTGCTGGCCGACCTGGACAGCCTCGCCGCCCGGGTTCTGGCGGATCGGGTGGGCGACCTGGACCGGATTCGTCAGGTGGCGGCGACGGCCCTGCCGCCGGCGGTCGAGCACGTGCCGGAGCTCGTCCCTTTCGACGCCCAGGTGCGCAAGGTGCTGGAGCTGACTTTCCGCGAGGCGCTACGGTTCGACGACCGGATGGTCGGGACGGCCCACATCCTGCTCGCCCTGCTGGAGTACGCCGCCGGGGCCGGCCCGCTGGCCGATCTGGGAGTCACCAAACCCGACGTCGAGACGTACGTCCGCTCTGCGGCCTCTCGGGAGGACCTGCCGGCGGCCTGATTTTCCGTCAGCCGTCAGCCGTCAGCCGTCAGTCTCGGCGGTTGTCGGTCGACGGTTGGCGGGCAGTTTGCGGGTGTCCCGCAGTTCGAGATACGGCTCGCGGTCGTCCGGATGGCCGGCCGCGATCGCCCGGCCACGCTCCAGTTCGGCGTCCAACTCGCCGCCGAGCAGGATCGCGATGTTGGTCAGCCACAACCAGACGAGGAAGACGATCACGCTGGCGATGGCGCCGTAGGTCTCGTTGTACGACCCGAAGTTGGCGACGTAGAACGCGAATCCGGCGGAGACCAGCAGCCAGAGCAGCACCGCCAGGACGCTGCCCGGACTCACCCACCGGAACCCGCCCTGCCGGGCGTTCGGCGTGGCCCAGTACAGGATCGAGAACATCAGACTGACCAGGACCACCAGCACCGGCCACTTGGCGACGTCCCAGGCGGCGACCGCCTCCCGTCCGACACCCAGCAGTTCCCCGGTCCGGGCGGCCAGTTCCCCGGTGAAGACGACGATCAGGGCGCTGGCAATCAGCATCAGCCCGATGACGGCGGTGACGCCCAGCCGGATCGGCAACGTCTTCCAGATCGGGCGACCCTCCGGCACGTCGTAGATGGCGTTGGCGGCCCGCATGAAGGCCCCGATGTAGCTGGACGCCGACCAGAACGCGGCGAGCAGACCGACGACGGCCACCAGGCCAGCCGTGTCGGAATTCTCCCGGACCTGGGCAATCGACTGGTCGAGGAAGCCGCCGATCTCGCCGGGCGCGAGACCGCCGATCACGCCCTGGACGTCGTCGGTGGCGCCGCCGCCGAGCAGCCCGAGCACCGCCACCAGCACCAACAAGCCAGGAAAGATCGACAGTACGCCGTAGTAGGTGAGCCCGGCGGCCAGGTCGGGCACTGCGTCGGCGGTGAACTCGCGGATCGTACGCCGAGCGGCTGCCCACAGCGACGAGGCAGACAGCCGGGCCGGGTGGTCCGGCCCCTCGTCCGGCCCCACCGGCGGCCGGTCCGGATCGCCCGGGCTCCGGCGTTCAGTCACCGGCCCGTCCTGGCCCGGTTGGATCCCTGTGGTACCCGCTGTCGACATCGTGGCGACCTCCGATCGGTGCGGTACGAGGATCCTGCCCAACCGCCACCCTGGCCAATCCTCGGGTCGTCGTCCCCCTGCGCCGGACGGGCCGATCGACTTCAAGGAACACCCCTGGACCGCCAGATCGGGTCGGACGCGTACCCCGGGCCGGATGCGACGATGGTGGCGGCCGGCTCGGTCGCCGGCCACATCTCAAGGGGCGCTGCAGTACCTGGCGGCAGACTTCTGGGTGCGTGAATTCATGACACTTCGTGCCACGATCGTCGGTGCCGGTCTTGCCGGCTCGCTGACTGCGGTCGCATTTGCCCGTTCCGGCGTCGGAACCTCCGTCTACGAGGCGTACCTCGATCCCGCCGGGACGACCGGGGGCTTTCTCAACCTGACCGCCAACGCGCTCGGGGCCGCTGCACTCGGTCGGCTGTCTGGAGCAGATACAGGCACGCGGGATCGTGGTGAACCGGCTGTGTCTGTGGAGCGGCGAAGGCCGGCTGCTGGGTCGACTGTCCCGGGCCGGACGCCTGGCCAACCGGCCGATGAACGTGTCGATCATGCGTGGCGACCTGGTGTCCGTACTGCGCGACGAAGCGATCCGGGCCGGCGCGGAGGTCCACACCGGCCGCTGACTGGCCGGGGCCACCAGCAGCACCGGTGGGGTGACCGCGCAGTTCATCGACGGGGCCCGGGTGGAGTGCGACGTTCTCGTCGGTGCCGACGGGACGCATTCGCGGGTGCGCCGGGTGATCAGCAACGCGGCGCCACCGCCCGAGTACGGCGGACACTGCGCAATCGACGGGGTGACCCGGCTGCCGGGCATCGTGGCCGGGACGTTGCATCTGGTGGTCAGCCGGCAGGGCTGCTTCCAGTACACCGCCAAGCCGGACGGCACCGTCTGGTGGAACGCGCTCGTGCCGACCGGCGACCTCGACCCGGCGGAGTTGGCTGGCATCAGCGAGCAGGGCTGGCGGAGCCGGCTGTCCGCGCAGTACGGCCAGGGCGACACCCCGTGCGCCACGCTGATCGCTCAGTGCACCACGCTGGGCCGCCCCGTGCCGCTCTATCTGCCGCAGCGGTTGGCGCACTGGCGACGGGGCCGGATGGTGGTGCTCGGCGACGCCGCCCACCCCGTCGGGTACGGGCTCGGCGCCGGGCTCGCCCTGGAGGACGCCGTGGTGCTCGGCCGCTGTCTGCGTGACGTCGACGACGTGCCGATGGCGCTGGCCACGTACGAGTCGATGCGCAGGTCCCGGACGGAGCGGGCGCTGCGCGCCGGCACGCGGTACGGCCGGTTCCGTAGCCTGCCCGGCCGCGGCTGGCTCGACGTCGCTCTCGCGCCGCTCTACCGCCGGTACTTCTGGGGTGGGGCGTCTTCCTGGCTGCTGGCGTACGACGTGGAGTGGCACCGCCGGGTCCGCGTCTGACCAGCGTCGGTCCGACCGACGTCGGTGGTCGGATCACCGTCCGGCTGACCATCGTCGGGCGGCCGCAACGACCGACCCGGGCCGCCACGCAACACTCCGCAACTGCACGCCAACCGTGCGCCGGTGACGGTCGCCCTGACCCTGATCTGTGGCCTGGCGATGGTGCCCCAGCTGCGCTACGACTGGCTGTCCGGGCTGGCCTTCTTCAGCCTGGTGATGCTGCTGATCAACTGCCCGTTGCGGTGGTGGCCGGCGCTGGTGGTCGGCCACACCGTGGTCTTCGTGGCCATCGCGGTGGGCCTGCTGCGGGTCAGCGCCGACTCGGTCGTGATCCTGATCTGCTGATCGCCATCACCAGCGGCGTGCAGGTGGCGATCTACAACCAGATCGACACCTCGATGCAGTTGTTGCAGGCGCGGGCCGAAACTGACCCAGTTGGCGGTGGCCAGAGAACGGCTCCGGATCGCCCGCGACCTGCATGACATCCTCGGCCAACGGCTGTCCGCGGTGACCCTCAAGGCCGATCTCGCCGCCCGGATGGTGGACTCGGCGCCGGACCGGGCGGTGACCGAGATGGCCGAGGTGGCGCGGGATGCGCTGGCCGAGGTGCGGGCGGCGGTCTCCGGCTACGGCTTCCTCTCGACCTGAGATGGATTCGGGGATGGCTGTGCCGCAGAGCTGGCAGGAACGGCGGTTGATGCCGACCTGCGAGGGTGGTGAGGTTCGATATGAGGCTGACAAGAGCGGTGCTCTCCGTAAAGACTATTGCTCATGAGTACGACCGATGCTCTAATTCGTGGTACCCGGTCGGGTAAGCTTCGGCGGTACTGACCTGCACGATCGGTGCGGTGGTGCCGGTGCCGGTGCCGGTGCCGGTGCCGACGGGACCGCTCGAAGGAGGAGAGGCCTTGGCTTCCGCACGCGCGCTGCGGGAACGCGTCCGCAAGGAACTGACCGACGAGATCGTCGAGATCGCCAAGGCGCAGCTCGCCGACCGGGGTGCCGAAAACCTCTCCCTGCGGGCGATCGCCCGGGATCTCGGCATGGTCTCCTCAGCGGTCTACCGCTACTTCCCGAGCCGTGACGACCTGCTGACCGCGCTGGTCACCGACGGCTACAACTCCGTCGGCACCGCCGTCGAGCAGGCCGACGAGGAGGCGGCGGCCGACGACTTCGCGGGCCGGTGGCGGTCGGTCGGGCAGGCGCTGCGTAGCTGGGCGATCGAGCACCCGCACGAGTACGCACTTCTCTACGGATCACCGGTACGCGGCTACCACGCCCCGGAGACCACTCTGCAGGCGGCGATGCGGGACAAGGTCGTGCTCGGCCGGATCATCAGCGACGCGCACCGAGCCGGAGTGCTGCGTACCCCGCCGACCGCTCAGGCCACGCCCGAGTCGCTCGGCGGTGACCTCGAGCGAGTGCGGTCGGCCGTGCTCCCAGCCGTGCCCGACGAGTCCGTCATCGCCGCGCTGGCCGCGTGGAGCGGGCTGTTCGGGATGCTCAACCTGGAGCTGTTCGGCCATTTCAACAACATCATCGACGACCGGGCAGCCCTGTTCGACCAGGCCCTGACCCGCCTGGCCGAGTTGGCCGGACTGCCGACCTGACCCGACACACCACGCCAAGGCACCGCGACACCCCTCGGAACACCGCGGTACGCCACGCCCGAACAACTGGAGACTGTCCGTGCGGATCATCGTCATCATCTGCACAGCCGTGCTCATCATGGAGTTCGTCCTGCACGGCCTCGCCATGTACATCGGTATGGAGGCAGGTATCCAGCCGTTGCAGAACCACTTCGGGTTCCGCCCCAGCCGGGCGTTGACCCTGCTGATCGCGGTCCTCGACACTCTGGCCGCCGCCGGCCTGGTGATCGGCATCTGGCGGCCGGGGATCGGCGCCATCGCCGCCGGCTACACAGTGGCCTTCTTCGGCATGATGCTGATCCTGCGCTTCTACCGTAACCTCGGCGGCATCCTGCCGCCCGACTTCCCGCTCTTCTTCGCCCTCGGCGTGGTCGTCCTGGTACTGCAGCTGATGCGTTGACGCCCGCAGCGGACGCGAGTCGGAGCCGGTGGGCGAAGCGGCCCCAGCGGGCGAGGTTGGCGCGGCGGCCAACCGCACCGGCCGGGCCGGCCGGTACCCGCACAATATTCCCGACTGGTGATCGGCGTGGAACGATGGGCGGATGCCACGAGGTGCGAAGGCGGGTGAGGAGCGGGCCGGGGTGCCGTTGACCAACCTCGATCAGCCGCTGTTCGACGGCGCCGGTGCGACAAAGCGCGACCTCGTCGACTATCTCGACGCGGTGCACGACCGGATCGTCCCCGCGCTGCGCGACCGGCCGCTGTCGGTGGTCCGGGTCCGACCCGGCCAGCCACCGTTCATGCAGAAAAACCTGCCCGGGTACGCACCGGACTGGATTGCCACCGCCGAGGTGTGGGCGGACCGTTCCCGGCGGATGCTGACCTACGGTCTGTGTAACGACCGGCGGACTCTGCTCTGGTTCGCCAATCAGCGGTCGGTCGAGTTCCATCCGACTTTGACGACAGCCGGCGAACGGGCGTACCCGACGCACCTGATCCTCGACCTCGACCCGCCGCCGGGCGGCGCGTTCCGGTTGGCGGCGCAGGCGGCCCTGCTGGTCCGCGAGGTGCTGACCTCGTGCGGCATGGCCGGGGCGGTGAAGACCAGCGGCGCCAAGGGTGCGCACGTGTTCGTGCCGCTGGCGGGTGACGCCGACCATGCCGACGTCGCCGCGGCGACCCGGGCGATCGCGACCCGAGCCGAACGCCTGGACCCGGCGCTGGCGACGACGGCTTTCATCCTCGAGCAGCGGGACGGCAAGGTCTTCCTCGACTCGACCCGGGCCGGCGGCGCGACCGTGGTCGCCCCGTACAGCCCACGGCTGCGGCCGGGTCTGCCGGTCTCTTTCCCACTGACCTGGGAGGCGCTGGAGGCGGCGGTGCCGACCGACTACACCATCGGTACGGTGCCGTCCCTGCTCGGCGACGGCGATCCGTGGGCGACGCTGATGCCGCTGCCGCAGCGCCTCGATCCCGGCCTGGTCGAGCAGGGGCACGGCATCCCGATCGCGCGGGTGGTCGCGATGCACGAAGGCAAGCGCCGCGCCGCCGAACGCCGTAGACGCGAGGCCCGGGAGCCCGACGGCGGGCCGGGCTGACCCTGTCCGGGTACGACGGCCCTGTCCGGGTACGACGGTCAGTCGATCCGGCCGACCGGCTCGCGCTTTTCAGCCTGGAACACGTCCTCGGTGCGGCCGCGGGCCCAGTAGCCGGATATCGAGATCGCCTCGCGGGGGACGCCTCGTGCCTGGAGCACCTTGCGGACGGCCTTGATCGACTCTCGCTCGCCGTGCGCGAAGACCTGCACGGCGCCGGGAGAGTCCTTGGCAGGCGGCCAGGGCCAGTCCTCCATCGCGCGGGCGAGGAACACGGTGTCACCGTCGTCGGCGTTGACCAGCCAGTTCACCGTCACCTGGGCGGGGTGTTCGAGGTCGATGATGTCGGCCGGATCGGTGATCTCGAGGTGCGCGACGCCGCGCGCGTGCTCCGGCAGTGCCTGCAGGGACGCGGCGATCGCTGGCAACGCGGACAGGTCCCCGGCGAACACGTGCCAGCCGACTTCCGGGTCGGGCGCGTACGCACCGCCGGGACCCGACATCACCAGCCGGTCGCCGGGCGTGGCCTTGGCCGCCCACACCGCCGCCACCCCGGCGTCGCCGTGGGTCACGAAGTCGATCGCCAGCCGCCGGGTGGCCTGGTCGAACCAGCGGACCGTGTAGGTACGGGTCACCGGCCGTTGCCGGGCCGGCAGGGTGGTTCGCAGCGCGGCGAGGTCGTAGGGCGGCTCCAGCCCGAGCGTGGGGTCGACGAACAGCAGCTTCACGTACGCGTCGGTGTGGCCGACGTAGCTGAATTCGGCCAGCGACGGCCCGGCGAGAACCACCCGCACCAGGTGCGGCGTCAGCCACTCGGTGGACTCGACCGTGAGTACGTACTGATTCGGTGCCTGCCGCCGGGTCGTCGCCATCGCATGTTCCTCCGCTTCGCTGCTCCTTCTTAGGTTAGGCGAGCCTACTTCGCGGCGTACTGCGTAGCGACGGAGGCCGGTGCGGCGTGACCCCCCGGGCGACTTCGTCGTGTACCGGCTCCGAGATGGCTTGCTAACCGTGCCGCAACAGCCTGACCGAGGCCGGGGTCTTTCGGAACCCGCCGGTTACCGCGGGCGGGTACGCCGCAGAAAGGGCTCCTCGGTGCCAGCCAACGCGTCGCCGGGCGTTTCACTATGTGCTGACCGTGCTGACACTGTCGGTCGCGCTGCTGCGGGGGCGGCGGAGGTCCCGGCGCTCTGCGGTGGCTCCCGGGCCGCCGCGCGGCGGGACGAGCTAGAAGAACCCGGCCCACCCGGCAAGCTGCTCGACTGAGCGCCCCCGGTGTCAGTCGGCGGGGGCCGCCGAGGCGGGGCGGGTGGCCGCGACGGGTCGAGCGTCGGTCCGGTGGGTATCCGCGAGACCAGCGTGGTCGGCACATCGGTCGCCTGGGTCGCCGAGTAGCCGAGCTGCCCGAGGACGGTCGCGTTGGGCACCGGGAACTTGATGCCGAGGTCAGTGACGACGTAGTACGGGCCGGTATCGGCGGTCGGCGCGCCGAAAACCCGCACGACGGCGACCCGGCCCGGCGGCACCAGCACATAGTCGGCGAGGATCACACCGTCGCGGGTGACCGAGTCGGTCGGTACGGCCTCGTCGAGGCCGGCCACCGTACCGCCGACAGAGGTGATCGTCGGTACGGTGCGTGCGTCGCTGGTGACCGCGCACAGCGTGTCGCCGGTTGCCGGTCGGATCAGCGCGGGCGGCGTCGCGGGCGGCGACGCGGGCGGCGCGCTGTCTCCGGCCGCTGGCCGCACCTGGCTGCTGGTCGGTGCCGCCGTAGCCTGGGACACAGGTATCTCGACCGGCCACGGTGAACTCGGCGCGCAGGATTCTCCGTTGCAGCTCGGTGATCGGCGCGAGCCCGTCGTCGAGGACGAGGTAGTACTGCGGCCCCGAACCGGTCTGCGCGACCAGCACCTCGCCGATCGCCCAGCCGTCCACTTCGCTGGACGGCTGGTTGCGGCCGCTGAACGCGACCCGTTCGATGGCGTTGCCGGCGGGTAGCGCGTCGAGCCACGCCGGGCCGACCGGTGCGGCGTTGACCTCTCCGAAGAGGGCGGGTACGACGTTGCGGGCGTCGCGGATCAGGAACCGGCGGCCGTGCCAGACGAGGTGCGTCGCGTCCTGCCGGGAGTCGCGGACCAGCACGCCCTCCTCCGCCAGCGACCGCCCGCCGACCGGTGCCCGGGACACGACCAGAGAGACGGTCTCGACGGTTCGGCCGGTGTCATCCCCGCTGGGCGCCGAGCAGATCGTCCAAGGTAGGCCAATGTGCTTACTGGCCGGTGCCAGAGAGTAGGGCGCGCCCGGAATACCGATCGTGACGCCGCGGGGCGTGCTGGCCAGCGAGTTGCCAGGCACCCGGAACACGGGCGCGTCGGGGCGGCCGGAGGCCAGCACCGCCGACGCGTAGTTGAGCGTCGGGTGCAGTTTGCCTTGACGGTAGATGAAGCTGGCGCCGGTCTCCTTCTCGATCACGACCGCGCCGTCGGCCTGCCACCTGTCGCTGCCGGCCTTGGTCACGATGCCGTAGATGCCGAACCCGGCGGCTACCAGGATGGCGATCATCAGGCCGCCGAAGATTGCGCCGACACCGCGGCGCAGCGGGGACTGCTGCGGGTCGGTCTCGCGCATCACGTAGGCAGATATGACCCGTTGAGTGAGGAACTGGTACGAGTGGAGTTGGTCGCGTCGCGTGGCCATGTCTGGGTCACCCCCCGTCGGGGCGGGCGCCGGCACGCGAACCAGGCCGCGTAGGTCGATCATCTCCGGGCTGTCCGATGCCGTCGCTCGCGTCGATCGTCACGGAGCCGGCCTCACCGGCCGCGACCTCCAGGGCATCGCGGATGCTCGGGTAGGCCCCCGAACGCTGTGGCTGCCGCGCTCATCACCGCGCAGACGCCAGTCGTGCCCGACGAATGCGATTGCTCCAATCTAGGGAGTCGGGCTTGGCAAAGCCGGCATGATCCAGTTGGATTGGTCGACCTGGTCCAGGAAGGAAATGGTTCCGAGGCTACTTGACAGGTTGATCGGGAGCCTGTTTCGTACTCGTGTCCTGGGCGTGTGGCGGGCTATGGTGCGGTGGGGGCACGGTGAGCGGTCTGCTCGGCATCTCGATCGTCAACTACCGTAGTGCGGGTGACACCGGCTGCCTCATCCGTTCCATCGTGACCGGACGAGCCACCGGTCCGCAGGCCACCGGTCCGCGCATCGCGATCGCCATCGTCGACAACAGCGACCAGGCCGCCGAACTGTCAGAGATCGCCGGGTCCGCCGAGCGTGCCGGCGTGACGGTCCGGGTGATCGCCGGGCACGGCAACGTCGGGTACGCCGCCGGCAACAACCTCGCCGCCACCTGGCTCCTGGCCGAGGGCGCTGACGTCATATGGGTGCTCAACCCGGACACTCGGATCGCGGGCGGCGTGCTCGCCTCGGCCCTCGATGTGCTGCACGCCGGCGACCGCGCGATCGGCGCGACGGCCAGCGTCGCACCGGGCGGCGGGCCGGACCTCGGCATGGTCGACCTGTGGACCGGCCAGAGCGGACGACCGCCCGCCGGCGGGGTGCCAGGGTCGAGCAAACTGGTCTACGCGGCCGGCCACTCGCTGCTCGTCACCCGCCGCGCGTGGCAGGATCTGGGCGGGTTCTCCGAGGACTTCTTTCTGTTCTACGAGGAGGCTGACATAGCGCTACGTGCGGCCCGGTTGGGCATCCCGACCACAGCGGTCCCGGACCTGGCCGTCGAGCACACCGGCGGGGTGGCGACCGGGGCGACGGCGGACATGGCGGCCAAGTCGACCACGACGTACTTTCACGCCAGCCGCAGCTGCATGATCTTCTTCCGCAAGCACTATCGGCACCGGGTGCCGTTCGCCGCCGCGGCCCGGCTCGGCTACGCCGCGAAGGCGCTGCTCGCCCGCCGCCCCGACGCGGCGACCGCCGTCATCCGGGGCACCGTCGCCGGGTTGCGGGCTTGACGAGCCGAGGGCTGAGCCCGGGCCGGTCCGGGCCGGGCCGGTTCAGGCCGGCGGCGTACGCGATCCGGCGCGCGGTCGGCAGCGCGACGGTGATGTACGTGGCCGCGCTGGCCATGTCCGGGTTCGCCATCCTGCTCAGCGTCGCGCTGCCGCCGGCAGAGCGCGGCCTGCTGGTCGCTACGACGACGAGCGCGACCGTCGGCGTCGCAGTCGGCGGGCTGTCACTGGAGACGTTCATGCTCGCTCAGGGCAGCGACTGGCTACGGGAGCGGTCCGGGCGGCGCAGCCTCGCCGTCTACGCTGCCACGGTGCCGCTGTCGGCCACGCTGGGCTGGGTCTTCGCCTGGTACGCGGAGGCGGCGTCACCGGCACTCGCGGCGACCGGGGCGGCGTGCGTCGCGGCCGGCACCATGCCCGCGGCGGCGGGCCTGACCCTCGGGCGGTTCGTCGCCGTCTACCGCCAGCGCGCGCTGTTCGCCGCCACCGCGCCCGTGCTCTACCTCGTGCTCATCCTCGCCTCGGTCGACGACGCGACGGTCTGGCTGCTGGCCTGGCTGGGCTGCCAGGCGGTGATGGCCGTCGCGATGTGGGCGGCGCACGGGGCACCGTTGGGCGCGATGGCGCGGCGCGCCTCGGCGGAGCCCGAACGCCTCGCCCGGCTGGGCCTGACCCACACCGGCGCGGTGGCACAGATCTTCACGTACCGCTTCGACCAACTCGCGCTGGCCCGCTACCAGGGCGCGGACGCACTGGCGATCTACTCCCTGGCGGTAGCGGCGATCGAGTTCTCCCAGGCCGGCGCAGTCGTCGCAGCCCAGCGTACGCTGCGCGACCACGAGGAAGGCTCGGCCGATCGGCTGCGCGGGGTGCTGCGTCGGGCTGTCTACCTGGCGGTCGGCATGGGAGTGCTGGTGCTCGTCGGGCTGGCCGGTATCGGGGTGCTGACCAGCGGGTACGCGGCGGCGGTGCTGCTCGGTGCGCTGCTGGTGCCGCGCAGCGTCGCGGTGTCGGTCGGTAAGGTCCTCAGCGCGCGCCTGGTCAACCTCGGCGGCGAGCGCACCACCGCCGTGATCGCGCTCGGCACCGCGCTGGCCGCAGTGGTCGGCTATCCTCTCGTCGCCGCGCCGTACGGGGCGTGGGGCGTCGCCGCGCTGTCGGTGGCCCTGTTCGCCGCGCACAGCACGGCGCTGGGCCTCGCCGTCCGGTCCGGGGCCGGTCATCGGGTGGCGGGGGACAGGGACAGCGGGCGTGAATAGCGACGGAACCCGCGTCGTCGCGGTGGTGCTCAACTGGAACTGCGCGGACGACACGATCCGCTGCGTCCGGGCGGTCGCCGCCGGCAGCGCCGTGCCGGAGGTGGTCGTCGTCGACAACGGCTCCACCGACGACTCCATCGACAAGCTGCGTACGCTCGGTGATGCGGTGACGCTGGTGCGGCTCGACGCCAACCTCGGCTACGCCGGCGGGATGAACGCCGGTATCCGGGTCGCGCACGACCGCGACGCGGCCTTCGTCTGGCTGCTGAACGCGGACTGCGTACCCCGGCCGGACACGCTGCCGGCGCTGATGTCGCATGCGGACCGGTACGCGGTATCCACATCGGTCCAGACGACGTCCGCGCGACCCGACGCCCCCGACCCGGAGCCGTACGTCGTCGCCGCGACGCTGCCGGGCGGTCGGGTGCGGCCGGTCCACTGCGCCGGGTGCGAGGTCGGTGCGCACGATGTGGACGTGGTGACCGGCGCGGCCATCCTCCTCGGCGTCGGTTGGGCCGTCCGGGTCGGCCTGTTCGACGAGCGGTTCTTCCACTACAAGGAGGAGTTCGACCTGGTACGGCGGATCGCCACGGCGGGTGGCCGGATCGGCCTGGTCTGCGCCTCGCAGGTGTGGCACCGGCGGGGCGGCAGCCTGGCCGGTTCGAGTCCTCGCGCGCAGTACTACCATCACCGCAACGAGATCCTCTACGTACGCAAGCACTACCCCCGTCCGCTGCGGCGGATCCTGATCGGGGAGCCGGTCCACTACAAGAACCTGGCCAGGTCGGTGCTCCGCCTCGTCGCCGGAGGCCGCAAGGACCGGCGCCGGGCGCTCGCCGTTCTTGCCGGCTACTGGGACGGGCTGCGTGGAGTGCACGGCCCGACGGAGAGGTTCTAGCGTGCACGCCCTGTTCGTCAGCCACTCCGCCGATCTCATGGGCGCGGAGCGTTCGTTGCTCGCCCTGGTCGGCGAGGCGGTACGGGCGCGCGGGCACCAGGTCACCGTCACGCTACCCGGGGACGGGCCGCTGCGCGCGCAGCTCGCTGCGGCCGGCGCCGACGTGGTCGTGCTGCCGACCCGGTTGTGGATGGGCCGGCGGTACGGCCCTGCGGTCGGCGCGGTCCGACTGTTCCAAGCACTCGCGTCGGTTCCCCGATACCGGCGTCTGCTGCACCGAACGCGGCCGGACGTCGTGGTCACCAACTCGGCGGTGGTACCAGCCGGGGCGATCGCCGCGCGGATGGCCCGGCTGCCGCACGTCTGGGTGGTGCGGGAGAGCCTGCTCAGCAACCCGAGCCTGCGGTCCGTGCTGCCCCGGGCCGCGATCGTCCAGCTCATCGCGCGCCTCTCGGACGGCGTCGTGGCGGTTTCCGCGTACGCCGCCAGCCAGGTGACCAGCGCCGTACCGATGGCGCGGACGAAGCTGCGGGTGATCCCGCCGCCGGTCGAATCCGGTGTCCCCGGGCCGGGTGCGGACCGTCCGGTCGCACTGGAGCGGCTGCTGCTGCTGGGCCGGCACAGCGCCGAGAAGGGCCAGGCCGACGCGGTGCAGGCGCTGGCGATCTGCGCGCGCCAGGGCCGCGCGTTCACCCTCACCCTGGCCGGGGTCGGCGACGGTGAAGCGCGGCGGGGCCTCGTCGACCTGGCCCGCCGGTACGGCGTCGAGGCGCAGCTCGAGACCGTCGCGTGGACGGACGACCCGGCCGCGTTGTACGCGCGGGCGGACGCGACGCTGATGCTGTCCCGCAACGAGGCCTACGGCCGGGTGACGTTCGAGTCGCTCCGCTGCGGCACACCGGTGATCGGCTACCGGGCGGGCGCCACGACAGAGATCCTCGCCGGTGGTGGCGGACTGCTGGTGGATGCCGACGCCGGTGCGCTCGCCTCGGCGTTGCTGGATCTGGCCGCCGACCGGGAGGCGTTCGGGCGGCTCACGGCCGAGGCGTCACGGCGCGGGCAGGAGCTCGCCACCGAACCGTCCCCGGCCGCACGCTTCGTCGCGTACCTCGAAGAGTTGGGCGCGGTCAGCTGATGTCGCACCTGCCCACGCTGCGTGGCGCGTCCCGTCCGGCGGACCCGGCCGTGGCGGTCGTCGCCGGGGCGGCTGCCGTGGCGGTCGGGGTGGTGGCGGCCTGGCAGCCGTTCGCGCTCGCCGCCGTGGCCGTCGTCGGCGTGCTCGCCTGGGGGCTGTGGACCCCGGATCGGCTCAACTACACGCTGTTCGCGGTCCTGTTGCTCGTCCCGGTCACCGCCGATCCCGGATACCCCGTCGATCCGGTATGGATAGTGTTGCTGGCGGCGACGGCGATCGCCGCACTCGGCCGGATTCAGCGCTTCCAGCCGTACGCGCCGCTGCCGTCCGGCGGGATGGTGGGATTCGTGGTCCCGGCGGCCTGCGTGCTCACCGGCCTGGTGTGGTGGACCGGCCCGAAGGACATTGTGATCGCCGTCGCGCCGCTGACCTGCTATGCGCTGGTCGGCTGGCATGTCGTGGCCGAGGCGCGGGCCGGTGCGCCGGTGGTCCGCCTGGCGCGGGCGTTCGCCTGGGTCGCCGTACCCGTCACGCTGCTGGCCGTCTACCAGCGGATGTCCGGCACCTGGCCGGTTCTCGACCAGCTGGCCATCAGCAACGCGTTCACGGCACAGGCGGGAGCCGGCAGGTCGGCCGGCACTATGGGACATCCGATCGTCTACGGCACGTACGGCATGCTGGCGATGTGCGTGGCCGTCGGCCTGCGCGGCCGGCTCTGGCAGGTGCCGTTCGCCGCAGGCGCGGTCGGCCTGCTGCTGTCCGGGTCGCGCAGCGCGTGGATCGGTACGGCCTGCGCGCTCGGCATCTGGTACCTGGCCCAGCCGCGCAAGCTCACCCGGCGCGGGGTCGGTCTGGTCGCGGCGTCCGCCGCCGCCGGCACCGTGCTGGTGGCCGTCGGTCCCAAGCCGGTGCGGGACCTGACGGACCTCGTCCGGGCCCGCCTGACCAACGTCGGCGGGTCGAGTTCGGCGACGGCGCGCTACCGCCGTACGGAAGAGGCCTGGTCCGGCATCATGGACGGTGCCGGCAGTGCGCTGTTCGGCCTGGGCCCGGAGGCGCACGTGCGGTTCTTCCAGCAGATCGGCATCTCCGACGGGCAGGCACAGGCGTTCGACAACAGTTACCTCACCCTCTGGTACGACTTCGGCGTGCTCGCGCTGCTGGTGTTCGTGTCCATCCTGGCGGTCGTGCTGGTCAAGCTCAGGTCGCTGACGGCACGGATGCTCATCGTCGGGTTCGCCGTACAGATCTGGTTCTTCGACTTCTACCTGTGGCCGGCCGCCGCAGGGGTGCTGCTGCTCGCCGTCGGCATCGGCGCCGCCGAGTCGCTGCGACCCGTCGACTGTAGGCTCCCCGACCCGGCGTTGACGGCCTTGCGACGATGAGCGGAGCGGACCTGCTGCTAACATTGCGCCGCTATTCCGGCGGGGTGTGAGGTTCAGCGTGAAGCTTTCCGGGCGGTTCGCCCCGGCTCGGCTGCTCAGTCGGCCTGCCTCCGACGGGCCGGGCGATGTCGCGCCATCCGTACCCCAGCAGCGGCACCAGCAGTGGCAGCAGCTCACCCTCGAGCGCCAGCTGCGAGCCGTGTGGTCGCAGCGGTGGCTGGTGCTGGCGCTGGTGCTGCTTGGCGGCGCGGGCGCGGGTCTCGCGTCCGCCCAGCAGGAACCCATGTACCGGGCGGACGCCCAACTGTTCTTCGCGCCGAACTTCACCACCCGCGACATCGGCCAACTCAACGAGGGCGGCAACTACATCCTGCAGCGGGTGCGCTCGTATGCCGAGGTGGGCAACAGCCCCGAGGTGGCCGAAGCCGTCGTCCGGCGGCTCGGACTGCCGTACCAGCCCTCGGAGTTGACGCAGCGGGTCACGGTGACCGGCGCGGCCGGCACGGCGGTGCTCACCGTCGAGGTCCGTGACCCGGATCCGGTACGCGCCCGCGACATCGCCGACGCGATCGCGGCGGAGTTTCCCGCATACGTCGCGCGCCTGGAGAAGCCGACCGGCATCGACGAGTCACCGGTCAAGGTCTCGGTGACCCGGCCGGCGACGACGCCCTCGGCCCCGGCCACACCGCAGGTCACCGCCGACACCGGGCTCGGCGCCGCCGGGGGCCTTGCGATCGGGGTCCTCGTCGCGGTGGTCCGCTACGCGCGCGACCGCACCGTACGAGACGAGAGCCACGCGGCCGAGGTCGCCGGCACCGTCCTGCTCGGTGCCGTCGCGGCCGGCGGGGGGAGGCCGCCGCTGGCGACCGGCGACGACACGGAGCCGCGCGTCGAGGCGTACCGGCAGATCCGCGCCAACCTGCGGCTGCGCGCGGCCGGGAGCCGGTTCGCCAGCCTCACGGTCACCGGCCCGGTGCCGGGGGAAGAAAGAACGGCTACTGCGGCGAACATCGCCATCGCGTTCGCCCGGGCCGGCGAGCCGGTCGTGCTGATCGACGCGGACGTACGGCATCCCGGCGTGCACCGGCTCTTCGACGTGCCGAACACAGTCGGCCTGACCAGCGTGCTGCGCGGCGAGGTCGCGGCCGAGCAGGCCACACACCGGCTCCCGGACCTGCCGTTGTACGTCCTGCCGGCCGGTCCGGTCGGGCCTGGGCCGAGCGAGCAACTGCTGGCCTCGGATGCGCTGGCCCCGGCGCTGGAGTCGTTGCGGCTCGGCGGCCGGTTCGTCGTGGTCGACGCGCCATCGCTACTGTCCGATGCGGAGACGCTGCTGCTGGCGGGCGCGACCGACGCGACGCTGCTGGTGGCCCGGGTCAGCTTCACCCGCGCTGATCAGCTGGCCGTCGCCACCGACGTGCTGCGTGCCCTACCTGTCAACCTGGTGGGCCTGGTGGCGACGCGGCGCGGGGCGGCGACGCGGCGCGGGCGCTCGGCGGTACCCGGTCGCCGGCACAGTCGCGTACGTTAATCCACATGAGCGATAGCGTCGCACTGCTCCTGCGACGTGTGGGGTTCGGTCCGACCTCGTCCGAGTTGGCCGCCGCGTCGAAGGCCGGATACGGGGCCACCGTGGCGCGCCTGATGGACCCCGGAGAGCAGGACCGGGGTGCAGCGGCGGCGCCGATGCCGGAGCTTGGCCCCGACGCGTTCGACGATCTGCCCGACCCGGGCGCCGAGCGGCGCGCCGCCGCGGAGGCGCTCCGCCGCCAGCAGACCGACACGATCATCCGGTGGTGGCTCGACCGGCTGACCGTCGCCGACCACCAGACCACCGAGAAGCTGCTGTTCTTCTGGCACGGGCACTGGGCGACCTCAATACGGAAGGTCGGAAGTCCGCAGTTCATGCTGGCACAGCACCAAAAGATACGGAGCTCGCCGACGTTCACCACAATGGCCCGCAAACTGGTCACCGACCCGGCGCTGGTCTACTGGCTCGACGGGCACACGAACACCAGACGGGCGCCGAACGAGAATTTTGCCCGAGAGCTGATGGAACTGTTCATGCTCGGCATCGGCCAGTACGGCGAACGCGACGTCAAGGCGGCCGGCCGGGCACTGACCGGCTGGAAGACCGACCTCAGCGTGCCGGCGACGGCGATCTTCGTACCCGAGGACCACGACGCCGGTCCCAAAACCATTCTCGGCGCCACCACGAAGTTCGACGCGCTCTCGCTGGTGGACCACCTCGCCGCCCGGCCGGCCTGCCCCCGGTTCATCGCGGACCGGCTGTGGTTCCGGTACGCGTCCTCCACCGAGCCGATCCCGGAGTCCACCCGGGGGAAGATGGTCGCGGCGTTCCCGGTGGGCATCTCGATGCTGCGCGCCCTGGTCGAGGACGAGCAGTTCCGCTCGGGGCGCTTCCGGATGGTGAAGCAGCCGATGGAGTGGCTGGTCGGAGCAATGCGGCAGCTCGGCATCCGCCCGGCGCGGCTCTCCGGCGAGGCCTTCCACACGGTCGTCAGTGGGCTCAAGGGTCTCGGGCAGGTGCCGTTCGCGCCGCCGAGTGTGGCCGGCTGGCCGAGCGGGACAGCCTGGCTGACCTCCTCGGCAGCCCAGGTAAGGCTGGGCCTGGCCGGCGTACTCGCCGAGTCGGCCGGCGGCCCGTGGATCACGGTGGAGCGGTTGGCCGACGTACTCGTCGTTCCGACCTGGACCAACCGTACGTACGCGGCGTTGAAACAGGCGACGACACCGCGGGAGCTGATCACGCTCGGCCTGGCCAGCCCGGAATACCTGGTGAACTAGCATGGATCCGTTGACCCGACGCACGTTCCTGCTGGCCTCCGGCGCGCTCGGCGGCGGTGCGCTCGCCGCAGCCGGCCTGGGCATCGCTGAGCTGCTCGCCAAGGGCGACAAGGACGGCGAGCCCGGACCGGCCGACACGTTGGTGATCGTGACGCTGTACGGGGGCAACGACGGGCTGAACACCGTCATCCCGTACACCGACCCGGCCTACCACTCCGCCCGGCCGGAGCTGGCCTACGCCCCCGAGGAGGTGCTCCACCTCGACGGCGCGCTCGGACTCAACCCCGCGCTGGGCGGACTGAAGCGGCTCTGGGACGACAAGCGGTTGGCAGTCGTCCTCGGCGTCGGATACCCCCGGCCGGACCGCAGCCACTTCCGGTCGATGGACATCTGGCAGACAGCGTCGCCCGACGCGCCGATCCGGACCGGCTGGGTGGGGCGCTGGCTCGACGGGATCCAGGCATCGCCGGAAGCGGCCGTCAGCTTCGAGCCGGTGCTTCCGCCACTGCTGGCAGGCGAGACGCGGGCGGGAGCGAGTGTCACGCTCGGCGTACCCCAACTGCCCGCCGGGATCAGCGCGGACATGGTCCGCGCGCTCGGGCGCGAACAGCGGGGCGAGGACGTCCTGCAGGCACGGGCGGCGACCGCGCTGCACGACTTTCTGCGGGTCGACGGCCTGATCCGACGGGTACGGGAGTCCGATCAGCCGTTCGAGGCCGGCGAGGCCGGACACCTCCCGGCCACCGGCACAGGCGGTGAGACGTCACTGGCCACCCAACTCGCGCTCGTGCACCGGTGCATCGAGGCAGGCGTACCCACCCAGGTCTACTCGGTCAGCCTGGGCGGCTTCGACACGCACGCCGACGAACGGCCCGCGCAGGAGCGGCTGCTCAAGGAGGTCGACGGGGCACTGGCCATGTTCATGGACCGGCTGGCGACGAGCCCGGCCGGGCGCAACGTCACGGTCGTTGTCTACAGTGAGTTCGGCCGCCGGGTGCGCGCCAATGCCTCCGATGGCACCGACCACGGGACCGCCGGACCGGTCTTCGTACTCGGCCCTCGAGTCGTCGGGGGCTTCCACGGCGAACAGCCCAGTCTCACCGACCTCGACGACGGCGACCTGAAGGCGACCACCGATTTCCGGGACGTCTTCGGCACGCTGCTCGCCTCCGTACTGCACGCCGACCCGGCCCGCTACCTGGAGGGATACCAGCCGAAGCCACTGTCGCTGATCGCGCTGTAGCTAGTGGTGGCGGTTGGGCCCGTGCGGGTCGGGCCCGACTTCGTCGGGCAACGCCTCGTCGTCGGGCCACGTCTGGTCGTCGGGCGCTGCCCCCTGTCGCGGGGCAGGCGGCGCCTGGTAAGCGGGTGCGGGTGGCTGGTAGATAGGTGCGGGCGGGTATTCCTGCGCTGGCTGTTGTGCCGGATAGGCGGGTGCCGAGGGGTACCCGGGAGTGGGCTGGCCCGGGTATCCGGACGCCGGCGAGAACGGATATGGCGCGGCCGGGGGCACCGGCTCGGCCGACGTCAGCTGGCGGCGGGCGCGGCGCTGCAGAAGCAGCACCACGAGCATGATCAGCCCGATCACCAGCGCGCCGCCGGCCGCGCCGCTGGCCCAGATCAGCCAGCCAGCTCCGCTGGAGAAGCTGTCTTCGATCTTCTGCAGCTCGGTGGCGTTCTGCCGGTACGTCTGGGCGACCGAGTTCACCGGCGAGTTTTCTACGACGGTGCCGAGCTGGCTGATGGCGGTCTCGTAGTCACCGGCGAAGTAGGCGTCGAGCCCGCTGCGGAACAGCTGATCGGTCTCGCCCAACGCGTTGTCGACGCCCGCCTCGGCGAGCAGCGCGGTGATGGTTTGCATCGGCACCAGCGCACGGTTCGCCCGGTCAGGCAGTTCCAGGTCGTTGTCGAGCACCCCGACGACGTGGCCGTTCGTGTCGATCGCCATCCCACCGAGCGAGTGGATGCCGACGTCCTTGTTGACCCGGTACAGCGACGCGGAGCCGCGGGTGCCGGTACCGATGACCTTCACCGGCTTGGAGCGCAGCGAGTACGTCGCCGTGCGGGGATCGACCTCGTCGGTGGCGTAGCCGACCACGACCAGCGAGGCCCCCGGGTCGAGGGTGCCCGACGAGGCCAGCTCGACCGTGGGCAGGTTCTGCTGTTCCAGCTTGACCAGGGCGATGTTGCCGGCGTCGGCGTCCAGCACCTCGGTCACCTCGCCGGGGATCGCCGGGCTCTCCGTCAGACCGCCCGTGGGCGCGACGCCGAGCTGCCCGTACACCTGATGGTCCGGCTCGTCTGCGGCTTCGAGGCCGGTGAAGATGCTCTGGCGGAGGTTGTCGGCGACGTAGCGGTCGAGCGCGTCGGCCTCGAGAGAGTTCTCCGCGATGAGGATGCGTCCGAGCGAGTAGAGGGCGTTCTGCGCCGCGGTGTCCTTCGCCGGCCGTACGCAGAGCCCGTTGGTGATCACCTCGCCGCCGGTGCCGACGACGAATCCGCTGCACCGCCGGGTGAACGTGATCGGCGACGCGCGCAGTGGTGCGCCGGACTGCTTGTCGCGCAGGTATCCGGTGTAGACCACTTCGACGTAGGCCAGTGACGGCGAGGCGATCGCCAGGGCACGCTCATCCAGCGTGTACGGCGGAGCTGCGGCCGCCGGGGTCGGCGTCACAAGGACCACCAGCGCCATGGCGACCGCCGCCGCGTACGCGACGACGCCGGTCAGCCACGGCGCGCCCGTGCCCGCGCCGAGCGTACGGGATGAAACTCGCCTAACAGTCATTTTCGGACTCACAGGTTGGGCTGGTGCTGGTAGCGTCTTCCACCCTACGCACCAGTCGCGAAACACCCGCGTATGGTGACGGGCCTCCGGCACTGTGGCTGTGGCACCCCGAAACGACTCTCCAGGCTGCTGTGCCGGCCGTCACAACGTGTACTCGTGATCGAGCGCGCTTGGCGACTGCCCTGGGCTAGGTGGCGCTGCCGCTGGGGCGCGGACGAGCTTGCGAAGCTGGAAGCAGCGCAGGACCGCGCGGACGCCGACGCTGAGCGGATCTGGGCGTACGAGCCGAGTCTGGCTGACTGCAGATCCTGCTGCCTACGACCGCGATATGCGTACGCGCTGGTCAGCTGGCGTTTTCGCTGATCTCTGGGGTGCCCCCGGCAGGATTCGAACCTGCGGCACACGGTTTAGGAAACCGTTGCTCTATCCCCTGAGCTACGAGGGCGCGAGGGCCCAGTCTAGCGACCTGGGGTTCACCTTGGATGGCAGGGAGTCGCCCACGTTCACCCACGTCACCCGCCCCCGTCCTCCCAGGCCAGGACCACAACTCCAGCACACGAATCCCGGTCTGCGGCCGGCGGTCCGCCCTACGCGGGCGGCACAGCCACGAAGGCGTCGCACAAGGCCGTCTGGCATACCCATGAAGAAGCCGGTGCGTGGGAGACCGGCACGGTGGTGAGCGTCCTGGAGCGTGAGGTCTTCTCGGAGGCGGAGGCTGCCCGGCTCCTTCGGGTGGCGCAGTCGACGCTGCACTACTGGCTGGAGGGCGACGAGCGTAAGGGACGCCGGCACAAACCCGTGCTACGCACCGAGCCGCGCGGCGCCCGTTCGGTCACGTGGGCCGAGTTCGTCGAGGCGGGGCTGTTGCGGGAGTACCGCCGTACCCACCGGGTGCCGATGGTCGAGTTGCGGGCGTTCATCGACCTGCTCCGGGAGGATTCGGGGTGCCCTACCCACTCGCCGACCGCCGACCGCGCGTCCTCGCCGGCCTCCGCTCCGACGTCACCCATCCCGGCGACCCTGGCACGGTCATCCACAAACGCCAACGCCCCCCGTGTCCCATCGCGCTGCCTCGCCGAGCCGCGACCGTTCATCTACGCAGCCACCCGAACCACGATGCGGCAGATCCCGCTGACCTGACGCGGTCGTGAGAGGCCCGGCCCGCAGGCGTCGTTAGGTCGCCAGGCTGACTCGGCAGTGGCAGCACAGCGGCAACGACACGGCAGCGCACCAGCCCTCTGACCGGCGGGTGACTGGTGCTGCCCACCGGGCCACCGATCTGTCGGTGGGGTGAGTAATAGCAGGGCCGTTGCGGGGTAGACCTCCAAGCAGGGGACGCAAGCAGATCGACCCGGAGGGTCACCATGACGACACCAGCCGCGCAGCCGCCCATGCGGACCAGCAACGAGGCCACCGAGGAGCAGCTCGCCGTCGCCCGGCGGCAGGGTCAGGCGTACGGCGGCGCGCTGCGCGCCATGGCCGAGGAGGACGGGGCGCTGAGCCAACTGGCCGGCGACTACCTAGTGGCGTTCGTCAACGAGGAGGCGGAGGGCATGTACGAGCTCTCCGGCGGTCAGCTGGTCTGGCGGGAGGCTGCCCCGGATGCGAACGTGCATCTGGAGGTCGCGGTCGCGGACGCCGCCGACGGCCGGTTCATCCCCGGTCTGGACGTGCGGATCGCGGTCAGCCGGAACGGTCAACCGGTCGCCACCGCCGGCCTGCCGTTCCTGTGGCACCCGTTTCTGTACCACTACGGTGGCAACGCCTCGGTGCCCGGTCCCGGCCCGTACGACGTGACGGTCCGGATCGCGCCGCCGCAGTTCATGCGGCACGACCCGGTCAACGGCAAGCGGTACGCGACTCCGGTCGAGGTGCGCTTCGACCAGGTGATGTTCGCGAACGGGCGCAAGACCAGCCCGGACGCGCAGCCCCGGGGTGCCGACGCCCCGACGATCGGCGGGGACGGTGCCGGCCCACGCGACTGGGCGGACACCGCTGCCGCCTCCCGTACCTCGGACGATGCCGGTGCCCGTACCCCGCACGACGCCGCCGGGGTGCCGTCGATCGGCCGCTGGTAGCGCCCGCGACATCGACTGCAGCCATCGGCGGCGGAGCGCCAACAGTGGCTATCGGCGGCGGAGCGCCAACAGTGGCTATCGGCGGCGGAGCGCCAACAATGGCTACCGGCGGCGGAGCGCCAACAGTGGCTATCGGCGGCGGAGCGCCAACATGGCGATGTCGTCGACCAGCGGTCGGCCGTCCACCAGCGCGCCCATCGTCTCGGCGCAGGCCGTTTCGGCGCTGGTGGCGACCAACGAGTCGCACAACTGACGCAGGCCGTTGTCGATGGTCGGCCCCCACCGCTCCACCAGGCCGTCGGTGAAGAAGAACAGCAGCGCGCCGGGCTCGAGGGGGTGCCTGCGCGCCCGGCGTGGCCGGTGGATGCGGGTGCCGAGCGGAAGGTCCGCCAGCACCGGCAGACTGTGTGCGGCGTGGCCGGCGCCGATCATCACCGGCGGCGGATGGCCGGCCGTCGACACCGACACGACCGTCCGGGTGGGGTCGATCGTCGCGTAGCACACCGTCGCCATCATGCCCGGCTCGAAGTGCTGCACCTTGCGGTCCAGCCGGGCGAGCACGTCGGCCGGGTCGGTGGTTTCCAGAGCGTACGCGCGCAGCGCGCTGCGCAGCCGGCCCATCACGGTGGCCGCGTGCAGCCCGCGTCCGGTGACGTCGCCGATCGCCACGCCGACCCAGCCGTTCGGCAGCGGCAGTACGTCGTACCAGTCACCGCCGACCCCGGCGTCGTGGCCGGCTACGTACCGGGCGGCGAACTCCAGCCCGGCGACCGCCGGTAGTTCGGTGGGCAGCAGGTCGTACTGCAGCGCCAGGGTGGCGGCGCGGTCGACCTGGCTTTCGCGGGCCTGGTCGGCCAGGGCGATCCGGTCGGCCAGCAGCCGCAACATATGTTCGTCGTCGCAGGCCGGCCCGCGTCGTCGGGTTGCCACGTGCAGCACCCCGCCGACCGAGCCGCCAATCGTCACCGGCACCGCCAGCAGCGACCGGATGCCCTGCCCCTGCAACGCCGGATGCGCCAGCGCGTCGTCGTCAGGGTCGGTCAGCATGACCGTGTCACCAGTGGTCAGCACCTTGCCGGCGTACCCGCGACCGAGCGGCAGCCGGGCCGGCGGTTCGTGGCCGGCCTCGATTCCCCAGGCAGCTGCGGTGACCAGCTGCTGGGAGTGTGCGTCGAGCAGGCAGACGGCGGCGGAGTCGGCGCCGAGCAGCCCGCCGGTGCGGGCCAGTGACTCGACCAGCAGCGCGTCAAAGCTCAGCCGGGACAGGGCAGGGTCGGTGATCGCCTCGATGCGTTTGAGGCGCTCGTCCGCGTTCCCACCCTCGACTGACACGAACGCAGCCTAGAGGACTGGTTCCTCACCGGCGACCACACCGGCAACCCGGCCTCCGGGCTGCCGGTGTGGTCCGGGGGCAACCAGGTGCGCGTACACGTGCACGGCGCGGCGTACTTCGACCGGCTGGTCGAGGTCGTCGACGCGATGGGCGACGGCGACCAGCTGTTCTTTGCCGACTGGCGGGGCGACCCTCGACCAGCGGTTACGCCCGGACGGGCCGACCGTGGTCGATCTGCTGTCCGCCGCCGCTGGCCGGGGCGTGGCGGTCCGTGGCCTGGTCTGGCGCTCCCACCTCGACGTGCTGATCTACAGCGCGGAGCAGAACCGAAACCTGGCCGAGGAGATCAACGACGACGGCGGCCAGGTGCTGCTCGACCAGCGGGTACGCCGGTTCGGCTCGCACCACCAGAAGCTGGTGGTGGCCCGCCACCCCGGCCGCCCCGAACGGGACGTCGCCTTCGCCGGCGGGATCGACCTGTGTCACAGCCGGCGCGACGACGCCGCCCACCTGGGCGATCCGCAGCCGGTGAGCGGGCACCCGAGCAACGACTTCGGGGTGGCGGACAGCAGTCCATGGTGGCTGCAACCCTGAACAGCGACTACGGGGGCCACGCGGCGTGCGGCCGGACCGGATCGGGAATGGACCGTGTGTAGCGAACCGAGTATGGACCACCCATGACTGAACGTGTCCGGGTGGGTTGTCGTACAGCTGGAGCACCCGGCGCATCTTGGCGGTGAGTTCGGGGTCGGTGCTGGCCTTCCACGTCTTGCTGTAAACATTCACCTCTTGTGAGGGCGCGGGGTCAGCCCTGGAGGATGTGGGCGGTCTGCGGCATCCAGGGGTTCCCTGTGACGGCGTCGCGGAGTGCGGTCATGGCGTTGACGCCGTGTTTGACCGCAGTGGATAGGTAGCTGCGGATGGTCAGCCGGTCGCGGGTGGCTTTCTCGCTGGTGAGCCGGCCGGAGATCTTCTGCTGGGTCTTGTTCGGCCGTAGGTCACGCTCGGCGAGGTTGTTCGTCGGCGGAATGGTGGTGTCGTAGCAGAACCGCAGGACGTCGTCGTGGCGGTGGTGGAGATCCTCGAGTAGGTTGCGGCCGGGCGGCTGCCTGTCGCGGGGGCCGCCGACGCGGGGGACGTCCTTACGGCCGACGATCACGCCGTCGCGGAACTCGCGGACCAGCGGGTCACGCACGGCGGGGTCGATCTCGGCCTGTCCGGCGGCGCGGGCGAGGTTCGCGGCGTGGATCAGGCCGCGTAGCGCCCGCTGGCACTGGACCGGCCAGACGTGGTCGGGGTAGGTCTCGGCCGCGTCTTCGAGATCGCGGAGCAGATGTGCGCAGCACAGTTGGTGCCGCACCCCGTCGGCGAAGTTGCCGGCCTGGTCGTAGACGGTGTACCGGTCGTGCACGGCGACCCCGGTGAACGCCGGCCCGATCCCGATGGTGCGGAACTGTTCGCCGCTGCGACGCTCAGCCAGCGCGTACAGGGTGTACCGGCCGGTCGACGCGGACCATACGTACCCGTTGCGGCCCGCGGCACCCGCTCGGATCGTGGTCTCGTCGAAATGGACCACCTCGGCCAGGGTGATCAACGCCTTGATCATCGTGACGATGTCGGTCACCGCCGCCGCGACGGCGGCGAGGACCTTGTGGACGAACCCGGCCGACACGCGGGTGCCGGCCAGATCGGCGATCAGCCGCACGCACCGCTCGACCGGCACGTGCTGCACGATCAGCAGGTACACGGCGAGAGCGCGCAGGTTCGCCCCGTACACCCGGGTGTTACCCACCCCCGCCTGCTTCGGCGGGGCGGCGACGTGCTTCCGGCCGCAGCCGCACCGGACCCGGTACTGCCGGTACTCCACCGTCGACGCGGTGACCAGCGGCACGTCGGTGACCTGACTGGCCGACACCACCCCCTCGTCGACAGCCCCCGCCAGGTCCGTCCCGCACTCGCACGGCCCGCACGGACGCTGGTCAACCACCCGGACGTCGGCCTCGTCCAACCAGGGCAGATACGATCCCGGCGCACCGGGCTGTCTACCTCGCCCCGGCTTCTTCCCGCCCGAGCGCCCACCGCCGGCGGGCTTGCTCCTACCCGACCGGCCAGGCAGATCATCGGTCGAGGGCGGCATCGAGGAGTTTCGGCTGTTCCGCGAGATCAACCGCTTGATCTGCTCCAACTCCGCACGTAGCCGTTCCACCTCGGCCGTCTGATCCGCCAACTGAGCGGCCTGATCACGGACCACCGCGATCAGCTCGTCCCGCGACAGCGCCTCCGGATCAACCACCCGGGCACAAGATCACGATCGGTCCGAGACGGCAACCACCCCCAGCTCGGCCCGGCGAGTCACGCTACCCAACAGCAAACCCGCCAGCAAGACGTGAATGTTTACGTCTTGCTGGCCTGCCAGGACATCCCGCGTTCGTGCAGGATCCGCCGGAGGAGTCTCGACGCTGATCGTGGTGATGTGGCCCGCAGTGATGAGGTATTCGTGCAGTTTGATTAGGGACCAGCGGGAGAAGGGCTGACCGAGGAAGCGGGGTCGCACCGGGCGATGACGCAGAACCAGTCTCTGGTCTGCTCATCGATCCGTCTCGGTGCGCCCCCGCTCCATTTTGGGTTCAGGGCGTCGAACCCCCGCTCGTCCGAGGCCCGTAGCTGGTTGGCGACGCTGGTCGATAACCAGGCTAGAGCCACCACCAGCAGAGTCGGATGGGCGAGCGCGGCGTCTCGATTGCTGTCGCGTCGGGCCCGTGGCTCCTCTTAGCTGTCAGCGAAGGCGACGATGTCCGCGACGAGTCGATCGGCGGCGGTCACCGCCAGTCCGTGCGCGGCGTCGTCATAGACGACGAGCCGACTGTCCTTGATCAGCTCTGCGGTAGCCTCACCGCATTGGGCTAGGTCGGCGATCGGGTCGCGGGCGCCGTGGATCACCAGGGTCGGCACGGTGACGCTCCCGAGGTCCTCGCGGAGCTCGCTGGTGAACAGCAGCCGGTAGGACTCGATGGTGGCCCGACTAGAGCACTGCAGCGCCTGATCGCTGAACCACTCGGTGAACTCCGCCGACAGCGGAATGTCCTTGGCAGATGCGCCGACGCCAGCGTAGAAAGCCATCGAGATCTCCGAGTAGTACCTGGGTCGATCCGTCCGTAGCTGCTCCAGCATCTGATTCACCTCATTCGCCGCCGATCCATCGCGGTCGTCGGACGAACTGACGAGGGCTGGGGTGACGGTAGCGATCAGCACGGCTCGGCGAACCCGGTCGGTGCCGTGCCGTGCGATGTAGCGGACCAGTTCAGCACAACCCATGGCGCTTCCAATGAGCGTGACATCTGTCAGGTCAAGCGATTCGATCAGCCGGGCGAGGTCGTCGGCGAGGGTGTCGTAGTCGTAGCCGCCCCAGGCCCAGTCCGATCTGCCGTGGCCGCGACGGTCGTAGGCGACGACGCGGAACCCTGCGGCGTCCAGCGGAGGCAGATGCTTGTCCCACATCTGAATGCCCATGGTGGCGCTGCTCAGCAGCACCATCGGCGGGCCAGCTCCGCTGTCGACGTAGTGGATGTTCGTGCCGTCGTTTGCTCTGAAGAATGGCATGCGGATCTCCAATCATTTGTCACCAGGTGACCGGTAGCGATTCGATGCCGTGGAACACGGTTCCTCGGCGAAACAGCGCCTCGGGCTCGTCGGTCGCCAGTCGCAGGGTCGGGAACCGGGTGAACAGCGCCTCAAGGGAAATTGCCATCTCTAGGCGAGCTAGTGGCGCGCCCTGGCAATAGTGTGGCCCGATTCCCCACTGTAGATGTTCCTGGGAATTCCTGTATATGTCAAGATGGCCCGGATTCGGGAAGACCTCCGGGTCATGGTTGCCGGCCGGGATGGATATGACAACCGCATCGCCTTTTCGCATCTGTCGTCCACCGAGTTCCAGATCTTCGAGCACCAGGCGTACGATTGCGTCTTGCGAGATAGACCAAAATCTCATTGCTTCTTCGATGAACTGTGGGACCAGTGCGCCGTCGTCGGCAAGTACCGAGGCGCGTAGCTCTGGGTCGAGCAGCAGGCTGAGAATATTCAGTGCGATCTGATTAGTGGTGGTCTCGTGGCCGGCAACGAGGACGAGTCGTGCAATTCCTACGAGTTCCTTGAGGGTAATTTCTCCGGTTGCCAGATTGTTCGAGGCGAGCTGGCTGATGAGGTCGTCCTGCGGGTCGTGCAGGCGGCGCTCCGCCAGGTCGGCCAGATAGTTCGACATCTCCTGGTACGCTGCGAACGATCTAATCGGATCTTCCTGCGACATCGTGATTCTGGTCTTCTCCACGAAAAAAGGCGAATCCTCGTCGGGGACGCCGAGTAGGTTGGCGACCACCAATGTTGGCAACTTCCTGGAGAACGCGTCGTGGAGATCGACCGGTCGGTGCCGGGAAGCGACATCGTCCAGCAGTTGTGTGGTCAGTGCCTCGACGGCAGGGCGCATGGATCGGACCCGCCGTGCGGTGAACTGCGAAGCGATCATGCTTCTGAGTCGGTTGTGTTCGGGGTCGTCCATGCGTAGAAACGACGAAGGTCGGTCACCTGGCGGAATCTGAATTCGTACCGGCGCGCCTGGTAGCAGCTCATCAGCGCTGAGCCGTGAATCCATCAACGCCTGTCGAACGTCGGGGTGTTTGGTGACCAGCCATGCGCGCCTCGCCTCAGTCGCCCCTGCTGGGATCAGCACGGCGCAGGGCAGTTCCTTACGCAACTCGTCGAGGATCGGGGGGACGGTGCCCTCGCAAGGCCGCGGGAATGGCCACTTCAGGACGCGTGTCTCTTCGTGTAGCGCCATTAGAGCCTCTCGCATGTCGATTGGAAAGACTCGGTCCTGGTGCTCCATCGGTTTGTTCTCATTGCAACATTATTGAATATGGCACTGACAATGCGCTGACTGTTCGTAAGTAGTCCCAAGTCTCGTGGGGTTGGGCGACGCGGTTTGTGGGCATGCTGATGGTCGGCGTGGCCGGGTGTGGCGTCGCCGTCGCGGTGGTCGGTGTGGGTGTCAGCCGGTCGGGGGTGGCTGGGCCCAGGTGTGCAGGTCGGCGGGGGACGCGGTCCAGGGCAGGAATCGTTGGAGGTCGGGGCCGGTCAGGGGTCTGCCGCCGTTGCGACCGCAGGCGTCGAGGTAGGCGGTGAGGTAGGTCAGGACGTTGAGGCCGGCCTGTTCGGCGGTGGCGGTGACGGTCCAGACGGTCGCGGCGAGGCGCGCGGCGTCGTCGGTGCGGGAGCCGTAGGCGTTCTTGCGGGTGATGACGGGCCGTCGCAGTGCCCGCTCGGACGTGTTGTTGTCCAGGCTGATCATCGGGTAGTCGCGGTGCGCGGTCAGGCCGTCCCACTCGCGGTCCAGGGTGGCCAGGGCCTTCTTCGCGGGTTGTTGCAGGCCGGGGCTGGCCATCTGGGCCTGCCGGGCGGTGTCGATCGCCTGCAGGGCGGTGTCCCAGGCGGTGTACGCGTCGTCCAGCCGGGTCGCCGCCGTCCCTGCGGCGGCCGTGGATGCGTTCCACGCGTCGGTCAGCTCGTCGTGGGCGTGGTACAGGGCCTTGATCCGGTCCAGCCAGTCTCGGGTCCAACACGCCAGTTGGGTCGGGTTCGCGTCCCCGGCGCGCACGAAGTACCGGCGGACATGGGCCCAGCAGTACAGGTTGGTCAGGCCGTCGGTCCTACGCCCGGCCGAGGCGTAGACGGTGTAGAAGTCGCTGGAGACGACCAGCCGCCGTGGCCCACCATCAGCGTGCGGGGTCAGCTGTCCGGTGGCGGTGTCGATCCCGGCGTGGCGGGCCAGAACAGCGCCGGCGCGGGTCGGGTCCATCACGAAACAGGTGGTGTCCGCGCCGATGAACACCCACAGCCACCAGCGGGCCGGCCCGTCACCACCATCGGGGGTGAACACGTGCCACGACGTCTCGTCGGCGTGCGGATGCCACGAATCACGGGACCGGGCGACAATCCGCTCCTCCAACGGCGCCAGCAACGTCCCGGCGGCCGCGCAGGTCCCGACCAACGTCGAGGAGCTGACCTCGGCGCCCTGGCGTGCCAGCCCGGCGATCAGGGAGTTCCGGGAGCGCCCGGCCACGAACCGTTCGACCAGCAGCATCGCGATGAACCCGTTACTGAACCGGCCCTTGCCGACCGCTTTCGGCGGGCCCGGCGCGGTCACCGTCCTCGCCCCGGCACACCGGCACCACCACCCGCACCGTCACCCGCCAATCGACCTGCTCGAAGGCGTGATCGTCGAACGCCTCGAACCGCGACGAACAGTCCGGGCAGCAGTACCCGCCCCCGGCGAAGTCCCACACCACCTCCACCCGCGGCAGATGCGAGTAATCCCTGCGACCGGCCCGCCCTCCCGGCCCCCGCCGCGGTGCCCTCTCCCGCTCACGCTCGCCAGGCTCACCGCCATACCCACCCTGGCCGTCACCGTCGCCCGCCGTCGGCTGCGGCCGAACCCGCTCCGACGAACGCCCGAACACCAACCGCTGCAACACCGCCAACTCCGCCGACACCCGCTCCAACTCGGCCTCACGCCGCACATCACGTTCCCGCAACCGCTCGTTCTCCACCCGCAGCGCCGCGTTCTCCTCCCGCAACTGCCCGGCCAACCGCTCCCACCGCTCGTTGGCCTCCACCACCCGAGCCAGCGCAGACCTCAACCCCGCGTCAGCATCCGCCTCCACCGAAGCACCAACCGAGACCGTCACGGCCGCAAATCAACACCACCACGGCTGCCGGAGCACGCACCAACTGTCCGACTACACAAAGTCACCCACGGGAACTGGGACTACTTACGACTGTTCGAGCAGTTAACTGATTGACGTGCGGGGTACGTGTAGGACGCACGCGTAGTCGTGGACAGGAATTGATATCTCCCTGTCCACGACTCGTGCCGCTGCGGAGCCTGGTGCTCCTGCGCACCGCTGCTCCGGCCCTATTCAATATGTTTAAGCCCTATTGAATCGATGAGTCAGGAATTTGCGGGCAGCCCCACGAAGCGTCCCATCGCCTCTGCTGCGTGGTCGAAGAAGGCGTCCGGATCCGCCGCAAACCCCTGCACGTGTCCGTAGACACTGAAGCTGACCATACCGAGCAACTGGGTCCACGCAATTAGGGTGCGAGAGATGGTCGAGTGTGGAATTCCAGCGAGGAATCCATTCGCGAGTGCGGACACGTTCTGTTCCATCCCGTCGCTCATCGGCGGTTCGTCGGCGATGCTCAGTGTGCCGGCCTGGTGGGCCTGCCTGAGCAGGCCCACGAGAACCGCTGCGGCTCGGGCGCCGACGACCATCGTCTCCGCAGGGGCGCTGTAGTCGGGCTGTGGCGGTCCCCAGATCAGCGCGTACCGCTCAGGATTGTCCTGGGCCCACTTGCGAATCTCGCGGCAGGTGGACGACCACTGCCCAAGAAGGCCTTCGTCGGCAGCCGCCTGGGCACCCCGCTCGGCGTGATCGCCCATGTCCCGATATGCGTCGAGGATCATTGATGTCAGTAGCTGTGCCGGGTCGGAGAAGCAGCGCTGGACCTCGGCCTGCGGGACATCCAGGTCGGCGGCGATGCTCGCGAGCGGCAGACCTGCGGTCCCGGGCCGGGCCAGCCGGGCATACGCCTCATTCTTGACCCGGACGGCCAACTTGTCGTCTCGGCGGTAGTCATGTTGCATGAAGTCGTTTCCCATCTTCAGTTTGCTACGGTGCGGTGCCGGGGGAGGAACTGAACCAGCAGGCCGATCGCGACAGCGAACCCGATCAACCACAGCACCCCAGCGAGGAATGCCGGTGCGTAGGTCATCGGATCAGTGAAGCCCTCCAAGCGGTTGTAGAAGACCACCCCGACGATAGCCACGCCCACCGCACCGCCGACCTGCTGCGAGGTGGCCAGCACGCCTGAGGCGGCGCCGGCGTACTCCGGATCGAGGTTGGCTAGCACCGTGTTGGTCAATGGGGCGAGCACGAGTCCCATGCCCGCGCCGGCGAGTACGAAGCCGGGCACCAGTACTGCGGTCCGTCCACCGATTCCGATGTCCGAGACGATCATGTACGTGATGATCAGTCCGATGAACATCACGACCGACCCGACTGTTAGGACATGTCGACCGAGTCGTTGGGAGATCGCTTCCGCACGCAACGAGGTGATGAAGTAACCTGCGGCGATCGGGGTGAAGATGATGCCAGATTGCAGGGGCGTCATACCCTGCCCTTCCTGCAGATAGATCGCGAGGAAGAGGAAGAACGAACCCATCAGCATGTTGAACAGGACCGTGACCACGAGTCCTACGCTAAATGCGCGTTCACGGAAGAGTCGGACGTCGATCAGTGGTCCGCCAGCGCGGGCGAGCAGCGCCCTCTGGTGCCGCACGAACGCGGCGAGGGCGGGAACAGACGCCGCCAGCATGATCCAGGTCCACATCGGCCAGCCGCGCTCGCGCCCTTCGACCAGAGGTAGGACCAGCGCGACCAGCCCTGCGGCGATCAGCACGGTGCCGACGAAGTCGAGCCTGGTCCGGTTTTCAGCGCGGGACTCGGGCACGAACCGTAGCGTGAGTAGCAGGGTGGTGATCCCGATCGGGACGTTGACCAGATAGCAGTTGCGCCAGCTGAGCCCCAGGAGGTCGGTTTCGATGAGGATGCCTCCGATGAGCTGTCCACAGACCGAGGCGAGTCCGAGCGTCACGGCGTAGGCGGTGAAGGCACGGGCGCGCGCTGCACCGGTGTAAACCACTCCGAGAATGGCCAGCCCTTGCGGCATCAGAAGCGCGGCCGACAGGCCCTGAGCGATCCGGGCTGCCACCAGGAATTCCGCGGTCGGGGCCAGGCCGCAGGCAGCGGAGGCCGCAGTGAAGCAGGCCAGGCCGATGAGGAAGATCCGACGGCGACCGTAGAGGTCGCCGATGCGGCCGCCGATGATCAGGCCAGTTGCCAGCGACAACCAGTATCCGGCGATGATGAACTGAATCGCCGCCGGGCTCGCGTTGAGCTCGCGTTGGGTCGACGGGATCGCGACGTTCACGATGAAAAAGTCCAACGCGACCATGAAGATGGCAGCCAGGATGATGGGCATGATCACCCAGCGGGGCGTGGTGCCCGTCGGTGGATCGGCGGGTCGTTCAGCTGTGGCTTGGCCTGCCGACGCCGTGGTCTCAGACACCTGACCTCCCTCTTGTGTGCTTGCGGGGTCCCACGTATTCCGACGGGCTGCCGTCGAGGCAGCACCGCGCACCGCATTGCTCCTGGCAGAACAACCGGCGGCGATGCGGCGAAGGGGCGATGTCCCGGTGCCGGCGGCGGTCTGACCAGGTTGTCATACGTGGAGCTTATCCGTAGCAATTTTGGTGACTATGCTCAATTGTGTCGATTACTTCGTGGGTAATGAGGACCGGGCCCGGGTCGTTCGCTGTGGCTGCAGCCGAGTGCTGGGCTCAGCCTCGATCCACCGACGCGGTTGCCGCTGAATGTTGGTTGATCATTTCTGTATTGGGTGGTGCGGCGGGCGTGAGGGAGTCGCCGATCACGTGATCGGCTTGCTCCGAGGGTGAGTGTTCGGGGTGGAACGGGATTGTGGCCTGTGGTCGGGCCGCCTGGTTTCGGCTGGTGGGGTGTGGTCAGCCGGGTGCCGGCTGGACGGCGGTGAACAGGTTGTCGAACGCCGCCTGCCAGGGCCAGTACTCGGGCAG
Source organism: Solwaraspora sp. WMMA2059 (assembly GCF_027497315.1). Classification (GTDB taxonomy): domain Bacteria; phylum Actinomycetota; class Actinomycetes; order Mycobacteriales; family Micromonosporaceae; genus Micromonospora_E. The sequence continues at coordinate 4,408,586 of NZ_CP114908.1, read as the reverse complement.
GTGTAGGTGGATGGTGCGGGCCCGGTGGGCGAGGCGGGCTGCGACGGTGATGATCCGGGTCCGGATGGTGGCGGGTCTGGCGGTCGACCAGGTGCCCGCGGCGAGGTGTCCGGCGGCGCGGGTGAGGTTGTGCGTGATCGCGGCGCAGGTCAGCCAGGCGTCGTTGGCGCTGAAGTGTCCGGAGGGCAGGTGGGCGAGGGGGCCGGCGATCAGGTCGGCGTTGACCTGCTCGATGATCGCGTGTTGCCGGTGCTGGGCTTCGGCCTGTACGAGGGTGTACGGGCTGTCGGTGAACACGGCGTGGTACCGGTAGGTCGGTAGGAGTTCGTCCTGGCCGGGGATCTGTTGCGGGTCGTCGCGGCGGACGCGGCGCACGATCAGCCGGGCGGTCGCCTCGTGTCGGGTGCCGGCGAACGCGGTGTACGTGGTTTCGGCGATCTGCGCGTCGGAGATCCACCGGCCGGCGTCTTCGTCCCGGACGGCCTGCGGATAGGTGATGTCGACCCACTGGTCGGCGGCGATGCCGTCGCACGCGGCGCGGATCTTCGGGTCGATGCGGCAGGTGACCGAGAACCGCACGCCACGACGCCGGCAGCCGCTGATCACCGTCTTGGCGTAGAACGCCGAGTCCGCTCGCACCATGATCTCCCCCGAAGCGCCGCATGCCCGGGCGGTCGTGATGGCCTCGGCGATCATGGTGGCGGCGCCCCGGGACGAGCCGGCGTTACCCGACCGCAGCCTCGTGGCGGCGATCACCGGCGCGGACAGCGGGGTGGACAGCGTCGCGACCAGGGGGTTGTAGCCGCGCAGGTAGACGTTGTAGCCGCCGACCTTGGCGTGGCCGAACCCGATGCCCTGCTTCTGCTTGCCGTACACCCGCCGCAGCATGGAGTCGATGTCCACGAAGCACAGGGTGTCGGCGCCGGTCAGGATCGGTGCCCGGCCGGTCAGACCGATCAGGGTGTCGCGGGCGGCGGCCTGTAACTGCCGTACGTGCCCGTGGGTGAACGTACGCAGGAACGACCCGAGCGTCGACGGCGCGTACACGCTGCCGAACAGCGACCGCATGCCACCGTGCCGGGCGATGTCGAGGTCGTCGATGCTGTCCGCGCCCGCGAGCATCCCCGCCACGACCGTGGCGACCTTCCCGGCGGGGTTCGCGCCCTTGTCCGTCGGCAGCCGCACCCGGTCGGCGACCGCGTCATGCAGACCGGCCTGCTCGGCCAGGCGCATCACCGGAACGAGACCGGCACACGACACCAGATTCGGATCGTCGAACGTCGCGCGCACCACCGGCGCGTCCTGGCGTATTCTCACCTGCGAGGTGCCCTCTCGAACCGAGCGATAGAAGCGTCAGAACTCCTATCCTTCCAGTTCAGAGGGCACTTTCTATAGCCGGGGTCCTGCCGGTCCGACCTTCATCGGTGGATCGAGGCTCAGTGACGTCGTTGGTGCGCACGCTGGATCCGGTTGGGCTCCGATCGTGGCCACTGCGGTCCACGCTGCGTCCTGCCCGGCAGGATGCACTCTTTGGCAGAGTACATCCTATAATGCGATAGTAGTGCGATGTGACACAAATCTCTTGATGTCCATTGGCATCACCCATGGTGATGGATGGGTGCTTAGGGTGGATCAAGAAAGTGTCTTGTGTTGGGCTCTGGAGCAAGGCGGGTCCCGGACCGCGCGCGGCGACGACCTGCTCCAGTGGCGAGCTATCAGGGTGACGACTGGTCGGTGTCCGCCTTGTCGGGAGCTTTTCGTCGGCGTGGCCGACCGTAGCTCGTTGTGCATATCGTCGTCAGGTCGATCCGATGCCCTACCTGGCACGTAATTGACCACCTTGGGTTGCGCGGCAGTGTGTATGCATCTCCTGCTACTGCAACTGGTTGGAGGGTCGATCGTATCGCTTGACGGTTACCTGTCCTAGTTCGGTCATTCTTCTGCCTGATATACCGCGTCACTGCTTCGGAAATGATCGATACCATTGACGAGTGCAACTTCTACAGGTAGCCTCACTGGGGAGGGTGAGCGGAGCCTTCTTGTTGCTAGCATTTCACTTCCTTGGTTCAAGCTGCTCCATTGATGCGGGGGCATAGTTCAACTCTGGTTCTGTCGTGGCCGGCAAGCGAACGCACTGGAGGGGTTGGCATGGAGTTCTGGATCCTGGGTAGAGTGGCGGTCGGATCCAGGGATAAATTGATCCACTTTCGAAGTGGAATGCAGTGTTCGCTTCTGGCGGCCTTGCTTGCTGCTGAGGGGCAGGCGGCTTCGGCCGGTATGCTGATAGCCGAGCTGTGGGGAAATGATCTGCCTGATCAGGTTGAGAACGCACTACAGGCGCACGTCAGCCGGCTACGACGGAAGCTCCAGTCGATCGAGCCCGAGCGTGCTGCGTCCCGGCTCCAGGCCCAGACGTGCGGCTATCGTCTCGCCTTGGACGGCGCGAGCGTGGACGCGATGACCTTTACGTCGGCGTTGAATGACGCGAGAGCTGTGGCGTCGTCGTGCCCTGCCGAGACCGCCTACCGACTGCGGTCGGCTCTGGCGCTGTGGCGTGGCCCAGTCTTCGGCGGCGTTGCGGTCGGGCTGACTGCGCAGGCCGCCGCAGCCCGCATCGAGGCATCCCGGATCGCCGCCCTGGAACTGCTCTTCGACATCGAGTTGCAGCTTGGTGGGCACACACAAATCGTGCCGGAGTTGACTGCACTGGTCCGTGCCGAGGCGCCCAACGAACGGCTCTGCGAGCAGCTGATGGTGGCCCTCTACCGGTGCGGTCGCCAGACCGATGCGCTCAGCGTCTACCAGTGGATGCGCAACCGGATGGCAGAAGAACTGGGGGTCGACCCGTCTCCCATGTTGCGTAATCACGAGCGGGCCATCCTGTCCCACGATCCGGAACTGCGGCCCAACGAGGACCACCTGATCCTTCGGGACCGGGTGGGCTGACCCAGATGGGGCCGCGCGCTGCTGCCGCTGCGAGCCTTCATGCCGCAGAGACACATGCGTCTCACTGCGGTATTCCGCCTGACCGCAGCGTTCAGCCGCCGACGACGGGTGCCAGGGCCGGGTCAAGTTTTTCGGCCCGGTCTCAGATCCGGTGGTGACGAAGAGCCGTCCGGCTCGTTGACACCCGCGTGATCGACGCCACAAGCTCGCGCAGACAGTGCTTTCGGGTCTTTCCTCGCTGGTCATCGAGGATGTGGTCGACGAGGGCGAGCGGATCGTGGTGCGGGCACGGACTCCACACGGCACTGCTGTCTGTCCGATGTGCGGCGCTCTCAGTCGGGGCGGGTGCACGGATACCACCTACGGAGCGTCACCGACCTGCCGGTCGACGGACGGCAGGTCGTCCTCCGGGTCCGGGTACGACGCCTGGTATGCCCTACCCACAGCTGCCGACAGACCTTCCGCGAGCAGACCCCCGGAATCCTGGAACGCTACCAACGACGCACACACCGGCTGTCCCAGCAGGTCCTCCCGGGTGCAAACCGGCCCGGCCTCGGTCATCGCGGGGACGCGGCGCAGGCCGCCGCAGCTCGTGCAGGCTTTCCAACTGCGGGATCATTCCACCAGCAGGGCTGGCAGATGGGGTGGCCGTTGTCGTTGCGGCGGGCCGGGGGCCGCAGCTTCCCGCATCGACCGCATTGCATGGCCACGGCCTTGCGGGTGCAGCCGGCGCAGAGTCGTAGGCTGTTGAACGGGCGGCTGAGCGGGCGCTGTTTCTCGCAGCGCGGGCAGAGTGGCGCGACCACGGTCGTGGCGCCGGCCCGGACCAGGGCATCGACGAGGCGCAGCACGCCGGGCAGCGTCGCAAAATGCCCGACCCGACCCAGAAAGAGACCATACCGGCAGCCACATGCTCGCCCGGCTTCGCCGCATTTCACCCCGGGATCGTGTCTGATTCACATTGATCCCCACATCGACGGACATCGCGTCCGCCGAGCCGCCGCCCCGACGCCGTAGGCCTCCTGCATGACCGAACGGCGAGCCTATCCGTCCGACCTGTCCGACGCCCGCTGGGCCCTGATCGCACCCCGCCTGACCGCCTGGCGACAGGCCCGCACCGACGCCGGCGTCAGCGGCCGCACCCCCACCCACGACCTGCGCGACATCTTCAACGCCATCCTGTACGTCAACCGCACCGGCATCCCCTGGCGCTACCTGCCCCACGACTTCCCGCCCCACCGCACCGTCTACGGCTACTTCGCCGCCTGGAGTAAGGAAGGCATCTTCACCGAACTCAACTACCACCTCACCGGCCTCGTCCGCGACCACCACGGCCGCACCATCCAACCCACCGCATCCATCATGGACAGCCAGAGCGTCAAGACCTCCTCCAATGTCCCGCTGTCCACACAGGGCACCGATGCCGGAAAGAAGATCGTAGGCCGCAAACGCGGCATCATCACCGACACCCTCGGACTGCTCCTCGCCGTCATCGTCACTGCGGCCAGCGCCAGCGACAACGCCATCGGCATGGACCTGCTCGACCAGGCCACCACCGCCTACCCCACCCTGACCAAGACCTGGGCCGACGCCGGATTCAAGAACCGTGTCGTCGAACATGGCGCCGCACTCGGCGTCGACGTCGAGATCGTCACCAAGGACCCACAGGCCAAGGGCTTCAGCGTGGTCAAGCGCCGATGGGTCGTCGAACGCACCCTGTGCGCCGCGAGGCGCCCTGTTGTATCCCCGGTGCAGCCGGGAGGGACTTGGAGGGAGGTTCCTGGGTCGAATGGCTTACCTGACGCTGAAAGGCTGAGGAGACAAGAGCATGCCAGCTAACCCGGCGACCGGGTCCAGCGGTCAGGGACGGTGTGCCGGGGGGGACCCGCGTGATATGGCGAAAGCTGGATTGCCTGAACCCTAATCTCCAGTCGATGCAAGTTCCCATCCACCGGAAAGACCTCTGAAACCGGTGCTGTGCTCTGCGTCGGAATCGAAGTGTGGGCTGACGCAACCTCCAGAGCGCGGGGCGACGCCCAGCGAGGGTGTTGAAGGAGATGAGTGGGGCGCCTACGTCACGCTGCTACGTACGACAGGGACGAACGCGGGATCGCCTAACGGACGCGAGTCCTATGGCGACGGAGGCCTCGTAGTAGTCGCCGGAGTAACGCCCGGCCAGGGAGGGCGGGAAAGCCGTCTACACGGGCGAAGGGGGCCAGGTGATGGGACACCACCAGATCGGGAGGTATGCGTAATGCAGAGCGCCGCAACGGTGCTGGGTGTCCTGCGTGAGCGCGGCAGGCGCGGTCTGCCGCTTGACGAACTGTATCGGCAGCTGTTCAACCCGCAGTTGTATCTGCTGGCCTACGGGCGCATCTACGCCAACCACGGCGCGATGACTCCGGGGGTCACGCAGGAGACCGTGGACGGCATGTCCCAGGCGAAGATCGGCCGCATCATCGCGGCGATGCGTCACGAGCGATACCGATTCGCCCCCGTCCGGCGGGTCCACATCCCGAAGAAGAACGGGAAGACCCGTCCGCTGGGACTGCCGACCTGGTCGGACAAACTCGTCGGCGAGGTGGTGCGCTTGTTGTTGGAGGCGTACTACGAGCCGGCGTTCTCCGACCGGTCCCACGGATTCCGGCCACGGCGAGGCTGTCACACCGCACTGCGGGAGATCGCCAACACCTGGACCGGGACGGCCTGGTTCATCGAGGGAGATGTCGCCGACTGCTTCGGGTCGCTTGATCACGATGTGATGGTCACGATCCTGTCGGAGAAGATCCACGACAACCGGTTCCTGCGGCTGGTGCGTAACATGCTCACGGCCGGATACCTGGAGGATTGGAAATGGGGTGCGACTCTGTCCGGGGCTCCCCAGGGCGGGGTGGCCTCGCCGGTCCTGTCCTCGATCTACCTGCACAAGCTGGACCAGTTCGTCGAGACGGTCCTGATTCCGGAGTACACCCGAGGGGGACGCAGGGCGCGTAACCCTGCCTACCTGGACCTGCAAAACCAGCTGGCCAAGGCCCGGCGACGTGGTGACCGCCCACTGGCGCGAGCACTGCGACGGCGGATGGTCAGCCTGCCCAGCGCCGACCCGGACGATCCGGGATACCGGCGGCTGCGGTATTGCAGGTACGCAGATGACCATCTGCTCGGGTTCACCGGCCCGAAGGCCGAAGCTGAGGAGATCAAACAGCGCCTGGCCGAGTTCCTGCGTGACGACCTCAAGCTCGAACTCTCCCAGGACAAGACGCTGATCACCCACGCCCGCACAGGCGCGGCCCGCTTCCTCGGCTACGAGATCACCGTCCAGCACAACGACACGAAGAAGACCAGCCGTCACCGACGTATCAACGGTCAGGTCGCGCTGCGTGTCCCCCTAGACGTGATCAAGGCCAAGTCCGCCCCCTACCTGCACCGCGGCAAACCCGCCAAGCAGAAGGCCCTGACCAACGGCAGCGACCACACCATCGTCGCCACCTACGGGGCCATCTACCGGGGCATCGTCCAGTACTACCTGCTCGCCGGTGACGTCTACCGGCTTCACCGGCTGCGCTGGGTCATGGAGACCTCCATGCTCAAGACCCTGGCAGGCAAGCACCGCTCGACGGTGACGAAGATGGCGGCCAAGCACAAGGCCAAGATCCAGACACCATACGGGCCACGCACCTGCTTCGAGGCACGCATCGAACGCGACGGCAGGCAGCCACTGGTCGCACGGTTCGGTGAAACACCGCTCCACCGGCAGAAAACGGCGACGGTCACCGACCGCCAGCCGTCCCGGGTCGACTACCCGCACAAGGAACTCGTCACGCGACTCCTCGCGGACGTCTGTGAGGTCTGCCAGCAACCCGGCGAGGTGGAAGTCCACCACGTCCGCAAACTCGCCGACCTCGGCCAACCCGGGCCGCTACAGCCCCAGTGGGCCAAGGCCATGGCCAACCGGAGACGCAAGACCCTCGTGGTCTGCGCTTCCTGCCACAGCCTCGCCCATACCGGGCAACCAGCCACACCGCTCACGCAGTAGTCACTGGAGAGCCGGACGATCGGGAAACCATCAAATCCGGTTCGGCGGGAGGCCGCGCGGAAAAGGACCAGCCCAACGGCTGGCACCTCGCCGCGCGGCCCACCCATCCGGCTGGCTTATGCACCACCGCCGACTCGTACGCGACTACGAAGCCCGACCCGACAACTCCGCCAGCATGATCACCATCGCGATGATCGACAACCTCGCCAAACGACTCACCGCCGAAACCACCCCAACCTGGCGATACGGCTAAACCCGCATTACCGGCAAAATACGTGAATCAGACGTCCTCTCAGACCCGCGCTCATCCACGGCAGGCACTAAATGGCCCAAGTCGGGTCTGCGGCATACCGCCTGACCGGCAACGCTCAGCCGCCGGCGGCGGGCGCCTCCAGGGCCAGATGGCTTACCTCGGCCAGCGCCTCGTCAGCTCGGGCGGCGAGTGTCGGGTCGTCTGGTGCTGCGCAGATTGCGGCGAACAGCTCGACGACCCGGCCCAGTGCTGCGGCGAGCTGTGCTTCTCTGTCGTTCGTCATTGTTCCTCCTGTGTGACGGCTGCCTGCGCTAGAAGGCGTTCGATGCCCGGAATATATGGGCAAATCCCGCAATGCTCGCCGGCCCGTGGAAGGCGACGTACTCCGGTATGAAAAGGTCCGGTGCCCACTTCTCCTTGTACGCGAGCTGCGACTGCGCGGGGTAGACCGCTTCGCCGTGGTGCCACAGCAACTCCATGAAGCAACGGAAGCCGGGGTCGTGGCCGGGCAATTCGCACTCGCGGCGGAGCCCACTGAACGGGGTGAAGCCGAAGTGGATCCAGTCGACGCCCTCGGTGCGAAACGCGTCGATCGCATGCATGTTGATCGCTTCCATGATGCCAGGTAGGCGGCTGGGCAGCCGCCGGCTCAGGTCGTGCATCCAGCCCGACCTGTTGCCGTACACCGGCGAGTAGGAGATATAGCCGACCGGAGTCTCGTCGATGAACCCGATGAACATGCGCCGGTGCGGCTGCATCGCGTCGGCGTACTGCCCGACCAGGTACTCCAGCGGCCGAGCGTGCTCACCCTTGCTGCGGAGCCAGACCTGGTCGATCTCCCGCAGCGCAGGGAACCACCGGTCGTCGGTGGCCTCGGATATGGTCAGCCCCGCCCGCAGCGCCCGCGAGATCTTGTTGCGTAGCTGCATGAACTTCGTCCCCCGCAGTGAGAAGCCGGCGAGGCTGCGTGCCCACGAGGCGCCGACCTGGTTGACGGTGAAGCCATGTCTGAGATAAATCGAAGCGTCGGTCTGCTGCAGTTGAACCGACACTACGTCGAGGCCACCGTCCCTGGCCATGGCGAGGAACCCGGCGAGCAGGGCGTGGTACGAGGCCGCAGGCGCGAACGGTCCACCGAACTGGACGAGGAAACGTCCTGACCTGCGGTAGACGATTACTCCTTGATGGTCAGGTAGCTGAAAATAGGAGTTTCCGTCGCTTACCGCCAGGAAGGAGCTCGGATTCTCCGCTGTAGTGAAGCTGCGAATAGCGTGGAGGACGGGGTTTTCCGTGGTGAGGGTGCCAGTCACTTCATGCTCCTGTCCGTGGAGTATCGAATCGAGTACACCTCGCGCTTCCGGCTCAGTCAAGGGGGCGTCGGCGCAGCTGGTAACGGCAGGTCGGAAGGTGTCAGTGGTCTGTCAGTGTGTCGTCAGCGTGGGGCTGCAGGATTGGTCACATCGGAAGCGAGACCGAAGGTCGAAAGCAGATCGGTCAGAGGTCGGACTTTTGATGAGGAGAGGTACCCGAAGTGGTCTATTGGGGGCCGGGTCCGCCCGGTCGGGCATTGCCCACGCAGCGTTCGAATCCTGCCCTCTCCGCAACCGGCGACGTTCAGAAGAGAGCCTCGATGCGACGAAGAAGGACGGTTGTCCACCGTGCGTTGCTGATCGCCAATCAAATGGCCGGCACAAACAGCCCTGCGCTGGTGGCGAAGTTGGTTGCGCTGTGCCGGCGCTTCGTGGCGCGGGTCGAGATCCATTTGACCGCGGGACCCGGCGACGCAACCGAGGTCGCACAGCGGGCCGCGACCCGTCCCGAGACAGACCGGCCGGAGATCGTCCTGGCGGTGGGCGGTGACGGAACGGTCCGCGAGGTGGTTGCCGGTCTGGTCGCGGCGACTCGGCTGGCGTCGGTCAGTGGGGCCGGTGGCAACAGTCCGGACAGGCCGGACACGACACCTGCCCTGCTGGTAATTCCAGCCGGCACCGGCAACTCGAACTACCTCGCCCAATGGGGGAACCTGCCCTGGCCGGACGCCGTGATGGCGGCGTTGTCGCCGACCCCGGCCGCCGCAGGGACCGGAAGCCGGCTCCGGGGAGAAGTGCGATTGCTCGACTTGTGCCGGCTTGTCGAGACTGACGCGCTGGTGATGCTGGGTGCCTGCTCTGGGCTCATCGCCAAGGCACTGACGATCGCCCCCGACGTACCACTGACCGGCCGATCCCGCTACCAGGTGGCGTTGTCGCGGGCCGCTGCAGGCTTTGTCGCCTACCCGGGGCGGGTCGAGGTAGACGGCACGGTCGTACACGAAGGACCCACCGTGCTGGCCAACGTCGGTGGCGGCCGACATCGAGGAGGCCAGTATGAGGTACTGCCCTACTCGGTGCTCGACGACGGGCTGCTCGACGTCTGCGTCATCGGCGCCGACGTCGCACCGGTGGACGTACCCGAGTTGACCCGCAACGCCCAGCATCTGGCCAGGCCGGGGACGGTGTACTCGCGTGGCCGCCGGATCGTCGTCAGCAACACCGCAGGAGACCCGCTGTGGTTCGAACACGACGGTGAGCTACTGCCGATGAGCTGGCCGACAGTAACGCTGGACGTGCTGCCGCAGGCCTTGCCGGTATTCTGCCGGGCCGGTCGACTCGGCCGGTCCGACGGCTCCCGACCGGGCGCGGGGTGAGTCGTTGGTCGCTCAGCGGCACGACCGACCGGCGCCGTCGTCAGCCCAGCTCGGCCCGACACTGCTCGGCACTCTCGCCCGGTGGGCCGCTCAGGTACGGTTCGCCGACCTCCCGAAGCCGGTGGTCGAACTCGGCATCAGCCAGATCATCGCTCAGATCGCGGCCATCCGAGCAGGGCTGCAGCACTCTCTCGGCAGCAGGCTGGTCCGCGCGTACGGCCCTGTTCTCCAACGGGATCCGCGGCACTCGGCCGCGACCCTGGCCGCCGTGGGGTCGTGGCTGAATCTCGACGACACCGCGTACGCCGGCCATCTCGCACCGTCCACGGTAGGCGTACCACTGGCCTACGCCGCCACCGGCCGGATCGATGGGCGGACCCTGCTGACCGCCGTGATCGTGGCCAACGAATGCGCCGCCCGGATCACTGCCGCCGCCACCCTGGGGCCGCTGCGGGGGCAGAGCGCGATGCACACCCATCTCGTCGGCGCAGTGGCCGGGCGGTTCGCCTGCGTGAAGGCACCCGCCAAGTGCTGGGCCGACGCGATGAGTCTGGCACTCGCCGCCCCGCCCTGGCCGGTCATGCACGGATTCCTCGGCGGTGAGGCCAAACTGCTGCACGTACTGGTACCGGTGCGCTCGGCCATGGACGCCTGCGACGGTGCCATCGCCGGCCTGACCGGTCCTGCAGACCTGTTGGAGCATCCCCGGGGATTCCTCGCACGGTTCGCGTCGGTGCCTGTCCCGCAGGTCGTCACCGACCTGCTGGGACAACGCTGGCATACCGAGACGCTCTCGTTCAAGCTCCGTCCAGGCGGCCCGGGCATCGACGCGGCCGTCGACTGCGCGATCGCGCTGCATCGCGAGGTCGACCCGGCCGCGATCGTGGACGTCGAGGTCGCGGCGTCGGTGTACACACTGTTCGCCGCAGAGCAGGTGGGCGACTACCTCGACGGCCCGGCCAGCCCGCTCAGCTCGCTGCTCCTCTCGACCGGTTATCCGGTCGCCACGGCGCTACTGACCGGCGACCTGACCGTGGCCGACTTCGACCACCCGGCGATCGCGGATCCGGCGCGTTGGACACTCGCCCGGCGAGTGCGCCTGCGGCACGATCCGGCGATGACGTCGGCCCTGCTCGAATCTGTCGCTCCGTTCGGCGCCGCCCTGTTGCAGGCGGGCGAACGGGCCCGACCATGGCTGCGTCAGTTCGTCGGCGACGAGTTGGCAGGATCGGCGCTACCCGACGGCTGCGGCGTCGGCACCGACGGGACGGCCCAGCCGGACGAACTTCCGCCGGCTCTGGTCTCCTTCCGGCACGCGGCCAAGGCCACCCCGGCCCGGCTCGTGGTCTGGCTCAACGACGGGCGGTCGGTGAGCAGGGAACAGATGATCCCGATTGGCGGCGCCGGGCCCGAAACCCGCCGGTCCCACCGCGAACTGGTCCGCGCGAAGTTCGCTGCCAGTGGCGGCGCTGCCGACGTCGCCGAGGAGTTCGAGCACCTTGCCGAGATCACCCCACGACGGTTGGCGGGGCTGGTCCGCGACGCCCTGCGCTGACCCTCGCGGTACCCAGTCGCGTCGGCGGCGCCGTCCACGTGTCTCATGTTTCGTCGGCTCGACCGGTCGCCGGACACCTCTCGACGTAAACATTCAGGTGGTGCGCGAAGAGTGACGGTCAGCGCGGGTTGAGTGACGGGGTTCGACCGGCTCGACGCCGTTCTGTCCGTTGTGGTTTGATCTTGGCGTGTCGGTGTCGGAGGATCTGTCTCGTGAAGAGTTGATCTCGCTGGCACGGACGCAGGACGCTCGGATTGCTGAGCAGGACGCGCAGATCGCGGAGTTGACGGCGGCGTACGAGGCGCTCGCGGTGCGGCTGGCGCGGGTCGAGCATCTGTTGTCGCGGAACTCGTCGAACTCGTCGTCTCCGCCGTCGAAGGATGATGATCCGGGGCGTACGCCACCTGCGGCGAGGAAGAAGCGGGACACCCCGGCGGGTACGCGGGGTAGGCAGCGGGGTGCGCCGGGGTCGAACCTGGCCTGGTCGGATGCTCCTGATCAGCGGCGGGACCGGTTCCCCGAGGGTAGTTGCGGGTGCGGCGCGGAGTTGGTGGACGCGCGGGATCTGGGTGTGGTGGACCGGTATCAGCAGGTCGAGGTTCCGTTGATGACCGCGACGCTGACCCAGTACGACCAGCATGCGGTGCGGTGTGGGTGCGGGAAGCTGCACACCGCGGCCCGGCCGGAAGGCGCGGGGGCCGGTCCGGTGGGGTACGGCCCGAACCTGCAGGCGTGGGCGGTCTATCTGATGGTCGTGCATTTCATCCCGGTGCAGCGGTGTGTACAGATGCTTCGGTCGCTGACCGGTGCGACACCGTCGCCGGGGTTCGTGCACGGCGTGCTGACCCGGGTCGCGGCGCTGACCAGCGAGGTCGACAAACGGATCCGCATGTTGATCACCCTGGCGTACGCGGTGTGCTGTGACGAGACGCCGCTGCGGGTCGGGCCAAAGAAACCGAGGCCGGGCCGGAAGAAGGCCGAGAAGTACCTGCTCGTGGCGTGTACCGAGTTGTGGACTCACTACCAGGTCGGTGACCGGGACCTGGCCACGTTCACGGCGTTCGTGGTCAAGGACCTGACCGGCTCGGTGGTCGTGCACGACCGGTACCGGAACTACGACTCGGCCGAGTTGGGCACGCTGGTCCACCAACTGTGTTGCGCTCACCTGTTACGTGATCTTGACGGTGCGGCCGAGGTGTACCCCGACGCGGTCTGGCCGAAGCAGATCTCCGACGCGCTGCGCGCGCTGATCCACGAGACGAACACGGCCCGTGAGCAGAACCGGCCGGGCATCGACCCCACAGTGAAGGCCGAGTTGCTGTACCGGCTGCACCACGGCGTGCTGGTCGGACTGTCCGACACCAGCACCATCGGCAACCGGCCGGGTGAGCGTAAAGCCCGCCTGCTGTTGGAAGTCTTCCGGGACCGACGTGCCGACGTGCTGCGCTTCGTTGACGACCTGTTGGTGCCGCCGACGTCGAACCAGGCCGAACGGGACCTGCGACCGGCGAAGATCCAGCAGAAGATCTCCGGGCGGCTCACCAGCGAGCAACGCACCAAGGATCGGTACAAGATCCTCGGCTACGTCTCCAGCGCGGCGAAGAACGGCCTCGACAAAATGGCCGTCCTGCGCGACGCCATCCTCGGACGACCCTGGATGCCGAACCTACCCGCACCCACCTGACCCCCACCCCACCCAGGTCAACATCAGCCGGCGGCCACCAACCAACCGGCCATCACGCTATGCCACCACGCGGAATCCCAGCGCGCACCACCTGAATGTTTGCCTCTCGACGTCTTCCTGGACTGCGGCTGCTTTCCGTGATTCTGGAGGACTTCCCAAAACTATTTCCAGGTCGGTTCAACGCAATCCGTAAACGCGAAAGATCTCCAACTTGGTTACCGTAAGTAATGTGGCGGGGAACTGTTCCAGCGATCTGCGGGAATCCGGTCTTGAGAACCTTCCAACACTTCAGGTGGGCGATCGCGCGTTCAACGGCGGCGCGGATCCGGTTGAGCGCGGTGTTGCACGCACGTCGGACCTCGGTCAACTCCCGACCCCGGGGCTTCTTGTACGGACTCGCGATGCCGGCACCCTGGTAGCCCTTGTCACCGATCATCCCGGGCCCGCCGGGTGCGTAGTGGCCTGCCCACCGGGCGGCGATCCCGGACACGTCGAAGGCCTTCCGGTCGTGCATGCCCCCCGGACACGGATCACCCACGTCGACCACCCGTCCCGCGAGGTTGGCGACCACCTGCACGTTCTGCCCGCAGAAGCCCTTCTTCTCGGAGAACAACCCGTCGACGTCGTCGCGTTCCCCGACCGGCGCGACCAGACCATCGACCAGGACCGCGTCCCGGCGGGCCTGGTCACGGACCCGCTCGTACAACGGGGTCAACACCTCGTCCACCAACGGTTCCAACTCGTCCTGGTAGCGCTCCACGGTCGTCGAGCCGCAGCCGAACACCTCACCGAGCACGTCCGGCGCGAGGTTGTGCCGCAGCCCGAACAGCACCATCACCAGCGCCGTGTCCAGCGGCAACGCCCGCGGCCGTCCCACCGGCAGGTCCCAGTCCAGCAGCGCGTCCACCTGCTCGACCAACCAGTCGACTTGATCGGAGTCCAACCCGGTCATACGCTCACAACGCGGCGGCCGGCCGTTGATCGTTTGAGTCCACATAACCCGAATGATCTAGACGATGCCGGCCGCCGTCTCCACAAGCGACACGCCCGAGTTGATCACACCCGGGCCGTCACGCCACGTCACATCGACAGGGCTCGGTTCCGGATCGGCGGACCCCTTTCGGGAAGTCCTCCTGGTGTGGTCGGTCAGGCGGTTATCAGCAAGCCGTCAGGGAGTGCTGGCAATATTTGCTTGTCTCACTGATTAAGGACGCCTGAAGCGGCGTCCTTGCCAATGGCTCGAGGAGCTAATCGAGTGGCTATCGCCAGTGATGTCAATGCCGTGCCTCCGGAAGCCGAAGGTGGAAACAGGGACCTGCCCAGTGATCTGTCACCGGCGCCGGTGCGCAGTTACGCATCGTATATCGGTGATCGCGACGTGCCGGGTGCGGGTTGGGTGTACACGGTCAGTTCCAGGTCGTTGTTGGAGGATGTATTCACCAGTATCAGTGTAAAGCGCGCGCTGGAGCAGAATCCGGACTCGCCGACCGCGCTGCACCCGTATGTGGTGGGCCGCGTCGCCGTGGCGGAAGTAGCGGACATCGACGCGGCGGTCGACGCTGCCGTCAGTGCCAGTGAGGAATGGGCGGCTGTTCCGCTGAACGACCGGATGCGTCTAGGCGAGCTGTTTCTGGCGCAGTTGCGGGAGAACCGCGAGACCCTCCTTGAGCTGTTGATGGCGGAAGCGCATCCACGGAAGCTGGCCGAGTGGGAGCTGTCCTGTCTCGAGCAGGTCTACAGTGAAGAAAGCTGTTCGTGGTACCGCCAGCAGATGCAGGCCGATTTCAATCACGGACCCCGGCGCCTCATCGTCCGTCGAAGTCCGGATGGGGTGGTGTGCATCAATCCCCCGCAGAACGCCCCGGCACCGAGCGCCGCACTCGCGGTGCTGGTGCTGATGGCGGGCAACGCTGTCGTCGTACGGGCGCCGAGGAGTATCGCACTAAGCACCATGTACGTGGTGCGCGAGCTGATCGCGCCGCTGCTGCGCAAGGTCGGCGCGCCACCGGGCACGCTCAATGCGGTCTGCGGCAGGCCGCAGCAGACGATCGACCGGTGGTTGGCGCACCCGGGCGTCAACGACGTCATCTACTTCGGCGGTAGCGAGGAGGGCCTGCGGTTCGAGCGCGAGTGCGTGACCCGTGGCAAGAAGCCTGTGCTCGAGTTGGCCGGCAACGACGGCCTGGTGGTCTGGCGCGACGCCGACCTGCCGATGGCCGCTGAAGCGGTGACCGAGTGCTTCTACGGCTCCGGTCAGATCTGCATGGTTCCGAACTACGTGTTGGCGCACCCCGCGATCGCCGACGACCTGCTGGCCGAGGTGATCCGGCAGGTTGCCGACCTCCGCCCTGGCTACCCTGAGGACCCTGGGGTGCTGCTGTCGCCGGTACGGCGTAGTGAGCGTTTCTTCCGCCTGCTGCGGCAGGCGCTGGACACCGGTGCCGAACTCGTCTGCGGCGGGCGGCGGATCGAACTCGATGGGACCCCATCGGACACCGGCGTCTTCCTCGAACCGACGGTCGTGCGGGTCGACGGTTTGGCCGGGGCGCGACGGTTCGACGTCGTCACCCACGAGACCTTCTTCCCGCTCATCCCCGTGGTGGTGCCGGAAGCCGCCGATGACGAGGCGTTGCTTGACGGTCTCGTCGACTTCGTGAACACCAACCGCTACGGGCTGCGCAATTCGCTGTGGGCGCGGGACCAGCGGGTCGTCGATACGTTCGTCAACCGGACGCGCAACGGCGGCTTGCTAAAGGTGAACGATTCGCACATCGGGTTCCTGCCATACCTGCCGAGCCACGGCGGCACCGGGTTGACCGGCGGCGCGTTCGGCGAGGCCAACTATCCCATCCTCAAGACGTCGCACCTGCAAGGTGTGAGCCTGGCTGATGGCATCCGGCCGCGGACCGCTGTCTTCGGCGAGTGAACTCCGTCCGGGCTCGGCGTCGGAGACTAGTCATCCACACCGGACACATGTTACAGGGGGAGCTGAAACCGAATGCGGTCTCTCGACATCGCGCGCGCAGCATGCGAGAAGTTCCATCCAGGGCTGTGCGGAGCGCTCGCCGACACCTCGCTGTCCGTCCACGAATCCGCTCAGGCCACGTCGATCAAGACGTACCGGGCCCACGGTGGTGCGGGGCTGTTGGTACCTGAGGCGTACGGGGGCGCGGGCGCCGACGCGCTCGACGCCGTCCGGGTGATCCGCGCCATCTCGGCGTACACACCGTCTCTGGGGGCGGCTGTGACGATGCACCATTTCACCGCCGCGATGCTCTTCGCCTTGGCCGGAACAGCCGGCCGGCTCACCGGGACCCAGCTGTCGCTGCTGGGCAGGATGGCGCCGGAAGGGTTGCTGATGGCCTCGGGCTGGGCCGAGGGCCGCCCGAATGCGAACATCCTGACGCCGAGCGTTAGTGCCCGTCCGGTGTCCGGTGGCTACCTGGTCAGTGGTGGCAAGAAGCCGTGCAGCCTGTCGACGTCGATGGATCTGCTTACCGCCAGCGCGGCGGTGCCGGATGTGGACGGCCGGCCGAGCCTCGCCGTACTGCTGATACCCGCCGACAGTCCCGGCGTGTCAGTGCACCCGTTCTGGTCGACGTACGTGCTGGCCGGCGCCGAGAGTAACGAGGTGCGACTGGCCGACGTCCACGTGCCGGAGGACCTCGTCATCCGGACCGCACCGGACGACCCGGACCGGCTCGACGATCTGCAAACCGCCGGCTTCGTCTGGTTCGAGCTGATGATTACCTCGGTCTATCTCGGGGCGGCCAGCGCACTCGTCGAACGGGTGCTTGCAAACGGCCGCGGATCCGTCACCGACCGGGCGAGGATGACGATCCGGTTGGAGTCGGCGATCGCCGGGGTCGAGGGAGTGGCCCGAGCAGTCCTTGATGGCGTCGATGGAGACGAGGCGGTGGCGGCGGTCCTGATCGCCCGGTACGCGGCCCAGGACGCCATCCGGCAGGCCACCGATCTCGCGGTCGAACTGTCCGGCGGCATGTCCTTCATCACGTCGAGCGACGACGCCTACTTGACCGCTGCGGCCCGGCCACTGGCATTCCATCCGCCATCGCAGGCCAGCGCGGCTGAGCCGCTGGTCGACTACTTCGCAGGCCGGCCGCTGGTGCTGTCCTGACCGGCGCGGACAACAACGATCGGAGGTGAACGGCATGACCATGGTCGGACCAGCTGTCGAACTGCCCGGCGCCGGCGCCGAACGGCGCACTCTGGATCTCTACCGGGCTCACCTGAGCAAGGGGAGGGCGACCCTGGCCGAACTGTTCGGGTCACACATGGAGGTCGGGTCGTCCGGCGCGTGGCTGGAGACCAGCGATGGCGAACGGTTTCTCAACTGCGGCGGTTACGGCGTCTTCATCATGGGTGCCCGGCACCCGACGGTGATGAACGCCGTCCTAGAGCAACTGCACCGCCATCCCATCGCCACCCGGATCCTGCTCGAGCCGACCGTCGCCGCCGCTGCGGAGGCGCTGATCTCCGTGGCCCCGAAGGGCCTGGACCGTGTGCACTTCGCGCTCTCCGGTGCGGAGGCTGTCGAGACCGGCCTGAAGCTGGCTCGCAGTCACGGTAAGCGTCGTATCGTCGCCACGCACCAGGGCTACCACGGCAAGACCATGGGAGCCCTGTCAGCCAGCGGAAAGGAGGTCTACCGCAGGCCTTTCGAGCCGCTGCTGCCCGGAGTGACCCGGGTCCCCTACGGCGACACCGGGGCGGTCGAACGCGAACTCGCCGCCCACCCAGGAGAGGTCTGCTTCATCGTCGAGCCGGTGCAGGGTGAGGGTGGAGTGATCATTCCGCCCTCGGACTACCTGCGCAGGGTGGCCACGCTGTGTCAGCGCTACCAGGGCTTCCTCATCCTGGACGAGGTGCAGACCGGGATGGGCCGGCTCGGCCACTGGTGGGGGGCGGACCTAGCCGGTGTGGTACCCGACGTGCTGCTGGTCGGCAAGGCGCTCGGCGGCGGACTGCTGCCGGTCTCCGCGGCGCTGGCCAGCCGTAACGCCTTCCGCCCCTTCGACAAGGATCCGTACCTGCACACCGGCACCTTTTCCGGCGCGCCTGTGCTGATGGCCGCGGTGCGCGGTGCCATTCAGGCGATCAAAGAGGGGCGGCTGGTCACGCGGGCGATGGAGATCGGGCATCGCCTACTGCCCGAGATACGCCGGATCGTGACGGCCAACTGCCCGGAGCTGGTGGTGGACGTACGAGGTGAAGGGCTGCTGATCGGCATCGAGTTGGTGGAAGCCGGACTTGCTGGCGAACTGCTCATCGAGCTGTTCAACCACGGGATCGTCGGAAACCACTCGATGAACGGCAGCTCGGTCGTGCGCTTCACGCCGCCCGCGATCCTGAGTGACTCGGACGTCAATTTTCTTCTCGAAGCGTTGGACGGTGCGACCCGCGATCTCGTGGACAAGCGTGCCCGTATGCCGGAAGGTGGTTACTGATCGTGCGTGAAGTAGAGCTTTCAGCCTTTATTCCCCGAGTTTCGCCGGAGACCGTGTTCGACGGCGTGGTCCGCTTCGAGCGCTATCCGGAGCTCGCGCCACATGTGGAGTCGACAGTAGTTCATCAGACCCTGCCCGAACTGACCGGGAGTTCGAGCTGGGAATTGCATTTCCGTAGTGGGCTGCTCCGCTGGACCGAGGAAGAGTGTTTCCGTCGCGACGAGCTGATCGTCGACTTCGCCCAGACCGACGGCGACTTCGACGTATTCAACGGGCGTTGGACGTTCGATCATGTCGCCGACGGTTGTCAGCTGCAGTTCTCCGCAGAGTTTGACTTCGGCATCCCGAGCCTGGAGGGGATCCTCGATCCGATTGCTGAACGGGTCATCAGGGAGACGGTGGCCTGGGTCGTTGTGGGGATGTTCGATGAGGTTCGCCTTGGCGGTGTCCTGGAAGTACCCGGACTGCGACCGACGTCGGTCGCATCGACCTGATTGGAGAGGTAGATCATGGATCAGAAAAATCCGTTCGAAACTCCGAACACGTTTCGACTACACCGGGCTGAATATCTGGTTGGCTTCGTGGTCAGCGCAGTGCTGCTTGTCATGCACTGGGACGAAATTCGCTGGCTGCCGGCCATCGCGCTGTTTCTCTACATCGATCTGATCGGCTACCTGCCGGGGGCCATCGCCTACCGGCGCAGCAATTCGAAGAAGATTTCGAAGGTGTACTACGTGCTCTACAACGTCATGCACAGCCTGATCACCCAGGCTGTCGTGGTGGGTCTGTGGATGTTGTTCATCGGGCCGGAGTGGGCGCTGCTGGTCATTCCGTTCCACCTTTTCGGTGACCGTGGTTTGTTCGGCAACTTCCTGAAGCCGTTCGGAATGCCGTTCGAGCCGGTTCCTCATCCCCTCTACGCCAAGCTGATCGACTCGATCCAGTCGCCGGGTCGCTCGAAAGCCGACACTGCACCTGAGCCGCTCGTCGTCCATAGTGGATCGTCGAAGTGAACAGCGTTGAGGCGCGGACCGGCAGAACCAGGCTGGCCGATCCGGCGGCGAACCAGCGGGACGATCCGGCGACGGACCAGATGCCCGGCAACGCCGAGGCCGGGCGCAGCCGGGCTGCTGTACGCCAGATCGCATCGGGGGTTGCGGTTCTGGCGGTGGACACCGGTCGCGCCATGCACGGCGTCACCGTCAGCTCGTTGACTGCGGTGTCGCGGGATCCCCTGCTGGTTGGCCTCTGCCTACACCGGGGTTCGCAGTTCCTCAGTCTGCTCCAGGCCCACCGGTCGTTCGCGGTCAGTGTTCTCGACGCCACTCAGGCAGAACCGGCGAAATGGTTCTCCGACCCGCGCCGCCCCCACGGCCGGGCGCAGTTCGAGCATGTCCCGTGGCAGCCGGACCGGATCAGCGGTGCGCCCTTCATCGTCGGCGCGCTGGCCTGGCTGAGTGCCCGGCTGGTCCGCATCGTCGACGCCGGCGACCACGAGCTGCTCCTTGCCGAGGTCACGGGCGGCTCGGTCGGAAGAGGCCGGCCACTGCTAAACCACGCGGGCCGACTGCACGAGGTAACCACCATGACCCTGGTCTCGCCAGCGTCGGCCAGCCGTAGCGACGACACGGACAGCCAGGCGGCGGGCCAGCACAGCGGCCGCAGCCAGCAGCCGTAGGACCCGACGGCACCTGCCGGACGTTCCAACGCGTCCGGCAGCCGGTGCCGCACCAAACCGATCCAGAGGTGAAGGAGCCGATGATGACCCGGACGGTGCCGCCCGAGGCGGACTGGGACGACGCGCCGACCCTGCTCGACGGCGCGATGAATCTCAACCTCACCGCCGAGCAGTGCAATCTCGCGTACTGGCTCTCGGCTGTCGCGCAGGGAACCTTGCGCGGACGTGCCGAGACCGGGCACCTGCCGACTGCGGCCACGCCTGAGCACATGTTGCGGCCAGGACCGCTTCGGGACGCGCTGGTGATGGAGCTGGGCTACCGGTCCATCGCGGAGGAGAAGGCGACCCGCATCCTCGCCCACTACGTCGCCCAGGCACCGGGGGTGCCGGAGCTGGAGTTTTACACGACGCAGCTGGTCGACGAGGCACGGCACGCCATGGTGTTCCGCAACCACCTGGTCGAGCTCGGCCTGGCGAAGGAGGACCTGGAGGCGACGATCGCCAAGATGTCGGCCGACTACACCAGGGAGATCCTGGACCCGGTCGAGGAGTTCGCAACCCGGACGGTGCGCGACGAAGGGGACTTCATCGGCGGCGTCGCGATCTTCACCATTGTCATCGAAGGGGTGTTGGCACCCGCAGCCGAGCTGAGTGAACGCAAGTGGCAGGTGCTCGACCCGGCCGCGAGTGAGATCGCCCGCGGTGCCTCCATCGACGAGATCCGGCACCTCAGCGTCGGCAGCTCGATCCTGCGCGATCATCTCGCGGCCCATCCGGACTACCGGTCGCGCCTGCTGGACATCCTTCGGCAAGGCCGGCAGCTATGGGACGACCTGCCGGAGGAGGCCTACATCATGCGGCGCGAGACACTGTTCCAGGAAGGATTAGCACAGTATGCCGACATAGTGGGCGACTACGAAGTGTGGCCCGGCCGTCGGCTGTTGGACACCACACCGGCTGAACGCTACGCCACTGCGGAGCGCTGGACCGACGAGATGGCGGCGGTACGGCTGCGATACATGGGCCTGACCGATGCGCTGCCGGTGCTGGGGCTGCCGGTATGAGCGGGAGTCGACACCGTACCCGGCGGATGGCCGGCGCGCCGGTCACGACCCGGTCGGCGGTGATCGCCGGCGTCGGATCCTGGGTGCCGCCCCGGATCGTCACCAACGAGGAACTCGCTCGCCACCTCGACACGTCCGACGACTGGATCCGCAGCCGGACAGGCATCGCCCGCCGGCATGTCGTGGACCCAGGGGTCGGCACTGCGGCACTCGCCATCGAAGCGGGTGCGGCGGCGTTGAAGTCCGCCGGCGGCGACGTGGACTCGGTGATCGTGGCCACCTCCACCCCGGAACGGCTGTGTCCGGCCACCGCGCCGCAGGTTGCCGCCGGGCTCGGGCTCAGTGGCGTGGCCGCGCACGACGTCGCGGCCGTCTGCAGCGGGTTTCTCTACGCGTTGAACAGCGCTGCCGGGCAGATCGCGACCGGCACGGCGGACCGAGTCCTGGTCGTCGGGGCCGACGCGTTCTCCACGATCGTCGATCCCACTGATAGGCAGGCGGCCGTGATCTTTGCCGATGGCGCCGGGGCGGTGGTGCTCCGCGCGGGGTCCGCTGCGGAACCGGGTGCCCTCGGGCCCTGCGTACTCGGTAGCGATGGCGAGTTCGCCGAACTGATCATGATCCCCGGTGGTGGGTCGGCCCAGCGATCGACAGGACGCCTGCCAGGTTCGGAGGATCTCTGGTTCCAGATGCGTGGCAGGGACGTCTACCGGCATGCCGTCGAACGCACGTCGAACGCCGCGCTGGCCGCCCTCAAGCAGGCTGGCTGGGATCCCGCGGACATCGACTGGTTCGTGCCGCATCAGGCCAACGCGCGGATCTGCACCGCGATCGCCGAACGCCTCGGGATCCCGATGGACCGAGTCGCGTCGAACATTGAACGCGTCGGCAACACGGCCGCCGCGTCCATTCCGCTACTGATCGCAGAATTGGCGGCGGCACGGGCATTCGACCCCGGTGCTCGGGTGCTGACCGCTGCCTTCGGCGGTGGCCTTACCTGGGGCGCGACCACCTTTACTTGGCCTGTGACGCACGGCTTCGGTTACTGACCGGTCAATCGTTGATTGACCATGGCGGATACATGCCTCGCTGTGCGACGGACCGAACAGCAGAAGGAATCTGAATGTGTGCCCGGAACTGGCTGGTGATCAGTTTGTCGATGTCCTTGATCTGCCGGTCCAGGTCCAGCAGTTGCTGGGCGAGCCGGGCGACGAGGACCGCGGTGGTGGCCTCACCGGGCGGTCGCGAAAGTTGCTGCTCGGCTGCGGCCAGGGCGGTGGCGGCCATATCGTAGATGCCCTTGGGTTAGGCTTGCTGCTCGCGCAGGAACTCCTCGATGCCCGCGAGACCGGCGTCGCGGATTGTCTGCGAGGTCTGAAAGCCGGTGAGCAGGTTCAACGCGGAGCGCGTCGAGTAGTCGAAGGCGCGTTCCAGTGCGGGGAAGATCCCGGTGAGCATGTCACGCAGCCGGTTGACGCTGCGGACCCAGTCGGCCATCAGGTCCTCGTGGTGCGATCTCAGGCGGGTCAGCTCCGTGGACAACTGCGCCAACAGGTCCCTGAACAGCGACGGTCCGCATCAGATCTGAATCGGTGGTCAGGGCGTCCAGAACGACAGGGCGGCCGTTCCTTCCGAGCCACCGTGCGGCAGACGCCTGATCAGCCACACCCCATCGTCCCGGGCATCCGGGGCACCAACACCGAACAAGATCAACCTTAGGGAGATACCGATGTTCGAGCAGCTGACGGAAATCATCGCCCGCAAGTTCCAGTTGGACCGGACAACGCTCGCCCCAGAGATGACGTTCCAGGACCTGGAGCTCGACTCGCTCGACATGGTCGAGCTGAGCCTGGTGATCGATAAGGAACTGGGAGTACCCGTCTCCGACGACGAGTTGATTCAGGCAGGGACGATCGGAGCGGTCCGCGATCTCGTCGAATCCCGCAGCACGAGGGTCTGATGTCCACCTGCGACGTGGCGGTGACCGGGCTGGGCCTCGTCAGTCCGGCCGGTATCGGAGTCGAGGCCAACTGGCACCGGGTGTGCGCCGGGATGCCGACCGCGCAGACCGATCCGCTGTTGAACGACTGCCCGGTGGACATCTCCTGCCGGGTGCCGGGCTTCGCGGCGGACCGGATGCTCGGACCGCGGCGGGCCCGGCGCCTCGACCGGTTCGTTCAGCTGACGGTGCTGGCGGCCGAGGAGGCGGTCACTGACTCCGGACTCGACGTTCGCGACTGGGACGGTGCACGGGTCGGGGTGGTCCTCGGATGTGCCGATGGTGGTCCGGGCACCGTCGAGGAGCAGCACCGCGTCCTGCTCACCGAAGGTGCCGGACAGGTCTCGCCGCTGCTGCTGCCGAGGCAGCTACCCAACATGATGGCCGGCCAGGTCTCCATCGAACTCGGCGCGACCGGTCCGAGCCTGGTGGTCGCCACGGCCTGCGCGTCCGGTGCGACCGCGATCGGACTCGCCCGAGACCTGCTGCTGCTGCGGCGCTGTGACATCGTCGTCACCGGCGGCGGTGAGGCCATGCTGACCCCGCTGGTGATGGCCGGGTTCGCACAGATGGGCGCGCTGTCACGACGCTGTGACGACCCGTCCGCTGCGTCGCGTCCGTTCGACTCGGCCCGGGACGGCTTCGTGGCCGGCGAAGGCGCGGGTGTGCTGGTGCTCGAACGGCTCGCCGACGCCCAGGCCCGCCGGGCGCGGGTCCGGGCGCGGATCGCCGGCTTCGGTGCCAGCGCCGACGCCCACCATGTGACGTCCCCGGATCCTCAGGGACGGGGAGCCGAGGCCGCGGTCCGCGGCGCTCTGGCTGACGCCCAAATCGCACCCAGTGAGGTGGAGCACGTCAACGCCCATGGCAGCGCGACTCCGTTGAACGACCTGGTGGAGGCACAGATGCTGCGCCGGGTGGTCGGCCGGGGCGCGCTGGTGACCTCGACCAAGGGAGTAACCGGCCATCTGTTCGGTGCGGCCGGCGCGGTGGAGACCGCGTTCACAGTGCTGGCGGTGGAACGCGGCATGGTGCCACCGACTGCCAACCTCGACGAACCCGATGGACGGCTCGACATCGATATCGCACAGAAGCCGACCCCGCTGCGACTCGATATCGCGCTCAGCACCTCGCTCGGATTCGGCGGCCAGAACGCGGCGGTTCTGGTCGCTCGAGCCTGACCGTTGCCGGCCCGCACCGGCCGCAACCCGTCGCGGGCACTACTCGTCTCAGGCGCAGCAGCGCCCGTCCAGCGCACTCAGTCAGCGTCCGGTCAGGTGTCGGTCAGCGCTGAGCAGCAGGCTCATGAGCAGGTTCGCATCCAGGAAGGAGAATGATCCATGCAGGCCAACCAGCAAGATCTGGCCACCGGCGCCGGGCCGGCGAGAAGCGGCCTGGTCGGCGCCGATCCCGCTTCAGCGACGGCCAGTGAGGTGGGTGCGCATTTCGCGGTACTCGCCAGGGAGGTCCGCGCCGCCGGGCTGCTGGATCTCGCGCCGAAGCGGTACTACGCACGATTGGCCTTCAACGCGGCGATGTTCGGCGCCGGTCTGGTGGCGTTCTTTCTGATTGGCGACTCGTGGTGGCAGCTGGCGGTGGCGGCCTGGATGGGTCTCAGCTGTGCGCAGAGTGCGTTCATGTGGCACGACGCCGGGCACAAGGCCATGTTCCGTGGCAGGGCGGCCACCGCGATGGGGCTGATCCACGCGAACCTCGTCAACGGCGTGAGCTACGGGTGGTGGGTGAACCACCACAACCGCCACCACAGCTTCCCGAACAACATCGACCTCGATCCGGACATCGGCCGGCGTACGGCGATCTTCGACATGAGCCAGTACGCGACCCGCACCCGGTGGGGCCGTTTCGTGGTTCGCCACCAACGCACGCTCTTCTTCGTCCTGCTGATCTTCGAGGGCTACAAGATGCGGCGCACCTCGCTGCTCGCCGTCTTCAATGGGAATCTCCGCCAGCCGGTGCAGGAACTCGTGCTCATCCTGGCCAACATGGCCGTCTACCTGGGGCTGCTGTTCGTCGTCCTGTCGCCGGTCAAGGCCGTCGCCTTCGTCGTGGTGCAGCAGGCCGTCCTCGGCGTTTACTTCGGCCTCATCTTCGCGCCCAACCACAAGGGCATGGAGGTGCGTGCCGGCGAGGAGTCGCTGGACTGGTTGGAACGTCAGGTCCTGACCTCGCGCAACATCCGTCCGTCCCCGTTGGTCGACTTCCTCTACGGCGGGCTCAACTACCAGGTCGAGCATCACCTCTTCCCGACGATGCCACGGATGAACCTCAACCGGTGCCGGCCGATCGTGCAGCGCTACTGCGGTGAGCACGACATCCCGTACCGCGAGGTGACTCTGTTCGAGTCGTACCGCGAGGTCGCGTCGTTCCTGCACGAGGTCAGCGAACCCGCCCGACGTCCCTTGCCGGTCGCGACCGGATCCGCCGGCACCTGATCCCGTACGTCTCCCGATCCGCCGGACCCGCGACTGCGGGCGTCTACGACGAAGGTGTGGCCAGAGCATGCCCGACGAATTTTCACTGCACGCGCTCCCGCTCGCCGAGCGACGGGATGCGGTGGAGAGCTTCGTGCTCGATCAGTTCAAAGCGGCACTTCTGATGGAGAGCGATGACGATCTCCCGCTGGAGAGCGGATTCTTCGAACTCGGCTTGACGTCCCTGAGCCTGATCGAGCTGCGCCGGACACTTGAGCGGCGCCTGGGCCTGCAGATCGACACTCGGGTGCTGTTCAACCAGCCGACGATCGCGCAGCTGGCCGACTACCTGATGCGCGAACTCGACGCGCCCGAGCGCAGCGACGCCGAACGCCGGGACGCGGAGGTCGCCCGATGACCGACACCGTCGCCCCGTCCACCGCCGCCGTGCGGTCGGCTGACCTGGACGAGCCGATCGCCGTTGTCGGCGTCGGGTTGAGATTCCCAGGCGGCTGCGACTCGCTCGACGACTTCGACGCATTCCTGCGCGACGGGCGGTCCGGCATAGTGCCCCTGCCGGTCGGCCGGTGGGACGTGGCGGCCTTCACACCCGCCGCGCCGGGGGAGAAAGGCAAGATCCATACGACCGGCGGCGGGTTCCTCGAACGGATCGACCACTTCGACGCCGGGTTCTTCAACATATCGCCGAAGGAGGCCCAGTACATCGACCCGCAGCAACGAATGCTGCTCGAGACCGCCTGGCAGGCACTGGAGAACGCCAACATCGATCCGACACCGCTGCGCAGGGGGAACGGTGGAGTCTACGTCGGAGCGAGCTCGATCGACTATGCGTTGGAGATCAGCGAGATTCCCTACGCGGAACTCGACGGTCATCTCGCGTCGGGAATCACGATGTTTCCCCTGTCCGGCCGGCTGTCGTACTTCCTCGGCTGGCGGGGACCCAGCCTCAGCGTGGACACGGCCTGCTCGTCGTCACTGACCGCTCTGCATCTGGCGGCAAGCGGACTGCGTCGAGGCGAGTGCGACATAGCGCTCTGTGCCGGGGTGAACGCGTTGCACCACCCCCGGATCCCGGTGATCTTCTCCCACGGACAGATGCTCGCCCCGGACGGTCAGTGCAAAACCTTCGACGAGTCGGCCGACGGCTACGTGCGCGCCGAGGGTTGTGGCGTACTGGTCCTCAAACGGCTGTCGTCGGCCATCGCGGACGGCGACACCGTGCTGGCCGTCGTGCGGGGCACTGCGGTCGGTCAGGACGGTGACAGCGCTGGACTGACCGTGCCCAACGGCGCAGCGCAGGAACAGACCATCCGGACCGCTCTCGCCGCGGCCCGGCTGCGCCCGGCGGACATCCAGTACGTGGAAGCACACGGCACCGGCACCCCGCTCGGTGATCCCATCGAGATGGGTGCCATCAACGACGTGTTCGCCGAGTCGCGTACCCACCAGTCACCGGTCCTGGTGGGTTCGGTCAAGACCAACCTCGGCCACATGGAGCCGGCCTCCGGTATCGTCGGCCTGATCAAGGTTGTCCTCCAGATGCGGTCAGCGACGATCTACCCGCACCTGAACCTGCGGACCCCGTCAGGGCGGATTCCCTGGGACAGCTATCCGGTCCGGGTGCCGACCGAGTGCCAACCCTGGTCGGCACCGGTACGCCGGGCGGTGGTGAACAGTTTCGGATTCGCCGGAACCATCGCGGTCGCCGTACTGGAACAGGCACCCGCGCGGCCGGCGGCGCTGACGGCCACTGGGCCGAGCGCCGCCCGGCACGTGTTCACCATCTCTGCCAAGAACCACGCCGGGCTGACCGCGCTCGCCCAGCGCTACCAGCGGCTGCTCGCCGAACAGCCCGAAGTCGACCTGGCCCGGCTCTGCTACACCACCAACGTCGGGCGGACCCATTTCGGCCAACGCCTCGCGGGCGTTGCCGCCGACCGGGCCCAGCTCGACACGCTGCTGGCCGGCCTCGACGCCCAGCCGGACGCCCGGCCGAAGGCGCCGATCCGCAAGGTGGCGTTCATGTTCACCGGGCAGGGCGCCCAGTACGCCGGAATGGGGGCCGCCCTTTACCGCCGGTTCCCGGTCTTCCGCAACTGGGTCGACCAGTGCGACGAACTGTTCGCTGGGCACCTCGGTCGGTCAGTACGCGCGTTGCTCCTCGACGAGGCGTCGGACCCGGAAGCGATCGACCAGACCTGGCTCACGCAACCCGCGCTGTTCACGCTGGAATTGGCCCTGGCCAGGTTGTGGCTGTCCTGGGGGATCCGGCCGAGCGTGCTGATCGGGCACAGCATCGGCGAGGTCGTGGCGGCGGCGGTCGCCGGGCTGATCACGCTGCCGGACGCGGTGACCCTCGTCGCCGTCCGGGGCCGGCTGATGCAGTCGGTGAGCCGACCCGGCGGGATGGCCGCCGTGCACGCGGAAATCGAGGAGGTCGAGCCGCTGTTGGCGGCTCAGCCTGAACTCGCCCTGGCCGCGCACAACAGCCCGACCCAGTGCGTCGTCTCTGGAGCCGTCGGACCGCTGGAGGAGGTGATCCGGAGGCTGAGTGAGCGCGGCGTCCGGGTGGACCGGCTCGCGGTGTCACACGCGTTCCACTCGCCACTGATGGCGGAGATCTTCGACGAGTTCCGGGCCGCGCTCGACAGGATCACCTTCCAGGAACCCGACATCGCCATCGTGTCGAACGTGACCGGTGCACCGGCCCGCTTCGCGGAGATCGGAAACGTGGAGTACTGGGTCCGGCACGTCGCCGAACCGGTGCAGTTCCTGTCCGGAATCCGGTCCCTGGTCAAGCGGGGGCGACACGCGATCGTCGAGATCGGCCCGGCCGGGGTCCTCACCGCCCAGGCACGGCAGTGCGTCAACGCCGACGACCACGTCTGGGTAGCCAGCCTCAGCCGGCGCGACCGGACCGACGAAACGACCCTGCGCTGTCTGGCGGCGCTGTACAGCGCCGGGATCGCGGTGGACTGGCGTGGCCTGCACGACCGCCGAAAGCCCACGATGTCGCTTCCGACGTACCAGTTTCAGCGGCGGCGGCACTGGCTGCCCGCCCCGGGTCGGTCCGCCACCCGCTCCACCGGGTCGGTCGGCAGCGGGCATCACCCGCTGCTCGGCAGGGACACCGGTACGCCTGAGCGCCGTGAGTTCACCAGCGAGTTCTCGTCACTGGATCTGCCGTTGGCGGCAGATCACGTGGTCAACGGGGAAGCGACCGTGCCGGCTTCGGCGTACGTCGAGTTGCTGCTGGCGGTGCAGGAGGAGCTTTTCGGTCAGCACCGTGGGGTCGTACGAGATCTGGTCCTGCACGCGCCGCTGATCCTGACCGAGCAGCCGCGTACGGTGCACACCCGGTGCGTCACTGGTCCGGACGGCACGGTGGCGGTGGAGGTGCTGAGCGTCGTCGGCGACGCCCCGATAAAGCACCTCACCGCGTTGGTCGAGGACGCCGACACCGCCGTCGGGCCGGAGGAGGTACCGCAGCCGCAGGTCCCGGCCGTGGAAGCCGGCGCTGTCTGGCCCCCGCAGTCCCGTGACGGTGACAGCGCCTACCTGGACCTGGCCT
The DNA here is from genome assembly GCF_027497315.1 of Solwaraspora sp. WMMA2059. GTDB lineage: Bacteria > Actinomycetota > Actinomycetes > Mycobacteriales > Micromonosporaceae > Micromonospora_E. The sequence goes on along the minus strand of NZ_CP114908.1, from coordinate 4,379,193 downwards.
CGGTCGGCCGCGTCTACGGTCCGCTGCTGCGGCGGCTGGAAGAGGTGCTCCGCGATGGTGCCTCGATCGCCGGTCGACTCACCAACCGGCGCGTGAGCCCTGGTGAGTTCTTCCCGATCGACGTGCTCGAGGCCGCGTTGCAGGGGATAGCGGCCGTGCACGACGCCGGTCCGGCCGCCGGCCCCCTCATGATCGGAACGACGCAGGTGCTACGTCGGCCGCGAGCCGGTCAGATCCGCTTCCAGGCACGGCTGCGCGTTCCTGTGGACGCCACCGATCTCGGCTCGGTCGACCTGTGGCTGTTCGACGGGGACCGGCTCGCCGCCCGGCTGCACGGCATTCGGTGGGGGTTCCGCGACGCCACCCGGCAACGGTTCTTCACCCATCGGCTCAGTTGGCTGCGGGCGCAGCCGGATCGGCAGGTGACCGAGGCCACCCGGCGGGTGCTCGTCATGAATGCCGAGCCGGCGCTGGCGGAAGCCCTCCGCGAGGCCGGGACGCGCGAGGGCGTGGGGGTGCTGGTGATACCGGAGGCCGATGGCGCCCCGGCGGCTCTGGCCGAATCCGGCGTCACCGATGTGGCCTGGTTCTGGCGCGGCGGCGGTACGGAATTCTCAATGTCCGAACTGCACCGGCAGTCCGAAAACCACTACCGTGAACTGCTACGAGTGATCGCGGCTCTGGACGCCGCACCCGTCGAGCGGCGACCCCGGCTGTGGCTGGTAACCAGGGGGGCACAAATGCTCCCCGGCGACGAGCCGGCGGCGGTGGGGCTCTGCGCCGCTTCCTTGTGGGGATTCGGCCCGGTCCTACTTACCGAGTATCCGCAGTACCGCGCGACGCTGGTCGATCTCGCGCCTGCCGCCGGGTCGGGGATACCTGCCGACCTCGCCGATCCCGCCGACCTGGCTGCGTTGGTCCGCGAGTGGAGTACCCCCCGGCCGGACGATTTCCAGGTCGCGTTCCGTAACGGCCGACGATTCGTACGCCGGCTGCTGCCGGGCGAGAACACGCCGCCCTGGCCCGGTGGCTTCGTCGTGTCCGGGCCGGACGCGCCGGCCGGTGCCGCGGCGCGGTACCGGATCACGCCGGCTCCGACCGTCGTGCCCGGTCCGGGACAGATCGAGGTGCTGGTCGATGTCGTCGTGCCAATCGGTCCGGAGCTGACCCGCAGCGTCTGCGCGGGTACGGTGTCGCATGCTCCAGCCGACCGCGAGTTTCGCGTAGGAGACGTCGTCGTGGTCAGCTACGAAGGCGAGCCGGCGAGCCGGATAAATGTGTCGGACGCCATCCTGGTACGGCCGGGCGCGGACGCGGTTGAGATCGCGGCCGGGCGAGCCGCCGTCTCAGCTGGCCAGGACCGCCTCGCCGAGGGCGGGCTCATCCGGTACGGGCCAGACGAAGTGGATGAGGTGGCGAGACTGCTCCGGGACGGTGCCGCGCCGGGCAGTGTGGCCCTGGCCCTGACCGACGTCGGCGCGGACGCGTCCGCCACCCCGGGACGGCTCCGCCGTCTCCGGGCGGACCGGACGTACGTGATCACTGGTGGCCTGGGCGGGCTCGGTCTGGTGACTGGGCGACGGTTGGTCGAGGGCGGTGCCCGTCAACTCGTCCTGGTGAGCCGCAGCGGGCGAGCGACTCCGGAGGCGGAGTCGATCCTCGCCGAGTTGCGGGCACAGGCCGAGGTGACCGTGCTCGCGGCCGACATCAGCCAGCCGGCAGACGTGGCCGACCTGGCCGAGCGGCTGCGTGGCATGCCGCACCCGGTCGGCGGATTCGTGCACGCGGCGGGTGCGGTCGGCAAGGAACTCATCGCGAAGCTCGACTGGCCGGCGATCGAGGAGCAGTTCGGTCCCAAGGTGTTTGGCGGATGGCTGTTGCACGAGCTCAGCCTCAGCTGCCCGGAGCACGAGTTCTTCGTGATCTACTCCTCGATCGCGGCCGTCATCGGCGGCGCGACCCAGGCTCACTACGCCGGGGCGAGCGCCTTCCTGGACGCGTTGGCCACCTGGCGGAGAGCCCTTGGGCTGCCTGGTCTCAGCTTGAGCTGGGGTGCCTGGGGCGAGGTCGGCATGTCGGCCCGGCTCGACGCACAGTTGAGCCAGGAGGTCGACCGCAGCGGCGTCCGGTTCTTCTCCCCTGCGCGGGCACTGGACACCCTCACTCACCTGTGGGACCGACCGGTCGCGCATCGGGTGGTCGGCGAGTACGACTGGGACCGGATCGCGAGTGCACTGCCACTGGACAACGCCCTGTACTCGCGTGTCTCCGACGGCCGGCCGTCCGGCCCTGCCGGCAGCGATCTGCTCGAGCGGTTGCTGAGCCCGGAGGTCGACCGGAGCGCCGCCATCGGCGACTTGGTCCGAGCGAAGGTGGCGCAGGTATTGCACCTCGATGACCCGAGTGAACTTGACCCTGCCGCCGAGTTCGTTTCACTCGGACTCGACTCACTGATGACAGTCGAGATTAAGAGTGGCCTGGAATCGGCGCTGCGGATCCCGCTGCCCGCGTCGTTGACCTTCGACCACCCGTCGGTACAGGAGCTGGTTGATTTCCTGGACCGGCGGTTCGCCGCCGAGTACCTCGGCTGACCGCCGGGCCGATACCCCTACCTGGTCCCGCGGATCGGTCCCGCTGCCATTCTGGAGGATTGTGTGGAAGACCTGCCTGAACAGTGGACATTGCCGGTCACGTCCGCGGCGCATGCGCGTGACCGCGGCGATCACGTGGCGATCCGCTGTGCGGATCGGGCACTGACGTACGCGCAGCTGCACCGGGACAGCAACCGGACTGCGCACCGGCTGCGCCAGGCCGGTGTCCGTGCGGGGACCCGCATCGCCTATCTCGGCAAAGAGTCGGAACACTACTACTCGACGGTGCTTGCCGGCGCCAAGATCGGCGCAGTGCTGGTCCCGGTCAACTGGCGGCTCACCGCAGGCGAGGTCGACCACATCCTGCGGGACTCCACAGCTGAACTGCTCTTCGTGGAGCGTGAGTTCCGGCCGGTGGTCGACCGGGTGCGTCCGGATCTTCCGACGCTTCGCGAGGTGGTGGAGCTCGACGCCGAGGACCCTGACGACCCGGGTGCGGGACTGCGGTGTTGGCTGGCCGACGCGTCGGACGCTGACGTACATCACCATTGCGGTCCGCACGACCCGGTCGTACAGATCTACACCAGCGGGACGACCGGCAAGCCGAAGGGGGTCGTCCTGGCCCATCGCAGCTTCTTCACACTGCCTGCTGCGATGCGTGCCGCAGGGGTCGACTGGATCGACTGGCGGGCCGACGACGTCAGCCTCATCTCATTGCCCGGTCTGGGCATCGCCGGGATCGGTTGGTTCATGCACGGCTTCAACGCCGGCGCCACCAACGTGGTGATGCGGATGTACCTTCCGCAGGAAGCGGTCCGACTCATCCAGCAGTACAGGGTGTCCATTACGTTCGTCGCTCCCGCCATGCTCGCGATGATGCTCGCCGAACACGGTGTCGGCCCGCACACGTTCGCGTCGATGCGGAAAGTGGCCTACGGCGCCGCGCCGATCTCAGCCGGACTGCTCCGCCAGTGCCTGGAGACGTTCCGCTGCGAGTTCGCGCAGATCTACGCCAGCACCGAGACCGGGACGGTGGCGGTCTGCCTGCCGCCAGAGGCACACGTACCGGGCAGCCGACTGCTGGGCGCGGCAGGTCGGGCCTGCCCGGGCACCGAGATCAAGGTGGTGGACCGGGAAGGCCGTGAAGTCCCACCGGGCAAGACGGGCCAGGTGTGCATCCGTACCCCAGCCCGAATGCTGGGCTACTGGAATCTGCCCGACGCCACGGCACAGACGCTCGTTGGTGACTGGCTGTACATGGGTGACGCCGGCCGGCTCGACGAAGACGGCCACCTCTTCCTCGGCGATCGGATCAACGACACCATCATCGTGGCCGGGCAGAACGTGTACCCGGCAGAGGTCGAGAAGGAGCTCGCCGACCATCCCGCAGTCGCCGACGTCGCCGTGGTGGGGATGCCGCACCCCCGCTGGGGCGATGCGGTCCACGCCTGTGTGGTGCTGCGCCCCCAGCGCCAGGCGACCCGTCGCGAGCTGCTGATGTTCCTCCGCGGTCGGGTAGCCGATTACAAGATCCCGGTCGAATATCACATTGTCGAGGATCTGCCGCGCAATCCGTCGGGAAAGATTCTCCGCCGACTGGTCCGGGAACGCCTTGCCGCCGGGGCCGCTGCCGACCTCGCAGTCGCTTCGTCAGCATCGGAAGGAGACTGAGGTGTCCGTCATCGACCAGCCCTTTCGGATCGGGGTTCTGCTGCCGACCCGGGAACAGGCGATAACCGACAACATCGACATGGCGCAGATCCTTGACTTCGCGCGGCGAGCCGAGCTGCTGGGCTTCGACTCGTTGTGGACCGGAGACTCGCTGGTGGCGCGGCCGCGGTTGGACCCGCTGGTGGTGCTCGCCGCCTGCGCCGCCGTGACCAGCCAGGTTACTCTCGGTACGGCCGCTATGACGCCGGCATTGCGGCATCCGCTGATCGGCGCCAACATGATCGCCAGCCTTGATCATGCCTGTGCCGGCCGGCTGGCTCTCGGCCTCGGCTCGGGATTTCCGATCCCTGAGACGGAGGAGGAGTTCGGCATCGTCGGCGCTGTCTTCCCCGGCCGCGCCAGCCGGCTCGACGAGATCGCCGACCTGTGGCGGGCGGCCTGGGGCGCCAGCCGCAGTGACGGTCAGGTCGACTTCACCGGACGGTACTGGCAGGCGAGCGGCCTGCACCGGCTGCCCACGCCCTACCGGACCGGAGGACCGCCGCTCTGGCTGGCCAGCAGCGACACCCCCCGGGTGCTGCGGCGGGTCGCCGAACGGTACGACGGGTGGCTGCCCTTCCTACCCACGGCGTCTGCGTACGACACGGCCTGGCAGACGGTGCTGGCGCACTGCCGGGAGCTGGGCCGACCGCAGGGCGCGGTGACCCCAGGCCTGTACGCCACGGTGACCATCGGTGACAGCAAGGCCGAGGCCGAGGCTGAGTTGGCGGACTACCTGCACCGGTACTACGGCCGGTCGTTGGAGACGATGGCCAGGATTCAGGCGTACGGCTGGGGCAGGGCCGAGGAGTGCGCCGACTGGCTGCTGGGATACCTGCGTTCCGGCACCCGGCACGTGGTGATCCGGATCGGGTCGCTGGATCCCAGCCGGCAGCTGGACCAACTGGGCGCGGTGGTCCTGCCGGCGCTGCGAGAAGCAGCCGTCCCGTTGGCTACTACCTGATCCGGACCGGAGGTCGATCATGACTGACTATGTCGGGCAGACGTCGGAGGCTGGGCAGTGGCTGCATCCGCAGGAGCCGTCCGCCGACGCCAGAATCCGCCTGTTCCTCTTTCCACATGCCGGCAGCGGAGCGATCATCTATCGAGACTGGCCGGAGTTGCTGCCGTCGGACATCGCGGTTCAGGCGGTTACTCTGCCTGGCCGGCACAACCGGCGTGAGGAGGAGGCGTACGACCGGTGGGAGCCGCTGATGGACGCCCTGTACGAGGCGGTCGTCAGCGAACTCGACCATCGTCCGTACGCCTTCTTCGGACACTGCATGGGGTCACAGTTGGCGTACCAGTTGACTCAGCGGATCGAGGCCGAGGGCGACCCTGGACCGATCGTGCTCGGAATGTCCGGCTGGGCGCCGCAGGGCTTCTTCCAGCCGACGGACGAACAGAGCCGGATGTCGGAGTCGGAGATGGTCAAGTGGATCAAGAAGCTTGGCTCCTTCCCAGCGGAAATCTATGACAATCCGGAGATGCTGGCGCTGGTGGTTCCGGCGTTGCGTGCCGATCTGGCGATCTGCGCGCAGTACGTCGACGAGCCGGCAGTGGTCGGTTGTCCGGTGGTCTCGTACGGTGGGGCGTCGGATCCGCTCATGCAGCGGCGGGACGCCATGCAGTCGTGGCGCGACCGTACTCCCCGGTACCTCGGCAACAGTGAGTTCCCTGGCGGCCATTTCTACATCGACGCCCACGCACTGACCGTCACTACCGACTTCGCGCGTCACCTCTACCGGCTCGAATCGTCGAGGGTCCGTTGACACCGTCCGTGGACGGCCGTGACGAGGCCACCGCAGCGGCCGTCACCAGCCGGACCCTGCCGGACATCATGCCGATGTCGGCGACCCTCGATATCCGGTTTGGACAGCTGAACCAGGACTGGGTAGTCGGCGAGATGGACTGGCAGGCGCGGCTCTGCACGGCCGGCGGCGTGCTGCACGGGGGCGCCCTGGTCACCTTGGCGGATTCGGTGGCGGGTGTGTGCGCTTATCTGAACATTCCCGCTCGCGCGGTTACCTCGACCATCGAGCTGAAGGTGAACTTCTTCGCCCCGGTCCGGCAGGGTACGGTGCGAGCGGTTGCGAGGCCGTTGAGCGTCGGTCGTAGTGTCGTCGTGGTTCAGACGGATCTGCAGCTTGTGCAGGCCGGGCTGGCAGACGGTGAGCATCCTGCGGTGGGGATCGTCGTTCAGTCCCAGATCGTGCTCGGCTGACGCGCTCACGCCGTTCGACACAGACGGTAGCTCCACCGGGGTGTCCGCGAACCGTCCACGGTTTGCGGACACCCCGATTGCGTGCGGGGTCAGTTCCTGCGGTAGCCGGCCTGTTCCACCTGCACTGGTAGGTCGACCGACGTCCCGGTGGTGCGGTCGCCGAGCCGCAGGACCGCGACGATCATGACGACCACGCAACCGGCGATGACGGTGAACAACCAACCGGCGCCGGCGTTGGTAAGGATCGGTAGTAGAACGAAGGGCAGCAGAGCGGCGCTGAGCCGCGACAGCGAGTAGGCCGCGCCGGCCGCAGTCGTTCGGAACGCGGTGGGGTACTGTTCGGACAGATAGACGTGCGACGCGGTGGAGAACACGTTGCTCAGCAACGTGTAGCTGAAGCCGAAGGCGACGATGGCGACGGCGTTGCCGGCCAGGCCGAAGCCGATGCCGCTCGCCGCCATCAGCGTGGCCGACACACAAATCAGCGTCCGTCGCTCGACGCGGTCGAGAATGGGCACGGACAGTAGGGAACCGATCGGATAGCCGAGGAAGGACATCGCGGTGTAGCCGAGCCCGGCGACGATGTCGAATCCCTTGACCGCGAGCACCTGTGGTGCCAACGTGCCGAATCCGTAGTATGCCGTCACCGAAAGCAGGCAGAACGTCCAGAGCATGACGGTGCGGCGCCAGTACAGCGGCCCGAATAGCTCGCGGTAGCCGGGGCGGGGGCGGGGGCGGGGGCGGGGGCGTCCGAGCATGCTCGGTGTCGTGCCGGCCGGTGGCTGCTGGATTCCGGCCTGCCGTTCGAGCCCGCTGACGATTGCCTCGGCTTCGGCGGTCCGGCCCTGTTCGGCCAGCCAGCGTGGGGATTCGACCAGCCTGCGCCGCAGGATCCAGATGAGCGCGGTGCCGAGCGCGCCGATGATGAACACCCAACGCCAGCCAGCGAGTCCCAGGATCGTCCGCGGTGCGAGCCAGAGCGCGGTGAACCCGACGGCAGGAACGCCGCAGAAGGCGATGCAGTAGGCCCAGCCGATGAAGCGTCCGCGGCGGCGGGCGGGCAGTACCTCCGCCAGGTAACAGTCTGCCAGTGTCTGCTCTGCGCCGATCCCCACACCGGCGATGAAACGGGTAACGATCAGCCAGGCGACGTTCGGCGAGAATGCACCGAGCAGGGTGAAGACGCTGTAGACGGCGAGGTTGAGCATGAACGCCCGACGGCGTCCAATGATGTCGGACAATCGGCCGAGCAGTATCGATCCGAAGAACTGGCCGATGAATCCGGACGCCAGAAAGAGCTTGAGGGCGTTGCCGTCGACACCGAACTCGACCTGTAGGACCTTGGACACCGTGCCCGACAGGTTGCTGTCGAAGTAGTCGAAGAACAGCCCGAGACCGATCAGCAGGGTGAGCGTACGGTGCGCGCCGGTGATCGGCATCCGGTCGAGCCGGGTGCCGATCGACGAACTGTACGCCGGCTCGGACATGGTGGTGGAGTGCGTCAAGGGGAGCTCCAGCCGTCAGGCCGCCCGCTCACCGGTGGGCCGGCACGAAGCCAGTCAGCCGAACCGTCACGTCGCCGGCAGCGGGCGGCAGGTTGCCGGCGGTGGCCAGGGTCGCCCGGCGCGACAGGAGGGGTCGCCGTGGTACGGGCGCGCTGCCCGGACGGCGAGCAGAACGGTTCGGCCGCCACCCCGCGACGGGTTGCGGCCTCAGGGCAGCGGCGATCTGGCCAAGGCCCATTGGTGTGAGCCTTGGCCAGATCGCCGCCGGACAAGGAGCCCGAAGGCCGGATGGCCAGGCCATCCGTGGGGAAGGGGCCGGTCAGCCGGGAAGTTTGTCCAGGAACCCGTAGATCGTTGCGAGCCGGCCGTCCGAACCGACCTTGATCACGTCGAACCCGATCGCCAAGGGCTCGTCCGCTCCCGCCGGCGCTAGCCCCCAGGTGAAGCGGGCCAGGTCGTGGTGGGCGTCGACGGCGCCGGCGAGCGTGAACACCATCCCGGGGAACTGCTGTTGCACCGCGCCGATGAGTGCGTTGAACGCCTCGTGTCCGCTTACGTCCGCCATCGGGTCGGTGAAGACGATGCTCTCCTGGCAGAGATCGCGAATCTGCTGCGTGCGCGCCTGTGCGTCCGGCTCGTTCCAGATCTCGAGGTACCGTTCGACGATCTTGGTGACTTCACTCATGAAACGCCTAGCTCCGTTTCGGTAGAGGCAGCCAAGCTGCTGGGGTCGACAGTCGATGAAAATATGGCACGCTGCGGTCGGCCCGTCGATTACCTGGTGGGTAATGAGGGCTGAGATGGCCGGATCAGTGCTCTGTCAATGTCTCGTCAGCTGGCTGTCGGACAATGAAGACGACAGGAAAGCGGAAAGGCCGCGACGCCGGCCTTCACCCTCGACGACGATGGGAGATACGATGCTATTGGCTGGCAGGAAGATCCTGGTCACCGGCGTGCTCACCGACCGATCGATAGCATTCGCCGCCGCCCGACTGGCGCAGGAGCAGGGCGCGGAAATCGTCCTCACGGGATTCGGGCGAGGGCTGTCGATTACCATGGTCGTGGCAGAGAGACTGCCACGACCATGTCCGGTGCTGGAGCTCGACCTCACTGATCCCGATCACCTGGTGGCTGCGGCAGCCGATTTGCAGTCACGATGGGGACGGTTGGACGGCCTCCTGCACGCCGCCGCTTTCGCGCCGCCGTCGGCGTTGGACGGCAACTTCCTGCACACGCCGTGGCCTGACGTGGCGCGGGCGATCGAGGTCTCCACCTACTCCTTCGCGGCGATCGTTCGAGCGTGCGCTCCGTTGTTGGCGAAGGCCGGTGGCGGATCGGTCGTCGGTCTCGACTTCGACGCCCGCCAGGCCTGGCCCGGCTACGACTGGATGGGGGTGGCGAAGGCCGGCCTGGAGAGCTGCTGTCGGTATCTGGCCCACGCGCTGGGGCCGCAGGGCACCCGGGTGAACCTGGTGGCCTCCGGCCCGCTGCGGACCGTCGCGGCCACGGCGATCGCCTCGTTCGGGACGCTGCAGACGGCCTGGGACCGGTCGCCGTTGCCCTGGGACGTGAATGACGCCCTGCCGGTCGGCCGGGTGATCTGCGCACTCTGGTCGGACTGGCTGCCTGCGGTGACCGGCGAGGTGATCCACGCCGACGGCGGGGTGCATGCGATGGGCGCGGCTTCGGTACCGACGGCCGCCGCCACCAGCGGGAGGCGCGACGCCGCCGAGGTGCGCTGATGCATCGGCTGGCCTGTCCTGCCAATCTGCCTGCACTGGTGGGAGCCGACCTCGGCACCAGCGACTGGAAGCGGATCGACCAAGAGCTGATCGACGACTTCGCGCGCATCACTGGTGACCGGCAGTGGATCCACGTCGACCCGGGCCGGGCCGGGGCCGGGCCATTCGGCCGCCCGGTGGCGCACGGTTTTCTGGTGGTGGCACTCATTCCTGCGATGATCGACGAGGTGATCACCGTGGACGGGGTGGACCATGTCCTGAACAAGGGCGTGGACGGGATTCGGCTCGGCGCCGCAGTGGGCGTCGGGGCGTGCCTGCGTGCCCAGATCGAGTTGCGGTCGGCGCGGGCACGCCCGCGGGGGTACTGGGAGTCGGTCTTCGGCGTACAGCTGGAGACCAGGGACGGCGCGACCCCGACGGTCGTGCTGCGGACCAGCGTCACCTACCTGTACGGTGCTGGCGACCGCCAGCCTGTTCGAAAGACCTTACCTGCTAGGTAATCGACGCGATGTAGTCGGTGGTGCACAATGAGCTGATGTCCATCACCATGACCAGGTCGGCTGCTGGTGAGCTGTTGCGGGACTGGCGGCGGCGCCGGCGGCTCAGCCAGCTCGAACTCGCCATCAGGGCAAACATCTCCACCCGCCATCTCAGCTTCCTGGAGACCGGCAGGTCGGCCCCAAGCCGGGAGATGGTGCTCCAACTCGCAGACCAGCTCGACCTGTCGTTGCGCGAGCGCAACCGACTGCTGATGGCGGCCGGCTACGCGCCGGTGTACTCGGAGACGCCGTTGGACGAGCCGTCGATGTCGCTGATCCGGGCTGCGGTCCGCCAGGTACTGACCGGCCACGAGCCCTATCCAGCGGTCGTCGTGGACCGGGGTTGGAATCTCGTTGAAGCGAACACCAGCCTCGGCGTGCTGACCGATCTCGTTTCGCCGTCACTGCTCGCCCCACCGGCGAACGTTCTGCGGGCAAGCCTGCACCCGGAAGGGCTGGCACCACACATCGTCAACCTTGGGGAGTGGCGGGCCCACCTGCTCCACCGGTTGCGTCGGCAGGTGGAGGCCAGTGGCGACCCGGTGCTGGCCGAGCTGCAGGAGGAGCTGTCCGGCTACCCGGGCGACGATTCCGGCGACGTGGAGCTGACCCTGGTCGACAGCATCGTCGTCCCGCTACGGGTCCGGCGGGGCGGGGGCGTGCTGAGTATGTTCACGACAGTCGCGACGTTCGGCACTCCACTGGACATAACGGTCGCGGAACTGTCGATCGAATCGTTCTACCCGGCTGACGAGGCCACCGCGCGCGAGTTGCGGGGCCTACCCGGTTTCGCGCTATCGACCGGCTGATATTCGGTATTTGCTTATCTCATAGGTAATCGACAGCGCGACCAATGGGCTGGCAAGGTCGTCCCATGACTACTCCTGCCGCCGCGGCACGCGGCTCCGTTGCAGACGGCACATCCGACAAGTTCCTCCGACTCGCGTTGAAGCTGGATGCCGTGGTTACCAGTCTGAATGGACTGGCGTACCTCGTGGCGGCCAGCATGCTCAGTGATCTTTTCGACCTGTCCACCGGATTCCTGCGGGGAATCGGGGTCTTCCTGCTGGTATTCGGTGTCGGCGTGTGGATCGTCGGGACCCGTTCGGTGATCAGCGCCAGCGCCGCAGGTATGGTGGTGTTCGTCAATGTGATTTGGGTGTTGGCAAGTCTGGTGGTGGCGGCTGCCGGGCTCGGTGATCCCTCCACCATCGCCCGCGTCTGGATCGTCATGCAGGCAGCGGTCGTCGGCCTGTTTGCCGTTCTGCAGATTATCGGGCTGCGCAAGCAGTCCTGACCGGGCTCGGTCGGGCGGGGACCCACTGGTGACCCGCGCACGGTTGGCCCGGGCCAGCGTTGCGGTCGGTCCGGGCAACCGGGCCGGCCGCGTCGGATCCGGCACCTGAGGTACGAGGTCTGCGGTCCCGACGTCAACCCCTATCCACCGGCGCGATCGCGGCCCGGGGCGTCACCCGCCCGGTCGACGGGACAGGGCGTCCCGATGAGCGCTGCTGCCGGCTCGACCTGCGCGACGTTCCCGCTGCTCCTAGACGAGTAGTTCCGAAGTCAGGGGTCGATGTCCGGGCATGAGGAGAGGGCATCCAAGATCATGTTGTGACGCAAGACCTGGACACCCTCTTGACCGCACTGTACGTGAAGATCGACGACAGCATCCGCACGCCCCGGTGGCGCGGCAGACCACCACTGCTGACCGACTCCGAACTGGTCTGCCTGGCCGTGGCGCAGGTCCTGCTCGGCGCCCGTTCCGAAGCCCGCTGGATCCGCTACGCCCGGGTCCACCTGGCCGGCATGTTCCCCTACCTACCGCAGCGGCCCGGCTACAACAAACGGCTCCGCGCCGCCCTCCCGCTGATCAAGAAGACGATCCGGAACCTGGCCCGCGACAGCGACTTCTGGTTCGACAACCACTGGATCGTCGACTCCACCCCGGTGCCGTGCGGCATGTCCCGCCCCACCGTGCAACGTTCGGACCTGGCCGGCTGGGCCGGATACGGCTACTGCGCCTCCCACTCCCGGTTCTTCTGGGGACTGCGCCTGTACCTGGTCTGCACCCCGACCGGGATGCCGATCCTGTGGGCCCTGGCGAACCCGAAGATCGGCGAGCGGGAGGTCCTCGCCGCGATGCTGGAGGTCGAGGCCGGTGTCGTCGCCGAACACGACGGCATCCTGTTGATCAGCGACAAGGGCTTCGCGTCCGGACCACTCGAGCGGGAACTCGCCGACCAGGGCATCACCCTGCTACGCCCGTCACGCAAGCGGGAGAAGGCCCGCTACGGCGAACCGATGCTCAAGAAGGTCCGGCAGCTGATCGAGTCGGTCAACGACACCCTCAAGGGCCAGCTTGATCTTGAGGAACACGGTGGGCGGACCTTCGTCGGCGTCGCCGTACGGGTGGCCCAGCGACTCCTCGCGATGGCCGCCGCGATCTGGCACAACAACAAGACCGGCGCACCCGTCACCCGGTCCCTGATCGCCTACGACCACTGACGGGACTTCGGAACAACTCGTCTAGTCGAGCGACCGGCTCACCCGGCACCGACGGACAGTGACGCCGTGTCGGACAGGCATCGAAGCCGGCGCCTTGGCGGGTAATGACCGATTCGTCACCCGGTGGTGGCGACCCGGTCCGGCTCCGCCTCGTCGCGGGCGTCGACGATTGCGGCCACCAGGTCGTCCAGAGTGTCCATCCGCTGGCCGGAGCCGTCGAACTCCACCTCGACGCCGAACTCGGCCTCGACGGCGTCGACCAGACGGAGCAGGCCAAGCGAGTCGACTCCCAGCGCGATCAGCGATCCGCCGCCGGTCAGCTGGTCGATCGGCACCGTGCCGCCGGTCGCCTCGTCGACCAGCTCCATCACCCGCTGCCGCAGCGTCGTCGTGTCCACCGAATCCTCCTTCGTCTCCACCTTGTTCGGCGTCGTCCGCCCGGTCAGCACCGGCCGCCGGCCTCGCGGACCAGGTTGGCGATCTCGGCGATCGTCGGCGTGTCGAAGAACGCGTCCAGAGGCACCTCGACGCCGAGCCGACGGTGGATCCGGCTACTGATCCGGGTGATCGTCAACGAGTGCCCGCCCAGGTCGAAAAGGTCCTCGTCGATGCCGATCTCGGCGATCTGCAGCACGTCCTGCCAGATCGACCGGATCGCATCGAGGACCGGGTCCGCCTCGGCGGGGTCTGGGGCGCCGACCGGGTCCGTACCGCCGGTCGTCGGTGCCGGCAGCGCGGCCCGGTCCAGTTTTCCGTTCGGGCTCACCGGTAGCCGGTCGAGCAGCACCCAGTCGGTGGGCACCATCGCCGTGGGCAGCGTTTCGGTCAGGTGCCGGCGCAGCTCGGCGACGGTCGGCGCGGCACCGCGGGGCGCCAGGTAGGCCACGAGCCGCGGCGACGCCTCGTCCGTACCGTTCAGCAGTACGGCGGCCTCGGCGAGAGCCGGATGCTCCAGCAGCCGGCCGGTGATCTCACCCAGCTCCACCCGGTGGCCGCGGATCTTCACCTGGTCGTCGGCCCGGCCGAGGAATTCCAGCCGGCCGTCGGGCAGCCAGCGACACAGGTCGCCGGTGCGGTACAGACGACGGCCGGCGTCGGTAGCGTACGGGTCGGGGACGAACCGCTCGGCGGTCAGCTCGGGGCGGTTCAGGTAGCCGTCGGCGACGCCCCGCCCGCCCAGGTACAGCTCGCCGGGCACTCCGATCGGCACCGGCCGCCGCTCTGCGTCCAGCAGGTACGCGGTGGTGTTCGGCACCGGCCGGCCGATGGTGACCTCGTCCGGCTGCGGCGGGATCTCCGCCATCGTCGCGTAGATCGTCGCCTCGGTCGGGCCGTACCCGTTGACCAGCCGGGCCACCCGTGAGCGCAACTGGCGGGCCAGCGGGACCGCCAGCGCCTCGCCGCCGGTGACCGCCACCACCTGGTCGTCGAGCCCGGCCTCCAGCAGGACCCGCCAACCCGACGGAGTCGCCTGCACATGTGTCACCCCGGTCTCGCGCATCAGCCGCAGCACCCCGGCGCCGTCGAGCGCGCTGACCCCGGAGGCCACCACCACCTGACCACCGGTGGTCAGCGGCAGGTAGACCTCGACCCCCGAGATGTCGAACGACGGCGAGGTCAGGTTGAGCCACCGGTCAGCCGGCCCACTGTCGAACATGTCCCGCATGCCGAGCAGGAGGTTGGCCAGCGCACCGTGCGGGACACGTACCCCCTTGGGCCGCCCGGTGGAACCCGAGGTATAGAGCACGTACGCCAGCTCGTCCGGGTCGGGCAGGTCCGCGGTCCACGGGTCAGCGGCCCCTGGGGCACCGGTTTCTGGGTCAGCAGTCGTCAGATCGAGCTGGTCGAGGGCGAGCACCGGTGGCCCGGCCGGCAGGGCGGCCGCCGTACCGCTGGTGGTCAGTACCAGCGCCGGCGCGGCGTCGTCGAGGATCATCGCCTGCCGGGCCGGCGGATAGTTGGGGTCGACGGGCAGGTACGCGGCCCGACTGCGCAGCACCGCGAGCAGCGCGACGACCGCCTGCCAGGAGCGGTCCAGCAGCACGGCGACCAGCGATCCCGCCCCGACGCCACGGGCCCGCAGCAGCCCGGCCAGCCGAGCGCTGGCCGCGTCGAGATCGGCGTAGCTCAGCGTACGCCCACCGTCGACGACCGCGACGGCGTCCGGTGTCCGCCGTACCGCCGCCGCGAACAGCAGCGGCACGGTCGTGTCGGCCGGGTAGTCACGGCCGGTGGCGTTCCAGCCACGGCAGACCAGCTCGGACTCGGCGGGAGGCAGCACCGGAAGGTCGGCGATCGGCTGTTCCGGGTCGGTGGCCACGGCGGCCAGCAGGGTCCGCAAATGGTCGCCGACCCGGGCGACGGCGGCGGTGGGAACGGCCGTCGGGCTGAACTGCAGGTTGATCTCCAGGTTGCTTTCCAGGTGCTCCTGGTCGCTGTCCGGTGCCGGCCCGTCGACGACCTGGATGTGCAGCGCGTTGCGGGCCGCGCCGCTGAACATCGCCCAGTCGACGGTGGTCGGCACCGCGTCGAACACAGGTCCCGGCGCGCGGCGGCGGTAGCCGATCGACACCGGGGTGAGCGCGGGCGCCGGCCGCAGCCCGGTGGCAACGTGCGCCAGCGGGACGGCCCGGAACCGGTTCAGCGCCCGTGTCTCGTCCCGGACGGCGTGCGCGAGGTCACGGAAACCCGCGTCGTCGGGCACCGGGACGGTGACCGGCAGTTCGTTGACGAACAGGCCGATCTCGTCGGCGTCGTCGGCGGTACGGGTCGACACCCCGACGCCGACCGGGACCTGCTGGTTGCCGTACCTGTGCAGCAGCGCGTGCACCGCGGCCAGCAGCAGCTCGAACCGGGTGACCCCGAGCTTGCGCCGGGCCTGGTCGAGCCCGGCGACCAGACCCGGCGCCAGGACCACCGGTACGGCGTCGCCGGGTTCGGCGCCGGTCGGCACCCGGGCGAGACCGGGCAGCACCAGCCCACCCGGGCCGGACCAGCGGGTGGCCCAGTGGTCTGCGGCTGCCGCCGACTCGGCCGCGACCCGGTCCCGTTCGGTGCCGGCCCGTGCCGCGTACCCACCGGTCGGTGCCGCCGGCAGTTCGACCGGACGACCGGCGCGGGCGGCACCGTATGCCGCCGCCAGGTCCCGGACCAGCACGTCCTTGGAGGTGCCGTCGAAGACCAGGTGGTGGGCGGTGATCAGCAGCAGGTGCCGGTCACCGTCGGCGGCGGGGATCAGGCTGAACCTGGCCAGCGGACCGGTGCGCAGGTCGTGGCGGCGGGCGATCTCCGCCGCGATCAGCCGGTCGACGCCTGCGTCACCGGCCGACGGCGTCAGCCGCTGCAGCGCCTGATGCTGCAGCGTCGGGCGGTCGGCGGCCGGGGCGAGTCGCGGTACGCCGTTGCTGTCGTCGACCCGGGTGGCCAGGACCGGGTGCCGGTCGACGACGGCGGCGCACGCCGTGGCCAGCGCTGCCTGGTCCAGGCCGGCGGCGAACCACACGCCGAGGGCCATGTGGTACGCCGTACCCGCCACCCCGGCCTGTTCGGTGAACCAGACGGCGTGCTGTGCGTACGTCGCTTCGGCGGTGCCCACGGGATCCTCCTGGTACTGCTGTTGTCTTGTCGATGTCGGACGGTGCGGCCGGGTCGGAGCCGCGGTCAGCCCGGCGGGTCGAACAGCGCGGCCAGCGCCCGTTTGAGGACCTTGCCGGCCTCGTTGCGGGGCAGCGCCTCGACGACCAGCACCCGGGCCGGCAGTTGGTAGTCGGCGAGCCGGTCGGACAGGAAGGCACGCACCGCGGGCAGGGCGAGTTCGTGCGGTGCATGCCCGGCGCGGGGTACCAGCACCGCCCCGACAGCCGACCCGAGCACGGGGTGCGGGACGGCGACCGCGGCCGCCTCGCCGACGGCGGGATGCTCGTGCAGCGCGGCCTCCACCTCCAGTGAGGAGATCTTGAAGGCACCGGACTTGATCATGTCCTGGTGCCGGTCGGCGAGGTACAGGTAGCCGTCGGCGTCCAGCCGGCCGAGGTCACCCATCCGGACCCAGCCCTGACGGAAGGTCGCCTCGGTGGCCGGGCCGTCGCGGTAGTACGAGCGCGGATGCGGGCAGCGCAGCCAGACCTCGCCGACACTGCCCGGCGGCAGCGGCCGGCCCTGTTCGTCGGCGATCATCAGCTGACCGTCTGCCGGTCGGCCCACGGCGGCCCGCCGTGCCGGGTCGAAGATCATCACGGTCTGGGCGGGGGCGGCCTCGGTCGACGAGTAGTAGTTGACGATCGTCGCGGCCGGGAACGTCGCGGCCAGCCGGGTGGCGACCGCCGGTGCGAGCGCCGCCGCCGTCGACCCGATCAGCATCACGCCGGAGGTGTCCCGCGCCCGCAGGGCACCGGAGTCGAGCAGTTCGATCGCCATCGACGGGACCAGGAAGACGGTGCCGGTGCCGGGCGCGGTCACCAGGCGGGCGAACCGCGCCGGGGTGAACCGGGGCAGGGTCAGCGCGGCCGGCTTCGCGGTCAACGCGTTGAACAGCATGGTCTGCCCGGCGTTGGTGCCGATCGGGAAGGCGTGCAGGAAGCGTTCCGAGTGGGCCAGGGCCAGCCGGCGCGGGTGGTTCGGCGCCCCGGCCACGAGGTTGGCGTGACTGGCGCCGACGCCCTTGGGTCGGCCCGTGGTGCCCGAGGTGTAGAGGATCTGAGCCAGGTCACCGGGGCGTGGCGGGGGAGCGGGCGCGTCGGTGCCGTCGGCGACCAGGTCGGCGAGCGCCAGTGGCGCGACCCCGGCGGGTACGGCCGGCGCCGGTCCGGCCGGAGCGGTCAGCGGGCCGTGCAGCACCAGCCGGGCGGCGCAGTGCCGCACCGCGTACTCCAGTTGGGCCGGGGCGAGACGGTCGGACAGCGGCACCGCGACCGCACCGGCCCGCAACACCGCGCAGTACGCCACGGCGTAGCCGGTCCACTCCCGCGCCGCGAACACCAGCGCGATCCGGTCACCGGGGGTCACCCCGGCCCGTCGCAGCGCGGCGGCCACCGCCAGCGACCCGACCCGCCAGTCGGCGAAGGTGAGCTGGCCCACGCCGTGGACCTCAATGGCGACCCGGTCGGGGTGCAGGGCGCAGCGCCAGTCGAGCAGTTCGGGTACGGTCCGAGCGGCCGGCGCGGCGGCCGGCCGCCGGGGGACACCGGTAGCTGGGCTCATCGGCCACCGCCGGGGGACGCCGGTTGCTGGGCTCGCTGTCCACCGCCGGGGGACGCCGCCACCCGGGCCTGCCGGGTCTCGATGCCGACCAGGTCGTCCGGCGGGGCGTCCGGCACCTCGTCGTCGAACCGGGACAGCACCCGGGTACGCATGGAGACGATCGCGGTCAGCGCGATGCAGACGCCGAAGGCGATGTAGAGCAGGGCGATGCCCCGGCCCGGACCGACCCCGATCACCAGCCCGACCGTGCCGGCCAGCGCCCCGTCCGGCATCAGCAGCGGCTCCATCAGGCTGGTGGCCAGCGGGGCGATCACCCCCCAGCCGAGTGGCATCGTCGACCAGGCGACCATCTGGTTGAGCGCGAAAACCCGACCGTGGAACCGGGGCGGCACCTTGATCTGGATGATCGTGTTGTAGATGCCGTTGACCAGGCCGAGCGCGCAGTACATGCCGAACGCCCCGGCACCGATCACCAGCAGGCTGGGGCGTAGCCCGGTCACCGCGCAGGCCACCGCGATGCCCAGCGTGCCGATCAGCACGGCCCGCATCCGGTAGCGGCGTGGGCCGCCCCAGACCAGCATCACCAGCCCGCCGACGGCCGCGCCGACCCCGCCGGTGAGCGCGATCCGGGCCACCTCGGCCAGCTCAGCGAAGCCCAGCACCAGCGGGGAGAGCAGGAACAGCACCGGGAACAGGAACAGGTTGAGGGCGGCGAAGAAGGCGAGCATGCCGCGGAACTCCCGGCGGCGCAGCGAGTAGCGCAGTCCGTTGAGAATCTCCTGCCCCAGGCTCTCTCGCCGCTGCAGCGCCAGCGTGCGGGGGAACCGGATCGCGATCAGCACCGTGACGGCGAAAACGTACGCCACCACGTCAATGATCATGATGCCGCGCAGTCCGACCGCCTCCAGCAGCGCGACCGCCAGCAGCGGCACCATGAACTGGGTCAACCCGACTGCGGTCTGGGTAAGGCCGTTGGCGTGGCCGAGGAAGCGTTTCGGCACCAGCTGCGGCACCGCCGACACGAACGACAGCCGTTGGAACGCCAACGCCACCGACAGCCAGCCGACGAGCAGGTAGAAGTGCCAGATCTCGGCCCGGTCGGCGATCAGCAGCCCGGCCATCACCGCCTTGGCGCCGCCAGCGGCGACGCTGGCGGCCAGTAGCACCCGGCGGCGACTCGTCCGGTCGATCAACGCCCCGGCCAGTGGGGCGATCAGCAGCCCGGGAAGCAGGCTGACGATCGAGAACAGGGCGAACCGGGCCAGCGAACCGGTCTCCAGATAGATCCACAGTGGGACGGCGAAGTTGGTCAACGCGGTGCCGGTGGTGGTGACGATCTGACCGGCCGCGACCAGACCGAACCGGCGCAGGCTGGGCTGTGGCCCACCTGCCCGGTCCGGTCCGGTCGCCGCCCGGTCCGGTGCCGACGGTCCGGACCGGGCCCCCGGCGGATCGGCGGCCGGGCCTCGGTCGGAGACCGCGTGCAGCCGCCACGCCGGGTCTTCCACCCCCGCATCGTCGGTGGGTGGCACGTCTGGTTCGGCCGGTACGGCGAGCCGGAGGTGGACGCCGGTGACGATCTCCGCCAGCTCGCCGGCCCGGTACTTGAGGAAGTAGTGCCCTGCCTCGTCGATCACCGCCAGCGCGGTGCGGTCGGACAGGAAGTGCCACTCCTGGAAACGTTCCTCATGGAAGTCGGTGCCCCGGTCGCGTTCCCCGACGACCGAGATCACCGGGGCGCGCAGCGGGGTCACCTGGTCGCGCATCAGCGCGGTGAAGTAGTCCTCGCTGACCCGGGCGTCGTGACGCATCGCCCGGATCAGGAACGCCGCCTCTTCCGGGTCGAGGGAACCGATCGACGTGCCCTGCGCCTGCAACCAGGTGCGGTAGATCCGGTCGCTGCGGACCCGCTCCACCAACCGCAGCCGCAGCAGCGGACCGAGCAGCCCGCCGGTCGGCCGGCCGAACGGGAAGATCGCACCGAGGTAGACCGCGGTCAACTCCCGCCCGGCCTGTTCCAGCCGGCGGGCCACCTCTACGGCGAGCGCCCCGCCGGGCCCACAGTGGCCGTAGAGGATCAGCGGTCCGTCGACCCGGTCCAGGATCTCCGCGACCACGCCTTCGGCGACTTCGTCGATCGGTGCCGGCTCGTCGGCCAGCCCGATGTCGTGCCCGGGCATCGCCACCGACAGCAGCCGCCAGCCGGCCGGCAGCGCGTCGGCGAGTGGCTGGTAGACCACCGCGCTGCCGCCGCCGTACGGGACACAGACCAGGGTGGCGACCCGCTCGGCGGCGGAGGTCGGTGCGGTCAGCTCATGCAGCAGCCGACCCCGCTCGGTGTCACCGTCGGTCAGCAGGGCGGCGAGTTCGCGTACGGTGCGGTGCCGGAACAGGTCCATCACGCTGACAGCCGGAGGCGCGCCGTCGCCGACGCGGACCGTCGGCAGTTCCCGGCGCAGCCGGGCGACCACCTGGGTGGCCAGCAGCGAATGCCCGCCCAGCTCGAAGAAGTCGTCGTCGGCGCCGACCCGGGGCACCTGCAGCACCGCCTGCCAGACGGCGGCGATCAGCGTCTGCACCGGACCGGTCGGCTCGACGTACTCGCGGGCGGGTTGATCGTCGCCCGGTTCCGGCAGCGCCCTGCGGTCGATCTTGCCGTGCTCCTGCAGCGGCAGCCGGTCCAGCCAGCAGTACCGACTGGGGATCATGTGGTCCGGCAATCGGTCGGCGAGCAGCCGGCGCAGCTCGGCCGGCTCCGGCCCGTGCGCCGTCTCCGGTGCCGGGTCCTGCGGGGCGCGTTCCAGGTAGCCGACCAACCGGTCGTCACGCAGCAGTACGGCGGCCTGCCGTACCCCGGGAATCTCGCGCAGCGCCGCCTCCACCTCACCCAGCTCCACCCGGTAGCCGCGGATCTTGACCTGGTGGTCGGTGCGGCCCAGGAAGAGCAGTTCGCCGTCGGCACGCCACGCGCCGAGGTCACCGGTGCGGTACAGCCGGGAGCCGGGCGGACCGAACGGGTCCGGGACGAACCGCTGCCCGGTCAGCCCGGGCCGGTTCAGGTAGCCGCGGGCCAGCCGGTCGCCGCCCAGGTACACCTCACCCGGTACGCCGACCGGCACCGGCCGCAGCCGGGCGTCGAGCACGTGCACCCGGGCGTACGG
The DNA here is from genome assembly GCF_027497315.1 of Solwaraspora sp. WMMA2059. Taxonomy (GTDB): domain Bacteria; phylum Actinomycetota; class Actinomycetes; order Mycobacteriales; family Micromonosporaceae; genus Micromonospora_E. Next base: position 4,358,014 of record NZ_CP114908.1, on the reverse strand, counting down.
CAGTGGGCGGCCGATCGGCACGCTGCCCGGCCCCCGCTCGTGCGCCGACACCCGGTAGGTGGTCACCCCGACGGTGGCCTCAGTCGGTCCATAATGGTTGAACACTGGTACGCCGTGCCCGGCCAGGTCCGCCGCCCAGTCCAGGTCGGCCGCCTCCCCGCCCAGGATCAGCGCCCGCCGGGGCAGCAGCCGCGCCGTGTCAACCTCGGCGGCCAGCGCCCGCAGATGCGACGGCGTCATCTTCAGGTAGTCGATCCGTCCGGTGCGCAGCGCGTCGGCGAGCTCCTCGCCGGTGCATCGCCTCGGCACCAGATGCACGCAACCGCCGGTCGCCAACGCCAGGTAGAACACGGTGACGCTGAAGTCGAACGACAGCGACTGCAGCAGCGCGTACCGGCCGGCCGGCACGACGTCGAACCGCTCGGCGACCCCGTCCAGATAGTTCAGTACCTGCCGGTGGGCGACCGCGACCCCCTTGGGCACGCCGGTCGAGCCGGACGTGTAGATGACGTAGGCCAGGTCGTCGCCGCCCGCCGCCCCTGCCGGCGGCCCGGTCGGCTGCTTTGCGACGACCGGGGCGATCCGGTCCAGGCAGGTCGCCCCGGCGAGGGCCGCCTGGGCGGCGTCGCCGCCCAGCTCGGCGCGGATCGCGCTGCTGGTCAACACCACCGTCGGGGCGGCGTCGGCGAGCATCAGCCGCAGCCGGGCGGGTGGCTGCTCGGGATCGAGCGGCAGGTAGGCCCCGCCGGCCCGCAGTACGGCGAGCAGCGCGACCGCCAACTGCACCGACTGGTCCAGGCAGACGCCGACCAGGTGGCCCGGCGCGACACCCTGCTCCCGCAGCTGGTGGGCCAGCTGGTTGGCGCGTCGGTCCAGCTCGGCGTAGCTGATCAGGTCGTCGCCGTGGACCACGGCGGGTGCCTGCGGGGTGGCCGTGGCGTGCCGGGTGACCAGGTCGCCGAGGTTGACCGCCCCGGCAGTGGCCGGTCGTGGCCGGTCGGTGCCGGGCACCGGGCCGGTGCTGAACGCGGTCAGTTGCCGCTGCTGTGCGTCGTCGAGCAGCGGCAGATCCACCACCGGCCGGTCCGGGTCGGCCACCGCGGCGCGCAGCAACGCCCGGTAGTGCCCGGTGAGCCGTGCCACGGTGGCGGCGTCGAACAGGTCGGTGTTGTAGACCAGCATGGCCCGCAGCCCGTCGCCGGTCTCGCTGACGTAGAGCGACAGGTCGAACCGGGCCGCCGCCGTGTCGCTGCCGAACGCCCCGGTGGTGATCCCGCGCGGCCAGCTGCTCCGCGCCCGCGAGTAGTTCTGCAGGGTGAACAGCACCTGGAACACCGGCGCCCGACTGACGTCGCGGGCGACGTTGAGCTCCTTGACCAGACGTTCGAACGGGACCTCCTGGTGGCTCAGCGCCCGTAGCACCCGCCCCCGGGTACGGCGCAGCAGCTCACCGAAGCCCGGCTCACCGCCGTCGCCGGCACTGCTGGCACCACCGCGATCGCCGGCACCGCCACCGCCGGCGCCGTTGGCCGGTGCCCGGGACAGGTCGGCCCGGATCGCCACCGTGTTGACGAACAGCCCGACGAGGTTCTCCACCTCCGGCACCACCCGGCCGGCGACCGGTGATCCGACGGCGAAGTCCCGCTGCCCGCTGTACCGGAACAACGTCGCCTGCCAGCCGGTGAGCAGCGTCATGTAGAGGGTGCTGCGGTGGGCCCGGCTCAGCCGGCGCAGCGCCGCGGTGAGCTCGGCGTCGAAGCCGAACCGGTGCACGTCGCCGGCGTACGACTGCACGGCGGGTCGGGGCCGGTCGGTCGGCAGCTGCAGCGGCGGCACTCCGGCGAGCGCCCCGGTCCAGTAGGTGAGCTCCCGCTGAACGGCCGGCCCGTCCCCGCGTACCCGCTGCCAGGCGGCGTAGTCGGCGTAGTCGATGGCCGGTGCCGGCGGCACCGGCAGACCGTCGGTGAGCGCGCCGTAGAGGGCGGCGACCTCGGCCAGCAGCAGGTTCAGCGACCAGCCGTCGCTGACGATGTGGTGCATCCCCACATGCAGCACCTGGTCGTCATCGCCGAGCCGGACCAGGAGCACCCGCAGCAGCGGTGCGACGGCCAGGTCGAACGGGGTCCGCACGGCGGCGTCGACCAGCTCCCGGGCGTGTGCCTCGTTGTCGGCGTCGAGCACCGTGAACGGTACGGTGACCTGCGGTACCACCTCGACCTGCGGCTCGCCGTCGAGGTTCTCGGTGAACCGCATCCGCAGGCTGTCGTGGCGGGCCGCGGCGGTATCCACTGCGGCACGCAGCAGGTCGGCATCGAGCGGTCCACCCATCCGTACCGTGCTGTGCACGACGTAGCCGGCGGTACCCGGCGTCAGCTGTTCGGTGAACCAGATCCGCTCCTGACCGAACGACAGTGCCGGACTTTCCCCTTTTCGGTGCTGAATCACTTGTGATTGGATCGGGACATCCTGCGCTGGTACGTCGAGATTCGTCACCCGGATTGCCTTTGATTCGTCTACGTGAGCCATCAGCCTGACCCCCGTCGTCGGCACAGCGGAATCAACTTTTAGTGCACTGTGGTACGGACGAATGATCGATTCGATGCATGTCGTGCCGTCGTACCGTCGGGAATGCGATTCGTCGATGCCGTCGTGCCCGCCGAGTGGGCCATGGACGAGTTGGTCCACGCGGAGTTCCACGGTGGTCGGACTGAGGTGGCCCACATGACCTGGGCGCAGCAGGTCATGTGGCGGGCCGCCGCCCTGTCGAGGACCCAGCACCTGTTCCTCAACCTGCGTCGGGTGCTGGCGGTGCCGCGTCGGGCCCCGGCCGACCTGTCCAGCGTGGTGCGGGCAATCGGCGTGCTAGTCGGCCGGCACGGCGGGCTGCGTACCCGGGTATGCCGGACGGCGGACGGCACGTCGCGGCAGGAGACCGCGGCGGCCGGGCAGGTCCCGGTCCTGGTGGTTGCGGGCACCGGCGACGGCGCCGTGGCGGCCGCCGAGCTCACCCGCCGGCTGGGTGATGTCGCCTTCGACCACGGTCGGGAGTGGCCGGTGCGGTTCGCCGTGGTGCGGGTCGACGGCGTGGTACGCCAGCTGGTGCTGGTTTTCAGCCACTCGACCGTGGACGCGTACGCGGTCGAGGTGGTGCTGCGTGACCTGCGGCTGATCCTGCTCCGGGGCGACCTGGGCACCCCGGCCGGGCTGCAGTCGGTGGACGTGGCCCGCCGCCAGCACGGGCCGGACCAGCGGCACTCGGGCCGTACCGTGGCGTACTGGCTCCGGCAGTACCGCCGGCTGGCCGACGTCTCGCTCGACGAGCCGGCGCCGCCGGCCACCCCACGGCTGCACCGGGGCACACTGGTCTCGTCGGCCGCCGCCACCGCCGCCCGGATGGTCGCCGCCCGGCATCGGGTGAGTTTCTCGACGGTGCTGCTCGCCGCTACCACCGCCCTGTCCGCCGGAGCGACCGGGCGTCAGGTCTGCGGACTGTTCAACATGTCGCACAACCGCTTCCGGCCCGAGTACGTCAATGCGATCGCCAATCTCGGTCAAATCGGCTTCTGCGTGCTGGACATCGCCGATCGGCCGGGATTCTTTGAGCTGTTACCACGGATCTATCGGGTCGCGCTAGACGGCTATTTGCACGCCTACTACGACGCCGTCGCGATGCGGACGAGGTTCGAGGAGCTCGGCTACGACTACACCACCGCATTCCTGCCGCACTACTATTTCAACGACGTCCGGCTGCCCGGCGGGGACGTGGTGGACGACGTGCCGCCGGTAGCCGAGCAGCAGTTGCGGGCGACCGCAGACGGCAGCCACTTCACTCTCATCGACGGCCTGGACGCCGCCTCCTGGCACCGCCTGCTGCACGTGGTGGACGAGCCGGAGGCGCTCGGCCTCACCTACACGGTCGACACCCGGTTCCTTGCGCCGGAGACGATCGAGCCGTACCTGCGTGACCTGGAGGCGCTGCTCATCGAGGCCGCGTACCGGGACGTGCCCTGGCCCTGGCAGCCCGGCGGACGCGGCTGAGCCGACCGGCGCCCAGTATCCGGGTCGCCGTGCCGTCCGCCGCCGTGGCACCGCTGACCTGGAGCCAACGCGCCACCTGGCCAGACCGGGCTGCCTTCGACGCCGCCCCGGCGATGCCCACCTGCCCCGCACCCTGCGGGTGCCCGACCGGGTCGACACCGACGTCGAGCGGCTGAGCCGGGCGGTCGGGCTGCTCGTCGAGCGGCATGCTGCGCTGCGGACCGGGTTCCGGCCGGCCGGCGACGACTTGGCCAGGTGGTCGCGGCCACCGGCACGCTGCCGGTACGCCTGTTCGCCGCACCGCCGTCGCGGGCCGACCCCGACGGCGCGCGGGCCGCGACGGAACTGGCCGCCGACCCGGTGGACCACCGTGACGAGTGCGCCCTAAGGGTCGGCCTGTTCCAGATCGCCCCCCCGGGTGCGCCAGATCGCGTTGGTGTTCAACCAACCATGCTGCGGTCAACTACCGCGCGGCCGAGATCGTGCTACGTGACCTGCGGCTGCTGCTACTGCGCGGGGCGGTCCCGAGGCCGGCCGCCTGGCAGTTGGTTGATGTCGCGGCCCATGAGCAGCATGAGGGTTCCCGCTCGGATCACGCCGCACGCTACTGGTTGGACCAGTTCGCCCGGTTCCCGGGGTGAGGCGTTCCCGGTCGCCGTCCGGCGCCGGGTCAGCACCGCCACCGTGCTTTTGACGATGTCCGGCAACCGGTTCCGGGCCAGGTACGACTCCGAGGTCGCCAGTCTCAATCAGATAAGTTTGCGCCACCTGAACCTCTCGCACAGACCCGCAGCGGCGGGGCCGGGCGGCTTCGCCGAGCTGCTGGCCCGGACCTGGCAGGCGTCGCTGTCCGCGCACCGGTATGCCTACTACGACCCGGTGGCGATGGCCCAAGCCTTCGCCGGTCAGGGCCACGACCTGGCCAGCGCCCTCGCGCCGTACTGCTTCGTTAACAATCTGTGGCCGCCACGCGGATCCGGACCGGCGCCAACGGTAGCGCCCGCACAACTCATGACGATGACCGGTTGAAGCTGTTGAGCTGGGATGCGGCGCCTGCCCGCTTCGCCTGGCGGTGTCGGTTCCATGGACGCCTCCGACGGGGTGTCGCTGGTGGTGACGGCGTCCAGATCGAAAAGCTGCTGTGGAGTGTCGAGGTGACCCTGACCGAGGCGGCTGTGCCGGTGCGTGACGGACCGGTAGCCGCCCGATGGTGCCGGCTGCGATCAGCGTCGCCGTACCGTTGCGAGTGGCTGCCTCGCGGTGGCCTGCTCCCCGGGGCGGCCCGTCAGAGGCACGGAAGTGCCCTGCCCCCATCCACGTTTGTGCGGGGATGGGGGCAGGTCGCGGTAGGTGTGGTTGCCTACGGGCCGCGTGTTGGCTTCCGCAGGTGACCTGATTGGCCACCGCGACCGGGTTCGCCGGCGTGAGGGGAGCCACTGAGCCTGAGCAGGTTAGCGGTGGCGGCGGCAGGTGCTGTGGTGGCCTTGGACGATGGTGAGCTGCGCCGCACCTCGACGTGGGTCCATAGCGGTCCGGACCGGTGTGACCTCGCCCCGGGGCACGCGGATCCGATGGAACCGGACTTTCCGCAGAATAGGTTCAAGTCAAGTCAAGTATAAACGAATTGCATCGGGCGCTGGCGTCGGTCAAAGTTGATCCTGTGCGCGGCTGCAGTTTACTTCGGTTGGCCTGCTTGTTCGACCGGGTGGTCCGTACCGCAGATCGATCCGCGGTGGACGGGTGATTTATTTATGTCTGCCGATGTTGATGAACTGGGCGTGGCGTGCAATACTCTAGTAAGTTGACCGTCTAGCCGTGCGGGGGGCTGTGGATGGGGCTGAGGCCAATGCCGTTAACTTAGTGTGGGGCGGTCTATGATCTCTGCTCGTGGCGAGGGCTGGTCAGGTCAAGGCGGGGTCGCGGGTTCGGTTGCCGGATCTGGTGGGGGTCGGGGTGTTGACGGCGGCGTTCCCGCCGGAGTCGGTGGATCTGGCGATCGAGGAGTGGGATGCGCGGGAGCAGCGGCATCGGCTGCTGCCGGCTCGGTTGATGGCGTACTACGTGATGGCGTGCGTGTTGTTTCTCGACAGCGCGTACGTGGAGGTGTGGAACAAGCTGCTGGGTGGGCTGTCGTGGGCCCGGCGGTACCGGATGCGGCGGCAGGTGGGGATGCAGCCGTCGGTGGCGGCGCTGGCCAAGGCCAGGGTGCGGTTGGGGCCGGAGGCGATGCAGGGGGTGTTGGCGACCTCGATGCGGCCGATGGTGACCGACGCGGCCGCGGCGCCGTGGGCGTACTTCCATGGGTTGCGGAAGCTGGCCGCCGACGGGTTCACCATGAATGTGGCTCGGACGCCGGAGAACGTGGCGCGTTTCGGGATGCCCTCGAACTCGGCCGGACCGGTGGGGTATCCGCAGGTCCGGGTGGTGGCGCTGGCCGAGGTCGGTACCCGCTGCCTGCAAGGCGCCGCCGTGGGCGTGCTGGCCACCGGGGAGCAGAACCTGGCCCGCACGTTGTGGCCACGGTTGGGAACCGGGGACGTGGTCGTGGCCGACCGTAACTTCCTGTCGTACGAGGACCTGACCGCGATCGTGGCCACCAACGCGCACGCGGTACTGCGAGTCAAGGCGGGGGTGGACCTGCCGGTGCTGCAGGTCCTGGCCGACGGCTCGTATGTGTCGAGGATCGCCGACCCGCAACAGGCACGACGGCTGCGCCGCCGCAAGACGAAGGTACCCCCTGAGCAGATCCCCGGCATCAGCGTCCGGGTGATCGAGTACACGGTGGAAGGCAAACATTCAGGTGGTGCGCGCTGGGATTCCGCGTGGTGGCATAGCGTGATGGCCGGTTGGTTGGTGGCCGCCGGCTGATGTTGACCTGGGTGGGGTGGGGGTCAGGTGGGTGCGGGTAGGTTCGGCATCCAGGGTCGTCCGAGGATGGCGTCGCGCAGGACGGCCATTTTGTCGAGGCCGTTCTTCGCCGCGCTGGAGACGTAGCCGAGGATCTTGTACCGATCCTTGGTGCGTTGCTCGCTGGTGAGCCGCCCGGAGATCTTCTGCTGGATCTTCGCCGGTCGCAGGTCCCGTTCGGCCTGGTTCGACGTCGGCGGCACCAACAGGTCGTCAACGAAGCGCAGCACGTCGGCACGTCGGTCCCGGAAGACTTCCAACAGCAGGCGGGCTTTACGCTCACCCGGCCGGTTGCCGATGGTGCTGGTGTCGGACAGTCCGACCAGCACGCCGTGGTGCAGCCGGTACAGCAACTCGGCCTTCACTGTGGGGTCGATGCCCGGCCGGTTCTGCTCACGGGCCGTGTTCGTCTCGTGGATCAGCGCGCGCAGCGCGTCGGAGATCTGCTTCGGCCAGACCGCGTCGGGGTACACCTCGGCCGCACCGTCAAGATCACGTAACAGGTGAGCGCAACACAGTTGGTGGACCAGCGTGCCCAACTCGGCCGAGTCGTAGTTCCGGTACCGGTCGTGCACGACCACCGAGCCGGTCAGGTCCTTGACCACGAACGCCGTGAACGTGGCCAGGTCCCGGTCACCGACCTGGTAGTGAGTCCACAACTCGGTACACGCCACGAGCAGGTACTTCTCGGCCTTCTTCCGGCCCGGCCTCGGTTTCTTTGGCCCGACCCGCAGCGGCGTCTCGTCACAGCACACCGCGTACGCCAGGGTGATCAACATGCGGATCCGTTTGTCGACCTCGCTGGTCAGCGCCGCGACCCGGGTCAGCACGCCGTGCACGAACCCCGGCGACGGTGTCGCACCGGTCAGCGACCGAAGCATCTGTACACACCGCTGCACCGGGATGAAATGCACGACCATCAGATAGACCGCCCACGCCTGCAGGTTCGGGCCGTACCCCACCGGACCGGCCCCCGCGCCTTCCGGCCGGGCCGCGGTGTGCAGCTTCCCGCACCCACACCGCACCGCATGCTGGTCGTACTGGGTCAGCGTCGCGGTCATCAACGGAACCTCGACCTGCTGATACCGGTCCACCACACCCAGATCCCGCGCGTCCACCAACTCCGCGCCGCACCCGCAACTACCCTCGGGGAACCGGTCCCGCCGCTGATCAGGAGCATCCGACCAGGCCAGGTTCGACCCCGGCGCACCCCGCTGCCTACCCCGCGTACCCGCCGGGGTGTCCCGCTTCTTCCTCGCCGCAGGTGGCGTACGCCCCGGATCATCATCCTTCGACGGCGGAGACGACGAGTTCGACGAGTTCCGCGACAACAGATGCTCGACCCGCGCCAGCCGCACCGCGAGCGCCTCGTACGCCGCCGTCAACTCCGCGATCTGCGCGTCCTGCTCAGCAATCCGAGCGTCCTGCGTCCGTGCCAGCGAGATCAACTCTTCACGAGACAGATCCTCCGACACCGACACGCCAAGATCAAACCACAACGGACAGAACGGCGTCGAGCCGGTCGAACCCCGTCACTCAACCCGCGCTGACCGTCACTCTTCGCGCACCACCTGAATGTTTACGGTGGAATCCGAGCCGGACGAGCACGGCAACCGTGAGGTCAGCGAACTGTTCTGCCTGGTGACCACCCTGCTCGACCCGGACGCCTACCCCCTGCGGGATTTCCCCGAGCTCTACCACGAGCGGTGGACCCTGGAGACCGCGATCGGTGACGTGGAGACCCGGCTGCGCGGCGGCGCCGAGGTCGTCCTGCGGTCCGGGCGCCCGGACCTGGTCTACCAGGAGGTCTACGCATTGCTCTGCGTCTACCAGGCCATCCGCGCGCTGATCGTCGCCGGTGCCGAACACGCCGACCTGGACCCCGACCGCATATCGTTCACCCGCACCGTGCAGGCAGCCGCGCGTCACGTCAGTGACGACGCGGCCTTTTCCCCCTGACGACCTGGCCGATCTGGTCGCCGACGTCATCTACGAGATCACCGACGAACGCAACCTCCTACCGGCCACGCCCCGCATCCGCAGCTTCGCCCGCCAACAACGCCAACCCGGACGCCGCTACCCCCGCCAGACAGACGACTACAAGAAACCCCTACCACCCCGCACCAAGATCAGGTTGTGGGTCCTGACCAGGCCAGACGCGTTAAGTTGACGGTATTGGGGCATGGGGTTCTGTGTCCATAAGTCGATCGTGTATGCGGCGGTGATGCGATCCGTCGGCGTTCCGAGTCGGATCTACTACGGAGACGTCCGAAACCATCTTGCGTCGCCCAGGCTCGAAGAGCTGATGGGTGGCAAGGTTTTCACGTTCCACAGCCTGACCACCGTGTTCCTGGAGGGTAAATGGGTCCGCGTGACGCCGGTTTTCAACAAAATTCTCTGCCGGCTCTACGGAATCCGTCCCCTCGATTTCGACGGCCGCGCCGACAGCATGTACCACCCGTACGACAACGAGGGGCGGCTACATATGGAATTCCTCAAGTCGCATGGCGAATTCGACGATGTTCCCTACGACATGGTCGTGGGTGGTATCCGCGAAGCGCACCCCCGGCTGTTCGCCAGCCAGCACACCACCGCGCGTGGTTCGCTGGTGTCCGACGCGACATCACCGGGAGGTGCGGGATGACGCCGCGGGCCTCGGGCGGTCCCGGCACCGCCACCCTTGTCGCTACCGGCACCGCCGGCCGGGACAGCGACTGGCTGGCGCAACCGTCCGTGCCGTACGCGCGCAGCGCGGTCGACCTGGAACTGGTCGTACCGGCGTTCAACGAGGCCGCCCGGCTACCCGCCACCCTGGCGGTGGTCTCCGGCTTCCTGGCGGACTGTCCGTGGCGGAGCCGGATCGTGGTGGTCGACAACGGCAGTACCGACGACACGGCCGCGGTGGCGGTCGGAAGTGCCGAACCGGTAGCTACCGCGACGGTGGCACGTGACCCCGTGGAGGTCGTCGTGGCCGGGTGCTCCCGGCCGGGTAAGGGCTCCGCAGTGCGCCGGGGTATCGAGAGCAGTCGTTCTCGCTACGTCGGCTTCATCGACGCGGACCTGTCGACGCCGATCGAGACGTTGCATCGGGCGATGGCGGAGCTGGACGCGGGAGCTACGGCTGCGATCGCTTCCCGACACGCACCTGGTGCTCAGCTCGTCCGGCCGCAGCCGCTCGGCCGCCGGCTCGGGGGAGCGGCGTTCCGAGCCCTGGCCCGACGGCTCGTGCCGGGCGTCCACGACACTCAGTGTGGGTTCAAGATCTTCGACCGGATCGCGGTGCAGCACGCGTTGCGGCGCTGTCGGGTCAACGGCTTCGCCTTCGACGTGGAGCTCCTACGTCAGATTCGGCGGGGCGGGGGTCGGATCGCTGAGATCGCGGTGGCATGGACCGACGACCAGCGCTCCACCTTCCGCCCGCTGCACGACGGTCCGGCTGCCTTCGCCGACCTGCTGCGGCTGTACCGGCTGGAGCTGCGATGAACAAGGGGAGCTTCACCCTGGCGGATCGGCAGCTGTTGGTGGTGAGCGACCGTGACGTGCGCCATCCCGATGCCGGTGGACAGGAACGGTACCTGCACCAGGTCGCCCGGCGTTGGGCTGGCTGGGGAGCCTCCGTCAGCTGGGCCGTGGAGCGTGCGCCAGGTCTGCCCGACGTAGAACCGATCGACGGCGTGATGGTGGTCCGGAGCGGGATCAGGTCATGGCGGCAGCCGTCCGTGTTGACGCAGTTGGTTCGCCGGGCACATGCGGTGGTCGACGCCACCGGATACCCACGGGGGAGCGTGCTGGCCGGCGGCCGAGCACCCGTAGTGGCCGTGGTGACGGACCCGCCGCCAGGCCCGGACGACACCCGACCGAGCTCTCTGTCGGCGCTACGCCGCCTCTCGTGGTATCCGGCCACGCGTGCGCCGCGCGGTGCCGACGCGATCGTCACGCTGTCTCCTGCGGCCCGGCACGCGGTGCGCCGGCACGCCCGGGCCCGTGGACCGATCTTCGTGGTGCCGCCCGGTACCGACCCTGGCGCCACCTCCGGTGCACGGTCGGCCGATCCGCTGATCGTGATCGACACGCGCCTGGCCTCGGACCGACGGATCGATGTGTTTCTGCGGGCGCTGGCGGCGGTTGCCGGCCAACTGACCGGCTTGACGGTGGAGGTCCTCGGGACCGGACCGGAGCTACCCCGACTACGGCGGATGATCGCCGACGGAGCTCTGAAGAGGGTGGTCTCGCTCCCCGGCCGGCTACCGCAGTCGGAACGAGACCGCAGGCTCGCCCGCGCCTGGCTCACCGTGTCGACGGCGACCGCCGAGCTTGCTGGATTCGAGCCGCTGCGCGCCGCCGCACTCGGGGTGCCGTGCCTCGTCCTGGACACACCTGGGGCGGACAACTTCGTGCTCGGCGGCCGGACCGGGTACGTCGTGGCTGATCAGGAGCAGCTGGGCGCGGAGATCGTGCGCGGCGTGCGGCTCCTTTCCGACCAGCGGTACGCCGATCTGACGGCGCGGTGCTGTCGGGTGTGGGCGGGCCTGTTCGGCTGGGACCGTACTGCTCAACTCCTCGCGCGGGTGGTCGAACACCAGATCGTTATGGCCGACGCCGGGCGGTACGGGCCGGCCCAACGTCGATCCGCCCGCTCGGACATCACCACCCGGGTACGCCTGCCGGCCGGTGTGCCGGCACCGACCGCCGGACTTCGGGTCACCGACGAGGTGGTGGTCTGCGATGGCGTGGTGGAGCTGCTGCTCAACGGTTGCGACGAGGTCGACGCCGTCGCGGTGCTGAGGCGCCTCGGCGTCACCGGGGCCAGTGTTCGCCTCGCCGGTCGCCACGACCTGCTGATCGGTCCGCGTCCACTGCCGCCTGCGCTGGCGGGCCACCAGAGCGACCGAGGCGACATGTGGCGACGGCTCGACCTGGTGCCGTTCTACGACGAGTTCGATGTCTACCGCCGCCAGCCGGCGTAGGCATGGAGATGATCATGAAGAGTGCAACTGTGGATCCCCACCCGGGTCCGGCCATTCGTCCGACCGACTCGCGGTCGACGGCGCGCCCGGCCGTCATCACTGCGGCGGCGGTGCTGGTGACTGCGTTCGGGCTGGCCCTGCTGGCCTCGTACGTCTTCACCCGGGACCCGTACTGGGCACTGCGCTGGACGGTCGACCTCAAGGTCTACCTTGCCAGCGGTCTCGCGGTGCGTGAAGGCACCTCGCTGTACGACGTGGTCATCATGTCGCCGCTGTACGGTCCCATGCCGTACCTGTATCCACCGTTGACCGCGGTGCTGTTCTTCGTGCCCTTGTCCTACCTGCCGATCGGGGCGGCGAGCCTGGTGTGGAACACCGCGTCGTTGGTTGCCCTCGGCGCGGTCGTCTGGATGACGCTGAAGGTGGCCGGGGTCCGGGACGCACGGGTGCGCGGGGTGCTCACCGTGGTCGTGCTGATCCTCGCCGCGTGGTTGCTGCCGGTCCGGATTCAGCTGATCGCCGGTCAGATCAACATGTTCCTGCTGCTCCTGGTGCTGCTGGACTTCCGGGGCGGTGGCGGTCGCTGGCGTGGTGTGGGCATCGGCATCGCCGCCGGCCTGAAGGTGACCCCGCTGATCTTCATCGGCTACCTCGTCGTCACCCGGCAGTGGCGGGCCGCCGGCACCGCCCTGGGGGCCTTCCTCGGCACGGTGGTGGCCGGTTTCGCTGTGCTGCCAAGGGACTCGCTGACCTACTGGAGCGGGTTGGTGCTGCACTCGTCGCGTGCCGGTGGTGTCTTCGACACTCCGAACCAGTCGTTGTCCGGGGCGTTGGCCCGGGTACTCGAGGGAGAGCAGTTCGCTCGGTGGTGGCTGGTGATCCTGGCCGGCGTGGCGGTCTTCGGGCTCGCGGTGGCCAGGTACGTCTACCTGCGTGGTTCGGACTTCCTGGGATTCTCGGCTGCGGCGGTCACCGGCCTGCTGGTGTCGCCGGTGAGCTGGGAACACCACTGGGTGTACGTGATCCCGTTGCTCATCTGGCTGGCCTGCCGCGCTTACCAGACCCGTTCGGCATGGCTCGCCGTCGCGACCGGGGTGTTGGTGCTGGTGTTCACCATCCGGGTGTTCAGCCTGTTGGGCATTCCGGAATCGCCTCCGTCACCGATGGAGCTGGCCGTCTGGCAGAAGGTGGTTGCCGCGATGTTCCCACTGACCGGACTTGCCCTGCTGATACTCGGTCCCATGTGGGTACGTCGCGACTTCCCATCGGAGCCGGCGGCGCGACCCGTCGAGCCGCCGCTTCGTGAACTGGTATCGGCATCGGCCAGATGACGGACGGACCAAGGCGGTCGTACCGGGACGGCGAGGTTGCCGTCCCGGTACGGCGTTCGGCAATGCATGGCCCGGCACGATGTTCGCGCGCCTGCCGGCCCGGCGTCATGGGTGCCCGCGGCTTGTGGCCCTGGCGGGTGCCGGACTCACCGGACGGGCGCGGTACTGCCTCTGACCACCAGTTCGGTGGGGAGCAGGATGTGTCGCGGGTCGGCTGCCGCGCCGGTCCGGGCCTGCTCGACGGCTACCCGCAGCGCCTCCGCCGCCGCCCGCCCCTTCAGCACGACGTCCTGGCGCACCGTGGTGAGGGTCGGCCGGATCTGGGTGGCCAGGGGATTGTCGTCGAAGCCGACTACCGAGACGTCACCGGGAACACGCATGCCCAGCGCGGTCGCTTCCTGGATGACCCCGTAGGCGATGGCGTCGGAGAAGCACAGAACGGCGGTGGGCGGGTCGTCGCGGTCCAACAACAGCCGTGCGGCTGCGCGGACGGCGTCGATCCCGCCGCTGGGCTCACGAGCCACGACCGGGCGGATCGCGGCGGCGTCCAGGGCGTCGAACCATCCCAGCATCCGTTGTCGGGAGGGGTAACCATCTGCCAGCGAAAGGGGATCCTCGATGAGTCCGTGCTCGCCGTGCGCCCCGGACAGCAGAAAGCCGACCCGGCGATGGCCCAGGTCGACGATGTGTTGCGCGGCGGCGCGGGCACCTGCCCGGTCGTCCACGTTGACGCAGGTCACGGTCGCGACAGGCTTCTGGTCCACGAAAACCAGGGGAAGTCGCCGGCGGGACAGCCAGTCGACCGCGGGTGAGGTCGGATCACACGCGTAGACCAACGCGCCGTCGATGGCGACGTCACGGGCCGGGATGATCCCGCCGCTGCTGGCGGAACTCAGCAGGGTGAGCGCGAGGCCGGTGGGGGCCAGCTCCTCGGCGATCGCGCCGAGGAAGCTGGTCGCCACCAGATCGGTGAATGCGAATCGGAGGGATTCGGTGAGAACAATACCCACCGCGCCGGTTGTGCCTTTGGCCAGTGCGCGTGCGGCAGGATCGGGGCCGACATAGCCAAGTTCCTGAGCGGCGGCAAGAATGCGCTCTCGCAGGGTACTGGAGAGTTGGTCCGGGCGGGAGAAAGCGTTTGAGACGGTCATGCGGCTGACGCCTACCCGGTCCGCGATGGTCTGCAACGTCACTCGTGGGGCCACGCCCACCGCCTCTCGTCCACCTACTGAGGTGAGGCGAGGTTATCAGGCAGGGCTGCGCTCGGCCGGGGCGATCGCCTGGGCCGCCCGCTGCAGGCCCTTGGCCAGTGCAAGCCGGACGAGCCGGGTGCGCTGGGGGCGTTCGACGTGCGGCACGACGGGCGCGTCCGGGCGGGCGCTGTTGACGTTGCGGGAAACCTCGTTGATTGCTCCGACGAAGCCAGATGCCATTTCCATGATGATCACCCCTCGGCTGACCGGTCAACCTCTATACCGGTACAGTACGCGAGTCTTCTATACCGGTCAAGGGACTTCTTGTCGATACGCCTGAACGATCTCGACCAGCTGTCGTTGCTCGGCCGCGAAGTCCCGTCTCGTCGGGACGTCCGGGTTCGGGTCGAGGATGATCTCGGCCGCTCCGCACTCGGTGAGCGCCCTGACGTCCCCGACGATCTGGGCGAGGGTGCCCACGCCGAGCGGACGATCCGGGCCCGCGGACCGGGCCTGCAGCCGGGCCTTGATCCGGGGGACCAGAGCCGGAACCGGTCGACCCGCCTCGGCGGCCGCCGCCGTCAGCGCCGGCAAACCTCTGTTCCTGAGCCAGTCCAGAGTCGGATTGATCGGGTGCCAGGCCGTGCCGAACCGGGCGGCCCGGCGGATCGCGGCCCGGCCGGCGCCACCGACCCAGACCGGCATCCCGCCTCCAAGTGGGGCCGGCCCCGTCGCGACATCGGAAAATCCGTGTTCGCTGGAGCTGACCGTGTCGGCCGCCCAGGCTCTCGTGATCACCCCGAGGTGGGAGTCGGTGGTGCGGCCCCGTTGCCGCACGTCGAGCCCGAGCGCCGCGAACTCGGTGGCCGCCCATCCCGAGCCTACGCCGAGGACGAACCGGCCCTGGCTGAGCAACTGCAACATGGCACTCATCCGGGCGGTCAGCAACGGATGACGGTACGGCAGCACCGCCACCGAGGTACCAAGTCGGATCCTCTCGGTCTGCGGGAACAACCAGGACAGCAGCACGAAGGGGTCGTAGAACGGCGCAGGATACACCGAGGTCACCTCGGCGGTGGGCGCCACATGGTCCGACACGACCAGGGTGGACAGGCCGTTGTGCTCGGCGAACCGGGCCCAGTCGAGGAACGCCTCCGGGACCGCCTCGGGCCCGAAGTTCGGCACGTTGATTCCCAGCCTGGCCATCACGCCGCCTGGGCGAGATAGGCGTGGAAGGGCGCGGAGAGCTGCTCGGCCGACAACCCGGTGTCCGCGCGCCGGGCGATGCCCGGCAGTACCGCCGACACGGCGTCGATCAACCGACCGGTCGTCTGGGGGTCGGGGTTCATCGCCGGCGGAACGGACTCCTTGCCCGCGGCGAAGACGATCTCACCGACCCCGGCTGCGCCCGCCACCGTCCGGCAGATCGCGCACGGTTCACAGCTTGAGTAGACGACGGCGCCGCGCAGATCGGCCGACCCGGTGCGCCGTGCCGCGTCTCGGATGGCGGTCACCTCCGCGTGCGCCGCCGGATCCAGGTCGGTCAGCGCTGTGTTGACGCCAGCACCGATCACCTTCCCGTCCAGCGCCACCACGGCGGCGAACGGCAACTGGCCGGCCGAGCCGTGCATCCGGGCCGCCTCGACGGTCCTGGCCAGGAGTCCGGGCTCGCCACCGATCGACGGCAGCGCCGCACCGATCAGCTGCCCGAGCGGCAGGGCCGAGTCTTGAAACAAGGTCACCTGCACGCCCGCCGGCCCGTCGAGCCGGGCGTTCAGGGAACCCCACGGCGTGCGTCGGGGCGCGGCGATCAGCCGTGCGCCCGGTGTGTCGCCGAGGACGTCGACCGCCGCAACCGCGTCGTCGACCTGGAACGCGAGTCGTACCGGAGTGCTCGGAGTACCGTCGATCTCGACCTCGGCGATGAATGCGGCCTGAGCCTCGTTGGCTAGCTCCAGGGTGGCCTGGCCGGCGGCCAGGATGGCCACCCGCGCGCCTTTCGGGCCGGCCATTGCGGCCAGCTCGGTGAGCCCCAGCGAGTCCCGGTAGTAGCGGAGCGCGTCGTCCACATCCGGTACGACTAGGACGACCCGTAGCTGCGAAACGTTCAGTTCTGCCATATCGGCACCCTAGAAGCTGACTCGCCACTGTAGGGGCGCCAACACGCGGAGCGACGTTTGTGTCCGCGGCGGACCGGACATCAGGATGCCCGGTCCGGCCGGGGCGCTGCACGATGCCAGACGGACGCGTCGGGTGCCGACCGGTCGGAGTCGCCCGAGCGGCGGGGGTCAGCGGGAGGCGACGCCGGCGCGGCGCTTGCTCCACACATCGAAGGCGACCGCGGCCAGCAGCACCGCACCCTTGACCAGCATGACGTTCTCACTGGGGGCGCCGATCAGCGACATCCCGTTGTTGATCACGCCCATGATCAGACCGCCGGTGACCGCGCCGACCACCTTGCCGACCCCGCCCTGCACGGCCGCCCCGCCGATGAACGCGGCGGCGATCGCGTCCAGCTCGAAGGTGTTGCCGGCGGTCGGTCCGGCCAGGTTGAGCCGGCCGGCGAAGATGATCCCGGCCAGCGCGGAGAGCACCCCCATGTTCACGAAGATCCAGAACACGACGGACTTGACCTTGACCCCGGACAGCACCGCGGCCTGCAGGTTGCCGCCGACCGCGTAGATCTGCCGACCGAACACCGACCGCTTGGTCAGCAGCGAGTAGCCGAGCACCAGGGCCGCCAGCAGCACCAGCACCCACGGCAGGTTCTTGAACCGGGCCAACTGCACGATCACGAACAGCACCGCCGCCGAGGCGCCGACGATCTTGAACAGGAAGACCGGCATCGGCTCCACCGCCTGGTCGTAGCCGAGCCGGGCGACCCGGGCCCGCCACTGGCTGACCGCGATACCGCCGACCGCGACCAGACCGACCAGCAGGCTGACCAGATCGGCGCCGCCGAGCGGGCCCAACCCGATGTTGCCCAGATAGCCCTCGGTGAAGCCGTTGGCGAGGGTACGCACCGGATCCGGGAACGGCCCGATGCCCTGGTTGCCGAGCACACTCAGGGTGAGCGCCCGGAACAGCAGCATCCCGGCCAG
Organism: Solwaraspora sp. WMMA2059; assembly: GCF_027497315.1. Lineage (GTDB taxonomy): Bacteria > Actinomycetota > Actinomycetes > Mycobacteriales > Micromonosporaceae > Micromonospora_E. The sequence goes on along the minus strand of NZ_CP114908.1, from coordinate 4,340,477 downwards.
GGTGACAATGAACGCCGGGATGCCGAAGTACGCGATCCAGAAGCCCTGCCAGGCGCCGATCGCGGCACCGGCGATCAGGGTGATCAGCAGGGCCAGCGGCCAGGGCAGGTCGTGCTCGACCATCAGTACGGCGGCGATCGCCCCGGTCGCGCCGACCACCGAGCCGACCGACAGGTCGATATGCCCGGCGATGATGACCAGGATCATGCCGATCGCCAGGATCAGCACGTACGAGTTCTGCACGATGATGTTGGACAGGTTCTGCGGCTGCAGCAGTGCCCCGTCGGTCAGCACCGCGAACAGCACGACGATCAGCCCGAACGCGATGTAGATGCCGCTCTCGCGGACGTTGATCCGGGCGACGCTCACCGGTCGGCCCCCGATCCCTGCTCCTGTCCCTGCACCATGTGCTGCATGAGTCGCTCCTGGGTGGCGTCGGCCCGCCGCACCTCGCCGGTGATCCTGCCGGCCGACAACGTGTAGATCCGGTCGCACAGCCCGATCAGTTCGGGCAGTTCAGAGGAGATGACCAGGACCGCCGTACCGTTGTCGGCGATCTGGTTGATGATCGAGTAGATCTCGTACTTGGCGCCGACGTCGATGCCCCGGGTCGGCTCGTCCAGGATCAGCACGTCCGGCTCAGTGAAGATCCACTTGGACAGCACGACCTTCTGCTGGTTGCCGCCGCTGAGCTTGCCGACGATGCTCGCCACGCTCGGCGCCTTGATGTTCATGCTGCGGCGGAACCCCTGCGCCGTCCGGTGCTCGGCGCCCTCGTTGACCCAGCCACGGCGGGCCAGCCGGGTCAGCCCGGCCGCCGACACGTTGCGCTGGATGTCCTCGATCAGGTTGAGTCCGTACCGCTTGCGGTCCTCCGTGGCGTACGCGATGCCGTGGTCGATCGCCTCGCGGACCGAGCGCAGCTGGATCTGCCGGCCGTCCTTGTAGACCCGGCCGCTGATGTCCCGGCCGTACGCCCGACCGAAGACGCTCATCGCGAGCTCGGTCCGACCGGCTCCCATCAGCCCGGCCAGCCCGACGACCTCCCCACGGTGCAGGGTGAGGTTGGCGTCGGCGACGACCACCCGGTCGCCGTCCGGGGAGCGCACCGTCCACTCCTCGATCCGCAGCGCCTCGGCGCCGATTTTCGGGGTGCGCGGCGGGAACCGGTGCTCCATCGACCGGCCCACCATGCCGGCGATCAGCCGGTCCTCGGTGACCTCGTCGTTCGCCGGGTCGAGCGTCTCGATCAGTTCGCCGTCGCGCAGGATGCTGATCGTGTCGGCGATGGCGAGGATCTCGTTGAGCTTGTGCGAGATGATCACACAGGTGATGCCGGTGTCCCGCAGCCCGCGGAGCAGGTCGAGCAGGTGCGCGGAGTCCTCGTCGTTGAGCGCGGCGGTGGGCTCGTCCAGGATCAGCAGCTTCACCTGCTTGGACAGCGCTTTGGCGATCTCGACCAACTGCTGCTTGCCCACCCCGATTTCGGCGACCAGGGTGGTCGGATTCTCCGTCAACCCGACCCGGCGCAGCAGCTCGGCCGCCTGGTGGTTGGTGTGGTTCCAGTCGATGAGCCCACGGCGGGTCTGTTCGTTGCCGAGGAAGATGTTCTCGGCGATCGTCAGCTGCGGGCAGAGCGCCAGCTCCTGGTGGATGATCACGATGCCCCGGTGCTCGCTGTCCCGGATCCCGGCGAACCGGGCCGGCCGGCCGTCGAAGCTGGTCTCTCCGGCGTACGACCCGTGCGGGTAGACGCCGGAGAGCACCTTCATCAGGGTCGACTTGCCGGCGCCGTTCTCGCCGCAGATGGCGTGGATCTCGCCCCGGCGTACGGTCAGGTTGACGTCGTGCAGGGCACGCACGCCGGGGAACGTCTTGGTGATGCCCCGCATCTGCAGGATGGCGTCGGTCGGCATGATCGTGGACTCAGCCCAGCTGCTCGGCCGAGTAGTAGCCGCTGTCGATCAGCACTTCGTAGTTGCTCTTGTCGATGATCACCGGCTCGAGCAGGTAGGACGGGACGACCTTCTCCCCGTTGTCGTAGTCGGTGGTGTTGTTGACCTCCGGCTCGTCGCCGCTGAGGACGGCGTGCGCCATCTCGACGGTCTTCTTGGCCAGCTCGCGGGTGTCCTTGAAGATCGTCGAGTACTGCTCGTCGGCCAGGATCGACTTGACCGAGACCTCCTCGGCGTCCTGCCCGGTCACCACCGGGTAGGGCTGGCCGGCGGTGCCGTATCCGCTGCTCTTGAGCGCGGACAGGATGCCGATGGAGAGCCCGTCGTACGGCGAGAGCACCCCGTCGACCGTGACGCCGCCCTGGTAGGTGCGGGTGAGCAGGTCCTCCATCCGCCGCTGTGCGGTCTCCGGGTCCCAACGCAGGATCGCGACGGTGTCGAAGTCGGTCTGGCCGCTGCGGATCACCAGCTTGCCCGAGTCGATGTGCGGCTGCAGCACCGACATCGCGCCGTCGAAGAAGAAGGTGGCGTTGTTGTCGTCCGGCGATCCGGCGAACAGCTCGATGTTGAACGGGCCGTCGGCCTCGCCGGCGGAGCCGTCCGCGTTGAGCATGCCGAGTCCGACCAGCAAGGACGTGGCCTGCTGTACGCCAACCTTGAAGTTGTCGAAGGTGGCGTAGTAGTCCACGTTCGGGCTGTTGCGGATGAGTCGGTCGTAGGCGATGACCGGGATGCCCTGGTCGGCGGCCTGCTGCAGCTGGGTGGTCAGCGCCGTGCCGTCGATCGAGGCGACGATCAGCAGCCGGGCGCCCCGGGTGATCTGGTTCTCGATCTGGTTGACCTGGGTCGGGATGTCGTTCTCCGCGTACTGCAGGTCGACCTCGTAACCCAGCTCCTCCAGCGCGGCCTTGACGTTGTCGCCGTCGCTGATCCAGCGTTCGGAGGACCGGGTGGGCATGGTGACACCGACCAGGGCCCCCGTGTTGTCGCCGTCGCCGGTCTCCTGGTTGATGGTCTTCTCGCTGGAGCCGCAGGCGGCCAGGCTGGTCGCCAGGGCAGCGGCTACGCCGATCGTGGCCAGCCGTTGGATTATGGTGCTCGTGCGCAGTTGCACGGACGTCTCCCTCTCTGGGATGGGCTGCGGGCGGTGGCGCCGCAGGCGGGAGGTTGTGGTGCCGTGGGCGATGAGGTGCCGGACCGCTGGGCGGTGCACCGGGCACGGCGGGCGGCCGGTGGCCATGCGGCCCCGTCACGCTGTCGGGTTGCTGCAAACTATCGGTGGCACTGTGAGTCGCAGTGTTATCGCTCACAAGTTCGCTGTCAAGAGCCCCTACGCGATCCTTGGGAAACCGATGCGAAACATCCGACCGCCCGCGCCGGCGTCGCCCCGACGCCTCCGTTGCGGGACGTTTCCACAGCTCAAGGGCTGGATGTGGAGCGCCGTCGGCTCTGCTGGCGGGCCGGTTCAGCTGGGCGCGGCGACGCTGCGCCGGTGCACCAGGGTCGGCTCGATAGTGTGCCGCTCGTCGCTGCGCGCGCCCGACTCGATCTGCCGCAGCAGCAGCGCCAGACTCGCCTTGGCCACCGCGTCGAAGTCCGGCCGTACGGTGGTCAGCGGTGGGGTGAAGTAGGCGGCCTCCGGCACGTCGTCGAAGCCGACGATGCTGACCTCGTCCGGCACCCGCCGGCCCCGCTCGCTCAGGGCCCGCAGGATGCCCAGCGCGAGGTGGTCGTTGGCGGCGAAGATGGCGGTGACGTCGCGCATCCGGGCCAACATCTGCCCGGCGCGGTAGCCGGACGCCGCGCTCCAGTCGGCCGGCACCAGTGGCGGGACCTCGGCGCCGGCGTCCCGCAGGGTCTGCTCCCAGCCGTGGATCCGCCCGGCGCTGTCGAACCAGTCGCCCGGACCGGAGACGTGCCAGACGGTCGGGTGACCCGCGTCCAGCAGGCACCGGGTGGCGGCCCGGGCCCCGGCCGCCTGGTCGACGGTGACCAGCGCGGTGTTGTGCTGCGGGTCACCGTCGATGGTGACCAGTGGCACTCCGGCCGGCACCTGTTGCACGGCCTCGCCGGCGGAGACCACCGGTGCGAGCACTACCAGGCCGGCGACCCGCTGGTCGAGGTGGCGGTCGACGACGCCAGCGATGGACTGCCGATCCAGACTGCGGACGCTGCCCACGTTGACCGCGAACCCGGCGGCCCCGGCGGCCTGCTCGAACGCGGCGAGCAGGGACGCTGGGCCGTAGAGCGTCGAGTTCTGTGCCACCACTCCGATCACCTGTGACTTGCCGGTGACCAGGGCGCGGGCCGCGCGGTTCGGCCGGTAGCCCAGCTCGGCGATGGCGGCTCGGACCCGTAGCCGGGTCTGTTCGCGCACGTTGGGGTGACCGTTGAGAACCCGGGACACCGTCTGGTGGCTCACCCCGGCCAGCCTGGCCACATCCGTCATCGCTGGTTCCCGGACGCTTCTGCTGCTCACCGCTGCCCACCTCAAGTCCGGCCGGGACGTGCCGGCACTGCCGATGATCTTCAGACCCGGCGTGGTGCCAGGGCCGCGGAACTGGACCGGCCGGGTGGGCCGGGCTGTCTTCCGGTGCCCGTGCCAGCTCCGTCAACAGCGAGGTTAGCGGTCACCCACCGGGAGCCGCCATGGGCTGGCGGCGAGCCGAGGGGAGAACCTGGTTCCGCCGATCCGGCAGCGGTTGCCCTACTACGGAGACCCGACCGGATACCCTGGTCTGTGACCGTTGTCGATGTTATCGCTCATCTGATCGTCCCGCCCCACTCGGTGGTGCCGAGGAAAGTTGTCGCAACAGAGCGGTAACGGCCGCGATCCACCCCCTTGACGTGCTCGATGAGAACGGTAACACTCCTGAAACGCGGCGGTTGAGCCTCGGCCGTCGATGGCATCCCGACCAGTTGGGCCACCTGGGAAGGGTGTCGGTGGGTCGGAAGCTTGGCGTACGCCGGGTGTTTGACCGAATCGCAAAGTTAACGCTAACAGTCGGTCCACCGCATCCGTGGACCGTTTCGACCGCCGGTCGTCCGGCCAACCGGCGGACGACATCAGCCTCAGCGGGAGGTAGGCAGTGTTCAGACGTTTTTCCGCCGTCATGATCGCGGCGATGATGGTGGCGACCACCGCCGCCTGTGGTGACTCGGGCGCGGAGGGGGGTGGCGGCGGTGACGACCAGATCGTCCTCGGCTTCTCCCAGGTCGGCGCCGAAAGTGGCTGGCGTACGGCGAACACCAAGTCGGTCCAGGAGTCCGCGGCCGAGGCCGGGATCGAGCTGAAGTTCGCCGACGCCCAGCAGAAGCAGGAGAACCAGATCAAGGCGATCCGCAACTTCATCGCCCAGCGGGTCGACGTGATCGCCTTCTCCCCGGTCGTGGAGTCCGGGTGGGACACGGTGCTCAAGGAGGCCAAGGATGCCGAGATCCCGGTGATCCTGACCGACCGGGCAGTGGACTCGCAGGACGAGACGCTGTACGAGACCTTCATCGGCTCCGACTTCGTCCTCGAGGGTCGGCTCTCCGGGGAGTGGCTGGCCGAGGAGTTCGCCGACGAGCCCGGCCCGGTGCGGATCGTCGAGCTGCAGGGCACCACCGGCTCGGCTCCGGCCAACGACCGCAAGCAGGGCTTCGGTGAGGCGATCGCCGCCGACCCGAAGTTCGAGATCATCGCGTCGCAGACCGGTGAGTTCACCCGGGCCAAGGGCAAGGAGGTCATGGAGGCATTCCTCCAGGCCCACGACGACATCGACGTGCTCTTCGCGCACAACGACGACATGGGTCTCGGTGCGATCGAGGCGATCGAGGCGGCCGGTCTGGTGCCCGGTCAGGACATCACGATCATCACGATCGACGCGGTCCGCGACGGCATGCAGGCGCTCGCCGACGGCAAGATCAACTTTATCGCGGAGTGCAGCCCGCTGCTCGGGCCACAGCTGATGGATCTGGTCGAGCAGGTACACGCCGGTGAGTCGGTGCCCAAGCGGGTGGTCACCGAGGAGACCACCTTCACCCCGGAGCAGGCCAAGGAAGTACTGCCCACCCGGGAGTACTGAGCCGATCCGTCGTCCCGCCCGGCCACCGCGCCGGGCGGGACGACGGGGCAGGCGCCGGCCGCCGGCCCGGTCGGCCCTCGCAGGCGCCGACCGGGCCGGCGGTGGCCGACCGCAGCGACAGCAGTGAGAGGTACGGATGACCGACGCGGCGCCGATCCTGGAGATGACCGGGATCGGCAAGACCTTCCCCGGCGTCGTCGCGCTCGACGACGTCGATTTCCGGATGTTCCCCGGCGAGGTGCACGCCCTGATGGGCGAGAACGGCGCCGGCAAGTCTACTCTGATCAAGGTTCTCACCGGGGTCTACGGGATCGACCGCGGCGAGATCCGGCTCGCCGGCCGGCAGGTCCGGTTCGCCGGTCCGCTGCAGGCCCAGCAGGCCGGCGTCAGCACCGTCTACCAGGAGGTGAACCTCTGCCCCAACCTGTCGGTGGCGGAGAACATCTTCATCGGGCGGGAGCCCCGTCGGTTCGGCGCGATCAGGTGGGCCACGATGCGGCGCCGCTCGGCCGAGCTGCTGCACCGGCTGCACCTCGACATCGACGTGACGGCGCCGCTGGCCAGCCACTCGCTCGCCGTACAGCAGATGGTCGCCATCGCCCGCGCGGTGGACATCTCGGCCAAGGTGCTCATCCTCGACGAGCCGACCTCCAGCCTGGACGCCTCCGAGGTGGAACAGCTGTTCGCGGTGATCCGCCAGCTCAAGGATTCCGGGGTGGCGATCCTGTTCGTCTCGCACTTCCTCGACCAGGTCTACGAGATCGCCGACCGAATGACCGTGCTGCGCAACGGCCGGTTGATCGGTGAGTGGCCGGTCGCGCAGCTGAGCCAGCTGGAGCTGGTGGCCAAGATGATCGGCAAGGACCTCAGCGTGCTGGAGCAGCTCGACGGTGAGTCCAAGCCGGACCTGGCCACCCTGGAGGGCGGTCAGCCGGTGCTGGAGGCCACCGGACTCGGCCGGTCCGGGGCGATCGCCCCGTTCGACCTGACCATCCACGCCGGCGAGGTGGTCGGCTTCGCCGGGCTGCTCGGATCGGGGCGTACCGAGGCGGCCCGGCTGCTGTTCGGCGCCGACCGTGCGGAGCGGGGTCGGCTGAGCATCGCCGGCAGACCGACCGCGCTGCGCGGCCCGCGGACCGGGATGGCCAACGGCATCGCGTTCTGCTCGGAGAACCGCCGGGCCGAGGGCGTGGTCGAGGACCTGACCGTACGGGAGAATCTGGTCCTCGCCATGCAGGCCGCCCGGGGGTGGGCCCGACCGATCCCGCGTCGCCGCCAGGACGAGCTGGTCGCCAGGTACATCGCCGCGCTGCAGATCCGCCCGGCCGACCCGGAGCTGCCGATCCGCAACCTGTCCGGCGGCAACCAGCAGAAGGTGCTGCTGGCCCGCTGGCTGATCACCGAACCCAAGCTGCTCATCGTCGACGAACCGACCCGGGGGATCGACGTCGGCGCCAAGGCGGAGATCCAGCGCCTGGTGGTCGAGCTGGCCGGCGGCGGCATGGCGGTGCTGTTCATCAGCGCCGAGCTGGAGGAGGTCCTCCGGCTCAGCCACAAGATCGCGGTACTGCGGGACCGGCAGATGATCGACCAGCTCGCCAACGGCGCGGGCGTCGACGTGGACCGGATCATGCGGACCATCGCCGGGGAGGCGGCAGCATGAGCGACGCGCACCGACGACTGACCGGCCTGGTCCGGCAGCGGCTGTTCTGGCCGGTGCTGATCCTGGTGGTGCTGCTGGTCAGCAACCTGTTCTTCACCCCGAGCTTCTTCTCCATCACGGTTCGCGACGGGCACCTGTACGGATCGCTGATCGACATCCTGCGGGCCAGCACCCCGCTGGTCCTGGTCGCCGTCGGGATGACCGTGGTCATCGCCACCGGCGGCATCGACCTGTCCGTCGGCTCGGTGATGGCCATCTCCGGCGCGCTCGCCTGCCTGCACATCAGCGGTCTGGCCGACCAGAACAGCGTCGGTGGTGTGCTGTTCGCCGTCGCCCTGGCGCTCGGGCTGTCGGTGCTGCTCGGCCTCTGGAACGGCACCCTGGTCGCCGCGATCGGCATCCAGCCGATCATCGCCACGCTGATCCTGATGGTGGCCGGCCGAGGGCTGGCCCAGTTGATCACCGACGGGCAGATCATCAACGTCAACTCGGCACCGTACAAGGTGATCGGTGCCGGCTACGCGTTCACCCTGCCGGTGTCGGTGCTCATCGTCGTCGCGGTGGTCACCGCAGCGGCGCTGCTGATCCGGCGCAGCGCGCTCGGCATGCTGGTCGAGTCGGTCGGCGGCAACCCGACCGCCAGCCGGCTGGCCGGCATCCGCGCCCGGCAACTCGTCATCCTGGCGTACGTCTTCGCCGGACTGTGCGCCGGCATCGCCGGGCTCATCTTCAGCTCCAACGTCTCCAGCGCCGACGGCAACAACGCCGGCAACCTGATCGAACTCGACGCGATCCTCGCCGTCGTCATCGGCGGTACCGCGCTCACCGGTGGCCGGTTCTCCCTCGCCGGCAGCGTCCTCGGCGCGGTGATCATCAAGGCGCTGGACATCACCATCTACACCATCGGCATCCCCAGCCAGGCGAACCTGCTGTTCAAGGCGGTCGTGGTCATCGTGCTGTGCCTGGCCCAGTCGTCGGCGTTCCGCGCCCGACTGGCCGGGATCACCCGCCGGGGCGGCCCCGCCCGCCCGCCCGGGGCGCCGCCCGGGAAGCGACCGGACGGCGCCGGTGGCGGGCTGCCCCAGCAGACCGGCCCGGCGGCGCCGGCAGAGGCGGAGGTACGGGCATGATCGACGTCAGCGACCCCCGGCAGGCGACGGCCACCGCGCCGACGCCGACCGTCCGCCCTCGGCGGTACCTGCCGCAGCAACGGCACCTGCCGGTGCTCGCCACGCTCACCCTGCTCGCCACCATGTACGGCCTCGGCGCGCTCAACTACACCGGGTTCGCGCAGCCGCAGATCCTGCTGAACGTCTTCGTCGACAACGCCTTCCTGCTGGTCGTCGCGGTCGGGATGACCTTCGTGATCCTCACCGGCGGCATCGACCTGTCGGTCGGCGCGGTGGTCGCCCTGACCACCGTCTGCGCCGCCGTACTGCTGCGTGCGGGCTGGCCGGCCGGTGTGGTGCTGCCGCTGGTCCTGCTCGTCGGCACCACGCTCGGCCTGCTGATGGGTCTGATCATCCACTTCTTCGACATCCAGCCGTTCATCGTGACCCTCGCCGGGATGTTCTTCGCCCGTGGACTCTGCCACCTGATCACCAGCGACTCGATCCCGATCACCGACGCGTTCTGGACCGGCGCGGCCCAGCAGCGGCTGCGTTTCGGCGACGGCTACTTCATCTCGATCAGCGTGGTCATCGCGCTCGTCGTCGTACTGATCGCCGCCTTCGTGCTGGCGTATACGCCGTTCGGTCGCAAGGTGTACGCCATCGGCGGCAACCCCCAGTCGGCGTTGCTGATGGGCCTGCCGGTCGGGCGGACCCGGATCGCCGTCTACACCATCAGCGGGTTCTGCGCGGCGCTCGGCGGCGTGCTGCTCAGCTTCTACATGCTCTCCGGCTACAGCCTGCACGCCCAGGGAATGGAACTCGACGCGATCGCCGCGGTGGTGATCGGCGGCACGCTGCTGACCGGCGGATCGGGGTACCTGCTGGGTACGGTGCTCGGGGTGGGCGTGCTCGGTCTCATCCAGACGATCATCGCCTTCCAGGCGGATCTGAGTTCCTGGTGGACGAAGATCGTCATCGGCGCGCTGCTGTTCGCCTTCATCATCCTGCAACGCCTGGTCACCCGGCGGCGCGGATGACTCACCATAGTGGCCAGGCAGGAATCCACCACAGGGAGAACGGGTGAACACCGACCAGTACACCATCGGCATCGACTTCGGCACCCTGTCCGGGCGGGCCGTCGTGGTCCGAGTCGCCGACGGCGCCGAAGCCGGCTCGGCGGTGCACGAGTACCGCAACGCCGTCATCGACCGCGCCCTGCCCACCAGCGGCAAACCGCTGCCGCCGGACTGGGCGTTGCAGGGACCGGAGGACTACCGGGACGTGCTGCGCCACGCCGTGCCGGCGGCGCTCGCCGACGCCGGCGTGGCCCCGGCACAGGTGATCGGCATCGCCACCGACTTCACCGCGTGCACCGTGCTGCCGACCCTGGCCGACGGGACCCCGCTGTGCCAGCTGCCCGAGCTGGCCGAGCGCCCGCACGCCTGGCCGAAGCTGTGGAAGCACCACTCGGCGCAGCCGCAGGCCGACCGAATCAACGCCCTGGCCCACCAGCGCGGCGAGCCGTGGATCGGCCGCTACGGCGGCAAGATCTCCGCCGAGTGGCAGTTCGCCAAGGCGTTGCAGGTGCTGGAGGAGGACCCGGAGGTCTACTCCCGTACCGAGCGGTGGATCGAGGCCGCCGACTGGATCGTCTGGCAGCTGTGCGGCGCCGAGACCCGTAACGCCTGCACCGCCGGCTACAAGGGTATCTACCAGGACGGCCGGTACCCGGACCCGGCGTACCTGGCCGCGCTGCACCCCGACTTCGCCGACTTCGCGGCCACCCGGCTGGAGCATCCGATCCTGCCGCTGGGCGCCCGGGCCGGCGGGCTGACCACCGAGGCCGCCGGCTGGACCGGGCTGCCGGCCGGCATCGCGGTCGCCGTCGGCAACGTCGACGCGCACGTCACCCCGCCGGCGGCCGGCGCGGTCGCGCCGGGGCAACTGCTCGCCGTGATGGGCACCTCCACCTGCCACGTGATGAACGGCACCGACCTGGTCGAGGTCCCCGGCATCTGCGGCGTCGTCGACGGCGGCATCACCGCCGGGGCGTACGGCTACGAGGCCGGCCAGTCCGGCGTCGGTGACATCTTCGCCTGGTTCGTCGACAACGGCGTACCGCCGGCGGTGCACGACGAGGCCGCGCGCCTCGGACTCAGCGTGCACGAGCTGCTCACCCGGCAGGCCGCCGACCAACCGGTCGGCGGGCACGGGCTGGTCGCCCTGGACTGGCACAGCGGCAACCGGTCGGTCCTGGTCGACCACCATCTGTCCGGGCTGATCGTCGGGCTGACCCTGGCCACCCGGCCGGACGAGATCTACCGGGCGCTGATCGAGGCGACCGCGTTCGGTACCCGGACCATCGTGGAGACGTTCGAGCGGGCCGGGCTGCCGGTGACCGAGTTCGTGGTCGCCGGCGGGTTGAAACGAAACAAGCTGATCATGCAGATCTACGCCGACGTGCTGCGCCGGCCGGTCAGCGTGGCCAGCTCCGACCAGGCGCCGGCGCTCGGCTCGGCGATCCACGCGGCGGTCGCCGCCGGGGCGTACCCGGACGTGGTCACCGCGGCAGGGGTGATGGGCGCGGTGGAGACCGCCGTCTACCGCCCCGACCCCGATGCCGCCGCCGGCTACGACCGGCTGTACGCCGAGTACCAGCTGCTGCACGACCATTTCGGCACCGGTGCGGACAAGGCGATGCACCGGCTGCGGGACATCCGCAACGCCGCGCTCGCCCGCTCCGACCGGGAGGCTTCCGCATAATGACGACAACAACCGCCATCCACTCCGCCGAGATCACCCGGCTGCGTGCCGAGGTGTGCCGGCTGCACGAGCACCTGACCCGCTGGGGGTTGGTCACCTGGACCAGCGGCAACGTCTCGGCCCGGGTGCCCGGCGCCGACCTGCTGGTGATCAAGCCGTCCGGGGTCAGCTACGACGAGCTCACCCCGGCGCACATGGTCGTCACCGACCTGGACGGCGCGCTAGTCGAGGGCGACTACGCGCCGTCGAGCGACACCGAGGCGCACGCGTACGTCTACCGGCACATGCCGTCCGTCGGCGGGGTGGTGCACACGCACAGCCCGTACGCCACCGCCTGGTCGGCGCGCGGCGAGCCGATCCCGTGCGCGGTGACCGCGATGGCCGACGAGTTCGGCGGTGAGATCCCGGTCGGGCCGTTCGCGTTGATCGGCTCCGACGCGATCGGCCGGGGCATCGTCGCGACGCTCACCGGACACCGGTCACCGGCGGTGCTGATGCGCCAGCACGGCCCGTTCACCATCGGCGCGACCGCGAAGGCGGCGGTGAAGGCGGCGGTGATGTGCGAGGACGTGGCCCGCACCATCCACCTGGCCCGCCAGCTCGGTCCGGTCGAGCCGCTGCCGCAGGCGGCGGTCGACGCGCTGTACGAGCGCTACCAGAACGTGTACGGCCAGCGGTGAACCGCGGCCGGCAGAGATTGTCCAGATGGGACCGAGAAGTGGGGCACAGGGGGGATCCGTGGTGATGGAGGCATCGATGCGGTCGGCGCAGGTGTGGTTCCTGACCGGCAGCCAGGGGCTGTACGGTCCGGAGACGTTGCAGCAGGTGGCCGAGCAGTCCCAGGAGATCGCCCGGCGGTTGGACGCCGCCGACGGGCTGCCGGTCAAGATCGTCTGGAAGCCGGTGCTGACCAGCCCGGAGGAGATCCTGCGGGTCTGCCTTGCCGCCAACGCCGAACCCGGCGTGGTCGGGGTGGTCGCCTGGATGCACACGTTCTCCCCGGCGAAGATGTGGATCTCCGGCCTGGACGCGCTGCGCAAGCCGCTGCTGCACCTGCACACCCAGGCGAACGTTGAGTTGCCGTGGGCCGAGATCGACATGGATTTCATGAACCTGAACCAGGCCGCGCACGGCGACCGCGAGTTCGGCTACGTGCAGACCCGGCTCGGGGTGGCCCGCAAGACCGTCGCCGGCCACGTCAGCGACCCCCGGGTCGTCGGCCGGATCGCCGGCTGGGCGCGGGCCGCGATCGGCCACACCGAGCTGCGCTCACTGAAGCTGGCCCGGTTCGGCGACAACATGCGCAACGTCGCGGTCACCGAAGGCGACAAGGTAGAGGCGCAGGTCCGGTTCGGAGTCTCGGTCAACACGTACGGGGTGAACGAACTCGTCGAGGCGGTCGACGCGGTGCCGGACCCCGACGTCAAGGTTCTCGTCGACGAGTACGAGCAGCGCTACCGGGTGGACCCGGCGCTGCGGGCCGGCGGCGACCGGCACGACTCGCTGCGCTACGCCGCACGCATCGAGCTGGGCCTGCGCGGCTTCCTGACCGAGGGCGGCTTCCGGGCCTTCACCACCAACTTCGAGGACCTGGGCGGGCTGCGGCAGCTGCCCGGTCTGGCGGTGCAGCGGCTGATGGCCGACGGCTACGGCTTCGGCGGTGAAGGCGACTGGAAGACCGCCGTACTGGTGCGCACCCTCAAGGCGATGTCCGTCGGCACCTCCGGTGGTACGTCGTTCATGGAGGACTACACGTACGACCTGACCCTTGGTCAGGAGCTCATCCTCGGCGCGCACATGCTGGAGGTCTGCCCGAGCATCGCCGCCGACACCCCGTCGTGTGAGATTCACCCGCTGAGCATCGGCGGCCGGGAGGACCCGGTCCGGTTGGTCTTCGACGCCGCACCCGGCCGGGCCGTCGTGCTCGGCATGGTCGACCTGGGCGAACGGTTCCGCCTGGTGGCCAACGAGATAGAGGTCGTGCCGCCGGCACAGCCGTTGCCGAAGTTGCCGGTGGCCCGGGCGGTGTGGCGCCCCGAGCCGGACCTGCCGACGTCGGCCGAGGCGTGGCTGACCGCCGGCGGCCCGCACCACACCGTCCTCTCCCAGGCCCTCGGGGTGGACGAGTTGCACGATCTGGCCGAGATGACCGGCACTGAACTGGCGGTCATCGACGCCGACACGACGGTCCGGCGGTTCGCCGCCGAGCTGCGCTGGAGCCAGGCGTACCATCGGCTCGCCCGCGGCTTCTGACCTGCTGGTCCTGCTGCCCGGGTGCTGGCGCCCCGGGCAGCGGGGCGGGTGGATGCCCGGATCAGTGGCGATCGGCGTCGGGCACGTCGTGCGGCTCCAGGGCAGGTCGTCGAGGGGCTCCAAGCTGTCCAGGGCTGGAAGCTGGACCGCCGGGCTTTAGACGACCCGTAGCGTTAGTGGACCCTCGGGACACAACGATAGAGACCTCAGCACCGAGTGCTTCGGACGTACAGACACAGTGCGTCCGGGGTGTCAACCTGTCCGTGTTCGATCTGAGAGATCCGCGCCTGGCTTACCCGAGGGCTGCGTCAACCCCAGCCTGGGCAAGCCCAGCCGGACTTGCGCAACTCGGCCAGCTCATGCCTACGGATGTGGCCGAGGTTCTCAGCGCGAATCGTGGCTCGCCCCTCCTCTTCCGTGCGGTCGACCAGGTACTGCTCGTAGCGACCTTCGGCAATCGGGATCTTCGCCTGGTGACAGCGGTTCCGAAACGGGATCCGTGACAGGGGCAGTCCCCGGTCTGCTTGGCATCGTCGAACGCCGCCAGGTGACGGGGTGCGGGGGGGCGGGTCGGTCACGACTGCTTCGCGTACCGGGCGGGGGTACCGCCGCCGGTCCAGGCGTGCAGGTTCATGGTGGTCTGCGCGGCGCGGGCCTGGCTGGTCTGCCAGCGGCGGAGCGCGTCCTTGATGCGGTCGTTCTGCTCGTAGGTGCGGTCGAGTTCGGCGTAGACGATGCCGAGGTCGTGGGCGATCCGTTCGAGGAAGGCGGCGACTTCGCCGGGGTCCAGGCCCCGGCCGCCGCCGCGCCGCGGGATTGTCGGGAAGCGGTGGGCGCGGATCTGCCAAGGGCGGATCGGCCGGTACGCGGTGGGTCGCTGGTTGCGGCTGCGACCATCGGGTACGTGGTAGACGCCGCTGCCCGCCGGCCAGTCACGCGGTGGGGTGGTGGCCATCTTGCGGCGTTGCCAGCGCAGTCGCCAGCGTCGCCAAAGCTCTCGCATCACGTGTTCCTCCCCATTGTTCACTCCTGGTGCCGATCAGGCGGTGTCGTGGATGGGTCTGGACGGGGGGCGGCCCTGCCGCTTGCCGATCCCGGCGGGGCCACCCGCACCCTAATCGCCGCAGCCCTCCTTGGCAGTACGGCGACCAGGGCAAACCTTCGGGGCCGGGACGCCCAACGGCGTGACTCGCTACACGCCCCGACCGGAGGTGAGCGCCCCAAGCTGCCGTGCAAGGAGTGCTCGCGTCATAACATAGGCGCCTAAGCCGCCTATGTCAATGAATCCTTGTCGCGGTCACGTGTCTCGTGATCGAATCGGGTTGCCGTGCAAGGAGACTCCAAATGCCTACGCAGCCCGACTATGTCCGCATTTCGGACGCCTACGCCGCAGCGATCGTCAGCGGCCGGCTCAAGCCAGGGGAGAAGCTGCCCTCGATCGCCGAGATGAGCAAGCGCTACACGGTCGGTGCCACGACCATCAAGATGGTCCTCGTGCGGCTGGAAGCGCGCCGGCTGGTCCGCCGCCACCAGGGCAAAGGCACCTTCGTCGAGCCCAGCGACCGATGGCTACTGCCCGACGGTGACGATGATGACGAGCCAGATTTCGAGATCTGAGGGTTGCGGCGTAGTGGCAGGTCACCTGGCTTCCTGGCATCCAATCGTCACTAACCAGCCCACCCCAGCGGCTGGTAGTCGGGCAAGTGACAAGGAGTGTCGGGAGGGCGGACTTTCGTGGCGGGTCAGCCTCGTGGCTGTCGCTGGCGGCCGCACCGACTGGGGTCTGCCGCTGCGGCTCATGGCTACTTCGTGGATCGGCCAACTAGGACCGCCTAGTCGCGAACCACAGGAGACTGTCGGATACTTGACAGATCGCGATTTTCAACCTATTATGTGAATAATATTCGCCTATGCCCAGGGCTAACGCTAATCGATCTTGAATTGGGGAATTGATGATCAGAGAGGGTTAGCTTCGTTACTGTGTGCAGTTGTCGCCGCACTTGTCGTGTTGTTGAGTTCCGGTGCGGCAACCGCAGTGGAGCGAGTGGATCCAGTCGCCGTAGTAGACAAGGTCTACGCGTCAGTCGATCCAGAGGTCGAATATGAAGAGTTGTCTGTCAGGGAGCGGGCAGCATTCGATAGCCGCATGCTTGTGAAAACGGTCCAGTTTAGGACCACTGCTTTGGCTCCGGTCGACCGGGAAATTCTTCAACAAATGAGGCATGAGAATCCCGCGATCTCCGCATGTTGGCTTGGCCAAGCTACCGGAAGTTCTACGTCGTTGGCAGGAAATACCCTCTACACCTTCTGGGTGGTTGGCACCTGGTGTAACTCGGGCAGTACTGTTACCAGCGCGACCTACGACTATGCCGGTGGGGAGACTAAGTCGATAGGCTGGCGTCATGCTGGCGTTCAATCTCACGGTAGCGGCATCGTTGGCAACACTGCTCGAATTTGGGCTATGCAACGGTTTATTTTGGGAGTCGGCGGCTGGTAAACATTCAGGTGGTGCGCGAAGAGTGACGGTCAGCGCGGGTTGAGTGACGGGGTTCGACCGGCTCGACGCCGTTCTGTCCGTTGTGGTTTGATCTTGGCGTGTCGGTGTCGGAGGATCTGTCTCGTGAAGAGTTGATCTCGCTGGCACGGACGCAGGACGCTCGGATTGCTGAGCAGGACGCGCAGATCGCGGAGTTGACGGCGGCGTACGAGGCGCTCGCGGTGCGGCTGGCGCGGGTCGAGCATCTGTTGTCGCGGAACTCGTCGAACTCGTCGTCTCCGCCGTCGAAGGATGATGATCCGGGGCGTACGCCACCTGCGGCGAGGAAGAAGCGGGACACCCCGGCGGGTACGCGGGGTAGGCAGCGGGGTGCGCCGGGGTCGAACCTGGCCTGGTCGGATGCTCCTGATCAGCGGCGGGACCGGTTCCCCGAGGGTAGTTGCGGGTGCGGCGCGGAGTTGGTGGACGCGCGGGATCTGGGTGTGGTGGACCGGTATCAGCAGGTCGAGGTTCCGTTGATGACCGCGACGCTGACCCAGTACGACCAGCATGCGGTGCGGTGTGGGTGCGGGAAGCTGCACACCGCGGCCCGGCCGGAAGGCGCGGGGGCCGGTCCGGTGGGGTACGGCCCGAACCTGCAGGCGTGGGCGGTCTATCTGATGGTCGTGCATTTCATCCCGGTGCAGCGGTGTGTACAGATGCTTCGGTCGCTGACCGGTGCGACACCGTCGCCGGGGTTCGTGCACGGCGTGCTGACCCGGGTCGCGGCGCTGACCAGCGAGGTCGACAAACGGATCCGCATGTTGATCACCCTGGCGTACGCGGTGTGCTGTGACGAGACGCCGCTGCGGGTCGGGCCAAAGAAACCGAGGCCGGGCCGGAAGAAGGCCGAGAAGTACCTGCTCGTGGCGTGTACCGAGTTGTGGACTCACTACCAGGTCGGTGACCGGGACCTGGCCACGTTCACGGCGTTCGTGGTCAAGGACCTGACCGGCTCGGTGGTCGTGCACGACCGGTACCGGAACTACGACTCGGCCGAGTTGGGCACGCTGGTCCACCAACTGTGTTGCGCTCACCTGTTACGTGATCTTGACGGTGCGGCCGAGGTGTACCCCGACGCGGTCTGGCCGAAGCAGATCTCCGACGCGCTGCGCGCGCTGATCCACGAGACGAACACGGCCCGTGAGCAGAACCGGCCGGGCATCGACCCCACAGTGAAGGCCGAGTTGCTGTACCGGCTGCACCACGGCGTGCTGGTCGGACTGTCCGACACCAGCACCATCGGCAACCGGCCGGGTGAGCGTAAAGCCCGCCTGCTGTTGGAAGTCTTCCGGGACCGACGTGCCGACGTGCTGCGCTTCGTTGACGACCTGTTGGTGCCGCCGACGTCGAACCAGGCCGAACGGGACCTGCGACCGGCGAAGATCCAGCAGAAGATCTCCGGGCGGCTCACCAGCGAGCAACGCACCAAGGATCGGTACAAGATCCTCGGCTACGTCTCCAGCGCGGCGAAGAACGGCCTCGACAAAATGGCCGTCCTGCGCGACGCCATCCTCGGACGACCCTGGATGCCGAACCTACCCGCACCCACCTGACCCCCACCCCACCCAGGTCAACATCAGCCGGCGGCCACCAACCAACCGGCCATCACGCTATGCCACCACGCGGAATCCCAGCGCGCACCACCTGAATGTTTGCGGCGGCTGGGACGTGCAGACGGTCGACGAGTGCGTTCGCCTGAACGGTATGGCGAATGGTGGTAGCTCGGGCAATTTCACCTGCTCAATCTTCTGATCGAGCTATGCCGGTGTGAGGGCCACCGCAATTGCGATGGGTTCTCGCGCCGGCCCCTCGCCGACGTGTGGACGTGAGGGGGATCTTGTACGATCTGTCAACAGCGCAGGAGGAATGCCATGTCAACCCAGCAAGAGTCACTCAGCCCGGAGCAAACGAACTCCAAAATTGGTCTTGTGGCGGTCCTGTCCGTCCTTGGCCTGGCGACGTTGATCGTGAACTTCCTGCTGGCCGGTGCAGTAGGGGCTGCCGGTGCGGTTGCTTCAATCTGGGGACTGCGTACCGATCGGCGGCACCGAACCGCGTATCAGGTTCTGCTCGGCATCTCTCTGCTCACCGTGGCATTTTCGCTACTGATGAGCGCTTTCTTGCTCTCGGTGGACCGTCCGGAACCAAGCGTCACGGTCGTCCCGAAACCATGACCATGGCCTCAATCTCTCGACTGGATAGAGCCTGATCCGGGTAAGCCAGGTAGCCTAACCCGCGACGTCCACGCGCAGGTTGTCGGTCAGCCTCGGGCGCGGACGCCGCAGCCGGCCCACCAGACGCCGACGCCGACAGCGAACACCATCAGCCCGGTGAGCACTGCCGTGCCGGGCAGGGTGGCGGCCAGCAGCAGGCAGCCGGCGATCCCGACGACCGGTACGGCCTTCGGCAGCGCGCCCTCGTCGCGGCGCAGGGTCAACGCGGCGGCGTTGGCCACCGCGTAGTAGATTAGTACCCCGAACGACGAGAAGCCGATCGCCTCGCGCAGGTCGGCGACGCAGACCAGGGCGACCACCGCGACCCCGACCGCGATCTCCGCCCGGTGCGGCACCTGACGGCGCGGATGTACGGCGTCCAGCCCGGCCGGCAGATGCCGGCCCCGGGACATCGCGAACACGGTCCGGGACACCCCGAGGATCAATGCCAGCAGCGCCCCGAGCGCCGCCGTGGCCGCGCCGACGCGTACCACCGGGGTCAACCAGCCGGCACCGGCCTGCGACACGGCGGCGGCCAGCGGTGCCGGCGCGTCGGCCAGCCCGGCCGGGCCCAGGGCCCGCAGCGCCGCGACCGCAGCCAGCGCGTAGACCGCCAGGGTGATGCCCAGTGCGATCGGGATCGCCCGCGGGATGGTGCGCCGCGGGTCGCGGACCTCCTCGCCGAGGGTGGCGATCCGGGCGTAGCCGGCGAAGGCGAAGAAGAGCAGCCCGGCGCCCTGCAGCACCCCCCAGCCGTCGACGGGTACGCCGCCTGCCCCGCCGACGACCGGCCCGGTGCCGCCGATCAGCCCGGCCACGACCACCGCCGCCAGCACCACCAGCACGACACCGACGATGATCCGGGTGGCCAGGGCCGACCGGTGCACGCCGAACAGGTTCAGCGCGGTGAGCGCGACCACCGCCGCGACGGCGACCGGCCGGGCGTACCCCGGGGCCAGGTAGCTGCCGACGGTGAGCGCCATCGCCGCGCACGAGGCGGTCTTGCCGACCACGAACCCCCAGCCGGCGAGGTGGCCCCAGAAATCGCCGAGCCGGCGTCGGCCGTACACGTAGGTGCCGCCGGACTCCGGGTAACGGGCGGCCAGCCGCGCTGACGACATCGCGTTGCAGTAGGCCACCACGGCGGCGACGCCGAGCGCGGCGAGCAGCCAGCCGCCGGCGGCCGCCGCCGCCGGGGCGAACGCGGCGAACACCCCGGCGCCGATCATCGCGCCGAGACCGACGACCACCGCGTCGCCGGTGCCCAGCCGGCGGGCCAGGCCGCCGGGCGACGGGTCGGTCGGGCTCACCGCACGGTAGTCGGACGCCGGTCGACCGGGTCGGCATCGCCTCCGATGGCGTCGGCCCGGTCACCGTCACCGGCCGGCCGCCGCCGGTGGTGTGCCTCGCGCCGGGCCAGCCAGCCGAAACCGACCAGGGTCATCGCCGCGAAGATCCACCACTGGGCCACATAGCCGCCGTTCTGCCAGCTGTTCTCGTGCCGGATCGGTACGGCGACGAAGACCGGGTCGGCCGGCGGATCCTGCTCCTGCAGCAGCACGTAGCCGCCGTAGATTGGATAGGGCAACTCGGCGGCGAGCACCGGGGTGGCGATCCGCCGGGTCTGCAGCGTGCCGTCCTGGCGGGTCACCGAGCCGGACATCGGCTCCGGCTGGCGCAGCAGCCCGGTCACCCTCACCTCGCCGGTCGGCGCCGGCGGCACCGGCGGCGCGACGGCGAGCCCGCTGTCGTCCGGCGGGATCCAGCCCCGGTCGACCAGCACCGCGGAACCGTCCGCCAGCACCAGCGGGGTGAGCACCTCGTAGCCGACCCGGCTGTTCACCGTACGGCTGCGGACCAGCACGTCGTTGTCGCTGTCGTAGCGTCCGACGGCGGTCACCCTGGTCCAGGTCGCCGACTCCGGCGGAGCGTCGCCGGCCTGGCCGGGTGCCGGGCCCGGGTGGCCGGCGGCTCGGGTCAGCTCGGCCGGGGTCTGCTGCCCGGCGGCGTCGATCCGGTCGTTGACCGCGCTGCGCTGGTGGTAGCGGTCGAGCTGCCAGTTTCCCAGCTGAACCATCACCGCCGCGGCGGCCAGGGCCACCACGAGGTAGCCCAGCCACCGGGGCGTCAGCAGGAACCGGTACACATGGCGGAGACTACCGGGTATCGTCTTGCGGCTGTTCCACCGATGCCGCCGGTGGCGGTCCGGCCGACCCCACCGGGCGTCCGTCACCCGGGACCGCCCGTCACCCGTACGTACAGAGGAGTCGCAGATGCCGTCCCTGCCCCGCCTGGTGGTGAGCGCCCCCGCGTCCGGCCACGGCAAGTCGTCGGTGGCGATCGGCCTGCTGGCCGCGCTGCGGCACCGAGGGCTGAGCACCGCCGGGCTGAAGGTCGGGCCGGACCACACCGACGCCGCGTACCTGGGTGCCGCCGCCGGGCGTCCGGGCCGCAACCTGGACCCGATGCTGGTGGGCTCCGGGCGGATCGGTCCGCTGCTGGTGCACGGTGCGGCCGGAGCCGACATCGCCGTGGTCGCCGGGGCGATGGGGCTGTTCGACGGTCTCGGCAGCCGGCCGGACAGCCCGTCCACGGCGACCGTCGCCACCGCCGTGCGCGCCCCGGTGCTGCTGGTGGTGGACGCGGCGACGATGGGCCAGTCGGTGGGTGCGCTGGTCCACGGTTTCCGGGCGTACGACGAACTGCTCTGGCTCGGCGGGGTGATCTTCAACCGGGTCAGCTCGGCGCGGCACGAACAGGTGCTCCGTACCGCGTTGGACGAGATCGGCGTGCCGGTGCTCGGCGCGCTGCACCGGGGCGAACTGCCGGCGGGGATCCCGCGCCCGGCCGGGGTGGTGCCGGTCGCGCACCACAGCATCGACACGGTACGGCTGATCCGCCGGCTCGGTGAGGCGGTGGACGCGGCCGTCGACCTGGACCTGGTGCTGGCGATGGCCCGGTCGGCGCCGCAGCTGCCGGTGCCGGAGTGGACCGCCGGCGACGCGTTGGCCGCCGAGGCCGAGGCGGCCGGGGTGCCGCCGGCGCCGCCGCCGGCCCGGCGTCCGGTGATCGCGGTCGCCGGCACCGCTGAGCTGATCTACGGCTACGCGGAGACGGTCGAACTGCTCACCGCCGCCGGTGCCGCGGTGGTGCCGGTCGATCCGCTGCGGGACGAGTCGTTGCCGGAGGCGACGGCGGCGCTGGTACTGCCCGGCGGGCTGCCGGAGACCTACCTGCCGGAGTTGTCGGCGAACCGGGCGTTGACCCTCGCGGTGGCCGACCTGGCCCGGTCCGGTCGGCCGGTGCTGGCCGAGGGGACCGGGCTGCTCTGGCTGGTCCGGGAGTGTGACGGGCGGCCGATGGGTGAGGTGTTCGACGCGGTGGCGTCGACCACCGACCGGATGATCGTCGGCTACCGGGAGGCGACGTCGCGGGCGGCCACCCCGGTCGCGCCGCTCGGCGGTCGCCTGATCGGCTACAAGCAGCACCAGGCGGTGGTTTCCCCGCGTGCCGGCCACACCCCCGCGTGGACGTGGGGCAACGGGGTGCCGGAGGGCTTCGTCTGGCGTCGGGTGCACGCCTCCCAGTTGACGCTGCACTGGGCGGGGGCGCCGGAGATCGCCCGGCGACTGGTGGTCGCCGCCGCCGACGGCCGGCCGGGGGCGGGCGACGGCCGGGTCGGCCCGCCGCCCGGTGAGCCCGGCCCGCCGGTGCCGCCGGGGCCGGCCGCACCGCACCCGGCCGGGCCGCGGCCGCCGTCGGTCGGCGACGACGAGGACACCGAGCCGGTGCTGGTGGCCTCAGCCGACGATCTCGGCTGACGGCGGGGTGAACTGGCGTGGCGGTTTGCCCTTGAGGGCGTTCTTCAACGTTCCGGCGGCCGAGTCCACCGGCTTCTGCGACTGCCAGTCGCCGACCGCGTTGAACGGGTTGTCCGGGTCGGCGATGAAGCTGGCCACGGCGAGTTCCGGGGTGTAGCCGGTGAACCAGGCGGACCGGGTGCTGTCGGTGGTACCGGTCTTGCCGGCAACCGGCCGCCCGACCGCCTTGGCGACCCCTTCGGCGGTGGCCCAGCCGCCACAGCCGCCAGCGGCCGGGCGGTCACCGACCGGGCAGCGGGCGGCGTCGGTGGCGGCTCGGGCCACGTCCGGCGAGAAGGCCGCCCGGCAGCGCGGGGTGGCCACCTCGACGTCGACCCCGGTCAACGCCCGGTAGGTGACCGGGCTGCCGTCCGGGTTCTCCACCGCCAGCACCGGCGAGTCCTCGCAGTGGCTGCCGTCGGCGGCGATGGTGGCGTACGCGTTCGCCATCTCCAGCGGGGTCACGTCGGAGACACCGAGGGTGAACGCGCCCCACTTGCTGGCGTACTCCGGTGAGGCGTTGCGCCGGTCGACGTCGGTACGCCAACGCAGCCCGAGCCGCTCGGCCATCTGCACCGCCTTCTCCGCGCCGACCTGCTGCAGCAGCCAGACGAAGTAGGTGTTGACGGACTTGCCGAACCCGGACCACATGTAGTGGAAGCCGGCCATCGACCCGTCGGCGTTGCTCGGGCACCACCGTCCGCCGCAACTGCTGCTGCCCTGGCCGCCGTCGTAGATGGAGTTGATCCGGTGCGGCGCGTTGAATCCGGAACGCAACGGCATTCCGGCGTCCAGCGCGGCCAGCATGGTGAACATCTTGAAGGTCGAGCCGGCCTGGTACCCGGGCAGGTCGCCGCCGCCGAGCAGCGGTGTCACCGTGTTCGGGTAGTTGCCTTTGACCTTCTCCCGCAGGTTGGGGTTGGAGTGTTGGCCGTTGCCGGTCTGGTCGAGCGAGTAGACCCGGTTGACCGCCATCGCCTTGACCTGTCCGGTGCCGGGTTCGACCGCCACCAGGCCGTGCGCGAACGGGCTGCCGATCGACTCCCGGGAAGTGACCTGTTCCTGGGCGACCTTCTGGATGCCGGGGTCGAGGCTGGTGACGATCCGGTACCCGCCGGTACGCAGGTTGGCCAGCCGCTCGGACGGGCTGTCGCCGAACGCCTTCTGGCTCATCCACCAGGACTTTAGGTAGTCGCAGAAGAAGCCCCAGTCGTTGTGCTCCTGCGGCACCGACACGCACTCGTTCGGCGGGGTGCTCAGGTTGAGTCGGATCGGTTCGGCCTTGGCCTGCTCGGCCGCGACCGGGGAGAGGTAGCCCAGGTCGGCCATCCGGTCGATGACGTAGTTGCGCCGCTCGGTGGCCGCGGCCTGGTCCGATGTCGCCGGATCGTACTCCGACGGTGCCTTGACCAGTCCGGCGATCAGCGCGGCCTCGCTGGCGGTCAGCGCCTTCGGGTGCTTGGAGAAGAAGATCTCCGCGGCGGCGTAGATGCCGTACGCCCGGTGACCGAAGTAGGCGGCGTTGAGGTACCGCTCCAGGATCTCCGGTTTGGACATCTGCTTCTCGAGCTCCATGGCGATCCGGATCTCCCGGATCTTGCGGCCGGGGGTCTGTGCCGTAGCCGCCTGCAGCTCCAGCGGGTTCTGGGCGGTCTGCTGCAGGGCGAGCCGGACGTACTGCATGGTCAGGGTGGAGCCGCCCTGGGACACCCCGCCGGCTTGCTGGTTGGCGACGAAGGCCCGCGCGACGCCCTTCGGGTCGACGCCGGAGTGCTGGTAGAACCGGTTGTCCTCGGAGGCGACGATGGCCTGCTGGATGAACGGCGACATCTCGGTCAGCGGTACGTACTTGCGGTGCTCCTCGTAGAACATCGTCACCAGGGTCTTGCCGTCGGCGGCGTAGACGTATGACGTCTGAGCGGGCTGGGCGTCGCGCAGCTCGCTGGGGATCTGGTCGATCGCCCTGGTGCTGGCGATGACGCCGAGACCGGCGACGGCGGCCATCGGGTACGCGGCGGCGGCGACCACGACACCGGCGATCAGACCGGCCCGGAGCAGTTGGACGAGGCGGCCACTGCGAGCGGGGTGGCGGGTGCGTTTCCTCACGGCCCAAAGCTAAGCCGGACAGCCACAAAAAGTGACCAAAAGGATTAAAACCATAAGACGAATCGTGTCACAAGCGTCACCCTTCGTCGATTTCATCCCGCTCGCCCGGCATGATCGCCACCATGCAGGAGTACGATCTCGGGCACCACGGCGACGTCGAGGCCACCCCCGGCCTGATCGACCTGGCGGTCAACGTCCGCGTCGGCGAACCGCCGCGCTGGCTGACCGAACCGGTCTCTGCCAGCCTGCGCGATCTCGCCCGCTACCCCGACCAGCGGGCCGCTGTCACGGCCGTCGCCGACCGGCACCGCCGGCCCGCCTGCGAGGTGCTGCTCACCGCCGGCGCCGCCCAGGGCTTCGT
Source organism: Solwaraspora sp. WMMA2059 (assembly GCF_027497315.1). Classification (GTDB taxonomy): domain Bacteria; phylum Actinomycetota; class Actinomycetes; order Mycobacteriales; family Micromonosporaceae; genus Micromonospora_E. The sequence goes on along the minus strand of NZ_CP114908.1, from coordinate 4,315,585 downwards.
CCTGATCGCCCAGGCGCTGCGCGACGCCCGCCGCCCAGTAGTGGTGCACCCGCAGTTCACCGAGCCGGAAGCCGCCCTGCGTAACGCCGGGCACCGGGTCGACCGAGTGTTGTTGTCCGCCGACACCGGGTTCACCCTCGACCCCGGCCTCGTCCCGGCCGACGCGGACCTGGTGCTCATCGGCAACCCGACCAACCCGACGTCGGTGCTGCACCCCGCCGAGACGGTCGCCGCGCTCACCCGACCGGGCCGGGTCGTCGTCGTCGACGAGGCGTTCGCCGACACTACCTGCGCCGCCGGCGTACCGGGCGAACCGCAGTCGCTGGCCGACCGGCGCGACCTGCCCGGACTCGTCGTGGTGCGCAGCCTGACCAAGACCTGGGGACTGGCCGGGTTGCGGATCGGCTACCTACTTGGCCCGGAGCCGCTGCTGCGCCGGCTCGCCACCGCGGCGCCGCTGTGGCCGGTCGCCACCCCGGCGCTGGTCGCCGCCGAGGTGTGCGCCAGCCGCCGTGCGGTGGGCGCCGAACGCCGGTTCGCCGCCGCGCTTGCCGCCGAGCGCGCCCACCTGGTCCGGCGGCTCGCCGAACTACCCGGGGTCACCGTGGCCGGCACCCCGGCCAGTGCGTTCGTCCTGATCCACGTCGCCGGCGCGCAGCGGGTTCGGCACCGGCTGCGCGAGCGTGGCTACGCGGTACGCCGCGGCGACACGTTCCCCGGGCTGGGTGTCGACTGGCTGCGGATCGCGGTACGGGACACTGCCACCACCGACGCCTTCGTCTCCGTGTTGTCGACCACCCTGGAGGACTGATGCCCGATGGTCCTGGCGGACTTGTGCCCGATCGCCCGACCGGCTCGCTGATCGAGCAGACCCTGGCGCGGATCCAGCCCGCCGACGGCGACGCGATGACTCAGGCCCGGGCACTGCACGCCCGGCTGACCAAGCCGGCCGGCTCGCTCGGCGCGCTGGAGGAGCTGTCGGTGCGGCTCGCCGGCCTCGCCGCGGCCTGCCCGCCACCGCTGCCCGAGCCCGGCGCGGTGGCCGTCTTCGCCGCCGACCACGGGGTGCACCGGCAACGGGTCACCCCCTGGCCGCAGGAGGTCACCGCGCAGATGGTGGCCAACTTTCTGGCCGGCGGCGCGGTGGTGAACGCCTTCGCCCGGCAGATGGGGGCCAGCGTCACCGTGGTCGACGTGGGCGTGGCCGCGCCGCTGGAGCCCGCCGCCGGGCTGGTGTCGGCCCGGGTACGCCCCGGCACCGCCGACCTGTCCAGCGGGCCGGCGATGACCGTCGACGAGGCCTGTACCGCCGTCGAGGTGGGCATCCGGGTCGCCGGCGACCTGCATGACGGTGGCGCCGCCAGCCTGCTCACCGGGGACATGGGGATCGCCAACACCACCGCGGCGGCGGCCCTGATCGCCGGCTTCACCGGTGCGGCGGCAGCTGATGTCACCGGCCGGGGTACCGGGGTCGACGAGCCGACGTACCAGCGGAAAATGTCCGTGGTGGACGCCGCGCTGCGCCGGCACCGGCCGGACCCGGCCGACCCGGTAGGCGTGCTGGCCGCGCTCGGCGGGCTGGAACACGCAGCGCTCTGCGGCTTCCTGCTCGGTGCCGCCGCCCGGCGGATCCCGGTGATCCTGGACGGGGTCAGCGCGGTGGCCGCCGCGCTGGCCGCAGCGGCCCTGGCCCCGCACGCCACCGCCGCGATGGTCGCCGGGCACCGTTCGGTGGAGCCGGGGGCTACCGTTGGGCTGCGCCAGCTCGGCCTGCACCCATTGGTCGACCTGGAGCTGCGCCTGGGAGAGGGCACCGGCGCCCTGCTCGCCTGGCCGATGATGGTCAGTGCGGTCCGGGTCCTGCACGAGGTGGCCACCTTTGACGCGGCGGGAGTTTCCGAGAAGTGAATCTTTACCCACTGGGGCTGCGGCTGGACGGCCGGCGGGTGCTGGTGGTCGGCGGCGGCGCGGTCGCCACCCGGCGGGTGCCGGCGTTGCTGGACGCCGGAGCCGACGTGCTCGTCGTGTCACCCGAGCTGACCCCGGCTTTGCACGGGCTCGTCACCGCCGGGCGGCTGAGCTGGCGGCAGCGGCGGTTCCAGCCCGGTGACCTGGACGGGGCCTGGCTGGTCCAGGTCGCCGTCGACGACCCGGCGGCGGCGGCCGAAGTCAGCGCTGCCGCCGAGCCCCGGCGGGTGTTCTGCGTTCGGGCCGACGACCGGACCGAGGCGACCGCCTGGACGCCGGCGGTGACCCGGCACGGCCCGGTGACCGTGGCGGTGCTCGGCGGCGGGGACCCGCAGCGGGCGGTCCGGGTCCGGGACGCGATTGACCAGCGGCTGTCCGACGGCACCATCCCGGTCGCTGACCCCGCCGGGGAGGCACCGGCCACCGCCGGCCCCGGCCCGACCGGCCGGGTGGTCCTGGTCGGCGCCGGCCCCGGCGACCCGGAACTGATCACCGTGAAGGGCCGCCGCGCGCTCGCCGAAGCCGACGTGGTGGTCGCCGACCGGCTGGTGCCCGGGCTGCTGTTGGACGAGCTGCCCGCCCGGGTCGAGCTGGTCGACGCCGCGAAGATCCCGTACGGCCCGGCTGCCGCCCAGGAGGAGATCAACCGGATCCTGGTGGACCGGGCCCGGTCCGGATCCACAGTGGTCCGCCTCAAGGGCGGTGACCCGTACGTCTTCGGCCGGGGCGGCGAGGAGTTGCTGGCCTGCGTCGAGGCGGGCGTACCGGTGTCGGTGGTGCCCGGCGTGAGCAGTTCGGTCGCGGCACCCGCCGCCGCCGGTATCCCGGTCACCCACCGGGGGGTGGCCCACGAGTTCACCGTGGTCTCCGGCCACCTGCCGCCGGGGCACCGGCTGTCGCTCGTGGACTGGCCGGCGCTCGCCCGGCTGCGCGGCACCCTGGTGGTGCTGATGGGGCTGAAGAACCTGCCGGCGATCGCCGGGACGCTGCTCGCCAACGGCCGTGGCGCGGACACCCCGGCGGCGGTGGTGCAGGAGGCGACCACCGGTGCCCAGCGGGCGCTGACGTCGACCCTGGGCGCGGTGGCCGGCGAGGCCGCCGCAGCCGGACTGCGGCCGCCGGCCGTGGTGGTCGTCGGCGACGTGGTCGGCACGCTGGACGTGCCGACCGATCGAGCCGACCGGCCGACCGGCCGAGCCGACCGGACCGAGGACTGAGCGGTCCGGCGTGCCGGGGGAGCGGCGCGCCGGACCAGCTGCGGTTTCAGAGCTTGAGCATGTCGTCCAGCAGCAGCGCGCACCGGATCAGCCCCAGATGGCTGTACGCCTGAGGATGGTTGCCCAGCCCGCGTTCGGCGAGCGGATCGTACTGCTCGGGCAGCAGACCGGTCGGGCCGGCGGTGTCGATCATCTGCTCGAACAGCTCCTCGGCGTCACCGCGCCGCCCGGTGCGCAGGTACGCCTCGATCAGCCAGGCGGTGCAGATGTGGAACCCGCCCTCCCGGCCGGGCAACCCGTCATCCCACCGGTAGCGGTAGACCACCGGGCCGCTGCGCAGGTCCGCCTCCACCTTGAGCACGGTGGCGAGGAACCGCGGGTCGTCGTCGGGCAGCAGCCCGGACAACCCGATCCACAGCGAGGAGGCATCCATCTCCTCGTCGCCGTAGGCGACTGTGTACGCGCCGGCCTTGGCATGCCAGCCGTGTTCCAGCACGTTGCGGCCGATCCGGTCGCGTAGCTCGACCCAGTCTGGCCGTTCGCCGCCGCCGTGCCGGCCCGCCATCCGAAGCGCCCGGTCCACCGTCATCCAGCACATGACCTTGGAGAAGACATGGTGCCGGGGAGCGAGCCGGGCCTCCCACAGTCCGTGGTCCGGCTCGTGCCAGCGGCGCTCGACCGCCTGCACCATCGCCTCCAGCACCCGCCACTCGTCATCGTGCACGGAACCACGGGCATCGGCGACCACCGCGAGCAGGTCGGCGATCGGCCCGAACACGTCGAGCTGCAGCTGGTGGTTGGCCAGGTTGCCGACCCGCACCGGGCGGGAACCAGCGTAGCCGGGGAGGGTGTCGATGACCGCCTCCGCGCCCAGCTCCAAACCCTCCACCGTGTAGAGCGGGTGCAACCGCTCCGGGTGGCCGCCGGTGCGCTCGACGCAGCCGTCCACCCAGCGTAGGAACGCCTCGGCCTCGGCCAGCGAGCCGAGGTCGACCAACGCCCGGGCGCTCATCGCCGCGTCCCGCAGCCAGCAGTACCGGTAGTCCCAGTTGCGTACCCCGCCGAGCTCCTCGGGCAGTGAGGTGGTCGCGGCGGCGAGGATCGAGCCGGTCGCCTCGTGGCACAGCCCTCGCAGGGTGAGCGCGCTGCGGGCGACCAGCTCCCGGCCGGTGTTCGGCAGCCGCAGTTGCCGGACCCACTCCCGCCACGGCTGCTCTGCGGTGGACTGGCGGTCCTGCACGGTGACGGTGTGGTGCTCCAGGCTGTGCGAGCCGAACCGCAGTTCCATGGTGAGCATGCCGTCGACAGCAGCCAGGTCGACCAGGGCGCGGGCGGTTTCCCGGCCACCGTCGTCGATGACCTTCCACTCCACCCCGGGGGAGTAGAGGGCGACCGGCTCGTTGGAACCGAGCACCAGCAGCCCGTCGCCGAGCGGCTGCAACTGCACAGCCACCTGACCGAACTCGGGGCGTGGCGCGAACTCCAGCTGTGCCTGCCCGGTGCCGGTGAGCACCCGGACCAGGGTGGAGTCGGCGCCCGGCAGCACCGTGTCGCCGGCTGAGGACTCGGCTGGCGGGTGGTCCAGCCAGTCGGTGACGGTCAGCCCCGACCAACGGGTCTCCACGGTCATCGTGCCGGGCCGGTAGCGCTGGCCCAGCGGGAACCCGCCGCGGGCCGGTGCGACGGTGAAGTGCCCGGCCGGTGCGCCGCCGAGTAGATCGGCGAAGATCGCCGACGAGTCCGGTTTGGGGTGGCAGAGCCAGGTCACCTTGGCGTCCGGGGTGAGCAGCGCGATGGTCCGGCCGTTGGCCAGCATCGAGTGGCGCTCGATCGGCACCGCGTGCTCGCCGTAGAGCCAGTTGCGCCGGGTCTCCAGCAGGACGCCGAGCACCCGTGCGGCGTCGATCGGCTCGGCCACCCGGAACGGCGCCCGGGTGTCACCGTCGCCGATCTTGATGCCGACGTCCGGACCGTGCAGGTTGGCGAAGGCGCTCTCGTCGGTGATCGAGTCGCCGATGAAGAGCACGCCGCTGGCCGACGTCTGGGTGCGGATCTGGTCCAGGGCGGTGCCCTTGTCGGTGGCGACCACCGACAGTTCGACGACCTCCTTGCCCTGGGTGACGGTGACGTCCGGCCATGCGGCGGGCCCGGTGTTGACCGCCGCGACGACCGCTTCGGTGACCGCCGGATCGGCGCCCCGGGTGTGCACCGCGACGCTGGCCGGCTTGACCTCCAGCCGTACCCCGGGCTGGTCCTTGATCAGCTGCCGTAGCTCCCGCTTGAGCTGGGAGTGCACCTGCAGTTGCTCGGGGGCCAGCCGTTCGACGAAGCCGATGTCGAACTCGGACCCGTGGCTGCCGACCAGATGGACCTCGCTGGGCAGCCGGGACAGCGCGGCGAGGTCGCGCAGCGCTCGGCTGGAGACCACCGCGACGGTGGTCTGCGGCAGCGCGGCCAGCGCCCGCACCGCCGCGACCGACTCCGGTAGCGGTACGGCTCGGGTCGGGTCCTCGACGATCGGTGCGAGGGTGCCGTCGTAGTCGCAGGCCACCAGCAGTATCGGCATCCGGGCGATCCGCCCGATCGCCGCGCGCAGCTCGGGATCGATCTGATCCGCGGCCGCGCGTACGTCCCCGTCAAGGACGGACGTTCTCATTCATTCCTCCGTCTCGGGCACACCGAGTTCTGTGAGGAAGGAGCGGGCCCAGTGGCCGACGTCATGGGTCCGCAGATGGCGCTGCATGATCCGCATCCGCCGCCGGGCCTCGGAACTGTCGACATGCACCGCCCGCAACAACGCGTCCTTGACGCCGTCCGGGTCGTGCGGGTTGCACAGGAACGCTTGACGCAGCTCCGTTGCGGCGCCGGCGAACTCACTGAGCACGAGGGCGCCGCCGGTGTCGGCGCGGGCCGCGACGTACTCCTTGGCCACCAGGTTCATTCCGTCTCGCAGTGGTGTCACCATCATCACATCGGCCGCGCGGTAGAGCGCGGCGAGTTCACTGCGACTGTACGACTGGTGCAGGTAGTGCACGGCGGGCACACCCACCCGGCCGAATTCACCATTAATCCGGCCAACTTCGCGCTCAACCTTGACCCGAAGTGCCTGGTAGTGCTCGACCCGCTCGCGGCTGGGGGTGGCGACCTGCACCATAACCGCGTCCGGAACTGTCAGCTTTCCGTCAGCAAGAAGTTCCCGGAACGCTTTCAGCCTGAGTTCGATCCCCTTGGTGTAGTCGAGCCGGTCCACTCCGAGGATCACCGTCTTCGGATCCCCCAGCTCGGCGCGGATCTGCTTGGCCCGTGCCTCCACCGTCGGGTCGTGGGTCATCCGTTCCATCTCCGGAACGTCGATCGAGATCGGGAAGGCGCCGGCCTTGACCTTACGGCCGTCGACCTGGATCATCTGGCCCTCGTACCGCAGCCCGAGCAGGTGGCGGGCCAGCCGGACGAAATTCTGCGCGGCCAGCCGCTGCTGGAAGCCGACCAGGTCGGCGCCGAGCAGCCCACGCAGGATCTCGGCGCGCTGCGGCATCTGCATGAACAGCTCGATCGGTGGAAACGGGATGTGCAGGAAGAAACCGATCCGCAGGTCCGGGCGGATCTCCCGGAGCATGGCCGGCACCAACTGCAGCTGGTAGTCCTGCACCCACACCGTGGCACCCTCGTCGGCGACCTCCGCAGCCGCCTCGGCGAACCGGGCGTTGACCACCCGGTACGCCTCCCGCCAGCGGCGCTTGAACGCCGGCGTTTCGACGGCGTCGTGATACAGCGGCCAGATGGTGGCGTTGGACTGACCTTCGTAGTACCGTTCCAGCTCTTCCGCGCTCAGCGGGACGGGGTGCAGCCGGATGCCTTCGAGGTCGAAGGGCTCCGGCGCCGCACCTGCGCCACCGGCCCAGCCGACCCAGGTGCCCTGGTGCGCGGCGAGCACCGGGTGCAGGGCGGTCACCAGACCACCGGGGCTGCGCCGCCACTGGCGGCCTTCCGGCGTGGTCACCTCGTCCACCGGCAGGCGGTTGGCGACCACTACGAACGAGCTCCGAACCGTCACGTTCCGTACACCTCCGGTGATTACGGGACCGCCATGAGCGTACTGTGCGGGCCAGACGGGCGGACCCCCGTCCCCCTCTTGGTGCCCAGCTGATCAGGACTTCGAAACCCGGCCGGACGCAATGCGGCAGGTACCACCGGCGGGAACCTCCCAGTCGTCCGGTGGGGTGAGGTGCGGCTGGGGCGTCGGACCTGTCAGGATTGACAACGGCGTACGCACCGATCGGACCGTCGTACCGCGCACGACCGCGTACCGCGTACCACCCGTAGCCGCTCCGGTCGGTGCCGGCGGCCGGTACGCGGGGTCGTGACCTGCCCGTACCGACGGGTCCCACGAGAGTTCTGGAGGTAGGCCGCACCGTGGCCCAGTTCATCTACGTCCTGGAAAAGGCGCGCAAGGCGCACGGCGACAAGGTCGTGCTGGACAACGTGACGCTCAACTTCCTGCCGGGTGCCAAGATCGGTGTGGTCGGCCCGAACGGCGCCGGCAAGTCCAGCCTGCTGAAGATCATGGCGGGCATGGACCGGCCGAGCAACGGCGATGCCCGGCTGATGCCCGGCTACACCGTCGGCATGCTCGCCCAGGAACCGCCGCTCAACGACGCGAAGACGGTGCTCGGCAACATCGAGGAGGCGGTCGCCGAGACCAAGGCGAAGCTGGAGCGGTTCAACAAGATCGCCGAGCAGATGGCGACCGACTACTCCGACGAGCTGATGACCGAGATGGGTCAGCTGCAGGAGGATCTGGACCACGCCGACGCTTGGGACATCGACTCCAAGCTCGAACTCGCGATGGACGCGCTGCGCTGTCCGCCGCCGGACGCCGAGGTGACCCAGCTCTCCGGCGGTGAACGCCGCCGCGTCGCGCTGTGCAAACTGTTGCTGGAGGCGCCGGACCTGCTGCTGCTCGACGAGCCCACCAACCACCTGGACGCGGAGAGCGTGCACTGGCTGGAGCAGCACTTGGCCAAGTACGCCGGCACCGTGATGGCGATCACCCACGACCGCTACTTCCTGGACAACGTCGCCAACTGGATCCTCGAGCTGGACCGTGGCCGGACCTATCCGTACGAGGGCAACTACTCGACGTACCTGGAGAAGAAGGCCGCCCGGTTGGCGGTCGAGGGTCGTCGCGACGCCAAGCTGAAGAAGCGCCTCGGCGAGGAGCTGGAATGGGTCCGGTCCAACGCGAAGGCACGCCAGACCAAGTCCCGGGCCCGGCTGGACCGCTACGAGGAGATGGCCAGCGAAGCGGAGAAGACCCGCAAGCTGGACTTCGAGGAAATTCAGATCCCGCCGGGGCCGCGGCTGGGCAACACCGTCATCGAGGCGGTGAACCTGAAGAAGGGCTTCGGCGACCGGGTCCTCATCGACGACCTGAGCTTCTCGCTGCCGCGCAACGGAATCGTCGGCATCATCGGCCCGAACGGCGTCGGTAAGACCACGCTGTTCAAGACGATCGTCGGGCTGGAGCAGCCGGACAGCGGCCAGGTCCGGGTCGGCGAGACCGTGGAGCTGTCGTACGTCGACCAGAACCGTTCCGGCCTGGACAGCAGCAAGACGGTCTGGGAGGTGGTCTCCGACGGGCTGGACCACCTGATGGTCGGCAAGGTGGAGATGCCGTCCCGGGCGTACGTGGCCGCGTTCGGCTTCAAGGGACCGGATCAGCAGAAGCCGACCAAGGTGCTGTCCGGTGGTGAACGTAACCGGCTCAACCTGGCGCTCACCCTGAAGATCGGTGGGAACGTCATCCTGCTCGACGAGCCGACCAACGACCTCGACGTGGAGACGCTGTCCAGCCTGGAGAACGCGTTGCTGGAGTTCCCGGGGTGCGCCGTGGTCATCTCCCACGACCGGATGTTCCTGGACCGGGTCGCCACGCACATCCTGGCCTGGGAGGGCGACGACACCAACCCCGCGAAGTGGTTCTGGTTCGAGGGCAACTTCGAGGCGTACGAGAAGAACAAGATCGACCGGCTCGGCGCGGAAGCGGCCCGACCGCACCGGGTGACCTACCGCAAGCTGACCCGTGACTGATGCGGCACTGGCCGGGGCCTCGTCGACGACCGGCGAGGTTCCGGCCGCCGGCGGTGGCCGGCGCTACACGTTTCACGCTGCGCTGCGCTGGTCCGATCTCGACGCGTACGGGCATGTCAACAACGCCCGGTTCCTGACGCTGTACGAGGAGGCCCGGGTCGCGTTGATGTTCTCCGGCGGGCGGGCCTGGGGCATCGGTTCGTTCGCCGACGGGGTGCTGATTCACCGGCACGAGGTCGACTACCTGCGCCCGGTCGACTACCGGATGGGCCGGTCGACTGCCGACCAGGCACCGACCGTCCGAATCGAGCTCTGGATCGAACAGGTCCGTCCGTCGCGGTTCACGGTCGCCTACGAGATGTTCGACGGCGATCTGCTGGTCAGCCGGGCCCGTTCGGTGCTGGTGCCGTTCGACCTGGAGCGGGGGCGGCCACGTCGGCTGACCGAGGCGGAGCGGGCCTTCCTGCTGCCGTACGTCCGACCGGCCGATGCCGCCGAGGCATGATGGCCGGCCGTGCACCCCGGGCTGACCCGGCGTCGGCCGGTCACCGGCTGACCGGGCTGACCGACGCCGGCGCGTTCCTGGCCCGGCTGGTCCGGCTGGACCCCGACGCGCCGGTCCGGCTGCGGTCGGCCGGCCGGGACCGCACCGAGCTCTGGGCCCGCCTGCCGTGGGCGGTCCTGGTGCAGCGGACCGTCTCGGGGCCCGGCCCGGGGGACGCCACGGTGTCCGCTGCGGAGTTGCTGGCCCGGCTGACGGCGGTCTCCACCGGGTTGCCGCCGCGCCGGGACAGCGCGTGGCGGTGGCCGTTGCCGCCCGGCCCGGCGCGGGCCGTCGAGGTGGTGCCAGCGGCCGATCTGCGCCGGGTCGCGGTGGCGGCGGCCGGCACCTTGCGAGCCGCCGAGACGCAGGGCGTCGGTGGACGGGCGGTGGGCCAGCGGGCGGTACGGGACGCCCTGCTCGACCACGTGGCCGTGGTGGTGACCGACGACGGTCCGACCGGCGAGCGGATCGAGATCCGCCAAGGGCTGGTGCAGGCGGTGGCCCGGATGGGCTTTCTCGGCACGACCGAGGGGCCGGTCGGTCGGCCGGAGCCGGTCGACTGTCAGGACCGGACCGACCTGTCGGGCCGCCCCGTGGATCAACCGCAATCGGTGGTACGGGTCAGGACAGTAGGTAATTGGGTAGCACTTGATGCGCCGTTCGGGGTTGCCTGGACACAAAGAGCTAATAATCTTGCGCTCATGCCGACGATCACTCAGCCGAAAGTATGATGCTACCTCATCCCTCTGGTTCGGGGGGTTCGTTGGGGGGGTGTCTAGGAACGGCTATCCGGGTACCGTCGGGCCTCGGATCCGACGCAACGTAGGCACCCGGATCCGCTGGGGAGTGAGGTGCGGATAATGCCATGGTGGTCGTGGCGCTCCGGTCACGCAGATGGCGGTGAGCCGGATACCCGAAGCAGGACCGGAGTGGACGGCGGTGTCCGACTTGGACCGCCCGCGCCACGAACGCCGGAGCAGGCGCCCCGGTCGTCGACCGAACTCGGGCCGACCAGACCTGCGGGGCCGTCCTGCCCGATGCCGTCGCCGGCAGCGGGCAAGGAGCTCTCGCCGCAGGTGGTGCCGGTGACCCTCCGTCGGATCGGCACCGCATTGGACATGTTGGACATTCGGTATCTCGCGGACGGTGATGGCAGCCTGCTGGCGATGTGGGAGCGGCACGCCGTCCTGTTCACCCTCGAAGGGCCGGAGGACGAGATCCTGGTGGTCCGCGCCCGACCGCACTCCACCGTGCCGCCCGACTGGGCAGACCGTGCCTACCGGGTGGTCAACGAGTGGAACCACACCAGACGGTTCTGCAAGGCGTACGTCGGCGACCCTACCGACCGGAGTCAGCTGCCCATCTACGCCGAGCTGCAGGTCCCACTCGCAGCCGGAGCCAACGACGCGCTGCTGGTCGAGCTGCTGGACTGTGGAGCGGCCGTAGCGACCAGTTTCGTCGACTGGCTGCACGACGAGGGTGCCCTGCTCTGACGGCCGGTCAGCCGCTGGCCAGGTCGCGCCGGGGCGGTTCGGTCGGGTCCATCTCGTTGACCATGAAGTAGGCGGCCCGCTCCAGGTAGTCCCAGAGCATCCCGGCGAGCTCCGGATGCAGGTCCAGCCGGTCGACCGCCCGCCGCATGTGGGTCAACCAGGCGTCCCGCTCCGCCGGACCGATCCGGAACGGTGCGTGCCGCATCCGCAGCCGGGGGTGCCCACGCTGCTCGGAGTACGTGCCGGGGCCACCCCAGTACTGCATCAGGAACAGGGTCAGTCGTTCCGCAGCCGGCCCCAGATCCTGCTCCGGGTACATCGGGCGGAGCAGCGGATCGGTGGCGACACCGGCGTAGAACTCGTCAACGAGCCGGCGGAAGGCAGGCTCGCCGCCGATGGCGGCGAAGAAGGTCGGGGTGGGACCGCCGGCTGCGGGCGTCGCGCCGGCCGGGCCGTTGGCAGGATCTGACGCTGTCACCACTCCATCCTGCCAGCCGGTGCGCAACCGGCCGGTGCCCGGTGCCCGGTGCGGTGTACCAGCGTCGCTCAGGCGCTGCCGACCTCGTCGGACTGCTGCGCGTCACGGGCCTGCGGTACGGGGCTGCCGTTGCTGGCCGCCGGGTTGGCGGCGGGGCCGGTGGCGGAAGTATCCGGCGTGCCAGCGGTCGCTGTGCCGGGTCTACCGCCGGTCGAGGCACCGGGGGCGGCTGCGACGGCGGCGATCGCCGCGTCGAAGCGCTCCTCGGCCGGCCACCGCAGCAGCGCCAGGGAGATCACCACCGCGCCGGTGAGGCTCCACAACCCGACCACGGTCGGGATGTCGAACCGGTCGGCGAGCAGACCGGTGACCAGCACCGCAGCTCCCTGGCCGACCTGGATGCCGGTAGCGATCACGCCGAACGCGCGGGCCCGGTAACCATGCGGTAACGCCTGGACGAACAGCCCGTTGGTCACCGGCAGTAGGCCGGCCACCGCGAAGCCGCAGACCCCGGCGAGGATCGCCACCACCGGCGGCGAGGGGTCGAGCAGGGTGGGGACCAGCGCCAGCGGAGCGATCACCGCGAACGGTCGGATCAGTCTGCGCCGACGCCCCGGACGGACCAGCCGGCCGATCAGCAGGCCGCCGACGATGTAGCCGGTCGGGCTCGCCGCCATGATCATCGCCTGGGCGAGACCCCGCTCGGAGTCGGAAACCCCCGGCTCGGCCGCCCAGGCGGCGGCCAACCCCTCCGGCACGATGGCGAACAGCGGGACCGTCCAGACCAGGATCGCAATGGCCCGCAGCACGTCGGTACGCCACACCAACTGGAAGCCCTCGGCGGTTTCGCGGAGCAGATGCTGGCGGCGGTCCGGGGCGGTGGCCGCCGGACGGGCCCGGACCCCGAGCCGGATCACCAGGGCCGAGACGGCGAAGGTGGTGGCATTCAACAGCAACGCAGCCCGTGGGTTGACGGAGGCGATCGCCGCGCCGGCGACGTAGCCGCCGACCTGGGCGAGCTGGCCGGTACTGGCGATCAGCGACAGCCCCACGATCAGCCGGTCACCGGTCAGCACGGTCGGCATCAGCGCGGACCGGGCGGCCTGGTTCGGCGGATTCGCCAGTGTGGTGCAGAACAGCAGGCTGATCATCGCCCAGACCGGCAGGCCGGGGGTGGCGACCACGGCGATCAGGGCCATCCGGATCAGATCGGTGGTCATCATCACCCGGTGGTACGGGTGCCGCTCGGCGACCGTGGTGAGCAGCGGACCACCGATCAACCAGGGCAGGAAGCTGACCGCGAAGGCGGCGGCCGACAGGGCCACCGACTCCGTCTCCCGGTAGACCAGGACGGTGACCGCTGCCTTCGCGATGTAGTCGCCGATCCAGGACAGCGCCACCGAGACGAAGAGAAAGCGGAACTCATCCGCCGCGAACACCTCGCGGAAGGTCGCCGGACTCCCGGCGGTTTGTGCCTCGTCGGACACGGACGGCGCCTCCATCGTTCTCGGCGGCACCCGCTCGTGGCGGGTACTACCGGGGAACGTCCCGGACGTACGGCTGAGCGAAGTGGTGGTGACACTCCGATGACACTCGTCCCGGATCATGCCCGATCGGGTGACATCTGGCTAGTGTGAACGGCTAGTTTGTCGTCACTCCGACTAAACATTCGGATGACAACCAGTTCGCCATACGGTGCATAGCCCCTGCTAGTCGGCCGAGGCGGGCGCGTCGTCCCGGCACTCGGACGCGTCGTCCCGGTGACCGGTCAAGTCGTTCCGCCCTGGCCGGGCTCCTCCTGCCCACCTCCCGACCCACGGGCGACGAACATCCGCCCGGCCACGATCTGTGCCGAGATCCCGGAGGTGTGCAGTGCCGCGGCCAGTTGACGGCGCAACTCGCGGCCCACCACGAACTGCCCCTCGGCGGTGGTCTTGGCGACCGTACGGATCACCGCGCCGTCGACCGTGACCTGCTCGACGCCGAGCACGTCCGGCGGCTCCACGAAGTGGCCGGCCATATTCCCATCGGCGGCCACCCCAAGGGCGGCGGTACGCAGCACCGCAGCGGCCTGCTCGGTGTCGGCGAAGCCGACCGGCATGTCGACCACCACCATGGCCCAGCCCTGGCTCTTGTTGCCGACCCGGATGATCTCCCCGTTGCGGATGTACCAGAGCACGCCCCGGGCGTCCCGGACCGTGGTGATCCGCAGACCCACCGCCTCGACCACGCCGGTCGCCTCGCCAAGGTCGACAATGTCGCCGACGCCGTACTGATCCTCCAGCAGCATGAACAGCCCGGCGAGCAGGTCCTTCACCAGCGTCTGCGCCCCGAAACCCAGCGCGATGCCGGCGATGCCGGCGCTGGCCAGCAGCGGGGCCAGGTTGAAGCTCAGCTCACCCAGCACCAGCAGTACGGCGATCCCGAACACGGTCGCGCTCACCGTGCTGCGCAGCACCGAGCCGATCGCCTCGGCGCGTTGCCGCCGCCGTTCCGGCATCACCACCGGCCCGGCCGGCGGGGTCCGTTCCCGCAACGGCCGCAGGATGGTCGGCCCGGCGACCGTCGAGGTACTGGTCACCAGCCGGCGGATGGCCCGGTGCAGCAGGTACCGCAGTACCACCGCGACCGCGATGATCAGCACGATCCGCAGGGGTTTGACCAGCAGCCAGAAGCTCCCCTCCGCCAGCCACGGCAGCCCGGTCCAGTCGAGCACCTGACTGCAGACCGGGTCGTCGTCGGGGCACACCGGGCTCACCGAGGGCTGCGGCTCCGGTTGAGCCCACTGGTACGGCGGGTCGGTTGCCGGGTCGGGAGGCTCGGGGTCAGCGGGGGCGGGCGATCGTGCGGTCACCGTCAATTCGTACCGTACCGCCCTGCCCGGTCGGCGGCCGACCCGCACTGTCGGCCTGACCAGGTGGAACACCACAGCGACCGGCCATCGGCCGAACGCCCGAGGGGTCAGGCCCGAATAGTACGTGCATTCGGGTCATCAATCGGGGACTATTGGCGCACGGGCGCTGGCGATTCGCCAGCGCCGGTCGCGGTCCGACCTTCGGTCCGCGTCGAGTCGCAGTCGGCACTAGGAGCGGGTGGGAACACAACCGAGAGGGTGAGCGGGATGCCTGACATACGACCCACGGTGGGCTCCGGTTCGTTGGTGCTCAACGCGACGTATGAGCCGCTGTGTGTCGTATCCGTACGCCGGGCCGCGATCCTGGTCCTGTCCGCCAAGGCGGTCTGCGTCGCCGACGGCGAGGGCATGCTGCACAGCGCCCGGCACTGCCTGCCGGTGCCGTCGGTGGTACGGCTCACCCGCTACGTACGGGTGCCCTACCGGACCCACGTCGGACTTTCCCGCCGGGCCATCTTCGCCCGCGACGGCTGGCGGTGCGCGTACTGCCGGGGTCCGGCGGAGACCATCGACCATGTCTTTCCCCGCAGCCGTGGTGGCCGGCACATCTGGGAGAACGTCGTCGCCGCCTGCGCCCGCTGCAACCACAGCAAGGGCGACCGGACCCCGGCCGAGCTGGGGTGGCGGCTGCCATCCCCGCCGGCCGCCCCGAAGGGCACCGCCTGGCGGGTGCTCGGGCACCGTGCGCCGGATCCGCGCTGGGCCGACTGGCTCGACCTGTCGTCCGAAGCCGTCGCCTGAGCCGGTGCGGGCCGGCTCAGGCCGCTGTTGGCGGCTGCGGGCCGGTACGGGCGGCTGCGCAGGTCAGCCGTTCTGGGTGCCGACCAGTGACGCGAAGACGACGACGTTGTCCGCGTACCCGGTGGCGCCGCCGACCCACTGACCACCGCAGGTGATCAGACGCAGCCCCGGGTGGCTGAAGTCGTCGTACACCCGGTCCGCCGGCAGCGACGACTTGTCGAACTGCTCGACCGAGGTGACCTCGAACAGCGCCACTGACCGGTCCATCCGGCGGACCTGGATCTGCGCGCCCGGGTGCAGCGTGGCGGCCCGGTGGAACACCGACGGCCCGGTACTGGTGTCGACGTGGCCGACGATGACCGCCGAGCCGTTCTCGCCCGGCGTCGGGCTCGCCACGTACCAGCCGGCCTCGTTGTGCCGGTTCAGCTCGGGCACCGCGATCGTGCCGTCCTCAGCCAGCCCGACATCGTGCACGGCGGCCTGCAGGTTCAGTGCCGGGATGGCGAGGCTGACCGGGTCGCTGGCGCCCAGCGGCGGGTGCGTCTCGGGCGTCGCGCGGTGTGCTCCGGGCAGCCACTGCCCGAGCGGGGTGCCGGTCACCCGTTCGAAGCCGAACCCGGCGACAAAGACGCCTGCCACGATCAGCACCAGCGCGACCGGGCTCCACCGCGACGGCACGTCCGGTCGTCCCCGGTAGCCGCCCAGCGCGGCCCGCCGGTCGGCAGCCGAGGGCACCCGGCGTCGACCCGGACGCAGCGACCCGAACCCGGGCCAGCCCCGCCGTTGCCGGGGTTGGCCGTGCGGTGGACGACGGCCGGCGGCGGATCCGTTGCCGCCGCCGCGTCCGGCGGCACCCGGCACCGCCGCCACCCCGCGCAGCGGGGCACGGGCCACCCCTCGGACGGTGCCGGGGCTCGCCGGGTACGCCGTCGGGCGGTTCGCCGCCCCGTCCGTCGTCTGATCCGCCGGCTCATCCGGTCTTGTCGGCCTCGGCTGACCGTAGGTCGACACCCGGGGTGCCACCGTGTGCGCCGTGGTACCGGCCGCCGTGACCTGGGTCAGGAACGGGAGCAGCCAGCCCCCCGGACGGCCGCCGGCCGGTGTGGGACGGACCACCTGCCTGCCCGCTGGTCACGCGCCGGAGTCGGCGCGTCGGCGGCGCATCGCGAGCAGCCCGATCCCGGCACCCAGCCCGATCGCGGCGATGCCGCCGACCAGCAAGGCCGAGCCGCCGGAACCGGTGCTGGCCGACGCGGTGCCGCCGCCACCGGCGTCCGGCCCCCGGGTCGGGTGGGCGGTGCCGGTCACGGTCAGGGTGGTCGTCGCCGTGTTCCCGTTCTGACACTGCAGGTCGACCGGGTAGCGCCCAGGCCGCTTGCTGCTGGGCACGGTCACCTGACCGGTCAGCACGTCCTGGTCCGGCATCACGATCACCCGGCCGAACGCGTCCGACTCGACCGTCGCCTGGCTGGTGTTGTCGTCGCCGCAGCTGGCCCGGACGGTCACCCGGCCACCGGCCTGCACGGTGCTCGGATCGGCCTCCACGTAGGTGCTGCCCGCATGCGCCGGCGACGCGTCGACCCCGGCCGCCACCGTGCCGATCAGCACGGCGGCGGCGAGCCCGGCCAGCGTCCGGACCGGATTGCTCACTCTGCGCATGATCTCCCCCCGACTGTGCCCCGGCCGGCCGTGTCTGCCCCGTCGCCGCTGCGGCCGGCCCGGCCGTGCCGGCACCGTCGGCGCGACCGGTGTGCCGCACCGACGTTCGGAGCCTGCTGGCCCGACTTCCCGTCCCGGTGCCGGCTATGCCTCCCACCTCCGGGTGATCCCGCACCGGGATGACGCGTCAACGGGTGACCTGCCAGGATCGGTCAATGTCGCAGATCCATGATCTGACCGCGTTGGAGCAGGCCGTCGCGATCCGCCGGGGCGAGTTGAGTGGCATTGAGATCGTCGAGCACTACCTGGCCCGGATCGACGCCCACTCGGACACGGTGGGGGCGTTCGTCACGGTCACCGCGGAGCACGCCCGGGAACAGGCCCTCGCCCTCGGCCGGGTCGCGCCCGGCATCCGGTCCCGGCAGCACCCCGGCCCGCTGTACGGCGTACCGGTGGCGATCAAGGACCTCACCCTCACGGCCGGGGTCCGGACCACCTTCGGCTCGGCGGCGTTCGCCGACTACGTGCCGAGCGTCGACGCGGACGTGGTCCGCCTGCTGCGTGCCGCCGGCACCGTCAGCCTCGGCAAGACCACCGCCGCCGAGCTGGGCTGTTCGCTCTACACCGAAGGGGAGGTGGCGCCGCCGGCGCGTAACCCGTGGGACCTGGCATGCACCGCCGGCGGCTCCAGCGGGGGAGCGGCGGCGGCGGTGGCCGCCGGGCTGGTGCCGTTCGCGCAGGGCTCGGACGGCGGCGGTTCGTGCCGAATCCCGGCCGCCCTCTGCGGTTTGGTCGGCTACAAGCCCACCCGGGGGGTCGTCTCCGGCGGCCCGCTCGGTGCCGGCGGGTTCGGTCTGCCCAGCCACGGACCGATCGCCCGGACCGTCGCCGACGCTGCCGCGATGCTCGACGCGATCGCGGTGCCGGTGCCCGGTGAGCCGTACCTGGCACCGCCACCGCCGCCCGGCGGCTATCTGGCGGCGGCCCGTCGCGCGGACCCCGGCCGGCTGCGGATCGGCCGGTTCACCACCCCGATGCTCGCCGACGAACCGGTGCATCCGGACTGCCTGGCAGCGGTGGACACGGCGGCCGCGCTGCTCGCCGACGCCGGCCACGAGGTGGTCGACGTCCCGGCGCCGCTCGGCCCGGACCTGTGGCCGCTGTTCGAGACCGTCTGGTACGTGCTCGCGCTGGCCCCGGTGCCACCGGAACGAGAGGCGCGGCTGCTGCCGTTGACCCGGCTGCTACGCCGCCGGGGCAACGCGATCAGCGCCGCGACGCTGGTCGCCACCCTGGCCGAGCTGCAGGTCCAGGTACGCCGGGCGATGCACGCGGTGGTCGGGCTGGACCTGCTGCTGTGCCCGACGTTGAGCGCTCCGCAGGCCCCGGTCGGCTGGTTCACCGAAACGGGTGACCCGGCCGAGGACTTCGACCGGCAGCGGCGCTTCTCGCCGTACTGTGCGGTGTTCAACGTCACTGGGCAACCGTCGGTGTCCGTCCCGGTGGCGCAGAGTACGGCCGGGCAGCCGGTGGGGGTTCTGCTGACCGGCCGCGGTGGCGCGGACGCCACCGTACTGGCCGCGGCCGCTCAGCTGGAGGAGCGGACCGGCTGGCCCGGTCGGCACCCGGAGATCTGGCGGGCCGGGCCCTCCGCTACCGTGAAGGCGTCTGAGCCGGAACGGGCTGGCGGTGTGGCCAGGTCCACCACTCCAGACATCCGCTGAGTCCCTTGAACCGATGCCGGGGGGCGTTGAGATTGTCTGTTACCAACACGGTGCTCTTCTTCGTCGTGATCCCGGCGGTCATCGTGCTCGTGGTGGCCGGTCTGGCGATGATCGGCGGGCGTGGCGGCGCGGACCGCCGCTACCGGCCCGGCCGGCAGTTCGACTTCAGCCCGGTCTGGTACGTCTCGTCAGGCGACCGGTCGACCGGGACCCCGGCGGCGGCGCTGCCGGCCGGCACCGAGCCGACGGCGATCGAGTCGACCAACCTCGGCGGCGGGCAGCCGCGTCCGGGCGCGACGGGAGGCGCAAGTGACCGTTGGTGAGCAGGCCCACGAGCAGTCCAGCGAGTCCACCCGGACGAGCGCTACCCTGCCGGGGCCGTTCGGCACCCGGCAGCTGCTCCGGCTCGACGAGGCGTTGCGGCTGGCCGACTCGGCCACCGGACTGGCGTTCAGCATCTACGTCGGCGAGCTGGAGGAGCCGACCCGGGAGTACGCGGTGACGCTGCACCGGCAGCTCACCGACCCGGACGACGCGGTGCTCATCGCCGTGTCGCCGAATCAGCGGGTGCTGGAGGTCGTTACCGGCGCCGAGGCCCGTAAGCGGATCCCGGACCGGGACGCGAAGCTCGCCGCGCTGTCCATGGTGGCGTCTTTCGGCGGCGGTGACCTCGCCGGCGGCCTGGTCAGCGGGATCGACCAGCTGGCGTCCCGGGCCGGCCGCGCCTGACGGACCCGGCCTTACCGGATCTCCCAGTCACCGTCGCCTGGTCAGGGGACCAGCACGGCGCGGCCGTGGATCTTCCCGTCCCGCAACTGCTGGTACGCCTGCACCGCCTCGGCCAGCGGGAAGGTCTGCACCTCGGCGCGGAGCAGACCCTGGCGACCGAGGGCGATCACCTCGGACAGCTCGGCGAGGGTGCCCCAGAACGGGATGACCGCGCTGGTCTCCATCGGCACCGGCGGCGGGCCTTCGACGGTCGCCGCGATCCGCAGCGTGCCGCCGCCCAGGCCGACCATCGTCAGGTGACCGCCGGTGGACACCACCTGCCGGGCGGTGTCCAGGGTGGCGTCCACGCAGACGAAGTCGAGCACCACGTCGGCGCCGTCCGGGGCCGGGCCGGTGAGCTCACGGATCTGGTCGACCGCCGCCGGACCGGCCTGCACGGTGTGGTGTGCGCCCATCCGTTTGGCCAGCCGCAGCGCGGCGTCGCTGGTGTCCACCGCGATGATCGTGACGGCGGTGGTCACCGCCAGGATCTGCACCGCCATGTGGCCGAGGCCGCCGACACCGATCACCACCGCGTGGGTGCCGGGCCGCAGCGCGTCCCGGCTGAGGGAGATCGCGTGGTACGGGGTGAGCCCAGCGTCGGTCAGTGGTGCCGCCTGCACCGGATCCAGCCCGTGCAGCGGCAGCAGCCGGTCCGCCGGCACCACCACGTGGTCGGCGAGCCCGCCGTCGCGGCTGATGCCGACCCCGCCGACCGTTACGGTGCGGCACTGGTTCTCCAGCCCGCGCAGGCAGGCCCGGCAGCGCCCGCAGCCGATGATCCCGTACACCGCCGCGGTGTCCCCTTCGGCCCATCCGGTGACCCCCGGACCGAGCTGGGCGACCCGGCCGGCGATCTCGTGGCCGATTGTCATCGGGGTCGGGAAGACCCCGGCGGGCGCGTCGAGGATGTGCAGGTCCGAGTGACAGGCGCCGACCGCCGCCGTGGCCAGCAGGATCTCGCCGGGGCCGGGCTCCGGTGTCGGCACGTCGACGAGTTCGAGGGTGCCGGGCGCGGTGAGTTGGATGGCACGCATGCCCTCAGCGTCGGCCAGGTTCGCGCTTCGCGTCCGCCGAACCGCCCCGGATCACCCACTGCGGCTGAGCCGCCGCACGCGGAGGTACGGCCGGCAGCCAGCGACGCGCTCGGGCTTGCTTCGGGGGACCCGATGGCCTTCCGGGGACGTGATGCCGCAGGTGCATCTTGATGCATCTCTGGCATCAAGCTCGACCGGTACTCCCGGCCCGGCGGGGTGACACTGCGTCCAAGCTTCCTCGCTTCTGGTTGGTCGCCGCTGCATGCAGCCCGGCCCACGTCCGGCCGGGCACGCCACGTTACATCGACAGGGCTCGGTTCCGGATCGGCGGACCCCTTTCGGGAAGTCCTCCAGGAGTGTTGACCTTGGTGGGAGTCGTGTTGGCGGCGCTGGGTGGGTGGTGTGTCGGCTTCTTCACGTTCCGGTTGAAGCAGCGGTGGTGTCCGAGGTGCGGGCAGATCTTGCGGTGTCCGGAGTGCGCACCTCGGCATTCGATGCGGTTCAGCCCGACCGGGCCGTCCAGTCTGACTGGTGCGGTCGGTGCCGGTTCGGCTGCCGCTGTGGGTCGGGCGGCGGTGGATGCTACCCGGGTCAACCGGGGCCGGTGGTCGCGGTGATGGAACAACTGCGGGAGCTGGGCGGGTGCGGTTGTCAAGTGGTCGAGCGGATGACCGGGGCGGCGTTCGACCTGCCCGACGTCACGGCGACGGAGTTGTTCGACCGGTTCCTGGTGTGGACGTGGCGGCCATGCTGACCGTACGGGCCGCCACGGCCGCCGACGTCGAACCCCTGGCCGAGTTGTTGGCGCAGTCGTGTGTGCTGGATCCGGTGGTGTCCTGGCTGATCAATGATCACGCGCTGCGGTATCTGACGATGCACCGGTTCTTCTCCGCCGAGGTGGAGTTCGGCGTCCGGCATGGCATCGTCGACGTCGTCGGCCACTGCGACGCCGGTGGCGATCTGGTATCCGCACCCGTTCGACCGGCTGCTCGGTGCGGAGCATCAGCGGCGCAGATTGCGGGCCTGCGGTGACCGGCACGGCCCGTACGCGCACTACACGCTCACCTCCGGCCGCCTGGAAGCGACTGGCCGGCACCACCATCTGGCATGCCGGCGGTGGTAGAGGCGAGCAGCCCACGCTCCCAGGCCTTCTACCTGCGCCACGGCTACCGGATCGTACGGGTCGCGCACCTGCCGGCCGGCGGCCCGCCGCTGTGGGCGATGCGCCGGGGCGGCGCACCACCAGACCAGCCACCCATGGCCGCCGCCCTGCGCGTCGGCTGAGCCGGGGGACCGGAGAGCCGCGTCGAGGTGAGGCTGAGACACCTTGAATCTGCGTCTTAGGGTGTCTCAGCCTCACCTCGATGGCGGCTGGCGCGGGAGTCACTCAGCGGGCGGCGGCCGTGTCGGTCGCCCGTGCGGTCAACGCCCGGACCACCCCGTCGCGGCCCTCAGCGACCAGCCGGCGCAGCGGAGCCGGGTGACCGTCGCCGGCCAGCCATTCGTCCGTTGCCGCGACGGTCTCCTCGGAGACCAGGTACGCCGGGTATGCGAGCGTGACGAACTCCTGCGCCGGCTCGCTGTCCCGGGTGGCCCAGATCCGGCCCACCACGTCGAAGTACGCCGTCCGGTACGGCTCGGTCAGCTCCACCTGCGTCGAGTGCTGGAAGCCTTGCAGCAACGCCCGGTGCTGCCAGTTCGGCAGGCTGTCCGGCCCGGTCAGCTTGGCCCAGACGGCGGCCTTGTTGGCCGGGTCCGGCAGCAGGGCGCGGGCCAGCGCCGCCTCCCGCTCACCGCTGGCGGTCCGGTCCCGGGCCAGCTCCGCGTCGATCTGCTCGCCGGTGGCGGCACCGTTGGCGGCCAGCGACTGCAGCACCGTCCAGCGCAGCTCGGTGTCGATGGTCAGCCCCGGCACCACGTCTGCCCCGTCGAGCCAGCCACGCAGCACCGCCAGGTCGCCGTCGGAGCGGGCCGCCGTGGCGTAGCTGCGCGCCCAGGCCAGCTGGAAGCCGCTGCCGGGCTCCGCCGCCTGCAGCGCGGTCCGGGCGGTACGGGCCAGGTCGGCCCAGCCCTGCGCCGCCCAGCCCGGCTCGGCGTAGAACGTCAGGGTGTTGGTGGCCTGCCGCAGGGTCGCGGTCACCAGGTTGATGTCGGTCTCGTTGGGCAGCCCGGTGAGCACCAGGGCGACGTAGTCGCGTGCGGCGAGCTCCCCGTCCCGGACCATGTCCCAGGCCGCCGCCCAGCACAGCGCCCGCGCCAGCGACGACTCGAACGCGCTGATGTGCTGCACCACGTTGGCCATCGACGCCGGGTCGAGCCGTAGCTTGGTGTAGCTCAGGTCGTCGTCGTTGAGCAGCAGCACGTCGGCGGCGGGCAGCCCGGTCAGCCCGGTCAGCTCGGTGCGCTCACCGCTGATGTCGACCTCGACCCGGTGCCGGCGGACCAGCCGGCCGGCGGTCAGGTCGTAGAGGCCGACCCCGATCCGGTGGGTACGCAGCGTCGGGTGCCCGGCCGGTGCCTCCTGAAGCACCGTGACCTGCTGGTAGGTGCCGTCCGGGCCGACCGACAGCTCCGGCCGCAGCGTGTTGACCTGGGCGGTCTCCAACCACTGGGCGGCGAATTTGCGCAGCTCCCGGCCGGAGGCGGCCTCCAGCTCGGAGAGCAGGTCGTCGAAGGTGGCGTTGCCCCAGGCGTGCCGCTGGAAATAGGTGCGCAGACCGGCGAGGAAGGGCTCCAGACCGACGTACGCGACGAGCTGCTTGAGCACGCTGGCGCCCTTGGCGTACGTGATGCCGTCGAAGTTGACCTCGACCGCCTCCAGGTCCGGCATCTCGCAGTAGACCGGATGGGTGGAGGAGAGCTGGTCCTGCCGGTAGCCCCAGTTCTTGCGGACCGACAGGAAGGTGGTCCAGGCGTCGGTGAACCGGGTCGCCTCCGAGTTGCACCAGTGGCTGGCCCATTCGGCGAACGACTCGTTCAACCACAGGTCGTTCCACCAGCGCATGGTCACCAGGTTGCCGAACCACATGTGGGCAAGCTCGTGCAGCACGGTGTTGGCCCGCTGCTCGTACTCGAAATCGGTCACCTGGGAACGGAAGATGTAGTGCGCCTCGGCGTGGGTGACCGCGCCGAAGTTCTCCATCGCACCGGCGTTGAAGTCCGGCACCCAGATCTGGTCGTACTTGGGCAGCGGGTAGCGGACCCCGAACTGGGCCTGGAAGAAGTCGAAACCCTGCGCGGTGATCAGGTGCAGGTCGTCGACGTCGAGGTGCTCGGCCATGCTGGCCCGGCAGAAGTAGCCCAGGTCGACGCCGTCGTGGCTGCGTCGCACCTCGTGGTACGGGCCGGCGCACAGCGCGGTGATGTAGGTGCTCATCCGCGCCGACTCGGCGAAGTGGACGGTCTTGGTGTCCGGCCCGGCCGGCTCCTCGGTGGCCACCGGCATGTTCGAGATGACCCGCCAGTGGGCCGGCACGACAGCGTGCCAGGTGTAGACGCTCTTCAGGTCGGGCTGGTCGAAGCAGGCGAACACCCGCTGCGCGTCCGCGGTCTCGAACTGGCTGTACAGGTACGTCTCGCCATCGACCGGGTCGACGCTGCGGTGCAGCCCCTGCCCGCTGGCCGAGTAGATGAACTCGGCCTCGACGACCAGCGTGTTCTCCGCGGCCAGGCCCGGCAGGGCCAGCCCGGACTCGGCGGACCAGCCGGACGGGTCGAGCCGCTGGCCGTTCAGCGTCGCCGAGTGCAGTTGGTCCGCCGCGACCTCGATGAACGTGCCTGCTCCAGGCTCGGTGCAGCGGAAGGTGACCGTTGTTGTCGAACGGAACACCCGGCTGTCCGCGGCGCTGCCGGCGCCGGACAGGTCGAGGTGGATGTCATACCCGGTCACGTCGAGCAGGCGGGCGCGTTCGGCCGCCTCGACCTGGGTCAGATTGCGCACTCCAGCCACCGTGTGCCTCCGTCCAATCGTTCAACCGCCGACGTCGACGTCGGCGGCGTCGGGGACAGCTGGGAATGACCCCGTTCGGCCAAGTCTTTCACGTCGTGGGGGCCTGGCGAGGCCGGCCCAGATCCTGGACTTGCTGGGTTGGGGCGCCGTCTGGCGAGGTGACCCGGACAATGGCGGCGGACAGCCGCCGGACAAAGAAGAAGGGGAGTCTGATGTCCGACCGTCAGACCGTGGACATGTACTTCGATCCGATGTGCCCGTGGGCCTGGATCACCTCGCGTTGGTTGTTGGAGGTCGAACAGGTCAGGCCGGTCGACGTCCGGTTCCGGGTGATGAGCCTGGCCGTCCTCAACGAGGGCCGTGACCTGCCGGAGAACTACCGCGACTTCCTCGACCGCGCCTGGGGGGCGGTCCGGGTCGCCGTCGCGGTCCAGCAGGACCTCGACGACGCTGCGGTACGGGCCCTCTACACCGCGCTGGGCAACCGGATCCACCTGGAGAAGCAGCCGACCGGACCCGAGCTCTACACCGCCGCGTTGACCGAGGCCGGGCTGGACCCGGCGCTGGCCGCCGCCGCCGACGATCCGGCCTGGGACGGCCCGCTGCGGGCCAGCCACGCCGCCGGGATGGCCCCGGTCGGGATGGACGTCGGTACGCCGGTGATCCACGCCCCGGGCCCGGAGGGTGCCGGCCCGGTCGCGTTCTTCGGCCCGGTGATCACCCCGGTACCGCGCGGGGATGCCGCCGGCCGGCTCTGGGACGGTGTGCTGCTGGTCGCCGGGACGCCGGGATTCTACGAGCTGAAGCGGTCCCGCGAGGTGGATCCCACGTTCGACTGACCAGTTCGTCGGTGTCGGTGACGAGTTCCATGTCGCCCGGCGTGTCGCTGCGCGGCGCACGTGACGCGTCCCAGGCCACGTCGTTGCCCAGGATGTTCACCCCGCCGGCCCGGCAGGAAACCGGGTCACACCGACGCATCGGAGGTCAACATGCTGGTCGACATCGACTCCGACTACTGGGATCTGCCCGTGCTGCGCGAGGCGATCGCGGCCCGGGTCTGGGGCGTGGCGAGTGACGGCAGCCGGCACCGGCGGGAACCGTCGGTCCACGACACGGAGCGGGTGCCGGTCGCCGTACCGTCGGGGCTGCCGGCGTCGACGGTCGGCGCGGTCCCGGCGGCCCGGACCGGCGGCGGCCGGCACCGGCGCCCGACTCCGGTCGGATGATCCGGTCCGGCCGGTCACTGCGGCCACCGCCGTCGACAGCGGCCCGGGCAACCGGGCCGCTGTCCGTCACGCTGGTCCGGCGACCGGGCTGTTGTCCATCCGGTGGAAACGGCCGATGTATCGGTCGTCACAGCGGACCCCGCCGGTAGCGTCCGCGCCATGACGGTCGTTCACCCGATTTCCCGCGCCTGGATCACCACCGGCGAGACCGGCGCGCAGAACTACGACGAGTTCGCCGACGACGCCGAGATCACCGCGATCATCGAGGCGAATCCCCGTAGCGCGCTGGCGGTGGAGATGCCGCACCGGGCGCCGGACAGCCTCGGCCGGTCGTTCCTCGACTGCCTGCCGGCGGCCGCCGGGCGGCTCGGTGAGGCCCGGGCCGACGGCAGCTACACGCCGGCCGAGCAGGTCGCCGTGCTCTACCGGATCACCGAGCCGGCCAGCGACGCGGCGGCGTACGGCCTGTTCGTGATGGTCGACACCGATCAGATCTCCACCAGCGCCGACGAACCGGGTCTGGTGATCCGCAACGAGGACGTGTTCATCGCCAAGGTCCGGGAGCGGGTCGCGCTCGCCGAAGCGGTCGGACATCTGCTGTCGCCGGTGCTGCTGCTGCAGACCGGGCGCGGCGACGAACTGCACGCCGCGCTCGCCGCAGCGACCGAGGCCGCCGGCGCGCCGGCCGCGACCGATCTGGACCAGGCCGGCCGAACCCACGCGATCTGGCCGGTCGGTCCGGGAGAGCTGCAGCAGCGGCTCTGCGCGCTGGCCGGCGGCGGTGAGCTGGTCGTCGCGGACGGCAACCATCGCAGTCTGGCCGCGCAGACCGGCGGCCTGTCCCGCTTCCTGGCCGTGGTCACCACCCCCGCGTCGGTGGCCATCCAGCCGTACAACCGGCTGGTCAGCGAGCTGACCCTGAGCCCGGACGAGACGCTGGCCGGGCTGACTGACGCCGGTGCGACGGTGACCGCGCTCGACGGTGCGCCGACGGTGCCGGCTTCCGGCGGCGCGGTGCGGCTCTACCTGGCCGGACGCGGCTACCAGGTCACCCTGCCGACCACCGACGGTGACCGGGTGGACAACCTCGACCACGCCCTGGTGGAGCGGGTGCTGCTGCGCGGTGTGCTCGGCCTCGACCCGGGCGACAAGCGGATCACGTACGTCGGCGGCGACTATCCGGCCAGTTGGCTGACCGGCGAGGTCGACGCCGGCCGGGCCGAGCTGGCTGTGCTGATCGCCCCGGTCACCGTCGACGACTTCGTCGCGGTGAACCTGGCCCGGCAGAAGCTGCCCCGCAAGAGCACCTGGTTCACCCCGAAGGCGCGCGGCGGTCTGGTGCTGGCCGAGATCAGCTGAGCCGTCGAGGGCCGGCAGATCCGGCCGGTGAGATCGGCTGACCCGGCTGTGCGGCCGACCGACCGGCGCTGAGAGACTGCCGGTATGCGCGTCTACCTGGCAGCCGACCACGCCGGCTACGAGCTCAAGGTGCATCTGGTCAACCACCTCGCCAAGCAGGGGTACGAGGTGACCGACGTCGGGCCGCACGAGTTCGACCCGGACGACGACTACCCGGCGTTCTGCCTGCACGCGGGAACCCGGGTGGTCGCCGACCCGGGCAGCCTCGGGGTGGTGATCGGCGGCTCCGGCAACGGCGAGCAGATCGCCGCCAACAAGGTTCCCGGGGTGCGGGCTGCGCTGGCCTGGAACCTGGAGACCGCGCAGCTGGCCCGCACCCACAACGACGCCAACGTCGTCGCGATCGGCGCCCGCCAGCACACCCTCGACGAGGCGACCACGCTGGTGGAGGCGTTCCTGGCCACCGGGTTCTCCGGCAACGACCGGCACGCCCGCCGCATCGCCCAGGTCGGCGCGTACGAGATCGACCGCAAGCTGCCAACGCTGCCCTGACCCCGTTGGTCCGCAGCGGCACCTCTCGGTGCCCGGTGGGTCACGTCGGGACCGGCCGGTTCACCGCTCCCGGCGGGGCAGTTCCTCCCGGGGCACCCAGTGCCGGCGGACGATGGTCAGCGTCTCGTCGGCCCTGGTGAGGTCGTCCTCGCTGGGGCGGGACGCGTCCCGCGCCCGCAGCGCCGCCGAGATGCTGACCTGTGAGGTGCCGGAACCGACCAGTCCACGCAGGCCACGGTCGGCGTCCCGGTCGTCGCCGCCGGACCCGCCACCGGCTGAACGGCCCGACGTCTGCCGGCGTTGACGGTGCGTCGGCGGTGGCTCCGGGACGCGCTGCGACGGCTCCGGAGTACGTGGCCCCGGTGACTGCGGGCGCGGCCCCGGTACGGGCCTGCCGTCCGGCTCCGGCGTACCGTCCTGCTCCGGGTCGTGTACCTCGGCGGTGCTGGCGTTGGCTGGTCCGCTGTCGGGACGTTCCGTGGGGGCGCCGTGCCGGTGCCGTCGCCTGCGCCGTTCGAAGTCCGCCATCCGCCGACCGTACCGCGACCGGCTCAGAAGATCTCGATGCCGGCGGGGGCACGGTCCCAGCCGAACGCGGTGTTGGCCTCGGCCACCGCACCGTGGCGCAGCTCGCGTACCCGACCGGCGTCGGCCAGCGACCGCAGCGACGGTCCGCCCAGGTACACCGCCGCCAGGTCGGCCACCCCGCAGGCGAGGTCCGCCGGCTCGTCGGTGGGTACGCAGCGGGCCTGTTCCCGGTCGCCGGTCAGCCGCCAGCGGCCGGAGTTCTCCGGCAGCAGCGGATCGGTGACGTCGACGACCACGTCGACCCCGGTGGCGTACCGGCGGGCGGACAGCGCCGCCGCGACGTCGACCAGCCGCACCCAGAGGCTGTCGGCGAGCGCGGCACCGAGTTGCCGGGGCTCGTCGACCAGCTGGAACAGCGGCTCGTCCAGCGCCGCGAACCGGAAGGAGAGCGCCCGGCTGAGGTCGATGCCGGTGAGGAACCGCCACAGGGCCCGGTATCCGTCGACGCTGCCGGCCACCGCCTCGATCACCCGTACCCGGCCCTTCGGCCCATGGGCGTCCCAGTCGCTCACCGTACGCCACAGGGCGTAGCCGTCCGGGCCGGTCGGACCGTCGTGCAGCACGACCCGCAGCGCGGTCTGCCCGGACTGGCGGGCCGGGCTGTCGGCCAGCACGTACCGCCACCACCGGCCGTCCCGGCCGGACCAGCCGGGACGGCCGGGACGCAGCCGCTCGTACACCGCTGCCAGGTCGGGCCGTAGCTGCCCAGGGTCGCCGACGCGCAGCGACCCGACGCCAGGGCCAGCGGACGGGTCAGCCGGATCGAGCACCCGGGTCTCCCGCAGGTCGACATCCAGTTCCAGCCGCTGCGCGGCCATTCCGTAGCCGTACCGTGGGTAGATGCGGCCCTCGCTGGCCCACAGCACCGCGACCGGTTCACCGCCGTCGCGTAGTTCGCGCAGCTGGCGGTGCATCAGCCGGGTCAGCAGCCCACGCCGCCGGTGGGTCGGGGCGACCGCGACCATGGTGACGTGGGCGGCGGCCAGCACCGCGCCGGGCACGGTCAGATCCCTGGTGTACGCCCCGGCGTGCCCGACCACCCGGTCACCGTCGGTGACCACCAGTGACCGGTCCGGCTCAAAGACGCCCTGCTCGACGTCGTGCAGCTCCGGGTCCGGGTTCTGGTGGAAGGCCGCCAGCAGCAGCTCCATCACGGGGTTGAAATCCTGCGGCACGCCGGCCCGGATCGGAAGCGGTGCATCCATCTGCTCTGTCTAGCCGATCGGTGGCGGGGTCGGCGACCCATTTGCCGGCTCGCTACTCTCGGATGTGCGCGTCTAGATGGTACGGGGGTCCGCCCGCACCCGTGGGGAGGAAACATGGCAGATCGGCATACACCCTGGGCCGAGCGGACCGTGGAGGTGCCGCCGCAGCGTACGGCTGCCGGTGCAGCGGGCGCGGACCAGCCGACGGCACCCGACGCGGACCAGCCGACGGCACCGGGTGTCGCCGGCCTTTTCCGGCGCGGGGTGGCGCAGGTCGGCCGGGGCGGGCCGCCGCCGACCGCCGAGTTCACCGCGCCGCACGAGCCGACCGGCACGGGCTGGCCGTCGGAGGTCGGGCCGGGCTGGTCGGACGGCCGGATCCGGCCGCCCCGGCCACCGCTGAGTCAGCAGCTCGCCCAGCTGCGTCGCGGTGGCGAGTGGAGCGTGCTGGGTGGCCTGTTCGCCTTCGTCTGTTGGGGGGTCTGGGCCATCTCCGCCCGGGGGAACCTGACCAGCCCGGTGCTGACCTTCGTGCTGACGATGCTGGTCGGGGCGGGTCTGTTCGCGCTGTGCCGGGTGATCGGCCGGGTGGTGCTGGAACGCCAGCTGGGTCGGGTCCGGCACGGTGCCCGTGCCTCGCACATGGTGACCGGGGCGTACCTGATCGCCGTCGGGTTCGCCTATCTGCGGCAGACCGAATGGGTGGTCAGCGTCTGGAACTGGTTCGCTGGCTGGTTCTGACGTCCTGAGATCCTGGATTCCTACGTTGTGACCGGGCGCGGGACGTTCTGACCGAGCGCGGGAGCCGGGCCGGGCGGCTACCGTGACGGCATGCGCAGTCGCGGCGCGGTTCTCCTGGGCGTCTGGTGCCTTCTGCTGGCCGCCGGCCAGACTGCGGCCTTCGGCGTGGTCTGGTGGGTCTTCGTGCGGACCTGGCGCGGCCAGTGGCTGGACACCATCGCGCTGACCGGCAACTCGATCGGCCAGGACGAGGCGTACGGGCCGGCGAGCACGGTGCTCGGTGTGGTCTCGGTGGCCTCGCTCGCCCTGGCCACCGGAGTGATCGGGTTCATCGCGCTGATCCGGGGCCGGGTCCTGCTGGCGGTGGTCGCCACCGGGGTGATCGCCGGCTCCAACCTGACCACCCAGTGGGTGAAGTACGCCGTCGCCCGGCCGTCGTTCGGGGTCGACCCGGTCGACGCGAACTCGGCCAACAGCCTGCCCAGCGGGCACACCACGGTTGCCGCCTCGGTCGCGGTGGCGCTGGTCCTGGTGCTGCCGGCGGCACTGCGCGGCATCGGCGCCCTCGCCGGTGCCGGCTACGCGGCGGCCGCCGGGGTCGCCACCCTGTCCGCCGGCTGGCACCGGCCCAGCGACGCGGTGGCGGCGCTGCTGGTCGTCGGGGGGTGGGCGGCGGCCGGGATGCTCGCGCTCACGCTGGCCCGGTCGCCGGACGACGGGCTGCGCCCGAGCGAACACCACCCGATGTCGCTGGCGCTGCTGCTGCTCGCCGGGGTCGGACTGCTGGCGGCGGCCGGGGCCGCGATGGCGGTGACCGACCAGGTGGCCGGGCTGCCGCTGGAGGCGCTGAGCCGTCGGCGGCTGTTCGTGGCGTACGCGGGCAGCGCGGCGGGGATCGCCGGAACGGCAGCGGTCACCATGGCCCTGATGCTGGGGACGGCCGGCTACGCCGTACCGGCCCCGGCCCCGGCGTCCGCCGGCCCGGATCCGGCGGGTGGGAACAAAACCGGTTGGGGTGGAACCGATCGGGATCGAGCGACGTCTCAGCAGACATGACGATTCTTCGAGGCGTACGGGCGGCGGCCACCGCTGCCTCCCTGTTGCTGCTCACCGCCGCGTGCGGACAGAACCCGGGCACCGACTCGTCCACCGACGGCACTGCCGGCGGGTCGTCGTTGCCGGCCGACACGCTGGTCCTACGGGTGGACCACACCGGCGGTTTCACCATGCCGGCGGCGTTGCTGACCCGGCTGCCGGTAGTCAGTGTGTACGCCGACGGCCGAGTGATCACCCAGGGCCCCACCATCCTGGTCTACCCCGGTCCGGCCATGCCGAACCTGCAGGTCCAGACGATCAGCGCGGAGCAGGTCGACGAGCTGGTCAAGCAGGCGCTGGCCGCCGGGGTCGGCACCGAGCAGGACCTGGGCCGGCCGCCGGTGGCCGACGCGACATCGACCCGGTTCACCGTGCTGACCGAGGACGGCGTCGAACAACTCGAGGTGTACGCGTTGTCCGACGACACCTCCGGCGACGCCGGGCTGACCGACGAGCAGGTCGCCGCCCGGGACAAGCTGCGGGACTTCGCCGACTCGCTCACCGAGCTGTCCGGCGGTGTCGGCGCGGCACCGGAGGACTCCGAGCCGTACGTCGCGCACGCGATCGCCGCGGTCGCCGAGCCGTGGGTGGCGGTCGACGAGCCGGTCGACGCCAGCCAGCCCGAGGTGGCCTGGCCCGGCCCGGAACTGCCCGGCGAATCGCTGTCCGAGACGCTCGACCTCGGCTGCGTGACGGTCACCGGGGAGGCGCTGGAAGAGCTGCGGTCCGCAGCGGCGGACGCGACCACCGCCACCCCGTGGACGTCGGCGGGTAAGCGGTGGACGGTGACCCTGCGCCCGCTGCTGCCGGACGAGACCGACTGTTCGGACCTCACCGCCGCGGGCTGATTCCTCCCCAGCCCGCGCGGCGCGGTTTCAGTCGGTCTCGTAGCCGAGGTTGGGGCGCAGCCAGCGCTCCACCTCGGCGAGCGGCATCCCACGCCGGGCCGCGTAGTCCTCGGCCTGGTCCCGGCCGATCCGTCCGACGGTGAAGTACCGCGACGCCGGGTGGGCGAAGAGCAGGCCGCTGACGCTGGCCGCCGGGGTCATCGCCCCGGACTCGGTCAGCTCGATCCCGGCCCGCCCGGCGCCCAGCAGGTCGAACAGCTGCCACTTTTCGCTGTGGTCCGGGCTGGCCGGGTAGCCCAGCGCCGGCCGGATGCCGCGGAACCGCTCGGCGTGCAGGTCGGCCACATCCGGGTCGGCGTCCGGTTCGTACCAGTCCCGTCGGGCCCGCAGATGCAGGTGTTCGGCGAACGCCTCGGCCAGCCGGTCCGCCAGCGCCTTCACCATGATCGCCCGATAGTCGTCCTGGGCAGCCTCGTATCCGGCGGCCAGCTCCTCCGCGCCGTGCACGGCCACCGCGAAGCCACCGAGATGGTCCCCGGCCGGTGCCACGTAGTCGGCGAGGCAGCGGTTCGGCCGCCCGGCGGGTTTGGTGGTCTGCTGGCGCAGCATCGGGATCCGTACCGGCCGGTCGTTGTCGGTGCCGCCGCCCGGCGGGTCGGCCTGTCCGGCGGCGACAACCAGGTCGTCGCCCTCGGAATGGGCCGGCCAGAAGCCGTACACGCCGTGGGCCCGCAGCGAACCGTCGGCGATGATCTGGTCGAGCATCGTGTTGGCGTCGTCGAACAGTTCGCGGGCGACCGGCTGGTCCAGGATCGCCGGGTACTTGCCCTTGAGCTCCCAGGCGAGGAAGAGGAACTGCCAGTCGATCATCGGCCGCAGCTCGTCGAGGCGGGGCTCGACGTACCGTACGCCGGTGAACGCCGGCACCGGCAGATCGTCGAAGGACACCGGCTCCGCGTTGGCCCGGGCCTGGGCCAGGGTGAGCAGCGGCTGCCGCCGGTTGGTGTGCTGCTCGCGCAGCCGGTCCTGCTCGGCCCGGTTGTCGCTGTCGAACCGCTCCACCCGGTCGGCGCTGAGCAGGTCGGAGACCACCCCGACCACCCGGGACGCGTCGAGCACGTGCACGGTGCTGCCGTCGTACGCCGGTGCGATCCGTACTGCGGTGTGCTGCCGGGAGGTGGTGGCCCCGCCGATCAGCAGCGGCAGTTTCAGCCCGCGCCGCTGCATCTCCCCGGCGACCGTGACCATCTCGTCCAGCGACGGGGTGATCAGGCCGGACAGCCCGACCGCGTCGGCGTTCTCGGCGACCGCGGTGTCCAGGATCTTCGCGGCCGGCACCATCACTCCGAGGTCGATCACCCGGTAGTTGTTGCAGCCCAGCACCACCCCGACGATGTTCTTGCCGATGTCGTGCACGTCGCCTTTGACCGTGGCCAGCACCACGGTGCCCGGCCCGCCCTCGCCGGCGGTCGCCGCGGCCTCCTGCTGCCCGTCCGGTGCGTTCGCGGCGTCCTGCCGGGCCTGTTCCTTCTCCGCCTCCAGGAACGGCTCCAGGTAGGCCACCGACCGTTTCATCACCCGGGCGCTCTTGACCACCTGAGGCAGGAACATCTTGCCCGATCCGAACAGGTCACCGACGACCTTCATGCCGTCCATCAACGGCCCCTCGATCACCTCGAGCGGCCGGGCCGCCAGTTGGCGGGCCTCCTCGGTGTCGGCCTCGATGAAATCGACGATGCCGTGCACCAGCGCGTGCGACAGCCGGTCGGCGACCGGGGCGTCCCGCCAGGACAGGTCGACGGCGCGCTTCGTGCCGGAGCCGGAGACGGTGCCGGCGAACGTCACCAGCCGGTCGGTGGCGTCCGGACGGCGGTCGAACAGTACGTCCTCGACCAGCTCCAGCAGGTCGGCCGGGATGTCCTGGTAGACGGCGAGCTGCCCGGCGTTGACGATGCCCATGTCCAGCCCGGCCCGTACGGCGTGCAGTAGGAACGCCGAGTGCATCGCCTCGCGGACCACGTCGTTGCCGCGGAACGAGAACGACAGGTTGGAGATGCCACCGCTGGTGCGGGCACCCGGGCAGCGCTGCTTGATCAGCGGCAGCGCGTCGATGAACGCCTTGGCGTACCCGTTGTGTTCGCTGATGCCGGTGGCGACGGCCAGCACGTTCGGGTCGAAGATGATGTCGGTCGGGTCGAAGCCGGCCTTCCCGGTGAGCAGGTCGTACGCGCGGGCGCAGATGTCGACCTTGCGTTCGGTGGTGTCGGCCTGGCCCTGCTCGTCGAAGGCCATCACCACCACGCCGGCCCCGTACGCCCGGATCTTGCGGGCCTGGTCGAGGAAGACCTCCTCGCCCTCCTTGAGGCTGATCGAGTTGACCACGGCCTTGCCCTGTACGCACTTGAGGCCGGCCTCCAGCACGCTCCACCGCGAGCTGTCGATCATGATCGGAATCCGGGCCACCTCGGGCTCGGTGGCGATCAGGTTGAGGAAGGTCACCATCGCCTGCTCGCTGTCGAGCAGGTCGGCGTCCATGTTGACGTCGAGCAGGTTCGCCCCGCCTCGGACCTGGTCCAGCGCCACGTCGACGGCGGCCTGGAAGTCGCCTGCCTCGATCAGCCGCCGGAACTTCGCCGAACCGGTCACGTTGGTCCGCTCACCGATCATCACGAACCCGGTGTCCGGGCCGATCTCGAACGGCTCCAGGCCGCTGAACCGGCTGGTCCGCACCGGCTGCGGCAGCTGCCGCGGTGCCTTCCCGGCGACCGCCTCGGCGATCCGGGTGATATGCGCCGGTGTGGTGCCGCAGCACCCGCCGACCAGGTTGACCATCGCACTGTCGACAAACTCGCCGACCAGCGCGCCCGTCTCGTCGGGGGTCTGGTCGTAGCCGCCGAACGCGTTCGGCAGGCCGGCGTTCGGGTGGGAGGCGACATAGCTGTCCGAGATGCGGGCCAACTCGGCCACGTGCGGGCGCATCTCGGTCGCGCCGAGCGAGCAGTTCACTCCGACGACCAGCGGCCGGGCGTGCTCGACGGAGCGCCAGAACGCCTCGACGGTCTGCCCGGACAGGGTTCGTCCGGACAGGTCGACGATGGTCACCGAGATCCACAGCGGCAGCTGCGGCACGACTTCGCGGGCCGCCGCGATTGCCGCCTTCGCGTTCAACGTGTCGAAGATCGTCTCGATGAGCAGCAGGTCGACGCCGCCCTCGGCGAGCGCCGTCAGCTGTTCGGCGTACGTCGCCTTGACCCGGTCGAAGGTGACCGCGCGGTAGGCCGGATCCTCCACCCGGGGCGACAGCGACAGCGTGACGTTGAGCGGGCCGACCGAGCCGGCCACGAACCGGCCGCCGAACTCGTCGGCCGCCTGCCGGGCCAGCTGCGCGCCGCGCAGGTTCATTTCCGGCACGTACGCCTCCAGCCCGTAGTCGGCCTGGGCGATGCTGGTCGCGGTGAACGTGTTGGTGGTGGTGATGTCCGCGCCAGCGGCGAGATACTGCCGATGTACGTCGAGGATGACGTCCGGGCGGGTCAGGTTGAGCAGGTCCGGGTCGCCGGTGACGTCCCGGGGGTGGTCGACGAACCGGTCGCCGCGATAGTCGGCCGGGGTGAGACCGGCGCCCTGCAGCATGGTGCCCCAGGCGCCGTCGAGCACCGCGATCCGCTGACTCAGCAGCTCCCGCAGCGCCCGCTCGCTGTCGCCGGCACGTGACACATGACTCATCTGACACCTCCGCTGGTAGCTCGGAGGCGCCCTTGTCTGGTGATCACGCCCGATCAGGGGCCGTGATCGTGGCCGAGCGTGGCGGGCTTCTCGCGGCCCGTCGCAGCGCCTCTCGACCTCGTGGTGATCCTACCCGTGGCCCGGTCCGGGCACCCGGCTGATTCTAGCCGGCCCGGTCGGACACACCAGTGACCCGGCTGTTGCGGTCTTCGCACACCTGTCGGGTAGCTTCGGTGACCGGCTCCGCCGCCAGCGGACGCCGGCAGCGATCCGGACCGACGGGAGATGTTTCGACATGGGCAGGAAGACGGTGTACGTCTCCGATTTCAGTGGTGCCGTGCTGGACTCGGCGGACGAGCTGGTGCGGATCGTCGTCCTCGAACACCCCGACCTGGTCGCCGGTCCGGTGCGGCTGGAGGCCCGGCCGGACGAGGTGGAGAGCATCGACGACGCGGCGCTCGACGTCGCCGTCGTGGAGATCCACGACGGACAGGGCGACGGCGAGCCGCGTCGGGTGGTACTGACCGCCAGCGAGTTCGACTCGCTCGCCACCGACGTGCCGATGGCCCAGCTGCTGCGTACCGCCGAGCGGGTCAAACCGGCCAAGGCCAGCCGCAAGGCCGCCGAGCGGGTTGACTACGCGACCCTGGAGCACGCCGGCAAACCGCACCGCGGCAAGACCACCGACGACGAGGCCCGGCTGGTCCGCGACCACCTTGACGAGATCAACAAGCGGTTGGCCGACGAAGGGCTGCGCCAGATCGACCCGGCCGACCCCGACCACGCCGAGCGGTACGGCTTCGCCCGCACGGCCGATCCCGACTGACGCCCAGCTCGCCACCCCCGCTGACCTGACCTGAACTGTCGGTCCGTCTCGGCATACTCCGGTTCGGGCCGGCGACGTCGCCGGCCGGTGACCAGAGGTGACCAGGAGGGGAATCGATGGGGACACCGAATGCCGGGGCGCTGCTCGCGATCGGCACGGAGAAAGGTCTGTTCCTCGCGACCAGCACCGACGACCGGCGCGGCTGGCAGGTCAGCGGCCCGCACTTTGCGATGACCGCGGTGTACGCGGTGGCGATCGACAAACGCCGGGCGGTGCCCCGGCTGCTCGCCTCGGTGGCCAGTTCGCACTACGGGCCAAGCGTCGCGACCAGCGACGACCTCGGGCGCACCTGGTCCGAGCCGGAGCAGCCGCCGGTCGCCTTCCCGGGCGACACCGGGGCCGCCCTGGAGCGGGTCTGGCAGCTCACGCCGGCGTCGGCCGCCGAGCCCGACGTGGTGTACGCCGGCAGCCAACCCTCGGCGTTGTTCCGGTCGACCGACGGCGGGGCCAGCTTCGAGCTGGTCCGGCCGTTGTGGGAGCACCCGCACCGGCCGCAGTGGGAGGCCGGCTTCGGCGGCCAGGCGATCCACACCGTCCTGCCCGACCCGCGCGACCCGGCCGCGCTGCTGGTCGCCATGTCCACCGGCGGCGTCTACCGGTCCGCCGACGCCGGGGCGAGCTGGGCACCCGGCAACACCGGCATCCGCGCGTACTTCCTGCCCGACGAGTGGCCCGAGTTCGGCCAGTGTGTGCACAAGGTGGCCCGGGACGCCGTCGACCCGGACCGGCTGTACGCGCAGAACCACCACGGCGTCTACCGCTCCGACGACGCCGGCGCCACCTGGTCGTCGATCGCCGACGGCCTGCCCAGCGACTTCGGCTTCCCGATCGCCACCCACCCGCACCGGTCCGGGGTGATCTACACGTTCCCGCTGGTCGCCGACTCGCGGCGGTTCCCGGTCGACGACCGGTGCCGGGTGTTCCGGTCCG
Source organism: Solwaraspora sp. WMMA2059 (assembly GCF_027497315.1). Taxonomy (GTDB): domain Bacteria; phylum Actinomycetota; class Actinomycetes; order Mycobacteriales; family Micromonosporaceae; genus Micromonospora_E. The sequence goes on along the minus strand of NZ_CP114908.1, from coordinate 4,277,847 downwards.
CCGACGCCGGTGCCACCTGGCAGCCGCTGACCGCCGGGCTGCCGCAGCACCCGTACTATCCGGCGGTGCTGCGTGACGCGCTGACCACCGACGACGCGTCGACCGCCGGGGTCTACTTCGGCACCCGCAGCGGGGACGTGTTCGCCAGCCGTGACGAGGGCGATTCCTGGCAACCGGTCGCCACCGGCCTGCCGGACGTGCTCTGTGTCCGGGCCGCGGTGGTGTGAGGTGGTGACGCTGCTGGTGCCGGGCGCGCTGCGGGCGGACAGCGGTGGGCAGGCCCGGCTCACCGTCGACGCCGACGGCACGCTGCGGGCGGTCCTCGACGAGGTGACCCGCCGCTGGCCGCGACTCGCCCGCCGGATCCGCGACGAGCAGGGCCAGATCCGGCGGTACGTGAACGTCTACGTCGACGGTGCCGACCACCGGCACAGCGGCGGTCTGGACACCCCGGTCCCGGCCGGTGCCCAGGTGCAGGTGGTCCCGTCGGTCGCTGGCGGGTGACTCGGCACACGTCATTGCGGGCGGCGGCGCGAGGCATGATCCACTGGTGCCCAGTCTCCTGATCGACCTCGGCCCGTTGCGGGCCAGCGCGCCGTACCGCCGGATGTGGCTCGGCGCCTCGCTGTCCGGCATCGGCACCAGCCTGACCACGGTGGCGGTTGGTCTGCAGGTCTACGACCTCACCGGTTCCACATTCAACGTCGGCCTGGTCGGGTTCTTCGCGCTGGTGCCGCTGGTGGCGCTGGGCCTGTACGGCGGTGCGTTGGTCGACGCGTACGACCGGCGGCGGGTGGTGGTTGCCACCTCCACCGGCCTGTTGCTGGTCGGGATGGGTTTCACCGGGCAGGCGCTGTTCGACGTCGGCAGCGTCGGGCTGCTGTACGGCCTGGTCGCGGCGCAGAACGGGCTGTTCGCGATCAACAATCCGGCCCGTACCGCGATCGTGCCGAGGCTGCTGCCGATCGGCCTGCTGCCGGCGGCGAACGCCCTGTCCAACCTGTCCATGGGTGTGGCCTACACGGCCGGGTCGTTGCTGGCCGGGGTGCTGGTCGGCTGGTGGGGCTACCCCGGGACCTACCTGATCGAGGTGGCGTTGGTGGCGGTGGCCCTGGCCACCCTGGTGGCGTTGCCGTCGATCCCACCGGAAGGCGAGGTCCGCCGGGCCGGGCTCGCCTCGGTCTGGGAAGGCCTGCGGTTCCTCGGCACCCGGCCGAACGTGCGGATGACGTTCCTGGTCGACCTGGCGGCGATGGTGCTGGCCATGCCCCGGGTGCTGTTCCCGGCGATCGGCGCGACCGCGCTCGGCGGCGGGGCCACCACGGTGGGGCTGCTCACTGCCGGCATCGCCGGCGGCACCCTGGCGGCGAGCCTGCTCTCCGGGCCGCTGGGTGCGGTGCGCCGGCAGGGCCTGGCGGTGCTGGTGTCGGTGGCCGGCTGGGCGGTGGCGATCACCGTGTTCGGGCTGATCGTCGTGGCGGCGCCGGGGCCGGCACCGGGCGGTGGTGCGCATCCGCTGCTGTGGGCGGCGGTGGCGGTGCTGCTGCTGGCCGGCGCGGCAGACGCGGTCAGCTCGGTGTTCCGGATGACGATCCTGCAGGCGGCGACGCCGGACGCGCTGCGCGGTCGGCTGCAGGGGGTGTTCATCGTGGTGGTCGCCGGTGGCCCGCAGCTGGGCCAGTTGGTGCTCGGCGTCACCGCGCAGCTGACCGGTGAGGCGGTCGCGGCGGTCGCCGGTGGCCTGGCCTGCCTGGTGGTGCTGGCGGCGCTGGCCCGCCACCAGCCGACGTTCGCCCACTACGACGCCCGCGATCCCACTCCGTGAACGACCGTCCGGCACCGGGCACAATGGTCTGCGCCGACCCGAGGGTCCGCACCGGCGAACACCCCCGCCGGTTCACCCCAGCGCCGAAGGAGCCGCTTCGATGGACAGATTCGCCGACCGGGTCGCCCTGGTCACCGGAGCCGCGCAGGGTATCGGGGCAGCCACCGCCCGGCGGTTGGCCGCCGAGGGCGCCACGGTGGCGGTGGTCGACCTGACCGCCGAGCGGGCCGGTCCGGTGGTCGACGAGATCGTCGCGGCCGGCGGCAGCGCGGTCGCGGTCGGCTGTGACGTGACCGACCCGGTCGCCGTCGACGCGATGGTCGACCAGACGGTCGCCGCGCACGGGCGGCTCGACATCCTGGTCAACAACGCCGGGATCACCCGGGACAACCTGCTGTTCCGAATGCCGGCCGACGACTGGGACGCGGTGCTGCGCACCAACCTGTCCAGCATGTTCCACTGCTGCCGGGCGGCGCAGCGGCACATGGTGCCGGCCCGCTACGGCAGGATCGTCAACCTGAGCAGCCGGTCGGCGCTGGGCAACCGTGGCCAGGTCAACTACGCCGCAGCCAAAGCCGGCGTGCAGGGGCTCACCGCCACCCTGGCGATCGAGCTGGGGCCGTACGGCATCAACGTGAACGCGGTCGCACCCGGCTATGTGGCGACGTCGATGACCGCGGCGGTGGCCGCCCGGATCGGGGTCGACCCGGACGAGCACCGCCGGCAGGTCGCGGAGCAGACGCCGCTGCGCCGGGTCGGCCAGCCGGCTGAGATCGCCTCGGTGATCGCCTTCCTGGCCAGCGAGGACGCGTCCTACGTCAGCGGGCAGACGCTGTACGTCAACGGTGGTGCCCGGTAACCCGGCCCGTCGCTCACAGCTCCCGGTAGGTGGCGTGGTCGAAGTCGGCGTACCCGCCGTCGTTGCCGATGTCCTGCACCCAGAGCCCGACGAACGCGCCGGTGAAGCCCCAGGCCTCCGGCTCGCCGTCGGTCATCCGGGCGGCGTACTCGTCGGACAGGATGGTGGCGTCCAGCTCGACCGGCAGCTCGCGCCAGTGGTCGCCCCGGTGGTAGCCGAACCTCAGCACCGGGCCGTCGAACACCACCTGCAGCCCGAGCCGTGCGACGTCGGTGACGTCGACGCTGGCCTGCGGGTGGGACTGTCGGCGGCCGCTGTCGCAGCTGAGCAGCTGCAGCTCCTGGCGACCGTCGTCGGTGCGGGTCAGATAGGCGTAGTGCCAGTTCTCGGTGTTGTAGTAGCCGGTCACCCCGGCAAGCTGGCGGGGGGTGGCCGCGCGGAACTCGACGAGCGTCTCGAAGACGCAGTTCGGTGCGGTCACCCGGCGGGCGACCAGGCTGGGGCGTTGCCGTCCGACCGGGGACTGGCCGCCGACGATCCGCAGGTGTGACGGGCGGCTGGTCAGGTCGGTCCAGTCCGGCCCGGCCGGTCGGCGCAGGGTCGACCAGCGCGGGCCGAGGGTCGCGGCGTCGAAGTGGTCGGTGGACGGCTCGGCGGGCCAGGGGTGCGCCGGCAGGTCGGGGGCGGGCACCTGTTCGGCCGGGACCTGACCGGCGACCCGCGGCCAGCCGTCGGCGGACCAGTCGACCCGCTGGATCGCGGTTTCCCGGCCGAGGACGCACCGCCCCAGCGGGGTGTAGGGGCGACCGACCAGGTGGGCGAGGTACCACTCGCCGCGCTGGGTCCGCACCAGGCTGCCGTGCCCGGCCTTCTGCAGGGTCAGTTCGGGGCGGCCGGCGGAGGTGAGCATCGGCCCGGCCGGGTCGGCCTCGTACGGCCCGAGCAGGGCGCGGGACCGGGCGACGGTCACCTGGTGCTCCCAGCTGGTGCCGCCCTCGGCGGTGACCAGGTAGTACCACCCGTCGTGCCGGTAGATGTGCGGTCCTTCGGTGAGCCCGGTCGGCGTGCCGGTGAAAATGGTGACCGGGTCGCCGACCAGGCGCCGGGCGTCGCGGTCGTAGCGCTGGATCTCGATGCCACCGAACCGGTCGTGGCCCGGCCGCCAGTCGGCCGTCATCGCCAGCAGCCAGGTGCTGCCGTCGTCGTCGTGGAACAGCGACGCGTCGAAGCCGTGGGCGTGCAGCGGCACCGGGTCGGACCACGGTCCGTCGATCGACGGGGCGGTGATGAGGTAGTTCTGCGGATCCCAGTAGCCGCTGGCGAAGCTGGCGACGTCGCTGTAGACCAGGTGGAACAAGCCGTGGGCGTACGTCAGATCGGGTGCCCACACCCCGCACGAGTCCCCGGCACCGGTCAGGTCCAGCAGTCGTCGTTCGGTGAGTATCCCGTCGAGCGGGCGCCAGTGCACCAGGTCGCGTGAGTGGTGCAGGGTCACGCCCGGGTACCACTCGAAGGTCGACGTGGCCAGGTAGTAGTCGTCGCCGACGCGCAGCACCGACGGGTCGGGGTAGAACCCGCGCAGCACGGGGTTGGTGATGACCCGGGCCGAGGTGGCCACGTCGGTCGTGTCGGTCGGCATCGGTGGTCCTCCGGGCTCGGCTGGCGAGATCTTCGGCAGTTTTCCGGAAAGTATGCCACTCGAGGAGGCTTCTGCGGCCCGTTGACGACGGTCGTTGTGTGGAAACCGGGTCTTGACCGAGCGGCAACGCCGTCGTAGCGTGCGCAACGTCACCAATTCATGGCGTTCCGCAGGTGAAATTTTCGGTGACACCGGTCGATTGCTCGGCATTCAGCGGTGGGTGGGACCACGCTCGCCGCTTACCTGAGGGGACGGCACATGGCGACACCGATCCACTTCTCCCGCCGTACGCTGCTGAGCCTTGCCGGCCTCGGAGCCGGCGCGGTCGCGCTCGGCGCGTGCGGCGACTCCGGAAGCGACAGTGCGGGCATCGAGTGGTGGCACATCCAGAACACCGACCCGATGCTGCCTGTCTGGGCGGCGTTCGCCGAGGAGTTCCAAGCGCAGAACGAAGGCGTCGGCATCACCATCACCCCGCTGGAGAACGAGGCGTTCAAGGCCAGGCTGACAACGGTCACCCAGGCCGGCGACCCGCCGGACATCTACCACACCTGGGGCGGTGGCGTTCTCCGGCAGCAGGTCGAGGCCGGGCTGTGCCAGGACATCACCGACGCGGTCGCCCCCTGGCGGGACATCCTGCAGCCGGCCTCGACGTTGCCGTACGAGATCGACGGACGACTTTACGGCGTCCCGTTCGACATCGGTATGGTCGGCTTCTGGTACAACAAGGCGCTGTTCGCCGACGCCGGCATCACCGCACCGCCGCAGACCTGGGCCGAGTACCTCGAGGTCGTCGGCCGACTCAGGTCAGCCGGGATCACACCGATCGCGCTGGCCGGCGGCGAGAAGTGGCCCGGCCACTACTACTGGGCCTACCTCGCGATGCGCATCGGCGGCGTCGAGGCGCTGAGCCAGGCCGGCGAGGACAACAACTTCACCACCTCGGCGTTCATCGGCGCCGGCGAACGGCTCGCCGAGCTGGTCGCCCTCGAACCATTCCAGGAGGGCTTCCTCGGCGCGTCGTACGGTGAACCCGACGGCCAGGCCGCGGCGATGGGCAACGGCGACGCGGCGATGGAGCTGATGGGCCAGTGGGCCCCGGCCGTCCAGGAGGAGGCGTCCGGCGTCGAGGGCGGGATCGGCACCGACCTCGGCTTCTTCCCGTTCCCGGTGGTCGACGGCGGTCAGGGATCGGCCTCCGACGCGTTCGGCGGCGGCGGCGGGTTCGCCATCGGCCGCGACGCCTCGCCGGACGCGATCCGGTTCCTGGAGTTCATCAGCCAGGTGGACAAGCAGCGCCGGGCCGCCGCAACCGGCGCGTTCCTGCCGGTCACCATCGGCGCCGAGGCCGCGATCGAGGACCCCAACCTCGCCGCCGTCGCCGAGACCCTGGCCGACGCCAGCAACTTCCAGCTCTACCTGGACCAGGCGTACGCACCGGCGGTCGGCCAGGAGGTCAACGACCGGGTCGCCGAACTGATCGCTGGGCAGATGACCCCGGAGCAGGTCGCCGAGGCCGTCACCGTCGTCGCTCAGCGCTGACCGGCGACGATGGACCGCAACCTGAGACGTCGCCGGATCAGCGACCGGATCACCATCGGCCTGTTCCTGCTGCCGGCGCTGGTGCTGTTCGGCGTGCTGGTCGTCGTCCCGATCCTGGTCGCGGCGTACACCAGTCTGTTCCGCTGGAACGGGTTCGGCGGCCTACCGACCGACTTCATCGGCCTGGACAACTTCGTCCGGCTGCTCGACGACCCGGTCTTCATCGGCGACCTGCGACGCGGGGCCCTGCTGGTGGTGCTGTCGGTCACCGTCCAGCTGCCGCTCGCATTGGGGCTGGCCCTGCTGCTGAACCAGAAGCTGCGCGGCCGGGCGGTCTACCGGGTGCTGTTCTTCGCCCCGTACGTGCTGTCCGAGGTCATCACCGCGGTCCTGTTCACCATGGTCTTCAGCCCGAACCGGGGCCTGGCCAACCACGTGCTGGGCCTGGTCGGCCTGGAGAGCCTGAGCTCGACCTGGCTGTCCGACCCGTCGACCGTGCTGTACTCGGTGTTCCTGGTGATGACCTGGAAGTACTTCGGCTTCCACATGGTCCTGCTGCTCGCCGGCAGACAGAACATCCCCCGGGAACTGCACGAGGCGGCGGCGACCGACGGAGCCGGCGGCTGGCAGATCTTCCGGCACGTCACGCTGCCGCTGCTGGCCCCGACTATCCGGATCTCGATGTTCCTGGCCGTGATCGGCAGCATCCAGCTGTTCGACCTGGTCTGGGTGCTCACCGGCGGTGGTCCGCTGAACGCGTCGGAGACCATGGCGGTGACCATGTTCCAGTACGGGTTCCGGCGCTTCGAGGTGGGTTACGCCAGCGCGATCAGCATCGCGATGTTCCTGATCAGCCTGGCCTTCGCCGTGCTGTATCAACGCTTCATCCTGCGCCGCGACCTCGAAGGAGCGATGACCACCATGGGGGACCAGCGATGAGCGCCCCGACTCGTACCGCACGGCCCCGGCCGCAGCGGGCCGACCGGGGTGGCGACCGGGTGTCGCGGCTGCCCGGCCCGGCCCGGTCCCTGTCGTTGCACACCGTCTCGATCATCGTCGGGCTGATCATCGTGGTACCGATCGCCTTCGCGCTGCTCGGCGGGTTCAAGGACAACCGCCAGCTGTCCAACAGCCCGTTCGGTCTGCCGTCGCCGTGGATACCGGAGAACTACCTCGAGATTCTCGGCTCCGGATCGTTCTGGCGGCAGCTGTTCAACAGCACGCTGATCGCGCTGGCCACCGCGGTGATCGTGGTCGGGGTGGCGGCACTGGCGTCGTTCGTCTTCGCCCGGTACGCGTTCCGGGGGCGGGAACTGCTGTTCCTGTTCTTCACGATCGGGCTGATGTTCCCGTTCGCGGTCGCCATCCTGCCGCTGTTCATCCTGCTGCGCACCATGGGTCTGCTGGACAACCCGCTCGGGGTGATCCTGCCGCAGGCCGCGTTCGGCCTGCCGGTGACGATCATCATCCTGCGGTCGTTCTTCCGGGCCATACCGGGGGAGCTGGAGGAGTCGGCGATCCTCGACGGCTGTACGCCGTTCGGCTTCTTCTGGCGGATCCTGCTGCCGATGGCCCGGCCGGCGATCGCCACCGTGTCGGTGCTCGCCATCGTGGCCAGCTGGAACAACTTCATGCTTCCGCTGGTGGTGTTCAACGACCCGAACTGGTGGACCATCCCGGTGGGCGTGCAGGAGTTCCAGGGCCAGTACGCCGACGACAGCGCCAAGGTGCTGGCGTACGTCGTGCTGGCGATGGTCCCGGCGCTGGCCTTCTACTCGATCGCCGAACGTCAGCTGATCGGCGGGCTCACCGCCGGTGCCACCAAGGGCTGACCGGGCGACCCGGATGAGCGTCGCGCGGTGACGATAGTCCCGCCGAGCTGGCCGGTCGGCGGGACAAGCCGGCCCGGGGGTGGTTGTTCCGGCCGCCGGCGGTTGGTGAGACTGCGTGATCATGAGTCGTCGCAGTCTCGTGACAGTCGTGGCCGCCGGGGTGACCGTCCGGTGGACGGCTCGTCGGTCGATGGCCGCGGCGCCCGCCTGCGGGTCGGCGTCGCCGACGACGCGCCGGGCGGTGACCGCCGTGCTTGACACCGGGCGGGTGGCCGCCGTCGGCGTCGCCTGCACCTGGGATCCGGGCCACGGGGCCGCCGCCCGGCTCGGCCCGCTGGTCAAGGAGATCCTGCGCCGGTTAACCTGACCGCCGGCGGGTTCGGCAGGCCGGCGAGGGCGGCCCGACAGCAGTGCGGTGGTGCTGTCCGCCGGCGTCGCCACGGCGGTCAGGGCAGCGGCCTTGTCTCGACGGCCATCATCCGGGTCAGGGCCTGCGCGGCCCGTTGCTCGACGACGGCGACGGATTCCCCCAGATGCATCGTGAATTCCCGGTGGGCGGTGTCGAGGTCGCCACCGAGGACGGCCTCCAGGATGCCGAGGTGCTGCGTGGTCGTCCGGTCGATCCGCTCGGCGGAGCGGAGTCGGGCAGCACGAAGCCGGGATCCGGCTCCGGAGTGTCGCGGCGCAGCACCAGCCAGTCGTCACGCAGGGGCTCGACGACGGCCGGATCGTGTGGTTCACCGGTCTCGACCGGCCGGTGCAGCGTCGCCAGCTCCAACGCTCGGCGGACCTCGTACAACTGCCGGACCTCGACCAGATTGGACGCCGTCGGCACGTAGCCGCCGTCCGGCAGGCGTTCGACGAGCCGCTCGGAGTGCAACCGGGTCAGGGCCTAACGAACCGGGGTACGCGACACCGACAGCAAGGTGGCCGGCCGCTCCTCGCCGAGCCGGATCCTGAGCGGGAAGTCGCCGACCAGCAGCCGCCGCTTCAGCTCGGTGTAGGCGTGCTCACCGGCCTGTGCTCGCGGAGGTGCGTCCAGTCCTTTATCCAACGCCGGATCCATGGACGGGACGTAGGGACGTCGTGCTTCTGGCGTGTTTCGCGGCGGTAAGCAGCCCGACGCGACAGCGGGCAAACCCGATCGATCCCGTGCATGGCCGCGCCCCGGCGGCCGGTGGCCCTGCTGATGGTCGCGGTGCGGGTGGCATCAGCCGATCTCTCCGTCGCGCCGGATGAGCAGCACGTTGTCGGTGACCATCGCGGTCTGACCGGCCGGCCCGGTGGCCCGCCGCTGCGGCATGTCCGCCCGCAGCACCTGCCACTGCCGCGGATCGAGATCGAGGCCGGTGGCCACCTCGTCCGGGGTGGGGAAGTGGGCGTCCGGGTCCTGATTCCACGACCAGGGGGCGGTGGATCCGTGGTCGACGACCAGCAGCCGGCCGCCGGGCCGCAGGGCCAACGCGGCGGTACGCAGCACCCGGCCCCGGTCCAGCGCGAACGGCGTGTGGAAGTACTGCGCGTTGATCAGGTCGAACGTCCCGGCCGGGAAGCTGTCCGCCAGATCGTGCCGTTCACCGGTGACCCGGTCGCCGAGGCCGAGCTCGTCGGCCTTTGCCACGACGCGGGCAACGGCCGTAGCGGAGATGTCCACGGCCGTGACCTGCCAGCCTTGTCGGGCCAGCCAGATGCTGTCGCCGCCGCCACCACAGCCCAGATCCAGGGCGGCGCCCGGCGTCAGCGCCCCGGCGGTCTCGACGAGCTGTGAGTTGGTCGGTCGGTCCGAGGCGGTCAGGCTGCGGTGCAGCCCCTCCCAGAACGACTCGGGATCGGCACCCAGCTGCGGGCCCTGCCATCCATTCATCGGTTGCCTCCTTCGGGGACAGCATCCGGACCACTGCACGGCAATTGCAAGAAGAGTTGCCGATCCGCATCATGGGTGCCATGAACGTCACCGCAGCGGACGTCCTCGCCGGGGTCGGCCCTCGGCTGCGTGCCCTGCGCCGGGCACGCGGCGTCACCCTGGCCGGCCTGGCCGAAGAGACCGGTCTGACCACGAGCACGCTGTCCCGCTTGGAGAACGGCAAACTCCGCCCGACGTTGGAGCAGCTGCTGCCGCTGGCGCGGGCCCACGGCGTACCGCTCGACGACCTGGTCGCCGCCCCACCCACCGGCGACCCGCGGATCCACCTGCGGCCGATCCGACGCTCCGGGCTGACCATCGTGCCGCTGACCCGGCGGGCCGGCGGCGTCCAGGCATACAAGGTGGTCTACCCGCCGGCCGGCCGGTCACCCACCATGAAACAGCAGACCCACGACGGGTACGAATGGTTCTACGTGCTCAACGGGCGGGTCCGGTTCGTCCTCGGCGACCAGGAGTTCCAGCTCGACCCGGGTGAGGCCGCCGAGTTCGACACCCGTACGCCGCACTGGATCGGCAGTGCCGACGCCCAACCGGCGGAGACACTCACCCTCTTCGGCGCCCAGGGCGAACGCGCCCACCTGTCACCGGTGCCGACCAACTGACATCAGGGTCATCGAAGGCGCATCGGGTTGCCGCCCAGCGCAGCGGCACTGGTCTCCGCCGTCTTGGCAACCTGACGGTACGCCCGCGCGGTGGTTGACGAGGTCGGCCGCGGCTGGTCAGGTGTTGCGACAATGCGTCCATGAGTGACGGTTCACGCGGGCTGGCGGTCGTACCTGCCGTTGCATGGTGGACGGTGCTGCGGCTGGTGATCGTCCTGCTGTGGCTGGTCGCGGCGGCGACCGCCTGGTGGACGGCCCCCCGGCAGCACGACTACGACCAGGCAAGGGCGGACGTGGCAGCGGGTCGGGTGGTGGCGTACCAGTGGGGTGACAGTTGGGACCGGAGTCGACGCGGATGGTTCGACGTCGCCGAGCTGCGGTCGTCGGGTCAACTCGGCCCGCTGTTCGGGTGGCGTACCGCCGACGGCCGAGTGCGCTGGACCAACACCGCGACCTTCGGCGCGGTGACCGCTGCTGCTGCCGACGGCGGCGGCAGCTACGCAGGACCGGGCGCGGCCGCCCTGGCCCGGGACCTGCGCGCCGCCGGCCTGGAACAGCGGGTCGGCGGCGTGCAGTCCGCCGTGCGGGTCGGTACCCAGATCGGTTTCGTGCTGCTGGTGACCTTCCTGGTGGTGCTGGTCGGTGGGCCGGCTCCGGCGCTGGGCACCCGGTGGTACTGGTTCTGGCTGGTCTTCCTGGCCCCGTTCGGGCTCGGTCTGCTGTGGTGGCTGGGTCTGGAGCTTCCGTGGTCGGGCAGGGCGGCGGCGTTGCCTGGTGTGGTCGGCGTCAACCAGCGTCGGTACACCGGCCTGCTCGGCTTCGCGTTCGGGTTGCTCGCGGCCCTCGGGATCAGTCTGCTGACCATGGTGCTGCACATTGTGCTCGGCGACTGGTGGGTGCCTCGGCCCGGCGGCTAGCGGCGGTACAGGCGTTCGCCGGAATCGGTCAGGGGGTCAGGACGACCTTGCCGGCGACGGTGCCGGACTCGGCCAGCCGCAGCGCCTCGGCGATGCGGGTGAGCGACAGCTCGGCGGCGATCTGGGCGGTGACGTCACCGCGCCGCAGCGATCAGCTCGCGGAGCATGGCGAGCATGACGGTGACGGCCTGGATGGGCCGTGCCCCAGGCGAGCGCGGGCACCAGCATGATGCCGGTGCCGGCAGCAACCAGAGCCTGCTTGCCGTGCCAGTCATCACACGCCGTGGTGGGGGTCGACGCCGGCCTCGACAGCCTGTTCACCCTGTCCACCGGGGAGAAGATCCCCAACCCGAGACATGAACGCCGTGACCGGCGGCGGCTGGCCCGGGCCCAGCGGAACCTCGCACGCAAGGCCAGAGGCTCGGCGAACCGGGCCAAGGCCCGGCTGGCGGTGGCCCGGGTTCATGCCCGGATCGCCGACCGCCGCCGCGACCACCTGCACAAGTTGACCACCCGGCTCGTTCGTGAAACCCAGACGATCGTGATCGAGGACCTGGCCGTCCGCAACATGATGGCCAGTCACAGTCTGGCCCGCGCCGTCTCGGACGCGGGCTGGCGGCAGTTCCGCAGCATGCTGGGGTACAGAGCGGACTGGTACGGCCGGGATCTGGTGGTCGTGGACCGCTGGTTCCCGTCGACCCGACTGTGCTCGGGCTGTGGCGTACTGGCTGAACACCTGCCGTTGGCGGTCCGGTCGTGGACCTGCCGGTGCGGGCAGGCCCATGACCGGGACGTGAACGCGGCCCGGAACATTCTCGCGGAGGGGCTCTCCGTGACTGCCTGTGGAGGCGGTGTGAGACCTCACCGGGAGTCCTCCTCTCGGACGGGGCGGTCGTCGGTGAAGCAGGAACCCCCTGGGGCGACCCAGGGAATCCCCGTCCCTTCAGGGCGGGGAGGAAGTCAACGCAGTGGAAGGCGATCCGGGGCGGGCCGCCGAGGGCGTCGGCCAGTGCGGTCAGCGGCCCCAGACAGCCCGGGTACGCGCAGTCGATCCACGTCTCGCCGGCCAGGTCGGTCAGCCGTACCCGGTCGACGCCGGCCAGCCTGTGCCCGGCGGGGAGGGCGACCAGCAGCTCCTCGTCCGTCAGGTCGACCCCGTCGCCGACGGCGGGCGCGACAGCAGCGGGTGCGACACCAGCAGGATCGGCCGAAGACGTCCGGGTGCCGGGCGCGGAACCGGCTGATCGCCGCCGGTACGAGGGTGGTGTTGGCGCTGATGCTCGGCACCGGCGACCCGCACGGTCGTGACTCGGTGCGGTGGATCGTCGAGCAGGCCGCGACCGCGTCGGTGCGCACGGCCGGTGCTGGCCGCGTCGGACGCGGGTCGAGTTGCCCGGGGTCGGTCGCCGTACCGTCTTCCCTTTTCCGTTCTCGGACCAGCATGTCCTGGCGGCCCGTCACGGGATCCGGGCCACCACCCGGATGTGCCTCGACTCCAGGGCTTTGACGTGGCCGCTGTTCGCCGGTCGGTCGTCCGGGTTGTTCCGCCTGGCCCGCCGGTTGCGGCTGGCCGACGTGCTGGTGTCGGCGCTGGTCCGGGCGTGGGTCGGCGCTGACCGGTTCGTGGTGCGGGCGAGCGCCAGCAGATCGAGCGGACCGGCGGTGACGCTGGAGTGACCGTCCGCGATTCCGCAGATAGCGGGATGCTGCAACTATCGCGCCGCCCACATCTATGCCAGGATTGGATCCAATGCATGCTGGATCGGATGCCTAGCTGAGAGGGGTGCCATGCTGCGGCGCGAGGAGAACGAGCGGATCACCCGCTCCGGGCCGGGCACACCGCTCGGCCGGCTGATGCGCGCGTACTGGCAGCCGGCGGCGCTGGTGTCGGAGATGGACCCGCAGCGGCCGGTCAAACCGGTCCGGCTGCTCGGCGAGGACCTGGTGCTGTTCAAGCAGGCCGACGGCGGCTGGTCGCTGGTCGGGCGGTTCTGCGCGCACCGGGGCGTCGACCTGGCGTACGGCCGGCACGAGGACGGCGGGCTGCGCTGCCTCTACCACGGTTGGCTGTACGGGCCGGACGGGCGCTGCCTGGAGCAGCCGGCCGAGCCGCCGCACAGCACCTTCGCCAGCAAGGTGCGCATCCCCAGCTACCCGTGCGTCGAGCGCAACGGCATCGTCTTCGCCTACCTCGGCGAGGGCGACCCGCCGCCGATGCCGCACTACGACTGCTTCCAGGCACCCGACGAGTACACCTTCGCCTTCAAAGGGCTGTGGGAGTGCAACTGGCTGCAGGGCGTCGAGGGCGGCATCGACCCCAGCCACGTCTCGTTCCTGCACCGGTTCATCGACGAGGATCCGCGCGACGTCTACGGCCAGCAGTTCAGCGAGGAGGTCGCCGGCACCGGGCAGAAGCTGTCCAAGCTGGTCGGCGACGCCTACCGGCCGGACATCGAGGTCGAGCAGGCCGAGCACGGCCTGCGGGTGTACGCGCTGCGCCAGCTCACCGACGAGATCCGCCACGTACGCATCACGAACCTGGTCTTCCCCAACGCGTTCGTGGTCCCGTTCGGCAACGACAAGGTTTTCTGCCAGTGGCACGTGCCGATCGACGACTACCACCACTACTGGTACATGATCTTTTACGACTTCGCCGAGCCGACCGACAAGCAGACCCTGCTCGCCCAGCGGCTCGACGAGGTCTCCCTGCCGGACTACCGGCCGCTGCGCAACCGGGCCAACAACTGGGGCTTCGACCCGGCCGAGCAGCGGGACCTGACCTACACCGGAATGGGGCTGGACATCAACGTCCACGACCAGTGGGCGGTGGAGAGCATGGGCCCGATCCAGGACCGCACCGTGGAGCGACTCGGTGTCTCCGACCGGGCGGTGACCGCGAACCGCCGGCTGCTGCTGCGCGCCATTGACGCCTTCGAGGCCGGCAACCCGGTCCCGGCCCGCCCGGCCGACGAGGCTGCGGCCGCCGAGCTGACCGGCCCGCTCGCCGTCGACACCGTGGCCCCGACCGACGGCTGGGAGCAGACCTGGCGCGAACGTGAGGCGCAGCGGCGGGCCGGCTCCCCGTGGGCCGGCACCCCGTCGCGGTCGGCGGTCGGCGCTCCGACGCGGTCGGCGGCCGGCGATGCGTAGCCTCGACGAACGGCCCGTCGCCGACGGCGGGGACGGCCGCCGCGTGGTGCCGATGCTCGCCGCCGACCGGGGCGGCTTCATCGACCGTCACCAGCTGTGGACCGACACCCAGTACGCCGCCGCCGGCCAGCTGCGCCGGGTCGTCGACGAGCTCGGTATCGAGCTGATCCGGTTCTCTTTCGCCGACCAGCACGGCGTGCTGCGTGGCAAGACGCTGACCCGGGAAGCCGCCGCCACGGCACTGCGGTCCGGCGTGACCGCGCCGTCGTCGCTGCTGCTCAAGGACCCGTCCGGCGCGTCGGTCTTCCCGGTCTTCGCCGCCGACACCGGCGTCGGGGTGAGCGGGTTCGCCGGTGCCGGGGACATCGTGCTGGTGCCCGACCCGACCACGTTCCGGGTGCTGCCGTGGGCGCCACGGACCGGCTGGTTGCTGTGCGACCTGCGGTTCCCCGACGGTGCCGCGGTGCCGTTCTGCACCCGTGGCCTGCTGCGCACGCAGCTCGACCGGTTGGCCGCCGCCGGGTACGCGATGACCGTCGGCGCCGAGCTGGAGTTCCACGTCTTCGCCACCGACGGTCCCACCGACGGCGGGCTCGACGACGACCAGGTCGGCCGGCCGGGTGCGCCCGGCCGGGCCAGCGGCGCCCGGCCGCTGAGCCGGGGCGCGCAACTGCTGCACGAGGACGGGCTGGACCGCGCCGACGAGGTCGTCCAACTGCTGCACCACGGGCTGACCCGGCTCGACCTGCCGCTGCGCTCCCTGGAGCTGGAGTTCGGGCCGAGCCAGTTCGAGATCACCATGACCGCCGGGGACGCGGCGGTCGCCGCCGACCAGGTGCTGCTGGCCCGCTCGGCGATCCGCCAGCTCTGCCGCCGGCACGGCTACCACGCCACGTTCATGTCCCGCCCGGCCGGTGCCCAGACCGCCTCCACCGGGTGGCACCTGCACCAGTCGCTGCGCGAGCTGGCCACCGGCACGGCGGCGTTCGACCCGGTCACGCCGGGGGAGGCGCTCTCCCCGGTCGCCGGGCACTACCTCGCCGGTCTGCTGGAGCACGCCGGTGCGGCAGCCGCCTTCGCCACCCCGACGGTCAACGGCTACAAGCGCTACCTGCCGTTTTCCCTCGCGCCGGACCGGGTGGCCTGGGGGGTCGACAACAAGGGGGCTATGGTCCGGGCCGTCGGTGCCGGCTCCGACACCGGCGTACGGCTGGAGAACCGGTGCGGCGAGCCGGCCGCCAATCCGTACCTGTATATCGCGTCGCAGCTGGTCAGTGGCCTGGACGGGATCGACCGGCGGCTCGCCCCGCCGCCGGCGGTGCAGGATCCGTACGCCGCCGACGCGCCCCGGCTGCCGGCCTCGCTGGCCGAGGCGCTGACCGCGCTGGAGGCCGATCCGGCGTTCACCGCCGCGCTCGGCGCCCCGGTGATCTCCTGGTACGCGACGCTCAAGCGCCGCGAGTTCGCCCGCTACCTCGCGCACGTCTCCGACTGGGAGCAGCGCGAGTACTTCGATCTGATCTGAGGGAGTAGCCCGATGACGTCGTCTGTCGCCCCGCTGGCCGACCTGGAGCCGTTCCACGTCGACGGCGGGTGGATCGCCCCCGGTGGGCGCGCGCTGATCGAGGTGCGTGACCCGTCCACCGGCGCGGTGATCAGCCGGGTCGCCCAGGCCACCGCCGAGGACGTGGACGCGGCGGTGGCCGCCGCCACCCGGGCGTACGCCGACCGGCGGTGGAGCGGTCTGGCTCCGCTGGAGCGCACCCGGGTGCTGCACCGGCTCGCCGACCTGATCGAGGCGCACCTCGAGGAGTTGGCGGTGCTGGAGACCCGGGACAACGGCAAGCCGATCGAACGTTCCCGGGCCGACACCGGCGCGGCGGCCCGGGCGTTCCGGCACTTCGCCGGGGCGACCAGCAGGCTGACCGGCACCGTCGTGCCGATCGACGGCGGCGGCCACCACGTCTACACGGTGCTGGAGCCGGTCGGTGTGGCGGCGCTGATCCTGCCGTGGAACTTTCCGATCATGACCGGCTGTTTCAAGATCGCCCCGGCGCTGGCCGCCGGCTGCCCGGTGGTGGTCAAGCCGGCCGAGCAGACCCCGCTGACCATGTTGCGGGTGGCCGCCCTGGCCGCCGAGGCCGGCGTGCCGCCGGGGGTGTTCAACGTGCTCACCGGCGACGGCGAGGTCGGCGCGGCGCTGGTCGCCCACCCGGGCGTGGCGAAGGTGTCGTTCACCGGCTCCACTGAGGTGGGCCGGTTGGTGATGGCCGGCGCGGCGGCGACGACGAAACGGCTCACCCTGGAGTTGGGTGGGAAGAGCCCGAACATTGTCTTCGCCGACGCCGACCTGGACGCCGCGGTGCTGACCGCGATGCGGGCGTCGTTCGGCCACTCCGGGCAGATGTGCACCGCCGGCAGCCGGCTGCTGGTGCAGCGGTCGATCCTGGACGAGATGACCGAGCGGCTGGCCGCAGCGACCCGCCGGGTGCCGCTGGGCAACGGACTGGACGGCGGGGTGACCGTCGGCCCGCTGGTCTCCGAGGAGCAGCGCCAGCAGGTGCTGTCGTACATCGAGACCGGCATCCGGGAAGGGGCCACGGTCGCGGTCGGCGGCGGGGTGCCGGACCGGCCCGGCTACTTCGTCGAGCCGACCCTGTTCACCGGGGTACGCAATGACATGGCCATCGCCCGGGAGGAGATCTTCGGGCCGGTGACCGGGGTGATCGCCTTCGACGATGAGGACGAGGCGGTCGCGATCGGCAACGACACGTCGTACGGGCTGGCCGCCGGGGTGTGGACCCGGGACCTGTCCCGGGCACACCGGATGGCGGCCGTGCTGCGGGTCGGCACGGTCTGGGTGAACACGTACAACATCTTCGACCCGGCGCTGTCCTTCGGCGGGGTCGGGGACTCCGGTCTGGGCCGGGATTTGGGCGACGAAGCCCTGCATTCGTACTGCGAGCGCAAGGGCGTCGTCGTCGCGCTCTGACCGGCGGTGCCCGGTCCGGCGAGGTGCCGTCGACCGGACCGGGCACCGCCTCGATCACCGATGGGATCCATCTTGAGAGACTCTGCATCCCAGACCGGGCCGGCGGGTGCGGTCGCGGAGCCCGCCGACCCGGCGCCCGTGCCGCTGGGCCCGGCGTCTGTGCCGGCGGGCGCGCTGACGCTGGACCCTGCGGCGCTGAGGGCCGCCACTCCCGGCGCGACCCTGGCCCACCACCTCAACGCCGCCGGCGCCGCACTGCCCAGCCTCGCCGTACTCGACACGGTCATCGACCACCTGCGGCTCGAGTCGCGGCTCGGCGGCTACGAGGCGGCCGAGGCCGCCGCCGAGCGGACCGCCGACGTCTACCACCTGGCTGGCCGGCTGCTCGGCGCGACAGGAGAGGACATCGCCCTGGTGGAGAGTGCCACCGTGGCGTGGCACCGGGCGATCGACGCGCTGCGGCTCGGCCCCGGCGACCGGATCCTCGCCTCCGCGTCCAGCTACGTCAGCTCGGCACTGCACCTGCTCGAGCTGCGCCGCGCCCGGGGCATCAGCGTCGAGGTGCTGCCCACCGACGACTCGGGCGGCGTCGACCTGCACCAGTTGGAGCAGGCGCTGCGGCAGCCGGCCGCGCTGGTCACTGTCGCCCACGTACCGACCTCGTCGGCGCTGATCGAACCGGTCGCGCAGATCGGCGCCCGGGTCGCCGCTGCCGGCGTACCGCTGCTGGTCGACGCCACCCAGTCGGTCGGCCAACTGCCCGTCGACGTCGGCGCGATGCACGCCGACATCCTGGTCGCCACCGGCCGCAAGTTCCTGCGTGGACCGCGCGGCACCGGGCTGCTCTATCTCGACCCGGCGCTGCGTGAACGCGCCCGTCCGTTGACCCCGGACGTACGCGGGGCCCGATGGACCGGCGACGAGGAGTACGACCTGCTGCCCGGTGCCCGACGGTACGAGACCTGGGAGGCGTCGCACGCGTTGCGGCTCGGCCTGGGCGCCGCGCTGACCGAGGCGCTTGCCCTCGGCGTCGACGCCATCTCGGCGTACGTCAGCCAGTTGGCCGCCCGGCTGCGGGCCGGGCTGGCCGAGCTGCCCGGAGTGACCGTGGTCGACCCGCCGGCGGCCGGCGGTGGCATCGTCACCTTCGTCCGCGACGGCGAGGAGCCGGCCACCACGGTACGCACGTTGCGCGCCGCCGGCCTGCACCTGGTCGCCGTGCCGGCCAGCCACGGCCAGTGGGACCTGGGTCGGCGCGGCCTGCCTGCGGTGGTCCGAGCCTCCGTGCACGTCTACAACGACGACACCGAGGTGGACGCGCTGCTCGCCCGACTGGCCCGCCCGGCGGCCACCGGCGTACCGACGCCACCGACGGCGACTGCCACGCCGGACGCTGTGCCGCCGGTGCCGCCAGCGCCGGGCCCGGCTCCCGCGCTGCTGACCGGTGCAGACCGCCGGGCCGACGTGATCGTCATCGGTGCCGGCGTCCACGGACGCAGCGCGGCCTGGGCACTCGTCGCACGCGGTGTCCGGGTGATCCAGCTTGACCGGCTGCCGGCCGGGCACACGGAAGGATCGTCACACGGACAGACCCGGATGATCCGTCGCGCCTATCCGTCGCCGGTCTGGGACGACCTGGTGGACCGCGCGTACACCGGTTGGCGCGAGCTGGAACAGGCCGCCGGTCGCCGGTTGGTCAGCACTGTCGGCGGCCTGTACGCCCGACCGGCCCGGACCAGCGGCACCCTGCGCGGGCCGGACTGTGTCCTGGTCGACGCCAACCAGGCCGCCGGCATCGCGCCGGGCCTGGTGCTCGGGGCCGACATGGTGGCCGTACACGATCCGGCGGCCGGCGTGATCGACGCCGCCGCCGCGATGGACGCGCTGACCGGGCTCGGTAGGGCCGCCGGGGTGCACCGTCGCGACGGCTGCCGGGTGACCGGTTGGCACCCGGACGGTGCCGGGGTCCGGGTACATACCGACTCCGGTGACCTGCTCGCCGACCGGCTGGTCATCTGTGCCGGACCGTGGACCGCCGACCTGGTGCCGGAGTTCGCCAGCCGGTTGACCACCGTGCGGATCGTCAACATCCACATCGGCTCGTCCACCCCGGCGCTGCTGGCCCCGCCGGCGCTCGGCCCGTTCTCGGTCGACGTCCCCGGCGTCGGTCTGCTCTACGGCATCCCGGCGCACGGTCCGGACGCCGTCAAGGTGGGATTCGACCATGGTCCGGTCGACGACCTGAGCCGGCCGCCCGGTCCGGTGACCGCCACCGAGCGGGCCGAGTTGCTCTCCGTCGCCCGTCGTTTCCTGCCGGCCGCCGACGGCCCGGTCACCGCAGAACTGGCCTGCCGCTACACCATGGCGCCGGGCAACCGGTTCGCGGTCGGGGCGTTGCCGGCGCATCCGCAGGCGCTGGTCGCGGCGGCCTGCTCCGGGCACGGGTTCAAGTTCGGCCCGGCGATCGGTGCCGCGTTGGCCGACCTGGCGACCGGGATGCCCCGGCCGGACCTGGAGTTTCTCGCTCCGGCGGCGATGGGGGTCGACGGGGTGCCGCCCGGGGACTGGGCCGGCGACCGGGTCAACCCCGGAACACCGTTGCCGAACGCCGCTCGTACCAGCGAGCCAACTGCTCACCGGCGCTGATCACATGGGCCTGCATCTCACGCCGCGCGCGTTCGCCGTCCTCCGCGGTGAGCGCGGCGACGATCCGCTCGTGCTCGTGGAAGTTGTCGTCGCGGTGGCGAGGGTTGTCCTGCAACACCAGCGCCGAGACGTTACGCGGGAATGCCTCGTTGATCTCCTTGATCACCCTGGCCAGCCAGTCGTTGCCGGCCACCTGGTGAATGAGGGTGTGGAACCGGTCGTTGGCGGCGTTGGTGGAGCCGGCCAGGGCGACCCGGGCGCGGGCGACCCCCGGGTCGTCCTCGACCCGTCGCTGCGGGATGCTGCCCCGGGCGGCCTGCTCGGTACGTCGCAGCAGCGAGTTGGCCTCCCGCAGCTCGTGCAGGACGTCGTCGGTGATCCGGCTGACCGCCCGTTCGCAGGCCAGCGCCTCCAGCTCCGCACGGACCTCGTAGGCTTCCCGGACCTCCCACGGCGCCGGCACCCGGACCACCGCGCCACGGTGCGGCACCACCTCGATCAGCCCACCGGTCTGCAGTTGGCGCAGCGCCTCCCGGACCGGGGTGCGGCTGACCCCGAGCAGCTTGGCCAGCTCGGCCTGGCGCAGTTGGGCACCGATCGGGATCTCGCCGGACATGATCTTGGCGCGGATCTTCGCGGCGGTGGCGTCGACGAGGGCACTGCTGGTGTTTTCCGTCGAGCTGACTGGCATGCCCGGTGCCCCTGTCTGATCGGTGTGCGGCGCAGCCGGCCGGGTGCCGGCCCGGCTGCGGTCTTCTCCACAGTGGTGCGATGTGGATGTCACGATAGCAAGCCGGCCGTCGACCCTGCGGGTCCCGTACATTTCGCTTTGGATCCCGGTTTTGGATCCAAAGATCCTGAGGTAGTATCCGAGACTACCTTGGCCAGGGAGTTCTTAGGAAGCACCGGCCCGCCGCAGCCACCACGACGCGACACAGACCGACCCCAGACGAGCCGGACCGCATCGGAACGACTCCCGCGACGGCGACAGGAGCAATCGTGAGCGCGTGCCACCCCAGCCCGGACGGGCGCAACCACCGCAGTCATCCGCTCGATCCGCCCAGCCCGGCCGAGATCGCCCGTGCCGTCGCCGTCGCGCGTGCCGACGGTCGCCTCGGCGAGCGGACCCGGTTCTGGGGGGCCACGCTGGACGAGGCACACGCCCGCGCCGTCGTGGCCGGCGCGGCGGCGGCCGGGGAGGTCCGACTCGGACTGGTGGCCATGGACCACGCCGCCGGCACTGCCTGGGAGATCGACGTCGCGCTGGCCGCCGGGAGCCGGGCCGACGGTGCGCCGTCGGACCACGCTGGAGACGAGGACGTTGCGGACCGCTGCCTGGACTGGCGTCCACTCGACCCGCGTCGGCCCGGCATCACCTCCGAGGAGGCTCGCGCGGCCGCCCAGGCCTGCCGGCAGAGCCCACTGTTCCGCGAGGTGCTCGCCAAGCGGGGCATCCACGACGTCTCCCTGGTGATGGTCGACGCCGAGTCGATGGGCGGCTTCGAGCCGAAGCGCTACGCCGACCGGCGGCTGACCTGGGGCACCGTCTGGCACCGTGTCGACGAGGGCGACAACGGCTACGTCCGCCCGGTGCAGGGCGTGGTGCCAATCATCGACATGGCGACCATGGAGGTCCTGGAGGTCGAGGACCACGGCGTGGTGCCGATTTCCGAAGAGGCCGGCCCGCTGGAGGCCGACGCCTGGCCGACCCGGCCGGGCCTGCGTCCGTTGGATGTCGTGCAGCCCGACGGTCCGAGTTTCGACGTCGACGGCTGGCGAGTCAGCTGGCAGGGCTGGCAGTTGCGGGTCGGCTTCACCCACCGCGAGGGCCTGGTCCTGTACGACCTGGAGTTCCAGGGGCGGCCGGTGGTCAAGCGGGCCGCCTGCAACGAGATGTACGTGCCGTACCTCGACCCCAACTCCACCCAGTACCGCAAGAACTTCTTCGACTGGGGCGAGTACGGGGCCGGGCCGCTGACCAACTCGCTCGCCCTCGGCTGCGACTGCCTCGGCGTCATCTACTACTTCGACACCGCCTATCTCGGTGGCGACGGGGACCCGGTGACCATCCCGAACGCGATCTGCATGCACGAGGAGGACCACAGCATCCTCTGGAAGCACAACGACCTGCGCCGCGGAGTCAGCCAGGTGCGTCGCTCGCGGCGGTTGGTCATCTCCAACTTTCAGACCGTGGCCAACTACGACTACGGCTTCTACTGGTCGCTCTATCAGGATGGCCGGATCGAGCTGGAGGTCAAGTTGACCGGGATGTTGTCGGCCTCCGGTATCGCCGACGGCGACGAGGTGCGCTACGGCCGGATCGTCGCGTCGAACGTGCAGACCCCGACCCACCAGCACTACTTCGGGCTACGCCTGGACATGGCGGTGGACGGATCGCGCAACCGGCTGGTCGAGGAGCATGCCGAGGGCGAGACCGACCCGACGCTCGACCCGTACGGCAACGCGGTACGCAACGTGCGTACCCCGTTGCTGCGTGAGTCCCAGGCCGCGCGCCGCACCGACCCGGCGTCGGCTCGCCGCTGGCGGGTGGAGAGCACCACCCGGACCAACCGGTACGGTGAGCCGACGGCCTACCGGCTGCTGCTGCCGAACACCACTCGACCGTTCGCCCGGCCGGACTCGGTGATGGCCCGTCGGGCACCGTTCATCCACCAGCACCTGTGGGCCACCCCGTACGATCCGCAGGAGCAGTTCCTCGGTGGTCGCTATCCCAACCATGCCGAGCCGGGCGACGACGGTGTGCAGGTCTGGCAGCGCCAGGACCGGTCGATCGACGGTGCGGAGCTGGTGCTGTGGCCGGTGCTCGGCACCCACCATTTCCCGCGCCCGGAGCAGTGGCCGGTGATGCCGGTGGACGCGATCCACATGATCCTCGAACCGGACGGCTTCTTCGACCGCAATCCGGCGATGGACGTGCCGGATCCGGCTGCCGCCCGCAGTGCGGGCAGTGCCTGCTGCTCCACTGGAAATGACGTGGTGCCGGCCGACTGACCCGGCCGGTGCGTCGGCCAGCGCGCCGGCCACGGGGACCCCTGTCCACTCTCGATATCCCGACACCAGACGTTCACAATCGCGATACGGACCCGAATTGGGTACCGCAGATGATGGTTTTGGATCCAATCCAAATGAAATTTAATCCATCTTCGTCCCATACCCCGCCGAGGAGCGCACTATGTCGGACGATCCCCGCAAACTCCCGCAGAATCTGATAAGCCGTCGCGCGATGCTGCGCGGCACCGGTCTGCTCGGTCTCGGCTTCGGCGCCAGCAACCTCCTCGCCGCCTGCGGCGTCGCCTCCGATGGCAGCGAAGACGGCGACGACGGCACGAGCAGCGGCGGCACTCTCACGCTCGGCATCGACGCCACCAGCGCCGTCAACGACCCCGCTTTCTACACGTCACTGGGCGACTGGATGGCGGTCGACTGCATCTGCCGTGGACTGACCTTCATCTCTTTCGAGACCAACGAGCCGCAGGCTGACCTCGCCGAGAGCTGGGAGATCTCCGACGACGGGCTGACCTACACCTTCACTCTGCGTCAAGGTGTGACCTTCCACGACGGCACCACCTTCACCTCGGCGGACGTGCTGGCCAGCCTCGGTCGGCAGTTCAACGAGGACGACCCGACGCTGCCTGAGGGGTCTTCCCGGCCGCTGCGCAGCCTCGGCGCCAACGTCGCCTCGCTGGACGCTCCGGACGAGTACACCGTGGTGATGGTGCTCAACAGCCCTGACGCCACCGTGCTCAACCGGCTCTCCGACATCGGCGGCCGGATCATCTCCTCCGCTGCACTCGCCGAGTACGGCGCCGACATCGGCAAGAACCTGGTCGGCACCGGCCCGTTCCAGTTCTCCTCGGCCACCGCCGGGCAGCAGGTGGTGCTGACCGCATTCGAGGACTACCGCACCGGCCGGCCCAAGGTCGACCGGCTGGTGATGCAACAGGTCCAGGACCCCTCGACCATCGTCAGCTCGCTGCTCAGCGGCGACCTGTCCGCCACCCAGTTCACCCCGTACTCGGCGGTCGAGCAGCTCAAGGCCGACGACGCGGTGACCTTCCACGAGACGCCGTACAGCTTCGACGCGATGATGATGATCGACGCCCGGCGGATCCCGGAGCTGGAGGTGCGCCAGGCGATAAACCTGGCAGTCGACCGCGAGGCGATCATCGCCCAGGCGTTCTTCGGGATCGGCGCGCTGCCCGACGGCTACACGATCCCGCCGTCGCAGGACGGCTACGACCCGAGCCTGGCTGACCTGAGTCGGTTCGATCCGGACGAGGCCCGGCGGCTGATCGAGGCGGCCGGCGCCACCGGCCGGCAGGTGGCGTTGATGGCGGCCAGCGACTCCTGGCACCCGCGCGCGGCGCAGATCGTCGCGCAGAACCTCACCGACATCGGGCTGACGGTCGTCACTGACTCGGTCGACCCGGCGACCTACTTCAGCCGGCTGCTCGACCCGGAGGACGAGTTCCACGAGGTGATGATCTGGGAGCGCAACTCCTACATCCCGGACCCGGACAACATGATCGGGGCGATGGGCCTGCCGTCCGGGGTGTACGGCGACTTCACCTCCGGATTCAACACGCTGCCCGGATCCGAGGCGTTCGCTGACGACCTGGCCGCCGCGAAGAACCTGCCCAACGGTCCCGAGCGCACCGCCGCGTACAGCGACATCCAGCGCCGGTTCGCCGAGCAGTACATGGTGCTGTCGATGCTGTGCTACTCGGCGAACCCGGTGGTGACCGGGGCGAACGTCGAGGGCGCCAACGTCGCCGCGCTCGGCAACCACCGCTGCTTCATGGAGAACGCCAGTGTCTGATCCGATCCGCACGGCCCGGCCGGGGGACCGGTGACGGTCGCCGGGGCGCGGCCGGTCGGGCGATGGAGAGCCGCCTTCGCGCGGCGCTCCATCGCCCGGTCCTGGCTGGCCACCGTCTCCTGGCTGGTGGTCGTCGGTTTCGTGCTGATGGCGACAATCGGGCCGCTGATGATCGGCGCCGACCCGGAGCGACAGAGCAACGTCACCCTCGCCGGGTTCGGTACCGCCGGGCACCCGCTCGGCACCGACGATCTCGGCCGTGACTTCCTGGCCCGGCTGGTGTACGGCGCCCAACCACTGCTGCTGGTCGCGTTCCTCGCCACCGTCCTGGCCGCGCTCATCGGCACCACCGTCGGCATGCTCGCCGGCTACCTCGGCGGCTGGGGTGAGCAGATCCTGATGCGGGTCACCGACGTCGGGCTGGCCTTCCCGTCGATGCTATTGATCATCCTGGTCGTGGCGGCCAGCGGACCCGGCGTACGCAGTCTGGTGGTCGGGGTCGGGGTCGCGCTGTCACCCGGCCTGGCCCGGCTGGCCCGGGCGTTGACCGCCCGGGAGGCCGCCCGCGACTACGTGCTCGCCGCCCGGCTCGGCGGCACCCGGTCGCCCCGGATCATGATCCAGGAGATCCTGCCGAACATCGCCGGCCCGCTGCTCGCCCAGATCGTGATGACCCTGTCGGTGGCCGCCGGATTTGCCGCCGGCCTGTCCTACCTGGGCCTGGGCATCCAGCCGCCCACCCCGGACTGGGGCTACATGGTGCAGGCCGGCCAGGAGTTCATCTACTCGGCACCCCGGATGGCGGTGCTGCCCGCAGCGTTGACGCTGGTCTTCGTGGTCGCCAGCAACTTCGTCGGCGACGACCTGCGTGACGCGCTGGACCCGAGGAGCCGCCGATGATGCGGCTGCTGCGCGGCAGATCGCTGCCGATGCTCACGATGCGCCGGCTGGCCAGCGTGCCGGTGGTGCTGTTCGTCCTGGCCTCCCTGGTGTTCCTGGCCATCCGCCAGCTACCCGGCTCGCCGTCGTCCACCCTCGCGGCCAGCGGTACCCAAGGGCTCAGCGCCGAGCAGATCTCGGCCAACGAGGCCCGGATCAACGAAGCGCTCGGTCTGGACCGGCCGATCTGGGAGCAGTACCTGCGCTACCTCGGCGACCTGCTCGGCCTCGATCTCGGGCGCTCCTTCTACGGCGGCAACAGCGTGCTGGACCTGCTCGGCGGGGCACTACCGGCGACGATCGAGCTGACCGTCGCGGCGATGCTGATCGCCGTCCTGATCGGGGTCGTCACCGGGGTGATCGCCGCGCTGCGCAAGGACACCTGGGTCGACACGACCACCCGGTCCATCGCCACGGTCAGCTTCTCGCTGCCCTGGTTCGCCCTCGGCGTACTGAGCATCGTGATCTTCGGGGTGTGGCTGCGCTGGATGCCGGTGATCGGTCGGCTGCCCAGCCAGCTCGACTACCAGCCCACCACCAACTTCGTGCTGCTCGACGCGATCCTGCAGGACCGGCCGGAGCTGGTCGGGCCGTGGCTGCAGTACCTGATCCTGCCGGCCACCACCCTCGCGCTGGCGATGGCCGGCTTCATCACCCGGATCGTGCGGGCCTCGGTGCTGGAGGTACTCAGCGACGACTTCGTGCGGACCGCCCGGATGAAAGGGCTGCGGGAGCGGACCATCCTGCGCCGCCACGTGCTGCGCAACGCCGGCCTGCCCATCGTGACCGTGCTCGGTCTGCAATTCGGCTCGCTGCTCGGCGGTTCGGTGATCACCGAGACCGTCTTCTCCTATCCCGGCGTCGGCAACCTGCTGGTCAGCTCGGTGCTGCAACGCGACTACCCGGTGGTCCAGGGCGCCGCGCTGGCGATCGCACTGCTGTTCGTGCTGGTCAACGCAGCGGTCGACCTGTTCTACCTGGTCCTGGACCCGCGCCTACGGAAAGGATGAGTCCATCATGGATATCGTGCTGGTGCACGGCGCCGGCGGCACCCCGAGCACCTGGGCCCGCGTGGCACCGTTGCTGCGCGCCGCCGGGCACCGGGTCCACCTGGTCACCAATCCGATGAACTCGCTCGTCGAGGACGTCGCCAACACCACCGCCGTGCTGGCTGACTGCGCCGGGCCGGTGCTGCTGGTCGGGCACTCCTACGGCGGCGTCGTGATCACCAACGTCGGGCGCGACATCCGGGTCGTCGGGCTCGTCTACGTCTGCGCGTTCGCCCCCGACGAGGACGAGTCGGTGCAGGACATCATCGGCCGCTACCCGCCGGCCGAGGTCAGCCGGCACATGCGGCGTGGCCCCAACGGCGAATGGGCCTCGGAACACAGCCCCGAGTACTGGGCGGAGATCGGCTGGGACGTGCCGGAAGCCGAACGGGACAACTTCGACGCCGACTCGCGCCCCAGCGCCGACGCCATCTTCGCGCAGCCCACCGGGGTGCCCGCCTGGCGCGACAAGCCGTCCTGGTATCTGGTCGCGGCCGAGGACAGGACACTGCGGCCGGACACCCAACGGGACATGGCCGCCCGTGCCGGTGCCACCATCTCCGAGGTCGGCGGCAGTCACTTCACCCCCCGGGTCCGGCCCCGCGACGTCGCCGACCTGGTCGAGCAGGCCGTCGCCAGCGTCACCGGAGCGCCCCGGTGACCTCCGCCCCGACCGGCCCGGCCCCCGCCGGCCCGCCGGCGCCGGTGCTGTCCGTACGCGGGCTGCGGGTCGAGTTCGACGTGCCCGCCGGTCGGCTGCCCGCCGTCGCCGGCGTCGACCTCGACCTGCACCCCGGTGAGATCCTCGCCCTGGTCGGCGAGTCCGGCTCCGGCAAGTCCGCCCTGGCGATGAGCCTGGTCGGACTCAACCGGGCACCCGGCACGCACATCAGCGGCCGGGTGGACTTCGCCGGCCGGAACCTGGCCACCGCCAGCGAGGCCGACCTGCGCCGGGTCCGGGGCAGGGACATCTCGGTGGTGTTCCAGGACGCCCTCGCCGCACTCAACCCGTTGCAACGGGCCGGGGCGCAGGTCGCCGAGATGATCCGTACCCATCAACGGATCAGCCGGGCGCGGGCCTGGCAGCGGGCCGAGGAGCTACTCGCCGACGTCGGGATCGCCAACCCGGCGCGCAACGCCCGCGCCTACCCGCACCAGCTCTCCGGCGGCATGCGGCAACGCGTCATGATCGCGATCGGGCTGGCGAACGACCCGACCGTGCTGATCGCCGACGAGCCCACCACCGCCCTGGACGTCACCATCCAGGCCCAGGTGCTGGCCACCCTCAACCGGCTGCAGGCCGAACACGGCACCTCCATCGTCCTGATCACCCACGACCTCGGCGTGGTCGCCGAGGTCGCCGACCGGGTCGCCGTCATGTACGGCGGCCGCATCGTCGAGCAGGGCACCCGCGACCAGGTGCTGTACTCACCGCAGCACCCGTACACGATGGGGCTGCTCGACTCGGTGCCCCGGGTCGACGGGCCGGTCGCCGACCGGCTGCCGGCGATCCCCGGCAGTCCGCTCACCGGCGTCGACCGACCACCCGGCTGCGGCTTCGCCCCACGCTGCGCGTTCGCCCACGGCGACTGCGACAGCGCGCCGCCCGAGTTGACTCACCGGCACGGCGAACCCGGCCACGTTGACGCCTGCCTGCTCGACGCGTCGGCCCGGCACGCCGCCCGCACTCCGGCAGCGGTCGGAGGTCGACCGTGACCAGCGTGCCACTGATCGAGCTGACCGGACTGCGGGTGGAGTACCCGGGGCGCGGCGGTGATCCGGTCCGCGCCGTGCGCGACGTCGACCTGGAGGTCCGCGAGGGCGAGACCCTCGGGCTGGTCGGCGAGTCCGGCTGCGGCAAGTCCACCCTCGGTCGGGCCATCCTGCGGATCACCGAACCCACCGCCGGCAGCATCCGACTGCTCGGCCGGGAGATCACCGGACTGCGCGGCACCGTCTTCCGACAGATCCGCGCCGACCTGCAGATGGTCTTCCAGGACCCGTTCAGCTCACTCAACCCGCGGCGGCGGATCGCCGACAGCGTCGCCGAGCCGCTGCTGCGCGGTCGGGGGGTCAGCCGGGCCGACGCCGGCCGGGCCGTCGACGAACTGCTCGACCTCGTCGGGCTCGGCCGCGACGCCGGCCGACGCCGGCCGCACGAGTTCTCCGGCGGCCAGCGGCAACGCATCGGCATCGCCCGGGCGCTCGCCCCGTCACCCCGGTTCATCGTCGCCGACGAGCCGGTCTCCGCCCTCGACGTCTCCATCCAGGCCCAGGTGGTGAACCTGCTCGCCGACCTGACCCGGGAGCGCGGCCTGACCATGTTGTTCATCTCGCACGACCTGGGCGTGGTGCGGCACATCGCCGACCGGATCGCCGTCATGTACCTCGGCCAGATCATCGAGGTCGCCGACCGGGACACCTTCTTCGACGTGCCGGCACACCCCTACAGCGAGGCACTGCTCTCCGCCGTACCCACCCTGGACCGGGAGTCCGACCGGGAACGGATCGTGCTCGCCGGCGAGTTGCCCGACCCCGCCCACCCACCGGCCGGATGCCTGTTCCACACCCGGTGCCGGTACGCCGTCGAACGCTGCCGCACCGAGGCGCCGGCACTGCGATCGATCCAACCGGGCCGCACGGTCCGCTGCCATCTTCCCCTGGTGCCGCAGGACATCCCGGCACCGTCGACCGTCACCACCGGAGGCACAGCACAGTGATCATCGACGCGTACAACACCACCCAGGACGTGCGGGGCCGATCCGACTACCTCACCGGCGCCCGGCCGGGGCAGGCGCCGCCGCCGTACACGCCGTTCGACCCGCGGCGGATCCTGGACCGGATGGACGCCGCCGGGGTCGACATGGCTATGGTCTGCTCCCTGGCCCAGCGGATCGAGAACGACTTCATCATCGGCCTGGCCAAGGCCCACCCGGACCGGCTGTTCGGCTTCGGGCAGGTCCGCCCGGCCGACGACGACGCGCTCGACGAGATCGCCCGGATCGCCGACGCCGGCCTCAAAGGGCTCAAACTGCACCCCAGCCTGCACGGCTACCACGTCGCCGACCACGGACTGCTCGACCCGGTCTTCGCCGCCTGCGCCGAACACGGCCTGATGGTGCTGATCAACGCCCTCGACGACGCGTTCTGCGCGCCGCTGGCGATCGAGGAGATCGCCAAGGGCCACCCGCAGGTGCCGACGATCATCGCCCACATGGGAGCGGTCTGGAACGTTCCCGAGGCGATCATCGTCGCCGAACGGAACCCGCACATCTACCTGGAGACCTCAGCCACCCTGATCAGTGACGTCAAGCGGGCGTACGCCCGGCTCGGTCCGGGGCAGATCCTGCTGGGCAGCGAGTGGCCCGGCTCCGACTTCGACCTGGAACGGATGAAGATTGCCAAGGCGATCCCGGAGGCCGCGGACCGGGCGCTCGTCGAGGGCGGCAACATGGCCAGGCTGCTCGGGATCGCCGCATGACCGCCGAGGATGTCGCGCCGGTGCCGGCACCGGACGGGATGACCCCGGGCGAGGTCGAGCTGCTCGACGTCGCCCAGCGGCTGCTGGCGAAGGTCTGGGTCACCGGCCGGCACGAGGTCGCCACCGCGCTGCGCACCCCGGACGGCACCATCCACACCGGCGTGCACCTGGAAGGGTCCTGCCGGCGCAGCTCGATCTGTGCCGAAGGTGTCGCCCTCGGCGTGGCCCGCGCCGCGTTGCCCGCCGGGACGCCGCTCACCGTCGACAGCGTTGTCTCGGTGCAGATCAAGCCGGCCGGCCGGTTCCGGGTCATCGCCCCGTGCGGGGTGTGCCGCGAGCTGATCAGCGACTACAGCCCGCAGGCCCGGGTCTGGATCACCACCGTCGACGGCGCCGTCACCGCGACGGAGGCCATCGACCTGCTACCGGAGAAGACCCGCCGGGCCTGGTGACCCGGCCCCGTACACGTACCGCGCCGTGCCCGACTCCGTCCACGTACCGAGAGAGGAACACCGTGTCTGAACCGTCCCGCACCGACCTTGACCGGGCGGCGCTCGCCGCCGAGCTCGGCGGCCCCGGCACCCCGGTCGCCTGGGCCGACCTGACCTGGCCGGAGGCCGGGCAGACGGCAACCGCTGTCGACTCGGTGATCATCCCGGTCGGTGCCACCGAACAGCACGGCCCGCACCTGCCGCTCGCTGTCGACACGCTGATCTGCGACGCGGTCGCCCGCGACGTCTCCGCGCTCACCGGCGTGCCGGTGGTGCCCCCCATCGGGTTCGGCGTCTCCGCCTCACACGGCGACTTTGCCGGCACCATCGCGCTGCGCCCGGAGACCCTGATCGCCGTCGTCGAGGACGTCATCGACTCGCTGCACGCCAGCGGCGTACGGCAATTCATCCTCCTCAACGGGCATATCTGGAACAACGGCTCGCTCGACGTCTCCGCCGAGAAGCTACGGGTCCGCCACCGCGACTCACGGGTACGGGCGTTGGCCTACGTGACCATGTACCCCGGACCGGAGGTCGATGGCCACGTCTACCACGGGCGCGGGCTGATGCACGCCAACTACTTCGAGACCTCGGTGATGCTGCACCTGTATCCGGACCTGGTCCGGATGGACAAGGCCACCTCGCACCGCGACGTCGACTCGTTCTGGGACTACCGAATGGACCAGGTCAGCGACACCGGCGTGTGGGGTCGCGACGTCGCCGACGCCACCGCCGAGCACGGCCGGGCCGAGTACGACCGCTGTGTGGCCACCACCTCCCGGGCCGTCGCCGCCGCCGTGCGCGAACCCTGGCCTGACCCCACTCACCGGCCCTGACCGTCCCGCCACGCCCCGCCCGGAGGACCCGCGTGAAGATCTACGACATCACCCTGCCGATCCATCCGAAGATGCTGCACTGGGGCCGCAAACCTGAGGTGGAGATCGTCGAGTCGCTGGCCAACGGCGACGCCTCCAACGTCACCCGGTGGCGGCTCGGCGCACACACTGGCACCCATGTCGACGCACCGGCGCACTTTGTCGACGGTGCCACCCCGATCGATGAGGTCGCCCTGGAGACCTTGGTCGGCCCGGCCGTGGTCGCCGACCTGACCGCCGTCGACGGGGACGTGACCGTCGCTGACCTGGTCGCTGCCGGCGTCGCCGGTGCCACCCGGGTGCTGCTGAAGACCAGCAACTCGGCCGGCCCGCTGCGTGAGACCGAACGCGCCGAATCCTGGGTCGGACTCTCCCCGGAGGCCGCCCGCTGGCTGATCGACCAGCGGGTCGCGCTGATCGGCATCGACTACCTGACCATCGAGAGCCACCGGCGCACCGACACCTGGGACGCCCACCACGCCCTGCTCGGCTCCGGCGTGATCATCCTGGAGAACGCCGACCTGGACGCCGTGCCGCCGGGAGAGTACGAACTGGTCTGCCTGCCGACGAAACTGGTCGGCGCAGACGGGGCGTTCGCCCGTACCATCCTGGTCCAGCGCGACTGACCCGGCGAGACTGATCCGCATGTCGATCGAGATCGCGCTCGCCGCACCACATCCGGCCGCGTTGGACGCCGCCGCCGACGTGGTAGCGGCCGGCGGTGGCGTCGTTGACGCCGCCCTCGCCGCCGCCGCCGCGCTCACCGTCGCCTACCCGCACCAGTGCTCGGCCGGCGGTGATCTGATCGCTCTGGTCCGCACCCCCGACGACGAGGTACGCGCGGTGTTGTCGGTCGGCGCCGCCGCCGGCGGCGTGGACGTCGCGGCGCTGCGCGCAGCCGCCGACCGGATGCCGCCCGGCGGACCGCTGACCGTCACCGTGCCCGGTGTCGTCGCCGGCTGGGCCGCGCTCGCCGGACTCGGCGGCCGGCTGCCGCTGGCCCGGGTGCTGGCACCCGCCGTCGAGTTGGCCGCCGGCGGCGTACCGGTCAGCCCCGGCCTGGCTGCGGCGATCCTGCGCCGGCTCGACGTGGTACGCGCCGATCCCGGCCTGGCCGCGTTGCTGCTCGACGGCGACGGCGACGGTACGCCGCTGCCGCCCGGAGCGGTGCTGCGCCAGCCGGCGCTGGCCCGCACCCTCGGCACCATCGGCGCCGACTGGCGCGACTACTACCAGGGCGAACTCGCCGAGGCGCTGGCCGCCGGACTGGCCGCGCTGGGCAGCCCGCTGACCACCGCCGACCTCGCCGGGCACGCCGCCGAGCTGACCGATCCACTGCGGTACGCCGCCGCCGGCTCCCAGGTGACCTGGTCCGTCGCGCCGCCACCCAGCCAGGGCGCCACCCTGCTGGCCATGCTCGCCGCCAACGCCAACGCCAACGCCAACGCCAACGCCGCGTTGGCCACCGCCCGGACCGCCGAACAGCGCCGCGACACCCTCCTCGGTGACCCCCGGGTCGGCCCGGTCGACCTCGACGGGCTGCTGCTTCGCACCGACCCACCGACCGGGCCGGCGCCGCCGGCCGGCCCGAAACCGGCCGGCGACACCGTCGCGGTCACCGCCGTCGGCAACGACGGCACCGCCGTCACCCTGATCCAGAGCGTCTTCCAGACCTTCGGTGCCGGCATCTGCGAACCCGGCACCGGCCTGGTGCTGCACAACCGGGGATCGGTGTTCAGCCTCGACCCGACCCACCCCGGCCGGCTGCGCCCCGGTGCCCGCCCACCGCACACCCTCTGCCCGGCGATAGCCACCGGCCCGGACCGGGTCGTCGCGCTCGGCTGCCAGGGCGGCCGGGCCCAGCCGTGGATCCTGGCCCAGGTCGCCGCCGACGCGCTGACCACCGCCGACCCGGCCAACCTGCTGGCCCGCCCCCGCTGGGTGATCGGCGCCCGCGACGTCGGCCAGGACCGGCCCAGCCTGCTACTCGAACCCGACACCCCGGCCACCGACGCGCTGCGGGCCGCCGCCACCGACCTCGGCCTGCGGGTGGTGCAGCTGCCGCGGCGTCACGACGACGCCGGGCACGTCCAACTGTCCCGGCTCACCCCGGCCGGCCTCGACGCGGCCAGCGACCCCCGCGCCGACGGCGCCGCCCGGGTGCTGCGGGGCCGTTGATGGACTCCGCCGAAGCGGCCACGCTGCTCGCCGACCCGTACCGGCTCGGGCCGGTCACGCTGCGGTCCCGGATCGTCAAGGCACCCACCTCGACCGGTGCGGCCGACACGGGCGGGTACGCCCGGCCGTGGCACCGGGACCACTATGCGCGGGTCGGCCGGGGGAGCGCGTTGACCATCGTCGAGTTCACCGCGATCGATGACGGCGCCGCCCTCGGCTTCCCCGGCCATCTCAGCATCGCCAGCGACGACCACGCCGCCGCGTTGGCCCCGGTCGCCGAGCGGATCCGGGCCGACGGTCGCGTCGCCGGGCTGCAGATCGCCCACGCCGGACGACAACGCACCCTGCCGGGGGAGGCGCTCGCCGCGTCGGCGGTGCCCTGGCCCGCCATCGAACGCCGACTCGGGCTGCGGCCCCGCGCCATCACCGTCGACGAGATCGCCGCGGTCGTCGACGGCTTCGGCCGGGCGGCAGGCCGCGCGGCCCAGGCCGGCTTCCAGGTGGTAGAGATCCAGGCGTCCAACGGCTACCTGCTCGCCGGGTTCCTCTCCCCACACACCAACCGGCGCGACGACGACTACGGCGGCGATCCGGCCCGGCGACGTCGTGTCCTGCTGGAGGTCGTCGCCCGCTGCCGGGCCGCGCTGCCGGCCGAGGTGGCGCTCACCGTACGGCTGTCCGACCGCGACCACGAACCTGGTGGGCAGGATCTGGCCGAGACCACCGGGCTGGTCTCGGCCCTGGCCGCCACCGGCCAGGTCGACGCGGTACACGTGTCGTCCGGCAACCACGCCACGCGGGTACGCCAGGTGCCGCCGGCCGCCGTGCCACCCGGGGCCGCCTGGCGATCGGCCCGGACCCTGCGGGCCGCCGGGCTGCCCACCATCGCCTGCGGCGGGATCACCGAACCGGCACAGGCGGCCGGGCTGCTGCGCGACGGCACCGCCGACCTGGTCGCGCTCGGCCGGGCCTTCCTCGCCGACCCGGACTGGGCGGAGAAGGCGCTCGCCGGTGCCGCCAAGCGGATCCGCCCCTGCGTACGCGGCAACGACGGCTGCCACGCCCGCGCCGCCCTGATCGGCCGGCCGGTCGCCTGCACCGTCAACCCATCGCTGAGCCTGCCGCCGGCCTCAGCGTCGTCCGGCCCGGTGCGACCGGCCAACCGGTCGCCTCACCTGGTGCCGTCGGACGCCCCAGTGCTCGTCGCCGGGGCCGGTCCGGCCGGTCTGGAAGCCGCACACCGGCTCACCGAGCACGGACACCGGGTCCGGCTGTACACCGGTGGCCGGCCCGGCGGTGCCCTGCGGGACGCGGTGGACAGCGGGGTGCACGACAGCTTCGCCCCGTACCTGCGCTGGTTGACCGACCGGCTCGCGGCCAGCGCCGTCGAGGTGGTCGACGCCCCGCTGCACCCGGCGGACCTCGGTGGAGAGTGGGCCGGGCTGCTGGTCGCCACCGGCGGCGTGGCGCGGTCGCTGTCCGGCGCGGTGCCCGCCCTCGACGTGCTGCGCGGGCTGGTGCCGCTGCCCGCCGACGGTCCGGTGCTGGTGATCGGCGCCGGCCGGACCGGCACCAGCACTGCCGCCGCGCTGGCCCGGCGCGGTGCCGACGTCACGCTACTCGGCGACACCACCCAGGTGCTCGACGACGAACCCCCCGACGACCCACCGACCTGGACCGACCTGCTCGCCTCGGTCGGGGCGCGGACCGTGCTCGGCCACCGGGCCAGGGTCACCAACGACCAGGAGGTGCAGGTGGACGGAACGGTACTGCGGGCCGGGCTGATCGTCGCGGCGGTCGGTCGCGAACCTCACCACGACCTGTACGAGGCCGCCGCCGAGGTGGCCGCCGGTCGGCCGGTGCTGCGCTGCGGCGACGCGCTGCGCCCGGGACGGCTGCACGACGCGGTGCACGCCGGGGCGCGGGCGGCCCGGACCATGCACGAGGCCCTCGCCTTCCGGCAGGTGACCCGGTGACCGGCGGTGATCTGCTCGTTGTCGGCGACGTACAGACGATGGACCCGGCCGGCCCGCGGGCCGAAGCGGTCGCCGTGCGCGCCGGGCGGATAGCCGCCGTCGGCGACCTGCGCGCCGCCCGCGCCGCCGTCCCCACCGGTACGCCGGAGCTCGCCCCGCCCGGCGCGGTGGTGCTGCCCGGCTTCGTCGACAGCCATGTCCATCTGATCTGGGCCGGCCGGGCCGCCGCCCGGGTCGGGCTGGACGACGCGGTCAGCGTCCGCGACATCTGCGACCGGCTCAGCGGGTACGCCCGCCGGCATCCCACCCGCCGGTGGATCGAGGCCGACGCCGGCTTCGACCCCGGTGACCTGGCCGAACGCCGGCTACCTAGCGCCGCCGAGCTGGAGGCCGCCGCTCCTGGCCGGCCGGTGCTGCTGGACCGTAAGGGCCACGACGGCATCGCCAATCTGACCGCGCTGCGGCTGGCCGGGATCTCCGCCGGCACCCCGGACCCGCCCGGCGGGCGGATCGACCGGTACGCCGACGGCACCCCGACCGGGCTGCTCGTCGAACATCCGGCGGTCGCCCTGGTCCGTGCGGTGGTCCCGGAGCCGGACCAGCAGACGAGGATCGACTGGATCACCGCCGGGCAGGCGGCGCTGCTCGCCCATGGCATCACCACCGCCGTCGACCCGGCGGTGCCGGCCGCCGAACTGGCCGCGTACGCGGCGGCCGGCCGGGCCGGTGCGCTGCGGCTGCGTACCGTGGCGATGCCGTTGGGCGGCGACGACGTCGACGACGCGCAGCTTCGCCGTACCCTCGATGGTTGTGATCTTGACCGGGCCGCGCCGGGTCTGCTGCGCGCCGGGCCGACGAAGCTGTTCCTCGACGGCGGCGGCTCGCTCGGCACCGCGCTGCTGTCGTCACCCTGGCCGGGCACCGACGGCTACCACGGCAACCAGAGCCTGCGTACCGACACGGTGCGGGCGCACTGCGCGGCAGCGGCGGCGCACGGGCGGGGCGTCGGCGTGCATGCCGTCGGCGACGCCGCGATCGACCTCACCCTGTCGGTCTTCGCCGAGGTCGCGGCCGGCAAGCCGATCGCCGGACTGGGCTTCCACCTGATCCACGCCTACCTCGGCCCTGGGCCGGCGGCGATGGCCACCGCCCGGCGGCTCGGCGTGCCGGTGTCGGCGCATCCGGCGCTGCAGTGGGCGTTCGGGCTCAACCTGATTGACCGACTCGGCGAGCCGGCCGCGGCCGCCGCGAACCCGCTTCGGTCCTGGTTGGACGCCGGGGTGACGGTCGGTGGCGGCTCGGACGGGCCGGGGCCGCCGATGTCGGTGCTGCACGGCATCTGGCAGGCCCGTACCCGTCGGGTCCGGGGCCGCGACGAGCCGCTCGGGCCGGACCAGGCGATCACCGCGCCTGAGGCGCTGGCGCTGTTCACCACCGGCGCTGCCGAGGTGGCCGGCAACCGGCGGGCCGGCTGGGGCGCCGGGGTGCTGCGGGTCGGCGAGCCGGCGGACCTGACCCTGCTCGACGTCGACCCACTCACCCCGGACCCTGACGCGCTGCTCGCCGGCACGGTCCTGGCCACCGTGGTCGCCGGCGAGGTCCGGTACGCCGAGGTATGAATCGACGGTCACGCCGCGCCATAGAGCCGCCGGACGAGATTACGCATCTGCTCAGTGCTGATCTCGCCGCCAGTCCACCGCTCCATGACAGTCTCGACGTGGGCGCTCGCCGTCAACCCTTCAGCCCTTACCGAGGCTGCTGCCTGCATAAACGACCGGGTACGCTCGGCAGTCATCTCGCCGGGTAGTTGCTCACGGGTTTCGCGAACCGACAACGTCTCAACCAGCACTTCCCGAGTGTGCCCGATTGTCTACACACTTACCGTCGGTAAGGCCGCGCTGGTGCCGCCGGAGATCGAGGAACTCGCCGGCCCGGAGATGGGTGGCATCGCGGTGGGTCGCCACATCGGACTGCCAGGTGCCATCGTGCGTAAGACGGCGAAGGAGTACGGCGCCGCTTGGCTGGCCGAAGGCGCGGCGGTCGCCGGCCGAGGGCATCCGGCTGCAGTCGCTGCTGACCCGCGCCGACCTCGACCGCCGCTGACCATGTCCCGGCGGCTGTCACGCCGCCGTGGTGCTGGCGGCGGCGACGGCCATGTCGACCACCGCCGCGACGCCGACCGCGATCTCGTAGCAGACGGCATCGCCCTGGCGATTGTGTGGCGTACCTTCCTGGACGCTACCGGAACGCATTCAGCGTCTGCGGCGGGAATTTCGGGGCTTCTGACGCTCTCCATCGGGAACATCGCCGCGCTGTCGTGGCCGCACCAGCCGGTCCAGCAGCGTCCGACGGTTGGCGTCGCCCGGTGGGCTGACCTGGTAGCCAAGTCGTTCGAGTTCCTCAACAGCGCATGTGGGATCGCGCCGGACCACGGCGGCTGCTTGTTTGCGACGGTACCGGTCCCGGCTCTGGTTGAGGGTAGTCTCCCAGTCATTCTTCGGTGCCACGAGATCTTCGACGATAAGACACTCAAGAAGGTCTTCCAGGGCGGGGCGGAATCGGCGTCCACCAACTGGGAGGTGGATTTTGTTCAGCCCGTTTATCCCCTTTTTTCGGGTCTCGGCAAGGTGGCGTTCGAATGCCTCGTGGCGTGCGTTGACCTGGATATGTGCTTCCGTGTAACGGGCCTTGTTTCGTTCGTAGTCGTAGTGTAACAACTCGATTTTCTCGTCGCCTACCAGCAGGCTGCATACCGAGGCCTGGACGGTCAGAAACGTAAACATTCACGTCTTGCTGGCGGGTTTGCTGTTGGGTAGCGTGACTCGCCGGGCCGAGCTGGGGGTGGTTGCCGTCTCGGAC
Organism: Solwaraspora sp. WMMA2059; assembly: GCF_027497315.1. Lineage (GTDB taxonomy): Bacteria > Actinomycetota > Actinomycetes > Mycobacteriales > Micromonosporaceae > Micromonospora_E. The sequence continues at coordinate 4,239,231 of NZ_CP114908.1, read as the reverse complement.
CGATCGTGATCTTGTGCCCGGGTGGTTGATCCGGAGGCGCTGTCGCGGGACGAGCTGATCGCGGTGGTCCGTGATCAGGCCGCTCAGTTGGCGGATCAGACGGCCGAGGTGGAACGGCTACGTGCGGAGTTGGAGCAGATCAAGCGGTTGATCTCGCGGAACAGCCGAAACTCCTCGATGCCGCCCTCGACCGATGATCTGCCTGGCCGGTCGGGTAGGAGCAAGCCCGCCGGCGGTGGGCGCTCGGGCGGGAAGAAGCCGGGGCGAGGTAAACAGCCCGGTGCGCCGGGATCGTATCTGCCCTGGTTGGACGAGGCCGACGTCCGGGTGGTTGACCAGCGTCCGTGCGGGCCGTGCGAGTGCGGGACGGACCTGGCGGGGGCTGTCGACGAGGGGGTGGTGTCGGCCAGTCAGGTCACCGACGTGCCGCTGGTCACCGCGTCGACGGTGGAGTACCGGCAGTACCGGGTCCGGTGCGGCTGCGGCCGGAAGCACGTCGCCGCCCCGCCGAAGCAGGCGGGGGTGGGTAACACCCGGGTGTACGGGGCGAACCTGCGCGCTCTCGCCGTGTACCTGCTGATCGTGCAGCACGTGCCGGTCGAGCGGTGCGTGCGGCTGATCGCCGATCTGGCCGGCACCCGCGTGTCGGCCGGGTTCGTCCACAAGGTCCTCGCCGCCGTCGCGGCGGCGGTGACCGACATCGTCACGATGATCAAGGCGTTGATCACCCTGGCCGAGGTGGTCCATTTCGACGAGACCACGATCCGGGCGGGTGCCGCGGGCCGCAACGGGTACGTATGGTCCGCGTCGACCGGCCGGTACACCCTGTACGCGCTGGCTGAGCGTCGCAGCGGCGAACAGTTCCGCACCATCGGGATCGGGCCGGCGTTCACCGGGGTCGCCGTGCACGACCGGTACACCGTCTACGACCAGGCCGGCAACTTCGCCGACGGGGTGCGGCACCAACTGTGCCGCGCACATCTGCTCCGCGATCTCGAAGACGCGGCCGAGACCTACCCCGACCACGTCTGGCCGGTCCAGTGCCAGCGGGCGCTACGCGGCCTGATCCACGCCGCGAACCTCGCCCGCGCCGCCGGACAGGCCGAGATCGACCCCGCCGTGCGTGACCCGCTGGTCCGCGAGTTCCGCGACGGCGTGATCGTCGGCCGTAAGGACGTCCCCCGCGTCGGCGGCCCCCGCGACAGGCAGCCGCCCGGCCGCAACCTACTCGAGGATCTCCACCACCGCCACGACGACGTCCTGCGGTTCTGCTACGACACCACCATTCCGCCGACGAACAACCTCGCCGAGCGTGACCTACGGCCGAACAAGACCCAGCAGAAGATCTCCGGCCGGCTCACCAGCGAGAAAGCCACCCGCGACCGGCTGACCATCCGCAGCTACCTATCCACTGCGGTCAAACACGGCGTCAACGCCATGACCGCACTCCGCGACGCCGTCACAGGGAACCCCTGGATGCCGCAGACCGCCCACATCCTCCAGGGCTGACCCCGCGCCCTCACAAGAGGTGAATGTTTACCGGTCAGAAACGTGCCCTCGTCCTCGTCGAGATTGAGTCGGCACATAACGTCGAGCCAGATGGGGGACGCTGCGGCCGACCTCATCCTGACCGGTTGGGCGGTGATGCCGGTTAGTTGGGTGCCGACGATCGCATGGTGTTGATCGGGTGCGATCCTGGCTGCGATCGTCGCTGAGTCGCAGACTGTGTTGTTGAGAAGTATCCGCAGGTTCTCGGCAAACTGTCGGGACTGCTCGATGAGCGCCTTATTTGTCGAATTCGCCAATGGAGATCCACAGCTTTTGTGCTTCCAGTGAATCGAACTGCCGTGCCCTCGCCATCTCGGCGAGTTGCTGGTATGTGATATGCAGTTTATCCAATGCCTCCTGGACTGCTTGCTTCCACTCGGAGGCATTGAGTTCGGTGACAGTTGGCCCGGGAAGGTTGGCGGCAGTCATTGTGACCTCCCAGAGTTGATCATCGTCTGGTTGGGCATGGCTCATCTTAGATGCATCCACCCATCTGCGCTACCCGTCGTAACCTACCTGACACGCCAGATGAAACGATCTGAGTTGATGTGCGGTACGGCAGCAGAAATGATCATGTCGTGACCAGCGCTGACTCCTCCGACTGGGCTATCCAAGCCGGTCGTTTCGGTGTCTTTCCAGAGTCGTCCGCTGCTTGGCGGCTATCGTGAGAATGCTTCCGAATTCACTACTTATCTGATCAACGTTTTTGCTGGTGGTGAGCGCGAATCCTTCGTGCGGGTGGCTCCAGGGCCGAGCCTGGGCGGCTAAGGGCCGGACGCTGCGAGGAAGGTTGCAATGTCGGCGGCGATCCGGTCCGGGTACTCGCCGTTGATTGCGTGCGAGGCGTCCGGGTAGACGATCACCGTCGCCTCGGGTACTGCCCGCTCGGCGACCTCGGCCGCTTCGGCCGTGTCGTGCATCCGGGACTCGCCGGCGAGCAGCGCCAGCGTCGGTGTCCCTACCCCGGACAGATCCTCAGGCGTGACCCGGTGCGGTGCGGAGAGCTTCAGTGCGTACGTCTGCATGCCGGCCTCGATCATCCGGGCCACCGGTACGTCCTCGACCGGGGCGCCGTTGGCGGTCCAGCTGGCGAAGTCGTCCCGCCAGGACCTGGGAAACCAGCGGACACTGGCCGGGATCGACCGGAGGATCGCCTGCCAGGACAGGTCGGCGAAGACCAGGACCGGGTCGAGCAGGGTGACACTGGCGACCTTCTCCGGTCGGTGCACCGCCAGGTTCATCGCGGTCCAACCGCCGATCGAGAGCCCGACCAGGTGGATGGCCGGCTCCGGCAACTCGATCAGCACCTCGTGCAGCCACTGGGCGTGGTCGGTGGGGGTCTCGATCGGCCGCTGCTGGATGCTCATCCCCGGCTCGCCGAGCAGGTCGATGGTGTAGACGCTGCGCAGTCGCAGCAGTGCGGGCAGGTTGTCGGCCCAGACCGGCGAGGCCGCGGCTCGACCCGGCAACAGCAGCAGCGGATCGGCGTCCGGCTCGGCGCCGGCGAAGTGGTAGAGCCGTACCACGCCGTAGCTGGTCCGTACGTCCAAGGTCCGGTCGGCGCTCGGCAGGTCCGCCATGGCCCGGTCGTACGCGGCGAGAAAGCGGTCTGCGGCGGCGGCCGAGGTGAAGTGGCCGACCGGCGTGGGGGTGCGGACAGCGAGGCAGCCGGTCAGTAGCGCGATGGTGGCGATCAGGGCGGCGATGCCGACGACAAGCCAGCGTCGGCGGCGCAGGCGGGGGAGTAGGCGGCGCATCTGGGCTCCTCTGCGGGCGTGCGCTCCGGCTGTCGTCGATCTACCGTACGGTCAGAAGTCTAACCACGCGGTGGAATTTCTGCCCGACAGGTAGGCTCGGACTCATGTCATCGACCGGCCCGGACCTGGCAGGCAAGCCGCTGACGATCACCGAGCGGGCGCGGCGGGCGCAGTTCGTCCAGGTGACCATCGACCTCGTTGCCGAGCACGGGTACCGAGGGGCCTCGCTGGCCCGGATCGCCGAGGCCGCCGAGGTCTCCAAGGCGGCCGTGCTCTACCACTTCCCGACCAAGGACGCCGTGCTCCGGGCCGCCTACCAGACGGTGATCGACGCGCTCACCACTGCGGTCGGCGCGGCCGTCGCCGACCAGTCGGGTGCCGCCGCGCTGTACGCGTACATCCGGGCGCTGGTCGGCCACCTCGACGCCCGTCCCGATCACGCTCGCATGATCATCGAGGCGATCACCGCCGACGCCGGGATCACCGACAGCCCGGACGACGAGGGTCGCCGGGCGGCGGTCGCGGGGTTGATCGACGCGGCGACGGCGGCCGGCGACTACCGCGCCGACGTCGATTCCCGTGGTACGGCCGTCATCGTCAACGGGGCGATCGACGCGATCGTGGCGCAGCGCCTCGCCGACCCCGGCTTCGACGCGGCCGGGGCCGCCGACACGCTTGCCAACCTGCTCGACCGAGCGCTCCGTTAGTCGGTACCCCTACCGAGAGCCCCGGGAATGATCGTATTGCGAGACGGCGTCTCTGTTGACGGTCGACTTGTGCTGGCCTAGGCTGGCGGACACGACCACCCAGCCGCAGGAGAACGCCATGATCCGAGTTCCGCAAGGTGCTGGATTGCTGGTGCGCGGTTACGAGGAGCCGCTGCGGGTCCACCCGCCGCGTGAGGGCATGCGCCCCGGGACCGCCGCCGGGGATCCGCAGACCCCGTTCTGATTGTCGAGTACGCCCGTCTGTCGCACCCCGGCACCTGACACGCCGGGCGACACGGCGGGCTCGCCACACCTGTCCTGACCGAACCGGTCCGCGCACGCCACCGCGCGTCGCATCCGGGACACCGGCCGACTCATCCATCAGAACCGACGACCCTCGGAGCGCATCATCATGACGACCGCAATCGACCTGGCCCCGATCTCCGGCCCGTCCGCCTGGCGCGGCGACGAGCTGAGCAAGTCCACCGAATGGATCTACCACCTCAGCGACGCCGAGCGGACCGAGTTGGAGACCGTCGGGCGCAAGTTCGTCGCCGACGACCCCGACCTGCGTACGGTCACCGCTGCCGACTACCCGCTGCCGGTCTGCGCCGGCCTCAACGCCGAATGTGCCCAGCAGATGGACTCCGGCCGCGGCTTCATCTTGGTCCGCGGGCTGCGCACCGAGGAGTACGGCGACACCCTCGCCGGAGCGATCTTCTTCCTGATGGGGCTGCACCTCGGCGTACCGATGGGGCAGAACCAGATGGGTGACGTGCTCGACCACGTCATCGCCACCTCCAACAAGACCCTCGACGACCCGTCGGCGCTGCCGTCGCGGGTGCGTGACCGGCTGCCGTTCCACTCCGACAGCTCCGACGTCGTCGCGCTGATGTGCCTGCGCGCGGCGAAGGAGGGCGGGGCGAGCAGCCTGGTCAGCGGTACCACCATCTACAACGAGATCCTGCGCCGCCGGCCGGACCTGGCGCCGCTGCTGTTCGAGCCGTGGCACTGGGACTGGTACAAGCAGGACCACGACGCCCCGGCGAAGACCTACCTGTCGCCGATCTGCAGCTACGTCGACGGCATCTTCAGCACCTACGCCGGCAGCTCGATGATCTTCTCGGCGCAGGACTACCCCGAGGTGCCCCGACTCACCGAGGCGCAGATCGAGCTGCTGCACCTCTACGACGAGATCTCCCAGGAGCCGGGCCTGGCGCTGGACATGAACTTCCAGCCCGGCGACGTGCAGTGGCTGCTGAACTACGCCGCCCTGCACTCGCGGACCGGCTACGTCGACTACCCCGAGCCGGAGCGTCGCCGTCACCTGCTGCGGCTGTGGCTCAAGCGCGACGTCGGCCGCCCCCTGGTGGACGGCTTCGGCAAGAACGTCGTCAGCGACCGGGGCGCGGCGGACGTGGTCCCGGGCGGCCGGTTCCAGATCGCCGAGGCGGCCGAGGTGAACATTGAGTGGGGTAACTGACCACTCCCGGTACGTGGACGGCCCGCCGCGCTCCAAAGTCGTAGCGCAGCGGGCCGCCCGCATTCAGCTGACCGGCGCCGGTGACATGGCAGAAGGGCGGGACCGGTCGACCGGTCCCGCCCTTCGTCGTACCACTGCGGTCAGAGGTCGAGCACCAGGCGGTCGGAGCTGCACCGGCCGACGCAGATCATCATGCTGCGCCCGGCGGCCCGTTCGTCGGCGGTGAGCAGCGAGTCGCGGTGCTCCGGCGTGCCGGCCAGCACCCGGGTCTCGCAGGCCCCGCAGTAGCCCTTCTCGCAGTCGTAGGTCAGGCCGGGTACGGCCTCGCGCAGCACCTCGATCATCCGCTTGTCCTTCGGCACCCGCAGGGTGACCCCGGTGCGGGCCAACTGGACGTCGAACTCGGTGTTGGCCGCCGGGTCGAACGCCACCTCCAGGTCGTCGCCAGCGGCGAAGCGCTCCACGTGCAGCTGCCCGGTGCGTCCGGCGTCGGCACACACCCGCTCCACCGCGTTGATCATCGCGCCGGGTCCGCAGCAGTAGACGGCGGTGCCGTCGCCGACGCCACCGATCAGCCCGGCCAGGTCGGGCAGCCCGGCCTCGTCCTGCGGTAGCAGCGCGGCCCGGTCGCCGGCGAGGGCGCCCAGTTCGTCGGCGAAGGCCATCGAGGCCCGGCTGCGGCCGCCGTAGACGACCCGGTACGGCGTACCGCGCCGGACGGCTTCGCGGACCATGGCGAGGATCGGGGTGATCCCGATCCCGCCGGCCAGGAAGAGGTACTCGTCGGCGTCGACCAGCGGGAAGTGGTTACGCGGGCCGCGTACCGTCAGGGTCGCGCCGGCGGCGGCGACGGTGTGCAGCTCGACAGAGCCGCCGCGCCCGGCGGCCTCCCGCAGCACGCCGAGCCGGTAGCCGCTGGTGTCGGCGGGATCGCCGCAGAGCGAGTACTGCCGGACCCGGCCGGACGGCAGCCGCACCTCCAGGTGGGCGCCGGGTGCCCAGGCCGGCAGCGGTGCGCCGTCGGCGGCGGTCAGCCGTACCTCCAGCACCTCGTCGGCGGCCCGGGTGACCGCCCCGACGACCAGTTCCCGGTCGCCGCCGGGGCGGGTGAGCGCCGGGGCACCTCCGGCCGCCGCGTCGGCGGCGCGGCGGCCGGAGGTGAACACGGCCGGGATGGCGTCCCAACCGGTCTGGTTCCCCTTGGTGGGGTAGCCGACGAGGCCGTCTTCGACGACCCGGTAGTCCGGCAGCCGGGTCAGCACCTGGGTGATCATTTCGCGGAACATCAGCCGGGCCAGGTGGGCGCCGGCGCACCGGTGGCTGCCGATGCCGAAACTGAGGTGCCGGGTGGCGTCGCGGTCCAGCCGGACCTGCTCCGGCTCGGGGAAGACCGCCGGGTCGTGGTTGGCGGCGACCCAGGGGATCAGGATCCGTTCGCCGGCGCTGACCGGGCAGCCGCCGACCTCGGCGTCGGCGCGGGCGGTACGGGCCATCGACTGGGACGGCGCGAAGACCCGCAGGAACTCCTCGGTGGCGCCGTCGAGCAGGTCGGGTGAGTCGATCAGCCGTTGCCGCTGTTCCGGGTGGCGACTCAGGTGCACCAGGGTGGAGCCGGTCAGCGAGGTGGTGGTGTCGACCCCGCCGGCGATCAGCAGGCCGATGACGGAGACCAGTTCGTCGACGCCGAACAGTTCGCCGTCGGGTCGGCGCTGGGCGACCAGGTAGCTGACCGCGTCGTCGGCCGGTTCGGCGCGCCGGGCGTGGATGAGTTCCCGGATCCGTTCGTCCATGTACGCCAGGCCCTGGCCGCCCCGGATGGCGCGTTCGCTGCCGGGCAGGGCGGCGAAGATGTCGTGGATCGGCTTGGCCAGCTTGGGCCATTCCGCTTCGGGAAAGCCGAGCCAGTCCAGGGTGACGGCGGCCGGCAGCGGGTTGGTCAGGTCACGGACGAAGTCGACCGAGCCTTCGGTGACGAAGTCGTCGATGATCCGGGTGGTGTGCCGGGCGATCATCGGGGCGAGTTTCGCGACCGCGTCCTGGGTGAGCAGCGGGTTGATCAGGTCGCGGTAGTCGCCGGCGGCCGGCGGGTCCAGCTCGATCGGGTACTGCTCCAGACCCGGCCCGCGGGGGATGACGATGGCGGTGCCGTCGCCACCGGCGGCGGCGCGGGCCGAGGAGAAGGTGTCGTCGTCGCGGGCGACGCGGACCACGTCGGCGTACCGGGTGGTGTAGACGAAGCCACCGTGCGCGTCGGTCCGGCCGACCGGACATCTGTCGCGGTACGCCCGGTAGTAGCCGACCGGGTCGGCGTTGCACTCGGCGGAGTGGTGGTCGAACGGTGCCGCGGAATGCGGGTCGGACGGACCCGCGATACGAGATTCAGTCATGGCGGGCGAGCTCCACATGTGCTGACTGCCGCGCGGTGTTTCCCAGCCGCGCCACTGGGTGTCTGGAGCCGAGGGTAATCCCACTCACATGGCGAGACAACGTTTCGCAATGGGACACGCTCGGGTCAGAGCGTCAGGACGGCCTTGCCGACGGTGCCGGAGCGTACCGCCGCCACCGCCTCGTTGATCTGCTCGAACGGGTAGTAGCTGAGCAGCCGGTCCACCGGGAAGCGGCCGGCGGTGTGCAGGTCCAGCAACTTCGGCAGGAACACCTGGGGCAGGCTGGCGCCGCCGATGATCCCGGTGACGCTGCGCCCGTTGAGGATGCTGCGCCAGTCGAAGCTCATCCGCTCGCTGGGGCCGACCCCGACGACGCCGCACCGACCCAGCGGGCCGAGCGACTCGACCGCGGTCCGCAGCACCTCCTCGCGCCCGGTGGCGTCGATCGCGAAGTCGAATCCGTGCGGGGCGATCGCGGCGAGCAGCTCCTTCGCGTCCCCGGTGCGCGAGTCGACGCCGTGGGTGGCGCCGAGCAGCCGGGCCGTGTCCAGCTTGTCGGCGTTGACGTCGACCGCGGCGATCGTGGTGCAGCCGGCGATCCGGGCGGCGAGGATCGCCGCCACGCCGACCGAGCCGGCACCGAAGACGACGATCGACGACCCGACCGGCGGGCGGAGCACCTTGAGCACCGCGCCGGCCCCGGTGCCGAAGCCGCAGCCGAACGGCCCGACCAGCCGCAGGTCGATCTCCTTGCTGATCGGCACCACGGCGCGGGCCGGGGCGACCACGTGGCTGGCGAACGACGACTGGCCGAGAAAGTGCCCGTTGACCGGTTCGCCGTCGCGCGACAGCGCGCTGCTGCCGTCCGGGCGGCGGCCGGCGAAGTTGACCGCGTCGAAGCTGCGGCAGTACGCCGGGCTGCCGGTCAGACAGAGCGGGCAGGTGCCGCACGAGGTGAAGCTCATCGCCACGTGGTCGCCGGCCGAGACACCGGTGACCCGCTCGCCGACCTGCTCGACCACGCCGGCACCCTCGTGGCCGAGCACCGCCGGGGTGGGGAAGAAGTTGGCGAACTCCAGGTCGGTGCCGCAGATACCGACGCTGTGTACGCGTACCAGCACCTCGTCCGGGCCGGGTCCGGCCAGGTCGAGCTCCTGCAGGGTGAACGGTCCACCCGCGCTGTCCAGTACCGCCGCCGTGACCCGCACGCAAATCCTCCCGGTGTACTCACAAAGCGAGACTGCATCTTGACATGCGGAACATGGAGGGTCAAGGATTCCACCATGGCTGACCTGGACATTCCCGCTGCCCGCCAGCTGATCGACGGTGCCTGGGAGGCAGCCGCCGACGGTGGCGAACTTCCGGTGCTCGACCCGGCGACCCGGCAGAGCATCCAGCCGGTCGCCCGGGCCCGCGCCGTCGACGTGGACCGTGCCGTCGCCGCCGCCCGCCGGGCCGCCCCCGGCTGGGCCGCGACCTCGCCGAGCGAACGCGGCGCGGCGTTGCGCCGGTGGGCCGACCTGATCGCCGCCCACGTCGAGGAACTTGCCGTCTATGAGGCCCGTGACGTGGGCAAACCCCGCTCCGGCGGCCGGCTCAACATCTACATCGCGCAGGGCATCGTCGACTACTTCGCCGGCGCGGCCGACAAGCTGACCGGGGTCACCCTGCCCACCCGTACCCCTGACTACTTCGGTTACACCCGCCCGGAGCCGTACGGCGTCTGCGCGGTGGTGATCCCGTGGAACGTGCCGGCCGTGCTCACCGCCGCGAACGTCGCCCCGGCGCTGGCCGCCGGCAACACCGTGGTGCTCAAGCCGTCCGAGATCGCCCCGCTCGCCCCGTTCGCCCTGGCCGAGCTGGCCCGGCGGGCCGGGCTGCCGCCCGGGGTGCTCAACGTGGTGACCGGGCTCGGCCCGGAGGCCGGCGTGGCGCTGACCGGCCATCCGGACGTCGACCACATCAGTTTCGTCGGTTCGACCGTCACCGGCCGGGCGGTGATGCGGGCCGCCGCCGAGCACCTGGTCCCGGTGAAACTCGAACTCGGCGGCAAGTCGCCGAACGTGGTCTTCGCCGACGCGGACCTGGACACCGCCGTACCGGCGATCGTCGCCTCGATCACCGAGAACGCCGGCCAGAACTGCTACGCCGGCTCCCGGCTGGTGGTCGAGGAGTCGATCCGGGCGGAGGTGGTCGAGCGGGTGGCCGCCGCGATGGCCGAGGTCCGGGTCGGGTCGTGGGAACAGGACCTGGACATGGGCCCACTGGTCAGCCAGGCCCAGTACGAGCGGGTCCGGGGGTTCCTGGCCGAGGCGCCGGGCTCCGGGGCGCGGCTGGTCACCGGCGGGGAGCCGGCCACGGCCGCGTTCGGCGACGGCTGGTACGTGGCCCCGACCGTGTTCGACGGCGTCGACGAGACGATGCGGCTGGCTCGCGAGGAGATTTTCGGCCCGGTCCTGGCCGTGCAGGGGTTTCGGAGCACCGAGGAAGCGGTGTCGATCATGAACGGCACCGACTTCGGCCTGCTCACCTGCGTCTGGACCTCCGACGTGTCCCGGGCGTTGCGGGTGGCCGGCCAGGCCCGCAGCGGTCAGGTGGCGGTCAACCAGTTCCACGACGCCGGGGTGATCGGGTTCCCGTTCAACATGCAGAAGGAGAGTGGGTTCAGCCGGGGCGGCGGGTACGCGGCGCTGCGCGAGTACACCCAGGAGAAGGCCGTCGCGGTCCGGCTGCTCGATCGATCGCCGACGTGACCGGGGCGGCCGACCGTCCGGTGCCGGCCGTCCGGCCCCGGCTGGCCGTGGCTGCCGAACCGACGCCGGCCCAGTTCGCCCAGTGGCTGACCGACCTCGCGTTCGGCGGTGCTGGCTGGCCGGTGCTGCTGGCCCGGCTGGCCGAGGCCATCGGCCGGGACTGCCGGCTGGTCGCCGAGACCGGCGAGCTGCTGGCCACCAGCGACAGCACCAGCGGCAGCGCGGTCGCCGACCCGGTCGAGCTACGCGGCGACCGGGTGCGCTGCGTCGACGGCTGGCTCGGCCGGTCGGTGCCGGTCGGGTCCGGCAGCCGTCGGCTCGGTGCCCTGCTGCTGGCCGAGCCGGTCGGGGCCGGCCAGCTCGACTACGCCCGGGCCGCGGTCACCGCACTGCTCATCGAGGCGGTACGTCGGGAGCCGCCGCAGCCGCCACCGCCGGTGGGCGCTGACGGGCTGCTGCGGGCGCTGCGCGACGGCACCGGTGACCGGTCCCCGGCCGGCCAGGCGGACCTGGTGCGGGCCGCGGCGGCGTACCGGTGGCGGCTGGACCAACCGCACGCGGCCGTGGCGCTCGGCTACACCGGCACCCAGCGGCGCCGGTGGGCGTCCGCGTTGACCTGGCTGGACCGGCCGGTGCTGGCCGACGGAGGGCTGGGCTGGACCCTGCTGCAGGGTGACGCCGAGCGGGAGGTGGTCCGGCTGCGCGGCCGGTTGGAACAGATCGTCGGTGCCGGCCAGGTCCGGGTGGCCGGCGGCCGGTCGGTGACCGGCCCGGCCGCGACCCCGGACTCGTTCCGGGACGCCCGGCTGCTGCTGCGGCTGCTGCTGCGCAACAGTCCGGCGGCTGCGGAGCCGGCCGAGCTGCCGTTCGAGCGGGCTGGTCTGGCGCAGCTGCTGCTGGCCGTGCCGCCGGACCGGCTGCGCTGGTACGTGGACCGGCACCTGGGGCCGATCGCGCAGCGCGACGACCTGCTCCGCACCCTGGACCACTGGCTGGCGACCGGTGGGAGCAGGCAAGCTGTGAGTGAACAACTACATCTGCACCGTAACTCCGTCGGCTACCGGGTGGGTCTGATCAAGCGGCTACTGGGGGTGGATCCTTTGCATCCGTCGACTGCTGCGGTGCTGCGTACCGCGCTGGTCGCGCGGGAGCTGCTGATCGTCGTCGCAGACGGCGGATAACCGCAGGTCGATGGCGACTTCCGCCCGGTTGTGCCGGCCTGGATCACGGGCACGTTACGTAGCTGAGCCAGTTTCGGTCGAGGCGTTGACAGGTTGCCGGAGCGCAGGCAGAGTACGTCGCTAAGCAGCACGGATCACAATGCAAGACGGCATATTGTTTGGTAGACCGGTGGAGGTAAGGGTGCGGGCGATGGTTCAGACCGACTTCGGTGGCCCCGAAGTCGTACGGCCGCGCGCCCTGCCGGACCCCGAGCCCGGCCCGGCCGACGTCGTCGTCGGCGTCACCGCCGCCGCGCTGAACCGTCTCGACCTGCTCCAGCTGCGCGGGCCCGGCCTGCTCCCCGGCTTCACGCTGCCGCACGTCGCCGGCATGGACGTCGCCGGGCAGGTGGTCGCCACCGGTGCCGAGGTCGGCACGCTGCGCACCGGCGACCGGGTCGTGCTCGACCCCACCATCGGCTGCGGGCACTGCGCCGCCTGCGTCGGCGGCAACCCCGGCTACTGCCGAACGCTGCGCGTCGTCGGCGGCAACCGACCCGGCGGCTTCGCCGAGTACGTCGCCGTACCGGCCGCCGTGGCCCACCGGGTCCCCGACCACGTCGACCTCGCCGACGTCGCCGCACTGCCCACCGCCTGGAGCGTCGCCTGGCACGCCCTGCACCGGGTCGGCACCCTGCACCCCGGCGAATCCGTGGTGATCCAGGCAGCCACCAGCGCGGTCAGCATCGCCGCCATCCAGCTCGCCCGCGCCCGCGGCGCCTGGGTGATCGCGGTGGCCCGCAGCGAAGCCAAACGGGCCGCAGCCGTCTCCCTCGGCGCCGACGTGGCGCTCGACCTGGACGACCGGACCGCCGCCGGGGTCCGGGAGCACACCGGCGGGCACGGCGCCGACCTGGTGCTGGACCACGTCGGTGCGGCCACCTGGCACAGCTCCCTGGCCAGCCTGCGCACCGGCGGCCGGCTGGTGCTGCTCGGCAACACCAGCGGCGACCAGGTCAGTCTGTCGCTGGCCCAGGTGTACCACCAGGGTCTGCGCCTGCTCGGCGCCGGCGCGTACGCCCCGGCCGACTTCGCCGCCATGCTCGATGCGTACTTCGCTGGCGGGCTGCGGGCGGTCCGAGGAGCCGAATATCCGCTCGCCGACCTGCCTGCGGCGTACGCCCGGCTGGAGTCCGGTGACCTCGTCGGCAAGATCCTGATCCGGCCATGACCACGCTCGCGGCCCCGACCGCCGACTCCGGACCCGGCACCGCCCGCGCCGACCTGCTGGTCGTCGACGCCGACATCGTCACCATGGCCCCCGGCCGGGAGGTGGTCACCGGCGGTGCGATCGCGGTGGTCGACGGCCGGATCGCCGACATCGGCCCGACCGGTGCGCTGCGGGTCGCGTACCCGCACACCCCGGAGCTCGACGCGGCCGGCTGCCTGGTCGTCCCCGGCCTGGTCAACGCCCACCAGCACACCACCGCCGACCCGCTGATCCGCAGCAGCATCCCCGACGACGTCCCCGCCCAGCAGGCGATCTTCGACTGGATCGTGCCGCTGCACGCCGCCGTCACCGGCGACGACGACGAACTTTCGGCCACCCTCACCGCCGTCGAGGCGCTCAGCTACGGCGTCACCACCCTGCTCGAACCGGGCACCGTGGCGCATCCGCTGCGGGTCGCTGCCGGGCTGCGCGCCGCCGGCATCCGGGGCCGGGTCGGCCGCTGGGGCTGGGACACCGCCGATGCCCCGTACTCGATGCCGGCCGGCGAGACCCTCGCCGCCCAGGCTGAGACGGTCACCGCGCTGGCCGGCGACCGGCTGGTCACCGGCTGGGTCACCCTGGTCGGCCACGATCTGGTCAGCGACGAGCTGTTCACCGGCGCCGCCGAGCTGGCCGAGCGACTCGACGTGCCGATGACCTGGCACCTGTCGCCCAGCGCCGAGGACCCGGCCGGGTACGCCGTCGCCGGCCGCCCCCGGCCCGTGTTGCACCTGCGTGACCTCGGTGTGCTCGGCCCCCGCCTGCTGCTCGGGCACGCCGTCTGGCTCGATGACGACGAGCTCGACGCGCTCGCCGGCAGCGGTGCCTCTGTCGCCTCCTGCCCCGGCGCCTACCTGCGGCTCGGACAGGGCTTCACCCGGGCGGGCCGGCACACCGAGCTGCGGCGGGCCGGTGGCCGGCTGGCGTTGGGCTGCGACTCGCACAATGCCGGCGACACCCCGGACGTGTGGCGGGCGGCCCGGCTCTTCGCCGGGCTGGACCGCGACCGTGGCGCGGCCGAGCCGCTGCCCGCCGACGAGATCTTCGCCCTGGCCACCGTCGACGGCGCCGACGCCGTCGGGCTGGGGCGGCTGACCGGTTCGATCGAGGTCGGCAAGGCCGCCGACCTGGTCGTACTGGACACCCGCACCATCGCGTGGACCCCGCGCGGGGACCTGGCCACCCAGCTCGTCTGGGGCGCGGCCAGCCACACCGTGCGGGACGTACTGGTCGACGGCCGGCCGGTGGTCCGGGACCGACGGATCACCACCGTCGACGTCGACGCCCTGCGGGCCGAGGTCGCGGCGCGCGGCGCGGACCTGCTCCGCCGGGCCGGCATCGACATCCCGCATCGCTGGCCTGTCGTGCCGGCGACCGAGTACCGCGCGCACCGGACCGGACCGGCCGGCGCGACGCCCCCAAGGTGAAAGGAACAGCTGTGACAATAAGGATCGGAAAGGGTGCGGCGGCGCTGCTCGCCGGCGCCGTCAGCCTCGCCCTGGTCGGCTGCGCCGACAACGACGCCACCGCGCCGGACCCCGCCGGCTCCGAGGGCGGCGGCACCGTCATCGCCGGCCAGCCGGACGTCAACGGCGACGGCAAGGTGCTGATCGGGGTGCTCAGCCCCGGTGACATCAACGACAACGGCTACTACGAGAGCTTTGTCGCCGAAGCCGAGCGGTTCGCCAACGAGCAGGGCTGGGAGGTCATCAAGCGGGGTTCGGTGCCGCCGACCGAGGCGCTCAGCTCGGCCCGGGCGCTGTGCCAGCAGGGCGTCGACATGGTGGCGCTGGGCGCTTCCGAGCTCAAGGACGCCATCCCCGCCTCCGAGGAGCCGGCCTGCGAGAACGTTGCCTGGTACGTGCCGTCGTCGGAGAACATCCCGCAGACCCCGGAGATCGTCATTTCCAGCGACGACCCGAACCAGAGCATGCTCGCCGCCGGATACGCCACCGGTCTGCTGATGGAGGAGAACGGTGACACCAAGGCCGGCTTCGTCACCGGCATGGAGGTCGACTTCGCGATCAACGCCGCCCGGGCTTTCAAGGCCGGGATCCGGATGGTGGTCCCCGAGGCCGAGCTGGTGATCACCTATACCGGTGACTTCAACGACTCCGCAAAGGCCCGGGAGGCCGTGCAGGCGCAGATCGACCAGGGCGTCAGTGTGGTCTACCCGTACCTCGGTGGGGCCACCGACGCCGCAACCGAACTGGCCAACGAGGGCGGCGCGATCACCCTGACCCCGGGCACCGACCGGTGCGACTCGACCGAGCCGGAGTTCGACATCTCGGTCATCTTCGACCCGGGTGCCTACTTCGCCGCCGCGCTGACCCTGTTCGCCGAGGGCGAGCTGGAGATGGGCACCACCAAGGTGTGGCAGATCGGTATCGACCCGTACCCGGCGATCAAGATCTGCGACCCGACGGCGGAGCAGACCGAGCGGATGGAGGCTTTCGTCACCGACGTGGCCGAGGGCAACATCGACACCGCCGCCGAGGTGGAGCGGCTCGGCGGCTGACCCGCCACCGACCGCACATCGGAAACCACTTGCTGACCCGACTATCGAGGTGGAACGGACTGTGCACACCGACGGCCACACGGCGCCGGCGCTCACCCTGCGCGGAGTGAGCAAGCGCTACGGTCCGGTCGTCGCCTGCGACGCCGTGGATCTCGCCGTCCGACCCGGCGAGATCCACGGCCTCCTCGGCGAGAACGGGGCCGGCAAGTCGACCCTGATGAAGATCCTGCTCGGGCTGGTGCACCGGGACGCCGGCAGCATCCTGCGCGACGGCGAGCCGGTCGAGATCGACACCCCGCAGCGGGCGGCCGATCTGGGGCTTGGCATGGTGCACCAGCACTTCAGCCTGATCGACCCACTCACCGTCTGGGAAAACGTGATCATGGGCGACAGCGGCCGGGTCGACAAGGGCGCGGCCTGCGCCCAGGTCGAGCAGGTCGCCCAGCGGTACGGCCTGCCGATCGACCCGATGGCCCGGGTGGACCGGCTCTCCGCCGGGGAACGGCAGCGGGTCGAGCTGATCAAGTGTCTGCGCCGCGACCCGTCGGTGCTGATCCTCGATGAACCGACGTCGGTGCTCACCCAGGCCGAGTCGGCCGAACTGTTCACCGTGCTGCGCCGGGTGGTGCAGGCGGAGAACCGGGCGGTCATCCTGATCAGCCACAAGCTGGCCGAGATCATCGCGGCCACCGACCGGGTCACCGTGCTGCGCCGGGGCGCGGTGGTCTTCCACGGGCCGACCGCGCAGACCACCCCGCAGCTGCTGGCCCGGCAGATGGTCGGTCGGGAGGTGTCGCTGCGGGCGGAGAGCGCCGCGCTGGGCATGCTGCCGGTCGATCGTTCCGGCGACCAGCCAGCAGGCGACCAGCCGTCTGCCAGCGGCCAGCCGGCCGCCGGCTCCCCGCCGGCGTTGCGGCTGCGCGACGTCACCGTGCTCCTCGGTGAGCTGCGGATTCTCGACGCCCTCAACCTCGACGTCGCACCGGGGGAAATCGTCGGCCTGTACGGCGTCGAAGGCAATGGCCAGGCCACCCTCGGTGATCTGCTTTCCGGGCTGCTGGTGCCCGACTCCGGCACGGTCGAGATCGGTGGCGAGCCGGTCGACCTCGACCGGGCCGGCGCGCTGCACACCGCCGGACTCGGCATCGTGCCCGAGGACCGGCACCGGTCCGGCGTGGTGCTGGACATGACGATCGCCGAGAACCTGGTGATGAAGTCGCTGGCCGGGGTCTCCGGCGCCGGCGGGGTGCTCAGCCGGCGACGGATCCAGCAGATCGCCCGGCAGCGGATGACCGAGTTCAACATCATCGCCCCGTCCCCGGACACCCCGGTGCGCAGCCTGTCCGGCGGCAACCAGCAGCGGGTGGTGCTGGCCCGGGAGTTGTCCGCCGGACCGAGGGTGCTGATCGCCGCCCAGCCCACCCACGGGCTGGACGTCGGCGCGATCGAAGACATGTACGTGCGGCTGCGGCAGGCCGCCGCGGAAGGGGTGGCGGTTTTGCTGATCTCCACCGAACTCGAAGAGGTGATGGCCCTGTCCGACCGGGTGGCGGTGATCTCCTCGGGTCGGATCGTCGGCGTGCTCGATCCCGCCGAGGCCACCGCGGAACGCCTCGGCATGCTGGTCGGCGGGGTGAGCCACTGATGGCCACGTTGACCGGTGCGGACCCGGCCGGCCGGCGGCTGCTGGCCCGGCTCACCCCCGGCCCCGGCGGCCGGCAGGTCACCGCGGCGACCGTGGTGACGGTCGCCGTCGCCCTCGGTCTGTCCGCGTTGCTGATCGCGGTCACCGGCGGCTCGCCGAGCGCCTCGGTGCAGGCGCTCTACCAGGGCAGCATGGCCAGCCCGCGAGCCTGGAGCAACTCGCTGCTCTACGTCGCACCGCTGCTGCTGGTCGCGGTCGGTGCCTGCGTCAGCGCCCGGTCCGGCTTCTTCAACATCGGCCAGGAGGGCCAGGTGCTGATCGGGGCGCTGGCCGGTGCCTGGGTCGGCCTGCGACTCGCCCTGCCCGGGCCGTTGCTGCTGGTCGTCGTGCTGCTCGCGGCGCTGCTCGCCGCCGGCGGCTGGGCCGGGCTGAGCGCGCTGATGTACCGCTTCCGAGGGGTCAACGTGGTGGTCAGCACGCTGCTGATGACCTTCCTGGCCCAGCAGTTGGTGGCGTTCGCGGTCAACACCCCGTGGCTGCTGCAGGAGTCCCGGCTGGGCACCGGGGTGGTCTCGCCACAGTCCAACCCGCTGCCGGAGAACGCCCGGCTCGCCTCCCTCGGTGAGTACCCGAACCTGCAGGTCAACGGAGGGCTGATCCTGGCCGTCCTGATCGCGGTGGCGATCAGCCTGGCGATGACCCGGACCCGGTGGGGGTTCCGGCTCAAGATGCTCGGGCTCAACCCGGTCACCGCCCAGCACGCCGGGGTCCGGGTCGGCGCCCTCGGTGGGATGGCGCTGGCCATCTCGGGAGCCTTCGCCGGCCTGGCCGGCGCGCTGCTGCTGACCAGCCCGATCGGCAGCCACCGGCTGCAGCCGGGAATGTCGTTGAACCTCGGCTGGGACGGCCTGCTGGTCGCCCTGGTCGGCCGGAACAATCCGCTGCTGGCCATTCCGGTGGCGGTGCTGTTCGGCGTGCTGCGCGCCGGATCCAGCTTTCTGGCCGCCACCGGGGTGCCGTCGTTCCTGGTCGACGTGGTCAAGGCGCTGCTGGTGCTGGCGTTCGTGGCGCCGCCTGCGGTGATCGCCCTGCTACGCCGGCGGCGGGCCGGCGGTGAACCGGCGGGCACTCCGCCGCCGACCGGTGGCCTGCCGACCCCGACCCCGTCGACGGGGGAGCCGGCGGCGCCCGGCACCGAGGTGCCGGCGATCGACGTCCCGGAGGCGGCGGCCGGTAGCGGGTCGACTGGTAGCGGGTCGACTGGTAGCGAGAAGACCACCATGGAAGGCAGGCCGGCATGAGCGCCGCCGACAACATCGCCACCATTCTGTCCAGCGGGGCGCGGCTGACCATCCCGTTGGCCTTCGCCGCCTGCGGCGAGTACGTGGCGCAGCGCGCCGGCACGCTGAACATCTCGGTCGAGGGCATGATGCTCGGCGCGGCGTTCGGCTCGATCGCCGTGGCCAGCGCCACCGGCAGCGCCACCATCGGGCTGGCCGCCGGTGCCCTCGTCGGCGTGCTGGTCGCCGTGCTGCACGCCAACCTGTCGCACCGGGCCCAGATCAACACGTTCGTCGTCGGTCTGGTGCTCAACGCCCTGGTGCTCGGCCTGACCAGTTATCTGATCACCATCAGCAGCTTCACCGGGCACCAGGTGTGGCGGGTGGACATCCCGGTGCTGCGCGACATCCCGATCATCGGACCGATGCTGTTCGTACAGCGTTGGCCGGCGTACCTGCTGCTGATCGCGGTACCGCTCACCTGGTGGCTGGTGGAGCGCAGCCGGTGGGGCCTGGAGCTGCGGGCGGTCGGGGAAAACCCGCAGGCCGCCGACGTCAGCGGGATCCGGGTCAACCACCGGCGCCGGCAGGCGCTGCTGTTCTGTGGTCTGCTCGCCGGGCTCGGCGGTGCCTACCTGGCGGTGGGTGAGGTCGGCTCGTTCAACCAGAACATGACCGCCGGTCGTGGCTACCTGGTGATCGCCGCGGTGATCTTCGGTGCCTGGCGGCTCGGTCGGACCATGGTCGGCTGTGCGGTGTTCGGTCTCGCCGATGCGATGCGGCTGGCGCTGCCGGCGCTCGGGGTGACCATCAACTCGCAGCTGCTCATCGCCGCGCCGTACCTGTTGGCGCTGCTGGCCATGCTGGTCTTCGCCACCCAGCACCGAGAACCGAGAGCGCTGGCCAAACCGTTCCAGCGCGGCACCACCTAGTCGGCTACCTGACTACCGGCGCGCCCGGCTCAGCGTCACCGCCGGGCTCAGCGTCACCGCCCGGCTCAGCGCAGGGTCCGTTTGCCGGACGCCCTGAGTACGCCGACGAGAAGGACGTAGATCAGGACACCGACAGCGGTGACTCGCCACAGATGATGTGGGTTGTCGAGTAACATCCTGCTCAAATACCCGCGACGGCTCCCGGCTATCCGGCGACCGGATCACGGGCGGATGATTCGCCGTGACAGTGATCGGGTAGCGAGGTCGGTCATGGGACCTGAACGGACGAAGACGGCTCGGCTGTGCCCACCGTCAACGGGCCATCCGTCACGAGGCGACGGTGGGCGACGGTGACCGGGTCGACCTGGCCGCTGGCACCGAGCATCGCTGCGCTCGCGGTCGCCCTGCTCGTCATCGTCTTCGCCGGCAAGTCGCTGGCGGCGACCGCCGACACCCTCGCCGACCGGACCGGAATGGGCGAGGCCGTCGCCGGAGCGCTGCTGCTCGGCGCGGTCACCTCGCTACCGGGGATCGCCACCACCGCGATCGGCGCCTGGCAGGGCGACGCGCAGTTCGCCATCGCCAACCCGATTGGCGGCATCGCTGTACAGACGGTCTGGCTGGCCATCGCCGATCTGCTCTACCGGCGGTCGAACATCGAACACGCGGCCGCCTCGCTGGAGAACATCATGCAGGCGCTGGTGCTGGTGGCGCTGCTCTGCCTGCCGATCGTCGCCTACGCCACGCCTGGCCTGACTCTCGGCTGGGTGCATCCGGCGAGCCTGCTGATCCCGGTCCTCTACCTGTACGGACTGCACCTGGTCCGCCGGCTGCGGCAGAACCCGATGTGGCGGGCGGAGCAGACCTCGGACACCCGGCAGGACGTCCCGGACGACCCCGACGGCGACGCCGACGGTGCGCCCAGCACCCGCCGACTGTGGTGGCGGCTGGCCGCACTCGCCGCTGCCGTCGGCGGCACCGGCTACCTCATCGGGCAGGGCGGCCTGGGGGTGATCGCGGCGACGGGTCTGCCCAGCGGTTTCGTCGGGTTCACCGTCACCACCGCGATCACGTCGTTGCCGGAACTGGTCACCCTGATCGCGGCAGTCCGGATCGGGGCGTTGACGCTGGGGATCGGCAACATTCTCGGCGGTAACGCGTTCGACTCACTGATGATCTTCCTCGCCGACGCGGCGTACCGGCCGGGGTCGGTATACGCCGACGCGGCTTCCGCCGGTCTGCTCCTCGCCGGGTCGACCACGCTGCTCACCGTGACTCTCGCCGCCGGCCTGCTCCTGCGCGAACGCCGGGGGGTCGGCTTCGAGGGCGTCGCCATCCCGGTGGTCTACCTGGTCACGGTGGTGCTGCTGCTGGTCCGCGCCGCCTGACTCCGCCGCCCTGGGCGGCGGTCGGACAGGGTGGTGCAGCGCCGGTCCGGTCAGTCCCGGCGGCGCAGCGCCGGGTCGGTGAGCGCCGGCGGCCGGTAGCCGGCGTCGGCCGGGTTGACGTTGTGTCCTGGGGGCACCAGTTCGTCGATGCGGTCCAGCACTGCGGCGGGTAGCCCGGTCAGCTCACCGGCACCGAGCTGACTGCGCAGCTGGGGCAGGGTGCGCGGGCCGACGATGGCGCTGGTCACCGCCGGATGGCTCAGTACGAAACCGAGGGCCAGCTCGATCAGGCTCAGCCCGGCCTGCGCGGCCAGCTTCTCCAGCTCGCCGAGAATGTCGAGTTTGCGCTGCCGGGCGGCGGTATCGCGGAAGTCGAAGTGGTCGGCGTTGCGTCCGGCCCGTGAGTCGGCGGGGACCTTGGCGGAGCGGTACTTGCCGGTCAGCCAGCCGCCGTTGAGCGGGCTGAAGGCGAGCACCCCGAGTCGGTGCCGCTGGCAGGTCGGCAGCACCCCGGCCTCCACACCCCGCGCCATGATTGAGTACGGCAGCTGTTCGGTGGTGAACCGTTCCCGTTGCCGCAGCTGGGCGACCCACTGCGCCTCGACGATCTCCTCGGCGGGGAACGCCGAGGAGCCGACCATCAGCACCTTGCCCTCGCGGACCAGGTCGGACAGCGCACCGAGGGTCTCGTCGATGTCGGTGCCCGGGTCGGGCCGGTGCACCTGGTAGAGGTCGATTCGGTCGGTGCCGAGCCGGCGCAGGCTGGCTTCGACCGCCTGACGGATCCAGCGCCGCGAGTTGCCCCGCCGGTTGCGGTCGTCCCCCATCGGTTCGTGGAACTTGGTGGCCAGCACGACGTCGTCGCGCCGCCCACGCAGCGCCCGGCCGAGGATCTGCTCGGATTCGCCGTGCGCGTACACGTCGGCGGTGTCCACGACGTTGATCCCGGCGTCGAGCGCCTCCCCGACGATCCGCCGGCATTCCTGCTCGTCGGTGTTGCCCCAGGCACCGAACATCATCGTGCCGAGGCATAGCGTGCTCACCTCGACGCCGGTGCCGCCAAGCCTGCGGTACTGCATCAGAACCTCCCGCCGCCAGCCTGTCAGCCGACCACCGACGGCGGCACCGTCGCAGCGGCTCGAAGGCCGATCGCCGGGTTTGTGTCCCCGGCACATGGATCCCGGCTACGGTGCCGAATAGCCTGGTAGACGCGCTGCAACAGACATTTCGGCAACTGGAGGTTCCCGTGGCGACCGGCCTTACCCACGCCCGATGGACGCACGTGGCACTGCCCACCGGCGACCTTGACAAGGCCATCTCGTTCTATACTTCGCTCACCCCGCTGGTGGTGGTGGAGCGCTTCGCCGACGCCGACGGCGAGAGCGTCTGGCTCTCCAACGACAAGCAGGTCGAGACGCCGTTCGTGCTGGTGCTGGTCTCGTTCAACAAGGACAAGGGCGGCCAGTTGGGGCTGCTGCACCCGTTCGCGCACATCGGCATCGAGGTGCCGAACCGGTCCGACGTCGACGAGATCGCCGAACGGGCCCGGGAGATGGGCTGCCTGCACTGGGAGCCACGGCAGATGCCGCCGCCGGTCGGCTACATCTGCGCGTTGAAGGACCCGGACGGCAACGTCATCGAGATCTCCCACGACCAGCAGGTGTTCGACACCGTACGGCGGCTGTGGGGGAGCTGACCGGCGGACGCACCCGCGACGCGGTGCGGCGGTACCTGGCCGCGCTCAACGCCCGGGACGCCGACGCGGTCGCCGGCTGCGTCAGTCCCGGGTTCGTCAACGAGCACACCGCGGCGCTCGGCCGAACCGTCACCGGCCGGGCCGCGTACCGCGCCCGGCTGGACGGCTTTCTCGCCGAGTTCGCCGACCTGCACTACGAGGTCGAGGATCTGCTGGTCGAGGGCGACCGGGCGGCGGTGGCGTACCGGATGTCGTTTCGGCTGGTGTCGGCCGGCCGCGCGCCGGTACGCATCCGGGGCATGTTCCGCTTCGAGGTGGACGCCGACGGGCTGATCGCCCGCCGGGTCGACTACTGGGACAGCGCCGAGGTGCACCGACAGATCGCCGCCGGCTGATCCTGTCGGCTGGCTGGTCCCTATCGGCTGGCTGGTCCCGTCGGCCGGCTTATCCCGCCGGTGGCGTAGGGCTCGGTAGAGTGGCGCCGTGGTGGTCACGGGTCGGGCGGCGGGTGAGACGAGCGAGGTGGCCGGCGACGGGCCGGCCATCCAGACGGTGCAGCGCGCCGCGACGATCCTGCGGGCGTTCACCGTGGAACGGCCCCGGCTCACCCTGGCCGAGCTGACCGCCGACCTGGCGATCAGCCGGGCCACCGCGCACCGGTACGCGCGGGCGCTGCGCACCGCCAATCTGCTGCGGTTCGACGTCGCCACCGCCACCTACACGCTCGGCCCGCAGATCCTGGCGATGGAGGCGGCGGCCCGCGCCGCGCTGCCGATCGTCACGGTCGCCGAGCCCTACCTCGACCGGCTGACCCGCGACACCAACCAGACCTCGGTGCTGAGCATCTGGAACGGCGAGGCGCCGACGGTGGTCCGGTGCATGGACAACACCAGCGGTGACGTGCGGCTCAGCGTGCGTACCGGCTCGCCGTTGGAGCTGACCCGCTCGGCCCAGGGCCGGGTGTTCTGCGCCTACCTGCCGCCCGCCGAGAATCCGGTGGTGGCCCGGCAGCTGCGGCTGTCCGCCGCGCTGCGGGGGGTGGTCGCGCAGGTGCGCCGCGACGGCGTCGCGGTCAACTCACCGGAGGATTTCGGGGTACGGGTGATCGCCGCACCGGTGTTCGAGCGTACCCAGGTGGTGGCCGCGCTCGCGGTGCTCGGCACCAGCGTGGCGCTGGCCGGTGCGGCGCAGACCGCGGCGGCGGACCAGCTGCGGCAGGTCGCGGGGGAGTTGTCCGAGACGTTGGGGGCGATCGCCGGTTAACTCCGGCTGGTCCGGCCGTTGCCGCCCGGCCGGTGGCCGTTGCGCCCGGTGTCGCCCGGCTGCTGGTGGCCGTTGCCTGCGACGCTGCCCAGTTCGGCGGTGACCACAGCGGCGGCGCGCTGCAGCGCGGTGGCCAGCGGGCTGTCGGTGCCCTCCGGCACCGATGTGGTGGTGCCGACGATCGCCATGGCGGCGATCAGCGTCTGGCCCCGGAAGATCGGCGCGGCGATGCTGCGTACCCCGTTGACCGACGGCGTGTTGGCGGAGATGCCGGTGCGGCGGATCTTGTCGACCTCGTGGCGCAGCTCGGCCGAGGCCGCCAGGTCGGCGGCCAGCCCGGTGACGTCCTCCGCCGGCAGGAACGCGCAGAACACCCGGCCCTGGGCGGACTCGGTGCGCGACAGCCGGGATCCGGTGCGGACGCTGACCCGGATCACCCGGTCGGTGTTGTCGTCGGCGCGGACCACCACCGCCGTGTCGCCGTCCCAGACGCTGAGCACCACGGTCTCGTCGACCTCGCGGACCAGCTGCTGCATGTGCGGGCCGGCGATGCTGATCACCGGCATGGCGGCGCGGGCGGCGGCGGACAGGGTGAGGATCTGCGGGCCGAGGGAGTAGAGGCCCTCGCGTTCGTCGTAGCGCAACAGGTTGCTCTCCCGCAGCGCCTTGGTGTAGCGGTGCGCGGTGGCTTTGCTGGTGCCGAGGCTGGCGGTGAGCTCGTTGAGGCTCAGCCGGGGTCGGGCTGCGGTGAACGCGTTGAGGATCACCGCGGCACGCTGCACGGTCTGGATCGCCGGGGTGCTCGGCTCGGCGAGCACCGGGGGGCTCACCTCGGCGGGAGAGCTGTCGTCCGCCATCTGGCTTCCTTATCTGGCTTCCTGGTCGGAAGCGGCGGGGCGTGCGCACCGGACGGGGGTGGGTGCGAGCGGCCGGGACGCGTACGGAAAGTGAGACAGCATCATGCCATACGGTACCCTGCGCTGTCGATGGTGCCGGTGTGCCGTACCGCGATGTCCGCATAGATGCCGGCGAACATCCGCAGATCGGCCAGCGCGTACCGGTCCCGGCGGGGATCAGCGGGATCGGCACCCCGGCCGGGCGGTCCCAGCCGTACCGTCGGCACGCCCCGGCCGCGCAGCACCACCCCGTCGGTCGAACCGGTCCAGCCGAGGACCGGCGGTGCCTGTTCGCCGTACGCCGCTGTCCAGGCGTCGCACGCGTGCCGGGCGATCGGCGCGTCCGGTGCCGTCGCCGCGGCTGGGTGGACCAGTTGCCCGTCCACCGAGACCGGGCACTCGGCCAGCGGAGTGCCGGCGGTCGCGGCGGTGACGGCGGCCTGCACCTCGTCGCGGATCCGCGCCGGATCGTCACCGGGCACCGTCACCAGGTACAGGTGCAGGTCAAGCCGGCCCGGCAGCAGATCCGGCTTGGCCGGCTGCCCGGCGCGTACCGCACCGATGCCGACTTCGGCGCCGACCGCAGCGGTCGGATCGGCGCGGGCGGCCAGGTGCCGCCGCCGGAAGGCCTCCAGTGCCTCGATCACCACACCGAGATGGGTGATCAGACCGCCGGGCGGCACCGCGCGCTCGCGGGCCAGCACCGGATGGAACCGGCCGGTCAGCCGCACCCGCAGGTAGAGGGCGCCAGGTTCGGCGGTCAGCACGCCCGGCGGACTGGACTTGGCCAGCACCGCCGCCGCCGGCGGTGGGTACCGGTCCAGGTGTCGGGCGACACCGCCGGGCTGCTGCCGGACCACGCGCGCAGGAGTCTCCGGCGGTTGCGACAGGTGGTACCGGTGGGTTCCGGTGGCGGCCAGCAGCAGGGTCAGCCGGTGTGGCCGGTCGGCCGCCCGCAGCGCCTCGGCGGCGGCGACGAAACCGACCAGCGCGGTCGCGGCGGCGGCCCGGGCGACCCCGAGGCCGAAGCCGTCGACCAGGGCGTCGCCGGCCGGTCCGGCCGAGCGGCGCAGTCCACCCGTCGGACCGGACACGCCGGTGATCGGCTCGTCGAAGCCCGGCTCACCGGTGAGGGAGGTGTCGAGGTGGGAGCAGATCAGCAGCTCCGGC
The DNA here is from genome assembly GCF_027497315.1 of Solwaraspora sp. WMMA2059. GTDB lineage: Bacteria > Actinomycetota > Actinomycetes > Mycobacteriales > Micromonosporaceae > Micromonospora_E. Next base: position 4,213,378 of record NZ_CP114908.1, on the reverse strand, counting down.
GCGTCGCCGCAGCCGGCGGTGACGTTGTGGCCGGCGGTGACGTCGCGGCCGGCGGTGACGACGAGATTGGCGCTGCGGGGCATCTCGGCGGTCGCCGGCAGCCGGTCGACCCGCCAGGCCAGCTCCGGCCAACGGCTGGCGCCCCAGCCGGCCAGCCGCTCGGCGGTGGCCAGTTCCTGCCCGTACGGGGTCGGCCCGGCGGTCAGCACCGTCAGGGCGTCGACGATCCGGTCCTCGCTCATTGCCTCATCCCATCACTCCCGTGACAGTTATCCAAGATGACGTCTCGCATGTTGACATAGCCAGGGTGGGGTCTCTAGCGTGACGTCACATCAACGACGCCGCTGTCCAACCAGATAACCGCAGGTCGCAGAGGCGCGAGACGCGAGCAGGACGGCGAAGAGGCCCACTGATGCGGGAGGACCGATGACCTACGTGGTCACCGACGAATGCGTGGACGTACAGGACCGCTCCTGCGTCGAGGAATGCCCCGTGGACTGCATCTACGAGGGCGACCGGATGATGTACATCAACCCCGACGAGTGCGTCGAGTGCGGCCGGTGCGAACCGGTCTGCCCGGTCACCTCGATCTTCCACCTGGACGACCTGCCGGCCGACCAGGCACACTTCGGCCCGATCAACGCCGAGTTCTTCAGCGAGCTCGGCGCCCCCGGCGGTGCCCGCAAGATCGGCCGGGTCGGTCGCGACCACCCGGCCGTCGCCGGGAGCACCGGCTCATGACCGCCGAACACGACGTCGACCTGGCTGTCATCGGCGCCGGCCCGGCCGGCCTCTACGCCGCCTACTACGCCGGCTTCCGTGGGATGACCGTGGCGATCATCGACTCGCTGCCCGAACCGGGCGGACAGATCGCTGCCCTCTACCCGGAGAAGGACATCTACGACATCGCCGGCCTACCGTCGATCAAAGGCCAGCAGCTCGTCGACGACCTGCTCACCCAGGCCGCCACCGCCAAACCCACCTTCCTGCTGGGCGAGAGCGCCGTGGAGCTGACCAACGCCGCCGACCACGTGCAGCTCGGCACCGACACCGGCAGCCGGGTGCGCGCCAAGGCGGTCCTGCTGACCGCCGGGATCGGCACCTTCACCCCGCGCGAGCTGCCGGTCGGCAGCGACTACCTCGGCCGTGGGCTGCGCTACTTCGTGCCCCGGCTGGAGGAACTCGCCGGACAGCAGGTCGTCGTGGTCGGCGGCGGCGACTCCGCCGTCGACTGGGCGCTCGCCCTGGAGCCGTACGCCGCCAGCGTCACCCTGGTGCACCGCCGGCCGCAGTTCCGCGCCCACGAACGCAGCGTCGAGCAGCTGCACGCGTCGAGCGTGCGGGTGGTCACCCCGTACGAGGTCAGCGGCATCGCCGGCGACCCACAGCTCACCTCGGTCACGATCAGCGAGGTACGCGGCGACGGGCGCGAGGAGCTGCCCGCCCAGGCGGTGGTGGCCGCCCTCGGCTTCATCGCCGACCTCGGCCCGATGCAGCAGTGGGGGCTGGAGATGACCAAACGGCACATCACCGTCGACCGGTCGATGCGTACCAACCTGCCCCGGGTCTACGCCGCCGGGGACGTCACCGACTACCCGGGCAAGGTGCGGCTGATCTCGGTCGGCTTCGGTGAGGCCGCCGCCGCCGTCAACAACCTGGCACCGCTGGTCAACCCGGCGCTGAGCACCGTGCCCGGCCACTCGTCGGACGCCGCGTGAGCGCCCCCGGACTGCAGCTGCTGGCCACCCGGCACGGGCTGGCCCGGATCTGTGGCGACGGCACCGCCGAACTGCTCGACCTGCCGTACCGCGACGTCGCCGACCTCCTGCGCGCCGGCACCGGGCTCGACCCCGCGGCGACCGCACCCACACGTGAGCGGCTGCCGCTGGACACCCTCACCGCTGAGCTGGTCGCCCCGCTGGGCAGCACCCGGGCGGTCTGGGGAGTCGGCCTCAACTACCACTGCAAGGCCCGCGCCGCCGGCCGGGCACTGCCCACCGAACCGGTGCTCTACCTCAAGTCGGCCAGCGCCGGCTCCGGTCCGGACGCCACCGTGGCGCTGCCCAGCTCGATCAGCGCCCAGCCTGACTACGAAGGCGAGATCGCGCTGGTCATCGGGGCCCGGATGCACCGTACGCCGGCCGAGCAGGCCTGGTCGCACGTCGCGGCCATCACCGCCGCCAACGACCTGACCGCCCGCGACGTGATGACCGCGTCGGGCAACCCGACGCTGGCCAAGAGCTTCCCCGGCTTCGGCGCGCTGGGCACGTCGGTGCTGGACATCGCCGCCGTCGCCGACCGCGACGCCATCGAGGTGCGGACCACCGTCAACGGCGAGGTACGCCAGCAGGCCACCAGCGCCGACCTGATCTTCCCGGTGCCGCAGCTGCTCGCCTGGATCACCCGGTACGTGGTGCTGGAACCGGGCGACGTGGTGCTCACCGGCACCCCGGCCGGCACCGGCCAGGACCGGGGCTGCTTCCTGCGTCCCGGTGACCTGGTCGAGGTCTCGGTCGGCGGGGTGCTGCCGCTGCGTACCCGGTTCTGCGCCGAAACCGCCGACGGCACCCCCGACGTGGTGGCACCGTCCTCTCCTTCGCACAGAAAGTCCGCTGACCGATGACTGAGAATGCTCCCCGGTACGACCTGGTGCTGGCCGGTGGTGAGGTCTTCGACTCCACCACCGGTGCCAGCCAGGTCGCCGACGTCGCGGTGACCGGCGACCGGATCGCCCGGATCGCCCCCGGCCTGGCCGCCGACGCCCGCGAGGTGGTCGACTGCGCCGGCCGGTACGTGCTGCCCGGCCTGGTCGAGGGACACACCCACATCTTCGCCGAGGTGTCCAAGGTCGGTGCCCCGCCGGACGAGGCGCACCTGCACCGGGGCGTCGTCGCCGCCTGCGACGCCGGCACCGTCGGCGCCTCCACCTTCGCCGCCTTCGAGCGGTACGTCGCCGCCCCGGCCAAGCTGCGGCTGGTCAACTTCCTCAACGTCAGCGTGCTCGGGCTGATCGACTTCCGGTTCGGCGAGCTGATGAACCCGGACACCCTGGTCCCCGAGGACGCGCTCGCGGTCGCCGCCGCCAACCCGCACCGGGTCCGCGGCTTCAAGATCCGGCTCTCCGAGGACGTCGTCGGGCACAACTGGCGGCCGCTGCTCAAGCGTTCGCTGGAGCTGTCCGCCGAGGCCGGCCTGCCGCTGATGATCCACATCGGGGAGACCCCGGAGCCGTTGCCGGCCGTACTGGAGATGCTGCGCCCCGGCGACGTGGTCGCGCACTGCTACACCGGCAAGCCGTACGGCATCCTGGCCGACGGCACGGTGCTGCCCGAGGTGTACGCCGCCCGTGAGCGCGGTGTGCTGTTCGAGTCGGCGCACGGCAAGAGCAACCTCAGCTTCAAGGTGGCCGAACCGGCGATCGCACAGGGCTTCTACCCCGACGTGATCACCTCGGACACCTCGGCCCGCAACTGGCGCGGCCCGGTGTTCGACCTGGTCACGAGCATGGCCAAGCTACGCGCGCTGGGCATGACCATGGAGCAGATCGTGCCCCGGGTGACCAGCGCCCCGGCCCGGCTGACCGGCCTGGACGCCGAAGGCTACGGCAGCCTCGTCGAAGGCGGCCCGGCGCACGTCACCGTGCTCGCCGACGCAGACGAGGCGGTGCTGCCCGACGCGGCCGGCAACCAGATCACCGCGCCCCGGCTGGAGCCGGAAGTGGTGCTGCTCGCCGGCGAGCGGGTGCCGACCGTACCGTGGCGCGGCCTGCCCACCGACCAGGCCGGTGCCGCCGGCCGGGCCAGCTGAGGACCGACCCGATGCGCACCGGGGTGCACACCGGCCGGGCCGCGCTGCGTGAGCGGCTGCGGCGCGGCCGGCGGGTGGTCGGCACCTTCCTGAAACTGCCCGGCACCGACGCGGTCGAGCTGGCCGCCCAGGCCGGCCTCGACTTCGTCGTGGTCGACCTGGAGCACTCCGGGTTGGACGAGCGGACCGCCGCCGGGCAGCTGCGGCACGCCGCACTGCTCGGCCTGCCGGCCCTGGTACGGCTGGCAGCGGTCGACCCGGCGCAGGTCAACCGGCTGCTGGAGGCCGGAGCCGCCGGGGTGCAGCTGTCCACCGTCCGCGCCCGTGCGCAGCTCGCCGCGCTGCACACCGCCGTGCGGTACGCGCCGACCGGCCGGCGCAGCATCAGCCTCGCCCACCCGGCCGCCAGCTACGGGGCCGCCGGGCTGGACGCCTACCTGGCCGCCGAGGCCGCCGACCCGCCGCTGCTGGTCGCCCAGATCGAGACCGCCGACACCGACGACCCGCTACCCGACCTGCTTGCCAGCCCGGACGGCAACTCCAGCGTCGACGTGGCGTTCGCCGGCACCACCGACCTGGCCGTCAGCCTCGGCCTGGCCACCACCGACGACCAGGCGCCGCTGCTGCGCCGGGTCGGTGAGATCGCCGACGCTGCCCGCGTCGCCGGGGTCACCCTGGGTGGGTGGGCGCCGGGCCGGGCCGACGGCATTCTGCGCCGGTACGGGCTGACCGGCGCCAACTACCTGGTCGCCGGCTCCGACCTGCAGCTGCTCGGCGCCGGCCTGCGCCACCTCGCCACCGACAATTGAGCCAGCCCTCGAAGGGAGCCCGGACGTGCTGAACCCGCAGCTCTACCGCACCTCGGTCAACTGGGACGACATCCCCGCCACTGACGTGCGCCCCGGCGTGCGACGCAAGGTGTACGCCACCGACGAGGTGGTCCTCGCCTGGCATGAACTCGCCGTCGGCATGGCGCTCAACCCGCACACCCACGACGACTTCGACCAGCTGGTGATGATCCTCGGCGGGCGGTGCAACTACTACGTCGACGGTGTACCGCACGACATGAGCGCGGGTTCGATGCTGCTGGTGCCGCGCGGCGCCGAGCACTACATCGAGCCGACCGAGGGCCCGTGCATCAACCTGGACGTGTTCGCCCCGCCGCGCCCCGACTTCCTGGCGCATGCCTGGCGTCCCGCCGCTCAGGGGTGAGCCGATGACTGACATTGTGGTGGTGGGCAGCCTCAACGTCGACGTGGTGGTGCCCCTCGACGAGCTGCCCGCCGCCGGGCAGACGGTGCTCAGCGCCGCCGACCATTCCCGGGCCGGTGGCGGCAAGGGCGCCAACCAGGCGGTGGCCGCCGCCCGACTGGGCCGGTCGGTGGCCATGGTCGGCGCGGTCGGCGAAGACCCCGAGGGGGAGTGGCTGACCGGGCTGCTGGCCGCCGAGGGCGTCGACACCTCGGCGGTGCTGCGCGCACCCCGCCCCACCGGGCAGGCGATCGTGCTGGTCACCGCCGACGGCGACAGCACCATCGCGGTCAGCTCCGGGGCCAACATGTGGCTCGCCCCGGAGCACCTGCGGCCGTACGCAGACCTGATCGGCGACGCTGCGGCCGTACTGCTGCAGCAGGAGGTCGACGCGGCGGTGGTGGCCGCGGTGGTGGCCGCCGCCCGCGGCCTGGTCGTGGTGAACCCGGCCCCGGCCCGGCCGATCGACGCGGAAACCCTGGCCCGGGTCGACGTGCTGGTGCCCAACCGGGGTGAACTCGCGGCGCTGGCCGGTGCGGCCGTGCCGGCCGGTGGCGGGACCGGCGATGTCGCCGCGCTCGCCACGATGGCCCGGTCGCTGGGTACCCGGGGGCCGGTGGTGGTGACCCTCGGCGTCGACGGTGCCCTGGTAGTGACCGCCGACCGGGAGCATCTGGTGCCGGCCGAGCGGGTCGACGCGGTGGACGCCACCGGTGCCGGGGACACGTTCTGCGCGGCGCTGGCCGACGCGCTGCTCGACGGTGCGGCGATCGAAGACGCGGCCCGCTGGGCGAGCCGGGCGGCGGCGGTGACAGTGACCCGGCCCGGCGCGATGGCCAGCGCCCCGCGCCGGGCGGAGGTGCTCACCGTCGGCTAGCTGGCCAGACCCGGTCGGTCGTCGGCGGCCCGCCGCCCGTCGGCGCGGGGTGGTCGGCACAGCGCGAGGATGACTCCGGCGACGCGCAGTCCACCGGCCCGGTGCACTTCGTCGAGCTGTCGGCCGATCCGGTCGTCGCCGTCGCTGTTGTCGTTGCCGTACCGCCAGTCGACGAGGTGACCGGGTGGCAGGCCGAGGGCCAGCCAGTGCCCGGTACGGGTGACGACCTCCTGGCCGCAGATCACCAGCAGGTCGCCGGCGCCGTCGACCCAGTCGGCGTACCCATCGGTCGTGTTGTGCTCGGTGACGGCGACGAAGTCGAGCCCGGCCGCGCGGGCGGCGGCGGTCAGCTGGGCCGGGGTCAGCTCACCGCCGGTCGACCGCACCGAGTGCAGGTGGCAGTCGCCCCGGTACCACCTGGCTGCCGCTCGCGGTGCTGACGCTCGACGCACCCCGGTGATCCTGCCAGACTGCGGTTGCTCAAGATCATGTGAGCGTTATGTACGCCACAATCGCATCGTGACGTCCATAGCGCTCACATGATCTTGGGAAGGGGCCGCTCGGCGGAGTGCCGAGGTGCCGCGATGTGGCGGCGGGGTCAGATCTGGGCGGGGAAGTCGGCCTTGCGGATCAGGCAGTGCACACCCTTGACCGCGTCGACGACCTGACTGACCTCGAAGTCGGCGGCGGCGCTCAGGTAGGCCAGGGCGGTGTCGCGGGGCATTCCCTGGGTGCGGGCCAGGAAGTCGACCGCGGCCCGGACTGCCCGGCGCATCGCCTCGTTCAGGTCGGCGTCCAGGCCGACCGGGATCCAGTGGGTGTCGGTCTCGGCCAGCGGGGCCTCGCCGGCACCGACCAGAAGGGCGGCCTGCGCCGCCGGGATCACACTCAGCCGCAGAGTGGCCCGCAGCGGCGCCTCCAGGGCGGTCAGCGCCACCTCGCCGTCGCCCTGGGCGTAGTGCGGGTCACCGGCGTAGAAGCCGGCACCGGGCAGCTGCACCGGCAGGTAGAGGCTGGAGCCGACCTGCAGTTCGTTGATGTCCAGGTTGCCGCCGTGCCCGCCGGGCGGCACCGAGTGCACCATCTCGTCGGTGTCGACGGCGACGCCCATCAGGCCGAGGAACGGGGCGAGGGGGAACCGGGCGGCCCGGCCGGCGCCGAACGGCAGTACGCCGTACAGCCGGCCGCCGCTGGAGACGACCTCGGTGAAGTGGCAGACGCTGCCGTAGGCGCGCGGGTCGCTGTCGGGCCCGGTGTCGACCGGGGTGAGCGGGAACTCGCCGGGCAGCGCGCCGTAGCCGTGCCGGCTGCTGACGAAGCCGTACGGGGCCCGGATCGTCAGGTCGAGCACGTCGACCCGGAGCAGGTCGCCGGGCTGTGCGCCGTCGACGGTGATCGGGCCGGTGACCACGTGCGGGCCGTCGTCGTCGTAGTCGTGGGCGACGTCGGAGGCGGCCAGGTCGCGGGCGTCGGCGAGGACGCCGTCGGCGGGTACGTCGTACTGCTTGAGGTAGCCGACCGGGTCGCGGCCCTGGTCTTCGAGGATGCCTTCGTGGCTGAGGGTGTCGATGGTCACGGTCTCACCGGAGCGGACCCGCAGCACCGGGGCGTGGCTGCGGTTGGGCAGCCGGCCCCACAGGCAGGTGTCGGGCGTGGTCGGCAGGTAGTGGGCGCCGGCGATCGGTCCCTGGTGCGGCTGGAGCATCGCTTCCTCCGGAAGGGGTACCCGGCCGGCGGGCGCAGAGGCGCGCGGCGGTGCGTGCCGCTGGCGGGCCGGGTGATGGGTGGATGACCGGATCGTTTCCGCCGAACCCGCAGGAACATGTTGCTGTCCTGTTAACAGTGAGTAACCCGATCACGGAAAATGCCCTGCTCTTGACAGGTGGAGGGCTCTGATAGCAGCATCGGAGAGCGAGACACTGTCTCGCATGACGTAGCACCGCCGAGGTGGGCGGACGGGACGAAAGAGGGCGGTGGGTGATGACGCAGCAGACGCCGGTGCGACCGCTCGGCGGAGCCGACGGTGGCGCGCTGATCGACGAGGACTGGGAGGCGATGCGCTTCCGGGTGCACCGCTCGGCGTACCGCGACCCGGGCGTGTTCCGCGACGAGATCGCGAGGATCTGGGGCCACACCTGGCTGTACCTCGGCCACGAGACCGAGATCCCCAACGCCGGCGACTTCAAGACCCGCACCCTCGGCGGCCGTCCGCTGATCTTCTGCCGCGACTCCGCCGGCGAGGTCAAGGTCTTCCTCAACGCCTGCACCCACCGCGGCACCATCCTGTGCCGGCACAACGAGGGCAACACCAAGTTCTTCCAGTGCTTCTACCACGCCTGGGCGTTCAGCAACTCCGGTGACCTGGCCGCGCTGCCCGGCGACGAGAGCTACCCCGACGACCCCGGCTTCCGCGAGTCGATGCGGCTGCGCCAGGTGCCCCGGCTGCAGATCCACGAGGGCTTCGTCTTCATCGCGTTCGACCCCGACGTGCCCGACCTGCTCACCCACCTCGGTCCGGCCGCGCACTACATGTCGCTGACCGCCAAGATCGGCGAGCATGGCATGCAGACCCTGCCCGGCGTGCAGCTCTACAGCGTCAAGGGCAACTGGAAACTCGCCGTCGAGAACGCCATGGACGGCTACCACTTCGCGCCCACCCACAACACCTTCGTCGGCTACCTGCGGGAGACCGGGTTCGCGGTCACCGACGACGACCAGTACGCATACGACCTCGGCGGCGGACACGGGCTGCTGGTGCTCACCGGCCACAACGGCCGGATCGGCATGGTCTGGGAGCCGCGCTTCGGCGACGAGGAGAAGGCCCGTACCGTCGCCAAGCGCAACGAGATGATCGCCCGGCTCGGGCCGGAGCTCGCCGCCGAGATCGCCGACGCCAGCCGGATCCTCTTCGTCTTCCCCAACCTGCTGCTGTTCGACCTGGAAGCGCTCACCATCCGCCAGCTTGAACCGGTCGCCCCGGACCGTACCGACGTGCGGGCCTGGCAGTTCGTCGAGACCGGTGAGCCGGAGTCGGTGCGCGCGCTGCGGATCAGGACCATGGTCAGCTTCGTCGGCCCCGGCGGCCTGGCCACCCCGGACGACATCGAGGCGTACGAGGCGGTGCAGCGCGGCATCGTCGCCACCGCCGACTCTGCCGACCCCGCCCACGACTGGTCCGACATGTCGCGCGGCATGGCCAACGAGAAGCAGGGCAACCAGGGCCGCTCCATCGACGAGGGTGCGATGCGCAGCTTCTGGCGACACTGGGCCGACCGGGTCGGGGCGGCCACCGCCGTCGCAGGCGACCCGCCGGCCGACCCCGGCGCACCCGGCCCGTCCGCCGTCCTCGCGGCCGGATCCGCAGACACCAGCGGCTCCGCCGCGCCCACCGCCAGCGGGAAGGAGTGACCCGATGTCCTCGACGACCAGCGGAGCAGTGCTCAACGTCGGCGCCCGCGAAGTGACCCGGGCGCAGGTGGAGGACTTCCTCTACCGGGAGGCGCAACTGCTCGACGAGTGGCGCCTCGACGAGTGGTTCACCATGTTCGAGCCGGACGGCCGGATGGAGGTGCCGACCACCGACTGGGCCGGCTGGGACGCCACCACCGCCGGATTCTTCGTCTGCGACGACTACGACCTGATCCGGGCCCGGGTGAAGCGGCTCAAGAGCCGCAAGGCGCACGCCGAGAACCCGCACTCGCGTACCCACCGGATGGTCTCCAACGTGATCCTGCTGGAGGCCGGCGCGGAGACGGTGTGGATCAGCGCCAACTTCCTCATCCACCGCTACCGCGACGGCGGCGCCTACACCTACGTGGGCCGCTACGAGCACGTGCTCAAGGTCGACGACGACGGGCTGCGTTTCCGGGTCCGCCGCTCCATCCCGGTGATGGAGTCGATGGATCCCGGCGCCCGGCTCAGCTTCATCCTGTAGCGGGGGCCGCCGTCGTGATCACCCACATGTTGGCGTTCAAGTTCCGCGACGACCTGCCGCCCGGCGTCGCCGAGTCGGTCCTCGCCGAGCTGGACACCTTCCCGACCAAGTACCCGGCGATGCGCAACTGGCGCAGCGGGGTCAACGTCAGCACCCGGGACACCACCATGACGCACGGCTTCGTCGTGGAGTTCGCCACCGAGCAGGACCTGCTCGACTACCTGCACAGCGAGTCGCACGAGCGGTTCGTCCGGGAACGCTGGCGTCCGGTCGTGCAACGCCAGGTCATCGTCAGCCTCCCCACCGCCGGGGACGCGTAACTCACCATGAAGGGGTCGCAGATGTCCACCGAGGCCGCCACCCGCCGTCGCGGGCCCTACGGCATGGAGTACGCCCGGATCGAGGTGCCGGATCTGGCCGCCTCCATCGAGTTCCTGCAGTACCACGTCGGGCTGCAGTTGGAGCAGCACGACGACGAGTACGCGTTCCTGCGCGCCGACATCGAACACCACAGCATCGAGCTGATCGCGGCACCGCACCGTACCGAGTCGTGGACCACCGCGGTCGGGTTCAGCGTCGAGTCCGACGAGGTCCTCGACGATCTGCGGGAGCGGGTCGTCGCCGCCGGCCACGAGGTGCTCGAACTGCACGAGCGGATGAAGGGCCTGTGCCAGCGCGGATTCGCCGTACGCGACCCCAACGGGCTGATCGTCGAACTGTTCACCGAGTTCGTCGAGTACGCCGAACCGCCGTTGATCGAGCTTCGTCCGGTGGACCTGGTGCACCCGTTCCTGGCCACCGACAAGTACGAGGAGTCACTCGACTTCTACACCAAGGTCCTCGGCTTCCTGCCCAGCGACTACGTCGGCGACGTGACCGTCTTCCTACGCTGCGAGGACCGCTATCACCACAGCCTGGCGTTGCAGCGCAACAAGGAGTTCTACGTCGCGCATCTGTGCTTCAAGATGAAGAGCTTCGACCACGTGATGCGTGGCCGGGCGCGGGCGCAGTACAAGAAGGTGCCGATCGCCTCCGACCTGGTCAACCACTCGGCGTCGACGTCGATCGCGTTCTACATGCACGACCCGAAGCACGGGCCGCGCTACGAGCTGTGTGACCGCCACCGGGTGTTCACCCCGGAGGAGCACGCCACGCACCGGGCCCGGCGGATGGCCGTCGACCCGCGCAACATCGACGTGTGGCGGCCGGCCGCCGACGACTGGGGCCGTTTCTGACCGTCGTCGTTCGAAAAGGTGAACGACCCTCGGGAATCTTCCCCCCGGGGGTCGTTTCTCGTGGCGCGACGGCATCTGCTTGTTGATCAATTCGGCGGCTGGAATTTCTGCACAGCCAAGGAACCTGCACGAGTTTCTGTTCCATCCTGGACTATCTGTCCGGATCAGTGCAAGATGGCCCCCGGTGGACAACCACCACATCACGAAACCGGGGTGATCCAACGTGAGTGAACTCAGCGTCGAGATCCGGCGACTTCGCATCGCGGGAGGGATGAATCAGGGCCAGCTTGGCGCCGCGCTGCGGGTGTCCAAGTCGCTCATCGCGGGATTCGAGTCGGGGCGGCACATTCCGCAAGCCGACACCGCCACCAACCTGGACCGGGTGTTCGGCACCGATGACAAGTTCGCCAAGTTGTCGGCGGAGGCGCGGGAGGACCGGTACCCGTGGATGCGTCCGTGGGTCGAGCACGAGCGTCGGGCACTGCTGCTGCGCAGCTACGAGCCGCTGCTCGTCCCCGGACTGCTCCAGTCCGAGGGCTACATGCGGGCGGTGTTGGCGACCTCCACGATGAACGACGGGCGCGTCGATGAGCTGGTGCGCACCCGGCTGGAGCGGCAGGCCGCGACGCTCGGCCGGGACAACCCGGTGGTGATCTCAGCCATCGTCAATGAGTTCGCCCTCAGCCGTGGCCCCCGCGAGGTGATGACGAAGCAACTGGGCCACCTGGTGGACCTCGGCCACCGGCCGTCGGTCAAAATCCGGGTGCTGCCGGACGACGCCGGGCTGCACCTCGGTCTCGGCGGCGCGTTCGTGCTGGCCAACCTGCCGGACGGCCGGCGCTGCGGCTACCTGGACAACCAGTTGAAGGGCACCGTGGTGTCCGGCCATGGCGATGTGACCGAGCTGGAACTAGCCTGGGAATCCGTGGACGGACTCGCGCTGCCGGTGGTGCAGTCCCGGGATCTGATGCTGAGGATGCTCGATGAGCGCAAGTGAACCGCGCTGGCGGAAGTCCAGCCGATCGGCCAACGGCGGGAACAGCTGCGTCGAGGTGGCCGACAACCTTCCCGGTCGGGTCCTGGTGCGCGACACCAAGGACCGTGCCGGCGGTACGTTGACCTTCGGCCCGGCCGCCTGGTCGGCGTTCGTCGCGTCGACCAAGGACACCACCGCCACCCCCTGACCCGCATCCGGTAACGCCTTCGGAACCCCGGCCACCCGTACGCTGTGGCCGGGGTTCCTTCGATGCTCTGGTGAGGTTCTTGACTCTGCACGAGAGCTCGTTCCAGGACATCGTTCATCGGGTTGCGGGCCCGACGTCGAGGACCAGCCGGGTACCGTTCAACTATCAACCCGAAGCTGACCACGTCGTGCGCTGCCATCGCTGTCTTCCCTTCCGGTTGTCCGCTGTGCTCACTGCTAAGTGGCGGCAGCACAACCCGGCGTGAAGCCCGGCAGGCTGGTTCGACGTCGAGGTGAGGCTGGCGCACGTCAAGTGCGCGAGATGAGGTGTCTCAGCCTCACCTCGATGTAGTGCCCCTGCCTTGGCGTCCGGAACTGCCGCGTACCGCGCGCTGCCCGCAGCCGGATGCCTCAGGCCTGCGGCATCGATTCGTCGAACAGCCGGACCAGCGGCCAGATGGTGTCCTCGCCGACGCCGAGCATGGCCAGCGTGATGCCGTCGCCCGCGCCGTGGCCGGGGTAGTGCCGCAGCAACGCGCTGACGCCGAAGTTCACGCCCACCTTCCCGTAGTAGCGGACCCGGCCGTCGGCGTCGGTCCTGAACTCCAGCCCGTACCCGTTGCGCCGGTTGCCCTCCGCCTGCGCGTACGGGACGAGCATCGCCGCGGTCGACTCCGGTCCCAGCAGCCGGCCCTCGACCAGTGCCCGGTGGAACGCGGTGAGGTCGCCGACCGTCGTGTACGCGCCGCCGGCCGGGTCGCCGACCGGCGGGTACGAGAAGATGTTGCGCCGCCAGCCGGTGATCGTGCCGTCGGCGTCGCGGATCGCCTCCACGCCTTCGGCGACGTCGGGTGCGACGACGTCCATGCGCAGGAACGCCGACCGGCTCATGCCGGCGGGCTCGAAGACGTTGGCGTGCACGTACTCGCGGTAGGAGCCGCCGGTGGCCCGCTCGACCATGAGGCCGAGCAGGATGTACCCGACGTTGCAGTACCGGCAGCCCTCGCCCGGCGCGAACCTCGGCGGTTTGTCGACGAAGTGCGGCAGGTGGTGGGCGGTCTCGGTGAACGCGTACGTCGGCTCGTCGACGAACAGGTCCTCGTACCGTTCACCGTCCGACTCGTCGGCGTCGTCGGCAATCCCGGACGTGTGGGTGAGCAGGTGGTACGCGGTGACGTCCGGCGAGATCGTGGTACCGGTGAGCCCGAGGTACTCGACCGCCGAGGTCTCCAGCGTGAACGCGCCGCGCTCGATCTGCTGGAGTACGGCGACGGCGGTGAACAGCTTCGTGACCGACGCGGTGTCGAACCTGGTGTCCAGGGTGCACGGTGTACGGCAGGCCCGGTTGGCGTTGCCGTACGCGCCGGCCAGCAGCCGTTGGTCTCCCAACGTCACCAGGACCGAGCCGGTGAACTCGTCATTCGCGGCGCGTTCGCCGAGTGCGGCGGAGAACAGTGCGAGGTCGGGCACGGTGGTGAGCATCGCAGCCGGCAGAACCGTGCCGCCACCGAAAATTGCCGGCGGGCGGGCGCCACGGCGTACGGCGGTCTGCTCAGCCGGTTTCGGTGGTGAGGGTGAGCAGGTTCCCGCGTACCTTTTCGAGCAGCTCGACCAGCGTCGCTCGCTGATCGTTCGCCATTCCGGCGGTCGCAGTTTCGGCGAGGGTGCGCCAGGCCGCTTCGATCTGCGAAACGCCGGTCCGGCCCTTGTCGGTCAGCACGATCCGGGTGAGGCGCCGGTCGCCCGGTACGGATTCCCGGACGAAACCAGCCGCCGTGTTCGAGACGACTGAGGCTGCGGGTCACCGTCGGCTGCTCCACGCCGAGCCGGGCGGCGACCTCGGAGACCGTCAGGCGGTCGGGCTCCTGCCCGAGAATCCACAGTAGGACGTCCTGCCCCGGGTGCAGCGAACGGCTCGATCCTGATTCATAGTCGGCTAACCTGTAGTCGGCTATGGAGTGGTGATGGAAACCGGTCTGTTGAACAAGGTTGCCCTGGTCACCGGCGCTTCCGGCGCCATCGGCAGGGCCGCCGCCCGGCATCTGGCCGCCGAAGGCGCCGCCGTGGCGGTGTCCTGGCACACCAACCGCGCCGCCGCGATGGAGGTCGTCGACGCCATCGCCCAGGCAGGCGGCGACGCCTGCGCCGTCGGGCTGGACCACGGCGACCTCGCCGCCGTGCAGGGCGTCGTCGAGCAGATCACCACCCGACCCGGGCCGATATCCGTGCTGATCGCCAACGCCGTACAGTGGCCCGCTTCGGGCGGCCGCGAACTTGTGCGCTGACCCGCCCGTACGGACCCCAGGAGCCTTCGCGGATCGCGGGGGATCTCTTGACCTCGTCTCCGCCTGCCCGACCTGACCACCCTGTGGATGCCGGCGGTGTCATAGGCCAACATTGTTGTCTATGACGGTGTTGCCGCTGGTGCTGATCTCCGCCGAGGATCTTGAATCGCTGGAGGCCACCATCGAACTGCTCTCCGACCCGACCGCCATGGCGCGGATAGCGGCGGCAGACGACGCTCTCGCCAGGGGCGAGAGCACCAGCGCCGAGGAGATGGCACTGCTCATGGCGCAACGGCGGGCTCGTGAACAGGCCGAATGAGGAGACGGACCCCGACGACAAGCCTCGACCACCGTGCGGCAGCGCTGATCGGGCTGGCGTCACGCCGCGTCGGTGTCCAGGCTCGGCACGTCCAGCCCGGCGTCGCGGAGCGCGTCGGCCCGCTCGTCGCGGGTCGACTCCTCCCGGGCCAGCAGCGCCGCGTACTCGGCGATCACCGCCGGGTCGGGGACCGCGCCGACCCGGTCCAGGAACCGGGCGGTCTGAGTGGTCGCGTCGGCGTGGGCGTGCGCGGCCCGGGCCGCCCGCATCACCACCTGGTCATCGTCGATCCTTGCCCCGTCGGTCACGTTGGCTCCCCTCCGGTCGGCACCGACCCTGCCGGTACCCCGTCCGGCGGCGATCACACCCCGGGTGACGCGAATCCCACCCCCGGTGACCCGAATCCGCAGGTGACCGCCGGGTTGCGGAATGGGGAACGTCGCCCGCCGCCGGGCCCGCGGACCGCCGGTGTCTCGGCAAATGTCGGACGGTGACGATACGGTAGCGAAGATCGATCGCTACCCGCGATCGATCGTTCACTGGAGGAGACGCGATGACCAAAGCTCCCCATCCACCATCCGCCCATCCGCCCGACGTGCTACCGGTGGCCGCCGAGTCTGCGACGTCGGCCGGTCCGAGCAGCGTGGCCGACGTCCCGGCCGGTACCGCCATCACCGACCCGACCGCCGCCGCCGGCTACATCACCCGGATCTGCTTCAAGACCGGCCCACCCCGACGGATCGGCGTCGAACTCGAATGGACCGTTCACTACCGAGACCACCCCGCCAGACCGCTCGACCCCGCCGACCTCGCGACTGCCCTCGGTGACCACGCCCCGCGGACACTACGCCCCACCAGCCCGCACGACCCGCTTCCACAGGGCGGACTGGTAACGGTCGAACCCGGCGGGCAGGTGGAGATCTCCACCCCGCCGACGGAATCCCTCACCACATTGCACCGGGCCGCGTCGGCCGACGTCGTCGCGCTGACCCGCCGACTCGACCGGGCCGGCCTGCTGCTCGGCCGGACCGGATGCGATCCGTACCGGCCGCCCCGGCAGATCCTGCGCAACCGCCGCTACACGGCGATGGCGGCGGCTTTCGCCCGGCAGGGTCAGGCCGGTGCCGACATGATGTGCGGCACAGCTGGCCTGCAGGTCTGCCTGGACACCGGCAGCGAACGGCAGCTCTCCCTCCGTTGGTCGGCCGCGCACCTGCTCGGTCCGCCGCTGCTCGCCCTGTTCGCCAACTCGCCGTCGCGGGCCGGCCGGCGCACCGGCTGGGTGTCGAGCCGGATGGCGACCTGGCTGACCCTCGACCCGGTCCGCACCGCCGCACCGGCCGATCCGACCGCCAACATGCGGCCGTCCGATCCGGTCGCCGACTGGACCCGGCGGGTGCTGGACACGCCACCGCTGTTCGTCGACGAGCCCACCGGCTGGCGGCTGCCGGGGCCGGCGACCTTCGGCGAATGGATCCTCACCGGCACGCCCCGACCGCCGACCTACGCCGACCTCGACCTGCATCTGAGCACCATGTTTCCGCCGGTCCGCCCACGTGGCTACCTGGAGCTGCGCTACCTCGACGCGCAGCCGGGCGGCGAGTGGATCGTCCCGGCGGCGGTGCTGGCCGCGCTGTTCGCCCGCGACGAGACGCTGCGGACCGCGACGTCGACGGTGATGGACGCGGCCGACCGCTGGCTGCCCGCCGCCCGCGACGGGCTAGCCGATCCGGTTGTCGCGTCGGCCGCCCACTCGCTGGCCGAGCTGGCCTGCGAACGCCTGACCGACACCGGCCTGCCCGACGAGACAACCAGCACCGTGGTGCGCGCCCTGCGCCGACGGCTGCACCAGCGAACCCACCCCTGGGGAGGTACCAGGTGACCGAGACAGCCCACGACCCGACCCGCCAGACGCCGACCACACACGAGCCACCTTCGGCGGCCGCGTCCGACCTGCGTACCGCGCTCGCCGCCGACCTCGACCGGGCCCGGCGGCGCAGCCGCGCCCTGACCGACCCGGTCGACGACGACGACCTCGTTCGGCAGCACTCCCGGCTGATGTCGCCCCTGGTCTGGGACCTGGCGCACATCGGCAACCAGGAGGAGCTGTGGCTGGTCCGCGACGTCGGCGGCCGGGAGCCGGTCCGTGCCGACATCGACCACCTCTACGACGCGTTCAAACACGCCCGCGCCGACCGTCCGGCGTTGCCGCTGCTGGCCCCGGCCGAGGCACGCGCGTACACCCGTACCGTCCGGGACAAGGTCCTCGACCTGCTCGACACGGTGACGTTCGACGGCCGCCGGCTGGTCGAGCAGGGCTTCGCGTTCGGCATGATCGTGCAGCACGAGCAGCAGCACGACGAGACGATGCTCGCCACCCACCAGCTGCGGGCCGGCCCGCCGGTGCTCAGCGGTGCGCCGACGCCGCCGGCGCCGGCCGGAGGCGTCGACGGTGAGGCGCTGATCCCCGGCGGACCGTTCACCATGGGCACCTCCACCGAGCCGTGGGCGCTGGACAACGAACGCCCGGCGCACACCGTCGACGTACCGGCCTTCTTCATCGACCGCGCGCCGGTCAGCAACTCCCGGTACCAGCAGTTCATCGACGACGGCGGCTACCACGACGAGCGGTGGTGGAGCGCCGAGGGCTGGGCCCACCGGCTGCAGGCCCGGCTCAGCGGACCGGCGCACTGGCACGGCGACGGCAGCTACACCCGGTTCGGCCGGCGGTCGGCGATCGTGTCCGACGAGCCGGTGGTGCACGTGGGCTGGTACGAGGCGCAGGCGTACGCCAGTTGGGCCGGCCGCCGGCTGCCCACCGAAGCCGAGTGGGAGAAGGCGGCCCGGTTCGACCCGGTTACCGGCCGGTCCCGCCGCTACCCGTGGGGCGACGACGACCCCGGCCCCGAGCACGCCAACCTGGGCCAGCGGCACCTGCACCCGGCACCGGTCGGCGCCTACCCGGCCGGCGCGTCACCGGCCGGCGTGCACCAGCTGATCGGCGACGTGTGGGAGTGGACCGGCACCTGGTTCACCGGCTATCCCGGCTTCGCCGCGTTCCCGTACCGCGAATACTCGGAGGTCTTCTTCGGCCGCGACTACCGGGTGCTGCGCGGCGGCTCGTTCGGCACCGACCGCTCCGCCTGCCGGGGCACCTTCCGCAACTGGGACTACCCGATCCGGCGGCAGATCTTCAGCGGTTTCCGGACCGCCCGTGACCCGTACCCCGGCGAGACCGCCTAGTGTGCCGCCACCAGCTCTACCTGGGCCCGCCGGTCAGCCTGACGCAGCTGCTGGTCGAGCCGCCGTACGGCCTGTACCGCCAGTCCTGGGCACCCCGGGACATGCGCGGCGGCGGCACGGTCAACGTCGACGGTTTCGGCATCGGCTGGTACACCCCGTCCGGCCCGGTCCGCTACCGGCGGTCCGGGCCGGTCTGGGCCGATCCCGGCCTGGTCGAGCTGGGTCGGGCCACCACCGCCGGCGCGGTGCTGGCTGCGGTCCGCTCGGCGACCCCCGGGATGCCGTTCGGCGAGACGGCCTGCGCGCCGTTCACTGACGGGCGCTGGCTGTTCAGCCACAACGGGGTGGTGGCCGGGTGGCCGGACAGCGTCGCCGAGCTGGCCGCCACCCTGCCGGTGACCGACCTGCTCACCCTCGACGCGCCGACCGACTCGGCGCTGCTGTGGGCGCTGCTGCGGCACCGGCTGCGAGCCGGCGTCGACCCGGGCACGGCGATCACCGACACCGTCACCGGCGTCCTGGCCGCCGCCCCGGCGTCCCGGCTCAACCTGCTGCTCACCGACGGCGAACGGGCCTGGGCCAGCGCCGTCGGCCATTCCCTGTCCGTCCTCGCCGGGCCGGAGCGGATGATCATCGCCTCCGAACCGTCCGACGACGACCCGGCCTGGCACCCGGTCGCCGACCGCCGGCTCGTCGTCGCCGACCGGCACACCTACACCGTGGAGGATCTGTGCGGATCGACATCGAGCTGACCGACGCCGACCAGCGGCACGCGCTGCGGACCGACGCCCACGCCGGACTCACCGCCGACCCGAAATGGCTGCCCCCGAAGTGGTTCTACGACAAGTACGGCAGCGAACTGTTCGAACGCATCACCACCCTGCCGGAGTACTACCCGACCCGGGCCGAGCGGGCCGCGCTGGCCGCCCACGCCGACGATATCGCCGCCGTCACCCGGGCCCGGACCTTGGTCGAGCTCGGCTCCGGTTCGTCGGAGAAGACCCGGCTGCTGCTCGACGCGCTGCGCCGGCAGGGCAGCCTCGACCTGTTCGTGCCGCTGGACGTCTCCGAGGCGGCACTGCGCGACGCCGCCACCGCCATCGACCGGGACTACCCGGGGCTGCCGGTCCACGCGGTCGTCGGCGACTTCACCCGTCACCTCGGCCGGATCCCGACCGGCGACGACCGGCTCGTCGCGTTCCTCGGCGGCACCATCGGCAACCTGGTGCCGGACGAGCGGGCCGAGTTCCTGGCCGAGCTGCACGGGGCGCTCGGCACCGGCGGCTGGCTGCTGCTCGGCACCGACCTGGTCAAGGACCCGGCCACCCTGGTCGCCGCCTACGACGACAGCCAGGGGGTGACCGGCGAGTTCAACCGCAACGTGCTGCATGTACTGAACCAGCAGCTCGGTGCCGACTTCGACCCGGCGGCGTTCCGGCACGTCGCACTGTGGGACACCGAGCGGGAGTGGATCGAGATGCGGCTGCGTGCCGAGCGGGACATGCGGGTGCACGTGGCCGATCTCAACCTGCCGGTGAGCTTCACCGCCGGCGAGGAGCTGCGGACCGAGGTGTCGGCGAAGTTCCGCCGGGCCGGGGTGACCGCCGAGCTGGCCGCCGCCGGTTTCGAGTTGACCCACTGGTGGACCGACCCGGCCGGCCGGTTCGCGATCAGCCTGTCCCGGTGCCGGTGACCCTGCGCAGGAACTGTTGGGTACGCGGGTGCTCGGGGTCGCCGAGCACCCGCTGCGGCGGCCCCTGCTCGCAGATGGCGCCGTCGGCCAGGAAGCAGACCCGGTCGGCGACCTCCCGGGCGAGGCCCATCTCGTGGGTGGCGATCAGCATCGTCATCTACCCGTCGTTCTTCAGCTCCCGGATCAGGGCCAGCACCTCGCCGACGAGTTCCGGGTCCAGCGCCGAGGTGACCTCGTCGAGCAGCAGCAGCCGGGGCGCGTTGATCAGGGTCCGGGCGATCGCCGCCCGCTGCTGCTGGCCGCCGGAGAGCCGGTCCGGGTACTGCCTCGCCTGATCGGCCAGCCCGACCCGGTCCAGCAGCTCCATCGCCCGCCGCTCGGCCCGAGCCCGAGGGAGCCGGTGCACCCTGCGCGGTGCCAGTGTGACGTTGTCCAGCACGGTCAGATGCGGGAAGAGGTTGTACGACTGGAACACCAACCCGATCCGTTGACGTACCTGGTCGGGGTCGACCCGTGGGTCGGTGATGTCCCGACCGTCCAGGTGGATCGTGCCGTCGTCGACGGTCTCCAGCAGGTTGACCGTCCGCAGCAGGGTCGACTTGCCGGAGCCGCTGCCGCCGATCACCGCGACCACCTCGTGCTCGGCCACGTCGAGGCTCAGGTCGCGCAGCACGACCCGGTCGCCGAAGACCTTGCGGACCCCGGCGCAGGCCAACACCGGTGGCACGCCGTGCCGGCCGGCGTCCGCCGCCGGCGTCATGCCGCGCCGGCCCAGGTCTGCCGCCGGGCGGCCCGCAACGTCACCCAGTCGGTCACCGCCACCAGCGGGATCGCCATCAGGATGAACAGCACCCCGGCCACCACGTACGGGGTGAAGTTGTAGCTGGTGGCGGTCTCGATCTGGGCGGCGCGGATCGCGTCGACCGGGCCGGCCAGGGAGATCAGCCCGACGTCCTTCTGCAGCGCCACCAAATCGTTGAGCAGCGGCGGCGCGACCCGCCGGACCGCCTGCGGCAGCACCACATGCCGCATCGTCTGCGCGTGGCTGAGCCCCAGCGACCGGGCGGCGGCCCGCTGCGCCGGGTGCACCGATTCGATGCCGGCCCGGAACACGTGCGTGTAGGAGGTCGCGGCGGCCCGCAGCGGAAAGAACACCGCCGGGCGCAGGGTGCGGGCGAGCGCGATCGCCAACCCCAGCGCCAGCGCCCCGACGGCGCAGAACACCAGCGTCCGTACGTTGAGCCAGAGCCCGCGCAGCACCGCCGGTAGTGCCTGCGTCGCCACGGCCGGGTCGAAGAACGACTGCTGGACCCGGGGCCAGCCGGGGGAGTTCGCGACCGCCGTCACCAGCAGGGCACCGAGCACGGCCGTGGAACCGGCGGCGATCAGCACCGACCGGACGCTCTGCCGTTGCGCAGCGCTGCCTTGGCGTCGTCGTTGTTGTTGAACACGGCCGGCTCGGCCGCCGGGGCCACCACCTCGGTGATCGCCCGGAAGCTGGTCGTGCCGACCTGGGCGCCGAGCTTGACGTCGCGCAGGTCGGCCAGGGTCGTCGCGGCGGCGGCCGGCGTCCCGTCCAGCGCGATCACCGCCTGGGTGACGTCGTAGTACGGGCTGGAGAAGTCGACCGCCGACCGGCGCTGCTCGGTGATGGAGAACTGGTTGATGTCGACGTCGAAGTCCTTCGGCCCGGGTGCGATGGCGTTGTTGAACGGCACCCGCACCCAGCTGACCTTGTCCGGTTCGTAGCCCAGCTGGTTGGCCACGGCGTACGCCACCGCGCTTTCGAAGCCGGCGCCGCTCTCCGGGGCGTCGTCGACGAACCACGGCGGGTACGCCGGCTGGTCGGTGCCGACGGTCAACGTCCCGGCGACGAGGGTGTCCAACTGCTGCGGGTCGCATACGGCCGGGGCCGGCGGGTCCTCCGGTTACGGCGAGCAGCCGGCGACAGCCACCAGGACCGACACCGTGCCCAGTAGACCCATCTTCCGACGGGACATGCTCATGAGGCTCCTTGACGATCGGGCCGCGGTGCTCTCGCCGGGCCGGCCGGCCTACATTCGATCAGCCGTCGGCCCGGCGATCAATGGTCGTTGCCCGCATCCCGGTGGTACCTGGGCGCCACCGGCGGAGGGCACTGTGGTCCGATGGCGGTGGAGGGAGTCTTACCGGTGCGGGTTGACCACCGGTAGCCCGGCGGCCTGCCAGGCGGCGAAACCACCGGTCAGGTCGGTGGCCCGGGCTAAACCGATGTCCTGGAGCGAGGCGGCCGCCAACGAGGAGGCGTACCCCTCCTGACAGAAGATGATCGGCCACAGTCGCAGGTCGTCGGCGAGGTCGATCCGGGCCGCGCTACGGGGGTCGAGCCGCCATTCCAGCACGTTGCGTTCGATCACGAGCGCGTCGCGGATCTCCCCGAACTCCGCGCGTTGGGCGATCGGCCGGATGTCGACCAGCATCGCTCGACCTTCGCGCTGGGCCTGCCGGGCAACGACCGGGTTGACCCGGTCCAACCGTTCGCGTACCTGGTCGAGTAGCCGGTCGATGCCGGGTCCGGGCCGTTCGGGCGGCCGGGTCACCACTTGGCTCCGGGCCGGTCCGCAGCCAGCAGCTGCAGCCCGGACGAGTCGCCGTGGTCGTGCGGATGAACGGCTCGTCGCGTATCGGCCGCCAGGTGGTCGGCTCGCGTCTCGGTGGTGATGGTGATCATGCTACCCCTTTCTATGAGCGGACGTGCCGCGCCGCCGCCAGCCGCCCGTCGATCAACTCGGCGACAGTAGTGCCGCCCAGATGCAGTGGGGCAGCCGTTGTCCCGGCCCTGCGCGCCGCAGACCAGTACGCCGCCGTCAGATCTGTGTCGACCAGACCATGCACCAGCGGCAGCTCCGGCCGGTCCGCCTGCAGCAGCGACTCCAGCTGGCACGAGGCCACCGTGTCCGGCAGCGCGGTGCGTGCCGCGTACCCGGCCACTGCCGCCGCCGGCAGACCGGCGGGCAGGACCCGCCGCACCGGGCCGCAGGAGAGCAGCCCGCCGCCCACCACCAGCACGTCGCCATCGTCGCGCATCCGCCGCAGTGCGGCGGCCGGGTTCACACAATGCGGGAACGAGTCGTCGACCAGCACGGTCCCTGGGCGCAGCCGGTCCACGTCGACGATCTCCGTGGCGCTGCTCACCGCCGCGACGATGGTCGTCGCCGCGTACACCGGTGGCGCGGCAGTGGGCGTCGAATCGGCCCAGACCAGGTCGCCCCGGTACCCGAGGCGCCGCAACCGGTCCGGGTAGTCGGCCAGCCGTCGCCGGCTGCCGGGCAGATCGGCCAGCACGATCCGTGGCGGATGCTGCCCACCCTGGCCCAGCAGCAGCTCCAGCGCCGACCGGCCGATCGAGCCCAGACCGACCACGGCGAGCGGCCCGGCGGCGAGATCACGACCGGCGGCGTCGAGGGCCGCCAGCGTGGTCAGCACCACCGAGGTGGCGGTCGTCGCGTGCCCGGTCGTTACCCGTACCGCCGGATTCACCTGCCGCAGTACGTCGAAGCCGTAGCCGGTGAACGACGGCACCAGCCCGGCGAGCGACACGCAGCGTGCTCCCTGACCTGCCGCGTGCTCGACCGCCCGTGCCACGACGTCGGCGACACCGCCGTCGAGTTCGTCGGCGAACAGCGGTAGGCAGACGAAACCGGACCGCCCGAGCGGGGTGACCAACTCTTCCAGCAGGCGGGGAGCACCGTCGGGAAACAGCAGCTTGCGGATCTGCTCCCGGGGCAGCGCCGCCGCCGGTACCCTGGCCAACCTCGCCAGCTGGGCCGGTGCCGGCAGGTAGCCGACGATCGCCGCGTCCAGCGCGGCCCCGGGGTCTGGTCCCGTCGCCCGCCGCGTCGGCAGCCCCGCACCCGCGGCGGCGTCCGGGCCGCTGTCCGTTCCGGCGCTGTCCGTTCCGGCCGCGATCAGGTCGGCCGCCATCGCGGCGACGAAGTCGGCGAAGCGGTCCGGGTCCAGCGCCTGTGCCGTCGCCCGGACGGTGACCCGCAGCCCGGCGTCGACTGGTCGGGCGGTCAGCAACACGTCGGTGCCGACCGGCGGCGGTTCCAGTTCGCTGTCGCCGTCGTCCCAGTGCAGCGTCAACCCACCCGGTGCGCCGTCACCGGTCGGTCCGATCCCGGTGAAGTCGAGGGAGCTGAAGATGAACTGCGCCCCGGCCAGCATCGCCGTCGGCCGGCTGCCGGCGGACTCGGCCGGAACCAGCTCCCCTTCGGCGCCGTGCCGGCGGGCCGTGGCGACCTCGCCGGCCACCTGGGCCAGATCGTTGTCGAACGCCCGCCCGGCACCGGTCAGCCGCAGCGGCAGCAGCACCGCGCACGGTCCGAAGAGCCGATGCAGGTCCGGTAGGGGGTGATCCCGGCCGGTCACGGTCAGACCGATCACCAGGTCGTCCTGGCCGGTCAGCCGGGCCAACCCCCGGCGGTACGCGGTGAGCACCGGCGCGTACCCGCTGCTGCCCGCGGCGGCGGCCAGCCGGCCCAGCGCGGCGGACACCGCACCATCCAAGGTGAATCCTGCGGTGTGCGACTGCCCGGTGTTGTCGGTTCCTGCGGCACCGGTCGAGGCGCGCAGCGTCGGCGGCCGGTACGGCTGCCCGAACCGTTCCCGCCACCAGCGGTCTGCCTGCGGATCCGGATCATCCTGCCGCTGCCGCTGCCGCTGCCGCTGCCGCTGCCGCTGCCGCTGCCGCTGCCGCTGCCGCTGCCGCTGCCGCTGCCGCTGCCGCTGCCGCTGCCAGGCCACGTAGTCACGGAAGGTCGTGCGCAGCGGCGCGACGTCGACCGGCGCTCCGACCGCCAGCGCGTCGTGCAGAGTCAGCAGTTCCCGCCCGAGTAGCGCCGCGCTGTACCCGTCGCCGATCAAATGGTGGGCGTGCACCAGCAGGATATGCTCGTCCGGCCCGACGGCCAGCACCAGTAGCCGCAGCAACGGCCAGGCCCACGGCTCCAACGTCCGCTGACGTTCCCGCGCGACCCGGTCGTCGACCAGGCCGGCGACCCGGCTGTCGAGCTGGTCGGCCGACCCGATGGTCTCGAACAGCACCGGCAGCCGCAGCGTCGCCGGCAACTCCTGCTGCACCGGTGGCCGGGCCCCGGCCGGAAACACGGTACGCAGCATCGGATGCCGGGCCACGGTGACGTCGACCGCCTGCTGGAAGCGGCGCCGGTCCAGCCGACCGGACATCCGCAGCCGGGCCAGCCAGGTCGAGCTGCTGCCAGGCGCGACGGCCTCGGCGAGCAGGAAGCCACGCTGGGCGGGGGCGAGTGGAAACGGCCGTGGGTCGTACGCGACCGTCGATCTGTCCGCAGCGGACGCGGCCGGGCACGACGGGCCCGGAGCCGCCGCGTCCGCCGGCACCCCGGCGGCGGCTTCGTCGATCGCCGCAGCCAGCCCGGCCAGGGTGCGGTGGTCGTAGATGACCGTCGGGCGGGGCAAGACCGAAAAGTGTTCCCGCAGCCGGGCGAAGACGTCGAGGGCCACGATGGAGTCGCCACCGATGGCGAAGAAATCGTCGTCGCGGTGTATGGCGGGCAACCCGAGCACGGACTGCCACACCTGCGCCACCCGCCGCTCCGTACCGGTGCGCGGTGCCTTGCCAACGGCAGGCGGCGGGGCGTCGTCGGCCGAGTCTGCATCCTCGCTCGGCAGCCCGGTGAATGCCAGCCGGTCAACCTTGCCGGTGGCGGTCGTCGGCAGCTCCCGTACCAGGTGAATCCGGGCCGGAACCCACTGCGGCGGCAGCCGGTCGGCGAGGTGCCGGCGCAGGTCGGCGGCGTCCGCGCTCGGGGCCCGCAGTTGCGCGTACGCGACGAGCCGGGGATACGGTTGCGTCCGGAGCAGCACCACCGCCGTGGCGACCGCCGGGTGATTGCCCAGCGCCGCTTCGACCTCTGCCGGCTCGATCCGGTGGCCGTGCAGCTTCACCTGGTCGTCGAGCCGGCCGAGGAACTCCAGGTCCCCGGTGGGTCCGACGCGGACCCGGTCGCCGCTGCGGTACCAGCGCCGGCCGTCGCGGTGGACGAACGCCGCCTCAGTCTGTGCCGCATCGTCCAGGTAGCCACTGGTCAACCCGGGCCCGGAGATGAGTAGCTCGCCGGCCTCACCCGGCGGGCAGGGCCGCCCGGCGGCGTCGACGACGGCCAGCGTCGCGCCGGCGGCCGGCCGGCCGATCGGCATCCGCCGCAGGCCGTCGGCCGGCCGCCGGTCGATCAGGAACCAGGCGGCGTTGATGGTCGCCTCGGTCGGCCCGTACAGGTTGGTGATCCGGTGCCCGGGGCCGAACAGGTCGAACCAGCTCCGCACCTGCCCGGGAGGCAGCGTTTCGCCGCCGACGTGGATCCAGCGCAGCGCCGACAGGTCCGGTCGCCCGATCGAGGCGGTACGCCGCTGCGCCGCCGCCAGCAGTTGACCCCACAGCGTCGGCACCGAGCTCCAGACGGTGATCCGGTCGTGTTCGACCCGGCGCAGCACCTCGTCGGGGTCGCGCAGCACCTGCGGGGCGAGTACGACGACCGTCGCTCCGACCAGCAGCGGTGCCAGCAGTTGCCGGACGGAGGCGTCGAAGCACAACGATGAGGTCTGCGCCAGCCGGTCACCGCTGTGGTAGCCGAACGTGTCGACCGCCCAGCGCAGGTAGTTCGACATCGAGCGGTGACTGACCGGCACGCCCTTGGGCCGGCCGGTCGACCCGGAGGTGAAGATGACGTACGCCGTACCGTCCGGGTCGGCAGCGGCCGTGCCGTCTGTGACCGGGTCGGCAGTGGTCCCGTTGACGATGACCGTGTCGACGTCGACCATGACCAGCCCGGCCAGCGCATCGGCCAGCGTCGTCGACTCGGTGTCGTGCAACAGCACCTGTGCGCCGCTTCGCCGCAGCTGATCGCGGTGGCGGGCTGCCGGGTGGGCGACGTCCAACGGCACCCAGCCGGCTCCGACGCGCAGCACCCCGACGATGGCGGCGACGGCGGCGGGTCCGCGCGCGGCCAGCAATCCGACCAGGTCACCGGCTTGTACGCCGTGGTGGCGTAGCGCGGCGGCGACCCGGTCGGCGGCGGCGTCCAACTGCCGGTATGTCATCCGCAGCTCGCCCGCCTCGACTGCGACGGCGTCGGCGTGCCGGCGGCACACCTGCCCGATTCGCTCCACTACCGACGGCAGCATCCCCGAAGTGGACTCCCTCGAGGGCGGGTCGGTCTGCTTGGCCAGGTCAGCCAGTTCGGCGAGGAAATCGGCGGCCAGCCCGGCGACGGCCGCCCGGTCCAGCGACGCCACCGGATGGTTCCAGGCGAACCGCAGCCGCTCGCCGTCGGGCCAGCAGAGCAGCCCCAGCCGGGTGCCGGCCGACGCGGTGCCGGCGGCGACCGGCGACACCCGTACCGGGCAGTCCGTATCCGCTGTGGCCGGGAAACGGGCGAAGCTGAAACTGGCCGGGCTGGTGGTGACCGGCCGGCCGCCGACGCCGCTGCCGGCGTCGGCAGCCGGGTCGGCGGGTCGCGGCGTCGCCCGCGCCAGGTCGACCGCGTCGACCATGCCGTGCCGCTGCGCGACCAGCCAGGCGGCCAGGACCCGCCGCGCGAGGTCGGCCGCCGGCTCGGTCGGGTCGACGTCGACCGTCACCGGCAGGATGTCGGCGAACGGCCCGACGACCCGGTCGACGCCGGGCAGCCGGGCGTCGCGGCCGGCCCGCGCCACCGACACGGTGACGGTGCGCTGCCCGCTGGCGCGGGCCAGGCACCGGGCGTACCCGGCGAGCAACAGGTGGAACAGCGACACCTGTGCGGCGGCGGCCGCCCGGGTCAACGCGGCCACCGTCGGCGGGTCGACGGCGACCTGATGAGCGGCGTACGGCGGCGCGGGCGGTGCGGCCGGGTCGCGCCACGGCAGCCGCAGCCCGGTCGGCCACGACGCCAGGGTCTCCCGCCAGAAGGCCAGGTCTTCCGCGCGTGCCGGCGCGGCGACGGCCAGGTGGTCGCGGAACGTCGCCGGCACCGCCGGCAGCTGCGGTACGCGGCCGGCGGCCAGCGCCCCGTACACCTGCCACAGCTCCTCGCTGAGCACACTCAGGCTGGCCCCGTCCCCGGCGGCGTGGTGCAGCACCAGCAGCAGCTGGGCGGCGTCCGGACCGGTCCGGATCAGGGCGGCGCGCAGCGGCGGTCGGCGGGTCAGGTCGATCGGCTCGTTGCACAGCCGTTCGGTCAGCGTGTCGACGTCACCGTCACCGTCACCTTGGCCGTAGTCGTGGACGGCGTACCAGTCGGCGGCCGGCGTCGGCGGGCCGATCAGCTGACGGGGCGGCGCGGCACCGTCGTCGGTCCACCGCATCCGCAGCATCGGGTGCCGGCGCGTCAGCTGCGCCAGGGCCTGCCCGAGCAGGTCGGCGTCGAGCGGTCCGGTGACGGAGTGCCGGACGAACCCGTACGCGGCGACCTGCGGGTAGAGCCGGTGCAGCGTGTGGAACGCCCGCTGCACCCCGGACAGCGCGAACGACTCCGCGTCGCCGTCGGCGGTGACGGCGGTCGGAGCAACAGCCGGCAACGGATCCGCCAGCCGGTCAACGAGCGTGGCGATGGTGCCGTGCTCGAACAGCAGCATGGTCGGCAGCGGCCGGCCGAGTTCACCTTCGAGGGTCTTGACCAGGTCGATGGCGGTGAGTGAGTCCAGGCCGAGGGTGAGGAACGACGTGTCGTCGTCGATCTGCGCCGGGTCGCAGTCGAGCGCGTCGGCGAGTAGCCGCCGCAGCATGTCCCCGATTTCGCCCGGGGTGTCCAGCTGCCGGTCCGCGTCACGACTCGGCACGGCCTGCGGTTGCGGCAGGGTGTCCACTGGAGGCACGCTCGCGGTGACTGTCGCAGCCTCGCCCGCAGCGGTCAGCCGGGTGACGACTAGGTGGGCGGCGGGTCGGCGCAGCGCCGACCACAGCGCCGGCAGGGCGTCGTCGAACGGCAGCGCCGGCAGTCCCCGGGCGGCCAGCCGCGCCGCGAGCCCCGGGTGGGCGGCCATCCCCGCATCGGCCAGGGCCGAGAACCCGACGGTACGCAGCGGCCGTCCGGCGGCCCGCTCGACGGCGGCGTACGTGTCCAGGAAGGCGTTGGCGGCGGCGTAGTCACCGACCGCCCCGGCGAGTCCGGGCAGCAGCGCGCTGACCGAGGTGAACGCCACCACGGTCGCCGGCCGTCGACCGTACCGGCGCAGCGCCCGGACCAGCAGGTGACCGCCGCGTACCTTCGGCGCCAGCACGGCCTGCAGTTGCGCCACGGACCTCGACCGCAGCGGGCCGGGCCGGACCGCACCGGCGGCGTGAAACACCCCGGCGAGGTCGGGCAGCCCGGCGATCAGCGCGT
The DNA here is from genome assembly GCF_027497315.1 of Solwaraspora sp. WMMA2059. Lineage (GTDB taxonomy): Bacteria > Actinomycetota > Actinomycetes > Mycobacteriales > Micromonosporaceae > Micromonospora_E. Next base: position 4,184,168 of record NZ_CP114908.1, on the reverse strand, counting down.
CGACGTCGGCGGCGTCGGTGATGTCACACCGGCGGTAGCCGACCTGCGCGCCGAGGGCACGCAGCCGGTCGACCAGACGGTCCGGCGCGGCGGCGGCGCGGCCGGCCAGCACGATCCGGCGGTGTCCGCGAGCGGCCAGGTCCGCGGCGAGCGCGGCGCCGACACCACCCGTGCCACCGACAATCAGCTGTACGCCGTCGGCGTCGACCGGTTCCGTCGTGTCCTCGGCGGCCGGTTCGGCCGGGACGAGCCGCCGGCCCAGCCGCTGCCCGCCCCGCCACGCCACCGGCCTCGACTCCGCCGGCCGCGACTCCACCGCCGCCGGATCTGACCGCGCCCCGACGGTCGCCACTTCGGCGACCAGCGCGTCGACCCGGGCCGGCACGTCATCGGCCGCTGACAGGTCCACTCCGGACACCGTGTTGTCCGGGTGTTCGTCGGCGAGCGCGGCCGTCAACCCGTTGACCAGGCTCTGCACCGGGTCCGGCCGTTCACCGGCCGCTCCGGTGCTGACCGCGTCCTGGGTGACGACCAGCAGCCGGAAACCGCGTTCGGGCAGCGTGGCGACCAGCCCGGTCACGCCGTGCAGCGTGGCGTCGACGGCCGCGTCCAGCCCGGCCACACCGCCGTCGACGTCGAACGGGTCGACGCTGGCCAGGTAGACGATGAGCTCGGCGTCACCGGTCCCGGTGACAAGCTCGATGCCGTCGGCGGCCAGCCGGTCGCGCAGCCCGTCCGCCAGCGGGCCGCCGGGCACCGCACCCGGCCCGGTCAGATGCACCGAGGCGGGGGAGTGGCCGGCCGGCACCGGCAGTGGCGACCAGCGCACCTGATGGACCAGATCGTCCTTCATGGTCGCCGGCAGCCAGTGCCGTCGCCGCTGGAACGGGTACGTCGGCACGGCCACCCGGCGCCGACCACCGGAGAGCCGGACCCGGTCCAGGGCGACTCCGCGCTGCCACAGCGCCCCGACCAGCCCGGTCAGCCCGCCGTCGGCGTCGGTCGGCGGCACCGACAGCATCTCGACCCGGTCCGCCGCCTCCGGCGACGCCTCGCGTTCGGCCAGGGTCAGCCGGTCCGGGTCGAGGCCGAGCAGCACGTCGTAGCCCTGGTCGAGCAGTGCCCGCAGCTGGTCGGCGTCGTCGCCGACGACGGCGTCGGGCACCACCCCCCAGTCGGCGAGCCGCCGGCAGACCGCCGTCGGCCCGGTCTCGTCGCCGGGCCACACCACGGCGGTACGCGGCCGGCGTACCACCTCGGTGACCGGGCCGGACGCGGCGGCGGCCAACGCGGCGGCGAGCCCGGCGGTGCTGTCGCCGACGACAGCGACCCGGTGCGGCCGGTCGTCCCGGGCGGTGTTGACGGTGGCGCAGACATCGCCGGGATCCAGCTCCGGATGCGCGTCGAGATGGGCGGCGAGGTCCTGCAGCGACTGCCGCAACGCGACCTCGGTCGCCGCCGAGCAGGTCAACAGGTACGGCGGCCCGGCGATGGTCGCCCCGGCAGCCTGCTGCGGTGCCGGTGCCGGATCGGCCTCCTGCAGGATCGCGTGCGCGTTGGTGCCGCCGAACCCGAACGCGTTCACCCCGGCGGTCAACGGACCGTCATCGTCGACCCAGTCCTGCGCGCCGGTCGCCACCTCGAACCCGGCGCCGGCCAGGTCCAGCCGGGGCGACGGGGTGCCGACGTGCAGCGACGGAGGCAGTTGCCGGTGCCGTAGCGCCAGGATCACCTTGACCAGAGCCGGCATCCCGGCGGCGTTGAGCAGGTGACCGAGGTTCGACTTGACCGAGCCGAGCAGCCGGGGCCGGCCGTCCGGGCGCGGCGGGAAGGCGTACGCCAACGACCGCACCTCGACCGGGTCGCCGAGCTCCGTACCCGTCCCGTGGGCCTCCACGTAGGACACGATGGTCGGGTCGACGCCGCTGTCCCGGTACGCCTGGGCGACCACTTCCCGTTGGCGCAACGGGTTCGGTGCCAGCAGACTCAGCGAGCGGCCGTCGTTGTTGACGGCGGTCCCGCGTACCAGGGCAAGAAGTCCGTCCCCGGCGGCGCGGGCGTCGTCGACGCGGGCCAGGACCAGCGCGGCCCCGCCCTCGCCGGGCACGAACCCGTCGGCGTCGGCGGCGAATACCCGGCACCGGCCGGTGGCCGACAGCGCCCCGGCGGCGGCGAGCAGCCGGTGCCCGGTCGGGGTCAGGTTCAGGTTGACCCCGCCGACCACGGCCAGGTCACATTCGCGCTCGCGCAGGCTGCGTACTGCCAGGTGCAGCGCGACCAGCGCCGACGAGCAGGCGGTGTCGACCGCGATCGCCGGCCCGGTCAGGTCGAGGGCCTGCGCGACGCGGGCCGGGATCAGGTTGCGCAGGTTGCCGACCAGCGCGGCCGGTTCGCCGGTGACGTCGGAATCGGCGCGGAGCAGTTCGGTGTAGCCGCTCTCGCCGACCGCCGCGAACACCCCGACCCGGCGGCCGTGCCGGCGCGGCCCGGCGTACCCGGCGCGTTCCAACGCCTCGTGCGCCAACTCCAGGAAGATCCGGGCGTGCGGGTCGGCGTGGTCGGCGTCGGTGTCGGACATGCCGAAGAAGCCGGCGTCGAAGCCGGCCGGGTCGTCAAGAAACGCCCCCCAGCGGGCGGTCTCGCCCTCGACCGGCCGCCACCGCTGCGGCGGGATCTCGCCGACGCTGTCGCGCCCGTCTAGCAGCTGCCGCCAGAACTCGTCCGGGCTGTCCGCACCGGGGAACCGGCAGGCCAGCCCGATAATCGCCACCCCGTCCGCCGGCCCGGCAGCCGCAGCGGCGGCTGGCCCGCTCGCCGGTCGGGCCGGTTTCAGGCTCCCGTCCTGCACTGGGGCGAGCAGATGGTCGGCCAGCGCCGCCACCGTCGCCCGTTCCCGCAGCTCGGCCGGGTCGAGTTCGCGGCCGAACGCGTCCTCCAGTCCGGCCAGCACCTCCATCGCCTGCAGCGACGAACCGCCCAGCGTGCTGAACCGGTCGTGGACGCCGATCCCGTCGGCTGGCCGGCGCAGCACTCGCGCCCACACCGCCCGCACGACCCGCTCCACCTCGTCGCGGCTCCCGCCGCCGGCCACCGTGCTCATCGTCGGTGCGATCGCCGACGTCGACGGTGCCGTTGCCGCCCAGCGCTGTTCGACGGCGGCGAAGTCACCGGCGGCGTACCGCTGGCGCAGCCGGGGCCGACGCAGCTTGCCGCTGGTGGTGCGGGGGAACGCCCCGGCCGGCACCGGCAGCACCCGTACCTGGTCGTGCCCGGTCGCCGCCACGATCCGGGCCGCCACCTCACCGAGCACCGCAGCGGCGTCGGCCGATGGCGCCATGGTGCCGGCCCACTGCACGAAGACCACGATCCGTTCGGCACCGCTGTCGTGGTCGCTGCAGCCGATCACCGCGACCCGCCCCGCCGGCAGCCCGGCCGTGCCGGCGACGACCTCCTCCAGGTCGGCGGCGTGGAACGTACGGCCGTTGACGAACACCACGTCCTTGGCCCGGCCGGTCACGCAGAGCCGGCCGCCGTCGCGCAAAAATCCCAGATCACCGGTACGCAGCCACCCGTCGACGAACACCTCGGCGGTGGCCGTCGGATCACCGTGGTAGCCGGCGGCCACGTTCGGGCCACGTACCTCGATCCGGCCGACCTGCGGCGCACCGCCGTCGCGGCCGTCACCGACGATCCGGCCGGCGTCGTCGCCTCCGACGACGTTGCCGGCGTCGTCGACGACGCGCACCTGACAGCCGGGCACCGGCGGCCCGACGTCCATGAACTCCACCGCGCCCGGGTCGCCTGCGGCAGCCGGCTGCACCGTGCCGGCGGCGAGCGCCGTCCGGTCCACCCGCACCGGTACGGCGGTCTCGCCCAGCGGCGGGACGGTGACGGCGAGGGTCGCCTCGGCCAGCCCGTACACCGGTTGCAGTGCGGCCGGGTCGAGCCCGGCGGGCCGGGTCCGTTCGACGAACGCCCGCCACACCACCGGCGAGATCGGCTCCGCGCCGACCATCATCAGCCGTACGGCGCTCAGGTCCAGCCCGGCCAGGGCCTCGGCCGGCACCCGCCGGACGGCGAGGGCGAGGGCGAAGTTGGCCGCCGACAGCAGCGTGGCCCGGTGCCGGTGCGCGGCGCTGAACCACAGCAGCGGCCGTTTCGCGAAGGTCAGCGGGCCGATCCGCACCTGCCGCAGCCGGGCGGCCAGCGGCGCCAGGTGGGTGCCGATCAGCCCCATGTCGTGGAAGTACGGCATCCAGCTGACCGAGACGTCGTCGGCGGTCAGTGCGGCGGCCTGGCCGATCTGCCGTAGGTTCGCCAGCACGTTGCGGTGTCGCAGCTCGACGCCGCGCGGAGTGCCGGTGCTACCGGAGGAGAACTGCAGGAACGCGGGTGAGTCGGGGTCGGGTGTCGGCAGCTTGCGTGGTGCTCTCCCGCCGGCCCGCAAGGTGGCGAGGCGCAGCGCCGGGGCGTCGGCCTGCCGCGCCACCGGGGCGCAGGCGTCGTCGACGATCACCGGTACGCCGCCGAGCAGGTCACGCACGCCGGCCACCCGGGTCGGTTCCGCCGGCAGCGGTACGGGGACCAGCCCGGCCGCCAGCGCGCCCCAGAACACCGGCTGGAAGTCGTCGCCGGCATCGGCCAGCAGGATCACCGGCGTGCCGGCCGCGATCCCGGCGTCCCGCAGCCCACCGGCGACCCGTAGTGCGTCGTCGCGCAGCTGACGGTGGGTGACGACGCGTTCGGTGCCGTCCCCGCGTACGTGCGTGCTCGTCTGATCCGGGGCGGCGTCGGCGGCTGCGATCAGCACATCGAGCAGGTGTTTCTCGCCGTTCGGCCCGTCCGTGATCAGCACGGCCAGACCCTAGCCGAGCCGGTCGACACCCCACCTGGTCCGGCCAGCCGGAACGCGGCGAATCCCGGGTGTCGTGTGCCGGCGAGCGTCGGCGTGTGAGCCAGTCCGGCTTGGCGTAGCTGCGCGCCGGAAGCGCTCGTCGCTACTGCTCGGCTGGATCCGGGAACAGCTCCTCAAGCATGAATTGAACCTTGGGGGCGATCGGTCGTCCTGGATACACGGACTCGACCAGGTCAAGTCCTTGCGCCGCTGTGGTGAATCCGCAAAGCCGATACAAGATGGCTATGTCATCAATGTCCTGTTCTCTTGCTGCCAGGAGTTTCATGGCGAGGAGATACTCGGGTGAGGCGACGTCGACGCGAAGAGAGTCGTTTTCGAACACCTGGCGTGCTTGGGGATCCGATCCAGGAGGCTTATTCAGCAGGGCCCAGCAACCCACAGTGGACCCCCCGATGAATGAGACGGCCCGCCCTCCCATAGGATGGAGTTTCCACACAACAACCAAAGAAAAGCGGACCGCCGAACATGTATCATACCACCGGCTTCACGACCGATCAGATCCGCGACCTCTGCGTGCTGGTCCGCACCGAATGCCGGAACCTGGGCACGGAACCATGGCCACCGATCCTCGGCCTCTACCGCGCCCTCGTGGTCACGTTGACCTACATGCGGCGCAACCGCGTCCAAGCGGAGATCGCCGAGGCGCACGGCGTCTCCCAGTCGACGATCTCACGGGCGGTCACCGCCATCACCCCGGTCCTCGACCGCGTGCTGGCGGGGTTCGTGCCGACCGCCGACGAGCTCGACCCGACCGCCCAGTACATCGTCGACGGCACTCTGTTCCCCTGCTGGTCATGGCGCACGGACCGCTGTCTGTACTCCGGCAAGCACAAGACCACGGGCATGAGCGTCCAGGTCGCCTGTACCCTCGACGGCGCGCTCGCCTGGGTCTCCGATCCCGTCACCGGCAACCACCACGACTCGTACGCGATCAACGACACCGGTGTTCTCGTCAGCCTGAATCCCGGAGACTGGATCGGCGACAAGGGCTACGTCGGCAACGGCATGATCACTCCGTACAAGAAGCCCAAGGGCGGCGAGCTCACAGAGTGGCAGAAGGAATACAACAGGCAGGTCAACAAGATCCGCTGGGTCGTCGAACAGGTCATCGCGAACCTGAAGACCTGGAGAATCCTGCACACCGACTACCGCAGACCGCTCGCGACCTTCACGGAAACGATCTCCTGTGTCATCGGGCTGCACTTCTACAGGATTGCCTGTGAATAGACCTCCAGGGAGGAACCCTTTGACGGCATCGTTGAGCCAGTCGTCCGGAAGATCGTTTCTGGCTGCCACGGCAGCGGCCGCCAGGTGCACTCCGGTTTTCGGGGCGAAGATGGCATCGATGTCCCGGGTTGCCCGGCGAGCGTCGTAGGCTAGGGCCATCGCCGCACCACCGACCAGGAAGATCTCAGCGCGGATGTCCTGGTTGCGCAGCTCTGTGGACCCTGGATATTCACGGGGTCGTGATCTTGTAACGGTTTCGTGAGGCCCGGAAACGCGGAAGTGCCTGCCAGGCAAGGGAAAATGGTGATTGCGACATCTACCAGGATCTCTAGCGAGGAGGCACTTCCGACGTGCGTGAGCTTACCGGATGGTCGAAGGACCTGCGTGTCACCGCCGACGGTGACGGGGTGGTGGCGATGGTCGGGGTGGCGGGCCTACGCATGCTCGCCGACCGCACCGGCCTGACGGCGGGCATCTCCACCGTGCTAGCCAGGCCGGGATTCGATCCGGTCCATGACCGGGGCCGGGTCCTGACTGACATCGCGTGTTCGATCGCCGCTGGCGGGACAGACGTGTACGACATCGAGGCGCTACGGGCCCAGGCCGCGTTGTTCGGGCCGGTGGCCTCGGACACCACCGCCCTGCGCGCGCTGGGTGAGATCAGCGACAGCGGTCTGCACCGCATCGACGCCGCGCGGGCGAAGTCGCGCGCGCATCTGTGGAGCCTGCTACCGGCCGGCGTGCCGGAGGCGACCTACGCCGGTGGCCTGAGCATGGGCGAGACGATCGTGCTGCGGGTGGACGGCACCATCACCGTGGCCCATTCCCGCAAGGAACACGCCGAGGCGACGTTCAAGAAGACGTTCGGGTTCCACAGCCTCGGCGTGTGGATCGACAACACCGGTGAACTGGCCGCCCTGATGCCCCGCCCCGGCAACGCCGGGGCGAACACCGCCGCCGATCTGATCGAGGTCCTGCGCCAGGCCATCGCGCAGATACCCGCCGACCGACGCGACGACCTGCTGATCACCTCCGACGGTGCCGGCGCCTCACACACGCTCATCGACTGGCTGCACAGCCTCGACCAGACCGGTGGGCGTCGAGTGGCGTACTCGATCGGGTTCGACGTCGACGAACACGTCCGGGCGGCATGCAACCGCCGACCCGACGACTGGTGGGTCCCGTGCCTGTCCAACACCACCGGCGAGGTCATCGACGGCCTTCAGGTCACCGAGATCACCGACCTGCTCCGCGAGCGGCTGACCGGCCTGAAGTGGCCGAAGACGATGCGGGTCATCGTGCGCCGGCGCAAGCTGTTCGACCACGAACAGGCCACCCTGTTCGACACCTGCGGCTACCGGTACTCGGCGTTCGTCACCAACACCGGCGCCCACGGCCCGGACGGCCTGTCCGTGCAACGCGCCGACGCCCGTCACCGCGTACACGCCCGCGTCGAAGACGACGTACGCACCACCAAGGACACCGGCCTCGGGCATCTGCCGTCCAAACAATGGCAGGTCAACAAGGCCTGGTGCGCCGCCGTCACCATCGCCGTGGACCTCACCGCGTGGATGCGCCTCTACGCGCTGACCGGCGCCCTGGCCAAGGCCGAGCCCAAGACACTGCGTTACCGGATCTTCCAGACCCCCGCACGCCTGGTCCGCGCCCGCCGCTACCGGTGGCTACGCCTACCCCACACCTGGCCCTGGGCCACCGACCTGGCCACCGCCATCGAGATCATCCGCCGGATGCCCATGCCCGCCACCTGACCACCCACACCACCGCCCCGACGACCAGGAGGAACCCCAGGAGACCACGCCACCGGCGCGACAGCCGGCCCACAACCACACCCAACGGAGCCGATACATCCACCGCCAACGATGCAGACTCGCTGGTCATCGAACGGCGTCAGACCCACGAAGAATCAGGGTGGATAGCTCGTTGAACAGATGAAGAATCTGGCTGCGATCGAGAAGACTCATACTCGCGTTAGCGCCGATTCTGTGATGAACACACCGCGCTTGCGGAATGCCAGTGGTGACTCGACGATTGCGGTGGCATGCCAGGACTTGAGTCCCGATACGAACCACCATGGCTTTGCATACCGATTCTGGTCGAAGGCCCAGGTCGGTGGCCGCCAGCCATCCCGGCGGGCGAGATGTTCGGCCAATCCAGCGAGTGCGGCGTCCACCCGAACGTCGCCGGTTTCGGATGGTGCCGTTGCGAACAGCTCCGCTCCAGCGGGAACACCATCCGTGGTCAGTGCTCGTTCGTAGTCGTCGAGGAGCTGAAGGAGACAGCGGAAGGCGTGCTGAAGACCTCCGCCGCCTGCCAGCTCGGCGGCGGCGTTGCGGGCGGCGTCTGCTGCGGTCCAGAGCGTCACACTCAGAGCTTACGACGCCGCGCTGCGCGTGGCCCCCGGCGCGGGAACTTGGCCGAGCGTTTGACGTATCGAAGGTAGCGGACTGGCAAGCCGACCGGCCGGAACGCGGCGGATCCCGGATGCCGCATCCCGGCCGCCGGTGAGCGTCAGCCGCGTGCGAGCCAGCGGGTCACGTCGTCGGTCAGAATCACCTCGTACGGCAGAGCCCGCAGGTCGTCGGCGAGCACGTCCAGGCCACGGGAGCGTGCGAGGTCAGCCAGCCACGACCAGGGATGCTCCTCGGCGGTCTGGTCGTCATCGGGGAGCACGACGGTCAACACGGACCGGGTGACGCTCTCCCGGGCCTCTTCCATGGCCTCGGTGGCCGGGTCGGCACCGGGACGGGCGTCGCCCGCCGACCGGCGGCCGAGTGTGAAGCCACGGTCCTGGTGCAGCAGCACCCGCCGACCGTCGTCCAGCAGGACGAACTCGCCGACGGAGAAGCTCTGCGTGTCGGCCGAGTCGGCCTGCTGGGGCCGGAGATCGCAGATGGCCCCGACGCCGACGACACGGCCGGGCCCGACCGGCGGCAGGTCTACGTGGTCGTCGACGGCCCCCGGGTACGCCTGCCAACCGCGTTCCGCTCTGCTCACTTGTCGTGCCTCCTGACCCTGTCGGATCGCCTCCGTCGTTCGAGGGCGAGGCCGCGCCCGCTTCGGTCGCCGTGGCTGCTACTGGTACCCCGGCAGCTTTTCACGCGACCGGACTAACGAGAAAGCAAGACCGTTGAGGTCAAGTAGGAAGGGAACTTCCACGAAAGGATGACAAGTGTGAGTTGTCCACAGCCCGTTGAATTGATCTTTCCGATCTGCGTTACTTATGTGCACCGTGGACACGGGCCGCGACGGGAGGGCGTCCAGTTGACCGGACGGCGGGACAGCTTCATCAGGAGGCGCAGGGCGGCCGGCTTCAGCCAGGAAGGGCTGGCCGAACGTCTGCAGGTCGACCGGACCACGGTCGCCCGGTGGGAGCGGGGTAAGGCCGAGCCACAACCGTATACCCGAGCGCGGCTCGCGGAAGCGCTCGGCACCTCGGTCGATCAACTCGATGCCCTGCTCGCCGGGAAGCCGGAAAATCGATCTCTGGACATCGACGATCGGGGCGGTACACGTTACATCGTGGGACGACGATGGAGGTGATCTTACGGACCGGCGTGCGTTCACGATCAATGCCGCTCTGGCGGGCCTGGGCATCGCCAGCCCGCTGCGGGACTGGGTCACCGCGCCCGATGTGCCGCAGCACCTGAGCATGGAGCACCTGCAGCAGGTGTCAACCACCATCACGAGCCTTGAGCGGGCCGACGCGGCGGCCGGCGGCGGCAGCCTCTGCGACGTCGCCATCGCCATGTACCGCCGGCTGACCCGCTGGGATCGGGAGGCAACCTATCCCCGGCAGGTCGGCGACGCGCTGCAGAGCAACCTCGGCGACCTGGAAGCCTGGATCGGCTGGCTCGCGCTGGACGCGGAGCGGCGTGTCGAGTCGCGCCGCTACCTGCAGGAGGCGATCGTCCGCGCCCGACTGCGCGACGATCCGCACCTTGAGGTGCACGCCATGGTGGTCATGGCGATGCTGGTCAGGGAGGTGCGGCCGGTTGAGTCTCTGCAGATCGCCGAGGCTGCCCGACGCATCTCCGGCCCGTGGGCGACCCCTCGGCTGACCAGCCTGCTGCATCTGCGGACCACCCACGCGTCCGCGTTGATGGGCGACGCCGTCGAGTCCAGCCGAGCCCTGGCCAGGGCGAAGACCGCGTACGACCGTGGCCCCAGCGACGACGACCCGCTCTACACCAGGTTTGTCAACGACACCGAGGTCAACGCGGTGGAGGCGTTGTCGCAGCTGGCGCTCGGTCGTCCCGAGCGGGCGGTTCCCTGCCTGCAGGCCAGCCTGGCGCACCACGACCCCGTCTATCGGCGGAACCAGATCCTCGGCAAGGTCAGCCTGGCGATCGCGCTGCACCAGCAGGGCGACTCCACCGCAGCGGGCACTGTCGGGCTGGACGCGCTGCCCGACATCGCCGAGCTGAAGTCCGGGCGTGGCCGTAGGCGGCTCGCCGGACTGCGGGCCGACCTCGGGCAGGTGGCCGACCGGGTGCCAGCGGCACGGGACTTCGTCGAGGCGTACGACGTGGCGAAGATGGCGGCCTGACGAGTCTGCCGGTGCCGGTGCCGGTGCCGGTGCCCGTGCCGGGCCAGGCTCTGGCCGCCGGCGTCGGCTTGGCTGAGGCTGGGAGACTGGGCGGTATGTCGACTGTGATCGTGCCCGCCGGGTTGAGCATGGGTCCGCGCTACCGGTACGTGCGTCCGCCGGACCCGACGCCGGAGTGCTACGAGGTGCACCTCGGCGACGACCTGGTCGAGCTGACCGAGACCGAGGCGGCGGTGTGGGCGGCGGCGTTCCTCTACCCGGACCGGCACGCCAAGCTGTCGGTCAACCGGGAGTCGCTGGTGCGGATGCTGGAGACCGCACCGAAGCCGGAGCCACAGGCCGCCCGGTACGTCGACGATCTGATCGCCCGGGGTCTGCTGGTGGAGTTTGACCCGGACGGCGATCTGCGGCCGGTGTTCAGCCGGCACAAGCTGCTTCCGTTGGCCCAGGGCCTCGGCTCCACCCCGGACGCCCCCCACCAGCACCGCATCGGCATCGGCGACCAACCCCTCGTCGCCGTGTCGAGCGATGTGTATGCCCAGTGGTCGTTCTCGTTCCTGCATCCCGATCTGTGGACCGCGTGCGCCTTCTACGCCGATGACTCGGAGCACGTCGCTGCTGGCGGGGAGCCACTCAACCTGACAGCCGAGTCCTTGGCGCGTGAGGTGGCGGAAGTGCTGCCCTTGATGATCTCGGCGGCCTGCGCCGCGTTGGATCCGATCGTGGCGTCATGAGGTACCGCCGGCAGGCACAGCAGCGCTCGACACCGGACCGCTCGTTTGCGTCGCGTTTCAAGCATGAGGTGGCCAAGGAGGGCAGCGGGACGCTGGTCCAGCAACTCGGTGCCGGGCTGGGCGCACTGATCGGGCTTGCCGCCACCCGATGGGGGTTGCCGCCCGCGCCGGTCGCCATCGCTGGTGCCTTCATCAACACGGTGTTGGACCGGCGACGTGAGGCTCGGGCGGGCGACGGCACGACCTCGGGCGGCTCCGGCGCTGGTGGTGGCGGTGCGAGACCGTTGAGCAGCGTCCGCCGCCGCTACCCCGGCCATCGGAGCCGGGGCGGTGGCGACCGTACGATCACCATCGGCGGCCCGGCCAGCCGGGGCGGCAGTGGTGGGGGCGGCGGGAGCACCGGCTCATACCTGCAGCAACTGCGTCGCCTGCTCGACGAGATCGAGACGCAGCAGGCGAAGCTGGCAAACGTCGCCAATGCCATGCGGGCAAGCCAGCTCGGCGTGGCACAACTGCTCGCCGGTGGCCGACAGGACCGTACGCAGGAGATCTACACCTGGTCGGAGCTGTCCCGCGCCAACGTCGAGGAAGCTGCGATCCTGACTCACCAAGCAGTCAAGAGCCTGAGGGCGTACCTGTCGAATCTGTAGCCTGGTCAGCGTTGACCGACATTGATTCCTTTGTGTGTGCTATCAAGGTCAGCGTGATCACCTGTTCCTTGCATAGCCGGCCGAGGGTTGGTTGAGCTGGGAGTTCGGTAGGCGGCGCGCAATTGTCGGCAGCATCGCGTGCATCTACATGAACGCTGCGTCATCTTGTTGGGTCGGGGATGCAGGCCGAGTCTGATGCCACAGGTGCATCAAGATGCATCTGTGGCATCACCTCACCGGGAGCGATGGGGTGCCGGAGACCCGGCAGGACGCGTGGGATGTTCAGCGGGCAGTTGGTGCTGGCGCACTCATCTGGTCGCGGCGAAGTTGCAGCGCCGGGTGGCGTGACGGGGCGAAATCCATCGACTGGTATAGGTTTCCGCTGCCCGCCGTGGCGTTCAGGTCGACGACGCTGACCGTGGTGTCGGTGGCGAACCAGTCCAGCAGTGCCTGCACGCAATCACGGGCGTAGCCGCGGCCACGGTGGTCCGGCTCGGTGCACACGTTGAACAGGTGCCCGCGCAGCCCGCCCGGGTTGCCGGGGGAGGGGGCGTGCCGGTCGCACTGGCCGACGGCGTTGCTGACGATGCCGTGCTGTGGGTCGTCGACCACGAACGCCGCGAACATTTCAGGGTCGCCGAGTGACCGGTTGAACCAGTCTAGGGCTGCCGACCGCCATTCGGCCGTCTCGTCGCCGACCGGTGCGCCCATGTCCTGCAGCATGACCGCTCGGAGCCGCACCAGGGCGGGAGCGTCGGCCTTCGTTGCTCGGCGCACCTGCGGTTGCGCTGGATGATGCATACGTGCAGCCTATCTGCGGCCGGCGCCGGATGATCCGCCTGCTGACACCCAAGATCATGTGAGCGCTATGGACGTCTCGTCGACGTTGAGACGTCCATAGCGCTCACATGATCTTGAGCTACACCGGCTGCGAGCCGGCAACGAGCACGCCCACCCCGGGTACGCCCCGGACTGTGCCCTCTGCCTGCAGGGCGAGGATGGCCTGGCGGACGACCGACGTCGCGACCCGGTGCTGTTCCCGCAACTGGTCGGTGGGCGGCAGCCGATCGCCGGGACGCAGTTGCCCGGACTCGACCTGCGCCCGGATGTCGCCCGCGACCCGCTCCCACTGCCGCGCTACGGTCATCGGCGCTCCTGACGACAGCCGGCAGCGGGTACGCCAGCGCTACGAGCCGGCGGCGTCGTCGCGGTCGGCGACGAACACCCCAAGCCCGTGTACGCCCTGCACGATGCCCTGCGTCTGCAAGACGAGCACGGCTTGGCGAACCACCGTCGCCGACACGTTGTACTGATTACGCAGCTGCGCGGTCGATGGCAGTCGATCGCCGGGACCGAGCTCGCCGGATTCGATCTGCGAGCGGATGTGGTCGGCGATCTGCTGCCACTTGGGCTTTACGGGCATATGGGCTCCCAGGTCTGCCCTGCCATTTGATCACAGCCCAGCTATGCACGACAAGACACGACTTGTGGGGTTGCTTTACTCTGCATGACGTGTAAAGCTCTGTCTGACCGGTTCCCAGGTCTGCAAACCCGGAGCTGGTTTCCCGCAAGGAGCCTGGTCAGCCGGCCGCCCCGCCGGCTGACCAGGTGCGCCCTCTCCACACCTGAACGGAGGCACCGACCGGTGACATCCGACCCCCGACCCGCCCCGATCCCGACCCCGACCCCGACCGCCACCGTCAACCAGAGGCCAGCGAACTACTACACGGCGTACGCCCGCGACCGGGTCGTCGCGGCGCAACGGGCCGTCGACACGCACACCACATCGGCGTACAACGGGTGTTGTCTGGGCTGCGGACGGCCCGGCCCCTGCGCCGACCTGGCCGCCGCCGAAGCGACCCTGGCCCGCTACCACCGACTGCCGTTCCGCCGGCCCGGTGCGACCCTGCTCGACCAGACCCTGCTCGACCCGGCCCGGACCACCGACGCCGACCGGGCGCGGTTCACCTGGTGGCGGAGGTCGGCATGACCGACATGCAAGCTGAAGTCAGCGCGGCCGACGGGCAGGCGTTGCAGGTGGCCGCCGACATGATCGACGTGCTGCGGACCGTCGCCCTGGCGATGGAGACCGCCGTCACCCACGCCGACGAGCAACTGGCCGGCGTACGGCACCCGGACGCCGGGCTGCCCACCGACCGTTATCAGAGTGCGCTGCACGAGGCGTGGGACGCGTACGGTGATGTTCTCGACGCCGTCAGCGCCGGACGCCCGCAGCTGCCGGGTGGCCGACCGGTCGCGGTCGCATCCATTCTGTACGGCCTGCAGACCGCCCGCCAGCACGCCGCGCACGCCGCCGCCCAGCTGCCCGACCTGCGGCACCGGCTGGCGTACGCCACGGACCGGCTGCACCGCAGCGAACACCCGCACGCCCAGGCCACCGCCGATCGGCTGGCCGTCGCGCTGAGCCGGCTGCGTGACGTCGAGATCAGTCTGAGCGTCGGCACCGGCGCGGTGGACCGCTACATTGACGCCCTCGACGCCGGCGTCGATCCGCCGGCCGCGCGGACCGCCCGGCTGGCCGCGGCGCAGCCGATCGCCAGCCCCAACGGTGACGCCGTCGCCATCGGCACCCGGATGGCGTCGACGGTGGTCGCCGCCAACCGCCGGCACCTGCGGTTCCGGACCCGCTGGCAGGTGTTCCGTCGGACATTGTGGAACAACATGAAGCGGGAGTTGCGACCATGACGACCAGTCGATCTGCCCCGACCAGTCAGTCGGCCCCGACCAACCAGCCGGTGGCGGCGCTCAGCTATCTGATGGCCGGGCAGGTGCACGCCCACGATCGCCGGACGGAGCGGTTCACCGAAGCCGACCGCCAACACTATCTTGACCTGCTCAGCGCGTTGTTCGTGCTCTGCGCCGACCGGCGGTTCCGCCGCGACGACCACGGTGCGGTGATCCGGTTCGTGGCCAGCGTCCGGGAACGGTTCGACCCCGACCGCACCCTGGTCGACCCGGTCATCGCGGAGAACCTGCTACTGGCCGCGCTCGGCGGGCACGAGACACTGCCGGCCACCGCCGAGAACATCACCGTGCAGACGCTGCTGACCGTCGCCCTGGTCAGCGACGAGCAGCCCAGCCCGGCCGGCTACGCCGCGCTGCTGCGCGAGGTTGACGCCATGGTCACCCCCGCCTCTCCTGTCGGCTAGGCATCCACCTCGAACGCCGATCCCTGTTGGACAACTCCGGATTACGCTGGTGCCTTTGGCGACCGGAGGGGACTCGATGATGACCGGGAACAGCCCGCCACACACGCTGCTGCTGAGGACCGCCGATCAGTCCGTTCTGGATCCCGCGCGGCTGCTCGACGTCTTCGCCGCCCAACGGCGGCAGCTCTGCGACGACCTGCGGAGTCTGAGCCCTGAGCAGTGGTCCGCGCCGACCCGCTGTCCCGGCTGGTCGGTGCAGGACACCGTCCGGCACCTGGGCGACGTCACTGTTGCGATTGCTCCCGATCCGGGCGACCGGATGTTCGACGTGACAGCCGGGTTCGACCCCCGGACCACTCCCCGCCATTGGCTGGCGGCATCGACCGGCGAGTCGCCGGCCGACACCCTCGACCGGCTCGTCGCGACGACGGAGAAGTCGCTCGCCGTGGCCCGGGACCGGCTGGCCCGCGACGACCGGTTCGACGTCGTCCTGCCGTACGGGCCGATGGACTGGACGGTGCAGGCGCTGCACGTGCTGTGGGACTCGTGGCTGCACGAACGCGACATCTTCCTGCCGCTCGGCGTCGACCGCCCGACCGACGCCGAGGCGACCAGCTACGCGACCGCGTACGGGCTGCTCATCGCGGCGGCGGTGGCGCAGAAGTTCGGTGCCCGGGCACATCAGCGTCTTGAACTCGGTGGCGACGGCGGCGGCGTCTTCGAAGTGGTCGCCGACGAAACGGTGACGCTGACCGCGGCGCCTGCCGCGACTCGGGTGGAGTCGGCCGCTCCGCCGGCCGCCGAGGTAACCGACGCGCTGGCCGGCCGCGGCTCGGCCACGGTGCTCGACGGCGTGCCCGACGGGTCGCGTACCGCACTGACTGTCCTCGCCACCTTTTTCACGACCCCGGCCGAGTAGGCCATGGTTTGACGTAGCACGGCATCGGTCGGGTGACGATCCGGCTGCAGGGCTATGGACTCCTCAGCGTACCTCTTTCACTTATTGGGCGGTTTTGCACTCTTGGTGAGGTAATCCGGCAAACGTCGCTCTCGCGGTGAAAAGCACTGATAGAACTGTCCGTACCCGTCGGGGTTCGGAGAGTGGGTGCGTAGCGATGACCAGTTCCGAGCTGGCCACGACGGACGTGCCGGCGGGTGTGTCCGGCGCGTCCGGCACGGTAACCACCGCTCGGAACCGGGAAAAGCCGCCGGGGCCGGCTCAGGCTCCGGCCCGCCCGGTCGCGCTCGGTGGCCGTGGGCACGGTACGTTCCGGCGCGACATCGAAGGGCTGCGCGGGATCGCCGTACTGCTCGTCGTGCTCTACCACGCGGGCGTCCCACTGTTCGGTGGCGGCTACGTCGGCGTTGACGTCTTCTACGTCATCTCCGGCTTCGTGGTCACCTCGGTGCTGCTGCGCGAGTACGCCACCGACGGCACCATCTCCATCCTCGGCTTCTACGCCCGGCGCGCCCGGCGGCTGCTGCCCGCCGCCGTCCTGGTGCTGATCACCACCCTGCTCGCCGCCTGGTGGTGGCTGCCGCTGCAACTGCAGTGGATCGCCACCCAGGCGATCGCGAGCGCCGCGTACTGCGTGAACTTCCTGCTGGCCCGCAACAGCGTGGACTATCTGGACACGATGCGTCGGGAATCGCCGCTGGAGCACTACTGGTCGTTGGCGGTCGAGGAACAGTTCTACCTGTGCTGGCCGCTGCTGCTGCTCGTGCTGCTCGGCTGGCCCCGTCTGCTGCGCTGGCGGCAGGCCCGGTCAGCGTCGGCCCGGTCGCAGCCGGCCAAGTCCCGGTCGGCCCGGCCCTGGCGGCGTCCGGGTGACCTGCGGCCGGTGCTGGTCGTCGTGGCCAGCGTCGCCGCGCTCTCCTTCGCGCTCTGCGTCTGGCAGACCGCTACGTCGCCCGGGTACGCGTACTTCGGCTCCCCGGCGCGGGCCTGGCAGTTGCTCGCCGGCGTGCTGATCGCCCTCGGGGCCGGCGCCGCGTCGCGGCTGCCGGCCCGGATCGCCGCCGGCCTGGCCTGGACCGGGTTGGCCGCTGTCCTGGCCGCCGCCCTGCTGTTCGACAGCACCACCCCGTTCCCGGGTTACCCGGCGCTGCTGCCGGTCGCCGGTGCGGCGCTGGTGATCGCCGCCGGCTGCGCGCCGCACAGCGGTGGGGTCGGCGGGCTGCTCGCCCTGCGCCCACTGCAGTGGCTCGGCCGGCTGTCGTACTCGTGGTACCTGTGGCACTGGCCGTTCCTGGTGATCGGCGCCGCACTGCTCGGCGGGCACGGCACGATCTGGCAGAACCTGGGCCTGGTCGGCGGGGCGCTGGCCGCCGCCGCCGGCACGTACCTGCTCGTCGAGGCCCCGTTGCGGCGGGGTCGACGGGCGGCCCGGCCGTGGCGCACGGTCGGCCTGGCAGCAGTGGCGTCGGCCGCCGTCGTCGCGGTGGCGGTGCCGGCGCTGGCGACGAAGCCGACGCTGGTGGGGCCGGGCCGGCCGGTCGACACCGCCGCCACGCTGGCCGCCTCGGCCGACGTCGAGCGTGACCTGACCCGGTTGGTCGCCGCCAGCGCCGAGGCCGGTCCGGTACCGGCCAACCTGACCCCGCCGCTGCCCGAGGTGACCACCGACATCCCGGCCGTTTTCCACGACGGCTGCGTGGTGCTGCGGATCACCGACACCGGCACCGACCACCCGTGCGGGTACGGCGACCCGGCCGCGGCGCAGACCGTGGTGCTGCTCGGCGACTCGCACGCCGGCAGCTGGTTCCCGGCGCTGCGCCGGCTGGCCGACGAGCGCGGTTGGCGACTGGTCGTCATGGTCAAGGGTTTCTGCAGCGCCGCGTCGGTGCGGTTCCACCTGGACTCGGTCAACCGGCCGTACGACGAGTGTGTCCAGTGGCGGGAGCAGGCCCTGCGACGGATCGGCGAGCTGCGACCCGCGATGGTGGTCACCTCCTCGACCAACTACACCTTCGGCGACCCGGTCGGCGTGTTCACCGACCGCGACCGGGTCTGGACCGACGGCTGGGCCCGGACCGTCGACACGATCAGGTCCACCGGCAGCGAGGTGGTGCTGATCGGTGACGTACCGTGGCTGCCGGCGACCGTGGTCGACTGCCTGGCGCTGCACCTGGCCGACGCGCGGACCTGTCACGGTGCGGTGTCCGACGTGGTGCTGGAGCCCCGTCGACGGCAAATGATCGCCGACGCCGCACGAGACCAGGGCGCACTGGTCGTCGACCCGATCCCGTGGTTCTGCACGTCGACGGTCTGCCCGGCGCTGGTCGGCAACGTGGTCACGTTGCGCGACGGCAATCACATCTCGGCTACCTACTCACGGTTGCTGTGGCGGGCGCTGGACGAGCGGATCGGCCTGCTGGGTGCCTAGTGGACACCCTGACCGGCCCTGATCCGGGCGACGACGCGGGTACGCCGGCGACGAGCTGGGTGCTGGCCGCTACCCTGATCCCGTCCACCAGCGCGCTGCTGGCCTGCGTGGATCCGCGGCTGCGGCACTGGTTCCTGATCCCGGTCACGGTCTGCGGCGTACTGATCGGCGTCGACGCCTTCGAATGGTTGCGGCGGCGGCGCGACGTGTTCGACCCGCAGGCGATCCTCGGCCTGTTCGGCGTCCACTTCTACTACCTCGCGCCGGTGCTGCACGTGCTGCTGGACTACTGGCCGCCGCTGCTGCACCCGTCGGCGGCGGGGTGGCGATCGGCGTTGGGTGCGATGGCGCTGCTGAACATGGTCGGGCTGGTCGTCTACCGGGTGGTCCTGTCGCTGCCCGGTCGCGGTCCACTGCGGGCCGTGCCGTCCCGGCTCGACCCGGGGCGCTACCAGTCGGTCGCGCTGATGGCCGTCGTCGTCGGTGTCCTGGCGTTCGGTGTCGAGGTTCTGCTGCTCGGCGGGCCGGGCGGCTTCTTCACGGCGATGACCCAGGACCGTACGGCGTTCGCCGGGCTGGGTTGGTTGCTGCTGATCAG
The DNA here is from genome assembly GCF_027497315.1 of Solwaraspora sp. WMMA2059. Taxonomy (GTDB): domain Bacteria; phylum Actinomycetota; class Actinomycetes; order Mycobacteriales; family Micromonosporaceae; genus Micromonospora_E. Next base: position 4,164,921 of record NZ_CP114908.1, on the reverse strand, counting down.
TGAGTCCTTCCCGCTGCTGCTGTTCTGCCTGGTCCTGGTGCGCTGGCGGCAACTGCTGCGCCGCCGCGTCGACCTGGTGGTGCTGCTGCTGGTCGGTCTGGTCGCGGTCCAGTTCCTGGTGGGCGGCCTGCGGGGCAGCCGGTCGGCGGTGCTGTGGCCGCTGGTGCTCGGCCTGGTCCTGGTGCACCTGCTGGTGCGGCCGATCACCCGCAGGACTTTCGTCGCCTCGGCGGTGGCCGTGGTCATGTTCGTGTACGCGTACGGGCTCTACAAGGGTGCCGGGGTGGAGGTCGTCGACATCGCCAAGGGCACCCGTACCGTCGAGGAGGTCTCTGCTGAGACCGGCCGTGACCTGCCGACGGTGCTACTGGCCGATCTGGGTCGGGCGGACATCCAGGCGCTGTTGCTCAACCGGCAGCGCGTCGGGGTCGCGGATTGGAGCTACGGGAGTACCTACGTCGCCGCGCCGCTGCTGCTGGTGCCGGGCAGCGTGGGCGCCGAGCGGGTGCGGAGCAAGTCGGCGGTCGGCACCGACGTGCTGTACGGGCCGGGCGTGTACGCCTCCGGCGTGAGCTCCCAACGGGTCTTCGGCATCACCGGCGAGGCGATCCTCAACTTCGGACCGGTCGGCGGCCTGCTGTCGTTCGTGTTCCTCGGGCTGTTCCTCCGGTTCGCCACCAGGTACTACGCGCGGGCGCGGCAGTCCGACGCCCTCGCGGCGAAGCTGCTCTGCCTGCCGCTGTGCGCCATCACGGTCATCCTGGTCACCGCCGATCTGGACAACATCCTGGCGTTCTACCTCGGCGAGGCGCTGCCGCTGGCGCTCGTGGTGCTCTGCGCGGTCGCGCGCAGTCCACGGACGGCCGTCGGTCATCGTCAATACCGACAATCAGTGCCTAAAGCGCTGCTAGCCTCAAACCAGCGCAAATAGCCGAAGGGGCATCGGGTGGACGACATGCATGTCGTGATCATGGCGGGCGGCAGAGGGGTGCGGCTGCGGCCGTACACCACCGCACTGCCCAAGCCGCTCGTGCCGATCGGCGAGCACTACGCGATCCTCGACGTGGTCCTGCACCAGTTGGCCGCCTGCGGTTTCCGGACCGTGACCATCGCGATCAACCACCACGGCTCGCTGATTCGGGCATTCGTCGGCGACGGCTCACGGCACGGCCTGTCCGTCGACTACGCCCAGGAGCGGACCCCGCTGTCCACCGTCGGGCCACTGTTCACGATGCGCGACCGGCTGCCGGAGCGCTTCCTGGTGATGAACGGCGACATTCTCACCAACCTCAACTACGCCGACCTGCTGCGCGTCCACACCGACTCGGGTGCCCCGGTGACCGTGGCGACCTTCCGGCGCAAGGTCCAGGTCGACTTCGGTGTCCTGGCCGTCGAAGGGGACAAGGTCGTCGAGTTCAACGAGAAACCCACCCTGGACTACCGGGTCAGCATGGGCGTGTACGGGCTCACCCGGCAGACGATCGCGGCGTACCCGAGCGGCATCACGTTCGGCTTCGACCAGCTGATGCTCGACCTGATCAACCAGGGCAACCCGCCCGCCGCCTACGACTTCGACGGCTACTGGCTCGACATCGGTCGACCCGAGGACTACGACGAGGCGAACCGCAGCTTCGAGACGTTGAAACCGATCCTGCTGCCGGCCGCGCTGAGGGAGTCCGCATGAGCGCGCGCCCGGCCCGGACAGATCTCGATCTCGGACAAGGAGCGACAATGGCGAATCGGATCGGCATCGTGGGCATGGGCTACGTCGGGCTGACCCTGGCGGCCGGTCTGGCCCGCAACGGATTCGAGGTGCACGGCGTCGACAGCGAGCCGCGCGTCCGGGAGGAGCTGTCGGCCGGCCGGGTCCACCTGTACGAGCCGGGTCTGGCCGAGGCGCTGCGGGACACCCTCGGCCGCAACCTGTTCGTCCACCCGACGCTTCCGCCGGACCTCGACGCCGCTGTCATCTGCGTGTCGACGCCGGTCCGTGACGGCACCTCGATGCCGGTCCGACACGGCACCTCGACGCCGGTCCGTGACCGCACCTCGACCCCGGTCCGTGACCGCACCCGGCAGCCGGACCTGACCAACGTCGCGGCCGCCGCGACCGAGATCGCCCGGCGCTGCGGACCGCAGACCCTGGTCGTGGTGCGCAGCACCGTGCCGGTCGGCACCAGCCGGCGGGTCGTCCTGCCGGCGTTGACCGCCGCCTGGGGCCGGGCCCGGCTGGTGATGGCACCGGAACGGACCATCCAGGGGCAGGCGCTGCGCGAGCTGACCGAACTTCCTCAGGTGGTCGGTGGTCTCGACGACGACAGCCGACGCGCCGGGGTGGCGCTGTTCGGCCGGCTCGCCCGGCAGGTCGTCCCGGTCTCCAGCCTGGAGACGGCCGAGCTGGTGAAGCTGGCCAACAACTGCCACACCGACCTGATCTACGCGTACGGCAACGAGGTCGCCCTGCTCGCCGGGGCGCACGGGGTGGATCCGTTGGAGGTCGTCCGGGCCGCCAACCACGACTACCCCCGACCCGACCTGGCCAGACCCGGCTTCGTCGGTGGGAGCTGCCTGTCCAAGGACCCGTACCTGTTCGGCGCCAGCGCGCCTGGACACACTTCGCTGCTCGTCGCCGCAGCCCGGCAGCGCAACGAGCAACTGCCGGTGCAGGTCGCGGAGACCGTCGTCGGGCGACTGCGGCAACTGCGCGGCGCGACCGCCGGAGCGACCCTCGCCGTCCTCGGTTGGGCGTACAAGGGCTGGCCGCCCACCGACGACATGCGCGGCGCGGCGATCATGACGATGCTGCCGACGTACGACCGGGCCGGGCTGCGGGTGCTCGGCCACGATCCGCTGGTGGCCGACGAGGTGATCCGGGCGCACGGCGGCGAGCCGGTCAGCCTCGACAAGGCGTTCAGTGAGGCTGACGCGGTTCTGGTGCTCAACGACCACCCCGACTACCGGGGGCTGCCGGTAGGGACGTTGCTGCCCGGCACCGCGGTCCGGTTCGTCTATGACTCGTGGCGGATCCTCGACGAGGACGCGGTGCGGGCGGCCGGGGTGCACTACGAGAGCCTGGGCTACCGGCCGACCAGGGAGCCGGTGTGATGCGGGCGCTGGTGCTCGGCGGTGCCGGGTTCATCGGTCTGCACCTGGTGCGCCGGCTGGTCGCCGACGGTCACACGGTCACCGTGGTCGACGACTTCTCCCGGGGCCGCGACGACACCGCACTCGCCCGGGTCGGCGCCGACCCGGCGGTCGAGGTGGTCGCCGGTGACCTCACCCGGGCCGCGACCTGGGCGGCGCTGCCCCGCCACTGGGACCAGATCTACCTGCTGGCCGCCGTGGTCGGGGTGCGCAATGTCGAGGCCGACCCGGCCCGGGTGGTCCGGATCAACACGCTCGTCGCGCTGCACCTGATGGACTGGATCGCCGCCGCCGACCGGGTCTTCTTCAGCTCCACCAGTGAGGTGTACGCCGGTGCGGTCGACGCCGGGGTGGCCGCCGTACCGACCGGTGAGGACGTCCCGGCGATGGTGGCCGACGTGACGGCACCCCGCTTCGCGTACGCCACCAGCAAGCTGCTGGGCGAAGCGGCCGTGTTGCACGGCTCCCGCGCCGTCGGGGCGCACGCCGTGGTCGGCCGGTTCCACAACGTGTACGGGCCCCGGATGGGCACCGACCACGTGGTACCGGAGATGTCGCTGCGGGCGCTCCGTGGCGAGGACCCGTTCCGGGTGCCGGGCGCCGACCAGTACCGCGCCTTCTGCTACGTCGATGACGCCGTCGAGGCGGTGGTCCGGCTGATGGCCACCCACGACGCCGCCGGCCGGATCGTGCACATCGGCGACGACACGGAGCAGACCAACATCGCCGACCTGGCGAAGCTGGTGCTGCGTACCGCCGGCAGTCGCGCGAGCCTGCGACCCGAACCGGCCCCCGCCGGCTCGGTGCACCGACGCTGCCCGGACCTGGGTCTGCTGCGCCGGCTCACCGGCTATCAGCCGGCGGTGGCCCTGGAAGAGGGCGTCGGCCGGACCTTCGCCTGGTACCGCGACCACGACCGACCGACCGTCTCTGAAGGACAGGTGCCGGCATGGCGGTGAGTCTGCGTCGCCGGATCCTCGACCTGGTCGACGACCGCGTCGACCCCCGGATCATCGCCGGCCTCGGCGGTATCGCGCTGACGCTGCGGTCCCGCTCGCGCTGCGTCGTACGGTACGAGGAGGACACCTGGATCCACCGGTACCAGGGCGGGACCGTGGTCAACACCGAGCTGGGCGGGCTGTCCGCCGAGCGGGAGGACGTGGTCGTCCGGGACACCTTCCTGTACGGCTACCACCCGCGCCCCGGTGACACCGTCGTCGACCTCGGCGCCGGTGTCGGCACCGAGGTCCGGCTGTTCTCCCGGGTGGTCGACCAGCGGGGCCGGGTGCTCAGCATCGAGGCGCACCCGCGTACCTTCCGCTGCCTGCGCCGGACCGTCGAGCTGAACCGGCTGACTAACGTGACGCTGCTGGAGTGCGCGGTGGTCGGTGAGGCCGGCCCGGTGCGCATCGGCGAGGACGCCGCCAGCCACATCCGCAACGGGATCACCCAGGAGAGCACCGGCGGGATCGAAGTCACCGGCCGCCGGCTGGACGAGATCCTGCGGACCTGCGGCGTCGACCGGGTCGACCTGCTCAAGATGAACATCGAAGGTGCCGAGCTGGGCGTGCTGGAGGGGGCCCGCGACGTGCTCGACGTGGTCGGCAACCTCGTAGTCTCCTGCCACGACTTCAAGGCCGAGGGCCCGGCCGACGCATGGATGCGCACCTTCGCGCCGGTCAAGGCGCTGCTGCGCGACGCCGGGTACACGATCACCACCCGACCGGCCGACCCCCGGCCTTGGATCCCGTACTACGTGTACGCCTCCCGGGGCAGGCAATGATGCGGTTGTGCTACATCGGCGGGATCGGCCGCAGTGGCAGTACCCTCGTCGAGCGGGTGCTCAACGAGCTGCCCGGGGTGTGCGGGCTGGGCGAGGTCGCGCAGGTCTGGGACAACGGGGTACGGGACAACCGGCTGTGCGGGTGCGGTGCGGCGTTCCGGGACTGCCCGCTGTGGAGCAAGATCGGCGAGTACGCCTACGGCGGCTGGGACAACGTCGACCTTGACCGGATCACTTGGCTGCGGACCGTCGTCGGCCGGACCTGGCACGTCGGGCTGCTCGCCGCCCCGTGGCTCGGCGAGCGGCGTCGGGCCCGGGTGATCGAGTACGTCGACTACCACGCGCGCATCTACGCCGCCGCTGCGGCGGTCACCGGGGCCCGGGTCGTCGTCGACTCGTCCAAGGACACCGCGTTGGCGTACGGCCTGCGCTGGGCCGGTCCGGCCGATCTGCGGATCCTGCACCTGGTGCGGGACCCGAGGGGGGTCGCGTACTCCTGGATGCGACGGGTGCACGATCCGGAGTCCGGCACCGACGTCGGGGTGCCGCGGTTCCCGGCGGCCCGGTGCGCCCTGACCTGGAGTGGACACAACGCCGCGTACGACCTGCTGGGCCGGCTGGGCCGGCGGCGGCACGGCGCGGTCGCCGGGCGGCTGGTGCACCGGATGCGGTACGAGGAGTTCCTCGCCGATCCGCCGGGCGCGGCTGCGACGCTGAGCCGACTCGCCGGTCTGCCGCAGACCGGGCTGGATCTGTCCTACCTGTCCGGCGGGGAGGTGGAGCTGGGCGAACTGCACAGCGTCTCCGGCAACCGGATGCGGTTCACCACCGGCCGTCTGGCGTTGCGCGTCGACGACGCCTGGCGCACCGGACTGCCGGTTGCCGCCCGCCGGACCCTCACCGGACTGTGCGCGCCGCTGCTACGCAGGTACGGCTACCACCGCCCACTGCCGCCCGAGCCGTCAGTGGTCGGGACCGGGGCGGATCACCGAATGAAAGTGTAGATACCGCTCTGAACAGGGTGTTTCCGACGGGTGCCCGTGGAGGAACGATGCGAGTGGTGGTGACCATCGAGGCGCGGTTCGCCCGTACCCCGGACGGCGCGATCTGGGCCCGGACCGGGCAGGACCACCAGTTCTGGAGCGGGTACCTGGCGGCGTTCGACGAGGTCCGGGTTGTCGCCCGGATACGCGACGAGGCCGAGCCGGCCGCTGAGGCGAAACGGGTCGACGGACCCGGCGTCGAGGTCTGGCCGGTGCCGTACTACCTCGGGCCGTACCGCTACCTCACCCACCGGGCGGCGATCGGTCGAGCTGTGCGCGACTGCGCAGGCCCGCAGGACGCGGTGATCCTGCGGGCGCCGTCGCCGATCGGCACGCTGCTGGCCGTCGCCCGGGACCGCCGTCGCCTGCCGTACGCGATGGAGGTGGTCGGTGATCCGTACGACCTGTTCGCCCCCGGCGTGGTCGACCACCCGCTGCGGCCCGTCCTACGGCGGCTCTACGTCGACCGGCTGCGCCGGCAGTGCCGCCGGGCTGTCGGCGCCGCCTACGTCACCGACCGTTTCCTGCAGGACAGGTACCCGACCTCGGCGGGTGCGCTGAGCGTCGCGGTGTCCGATGTCGACCTCACTCCGGCCGCGTACGTCGACACCGCCCGCACCATCGGACGGACCGGAAGCGTCACACCGAACCGGCAGCCCGCCACCCTGATCTCCGTCGGCTCGCTCGAACAGCGGTACAAGGGCATCGACACCCTCATCGCCGCGCTCGCCACCCTGACCGCCGACGGCCGGGCGGTCCGGCTGGTCCACGTCGGCGACGGACGGCACCGCGCCGAGCTGGCCGACCTCGCCCGCAGGTACGGTGTCGCCGACCGGGTCGTCTTCACCGGGGCGTTGCCCGGCGGCGAAGCTGTCCGCCGGCAACTCGACGCCGCCGACCTGTTCGTCATGCCGTCCCGCACCGAAGGGCTTCCCCGCGCGCTGATCGAAGCGATGGCGCGGGCACTGCCCGCGATCGGTTCACCCGTCGGCGGCATCCCCGAGCTGCTGCCACCCGGGTTGCTGGTCCCGCCGGACGACCCCGGTCGGTGGGCCGGCGCCGTCGCGGCGCTACTGGACCGCCCGGAGCTGATGGCCGCCGCGTCGGCCCGCAACCTCCGCCGGGCCTGGGACTTCTCGGCCGACGTGCTCACTGCCCGGCGGACTGCCTACTACCAGGCCGTCGCCGAGGCGACCGCCGAGCGCACCGGCGGACGCACCGGTGCGGCCAGCCGGGCCAGCCACAGGAGCTACGCGTGACTCAGCCAGCCGCCACCTCCACCGCCGAGACACCCGGGCGCGGCTCACCCCCGCCGGCCGGCAGGCCCGTGCACGTCGTCCACGTCATCGGCACCCTCGACCGTGGCGGCGCAGAGACGCTCTCGCTCGACATGTGCCGGGCCGTCCCGGCCACCGAGGTGCGCCAGACGTTCATCACCATGGGCGGACGGGACGGCAGCCTCGCACCGCAGTTCCGGGCCGCCGGGGCAGCGGTCGTCCAGGTTCCGCAGCGTCCGGCCGTCACCTTCCCGCTGCGGCTGCGGCGCTGCCTGCGCTGGCGGCGGCCCGACGTCGTCGTGTCGCACATCAGCCTGTTCAGCGCGGTGGTGCTGGCGGTGGCCGCCGGGATGGGCGTGCCAGTGCGCATCGCCCGGATGTGGAGCGAAGGGGACGGCCGCCGCGACACCGTCGCCCGCCGGCTGCTGCGCGCCGTCCTGCGCCACCTGCTGCACGTGGTCGCCACCGACATCGTCGCGGTCAGCGACGCGGCGATGGCGTACGCCGGCCGGCGTGTCGGCATGCCCGGCTGCCGGATCCTCTACAACAGCGTTGACACGACCCGGGTCGACGGCGGCGACCGGTCAGCGGCCCGCCGACGATGGGGCATCCCACCCGACACCATGGTCATCGGCTACATCGGTCGGGCGGCGCCGGAGAAGAACCGGCCGTTCCTGGTCGACGTGCACCGTGCGGTCCAGGCCCGGACCGAAGCCCCAGACGGCCCGGCGTCGCCGGGCACCCGGCTGCTCATTGTCGGTCCGTGCGGAGTCGACGACGTGGTGTCGGCCTACCCGGACGTGCCGGAGGACCCGACGGTCATCCTCGGCGGGGAAGTGGACGAGATCGCCCCGGTGCTCGCCGCCGCCGACGTGTTCGTCCTGCCCTCCCACTGGGAAGGGCTGCCCGGCGTGGTGCTCGAAGCGCTCGCCGCCGGGCTGCCCGTCGTCGCCACCGACCTGCCCTGCCTGCGCGAGGCGTCCCGGTACGTCGACGGACTCACCCTCGTCGACCTCAGCGCCGGCCCGCACCGGTGGGCCGAGGCGGTACTGCGCAGCGCCCGGACCGGACCGGCCGACCGCGACCGGATCCGGGCGAGCTTCGCGGCGTCACCGTTCCAGACCCGGCACGCCGCAGCACAGTGGCGGTCGCTGTGGCGGGCCGAGGCACGGTGAACCGCGCCCGGCGGTCCACCCTGGCCCTACTGGCCGGCTCCAGCGCCGTACAGATGAGCAGCAACATGGTGGCGGCGCTGCTGGCCGCCAGCGTGCTCGGCCCACATAGTCGCGGCCTGATGGTGCTGGGCGTGTCCACCGCCGGCATCGTCCCGCTGCTCGCCGGCCTCGGCACCGGACCGCAACTGCGTTCGGCGTATCCGGCGGCGGGCGGCGGTGCCCGGCGACGCGACCTGGTCGCCAGCTACACCTGGTGGTCGGCGGCGGCCACGGTCAGCGCCGCCGTACTCGCCGTCGCGGTCTCGGCGCTGTCCGCGCCGCTGATCGACCTGGCGCTCGCCGACCCCCGCTATCTGCTCGCCCTGTCGGTGCTGACCGGTGGGTACGTCGCCCACACCCAGCTACCCGACGGCTGGTACGCGGCCGGTCTGTTCCGGGCCGGCAGTCTCTGGGCGATGGCGACCACCCTCGGCGGCGGGCTCGGCCTGCTCGTCGCGGTCACCGTCGCACCGAGCGTCTGGTCGCTGCTGCTCGGGCAGGGGGCCGGCATGCTGACGGCAACCACCGCACAGGTCGTCGCGCTGCGGGCCACCGGGCTGCTCTGCTTCCAGGCGCCGAGCCGACGCGAGCTGTCCCGACTGCTCGGCCGGGGCTGCCGCGCACTCGGCCTCACCCTCGGACTGGCACTGGCGCTGCGGCTGGACCGCTACGTCCTCGGCGCGCTCACCGGGGCGGCGGCGGTCGGTGTCTACTCGGTGGCGTCCACCCTCGGCCAGGTGCCGAGGATGGTGCCGAACGCGATCGGCCAGCTCGTCAACCGGGACGCGGCCGTCGCGTCCGGACCGCTGCGCCCAGTCCGCACGGTCGCGGCGACCGCCGGCGTGGTGACCGTCGTGGGCGCGGTGACCGGGCTGCTGGGCTGGCTGGTGGTCATCCCGCTGCTCGGCCCCGGGTTCGCCGCCGCCGGACCACTGCTGGTGGTGCTGCTGGTCGCCGAGGTCGCGTTCGTGCCGTACGCGGTGGCGAGCCGGGCCCTGCTCGGTGCCGGCCGGATGGGCGCGGTCGGTGCGTTCGGCCTGGCCTGGAGCGCCGCGGCGATGGTGCTGTTCCTGCTGGCCGTTCAACTCTGGGGCGAGGTGGGCGCAGCGGTCGCCTGCGTCGCGGTGTACGCCGGCATCTCGGCGTCGTCCTGGCTGCTGCTGACCCGCCGGGCCGCGCCCCGGTCTGCCCGCCGCCGACCAGGTGCGGACCGCCGGCGGGGACTGGGTGGACCCAGCCACGCGGACTCCGCCGACCCGCGCCCCGAGGGAGCCGGCGACTCCCCGCCGCGACCGGCCCCGCTCAGCCCGGTGTGACCCACCGATCAGTGATGGAGTGATGTCGATGCTTCCCTACGGGCGTCCCTGTCTGGACGAGTCCGACGCCGAAGCGGTCGCCGCCGCCGTACGCACCGAGTGGTTGACCGCCGGGCCGACCGTACGCCGGTTCGAGAGCGAGCTGGGCGGCTACCTCGGCGGGGTGGGCTGCGTCAGCGTCAGCTCCGGCACCGCCGCGCTGCACACCGCGTACGGTGCCGTCGGCCTGCGCCCCGGCGACGAGGTGGTCACTACGCCGTTGACCTTCGTCGCGACGGCGGCGACCGCCGCGCTGCACGGCGCCCGGGTGGTCTTCGCCGACGTCGAGGAGGCGACCGGCAACCTGGATCCGGCCGCCGTACAGGCGGCGGTCACCCCCCGGACCCGGGTGGTCACCGCCGTCGACTACGCCGGCCACCCCGCCGAGTACGGGCAGCTGCGCAAGGTCGTCGCCGACGCGGGGGCGCTGCTGTTCGACGACGCGGCGCACGCGATCGGGTCGACGTACCGTGGCGTGCCGGTCGGCGCGCTCGCCGACCTGACGACCTTTTCGTTCTTTCCAACCAAGAACCTCACCACCGGCGAGGGCGGAGCGGTGACCGGAACCGACCCGGACCTGCTGGACCGGGTACGCCGGTTCGCCAACCACGGCATGGTCCGCGACCCGGACCGGCTGCGGCGCCGCGACGAGGGCGGCTGGCATCAGGAGGTGCACAGCTTCGGCCTCAACTACCGGCTCTCCGACGTCCTCTGCGGGCTCGGGCTCAACCAGCTGACCCGGCTGCCCCGGTTCAAGGTCGACCGGGCCCGACTCGCGGCCCGGTATCACGAACAGCTTGCCGATCTGCCGGGTCTGCGGCTGCCCGAGCAGCGGCCCTGGGTCGACCCGGTCTGGCATCTCTACCCGGTACGCGTACTCGCTGATCGCCGCCGCGAGGTCTACGACCGGATGCGGGCGGCGGGCATCGGTGTCCAGGTCAACTACCTGCCGGTCTACCGGCATCCGGTGTTCACCGATCTCGGTTACCGGCAGGGGGAGTGCCCGACGGCGGAGGCGTACTACGCCGAGGAGCTGTCCCTGCCGATCCATCCCGACCTGACCGACGCTGACCAGGACCGGGTGGTCGACGCCCTATGGACGATCCTGGGCTGACCGGGACGTCCCCGAGGCTGACCTGGCCTGGGCGGCAGGGGGTGCGACGGCGGTGCGCTACCGGGCCGTGCCGGCGAAGTCCTGCTGACCGAGCACCGCGAGCAGCCGGATCTTCTCCTCGGCCTCGCTGCCCGGCCGGGGCGTCAGCACCAGCAACGCCTGCCCCTGGTCCTCGGTGAACAGCGCCTGACAGTCCACCTCGATGTCGCCGACCTCGGGATGCACCAGCGTCTTGTGATCGGCGAACCGGCGGGCCACCTCGTGCCGCTGCCACAGGTCGCGGAACTCACCCGAACCGGCCAGCAACGCCCGCACCAACTCGCCGGCGCGCGACCGGGGACCTGCCGCGCCGTACGCCACCCGCAGCGAAGCGACCAGGCTCCGGCCCTGCCGGTCGTGGTCCTCCGGCGGATACACCGACCGGGCGGCCGGGTCGGTGAACCAGCGGTGAACGTCACTGCGGGCCAGACCGGTCCGCGACGCCGGATCACCGAAGATCGACACGGCCAGGCGGTTCGCCACCAGCACCTCGCTCAGCGACGACAGGATCAGCGCCGGAGTGTCCGCCATCCGGTCCAACACCCGCAGCAGGGCCGGCGCGACATGCCCGTCCTCAGGCGTGCGACGCGGCACGTTGTGGCCGGCCAGCCGGTACAGATGATCGCGCTCCTCGGCGGTCAGCCGCAGCGTACGGGCGAGCGCGGCGAGCATCTGCTCCGACGGCTGCGGCCCGCGTCGCTGCTCCAGCCGTACGTAGTAGTCGACCGACATCCCGGTCAACGCCGCACACTCCTCGCGCCGCAACCCCGGCGTGCGCCGACGAGCGCCCGGCGACAGGCCGACATCGGCGGGACGCAGCGCCGCACGGCGGCGGCGGAGAAAATCGGCCAGGCCGGTACGGTCCATGTCCCCATCCTGCGACCGCAGGGCCCGGCCCAACCAGGGATCGCCGGTCCCCCGATCACCGGGTCTCTGCCGGCCGGCGCGCCCGGCGCCGAAGGTGGTGGGCATGAACCCATCCGGAAACACCGTCTTCGTGCCCGGTGGCACCTCGGGCATCGGACTCGCCCTGGCCGAGCGGCTGCAGACCACCGGGAACACCGTGATCATCGGCGGTCGGCGCGCCGGCCTGCTCGACCGGCTCGCCGCCGAGCACGGCTTCGGCACCGTACACGTCGACGTCACCGACCCGGCGTCCATCGCGCAGGCCGCCGCCTCCGTCGTCGACCGCTACCCGGAGCTGAACGTCCTGGTCGCGATGGCCGGCATCATGCGGCGCGAGGACTGGACGGACCCGGCCTTTCTCGCCGACGCCGAGGAGATCGTCACCACCAACCTGCTCGGCCCGATCCGGCTGATCGCCGCGTTCACCGGGCACCTCCAGACCCGGCCCGACGCCACGATCGTGACGGTCTCCTCCGGGCTGGCGCACGTCCCGCTGCGCGTCACCCCGACGTACAACGCCACCAAGGCCGCGATCCACCAGCTCAGCGAGACGCTACGCCTGCAGTTGGCGCCGGTCGGCGTACAGGTGACAGAGCTGGTCCCGCCCGCCGTGCGGACCGGGTTGCTGCCGGGCCAGGAGACCTCGGACTTCGCGATGCCGCTCGACGAGTTCGCCGACGAGGTGATGGCCCTGATCAAGTCCGACCTGCATGCTCACGAGATCCTCGTCGAGCGAGTGAAGTTCCTTCGGTACGCCGAGGTACGCGGCGACTACGACCAGGTCGTGGCCGCCCTCAACGCCGCCGACCCGCACGCCCGCTGACCTGCCTGACCGCCGTCACCGACGCCTTCGTGGACGGGTACGGCGAACGCGCCCGGCCAACCACGCTGGTGATCCTCGAAGAGGTCATCGACGGTGGTTGGTGCCTGGGCGGCACCATCCTCAACGCCGACCTGCTCGGCCGCAGCTGAGCTGTCGGAGTACGTCGACGGGCCGGACCCCGGGTGCGGGGTCCGGCCCTTCGACGCTGTGTCTGCGGTCAGCTGTTCCAGTGCTGGGCGACGAGTTCGGCGGCCTGGGTCTCCCACTGGGAGTAGTGGTCCGGGTACGCCGACACCTGCACGGTCTGCGCGGCCTGGGTCAGCGGCATGTCCTGCCAGCCGTCGACGGCCTTGAGCCCGGTGAGGAACGCGGTGGTGGAGTACTCCACGTCGGTGATCTGCTCCACGGTGCCCCAGCCCGACGACGGGCGCTGCTGGAACAGGCCCTGCGAGTCGTGGTCGTTGCGGTCACCGAGGTGGCCCAGGTTCTCCAGCTTTGACTCCTGCAGGGCGGTGGCGATGGCGACCACGGCGGCCCGCTCGTGCATGCCGGCCTTCTTCGTGGCGGCGATGATGCCCTTGACGTTGTCGGTCTGCTCGCCGGACAGGCTGATGCGGGACTGTTCGCCCTGCACGCCGTGCGGGGTGAGCTTGTCGGTGTCGACGCTGTCGCTGCTCGCGGCGGCCGCGGGTGCGGTCAGGGCGGTGGGGGCGTGGTCGGCGGCCAGGGCGGGGGCGGCGACCGCGCCGCCGGCCAGGGTGAGCCCGGCGATGCCGAGGGCGGTGGTGCGCAGGCTGGTACGCAGGGTACGGGTGATGATCGTGGTCATGGGGGTCCACCTTCCGTTTGCCGAGGGGGCACACCACACCTGTCACGGGCGGGTGCGCGGTAAACGGTCGTCCGGGTGGTACGGGATGTCAGACGTGCGACGTCGGCTCGCGGGCGGCTCCGGCACGCCCCGAATGGGGGGTGCGGGTGCGCTGCCGCGCGCCGTGACCATGTACAACCACGCCGACCCGTCGACGATTCCCGACCGGGCCCACCCGCCGGGCCGCCTGGCCGGGGCCTGGCGGCTGCGGGCCGGAGTGCGTGGCGCGACCATGCACAACGACGATGCCCGGCGGATCATTCCGACCCGGGCGGTGGCGCTCCCGTGCTGCCAGCCAGCGGTGCCGACACGTCGGTACCCCGCGGCGCGGTAGGGAGGTCCGTTAGGGTGGTTTCGACCTCGGCGCCGGCCTCGGCGGGCCGTTGCCGGGCCCACCCTGCGAGACGTAGCGGCCTTCGGCGAGCCTATGCGTGACCCCACCCGTCACCAGCAGTGGAGAGGCTCCACCATGCCGGCAGATCGCCGAAGCCGCAGTGCCCGTGACTCCGCCCGGCCGGCCACCCGGCCAGCCTCGCCGGGGACGCCGTTGGTTCGTCGCCTGGCTCCACTGGTGATCGCTTTCGCGCTGGGCGCACTACTCGCTGCGCCGATCGGAGCCGTGACCGCAGGCGACTCCACCGACGCAGCTGACTCCGCACCGCTCGACGACCGAGTCGCGCAGCTGCAGGCGCAGGAGGAGGAGCGGAACGCTGCCCAGATCGTGGAGCTGACCTCACTTGCCCGCCGTACGCAGGAGAACCTCTTGCCAGTGCTCGACGGGCTAGCCGGTGCGGTGCCGGCGGGCCAACCGCCCGGTCCGGCAGCTCCCCAGTCAGACGTCGAAGGGTGGCGGGGCATCACCAGGGACGTGGTCGAGGACTTCGCCAACCCGCCGTCCGGTGGCACCGGTGTCAACATCGCCCGTTCCGGTCTGGCTGCGGCGGTACGGGCGCTCGATGCCGCGGTCGACACATACACGGCGGCGCTGGCCCTTCCACAGGATGACCGTGGAACTCTGCTGGAGCTCGCTGGCCGTCAGCGGGACATCGCGGTCACCACTTGGTCGGTTGCAGCGACACAACTCGACGTGCTCAACGTCGACGCTGGCAACGGGCACACCCACATCTTCCTCCCGGCCGCGCCGGGGCAGGGCGCCCTGACCGCCGACGGCGTACCGGAAGGGGAGTAGCGCCGCTGACCTGCGGTGGAGCCGATGGAGCGGGCGACGAGAATCGAACTCGCGTAATCAGTTTGGAAGACTGAGGCTCTACCATTGAGCTACGCCCGCAGGCGCCCCGGCGAGCAGGGCACACCATCTAGCGTACAAGTTGTCGCGGGTCTGCCGCACGGGGGTCCCGCCGGCCGGCGCGGAGGGCTGATCCGACAGCCGGCGGGATACCGGGCGGCGTGGCGGATTGCCGACGGCATAGAATGACCGGTGCCA
Source organism: Solwaraspora sp. WMMA2059 (assembly GCF_027497315.1). Lineage (GTDB taxonomy): Bacteria > Actinomycetota > Actinomycetes > Mycobacteriales > Micromonosporaceae > Micromonospora_E. The sequence goes on along the minus strand of NZ_CP114908.1, from coordinate 4,149,911 downwards.
CGGGGTGTGGCGCAGCTTGGTAGCGCACTCGCTTTGGGAGCGAGGGGCCGTGGGTTCAAATCCCGCCACCCCGACTGTCAACCGCCGGCTCGGCACCGGGTGAGAACGATCCGGCCTGCCGGCAGGCCTACACTCGATGGGCTGTGCCATGCCACGCGGCGGGGGTGGCTGCATCGAGCAGCGCCCGGCGCCGACAGCGACGACCGGACAAGACTGACATGCATCAAGGAGTACGCCTGTGAAGAGCACCGTCGAGACCTTGAGCCCGACTCGGGTCCGGCTCGCCATCGAGGTGCCGTTCGTCGAGCTCGAACCGAGCCTGCGGAAGGCGTACCGGGAGATTGCCCAGCAGGTCACCATCCCCGGCTTCCGTAAGGGCAAGGTGCCGGCGGCCGTGATCGACCAGCGGATCGGCCGGGGCTCGGTGCTCAACGAGGCCGTCCAGGAGGCGATCCCGCAGAACATCCTGGCCGCGGTCCGTGAGCACGAGGTGAAGACGCTCGGCCGGCCGGAGGTGGAGATCACCGACTTCACCGACGGTGAGGCGCTGAAGTTCACTGCGGAGATGGACGTACGGCCACAGCTGAGCCTGCCGGATCTCAGCACCATCGAGGTCACCGTCGACGAGCTGCAGATCGACGAGAAGGAGATCGAGGACCAGATCGGCGGGCTGCGTGAGCGGTTCGCCACCCTGAAGACGGTCGAGCGTCCGGCCCAGGAGGGCGACTACGTCCAGATCGATCTGGCCGCGACCGTCGACGGCGAGGAAGTGCCGGGCGGTTCGGCGTCCAACCTCTCCCACGAGGTCGGGAGCAAGCAGTTGCTGCCCGGCCTGGACGAGGTACTGGTCGGCCTGGCCGCCGGCGCGGCGACGAGCTTCGTCACTCAGTTGGTCGGCGGCGACTACGCTGGCCGGGACGCGGACGTCGCGGTGACCGTGCGTACCGTCAAGGAGAAGGAGCTGCCGCAGCTGGACGACGCGTTCGCCCAGCTGGCCAGCGAGTTCGACAGCCTGGAGGAGCTGCGCAACGACCTGCGGCAGAAGGTCGAGCGGGTCAAGCGGGTCGAGCAGATCTACGCCGCCCGGGACAAGGCCCTCGACCAGTTGGTCGAGGCGGCTGACGTACCGGCACCCGACGGCGTGGTCCGCGAGGAGGTCGAGCACCGCAAGCAGGCGATGACCGATCAGCTGGAGCGGATCGGGGCCTCCTGGGAGGACTACCTCGGTTCCGAGGAGAAGTCCGAGTCCGACATCGACGCGGAGCTGACCGAGGCGGCCGGGAAGGCGGTCAAGATTCAGCTCCTGCTGGACACCCTCGCCGACGCCGAGGACGTGCAGGTCTCCGATGACGAGTTCGGCCACGAGATCGTGCACCGCGCCCAGCGGGCCGGGATGGCGCCTCAGCAGTACTACGACCAGCTGGCCCGGTCCGGTGCGGCGGGAGCGGTCTACGGCGACGTCCGCCGGGGCAAGGCACTCGGCCTGGTGATGGAGCGGATCACGATGAAGGACGCCGCCGGCAACCCGATCAGCATGGATGCCATCCGGGAAGCCAACGAGGCCGAGCACAACCACGAGCACTGAGCGTGACCGACTGCGGGCCGTCGGCCGGGATGCTCCTGCCCGGCCGGTGGCCCGTTCGTCGTAGCGGACCACCCGCCTGCTCAACCGGGGTGACCGCTGCACCACGTGTCGCGGCCCCCTGCGCTGTGAGCGAACAGCACCCTGAGAACGGCGCCCGGCCCGTTAGCAACGGTTAATGTCGGGCTTAACGACGCACGGAGAGCGAAGGGCTGCCATGACCGATCTGCACATCCCAGCTATGCCCAACCGGGTGAGCGAGGCCCGCGGCGGTGACTCACTCAGTGGCAACCTCGACGACACGGTCTTCAACCGCCTGCTCAAGGAACGGATCATCTTCCTGGGCAGCGAGGTGACCGACCAGGTGGCCAACCGGATCTGCGCCCAGCTGCTGCTGCTGGCCGCCGAGGACCCGGACCGGGACATCAACCTGTACATCAACTCGCCGGGCGGGTCGGTCTACTCGGGCATGGCGATCTACGACACCATGCAGTACGTCAGCAACGATGTGGCCACCATCGCGATGGGTATGGCCGCGTCCATGGGCCAGTTGCTGCTCTGCGCCGGTGCGCCGGGCAAGCGGTACGCTCTGCCGCACGCGCGGATCATGATGCACCAGCCGTCCGGCGGGATGGGTGGTACCGCCTCCGACATCGCCATCCAGGCCGAGCAGATGCTCTACACCAAGCGGATGTTCCAGGAGCGGGTGGCGTTCCACACCGGGCAGGAGCCGGCGCAGATCGAGGCGGACTCGGACCGTGACCGCTGGTTCACTGCCGCTGAGGCGCTCGACTACGGTTTCATCGACCGGGTGATCACTGGAGCCACGCAGGTCCCGACCGGCGCTGGCACCCGCAACTGAGGAAGGCGACGATGACTGACCTGACCATGCCGCCCGGGTTCGCTCCGGTGCACAACCGGTACGTCCTGCCGTCGTTCGTGGAGCGCACCTCGTACGGGATCAAGGAGTCGAACCCGTACAACAAGCTCTTCGAGGACCGGATCATCTTCCTCGGGGTGCAGGTGGACGACGCGTCGGCCAACGACGTGATGGCCCAGCTGCTCACCCTCGAGGGCACGGACCCGGACCGCGACATCATCATGTACATCAACTCGCCGGGTGGCTCGTTCACCGCCATGACGGCGATCTACGACACGATGCAGTACGTCCGGCCGGACATCATGACGGTCTGCCTCGGGCAGGCGGCCAGCGCGGCCGCGGTGCTGCTCGCCGCCGGCACTCCCGGTAAGCGGATGGCGTTGCCGAACTCGCGGATCATCATCCACCAGCCGGCCACCGAGGGCGGCTACGGGCAGGGCTCGGACATCGAGATCCAGGCCCGCGAGATCCTCCGGATGCGGACCCAGCTGGAGGAGATGCTGTCCCGGCACTGCAACCAGGCGGTCGAGAAGGTCCGTAAGGACATCGACCGCGACAAGATCATGACCGCGGAGGAGTCCCGCGACTACGGCCTGGTCGACACCATCCTGACCAGCCGGAAGAAGGGTGTGCTGGCAGGCAGCTCGGCCAGCTGACGACGCACGGTCAGAGGTCGGCCGGGCAGTGAGTAGACTGGCCGACCTCTGACACACCCGATTTTGGGGGTCGGAGTTTGCCCCGCCAGCGGGTAACGTCGAGATGCACCGTCTGACGGAGTTGACCGGCGGCAGGTGCTCGACACTGACGAGGCAGACCGTCCTTAGGCCAGGGCCGGCGAGACCGGCCGAGAGCGCAGGGAGAACGTAGGTGGCACGGATCGGCGACGGCGGCGACCTACTCAAGTGCTCCTTCTGCGGCAAGTCGCAGAAGCAGGTCAAGAAGCTCATCGCGGGCCCAGGGGTCTACATCTGCGACGAGTGCATCGATCTCTGTAACGAGATCATCGAGGAGGAGCTGGCCGAGTCCGGCGAGGTCAAGTGGGAAGAGCTTCCCAAGCCGATGGAGATCTGCCAGTTCCTGGACTCGTACGTGGTCGGCCAGGACCACGCCAAGAAGGCGCTCGCGGTCGCCGTCTACAACCACTACAAGCGGATCCAGGCGGATGCCGCCGGCGCGCCCGGGGCAAACGAGGCCGTCGAGGTCGCCAAGTCGAACATCCTGCTGATCGGGCCTACCGGCTGCGGCAAGACCCACCTCGCGCAGACCCTCGCCCGGATGCTCAACGTGCCGTTCGCCATAGCGGACGCGACCGCGCTGACCGAGGCCGGCTACGTCGGCGAGGACGTCGAGAACATCCTGCTCAAGCTGATCCAGGCGGCCGACTACGACATCAAGCGGGCCGAGACCGGGATCATCTACATCGACGAGGTCGACAAGATCGCCCGTAAGTCGGAGAACCCGTCGATCACCCGGGACGTCTCCGGCGAGGGCGTCCAGCAGGCCCTGCTGAAGATTCTCGAGGGTACGGTGGCCAACGTGCCGCCCCAGGGCGGGCGTAAACACCCGCACCAGGAGTTCATCCAGATCGACACCACCAACGTGCTGTTCATCTGCGGCGGTGCGTTCGCCGGCCTGGACCAGATCATCGAGTCGCGCACCGGGCAGGGCGGCACCGGCTTCGGGGCCCGGCTCCGGGCAGTGTCCGAGCGGTCCACCGACGACATCCTCACCCAGGTGATGCCGGAAGACATGCTCAAGTTCGGGTTGATCCCGGAGTTCATCGGCCGGCTCCCAGTGATCACCAACGTCCGCAGCCTGGACCGTGAGGCCTTGGTCCGGATCCTGACCCAGCCCCGCAACGCCCTGGTCCGCCAGTACCAACGTCTGTTTGAGTTGGACAACGTCGAGCTGGAGTTCGATCCAGGCGCGTTGGAGGCCATCGCTGATCAGGCGATGCTCCGCGGCACCGGTGCCCGTGGCCTGCGGGCGATCATGGAGGAGGTGCTGCTCTCCGTGATGTACGAGGTGCCGAGCAACCCGGACGCCGCCAGGGTCCTGATTACCCGCGAGGCAGTGCTGGAGAACGTCAACCCGACGATCGTGCCCCGGGAGTTCACCGGCCGGCGTCGGCGCGACCGCGAGGAGAAGTCGGCCTAGCCGCAACGCAACCAGGGAGCACCGCCGTGCGTGTCGCTGTCTGCCAGCTGAACAGTCGCTCCGATCAGGCCGCCAACTTGGCGACCGCGTACGGTCTGCTCTCGTCGGCCGCCGCCGGCGGCGCCGATCTCGCGGTGCTTCCCGAGTACGTCGATTACCTCGGCACCGCGGCAGGGCTGCCCGCCCCCGAGCCCGTCGACGGCACGGTCGGACGGTTCTTCGCCGACGCCGCGCGCGATCTCGGGATGTGGGTGGTTGTCGGCTCCTACCACGAACGCGGGCCCGATCCGGACCGGACGTTCAACACCTGCCTGGTCTTCGACCGTGGCGGCCAGCTGGCCGCCACCTACCGGAAGATCCACCTGTACGACGTCGAGATTCCCGGTCGGGTCTCCTACCACGAGTCGAGCAGGGTGGCACCCGGTGCCGACCCGGTCGTGGTGGAGTGCGACGGCATCCGGATCGGTCTGTCGATCTGTTACGACCTGAGGTTCCCTGAGCTGTACCGGCGGCTGGCGACCGAGCTGGGCGCCCAGGTCCTGGTGGTGCCGGCAGCGTTCATGCTGCACACCGGGCGGGACCACTTCGAGGTTCTGCTCCGCGCCCGGGCGATCGAGAACCAGTGCTACGTGTTGGCGGCCGGCCAGATCGGCGAGCATGAGCCGGGCCGTACCTGTTTCGGCCGCAGCATGGTGGTCGACCCTTGGGGCGTCGTCGTCGCCCAGGCGCCGGATGTCCCCGGTGTCGTATTCGCTGATCTCGACCCAGAGCGGGTGGAGTCCATCCGGCGCGAGCTGCCGAGCCTGGCTAACCGCCGGTTCTGACGCCGGCGGGCGACGAGTGCCGCCGGGACCGCCGGCTACGTCGGCCGCAGCGTCAACCACCAGAGGTGAGTACGCCGATCACCGCGAGGCTGATGATCGTGCCGCCGAGGATCAGCAGCGCCTTCGTCATCCGGGACGGCCCGCGAAGGATGAGCCGGTGGATCGAGACGATCACGGCCACCACCACCACAGCGCCGATCACGATCTGCCAGAACGGCAGCAGTAGGGCGGAGATGGCGTCGATGGCCTGTGGTCCTTCGACAGTCATGAGAGCCACTGTTACACGGTCGGCCGCTGCGCGGGGGACCGGCGGCCAGCTCGAAGAGGTCGGCGTCGCCGAAGGGGCGCACCGCAACGCGGCATTTCCGGTACCCAGGAACCTCACGCCGCGTAGGTCAGCCGCCGGACAGCTGGCCGAGTCAGGACCCGAACCCATCCGGTTGCACCCGCACTGACCTGTGCATACGTGGAACACGCCAGGAATCTTCAAGATCAACTTGCGTTCCGCCGCGGCGCCGCGTAACTTTCTCTCTGTCAGCGGGACACGGACAAAACGGCCGGAAACGCAGACAGCCAGGATGGGGTGGGAGACCACCGAACCAGACTGGGCGGGCGGTGCGACTCACCGGCAAGCCGGACTTGAGATTGCGAAACCGACCGGGTAAGGTAGGAAGCCGGCAGGGAGCCGGGCCGAGCCTCGGGTAACGAGGCGGGCCGGTCTGCTGGACACCCCGACCAAAGACAGCCGCGAAGCGGCTGGATCAAGCGCGGGGGAATCCGGGTGGTGCGAGAGAGTGAAACTGGCTCTTGACAACGCGAAGCCAACCGGGTAGGGTAGAGAAGTTGCCCGGCGGAAGTCGGGTGGGACGGATGGCCCTGGTGGGGTTGCCTGCTTGGTGTGGGTGGTTCTGCTGGTGTGTGTTTGTTCTTTGAGAACTCAACAGGGTGCTTGATAAGCCAGTGCCAAAGTTTGTTTGGTTCCCGGCTGGTTGACTGCTGCGTTTGTGGTGGTTTTCTGGTTGGTGATTCCTTGGCATTTTATAATGCCGGGTTTGATTTCTTCACAAGTTTTTGTTGGAGAGTTTGATCCTGGCTCAGGACGAACGCTGGCGGCGTGCTTAACACATGCAAGTCGAGCGGAAAGGCCCTTCGGGGTACTCGAGCGGCGAACGGGTGAGTAACACGTGAGCAACCTGCCCCAGGCTTTGGGATAACCCCGGGAAACCGGGGCTAATACCGGATATTACATGCTGCCGCATGGTGGTGTGTGGAAAGTTTTTCGGCTTGGGATGGGCTCGCGGCCTATCAGCTTGTTGGTGGGGTGATGGCCTACCAAGGCGACGACGGGTAGCCGGCCTGAGAGGGCGACCGGCCACACTGGGACTGAGACACGGCCCAGACTCCTACGGGAGGCAGCAGTGGGGAATATTGCACAATGGGCGGAAGCCTGATGCAGCGACGCCGCGTGAGGGATGACGGCCTTCGGGTTGTAAACCTCTTTCAGCAGGGACGAAGCGTAAGTGACGGTACCTGCAGAAGAAGCGCCGGCCAACTACGTGCCAGCAGCCGCGGTAAGACGTAGGGCGCGAGCGTTGTCCGGATTTATTGGGCGTAAAGAGCTCGTAGGCGGCTTGTCGCGTCGACTGTGAAAACCCACAGCTCAACTGTGGGCTTGCAGTCGATACGGGCAGGCTAGAGTTCGGTAGGGGAGACTGGAATTCCTGGTGTAGCGGTGAAATGCGCAGATATCAGGAGGAACACCGGTGGCGAAGGCGGGTCTCTGGGCCGATACTGACGCTGAGGAGCGAAAGCGTGGGGAGCGAACAGGATTAGATACCCTGGTAGTCCACGCTGTAAACGTTGGGCGCTAGGTGTGGGGGGCCTCTCCGGTTCTCTGTGCCGCAGCTAACGCATTAAGCGCCCCGCCTGGGGAGTACGGCCGCAAGGCTAAAACTCAAAGGAATTGACGGGGGCCCGCACAAGCGGCGGAGCATGCGGATTAATTCGATGCAACGCGAAGAACCTTACCTGGGTTTGACATGGCCGCAAAACCTGCAGAGATGTGGGGTCCTTCGGGGGCGGTCACAGGTGGTGCATGGCTGTCGTCAGCTCGTGTCGTGAGATGTTGGGTTAAGTCCCGCAACGAGCGCAACCCTTGTTCGATGTTGCCAGCGCGTTATGGCGGGGACTCATCGAAGACTGCCGGGGTCAACTCGGAGGAAGGTGGGGATGACGTCAAGTCATCATGCCCCTTATGTCCAGGGCTTCACGCATGCTACAATGGCCGGTACAATGGGCTGCGATACCGTGAGGTGGAGCGAATCCCAAAAAGCCGGTCTCAGTTCGGATCGGGGTCTGCAACTCGACCCCGTGAAGTCGGAGTCGCTAGTAATCGCAGATCAGCAACGCTGCGGTGAATACGTTCCCGGGCCTTGTACACACCGCCCGTCACGTCACGAAAGTCGGCAACACCCGAAGCCGGTGGCCCAACCCCTTGTGGGAGGGAGCTGTCGAAGGTGGGGCTGGCGATTGGGACGAAGTCGTAACAAGGTAGCCGTACCGGAAGGTGCGGCTGGATCACCTCCTTTCTAAGGAGCGCTCTCCCGGCGAAGGTCGGGTAGGGAGCCTGCCGCCTCCGAGTGTGGGGTGGGGGTGCTCATTTGGCGGAGACACTGGTGAGTTCGTGTCGGCAACGGCTGATGCTGCTAGTACTGCTTCTGCTTTCGGGTGGGGGTGTGGAGGGTGGTGTTGGTGCGGCTGGTGTGGATGGTGGGCATCCTGTTGGGTCCTGAGGGAACAGGCCACGTGGTGGGTTGTTGTCTCTGGTGCCAGGCGCGGCCTGGTCTTGCATACCGGCCATCGTGTGTGGTGGTGCTGGTGTGGGGCTGGGGGTTGCGGGTTGGTCGTTTGTTGAGAATTACACAGTGGACGCGAGCATCTTTGTGGTCAAGTTGTCAAGGGCGAACGGTGGATGCCTTGGCACTAGGAGCCGATGAAGGACGTGGGAGGCCGCGATAGGCCTGGGGGAGCTGTCAACCGAGCTGTGATCCCAGGGTGTCCGAATGGGGAAACCTGGCATCAGTCATGTGGTGTCACCTGCACCTGAACTCATAGGGTGTGTGGAGGGAACGCGGGGAAGTGAAACATCTCAGTACCCGCAGGAAGAGAAAACAATAGTGATTCCGTGAGTAGTGGCGAGCGAAAGCGGATGAGGCTAAACCGGCTGCGTGTGATACCTGTCAGGGGTTGCGTGGTCGGGGTTGTGGGACTCTGCTGATCGGACTGACATTCGGTCGAGAAGTGATAAAGCCAGTTGTTAGCTGAATGGTGTGGAAAAGCCAGCCGTAGACGGTGATAGTCCGGTAGGTGAAAACTTCTGGTCTTCTGTGGATGTTCCCGAGTAGCGGCGGACCCCTGAAATCTGCCGTGAATCTGCCAGGACCACCTGGTAAGCCTAAATACTTCCTAGTGACCGATAGCGGACGAGTACCGTGAGGGAATGGTGAAAAGTACCCCGGGAGGGGAGTGAAATAGTACCTGAAACCGTTCGCCTACAATCCGTCGGAGCCTTTCGGGGTGACGGCGTGCCTTTTGAAGAATGAGCCTGCGAGTTAGTGGCATGTGGCGAGGTTAACCCGTGTGGGGTAGCCGTAGCGAAAGCGAGTCTGAAGAGGGCGTTTGAGTCGCATGTTCTAGACCCGAAGCGGAGTGATCTAGCCATGGGCAGGCTGAAGCGCGGGTAAGACCGCGTGGAGGGCCGAACCCACCAACGTTGAAAAGTTGGGGGATGACCTGTGGTTAGGGGTGAAAGGCCAATCAAACTCCGTGATAGCTGGTTCTCCCCGAAATGCATTTAGGTGCAGCGTCGCGTGTTTCTTGCCGGAGGTAGAGCACTGGATGGTCTAGGGGGCCTACAAGCTTACCGAAATCAGCTAAACTCCGAATGCCGGTAAGTGAGAGCGCGGCAGTGAGACTGCGGGGGATAAGCTTCGTAGTCGAGAGGGAAACAGCCCAGATCACCAGCTAAGGCCCCTAAGCGTGTGCTAAGTGGAAAAGGATGTGGGGTCGCTTAGACAACCAGGAGGTTGGCTTAGAAGCAGCCACCCTTTAAAGAGTGCGTAATAGCTCACTGGTCAAGTGGTTCCGCGCCGACAATGTAGCGGGGCTCAAGCACACCGCCGAAGCTGTGGCATTCACGCGTGTACTTTGCTGATCCTTTTTTGGGTTGGTGCAGGTGTGTGGATGGGTAGGGGAGCGTCGTGCCGGGGGTGAAGCAGCGGGGTGACCCAGCTGTGGACGCGGCACGAGTGAGAATGCAGGCATGAGTAGCGAAAGAAGGGTGAGAAACCCTTCCGCCGGATGACCAAGGGTTCCAGGGCCAGGCTAATCCGCCCTGGGTGAGTCGGGACCTAAGGCGAGGCCGAGAGGCGTAGTCGATGGACAACGGGTTGATATTCCCGTACCCGCGAAGGAGCGCCCATGATGAACCTCGTTGTGCTAACTGCCCGAACTTGGTGAGGTTTTCGGACTGATCTGAGGGAGCGCGGGAACCTGGCGGGTAGTAGTCAAGCGATGGGGTGACGCAGGAAGGTAGCTGATCCCGGCCGGTGGTTGTGCCGGGGTAAGCGTGTAGGCTGCATCATAGGTAAATCCGTGGTGCGTGAGGCTGAGACGTGATGCCGAGCCGATTCAGGTGAAGTCAGTGATCCTATGCTGCCGAGAAAAGCCTCTAGCGAGCTTCTAGCGGCCCGTACCCCAAACCGACACAGGTGGTCAGGTAGAGAATACCGAGGCGATCGGGCGAACTGTGGTTAAGGAACTCGGCAAATTGCCCCCGTAACTTAGGGAGAAGGGGGGCCGGAGACGTGAAGCTCTTTTCGGGTGGAGCGTTGTATGGCCGCAGAGACCAGGGGAAAGCGACTGTTTACTAAAAACACAGGTCCATGCGAAGAAGTAATTCGATGTATATGGACTGACGCCTGCCCGGTGCTGGAACGTTAAGGGGACCGGTTAGCTCTTCGGGGCGAAGCTGAGAACTTAAGCGCCAGTAAACGGCGGTGGTAACTATAACCATCCTAAGGTAGCGAAATTCCTTGTCGGGTAAGTTCCGACCTGCACGAATGGCGTAACGACTTTCCTACTGTCTCAACCACAGGCCCGGCGAAATTGCATTACGAGTAAAGATGCTCGTTACGCGCGGCAGGACGGAAAGACCCCGGGACCTTTACTATAGCTTGACATTGGTACTCGAATTAGCTTGTGTAGGATAGGTGGGAGACTGTGAAGCTGGTACGCCAGTATCGGTGGAGTCGTTGTTGAAATACCACTCTGGTTGATTTGGGTTTCTAACTTCGGACCGTGATCCGGTTCAGGGACAGTGTCTGGTGGGTAGTTTAACTGGGGCGGTTGCCTCCTAAAGGGTAACGGAGGCGCCCAAAGGTTCCCTCATCCTGGTTGGCAATCAGGTGTTGAGTGTAAGTGCACAAGGGAGCTTGACTGTGAGACTGACAGGTCGAGCAGGGACGAAAGTCGGGACTAGTGATCCGGCACTTGCGTGTGGAAGCGGTGTCGCTCAACGGATAAAAGGTACCCCGGGGATAACAGGCTGATCTTCCCCAAGAGTCCATATCGACGGGATGGTTTGGCACCTCGATGTCGGCTCGTCGCATCCTGGGGCTGTAGCAGGTCCCAAGGGTTGGGCTGTTCGCCCATTAAAGCGGTACGCGAGCTGGGTTTAGAACGTCGTGAGACAGTTCGGTCCCTATCCGCCGCGCGCGTAGGATACTTGAGAAGGGCTGTCCCTAGTACGAGAGGACCGGGACGGACGAACCTCTGGTGTGCCAGTTGTCCCGCCAGGGGCACGGCTGGTTGGCTACGTTCGGAAGGGATAACCGCTGAAAGCATCTAAGCGGGAAGCTCGCTTCAAGATGAGGTGTCCCACCCACTTTGTGGGGTAAGGCTCCCAGTAGATGACTGGGTTGATAGGCCGGAGATGTAAGCCAGGTAACTGGTTCAGTTGACCGGTACTAATAGGCCGAGGACTTGACTTCGAAGATGTACGCGTCCACTGTGTGATTCTGGGCAAACGAACACTTGTGTGTGTTTGGTTTGTTGTTAGGGTTACGGCGGTTATGGCGGAGGGGAAACGCCCGGTTACATTCCGAACCCGGTAGCTAAGCTCTCCAGCGCCGATGGTACTGCACTCGTGAGGGTGTGGGAGAGTAGGTCACCGCCGGACATCTTTACTTGTGGGCCACCCGTACGGGTGGCCCACAAGTGTTTTCCGGGAAAGTCCGCAGACGACGGCCCCCGGACAGAAGGCACAGACCCCCGCACCGGCGGTGCCGAGAACCGCGGCGCGGACGTCAGCTCCGCTGCTGGAGGTCCACGCGCAGGTCCGCGAGCAGCGCGGCGGACTCGTCGACGGTGCGTCCAGGGAACAGTGCCACCGCGATGCTCCCGTGGTCCGCCCACCCGCAGACCGGCATCTCCTGGTCGTCGGTGGGCGTGCTGCCGCACTTCATCACCCCGCCGTACGTCCCGGCCGGCACCCGGTGGACGCCGGCCACCGAACCCTCCTCGTCACCGACGATCTCCAGCAGCGCGTCCAGGTCGTGCTCGGGTGACCACAGCAGGGCGGTGCCACCGAAAACCAGAACGCTGCGGTCCGCCGCCGACGGATCCCGGTAGACCGCGGCCGTGCTGTGGTCCAGGTCGATTCCGGCGGCGAAGGCACTGTGCAGGTAATCGGCCGTACCCCTGGCCTGTTCTCCGTCGTCGCGGACGAGCCCGGCCGCCTCGTCCGGGGCGCTCAGGCTGGCATCCTTCTGCGCGACGATGCGCAGCCCCGTCGAACCGAGCAGACCGGCGCCCAGTACACCGATCGCGGCGAGCGAGCCGATGACGGCGACGCGCCGACCGCGCCCGGCCAGGACACCTCGGCTGCGGCCGTGTCCGTCGCCCGGCGTCGGCAGGGCGTCCGGGGTGACGTCGAACGGTTCCTGACGGTCTTCCGGTTCCTGGTGAGCCGGCCGCCGTCCGCCGAATATGTCGTCGACCATGCCCGACACCGTACGTCACCGGGCCAGCCGAGCGGTGGGTGTGGCCCGTCGGCCCGCCAAGTGGGCCGAGGCCGCCGGTCAGCCGCGACCGGGCCTGCGTGAATCCAGGTGCGCTGGCTCCGTAAACTCGATGGGTGACCGAAACTTCGCAACCCCATCACGACGCTGCCCCCATGTTGCCGGCCCAGTACGCTCCGGGCGAGGTCGAACATCGGCGGTACGAGCGGTGGGTAGCCGAGGGGTACTTCCGAGCCGACGCGGGCAGCGGGAAGCCGCCGTTCACCATTGTGGTGCCGCCGCCGAACGTCACGGGGTCGCTGCACGTCGGGCACGCACTCGACCACTCGATCCAGGACACACTGATCCGACGCAAGCGGATGCAGGGCTTCGAGGCGCTCTGGTTGCCCGGCATGGACCACGCCGGGATCGCCACCCAGAACGTCGTGGAGCGACAGCTCGCTGCCGAAGGGCTGTCCCGGCACGACCTTGGCCGGGAGCAGTTCATCGACCGGGTCTGGCAGTGGAAAGCGGAGTCGGGCGGCACCATCCTCGGGCAGATGCGCCGTCTCGGTGACTCGGTCGACTGGGACCGGGAGCGTTTCACGATGGACGAGGGTCTGTCCCGGGCGGTGCAGACCATCTTCAAGCGTCTCTACGACGGCGAGCTGATCTATCGCGCCGAGCGCATCATCAACTGGTGCCCGCGGTGCCGAACCGCCCTGTCCGACATCGAGGTGGAACACAGCGACGACGACGGCGAGCTGGTTTCCATCCGGTACGGCGAGGGCGACGCGTCGATCGTGGTGGCCACCACCCGGGTCGAGACGATGCTGGGCGACACCGCTGTGGCGGTGCACCCGGACGACGACCGCTACCGTCATCTCGTCGGCACCGAGGTTGAGCTGCCGTTGACCGGTCGGCGGATCCCGATCGTCGCGGACGCGCACGTCGATCCGACGTTCGGCACGGGCGCGGTGAAGGTGACCCCGGCGCACGACCCCAACGACTTCGAGATCGGCCAACGGCACGGGCTGCCGAGTCTGACCATCCTTGACGAGCGGGCGGTGGTCACGGCGGCCGGACCGTTCGAAGGACTCGACCGGTTCGAGGCGCGGCCGGCGATCGTCGCGGCGTTGCGGGCCGAAGGGCGGGTGGTGGCCGAGAAGCGGCCGTACGTGCACGCGGTCGGTCACTGTTCGCGGTGCCGGACCACGGTCGAGCCGCGGCTGTCGTTGCAGTGGTTCGTCCGGACCGGCCCGCTGGCGAAGGCGGCCGGGGACGCGGTGCGTGACGGTCGGACCCGGGTGGAGCCGCCGGAGCTGGCCGCACGCTACTTCGCCTGGGTCGACAACATGCACGACTGGTGCATCTCCCGGCAGCTGTGGTGGGGGCACCGGATTCCGGTCTGGTACGGCCCGGCGGGCGAGGTCGTCTGCGTCGGACCCGACGAGCAGCCGCCGGCCGGTGCCGGCTGGCGGCAGGACGAGGACGTCCTCGACACCTGGTTCTCCAGCGCGCTGTGGCCGTTCTCCACGCTCGGCTGGCCGGACCAGACCGACGACCTGCGGACCTTCTACCCGACCAGCGTGCTGGTGACCGGCTACGACATCCTGTTCTTCTGGGTGGCCCGGATGATGATGTTCGGGCTGTACGCGATGGAAGGCCGGCAGCCGTTCGACGTGGTGGCCCTGCACGGCATGGTCCGGGACCAGTTCGGCAAGAAGATGTCCAAGTCGTACGGCAACGTCGTCGACCCGCTCGACTGGATCGACCGGTTCGGTGCCGACGCAACCCGGTTCACCCTGGTCCGGGGCGCCAACCCGGGCGCCGACGTGCCGATCAGCGAGGAGTGGTGCCAGGGTTCCCGCAACTTCTGCAACAAACTGTGGAACGCCACCCGGTTCGCGCTGCTCAACGGCGCGCACCTGACCGGCGACCTGCCCGATCCGGCGGATCTGGGCATGACCGACCGGTGGATCATGTCCCGACTGCAGGAGGTGACAGCGCAGGTCGACCAGCAGTTCGAGGCGTTCGAGCTGGCCAAGGCGTGTGACACGCTTTACCACTTCGCCTGGGACGACGTCTGCGACTGGTACCTGGAGCTGAGCAAGCCGGTGCTGGGCGCTGGCGGGGAGGCCGCTGACCGGACCCGCCGGGTGCTCGGCCACGTGCTCGACCAGCTGCTGCGGCTGCTCCACCCGGTTACCCCGTTCGTCACCGACGAGTTGTGGTCGGCGCTGGCCGGGTCGGGCCAGCCGGTGGCCGGCAGTCTGATGGTGGCTTCCTGGCCGGTCGCCGATCCGGCGTGGCACGATCCGGCGGCGGAGGCGGAGCTGGCCGTGGTGCAGCGGGTGGTCACCGAGGTCCGCCGGTTCCGGTCGGATCAGGGGCTGCGGCCAACCCAACGGGTCAGCGCCCGGCTGACCGGTCTGGCCGACGCGGGCGTCGGCGGGCACGAGCCGCTGATCCGGTCGCTGACCCGGCTGGACGAACCGGCCGTCGAGTTCTCGGCCACCGCGAAGCTTGCCGTGACCGCGCAGGTCGGGGTCGAGTTCGACACCCGCGGTTCGATCGACGTGGCGGCTGAACGCGCCCGGTTGACCAAGGACCGGTCGGCGGCCAAGCGGGAAGCCGAGCAGTGTCGGGCCAAGTTGGGCAACAGCGCGTTCGTCGACAAGGCACCTGCCCCGGTGGTGGACAAGATCCGTACCCGGTTGACGGCGGCCGAGGCGGAGCTGGCCCGCATCGCCGGAGCGCTCGCCGCGCTGCCGGCCGCCGACGGTGAGCAGTCGTGACGGTACGTCGACCTGGAGCCACCGGCGGCGCGAAGCAGCGGCCGGGTGGCGAGTTCGCGCGGGTCGAGCAGGAGCTCGCCGACCGGGGCTTCACCAGGATGGTGTTCGACCTGGACCGGATCGGCCAGCTGCTGGACCTGCTGGGCAGCCCGCAGCGGGCGTACCCGTCGATCCATCTGACCGGGACCAACGGCAAGACCTCGACCGCCCGGATGATCGACTCGTTGCTGCGGGCCTTCGGGCTGCACACCGGCCGCTACACCAGTCCGCACCTGGAGACGGTGCGGGAGCGGATCAGCCTGGACGGTGAGCCGGTCAGCGAGGAGCGATTCGCCGCAGTGTACCGGGAGGTCGCGCCGTTGGCCGGCCTGGTTGACAAGCAGGCAGCGGAGCCGCTGACGTACTTCGACACGACGACCGCGCTGGCGTTCGCGACGTTCGCCGACGCCCCGGTCGACGTGGCGGTGGTGGAGGTCGGGCTGGGCGGCGCCGAGGACGCCACCAACGTGCTGTCCGCCGGTGTCTGCGTGATCACGCCGATCGGTCTGGACCACACCGAGTGGCTGGGTGACACCCTCACCGACATCGCCTGGGCCAAGGCCGGCATCGTGCACGCCGGGTCGACGGTGGTCACCGCGGTGCAGCCGGAGGAGGCGGCCGGGCCGATTCTGGACCGGTGCGCCGAGGTGGGGGCAACCATCGCCCGGGAGGGCGGCGAGTTCGGAGTGGTCCACCGCGCTGTCGCGGTCGGCGGGCAGATGCTCACGTTGCAGGGGCTCGGCGGCCGGTACGACGAGGTGTTCCTGCCGCTGCACGGGGCGCATCAGGCGCAGAACGCGGCGTTGGCGCTGGCGGCGGTGGAGGCGTTCCTCGGTGCCGGTCCGGGCCGGACGTTGGACGCCGAGCCGGTCCGGCAGGGCTTCGCCGGGGTGTCGTCACCGGGCCGGCTGGAGCGGGTACGCAGCGCGCCGACGATCCTGCTCGACGGCGCCCACAACCCGCACGGGATGGCGGCTACGGTCGCCGCGGTGCAGGAGGAGTTCGCGTTCCGGCGGCTCGTGGTGGTACTCGCCGTGCTGGCCGACAAGGACGCCGAGGCGCTGCTGGATCTGCTGGAGCCGGTGGCGGACGCGCTGGTGGTGACCGGCAACACGTCGCCGCGGGCGATGCCGGTCGGTCAGTTGGCCGGCCTCGCGGTCGAGGCGTTCGGCGTGGACCGGGTACGGGTGACCCAGCAGATGCCGGACGCGATCGAAGCGGCGGTGGAGCTGGCCGAGGCCGACCTCGACGGGGAGCTCAGCGGGGTGGGGGTCCTGATCACCGGGTCGGTGGTGACGGTGGCCGACGCACGCCGGCTGCTGACCCGGTGAGCGACGGCCCGGTGAGCGACGAATCCGTGAGCGACGACCCAGCCGGGCTGCCGCCGCGTCGGTCCGGGTTGCGCAACCCGTCGGCCGCCGCGCGCGGGCTCGGCGCGGCGACTCTCGGCCTGGAAGCGTTGGTGCTGGTGCTGGCGATCCAGCCGATCCGGATGCTGGGCGACGGCTCCGTCCCGGCGGCCATGGTGGCCAGCGCCGTCCTCGCCGTCGGCGCGGTGCTGCTCGCCGGTCTGCTGCGGCGCCGCTGGGCCTGGTACGCCGGCACCGTGCTGCAGGGGCTGGTCCTGCTCGCCGGTCTGCTGCACTGGTCGCTGCTGGTGGTGGGGGTGCTGTTCGGCATCGTCTGGGCGTACGTGTGGCACGTCCGGCGGGTCATTCTCAGCTGACCACAGCCGTCGCCGGGGTCACTGCGACACGTCGGCGTCGGACGTCGGCTGGTCGCGGTCACGCCACTCGATGATGGCGATGCCGTGGCCGTCCGGGTCGCGGAAAGCGGCTGCCCACAGCTCCAACCGGGCACCACGGTTGACTGCCCGGGGCGCGTAGGTGAACCGCACCCCTTTGGCCTTGAGTTCGTCGTGCATCCGTTGCAGGCCGTCGACTTCTAGGTTGAGGTGCATGAGCCGACGGTTGACCGGGGCGACCTCGGGCACCGACCGCAGCACCAGGCGGGTCTGCCCGGAGGCGAGCACTGCGTTTCCGTCACCGCCGTCGATCTCGAAGAAGCCGAGCATGTCGCGGTAGAACTCGACCGACCGGTCGAGGTCCGCGACGAGCAGGGTCAGACCGACGCCGTGAATCGGCCCGTGATCGTCGGCCGGTTCGCCGGCCAGGGTGTCGGGGCCGGCGGCGGCCAGGTCGGCGAGCGGTCCGTCCGGGTCGGGCACCGACCCGCCGTCGGGGTCGTCTGCGTCCGGGTCGGGCTGGTCGGCCAGCGCCGTCCCAGTGGCGGTCGGTGACTCGGCGCGGGCCTCGGCGGCGGCCCGGCCCCGGTCCGCTCCGGCGGTGACCGTGCCGGCCTCCGGCTCGGCGGGTGGGGAGTACGGCCGTGGCCGGGCACGGCGCGGCAGCGGCACCGGCTGCGGGTCCACCACCGTGCCGTCCACCACCTTGTGGCCGCCCGGAGACTGGCTCACCACGACGGGGTCGCCGACCTTGCCGGGGTCCTTGCCGGGGTTGCCGGGATCCTCCGGCTCGGACGGTTCGATGTCCGGGTCGAACCCTGGGGTGGCGAAGTCCGGGCGGGGGTTCTCCGCCGGGTCGCGTTGGCGCTGACGCGGATCGTCGGCCGGACCGGCGGGCTCGGCCGGATCGTCGTCGCGCAGCCCCGCACCGAGATCGGCGGTCCGGGTGGTGTCCGGGTCGAGGAACAGGTCGTCGGAGCGTCGCCGCACCCACGGCGGCTCCTCATCGACGTCGAGCAGGTCGTCGTCGAGGGTGCTGAAATCGGGCTCGTCGAACTCCGGCGGCAGGTCGGCCCGCTGCGCGGCGGCTTCGGCGTGGGTGAGCACGTCGTCCCAGATGATCCGTACGTGACGTTGGTCGTCGATGGCGACCATGATCGGCAGCGTGGCACCGGGGTCGGGCCACTTCGCCACCGGCACCCGGGGGTCGCGGACCTTGACCGACCG
The DNA here is from genome assembly GCF_027497315.1 of Solwaraspora sp. WMMA2059. Classification (GTDB taxonomy): domain Bacteria; phylum Actinomycetota; class Actinomycetes; order Mycobacteriales; family Micromonosporaceae; genus Micromonospora_E. Next base: position 4,131,602 of record NZ_CP114908.1, on the reverse strand, counting down.
TGGCGGTACGCCCGGCGCGTCCACCAGGATCTGCAGTTCGCAGCGGCCGTAGGTGGAGGAGGCCGGCGGCTCGGAGACGCTGCGGACGTGGGCGATGCCAGCCACCCAGGCGCGCTCAGTGCCGGGGAACGCGGTGATCAGCACCAGGCTGACCGCGAGCACCAGCAGCGCCACGCCCAGCGCGGCGATCGCCCAGCTGGTCATGCCTGCGCCGAAGAGGATGATGAACGTGGCGAAAGTGCCCAGCACCGTGCCGATGAGCTTGCGGGCGGTGGAAACCGATCGATGGCCGTTCGCCACAGTAGACCTCCCTGCGTCAAGGCCAGGCTAGGCCGGGCCCGGCGAGGATGGAAGAGCCACGACCGGTGGCGTCGGTAGCCGCCGGTCCTCGTCCGTCCCCTGGCCCTCCATCATGACGCGCGGGGCGGCGTGGACCCACTAGGCTGGCAGCGCCAGTCCGTACCGGATCGCTCCGCAGGGGAGCGCTGCCGGTCCGTCGATAAGGAGCCAGCGTGTCCAGCCCCACCGATGTCGAACGTACCCTCGTGTTGATCAAGCCGGACGCGGTCCGGCGCGGCTTGGTCGGCGAGATCCTCGGCCGGTTCGAGCGTAAGGGACTGTACCTGGTCACCCTGCAGTCGCGCCGGATGGACGAGGACCTGGCCGGCGCGCACTACGCCGACCATGTGGACAAGCCGTTCTACCCGCCGCTGAAGGAGTTCATGACCGGCGGGCCGCTGGTCGCCCTGGTGCTCGCCGGTGACCAGGCCATCGATGTGGTCCGTGGGCTGATCGGCACCACCGACGGGCGAAAGGCGACGGCCGGCACCATTCGCGGCGACCTGGCGCTGTCCAACCGGGAGAACCTGGTGCACGCCTCGGACTCCCCGGAGAGCGCGGCCCGCGAGATCAAGCTCTGGTTCCCCGACCTGGGCTGACCCCGGTCGATCAGCCGCAGGTTGTCGGCCGGTTCGTGTGCTGGCCACCTGATTCGGGGGATCTCGCCACATTTCATCGATAGACCTCTTGGGGACACCGGACTTCCCAGGAGGATTCGATGAACCCATTCGACCGCCGTACCCTGCTGCGGGCCGGACTGGCCGGCGGCACCGGACTCGCTGGCGGCGCGCTGCTCGGCGGAGCCGGCGCGGCCGCCAGCGGGCCCGCAGCGTCGGGCCGGCCTGCGGCGCCGGCCTGGCACCCCACCGGCCGGCCGGTGCTCACCCACGGCGTCCAGAGCGGCGTGGCCGGCCCCGGCGAGGCCGTCGTCTGGACCCGCGCGGACCGGGTCGGCCGGCTGATCGTCGAAGTCGGCCGCCGGCCGGACCTGCGCGACGCCCGGCGGGTACGCGGCCCGGTGCTCGACAGCCGCGGCGACTACACCGGCAAGGTACGGCTGCGTGGCCTGCCCGCCGGCGAGCGGCTGCACTACCGGGTGCGGGTGGAGAGTCTGCACCGTCCCAGCCTGGTCAGCGAACCGTTGACCGGTTCGCTGAGCACCGCACCCCGCGCCGGTGGTCACCACGGACACCACCGGGGCCGGCCGGTCGGCGGCACCCGGGGTCGGGTCGACAACGTGCGGTTCGTCTGGACCGGGGACATCGCCGGCCAGGGCTGGGGGATCAGCGAGGACTTCGGCGGGATGCGGATCTTCGAGGCGATGCGGCGTGGCCGGCCGGACTTCTTCCTGTGCAGCGGCGACACGGTGTACGCCGACAACCCGCTCGCTGAGACGGTGACCCTGCCGGACGGGCGGGTGTGGCGCAACCTGGTGACCCCGGAGAAGTCCAAGGTCGCCGAGACGCTCACCGAGTTCCGTGGCCAGTTCGCCTACAACCTGCTCGACGCGCAGCTGCGGTCGTTCGCCGCCGAGGTGCCGCAACTCAACCAGTGGGACGACCATGAGGTGACCAACAACTGGTACCCGGGCGAGATCCTCACCGACCCGCGTTACACCGAGACCCGGGTCGACGTGCTGGCCGCCCGGTCCCGGCAGGCGTTCCACGAGTGGCTGCCGACCCCGGACGACGGACCGCTGTACCGGGTGGTCCGCTACGGGCCGCTGCTGGACGTGTTCGTCCTCGACATGCGCACCTACAAGGACCCCAACGACGGCAACACCTACGCCGACCCGCATCGGGGCCTGCTCGGCACCCAGCAACGGCAGTGGCTGATCCGCGAGCTCACCCGGTCGACGGCCACCTGGAAGGTGATCGCCAACAACCTGCCGCTCGGTCTGATCGTGCCGGACGGTGGCGCAGCCCAGGAAGGCATCGCCCAGGGCGACGGCGGCGCGCCGGCCGGGCGGGAGCTGGAGTTCGCCGAGATTCTCGGCGCGGCGCACCGGGCCGGTGTCACCGGTATCGTCTTCCTCACCGCTGACGTGCACTACACCGCCGCCCATCACTACGATCCGGCACGGGCAGCGGTGGCCGACTTCACCCCGTTCTGGGAGTTCGTCTCCGGCCCGGCGCACGCCGGGGCGTTCGGCCCGAACACCCTCGACGGTACGTTCGGCCCGGAGGCGGTGTTCGTCAACGCCCCACCGCGGGTCAACACCTCACCGGCCGAAGGTTTCCAGCACTACGGCGAGGTGTTCGTCGACGGCGAATCCCGGGCGTTCACCGTGCACCTGCGCGACCGGGACGGCCGTTCGCTCTGGTCGGCCACCCTGCCGGCCCCGTCCGCCCGCTGAAACCGGAAGTGGCAGGCGGACGGAAACCAGCTCGACGGGTGGGATACGCTCAAAACTGAAGGCAACCCAAAGGCGACGACCCGGCCATCACCGGTGAGCCTCCGGAAGAACCGGCTACCACTGCCCGGCAGCGGCGGCCCCAGTAGAACCGGACGGGTCCGGCCCGTCACAGCCGGCCGATGAGCGGGCGGTCGCGCACCTCGGCGACCGCCAAGCGAGGTGGTACCGCGGCCCACCGTGGCGACGTCCGGCAGCAGTCGGCGACCGCCCGACGGGTTCGTCCTCGCAGACCACGAGACAGTGAGCTGCGCGAGGAGAGGGCACCACCATGGCGTACCCGATGACCGACCCCGCCACCGGCGTGCCGGCCAGTCCGGACCTGCCCCAGGTGGAGCGCCGTGTCCTGGACTACTGGACGGCGGACAAGACCTTCGAAGCCAGCGTCGACCAGCGTGACCCGGGTCCGGACGGCGCCAACGAGTACGTCTTCTACGACGGCCCGCCGTTCGCCAACGGCCTGCCGCACTACGGCCACCTCTTCACCGGCTACGTCAAGGACGTGGTGCCGCGCTACCAGACGATGCGCGGCCGGCGGGTCGAGCGCCGCTTCGGCTGGGACTGCCACGGGCTGCCCGCCGAGGTCGAGGCCGAACGCCAGCTCGGCATCTCCACGAAGGCGGAAATCGTCGAGCTGGGCATGGAGCGCTTCAACGACGTCTGCCGCAGCTCGGTGCTGACCTACACGCAGGACTGGGAGCGTTACGTCACCCGGCAGGCCCGCTGGGTCGACTTCGTCAACGACTACAAGACGCTCGACCTGGACTACATGGAGAGCGTCATGTGGGCCTTCAAGGCCCTGTATGACAAGGGGCTGGTCTACGAGGGCTTCCGGGTGTTGGCCTACTGCTGGCGCTGTGAGACGCCGCTGAGCAACACCGAGACCCGGATGGACGACGTCTACCGCGACCGGCAGGACCCGACCGTCACCGTCTGGTTCGAGCTGGCGCCGGCGCAGCCCGGTGGCGAGCCGGAACGGATCGGGGTGTGGACCACCACGCCGTGGACGCTGCCGTCGAACCTGGCCCTCGCCGTCGGCCCGGACATCGAGTACGCGGTGCTGCAGCGCGACGGGCAGCGGTACCTGCTGGGGGCGGCACGGGTCGAGGCGTACGCCAAGGAACTGGACGGGTTCGAGCGGGTCGGCACGGTCCGCGGCGCCGAGCTGGTCGGACGCCGCTACACCCCGCTGTTCGACTACCTGGTCGACCGGGCCGGCCCGAACGCCTACCAGGTCCTCGGCGCCGACTTCGTCACCACCGAGGACGGCACCGGGGTGGTGCACATGGCCCCGGCGTTCGGTGAGGACGACCAGAACACCTGCAACGCCGCCGGCATCCCGACGATCGTCACCGTCGACGACCACACCCGGTTCACCGCCCTGGTCCCGCCGTACGCGGGGGAGCAGGTCTTCGACACCAACAAGCCGATCATCCGTGAGCTGCGCGACCGGGGCCTGCTGCTGCGCCACGACACCTACACCCACTCGTACCCGCACTGCTGGCGCTGTGACACGCCGTTGGTCTACAAGGCGGTGTCGTCGTGGTTCGTGGCCGTGTCCACCTTCCGGGACCGGATGGTGGAGCTGAACCAGCAGATCTCCTGGACGCCGGCGCACGTAAAGGACGGCTCGTTCGGCAAGTGGCTGGCCGGAGCGCGGGACTGGTCGATCAGCCGGAACCGGTTCTGGGGCTCACCGATCCCGGTGTGGCGCTCGGACGACCCGGCCTATCCGCGGGTCGATGTGTACGGCTCGCTCGACGAGCTGGAGCGTGACTTCGGCGTACGCCCGGCCGACCTGCACCGGCCCGGCATCGACGAGCTGACCCGGCCCAACCCGGACGACCCGACCGGACGGTCCACGATGCGCCGGGTGCCGGAGGTGCTCGACTGCTGGTTCGAGTCCGGGTCGATGCCGTTCGCCCAGGTGCACTACCCGTTCGAGAACCGTGAGTGGTTCGAGCACCACTACCCGGGCGACTTCATCGTCGAGTACATCGGGCAGACCCGTGGCTGGTTCTACACCATGCACGTGCTGGCCACCGCGTTGTTCGACCGGCCGGCCTTCCGCAACTGCGTCAGCCACGGCATCCTGCTCGGCGCCGACGGGCGCAAGATGAGCAAGAGCCTGCGCAACTACCCGGACGTGTACGAGGTGTTCGACACCTACGGCTCGGACGCGATGCGCTGGATGCTGATGGCCTCGCCGGTGCTGCGCGGCGGCGACATGGCGGTGGTGGAGAGCGGCGTCCGCGACGCCGTCCGGCAGGTGCTGCTGCCGCTGTGGAACGTCTGGTACTTCTTCGCGTTGTACGCCAACGCGGAGGGCTACACCGCGACCCGGCGTACCGACAGCACCCACCTGCTCGACCGGTACGTGCTGGCCAAGACCGGTGAACTGGTCGACGAGGCCACCCGGCAGATGGACAGCTACGACATCTCCGGTGCCTGCGCCAGCGTGCGTACCTACCTCGACGCGTTGACCAACTGGTACGTCCGCCGGTCCCGGGACCGGTTCTGGTCCGGCGACACCGACGCGTTCGACACCCTGTACACCGTGCTGGAGACGCTCACCCGGGTGGTGGCGCCGTTGGCACCGTTGACCAGCGAGGAGATCTGGCGCGGGCTGACCGGTGAACGGTCGGTGCACCTGACCGACTGGCCGGCCGCCGGCGAGTTCCCCGCCGACCACGACCTGGTCGCGTCGATGGACGCGGTCCGCGAGGTCTGCTCGGCCGGGCTGTCGCTGCGCAAGGCCCGTAATCTGCGGGTCCGGCTGCCGTTGCCGGCGCTGACCGTGGCCAGCGCCGCCGCGCCACAACTGCGGCCGTTCGCCGACCTGGTCGCCGACGAGGTCAATGTCAAGTCGGTGGAGTTCACCGACGCCGTCGCCGACCACTGCCAGCAGGTGCTGACCGTGGTGCCCCGGGTGCTCGGCCCCCGGGTCGGCGGCCAGGTACAGGCGGTGATCCGGGCGGTGAAGTCCGGCGACTGGGCGCTGGGCGACGACGGCGCGCCGGTCGCCGCCGGGGTCCGGCTGGCCGACGGGGAGTACGAGTTGAAGCTGGTCGCCGCCGACCCGGAGCATTCCGCACCGTTGCCGGCCGGGCAGGGGGTGGTGGTGCTGGACACCACCGTCACGCCGGAGCTGGCCGCCGAAGGGCTGGCCCGGGACCTGGTCCGGGTGATCCAGCAGGCCCGGCGGGAGGCCGACCTGCGGATCACCGACCGGGTCCGGGTCACTGTGGTCGCCGGGGCCGAGGTGGCGGCGGCGGTACGGGCGTACCAGGACTTCGTCGCCGGTGAGGTGCTCGCCGACGAGGTGACGGTCGACCCGTCCGGGGCCGGCCCGGCGGGGGGATTCGCCGGTGAGGTGGGCGACGGTGAGCCGGTGTCGGTGCGGGTGCAGCGGGTCTGACCGGTCCGGGCGGGATCCCGTCCGCTACCGTGTCTGTCCGACCCACCCATGCCTGTCCCGTCGCCGGAGGATCCGTGCCGCCGCTGTATTCGATCGGCAAAGTCACTGTCGGACCAGCGTTGTTGCTGGGCTGGCGACCCAAGGTGGAAGGGCGGGAGAACATCCCCACCACCGGCGGGGTGATCCTGGCCGCGAACCACCTGTCCGTCGCCGACGAGTACTTCCTCGGCGCGGTGCTGCCCCGGCACGTGGCGTTCTGGGCCAAGGCCGAGTACTTCGACGGCACCGGATTCCGTGGGCTGCTGACCAAAGGCCTGGTGACCGGGCTCGGCGCGATCCGGGTGGAACGCGGCGGCGGGCGGGCGGCGCTGAGCGCCTTCGACGGCGCGATCCCGCTGCTGCGGGCCGGCCGGCAGGTGGCCGTCTTCCCGGAGGGCACCCGTTCGCCGGACGGGCGGCTGTACCGGGGCCGGACCGGGGTGGCCCGGCTGGCGCTGGCCGCCGGGGTGCCGGTCGTCCCGGTCGGGTTCGTCGGCACCGCGCAGATCCAGCCGATCGGGTCGCTCTGGCCGAAGCTGAGCCGGGGCACGGTCACGGTCCGGTTCGGCAAGCCGCTCGACTTCACCGGGCGCGGCGATGACCGCTCCGAGATGCGTCGGATCACCGACGAGGTGATGAGCGAGATTCAGCAGCTCACCGGCCAGGAGTACGTGCCCCGGTACGCGCCACCGCGTACCGCCGGTGGGGCGAGGACCAGCGACGGCCAGCCGGGCAACGGTAACGGCGACGCCGCCGGCTGAGCCACTCCCGGGTCACTCCCGGCTGATCGCCTGGGCGCGTAGTTGCCCGGTCAACGTCGCGCTCTCCTCGACCGACCGGCGGGTGAACAGCGCGGTGCCGAGGCTGCCGTGGTCGGCCCAGGCGCAGACCACCACGTCGTCGCCGTCGGAGACGCCGGTTCCGCAGCTCAGGTGGGTGCCCCGGGTGCCGGTCTCGAACATCTCGACGGTATCCATCTGGTACGCGTCGCTGATCCGGCCGACCTCGCTGTCCAGGTCGCTGCCCGGCGTCATCCGAAAACCGGTGATGCCGTAGAGCACCACGAGCTTGCCGTTGCCGTCCCGGTACACACCGGCGAAGGTGTCCTCGGCAAGCAGATGGGCGGTGCGCATCTCACCTTCCAACCGGGCGGCGGTCTCCTGGCTGGAGCCGTCGTCGCTGAGTCGCAGGTCGGCGACCTGCCCGGGGAGCGCGGCGTTCGCCGGGTACTGGTCCCACAGCGGCTTGCCGTAGTAGGCCGGACAGCCGCAGCAACAGGCGACGGTGAGCAGGGTGAACAGCGTCGTCTTCCATGGCCAGCGCCGTCGTCGGCGTTGTTGTCGGCGCTGCCGACGGGCCGCTTTTCCGGTCGGCGCCGGTGGCCCGGTGACCGGTGGCCCGGTGACCGGTGGTCGGGTCACCGGGAGCCGGCTCGGGTTCGGCGGGTGCGGACCGGCGACCGGTGGTGGCGTGTCCGGGGGCGAGGTGGGCGCGGGTGGGGCCACCGGCGGGGGGAAGGCCGCCGGTTCCGGCGTCGGCGGGTTGGCACCGGGCCATTCGTCGGGCGGGTCGGTCGGTTGACCCGCCGGCCAGGGGTCGGCGGCGGCCCACGGGTCGACCGGGGTGCGGGTCGCTGGATCGTCTTCGGCGTACCCGTCGGGTGGTAGCTGCAGGGTCGGGTCACGGGGTGGTGGCTGATCCGTCCGGGGGGCGTCCCGCTGCCACCAGCGCTGGCGCGGCCGCGGTGGCGGCACCGCTGCCGAGCCCCGCCACGGGGCCGGTGACGTGGCGGGTGACGTGGCCGGGTCGGACCCGCCCGCCCCGGCTGGCTGGTCCGTGGTCGGACCTTCATCCGGTTGCGGCTGCCGCATCGCAGATGCATCTCCTTTCGGACCCGTTCGAGGTTAGTACCGTGCGGCTAGCCCGGCCGCCCCGCCCGCGTACTGTGGGTGGTTGACCCGGTGTCCGGTGCGGTTTGGAGGAGGTTTGATGGGTGTCCCGGCAGGCGCTGCCCCGACGGCGACCGTGGGTGGCCCGACGGCCAGGTCGGTCTGGTCCCGGTTGGAGCCGTTGCTGCCCCAGGTCAGCAAGCCGATCCAGTACGTCGGCGGCGAGCTCGGCGCGGTGGCCAAGGACTGGGAGGCCGCAGCCGTGCGCTGGGCGCTGATGTATCCGGACGCCTACGAGGTCGGCCTGCCGAACCAGGGCGTGCAGATCCTGTACGAGGTGCTCAACGAGCAGCCCGACGTGCTGGCCGAACGGACCTACGCGGTCTGGCCGGACCTGGAACGGCTGATGCGGGCGCACGGCGTGCCGCAGTTCACCGTTGACGCGCACCGGCCGGTCGGCGACTTCGACGTGTTCGGTGTCTCGTTCGCCACCGAGCTGGGCTACACGAACCTGCTGACCGCGATCGACCTGGCCGGGATCCCGTTGTCCGCCGCTGACCGGGACGACTCACACCCGGTGGTGCTGGCCGGTGGGCATGCCGCGTTCAACCCGGAGCCGATCGCCGATTTCATCGACGCGGCGGTGCTCGGCGACGGCGAGGAAGCCGTGCTGGAGATCACCGGCATCGTCCGGCGGTGGAAGGCCGAAGGGTCGCCGGGTGGGCGCGACGAGCTGCTGCTGCGGCTGGCCCGTACGGAGAGCATCTACGTACCGCGCTTCTACGACGTGGACTACCTGCCGGACGGCCGGATCCAGCGGGTGGTGCCGAACCGGGCTGACGTGCCGTTCCGGGTGCACAAGCGCACCACCATGGACCTGGACGCTTGGCCGTACCCGAAGAAGCCGATCGTCCCGCTGGCCGAGACGGTCCACGAACGCTACGCGGTAGAGATCTTCCGCGGCTGTACGCGCGGTTGCCGGTTCTGCCAGGCGGGCATGATCACGCGTCCGGTGCGGGAGCGGTCCATCACCACGGTCGGGCAGATGGTCGCCGACGGCCTGGAGTACTCCGGCTTCCACGAGGTCGGTCTGTTGTCGCTGTCCTCGGCCGACCACTCGGAGATCGGCGACATGTGCTCCGGCCTGGCCGAGCAGTACGCCGGCACGAACGTGTCGCTGTCGCTGCCGTCCACCCGGGTTGACGCGTTCAACATCGAGCTGGCGCAGGAGCTGTCCCGCAACGGTCGGCGTACCGGGCTGACGTTCGCCCCGGAGGGCGGCTCGGAGCGGATCCGCCGGGTGATCAACAAGATGGTTTCGGAGGAGGACCTGATCCGGACCGTGGTGACCGCGTACACCAACGGCTGGCGTCAGGTGAAGCTCTACTTCATGTGCGGGCTGCCCACCGAGACCGACGACGACGTGCTGCAGATCGCCCGGCTCGCCCACGAGGTGATCAAGGCGGGTCGGGCGGCGACCGGTTCCAAGGACATCCGGTGCACCGTCTCGATCGGCGGGTTCGTGCCCAAGCCGCACACCCCGTTCCAGTGGGCGTCGATGCAGCACCCGGAGGTGATCGACAACCGGCTGCGGCTGCTCAAGCAGGCCATCAACGCGGACCGGTCGCTCGGTCGGGCGATCGGCTACCGTTACCACGACGGCGAGCCGTCGCTGATCGAAGGGCTGCTGTCGCGCGGTGACCGGCGGGTCGGCGCGGTGATCCGCCGGGTCTGGGAGTCCGGCGGCCGGTTCGACGGCTGGAGCGAGCACTTTTCGTACCAGCGGTGGGTCGACGCGGCCGCCGACACGCTGCCGGCGTACGGGGTCGACCTGGACTGGTACACGGTTCGCGAACGGGACACCACCGAGGTGTTGCCCTGGGACCACCTGGACTCCGGGCTGGACAAGGACTGGCTCTGGCAGGACTGGCAGGACGCGTTGGGCGAGTATGAGCAGGATGACTGCCGGTGGACGCCCTGTTTCGACTGCGGTGTCTGTCCGTCAATGGATACTGAGATCCAGATCGGTCCGACCGGGCAGAAACTGCTGCCGCTGACGCCGGTCAACACCGGCCTGCGGACCCCGGCGGCGGGCTGACTGGCGCGCCGCACCCATCCGGGTGAGGATGACGACGTTCCCTACCCCTTCCGAGGAGCATCACGATCAGCAGGAAGCCACAACCGGCAGGCGGCCAGGCGCCGGTCGTGCAACGGATCCGGATCCGGTACGCCAAGCGCGGCCCGCTGCGGTTCACCTCGCACCGCGACTTCGCCCGGGCGTTCGAACGGGCACTGCGCCGCGGCGGTGTCCCGGTCGCCTTCTCTCAGGGATTCACCCCGCACCCCAAGATCTCCTACGCGAGCGCGGCCCCGACCGGCGTCGCCAGTGAGGCCGAGTATCTGGAGATCGGTCTGCAGCAGCAGGTCGACCCCGACCGGCTGCGGGTGGCGCTCGACGCTGCGCTGTCGCCCGGCCTCGACGTACTGGAGGCGGTTGAGGCGGCCGGCGGTAGCCTGGCCGACCGGATCGACGCGTCGCGATGGCGGATCGAGCTGCCCGAGGTCGATCCGGAGTCGGCCGGCCGGGCGGTGGCGACGTTCACCGCCGCCGAGGAGGTGCTGGTGGAGCGGTTGACCAAGCAGGGCCGGCGGACCTTCGACGCCCGTGCCGCAGTGGTGCGGATCGTGGTCGCCGACCGGTCCGACAACACCGACGGACCGGGTGCCGGTCCGGGCAGCGGCCTACCTTCCGAGGTCAGCTCGGTGCCGTGTGCGATACTCGACCTAGTCGTCCGGCAGGTCACCCCGTCGGTACGACCCGATGACGTCCTCTCCGGCCTGCGCGTCATGGCCGACCTGGAGCCGCCGGTGCCGCCCCGAGTGACCCGGCTAGCTCAGGGAACACTGACCGCGCAGGGGGAGATCGTCGATCCGTTGGAGGCGGATCGAGCTGGGCAGCCATCGGTGAACGCCAGCCGTGTTCCGGCCGGCGCTCAGTAAGCCAGACTTCGGCGGTCTGCCTCCGGGTCTCTCGCCCCACCGGGCCGGAAGCTCAGCGGCGCGTCCGCCGGATCACTTTTTGCGGCAACCCTGCGTGGCAGCGCTCACCCGCGCCCGGGGCGGCCAGAACTGGAGAACGTCCAATGCTCGAAAACGAGCCAGAGGGCGGGGACCGGACCGGTACCGAACCGGCCGGCGCTCCCGCTGATGTGACCCGATCCACAACCGCCCGCACGACGCGGCGGCGGACCAGCAAGGCCGCGGCGGGGGTCGCCGGCGGCGACGCGGCCACGACCGGTGGTTCGGCTGGTCCGGCACCAGCCACCGGCGAACCGGCTGCGGTGTCCCGGACCCGCCGTCGCCGTTCGACGGCAGCGGACAAGGCCGGTACGGATACCACCGGTACTGATACCGCTGACGCGGGTGGCCCGGACGACACCGCCGGCCCGTCGGCCGACTCCACTGCTGAGCCGGCGATCAAGAAGACCACTCGGACCCGGCGGAAGAAGGCGGCCGAGCCGGCAGTCGTGGTGCCGGTCGAGGAGAGCGAACCCGCCCCGGGAGCAGCCGCTGCCCAACTGGCCACATCGTCGCCGGTCGGTCCTGCGACGCCGGCCACCGAGACACCACCGGCCGCCGAGCCGGTGCCGACCCGAGCAGCCGGCCGGTCGGCGAAGTCCGAGTCGGCGGCGATGCCCGGCCCGGCCGCCGCCGACTCCGACGCGGAGCCGGGTGCCGCCGTGGGCCAGGCCGGCCCGGCGACCGACGACGCCGCTGCGGTGTCTGGCGTCGCGCCGTCGTCCCGACGCCGCAGAGCGGCAGCCGGACCACCTGTCGTGCTGTTCATGGCACCCGATCCGCAGAGTCCGCCGGTCGCCACCGACGCTGGTCAGCCGGCGGCAGTGGAGCCCGCTGTCCAGACCATCGACGGTGCCGAGGCGGCCGGCGACGACGAGCCGGTGCGGCGGCGTCGGCGGGGCCGGCGTAGCGCCGACAGCGAGCCGGCGGCCGAGCCGGTCACCGAGGCCGCAGAGGCACCGCAGGAGCAGCCCGCTGAGGTGACCACCGACGCCGACACGGACGACGATGACGACGACACGCCGGCCGGCCGGCGTCGTCGGCGCCGTGGGCGCCGGGGCCGGGGCCGGGGCAAGGGCGGCGCGGAGGAGGGCGACGCCGACACCGGCGACGAGACCGAGGCGTCCGATGACGGTGGGTCGGCCGACGACGCCGATGGCGATGGCGATGGCGACTCCATGACCCGTCGGCGGCGTCGCCGCCGACGCCGTGGCTCCGGCGACGCGGAGTCCGGGGCCGAGGACGGCGTGCCGACCGTCGTCAAGATTCGTGAACCACGCAAAACCGTCGACGAGGTGCAGGGCGTCACCGGGTCGACCCGGTTGGAAGCGAAGCGGCAGCGCCGTCGGGACGGCCGAGAGCAGCGGCGGACCCGTCCGCCGATCCTCAGCGAGTCGGAGTTTCTGGCCCGGCGGGAGGCCGTCGACCGGGACATGGTGGTGCGTCAGCGCGGTGACCGGACCCAGATCGCCGTGCTGGAGGACGGCGTCCTGGTCGAGCACTACGTCACCCGGGCCTCGTCGGGCACCATGGCTGGCAACGTCTACCTCGGCAAGGTGCAGAACGTGCTGCCGAGCATGGAGGCAGCCTTCGTCGACGTGGGTCGTGGCCGCAACGCGGTGCTGTACGCCGGTGAGGTCAACTGGGACGCCACCGGCCTGGAAGGTCGGTCCCGGTCCATCGAGCAGGCGCTGCGTTCCGGTGACTCGGTGCTCGTGCAGGTCACCAAGGATCCGATCGGGCACAAGGGCGCTCGGCTCACCAGTCACGTTGCGCTCTCCGGCCGGCATCTGGTGTACGTACCGAACGGGAACGCCTCCGGGATCAGCCGCAAACTGCCGGACACCGAGCGCAAGAGGCTACGGGACATCCTCAAGAAGTTGGTGCCCGACGGTGCCGGTGTGATCGTGCGGACCGCAGCTGAGGGTGCCAGCGAGGACGAGCTGTCCCGCGACGTCAAACGACTGCAGGCACAGTGGGAGGACATCCAGGCCAAGGCGGGTTCCGGTGGCGCGCCGACGCTGCTCTACGAGGAGCCGGACCTGGTCATCCGGGTCGTTCGGGACCTGTTCAACGAAGACTTCCGCGAACTGGTCGTTCAGGGCGACACCGCGTACGAGATGGTGGAGTCCTACCTCGCCCACGTCTCGCCGGACCTGCTGGCCCGGCTGCGCCGGCACGCCGCGGTGGCGGACGTGTTCGCCGAGCGGCGCATCGACGAGCAGATCCTCAAGGGCCTGGACCGCAAGGTGTTCCTGCCCTCCGGTGGTCACCTGGTGATCGACCGGACCGAGGCGATGACCGTCATCGACGTGAACACCGGCAAGTACACCGGCGCCGGCGGAAACCTGGAGGAGACGGTCACCCGCAACAACCTGGAGGCCGCCGAGGAGATCGTCCGCCAGCTGCGGCTGCGCGACATCGGCGGCATCGTGGTGATCGACTTCATCGACATGGTGCTGGAGTCGAACCGGGAGCTGGTGCTGCGCCGGCTGACCGAGTGCCTGGGTCGGGACCGCACCAAGCACCAGGTCACCGAGATCACGTCGCTGGGTCTGGTGCAGATGACCCGTAAGCGGATCGGTGCCGGGCTGCTGGAGGCGTTCAGCGAAACCTGTGACTGCTGCAAGGGCCGCGGGCTGATCATCCACACCGAGCCGGTGCCGGAGAAGCCGCGATCGTCGGGCGGTACCGGGGCCGGGGACCGGGCGAAGACGGTCGCCGCAGCTCCGGCCAGCGGTGGTGGTACGAGCGTTACGGGTGGTGCGGCAACCGGTGGCAGCCGCCGCCGGGGTCGCAAGGCCAACCAACCGGCGGACGAGGCATTCCCGGCGCCTGACGTCACCGATACCCCTGACGTCACCTCTGCACCTGACGTGACGGCTGTGACCGGGGCGGACCAGCCGGATGAGCCGGCAGACGTGGTCGCCGGTGTCGCCGAGGCCGAGGCTGCCCCGACTACCACCGGCGTGATCAGAGTTCCCGTCGCGGCGGCGCAACCGCTGGTCGATCCGACCGCGGAGGACGAGGACGAGACCATGGGCTACGACCTGTCCCGCTACGAGGTGGATCCGGTGGTCGAGACCGGCAACGGCGCGGCACCGGTCCGCTTGGCCGGGGCGGACGATCCCGATCTCGCCGATGACGACGATGACCGGGACGCGTCCGCAGGCGATCACGCCGCCGGCGGTCGGCGACGGGTCCGCCGCAGCAGCGGCACCCGCCGCCGGACTCGTCCCTGACCGGGGTCGATTTGAGGGTAGCCACCGGCATGCCGTACGCTTGCCGGTGGCGCACCCGGTGCGCCAGGTTCCCGCGTGCCCGTGACTGCTCAGTCGCAGACCGCCGCGTCCGTTCCCCACGGCGTAGCCGACGGTCCACCGAGCTGCCACGAACACCATCCGCCAGCGACAAACGACAGGAGTCCGCGTCCGATGTACGCGATCGTCAAGACCGGCGGCAAGCAGTACAAGGTCGCCGAGGGCGACGTGATCGAGGTCGAGAAGATCACCGGTGCCCCCGGTGACGCGGTGACGCTTCCCGCGGTGCTCCTCGTCGATGGCGACGACCTGGTGACCGACGCGACCAAGCTTGCCCAGGTCGCTGTGACCGGCGAGATCGCCGCGCAGACCAAGGGTCCGAAGATCCGGATTCACAAGTTCAAGAACAAGACCGGCTACCACAAGCGCCAGGGTCACCGTCAGCCGCTGACCCAGGTCAAGGTGACCGGCATCTCGAACGGGAAGTAGGCACCAGCCATGGCTCACAAAAAGGGTGCGTCCAGCTCGCGGAACGGCCGTGACTCCCAGGCCAAGCGTCTCGGCGTGAAGCGGTTCGGTGGTCAGGTCGTCAGCGCCGGCGAAATTCTGATCCGTCAGCGCGGCACCAAGTTCCACCCGGGTGACCTGGTCGGCCGGGGTGGCGACGACACGCTGTTCGCGCTGGCTGACGGCTCGGTGCAGTTCGGCACCAAGCGCGGCCGCAAGACGGTCAACATCGTTCCGGCGACGCAGTAGCATCTGCCGTACAGCGCCGCCGCAGGCAGGCGCCCTGGCGTTGCTGGCTGACGCTTGTCGAGCAACCTGACGAGCGGGCTGCGGACCAGAGGTCCCAGCCCGCTTTGTCGTGTCCGCCGGTCCCGCCGGCGGCAATGGAGAGGATAGGGCCGTGACGACCTTCGTCGACCGGGTTGTACTGCATGTGCTGGCGGGGAACGGTGGGCACGGTTGCGTCTCGATCCACCGCGAGAAGTTCAAGCCGTTCGGCGGGCCGGACGGGGGCAACGGTGGGCACGGCGGCAGCGTCACCCTGGTCGTCGACCCTCAGGTGCACACCCTGCTCGACTTCCACTTCCGGCCGCACGCAAAGGCCGAGAACGGCAAGGGCGGGGCCGGTGGCAACCGGGACGGTGCCAAAGGCGCCGACCTGGTGCTCAAGGTGCCGAACGGGACGAGTGTGCAGGGTCTCGACGGCGAGGTGCTGGCCGATCTGGTCGGTGCCGGCACCAGCCTGGAGATCGCCCGGGGCGGCCGGGGTGGCCGGGGCAACGCCGCATTGGCCAGCGCCCGGCGCAAGGCACCCGGCTTCGCCGAGTTGGGTGAGCCGGGCGAGCAGCTTGACGTCGTACTGGAACTCAAGAGCGTCGCCGACGTGGGCCTGGTCGGTTTCCCCTCGGCCGGAAAGTCGTCGCTGATCTCGGTGATCTCGGCGGCCCGGCCGAGGATCGCTGACTACCCCTTCACCACGCTGGTGCCCAACCTCGGGGTGGTCCGGGCCGACGAACACACCTTCACGGTCGCCGACGTACCCGGGCTCATTCCTGGTGCGGCCACCGGCAAGGGCCTCGGTCTGGAGTTCCTGCGGCACATCGAGCGGTGCGCCGTGCTGGCCCACGTGGTGGACACGGCGACTCTGGAACCCGGGCGGGACCCGCTGGCCGACATCGACGCGATCGAGGCGGAGCTGGCCGCCTACGGCGGTCTGGCGGACCGGCCACGGCTGGTGGTGCTCAACAAGATCGACGTACCGGACGGCAGGGCAATGGCCGAGCTGGTCCGGAACGACCTGGTTGCGCGCGGGTTGCGGGCGTTCGAGGTCAGTACGGCGACCCGGGAAGGGCTGCGGGAGCTGACCTACGCCCTGGCGGAACTGGTCGCCGCTGCCCGTGCGGCCGCGCCGGAGCTGGAGCCGACCCGGATCGTGCTGCGGCCGGCGGCCGTCGACGACGCCGGATTCACCGTCGAGCCGGCGGCCGACGGTGCGTACCGGGTTTGGGGATCCCGCCCGGAACGGTGGGTACGGCAGACCAACTTCGACAACGACGAGGCAGTCGGCTTCCTCGCCGATCGGCTGGCCAGGCTGGGCGTGGAGGAGGCGTTGGCCAAGGCGGGCGCCGAGCCGGGCGCGTTGGTGAGGATCGGATCATGGGAGTTCGACTGGCAGCCGAGCCACTTCGCTGACGTCGAGTACGTGCCGAGCTCCCGCGGCACCGATGTCCGGCTGGAGGAGCAGTCGAGCCGGGCCAGCGCCGCGCAGCGGCTGGCGGACCGCAAGGCCCGCCGGCAGCGGCCAGCAGAGGACGACTCGGACGTATCGAGGTAACTGATTGTTACCAAGCGGGTTGGTGGCAGTTGAACGTCGGGTTGTCGGAATCAGGCCTGATCCCGGCCAACTGGACGAAACCTTCGGGAAACGCGCTTTGCCTATCGTGACTGAGTGTTGATCGAGCGCCGTCTGCCTACCGACCCGGAGGTCGCCGCCCTGATCATGACCCAGCAGCGCGAGCTGGCTGAGGCGGAGCGTGCCGGTCGGCCAGTCGATCCGGTCGGGCACCAGGTACACGACGACGCCCGGTACCTGGTGTGCGTGCTGGACGGGCGGGCGGTCGCCTGCGGCGCCGTCCAGGCGTTGGACGCGCAGACCGCCGAGATCAAACGGATGTACGTACGGCCGGCCTACCGGGGTCGGGGTATCGCGCGGCACCTGCTGACCGCGTTGGAAGAGTCGGCGTACGCCGCCGGCCACACCATCTTCCGGCTGGAGACCGGCAGCTACCTGCCGGTGGCCATGCACCTGTACGCCTCGGCGGGCTACGCCCGGATCCCGGTCTACGGCGAGTACGTCGGTAATCCGTACAGCGTCTGCTTTGAGAAACGGGTTCCGGTCGCCGCGGCCTGACTGTCCTGGCTCATGGTGCCCGGCGACGCGGGCGGGGTGGCCGAACCCGGGCGAATGGTGGACGATGTCGGGTCATGAGCGATTCGCCGGTTCTGGACAGTCCCGAGGCTATCGATGCTCATCTCGCCGCCGCTATCGAGCGGTGGGAGCGGGGGCGGCGCGGGGTGCGGTTCGTTCTCTGCGACGAGGAGGACCGTGTACAGGTCCACTGCCCGGTCGACGACCTGCCGGCGCGGCTCGACCCGGACGACTGCGCCCAGGCGGTCGGGATCTTCGCCAACGCGCTCGCGGAGCGGGCGGGTGACGGCTCGATGCTGGTGGTGCTCACCCGGTCCGGATCGAGCGCGGTCAGCGACCCGGACCGGCTCTGGTTCCACACCGCGTACCAGGTGTGCGGTCAGGCCGGCGTGCGGCTGCTCGGCGTACACCTGGTGACGCCGACGGACCAGCGGCGCATCCTGCTCGACGACGCGCTGTAGTCCTGGTCATCCTGCACCTACGGGTGCGCCCCTGGTCCGGCCATGTCAAAGATTAGCGACATCATGTTCCGTCTCCTTTACCTTAGTGATGTCAAGTCGTACGAGGAGAAGGGCACCTGGGCGTTCCTGGTGACCACCCTGGGGATCGTCGCGTACCACCGGGGGTGGTGAAGCGTGGGCAGACCGACCAGGGTGACCAACTCGATCCGGGCCCTGCGCTTTGCCAACGGGGAGATGACCCAGGCCGAGCTGGCCAGACGGCTCGGCGTCACCCGACAGACCGTCATCGCCATCGAGCAGGGGAAGTACTCGCCGTTTGACGGTCCCGCGGCCCGAGGTGGCGATCGGCGTCGCGCGGCTGTCCTACACGGACGCCTGGCACCTGGCCGAGCCGCTGTTCTGCGGGGCGGTCGGGCCGGACCCGGACAGCGAGACCTGTGTCGACGTACTCGAACATCCCGGCTTCCACCGCGCGGCCGGGATCAACGCGTTGAGCTGGGGTGGCGGCGACCCGGGGTAGACCGTGCGTCCCAGGCCGCCGCGACCACCGGGTCACTCCAGGTCGAACTCGCCGTCCTGGGCGCCGGCGACGAACGCGTCCCACTCGGCCTGGGTGAAGACCAGGATCGGCCCGTCCGGCTCGGCCGAGTTGCGCATCCCGATTAGGTCGTCGACGAACGCGATCTCGACCGCGCCCTCGGAGTCGTCACCTTCGGCCCGCTGCCACACCGCACGGGACAGGTCGAAATCGCCCTTGGGGTGCTGCGCCATCGTCGACTCCTTCTGCACGGGAACACACGCGGGATTTGTCAGGCGGTACACGCCCGGTTACCGGCACAGGCTAGCCGCCGCCGGTTGCACGATGTGCGGCAGGATGGTCGGATGCCGAGCCTGACCCGCGCCGAGGCCGTCGAACGCGCCGCGACGATCACCGTCGAGTCGTACACCATCGACCTCGATCTGACCGCCGGTGACACCGAGTTCGGGTCGACCAGTGTGATCGAGTTCCGGGCCACGCCGGGAGCAGCGACCTTCGTCGAGGTCGCTGCGGTGAAGCTGACGCGGGTACGGCTCAACGAGGTCGATCTTGATCCGACGACGCTCGACGACAACCGGTTCCCGCTGACCGGGCTGGCCGGACACAACACGCTGACTGTCGAGTCCCGGATGGCGTACTCGAACTCGGGGCAGGGGCTGCACCGCTTCGTGGACCCCGCCGACGGCGATACGTACCTGTACGCCATGTCGTTCCTGGACGACGCGCCGCGCATCTTCGCCTGCTTCGACCAGCCCGACCTGAAGGCATCGGTACGGCTGCGGGTCACCGCGCCACCGCAGTGGACGGTGGCCGGTAACGGCCAGCCGGTCGGCGCGCCGGTGGACGGCCGGTGGGATTTCGCGCCGACGGCGCCGCTGGCAACGTACTTCGTGACCCTGATCGCCGGGCCGTACCACGCCCGCCACGCCGAGCACGACGGGGTCCCACTGTCGCTGTACTGCCGACGTTCGCTCGCCGCGCACCTGGACGCCGACGCCGAGGAGATCTTCACGATCACCCGGCAGTGCCTGGACCGGTTCCACGAACTGTTCGACGTGCGGTACCCGTTCGGCGGCTACGGCCAGGCGTTCGTGCCCGAGTTCAACGCCGGCGCGATGGAGAACCCGGGCCTGGTGACCTTCCGCGACGACCACATCTTCCGGTCGGCGGTCACCGACAGCGAACGCGAGCGGCGGGCCACCACGATCGCCCACGAGATGGCCCACATGTGGTTCGGCGACCTGGTGACCATGCGGTGGTGGGACGACCTGTGGCTCAACGAATCGTTCGCCGAGTACCTCGGGGTGCGGGTGACCGCCGAGGCGACCCGGTTCACCGACGCCTGGACGACGTTCGGCATTCGCTACAAATCCTGGGGGTACGCAGCGGACCAGCGTCCGTCGACCCATCCGGTGGCGCCGGAGGAGGTCGCGGACGCCGAGCGGGCGTTGCTCAACTTCGACGGCATCTCGTACGCCAAGGGCGCGTCGGTGCTGCGCCAGTTGGTGGCCTGGCTGGGCGACGAACCGTTCCTGGCCGGGCTGCGGGCACATTTCGCCGCCCACCGGTTCGACAACGCTACGCTGGCCGACCTGCTCGACGCGTTGACCAAGGCGAGTGGCCGCGACCTGTCCGGCTGGGCGACGCGGTGGCTGCGGCAGGCGCAGGTGAACACGATCCGGGCCGAGACGATCGTCGACGAGACCGGCCGCTACCGGGAGGTCGCCCTGGTGCAGACCGCGCCGCAGCCCTATCCGGTGCTGCGTCCGCACCGGATCGGACTGGGGTTGTTCGATGCCGAGGCGACCGGGGACCGGCGGAGATCGGTGCGGCGGCGCCGGCTGGCGGTGGACCTGGCCCCGGACGTCGACGGCGGACGTACCCTGGTGCCGGCGTTGGTCGGTGAGCCGGCGGCCGACCTACTGCTGGTCAACGACGGTGACCTCACGTACGCCAAGGTGCGGCTCGACCCGGCCTCGTCGGCCGCGCTGCCGGCGATGCTGCCCGGAATGACCGATCCGTTGGCCCGTGCTGTGTCGTGGACGGCGACCCTGGACGCGGTACGTGACGCCCAGCAGCCGGTGGCCGACCTGGCGGCGCTGATCGAGCTGGCCCTGCCGGCCGAGACCGTGGTGGTCGTCGTCGAGGACGTGCTGCGGCTGAGCCGGTCGGTGATCGACCGGTACGCGCACCCGGTGGACCGTCCAGTGCTGCGGTCCCGGCTCGGCACCGCCTGCACCCGGCTGCTGGCCGCAGCCGGGTCCGGCACATCGGTCCAGTTGGCCGCGGCCCGGGGGGCGATCACCGCCAGCGGGGACGTCGACTGGTTGCGGGGGTGGTTGGCGGGGTGGGCGGTGCCCGCCGGGCTGACGGTCGACGCCGACCTGCGTTGGTTGCTGCTCTACCGGCTGGCGGCGTGCGGCGGCGTCGGCACGACCGAGATCGCCGACGAGGCCGGCCGGGACCGCAGCGCGGCCGGTGAGCAGTGGGCCGCGAAGTGCCGTGCGGCGGTGCCGGACCCGGCCGGCAAGGAGCGTGCCTGGCAGGCGATCGTGACCGACACCAGCCTGTCCAACCGTCTCGTCGAGGCGTACGCCGAAGGGTTCTGGCAGCCGGAACAGACCGAGCTGACGGCGCCGTACGTGGACCGGTACTTCGCCGATCTGCCGGCGGCGACCCGGCGCCGCGCGGCGTGGCTCGCCGACCGGGTGGCGGAGACGGCCTTCCCGCAGTTCGCGGTGAGCGAGCGGACCCGGGCGGCGGCAACCGCGATGCTCGCCCGCGACGATCTGACCGCCGGGCTACGTCGGGTGGTCACCGACGCCACCGATGAACTGGACCGGGCGTTGGCCGCTCGACGTCGGTACGCGTCCAGAGCCGGTGCCGGTGCCGGACCGGCGTAGGCGGTGATCGCCGGAGGCGCAAAGCGGGAGCAGGCCCCCGAAAGTGTTGCCTACGCCACGCGACAGCCCGGCTGGGTAGATCATCGGCATACGATTCGTCGATGGACGATGGCATCCGTCGGGTCGGCATTATGGGCGGCACCTTCGATCCGATCCACCAGGGTCACCTGGTCGCGGCGAGCGAGGTGGCCGAGCGCTTCGCGCTCGACGAGGTGGTCTTCGTGCCGACCGGGGATCCGTGGGAGAAGGCTGGGCTGACGGTCACCCCGGCTGAGGACCGGTACCTGATGACCGTGATCGCGACCGCGTCGAACCCGACGTTCCAGGTGAGTCGGGCGGACATCGACCGGCTTGGCCCGACCTACACCGTCGACACGCTGCGCGACCTGCACTCGGTGTACGGGCCGAAGACGCAGCTGTTCTTCATCACCGGCGCGGATGCCCTGGAGAAGATCCTGTCCTGGAAGGACACGGACGCGATGTTCGAGTTGGCCCACTTCATCGGGGTGACCCGGCCGGGGTTCGAGTTGTCCGACGCGCACCTGCCGGCCGACACGGTGTCCCTGGTCGAGGTGCCGGCGATGGCGATCTCGTCAACCGAGTGCCGGGCGCGGGTGGCTGCCGGCAAGCCGCTGTGGTACCTCGTGCCGGACGGGGTGGTGCAGTACATCGCCAAACGTCGGCTGTACGAGACGGAATCTTCGGGTGAATGACCCCCTGCTGTCACAATATAGGTAATATATCCGTATTTTCTGGCTGGGCGAGTGTGAGAGGCTAGAGCAGCGAAGCTGTCTAGCTGAAGGAGTGTTGTCGAGGTGATCCGATGAGCGCCTCAGAGCGCGCGCGGGAGATGGCCCTGACGGCCGCCCAGGCCGCCGCCGACAAGAAGGCGCAGGACATCGTCGTCATCGACGTGGCCGACCGAATGGCGATCACCGACGCCTTCGTGCTCGCCTCCGCGCCCAACGAGCGCCAGGTGCTGGCGGTCGTCGACGCCATCGAGGAGAGCCTGGTCCGGCTGCCGGAGAAGGCCAAGCCGATCCGGCGTGAAGGCGACCGTGCCGGCCGGTGGGTGCTGCTCGACTTCAACGACATCGTGGTGCACGTCCAGCACACCGAGGAGCGCGAGTTCTACGCCCTCGACCGGCTCTGGAAGGACTGTCCGGTCATCCCGTTCGTCGACCGTGACCTGGTCGAGGCCGAAGCCGGGGCCACCGAGTGACCCGGTTGATCGTCTGGCGGCACGGCAACACCGACTGGAACGCCGCCGACCGGGTGCAGGGCCAGACCGACACCGCCCTCAACGACCTCGGCCGGGCCCAGGCCACCGCCGCCGCGCCGCTGATCGCGGCGCTACGACCGGACGCGATCGTCGCCAGCGATCTCCAGCGGGCAGCCGACACCGCGGCGGCCCTGGCGGCACTCACCGGCCTTCCGGTCCGTTCCGACCCCCGGCTGCGGGAGCGGCAGTACGGGCTCTGGCAAGGGCTCACCATGCCGACCATCGCGGAACGGTTCCCCGCCGAGCACGCCCGCTGGCGGGCCGGCGATCCGTCGCCCGGCTGCGCTGTGGAGAGCCTCGACGACCTTGGCAAACGGGTCGGGGAGGCGTTGCAGGACGCGGCTGACGCGATGCCAGGCGGGACTGTGGTGATCGCCACCCACGGCGGGGCGGCCCGGCAGGGCTGTGGCCATCTGCTCGGCTGGGGGGTGCCGGTGCTGCGTACCGTCGCGCCGCTGCAGAACTGCCACTGGACCGAGCTACGGTACGACGAGTCGCGGGGCTGGCAACTGCGGGCACACAACGTCGGGGTGAGCAGCACCCGGGACATTCCCGCCCCGGTCTGACCCGGCAGCCGGTCCGACCTGATCGCCGGCTTGATCCGGCAGCCGGTCCGACCCCACAGGTCGCCTGGTCCGGCACGATTGCCGATGATCAGCTAGCGTGCCGGCATGTCCGTCGCGGTCGTGACCGACTCCACCGCCTACCTGCCGGCCGATCTGGCGCAGCGGCACCACCTCACGGTGGTGCCGCTGACCGTGCTGGTCGACGGCATCGAACGTCGGGAAGGCCTCGATCTGACCCCGACCGAGGTGGCCCACGCGTTGACCACGCGGCGCTCGACGGTCAGCACCTCGCGACCCGCGCCCGAGCAGTTCGCCGGGACGTACCGGCGACTGCTGCGCACCGGTAGCTCCGGGGTCGTGTCGGTGCACCTGTCGGCCGGGCTGTCCGGCACGGTCGCGGCCGCCGAACTGGCCGCCCGGCAGACCGGCCCGGACCGGGTCGCGGTGGTGGACAGCGGCTCGACCGGCATGGGGCTGGGCTTCCCGGCGCTCGCCGCGGCGACGGTGGCGGCTACCGGGGGTGACCTGGCCGAGGTCAGCGCCGCCGCGACCGCTGCAGCGGCCCGCACCCGAACGTTTTTCTACGTCGACACGTTGGAGCATCTGCGGCGCGGTGGTCGGATCACGGCAGCATCCGCGCTGCTCGGTACGGCGCTGGCGGTCAAGCCGATCCTGCACGTGCCGGACGGGCACATCGTGCTGCGCGACAAGGTACGTACCGCCGCCCGTGCCCTGGCCAAGCTGGTCGACCTCGCCTGTCTCGCGGCCGGCGACGCCTCGCGGGTCGACGTCGCCGTGCACCACCTCGACGATCCGGACCGGGCCGCCGCCCTGTGTGCCGAACTGACCTCCCGGCTGGGCGACCGGCTCCAGGACGTTCACGTGACGCAGATCGGGGCGGTGGTGACCGCACACGCCGGCCCCGGTCTGCTCTCGGTCGTGGTGCACCGGCGGGCGGGCTCCCTGACCGCCGGCCCATAGCAAGATCCGGGTCTGGTACGGGGCACTGTCCACAACACGCCGGTCGTCCACAGCCCTGCCCGCAGTCCGGTCCACCGTCCTGGCCGGCGGCCTAGCTTCTGCACGTGATCGACGACGACACCGTCCAGCGTCGGCTGGCCCGGCTGACCCGCGCCGACGGCGGCCTACTGACCCGCGCCGACGGCGACCTACGGGTGCTGGTAGACCCCGTCCGTTCGTCCGTCCGCGACCTCGATGACCCGGCCGGATCGGGCGACCCGATCGATGGCGATGACCCGGCCTTCTCTGGGGCGACCGCCCGGCTGCCCGCCTTCGACCCTGGCCGGCGGGGGGTGCGGGCGCTCGCCGCCGTGGCTGTCGTGGTGGTAGCCGGCGCCGCGCTGCTCGCCTGGCGGGCACGACCCCAGGTCGAGCCGGTGCCGTCCGCCGACGGCGCCTCGGCCCAGGGCGCCCCGGTGTCGGCCGTCGCCGCCGGCCCGAGTCCTGAGGGCCGCCCCGCTGCGGCAGGACCTGGGACGACCGGCACCGGCGGGCCGACACAGCTGATCGTCGCGGTGACCGGCCGGGTCCACCGGCCAGGCCTGGTGACCCTGCCGGCAGGTGCCCGGGTGGCCGATGCCCTGGAAGCAGCCGGTGGCGCACTGCCCGACACCGACATCGCCTGGCTCAATCTGGCCCGCCCGGTCCAGGACGGCGAGCTCGTCGTGGTCGGGGTCACCCCTCCGCCGGGAGCCGAGACTGGACCTGCCCCGCTCGCCGGCCAGCCGGGCGAGACCGGCAAGGTCGACCTGAACGCCGCCAGCCAGCAGCAGTTGGAGACGCTGCCGGGAGTCGGCCCGGTGCTCGCCCAGCGGATCATCGACCATCGCGAGCGGGTGGGTGGGTTCGCGTCCGTCAACGACCTGCGCAAGGTCAGCGGCATCGGCGACGCGCGGTTCGACCAACTGCGTGAGCTGGTGACAGTGTGAAGGCGTCCGGCGGTGACCGGGTCGGGCCGCCTGATCTGCGGCTGGCCGGGTTCGCGGTGGCCTGCTGGCTGGCAGCCTTCGCCGTGGTGTACGGCACGGCCGTACTGGCGGTGGCACTGGTCAGCGGTGGCGTGACGCTGGTCGGTCTGCTCGGCGTCTACCTGACCAGAGGTACGGGCACCGGCCGCAGCCGCGCTGCCAGGCCGCCCGGCGGTTACGCCGACCTGCCCCGGCTGACCAGGTGGATCCACGCGTACGGCTGGCTGGCCATGGCGGTGGTGCTCGGCGTCGTCTGCGGTGCCGCCGCTGCCGGCGCGCGGGTGGCGGCGCGGGACGCCGGGCCGCTCGCGGCGCTGGTCGACGACCGTGCGGCGGTCGCCGCGGAGCTGGTGATCCGGGACGATCCTCGACGGGTCAGGTCGGCGGTGGCCGGACCGCCGCTGTGGCTGGTACCGGTCCGGCTGGCCAGCCTGTCCGGCTCGCCGGCCGTCGGGTCCGACCACGGCGTCGCCGGCCGGCTGGTCGGTCCGGTGCGGTTGCTCGTCCTCGGCACCAGCAACGCCTGGGACGGGCTGCTGCCCGGGCAGCGGGTGCGGGTCGCCGGCCGGTTGGCGCCACCGCGCGGTGGTGATCTGACCGCAGCAGTGCTGTCCACCGGGGAAGATCCGACGCCGGTCGGGTCCTCGAGCTGGGCGCAGCGGGCGGCCGGTGTCCTGCGGTCGGGCCTGCAGCGCGCCTGCGAGCCGTTGCCAGACCAGCCCGGTGGCCTGTTGCCCGGTCTCGTCGTCGGCGACACCAGCCGGCTGGATCCTGCGGTGGAGCAGGACTTCCGGGCCACCGGGCTGACCCATCTCGTCGCGGTGAGTGGGTCCAACGTCGCGGTCGTCGTCGGGTTCGTCCTGCTCGGGATGCGCTGGTGTCGGGCTGGTCCCGGCCTGACAGCGGTCGCGTGCGCCGTGGCGCTGGTCGGCTTCGTGATCCTGGCCCGTCCCTCGCCCAGCGTGGTACGGGCCGGGGTGATGGGTGCGGTCGGGCTGCTCGCGCTGGCGACCGGACGTCGGCGGGCGGCGTTGCCGGCGCTCGGTGCGACCGTGGCCGTCCTGGTCGTGGTCGATCCGGAGCTGGCCTCGGACGCGGGTTTCGCCCTGTCCGTACTGGCGACCGGTGGTCTGCTGCTGTTCGCACCCGGCTGGCGGGACGCGATGGTGGCCCGTGGTGTACCCGCTCCGCTGGCGGACGCGTTGGCGATCCCGGCGGCGGCGCAGCTGGCCTGCACCCCGGTCGTCGCCGGCCTATCCGGACTGATCAGCCTGGTCGCGGTCCCCGCCAACCTGCTCGTGGTGCCGGCGATCGCCCCGGCGACGGTGCTCGGGGTGGCGACAGCCGTCGTCTCACCGGTCTGGCCGGGCGGTGCCGAACTGCTCGCCTGGCTCGGTCACTGGCCGGCCTGGTGGCTGGTGACGGTGGCCCGGTACGGGGCGCGGGTTCCCGCGGGTTCGCTGCCGTGGCCGGACGGGGCGTTCGGTGCGCTCTCTCTTGCCGCGTTGACGGTCGTCGTGCTGCTCCTGGCCCGTCACGGGTTCACTCGTCGAGTGCTGGCGGTCATAGCGGTCGGAGCCGTGGTCGGGGCCCTGCCGGTGCGGCTCGCCGCGTCGGGCTGGCCACCGGATGGCTGGGTGGTCGCGGTCTGTGCGGTGGGTCAGGGGGACGTGGTGGTGCTACCCGCCGGTGCCCGGTCCGCTGTGGTCGTCGACGCCGGACCGGACCCGGCTGCTGCCGACCGGTGCCTGCGCCGTCTCGGCATCAGCCGGGTGCCGCTGTTGGTGATCAGTCATTTCCACGCCGACCATGTCGCTGGCGTCGATGGTGTCCTGCGGCACCGTCTGGTCTCGGCGGTGGCGACCACCGGGTGGCCGGAGCCGGCTGCCGGCCGGGACGCGGTGCAGTTGGCGGCGGCGGCCCGAGGCGTCGCGGTCGGACCGGTTCCGCCCGGCTGGAGTTACCGTCGTGACCAGGTCGAGTTGATGGTGCTCGGTCCGACCGAGCCGTTCATCGGGACCAGGTCCGATCCGAACAACAACTCGCTGATGCTGCTGGCTGTCGTGGACGGAGTACGGATCCTGCTGACCGGTGACGCCGAGCACGCCGCGCAGGAAGCGTTGCTGGACCGGTTCGGGGCGGCCGGACTGCGGGCGGACGTGCTCAAGGTCGCCCACCACGGGTCGGCCTTCCAGGACGTCGGCTTCCTGGACGCGGTGGCTCCTGCGGTCGCGGTGGTGCCGGTCGGTGCCGACAACCGCTACGGGCATCCGGATCCCGGAGTGCTCGCCCGGCTGTCGGCACGGGGAGCGCGGGTGCTGCGCACCGATGTCGACGGTGATCTCGCGGTGGTACGGCGTGCCGGCGGGCTCGCGGTCTCCCACCAGAGAGCTGACATCAACTCCCGTACCGGCTGATCCGGGTGGGACGGAAGACCGCAGTCAACTGCGGTGTTCCGGTGCTGTTCGTGACAGCTCGCTGGCAAATGTCCCTATTATCGGAGCGTGATCGAACAACTACTCTGCGAGAAATTGGGGGTTGATCTCGGTGGTACGACCCGTGCGACTATGGCGGGCGTGAAAATTGCCGCCCCGCCCGCCGTGGTACTCGTGCTCGGGGACGAGGAACTTCTGGTCACTCGGGCTGTGACGGAAGCCGTCCAGGCTGCCCGGGCCACCGATCCCGACGCCGACGTACGGGAGTACGAGGCGGGCGCGGTCAGTGCCGGCGAGGTCGCCGAGATGCTCAGCCCGTCCCTGTTCGGCGGTCGGCGACTGCTCGTGCTGCGCAGTGGCCAGGACGCCCGCAAGGACCTGACCGCCGCGTTGCTCGGGTACGCGAAGCAACCCGATCCGGACGTGACGCTGCTGGTCACCCACGCGGGCGGCGCCAAAGGGAAGGCCTTCGCCGACGGGCTGCGGTCGGCCGGGGCGACCGTGGTGCCGGCGGCCAAGCTCAAGGGGCACCGGGAACGGGTCGCCTTCGTCCGAGACGAGTTCCGCCGCGCCGGCGGCCGGTGCACCGACGACGCCGCCGAGACACTACTCGCCGCCGTCGGCAACGACCTGCGAGAGCTGTCCGCGGCCTGCGCCCAACTGCTGGCGGACACGGGCGGCAGGGTCGACGCGGCGACCGTGGCCCGGTACTACCGGGGTCGCGCCGAAGTGAGTGGATTCACCGTGGCGGACGCGGCGATCATCGGCGACGTGTCGGGAGCCCTGGAAGCACTGCGGTGGGCCCTGCACGTCGGAGTCGATCCGGTGCCGATCGCCGACGCGATCGCCGACGGCATCCGTACCGTGGCCCGGGTCGCGTCCGCCGGTCGGGGGAGCCCGTACCAGTTGGCGAGCAGTCTCGGCATGCCCGCGTGGAAGATCGAGCGTGCGCAACGGCAGAGCCGGGGCTGGAGCGCGGAAGGCCTGGTTGATGCCATGCACGCGGCGGCGCGGTGCAACGCCGATGTCAAGGGCGGGTCGGACGACCGGGACTACGCACTGGAGCGGGCCGTTGTCGCGGTCGCGCAGGCCCGGCGCAGCGGTGGTGATCAGCGGTGAGCGGCCGCGACCATCGGGATCCGCGTGACCATTTGGACCCGGCCGACGAGCAGGACGCCATCGAGGACGAGTTCCAACCGGTCTACGCCCGGGCGCTACGGCTCCGGTACCTGCAGCCCAGCGGGCTGACCTGTCTGGCCTTCTTCGAGGGCAGCTTCGTGCTGGGTGGGCTGCTCGCCCTGGCGGAACTCATTCCCTGGTGGGGCATGCTGGTCCTGCCGGTCGCGGTGGCCGTCATGGTAAAGATCAACGATTTGGTCGCCGGTGCGGTCGAGCGGTCGGCGGAGCTGGTCCCCGAGCGGGAACAGGAGATATTCCGTCGTGAGGTGGTCTTGGCGGCCGGGCAGCCCGTACGGTCGGTGACCGGTACCCGGACCGGATCGGCGTTTCCGGCTGGCGGCACCGGCCCCGGTATCCAGACCGGCCCCGGTATCCGGATCAGGCGGATCGGCGGCGCCCACGTCGAGGCGACAGCCGCGACGGCTACTGCGTCAGCGGCGACCTGTGCGGCCCTCGCGGCTCCGACGGTCTTCCTGCAGACCGTCGGAGCCAACTCCGCTACCGCTGCTGCGCTTGCCGCGCCGACGGTGCTGCTGAACGTGCTTCACACCGGTCAGCTCAGCGATCACCAACCACCGGCACCCGAGTGACGTGAACCAGTTGGGTCGGGACCGACGCAGCTCAGCTGGGTTGGGCCCGGCTGGTGGCAATGGTCACCCAACACGGACCAGCCGACCTCGCGAGGTCGGCTGGCCGGTGGGAGCGGGTTCGTCAGGAGCCGATCGACTGCAGGCGCTTGGCGATCGCGGACTTGCGGTTCGCCGCCTGGTTCTTGTGGATCACGCCCTTGCTGACGGCCTTGTCGAGCTTGCGGCTGGCTTCCCGCATCAGCGCGGCAGCCTGCTCGGTGTCGCCGTTCGCGTTGGCCTCGTTGAACTTACGGACGGCGGTTTTCAGCGCCGACTTGACCGACTTGTTCCGCAGCCGACGCTTCTCGTTCTGCCGGTTGCGCTTGATCTGGGACTTGATGTTCGCCACGCGACAGCCTCGCCCTGCTCATCCGAAATCGAAACGACCAAAATGACAATCCGTTTGCGGCGTACGCGTCCGCCCGAGTCATCCCGGTGACCGGGTCCGACGCAGTGGCGGTCCGGACAGGTGCCGGAGTCCGACGGATGGTCGGGCCCGACAACCGGGATGCATGCTGGCGACGCGTGTCGCCACGCGCGAAGGGCAAGGTTACCAGCTCATCGGTGCGCCGGCCAAAACGGGCCGGACCAACCACGCCGGGCGGCCAGCCAGGCCAACGCCGTCTCGCCACTGAACCGCTGGTGGGCGCGGACATGCGGCGAGGCGCCGGTGGGCCCGGCGGACGCCCGGGTCAGCCAGTAGCCGGAGAGCGCCGCCAGCGCAGCGTCCAGCCCGCCGGGCGGCGCGTCGACAGCGGTCGGGTGCCGGGCGAACAGCGCGTCTGCGTCGAGGCCGCTGGCGTACGCGGTGACCAGCAGGCTCGTCGTGTCGAACCAGGCGGGACCGTGACACACCCAGGTCCAGTCGCAGATCCACGCCATCCCGGTCCGGTCGATCAGCAGGTTGTCGAGACGCAGGTCGCCGTGGATGACCGCGTCGTCGGACACCAGGCGGGGCAGGTCCGCCTCCAGCGACGCCAGCTCTGGCAGGTGCCGCCGGAGCAGCCCGTCGCCGTCGGTGTCGGTATCGAACACCGGCATGGCTTCCCGGCCGGCGGCGATCTCCTGCCACCAGGCCAGGTCGGCGCTGGCCAGGTCGGCCAGCCCGGGCAGACCGATGTTGACCAGCCCGGCCGGCGGCCGGCGCAGGGCGCGGGCCGCGCCCGCCCAGCTGGCCAGGGCTGCGTCCAGCTCGGCCGGAGCCCAGGGCAGCGCCGGCATCCGGCCGTCGACAGCGTCGAGACAGAGTACGAAGTAGCCGGCGGTGGTGAGTGTCCACCGCGGTCTGGCCGCCGCCACCTGGGCCGGGAGTTCGGCCGTCAGCGCCGCTTCGCGGGCGTACCAGTCGCTGAGGTGTCGCTGCTCGACCAGCGACGCCGCCTTGACGAACACCCGCTCACCGGCGGAGGTGGTCAGTGTCGCGGCGAAGCCCCGGGTGAAGCCGCCGCCGGCGCTGGTCGCCCAGGTCACCGGGCTGCCGAGCCGACCACAGATCGCCGCGCGTAGGTCGGGTGGGAGGTCCGCCCAGGCGGGTCGGACCGATGTCGCGTCGTACCGGATAGCGGGCAACCGCACTGTAGCCACCCCTCCATCCTGCCGCGCCGCCGCCACGAACCCCGGCAGCGGCACCCGGCCGGCACGCGGGTGCCACCCGGGTGGCCCGGTGGGTGGCCCGGTGGTGGGCATGGCCACCCCGACGATCGGGCCGTGGGAACATAGGTGGCGGCCGGCGACGCCGGCTGAGACGACGGACTCCAGCCCAGCAGAACGGACCACCGTGCCTCCGACGCCCGACTCCGGCGTGAACGCCCCCGGTGCCACCGAACCCGGCAGCATCCGGAACTTCTGCATCATCGCGCACATCGACCACGGCAAGTCGACCCTCGCCGACCGGATGCTCCAGCTCACCGAGGTGGTCGACCCGCGCCAGATGCGGGCCCAGTACCTGGACCGGATGGACATCGAGCGGGAACGCGGCATCACGATCAAGAGCCAGGCGGTACGGATGCCCTGGACGATCCGCGCCGGTGAACGTCAGGGCGAGTCGGCTGTGCTCAACATGATCGATACCCCGGGGCACGTCGACTTCACCTACGAGGTGTCCCGCTCGCTCGCCGCGTGCGAGGGCGCGGTCCTGCTGGTCGACGCGGCGCAGGGGATTGAAGCCCAGACGCTGGCCAATCTCTACCTGGCGCTGGAGAACGACCTGCACGTCATCCCGGTGCTCAACAAGATCGACCTGCCTGCGGCGCAGCCGGAGAAGTATGCCGAGGAACTGGCGCATCTGATCGGCGGTGATCCGGCCGACTGCATCCGGGTCTCCGGCAAGACCGGGGAAGGCGTTCCGTACCTGCTCGACGAGATCGTCCGCCAGTTCACCCCGCCGGTTGGTGACGCGGCGGCACCGGCGCGGGCCATGATCTTCGACTCGGTGTACGACGTCTACCGGGGGGTGGTGACCTACGTCCGGGTGATCGACGGGCGGATCGAGGCCCGCGACCGGATCAAGATGATGTCCACCGGCGCGACCCACGAGTTGCTGGAGATCGGGGTGATCTCGCCCGAGATGATCAAGGCGAACGGGCTCGGTGTCGGCGAGGTCGGTTACCTGATCACCGGGGTGAAGGATGTACGGCAGTCCCGGGTGGGGGACACCGTGACCATCAACGGTCGGCCGGCGACCGAGCCGCTCGGCGGCTACAAGGACCCGCGGCCGATGGTGTACTCCGGGCTGTATCCGATCGACGGTTCCGACTACCCGGCGCTGCGCGAGGCGCTGGACAAACTGAAGCTCAACGACGCGGCGTTGACGTACGAGCCGGAGACCTCCGGCGCGCTCGGCTTCGGATTCCGCTGCGGCTTCCTCGGGCTGCTGCACCTGGAGATCATCCGGGAGCGGCTGGAGCGGGAGTTCAACCTCGACCTGATCTCGACCGCCCCGAACGTGGTCTACCGGGTGGTGATGGAGGACGGCGAGACGGCCACCGTCACCAACCCGAGCGAGTACCCGACCGGCAAGATCGCCGAAGTGCACGAGCCGGTGGTCCGGGCCACCGTACTGACCCCGAACGACTACGTCGGCGCGGTGATGGAGCTGTGCCAGGGCCGGCGCGGCTCGTTGCAGGGCATGGACTACCTCTCCGCCGACCGGGTGGAGCTGCGTTACACGCTGCCGCTCGCCGAGATCATCTTCGACTTCTTCGACCAGCTGAAGAGCCGGACCAAGGGCTACGCCTCGCTGGACTACGAGCCTTCCGGCGAGCAGCCGTCCGACCTGGTCAAGGTGGACATCCTGCTGCACGGCGAGCCGGTGGACGCGTTCAGCGCGATCGTGCACAAGGACAAGGCGTACAGCTACGGCACGACGATCGCCGCCAAGCTGCGCAACCTCATCCCCCGCCAGCAGTTCGAGGTGCCGATCCAGGCGGCGATCGGTAGCCGGGTGATCGCCCGGGAAACGATCCGGGCGATCCGGAAGGACGTGCTGGCCAAGTGCTACGGCGGCGACATCAGCCGTAAGCGCAAGCTGCTGGAGAAGCAGAAAGAGGGCAAGAAGCGGATGAAGATGGTCGGCCGGGTGGAGGTGCCGCAGGAGGCGTTCATCGCGGCCCTGTCCACCTCGGATGGCGGTGGCTCGGACGGGAAGTCCGGCGGCAAGCGGTGATCCCCCGTGGGTACGGCCCGAGCGCGGCGTACTGCCCGCGGTGCGGTGCCGGGCTTCCCGGCCCGCCGCCGGTTCGCTGCGGTGGCTGCGACTACCAGCTGTTCCAGAGTTCCCGGCCGACGGTCAACGTGGTGGTGACCGACCCCGCCCGTACCCGGTTTCTGGCCATCCGACGGGCCAAACCGCCCCGGGCTGGTCAGTGGGAGACCCCGGGCGGGTTCTGCGACGGGGCGGAGCACCCCCGGTCGGCGGCGCTGCGCGAGTGCCGGGAGGAGTTGGGCGTCGAGGTCGAGCTCGGTGCGTTGGTCGGCCTCTATCTGGGTGAGTACGAGTTCCAGGACGAGACGTTGAGCGTGCTGGAGTGCTTCTTCCTGGCCACCCTGGTCGGCGACCGGATCCGGCTTGATCCGGCAGAGGCCACCGAGTGTGGTTGGTTCGCCCTCGCCGAGCCGCCGTCGCTGGCCTTCACGACCATGGACGCGGCGGTACGGGACGTGGCGGCATCCTTCGGACGCTGACGCGGTTGCTCGTCCGGCGGAGATGAATCGGTTTGGTTGTCGCGATGGCCGGGAACTAAGCGGTCACCAAGGACAACGCGACATCTCCGACAAGGAGGAGAAAAGATGAGCGTCATGGGCATCATCACCGCACTCATCGTCGGCCTCATTATCGGTGCGCTCGGCCGTCTGGTCGTGCCGGGCAAGCAGAACATCCCGATTTGGTTGACTATGCTGATCGGCGTCGGTGCCGCCCTGCTGGGCACTGTCATCGCCCGTGCCGGCGGCTTCGCCAGCACCGCCGGCTTCGACTGGCGGGAGTTCTTCGTGCAGGTGATTCTGGCCGCGGTCGGTGTGGCACTGGTCGTCGGGGTCGGTGGCCGCCGCAGCATGAGCCGGTACTGACTGGCCGGGTCGACTGGCCGAGCGCTCGGGCCGACGGACTGACCGCGCGATCGACAGCTGACGGCACCTGGTCCGTCGTCGGCGCCCATCCCCGGCACAGGCGGGGCGGATGCCGACGACGGACCCGGTGACCGCTGGTCAGCGCAGCCAGGGGATGCTGCGGTCGAGCAGCTCACGCTCCTTGAGTTCCTTACGGAGCGGGATTTCGTCGTCGATGTAGCCGTCCCAGTTGATGCCCCAGTAGTTCGCCGTGTGGGTGCCTTCGCCGAGCAGCTGTCGCTGCACCGGGGTCCGGTTCGCCCACCACTGGCCGTCCTTGTCGACATGCAACTCGTCCAACGGGCGGATCCAGCGGTACGTGTACCCGATGAACAGCATCTTGCGGGTGATCGTGGACAGGTTGGTCGACCGGGAGTGCCATTGCCGGCGGTCGAAGATGAACGCGTCGCCCGGGTTGGCGGTGATCTCGACCGTACCCTCGGGATCCGGGTTGTGCACGGTGAGGTCGGCCGGGCGGGGCAGGGAGTTGCGCAGGTGGCTGCCGGGGATCACCTTGGTGGCGCCGCGGCCGGTCTCCGACAGGTCGGACAGGACGTAGGCCACCTTCAGCGAGAACATCGGCCGGGGCAGGTTCGGGTCCATCGTCTCCGGGTCGGAGTTCTGCCGGTAGCCGTCCTGGTGCCACCCCCAGTACGGCTTCTCCGGCTCCAGCGCCGGTGGGGTGACGTCGAGATGGTTGTGGTGGGTGTAGATGTTCCAACCGGCCAGCCCCCACATGTAGGGGAACGCGATCGGATGGGTGAGCAGGTCGCCGAAGAGTTCGTCGCGGTCCAGGAAGCCCAGCAGGTGCAGGGTGCCGTCGGCGGTGGTCTTACCGGCGGCCTTCTCCTCGGCGTACACCCGGTCGACCGCGGCCTCGAGTGCCGCTCGGTGGTCCTCGGTCAGCACATTGCGCAGCAGGAGGAAGCCCTGCTCGTGGAACTCCTTGCGGTCGATGTCGCTGATCGCTTCGTAACCGGTCCGCCCGCCGTAATCGAACACAACTTTCCCGTCCTGTCGGTGGTGCGCCCATTCGGGCCTGGCGGATGCCGATCCTAGCCCGCCTCTCGGCCGGCCCGCCCGGGCCGATTGTCAGCAATTCGCGGGCCGTGTGGTCGGCCACAGTTGATCGCACATGAGGTGTCGGGGCACGCACTTTCGGTACAGGAGCATCGTGCGAGATGTCCGGATTGTATAATTTGCCACATGTTGCGCTAACTGTCAGTTAAGATGTGCAACCAGAGGGCAGTTGTCGACGTCAGGCGAAGACCTCCGCCATCACCCGCCCGGTCTCGATCTCACTGCCGGAAATCGACGACCAACTGCCGCCTTCCGCAGTCCATTCCTGATCGCCGAACGTGACCCTTTTGACGCCGTGATCAGTGGCATGGGAAACCAGCCAGTGCGCATATCGCCACCCGGCCTGTGTGTTCTCTGCCGGAACGCTCAGTGACGGCGTGGTCGGTCCCGGCAGCAGCGACTCCAGCCCGCCCCAGTCCAGCCGCAGACCGTCCGTGAGCGCCGCCGTCGCCTCGGCACCCCGCATCACCGGATCCTGGGTCACCGTGCAGGCGACCGCGCCGGTGGCCTCGCCGAGCAGCGCGGCGGTGAGTACCTGCGACTCGTCGGTCCACTTCTCGTACGCCTCGGGGAAGGCCGACCGCTGGACCGCCTGGGCGGCGTCGGTGACCCGCATGTCCTGCCAGCCCCGGATCCGTTCCAGGCCGGCGTAGAACGCGTTCGTCGCGTACCTGGTGTCGCGAATCTGTTCGACCGTGCCCCACCCCTGGCTGGGTCGCTGCTGGAACAATCCGACCGAGTCCCGGTCACCGCCGGTCAGGTTGCGCAGCTTGGACTCCTGGAACCCGGTCGCCAGCGCCACCACCACGGCACGCGGCGGCAGCCCGCGCTGCACTCCGATCGCCGCGATGGTGGCGGCGTTCGCCATCTGCTCCGGATCGAGCGTCACCCGGCGCAACTGGCCGTCGCCGGCCCCGGGCATGGAATCGGGCAGCTCGACGGTGCAACCCCGATAACCACCGGGCAACGCGAAATCGCCGATCCACCGGCCCAGGCCGACCCCGCCCAACAGGGCGATTGCCGCCAGCACGGCGACCAGCACCAGCACCGTCCGAGCCCGCACCGTCACCCCCACGCGTATTGCTGGGACCTTTGGTACACCAGGGACGGTTGTGTCGTCCAGCGGGAGAGGGCCCCGCGCGCTTGCCGTACCCGACCCTTACGCCGTACGCCTCGGCCCCGTACGCCGGAGTTACCCCGTTTCGGGGCGAGTATCCGTGCTCACCGTCCCGGCAGCCAGCTCGGGTCGCGTTTGTCGCGGAACGCCCGTACGCCCTCGCGGCCCTCGTCGGAGAGGAAGTATCCGGTGGAGAGCTCGCGCAGCTCGGCCGTCTCGGCCCGGATGTCCGTCGGCGGAGTGCGCCGGAGCAGCTGCTTGGTGCCGGCCAGGGCGCCCGGAGCGCCCCGGACGAGCGCGGCGCAGCTCGCCGTCACCGCGGCGTCCAGCTCCCCGGCCGGTACGGCGGCGCTGACCAGACCGATCTGCGCCGCCCGGGCACCGTCGAACGGTTCACCGGTGAGGTACAGCTGCGCCGCCGCCCGTGGCTGCAGCCGGCGCAGCACGGTGGCGGAGATCACCGCCGGGACCACTCCGAGCCGTACCTCGGTGAAGGCGAAGGTGGCCGCCGCGTCGCAGATCGCGATGTCGGCCGCGGCGATCAGCCCCAGCCCGCCGGCCCTGGCCGGGCCGCCGACCCGGGCCACCACCGGTTTGGGACATTCCCACATCGCCGCCAGTACGTCGCCGAGCATCCCGACCGGCACCTGCCGGGTCGCGTACGCCTCAGCGGTCTCCTTCAGGTCGGCACCGGAGCAGAAGACCGGCCCGGTGTGGCTCAGCACCACCACCCGGACCTGCGGGTCGGCGACCGCTGCGGACAACGCGGCGAGCAGGTCGGTCATCAGCGGGGTGGACAGCGCGTTGCGGTTGCCCGGGCTGTCCAGGGTCAGGGTGGTGATCCCGGCGGCGGTGGCCGTGCGGATCAGTGGCTGCGCGGACCTGGTGGGTCGGGGCTCATCCATGCCGGCACACTAGTCCCATGCCAGGAGCACCACCCGCCGGTACGCCGGTGCCCGCCGACGGGGCGCTACCGCCATCCGCGCTCGCCCGTAGCGGCCGGCGCGGCTTCGGGGTCTATCTGCATGTGCCGTTCTGCGCCACCCGCTGCGGCTACTGCGACTTCAACACGTACACGCCTGCCGAACTCGGCGGCAGCGCACCGGTCGGGGAGTACCTGGACGCCGTGCTGGCCGAGCTGGAGCTGGCCGCGAAGGTCCTGGCTGACCGGCCGCCTCGGCAGGTGGACACGGTCTTCGTCGGCGGCGGCACGCCGAGTCTGCTGCCCGCCGACGCACTGGCCCGGCTGCTCGACGCGATCGACGCCACCTGGGGGCTGGCCGCCGACGCGGAGGTCACCACCGAGGCCAACCCCGAGTCGGTGACGCCGGCGTCGCTGCGGGCGCTGCGCGCCGCCGGCTACACCAGGGTGTCGCTCGGCATGCAGTCGACCGCGGCGGCGGTGCTCGCCGTGCTGGACCGCCGGCACGCGCCGGGCCGCGCGGTCACCGCCGCCCGAGAGGCCCGGGAGGCCGGGTTCGAGCACGTCAATCTCGACCTGATCTACGGTACGCCGGGGGAGAGCGCGGCGGACTTCGACGAGTCGCTGGCGGCGGTGGTGGCGGCCGGGGTGGACCACGTCAGCGCGTACGCGCTGATCGTCGAGGACGGCACCCGGTTGGCGGCCCGGATGCGGCGCGGCGAACTGCCGTACCCCGACGACGACGTCGCCGCCGACCGCTACCTCGCCGCCGAGTCGGCCCTGAGCGGCGCCGGATTCGACTGGTACGAGGTGTCGAACTGGGCACGGTCGGACGCCGGCCGGTGCCGGCACAACCTGTTGTACTGGACCGGCGGCGACTGGTGGGGGCTCGGGCCGGGGGCGCACAGCCACGTCGGCGGGGTCCGCTGGTGGAACGTGCGGCATCCCCGGTCGTACGCCGAGCGGCTGGCCGCCGGACGGTCGCCCGGCCACGGCCGGGAACTACTCACCGACACCGAGCAGCAGTTCGAAGAGGTGATGCTGGGGCTGCGTCTGGCCAGTGGGCTGCCGCTGGCGCGCCTGGCCCCGGCCGGCCGGGTCGCGGCCCGGCGGGCCGGCGACGACGGACTACTCGACCCCGAAGCGCTCACTGCCGGGCAGGCGGTACTGACCCTGCGTGGCCGGCTGCTGGCCGACGCGATCGTCCGTGACCTGCTGCCGTGAAACCGCTGCTGGGCGACCTTCCGTGGGTGGCCCGTTGTCACCACCGGTGACGCCCCCGGAGCCGGTACGGATCCGGGGGCGAGCGGCGTCACTTGATGAAGTTGGCGGACATCGGGTACTTGTACAGCGTCCCCTCGTTGGCCTTCACGCCCGCGATGATCCCGAAGATGATCTGGATCGCGAACACCACCAGGCTGGGGATGAAGAACAGGCACCAGCTGACGAAGAGCAGCACGAAGGCGATCGCCGACCAGAGGATCTGGAAGTTGAGCGCGGCCAGCGCATGCGCCCGTACGGCCGGTGACTGCTGACCCTTGACCAGGTAGGCGATCAGCGGGCCGACGAAACCGAGCGGTCCGAAGCTGATGAACGCGCCCAGGGCGCCACCGAAGTGGGCGATCAGCGCCCAGGTCTTGTCGTCGTTGGTGGCGTAGCCGGACGGGGGTTGACCTCCGTACGCCGGACCGCCGGGCGGGAAACCGCCGGGCGGGGGGTATCCGCCGGGGGGCGGGCTCGCGCCGCCGGGCGGCGGGGGGTATCCGGGAGAGGAGGCCTCGCCCGGCATCGAGTAGGACGCTGGAGGTGGCGGCGGGGAGTTGGGGTCCTGCGGCATGCCGCCGGGACCGTACTCCCCTGGTGGGCGAGGTGGTTCAGTCATGCCCGACACGGTAGGGGGAGGGATCAAGCCGCGCCAGTTAGCCCCGCCGACGAATTTCCCGTCCGGGTAGGCCGTCTCCGCTGGTCGGTCGGCTTGCGCTGGGTTGGCCGGCCGGCCTTACGGTGCCCGCCGGCCGACCGATCCGAGCCCGAGTGAACCGCCCGATCCGACAGGGTGAGTGCGTCTGGTGACATATCGCCCGGTACGCCCCCGCCCGGCGAATTGATCATCGCCGGCCCGGCCCGATCGACGTATGCTGGCACTCACAACCGGCGAGTGCCAGCAACGGCGTCCGTCGTCGGTCCGGCCACCCACCGGCCGCCGTGACGGCCGGGACCGTAGCCTCGGACCGGTCCGACCGGTGTCAGCGGAGGAGGTGCAGATGGGTCTCGACGACCGCAAACTCGACGTGCTCCGGGCGATCGTCGAGGACTACGTCGCCACCCAGGAGCCGGTCGGCAGCAAGGCGCTGGTCGAGCGGCACCAGCTCGGGGTGTCACCGGCGACCGTCCGTAACGACATGGCGGTGCTGGAGGAGGAGGGCTACATCCGGCAGCCGCACACCAGCGCCGGGCGGGTCCCGACCGACCGTGGCTACCGGTTGTTCGTCGACCGGCTGTCCCGGGTGAAACCGCTCAGCCCGGCCGAGCGCAGGGCGATCGAACGTTTCCTCGCCGGCGCCGTCGACCTCGACGACGTCGTGCACCGCACCGTCCGGCTGCTCGCCCAGCTCACCCGCCAGGTCGCGGTGGTGCAGTACCCGAGCCTGTCCCGGTCGTCGGTCCGGCACCTGGAACTGGTGCCGATCTCGACCACTCGGCTGATGCTGGTCCTGATCGTCGACACCGGCCGGGTCGAGCAGCGACTGGTGGAGCTGCCGGCCCCGATCAGTGCCGACGACGTGACCGACCTGCGTCGGCTGGCCAACGAGAAGCTCGACGGTTGTCGGCTCTCCGATACCCCGCCGTTGGTCCAGGCGTTGGTCGACGAGGTGCCAGCGGACCTGCGACCGGCGATGACCACGCTTTCGACGGTCCTGCTGGAGACGCTGGTCGAGCGGCACGAGGAACGCCTCGCCCTGGCCGGGACCGCTAACCTGGCCAGAGGGGGACTACTCGACTTCCAGGGCTCCCTGCGCCCGATACTGGAGGCACTGGAGGAGGAGGTCGTCCTGCTCAAACTGATCGGCGAGGTGGAGCCGAGCACCCTGCGGGTCCGCATCGGCGACGAGAACGAGATCGACAATCTGCGGGCCGCATCCGTGGTCAGCACCGGTTACGGTCCGGGCACTGTCATGGTCGGTGGCCTCGGCGTGCTGGGGCCCACCCGGATGGACTACCCCGGCACCATCGCCACGGTTCGCGCCGTGGCACGCTACGTCGGCGATCTGCTGGCGCAGAACTGACCGGCGGGCAGGATCAAAACGACCCGGCGAACTGCACATGCGAGACTGACACATGAGGACACCAGACGCAGTGGCCAAGGACTACTACGGGATTCTCGGCGTGAGCCGGGACGCCTCCGCTGACGACATCAAGCGGGCCTACCGCAAGTTGGCCCGGCAGTACCATCCGGACGTCAATCCGGATCCGGTGGCGGCTGACAAGTTCAAGGACATCAACGCCGCGTACGAGGTGCTCTCCGACGACCAGAAGCGGCAGATCGTCGATCTCGGTGGCGACCCGTTGGCGCCCGGCGGCGCGCCCGGCGGCGGCCCCGGCGGGGCCGGGCCCTTCGTCGGCTTCCAGGACATCATGGACGCCTTCTTCGGGGCGGCGGCCGGCTCCCGTGGGCCCCGGTCGCGGACCCGCCCCGGCGCCGACGCGATCCTGCGCCTCGAGCTCGATCTGACCGACACCGCGTTCGGCGTGGAAGCGCCGATCACCGTCGACACTGCGGTGATCTGCACCACATGCTCCGGCGCGGGCACCGCGGCCGGCACCCACCTGGCGACCTGCGAGGCGTGCGGCGGGCGCGGCGAGGTGCAGTCCGTGCAACGGACCTTCCTCGGCCAGGTGGTCTCGTCCCGGCCCTGCGTCGCCTGCCAGGGCTACGGCACCGTCATTCCGCACCCCTGCACCACCTGTTCCGGCGACGGCCGGGTGCGGACCCGACGTTCGCTGACCGTCAAGATCCCCGCCGGGGTGGAGGACGGGATGCGGATCCGGCTGGCCCAGCAGGGCGAGGTCGGGCCGGGCGGGGGCACCGCCGGTGACCTGTACGTCGAGATCCACGAGCGGCCGCACGACGTCTACTCCCGCAAGGGTGACGACCTGCACTGCCGGGTCACCGTGCCGATGACCGCCGCGGCGCTCGGCACCCGGCTGACCATCCGGACCCTGGACAGCGACGAGCCGGTGGACGTCAAGCCGGGCACCCAGCCGGGTGCCACCCTGCGGCTGCGTGGGCGCGGCGTGCCGCATCTGCGCGGCACCGGCCGCGGCGACCTCTACGTGCACCTCGACGTGCGTACCCCGACCAAGCTCGACGCGGAGCAGGAGCGGACGCTGCGGGAGTTCGCCAAGGCCCGGGGCGAGGAGGTCGCCGAGCTGACCAAGCAGGGCGGGTTCTTCTCCCGGATGCGCGACGCGTTCAACGGCCACGGCTGACCCGACGCCGGCCGCCGAGCAGCAGCGGAGAACCGATCCGACGTGAGCGCCCCACTGTTTCTCGTCGAGCGCCTGCCGACCGGGCCGGGTCACACCCTCGACGGGCCGGAGGGCCACCACGCCGCCACGGTGGTCCGGCTGCGCCCGGGTGAGCGGTTGCGGCTCGCCGACGGGCGCGGCGGTGTCGCCGACGCGGTGGTCGAGGCCGTCGGCCGGCACCAGCTCGACCTGCGGATCACCGACACCGGGCAGGTCAGCGCCGCCGACCCCCGGCTGGTGGTGGCGCAGGGCATTGCCAAGGGCGACCGGGGCGAGCTGGCGGTGCAGGCGATGACCGAGGTCGGGGTTGACGAGATCGTCCCGTGGGCGGCCGCCCGCTCGGTGACCCGCTGGCGCGACGACCGTGGTGCCCGCGCCCGGCAACGATGGGTCGGCACCGCGCGGGAGGCCACCAAACAGGCCCGCCGGCCGTGGCTGCCGACGATCGGCGGGTCCGACCAGCAGCCGGCCGAGCCCACCGACGCGGTCGCCGCCCGGTGCGCGGCGTCGGCCGCCAGCTTCGTCCTGCACGAGTCGGCGCAGCAGCGGCTGGCCGTCGCCGACCTGCCGACCACCGGGTCGGTGCTGCTGGTGGTGGGGCCGGAAGGCGGGATCGACGACGCCGAGCTGGCCACCTTCGTCGACGCCGGGGCCCGGCCGGTGCGGCTCGGCCCGGCGGTGCTGCGGACGTCGACCGCCGGTGTCGCGGCACTCGCCCTGCTCTCCGGTCGGCTGGACCGCTGGTAGCGCGGTGGTTGAGGCGCTGGTGGCGCGGCGGTGGACCGGCCGGACCCCGGTCACCGCTACCATCCGTCGGGTGAGCGACAGCTGTGTCTTTTGCCGGATCGCCGCCGGGGAACTGCCGACCACCCTGCTGTACGACGGGGTCAACACGGTCGCGTTCCGGGACCTCCACCCGCAGGCACCCACCCACGTACTGGTGATACCGAAGCAGCACCACCCCGACGTCGCCGCGCTTGCCACGGCCGACCCCGCCGTCGCGGGCGAGCTGCTGGCCACGGCGGCCGCAGTGGCGCAGGCCGAAGGGCTCGCTGCGGACGGCTTCCGGTTGATCTTCAACACCGGCCGGTACGCCGGTCAGGAGGTGTTCCACGTGCACGCCCATGTGCTCGGCGGAGCACCGCTCGGTCCGCTGCTGTCCCGGTGACAACCGGCGGAAATGGAGCCGCTGCGCCGGGCGTTGAGCGGATACGATGGCAGCAAGTCCGCCCGCCACGGCCGACCGGGTCGGGGCGCTGAAATGGAAGCAGGTGCGAAAGGCCGTCAGGCCGACCCATGACCGGCACTCCACCTCCCGGGCAGGCCCGGGTGCAGACCAGGATCACCGTCCCGGACCAGCAGATCATGGTCAACCTGCTCGGCGCAGGCGACGAGATCCTGCGGCTGGTCGAGCAGTCCCTCGCCAGCGACGTCCACGTACGCGGCAACGAGATCACCATCACCGGTGTGCCGTCGGACAACGCGGTCGCCGAGCGGCTGTTCAGCGAGCTGCTCGAGCTCATCGCCAAGGGCGAGACGCTGACCACCGACGCGGTCCGGCGTACCGTCGGCATGCTGGCGCAGGGCGGCAGTGAGCGCCCCGCCGACGTGCTCACCCTCAACATCCTCTCCCGGCGCGGGCGGACCATCCGGCCCAAGACCCTGGGCCAGAAGCGGTACGTGGACGCGATCGACGCGCACACCATCGTCTTCGGCATCGGCCCCGCCGGCACCGGCAAGACCTACCTCGCGATGGCCAAGGCGGTGCAGGCACTGCAGGCCAAGCAGGTCAACCGGATCATCCTGACCCGGCCGGCGGTCGAGGCCGGTGAGCGGCTCGGCTTCCTGCCCGGCACGCTCTACGAGAAGATCGACCCCTACCTGCGTCCGCTCTACGACGCGCTGCACGACATGCTCGACCCCGACTCCATCCCGAAGCTGATGGCGGCCGGCACCATCGAGGTCGCGCCGCTGGCCTACATGCGGGGTCGCACCCTCAACGACGCCTTCATCATCCTCGACGAGGCGCAGAACACCACGGCCGAGCAGATGAAGATGTTCCTGACCCGGCTCGGCTTCGGTTCCCGGATCGTGGTCACCGGCGACATCACCCAGGTCGACCTGCCCGGTGGCACCTCCAGCGGGCTGCGTACCGTGCGGGACATCCTCACCGGCCTGGACGATGTGCACTTCGCGCAGCTGTCCAGCACCGACGTGGTGCGCCACCGGCTGGTCAGCGACATCGTCGACGCGTACGCCCGGTGGGACGCCGACCGCGAGGCACAGCAGAATCAGGGCGTCCACGCGGTCCAGGGCCGGACCGCCCACGGTGGCCGGGCGAACCGGCGCCGATAGAGCTTCGGGAGAGACACGTGTCCATCGAGATCGCCAACGAGTCCGGAATCGACGTCGACACCGACGCGGTGCTCGCCGTCGCCCGTCACGCGCTGGACGAGATGGGCGTCAACCCGCTCGCGGAGCTGTCGGTGCTGCTGGTCGACCAGGACTACATGGCCGAGCTCAACCACCGCTGGATGGGCAGCGACGGGCCGACCGACGTGCTCGCCTTCCCGATGGACGAGGGCAGCGTCGACCACGGTCCGGGCGAGTCGAGCCCGGACGAGCCGGGCCTGCTCGGCGATATCGTGCTCTGCCCGGAGGTGGCCGCCAAGCAGGCGGCCACCGCCGGGCACGCCGCCGCCGACGAGCTGCACCTGCTCACCGTGCACGGGGTGCTGCACCTGCTCGGCTACGACCACGCCGAGCCGGACGAGGAACGTGAGATGTTCGAGTTGCAGGCTCGCCTGCTCTACAGCTGGAAGGAAGCCCGGGCCACGTGAACTCTGGCCATACCACCGGCACCCCGCTGGCCGCCGCTGCGACAGCCACCGGGCTGCCGGACCTGCAACTGTTGGTCATCGCCGCCGGTCTGGTGGTGCTGGCCGGAATCATCGCGATGACCGAGGCGGCGCTGGTCGTCGTCTCGCCGGCCCGGGCCGCCGAGCTGGCCCGCGACGGCAGCCGTTCCGCCCGGGCCCTGCAGATCGTCGCCGCGGACGCGGTCCGGCACGTCAATCTGCTACTGCTGCTCCGGCTGCTCTGCGAGCTG
This sequence comes from Solwaraspora sp. WMMA2059, assembly GCF_027497315.1. Taxonomy (GTDB): domain Bacteria; phylum Actinomycetota; class Actinomycetes; order Mycobacteriales; family Micromonosporaceae; genus Micromonospora_E. The sequence goes on along the minus strand of NZ_CP114908.1, from coordinate 4,086,887 downwards.
ACCGCCACCACCCTGGTCGCGCTGGTCGCCGTCGACACCTTCGGCGCCGGCTGGACGGCGGCACTGGTCACCGCCGGGGCGATGACCGTGGTCAGCTTCGTGGTGGTCGGCGTCGGTCCGCGTACGATCGGTCGCCAGCACGCCTTCGTCGTGGCGCGGGCGACCGCGCCGCTGGTCCGCGGCCTGGGCCGCGCCCTGAACCCGCTGGCCTCGCTGCTGATCCTGATCGGCAACGCGGTGACCCCGGGCAAGGGCTTCCGGGAAGGCCCCTTCGCCACCCAGATCGAGCTGCGGGAGCTCGTCGACCTCGCCGAGCAGCGCGGTGTCGTCGAGCACGGCGAGCGCCAGATGATCCACTCGGTGTTCGCGCTCGGCGACACCATCGCCCGCGAGGTGATGGTGCCGCGGACCGAGATGGTGTGGATCGAACGGCACAAGACGCTGCGCCAGGCACTGGCGCTGTTTCTGCGGTCCGGCTTCTCCCGGATCCCGGTGATCGGCGGCAACGTCGACGACGTGGTGGGCATCATCTACCTCAAGGACGTGGTCCGTCGGGCCCACGCGGTCGGGCCGGGCAGCGACGAGGTCCCGGTGGTCGAGCTGATGCGCCCGGCGACGTTCGTGCCGGAGTCCAAGCCGGTGGACGACCTGCTCTCCGAGATGCAGGCCGCCCGTACCCACCTGGTGATCGTGGTCGACGAGTACGGCGGCACCGGGGGACTGGTCACCATCGAGGACATCCTGGAGGAGATCGTCGGGGAAATCACCGACGAGTACGATGTCGAGCGGCCACCGGTCGAACGACTCGACGACGACCGGGTCCGGGTGACCGCCCGGCTGCCGGTCGAGGACCTCGGCGAGCTGTTCGACGTGGAGATCTCCGACGACGAGGTCGAGACGGTCGGCGGGTTGATGGCCCACCTGCTCGGCCGGGTGCCGATCCCCGGTGCGGAGGTCACCGTCGCCGGCCTCCGGCTGGTCGCCGAGGGCACCACCGGCCGGCGCAACCGGGTGGACACCGTCCTGGTACGCCGGACCGTCGACCAGCCGGCCGAGCCGTCGGCCGAGCACACCGCGGACGGCAAGGACCACCGTCATGCCAGAACAGAGGAAAGGCAGCACGCAGATGCCTGAGTCGCCGTCGGCCACGCCGGCCGGGTCGGAGCCGGAGCCGCAGATCAGCGCCGAGGACAGCAAGCTGGTCGTGCTGGCCCGCAGCGCCCGGGCCCGGATCGGGGCGGCCGAGGGCGCCGCCGTACGGGACCAGGACGGGCGCACCTACGCCGGGGCTAACGTCGCACTGCCGTCGTTGACGCTGACCGCGTTGCAGCTGGCGGTCGCGTCGGCGGTCGCGTCCGGGGCCACCCGGCTGGAGGCCGCCGCCGTGGTCACCGAAGCCTCCACCTTGGATGGTGCCGGGCACGCGGTGGTGCGGGACCTGGCCACCGACGCGCCGGTCCACGTCGCTGCCCCGGACGGCACACTGCTCGGCACGGTACGCCAGTGAGCTCGCGCGGATCGTCTCCGCCGGATACCTTCCGGGCGGGCTTCGCCTGTTTCGTCGGTCGCCCGAACGCCGGGAAGTCGACCCTGACCAACGCGATCGTCGGGCAGAAGATCGCGATCACCTCCAGCAAGCCGCAGACCACCCGGCACGTGATCCGGGGCGTACTGCACCAGCCGCAGTCGCAACTCGTCCTGGTCGACACCCCGGGGCTGCACCGGCCGCGGACGCTGCTCGGCGAACGCCTCAACGACCTGGTCCGCCAGACCTGGAGTGAGGTCGACGTGATCGGGCTGTGTATCCCGGCCGACGAGCCGGTCGGCCGGGGCGACCGGTTCATCACCGGGGAGATCGCCGAGCTCAAGGCGACGGTGGTGGCGGTGGTCACCAAGACCGACCTGGTCGACCGGCACCGACTCGCCGAGCAGCTGCTCGCGGTCAGCGAGCTGGGTGACTTCGCCGACGTGGTGCCGGTCAGCGCCGCCACCGGCCACCAGGTGCAGACCCTGGTCGACGTGATGACCGGCCACCTGCCCGAATCTCCCCGGCTCTACCCGGACGACATGCTCACCGACGAGCCCGAGCAGGTGCTGATCGGCGAGCTGATCCGGGAGGCCGCGCTGGAGGGCGTACGGGACGAGCTGCCACACTCGATCGCGGTGATCGTCGAGGAGATGCTCCCAGAGGATTCGCTGATCCGGATATACGCTGACATCTACGTCGAGCGGCCGAGTCAGAAGGCGATCGTCATCGGCGCCGGCGGTAGCCGGCTGCGCGACGTCGGCACCCGCTCCCGCAAGGAGATCGAGGAGCTGCTCGGCAGCCGGGTCTACCTCGACCTGCACGTCCGGGTGGCCAAGGACTGGCAGCGTGACCCCCGGCAGCTGCGCAAACTGGGCTTCTGACCTGGTGTCTTCGGGAGGTTCTCCTGATCAGTCCCGGTTGCGATCGATGGTGATGCTCCCGCTGCCGGTCCGTGCGTCGATCAGATGCTCGCCGTCCGGATCGTCCGGCACCCGTACGTCGGCCGATCCGGATCCGGTCTCGGTACGGATCCGGTAGCTACCCGCGGGCACGGTGACGTGCACCGACCCACTGGACGTCTCGGCGCGCACCGGACCCGGGTCGTCAAGGGTGAGTGCCACCTTCCCGGAGCCGGTGGTCGCGACCACGCCATCGCCGCTGAGATCGCGGCCGTCGATGGAGCCGGAACCGGTGTGCAGCTCCGCCGGACCGGACAGCCGGTACGCGGTGATGCCGCCGGAACCGGTCCGCGCGTCCACCCGACCAGTAGCCCGGTCGATGGTGATGCTCCCCGATCCGACCCGGACCGACACGTCCGACACGTCGAACAGCATCAGCTGGCCGGAGCCGTTCTCACCCTCGACCGAGACGCCCGGGGGCGCGACGATGTCGTACGACACGTCGCACCGCCAGCCGCACGACGTGTCCAGTTCGAGCACCGTCCCGTCAATCCGGTAGGTCCGACCCGGCTCGGAGCGCTGGTAGCGGACGACCCGCTGGATCTCGACCGTGTCACCGGGCCGGGTCCGCACCAGCACGTCCCCGTCGCCGGATTCCACGATCCGTACGGCGGTGATCGGGACCGTCTCGGTGTCGTCGAAGTCCATCTGGTGCCAGTCAAGCGGTGCGCACGCGGCCGAGGTGACGGCCAGCAGCGCGACGGTCGACGCGGCGGCGAGTGCGGTGGTCGTGGTGCGGGTGCGAGTCATGCCGGTGACGCTATGAGCGCCAACGGCGGGGCACATCCGGCACGGCCACGAATCTGTCCCGGATCGCGACCCTGAGTCCGCATCAGGGCCGGTCGCCGGCACGCCCGGTCGGCGCGGGACAATGACCGGGTGCCCGGATACCGCCGCCAGCTCTACCGCGACGACGCGGTGGTGCTCCGCGTACAGAAACTGGGCGAGTCCGACCGGATCATCACCCTGCTGACCCGCCGGCACGGCCGGCTGCGGGCGGTGGCCCGGGGGGTACGCCGGACGACCTCCCGGTTCGGTGCCCGGCTGGAGCCGTTCGGCCACGTCGACCTGCAGATCGCCGGGAACCCGGACGGGCCCGGTAGCTCACTGCACACGGTCAGCCAGGTCGAGGGGCTGCACCTGTACGGCAAACGGTTCCTGGCCGACTACCCGCGCTACACGGCCGCCAGCGCGATCGTCGAAACCGCCGAGCGGCTCACCCCGGTGGAGCGGGAACCGTCGCTGCGGCTGTTCCAGCTCACCCTCGGCGCGCTGCGGGCACTGGCCGAGGGCGACCACGCCGGCACCCTGGTGCTCGACGCGTACCTGCTGCGCGGGATGGCCCTCGCCGGCTGGGCGCCGGCGCTGCGCGACTGCGCGGTGTGCGGCACCAAAGGCCGGCACCGGGCGTTCTCCGTACCGGCCGGGGGGTGTGTCTGCCCGGACTGCCGACCACCCGGCGCGGCCCACCCGGCCCCGGCCACCATCGACCTGATGGCCGCCCTGGCCACCGGCGACTGGCAGGTGGCGGACACGTCGGAACCGGCCACCCGGCGGGAGTGCAGCGGGCTGGTGGCGGCGCACCTGCAGTGGCATCTGGAGCGCGGGTTACGCTCGCTGCCGCTGGTCGACCGTTCCCAGGAGACGCAACCATGACCAAGGGCAGGGGCCTGCGCCCGCCGGTGGCACCCACTCCGCACCCGTCCGGGGCCCGGCCACCGGCGTTGCCGAAGCAGGCGCTGCCCGACCACGTGGCGATCGTGATGGACGGCAACGGCCGGTGGGCCAAGGACCGTGGTCTGCCCCGCACCAAGGGGCACGAGCAGGGGGAGTTCTCGCTGTTCGACACCGTGGAAGGCGCGATCGAGCTGGGGATTCCGTACCTGTCGGCGTACGCCTTCTCGACGGAGAACTGGCGCCGCTCGCCGGACGAGGTCCGCTTCCTGATGGGCTTCAACCGTGACGTCATCCGCCGTCGCCGCGACCAGCTGGTCGACCTGGGGGTACGGGTGGTGTGGTCCGGCCGGGCCGGCCGGCTGTGGAAGAGCGTGATCTCCGAGCTGCAGACCGCCGAGGAGATGTCCCGCCACAACAGCACGCTCACCCTGCAGTTCTGCGTCAACTATGGCGGCCAGGCGGAGATCGCCGACGCGGCGGCGGCGATCGCCCGGGACGTCGCGGCCGGCAAGGTCGACCCGGCCCGGGTCAACGAGAAGATGCTGGCCCGCTACCTCTACCACCCGGAAGTGCCCGAGGTGGACCTGTTCCTGCGGCCGTCCGGCGAGCAGCGGACGTCGAACTTCATGCTCTGGCAGTCGGCCTACGCCGAGCTGGTCTTCCTGGACACCCTCTGGCCCGACTTCGACCGGCGGCACCTGTGGTACGCCTGCGAGCTGTACGCGCAGCGGGACCGCCGGTTCGGTGGCGCCCTGCCCAACCCGGTGGCCCCGCAGGGCTGAGCTGCGTACCGGCCCGGCGCGCCGCCGGGCTGTCTGGAAAACCGGGTGCGCCGGGGGAGCGCACCGGTTAGCGTGACGGTCATGCGCTTCTGACGCCCTCTCAACGCAGTGCCGCGACCGCTCGGCGGTCGCCGTCGATCCGTGCCGTGCGGGTTCCCGCCGCCGGTCGGCCCTGCGGGCGTCACGGCGTCTCCGGCTGGCTGGTCCCGTCATCGTGGACCGTCGTCGGTGACTGCGGCGCCCGCCTCCCGCATCTCACCCGTCACCGCCGCGGGTTCGCGTGGCGGTTCGCAGCCAGGAGGTCTTTCCCGCATGGCGCAACGACCAGAACAAGACACGACGACGCCCCGGTTCACCGTGCCCGACAACGCCCCGAGTGACCTCGCGTTGCCCGAGGTCGCTCTGTCCGAGATCGATCTGCCCGAGGTCGCGCTGCCTGAGGACGCGCTGCCCGCCGAGGGTCGGCGCGCTGCCCGCGCGCTCGCGTCGGGCTCCGGCCCGCAGGCCAGGAGCGCCCGCCCGGACCGGCTCGCCGGTCGCGGTCAGCGCGCCGGCAAGGGCCGCAACTACCAGTTCCGGCGCAGCTGACCGACGCCGAGGTGAACAGTGCCTCACCGCCTTCCGGATCCGCTGATCTTGCTGCTAGCTTTTGCCATAACTTTGCAAGAGCAACAGATCGGCGTACGGGGGTGGGGCGATGGCGGCGGCCACCCTGTCGGCAGCCCGCAGCGACCTGCTCGGCGTCGCCGCACAGCGCCGCCGGACCGGGATCTGGCTGGTCGCGCTGACCGTCGGGCTGGTGGCCACCGCCGTTGTGGCGGTCGGCTCCGGTGCCATCGGGATCGCCCCGACGACCGTCGCCGCCATCATCGGCAACCAACTCGTCGGACTGCCCGTTGAGGCGACCTGGAGCCTTCCGGAGCAGGCCATCGTCTGGCAGGTCCGGCTGCCCCGGGTGCTGCTCGGCATGCTCGTCGGTGCCGGGCTGGCGGTGTGCGGAGTGGCGTTGCAGGCGATGGTCCGCAACGTGCTCGCCGACCCGTACCTGCTGGGCATCAACTCCGGAGCGTCCAGCGGCGCGGCGGCGGCGATCCTGTTCGGGGCCGGTGCCGGCTTCGGCCAGTACGCCCTGTCCACCAGCGCTTTCATCGGCGCCCTCGCCGCGTCGCTGCTGGTCTTCCTGATCGCCCGTAGCGGCGGCCGGGTCACCTCGATCCGGTTGCTGCTGTCCGGAGTCGCCGTCGGCTACGCGCTGTACGCCACCACCAGTTTCCTGATCTTCGCCTCCGGGTCGGCCGAGGGTGCCCGGTCGGTGATGTTCTGGCTGCTCGGGTCGCTGGGGCTGGCCCGCTGGGACGCGCTGCTGGCGGTGGCCGCCGTCGTGCTGGTCGGGACGACCGGGTACCTGACAATCGTCGGCCGGCGACTGGACGTGCTCGCCATCGGCGACGAGACCGCGCAGACCCTCGGCGTGTCACCGGACCGGTTCCGACTGCGCCTGCTGGTGCTGGTCTCGCTGAGCGTCGGCGTGCTGGTCTCCGCCGCCGGCAGCATCGGCTTCGTCGGCCTCGTCGTGCCCCACCTGGCCCGGCGGCTCGTCGGCGCGCCACACGTACGGGTGGTGCCGGTGGCCGCCCTGCTCGGCGCGATCCTGCTGGTCTGGGCCGACGTGCTGGCCCGGGTCCTGCTGGCCCCCCAGGAGATCCCGATCGGGATCATCACCGCGCTGCTGGGCGCACCCTTCCTGCTGGTTTTGATCCGCCGCCTGCACGCCGCGTCCGGGTGACCACCGGGCCTGCCCGAGCACCGGGTCCAACTGGGCCCCCGAGTTTGCCGAACAGTCGAGGAGCACCATGAGGACAAGCCGTACCACCGCCGTCGCGGCGGTCTCCGCCGCCGTGCTGCTCGCCGCCGGATGCGGCGAGGCCGGTGCCGACCCCGCGCCGGACGCCGCCGACGGCTACCCGGTCACCGTCACCAACTGCGGCGTCGACGTCACCCTCGACGCTGCGCCGGAGCGGGTCGTGCTGCTCAAGAGCGCGGCCGTGCCGTACCTGCACGCGCTCGGCGTGCTGGACCGGGTCACCGCCCGGGCCGGGCAGTACCCGGCGGAGTACTACGACGAGGCGACCCTGTCCGAGCTGGACCGCGTCCCGCTGCTGACCGACAAGACCGACACCAGCGGCCACCTGCAGATCTCCAAGGAAGTGGTGATCAGCCAACAGCCGGACCTGGTGCTCGGCGAGGTGGACAACCTGTCCCGGGACACGCTGTCGGCGGTGGACATCCCGCTGCTCGAGGAGCCGGCGATGTGCCCGGGAAGCACGGCGGTGCCGACCTTCGACGACATCTACGCCCAGATGCGAACGTACGGCGAGGTGTTCGACCGGGCCGACGAGGCGGCTGCGGCGGTCACCGCGCTGGAAGAGCGGATGGCGCAGGTGCAGGCCCAGGCCGGGGCGGGCTCCGGCCGTACGGCCGCGGTGCTGTACCCGACCGTCGGCGGCGGTGTCACCTACGCGTACGGCACCGCCAGCATGGCGCACCCGCAGCTGGAGGCGGCCGGGTTCCGCAACGTCTTTGACGACGTACCGGAACGGGTCTTCGAAGTCACCGTGGAGGAACTGCTCGGCCGCGACCCCGACGTGCTGGTCCTGCTGTACAGCGACGGCGACCCGGCCGCCGTCGAACAGGGCCTGACCGGGCTGCCCGGGGCGGAGAACCTGGCCGCCGTGCGCAACGGCGACGTGCTGACCCAGCTGTTCAACTTCACCGAGCCGCCGACCCCACTGTCCATCGACGGACTTGAACGGATTGTGCAGCACTTCCAGGCCGAGTCGTGATCACCGCGACCGAGGTCTCCTGGCGCTACGGCGCCAACCCGGTGATCGACGGGGTCAGCGTGACCGCCCGACCGGGCCGGGTCCTCGGGCTGATCGGCCCGAACGGCAGCGGCAAGACCACCCTGCTGCGCCTGCTCCACGGTGCCCTGCGCAGCGGCGGTGCCGGGCGCAGTAGCGGTGGCGCCGGGCGCAGCGGTGGTGCCGGGCGGGTCGTGGTGGACGGCGACGAGCTGACCGGCCTGCCGTCGCGGGAGGTCGCCCGCCGGCTGGCCGTGGTGGTGCAGGAGGCCGGCGGCGCGGACACCGCGCTGACCGTGGCCGAGCTGGTGCTGCTGGGCCGGGGTCCGCACCTGTCGACGTTCCAGCGGACCAGTCGGGCCGACCGCGAGATCGTGGCCCGATGCCTGGCCCGGGTCGGTGCCGCCCACCTGGGTGCCCGCGCGTTCGCCGGGCTGTCCGGCGGCGAACGCCAACGGGTGCTGATCGCCCGAGCTCTCGCCCAGCAGGCCACCCATCTGCTGCTCGACGAGCCGACCAACCACCTGGACATCCGCTACCAGCACGAGGTCCTGCAACTGGTGCGGGACCTCGGCACCTGCTCCATCGTCGTACTGCACGACCTGAACCTGGCCGCCCGCTACTGCGACGACCTGGTGCTGCTCGGCGAGGGTCAGGTGGCGGCCGCCGGCAGCACGGACGAGGTGCTCGACCCGGCGGTGCTCGAACCGGTCTACGGGATCGGCATCCGGCGGCTGGACCTCGACGGAGCCATCCACCTGCTGTTCCGCCCACACGAGGCGACCGAGGAGAGGACCGCGGCATGACGGCCGTACAAGACCGGATCAACGCGTACTGGACCGGCCGGGCACCCGGGTACGACGCGTACGTGCAGCGCCCTGAGCGGTTCGCCGCCGACCAGCAGGCCTGGTCACAGGTCTGGGCGGCGGCACTGCCGCCGGCCCCGCTGGACGTGCTCGACGTCGGCACCGGCACCGGACAGGCGGCCATCGTGCTGGCCGGCCTCGGCCACCGGGTCACCGGCATCGACCTGTCCAAGGGAATGCTGGAGCGGGCCCGGCACCACGCCGCCGCGATGCCCGGCGGCCCGGTCATCGCGTACGGCGACGCCGTGTCCCCGGACTTCCCGGCGGCCAGCTTCGACGCGGTGACCAGCCGCTACCTGATGTGGACGCTGCGGGAGCCGCAGGTCGCTGTGGCCAACTGGGTACGCCTGCTGCGCCCCGGCGGCACGGTCGCCGTGGTCGACAGCACCTGGTTCCCCGATGGGCTGGACAACGCCTCGGAGAACTTCGCCGACCATTACGACAGCGCGGTGCGCTCGGCGCTGCCGCTGGCCACAGCGAAGTCCATCGACCAGACCGTGGCGGTGCTGGATGGAGCCGGTCTGCGCGATGTCACGGCCGCACCGCTGACCTCGATCTACGAACTCGATCAACGGTTCGGCGTGGCACCCGACCACGAACTCAAACTGCAGTACATCGTCACCGGCCGTCGCTGACGGTCGCGAGCCGAGTGGGGTGACGGGGTCAGCGGAGTCGGTCCCCTCACCCCCCGGCCGTTCAGGAGGAAACAGTTCGAGGTCGCCTCCAGCGACTGAAAGGCCCTCATTCGAGATCAGCACCATGTACTCGCGCCCGTTGCGCGTGAAGTGAACGCAGCCATGGGTACGGCCGATCTCGTCGGCTACTCCGGGAAGCCTGGCCTTCGCTCCGGATAGCGGCAGCACCGTCACAGACCGAGATTTGGTCTACGCCGGACTCGTGTCAATACCGTCAACTTAACGTGTCTGGCCTGGTCAGGACCCACAACCTGATCTTGGTGCGGGGTGGTAAGGGTTTCTTGTAGTCGTCTGTCTGGCGGGGGTAGCGGCGTCCGGGTTGGCGTTGTTGGCGGGCGAAGCTGCGGATGCGGGGCGTGGCCGGTAGGAGGTTGCGTTCGTCGGTGATCTCGTAGATGACGTCGGCGACCAGATCGGCCAGGTCGTCAGGGGGAAAAGGCCGCGTCGTCACTGACGTGACGCGCGGCTGCCTGCACGGTGCGGGTGAACGATATGCGGTCGGGGTCCAGGTCGGCGTGTTCGGCACCGGCGACGATCAGCGCGCGGATGGCCTGGTAGACGCAGAGCAATGCGTAGACCTCCTGGTAGACCAGGTCCGGGCGCCCGGACCGCGGGACGACCTCGGCGCCGCCGCGCAGCCGGGTCTCCACGTCACCGATCGCGGTCTCCAGGGTCCACCGCTCGTGGTAGAGCTCGGGGAAATCCCGCAGGGGGTAGGCGTCCGGGTCGAGCAGGGTGGTGACCAGGCAGAACAGTTCGCTGACCTCACGGTTGCCGTGCTCGTCCGGCTCGGATTCCACCGTGTACTCGATCACCCGGACGCTGATGCCGGGGATCTGCTCAGGGGGTACCTTCGTCTTGCGGCGGCGCAGCCGTCGTGCCTGTTGCGGGTCGGCGATCCTCGACACATACGAGCCGTCGGCCAGGACCTGCAGCACCGGCAGGTCCACCCCCGCCTTGACTCGCAGTACCGCGTGCGCGTTGGTGGCCACGATCGCGGTCAGGTCCTCGTACGACAGGAAGTTACGGTCGGCCACGACCACGTCCCCGGTTCCCAGCCGTGGCCACAACGTGCGGGCCAGGTTCTGCTCCCCGGTGGCCAGCACGCCCACGGCGGCGCCTTGCAGGCAGCGGGTACCGACCTCGGCCAGCGCCACCACCCGGACCTGCGGATACCTCACCGGTCCGGCCGAGTTCGAGGGCATCCCGAAACGCGCCGCGTTCTCCGGCGTCCGAGCCACGTTCATGGTGAACCCGTCGGCGGCCAGCTTCCGCAACCCATGGAAGTACGCCCACGGCGCCGCGGCCGCGTCGGTCACCATCGGCCGCATCGAGGTCGCCAACACCCCCTGCATCGCCTCCGGCCCCAACCGCACCCTGGCCTTGGCCAGCGCCGCCGCCGACGGCTGCATCCCCACCTGCCGCCGCATCCGGTACCGCCGGGCCCACGACAGCCCACCCAGCAGCTTGTTCCACACCTCCACGTACGCGCTGTCGAGAAACAACACGCACGCCATCACGTAGTACGCCATCAACCGAGCCGGCAGCAGCCGATGCCGCTGCTCCCGCGCATCCCACTCCTCGATCGCCAGATCCACCGACTCCGGCGGGAACGCCGCCGTCAACACCCCGACCCCCACCAGATCCGGCAACCGAACCCGCGACCCCGCCTTGACCTGACCAGCCCTCGCCACGAGCAGAGATCATAGACCGCCCCACACTAAGTTAACGGCATTGGGACTCGTGTCCATGGTTCCGGTTTCGGTGACACCCGAAGAACCGTACTGCTCCGCGACTCAATCTCAGTTTAAATCCGGCGCGGTTTTCGTGTGCTCGGGGACGGCATCATCTCGCTGGTGCTGGTACTGGCAAGCTGGGTTTCAATCCGGCGCGGTTTTCGTGTGCTCGGGGACCACACTTCCAGCAGCCGTCCCTGTCGGGCCGCAAGGTTTCAATCCGGCGCGGTTTTCGTGTGCTCGGGGACAGTGAACGGAGAGCTGGACCACGGGGGAAGAGTGACATGTTTCAATCCGGCGCGGTTTTCGTGTGCTCGGGGACCGTGTCCGAAATGTCGGGCGGTCTGACCTGGGCAAACGGGGGGCCTGGAGGGCAACCTTCTGTTGATCATGATCTTGGTAGTGGCTCAGATGATCTCTATGAGGCTGGTTTTCGCAGCTCGGGGGCAGTTTGGGATCTTTCCGCCAACCTCCCCCGGATCCCGGGCGTGTCGGAGGTTGCCGCAATCGACATTTCACCACAACTCCGGCACCTAATCTTGCGTACATCGATGCGTTGTCTGTCCTCAACGGATGCTGCTGGCTCGGCGTGGCTGTCTCACCTCCGTCCGGATACCTAACGACAGGTCGATGTGGAAATTGTCGCGTACCCGGTCGTCTCCGGCAAGGGGGAGCAGTTGTCCGTTGTGCGCATGCTGCGGTTCGTCAAGCGGAGTTCGCCGTGGCCAACTCCACTACCTCGGTGGCGGTCTGGTAAGTGTCGCGGGAGGGCGGTGAGATCAGGCTTTGTCTGGTCCGGGCAGGAGGTATCTGGCCTTGCGCCGGTGGGCGGCTTTGATCATCTCGGTGACTTCGATCGGTTCGCCGGCCCGGGTAGTGGTTCGCTTCGACGGCGATCGGCTGGTTGGCGGTGACGAACACGCCGACGCCGGACTCGCCACGGACGAACCCTTGCTTCTTGAGGATGTTGAGTGCGCGTTGGGTGGCGAGGTTGGAGACGCCGTACCACTGGCAGAGTTGGGCTGTGGAGGGCACCTTGTCGCCGGGTGTGAACTCGCCGGTGAGGATCTGTCGGCGCAGGTCGGCGGCGATCTGGCGTTGGCGGTCGCGTACGTCGTTGGCGGCAGTGTTGTCGGGTTGGTTGGTCATGCGGGTGGGGCCTGCATTTGGTAGGTGTGGCCGGTGGAGCGGCTGGTCACGGTGTGCATGACGGCGTACTCGACGGGTTGGCCGGTGGCGGCGCGGCTGATGCGGGTGAGGACGAGGAGTGGTTCGTCGGCGGGGATGTCGAGGAGTTGCTGTTCGTGGTCGGTCGGCCGTCGTGCGGTGACGTGTTCGGTGACCTGGCGGGGCGCGAGTCCGAGGTCGGTAAGGACCCGTACCGCGCCGCCTTTGATCTTGCGGTTGCCGGCGAGTGGGGTGCCGGCGGCGATGGACTCCGGGTAGTAGGAGTCGGCGAGTTCGACGGGCCGGTCGTCTTCGAGGATGAGGCGGCGGCGGACGACGGCTCGTTCGCCGGCGGCGAGTCCGAGCGCGCGTCTGACCTGTGTGTCTGCGTCGACGGTCTCGACGCCGAGGAGCTGTTGGGTGCCGACGTGTCCCCGGGTGGCGGCCTCGGCGGACCATGCGTCGTGCTGCTGCGAGACGAGGTACGGGTCTGAGCTGCTGGTCCAGCCCTGGTCGGTCATGGGGCCGGTGCTGGTGCGTGGGCTGTTTCCCAGAGGTGTTCGACGTGGTTGGCGTACTGGTCGAAGAGTCCGCCGGGTCCGCGGCGGCGGATGTGCAGGGTGGGGGAGGCGTGTCCGAGTTGGTCGGCGAGGTGGGTGCTGACCAGGGCTTCGTCGTCGAAGATCCAGACGGACAGGCTGATGTGGCGGTCGGTGTGGCGTACCTGTGGGGTGGGTTCGATCTTGGCCAGTTCGGCGGTGGTGATGTCGATGCGGGTGGAGATCGACAGGGCGGCGTTCTCGATGCGTTCACGGTCGCGGGTGACGGGTGAGTCTTTGCGTCCGAGGAGGAAGCGCAGGTCGAGCCCGGATGCGGCCTTGCTCCGCAGCGTGGATGTGATGCCGGGGACCTCGGTCCAGAGGAAGTACGAGGTGTAGCCGGCGCACCAGATGCGGGACGTGGCGCGGTGGACGAGATCGTTCCACAGCTCCCGGGGGACGGCTGAGCGCGTCGGCCACGCGGCGCGGATCTCCCGGTAGTATCCGCGTTTGACCAAGCCGGACCAGATCACGTCTTCATCTTCTCTCAACACCTGAGCGACCTGCGAGCGGTGGCGGGGGTGAGGTACGCGACCGCCGAGCCACCGGGCGACGGTCTTGGGGTCGACGCCGATCTTGCCGGCCAGGGTCGCGGGTGTCATGCCGGTTCGGCTCATCGCGACGTGCAGCGCTGTGTTCATGGTTGATCACTCCCGGGACGTTTGTGAACGTCCCTAGGCTACCTGACGCAGAGGTCCCGGCATCTCCTCCACACAGGAAGAGTCCACAAAAGATCCTTCAAACGCCCTTGATCCGCGATGGAGAGAGCCGTGAACAGGAACCAGGTTCCCGACAACAGGTATCAACGGACCCGACAACCCATGGTCAACGCGGGTCCGACGCCGGACCGGCCGCCGTTGCCGCGACGGACGCCGGGGCAGACGGACATCGGGCGGGACCCACGGTTCCGGCTGCTGGCCGCGCGTGCGGTGGCACCCGCGCCGGATGCCGGGCGTCCAGCTCTCGACGCCGAACGGGCGGTGCTGGACGAGGTGGCGGCAGACATGCGGAACCGGCCGGACGTCGACGTGTTGGACCGTGCGCGGGCGACGGTCACCGAGCACATGCCGAGCCGGTTGGCTGAGTGTCGGGTGTGTGACGTGGCGGCGTTCTGCCCGCCGTTCACCAACGCGTTGGCGGTGTTGGACCGGTGGGATCAGGTCAAGGCGCGTCGGGTGCGGGCGGTGTTGCAGTACGCCGGACTCTGGCCAGACGGATACGTCCACGACGGGCGGGACGACTGATGGCCAACGGGGAACTCCTGCGGGTCGGTGACACGCTGCATCTCGGCAAGGCCGACTGGGTGTTCGGCGACCGGTCGATGACGGTCCGGGTCTCCGACATCCGGTACGGCCTGGACGACGCCGATTCCCCGGTGGCCGGCATCCTCGCCACGATCACGTCGGCCGGGCGGGACGGGCGGATGGCCGCGATCGGCGTCTACAAGAGTGCCCTGATCCGCTCCGGCGTGGTGCAACGCCGGCAGCCACTCAACGGCGTCGACCATCCCCACTCGTAGAGAAGTCAATGAGGATCATGGACATCTGCGCGTTGACGAGCGCCGCGTTGCTCGGTTTCCTCGCCGGGCTGTTCTCATTCCGAGTGAAGAGCCGCTGGTGCCCTCGGTGCGGCGAGCTGACCACCACCCCACCGCCCGCGAGGTGAGGCTGGCGCACCTCAAAACGCGAGATGACGTGCGTCAGCCTCACCTCGCGGCTGCGGCAGCGGAAGGCCGTTGAGCATGTGACTGCCTCCGGCGCTGGCCACAGGAGGTGACCAGCGCCGGAGGCTAACTAGGCGAGGCTAAACAGGTGAGGCGAATGGTCAGTGTTTGTCGGCGCAGCATGGGGTCGGGTCGGGCAGCTCGAACGGCCCGATCCGCCCCGGTCCGACCGGAGTGGTGATCAACGTGAGCACTCCGTTGATCCACTGCGGCCGGACGAAGTCCCGGGTCTGCACCGGCGTCTCCGGCTCCGGAACCGCGCCGCCGAGCATGATGACCTGCTCGATCGCGCTGAGTTCGAGCAGCTCCGCGACGGTGAGTGTGCCGACCAGACGGTCGACCCCGGGGTAGCGCACTGCCCGCCCGGACCGGCCGGCCCGGTGTTCGTCGGCGGCGAGCTCCGCCGCCGGGACCAGATCGGCCGGGGTGGCGGGCAGATCGGGCAGCCCGTCGGGGGCGGCCAGACTGATCGCCACGTGCGGCCTCGGCGTCCGCACCAGATGGGTGCAGGCGACGAGGTCGGGCAGGTCGGCCACGCCGACGACGTCGTGCAGCCAGTGTTCGGCGGCAGCGTCGTCGGCGTGCCCCAGGCTGATTCCGATGACTGTCACGGCGGTGGCGGTCAGGATGGCAGGACCCAGATCGGGTTGCCGTAGAACCACAGGTCCAGCCACGGGTCGGCGTCGCCGAGCACGTCCATCGCCGGGCCGTGCGGGTCGACCGCCGCACCCATCAGACCGGGCGCGCTGCGGTTGCCGTCGGTGCCGCGGACCCGGACGTACATCGGTCGGTCCACCCGGCCCAGCGGGTAGCTGAACGACACCCGCTTGCGGCCCGGCTGCACCTCGAACGAGGCGGCGACCCGGGTGGTCGGGGCGGTGAAGGCGTCCTGGTCGGTGACCGGTCCGGTGACGTCGCCGACGATCAGGTCCACCCGAGCCAGCTTTGGCACGAACTGCGCCCAGTTCGGCACGGTCGCCAAGTCGATGTCGAGGGTCACCACGACCGACGTACCACTCTTGATCTTCAGCGTGCCGCCGAGCGTGGCACCGGCACCCGGCCGCTGGTCGTTGAGCCGGCGGACCCGCATGTCCAGGCCCCGAATCAGACCGCCGTGGTCCACCCAGACCCGGCCGGCCCGGATGGCGTCCATCACCGCGCGGTAGCCGAACGCCTGCGCGCCGACGTGGGTACGGCTGTACTGGCCCGGCCAGAAGTCACCGGCGGTGGTGATCAGCGGCCCGTACACCGGGTCGTTGTACTTGCCGTTGGCGTTGAAGTCGCTGTCCGGCCCGCGCATCGACGTACCCAGGTAGTTGATGTGCGAGTCGGAGTTGGCGCTGATCCACCACGGCTTGCCCTCGGCGAGCAGGCTGTCCCACAGCCCGCCCACGGTGGAGGTCATCCAGTCGAACCCGCCCCAGGTGCGGTAGCTCTCCAACGGGTAGCCGGGGAACGACGCCGCCGACGGGCTGCCCTCGTAGTAGCCGCGACCGCGACCCGGGCCGTTCGGCGCCGGCAGGCTGGACGCCTGGTGACCGGGGGCGCCCTCCATGCCGACCGCCACGGTCGGGTCGGCGTCGCGCCAGGCCCGCACCTCGTGCGGCGAGTCGACGCCCCGCCGGGACGGGTGGTTGGCCAGGAACAGCGCACCGCCGATACGGCGCCGACGGACCTCGTCACCGAGGAACTTGATGCCGGCGATGGCGAGCGCCTCGTTCTCCGGGCTCGGGTTGCTGGTGCCGTTCACCGAGCCGTCGTAGTCGGTCTCGAACTGCTTGAGTACGGCGACCTCGTTCGGCCCCGGCTGGACGAAGACCGTGCCGTGCTCGGCGGACGGGATGTTCCACTCCAGGCCCTGGTAGATCAGCAGGTCCTTGATTTCCTTGCGGGTTTCGACGATGTCCGGGTTGACCTTCTCCACCCCGATGCGGGAGTGGGTGGCGTTGCCGTGGTCGGTGATGACGATCCAGTCCAGACCGTACGCGCGGGCGTGCTTGGCCTGGTCGACCACCCGGTACATGGCGTCCGAGCTGTACTGGGTGTGGATGTGGTGGTCGCCGGCCAGCCAGACGAACTCGCCGTCGTTGGCCTGGCCGCCGCCGGTGCCGCCGCCGTTGTGGTCGTTGGCCGGTGCGGCGTGCGCGGCGTGTCCGCCGGCCAGCACCGACGACGCGGCCGCGCCGGCACCGAGCAACCCGGCGTTACGCAGGAAGGTACGCCGGGACGCCTCGGTCGGCGACAGTTCGGCGTCCGGCACCGACAGGTCGAGTGGTGCCGGTACGTCGGCACCGGTCGCCGCGTGGTCGTGGTGGTGATGGTGGTGGTGGTGTCCCATCCCTGTTCCGCCTCCCAGATCAACTTTGTCGCGGTCAATCTCGTGGAGGTGGGGAAACAGCAGGCGACGTGCTGCCGTCGTTGCGGCGCACGTGTCGTGAAGGTGTTGCCATGTATGCATCTGTGGCATCTGGCGTGACCTGCTGATCTTTGTGCCGGGGGGTGGCCGGGCCAGGATCAGCCGATCACCGGGCGGAAGACCCCGGCGGCGAGACTGACCGCCAGCGACCCTCCGGCTGCGATCGCGGCACCGGCGACCAGAGCCGCGTCGGCCGCCCCGAACCGTTGCCGCCGGGCGCTGGTCCGGGGGATGCCGGCGTCGAACCCCCGGGCGTCCATCGCGGTGGCCAGCCGGGTGCCCCGGCGGATCGCCAGGACCAGCAGCCCGAAGGCGGTCGCCGCGAACAACCGGAGCCGGCGCACCGGGTTGCGGCCCGCGTCGATGCCCCGGGCCCGGCGGGCCATCGCCAGCAGCTGCCACTCGGCGGCCAGCATCGGCACCAGCCGGAACGCGGCGAGCGCCCCGATCGCGAACCGGGGCGGGGCCTTGACGTTCTGCACCAGGGCGTCGGCCAGGTCGGTCGGGTCGGTGGTGGCGAAGACCAGCACCCCGGGCAGCGCCACGGCCAGCAGGCGCAACGCCAGCCCGAGTGCGGTGACCAGTACGCCGCTGGTGACCAGCACCGGGCCGGCGGCGAGCAGCACCGGGCCGGTCCGTTCGGCGGCGAACAGCGTCAGGGTGACCAGCACACCGGCGGCGCTCAGCAGCAGCGGCGCCATTCGGCGCAGCAGGGCACGGTAGCCCAGCCCGAACAGCGGGACCACGGCGAGCTCGACGGCGATCGCGACGGCCGGCGCCAGCGGGTCCAGGGTGGCCAGCAGCAGCACCGAGAAGACCAGCGCGGCGGCGAGCTTCGCCACCGGGTTGCGGCGGGCCAGCGGCGCCGTCTTCTTGGTGCCGTCCGGTTCGCCGATCACAGGGTCAGCCGCCGGCCGGCTCACAGGGTCAACCGCCGGTCGGCGAGGGCGGCGACGAGGTCGACGTCGTGGGTCACCGTCACGATCCCGTGCCCGGCGTCGCGCAGCTCACCGAGCAGCGCGACCAGTTCGAGCCAGGTGCGCCGGTCCTGGCCGAACGTCGGCTCGTCGAGCACCAGCAGGCGGGGCGCGGTGGCCAGGGCGGTCGCCACACTCAGCCGCCGCGCCTCACCACCGGACAGGGTGTACGGGTTGGCAGCCGCCAACCGGTCCAGCCGCAGCCGGTGCAGCAACTCGTCGACCACCGGCGCGACGGCCGACTCCGCCAGCCCGCAGCGGCGCGGGCCGAGGGCCAGCTCGTCGGCCACCGTGGTGGCAACGAACTGGTGCTCCGGGTTCTGGAACACGTTGCCGACCCGGCGGACCAGCTCCGGTGCCCGCCACCGGTGCGGGACCGGGCCGACCCGGCCGTCGCCGGTCAACGCGGCGGTGGCCCGGACCGCTCCGTCGGTGGCCGCGACCAGCCCGCCGAGCAGCAGGGCCAGCGTGGTCTTGCCGGCGCCGTTGGGCCCCAGCACGGCCAGTGCCTCGCCGCCGCGTACCGGCACCTCGTCGGCGAGCGGGGCGAGCCGGGGCACCAGCCCGACCCGGTCGGCGATCAGCAGCGGCTCACCGGCCGGGGCGGCGGAACCACCGCGCTGCGGCAACGGCTGGTCCGGCACCCAGACACCGTCGGCGGCCAGTTGCCCGCCGTACCGGTCGAAGATCTCGTCCGGCTTGCCGTCGGCCCGCACGCCGCCACCGGCGGACAGCACCACCACCCGGTCGACCAGCGGCAGCGCCTGCGCCACCCGGTGCTCGACGATCACCAGCGTGGTGTCCCGGTCCCCGTCGAGCGCCCCGGCGACGGCGTCGCGGACCAGGTCGGCGCCGGCCGGGTCGAGGTTCGCGGTCGGTTCGTCCAGCAGCAGCAGACCCGGCCGCAGGGCGAGCGCCCCGGCCAGGGCCAGCCGCTGCTGCTCGCCGCCGGACAGCGCGGCAGTCGGCCGGTCCCGGCCGTAGCGGAAACCGACCCGCGCCAGCGCGGCGTCCACCCGTGGCCAGATCTGCTCGGCCGGCACCCCCCGGTTCTCCAGCCCGAACGCCACGTCGTCGCCGCTGCGCGCCATGACCAGCTGGCTCTGCGGGTCCTGGAAGACGATGCCGACCCGCTCGCGGGCCTTGCGCGGGTCGAGCCCGTCGACGGTGACGGTGCCGGCCTGCTCGCCCGAGTCGGCCGGCAGCAACCCGGCGATCGCCGCCAGCAGCGTGCTCTTGCCGGCCCCCGACGGCCCGAGCAGTAGGACCCGTTCGCCGGCGTCGACGCTCAGCTCGACGTCACGGACCGCCCAGGCCCGGCGGCCGGCGTGCCGCCAGCCGAACCCGCGCAGCTCCAGCCGGCTCACGACCCGGCCGGCCCTGGCCGGGTCACACCGTGGTGCGGTCGCGGCCGGCGGGGAACCGGTCGAGCACCCCGGTGCGGGCCAGTGCCCGGGTCAGCGCCACGCTGCCGGCACCGGCCAGCACGATCGCGCTGACCACAGTGACGATGAAGATCGGAATCCGGAAACTGACCAGGTCGTACGGCGCGTAGTAGCGGATCTGGTCGAAGATCGCCGCGCCGAGCCCGGCGGTGGCCCCGGCGGTCAGCGCCACCGGCAGCCGGAACGAGCGGTACGCCACCGCCAGGAACACCAGCTCGGCACCGACCCCCTGGGCCAGCCCCTGCACGATCACCACGGCACCCCACTGGCTGCCCAACGCCGCCGAGACGACCGCTGCGACCAGCTCGCAGAACAGCGCGGCCCCCGGCTTGCGGATCACCAGCGCGCCGAGCACAGCCGGCACCAGCCACACCCCGTACAGCACTGCCTGAGCGGGCGGGAAGAAGGTGAACGCGGCCTCGGTGGCGGTCCAGATCAGTCCCCACAGCCAGAAGACCACCCCGAACGCGACCGCGATCACCGAGGCGACCACGATGTCGACGGTCCGCCAGCTACGGTCGGCGGGCATAGATTGCTGCGTCATACGTCGCTCCAACTCCCTGCGCTGGCATTACCCAGATCAGGTTCGAGGGTCTGCGGGACTCCCCGCACTCTCAGCGCTGTGTGCGCTCCCCTGTGGGACATCAGGTTGTGCCACTGACGCTAGCACCGGTGGCACCGCACCGACAGTGGTCGAGTCCCGGTGTGGTGGCGGGCACCCCTGCGCGGGTTATCGTGAACTGCCCGCCTTCAGACCAGCGAGGGGACCAGCCCGCCGTGACCGCTGCCGATCGCACCGCGACGCGTCGGACGCGCCCAGGCGACGACATCGACTGGGCCGCGCCGGCCGACGACGACCTGCCCGGGTCCGGCGGCGCCGCCGGACCGCCCGATGGCCCGCGGCCACCCCGACGCCGGCCGTTCGGTGGCCGGGTCGGCTCGGTGGAGGTGCTCGCCTTCCTGCTGATCGGGCTGGTGATCTTCCGCGAGCCGTTGGCCAACCTGATCTCCGACCCCCGGCTGCAGACCTGGACCACGGTCTTCGTGTCGGTGATGGTCCAGGCGATGCCGTTCCTGGTCTTCGGGGTGGTGCTCTCCGCGGTGATCGCGGTCTTCGTACCCAGGTCGTTCTGGGCGAAGGCGCTGCCGAAACACCCGGCGCTGGCGGTGCCGGTGGCCAGCGCCGCCGGGGTGGTGTTGCCCGGCTGCGAGTGCGGTTCGGTGCCGATCGCCGGGTCGCTGATCCGGCGGGGCGTCGCGCCGGCCGCCGCGTTGGCCTTCCTGCTCGCCGCCCCGGCGATCAACCCGATCGTGCTGGTGGCCACGGCGGTCGCCTTCCCGAACAACCCCGAGATGGTCGTCGGCCGGGGTGTCGCCAGCCTGCTCGTCGCGGTCGTGATGGGCTGGCTGTGGCTGCGGCTGGGTCGCACCGACTGGATCCGCCTGCCGCACCGCCCCGACCTGGACGACCTGTCCCGGGCGCGGGCGTTCTGGGCGGCGGTCCGGCACGACATCATGCACGCCGGCGGTTTCCTGGTGATCGGCGCGATGGCCGCCGCCAGTATCAACGTGCTGGTGCCGGAGCGCTGGTTGCAGACCCTCGCCGACAATCCGGTGCTGTCCATCCTGGCGCTCGCCGCACTCGCCGTGCTGTTGTCGATCTGCTCCGAGGCGGACGCCTTCGTCGCGGCCTCGTTGTCGCAGTTCTCGCTCACGTCACGGCTGGTCTTCCTGGTCGTCGGCCCGATGGTCGACCTGAAACTTGTCTCGATGCAGGCCGGCACGTTCGGGCGCAGATTCGCGTACCGGTTCGCTCCGGCGACATTCCTGATCGCCATCGTGGTGGCGGTCGCGGTGGGGACGGTGCTGCTGTGAACAAACAGGCTCAAGGTGTGGTGCTGCTGCTGCTCGGTGGCGCGGTGGTCCGGGCCAGCGTCACCGACATGTACCTGCGGTACGTCAAGGAGGCGCTGCAGCCGTTCCTGATCGTCGCCGGCCTGCTGCTGATCGCCGCAGCGGTCATGACGCTCTGGCACGACCTGCGGCGTCGGTCGACACCGGCGCCCGCCGTCGTTGCGCATTCCGGGCACGATGCGCATTCCGGGCCCGGCGACGCCGCCGACGACGGGCATGGCCACGCCCATCACGAGCCGAGGGTGGGCTGGCTGCTGATCCTGCCGGTGCTCGGGCTGCTGCTGGTCGCCCCGCCGGCGCTGGGTTCGTACGCCGTCGCGCAGGCCGGCACCGCGTTGAGCAGCGAGCAGGCATCGTCGGACTATCCGCCGTTGCCGGACGGCGATCCGGCAGAGATCAGCGTGCTCGACTACGCCTCCCGGGCGATCTTCGACGAGGGCCGGTCGCTGGACGGGCGCAACGTACGGCTCACCGGCTTTGTCACCGACGGCCCGGACGGTGAGCCGATGTTGGCCCGGATCGTACTGTCCTGCTGCGCCGCCGACGGCCGGCCGATCAAGGTCGGGATGGACGGCAGCGCTCCGACCGGGCTGCCGGCGGACACCTGGATCGAGGTGGTCGGTCGGTACAGCGACCGGATCGGCACCGACCCGGTGAACGGGGCCAGCATCCCCTATCTGGCGGTCGAGTCATGGCAGCAGATCGACGCCCCCCGGCAGCAGTACGAGTAGAGGTTTCCCGCTGCGGGGTCCGGGGCACATTGCCGATCGCCGTTCGAGCGTGGGCGGTTCGGCAGGAGGACGAGCGGACGTGGACCGGGAGACTGAGAAGGAACGCTGGCAGCGCAACTTTTCCGATCTTTTGCAGGAGCTGAGGGTCGCCCAGACCGGGGTGCAAATCCTCTTCGCGTTCCTGCTGACCCTGCCGTTCAGCAGCGGTTTCCCCGACACGAACGGGTTCCAACGGGACGTGTACGTGGTGGCGCTGCTGGCGGCGGCGGCCGCCGCCGCGTTGATCATTTCGCCGGTGGCGTTCCACCGGGCGCTCTTCCGGCGTGGCCGCAAGCCGGAGCTGGTCCGGTTCGCCCACCGGATGGCCAGCGGCGGTCTCAGCCTGATGCTGGTCGCCATGGTCAGCTCGGTGCTGCTGGTCACCGACTTCATCCTGCCCCGACCGGTCGCCTTCGTGCTCAGCGGCCTCACCGGGGTGTGGTTCCTGATCTTCTGGGCGGCCCTGCCCTTCGTGCACCGTGGCTGGCTGGACGGCGACGATGAGGACGAGGACGACGAGGACGAGGACAGCGACGGTGGTGCCGGGCGCGGCGGCCGGTCAGCGTCGGCCACGTAGGCCCAACGCCCGCAGCTCCAACTCCGCCAACGCGTCGGTGACCGCCGGGTCGCCCCGCCGCCACCCAGCGGCGACGTCCGGTCCGAGCGCGGCGATGGTGCCGAGCGGGCGGGTGGTCAGCGCCCGCAACGCCAGCAGATCCGACCCGGCCGGTACGCCGCGCAGTCGGGCCGCCGCGCTCGCCCGCCGGATCCAGCGCACCCGCAACGGCAACCAGCCGAACAGCACCAGACCCAGCGGAAAGACCAGCATCGTGGCGGCCAGCACCAGGGCCAGCTCACCGACCAGGTCCTGCTGCTCCTGCCCGGCGGCGGCGACCGAACGGGCCGCCCCGGCGGCCTGCTCGAACGGCCCGGTCAGCTCGTCGCCGACCAGTGGCACCCGGCCGACCCGGCTGCCGACGTCGGCGAGGTTGTCGGCCAGCCCGGTGCCGGCGTTCTCTAATGTCCGACCAGCGTCGGCCAGCTCACCGACCCGGTCATGCAGCCAGCTGGCGGCACGGATCCACAGGTAGACCCAGACGACGACGATCAGGTCGGTGGCGAGTTGCCGGCCGGCGCGCGGAAAACGGTCGGCGTAGATCTGCATACGCACAGCGTGCCGTACGAGGACCGGAACCGCGTATACGCGGTCACGTCTTCGGGGTACGCCGGGCGGCGCATTTCGGGCAGGTCCCGAAGATCTCCATCGTATGGCTGACTCCGACGTAGCCGTGCTGCGCCGCGATCCGTTCCGCCCAGCTTTCCACCGCCGGCCCGGCCACCTCGACCGCGCTGCCGCACGAGCGGCAGACCAGATGATGGTGGTGGCCCTGGCTGCACCGCCGGTACAGGTGCTCGCCGCCAGGTGGACGCATCACGTCGACCTCGCCGGAGTCGGCCAGCCCCTGCAACGTCCGGTAGACCGTGGTCAGACCGACCCGGTCGCCCCGCTGACGCAGCATGGCGTGCAGCTCCTGGGCGCTGTGGAAGCCGGCGAGCTCGTCGAGGATGGCGCTGACCGCGCTGCGTTGCCGGGTGTTGCGCACCGCCGAGGGCTCTGCGGTGCCGGGCGTGGTGTCTCCAGTCCTCATCAAGGCCTCCGGGACGTGTTCTGACCGGGCCGGTGCCGGCGGCTGCTCACCGGACCTCCCGGGCATGACTGACAGCGTCCGCGACGATATGCGCGACGTGTTCGTCGACCAGCGCGTAAGCGATCTCCCGGCCTCGCCGGGAGCCGTGCACCACGCCTGCGCCCCGCAGCACCCGCAGATGCTGGGACACCAGCGGTTGCGGCGCGCCGAGCTTCTGCACGAGTTCGTGGACACACCGTTCGCCCTGGGCGAGCTCGGTCACGATGGCCACCCGCAGCGGGGCCGAGAGTGCGCGCAGCAACTCGCTGGCGCTCTCGTACCCGTCGTAGCCGTTGGCCATCGTCACCCCGCAACGGTAACCAATACCGGAGGCGGATCGGCAGGCAGGCGGCTCAGCGGTGCTCGTTGCCGGGTCTGTACCAGGTCAGACGGGACGATCCGGGACCATCTCGGCGGGACGGTCCAGGACCACCTCGGGCGGTTCGACCTCGCGGGGCTGCCGGCGGTGGACGGCCAGCGTGCCGGCGCGGCGGCGCAGCAGCCGCCACGTCCCGGCGCCGACGGCGGTGGCCGCGAAGGCAGCGATCGCCAGGATCACGATGGTCGCGCCCATCGCGGTGTCGGCGGTTCCGGCCAGCCACACCCCGCCGCCGGCGGAGGCCGTACCGATGATCATCGCCATCGCCATGGTGCTGCGGAAACCCCGGGTGATCTGCTGGGCGGTCGCCACCGGGACCACCATCAGCGCGCTGACCAGCAGCAGGCCGACCGCCCTCATGGCGATGGTGACGGTCACCGCGGTGGTCACCGCGATCAGCAGGTTGAGGGTGCGCACCGGCAGGCCGGAGACCCGGGCGTACTCCTCGTCGTGACAGATGGCGAACAGCGCCGGCCGCAGCAGCAGCATCGCGGTCAGCACGACTGCGGCCAGCACCACGATCACCCACAGGTCCTCGACCGAGGCGGTGGTGAGCGAGCCGAAGAGGTACGCCATCAGGTTGGCGTTGCTGCGGTCGCCGGCCAGCCCGACCAGCATCACCCCGCCGGCGATGCCGCCGTAGAAGAGCAGGGCCAACGCCATGTCGCCGGAGGTACGCCCGCGTTCGCGCAGCAGCTCGATGGCGACCGCGCCGACTGCGGCGGCGATTACGGCGGTGAGCACCGGGGAGCGGTCCAGCAGCAGACCGACGCCGACGCCGGTCAGCGCCACGTGGCCGACGCCGTCGCCGATCAGCGACATCCGACGCTGCACCAGGTAGATGCCGAGGGCCGGGGCGGCCAGGCCGATGACCAGGGCCCCGATCAGGGCCCGGATCATGAACTCGTACTGGAAGATGCTCATGTGGTCCACATCTGGGCCGGCTCCACCGCGGCGTGCGGGTGGACGTGGTCGTGTCCGGGGTCCGCGTGGTGGCCGGCCGGCGCAGGCACCGCGCCGTCATGCACCACCTCGCCGTGGTGCAGCACCACGGCCCGGTCGATCAGCGGCTGCAGCGGACCGAGCTCGTGGGCGACGAGGAGCACCGTACCGTTGCCGGCCACGAACGCGCCGAGTGCCCGGGCAAACGCCTCCTGGCTGGCCGCGTCGACCCCGGCGGTGGGTTCGTCGAGCACCAGCAGTTCCGGTTCGCCGGCCAGCGCGCGGGCGATCAGCGTCCGTTGCTGCTGACCGCCAGAGAGCGTGGCCACCGGATCCCGGGACCGGTCGGCGAGGCCGACGGCGCTCAGCGCCGCGGCGACGGCCGTCCGGTCGGCGGCACCGGGCGGTCGCAGTACGCCGCGACGGGCCAGCCGACCGGAGGCGACCACCTCGCCGACGGTGGCCGGTACGCCGCTGCCGGCACCGAGCCGTTGTGGGACGTAGCCGATCCGGTGCCACTGCCGGAACCGCGTCGCCGGCACCCCGAACAGGTGCACCGAGCCGCTGCGCAGCGGCACCAGCCCGAGTGCCGCGCGGATCAGGGTCGACTTGCCGGAACCGTTGGCGCCCAGCAGCGCGACGACCTCACCGCTGGTCACGGTGAGGTCGACGGAGCGCAGGACGGTGCGGTTGTCGTAGCCGACCGCTCCGCGCGATACCTGGACGACGCTGGTGGTCACGAACATCCCAGGGCGGCGGTCAGATTGTTAAGATTGTTGTGCATCACCGAAAAATAGTCTCCGTCGGCGTCTGGCTGCAGTCCCTCGATCGGATCGAGCACTGCAGTCTCGGCACCGGTCTCGTCGGCGATGGTCTCGGCGACGCTCGGGCTGACCAGCGTCTCGAAGAAGATCGTCGTCGCCTGGTGCTCCCGGGCCTCCTCGATCACCTCGGCGAGGCGCTGCGGGGTCGGCTCGTCCTCCGGGCTCAACCCGGTGATCCCGATCTGGTCGAGCTGGTAGCGGGCTGCCAGGTAGCCGAAGGCGGCATGACTGGTGATGATCTCCCGGCGCTCGCAGTCGGCCAGCCGCTCGGCGTACTCGGCGTCCAGGGCCTCCAACTCGGTGCGCAGCGCGGCGGCACGCTCGGTGTAGTCGGCGGCGTGGTCCGGGTCGACGGCGGCGAGACGCTCGGCCAGCGCGTCACCGACGGTGGCGAACCGGGTGGGGTCCAGCCACAGGTGCGGGTCCTTCGCGCCGGTCTCCTCGGCGTGGTCGTCCGCCTCGTCGGCGTGGTCCGCCTCGTCGTCGGCGTGCTCGTCGTCGTCGGCGTGCTCGTCTTCGTCGGCGTGGTCCGCCTCGTCGTCGGCGTGCTCGTCTTCGTCGCCGTGGTCGTGGCTGTGACCACCGTCGGTGGCGTCCAGCAGCGGCTCGACCTCCACCACGTCGAATGCGTGGTCACCGGCCTCCTGCTCGACCGCGGCATCGACGGCGGGCTGGAAGTTACTCAGGTAGACGACCAGGTCCGCGTCGCTGACCTCGCCGACCTGCCGAGGGCTGAGCTCCAGGTCGTGCGGCTCCGCTCCGGGGGGCGCGAGACCGGTAACCGTGACGGCGTCGCCGCCGATCCGTTCGGCCAAAAACTGCAAGGGGTAGAAGGCGGCTACCACGCCGACCGTGGTGTCGCCGGCGGACCCGTCGCCGCCGTCCTGGGCGCAGGCGGCGGTGCTGCCCAGGGCCAGCAGGGCACCTGCGGTGGTGGCGACGGTACGACGGAAGAGGTGGCTGTGCATCAGGCAACTGTCCGTGGCGACGATAATGATTGTCAAAAACGCATGGTTGCATGATTCGCTGCCGCCTGGACGAGCGGTCTGAGCAGGGCTAGAAGATCTTGGCGAGGGCGACCGCCACGAGCAGGGTGAGCGCCACCAGGCGGAACATTCGTCCAGCCGCCGGCACCGCCGGCCAGCTGCTACGTAGCAACCAGACCAGCCCGGCGGCCAACAGCAGCAGCGCCGCCGCGCCGACGATGCCCGGTGCGAAGAGCCCGACCAGGACGAGCGCCAGGGCGGTGAGAAACGCCCCGGTCGGGCTGATCCGCCCGGGGCGGACCGGCGGCGACGGTTGCGTAGGCTGCATCCGACCGACTCTAGTCAGGAGGGGACTCGACGTGCTGGTGGTCAACCGGTTCGCCGTGCCGGAGGCGGACACGCCCGGCTTCGTCGATCGCGCCCGGGCCGCGTTGCGTGCCCTGGCCGGCCGCCCGGGGTACCGGCGCGGCGCACTGACCCGCGCGCTGGAGGACCCGCTCCGCTGGTGCCTGGTCACCGAATGGGAGTCAGTGGGCACCTACCGGCGGGCGCTCGGTTCCTTCGAGGTGAAGGTGGACGCGACGCCGCTGCTCGCCGAATCGCTCGACGAGCCGTCCGCGTACGAGGAACTGGTCACCGCCGGGCCCGGAGAAGAACCCGCAGCCCACACCAGTGACCGGGCGGCGGAGCCGGAACGGTGAGCCGGCGGGCACTACCCTTTGCCCCATGACCGATCCCGGACCGGCGCAACCGCGCCCGCCGTCCGCCGTGCCCGACGAGGCGTCCCCGTGGCAGGCACCCTCGCCGTGGGCTCCGCCGGACCGCCAGCCGCCGCCGCAGCCTGCCGCGACCGGACAGTCTGAGGCCGCACCGGACGCCACGCCGGCTGCTGGCTCGGTGACCCCGGTGCCCGGCCCGGCGACTACGGTGCCTGGTCCGGTGACCCCGGTGCCGGCCGGCCCCGGGGCCGCGCCGCCGTTCGCCGCTCCGCCGGCCGAAGGCCGCACCGCGCGGGTCTGGATCGGGCTGGGCGTCGCGGCACTCGCGCTGCTTCTGTGCTGCGGTGGTGGCACCGTCGCATTGGTCGGACTGATCGTCACCGGCGCCGAAGCGATCGACGAACAGGCCCGGATCGCGGTCGGCGACTACTTCGAAGCGGTGAGTCAGCAGGACTTCGGCGCCGCGTACGACATGCTCTGCGCCGAGGCGCAGAGCCGTGAATCGGCCAGCGAATTCGCCCGACGACTCGCCACGGAGCCGGAGATCACCGCCTACGAGGTCGGTCAGGTCTCGGTCACCAGCCGGATCGTCGTACCGGTGGAGGTCGACTACGCCCAAGGCGGCGAGGACACCCTGCGGGTGTCGCTCAACCAGGACACCGGCACCGGTGAGCTAGAGGTCTGCGGCGTCGAGGGGTAGCCTCCGAACATCTGCCAAATCAGCCCGTCCGCACATCCCCGCCGGCCGCCAGCCGGTGTAGGAGCAGCGCATGCCAGCCGACCGCATCGACGCCGTGGCCAGTCTCGCCCACCGGCGTGGTTTCGCGTTCCCGTCTGGTGAGGTCTACGGCGGCCAACCGGTCGCCTGGGACTACGGGCCACTCGGCGTGGAGCTCAAGGAGCATGTCCGCCGGCAGTGGTGGCGCACGGTGGTGCAGCACCGCGACGACGTCGTCGGCCTCGACGCGGCGGTCATCCAGGCGAGGCCGGTGTTCACTGCGTCCGGCCTGCTCGACGCCTACACCCAGACCCGGGTCCGGTGCCGGGCCTGCGACCTCACCCAACCGCTGGACCGGATCGTCGAGGCGTTCACCGTACGCCGGGAACAGCCGGCTGCCGCACTCGCCGAGCTCGCCTGTCCGAGCTGCGGCAGCCGGGGCAGCCTCACCGACCCGCAGCAGGTCAGCGGCCTGATCGAGGTCTCGCCGGACCGTCCGGGGCCACCACCGGACCGGTACTACCTGCGGCCGGAGGCGGCACCGGGCACCTTCGTGAACTTCGCCAACGTGATGATCGCCGCCCGCAAGAAGCCGCCGTTCGGCATCGCCCAGGTCGGCCGGGTCTTCCGCAACGTCGTCGGCCCCGGCGAGTTCCTGCTGCGCGGTCACGAGCGGGAGCGGATGGAGCTGGAGTACTTCGTCGAGCCCGGAACCGACGACGACTGGCTGGAGTACTGGGCACAGCAGCGGTGGGACTGGTACGTCGACCTGGGTCTCGCGCCACAGCAGTTGCGCCGTACCGAGGTGCCCCTCGCCGGCCTGCCGCAGCATGCCAAGCGGATCGTCGAGATCGAATTCCGGCTCGGTGGTGCCTATCAGGAATTCGTGGTGCTGGAAGGGATCACGAACCGCGCCGACTACGATCTGACCGCCCATGCCAAGCATTCCGGGGCCGACCTTTCCTATTTCGACCAGGACCGGGGTGAGCGGTGGGTGCCGTACGCGATCGAGCCGGCGGCGGACCTCACCGCGACGGTCTTCGCTCTGCTGCTGGCGGCGTACGACGAGGACGAGGCACCGAACACCAAGGGCGGCGTCGACAAGCGGACCGTGCTCCGTCTCGATCCACGGATCGCCCCGGTCAAGGTGGCGGTGCTGCCGCTGTCGCGCAACGCCGACCTCTCGCCGAAGGCACGTGACCTGGGTGCCGCGTTGCGGCGCCGCTGGATGGTCGAGTTCGACGATTCGCAGGCCATCGGTCGCCGCTACCGGCGTCAGGACGAGATCGGTACGCCGTACTGCGTCACGGTCGACTTCGAGACGCTGACCGACGACGCGGTCACCGTGCGGGACCGGGACACCATGGCGCAGCAGCGGGTGTCACTGGACCAGGTCGAGCGGTACCTGCTGGAGCGGTTGCCGCCCAGCTGACCCCCCACCCGGAGCGGTTGCCGACCGGCTGACCCCCACCCGGGTCCGGCGCCGGGTGGGTCCGTGGAATCCTGGACGGCGTGTCTGTCACCGCGTCCCGGCCGGCCGGTGGGTCCGCGCCGGCCCTGCCGCCGCTGCCGCTCGGCCGCCACCAGGTGTGGCCGCCGGTGGTCCTGGCACCGATGGCCGGGATCACCAACGTCGCCTTCCGCCGGTTGTGCCGTGAGCAGGGCGGTGGGCTGTACGTCTGCGAGATGATCACCACGCAGGCGCTGGTCGAGCGCAATCCGAAGACGCTGCGGATGATCGCGTTCGCGCCGTCCGAACGCCCCCGGAGCCTGCAGCTGTACGGGGTCGATCCGCAGGTCACCGCAGCCGCGGTGCGGATCGTGGTGGAACGTGACCTGGCCGATCACATCGACCTGAACTTCGGCTGCCCGGTGCCCAAGGTCACCCGAAAGGGCGGTGGTGCGGCGTTGCCGTGGCGGCACCGGCTGTTCAGCCGGATCGTCGCCGGTGCGGTCCGGGCGGCCGCGCCGGCCGGGGTGCCGGTGACGGTGAAGATGCGCAAGGGCATCGACGACGATCACCTGACGTATCTGGACGCCGGGCTGGCGGCTCAGGAGGCCGGGGTCGCGGCGGTGGCGCTGCACGCCCGTACCGCCGCCCAGCGGTACTCGGGTACCGCCGACTGGGACGCGATCGGCCGGCTCAAGCAGGCGTTGAGCGTGCCGGTGCTCGGCAACGGTGACATCTGGGAGGCCGACGACGCGGTGCGGATGGTGGCGCACACCGCCGCTGACGGGGTCGTCGTCGGCCGGGGCTGTCTGGGCCGGCCGTGGCTGTTCGCCGACCTGTCGGCGGCGTTCGAGGGCGGGTCCGGGCGGACGTTGCCGACCCTGGGCGCGGTCGCCGCCACCATGCGCCGGCACGCCGAGCTGCTGGTCGACTGGTTCGGCACCGGACGCGACGGGCGGGCCGACGCCGAGCGGGACGGCTGCACCGACTTCCGTAAGCACGTGGCCTGGTACCTGAAAGGCTTCCCGGTCGGCGGTGAGCTGCGCCGGGCCCTCGCCATGGTGTCCAGCCTGGCGGAGCTCGACGCGCTGCTGTCCAAGCTCGACCCGGCAGAGCCGTTCCCCCGGCACACGTTGGGCCAGCCGCGGGGCCGGACGAACTCGCCGGGCAAGGTCTTCCTGCCGTACGGGTGGCTGGCCAGCCGGGACGACGATTCCGTCCCGGCCGGGGCGGAGATCGCCGATTCCGGCGGCTGAAACCGGCTGGAACCGGCTGGCGAACCCGTACCGCACACCGCTCGACCGGAGTGATCCAGCACACCGGTGAATGCGCAGAACTGCGCACGGAAGCGCTCCCAGGACGGCATCCGATCGCCACCCGTGTCGTTTCCTGTGCGGCTGGTCACCCACTACTGTCGGCTTGCCTCCCTGGTCGCTTAACCTGCGCCAACCAATGGCCATTGGTGAACCATCGTTCAGCGCCGAACGGCACATGGGAGGCCAACAATGGCGGAATCCGGCGGACCGGGCGACCCGTCCCGGCAGACAGCCCATCACCACAGGTACGTCTACGACTTCACCGAGGGAAACCGCGACCAGCGGGATCTGCTCGGCGGCAAGGGGGCGAACCTGGCCGAGATGACCAACCTCGGCCTGCCGGTCCCACCCGGCTTCACCATCACCACCGAGGCGTGCCGGGCCTACCTGGCGAGCGGCGCGGTACCGCCGGATCTGCCCGACCAGATCGCTGCCGCCCTGGCCCGGCTGGAGCGCCAGCGTGGCAAACGGCTCGGCGACCCGGCCGACCCGCTGCTGGTCTCGGTCCGCTCCGGGGCAAGGTTCTCCATGCCGGGAATGATGGAGACGGTGCTCAACGTGGGCCTCAACGACGAGTGCGTGGCGGGGCTCGCTGCCCAGGCCGGCGGTGACGAACGGTTCGCCTGGGACTCCTACCGTCGGCTGGTCCAGATGTTCGGCCGGACGGTCTGCGGGGTGCCGGGGGAGGAGTTCGACCAGGCGCTGGAGGCGGCCAAGCGGGCCACCGGCTCCGACGACGATCTCGCGCTGGACGCCGACGCGCTGCGTGGACTGGTCCGGGCGTACCAGAAGATCTTTTTCGCGCACACCGGCCGGGACTTCCCGCAGGACCCCCGCGAGCAGCTCGACCTGGCGATCCGGGCGGTCTTCGACTCGTGGAACGCCGAACGGGCGGTGATCTACCGGCGTCAGGAACGGATCCCCACCGAACTCGGCACCGCGGTCAACGTGGTCGCGATGGTCTTCGGCAACCTGGGGCCGGACTCCGGCACCGGTGTCGCCTTCACTCGCGACCCGGCCAGCGGTGACCAGGGGGTCTACGGCGACTACCTGGCCAACGCGCAGGGCGAGGACGTTGTCGCCGGGATCCGTAACACGCTGCCGTTGCAGGAGCTGGCCCGGCTCGACCCCCGGTCGTACGGTGAGCTGTTGACCATCATGGCCCGGCTGGAGAACCACTACCGGGATCTGTGCGACATCGAGTTCACCATCGAACGCGGCAAGCTGTGGATGCTGCAGACCCGGGTCGGCAAGCGGACCGCCGCCGCCGCGTTCGTCATCGCCAGCCAGCTGGTCGACGAGGGAATCATCGATCTGGACGAGGCGCTGCACCGGGTCAGCGGGGCGCAGTTGGCGCAGCTGATGTTCCCCTGCTTCGACCTGTCCGACGCGCCGCCGACGATCGCCACCGGGATCGGTGCCTCGCCGGGCGCGGCCGTCGGCAAAGTCGTCTTCGACTCGGCCCGGGCGGTCGAGCTGGCCCGGCAGGGGGAGCAGGCGATTCTGGTCCGGCGGGAGACCAACCCCGACGACCTGCCCGGCATGATCGCCGCGCAGGGCATCCTGACCAGCCGGGGAGGCAAGACCAGCCACGCCGCCGTGGTGGCCCGGGGGATGGGCAAGACCTGCCTGTGCGGGGCCGACGCCCTCGACATCGACGCCGGCGCCGGGCGGTTCATCGTCGGTGACCAGATCGTCTCCGAAGGTGACGTGGTGTCGATCGACGGCACCAGCGGCTGCCTGTACCTCGGTGCGGTGCCGGTGCGCCCGTCCGAGGTGGTGCAGTACTTCGAAGGCTCCGTCGACCCGGCGACCACCACCGACCCGCTGGTGCTCGCCGTACACCGGATCCTGTCCCACGCCGACGACCGGCGGCGGCTGACGGTGCGCACGAACGCCGACACCGGCGCGGACGCCGCGCGGGCCCGGCGGTTCGGCGCCGAGGGGATCGGGCTGTGCCGCACCGAGCACATGTTCCTCGGCGACCGCCGGGAACTGGTGGAGCGGCTGATCCTGGCCCGTGACGAGGCGGAGCGTGCGGCCGCGCTGGCCGAACTGCTGCCCCTGCAACGGGCCGACTTCCGGGAGATCTTCCAGGAGATGGACGGCCTGCCGGTCACCGTACGGCTGATCGATCCGCCGCTGCACGAGTTCCTGCCGTCGCTGGAGGAGCTGGCCGTGTCGGTCGCCCTGGCGCAGGCCCGGGGTCAGGAGGCCGGCCGCGACGCGGCCCTGCTCGCCGCGGTGCGCCGGATGCACGAGCAGAACCCGATGCTCGGGCTCCGTGGCGTGCGGCTCGGCCTGGTCATCCCGGGGTTGTTCGCGATGCAGGTGCGGGCGATCACCGAGGCGGCCGTCGAGTTGGCCGCCGCCGGGCGCGATCCGCGACCGGAGATCATGGTCCCGCTGGTCGGCGCGGTCCAGGAACTGGAGACGGTACGCGCGGAAGCCGACCGGATCATCGCCGAGGTGCTCGGCGACCGGTCGGTCGAGATCCTGATCGGCACCATGATCGAGGTGCCCCGGGCCGCGTTGACCGCCGGTCAGCTCGCCGGATCGGCGCAGTTCTTCTCCTTCGGCACCAACGACCTGACCCAGATGGGCTGGGGATTCTCCCGTGACGACGTGGAGGGCGCGTTCTTCTGGCGCTACCTGGAGCTGGGCATCTTCGGCATCTCGCCGTTCGAGTCGATCGACCGGGACGGGGTGGGCCGGCTGGTGCGGATCGCCGTCGAGGAGGGCCGCGCCGCCCGGCCCGGCCTGAAGATCGGGGTCTGCGGCGAGCATGGCGGCGACCCCGACTCGGTGCACTTCTTCCACGAGGCGGGCCTGGACTACGTGTCCTGCTCGCCGTTCCGGGTGCCGGTGGCCCGGCTGGAGGCCGGCCGGGCGACGGTCGAGTCAACCGGCTCGGACAGCCGCTGACCGGCCGCTGGCGCTGACCGGCCGCTGGCGCTGACCGGCCGCTGGCGCAGAGCGGCCGGGCACCCTGGGGGCGGGAGGGTGCCCGGCCGCTGCCTCGGTCCCCGCCGGCCGGCGTCGGTCAGAACCGGCGGCGCGGTAACGCCGGGTTGTACGGCAGGGTCGCCATCGGGGTGCGGACCGCCAGCGGCGCGTGATTGTCCAGTAGTCCCGGCACCGGTGCCGCGACGTTGCTGGCCGGTCTGCTCCGCAGCAGCTCCCCGATCGACCGCGCCGCCCGGCGGCCGTGCGCGTGCAGCAGGCCCGGATCGGTGCCCGGTCCGGCGAGTACGGCGAGCAGCGCCCGGTCGCCCACCGGGTAGAGGGCGACCTGGCCCCGGCTGCCGTGGATCACGGTCTCCCGCAGGTCACCGTGGCCGGCGGTCATCGCGAACCGTCGCCCCAGGCCGACGCTTGCGGCGGCCAGCGCGGCGATGCTCTCCGCTTCGGCGCTGGCGAGGTCGTGGGTGATCAGCAGGCCGTCCACGCCGGTCAGTACGGAGCCGGTCACATCGGGCACCCGGCGGCGTAGCCCGTTCAGCTCGGTAACGATAGCGGTGTCAGTGTCCACCGGCGGTCTCCTTCACTCGATCGTCCGGTTGGCTGGTCGCCGACCTCGTCCCGAGCGACCCGCCGCAGGCGTACGGGCGGGTGGTGGCCGGGTGGGGAGGGCGACTGCGGTCGGCGCGGCGTCGGCGACGTTGCGCGCCGCGCGACGGTGGGGCGCAGGGTTCCGCCACCGGGCCGGGTGGGGTGCCGGCGGGCCTCGGTCGGTCGATGATCGACACCAGCGGGTTGTCCAATCGTCCGGTCGAGGTAGCAGTGACGATGTGCTCCTGGCACGTTACCGCAGGCGATGTTTCTTTGTGGACCCGTAACCATCGGCAATCGGACAGCAACTGATAACTGATCGGCTATTGCGAACGATCATCAAACTGACTTCGGGTGTTTGGCCCGTCACCCTGCCGGGTCGGTGGTGGTCGCCGTACGGTAGGCCTGGAACCGGGTCCGTACGACCTCAGGAGGTGGCCGGTGGCAAGTCAGTGGGAGAACCTGGTGGTCGACGCCCACGACCCGGCCCGGCTGGCCAGATGGTGGGCGCAGGCGCTCGGCTACCAGATCGTGCACGAGGCGTCGGACGAGGTGGAGATCCGGCGCTCACCGGACCAACTGCCCGGGCTGATCTTCGTTCCGGTGCCGGAGAGCAAGCAGTTGAAGAACCGGCTGCACATCGACCTGCGCCCGACGGATCAGGCAGCGGAGGTCGAGCGGCTGGTCGACATGGGTGCCCGCCGGGTCGACATCGACCAGGGTGACGTCACCTGGATGGTGCTGGCGGATCCGGAGGGCAACGAGTTCTGCGTACTCAGCGGACGTGGCTGAGTGGCCCGCTCCACCGCAGCCTGCAGCAGCAGCAGGAACGTCCGGCCGTCCGGCCCGTCGCCGAACCCCAGCCAGCAGGACTCGGGCCGGCCGTGGGTCTGCCAGCGGGCGGTGACCAGGATGCCGTCCGCCGCCGGCAGGGCCAGCGCCAGCGTGGCCAGTCGTGCCGACCGGGCGTAGCCGTGCGGCGGAGCGTCCCCGGCCGTGACCAGGTGCCGGCCGAGCAGGATGTCTACCCGATGATGACGGCGCGCTGGTCGCGTCGATCCGGTCGGCCCGGTCGAACTGGTCAGACAGCAGGCGCTGGCGCCGGCCAGCTCTCCCATGAGCTGGCCGGCGCAGTGCTCCTCGACGGCGTACCGCATCGGTTCGGCGACATCGCAGATGTGTACGAGCCGGCTGGTACGGGTCCACCCCTGGTCAGCCACGACCCGATTGTGGACTGGCCGGGTGCGGTCCCGCAGGGTCGACGTCAACATCACGACACAAACCGGAAACCATCCCGAAATCGTTACCCGATCAGGTGACGGGCACCCGCCGCTCAAGGGGGCCGGTTCGCCGCCCCACCGGGCTGGTCGGGCTGCTGGTTCGCCGCCCCGCCAGGGCGGTTAGGCTGCTGAAGGTGAGTGCCTCTCCGGACGGCCCGGCGGTTGGTCGCGCCGCCGACGCGCACCGACTGGTGCCGGAGCCGGCCAAGGACACCGGCTACGGGCGCAGTCCGTACGAGCGGGACCGGGCCCGGGTGCTGCACTCGGCCGGGTTCCGGCGGCTGGCGGCCAAGACCCAGGTGTATCTGGCGGATCCGAGTGGCGCGGACGGCGTACCCCGGACCCGGTTGACCCATTCGCTGGAGGTCGCGCAGATCGCCCGCGAGATGGGTGCCCGGCTCGGCTGTGACCCGGACGTGGTGGACGTCGCGGGCCTGGCCCACGACCTCGGACACCCGCCCTTCGGACACAACGGTGAGCGGGCGCTGGACGAGGTCGCCGCCGGCTACGGCGGCTTCGAAGGCAACGCGCAGACGCTGCGGGTGCTCACCCGGCTGGAGGCCAAGGTGATCGGTCCGTCCGGCGACTCCGTCGGGCTCAACCTCACCCGGGCCTCGCTCGACGCTACCTGCAAGTACCCCTGGCCACGACAGCCCGGCGAGCGCAAGTTCGGGGTGTACGCCGACGACCAGCCGGTGTTCACCTGGCTGCGCGACGGCGCGCCCGACGGCCGGCGGCGCTGCCTGGAAGCGCAGGTGATGGACTGGGCCGACGACGTCGCGTACTCGGTGCACGACCTGGAGGACGGTATCCACGGCGGCTACATCGACCTCGGTCGGCTGATCGTGGACCCCGACGAACAGGCCGCGCTGGCGGCCGACGTCGCTGCGGCCTACTCCACCGAGTCCGCCGACGATCTGGCCGGCATCCTGGCCGAGTTGCTGGCCCGACCGGAGTTGCGGCTGCTGATCGGCTACGACGGCAGCCACCCGGCCCAGGCGGCGCTGAAGGGCACGACCAGCATGCTCACCGGGGCGTTCGTCGCCGCCGCGGTGTCGGCCACCCGGGACCGTTCCGGTGGGCAGCCGGTGCGGCGGTACGCGGCCGATCTGGTCGTGCCCCGGGTGGTGCGCGCCCGGTGCGCGCTGCTGAAAGGGCTGGCGTTGCGCTACGTGATGCGTCGGCCCGGTGCCGCCGCCGGCTACCTGCGGCAGCGGGAGATCCTCGCCGAACTCGTCGAGGCGTTGACCGGGTACGCCCCGGCCGGTCTGGACCCGGTCTTCCTTCCATTGTGGTCGGACGCACCGGATGACCGGGTCCGGGCACGGGTGATCATCGACCAGGTCGCGTCACTCACCGATCTGGCGGCGATCTCCTGGCACCGGCGGCTGACCCGGCCGGCGGGGCGGCCGGGTCCGACCCGCGTCTGATCCGGTTCACGGCCGGTCGCTCCCTCAGCTCTCGGCCGGCGGGCGGACCGCGACCAGGTCTGCGGCGAGCAGCGCCGACCACCAGGTCTCGACGTTCGACAGCGATCCGGAGATGATCCGTGGCTGGTCGCCCTCGGTGAGCAGGGTCAGGGCCGAGCCGTCCGGCCAGGCCAGCACCCAGCCGGCGATGTGTGGGAGCTCGTCCTCCGGTGCCAGTTCGGCGTCCCGGCTGCGGTAGAGGGCACACAGTCGGGGCGCTTCGTCGAGGGCGATCACGTCCAGGTGGTCGGTGGCGCTGGTCTCAGGCAGCAGCTGGGGCATGGGGGTGCCTCCTCCTTCGGGCTGGGGATCCGGCAATGTAGACAAGACACAGTGAATCGTGAAGAAAGAGAAACAAGCCAGCGAACGGTTCACTAGGTACGACACAGACAGTATTGCCGTGGTCACAGATAAGGACAAGGTCTGTTCTTCGGCGAGGCGTGGAAAGTGCGTATTGACAGAGGCCTGCCTGGTCAGGGTGGGGTTCGGGAGGTCCGTCGCGGCCGGTGGGGTGCCGGCACCCGGCCCCCGGCACCCGCACCGTCGGTGATGGTGGCGGCAGGGCAGGATGTACCTCGAAGGAGGGCGACAGAGCATGGCTGGTCGGATCCGGGACGAGGACATCTCGCTGGTGCGGGAGCGTACGTCGATCGCCGACATCATCTCGGAGAGCGTCACGCTCAAGTCGGCCGGTGGTGGCAACCTCAAAGGGCTCTGCCCCTTCCACGACGAGAAGACGCCGTCGTTCACCGTGGCGCCCGGCCGGAACGTGTACTTCTGTCACGGCTGTGGCAAGGGCGGGGACGCGATCACCTTCCTGATGGAGGCCGAGCACCTCACCTTCGTCGAGTCGGTGGAGCGGCTCGCCGCCCGCGCCGGGATCCAGCTGCGCTACATCGAGGCCGGTCCCGCGCCGGTCCGCCAGCAGGCCGGTCAGCGGCAACGGCTGACTGCGGCGCACGCCGCCGCGGTCGAGTTCTACGTCGACCGGCTGACCGACCCGGCGGCCCGGCCGGCCCGCGAGTTCCTTGCCCGCCGAGGGTTCGACCGGGCGACCGCCGAGCGGTACGCGTGCGGCTTCGCCCCGGACGCGTGGGACGAGCTGACCCGGCACCTGCGCCAGCGGGGCTTCACCGCGCAGGAGTTGATCACCGCTGGGCTGGCCCGCCAGGCCCGGTCCGGCTCGTTGATCGACCGCTTCCGGCGTCGCCTGCTGTGGCCGATCCGGGAGCTCGGTGGCGACGTCATCGGCTTCGGCGCGCGCAAGCTCTTCGACGACGACGACGGACCCAAGTACCTGAACACCCCGGAGACCCCGATCTACAAGAAGTCCCACGTGCTGTACGGGATCGACCAGGCGAAGCGGGAGATCGCCCGGCAGGGCAGGGCGGTCATCGTGGAGGGCTACACCGACGTGATGGCCTGCCACCTGGCCGGGGTGCCGACCGCCGTCGCCACCTGCGGCACCGCGTTCGGGGCGGACCACATCGGCGTACTGCGCCGGCTGCTGATGGACACCGAGGCCGTCGCCGGGGAGATCATCTTCACCTTCGACGGGGACGCGGCCGGACAGAAGGCGGCGCTGCGCGCGTTCGAGGAGGACCAGCGCTTCGTCGGGCGTACCTTCATCGCGGTCAGCCCGGACAACATGGATCCGTGCGATCTGCGGCTGGCAAAGGGCGACCTCGCCGTGCGCGACCTGGTCGCGCGCCGGGAACCGCTGGTCGACTTCGCGCTGCGGCAGGTACTGAGCCGGTTCGACCTGGACACAGTCGATGGCCGGGTGGAGGCGATGCGGCGGGCCGCGCCGCTGGTGGCGAAGCTCAAGG
The DNA here is from genome assembly GCF_027497315.1 of Solwaraspora sp. WMMA2059. Classification (GTDB taxonomy): domain Bacteria; phylum Actinomycetota; class Actinomycetes; order Mycobacteriales; family Micromonosporaceae; genus Micromonospora_E. The sequence continues at coordinate 4,047,620 of NZ_CP114908.1, read as the reverse complement.
ACCGGGACAAACGCCCGGAGTACGTGCGCAAGCTCGCCGGCGACCTCGGGATGGAGGTCGAACCGGTGCAGCGGGCGGTGCTCGCGGCGGCGGCCGGGCCGCAGCGGACCGCCGGCGGCCGGGCCGCGGTGCCCGAGCCGGCGGCGCCGAAGCCGCGCAACGAGCCGGACAATCCTCAGGCGCTGGTCGAACGGGAGGCGTTGAAGCTCGGGCTCCAGGTGCCGGTGCTCGCCGGCCCGATGTTCGACAACCTCGGCGCGGAGGTCTACCAGCATCCGGTACACGCCGTGCTGCGGGACGCGATGGCGCAGGCCGGCGGGGCCGCAGCCGCCACCACCGGAGCGGTGTGGATCGAGCGGGTCCGGGACAACTGCGCCGACCTCGCGGCTCGGGCGTTGGTCGCCGAGCTTGCGGTCGAACCGCTGCACGTCGACCGGGACGCGGACCCGTACTACGTCTCGGTGACCCTGGCCCGCCTGCAGTGGGGGGCGGTCACCACCCGCATCCGGGAGCTGAAGTCGAAGGTGCAGCGGATCAACCCGGTCACCAACCAGGACGAGTATCTGACCCTGGCCGGGGAGCTGTTCTCCCTGGAACAGCACGCGCGTGCGCTGCGCGAACAAGCCGTGGGAGGGTTGTGAAGGTGTGGAGTCTGTTTCGGCGTAGCGCACGGCTGCCGGCCGACCAGCGGCCGCCGCTGGACCGCGACGAGCGGTTGCTGGCCTGGAGCGGGACCGCGACCGGCACGCTGGTCGTCACCAACCGGGGCCTGTGGCTGCCGGGCCGGGACACCCGGCTCGGCTGGCACCAGGTGCACAAGGCGGTCTGGTCGGGCGAGAGGCTGGTCGTCACGCCGGCTGAGACGGTGTCGGAGCACGACGGCTACACCGTGGTCGCCGACGGACCGGCGATCTCGCTCGACCTGTCGGACCCGGGAGATGTCCCGGACCAGGTCCGGACCAGGGTGACCCGGTCGGTCGGCTACAGCATGCACCATCAGCTGGACGGTGGCGGGGCCCGAGTGGTGGGCCGGCGGGTGTCCGGCATCGATGGCCTGAGCTGGACGGTGCGCTACGACGCCAGCGTCGACACCGACGCGGACTGGCTGCCCGACCGTACCGCCGAACTGGTGGCCGCGGCCAGGGCGTCGGTCGAGCAGCAGCCGTGACCACCTGCCGCGGTGCGGCCGTCCGGTAGCGGATGCGCCCGGGCCGGTACGTCGGCTCAGCCGGCGGTGAAGACGTGGTCGCTGATCATCCTGGTGGCGCCGATCAGACCGGCCTGGTCGCCCAGCTCGGACAGGACGATCGGCATGTCGCCGGTGGCCAGCGGCAGTGAGCTGCGGTAGACGACGCTGCGGATCTCGGCCAGCAACGCGTGGCCCATCCCGGCGAGTCCGCCGCCGATCACCACCATCCCCGGGTTGAAGAAGCTCACCAGCCGGGCCAGCACCTGGCCGACGCGTCGTCCACCGTCGCGGACCATGCCGACCGCGACCGGGTCGCCGGCGGCGGCCGCCCGGGTGACGTCCAGCGCGGTGAGCGTGCCGATCCGGGCGAGTTGTTCGGCGAGCTGGTCGGAACGCCCGGCTCGGGCGGCGGCGACCGCGTCGCGGGTCAGCGCCGCACCACCGAAGTACGCCTCCAGGCAGCCGACGTTGCCGCAGAGGCACTGCGGCCCGTTCTCGTCGACAGCGGTGTGGCCGATGTCGCCGGCGCAACCGTTGGCCCCCCGGTAGACGTCCCCGCCGACCACTATCCCGGCGCCGATCCCGGCGCCGATCTTGACGAACAGGAAGTCGTCGAACGAACGGGCGATGCCGGCGTGTTTCTCACCGAGCGCCATGATGTTGACGTCGTTGTCGACCAGCACCGGGCAGCCGAGTTCGGTGCTGAACATCTCCCGTACCGGGAAGCGGTGCCAACCCGGCATGAACGGTGGCGAGACCGGCACGCCTTCGTGGACACTGACCGGACCGGGCACCCCGATGCCGGCGCCGGTGAACCGCGTGGTTCCCGAGTCGGCGGCCAGTTTGGTGACCAGTTCGAGAGCCTGCGCGATCACCGTCGTCGGCCCCTGGCGCAGCTCGGTGCGCTCGGTCATCCGGGTCACGACCTGCAGCTCTCCGTCGGTGAGCGCCACGTCCAGGGTGCTCGCGCCGATGTCGATGCTGAGGAAGCGGGTGGCGGCGGCGATCCGGACGATCGACGACGGACGACCGCCCCGGGACGCGGCCGGACCGGCGGTCTCCACCAGACCCCGGTCGATCATCCGGTCGAGCTCGGTGGCCACCTTCGACCTGGACAGGCCGACCGCGTCGCCAAGTTCGGCGCGCGAGCACGGGCCGTCGCGGAGCAGGCGCAGGATCTGCGCCTGGTGCGTGTTCTCCGGCCACACTCCCAGCACGTTGGTCATTGTCCTTTACCTGGGTCCGGCACGTGGCGTCGTCCGACGTGGAGGGCCGGTGGACACGCGGGCGAAGCGGACCGGCGTGGGCAGGGACCGGGCAAGGTGACGAACTCGCCCGCTGACCCGGGAGTAGCGAGTCAGGATGGCAAACTTAGTGCATTGAAGCGCAATCTTCAAGACGTTCGTACTATACTTTGTCCTCAATCTGACGAAAGGCGCCTTGCTCGCGAAACTCGCGGCGTCCCTGTCGGGGCCGCGCGGTAGCGTCGTGGCCGTGACTGAACGGGGTAAGGGGCCACTCATCCACGCACGCGGTCTGGTCAAGCGGTTCGGGACGTTCACCGCAGTCGCCGGCATTGACGTCGACGTCGCGCCCGGCGAGGCGTTCGGCTTTCTGGGGCCGAACGGCGCCGGCAAGAGCTCCACCATGCGGATGGTGGGCTGCGTCTCCCCGCCCAGCGGCGGCATTTTGCGAATCCTCGGGATGGATCCGCAGCAGGACGGCCCGGCGATCCGGGCCCGGCTCGGCGTCTGCCCGCAGCTGGACAACCTCGACCAGGAACTGACGGTACGGGAGAACCTGGTCAGTTACGCCCGCTACTTCCAGATCCCGCGACCGGTCGCCCGGCGCCGCGCCGACGAACTGCTCGACTTCGTGCAGTTGCGCGACCGGTCGGGTAGCAAGGTCGAGCCGCTGTCCGGCGGCATGAAACGCCGACTCACCATCGCCCGTGCCCTGGTCAACGAGCCGGACATCGTGCTGCTCGACGAGCCGACCACCGGGCTGGACCCACAGGCCCGGCACCTGGTGTGGGAGCGACTGTTCCGGCTCAAGCAACGGGGCGTCACGCTGGTGCTGACCACGCACTACATGGACGAGGCCGAGCAGCTCTGCGACCGACTGGTGGTGATGGACGGCGGTCGGATTGTCGCCGAGGGCTCGCCGCGGGACCTGATCACCCGCTACTCCACCCGTGAGGTGGTCGAACTCCGGTTCCCGACCGACGACCAGGACAGCTTCGCCGGCAAACTGGGCGGAATCGCCGAACGGACCGAGGTGCTGCCGGACCGGATCCTGATCTACACCGGCGACGGCGACGGGGCGCTCAACGAGGTGCACCGCCGTGGGCTGGCACCGACCAGCGCGTTGATCCGGCGCAGTGGTCTGGAGGACGTCTTCCTGCATCTCACCGGCCGGACCCTGATCGACTAGAATCGGCCGGGCATGATCGCGCAGACCGACCGGCTGTCACTACGCCGCTTCACCATCGACGACCTGCCACTGCTCGTCGAGCTGGACAGTGACCCCGAGGTGATGCGGTACCTTACCGGAGGCAGACCGACCCCGGCCGAAACCGTACGCCGCGAGGTCCTGCCCGCGATCCTGCGTGACTATCTGCGCTTTCCGGGCTTCGGCAAGTGGGCCGCCATCGAGCGCTCCAGCGGTGCCTTCATCGGCTGGTTCGCGCTGAAGCCGGCCGCCGCCGGTCCGGCTGTCACCGGTCCCGCCGACGGTGTGGTCAACGGCCGCAGTGGCCGGCTGGCGATCACCGAGGTGGAGCTCGGGTACCGACTGCGACGCGCCTCCTGGGGCCGGGGGTACGCCTCGGAGGGTGCCCGAGCACTGCTGCGGATGGCGTTCGATCACCCGACCGTCGACCGGGTATTCGCCGAGACGATGGCGGTCAACGTCGCCTCGCGGCGGGTGATGGAAGCGGCCGGATTGCGCCTGGCCCGCTGCTTCCACCTGCAGTGGGACGATCCGATCGAGGGCGTCGAGCACGGCGAGGTCGAATACGAGGTGCGCCGGATCGACTGGGCGGAGCGCGCCGCGGCGCCGGCGATCGAGCGTAACCGCCTGTACTGACGGCGGGAGTCCCGGTCGGCGATCGGTCCGTGTGACGCCCTGGAAGCCCTGCCGATCCGCGACCATCCCGGGCGGCGGACCCGGGAGACGGAAATACCGGTGAGGATGTCCCGCCGTCGCCGTAGAGTACGCCGGGCCGGTAGGTCTCGGGCGGTCGTTCCGGGGCGTCGTTTCCACGATGTCGTACCCGGGCGGTACAACATCTGCCGGGACCGGGTACGGGGAGGGCGACGACGGATGTCCGGGACAGACACTGGCGCGACGCCGACGGTAACGACAACCGCGCGATCGACCGGGGCGCGGGCCCGGAGCTGGTTCGGGCCGGCGTCGAGCGTCCTGGAAGCCAACCTGACCGCCTACCGGCGGACCTGGCGGTCGTCGGTCTTCTCGTCGTTCCTGCTGCCGCTGTTGACGGTGCTCAGCTTCGGAGTGGGGGTGGGAGCCTACGTTGACCAGGGGGTCGGTGGGTTCAGCTATCTCGACTGGATCGTCCCTGGTCTGATCGCTTCCACCGCGTTGCAGGTGGCCATCGGGGAGTCCTCCTGGCCGGTCCTGGGCGGGTTCACCTGGCAACGGACCTACTACTCGCAGATAGCCGCTCCGCTACGGATCGCCGACATCGTCGGTGGGTTGCTCGCCTTCGTCCTGCTGCGGGTGCTGGCGAGTGCCGTGGCCTTCGTCGCGGTGGCCGCCGCGTTCGGTGCGCTGCACTCGGGTTGGGCGGTGCTGACCCTGCCGGTGGCCGTGCTGCTGGCAGCGGCCGTCGCCCTGCCGGTGGCCGCCTTCGCGGCCACCATCCGCAGCGACAGCTACATGGTCATCGTGTTCCGGTTCGCGGTCATCCCGATGACCCTGTTCGCCGGAGTGTTCTTTCCGGTGGAGTCGCTGCCGGTGACCGTGCGCTGGCTGGCGTACCTGTCGCCGCTCTGGCACGGGGTCGACCTGTGCCGGGCGGCCTCGCTCGGCATCACGCCCGCCTGGTCCGTCCCCGGGCATCTCGGCTACCTGAGCCTCTGGGCGGCGGCCGGGTGGTGGCTGGCAGTCAACCGGTTCCGCAAGCGTCTGATCCACTAGAGGAGGCAACAGTGGTGACCCTCGTCCTGCCGCAGATGCTCGGGGTCGGCGCGGCCGTGCGGCGGGCCGGGTCGGTGATGGAGCGCAACGCGGCCGCCCTGAAGTCCGCGTACTGGGTGGTGATGATCTCCGGGGTGGTCGAGCCGTTGCTCTACCTGTTCTCGATCGGTGTCGGCGTGGGCCGGCTGATCGGGGACATCACCCTGCCGGGCAGCGGGGCCGTCATCGGGTACGCAGCCTTCGTCGCCCCAGCGATGCTCGCCGCCTCGGCGATGACCGGCGCGTTGTCGGAGACGACGTTCAACTTCTTCGCCAAGATGAGGTTCGTCAAGCTCTACGACGGGATCCTGGCCACCCCGGTCCGCCCGACCGAGCTGGCCTTCGGTGAGCTCGGCTGGGCGATGGCGCGGGGCAGTATCTATTCGGCAACCTTCCTGCTGGTGATGGTCGTGATGGGGCTGACGACGGTCCCCCGGGCGCTGCTGGCGTTCCCGGCCGCGATCCTGGTCGGGTTCGCCTTCGGCGGGCTCGGCATGGCGCTGTCCACCTACATGCGCAGCTGGCAGGACTTCGACCTGATGGGCTCGGCCCAGTTCGCGGTCTTCCTGTTCTCCGGGACGTTCGTGCCGGCCGAGGCGTACCCGTCGGTACTGCGCTGGCTGGTCGAGCTGACCCCGCTGTACCGGTCGGTCCACCTGATCCGGGCGATCGCCGTGGACACTGTCGGGTGGATGCAGTTGGTCGATGTCGGCTATCTCGTCGCGGTGACGGTGCTCGGGCTGACCGTCGCCGGGCGTCGGGTAGGTCGGCTGCTCTGCAACTGACGTCCTGGAGGCACCCTTCTGCGACAATCATCGATCTAACTAGGTCCTGTCGTACAGACTTCTGGCTGGTAGAAGACAAAGCCATCGGTAGTTCACCTGAAAGTTTGGCTCGTCGGGGTCTTTCTTTCCTCTGGTCTCTGGAGTTAATGTCTGCTCCAGACGTAACACCAGCGACACAGCGTCGTCAACGCCGGTCGCGACCAGGGCCACCAGGCCCGAGCTGTCACCCGCCAGGGGCGTGGCGGTGACAGCTGCGGTTCGGGTCGGTGCCGCGACTGCGGCACCGACCCGAACCCACCCATCCGAACCCCCGCCCCGGGGTCGTGCGTTTCGGCGGCGTGCGGCTCCGAACACCCCGACCCTCCTCACTCGTCATCGGCGGCTCTGCGAGCCGCTGCAGAAAGGTGGACAGAATGGACGAGGTGCTACGCCGCAACGGGCAACTCTCGCCACCCAATCCGGCGCTCACCCGCCGCAACATCCTCGCCGCATCGGCCGGTGCCGCTGCCGTGCTCGGTGCGGCCGGGCTGCCGGTGCTGCAGACCAGCCGTCCGGCCCGGGCCGGCGGCGGCTGGTCCGTGGACCCGCTGATCCCCGAGCAGAACCGGGGCATCATCCTCTACTCGGTCCGGGACCGCATCCGGGCCGCCCCGGACGACAGCGGCGTACCGTACGGCTTCGAGCGGGTCCTGGCCCGCCTGGCGGAACTCGGTTACAAGGAGATCGAGTTCGCTGGTTACACCCAGAGCGAGGAGATCCTCGGACGGCAGATCACGCCGACCGAGATCCGCAAGATCCTGGACGACAACGGCCTGGTCGCCAACGGCACCCACGCCAGGATCAATGCGGAGACGTTCCAGCAGGAGCTCGACATCGCCGAGGAACTCGGCATGAAGAACATCGGCACCGGCAGCGACCCGACCCGCAGCGACTACCAGTCGGACTGGGACGAGGCCGCTGACCTGTGGAACGAGCTCGGCCGGCAGGCCCGGGAACGCAAGATGCGGCTCTACACCCACAACCATGACGCTGCGTACAACTTCCTGCTCGACTCCGGCCCGCTGGACGAGCAGGGACGGCCGACCCGTTCGTCCGGTGTCCGCAAGCTCGAGTACTTCATGGCCAAGACCGACGCGAAGTACGTCTACTTCGAGATGGACATCTACTGGGGCTACGTCGCCCGGCACAAGCACCACACGTTCATCAACTCGGCTGGTCGGGAGCGGACCCGGGTGTTCGACCCGATCCTGACGGTGGCCCGTCGGCCCCGGCGGTTCCCGCTGTTCCACGCCAAGGACGGTGCCAGGAGCCCGGAGCAGAGCAACGGCTACGAGATGACGCCGATGGGCGACGGCGACATCAACTTCCAGCAGTTCTTCCAGACCATCGGGCACTACGACTTCCACCACGCCAACTGGGAGCAGGACACCGCTCCCGGCGGATCGGAGAACCCGGGTCAGTCGCTGGAGTTCGCCGAGCGCAGCTACCAGCACATGTCGGAACTGACCGTCTACAGCCAGGGCGAGTGATCCACCGGTCGCCCGCCACCCGGCACGGCGGCCACTGATCCAACCGCGTGAACCGGCCGGGGTGCCGACCGCCGCAGCGGCGGCGGTCGGCACCCCGGTTCCGCGTGTCCGGGTTCCGCACTCGTTGAGCGGGGGCCGATCCGTCGATCCCTCGTGCCCTGAACCAGATACATCGGGCCAGGTCAACCCCGGTTCGAGCACGTTTCACCAACTTCTGTCACGATCAGAAAAAGTTTTGCTTCAGCAGACCGAAACTCTGGACACGAGACTGAGAAGACTCTTAGTGTTTCGGTCACGACACGCCGAGGTCGCCTCGGTGTTAACTCACGGTCGGAGGTGGACCCCATGCGTACGGCGGATCCTCTGCACCTCCAGCTGCTGCGACTGTTGCGGGACAGTGGACCGGTCTCCCGGGCCGAGCTCGCAGACCAGCTGGAGATTCCCCGCCCTCGCCTGCTGTCCGAGTTGGAGCGGCTGGTCGCCTCCGGCTTCGTGACCGAAGCAGGGATGGCCGCCTCACGGGGCGGCCGCCGCTCGACCCTGGTCGAGCTCAACCCGGACCTGCGGTTCGCCGCGATCGACCTGGGCGCCAGCTCGGTCGACGTGGAGATCACCAACGGCCGGCTGGAGCCGGTGGCCGCGTACACCGAACCCGCCGACATCCGGCAGGGGCCGAAGGTCATCCTGCACCGGATCAACGAGCTGCTCGCCAAGGCCCGGGTCGAAGGGGTGCACGAGCGCCTCGACGGTATCGGCATCGGGGTGCCCGGGCCGGTCAGCTACCGCGACGGAGTGCCGGTCTCCCCGCCGATCATGCCGGGCTGGGACCGGTTCCCGGTCCGTGAACTGCTCGCCCGGGAGCACGGCTGCCCGGCGGTGGTGGACAACGACGTGAACATCATGGCCATCGGGGAACGGCACGGCGGCGTGGCCCACTCGGTCGACGACTTCCTGTTCGTCAAGCTCGGCACCGGCGTCGGCTGCGGCATCTACCTCGCGGGCCAGGTCTACCGGGGGATCGACGGCTGCGCCGGCGACATCGGCCACATCCAGGTCGACTCGCACGGTCCGATGTGCTCCTGCGGCAACGCCGGATGCCTGGAGGCGCTGTTCAGCGGTGCGGCGCTGGCCAAGGAGGCGGCCGCCGCCGCCCGGGCCGGCACCTCTCCGGCACTGGCCGAGCGGCTCACCCAGCGGGCCGAGCTCACCGCGCGCGACGTCGCCGAGTGCGCCATGGAAGGTGACGTCACCTGCATCCGGCTGATCCGCGACGGCGGCCGGCGGCTCGGCGGCGTCCTCGCCGGTCTGGTCAGCTTCGCCAACCCGTCGATGATCGTGATCGGCGGTGGTCTGGCCCACCTCGGGCACATCCTGCTGGCCGAGATCCGCAGCGTGGTCTACCGGCGGTCACTGCCGCTGGCCACCGGCAACCTGCCGGTCGTGCTGTCCGAGCTGGGTTCGCGGGCCGGCGTGACCGGCGCCTCCGTGCTGGCCAGCGACGTCGCCTTCGAGCAGGCGTCGTGAGCGCCCCCGAGGCCACCGGCGCCGCGCCGGTTGACGAGCCCGGCGGCACCCCGGCCGTGGCCGCCGGCGGCGACGTGGTGCTGCGGCTGACCGACGTCGTGAAGACCTTTCCCGGGGTACGCGCCCTGGACGGGGTGCAGCTCGAGGTGCGTGCCGGGGAGGTGCACTGCCTGCTCGGCCAGAACGGGGCCGGCAAGTCGACCCTGATCAAGGTGCTGGCCGGCGTGCACCGCCCCGACGCGGGGCGGGTCGAATGGCAGGGCCGACCGGTCCGGTTCGCCAATCCGCAGGCCGCGATGCGGGCCGGCATCGCCACCATCTACCAGGAACTCGACCTGGTCGACGACCTCTCCGTGGCGGAGAATGCCTTCCTCGGCCACGAGCCGCGGACCGCAGGCTTCGTCCGTCGGTCGGCGATGGCCCGGCGCACCCGCGACATCCTGGGCCGACTCGGCCACGCCGAGATCCGACCCCGCGGGCTGGTCCGATCGCTTCCGGCGGCCGGCAAGCAGGTGGTCAGCATGGCCCGGGCACTGTCCCACCAGGCCAAGCTGATCATCATGGACGAGCCGAGCGCGGTGCTCGCCCACGACGAGGTCGAGAACTTGTTCCGGATCATTCGCGAACTGACCGCTCAGGGCATCGCGGTCATCTACATCTCACACCGGCTGGAGGAGATCCGCGAGATCGGTGACCGGGTCACCGTACTCAAGGACGGCCGGACCACCGCGCAGAACCTGTCGGCGCAGACCACCCCGACCAAGGAACTGGTCAGCCGGATGACCGGCCGGTCCATCGAGTACGTGTTCCCACAGCGGGAGCCGAACCCACACGGGGAGCAGTTGCTGGAGGTGTCCCGGCTCAGCCGTGCGGGGGAGTTCAGCGACGTCTCACTGACCGTCGCGCGGGGGGAGATCGTCGGCATCGCCGGCCTGGTCGGTGCCGGTCGTTCGGAACTGCTGGAGACGATCTTCGGAGCCCGGACCGCCGACACCGGCAAGGTCACGATGGCCGGCAAACCGGTACGGGCCGGCAGCGTCGGCGCCGCGGTGCGGGCCGGCATGGGCATGGCACCGGAGGAACGCAAGAGCCAGGCACTACTGCTGGGCGAACCGATCTTCCGGAACATCACGTTGGCCACCTTCGGTCGCCTCGCCCGGGTCGGGTTCACCGACGCCGGCCGGGAGGTCAGCGCCGCTGAACGGGTGGCCGGCTCGCTGGAACTGCGTCCCCGGGGCGTGCACCGTCCGGTGCGCCAGCTCTCCGGCGGCAACCAGCAGAAGGTGGTGGTCGGCCGGTGGCTGCTCGGTGACACCCGGCTGCTGCTGCTCGACGAGCCGACCCGGGGCGTCGACGTCGGTGCCCGGGCCGAGCTGTACCAGGTGATCCACGACCTCGCCGCGCAGGGCGTGGGCGTCCTGCTGGTCTCCAGCGAGGTGCCGGAGGTACTGGGGCTGGCCGACCGGGTGCTGGTGATGCGGGAAGGACGCGTCGTCCACCAGGCCCCGGCCGGTGAGATCGATGAGGAGACCGTGCTCGACCTCGTCATGTCGGGGTCGGCGAAGGAAAGTGCCGCGGCGTGACCGGGCGACCCGACCAGTTGGCCAGCGGCCAGCCGGTAAACGAAGGAGTAGGACTGTGACCGCGGAAGAGGCCACGGCGACCGTACCCGGTAAGGAGAAGCCGGCAGCGCCGCCGGCGCACGGCGCGGACGAACCACCCCGGCAGAGCTGGTGGCGTTCCGACGCCAGCGAGTACGCCCGACGCAACCTGTGGCTGGTCGGCGTCCTCGTGATTCTGGTCATCATCGGCGCCGCCACCCGGCCCGACCTATACAGTGACCCGACCTGGGTCCGCAACAACATCTTCACCATCCTGCAGCAGGCCTCCGCGATCGGCGTGGTCACCGTCGGCATGACATTCGTGATCATCGCCGGCGGCATCGACCTGTCGGTCGGCGCGATCATGGCGCTGGCCGGGGTATGGGCCACCACGGTGGCGACCCAGAGTTTCGGCCCCGGCGGCATGATCTTCACCGCTGTCGTGGTCGGGATGTGCGTCGGACTGGTCAACGGAGTGCTGATCTCGTACGGCCGGCTGGTGCCGTTCATTGCCACCCTGGCGATGATGGTGGCCGCGCGAGGGCTGGCCGCGCTCATCTCCGGCAAGCAGACCCAGGTCTCCACCTCGTCGGTGATCAACGGGATGGCCACCCAACGGATCCTCGGAATCCCGCTGCTGGTGATCATCCTCGCCGCGGTGGTCGCCGCCGGCTGGGTGCTGCTCAACCGCACCACCTTCGGCCGACGCACCGTTGCGATCGGCGGCAACGCCGAAGCGGCCCGGCTCGCCGGCATCAACGTCCGGTGGCACACCCTACTCATCTACGGCCTGTCCGGGCTGTGCTGCGGTATCGGCGCGATCATGCTGACCGCGCAGGCCAACTCGGCCCAGGCCGCCATGGCCAACCTGTACGAGCTTGACGCGATCGCTGCGGCGATCATCGGCGGCACGCTGCTCACCGGCGGCCGCGGCACCATCATCGGCGCCCTGTTCGGGGTGCTGGTCTTCTCCACCATCACCAACCTGTTCGCCATCAACGGACTCTCCACCGAATCCCAGAACATGATCAAGGGCGGGATCATCGTGGTGGCCGTTCTCATCCAGCAGTTCCGGTTCAACTCCCTCAGTCAGCTCTTCAACCGAAGAACCGCCTGAGGCTCCACCTGACACACCCATCCACCGCCCGGTGGCCGTCGACTCCGACGGTCGCCAGGCCCCGCACACCCCGATAACTCCCCGCCATTGCGATCCAGGAGGTCGTCATGACCGCTTTCTCCCGTCGGACACTGTTCGGCGCGCGCGGCGCCGCCGCCAGTGACATGTCCCGCCGTCGGCTGCTCGCCGGTGGTGCCGCAGTAGGTGCCGGTGTACTGCTGAGCGCGTGCACCAGCAACGAGGCCGCCCCGACCAACACCCAGACGCAGGCCGCCAACCAGGGCAACCCCAACTCCGAGCCCGGTGAGACCGTCACCATCGGCTTCTCCGCCCCGGCGGCCGACCACGGCTGGCTCGCGGCGATCACCAACAACGCCCGGGCCCAGGCCGAGGCGTACTCGGACGTGGAGTTCCTCACCGTCGAGGCGGGCGCCGACGCCGCCGCTCAACGGGCCGCGCTGGACACGCTGATCTCGCAGAGCCCGGACGTCATCGTGATGCTGCCGCACGACGGAGCCGAGCTGACCGCGAGTGGCCTGCAGGCCATGGAGGCCGGCATCCCGGTGGTCAACCTGGACCGGGCGTTCACCCAGGCGCTCGCCTACCGCACCCAGATCAAGGGCGACAACTACGGCATGGGCGTGTCGGCGGGCAACTACATTGCCGCCCAGATGCAGGAGAAGGGCATCGCCAACCCGGTGATCGCCGAGATCGCCGGGATCGACGCGCTGGAGCTGACCCAGGAGCGGTCCGCCGGTTTCAAGGACGCCCTCGAGGTGCACGGCTTCACCGTCGCCAACCGGCGGGCGGCCGAGTTCACCGCCGACTCCGGCCAGCGCGAGGCGGCCAACCTGCTGCAGGCCCTGCCGGAGATCGACGCCATCTGGAACCACGACGACGACCAGGGCATCGGGGTACTGGCTGCGATCAGCCAGGCCAACCGGTCGGAGTTCATCATGGTCGGCGGTGCCGGTTCGCGGGCGGCGATGGAGGCGATCCAGGCCGACGACAGCGTGCTGAAGGCGACCGTCACCTACAGCCCGTCGATGGCCTCCTCGGCGATCTCGCTCGCCCGCCTGATCGCACAGGGCCGGGGCATGTCCGACCTGGTCGAGCTGCAGGTGCCCAAGGAGATCATCCTGGCCTCGGAGACCATCACCAAGGAGAACGCGAGCGAGTACCTGCCGCTCGGGTTCTGACCTGCAACGGGGAGGCTTACCTTGTCCGCTGAACACAACGAACTGCGGGTCGGCATGATCGGCTACGCGTTCATGGGCGCCGCGCACTCGCAGGCCTGGCGAACCGTGAACCGGGTCTATGACCTGCCGGCGTGGGTCCGGATGACCGCAGTGTGCGGCCGGGACGAGTCCAAGGTGGCCGAGGCCGCCGACCAACTCGGCTGGGAGTCGTACACCACCGACTGGCGGGCGCTGATCGCCCGGGACGACATCGACGTGGTCGACATCTGTACGCCGGGTGACAGCCACGCCGAGATCGCCATCGCGGCACTCGCCGCCGGCAAGCACGTGCTGTGCGAGAAGCCACTGGCCAACACGGTGGCCGAGGCGCAGCAAATGGCCGACGCGGCTCGGGTCGCCCGGGCCGGCGGCGTCCGGTCGATGTGCGGATTCAACTACCGGCGGGTGCCGGCGGTGACGTTGATGCGTCAACTCGTCGCCGACGGCCGGATCGGAACGATCCGGCACGTGCGGGCGGTGTACCTGCAGGACTGGATCCTCGATCCGGACTTTCCGTTGGTCTGGCGGTTGCAGAAGGACAAGGCGGGTTCCGGGGCGCTGGGTGACATCGGTGCGCACATCATCGACGCCACCCAGTTCGTCACGGGCCAACGGATCGCCCGGGTGAGCGGGCTGACCGAGACGTTCGTCAAGCGGCGGCCACTGCCAGCCGGTTCCAGCGGGCTTTCCGCTTCGGCCGGCGGCGGGTCCGCAGACGACGCCGAACCGGCCACCGGCGAGGTCACCGTCGACGACGCCGCGCTGTTCATGGCCCGGCTCGACGGCGGGGCGGTGGCCAGCTACGAGGCGACCCGCTTCGCCGCCGGACGCAAGAACGGGTTGCGGATCGAGATCAACGGCTCGCTCGGGTCGGTCGCGTTCGACTTCGAGCGGATGAACGAACTGGAGTTCTTCGACGCCACCCGGCCCGCGGCCGAGCAGGGCTTCACCCGCATCATCGTGACCGAACCGGAGCACCCGTACCTGTCTGCCTGGTGGCCGCCCGGCCACGGCATCGGGTACGAGCACTCCTTCACCCACCAGGCCCGTGACTTCGTCGCGGCGCTGGCGGCCGGAGACGATCCGACACCGTCCTTCGACGACGCACTCCAGGTCCAGCAGGCGCTGGCCGCGGTGGAGGAGTCGGCCGGGCTCGGCGAATGGGTCACCGTGGATCCGGCGAATACCACGGCACCGGCCTGATCGGCTCGACCTTCGTCGAGAGGTCTGGAAACCGAGACTCCTCGTCCCGTGGGCGAGGGTCGCCCGGCGCGGTTGCGCCCCGCGCCGGGTGATCCGCGGGTACGAGGACGGCTCGTCCGGCGTGACCGGATCGGGATTCCCCGGTCACGCCGGACGGCCAGCAGGGCGTACCAGAAGACTCTGGCGGACGTGGCACCGCGCCAGGGGTGAGGCACCAACCGTCACTGTCCGTCCACAACGGAATCAGTGCCCACGGTGAGGCATGAGCCTCCCGAACCCCCGGAGGAACGACTGATGAGTAGATCCGCCCGGCGATGGCTTGCCGTCGCCGCGGGTGCGGCACTCGCCGCACCCATGATCACCACCGCGCCAGCGGTAGCCCACGACGGCCACGAGCACCACGACGACTACCAGGTGCTGGTCTACACCCACAGCGAGGAGGCGGCCCAGCCGTCGACCGCCAAGGGTGTCAACGCCATCCGTACCCTCGGCAAGAACAACGGCTTCACTATCGACGTGTCCCGCAACGGGACCAGCTTCACCAGTGAGAACCTCGCCAACTACGCGGCAGTGGTGTTCATCAACAACACCGGTGACGTGCTCGACGACGCGCAGCAGGAAGCGTTCGAGGACTACATCAAGGCCGGTGGCGGGTACCTCGGCGTGCACCTCGCGGTGGACGCCGAGCCGGACTGGGCCTTCTACCGTGGCCTGGTAGGCACCACCTCGACCGGCACCACCGCCAACGGTGCCGGTGTCATCGACGTCGCTGACCGCTACCACCCGTCCACGGCGAAGATGCCCCGCGAAGTGATCGTCGAGGACGAGTACCTCAACTACACCGGCAACGTCCGGGGTGTGCAGCACGTGCTGGCCAGCGTCGACCCGACGTCGCTGGACGGCAGCAGCATGGGTGCCGACCACCCGATCTCCTGGTGCCAGGACTACCAGGGCGGCCGGTCCTGGTACACCGGTCTCGGCGCGTCGGCGGACACCTTCACCATCGGGGCGGTCCGCAAGCACCTGCTCGGTGGCATCGAATGGGCTGCGGGCATCGCCGAGGGCGACTGTGGCGCGACCGTCGAGTCGAACTACGAGCGGGTCGTGCTCAACGACCAGCCCGGTGAGCCGATGACACTCGCGGTGCTGCCCGACGGGCGGGTGCTGCACAACACCCGCGCCGGGGAGATCCGCCTGTACGACCCGGCGACCGGGGCCAGCCCGGTCATCAACAACCTCGACGTCTACCAGCACGACGAGGACGGCCTGCAGTCGGTGACCCTGGACCCCAACTTCGCGGAGAACAAGTGGGTCTACCTCTACTACGCGCCACCGCTGGACACTCCGGTGGACGACCCGGCCACCCCGGGGGTCAACGAGGGCGACGCACCGGCCAACAGTGACGACCCGAGCGTCTGGGAGCCGTTCAAGGGCTACAACCTGCTCTCCCGGGTCAAGTTCGTCGAAGAGCCGACCCCGCACCTGGACATGTCGACCGAGCAGGAAATCATCAAGGTTGACGTCGACCGCGGGGCGTGCTGCCACGTGGCCGGCGAGGTCAAGTTCGACGGTCGGGGCCTGCTCTACCTCGTCACCGGCGACGACACCAACGCCAGTGGCTCGGACGGCTACACCCCGATCAACCGGTCGGCCACTCGGGGTCCGGCCTATGATGCCGCGCGCTCCTCGGCCAACACCAACGATCTGCGGGGCAAGGTGCTGCGGATCCGCGTCAAGGACGACGGTAGCTACAGCATCCCGGCCGGCAACCTGTTCCGGGAGTCGCAGGACGTCGATGACAAGACCCGTCCGGAGATCTTCCTGATGGGCCTGCGCAACCCCTTCCGGTTCGACGTCGACGACCGTGGCTTCGTTTACATCGGTGACTACTCGCCGGACTCGCGCAACCCGGACCCGCAGCGGGGCCCGGAGGGCACCGGCCGGTGGTTCGCGACCAAGACCGCAGGTAACTACGGCTGGCCGTACTGCTACTCGCCGACCCTGCCGTACGTCGACTACGACTTCGAGACGGAGACCTCAGGCGAGCCGTTCAACTGCGCCGCACCGATCAACGACTCGCCGCGCAACACCGGTCTGAGTCTGCTGCCACCGGTGGAGCAGCCGCAGTTCTGGTACACCTTCAACGCCACCACCACCTGCCGGGACGCCTACCTGGTCGACCCGGCCGGCACCTGCGACTTCCAGTGGCCGGTGATCGGCACCGGTGGCGTCGGTCCGATGGGCGGCCCGATCTACAAGTACGACGATTCGCTGGAGTCGGAGTACAAGCTGCCGGCGTACTACCACGACACGGTGTTCTTCGGCGAGTTCAGCCGGGACCGGATGTTCAACATGCGGACCAACGGCAGCGGCAAGTTCTTCGGTGTCGAGGCGTTCCTACCCGGCTTCACCTTCGACAACCCGATGGACATGGAGATCGGCCCGGACGGCACCCTGTACGTGCTGGACTACGGTGACGGCTTCTTCCGGGCCAACCCGGATGCCTCGCTGTACCAGATCCGGTACGTCAAGGGCACCCGCGGTCCGGTCGCCGAGCTCGACGTCAGCCCGACGTCCGGGCAGGCGCCGCTGAACGTGCAGTTCTCCAGTGAGGGTTCGTTCAGCCCCGAGGTCGGCGAGACGATCAGCATCGCCTGGGACTTCGACGGAGACGGCACCACCGACTCCACCGAGGCCAACCCGTCGTTCACCTACACCAGCAACGGCGTCTACTACGCCCAGCTGACGGTGACCGACTCCACGGGTAAGCAGGCGACGCTCAGCCGTACCATCACGGTCGGTAACACCGCTCCGACGGTCGAGGTCACCCTCCCGGTGTCCGGTTCCTTCTTCAACTGGGGCGACACGGTGCCGTACGCGGTGACCGTCACCGACCCCGAGGACGGCACCATCGACTGTGACCGGGTGGAGGTCACCTTCGTCCTCGGCCACGACGAGCACGGTCACCCGCAGACCAGCACCACCGGCTGCACCGGTACCCTGCCGACCCCGGCCGACGGTGCCGACCACGCTGGTAGCTACCTGTTCGGCGGCATCAGCGCCCGCTACACCGACCTGGGCGGCGGCGGCCAGCCGGCGCTGACCACAGTCGGCCAGGCCACTATCCAGGTCTACCAGCAGCAGGCCGAGTACGCCCAGATCAAGCAGGGCGTCGAAACCTCCAACACCACCGACACCGGCGGCGGCCTGCACGTGTCCAGCATCGACGGCGACGACTACATCGCCTTCGATCCGATCAACCTCGACGGGATCGAGTCGCTGACCCTGCGGCACAGCCGAGGCTCCTCGTCGACCGTGGGTGACCCTCGGGCGATCGTCGAGGTGCGGGTCGACGCGCCGGACGGACCGTTGGTGGCCAGCACCACGCTGAACGCCACCTCCGGATCGCGTGACTGGACCAGTCACGACGTCGCGATCGACCACCCGGCCGGGACACACCAGCTCTACCTGGTGTTCCGGACGGTGGACGGTGGTCCCGACAGCAACCTGGTCTACCTCAACTGGGTGCAGTTCAACCCGGCGAGCTGACCCGGTCCCCGGGCTGGTGGCCGGTCGGCCACCAGCCCGGGGATGACGACCGGTGACCGCCGGGGCGGGCGTACCGCCCGCCCCGGCGGGGACCGACCAGCAGGACCGCGGCCGGGGTAACCCGGCCGGGGACAACCGAATCGGGGGAGGCAGGGCCGAACGCCGAACGTCCCTGCCTGCCACAGCCCCGTCCGTCCGGTCGACCGGGCCCAACGACGGCGTCGTTGACGCCGACCTCGGCGCCGTCGACGGTGGTGCCACCCTGGCGCGCCCGGACGGACGGGGCCTTGCCAGCCCGGCAAGGCAGACAACCGGCAGCAGTACGAGTACCGCCAGGGGCGGGCGTTTGGAGGCAGGAATGCGTACCGGAGTCTGGTTGATCGGGGCCCGTGGCTCGGTCGCGGTCACCAGCATCGTCGGCGCGCTGGCGGTGCGCGCCGGCCTGGCCGACACCACCGGCTGCGTCACCGAACTGCCGGCGCTGCGTGGCCCGGCCCTGCCCGGCTTCGCCGATCTCGTCTTCGGTGGCCACGACATCGCCGCGACGCCGCTGGTGAAGAAGGCCGACGCGTTGGCCAGCGCCGGCGTGGTCCCGGGGCTGCTGGTCGCCGCGTTGCACACCGAGCTGACCGGCCTGGAACCGCAGCTGCGTCCGCTCCCGACCGGGACCACCCAGGCCGAGACCGCAGCGGCGATCGCGACGGACCTGGTCGCCTTCCGCCGCCGGCACGACCTCGACCAGGTGGTGGTGGTCAACGTCTCGACCACCGAACCGGCGCCGCAGCCGCACCCGGCGCACCACGACCTCGCCGCCCTCGCAGCCGCGCTCACCGAGGCGCCCAGCGGCGCGCCGGTGCTGCCGCCGAGCGCGTTGGTGGCGTACGCCGCGCTCGGCGCCGGCTGCGGTTACGTCGACTTCACCCCGTCGGTGGGGGCCCGGTTGCCGGCCCTCGACGAGCTCGCCCGACAGCGGGGGGCACCGTACGCCGGGCACGACGGCAAGACCGGCGAGACCCTGGTGAAAGCGGTGCTGGCCCCCATGTTCGCGCTGCGTAACCTGCAGGTGCGCAGCTGGTCCGGCAGCAACCTGCTGGGTGGCGGCGACGGGGCCAACCTGGCCGAGCCGGCAGCCAACGCGGCCAAAGCGGCCAGCAAACAGCGGGTGCTCGGCGAGATTCTCGGCTACCAGCCGCAGGGGCACACCCGGATCGAGTACGTCGACGACATCGGCGACTTCAAGACCGCCTGGGATCTGATCACCTTCTCCGGATTCCTCGGCACCGGGATGCGGATGGAGTTCACCTGGCACGGGTGCGACTCGGCACTGGCCGCCCCGTTGGTGCTGGACCTGGCCCGGCTGACCGCTGCCGCCGCCCGCGCCGGACGCGTCGGACCCCTGCCGGAGCTGGCGTTCTTCTTCAAGGACCCGATCGGGTCGGGTCCGCACACCCTCGGCGACCAGTGGCGAACCCTTGTCGACTTCGCCGCGGACCTGCACGGGTGGACCGGCGAGCCGGGCGGGGTCGCATGACGCCGCCCCGGTGGTCGGACCTGGCCGAGCTGGTCCGGGCACCGGCAGCGCTGTCCGTACCGGGTGACGTGGTGGCCGGGGCGGCGGCCGCCGGTGGGCTCGGCCCGCGGACCGTCGGGCTGGCCGGCGCATCGGTCTGCCTGTACTGGGCCGGGATGGCGGCCAACGACTGGGCCGACCGGGAGCTCGACGCGGTCGAGCGGCCGCAGCGGCCCATCCCGTCCGGCCGGGTCACCCCCGGTGCCGCGCTCGCCGTCGCCGCCGGGCTCACCACCGCCGGTCTGGCGCTCACCGCCGTCACCGGCGGCCGTCGAGCGCTCGCCGTCGGCGTGCCGCTGACCGCCGCCGTATGGGCGTACGACCTGTGGGCCAAGAACACCCCGGCCGGCCCGGCGGTGATGGCCGCCTGCCGAGGGCTCGACGTCCTGCTCGGCTCGGCCGGCACCGGCCGGACCCGGGCCGCGCTGCCCGCCGCGCTGGCCGTCGCCGCACACACCTACACCGTGACCGAGCTGTCCCGCAGTGAGGTCAGCGGTGCCGATCCCCGGCTGCCGGCGGCCACTCTGGCCGGGACCGCCGCCATCGCGCTGGCAAGCGCCGCGTCGGCGACCGGCCGGGCCGTGTCGGTCCGAGCGCCGGCGGCCGGCCGGGCTTCGGCGGCCCGCGCGTCGGTGGCCGGCCGGGCCACCTCCGCCCGCTGGTGGCGGGCCGGGGTCACCGCCGGACTCGCCGGCTGGTACGCCGCCCGATACGGCGCCGCGCAGGCCGCGGTCGCCCGCGACCCCCGGCCCGAGCAGGTACGTGCGGCGGTCGGCGCCGGCATCGTCGGTCTGCCCGCCCTGCAGGGCGCGCTCACGGCCCGGGCCGCGGCCACCGGAACCGGCCTGGCCACCGCCGTCGGACTTGCCGTCTCCGTCGCCGCGCCACTCGGCCGGCGGCTGGCCCGCAGGGTATCCCCGACATGAGCACCGACCAGGCTGGGGAGCCCTCACCGGCGACCAGCGGGCCCGGTCCGGACGCGGTAGCCGGACTGCGGTTCGGGTACGGCACCAACGGCTTCGCCAACCATCGGCTGGGCGACGCGCTGGCGCTGCTCGCCGACCTCGGCTACCAGGGTGTCGCGCTCACTCTCGACCACGACCACCTCGACCCGTACGCCGCCGGTCTGCCCCGCAGGGTGGCCCGGGTCGCCGAGCAGTTGCGGGAACTCGACCTCGCGGTCGTGGTCGAGACCGGCGCGCGGTACCTGCTCGACCCGTGGCACAAACACGCCCCGACCTTGCTGCACGACACCGCGTCCCGCCGGATCGACTTCCTGCGCCGGGCGGTCGCGATCGGCGCCGACCTGGGTGCGGAGGCGGTCTCCTTCTGGTCCGGGGTGCGCCCGGCCGCCGTCGACGACGCCACCGCCTGGGACCGGCTGGTCGCCGGCTGCGCGACGGTCGTCGAGGCAGCCGACGCCGCCGATGTCACCCTCGGCTTCGAACCCGAGCCCGGGATGCTGGTGGCCGACATCGCCGACTGGCGGCGGCTGCGCGACGCCCTGGGCCGTCCGGCCCGGTTCGGCATAACCCTCGACATCGGACACTGCCGGTGTCTGGAGCCGGTGCCGGTGCCGCAGTGTGTCACTGACGTGGCCGCACACCTGGTCAACGTTCAGATCGACGACATGCGCCGGGGCGTGCACGAGCACCTCGAGTTCGGCACCGGGGAGATCGACTTCCCGCCGGTGCTGGCCGCCCTCGACGCCGCCGGTTACCGGGGTCTGGTCGCCGTCGAGCTGCCCCGGCATTCGCATGCCGCCCCGGCGGTCGCCGCCCGGTCCATCGAGTTCCTCCGGTCAGCCGAACTCCACGCTCACTCGGGATCGGCCCGTACGGCGTCAGCCGGCACAGGATCGGCCCGTACCGCCGCTGAAGGAGGCCAGCCGTGAACCGACCCGCCCAGCCCGACGACGACCCTGCCGACGTCGCCGGCCGACTCGCCGACGCGCTGTCCGGCGTACCCGATCCGGACTGGCTCGCGCAGGCGCGGAACCGGATCGTCACCGACCGGGCCAGCCTGCCGATGCTGTTCGCCAGCGCAGGCCGCCGCTGCGGCCGGGCCGAGCTGGCTGCCGTACCGGGATGGTCGGCCGACGAGGCCGCCCGGGTACTGCTCCTCGTCGACCTGGCCACCGTCACGACTGAAGCGGAGCTGGCCGCCGCGGTCGCCGACTGCTACCACCACGGTGACGCCGCCGAGCGTCGGGCGGTGCTCAAGGCGCTGCCGCTGCTGCCGGTCGGTGACCGGGCGGTGCCGCTGCTCGACGACGCGATCCGGACCAACGACACCCGGCTGCTGGCCGCCGCGCTCGGCCGCTACGCCCGCCACCTCGACCAGCAGGCGTGGCGTCAGGCGGTGCTCAAGTGCGTCTTCACCGGCGTGTCGCTGGCCGCGGTGCACGACCTCGACGCCCGCGCCGACGCCGAGTTGCTGATCATGCTCGCCGGACTGCACGACGAGCGGGTCGCCGCCGGCCGGAACCTGCCGGACGACGCGCTCGCCCTGCTGCGGCGGCTGCGCGCCGTGGCAGACACCACCACCCGACAGGAGGGGTGAATGCGCATCTTCGACCCGCACATCCACATGACCTCACGGACCACCGACGACTACCGGGCGATGGCCGACGCCGGGGTCCGGGCCCTGGTCGAACCGGCGTTCTGGCTCGGCCAGCCGCGCACCAACGTCGGCTCGTTCGTCGACTACTTCGACTCACTGCTCGGCTGGGAGCCGTTCCGGGCCAGCCAGTTCGGCATCCGGCACCACGCCACGATCGCGCTGAACCCGAAGGAGGCCAACGACCCCCGCTGCGCCGGCGTGCTCGACGTACTGCCCCGCTACCTGGTCAAGGACGGGGTGGTGGCGGTCGGCGAGATCGGCTACGACTCGATGACCCCGGCCGAGGACGAGGCGTTCGCCGCCCAGCTGGCGCTGGCCCGCGCGCACGAGCTGCCGGCCCTGGTGCACACCCCGCACCGGGACAAGGCCCGGGGCACCGAACGGACCCTGGCGGTGGTCGCCGAGTCCGGCATCGACGCCGGCCGGGTGGTGGTCGACCACCTCAACGAGGTGACGGTCGGGGTGGTCAAGGAGTCCGGCTGCTGGATGGGCTTCTCCATCTACCCGGAAACCAAGATGTCGCCGCCGCGGATGGTGGAGATCCTCAAGCAGTACGGCCCGGAGCAAATCCTGGTCAACTCGGCCGCCGACTGGGGCCGGTCGGATCCGTTGCTGACCCGGACCACCGGCGAGGCGATGCTGGCCGCCGGATTCAGCGCCGACGACGTAGACCGGGTGCTG
This sequence comes from Solwaraspora sp. WMMA2059, assembly GCF_027497315.1. Lineage (GTDB taxonomy): Bacteria > Actinomycetota > Actinomycetes > Mycobacteriales > Micromonosporaceae > Micromonospora_E. The sequence continues at coordinate 4,024,812 of NZ_CP114908.1, read as the reverse complement.
TGGCGCAATCCGGTGGAGTTCTACGGCCAGTCCGGCCGGCTCGACCTGAGCGACGTCGCCGCCACCGCACCGACCTTCGAAGGCAGCTCGATCATGCGGGGCGGTGGCTGATGCGCCTGCACGACCGGCGGCGGCGCACCGTCCACCTCAGCTACTGCACCAACGTGCACCCGGCCGAGGACCTCGACGGAGTGCTCAGCCAGCTCGGCACGTACGCGGTGCCGGTCCGGGACCGGCTCGCCGCCGACCCGCTCGGCCTGGGTCTGTGGTTGGCCGCACCGGCTGCCGCTGCGCTGGACGCCGACCCGGCCGCCCGGCGCCGGCTACGGGCCGCACTCACCGAGCGCGGCTTGGAAGTGGTCACCCTCAACGGTTTCCCGTACGAGGCGTTTCAGGCGCCGGTGGTCAAGCACGCCGTGTACCACCCGGACTGGGCCGATCCGCGCCGGTTGGACTACACCCTGGCACTGGCCCGGATCCTGGCCGACCTGCTGCCCGACGACGTCGAGCGCGGCTCGATCTCCACGTTGCCGCTGGCCTGGCGGGAGCCGTGGGACACCGAGCGGGCCGATGCCTGCGCCCGGATGCTGGACCGGCTGGCCGCCGGCCTGGCCGACGTCGAACGGGACACCGGCCGTACCGTCCGGGTCGGCTTCGAACCTGAACCGGGCTGCGTCGTGGAGACCACCGCTCAGGCCGCCGAACAGCTGGCCCGGGTGGACACCGAACGGCTCGGCGTCTGCGTCGACCTGGCCCATCTCGCCTGTGCCTGGGAGGAGCCGGTCGCCGCGGTCGGTCGGCTGCGGTCCGCCGGGCTACCGGTGGTCAAGGTCCAGGTGTCGGCCGCGTTGGAGGTCTCCGATCCGGTCCGGGACCGGTCCGCGATCGCCGGGTACGTCGAACCACGGTTCCTGCACCAGACCCGGTCGGGTGTTGCCGGGGCGGCCGACGATCTCGATGCCGCACTCGACGCCGGGCTGCCCGGCCCGTGGCGGGTGCACTACCACGTGCCGCTGCACGCCGCGCCGGTCGCGCCACTGGCCGCAACGATGCCGCAGCTGCGAGCCGGTCTGGCCGCGGTCGTCGACGGCACCGACTGCGACCACTTCGACGTGGAGACCTACACCTGGGGGGTGCTGCCGGAAGGGCAACGTCCTACCGGGCCCGACCAGCTCGCCGCCGGAATCGCCGCCGAGCTGGCCCAGGCCCGCGAGGAACTGGTCGGGCTCGGCCTGACCGCCTGCACCCGTACCGCCACCGGATCGGAGGCCGCATGAACCCGCTGCTCGTGCTCGACGTGGTCGGCCTGACCCCCCGGCTGCTGCGCCACATGCCCCGGCTGGCGGCGGTCGCCGACACCGGCTTCCAGGCCGAGCTCGGCACCGTGCTGCCGGCGGTCACCTGCTCGGTGCAGTCCACCTTCCTGACCGGCGAGCCGCCGTCCGGCCACGGTATCGTCGGCAACGGCTGGTACTTCCGCGACCTCGGCGAGGTGTTCCTCTGGCGGCAGCACAACGCCCTGGTCGGCGGGGAGAAACTGTGGCAGGCCGCGCGCCGGTTCCGCCCCGACTACACGGTGGCGAACATCTGCTGGTGGTACGCCATGGGTGCGGACGTCAACTGGACCGTCACCCCCCGGCCGATCTACCACGCCGACGGGCGCAAGGATCCGGACTGCTACACCGATCCGCCGCAGCTGCACGACGAGCTGACCGGCCGGCTCGGCACGTTTCCGCTGTTCAACTACTGGGGGGCGGGTGCCGGGCTGGTGTCGTCGGAGTGGATCGCGAAGGCGACCCGGCAGATCATGGCCGACCACTCGCCGGACCTGACCCTGGCGTACCTGCCGCATCTCGACTACGACCTGCAGCGCTATGGCGGCGGCGGGCCGCACGCGCAGCGGGCGGCCGCCGAACTCGACGCGGTGCTCGCCCCGCTGCTGGACGCGGCGGCGGCACGCGGCGCGACCGTGGTGGCGCTGTCCGAGTACGGCATCACCGATGTGTCACAGCCGGTGCACGTCAACCGGCTGCTGCGCGCCGAAGGGCTGCTGCGGGTCTACTCCCAGGCCGGGATGGAGTACCTGGATCCGTGGACGTCGCGGGCGTTCGCCGTCGCCGACCACCAGATCGCCCACGTGTACGTCCGGGATCCGGCCGATGTCGCGTCGGTGGCCAAGCTCTGTGCCGGCCTGCCGGGCGTGGCGCAGGTCCTCGACGCCGACGGGAAGGCTGCTGCCGGCCTGGACCATCCGCGCTCCGGTGAGCTGGTGCTGGTGGCCGAGCCGCAGGCCTGGTTCACCTACTACTACTGGCGCGACGACACAGCAGCGCCGGACTTCGCCCGGTTGGTGGAGATTCACCGCAAGCCCGGCTACGACCCGGCGGAGCTGCTGTTCGACCCGGCCAACCCGGGTGCAGCCAAGGCGCGGGCGGCGATCGCCCTGGCCCGCAAGAAGATCGGGCTGCGGTACACGATGAACGTGGTCGGGCTGGACGCCGGCGCGCGGGCGGTCCGTGGCTCACACGGCCGGCTGCCGGACGACCCCGCCGACGGCCCGGTACTGCTCTGCTCGGACCCGGCGCCGGCCCGGGACCGGTTCGCCGCCACCGAGGTCAAGTCGCTGCTGCTGGAGTTGGCCGGGCTCGACGCCGGTGCACCGGCACCGTCGCCGTCGCCCGAGGTGTCCCGGTGACCGTGGCGCCGGCCCGCCCCGGCGACGGTTCGGGTCGGGACGCCCCGGCCGGTGCCGGTTCGGGTCCGGACGCCCCGGCCGGTGCCGGTTCGGTGGGTTGGTCGCTGCGGGAGCGGTGCGACGTCGAACTGACGGCGTTCCTTGACCGGCAGGATCCGCACTGGCCGGACGGGGCACCGCGCGGGGTGTACGACACACTGCGTCGGTTCGTCCTGGTCGGCGGCAAGCGGCTGCGCCCGGTCTTCTGCTACTGGGGGTGGCGCGGCGCCGGGGGAGCGGACTGCCAGGAGATCGTCGCGGCCGCCGCCGCGCTGGAGATCTTCCACGCGTTCGCGCTGATTCACGACGACATCATGGACGGTAGCGACCGCCGCCGGGGTGAGCCGTCGGTGCACCGGATCTTCGCCGACCTGCACACTCGCTCGTCCTGGCGGGGCGACTCCGGCCGGTATGGTCACAACGCCGCGCTGCTCTGCGGGGACCTCTGCGCCGCCTGGGCGGACCAGATGTTCCACGAGTGCGGGCTCGACGCCGAGCAGATCCGGCGCGGCTACGCGGTCTTCGCCGGAATGCGGACCGAGGTGATCGCCGGGCAGTACCTGGATCTGGTGTCCGGCGTCGGCGATGGTTCGGTGGCCAGTGCGCTGACGGTAATCAGGATGAAAGCCGCCAGATACACAGTTACCCGACCATTGCAGATCGGTGCCGCCCTTGCCGGGGCCGAGCCGGAACTGCTGGACGCGTACGCTGCCTTCGGTGATCCACTGGGTGACGCGTTTCAGCTCCGCGACGACGTACTCGGGGTGTTCGGCGACCCGGCGGTCACCGGCAAGTCGGTGCTCGATGATCTGCGAGAGGGCAAGTCGACGGTGATGATGGCGCAGGCCCGCAACCTGGCGGACCGCAGCCAGGCAGCCCGGTTGCGAGAGCTGTTCGGCAATCCGGAGCTGGACCCGACCGGGGCCGACGAGCTGCGCAGCATCATCGTCGACACGGGAGCTCTCGAGGCGATCGAGCAGATGATCCGGATTCGTACCCAGGAAGCGGTGACCATTCTCGTCGATGCGTCGTTGACCCCCGAGACGCGCACGGAATTGACCGCCCTGGCTGAATCGGTGGCCGAGCGGCAGAGCTGACCCGCAGGACCCCAAGGAGGCATCGTGGCCGTACCCCATCAGGTGACCGGCGGTTCGTTTCCGGTCGACCAGCATGGTGTCGAACCGGGACCGGAGCACCGGCGGCTGCGGATAGCCATGATCGGACAAAAGGGGATGCCCGCGACGTACGGCGGGATCGAGCGCCACGTCGAGGAGCTGGCCAGCCGGCTCGCCGGTCGGGGCCATGACGTCACCGTCTACTGCCGGCCCAGCTACGGATCGGTGCCGATGGACCGGTACCGCGGCGTACGGCTGCGCCAGGTACGGACCGTGGCCAGCAAGCACCTCGACGCCATCGTGCACTCCACCACCTCGACCCTGGCCGCCATGCGTGACCGGCCGGACATCGTGCACTACCACGGTCTCGGTCCGGGGCTGGTCGCGCCGCTGCCCCGCTACCTGGCCCGTAGCAAGGTGGTGCTCACCGTACACGGCCTCGACCAGCAACGGGCCAAGTGGAGCAGGCTCGCCCAGACGGTGCTCGGCACCGCCCACTGGCTCAGCGGGTACGTGCCCGACGCCCGGGTCGCCGTATCCCGCGGCCTGGCCGACCACTACCAGACCAGGTTCGGCAGTACGGCCAGCTACATCCCCAACGGGGTCGGTATCCCACGCCAGGTCCCGGCCCGACAGATCGGCCCCCGCTTCGGCCTCACCCCCGGCCGGTACCTGCTGATGGTCGGCCGTCTCGTCCCGGAGAAGTCGGCGGACCTGCTGGTCCGCGCCTTCCGTCAGGTGGACACCGACCTGCGGTTGGCCATCGTCGGCGGATCGTCGTTCAGCGACGACTTCGTCGCCCGGGTGCGCGCCGAGGCCGTCGACGACCCCCGGGTCGTCTTCACCGGGTTCGCGTACGGCGATCTGCTGGCCGAGCTCTACTCGCACGCCGCCGGATTCGTCCAGCCGTCCCGGCTGGAAGGGCTGCCGCTGACCCTGCTGGAAGCGGCCTCCTACGGCCTGCCGGTGGTGGCCAGCGACATCACCCCGCACGTCGAGGTGCTCGCCGCCGACGGCCCCGGGCAACGGATCTTCCGCGACGGCGATGTCGACGATCTGATCCGGGCGCTGCGCCAGGTCGCCGCCGATCCGGACGCGGAGCGCACCGGAGCGAAAGCCCTGCGTGACCGGGTCTGTGCCGAGTACACCTGGGACGCGGCCACCGCCGAGCTGGAAGCGCTGTACCTGGAGCTGCTCGCCCCCCGTGGACCGCAGCTGATCCGGCCCCGCCGCCGGACCCGTACGGAACCGGACGGCTGATGGCCGGCCCCGGCGTGTCGGCCCATACTGGCTCGTCGAGGATCCAGCTAGATTAGGCCGGCCCACCGGCGAACAACGGTGGGCCGGGGCCGGCCCACCGGGGCGGCAGATTGACCTCCGTCCGCCTCGGCAGGGGCGGACGGTGGTCCGGGTGTGCGGCTGCGGCGCAGCTCGACGCTACAGCGGGCGCAGCGGGACAACGGGCGAAGCGGGACAGCGGATCGGCGTGCGGTGACCAGACGACAGCGGGAACCCCGGCCAGTGGGCCGGCTGCTCAGCGTGCTCGCTGCGGTCGCCGCTGCGGCCGTCGCCGTCGCCGCAGGCCTGGCGCTCGCCGCCGGTGACCGGCGCGGCGTGGTGCTGCCGATCGCCCTCGTCGCCGGAGCCGCCGTCGGAGTGCTGGCCATCACCCGGTTCTCCGGGTACGTGATCCTGATGCTCGCCGTGCGTCCGCTGCTGGACGTGGTCAAGCTGAGCGGACCGACCGCCGGCCGGGCAGACACCGACCAGGCGTCCCGGCTGAGCGACCCGTCGACCATGGTCGCGGTGCTCTTCCTGCTCGCCGCCGGGCTCTGGCTCGCCGCCCAGTTGCGCCGCAGCGGCCGGCTGCGTGGCACCCCGCTGGGCTTCGCGATGCTGCTGGTCGGCGCGACCGCGCTGGTCAGCGCGTTCGGCGCGAACCGGCCGACGCCGAGCCTGCTCGAGGCGATGCGGATTCTGACCGTGGTGGTCATGTTCGTGGTACTCGAACAGCTGATGCCCGACCGGGCGGCGGTCCGGCGGATCCTGATCGCCTGCTACGGCTCGCTGGCTCTGGCGCTGCTCTACACCGTGCTGGCCAGTGCCTTCGGGCAGGTGCCGTCCGAGGTCAAAGGCCAGTTCATCAGGGTCAGCGGCCCGTTCAGCCAGTCGACCACCTTCGGCCGGTACCTGATGTTCATGATCGTCTTCGGGTTCGCGATCTACCGGTTCCTGGCCCGGCGCGCCCAGTTGGTCCTCGCCGTACTGCTCGGGCTTTCCCTGGTGTTCCTGATGCTGACCAACACCCGTTCGGCGATCCTCGGTGCGGCGCTCGGGCTGATCGTCGTCGCGGTGCTGCACCGCAGCGGTCGGATGCTCGCCACCCTGCTGGTCGTCGCGGTCGTCGGGGTCAGCCTGCTGCCCTCGGTCGGGGACAGGTTCGCCCAGCTCGCCGAGGTCCGGCCCACCGGCGGCGGGCCGACCGGTAACACTCTGCAATGGCGGGTCGACTACTGGGCGGAGATCGTCACCCTGGCCAACCGCAACCCGGTCACCGGGATCGGGCCGAACATGACCCAGCACGAGACCTCAGAGGCGAAGAAGCCGCACAACGACCTGCTGCGGGCGTACGTGGAGACCGGTCTGGCCGGGCTGCTGGCCTACCTGGCGATGCTGGTGCTGCTGCTGTACACCGCCCGTACGGCGTTGCGCCGCGCCCCGCCGGACAGCCTGGAACGCGGCGTCGCGGTCGGCTTCGCCGGCTGTGTGGTGGTGTTCATCGCGGTCAGCCTCGGCTCCAACGTCATCTCCAACGTGGTGACGCTGTGGTACTTCGTCGCGTTTGCCGCCGCGGCCAGCGCCATCGCCCATGGCCGGACGACCGGCGCCATCGCGCACGGTCGCACGACCAGCGCGACGACCCACGGCCGAGTCGCGGACGCCATCACCCACGGCCGGGCCGGCACCGGGTCGGTGACCACCCCGGCACCACAATTTCGGTACGAGTAGGAGCCCATAGCGTGGAGATCGTCGACTACCTGCGCATCGCGCGCCGACGGCTGTGGCTACTGGCCGGTGTGCCGGTGCTGGCCGCAGGGGCGGCCGCGACCCTGGTGCTGATCGCCCCGCAGCAGTACACCGCGACCGCGTACGTGGCGGCACCGGCACTGGTCGGCGGGGCAGCCGCTCAGCAGTACACCGGCAACCAGGCGGCGAACCAGTTCGCCGCCGCGTTCAGCGCTGCGGCCACCTCACCCCGGGTCGTGGACGAGGTGACCGCCGAAACCGGCGTCGCCGCCAACCGGCTGCGGTCCGGGCTGGTGGTCAGCCAGGTCGGGGCGAGCAGCCAGATGGAGATCACCTTCGCGTCGGCGGACCGGTCGATGGTGAACCCGGTGCTCGCCGCGACCGCCGAACGGGCCCTCGCCTTCCTTTTCTCCTCCCAGGTCGCGATCGCCACCGAGCAGGTCACCGCGGCCAGCACCGATGTCGCCGAGGCGACCGCCGCGATCACTGCCTGGGAGGACGAGAACGAGGTCACCCAGCCGGACAAGATCTACCAGGCGACGCTGAACGAGCTGGCCAGCCTGCGCCAGCAGCGACTGCAGATGCAGGCGGTCGGCAACGGCCGGGGCGTCGACGCCGCCACCGAGGCGATCGAGGCCGGGCAGCGCCGGCTCGACACCATCGGTCCGAAACTGCCCGACTACGAGGCGTTGCTCGCCCAGCGGGACGCCGCGACCAGCGCCCTCTCCTCGGCCCGGCAGGGCCTACAGGCGGCCAGGGCGCAGGCCCAGGCGGCCGACCCGACCGAGGTGACCAGCGTCGGCGCGGTCCGGGCCGTGTCCCGCACCAGGAGCCTGGTCAACACCACGGTGCCGGTCGCCGGCGCCGGGCTGCTGCTCGCCGTGGTCCTGGTCGCCATGCTGGAACTGCTCGCCCGCAACCGGGCCGGTGAACCGCCGGCGTCGCCCAGCGGCGACCCCACCCCGCCCTCCGGGCCCGGTCCGACCGGCGGCGACGAGACCCGGGAGATCCCGGCCGCCCGGGTCGGCCGGGCCACCCCGGTCGGGCAGGTGTCCCGTACCGCCGGTCGGGTCTACGGCGCGGGCGGCTCGCTCGAACCGCACCCGGGGCGGTGACGTGACGGCCGAGCCGCCCCCGGCCCCCGCCGCCGGCACCCCGTCGGGCCCCGCCCCTGGTACCCCGTCGGGCCCCGCCCCTGGCACCCCGTCCGGTACCCCGTCGGGCCCTGACTCCGGCGACCAGCACATCCGCGGCATGGCCCGCGGCGGCGGACTCAACCTGGTCGGGGCGATCCTCAACCAGGGCGCGGTCTTCCTGGTCATGCTGCTGCTGGCCCGGTTCCTCGGGATCAGCGAAGTCGGCCAGTACGCCCAGTGCTACGCCGTACTGGCCCTGCTCAGCCTGCTGTCGCTGTCCGGGTTCCGGGCCGGGCTGACCCGGTTCGTCGCCGTACACCTCGCCGACGACGACCCGGCCGCGATCCGTGGCACCATCCGGCTCGGCCTGGCCATCTCCGCCGGCTCGGCGACCGCGATCGCGGTCGCGCTGGCCGTGGCCGCCCCCGCGTTGGCCGCCGCGCTGCACGACCCCGGCCTGGTCACCGGGCTGCGCCTGGTGGCGTTGACCCTGCCGGCGCTGACCGTCTGCGAGGCGGCGCTCGCCGCCACCCGGGGCTGGCGCACCCAGCGGCCGTTCACCCTGATCGGGCAGATCTACGAACCGGGTACCCGGTTCGTACTGACCGCGCTGGCCCTGATCCTCGGCGCCGGCGTCACCGGCAGCTACTGGGCGCTGGTCATCGCCGGCTGGTCGGCCGCGTTGCTGGCCCTCGGCGCGCTGGCCCGGCTGATGCGCCGGGTCGCGCCGGGCCCGGTCGTCTACCGGCCCCGGCAACTGTTCAGCTTCTCCACGGTCAGCTGGGTGTCGTCGCTGTCGTCGACCGGCCTGATCTGGGTCGACACCCTGATGCTCGGCTTCTTCGCCAACGACGAGATCGGTGTCTACAACGTCGCCACCCGGCTGGTCACCGTGGCGATCTTCGTGCTGGCCCCGATCAACGCCGCGTTCGGGCCGTACCTGGCGTACCTGCACCACCAGGGGCGGGCCGACGAGGTACGGCGAATTTACGGCGCCGCCACCGGCTGGGTGGTGCGGCTGTCGCTGCCGGCGTTCGTGGCGCTGCTGGTCTTCCCGGAGAGTCTGCTGACGGTCTTCGGCGGCGGGTTCGCCGCCGGCGCTGCGGTCACCCTGGTCCTCGCGGTCGGGCAGTTGGTCAACGCGGCCACCGGGCCGTGCGGCACGGTGTTGAACATGTCCGGCCGGGTGGCGGTCAACATGTACGACAACATCGCCGCGCTGCTGCTGAACATCCTGCTCAACCTGTGGCTGATCCCGGCGTACGGGATCATCGGCGCGGCGGTCGCCTGGGCGATCTCCCTGGCGGTGGTCAACGTCGCCCGGGTGCTGCAGGTGCGGGCCCTGATCCACGCGGTGCCGGTGACCGTTGGCATGCTCAAAGGGCTCGCCGCCGGGCTGGTCGCGCTGGCCGCCGGGCTGGTGGTCCGGCTGCTGCTGCCCGGCTGGCCGGAGCAGTTGCTGGTCGGGCTGCCGGTGGTGGTGACCGTCTACGTGGGCGTGGTGCTGGCGCTCGGGCTGAGCCGGGAGGACGTCATGGTGCTGCGTACCCTGCGCCGGGGCGGCCGGCGCGGCGGGGCGGACGGCCAGGACCGGCCCGGTGCACCGGTGGCGAACCTGGAGGAGGCGGCACGATGACCGGCAACCGGGGGACCACCGACCGGCTGCGCCGTACGGTACGCGGGGCGCGGGCCTGGGCGCGCACGATGGTGCCCGGCCAGCTGGGTGCCCTGCCGGACTTCCTGATCATCGGTGGACAACGTTGCGGCACCACCTCGTTGCACCACTATCTCGCCGCCCATCCGCAGGTGCGCCCGGCCACCGGCAAGGAACTGCAGTACTTCAGCATCCACCACGGACGCGGGGAACGCTGGTATCAGGCGCACTTCCCGGCCCGCCCGGCCGGGGTCCGCAGCTTCGAGGCCAGTCCGTACTACCTGTTTCACCCGAGCGTGCCGGCCCGGGTCGCCACCGACCTGCCGCAGGCCCGCTGCATCGCCCTGCTACGCGACCCGGTCGAGCGGGCCTACTCGCACTACCTGCACACCCGCTCGTACGGCGCCGAACCACTGTCGTTCGCCGACGCGGTCGCCGCCGAGGAGCGGCGGCTGGCCGACGCGCTGCGCGACGGGCCGGGCAGTCCGGCCGCGCACACCGCGCTGCGCAACCACTCGTACCTGGCCCGGGGCCGTTACGCCGAGCAGTTGCAACGCTGGTACGCCGTCCTACCGGCGGATCGGCTGCTGGTGCTGCGCAGCGAGGACATGTACGTCGACCCGGCCGGCGTCTACGACCGGGTGCTGCGCTTCCTTGACCTGGATCCGTTCACCCCGGCGGGGTTCGCCCAGCACACCCGGCGCACCGACCAGGGGCCGGGGGAGCTGACCGACGAAGTGCGCGCCCAGCTCGGCAGCTACTTCGCCCCGCACAACGCCGACCTCGCCGACCTGCTCGGCTGGCCGCACACCTGGTCGCCCCGGAGTTGACAGGACACGTCCCGCGTCCGTCAGCTCAGTGACGGGAGCGGAGAAGATAGATCGCGTACGTACCAGCGCCGTTGTCCATCTCGGCCACCTGCAGATCGGTGACCGGTACGTTGATCCGTTGCCCGGACCCGCCGCTGCCGGCGTCGGCCCACACCTCGACCGTCCCGGTGGTGGGTAGCTGCCGTGGACCGACCACCAAGATCTGAACTCCTGCCATCGCGTGTCTCCCTGCGTCTCCTGTCGGACGAGACCTAAGATACCGGACATGCATATGCAGGTTGAGTGTTGCGGATGTTAGATTGTGTCCGCTTTCAGATCGAAGTGATTCACCAGCTCGTAGACGCCTGCGTCCAGCACCATCCGGTTGACCTCGACACATCTGTCACCGGACCTCGCGTACCGGGTGATCTGCAACACCGTCGCCTTGTTGCGTGCGATGTCCAGGCCATCGATCTCGTCCGGATGCGGTGGCCGGGCGACGACCCGCTCTTCGAACCTTGTCGGCTTCCACCCTTGATCTTCAAGCCGGCCGTACACCCCGCCGGGTCCGGAGTTCTTGTAGACGATCGCCGTGCCTCGTGCGAGCTCGACGGGGAAGTAGGACGCCGATATCTGGACGCGTCGACCTTCCACCCAGTGCACTCGCTTGCGGCGCACCACCGGATCGCCCTCGTCGATGCCGAAGGCTACGGCTACGAAGTCGGGTGCCGGAAGCTCATCGACCTCGACGTCGGTGCGTATCGGACGATCGCCTGCGTCATGCTGCTGGATGGTCCGTCCCGGCTGTTTCGAGTGGCCCAGGCGATCTGGCATGACCCGTTCGAGCCGGGCGAACCAGCCCTTGACGATGCCGGGGGCACCGCGTCGCGAGGTGACAAGTCCTTCCGCCCGCAGCACGTTCAGCGCCTGCTGCGCTGCTCCTCTGCCGACGCCGAACCTGTTCATCACGGCGCTGGTGGTGGGTACCTTGTCGCCCTCGGCGAGTTCGCCGGTCCGGATCTCCTCACGGAGGTGAGTAGCGACGGTTTCGGCTGTTTCACCAGTTTCTGTCATGGTTCACCGCCAAGTATCTCCTGAAAGTTTCACATGCCGGAGAGTACAGCGGATGCATACCGCTACTTCATATGCTTGTGCAGCGCAGGGCGAGATGTGGACTTCGAGCACGATCTCGCCGGTGCCGCGCGGTGGCTCTGCCCACGCGTACCGCGCCGACCGGCAACTACTCCGAGGTTCGGCTGTCCCGGTACGAGTATCACAGCTCGGGTCGTGGTGCCACGTTCACCGGTCGGCACTATGTCGTGCTGCTGCAGCACGGTGACCGGCTCACCGTGCGCAGTCTGCCTGGTTCCTCCGACGCGCCGCTCACCATGGACCTGACCGTCGACGGCAATGTGGTCACCGGGACCTGGATCGAGCAGACCGCGCCGCAGGGCTACTACCGCGGCGCCCGGTACCAGGGTGCGATCCAGTTGCCGGCCGAGCCTACCGGGCGTCGGCTGACCGGAAAGTGGATCGGGTTCGGTAAGGAGATGGAGGTCAACACCGGCCCGTGGGAGCCCACCTCCTCATGATCACATGATGAAAATTCGGCCGACACGCCGACAGGCCCCCAGCAGAGCATCAAGTGATCATGATCCGGCGGCAAGGTCATGGCTCAGGATCCGTCGACTGGTGCACGGGTGAGTACGCCGTGCAGTACCTGGTCGGTGAGTTGGTCGCGGAACCGGGCGTCGGTGGGGTCGGCCCCGGCGACGGATCGGCCGAGCACGGCGAGCAGCAACGCGCCGAGGATGGCGTTGGCTGCGTCGGCGGTGTCGTCGACGGTGACCGCACCGACGGTGCCGGCCTCGGCGAGGAGTTCCCGGAGCGGGCCGGCGATCCATCTGTCGTTGGCGGCCATGACGTCGGTCATCCGGCCGGTGGAGCCGAGGGCGCTGAGCAGGCCGGCGCAGATCCCAGGGTGCTGTGACAAGTAGGCGGCGAGAGCCGTCACCATCGCCCGTAGTCGCTGCGCGGGTGGGTCGGTGGGGTCGATCGAGGCCTGCACCGCCTGGGCTCCGTCGTGGGCGTGCGCGGTCAGGAGGTACGTGAGCAGGTCGTCGCGGCCGGCGAAGTAGTAGTACAACGTCGCTCGCGATGCCCCGACCATGCCGGCGATGTCTTCCAGACGGGGCGCAGGGTCGCCGTGGAGCACCTGCTCGCTGACGTCGAGCAGGCGTCGCGCAAGGTCGGCCGGAGGGTTCTTCACGTTGGCACAGCCTATCCGCTTGTCCTGGACCAGAATCCAGATTACAGTCTAAATCATGGTTGAAATCAGATCCTATGGTCCGTGGGCGGTGGTCACCGGCGCCTCGTCCGGCATCGGCCAGGCCTTCGCCGAGTACCTAGCCACTGCCGGGCTCCACCTTGTCCTGGCGGCCCGATCCACCGACCGGCTCGAAACCCTCGCCACCGCGCTGGCCCGTGCCCACGGCATCAGTTGCCGGGTGGTCACCGTCGACTTCGGCAGGACCGAGGCCGCCGCCGAGCTCGTTGACGCGACCGCGGATCTCGACGTCGGCCTGCTGATCTCCAACGCCGGCACCGGCCGCCCCGGCCCGCTCCTCGACCAGGACCTCGCCGACCTGCACCGGCGGTTCACCATCAACGCCACCACGCACCTGGATCTGGCCCACGCCTTCGGGCGGCGGTTCGTCACCCGTGGCCGGGGCGGCATCATCCTCGTGTCGGCACTGGGCGCGGTGCACGGGCTGCCGAACATGGCCCACGAGAGCGCGGCCAAGGCCTACGTGCTCAACCTCGGCGAGGCCCTGCATCACGAGCTCGCCGCCGGCGGCGTCGACGTCACCGTGCTACTACCGGGCAACGTTGACACCCCGACCATCGACGCCTACGGCATCGACCGTGCGGCGATGCCGATCCGGCCCCAGCCGGTCCAGACCGCCGTACGGGAAAGCGTGGCCGCGTTCCTGCGCGGCCGGCCCACCCACATCCCGGGTCGGTCGATGCGGATCATGACCCGGCTGCTGCCCCGGACCCGGTCGATCCGCCTCAACGGCCAGATGCTCGGCCAGGCCGCCCGCCGCCTCGCCGCCCGGGAAGCCACCACCACGGTGGCCCCGTCGTGAACGCCGCTGCCCTGCCCGCCGGGGTGGAGCGGGTCAGCCGGATCCCGTACCGGTTGCTCAGCTGGGGGGTGCCGATGGGGCCGCTGACCCTGCTGCGTACCCAGGGCCGGCGCACCGGCCTGCCGCGTACCGTGCCGGTCGTCACGCTGCGGCACGCCGACCTCGACTGGCTCGTCTCACCGTTCGGTGTCACACAGTGGGTGCGCAACATCCGCGCCAACGGCCGCGCCGAACTCGGTCGCGGACAGCGGTTCCGCACCGTCGGCCTCGTCGAGGTCGACGGCGAGACCAAACTGGACGTCCTGCATCGCTACCGCCGCGCGTTCGGGTTCATCCCGTTCGTCCGGCAGGCATTCGACGCCACCCCCGGCGACGGTCCGTCCGGGTTTTGCACCGAAGCGGACCGCCACCCGGTCTTCCTTCTCCAGCCGCCCGGCTGACCCGATCACTCGCTGGCGAGCCCCCGTGCCCTGTCGCATCAGCCACGGTGGCGGAGTACGTAGACAGCCGAACTGCCTGATCCACTGTCCAGTTCGGCTGTCTGCAGGTCGGTCACCGGTACCTTGATTCGCTGTCCAGTTGCGCCGCTGCCTGCGTCGGCCCACACCTCGACCGTACCGCTGGCGGGTAGCTGCCGTGGCCCGATCACCAGGATCTGAACCTCTGCCATCGCATGTCTCCTGCCTGCTCGCGCCGGCGGTCGCGCCGGCTGCCACGAAAACAAGGATGTCGCCGAATTGTCGCCCCGCGCGACGGCTTCCATGACGACGTTCCGGCGACCTGCAGGGCGACATTCCGGCGACACAAGGGCTACGATCACTCGCATGACGACCACTCCGAACGCGACGTTGCGGGCTGTGCGGATGGGCCTGCTGATGAGTCAGGACGACTTCGCCCGCGCGCTGCGGCAGGCAGGGGATCGCGCCGGAATGCCCAACGATGCGAACAAGCGCCTCGTGCAACGCTGGGAGGCTGGGGCGATCACCTCGCCCCGTCCGGCGTACGCGCGTGCCCTGGAATCGGTCACCGGCCTGCCGATCAGCTCGCTCGGCTTCACTGTGGCGGTCCCGCATGCCCGCAGCGCCGACGCCGGCGAGGATGGAGCCGGCGGCCGGGGTGGCGAGGGCGGTGACGAAGCTCGGGGTGCTCAGATGTCGGCGACCGGGCAGGCGTCCACCCCGGTGCCGCGCGGTGGCCCTGCCCCATGGACCGCGCCGACCGGCAACTACTCCGGGGTGTGGCTGTCCCGGTACGAGTACCACAGCTCGGGTCGTGGTGCCACGTTCACCGGTCGGCACTATGTCGTGCTGCTGCAGCACGGTGACCGGCTCACCGTGCGAAGTCTGCCTGGTTCCTCCGATGCGCCCCTCACCATGGACCTGACCGTCGACGGCAATGTGGTCACCGGGACCTGGATCGAGCAGACCGCGCCGCAGGGCTACTACCGCGGCGCCCGGTACCATGGCGCGATCCAACTGCTGGCCGAGCCTACCGGGCGTCGGCTGACCGGAAAGTGGATCGGGTTCGGTAAGGAGATGGACGTCAACACCGGCCCGTGGGAGCTGGTATTCCAGGATGCCAGCACGAACAAGGCGACTCTGGCCGCCTACGACCGCCGGCCCGATCCCGAGTAGCAGCCCGCTGCCTCATGATCAGTAGCTGCCCCTCATGATCAGATGACGGAAATTCGGCCGACACGCCGGTGAGCGCCCAGCAGAGCATCAAGTGATCATGGTCCGGTAGCGCGTCGCCGAGGAACCCGCCACCCGATCCACAGTCGAGCAGTTGTCCACAGCGTGGCTCTACCTGGGTCGTCTGATGGCTGAGGTCGCGGCATCGTAGCCGGGCATGAACGAGGTGATCGAGGAGCTGTGCCGGCGCAGCGGCGGTGTGGTGACCCGTCGCCAGGCCCTTCAGATGGTGCCGCGCTGGGTGCTGGACGACGCGGTACGCGCCGGTCGACTGCGGCGCGTTCTGCCGGGCGTCTACGTCACCGCCGAGTTGATCGACGACAACCATAGCGGAATGTCGTCGATCCAGTCGCTCGCACCGCAGCTGCGTCGGCGTGCGGTGCTGGCCCACGCCGACGGTCGGGTCGCGTTCAGCCACACCACCGCACTCAATCTCTGGGGGCTGCGCCAGCAACCCACTGACGAGGCACTGCACCTGACGGTGCCGATCGGCGTGGGATTTCGTAGCCAGGCCGGCCTGACCGTGCACCACCGAACGGCGTTCGCCGTCGGTCCGCCGCAGGTGGTGGTACGCGGCGAGGCGCCGGTGACGCGGCTGGAACCGAGTCTTGTCGAGTCCTGGCCGCTGCTGTCGGCCGCCGACCGGCCGGCTCCGCTGATCCGGGCTGTCAACGACAGGTGGACGAACGCGGACCGGGTCTCCGCAACTCTCGATGAGCTGCCGCGGCTCACCGACCGGGCCGCGATGCGGACGCTACCGGAATGCGGGCCAGTGCTCCGGCCTTCAGGCCGAACGGATCGACTTTGAGCTCGATGGAGCCGCCTCGCACGGCAGCCCTGCCCAGCGTGAGATCGATCTACGGCGTGACGCGTTGCTGGCCACTGTCGGCATCCAGGTGGTGCGGTTCGCACACCGCCGGCTGGTGACTGAGCCGCAGCAGGTCCGCCGCGAGATCCTGACCATCCTCCACCACCGGAGGTACGGCCGATCAGTCGACGTCGGCGAGGATCGACTCCGGGGTGCCGGTGGCGCGCAACAGCACCGGCCGGTCGGTGACGGTCACCTCGGCCGCCGTCTTGGTCGGCGAGGCACCGGCCGGCCCGGCGTGCAGGCTGGGCACCGCGGACACCCGTACCGCGTCGTTGATCTCGCCGGACCAGACGACCAGGGTGCTCTCCTCGCCCTGCTGGAACGCCACCCCGATCAGGCCGTCCCGGCGGACCGGGGTGACCATGGCGCCACGCGCCGCCACCGCCAGGCTCTCGAACATCCGGCCGGCCTCACGTTCCGTACCGTCCGGGTCGAGCAGGCCGTAGCGGACCTCGCTGCCGGCCCGGTTGTTCGGGTTGTAGCCCAGCGGCAGCCACATCACCTGCCGGATACCGCCGGCCAGCAGCATGGTGGAGACCTTGACGACCTCCTCGGCCCGGCTGACGTCGTCACCGTCACCGTCGCGCCAGAACTGCCCGACCTCCCACGCTTCGATCGGCACGTCGGCCGGATTCTCCGCCGCCAGGTAGTCCAGCAGCGCCGGTACGCCGTCGAAGTGTTCGTAGTAGTGCACCTGACGCAGCTGCACCACGCCGTCGTCAATCAGTTGCTCGGTGGCGGCCAGGAAGGCGACATTGCGTACGTTGGTCTCGTTGTCGAGCGCGGTCCGTAGCGTCTCGATCGTGTCCACCTCGGGGATCTTGCGGCCCCGGGTGCCGATCCGCCGCTTGAAGTACGCGTTGTAGGCGGCGATCGCCTCGTCGTCGCGGCCGGCTTGGACCAGCCGGTCGACCACCCCGAAGCCGTACGCGACACTGCTGATGCCGGAGTCGACGACCACCGCCTCCGGGTTCGCGGCGTGCACCGCCTCGGCGGCGACGGTGACCAGCTCGACGTACTCCTCGGGGGTGCCGCGCCAGTACTGCGGAGCGTTAACCTCGTTCTCGATCGCGTACTGACGGACGCCGTACGGCGTGTAACGGCGGACCACGTCACCGACGAACTGCCGGTAGGCGGCCATGTCCAGCGGCATCGTCGACTCGGTCTTGTTGGCCTGGCCGCGGACGTGCTCCGGGGTCCCACCGGTGGCCCAGCACATCTCGGTCCGGATCTTGATGTTCAGCACGATGCCGAGTTCCCGGCTGCGCTGGGCGATCTGGTCCAGTGCCGACCAGTCCTGCTGACCCTGGGTCGGCTCGATGCTGCACCAGCTGATCTCGTGGTAGGTGGCAGACCCGGACAGTTTGCGCAGGTACGGGAGGAACTCGTCGTACCGGTTCCAGTCCCAGTGCGCGCCGAACGGGTGGGTGTCCTCGGGGTACGGCGGCAGGCTCGGCAGCGGCGCGCCGGTCGGCGGCACCGGTGGCGGGGTGGTGTCCTCGTCGGCGCTGGTGCAGCCGGCCAGCAGCAGCAGCCCGCCGAGCGCCGCCGCCACGCAGCGGCGGGCCGCAGTGGCCGGCCGGGTCGCAGTGGCGGGCCGGGTCGCAGTGTTCATCGGTAACCCAGCTCGCGCAGCATCCGACCGGAGAAGGCCGCGACGAGCAGCCGCAGGAACGGGTCCAGCTCCCGGCGGTAGCTGCCGACGCGGGACCGGTAGATGGCCGAGTCGGTGCCGGCGGAGGCGCGGCGTCGGTCCGCCTCACTGGTGTACTTTCCGGCCACGTCATGCGGTTTGTCGACGTAGTCGAGCACGCCTTCCTCCCACGGTTCGCCGAGGAACTCGAACAGCGCGCGCATCGACTTCTCCGGCTCCCGTACCGCGTCCTCGTAGCGCAGTTCGTGGTAGCGGTCAGCTGGCAGGGTGGCGCCCATCGCGCGGGCGGTACGAATGTAGCGCGGCCACTTGACCACGCATTTCACCGCCGACCAGTACCCGAACCGCTTGCGGTGCGAGACCACCACGTCGCGGCCGTCCCGGATGACGTGCACGATCTGCGCGTCCGGGAAGACCTCGGTGACGAAGTCGAGCGAGATCGCGTACAGCGGGGTCTTGTCGGCCCACCGAGCCTTGCCCCGGCCGGCGGCGTAGTCGGCGTGCACGCCGCCGAAGAAGTCGGCGATGCGGCGCAGCCAGTCCTCCCGGGTGAAGCCGAAGCGGGCCAGCCGCTCCCAGTCGGAGCCGACGATGCGTCGCAGGTCCGGCAGGAACCGGGTCTCCGGTCCGCAGGAGATCCGGGAGTGCGAGTCGAGCACCAGCCGCAGGAAGGTGGTGCCGGAGCGCTGGCAGCCCACCAGGAAGATGGGCGCCGTCGGCAACTGCGCCACTTCGGCGGTGGCCGGCGCGGGGGCTTCAGCCATGGTCGGTCCTTTCCACGCTCACCGGAGCACGCCGGTCGGTGTCGGCTTGTTGAGGTGGGGTGGTGGGGGACTGTGGGCGGCCGCTGGCGGTCAGTCGGGCGGTGAGTTCGTCGCAGAGCGTACGGACCGCCGGGTCGATCGGCAGCGGCTGGCGGGCGGGGGTGCGGGGGGCGATGTGCGCGGACAGGTCGGGGCGGTAGGCGATCCCGAGGAAGTCGCACAGCCGGCTGATCTGCCCGGCCGGGTCGGTGATCAACGCGTCGTACGAGCTGAGCAGCACGTCGTCGCGGCGGTCCAGGCCGAGCCGGAAGTAGAGGGTGTTCCGGACGTACCAGAAAAGGGCGGCGGCGGTGTGCCGGTCCATCCGCCGGTAGTCGAAGCCGTGAATCAGCTCGTAGGTGTCCGCGTCGAGGCGCTGGCCCTGCCAGCGGCGGCCGATGGTGCCGTCGGCGATGGCGGCGAGCGCCCGCAGGTTGGCGTCGCCGAACTTGGCCACCTCGGAGCGGGCCCGGTCGTCGACGTCGCGCCACGCCCAGACCGCCCGTCCCGGCGCCATCCCGGGCAGGGCGAGCAGTTCGTCCACCCGGTGGCTGTCACACAGCGGTTTGACCAGCACGTACGCGTGTCGGCTGCGGTTGACCACGGCGGTCAGCACCGCGTCGTCGCGGAGTTGAAAACGATGGAAGACCCGCCGGTCGCTTTCGTTGCGGACCTCGACCTCGCCGGCGTTCTCCAGCCCGCGGACCAGCATGTTGGTGCCGGACCGCTGCAGGCCGACCAGGTAGACGGGAACGGCTTGACCACGGGGTACGCCGTGCCGATGCCGCCAGCGCAGTTTGGCCCAGGCGGTGGTGGCCCGGTCGACCGGGTTGAGTCGGTCCTCTTCGACGAGGCGGCGGAGCCCTTCGGTGCGGATCCACCGGGCGTGCCGGGCGATCCGCCGCGCGGTCCAGGCCAGGGTGGAAGGCTCGTCGTCGTTCACCGGTCCTCCTCGGGCACGTCACCAGCCGCGATGGCCAGGCTGGGGCGAGGTCGGGCCGCGGTCAGGCTACCCATGGATCGGGGCGAAACGCCAGGACGCAGGCTGGTCAGCCACACAAGATCACCCGATCAGCTAGTTGGCGATTCGGTACTGGACTAACCCGGCGTGGGTGCATAGCGTGAGGCAGCAGCCAGGGCGGGAGCCCTGCGCCACCATAACCGGGTGGCCACACCCCGGTATCGAGCGAGCGGGCCGGACTGATGCGTGTCCTCCATGTGAACAAGTTTCTGTACCGTCGCGGTGGCGCCGAGGGGTATCTGATCGACCTCGCCGATCTGCAGCGCGCGGCCGGGGACGAGGTGGCGTACTTCGGGATGACCCACCCGGACAACGACGGGCCGTTGCCGTACGCCCGGCACTTCCCGCCGCACGTCGAGCTGGAGCCGGCGCCGCGCGGACTGCGCCCCCGGCTGGCCGCCGCCGGTCGGATGATCTGGTCGCCGGCGAGCCGCCGCGGCCTGACCCGGGTGATCGAGGACTTCGGGCCGGACGTGATCCACCTGCACAACATCTACCACCAGCTGTCTCCGTCGGTGCTCGCTGCCGCCCGCGACGCCGGGGTGCCGTGCGTGCTGACCATGCACGACTACAAGCTCGCCTGCCCCAGCTACCAGATGCTGGACCGGGGGAAGATCTGTGCGGCGTGCGTCGATGGAGGTCCGCTACACGCCGCGCGGCGCAGGTGCAAGGACGGATCGGCATCCGCCAGTACGCTACTCGCTGTGGAGTCGTGGATACACAGACAGTCACGGGCCTATGGTTCGGTGGGGGTGTTCGTCAGTCCCAGCCGGTTTCTCGCCGACGTGATGCGCCGGGCCGGCGTCTACCCGGACCGGCTACGGGTGATCAACCACTTCGTCGACGCGGCCGCCGTGGCGGTCAAGGACTCGCCGGGCGGGGGAGTGGTCTTCGCCGGCCGGATCTCCGTCGAGAAGGGAGTGGACACGCTGGTCGAGGCGGTCGCCCGACTGCCCCGGCAGGTGCCCGTCCACGTGGCCGGCGACGGCCCCGCCCTGCCTGCGGTCCGTGCCCTCGCCGACCGGGTGGCACCCGGTCGGGTGCGGTTCCACGGCCGGCTGGACAAGTCCCGGCTGCACGACCTGATCAGGTCCTCAGCGGCGGTCGCGGTGCCGTCCCGGTGGCATGAGAACCAGCCAATGGCGGTGCTCGAGGCGTTCGCGTGCGGCGTGCCGGTGGTCGGCACCGACCTCGGTGGGCTGCCGGAGCTGATCAGTCCCGGTCTCGACGGGGAGACCGTCCCGGCCGACGACCCGGTGGCGCTCGGCGACGCGCTGAGCAGGCTGGTCGCCGACCCCGACCGGGCGTACGCGATGGGCCGGGCCGCCCGGGACAAGATCGACCGTGACTTCGCGCCCGACCTGCACCTGAACCGGCTCCGCGACGCCTACCTGGCTGCGGCGTTGACCGCCCCGGCGGGAACCCGACGATGACCGGCACGCCCTCCGCCGCAGGCACATCCTCTGCCGCAGGTACACCCGGCCCGTCGAGTCCTCCGGTCCGGGTGCTCTACCTGGCCGGCAGCGGTCGCAGCGGCAGCACCCTGATCACCACCGTCCTGGGGCAGCTGGACGGCTGTTTCGCCGCCGGCGAGTTGCGCTACCTCTGGCAGCGCGGGATGGTCGACAACCGTCCCTGCGGCTGCGGCGCGCCGTTCGACGCCTGTCCGGTCTGGCGGGCGGTCACCGCCGAACTGGCAGCTGTTGCTGGTCCGGCCTCGGCCACTGGCCCGGACGCGGCCGGCATCGCCCGACGACTGCGGGCCAGGCTGCGGATGCGGGACCTGCCAGCCATGCTGAGGCGAGCCGGTGCCGGACGGCGGGCCGTGCCGCACCACGCCGACGACGCCGCGATCGCCGCGGTCTATCCGGCGGTCGCCCGCCAGGTGAGCCGCGGCGGCGACGGACCTGTGGTGGTGGTCGACTCGTCGAAGCTGCCACCGTACGGTGCGTTGCTGCGTGACCTGCCCGGTATCGACCTGCGGGTGCTGCACCTGGTCCGGGACCCGCGCGGCACCGCCTTCTCCTGGCGCCGTCGGCGCGGACTGGACGGCGCGGCGGACCGCAACCTGATGAGCCGCCCGCCGGTGTGGAAGGCGGCTCTGCTGTGGCGGGTGTGGAACGCCGCCACCGCGCGGTTCTTCGAAGCCGCCGGACCCGACCGCTACCTGCGGGTCCGCTACGAGGACGTGGTTGTCGACCCGGCCGGTCAGCTGCGCCGGATCGCGCTGTTCGCCGGACTGGATCCGGCCGGGCTGCCGATCGACGCCGAAGGCCGGCTCACCCTGGCCGCCACCCACTCGGTGGCGGGCAACCCGGCGCGGCACCGTACCGGGGCGGTCCCGGTCAGCGACGACGCCGAATGGGTCCGGGCGTTGCCCGGCCGGTCCTTCGCGGTGGTCACCGCAGTGACGCTGCCGCTGCTGCGCCGCTTCGGCTATCCGGTACGGCGACCCGCAGCGCCCCCGGCCCGGGCGGTGCCCCCGGTCGGAGCCCAGGGTGGGCCGGTCGGTGAGCCGGTCCCGGCCACGACACCGAGCAAGGAAGGCTGACTCGATGCTGTCCGTCGTCGTGGGCACCGGACGGTGCGGATCGACCCTTGTCCAGGAGATCCTGGCCCGGCACCCGGCTGTCGGTTTCGTGTCCGGGCTGGACGACAAGCTGCCCCGGCTCAACCTGGCCGGTCGTCGCAACGGCCGGCTGTACCGCCGCTCGACGCCCCGGCCGGCCGGCATGACCTCGCTCGGGCACAGCCGTCGCCTGCTGGAACGCGGCCGGCTGCGGGTGGCGCCGTCCGAGGCGTATCGGCTGATTGACCGGCAGGTGATGGCCGGCTACTCCAGGCCGTGCCGGGACCTGCGGGCTGACGACCTCACCCCGTACGTGGGCCAGCGGCTGCGTGCCTTTTTCGACCGCCGGGTCAAGCGGCAGGGCTGCCAGGTGCTGCTGCAACACGTCACGGGCTGGCCCCGCACCGGTTGGCTGCATGCCGCGTACCCGGAGTTGCGGGTGGTCAACGTGGTCCGCGACGGACGTGCGGTAGCCAACTCGTGGCTGCAGATGGGCTGGTGGGACGGCTGGCGTGGGCCGGACAACTGGTTCCTCGGCCCGCTGCCGGCCGATCTGCGGGCCGAGTGGGAAGAAGCCGACCGGTCGTTTCCGGTGCTGGCCGCGCTCGGCTGGAAGATGCTGATGGCCGCGTTCGCCGAGGCTCGGGCCAGCCACCCGGCCGGCCAATGGCTGGACGTACGGTACGAGGATCTGCTGGTCGCACCAAGCGACGAAGTAGCCCGGATGCTGGACTTTCTCGGCCTCGACTGGTCGCCCTCGTTCGACCGTGGCTTCCGCCGGTACGAGTTCCACAGCGGTCGAGGGGCGGCGTACCACCGGGAACTCAGCCAGGAGCAGTTGGCTGCGGTGGACCGGGTGCTGGAGAAGCCGCTTGCCGAGTGGGGTTACTGACCGCCAGGCTCGTGACTCGCTGGCGTCGTACCCTGTCGGCCCGTACCTCGGCTGCCTCTATCGCGGCGGCCCGCAACCGGCCTAGAGTGGTGCGGGCAGGCCCGTCCCCCGGGCCGGTGTCCGGGCGGGAGGCGCAACCCGCCCGGTCGGGAAGCGTCGCGCCGGCACGGCGAGCGTGCCGGATGCCGTCGTGACCAGCCGGCCGGTGTCCGCTGCCCGCCCCACCGGTCGATGTACCACGACCAGGTAGTTCCACGCCGATAGCTCATCGGGCCGTCACCTCGCACCGGTCCAACCAGGCGCCGCACCTGCGGCGCGGGATGGAATCCCAGTGACGACAACGGGAGAAGGACCATGGCGCGACCCATCACGCTCTTCACCGGCCAGTGGGCCGACCTGCCGTTCGAGGAAGTGTGTCGGCTGACCTCGGAGTGGGGCTACGACGGCCTGGAGATCGCCTGCTGGGGCGACCACTTCGAGGTGGACCGGGCGCTGGCCGAGGACGACTACGTCGAACGCAAGCTGCAAACCTTGGCCAAGTACAACCTCAAGGTGTACGCGATCTCCAACCACCTGGTCGGCCAGGCGGTCTGCGACCACCCGATCGACGAGCGGCACCAGGGGATCCTGCCCGCCCGGATCTGGGGCGACGGGGAACCCGAAGGCGTCCGTCAGCGCGCCGCCGAGGAGATCAAGGACACCGCCCGGGCCGCCGCGAAGCTCGGCGTCTCCACCGTCATCGGCTTCACCGGCTCGTCGATCTGGCACACCCTGGCCATGTTCCCACCGGTGCCGCCGGAGATGATCGAACGCGGCTACCAGGACTTCGCGGACCGGTTCAACCCGATCCTCGACGTGTTCGACGAGGTCGGGGTCAGGTTCGCCCATGAGGTGCACCCAAGCGAGATCGCCTACGACTACTGGACGACCCGCCGCACCCTGGAGGCGATCGGCAACCGCCCGGCGTTTGGCCTCAACTGGGACCCGTCGCACTTCGTCTGGCAGGAACTGGACCCGGTCAACTTCATCCTCGAGTTCGCCGACCGGATCTACCACGTCGACTGCAAGGACGCGAAGGTCCGTACCGGCGACGGTCGGCGCGGCCGGCTCGCCTCCCACCTGCCCTGGGCGGATCTGCGGCGGGGCTGGGATTTCGTCTCCACCGGGCACGGCGACGTGCCGTGGGAGGACTGTTTCCGGGCACTCAACGCGATCGGCTACGACGGACCGATCTCGGTCGAGTGGGAGGACGCCGGGATGGACCGGTTGGTCGGCGCCCCCGAGGCATTGCGGTTCGTCCGTCAGCAGGCGTTCGACGCCCCGACGGCGGCGTTCGACGCCGCGTTCTCCAGCAGCCGGGACTGACCTGGCCGCCGCCGGACCAGCGGCGGCGAACACACCGGGACGACTGTGGGCCGGTCACCCCGTTGACGGGGTGACCGGCCCACGCGTACGCCGCGTTCTCGACGGTGAGTGCCGGCGTCAGTTGGCGCTGCCGCCGGATCCGGTGCCCTTGCCGGGCTTGTTCCCGGCCGTCGTCGCACCAGTGGATCCGGGCGAGGAGGCCGTGCCCATTCCAGCGTCGGCGAGACTGCTGTCGGGGGTGGTGAGGTGATCGTGGCCGTTGAGGCGTTCGCCCAGCCGGGTGTGGCTGAGCCGCTCCCGGCCCTCCGCGTAGATCCGGTTGGCCTGAGCCTGCGCCACCCCGGCGGCCTCCTGCACCGTCGGGTGGTCCATCACCTTGCGTGCGTTGAATACCAACTCGTCGTACTTCTCCCGGCCGGCGCGGGCGCCCAGGACGAAACCCACGGCGACCCCGCCGATGAACCAAAGTTTTCCGCGCATGGCGGCTCCTTCCGTACCTGACCCGGTGTACCCGTCGGCCGTCAGTCCGGTTCGGTGCCGGCTGGCCGATGAGCGACCCGGTCGTGCCTTCGTCATCTGTCCGGTGCTGTCTACCCATCCTGCTCCCTTCTCACGCGTCAGCACAGGCAACTCGGTCTTTTGTCCGTTTCAGTACGCTCCTGATCGGAGGTCGACCGGCCGGTCCGGGGCCGTGGACCCGGTCGGTCCGGGACGGCGAACCCGGTCGCCCATCCGGCGGTGGCGTCCTGTACTCTTGTCCCGTCGCCAGGCGTCCGGAGAGATCCGCTGCCGGCTACACAGCGGTCCCCCGTAGCTCAATTGGCAGAGCAGCCGGCTGTTAACCGGCAGGTTTTTGGTTCGAGTCCAAACGGGGGAGCTTCTACGGATGGCCGTCTCATCGAACAGGCCGATCGGATCGGTGGCCGGGTAGCCACCGACATCACCGCCTCGACCTGCGCTTCTTCACTCCTGTTGTGCTGGTCCGGCGAGCCGATGACACGGTACGGCCGGCGCACCCGTTGCGGCGGAGACCAGCGCTGTGGACGAGTTGCGGCGAGCCGGACTCTCCGCCCGACCTGGAAACGTCGAATCATGTCGTCGCGATGATTCTGCGATCCTTCGCCCGGGGTCAGATCGGGGTGCCGGCCGCCGGAACGGCCGACCTGCCCCGTGCCGTCGCCGGCCTCTTGCCACCCGCCCAGCTGCGGCTGGCGACGCGGCGTTGCATCGCCGTCGGTCCTGACCAGAGGTCGAGGCCGGTTTCGGACCAGACGACAGCCCTGGTTTCGGACCAGAGGTCGGCGCCGGCACCCGGGCTCTCGCTACGGTGCCGGCGCTGACCTTCGGGCCCTGGGGTCACATCGGGGTCAGCGGGTCAGACCCGGCTGGCCGGCGTCGCCCGCTCGGCGGACGCGCTGGCCGCTGGAACCCGCCGGGCGACGATGAAGCCGAAGACAGCGGCGGTGAAGAACATGACGAAGCCGTACGTGACCGAGGGCATCGCCATCTCCGTGTTGCCGAGGAGCGAGGGGGTCATCGCGATGGTGATCGACAGGCTGGCGTTGTGCAGGCCGATCTCGAAGGCGGAGGCGATCGACTCGCGTTCGCCGACCCGGAACAGCCGGGGGCCGAAGTAGCCGATCGTCATGCTGAGCAGGTTGAACAGCACGACGGCGAGGATGATCTCGCCAAGGACGTCGAACACCTCTTCGCCGAGACCGGCGATCACGCTGGCGATCATCATCAGCAGCACGAGGACGGACAGCACCTTGACCGCGCGCTCCAACCGGATCGCGAGGCCGGTGAACCGCCGCCGGACCGCCATGCCGATGGAGATCGGGATCAGCACGAGGGCGAACACCTGAATCACCTTGTCGAACTGGAGCCCGATCGAATTGTCCGACCCCATGAACCCGGCGACGGACAGGTTGACGATCACCGGCAGGGTGAACAGCGCCAGCACCGAGTTGACTGCGGTGAGCGAGATGTTCAGCGCCAGGTCACCTTTGAACAGGTGGCTGTACAGGCTCGCCGTACTGCCGCCCGGTGAGGCGGCGAGCAGCATCATGCCGACCGCCAGTTCGGGGCGTAGGCCGAGGACGAAGACCAGACCGAGGCAGAGCGCCGGCAGCACCAGCATCTGGCTGACCAGGCAGACCACCATGGCCCGCGGGTATCGCAGAACCCGGCGGAAGTCCTCCATTGTCAGGGTGAGCCCAAGTCCGAGCATGATGATCGCCACGGCGATGGGAAATAGGAGAACCACCGTATCGTTGCTCATGGTAAGCCTGCTTTCCGATTGGAATGAAGTGCATGGATCTTTACATTGCCGATCGGTCGGCTGCTTCTTCCTGGTTGCTGGATCCCTGGAGGCCGCCATCCTGACCGGCATGGTTCCTCCGGTCGCCGAGTCGGGTAGATTGCGGTGAGTCACCAATGGTTGGCGAAATATTCGCTGGCCGGGCCGATTCTGGCGGTGTCTTGAACCATTGGCGATCACGGAACGTGCCCAGAGTATGGGTCAATGGCCTATCGGGTCCGCCCGGCCAGCAGCATGCGACACGGCAACGGCAGGACTGCGCAGACGCCGGTCGCCCAGAATCCGGCACCCCGTCGGGTGGTGAGCGAGGAAACGGTCATTCGCGGTGGCGGCCGGTACTTCCTCAACTGGCCGAAGCACGTGGCGCGCGTCAACGCACCGACGTGGACGGCGTGATCGAGGTGACCACGCGCTACGCCGTCGCGGTGCGTCGGTCCGCGCCGTTCCGGCAGTTCCTCGCCGACGAACCCGGGACGGCGGCCCGGGTGCTGTTCGCCGAGCCGGGCAGGGTGCACCGGCGATTCATCCGTGCCCAGGTGGACATCTTCGTCGACGTGCTCGGCCCTGATCTGGCCAACCACGCCGCACCGGAGTCGCTGGCGTACCTCTACATCCGGATCGTCGAGCCCGCCATCTACGCGGAGTTGCTCACCGGCCGGCAGCCGGACCTCGACCTGCGGGGCGGGGCGGCGGGCAGAGAAATTGCTCGTAGCGGGTGTCGTCGTCGACGAAGCGCTTCAGCCAGGCCACGCTGAACGACGAGATGGTAGTGTTCGGAATGTTCGGTGCGAAATGGCTAGCGTTGTTGAGCTCCAGATATGCCTTGTCCAAATCGGATGGAAGGCTTTCGAAGAATGGTTCGGAATGGAATCGTACCGAGGCGATCGTGTCTCGTTCGGTGCCGATCACCATATTGAATACAATGAACCCTTGTGATGCCAGCCGGGGTCCCAACCAGGCCATGCTCGACCGAGACGCGGTGAAGCCGGGGGCGCCGCCACTCCACCGAAGGTGCCTTCGTCGCCACTGGTCGGGAAGTAGATCGTGCCGCCGCCGAACCCGCTGGCATCGCGCGACGACACCGTCACCTGGGACGTCTCGAACGGGCCCCGGGCAGCGGCGAGACTGGACGCTTTCGGTGCCGGACCCCGTTCGAACGGGTTCTTGGCGGCGCTCGCGTTCGGGATCAACGTGAGCCCGGCGACCGCCAGCAATGCGGCCGTCGCCGCAGCGAGCACGCCCCGAACCCGACGCCGGCTGCGGTCCGGCCGAGCCGACCGGTGTGTGGAGCGCCGGGCGGGCGGATACGCGCGATCACGGCTGAGCGAATGTGCGGATTGCCGGGCTGCGGGCGCCGGGTCTTCGGACTCAGAGAACGACGGATGCATCTGTCCTCCCACTGGGATACGGGAGTCACCGCGCGGTCACCGGGGCGCCGTCCGGTTCGCGTCGCCGGACAAAGGGGCGGTCGCGACGACCGTCGGTGACGATGGATACCTGCGCGCGCGATGAGGCAGCCGAACTGCTGGTGGTGATGCCCGACGGCGAGCTCCACCGAGTGCCGTTCGCCGCCCTGCGGTCCGGTCCGGGTGAGTCCCTCGTCGACCGGTGGCCGGTCACCGTGATGCCCTCCGTCACGCTCGTCGCCGAGTTGACCGGCCTACCGGTGCCGCCAACCTCATGATCGCGCTGCCCGGGATACTCCGTACCGGGTGCCGGTGGGGGAGGCGATGCGGCGGGCGATACGGCAATCGCGCGACGACGGATCACCGTTGCGCCACAGGGCGTCGTTCGCGGTGGCCGGTGCCGGCTGGGCCGCGTCGACCGCGTCGGTCACTGCAGCCGACCGGCGTGGGCGAGGGCGGACGGGGTGAGCCGACCGACGATGGCCGGGGCCTCCCGGACGAGGGTGTCGTCGTCCACGGCCTCCACCATGAACCGGGCAAAGTCGATTCGCCGGGTCAGGTTGCTGGCCAACACCGGGTCGCCCACGTGCCGGCTCCACACCGGCAGGCCCTGGCTGTCGCCTTCTTCGAGGTCGCTGCCGCGTACGACGGTCCAGTCGGCACCGCTGGCGAAGACCCGTCGGCAGGCCCGTACCTGGTCGTTGACATCCACCACCCGCAGCAGCTTCGCCAGCCAGCCGAAGACCGCCGTGTAGAGCTTGAACCCTCGGGGGTAGACGTCCTGACCGTCGTTGCTGATGTGCCAACCGCAGGAGAAGATCAGCCGGGCACCGGGCTCGGCATGGTCGAGCACCGCCTGGGCGGTGCCCGAGGCGTAGTTCTGCACACCCCACGGCACCAGCACCGTGAGCACGGCGTCGCAGCCGCGCACCGCCTGGGCGATGACCGTATGGGAGTTGGTTGGCCCGGGGACCACGGTGATCCGTCCGTCGAACTCGGCCAGCTTGGGCATGCTCTTTTCCCGGCACACGGCGACGACCTCGTACCCACGCTCCAACGCGTGCCGCACCATGTATCGCCCGAGTTTCCCGGACGCCCCGACGACGCAGATCCGCCGGCCGGCACCTGGCTGGCCGACCCCGTCGGTGTCGACTGGTTCCATGGTCCTGCTCCCGTCTGTCGCTCCCCGAATCGCGTTCGGCTTACGCTGTAAGGTACAGCCTTGCGGTGTAAGGTTGTCAAGTAGTCCGAGAGGTGACAGCAGGAGGATCACGTGGTCACGGAGCCAGCCGACCCGCCCGCGAACCGGCGTACCGCGCTCAGCAAGGAGTTGGTGCTGCGCGAAGCGGTCGCGCTGGCGGACGAGGCCGGTTCGGGCGTGCCGAGCATGCGCCGGCTCGCGCAGCGGCTCGGCGTCGAGGCGATGTCGCTGTATCACCACTTCCGCAACAAGGACCTGATCCTCGACGGCATGGTCGATCTCGTCTTCGATGAGATCGAGCTACCGGCGGACGGAAACGACTGGTGCACCGCGATGCGG
Organism: Solwaraspora sp. WMMA2059; assembly: GCF_027497315.1. Lineage (GTDB taxonomy): Bacteria > Actinomycetota > Actinomycetes > Mycobacteriales > Micromonosporaceae > Micromonospora_E. The sequence goes on along the minus strand of NZ_CP114908.1, from coordinate 3,995,056 downwards.
GACCGAGCGGCATCGATGCGGGCGGCGCTGATCCGACACCAGTGGGCGATCGGTCTGATGGACTCCCGGACCAACCCCGGCCCGGCTACCCTTCGTCACCACGACGCAGTGCTCGGCTGCCTGCGCGCCAGCGGATTCTCCGTCGCTGGCGCGGCGCACGCGCTCTCCTTGCTGGACAGCTACGTCTACGGGTTCACTCTGCAGGAACTCAGCCTGCCGTTCACCTCGTCCGCCGAAGTCACGCAGGTGGCGGGCGCGATCCTGGAGCAACTGCCCCGCGACGAGTTGCCGCATCTCGCCGAGATGATTGTCCACCGGGCGCTGGCTCCCGGCTATTCCTATGCGGCCGAGTTCGACGTCGGACTCGACCTGATCCTCGACGGTCTGCAGCGGAGCCGGGAAAACTGGCGGTGACCCGTATGCGGGATCGCCCGGGCCGCCGGAGAGCAGGAACCGCTGGCCGCTGGCACCGGGCGTGGTCATGGCTAGCACGTGGGCGGCGGCGACGTTGCGCACGTCAACGAATGGATGTACAGCTCCGGCTAACCCGGCAAGCTGCCGTCCAGGCTGCGCTGCACGATGTGGTTGGTGCCGGAGATCTCCTAGCCGATCACTGGGCCGAGCACGGCGACCGGACACAGGGTGACCAGTTCCAAGCCGGTGTTTCCTCGGCGGCCGCGAAATCCCAGGCGTCACGTTCGGTGGGGGTCTTGCTCTGGCCGCCGGCAAGCCTCGCCGCCGGGTGCGCCGTCCGCGCAAGGAGATCGTTCCACCGCGTACGGCTCAGTTCTTGCCGATGTTGCCTTTCCTGCCTTCATCGAAGGCCGCTACCTGGATGTCCTTGCCGCTGATTCGCTGGCAACCTTCCTGTCACCGTGCCTGGTCGCTCGCGGTCCGGCCCCGCGCAGACGCGGTGGTGCTCCTGCTGCGTCCCCGTCCCTGGCAACACCGAGAATTGGATCTGGTTCGCGAAACGCTGCACCTGGTGGGGCGGGCGGGGCTCGAACCCGCGACCGAGGGATTATGAGTCCCCTGCTCTGACCGGCTGAGCTACCGCCCCGGCGATGGAATCTTATCCGGTCGGTGTGCGTGGTGACGGACCAGTGGCAACAAGGCGAATTTTCCCACTTCACCATGAAATGTGATGGTCAAGCGCTGGGTAGCCAACTGGCGCCTATGGGTGATGCTTGTTGCATCGACCGTCAGGCCGTACGGTGGGGAGGTTCCCTGGACCAGGACCGGAACAAAACGAGGATCACCCTGCTCCGCGTTGCTTTCGTGCTGCTGGCGGGGGTGTCGGCGATCCTGGGATTCGTCGGTTGCGCCGAGCTGCTCGTGGGCGAGCCCGGCGGCACGACCGCGCCGGTCGATGTTCTCTACTACACGTTGCAGCTCTTCGTCCTCGACGCTGACCAGCTCGCGGACCGGGCCGACCTGCCATGGCAGTTGCAGGTCGCCCGGTTCACCGCGCCGGCGGCAACCGTGTTCGCTCTCGTCGAGACCGCCCGGGTACTGCTGACCGGTTTGGTCGACAGCAGGCGGTCGCCCACCACCGTCGGCAGCACAGGGGTGGACAGCCAGTTCACCGTTGACATCCTCTCCGCCCTGAAGCTGAAGGACGGATATTCCCTCCACGCTGCGCGTGGAACACGCGGCGCCCGGGTGGGTTACCGCTTCACTGCGCGCCGCCGGGACGAGTCCCGGTCTTACGTGCGCTCGACGGTCGTTGAAGTCCGCCTGTCCGGCGGCCTTGATGTTGATGGCGGCGTTGATGTCCCGGTCGTGGTGACGGCCGCACGGGCAGTCCCACTCCCGGACGTTCAACGCGATCTTCTCGTTGATCCGGCCGCAGTCGCAGCACATCCGGGTGGACGGGAGCCACCGGTCCACCCGGGCGAACGCGCGCCTCGTGGCGCACCCGCTCCGCCGTGTCTCCAGCATGCCGGTGAAGGCGGCCCAGCCCGCATCCTGCACGGACTTCGCCAGCCGAGTCCGGCCGAGACCAACAACGCACAGGTCCTCGACGTACACCGCTTGGATGCCCCTATGTTTGTCAAGGGCTCATACTGCTGGAACGGGTCTGAGCAGGTTGTAGATCTGAGGTGCCCCGAGGATTCCGGACAGGGAGCCAATAAGGTTACCCTGCAAGGAAAGTCGAGGGAAGAAGCGCGATGGCACGCATAAGCTCATACACCCCAGAGTTCCGTGAAGAAGCAGTGCAACTCGTTCTACAGTCGAACAAGCCAGTGTCGCAGGTTGCCCGGGAGATCGACGTTCACCCGGAGACGCTGCGTTCCTGGGTCCGCCAGTACCGGCGGGAAAACAGCGGCGCCCAGGACAGCCCACCGATCGGCGTCGACGAGCGCGCTCGACTGAAGGAACTCGAACGTCGCAACCGGGAACTCGAGATGGAGAACAGCTTCCTGAAAAACTCGTCCGCCAGCTGATGCGCGAGCTCGGGCTCGTGCCGTGCCAGCCCCACCCGAGGCGGTGGGGTCTCACCCAGTCGTCGTCCGGCACGGTGCCTGACCTCGTCGGCCGGGAGTTCACCGCCGACGCGCCTGGCGAGAAGCTCGTCGGCGACATCACGTACATCCCGACCGGCGAGGGGAGGCTGTATCTGGCGACCGTCATCGACTGCTGCACGAAGGAGGTCATCGGATACGCGATGGACGACCACTATCAGACGCCGTTGATGTCCCGCGCCATCCGTAACGCCGCCCGGAATCGCGAACTCAGGAAGAACGCCATCTTTCATTCGGACCGGGGCAGCAACTACATGTCGGACGACTACGGCAGAACGCTTCGGGATCTGAGGTTGCGGCGATCTGCTGGCCGGACCGGAATTTGTTTCGACAATGCGATGGCGGAATCGTTTTTCGGTGCACTGGAGAACGAACGCGTGTCGCGTGTGAAGTATCCCACTCGTGAGGCGGCACGCCGGGACGCTACTGCCTACATCGAATTCTGCTACAATCGTCAGCGTCTGCATTCAGCGGTGGGCTACCAACCTCCCCGGGAAGTCCACGCAGAGTTCGAGAACCTTCAAATCGCGGCGTGAAAGAACCGGCCGAACCACTGTCCGGAAAACGCGAGGCCCCTCACACCGAGAGTGCCCTTCCAAGCCGGTCTGATCAGGTCTTCGACAAACCCGATCATCCCAGCTCAGAGGGCACTCTCGTCATATCTCCACGCCGTTACCGGTCGCAGCGGACCGACCAATCCACGGATCGAGGTTTAGGGCGGCGAGGATGTCAATGCAACGACCTCACCCGCAGGCCGACGAACGTGGCCGGTACCCGGGCTCAGCTCTTCAAGAACGTGAGCAGATCCTGGTTGACCTGGTCCTGGTGGGTCGCGGTGATGCCGTGCGGGGCGCCCGGATAGTAGACCTCTTGTGCGCCGGACACCAGTTGTGCGGTCTTCATCGAAGCGTTCTTGATCGGCACGATCTGGTCGTCGTCGCCCTGCATCACCAGTGTGGGGACGTCGAAGGCGGCGAGGTCGTCGCGGAAGTCGGTCTCCGAGAACGCCGACACGCTCTGGTACGCGTTCCACAGCCCGGCCTGCATGCTCCACGACCAGAACTGGTGCAGGATGCCGTCGGACACCTCTGCACCTGGCCGGTTCACGCCGTAGAACTTGATCGCCAGGTCCTGGTAGAACTGCGCCCGGTCGTGGGCAAGGCTGGCCCGCATCTCGTCGAACACGGCCAGCGGCAGCCCGTCCGGGTTGTCCGGCGTCTGCACCATGATCGGCGGTACGGCGGAGATGAGCACCGCCTTCGCCACCCGACCGGTGCCGTACCGGCCGATGTACCGGGCGACCTCACCGCCACCAGTGGAGTGCCCGATCAGCGTGGCGTGGGTCAGGTCGAGCGCCTCGATCACCGCGGCGAGGTCATCGGCGTAGCCGTTCATGTCGTTGCCCTCGGGCGACTGGCTGGACCGACCGTGCCCACGCCGGTCGTGCGCGATGACCCGGAAGCCCTGCTGGGCGAGGAAGAGCAGTTGGCCGTCCCATGCGTCGGCGTTGAGCGGCCAGCCGTGCGAGAAGACGACGGCGGGGCCGGAACCCCAGTCCTTGTAGTAGAGCTGGGTGCCGTCCTGCGTGGTGAGGTACCCCATGGCGTCACTCCTGACTCTCGGTGCGCTCCTGCTTCTGCCGTTGGTCGGCTGGGCTGCGCTGCCGGGCCGGCCCGGGCGTTGAGCATCCGTCAAGGTGAAGAGTCTCCGCAGACGCGGAAAGATAACCGGCGTGAACCGGCGAAAACGGGGAACCGGCCGGCGTCGCGACGGTGCCTGCGTGGCTGGGTGTTCCGGCGCTGACGGGCCTCGTACCGGGCCCCGTCGCGTCGGACGCCGTGCACGTGGGTCGTCGGTCAGCGCACCAGGGCGTCGGGCTGGATGTCCGTCGGCGTGCCCTCCCGCTCGTACGCGGTCAGGCTGCCGACGGTGGTGGTGGCGATGTTGTGCAACGCCTCCTCGGTGAAGAACGCCTGATGGCCGGTGATCAGCACGTTGGGGAAGGTGACCAGCCGGGAGAACAGGTCGTCGCGCAGCATCTGGTCGGACAGGTCCTCGAAGAACAGACTGGCCTCCTCCTCGTACACGTCGAGGCCCAGATGGCCGATCTTGCCGCTCTTCAGACCACGGATCACGGCGGCGGTGTCGACCAGCGCGCCCCGGCTGGTGTTGATCAGCATCACACCGTCGCGCATCTGCGCGATCCGTTCCTCGTCGATCAGGTGGTGGGTGTCGGGGGTGAGCGGACAGTGCAGGGTGACGATGTCCGACTCGGCGAGCAGCGTCGGCAGCGCGACGTAACTCGCGCCAGCGGCGACGGCCTCGTCCGACGGGTACGGGTCGGCGGCGAGCACCCGGCAGCCGAACCCGGCCATGATCCGAATGAACCGGACACCGATCTTGCCGGTGCCGACGACGCCGACGGTCCGACCGTGCAGGTCGAAGCCGAGCAGCCCGTTGAGGGCGAAGTTGTGCTCCCGGACCCGGTTGTAGGCCCGATGGATCTTGCGGTTGAGCGCCAGGATCAGCCCGGCACAGTGCTCCGCGACCGCGTACGGCGAGTAGCCCGGCACCCGGGTGACGGTCAGCCCGAGCCGGCGCGCGGTGGCCAGATCGACATGGTTGAACCCGGCCGAGCGCAGCGCGACCAGCCGGACCCCGCCGCTAGCCAGCATCTCCAGCACCGGTGCGCTGAGGTCGTCGTTGACGAACGCGCAGACCGCGTCGCAACCGTCGGCCAACGGCGCGGTGTCCGCCGACAACCTCGGCTCCAGAAACACCAGGTCGTGACCGGCCTCGGCGTTCGCGGCGGCCAGGAACCGCTTGTCGTACGGCTTGGTGCTGAACACCGCTACCCGCATGGGGACCTCCTCCGGCGTGGCCGTAGCTTGAGCCGGTCCAGGGTACGGTGAGGCGGGTCGGCGAGAGGAGATCGGGCTGATGACCGCTGCGGTCACCAACTGGGCGCGTAACGTCACCTTCGCCGCGCGTCACGTGCACCGCCCGACCACCGTCGACGAACTGCGACAGATCGTGGGCAGATCGGCCCGGCTGCGGGTGCTCGGCACCGGGCATTCGTTCAACCGGATTGCCGACACCGACGGAGACCTCGTCTCGCTCGCCGGCCTGCCCGCCGAGGTGACGGTCGACTCCGAGGCGTCGACGGTCACCGCCGGCGGCGGCGTCCGCTACGGCGAGCTGGCCGAACACCTGCACGCCCACGGGTACGCGCTGCACAACCTGGCCTCGCTGCCGCACATCTCGGTCGCCGGTGCCTGCGCGACCGCCACCCACGGCTCCGGGCAGGGCAACGGCAACCTCGCCACCGCCGTACGCGCGATGGAGCTGGTGACCGCCAACGGAGACCTGGTCCGGCTGGACCAGTCCCATCCCGACTTCACCGGCGCGGTGGTCGGGCTCGGCGGGCTGGGTGTGGTCACCAGCGTCACCCTGGCGATCGAGTCGACCTTCGACGTGGCCCAGTACGTCTATCACGGGCTGTCCCGCGACGCGCTCACCGCCGGATGGGAGCAGCTCCAGGACAGCGGCTACAGCGTCAGCATGTTCACCGACTGGACCGGGACCGGTATCGACCAGGTGTGGGTGAAACGGCGCACCAACCACGACCATCCGCCGGTCGACGCCGCCAGGTTGGGGCTCGCCGCCGCCGACGGCCCTCGCCATCCGGTACCCGGGATGCCGGTGGAGAACTGCACCAGCCAGCTGGGGGTAGCCGGTCCGTGGCACACCAGGCTGCCGCACTTCCGGCTCGACTTTACCCCGAGCAGTGGTGCCGAACTACAGTCGGAATACCTGATAGCGGCCGGCGACGTGGTCGACGCCCTCGACGCGGTGGCCCAGATCCGCGACCGGGTCGCGCCCGTGCTGCAGGTTTGCGAGATCCGTACCGTCGCCGCCGACGAACTGTGGCTGAGCATGAACCATTCGCGGGACAGCGTCGCGATCCACTTCACCTGGGTCGCGGATGCGACGGCGGTGATGCCGGTGATCACCGCGGTCGAGCAGGCACTGGTGCCGTACGCCCCCCGACCGCACTGGGGCAAGCTGTTCGGCATCGGCCGGGACGAACTCGTCGGCAGGTACTCGCGGTGGAACGACTTCGCCGACCTGCTGGTCCACTACGACCCGGCCGGCGTGTTCCACAACGACTTCCTGGACCGCTACTTTCCCCGCTGACCCCGGACGGTGCCCCGCTGATCCGCGACGGCTCAGGCCCGGCGGTCGATGCGGGCCTTCACCCCACCGTCCTCGGCGAGCATGTGCAGCAGCGCCGAGCCGTCGATCAGCTCCAGCGGCTTGCCGGAAGCGAAGTCGAAGGCCGCCGAGGTGTAGCCGGCGGTGGTCACCAGGATGCCGTTCGAGGCGTTCTCCGCCTGGACGACGCCGAACAGATCACGGACCGCCGACACGTCCACGGTGCCGCCGCCGCGCCGGGCCAGCACGACGACCGTGCCGCCGAACAACGGGCGGGGATCGTGCGCCATGCACTCCACCGTACCGTCGGCTGTCGTGCGCACCTGGCGCATCTGCAGCCCGAGCTTGGTGAACAGGTCGGCGATCAACTGCTCGAACTGGTCGGCCGGCATGGTCAGCAGGTCCGGTCGCTGGTCCAGGTCGGCGAGGACGTCGATCTCGTCGGCGAACCGCTTGTCGACCTTGTCGAAATCGACCACGGCGGGCACCGGTGCCAGATCCACCGGATGGGCGGAGATCCGCGCTTCGAGTCGGCGCAGGCAGGCGGCCGGGTCGACGTTGGCCAGGTTGATCGCGACGAACTCGTCCCGGTTGGTACGCAGACTGACCAGGCAGGGCCGGGCCGGTCGACCGGTGGCCGGGTCGATCTGTTCGACGATGCCGTTGAGGCAGACGGTCTCCAGCAGTCGGGTGCGGTCAGCCTCGTACAGCTCGTGCACCGTACGCAGGGTGATCTGAGTGATGAGGTCGGCGTACCGTTCAGCGATCTCGGTCGCTGGCCGGCCGACCGCCGTCACCTCGTCGTTGGCCGGCTGGTACCGGTACTCCCGGATCCGGGGGACGACCTCCACCGCCGGCAGGTGGTACTCGACCACCAGCTGACGGGACTCGGGCAGGTAGGCGAGCCGGTAGCGCTGCGGAAAGTCGTCCGGATAGACGGAGTTTCCGAGCACCAGCCCGAAGTACTCGACGACGGCTTTCGGATCGGCGGCGGCGAAGACGGCGGAGAACCGGTCGATCGCGGCGTTGTGCGCGGCGACCTTGGCGGCCAGCTTCTCGCACTGCTGACGGTACTTCTCCTCGGCTGCGGCCAGCCGGCGGTGCCGCTGAGCCTCCGCCGCCTCGTGTTTCGCGGTGGCCTGCTCGAACATCTCTCGCGCCTCGGCGACCTGCTGCTGATGGCGGACCTCACCGCCGAACATCCGGCCCAGGCCGGCCGGCTCCGGTGGGGCGAAGTCGGACCACTGCGGTGCGGCCAGCGGTACGGCGAGGTTACCCGGATCGAACGGCGGCGGGGTGCTGCTGCGCTTGAGCCGATCGAGGTCGATGTGGTCGTCGACGGCCAGGGTGTCGGCGAGCAGCTCCTCCAGCTCGGCCACCCGCGAGCGCAGGTTCGCGTTGGCGGCCGCGATCTTCGCCGCCCGGGCCTCGATGTAGAGACGCTTGCGTTGGCGTTCGTCCTCGGCGGCCGCCTGCTCGGCGGCCTGCCGGGCGTTCTCCGCCTCCCAGACCATCTGCTGATGCTGACGGTGCGCGAAGGCTTGGGCCCGGTGCTGGGCGTGCACCTGCTGGGCGTGTGCCCGCTGCGCCTCCTGCATGCTGCTCATCTGTCAGCCCCGATCGTCGCCGGTCCACTCCCGCCCCGACCGTCCGCGCCACCCGGCCCGGACGGATCATTGGTCGCACGTCTGCACGTTGGACGTGCGTCAATCTTGTCCGACCGTCACGGTAGCGTCCAGTGTCCAGCTTCCGGCGGCGACGTTCGCAGCCGGCCTTGGGGCGGCACCCTCTGCTGGGCGGTGCGGTACGACGAGCCTGCCTATCCTGGTGCGTACCCTCGCGGAGCGGGCCGGGGGGCGGGGGGCGGGGAGGGATTGACGGATGGCGAAGGACGGCCGGGTGTCGCACGGCGGCGATCCGTACCTCTGGTTGGAGGAGGTGCTCGGTGCCGCCGCCCTCGACTGGGTCCGCGACCGCAACGCGGAGACCACCGCCGGCTGGACCGCCGAGCCGGGGTTCACCCAGCTGCGGGACCGGATCAAGCAGGTGCTCGATTCCGCCGACAAGATTCCCGACCCGACCTGGCGCGGGGATCACCTCTACAACTTCTGGCAGGACGCCGGACATCCCCGCGGGGTGTGGCGGCGGGCCACCCTCGACGAGTTCCGTCGGCCGCAGCCGAGCTGGGAGATCCTGCTCGACCTCGACGCACTCGCCCGGGTCGAAGGGGAGAACTGGGTCTGGAAGGGTGCCCACGTGCTGCGGCCCGGGTACGACCGGTGCCTGGTCGTGCTGTCCCGGGGCGGATCGGACGCCGCGGTGGTCCGCGAGTTCGACCTGACCACCCGAGACTTCGTGACCGATGGTTTCATCGTCGAGGAGGCGAAGAGCACCGTCTGCTGGATCGACCGCGACCACATCTACGTGGGCACCGACTTCGGGCCCGGCACCGTCACCAACTCCGGCTACCCGCGGACCATCCGGCGCTGGCAGCGCGGCACCGCGCTGGCCGACGCCCCGCTGGCGTTCGCCGGCGAGGTCGACGACGTCACCGTCTCCGTGGTGCACGACCCGACCGCCGGCTATGAGCGCGACCTGGCGGTACGGCGCACCGAGTTCTTCCGCAACCGGACCTACCTGCTGCGGCCCGACGGCGGTTGGGGCCTGGTCGACGTGCCCTCGGACGCCGAGATCGACCTGCACCGGCAGTGGCTGCTGATCGAGCTGCGCAGCGACTGGCAGACCGGTGACATCACCTACCCTGCCGGCGCGGTGCTGGTCACCCCGGTCGACGAGTTCCTGGCCGGCAAACGGGAGCTGACCACGGTCTTCGAGCCGACCGAGCGCTCCGCCTACAGCTACCACGCATGGACCCGCAACCATCTGCTGCTGGTCACCCTCACCGACGTCCGTAGCGAGATCACTATCCTGACTCCCGGCGACGACGGCTGGCGGCGGCGCACGCTGCCCGACGCCGGCGGATTCGACCACACCGACGTGGCCGACACCGAGCCGGACCGGGGCGACGAGTTTCTGCTGCACACCGCCGGGTTCATCCGGCCACCGACGCTGCTGCACGGCACCGTCGACGGCCCGACGCGACCGGTCAAGACCGGTCCGGCCTTCTTCGACGCCGACCAGATGACCGTCCGGCAGTTCTTCGCCGGCTCCGCCGACGGCACCGAGGTGCCGTACTTCCTGGTCACACCGGGTGATGCCAGCCCGCCCGGACCGGCGGCCGGGCTCACCCTGATGACCGGGTACGGGGGGTTCGAGATCGCCTGGACCCCGACCTACAACGGCGTCGTCGGCGCCGGCTGGCTGGCCCGGGGCGGCAGCTTCGTGGTCGCCAACATCCGGGGCGGCGGCGAGTACGGACCGCGCTGGCACACTGCCGCACTACGGGAGAACCGGCTCCGCGCGTACGAGGACTTCGCCGCCGTCGCCACCGACCTGGTCGCCCGTGGCCTGACCAGACCGGACCGGCTCGGCGTCTACGGCGGCAGCAACGGCGGGCTGCTGATGGGCGTGATGCTGACCCGCTGCCCGGAACTGTTCGGCGCGGTCGTCGGGCAGGTGCCGCTGCTGGACATGCGCCGCTACCACAAGCTGCTCGCCGGAGCCTCCTGGATGGCCGAGTATGGCGACCCCGACGATCCGGCGGACTGGGCGTTTCTGCGGGAGTACTCGCCGTACCAGAACATCCGACGGGGTACGGCGTACCCGCCGTCGCTCTTTCTTACCTCGACCCGCGACGACCGGGTGCATCCCGGTCATGCCCGCAAGATGGTCGCCCGGCTGCGCGAGTACGGCCACGACGTCACCTATCACGAGAACGTCGAGGGTGGGCATTCCGCAGCAGCGGACAACGCACAGCAGGCGTTCAAGTGGGCACTGCTGCTGGAGTTCGTCCGGCGGACCCTGACCGGTGAGCGTCGCGCGGCGTCAGACCCGGTCGGGGGACTGCTCGGTAACAGGTAGGAAGACGGTGACCACCGCCATGCAGGACGCCCAGACGACGAGCAGCACGGTCAGCTGACCGCTGGCTATCCGGCCGGGATACAGCAGGTGCGCGGTGGTTTCGACCACTATGCCGGTGCCGATGATCGCGGTGAGAGCCGGCCACGGTCTCGTCCAGCCCCAGAGCAGGACCGCGCTCAGCGCTACGGCGAGCAGTCCGATCCCGATCGCGGGGAAGTGCGCTTCGGGAACGCCCTGCACGGTGACCTCGGCGCGGGGTGGCACCAGCCGCAGCGGCTCGAGCGTGAGTCCTTCCAGCAGCCGGCGGGGTTGTTTCCAGACGACCAGCGGCAGGAGCAGGAGCAGCGTGGCGCAGACGAAGACGGCCCGCTGGACGGGGACGTGACGACGGTGGTTCGCCGCGCTCCACGCCGCGTCGTACGGCTGCTTGTGCCGTCGCAGGCGGGGTAGCGGGATCCGGGCCGGGTCGTGCCGATGGGCGAGCCACCACAGGGTGGCGGCGGTGACGGTGCCGACGATCGTCAGCGTTTCCGGGCGGTTGCCGAGCAGGCTGCCGGTCGGCAGCAACCAGAGCAACCCGACCCCGCCTGCGGTGAAGACGGCCGCCAGCACCAGGCCCAGGGCCCGCCACCGTCGGGCGGTGCACCACATCTGATGGCCGATCCGGTGCCACTCCTCGCTCCACGATTCGGTCTCGCGGTCGAGCCGCGCCCAGTCTCGGGTGCCCCGGACCCAGCCGACGACGATGGCGGCAGCCGCGAGCAGCGCGGCGACGCCAGCGGCCCAGCCGGGCCGGTTCTCGTCGGCGCGGGACGCGTCGGCGATCGACGCGTAGCCGAGCAGGACCAGCAGGGTGGTGGCGGCGGCGCGGGCCGGGTCAGCGGCCAGCGGTAGCAGCACGACCAGCGGCCGGATCAGCAGCAGCAGGGCGCGCCCGACCATCGTCGGCCAGCCCTTACCGGCCGGCCAGAGGGCCCGGTAGGTGAGGTGGACCGCCCGGCTGGACAGACCGTAGCGGTAGGCGACCGGAAGGTCGCGGACGCCTTCGTTGCCGCGGGACACCCGGTTGGTGAGTTGCTCCCAGTGGTCCATCGCCGCTGGCTGCCGGGGTTGGTCGGGGTCGTCGGACCGGCCCGTCTCCCTGGCCTCCTGGTCCTCCTCCAACAGGATCTGGTACTGCAGCCAGCTCTTCAGCGCACGCTTGAGACACTCCCGCTGGTCGGGCTGCAGGCGGCTCATCCTGGTGGGCGCGGGCGGCAGGTCACCGTTGCTGCCGGTGAGAATCCGCCGCCACTCCCGCCCCGACACGCCGGGGACGGGCTCCTGGACCCATCGCTGCCAGACGCGGTTGAGCTCGTTGTCGTCGCAGCAGCCGCAGAGCTTGTCGATGATCATGTCGGTGATGCCGGCGGCGGCGTCCAGCCGGCCCCAGGCCCAGTCGTTGGCCCGCCACGACCGGCGGAGGAAGGCTCCGAAGTTGTGCAGTGTGGTACCGGCCAGCTTGGCACGGGAGTTGATCACCGGATCGGCTGGGTCGAGTCGGCCGGTGCGCAGCCGCTCGGTCAGGCGCTTGCGGCGTTCGCTGCAGTCGATGTTGCGGAACTTCTGCTGCAGTGGGCTCTCCTGGTTACCGGTGATCTTGTGGTAGTGGACGACGGGTTGCACTCCCGGCACGCCGCCGGCAACCGCGAAGATGGTGTGCAGCTTCTTGATGCTCAATTTGCGTAGCGATGAATCGTGGACGTCCTTGAATGCCGAGTCGCACCAGGCCCGCCGGTCCTTCGGGCACAGTTCGTCGTCGCTGCGCAGTTTCCGCCTGGCGATCGGTTGGCCGATCTCCAGCAACTCTCCTTTCAGGTCCTCGGCCAGCGTCCAGATTTCGTCCAGCGCGGTCGTCCCGGGGCTTGACATGTCGACTTCCCGGGCCATGTACTTCGCCGGGTACTGTTCGAACAGCATGCGGTTGAACTGTTGGCTGTCGCATTGCCCGTCAACTATCGCCCGGCGGAGTTTGTCGGGGAGACCCGGCAGGCTTTTTTGCAGGGCGCGCGCCCGCCGGGTGGCGGCCAGCAGATCCGGGTTCTCCAGCGCGCCGCCCGGTCCCTGGAAGTCCCGGAGCAGTTCCGCGCCGGCCAGGTCACGGATGTGGTCGGCCAGCTCCAGCAGCCGGTAGACTTTGTGCTTGACCTCGCGTAGGCATTTGACGGCCTCGTCGCCCGCTGCCCGGTCGTCGCGGTAATCGGAATTGCGATTCTTCTCCTCGAGTGCACGGATCCAGGAGATCAGCATGGTAGTCGCGCTGTAGGCCGCCTCAATGTCCTGAAATTCCTCCTCGTCTACTGTCCCCTGGTGGTAGATGTCGTCGAGTTGTGCCTGGATGTTCAGCGCCTCGTACTCGCCGAGAACCTGATACGGTCCGGACAGTGCGGGTCGGCCGATGGAGTACTCCGCCGGCTTCGTGAGAATCTCGGCGATCTTTTGAGCGTCGACGGAGTGTCGATAGTCGCGGTAATGATCCGGCAGCGGTGGCGGTGGATCGCCGTCACGTTTGACGACGCGGTCGCTGATCATGGTCCGGCGGCAGGTCCGGCACTCACAGGCCGGCGGTCGCCAGCTGCCCAGCGGCCGGCGACGCGCTCTGGTGAGCGTGATCTGCTGGGTGATGAGGTGCTGCCGGATCTGGGCGGCGAGGCCGATGTCGTTGGTGCTTCGGACGTGCCCGAGTTCGCCCTCCTCGGTCTCGGTGCGTTGCTTCAACGCGATCGCCCGCAGCAGCACCCGGAGCCAGTGCAGGGCGCCCTTGCTGTCCGGCTGAGTCGGGGAGCTACGAGCCGACGGCGACGGATCCGGATCCAGGTATATCAACCGTCGATCGGTGGGGGAGACGGCTGCGGTCCGGCAGATCGCCAGCAGCGCCCGTCGGATCGGGATGTTGTCGAAGATTCCCCCATCGACCACGTAGTACGGTTCGGACCCGATGTGCAGGCTGGTTCCCCGCGGCCGTAGTCCGGAGAAGACCATCGACATCTCCGGCACCGAGGTCCGGTCCGTGCCGCTGCCGTACTCCAGCTTGTTGTGGTGACCGGCGACGGCATGGATCGACGCGGGTTCGAACGCCCCGGGAAACGACGAGGTGGCGCGGGCGGCAAGGGCGAGCCGGTCCAGCCGGTACTTGACCGGGTGCGGCGGATCGTCGCACGGATGATCGGTGGCGTCCGGTCGGTCGGCGGGTCCGGGAAAGTCGGTGATCCCGGTGTCGAGCGGAGCGTCGCGGCGGGTGAAGTGGAACTGGGCCTGCCCCTCGGCCAGGCTGCGTTCCTGGTTCTGATCCTGGGCCAGCAGGGTGGCGGACAGGTCGACGGTCATGTCGTCGGTGGCGAGCCCGCAGTGGCCCTGGTCGCGCAGCCGGTAGAGCGCCCGGCAGATGCGGTGGTAGAGATACCTGTCGCCGGCCAGCAGCGACGGCACCCGACCGACCGGGCGAGGCTGCCGCATCATCCGCCACAGATCGGCGTCGTCGAGCCAGAGGTTGCGGACCGCGTCGACGGTCGAGCCGACGCACTGAGCCACGCCGTACACGACGGCGTTGAGACCGCCGGCACTGGCGCCGGCGAGTACGTCGATCTTGACCTCGTCGTAGCGGGCGAGCCGGAGCATGCTGGCATAGATCTCGGCCCGCTGCTGCTGGGCGGGACGTTCCGGGGACTTCCCCCGCTGCAGGGTCGCGGTGCCCCGCGGGTCGGGTGTGGTCCGACGCAGCACGTCCAGCTCCGCGACGGCCCCACCGATCCAGACCGCCAGGCTGACGCCGCCGCGCATGGCGAGGGCGATCCGCAGCTCACGGCGGTTGGGTAGGGCGTTCTCCTCCGGTGTGGGACGTCGATCCTCCGGCATGGTCACCTCCGCGCGGCAGCACCGGGAGGCATCCGCATGGTCGCACGGGTCGCCGACGCGCCGGGGCGATCCCAGACGACCTCACCCTGTGACAGCTGGCGTCCGGGCGTGCCATCACCCGGTAATAGGGCAGGACCGGTATCCCCAGAAGCATTGAAGTATCGTCGTTTGTCGATAGTGTTCGCATCGGGTACCCAGCAGCGCCTGTCCGACAAGGCCGAACAACCTGTTCTGTCGCCGCGCCGCCCATCGGGTCGGCGCGTACCCCCCTGACGATGAGGACACCGCACGATGAAGGCACTCCCGCTCCTGTCCCGGATGCTGCTGGCCACCGGGTTCGTCGCCGCCAGCCTTGTGCTGCCGGCCACCACGGCGCAGGCCGCGCCGCCGTCCAGCACCGCCGACGAGATCGGCATCCTGGTGGTGAACGGCCGTCCGGCTACCGAGAACTACCCGTTCATGGTCTACACCTCTGGCTGCACCGGCTCCCTGATCAAGTCGAACTGGGTGGTCACCGCCAGGCACTGCCCGACCCCGAGCTCCGTACGGGTGGGCAGCGTCAACCGGACCAGCGGCGGCACGGTGGTCCGGGTGATCCGCGCGGTCAACCACCCGCGGATCGACGTCAAGCTGATGCAGCTGGCCAGCTCGGTCAGCTATGCTCCGGCACCGATCCCGACCGCCTCCGGGGCGGTCGGCACCGCCACCCGGATCATCGGCTGGGGCCAGACCTGCGCTCCCCGTGGCTGCGGCTCGGCCCCGACCGTCGCCCACGAGTTGGACACTTCGATCGTGGCGGACAGCCGGTGTCTCGGCATCGACGCCGGCTATGAGATCTGCACCAACAACACCAACGGAAACGCCGGTGCCTGCTACGGCGACTCTGGCGGTCCGCAGGTCCGGATGGTCTCCGGCCGGTGGTACCTGATCGGGGCCACCAGCCGCGCCGGCAACAACAACTCCACCTGTGCCACCGGCCCGTCAATCTACGGCGACCTGCCGTCGATCCGCTCCTGGATCGACACCCAGGTGGGCGGACTGCCTGCCTGACCCGTACCAGCCTGATCCCCTACCCTTTCGTGCGCCGCACCGGTCCGCCGGTGCGGCGCACCCCTGCGATCGCCCGGCGGGTGGATTTTCTCACTGCGGGATCGGCTCGACCCGGCGCGATCCCACTGAGTTCCCAGGTGGTCGCTTGCGGTACGTGATCCGTCTTGTCGGTCGAACGAGGTGAATACGGCCCGTGCCCGCCGGACGACCCTGAGCTGCCGAAACAAGATTTTTGAGCCGATGTTGAACCCGGCCCATTGACCGAAAGTATGATGTCGGCGGGTTGAGGGATGCCCGCCAATTTTCCACTAACCGTGAGACACCCCGGATACGGGATCGGGCTGCTTGACAGCCCAGAGAACTCACTTTTAGCGTGGCTTCCCGTAAACGTGGTGCGAACTCGTTCCGGCAATGGAAGTGGGCGTTTGAAGGCACCCGTTTGACCAGCCAGCAGAACACGGCTGCCCCACCGGACGACGCCTGTCAACCGCGCCGCCCTCGACGAGAAGGAGTAGGTAACCCCCATGTACAGGTCGGCACAACGGCGCAGTTCGACCCCGCGTGGCCGAAACCAGCGCACTGTCAGTGGCCGCAACAAACGCATCATCGCTGTCCTCGGTACGGTCACGGTGTTCGCGGGCATCGTCGCGGTCACTCAGGTCTCATCTGCCAACGACCAGCTGCGTACCGCCTCGGAGTGTGTGGCCCCGAGCCCTGGCTCCACTGCTGAAGGCGGCGTGACCACCACGGTGACCCAGGAGAACGGCCGCGAGGTGCGGCACCACTGGGGTGACGGACAGATCACGCTCGAGGAGTGTGAAAGCGGTACGACCCTCGTCGCGGCTCCGACCATCGAGTGCCCATCCGTAGTGGACAGTCTGCCGGAGGTCCCCGCTGCGGCGCGTACCGAGGTGGAGCGCAACCTCGGCCTGCTGGAGAACCAGATCGAGGAGGCTAACAACCGGCTCGCAAGTAGCGTAGGCGAGGGTGGGCCGAACTTCATCAACAACGCCATCCTCGGCCCGCTGGCCAGTAAGCGGGCCGCCACCCTGGACCGGATCGAGATCGCCATCGGCCGGGTCGCGCCGCGTCCGCGCGGGCTCGACGAGCTGGCCACCTGCGAACTCGTCAACCGCCCGGACAACAACGACGGTAACGACAACGACGGTAACGACAACGACGGTAACGACAACGACGGTAACGACAACGACGGTGGCGGAGACGAGGGCAACAACAACGACGGTAACGACAACGACGGCAACAACGACGGCGACAACGGGCTGGAGATTCTGGCCAACAGCTGTGACGACAGCAACCTGGACGACCACGACGGCTTCCAGGTCGGCAACCGCTGTATCGACACGCAGTTCGGTGAGGTCGGCGCGGCGGCCAACAACCCGTCGCTGCTGATCACCGAGTTCCCGGACGAGGTCGGCGTGGATGAGCCGTTCACCATCCGGGTCAGCACTCGTAACTTGGTCCGGGACCGTTTCCTCCCGGCGGCTCAGGGTGGCTACTACGTCGAGAGCTCGCTGCTCGACGAGCAGGGCCTGACCCGTGGTCACTTCCACACCGCGTGCCGGATGCTGCAGTCGACCGAGGTCGCGCCCGACCCGGCTCCGGCGCCGGAGTTCTTCGTGGCGACCGAGGACGGCGGCGGCGGTCGCGAGCCGGACCAGATCACCATCCAGGTCTCGGGAATGCCGCAGTCCGGTACCGCGCAGTGCTCCGTCTGGGCCGGTGACGGTTCGCACCGGCTGCCGATGTCGGAGCGGGCCAATCAGACGCCAGCCTTCGACTCGGTCCGGATCGAAGTGAACTGACCAACCTGGTAGCTCAACGATCTGCGGGCCCGGACTCCGAACGAGTCCGGGCCCGCAGCCGTTCCGGTCGTACGACGGTTCTGGGCTGATCAACAAAACCGGCCGGTCAGGAGAGGATCGCCAGGTGGAAGCCACGGTCGGCCAGTACTCCGGCGCTGGTGAAGGTCTGAATGAACACCCCGTTGGGGACGCCGGCCCGGCCCACGACGGTGATCTCACCCGGTGCTGACGCGCCGAGGCTGCCGGACAGACCGATGCTGCCGACGTAGGCCGACCCGGTCAGGTTGTGGCTGAAGACTACCTGGTACGTGCCGGTGGCGAGACGGGTCGCGGAGACCGCGCCGAAGCCACGGGCCAGGCTGCCGTTCGCGTTGACGACTGCGAAGAAGCTCTGGGCGGTCGGCGGCATTCCGGACGTGGTGGCGGGGACCAGCGCGATGCTGGCCTGCTCCCGTTCGGTTTTGGACACCGGCGGCTGTTCGGTGATGCCGGCGTCGCGTTCTGCGCTGAATGACTCGGACATGGTGGGACTCCTCGCAGATTGGCATTCCGCGGCGTGGACGCGGGCTGCCGAAAGGGATGGAACCGGTGCCGTCCGCCGGGCCCGAGCAGAACGGCAAGTGACTTGAAGCTTATGCTTGACAGCGGAGAGTAACCAGCGTCTGGTCATGTCCAATCGAGGACAGGGTGCGTCTCCGGTCAGCGGGACTGCCCGGGGCCCGCGGCGAGCCGCCGGTCGAGCAGGGTGGCGAGCGGGATGGACTCGCCGTCGCGACCACCGGCACCGATCACCAGTCGTGGCTCCATCGGGGAGACGCGTGCGCCGGTCAGCCTGGACCGCAGGCTGGCCGGGACGGTCAACAGGTAGAGCTTCCCGTCCGTACCGACGGCCAGGGTGCGGTCCGATTTCAGATACCAGCCGTGCAGCCCGGTCCGGTACCGGCCCCGGCCGTGGTGTGGTCGGGCGGACAGGTTCTGCACGGCGATTCCGTGGTGCCGGGCGGTCGCGACGAAGTCAGCGAGCAGATCCGCGGCCTGCTGGGCCTCGCTGGCCCGGCGGCGCTGCTGGTCGGCCGCGTGGGCGGCGATCGCCTGCCGGCGCTGCCGCGCCCAGTCCTGCTGGTCCCGTTGCCCCACCGGGCCAGCCTACTGTCGACGCCGCCGCCCGGTGCGTACGTACCGTCGCCGATCATCGCCGGATGGGCCGGTGGTGGGGGTTTTTTTGTTTGCCGACCAAACTATTGACACCCTGTCGAGGAGTGTGTGAACGTCTGGAGATCGGCCGGTTGCGGGAGTCGGCAAGCCAGGAGAGGGGGCCTGGGCCACCCCCGGCGGTGGCTTCGTGCCGGGCATCGTCTTCAACGAGACCGAACCCGATCTCGTCTACGCCCGGACCGACATCGGCGGTGCCTACCGCTGGAACCAGGCCGTCCAGTCGCGGATCCCACTACTGGACTGGGTGGGCTGGGACCGCTGGGGCTGGAACGGTGTTCTCAGCCTGGCCACCGACCCGGTGCAGACCAACCGGCTGTACGCGGCAGTCGGCATGTACACCAACGACTGGGACCCGAACAACGGCGCGATCCTGCGCTCCACCGACAGAGGTGACACCTGGCAGGCGACCGAGTTGCCGTTCAAGGTCGGTCCCGGGGGCAGCACCACGCCGGGTTTCCTGGCCGACTGGACAGCGGGCAACGCAGTTCCGGCAGGGGTGAGCTGCGCCACGCACTGAGCCGGGTGGCGGGTCCATGACCAGGGCGGCGTCGATGTCGGTCGACGCCGCCCCGGCGGTCGTGCCGCGGCGGTGCCGGGTCACCGCCGCGGGGTACTGCCGGCCGGCTCGTCCACGTCGACGAACTCGATGCGGGCCTCGTCGGACCGCTCGCCGGGCCGGAGCACCGACCGGGTCATCGCCCCGGCCAGCCAGCCGAGGGCCACTCCGGCGGCCGCCGCACCGGCGAGCCACGCCCACGGCACGGCCCGGCGACGACCAGCGAGCGCGTCGACGGCCGCCCGCGCCCGGTGCCGCGCCTCCGCGCTGGCCGGGCCCATCCGCGCTCCGGTCTCGGTGGCGAGGTTCGAGGTGTGCCGGTGGGCCAGTCGAGCGGCGTCACCGGCGGAGTCGACCGCCGAGACCAGATGCGCCCAGGCCTGGTCGGTGATGCGTTGCGGCTTGCGGCGGTGCTCCATCAGGTTGGTCGCGAACATGCTGCTACCTCCTCCAGCGCCACGGCTGCCGGAAGCGCCCGGCGAGCCGTGGCGCGCTGCGGTTGCCTCCACGTGCCCAGCCCCGGTCGGCGGCAAACCCCCTTGTCGTCGTGCTGTTACGGCTGTCTTCTGTCGTACCGGACCGCTACTGTTGGGATGACAGCCGGCGCCGAGCCGGAGGCCGGTGGGTACCCGAGGTTCGTGGTCGGCACCTCAGGCGCCCGTGCCGCAACGAATCGTGCCCCGGGTGTCCGTGCCGTAGCTCAGCGCGCAGGGGGCTATGATGCGGGTTGTCTGATTGTTAGCGATATTTGTGCCCGTCGGATGCGGATCCGGCCCGGCGAAAGCTGGCGGTGATGCCCGCACCGGAATACTCTCGGTCGCGGCCCGCGTACTGACGAGACGCCCGGATGGGCGAGTGGAGGTGCTCGCGTGAGCCTGTCGGTTGTCACATCGACGCTGCCTGGTGCAGTGGTTGAGATTTCACCACAGGGTGAGATCGACGTGGATACCGCGCACGAGGTGCGCGAAGCGGTGCAGGCGGTACTGACCAACGGCCGTCCGACCCGAATCCAGCTGAACATGCGGCTGGTGACGTTCATCGACTCGGTTGGCATCAGCGCAATGGTCGCCGGTTTCCAGGCGGCCGAGGTGAGCGGCATCAAGCTGGTGGTGACCGAGCCGAGCCGGTTCGTGCACCGTCAGTTGTGGGTGACCGGGCTGCTCGGCCTGTTCGGTGCTCCCGAGCCGTACGTCGGTGACGGCGCCGAGCGTGAGGTGCCGCTCTCCTGAGCTCGTGGTGCTCGGTGGCGGCAGGTCGCAGTTCGAACGGCTGATTAGGGTCGTGTTAACACCCGGCGGTAGATCTTGTCGGTAGCGCTGTCCTGCCGGAAAATGATCTATCGTGACATGGTTGCTGGTGGGTACCACCATTCTCCGGCGCTATGTCCTTCTTCGTCCGATCGGTCGCGGTGGGGTGTCGGTTGTCTACCAGGCGATCGACGTCGACTCGGCCCGGCCGTTCGCGGTCAAGTTGCTGGCACCGGCCGCCGCCGGCGACCGACGGGCCAGGGACGACATTCGCCGGGAAGCGTCGTTCACCCAGCGGCTGCGGCATCCCAGTGTGCCCCGCGTCTACGACGTCGGTGAACTGCCGCTACCCGGGGGCGGCACGTCGTCGTATGTCGTCATGGAGCTGATCTGCGGCGAGTCGCTGGCAGACCGGCTGACTGGCGGTCCATTGCCCTGGCCCACCGCGGTCCGCACCGCGGGGACCGCCGCAGACGTGCTGGCGGTGGCTCACCGGCGGGGCGTTGTGCATCGGGATCTCACCGCCGGCAACGTGATGTTGACCCGGTCCGGTGCCAAGATCATTGATTTCGGCCTGGCCCGGTTCGCGGATCCGCCGCCGGCCGGCCGTGCGTCGGGGACGGTGGCTGGCTCCGGCCGACCGGGCGACGACGTCTACTCCCTCGGCGTCTTGCTCTACCACATGCTGACCGGCCGGTTGCCGTACCTGGGGGTCGGCCCGGGGTCGCCGGCGACCGGCGTGCGGACAGGGGCCCTGGCTCCCACTCCGGTGCTGGCCGTCGCCGGGTTGCCGCGTCCCGTGGCCGATCTCTGTCGGGCCTGCATGAGCAAGCGTCCGGAGAACCGACCGACCAGTGTCGAGGCGGCGTTCGCGCTCTGGGACCTGCTCGGCGGCAGCCTCGGCAATAGCGGCTGCGACAGGGCGAGTGGCGGCGTTTTGTCCCAGTTATGTTAGTTGTCGGTCAATCTGGGGAATCGTGCAAAGTATGGCCGATGTCCGGGAAGTGGCTCCGCCGTCGCGGCACGTCCGGCATCGTCGACGGCGAGGACCCTTTCCCGGCGCCGAGCGTCGGGAAAGGGTTCCTCCTCCTTCAGCGGTCAGATCAGCCGATCCGGAACGGCACCCGCAGGGTCGACCGGCCGGTGTCGGCGCTCGTCGCGTCGACCCGAACCGTGGTCGCTGCATTACCGATGGCGTTCCACAGTTCCAGCCGGACGCACCCGTTGCTCATCGCCCGGAACTCTCCTGAGGCGGATCGCAGCCCGGCGCTCTGCCGGTAGGTCTCGGTGCCGGGCACCGGATCGGTGGCGAAGTAGTGGTACGTCTCGGTGCGGCCGTAGCTGCCGGAGCCGGTGAAGTCGTACGACACCCGGGCCTGGATACCCGCACCGACCGAGGTGCCCGCGTCCACCTGGAGGTCGAACGTGGTGGCTGCCGACCGGTACGCACCGGTCAACCCGCAGGCCCGGAAGGTGACCGGGTTGTGCGGCGTACCGTCGTAGTTCGCCCCGCCAGCCGACGGCACCGTGACCGTCGTCGCGTTCGTCCCGGCGGTGTTGCTCAGCACCCCGGCGGACCGCAGGTGGAACAGGTCCGAAGTGACCGGCGGGGTGGTCGGGTCCGGCGTGGGCGAGGCCGGCGGCGTGGGGGGCAGGCTCGGTGACGGGTTCGGGCTGGTCGGGGTGCCGGTGGCGGTGCCGCCGCTCCAGGTGTGCGCCCCGGTGGTGGCGGTCTGGCCGGCCGGCACGGTCATCCGGGTACCGTCGGAGAAGGTGACCGTGACCGGCGACGAGGTGAAGTTGCTCGCCACGTAGGTGCGGGCACCGTTGCGGTCGAACACCGCGTAAAGTGGAGTGTTCGCCGTGACGCCGGTGTCGACCCGACCCAACGCTGCCAGGTTGCGTACCCAGTGGAACGTGTGCGCCCGGCTCTCGCCCTCCTCGACCGGGTAGTTGG
Source organism: Solwaraspora sp. WMMA2059 (assembly GCF_027497315.1). Lineage (GTDB taxonomy): Bacteria > Actinomycetota > Actinomycetes > Mycobacteriales > Micromonosporaceae > Micromonospora_E. Next base: position 3,972,593 of record NZ_CP114908.1, on the reverse strand, counting down.
GGTTCGCCCGCAGATTGGTCAGGGCGGCGTTGGCGTCGCCGAGCGCCTGGAACGACCAGAGAATGTCCTGCCAGACCGTCGGCGGGCCGCCGTTGTTGGTGACCAGCGCGTTCCAGTTGGTGGCGATGTAGTCCGGCCGGTAGCCGAGGTAGAGCGAGCCACCGGTGACCGGCAGCATGTTGATGCCCTGGATCATCTCCGGCTCGGCGCTGAACCAGGTGGCGTAGGCCCCGCCGTCGCCCCAGACCATGCCCACCGACCGGTGCCCGAAGGAGGCCGGGAAGTTGGTGTCCGAGGAGTCGAACCAGTATTCCTGGATGGCCGCCGATTGAGTGGTGTAGATGTACAGTCCGGCGTCGCGGATCGCGGTGTTGCCGGTGGCCAGGCCCCACTGGATCAGGGCGTTGGCGAAGTTCATCCCCTCCGAGGATGACTCCTGGTTGTTGCCGGCGAAGAACGCTCCGTGCCCGGCGGCCCAGTCATGGCCGGCGTAGATGTCGAAGTCGCGCAGGAACGGGAACATCGGGTCGTTGCGGTCCCAGCTGTTGGCGTCGCGGATCAGCAGGTTGACCATGCCGCCGTACTGGCTGGTCGCCGCCCAGGTGGGGTCGAACTTGGCCAGCGTCGCGGCGGCGGCGATGTAGTAGCCGTAGTGGAAGTGATGGTCGTTGAGATCGGTGTCGGATCCGTACGAGGCGGGGTAGCCGACCAGAGTGCCCCACGCCTGGTCGTAGAAGAACACCCGTTGCGTCTTGCCTGGGCTGGCGGTGAACCAGTCGGTCAGCCGGTTCCGGATGGCGGTGAGCAAATGGTCGCGTTGGGCGGTGCGGCCGAGCTGGTCGGCGATCTCGGCCAGCCGGGCGGCCCGGCCGAGCGCCTTGCCGGTCCAGTAGGTGTCGTTGTCGAAGCCGGCGAGCGGGTCGCCGGACGCGGCCTGGTCCAGGTGCGCGGTGAGCGTGGCGAGGTCGGCACCGACGCTGGTGGCCACCGCTGGGACCTCCGGCAGTACGCCGTGGAAGCGCATCGCGGTCCGGAACGACGTCGCGCCGACCAGGTTGCGCATCGGACCGCGGGCCGACACGTAGGTCTCGGCGATCGGGCTGGCGCCGTCGAGGTGCTTCCACTGGTGCGGGTAGAGGGAGACGACCGTGCCGGTGGCGGAGCCCTCCCGGGCCGTGGTGGTGAAGCTGTAGGTGGCGTCGACCGTGCTGCTGGCCTGGTCGTAGCTCCAGCTGACCCGGGTGCCGGTGACGTGGGCGTGGGCGTACCGGCCGTAGCTGTCCATCAGCGCGGTGCGCCGGGCGGCGCTGGTGCCGGCGCCGGTCGGCAGCAGTGCGACGGAGAAGTAGCCGCGGCCGGCGAGGGTGGAGCTGATCGTGGTCCCGTTGACGGACCAGGTCGCTCCGCTGGGGCCGTAGGCGACGTAGTCGTGGCCGCGCATCGAGAAGCCGACCCGGGTGCCGCTGTGGTGCCAGACTGTCGGGGTGCCGGGGAACGACAGCTCGGCGTTGCCGCCGGTGACCTGGGCGTACACGAACGGCAGACCGTGGCCGACGGTGGCGCGTAGCGTGCGGGCGCCGTCGGACCAGTACGGGCTGACCGTCCAGTCGGTCCAGCCGTCGACCTTGACGTCCGGGGCGTTGAGCCCGGCGACGCCGAGGGTGAACTCTCGCGTGTACGGGTAGTGGTACTCACCGACGCCGGTCGACGTACCGGAGATCGCCGCCTCGGTGGTGTAGGAGACGCCGAGCCCGCCAGCAATCGGCTGGAACGACATCGGGTGGGCGTGCAGCGGGTCGGAGTAGGCGCAGTTGTACCGCTTGAACAGCAGCGACGACCACCAGTCGTTGGTCGGCACCGCCCCGGCCGGGGCGGTGCCCGTGACGTACTGCCGGGGGTTGGCGGAGATGTTTCCGCAGGCGGTCGGGGCGGCGGCGCCCGCCGGGCGGGTGGTGGTGTAGCTGCCGGCGCCGACGGTGGCGGCGTCGGCGGTGCGCAGTACGCCGAAGATCAGTCCGGTCGCGGCCAGCGCTGTCACGGTGGTGGCTGCCAGGATCCGGCGCGGCGTACGACCTGTTCGCGCGCCACGGATCGACAGGTTCATGGTGCCTCCGGGTCGGGTCGGGCGCGGTCCACGATCGCGAAAATTCGCGCCCGTCAACGAGTTATTGCCAGGAGGTCATCAGAGATGCGGGCTTCTGTCAATATCCCGACATGAAGTTTCGTGTATTCGGTACGGGGTCGTGGTGGTCTGTTGACAGCCGCGCCGGTGCTGCTGTAAACCTCTCGGTGAGAGCGCTCTCTCTCCTCATGGGCTGCATGTGCTCTGCGTGAGCCGAGTGCGACTGCATGGCGGTAGAGCGCTCTCGCGTGGTCGCCGGTGACCGTCGGCAAATATGCCGATCGGTCTGCCGCTGTTGCGCAAATGACTCCGTACGCTGATTCCGCCGCGAAAAGAAAACGGGGGCGGACGGCCACCGACGTGGCCGTCCGCCCCCGATCGCGGACGTCAGTACACCGACAGGTGTACGTGGTTGGTGTGGTCGCTGGACGGGTCGCCACCCGCACCGCTGTACGTCTTCCAGCCGCTGCTGGGCAGCCAGATCCGCTTGTACCAGATCACGTAGAGCACACCGAGCCGGTCGGCGTTGTTGATGTAGTAGTTCGCCAGGTTGTCGCCGTAGCTCTTGTCACCGCCGGTTGCCACTCCACCGAAGCCGTTGGGCTGGGCGGCGAAGTCACACGCCCGGCCCTTGGGGTGCTCGCCGGAGCTGCCGTTGCGGAAGCAGGACACGTAGCGGGTGAAGCCGGCAGCCTTCGCCTGGTTCAGGGCGTGCAGCGTACGGGGTGTGATGCAGCCGGAGGTGGTGGGGTCGTCGACGTTGCATGACTCGGCCGGCCAGGAGCCGTTCGCGTTGCGTGGTGCCGGAGTCGCCGACGCGCTGGATGACCCGGATCCCGACGACCCGGTGCCGGAGGATCCGGTGCCGGAGGATCCGGACCCCGACGACCCGGAGCCGGAGGATCCGCTGGCGGCGGCCTGCTCGGCCTCCTCCGCCGCCTGCTGCCTCGCCTGTTCCTCCGCCTGTTCCTCCGCCTGCTTCTCGGCGGCGACCGCGACGGCCAGGGCCCGCTCCGCCTGGTTCCGGCGCTGGTCCATGATGGTGACCTGCTTCTGCTGCTCCCGAATCTCATGCTCGATCGCAGCCTTGGACCTGGTTACCTGGTCACGGGTGCGGTACAGCTCGCGGAGCTGCTTCTCCTCGTTGGCGGTCACCGCGCTCAGCGCCGCCGCCCGGTCGACGAACCCTTCCGGTGAGGTGCTGTTGAGCAACGCGGAGACCGGGCCGAGCCTGCCGTTGCGGTACGCGCGGTCGACGATGTGTCCGACGTTCCTGTTCCGTTGCTCCAGCTCAGCACCGACCGTGGTGAGCTGCTCGGACAGCTTCTTCTGCCGGCCCTTCGAGTGGTTGAGCGCCGCCTTGGCGTCGATCCAGCCCTTGGAGGCCGCATCGAGCTCCTTGCGCAGGCTGTCGGTGCCTCCCTCGTTGTCGACCCGGTCGGGCCGGTTGGCGGGCAGGGCGGCTCCGGCCGGCGAGCCGATCGGGGTGCCGGTGACGGCCATCAGGGCGGCGGTCAACGCCGCCAATAACGCGAATCGGGTTTTTCTGTGGACTGTGCGCGACACTGTGCATTCCTTCCGTCAGCCGCCGACCGGGTTAGCTGACGGGTTCGGGACGGAAGATCCCTACCGCGTGACGCGGATGCACCCCAGGTACGTGGTTCCCCGGCTCGCCGTACGGCGATTAGGCGACGGCCTCCGCGGGCGCCGGAGGGGCGCCGCCCGAGCGGAGACCGGGGCCGAGACTACCGGTTCCTCGGGCTGCCGTCCCGGCATCGATAGGTCTGTTATATCCAGAAAAATCAGAAATATACGTAGATCGTAGTTGTCAACGTCGCGGTAAGGTCACGAAACTTAAGCATCTGCTAATCACCAGTCAGCCGGTCCGCAGGAGTCGGCGGGGGCCAGCGGCTCGATCTGCAGCGTCGCGTGCTCGATACCGAACTCGTCGTGCAGGGCCGCCCGGGCGTCCCGCAGTACCGTGCCGATCTCGGCTGACGGGGTCACGGCCAGGTGTGCCGAGGCCACCTCCATGCCCGGGGTGAGCGTCCAGACATGCAGGTCGTGCACGTCGCAGACGCCCGGCACAGCGGCCAGCCGGCTGCGAACCCGGTCGACCTCGACATGCTCCGGCGCCGCCTGCACCAGGATGCGCAGCGCGGCCCGCGCCAACCGCCAGGTACGCGGCAGGATGAACGCCCCGACACCGACGGCGACCAGCGGGTCCGCGTACCACCAGCCGGTGGTGGCGATCACCGTGGCGGCCACCAGCACCCCCACCGAGCCGAGCAGGTCACCGAGCACCTCCAGGTAGGCGCCCCGTACGTTGAGGCTCTCCCTGGCCCCCTGGCGCAGCAGGGCGAAGGCGACGATGTTGGCGAGCAGTCCGGCGATCGCCACCACCAGCATCGGGCCGACCGTCACCGGCTCCGGATCGGCGAACCGGCGAGCCGCCTCCACCAGAACGTAGAGTGCGACCCCGGCGAGCAGTACGGCGTTCGCCAGCGCGGCGAGCACCTCGAGGCGGTAGAGGCCGAAGGTGCGCTGCGGCTCCCCGGTCGGTCGTCGGGTCGCGGCGATCGCCGCGAGCGCCATACCGATGCCGAGTACGTCGGTGAACATGTGCCCGGCGTCGGACAGCAGTGCCAGGGAGCCGGTCGCCAGCGCGGTGACGGCCTCGACGACCATGAAGACCGCCAGCAGGGCGAAGGCGGCCCAGAGGCACCCGTAGTGTCGCTGGCCGGTGCTCCCGGCACAGTGATCGTGTCCGACTCCCACGCCTGCCACCCTCCGTTGCCCGGCGTCTCGTCGGCAGACTAATGCTCACATGGCAATATGTGCAATCGACTCCTGGTCGAGGTCGATGGTGACCAGCCGCTGGGTCGCCCGGGAGAGCGCGACGTAGAGCGTGCGCACCCCGGCCGCGGACTCGGCGCGGATCTCCTCGCCGGCCACCAGCACCACCGCGTCGTACTCCATGCCCTTCGCCTGCAGGCTCGACACCACCTGCAGCCGCGAGGTCGCCAACCCGCCGAGCCAGCCGGCGACCTCGTCGCGCCGGGTCACCGGGGCGATGACGCCGACCGTCCCCTCCACCGCCGCCAGCATCTCGGCGGTCGCGGCGCGGACGGCGGCCGGCAGCGCCGCCGCGGAGACCCGGTCCCGGCGCGGTGCCACCCCGGTCGCCCGGACCGCCGTCGGCAACGGGGCGTCCGGGGCGACCTCGCGGATCACCCCGGCGGCCAGTTCGAAGATCTCCGCTGGGTTGCGGTAGTTCGTGGTCAGCTGGAACTCCCGCTGCGGTCGCCGCCCCAACGCGCGGTCCCGGGCCTGGGCGAGCTCGGCCGGATCCCCGGTCCACGCGGTCTGTGCCGGATCCCCGACCACCGTCCAGGAGGCCAGCCGGCCCCGGCGCCCGACCATCCGCCACTGCATCGGCGACACGTCCTGCGCCTCGTCGACCACCACGTGGGCGTACTCCCGGTAGTCGGCCGGCCGCTCCCGGGCGGTGACGCGGGCTGCCCGCTCCCGGTCGGCGAAGGTCGTCACCTCACGTACCCCGCCGGCCACCCGGAACGGATCCCGGTGCTTGCGGCGGGGCTGCGGCGGCCGGCCGAGCAGTTCGTCCAACTCGTCCAGCAGCGCCACGTCCGCGATCGTCGGTCCGTGGTCCACCAGGTCACCGAAGGCGTCGGACAGCACCGTGATCTCGGCCGGGTCGAGCACGCCTCGCGCGTACCGATGCAGCCGGCCCGGCCGGGCCAGCCAGCCCAGCACATGTCGCGGCAGCAGCCGGGGCCACCAGGCCCGCAGGAAGTCCCGGAAATCGTCCCGGTCCGACAACTCGTCCTCGAACTCGGCCTGGCCGGGCAGCCGGGCCGGGGCCACCAACTGCCGGGCCTGCGCCCACAGCGCCTCGAACAACCCGTCGATACCGGCCCGCCGGACCTCGTTGCGCCGGGCACCCCGGGGCAGCGCCCGGGCCCGGATGCCGTCCAGCTCCGGGCCGCGTAGCCGCAGCAACTGCCCCCGGTAGAGCAGACGTAGCTCGGTCGGCCCGTCCGGTACCGCGTCACGTACCGCCCGTTCCAGCACCCGCCGCATCCGTAGCGACCCCTTCAGCACGGCGACCGCCGCCGGATCCGTCCGGGTCGCCGACACCCCCGGCAGCAGCGACCCCAGCGACCTCAGGGTGGCGCTGTCCTCACCCAGGGCCGGCAGCACCGCGGCGATGTACTCGACGAAGACCCCGGTCGGGCCGACGACCAGGATGCCGCCGCCGGCGAACCGGCTCCGGTCCGAATAGAGCAGGTACGCCGCCCGGTGCAGCGCGACCGCGGTCTTGCCGGTGCCGGGGCCGCCCGAGACGATCGTCACCCCGGTGGCGGGCGACCGGATCGCCTGGTCCTGCTCCTGCTGGATGGTGGCCACGATGTCGCGCATCCCACGTCCCTTGGCCCGGGCCAGGGTGGCCAGCAGCGCACCGTCGCCGACCACCCGCATCCCGGCCGGCGCGGCCGCCGGATCCAGCAGGTCGTCGGAGACGCCGGTGACCCGCTCGCCCCGGGACTGGATGGTGCGCCGCCGCACCACGCCCTGCGGTCGGGCCGGCGTCGCCTGGTAGAACGCGGCGGCGGCCGGGGCACGCCAGTCGACCAGCAGCGGCTCGGCCCGCTCGCCGCGCACCCCGAGCCGACCCACGTACAGCACCGCGCCGTCGCGTAGATCGAGCCGGCCGAACACCAGCCCTTCGTGCTCGGCGTCGAGCAGATGCCGCCGCCGGGCCGCGTGGAAGACCATCGCGTCGCGCTCCACCAGGGCGCCGACGTTGCCCACCCGGGCAAGGCGGTAGCCGTCCCGCTCGGCGCGTACCGCGTCCTGGCGTAGCTGCGCCAACCGGGCGTACACCCGGTCGACGTGCCGCTGCTCGGCGGCGATCTCCTGGTCCAGCGTGGTGGCGTCGGTCAACGCTGCGGCTCCTGGGCGAGGGCGGGCCAGCCGGGGCAGGGCGGCCGGTCCGCCGGCGGACGGTCACGGCGCCGGGCGGCGACGACGGAGCGTGGTGCCCCCGTCAGATGGTCCGACCCGGCAGCCTTACGACGTTACCGTCCGCGCGCCAACCCGGCGCCGGCTCCCAGGGCGCCGGCGAACCTCGATCCGCCTCAGCAGGGGGCCGCCCGGCGAAGGTGGTCACCAGGTACGGCCGCCCTGCCGAGCACCTCGACGAGGGCGGCCGGCACCCGGTCCGGTCGTTGCCGCTCGACCGCCCGCGCAGCACCGCTCCGTCCGGCAGCCGGACGCTGAACTCCTGAGGCCTGCCCACCGAGTCACCTCCGCCCGTGTCGCTGGCGGTCCCGACTGGGACGTACCCCGGTAGGTCGGATCTGGAACCAGCACGGTGAGAAGACTCGCAACTGCCTTCCCGACCGGCCAGTAGCACGCCACGCTGCAACCATGTCGTCACCGTCGTTCCCGATGCCGGATTCCCGGGCACCGCGTCCGTCCGGCCCGCCACCACCCGATCACCCCGGCCCGGCCGAGGCGCTGGCCGAGCTGCTGGCCGGCAACCAGCGCTTCGTCACCGGACGACCACGGCACGGTCACGACGTGTCGGCAGCTGCCGCCAGCGCGGCGCTCGGCGAGCAGTATCCGATCGCGTTCGTGCTCGGTTGCATCGACTCGCGGGTGCCACTGGAAGCAATCTTCGACCAGAACTTCGGCTCGATCTGCGTCGGGCGGTCCGGCGCCCAGGTGCTGGACCAGGCGATCATCGGGTCGATCGAGTTCGCCGTCGGCGCGTTGGGTGTGCCGTTGGTCATCGTGCTCGGACACGAGCGGTGCGGGGCGGTGGCATCGACCATCAGCGCGCAACGCACGGGTAGCCGCCCGACCGGCAGCATCGGGTACCTGGTCGAGCAGATCGCTCCGGCGGTGACCGAGGTCGGTGTCGGGCACCCGGACGTGCAGCCCCTCGCGGTACGGGCCCACGTGCGGCGGACCGTGCAGCGGCTCCGGCAGGTGGAGTTGCTCGCCGCGGCGCTCGCGGACGGGCGGATCGACGTCACCGGCGGGGTCTACGACCTCGGAAACGGCCAGGTGGAACTGCTCAACTGAGCAGCGCGGCCGCCAACACCAGCGACGGAAACGGCCCCGTCGGGCGTGCCGCCCGGCGGGGCCGGTCCAGGTCCGGGTCGTCGTCGATCCGTCAGATCATGCTCAGGCCTCGAAGACCCCGGCCTCGACGAGCCGCTTCTCGGTCAGCTCCCAGCCGTGACCCGGGTGGGCGGCCGCCAGCGCGTTGATCTCCAACCGGATCTTCGCGGCGTGGCCGGCACCGGCCAGCGACCGGATCTCCTCCACGAACGCGTCCGAGTCGGTCCGCAGGTGAGCGGTCTTCCCGTTGGTGAGGTTGCGGACATAGGCGTGCTTGCCGCCGTTGAGCGGGATCAGGTACTTGAACTCGCCGAGGACGCTCAGGGCACCACCCTGACCGGCCTGGCCGGCGCGGACTGACGCGCGCGCGGTCTTGGAGGTGTTGCTCGCCACGGGGGGACTCCCTTGCAGGACTGACGGTACGGACAGGACTGGCGGTACTGGCAAAGCTGGTGGTACTGGCAACACTGGTGATACGGACGGAACTGGCGGTACGACGGATCACACGAACGGGTTCGCCGGGTGTCGGGCATACGCCGCCCTCATCTTACCGGACGGCCGGCCGCAGACCGGCTGGCCACCTCGATCTCGGCCCTGGCTTCCGGCCGACCAGCAGGGACAACGACGCACCCGTGGCTGTCATTCCCAGCGGCGGAGCGGACCCGGGAGCCGGGCGGCGACAATTTTTCGACCAGTTTGCCGATTCACTGGCGCACCACCCGTCACAACAGTCATCATTGGTCACACCGCCCGGTGGTCGAGGTCGTAGGGGAAGACGCACCTCGCTCTCCGGGAGGTCACCGTGCCAACGCGTGGCGTCGTATACGTCCACTCGACCCCGCTCGCCGTGTGCCCTCACGTCGAATGGGCGATATCGCGCGTCCTCGTCGCGCCGGTCAACCTGCACTGGACCGCTCAGCCGCTCGATCCGAACGGCCGGCGTGCCGAGTGCAGCTGGACCGGTCGGGCGGGGACCGGGGCTGAGCTGGCCGCTGCCCTACGGCAGTGGCCGATGACCCGTTTCGAAGTCACCGAGGAACCCAGCCCGGGCGCCGACGGCGAGCGGTTCATGCACGTACCCGGTCGCGGCCTGTTCCGGGCCACTATCGGGGCAGCCGGTGACATCCAGCTCGGTGAGGACCGGATCCGGGCGATCATTGCGGCGTCGCCGGCTCCCGAAGCGATTGCGCACGCCCTCGACAAGGCGATGGGCACCGCCTGGGACACCGAACTCGAGCCGTACCGGCACGCCGGTGAAGGAGCGCCGGTGACCCTGCTCACCCGGGTGGGCTGATCCGGGTCACCCGGGTGGGCTGATCCGGCCGGGTGAGCCGGGCGCGGAAGCTGCGCCAGCCGGGCACGGGTTGCCGCCGCGACCGTAGCCTGATGGGATGGCCGGTGTGCTCCCCTCACCCCGCGTAACAATCGCCTCCGTTCTGCTGGCCGTCCTCGGCGTCACGAGCGGCTGCGCCGGACCCGGCGACCGTCCTGAAGCCAGCACTCCCAGCAGCCCGGAAGGCCCTTCCAGCGAGCCGAAAGCCAGCCCTGCCGCATCGCCGGCCGCCCGGTTGGTCGCGACTCTCAGTGACGAGGACCTGGTCGGTCAGGTGCTGATGCCGTACGCGTACGGAGCGTCCGCGACCGAGGTCTCACCGGCGTCGGCGGCCGGTAACCAGCAGCTCGCCGGAGTCGACACGCCGGCCGAGATGATCGACCGTTACCGGGTCGGCGGCCTGATCCTGGTCGGCTTCTCGGCCGACGACCCGACCGGCAGCAACCAACCCACCACCAACGTCGACAGCACCACCCAGGTGCGGGAGCTGACCACCGGGCTGCAGGACGCCGCCGGGCGGTTGCCCGCCGCCGCGCTGCCCGACGGCGTCGGCGAGCTGCCACTGCTGATCGGCACCGACCAGGAGTTCGGCATCGTCACCCGGATCAACCAGGGGGTGACGTTGCTGCCCAGCGCGATGGCGGCCGGTGCGGCCGGGCAGCCGGAGCTGACCGAGGCGGCCTGGCGGGCGGCCGGTACCGAACTCGCGGCGCTCGGCGTCAACGTCGACTTCGCACCGGTCGCCGACGTCCTCGGGGTGAACAGCACGGTGATCGGCTCCCGGTCGTACGGCGCCGACCCGGACGCGGCGGCCGGACAGGTCGCCGCCGCCGTCCGTGGCCTGCAGACGGCCGGCGTCGCGGCCACCCTCAAGCACTTTCCGGGGCATGGCCACACCGCTGTCGACTCCCACGGCGACCTGCCCGTGCTCGACCAGGACCGGAACGCTCTCGCCGCCGCCGACCTGCCGCCGTTCGTGGCCGGCATCGACGCCGGCGCCGGCCTGGTGATGTCCGGACACCTGGACGTCGCCGCGGTCGACCCAGGGGTGGCGGCGACGTTCTCCCGCAAGGTCCTCACCGACCTGCTCCGCGGCGAACTCGGCTTCGACGGGGTGGTGGTCACCGACGGGATGAACATGGCTCCGGCCCGCGCGTTGTCGCCCGGCGACGCGGCCGTCGCGGCGATCAACGCCGGTAACGACCTGATCCTCATGCCGCCGGACGTGACGGCCGCGTACGAGGGTCTGCTCGCCGCGCTGCTCGACGGGTCACTGCCCCGGGCGCGACTCGTGCAGGCGGTCACCCGGGTGCTGACCCTCAAACAGCGGCTCGCCGAGGAGACCACCCCGCCGATGACGGTGCTCGGCGCCGAAGACCACTACGCCGCCGCGCGGCGGTTGGCCGCTGCCGCCGTCACCCAGGTGCGTGGGGACTGCGCCGGGGTCGACGGGCCGGTGACCGTCACCGCCTCGGGTGGCCGGGAGCGTACCCGGGCGCTGTTGATCGAGGAGCTGCGCGCCGCCGGGGCCGAGGTGGTCGGCCAGGGCGGTACGGTCGTGCACCTGGTCGGCTACGGCGACGGCCCGTCCGACCTGAACGTCAACGCAGCGGTGACCGTTGCCATGGACACCCCGTACCTGCTCGCCGAGGCCCGGTCCGCGACGCTGCTGGCCACCTACTCGTCGAGCCCGGCGGCGATGTCCGCGCTGGCCGACGTGCTGCGGGGTGCCGTACCGGCACCCGGCCGGTTGCCGGTGCCGGTGTCCGGCCTGCCTGCCACCAGTTGCACCGGGTGACCACGCGCGTCGACCAGACGCCGACGGCGCTCCGGCCCGGTCGGGCCGGAGCGCCGTCGGCAGGGCCGGAGCCCTGTCTGTTGTCGTCGTGACCCGGTCGGCTCTCAGACCCGGGTGAAGACGAGCGCGACGTTGTGTCCGCCGAAGCCGAACGAGTTGTTCAACGCGGCGGGTACGTCCATCGGTCGGGCCTTCTGCGCTGCCACGTCGAGGTCGAGCTGGTCGTCCGGGTCGTCCAGGTTGATCGTCGGCGGGACGACGCTGTCGCGGATCGCCAGGATGGTGGCGATCGACTCCAGCGCGCCGGCCGCGCCCAGCAGATGGCCGGACATCGACTTGGTCGCGGTCAGCACCGGGTGGTCGCCGATCGCCTCGCGCAGCGCCACCAGCTCGGCGAGGTCGCCGGCCGGGGTCGAGGTGGCGTGCGCGTTGACGTGCACGATGTCGCCGCCGGACACCCCGGAGTCGGCGAGGGCCAGCCGGATCGCCCGGGCCGCGCCGAGCCCTTCGGGATGCGGCTGCACCATGTCGTAGCCGTCGGAGGTGAGCCCGGCGCCGGCGAGCCGGGCGTACACCCGGGCGCCGCGGGCCGCCGCGTGCTCAGCCCGTTCCAGCACCACGACGCCGGCACCCTCACCGAGGACGAACCCGTCGCGGCCCTTGTCCCACGGTCGCGACGCCCGTTCCGGGTCGTCGTTGCGGGTGGACATGGCCCGCATCGCGGCGAAACCGGCGATCGGCAGGCCGTGTACCACGGCCTCGGTGCCACCGGCCATCACCACGTCGGCCCGGCCGGCCCGGATCATGTCCAGGCCGAGCGCGATCGCCTCCGCGCCGGTCGCGCAGGCGCTGGCGACCGAGTGGACGCCGGCCTGCGCGCCGAACTCCAACCCGACCCAGGCGGCCGGGCCGTTGGGCATCAGCATCGGTACGGTGTGCGGCGACACCCGGCGCGGCCCGGAGGCTTCCAGGATGTCGTCCTGGGCGAGCAGGGTGAGTGCGCCGCCGATGCCGGAACCGATGCTGACGCCGAGCCGTTCCCGGTCGACGCCGGCGTCGCCCAGCCCAGCGTCCGTCCACGCCTCACCTGCGGCGATCAGCGCGATCGCCTCGGATCGGTCCAGCCGGCGCAGCTTGACCCGGTCCAACCGTTCGGCGGGTTCGGACGCCAACTCGGCGGCGATCCGGACCGGCAGCTGCGCGGCCCAGTCGTGGGTGAGCTTGTCGACTCCGGACTTGCCGTTGAGCATGGCATCCCAGGTCGCCGCGACGTCCCCGCCGAGCGGGGTCGTCGCGCCGAGCCCGGTGACGACGACGTCGACCATCGTCACGCCTGCGTCTCGATGTAGGCGACCGCGTCGCCGACGGTCTTGAGGTTCTGCACCTCGTTGTCCGGGATCTTCACGCCGAACTTCTCCTCGGCGGCCACCACGACCTCGACCATGGAGAGCGAGTCGACGTCCAGGTCATCGGTGAACGACTTGTCGCCGGCCACGTCGTCCGGGTTGACCCCGGCGACCTCTTCGAGGATCTCGGCGAGGCCAGCGGTGATCTCGTCACGGGTCATGGGTTTCTACTTTCCTCTCGGTTGAACCAATGATGCCTGCCGGGTCGGCGGGCGGCCCCGCTCCACCTCGGAGCGGGCGGTAGGAGCTTACGGGCAGCGGACGACCTGCCCGGCGTAGGTGAGTCCACCGCCGAAGCCGAACAGCAGCACCGGGGCGCCGGACGGGATCTCCCGCCGCTCGACCAGCTTCGACAGCGCCAACGGCACGCTGGCCGCCGAGGTGTTGCCGGACTCGACGATGTCCTTTGCGACGATCGCGTCGGGCATCCCGAGCCGCTTGGCGATGCCGTCGATGATCCGGGCGTTCGCCTGGTGGGGAACGAAGGCGGCGATCTCCGTCGGGTCGACCCCGGCGCGCTCGCAGGCCTGCAGGGCCAACGGGGCAAGCGCGGTGGTCGCCCACCGGAACACCGACTGACCCTCCTGCTCGATGTACGGCCGCCAGCCCTCGATGCGTACCGCGTCGCTCTTGTCCGGGACCGAGCCCCAGACCACCGGTCCGATCCCGGCCGGCTCGTTGCCGCCGGTGGCGGTGACCACCGCGGCGCCGGCGCCGTCACCGAAGATGATGCAGGTGGAGCGGTCGGTCCAGTTGGTGAAGTCGGAGAGCTTCTCCGCGCCGATGACCAGGGCGTTGCGTGCGGCACCGGCCCGTACGGCGTGGTCGACGGTGCCGAGCGCGTAGCTGAAGCCCGAACAGGCGGTGTTGATGTCGTACGCACCCGGGGCGGCGATGCCGAGCCGGGCCGCGACCCGGCAGGCGACGTTCGGGCTGCGGTCGATGGCGGTGCAGGTCGCCACCACCACCAGGTCGATGTCGGCCGCGGTCAGGCCGGCGTTGGCCAGCGCCTTCTCGGCCGCCGCCGAGGCCATGTCGGCGACGGTCTCCGAGTCGGCGATTCGGCGGGTGACGACACCGACACGGTCCCGGATCCAGGCGTCGTTGGTATTCACCAGTTGGGCGAGTTCGTCGTTGGTGACCACCCGGGAGGGCTGGTAGTGCCCGAGTGCCACGATCTGTGATCCGGTCATGTTGCTGCCTTTCCCGGCGCGCTGTCGGGGGTGCGCGCTCACAGTGCGGAACCGCTGATCCGGGCCAGCGGCTGGCCCGGTGCGACCGGGTCGTCGTGGTGGGCGAGCCATTCGGTGAGCACGCCGGCGTCGTGCGCGGCGACCTCGACCGGACCCTGCCGGGTGGTGACGTGTCCGATGATCTGACCGCCGGTGAGCGGATCGCCCTCGGCGAGTCCGGCAGCCGGTTCGAAGGTGCCGGCGCTGGCCGACACGACGACCCGGAACTGCCTGGTGGGCTCGGAACTGGGGGCCATCCCGTGTCGGGCGATCAACGCCCGCGCCGCAGGCAGGTCGTCCGGGGTCTTCACGGTGACGATCTCCGGCACGCCACGGTCCTTGAACTCCCGCTTGACCAGACCGGCGAGGGTGCCGGCCGGTGGCAGCTCCAGTACTCCGGTGACACCGAGATTCGCCAGGGTGTGCATGCACAGGTCCCAGCGCACCGGTGCGGTCACCTGCCGGACGAGGCGTTGCAGCAGCTCCCGGCCGTGGTTGACGGCATCGCCATCCAGGTTGGACAGCAGGATCCGGTTGGGGTCGGCCGGGATGATCCCGGCGGCGACGCTCGCGAGCGCCTGCTCGGCCGGGGCCATGTACGGGGTGTGGAACGCCCCGGCTACCTGCAGCGTCGCCACCCGGGCCCGGGCCGGCGGCTCGGCGACGAACTTCTCCAGCTGGCCGGTGGCTCCGGCCACCACGATCTGACCGGCTCCGTTGTGGTTCGCCGGGTGTAGTCCGTGGCGGTCGATCGCGGCCAGCACCTCGTCCCGGTCGCCGCCGAGTACGGCGGCCATCCCGGAGGGTTCCAGCGCGCACGCGGCGGCCATTTCCCGGCCCCGGACCGCGGCCAGCGTGATGGCCGACTCGGCGGGCAGCACCCCGGCCAGCGATGCAGCGGCGAGTTCGCCGACGCTGTGACCGGCGACGACGGCGACGTCGTAGAGCCCGCCCCGGCGGTGCCCGGCCGGTGATCCGCCAGGCAGGTGCTCGGCGGCGAGCAGGGCCGCGGCGACCAGCAGCGGCTGGGTGCGAGCGGTGTCCTTGATCTCGTCGGCGTCGGCGGTGGTGCCGAGGTGCACCAGGTCGACCCCGGCGAGCGCGGACCACCACCGCAGACGGGCCTCGGCGCCGGGCAGGTCGAGCCACGGGGTGAGGAAGCCGGGCTTCTGGGACCCCTGGCCGGGGGAGAGAACAGCGAGCACGGCTATGACTCTTCCTGATACCCACGGGTCACTTGGGTGCGCTGAGATACCAATCCGCACTACCGTCGTTGGAGGATTCCTACAAAGATCGTCGGATGTGCACGTCTTTTGCCCGCACATGTTGCTTTGGAAGTGCGTTCAGTCGGGCGAGGCCCGCAACAGCGGCGGGGGATCCAACCGGCCGATCGCCAGGGCCATCTGCAGCGCGTACGCGTCGCGGGCGGCGAACGGCGACAGTCCGGTCACTTCACCGATGCGCCGCAGTCGGTAACGCACCGTGTTCGGGTGGACGAACAGTGCCCGCGCGGTCGCCTCCAGCACGGCCCCGGCGGCGAAGAACGCGTCCAGGGTCTCCAGCAGCTCCCCGCCGGCACGGACCAGGGTCCCGTACACGTCGCGGCGCAGCCGACGGCGGGCCTCGGGATCACCGGCGAGGGCCCGCTCCGGCAGCAGATCGGTCGCCGCGACCGGGCGGGGCGCCGCCGGCCAGGCCGGTGCCGCCCGGTACCCGGCCAGCGCTGCCCGGGCCGACTCGGTCGCCTCGTCCAGGCTGGCCACCATCGGCCCGACCACCACCGGGCCGGCGCCGAACGCGTCCAGCAGTTTGCCGGTCGCCGCCGCCGGATCGGCCGCGCCGCCCAGTACCACCACCAGCCGGTCGTTGTGCACCCCGCCGATCGTCTCCACCCCGATCCGCCTGGCTGCCCGGTAGACGATCTGCAGGACCGCGGTGACCTCGCCGCCCGGGGACCGCCCGACCACCACCGACACCGGCGAGGCATCGGTCCAGCCCAGCGCGGCGGCCCTGCTGGCCAGCACGTCCGACGAGTCGCCGCGCAGCAGGGCGTCGACCAGCAGCGCCTGCAGCCGGGCATCCCACGCGCCGCGCGACTCCGCCGCCCGCGCGTACACCCGGGCGGCGGCGAAGGCGATCTCCCGGGAGAACCGCAGCACCGCCTCGCGTAGCAGCGACTCCTCGCCGGTCGCCGCCAGGTGCGGCACCTGCGCCTCGACCACGTCGATGGTGACCTTGATCAGGGCGACCGTGTGCTGCAGGCTGATCGACCGGGCCAGCGCCCGCGGCGCGGCGGCGAAGACCTCGTCGGAGACCTCCTGCGGGCTGCCGCTCGCGCCGCCACCGTCGCGCAGCCACTCCACCAGGGACCGTACGCCGGCCTGAGCGATCAGCATCACCCAGGAACGCTGGTCGGCGGGCAGCTCACGGAACCAGGGCAGGGTCTCGTCCATCCGGGCCACGCTCGCGGTCGCCAGCGCCCCGGCCGACCGCTCGATACGACGCAGGGTCGCGGTGAGCCCGGCGTCGTTGCGCTTGGTCGCCACCCCGTCAGGGTGTCACGGCCAGCGGGCAGGACCGCGCCGACCGTGCCAACATGTGCGGATGATCGCCCGCCCGCCGCTGGTCGTACCGCTGCTGGCCCTGCCCGCCCTCGCGGCGCTGACCATCGGTCTGGTGGTGGATCCCGCGTTGGTCGCCCGGCTGGACGCCCCGGTGACCGACGGGCTGCGGGCCTACGCCGCCGACCGGCCGACGCTGGTGGCGGTCCTGCGGATCGCCACCGACCTGGCGGCGACGATGCCGTTCCTGGCCGCCGGTGCCGCCGCGACCACCCTGTTCGCCGTGCGCCGGGACCGGCCCCGGGCCTGGTTCTGCGCGACGGTGACCGTCGCGGCCCCGGTCAGCTGGATGCTGGGACAGTGGCTGCTGCACCGACCCCGCCCGGTGGACGGCTTCGTGACCATCGCCGCCAACGGGTTCCCCAGCGGGCACACCACCAACGCCGCCGCTGCGGCGTTCGCGGTCGTCCTGCTGGTCTGGCCCGGGGTACGGCGTACCGGGCGGTTGCTGGTGGTGGTGCTCGCCGGAGCCGGCGCGCTGTTCATCGCGGCGACCCGGCTGGTGCTGCTCGCGCACTGGCCGGTCGACGTGATCGGCGGCGCCCTGGTGGCGGTGACGGTGGTGGCGCTGGCCGCCCGCCTGTGGTCACCGCGGGCGGGGGGGCCGGCGGCGGCCGGCCCGGTACCTGGCAAGGTGTCGTCTCGGGACGGCTCGTGTGAGGTGAGGAGTTCGTGATGGCGTACCTGGGGGCTGGCCACAGCGGCGGCGTCGGGCGGGACCATGGCGTCGGGCGGGACCATCCGGGGGAGCGGGACCAGCTGTCACTCGGCCGGACGTTGACCGGGCAGGGAACCGACCGGGGCGGTTCGGCCGACCCGCAGCCGGTGTCGACCTGCTGCGCGGGGCAACGGGGATGGGCTGGCGCGCATCGCCATCTCGGGGTCCGGCCGAGTTCCCGGGTGGTACGTCGGGAACGCCCGCCGCACCGCTGGTGCTGACACCGCCCGACCGCTCCGGTCACCCGTGCGGCCGGGCCGGTCACCTGGTCCGGCGGCGTACCAGCAGGGCGATCCCCGCGATCCCCAGGGTGATGCCGACCACCACGGCGGCGTTGAGCACCATGACCTGACGCAGGTCGGTGAGCATCTGGTCGATGTCCTCGCCCGGGTTGAGCGCGTCCTCCGGAATCACCCGTTCACCGCCGCCGATGCCACCGCTGATGCTGTCCGGGCGGGCCGGCAGCGGTGCGCCGGCCGCTCGCAGCGTCTCGGACATCGTCAGCCGGCCGAAGAACCAGCCGGCTGCGGTCTTGCCGTCACCAGGCTGCTCCGCCGGTCGAAACGCGCGCGGGCCTCCCTTGGCCAGCGGATACAGCTCGTAGGTGCGATGTGGCTCGTCCGCCACCATGACCACGACCAGGTACTTCGGGCCGAGGTCACCCGGCTCCGGGGAACTGGTCTGGCCCGGTCCGGTGAGCCAACTGACCTGGCTGAGCACCGCCGCGAACAACTCGGCGTCGGCGTCGGCGTGCACGGCGAGCGGCTCCGGCAGGTCGTCACCTTCGATGGTGACGGTCGTTGGTGCAGGTGGTGCCGCGTACACCCGGTTCGCCGCCAGGATGGACGTGCCGAATGCCAGGAGCAGCGCACCGGCCGCTAGGAGACGGCTGGCTGCCCGCTGTCCCATGGTCAACTCCCTCGCCCCGCGGAGGTCAGGTCCTAGTCGATGTGCGTACTACCCGATGGCGGCCCGACGTAATCAGCGGCGGGCGTGGTCGCGGACCCTCACTGTGAGAGACTCCGCACGACTCTGGACGGTTGCACCCGCTGGACGGATTTTTCGGGAACCATCGACGACCGGTGACCGACCAACCAGGGAGGTCGGCCGATGACGGCCCGGCGCGTCGTCTGGCGACCGATCGTATCCGGCGATCGCAACAGGTGGGGGACAGGGTGGTACGCGTACCAGGGGTGTTGCTCGCGGTGTTCGTCGGGCTGCTCGCGGTGCTGTTCGGGACATCGCCGGCCCAGGCGCACAACGTGCTGACCGGGAGCGATCCGGCCGACGGTGCGGAGCTCGCGCAGGCCCCCGAGACGGTCCGACTCACCTTTCTGGCCAACCTCAGCCAGGAGCAGACCGAACTGAGCGTGACCGGTCCGGATGGCGCTGCGGCGTCCACCGGGGCGCCCGTGGTGGACGGCAAGGCGGTGAGCGTGCCGTTCCGTCCCGGACCCGCCGGAGAATACACAGTGGACTACAACGTGTTGTCCGCCGACGGACACTGGGTAAAGGGTGCGTTCGCCTTCACGTTGACGGTCGGTGTCGAGCCGACCGCTGATCCGTCACCGACCGCTCAGCCGTCACCGACCGGGGCACCCAGCCCCACCGCCGCCGAACCGACACCGGAGGCGACCCCGGCACCGACGCCGCAGGCCACCAGTTCCACCGAGTCGACCCCATGGTGGCCGTGGCTGGTCGGTGCCGTCGTCCTGCTGGTCGCGGTGGCGGCCGGAGCGTTCTTCGTCCGCCGCCGTACCACCTGACCGGACCGTCGCGACGTCAGCCGAGCCGGGCGCGGGCGTTGCGCAGCCGACGCAACGTGCGCTCCGACCCGAGGACCTCCAACGACTCGAACAGCGGCAGCCCGACGGACCGGCCGGTCACCGCGACCCGTACCGGTGCCTGGGCCTTGCCGAGCTTGAGGCCACGCTCGGCGCCGACCTGCTCCAGCGCTGCTTTCAGTGGCTCGGCGGACCAGTCCGGCAGCGCCGCGAACGCGGCGATCGTCGCGTCCAGCAAGTCGGCTGCGCCAGCCTTCATCGCCTTCGCCCACGCGGCGTCGTCGATTACCGGGACGTCGAGGAAGAGGAAATCGACGTTGGCGACGATTTCGCTGAGTACCGCGATCCTGGTCTGGGCGAGCGGGGCGACCGCCGCGAACGTCGTCGGGTCGTAGTCGGCCGCCCGCCACGGCGGCGGCGCGATACCACTGCCGGTCGGCGTCGGCGTCGACGGCGTCCCGGTCAGCCAGGGCTGACAGGCGGCGATGAAGTCCTCGACCGGTAGCGCCCGGATGTACTCACCGTTGAAGGCGCGTAGTTTGCGCTCGTCGAAGAAGGCCGGGGACGGGTTCACCGCCTCCAGTCGGAACTCCTCCTCGATCACCGACCAGGGCACGATCTCCCGGTCGTTACTCGGCGCCCAGCCGAGCAGCATCAGATAGTTGCGCATCGCGTCGGCGAGGTACCCCTCGTCGCGGTACGCCTCCAGCGCCACCTTGTCACGGCGCTTGGACAGTTTCTGACGTTTCTCGTTGACGACCACCGGTACGTGTGCCCAGACCGGTGGCTTGACCCCGAGCGCTGCCCAGAGCAGCTGCTGTTTCGGGGTGTTCGGCAGGTGCTCCTCGGCGCGGATCACGTGGGTGATCCCCTGGGAGATGTCGTCGACCACGTTGGCCAGCAGGAAAACCGGCGAGCCGTCGCCCCGGGCGATGACGAAGTCCTCGATCAACTGGTTCTCGAACGTCGGCTCGCCGCGGATCAGGTCGGCGACCGTGGTGCTGCCGGTGTCCGGAGTGCGGAAGCGCAGGGCCCGTCCGGCGCCGGCGTCGAGACCCCGGTCGCGGCAGAACCCGTCGTACCCGCGGTACTCGCTGCCGGTGCGGGCCTGCACATCGGCGCGGGCGCAGTCGCAGTAGTAGGCATGCCCGGACTGGTGGAGCCGGTCGGCCGCCGCGCGGTGCTCGCCGGCGTTGGCCGACTGGAAGTACGGCCCCTCGTACGAACCACGACGGATGCCGATCCAGTCCAGCGCGCTGAGGATCCCCTCGATCCACTCGGGGCGGTTGCGGGCCGCGTCGGTGTCCTCCACCCGTAGTACGAACACGCCCCCGTGCTGCTTGGCGTAGATCCAGTTCTGCAGTGCTGAACGGGCACCGCCGACGTGGAACATGCCGGTGGGGGATGGGGCGAAGCGTACGCGTACCGTCACGGCCCCAGCCTACGGGCGGCCGATCCCCGCCCGACGGTCAGGTCCGGTGGCGCCCGGGGTGAACAGCGAAGTCTGCACCTTTTGCCGAGAATGTGCTTTAGGCTGCGCCTGTCAGGACGAGCAGGCAGAGACAGGCAGGCAGATGATCCTCATCGAACGCAGCGGGCGGGCGGAGGCCCCGATCGACACCGTCTGGGAGGTGGTCGGGCAGGCCGCGTTGCTGCCCGACTGGCTCGCCGGTGTCCGCCAGGCCGAGGTGATCGGCGGCGACATCCGCCGGATGCGGGTGCACACGGCGGACGGCGCGGCCGCCGACGCCGAGGTCATCGAGCTCCAGCCGCCCAAGCTGATCGCCTGGCGGGAGCGGGCCGCCGGCCCTGGCCTGCGGGCCGAGGCCCGCACCGAGGTGCAGGTCGAACTCACCCCGGAGGGGGACGGCACCGCGGTACGGCTGACCATCGTGCGGTGGCCGGCCGGCCAGGTCAGCGCGACCCTGCTGCGACTCGGCAAGCACCGGGTCGGCGCCGACCTGGAGACCTCCCTGGGCCGCCTGTCCGACCTGGCCGCCGCCCGGCACGCCGCCAACGCCGGCAACCGGACCAACGTCTGCTGACGGCAGCCGGACCGCAGCTACGGCGAGGTCCGCGGCCGGCGTGGCCCCGGACGCGGCAGGCCCCGGCGGGTGACCGCCGGGGCCTGCCGACTGCGGCCGCTGCGGATCAGGAGTCGCCGCCGGTCTCCCCGACCGGAGCGGCGTTGACGTCGTCGATCGCGTACTTCTTGGCGGCCCCCGCCGGCACCTCGGCCGGCACCTCGCCGCGCAACGCCAACTGCCGCAGCGTCGCGACGGCCACCGACTCGGCGTCGACATGGAAGTGCCGCCGCAACGCGTGCCGGGTGTCCGACAGCCCGAACCCGTCGGTGCCCAGCGAGGTGTAGTCGCCCGGAATCCACCGGGCGATCAGGTCCGGCACCGCCCGCATCCAGTCGCTGACCGCGACCACCGACTGCGGCGCGTCGGCCAGCGCCGTTCGCACGTACGGCACCCGCGCCTCACCGCCCAGGTTGATCAGGTTGTGTTCCTCGCAGGCCACCGCGTCCCGACGCAGCTCCGTCCAGGAGGTCACCGACCACACGTCGGCGGCCACCCCCCAGTCCTCGGCGAGCAGCTGCTGCGCCTTGAGTGCCCACTGCATCCCGGTGCCGGAGGCGAGGATCGTCGCCCGCGGTGCCTCGCCGCCGTCGGCCCGACTCACCTGCGGTGCCGCCGCGTACCGGTAGAGGCCCTTGAGCAGCCCTTCGACGTCGAGCCCGTCCGGCTGCGCCGGCTGCACGATCGGCTCGTTGTACACCGTGAGGTAGTAGAAGATGTTCTCCGGTGACTCGCCGTACATCCGGTGCAGGCCGTTCTCCACGATGTGCGCGATCTCGAACGCGAACGCCGGGTCGTAGGCGACCACCGCCGGGTTGCTCGCGGCGAGCAGTTGCGAATGCCCGTCCTCGTGCTGCAGACCCTCGCCGTTGAGCGTGGTCCGCCCGGCGGTGGCCCCGAGGACGAAGCCGCGGGCCATCTGGTCGGCCGCCGCCCAGAACGCGTCGCCGGTGCGCTGGAAGCCGAACATCGAGTAGAAGATGTACAGCGGGATCATCGGCTCGTCGTGGGTGGCGTACGACGTGCCGGCGGCGGTGAACGACGCCACCGACCCGGCCTCGTTGATCCCCTCGTGCAGGATCTGCCCGGCGGTGGACTCCTTGTACGACAGGAACAGCTCCCGGTCCACCGCGGTGTACTTCTGCCCGTGCGGTGAGTAGATCTTCTGCGTCGGGAACAGTGAGTCCATGCCGAAGGTCCGCGCCTCGTCCGGGATGATCGGCACCCACCGCTTGCCGAACTCGCGGTCCTTCATGATGTCCTTGAGCAGTCGGACGAAGGCCATCGTGGTGGCGACCTTCTGCTTGCCGGAGCCGCGTTTGACATCACCGAACCGCTCACTGCCCGGCACCGCCAGCGGGCGGGCGGCGGTCCGCCGGGTCGGCACGTACCCGCCGAGGGCCTTGCGGCGCTCCTGCAGGTAGGTCATCTCCGGGGAATCGTCGGCCGGGCGCAGGTACGGCGGGAGGTAGGGGTTCGCCTCCAGTTGCTCGTCCGGCACGTCCAGGTAGAGCCGGTCCCGGAAGGTTTTCAGGTCGTCCAGGGTCAGCTTCTTCATCTGGTGGGTGGCGTTGCGGCCCTCGAAGTGCTCCCCGAGCGTCCAGCCCTTGATCGTCTTGGCCAGGATCACCGTCGGCTGGCCGGTGTGCTCGGTGGCCGCCTTGTACGCCGCGTACAGCTTCCGGTAGTCGTGCCCGCCGCGCTTGAGGTTCCAGATCTCGTCGTCGGACAGCCCTTCGACCATCTTGCGGGTACGCGGGTCGCGGCCGAAGAAGTGCTCCCGCACGTACGCGCCGGACTCGGCCTTGTAGGTCTGGTAGTCGCCGTCCGGCGTGGTGTTCATCAGGTTGACCAGCGCGCCGTCGGTGTCCGCGGCGAGCAGCGGGTCCCACTCCCGACCCCAGACGACTTTGATCACGTTCCAGCCGGCGCCCCGGAAGAACGCCTCCAGCTCCTGCATGACCTTGCCGTTGCCGCGTACCGGGCCGTCCAGCCGCTGCAGGTTGCAGTTGATGACGAAGGTGAGGTTGTCCAGCTCCTCGCGGGCGGCCACCCCGATCGCGCCGAGCGACTCCGGCTCGTCCATCTCACCGTCGCCGAGGAACGCCCACACGTGCTGATCAGAGGTGTCCTTGATGCCCCGGTGCTGCAGGTACCGGTTGAACCGCGCCTGGTAGATCGCGTTGATCGCGCCGAGGCCCATCGAGACGGTGGGAAACTCCCAGAAGTCCGGCATCAGCCGCGGGTGCGGGTACGACGGCAACCCGCCGCCGAGCCCGGCGTGCGACAGCTCCTGCCGGAAGCCGTCGAGGCGCTGCTCCGACAGCCGGCCCTCGACGAAGGCGCGGGCGTACATGCCCGGGGAGGCGTGCCCCTGGAAGAAGATGTGGTCCCCGCCGCCGGGATGCTGCTTGCCACGGAAGAAGTGGTTCATACCCACTTCGTAGAGGGACGCCGCGCTGGCGTACGTGGAGATGTGGCCGCCGACGCCGATCTCCGGCCGCTGCGCGCGGTGCACCAGCACGGCGGCGTTCCACCGGATGTACGCGCGAATCCGCCGCTCGATCATCTCGTCGCCGGGGAACCAGGGTTCGCGTTCCGGCGGAATCGTGTTGATGTAGTCGGTGGTGGTCAGTGGCGGCACCCCGACCTGACGCTCCCGAGCCCGTTCGAGCAGGCGCAGCATGACGTAGCGGGCGCGTTTGGCGCCGCGTTCGTCGATCACTCCGTCGAGTGACTCGACCCATTCGCTGGTTTCTTCAGGGTCGATGTCCGGAAGCTGGCTCGGCAGGCCGTCGCTGATCACCGGGCGCTTGCGTTCCGTGGCCACAGGCGTTCCCTCAGTTGTGTGTGGGATAGGTCTCTACTGACCATCCTGCCCCCTGGAGGCCGGTTGCGTCACGCGCGGCCGCCATAGAGGCGATCTGGGACACACGTACCAGACGGTAACTTCCCACCGGCTCCGGGCGGCGCGGGTCAGCCGGCGAGGAAGGAGAACCTGACCTTGCGGTCGGCGTTGTCCCCGTTCGGGTCGACCAGGCAGACCGACTGCCAGGTGCCGAGCGCGAGCCGGCCGTCGAGCACCGGCAACGTCGCGTACGGGGCGACGAACGCCGGTAGCACATGGTCCCGGCCGTGCCCGGGCGAGCCGTGCCGGTGCTGCCAACGGTCGTCGGTGGGCAGCAGCTGGTCCAGAGCGGTGAGCAGATCGTCGTCGGAGCCGGCACCGGTCTCGATGATCGCGATGCCGGCGGTGGCGTGCGGTACGAACACGTGCAGCAGCCCGTCGCCGCGTCCGGCCACGAACCGCCCCGCCTCGGCGGTGATGTCGCGCACCACGGGCCGGGAGCCGGTCCGGATGGAGATCACGTCGGAGTCCATGCCTGCCAGTGTGGCAGCCGGGCCGGTCCGGCCGGTGGGCACGGCAGGCGCCGCACCCACCCGCCCGGCCGCGCGGCGATCCCTCACACGGCGATGTCGCGGCGGGTGAAGCGCCAGGTGCCGGCGGCGACGCAGACCACAGCGAAGCCGGCGAGCAGCAGTACGCCGCCGACCTGCACCCCGTTCACCAGCGGGTCGCCGGCGAGGTACCAGTGGAACGGAGAAATGTCGCGGGCCCACGCCAGCGCCTCGACCTGGGGCAGGACGGCGTTGGCGAGGTAGCCGAGCACGGCGACCGCCGCGCCGACGCCGAGCGCCGTCGCCCGGCTGCCGGTAGCGGCCCCCACGCCGTACGCCAGGGCGGCGAACGCGGTGCCGAACAGCACCAGATGCAGGGTCATCGCGGCCAGCGCACCGACCCCGACGGCGGTGAACTCGGCCGGACCACGGATCGCCACCAGAGCCAGCCACAGCAGCGCCCCGGTGAGGACCAGTCCGACCACCAGCGCGGCGAACCGCTGCAGCGCGGCCCGCGCCCGGCTGACCGGGTGGGCGAGCAGCAGGTCCAGCGAGCCGGCCTCCTCGTCACCGGCGATCGTCCGGGCCCCGGCGGCGATCCCGAACACCGCAACGAGCAGGGGGATGAGCAGCCCGTAGACGGCGCTGCCGAGATAGCCGGCAGGGCTGGTGACGTCGTCGAAGTTGAGTGCCTCCAGCATCCCTTCCGGATACGCGGCCAGCGCATCCGCCATCTCCGGTGTCTGCATGGTCGGCCAGAGCGCGGCGTACATGGTGCCGACCGCTGCGATCGACACCGCCCAGCCCAGCATGGACCGGCGGTTGTCGCGCAGCGCCTTGGTGAACGGGTTACGCAGCAACACCGTCGGTCTCCGTCCGCTCGTAGTAGGTGAAGAAGAGGTCCTCCAGGTCGGGCTCCTCGGCCAGGAAGCTGACGACGGTGTGCCGGCTCGCCGCCTTGATCAGCGGATCGGCCCGCCCGTCGAGCCGGCAACTGAGCCGGGCGCCGTTCACGGTGACGTCGCTGAGCCCGGGAACGGTCGTGAACTCGTCGGCCGGCACCGCAGCGTCGAAGACGATCTCGATCCGGCGTACCGCCCGTTCCCGCAGCTCCTCTACCCGTTCGACGGTGACCAACCGGCCGTCGCGGATGATGCCGACCCGGTCGGCGGTCTGCTGCACCTCGCTCATCACGTGCGAGGACATGAAGACGGTCTGCCCGGCGGCCTTCGCCTCGCGGACCATCGCGACGAACTCCTGCTGCAGGAAGGGGTCCAGGCCGCTGGTCGGTTCGTCGAGGATGAGCAGCTCGGGGGAGTGCATGAAGGCCTGCACGACCCCGACCTTCTGCCGGTTGCCCTTGGACAGCCCTT
Source organism: Solwaraspora sp. WMMA2059 (assembly GCF_027497315.1). Classification (GTDB taxonomy): domain Bacteria; phylum Actinomycetota; class Actinomycetes; order Mycobacteriales; family Micromonosporaceae; genus Micromonospora_E. Next base: position 3,946,570 of record NZ_CP114908.1, on the reverse strand, counting down.
TGATCCGCCGGCCGAGGTCGAGGTCGAGCCGGTCGGCCAGCTCGGTGATCCGCGCCTTCGGCACACCGCCGCGTAAGTTGCCCAGGTAGGTGAGGAGTTCGTGGCCGGTCTGCCGGCCGTCCACGATGAAGTCGCCGGCCAGGTAACCGATCCGTCGGCGGAGCGGAATGCCGTCGGCGCGCGGGTCGAGCCCCAGCACCCGGACGGTGCCGCTGGTCGGCCGGATCAGATCCAGCAGCAGCCGGATGGTGGTGGACTTGCCGGCCCCGTTGGGGCCGAGGAACCCGTACACCTCGGCGGTCTCGACCTGAAGGTCAAGGCCGGTGAGGCCGCGGTTGCGGCCGTACGTCTTGATCAACTGCTCGGTACGGATGGCCGGGTCAGCCATCGGACCTCGCCTCCTCGGTTTGAGTTTGACGACGCTCCACCTCGAAGCGTTCGACGATCAACGTCTGTGGCGATCCACGTCTGTGACGATCAACGTGTGTTGCGAACGTTCAGAACGTACTGAACCTTATGCTATCGGCCGCCCGCAAGTGACCCCGCTGGCGGCGCGGCTGCGCTGCCGTCCAGGCCGCGCCTGGCGGCGCGGCTGCGCTGCCGTTTCCCGGGCTGCCGCGTAGCATCGCGACCATGACCTCCCCGGCCACCAGCGGCGCTGCAGTCTGCCCCGACCCGGCCCAGCGGCGGCCCGCTCGCCGCCCGGTGGCCGCGCCTGGCGGGCGTCGGTAATGCTGTCCGACGTGACCACCCCGCAGGACCTCGACGAACGGTTCCGCACCGCGGTCGCCGCGATGGACACCGCACCGGACCGACGGGCCCCCGAACAACCGGTACGCGACGGCACTCTGCTCACCGGGCAGTCCGCGCTGGCGCTGTTCGACGCCCAACTCACCAGCCGCCATCTCGACCTGGCCAAACGCTGGCTGCGCAGCTTCGGAGAAGGTTTCTACACACTCGGCTCGTCCGGCCATGAGGGCAACGCGGCGCTCGCCGCCGCCGTCCGGGTGACCGACCCGGCGCTACTGCATTACCGGTCCGGTGGCTTCTACTGCGCCCGGCTCGCCCAGGCCGGCCTCGCCGCCGGCCACGAGCCCGGCGTCGAGCCGGGCCTTCGCTCCGGCGTGGCCGACTCCGACGCCGGCGACCCCGGCACCGACCCGGTCACCGACGCCGCTCGGGACGTGCTGCGCGGTGCCGTTGCCTCCGCCGCCGACCCGACCACCGGTGGCCGGGGCAAGGTGTTCGGCAACACCGCGATCAACATCGTGCCCACCTCCGGCACCGTCGGCGGGCACCTGCCCCGGGCGGTCGGGACCGCGCTCGGCATCGACCGGATGCGCCGGATGGTGCCGACCGTCCGGCAACGTCAACCAGGGCTGGCCCGGTCCGCCGCAGTCGGCCGGCCGTACCTGGAACCCCGGCTGCCCTGGCCGGACGACGCCATCGTGGTCTGCAGCTTCGGCGACGCGGCAGTCAACCACGCCGCTGCTGCGTCGGCATTCAACACCGCCGGCTGGGCCGACCACGCGGGGCTGTCCACGCCGGTGCTGTTCGTCTGCGAGGACAACGGACTGGGCGGCAGCGTACGGTCGCCGGACGGCTGGGTCGCCGAGACGCTGCGCTCCCGACCAGGGCTGCGGTACTTCGCCGCCGACGGGTGCGACCTAGCGGCCACCTACGACGTCGCTGCCGAGGCTGCCGCCTGGGTCCGCGAGCACCGCCGGCCGGCGGTGCTGCACCTGTCCACCGTCCGGCTGATGGGGCACAGCGGCGCCGACGTCGAATCGGCGTACCGGTCGGCCGAGGAGATCGACCGCGACGTCGCCCGCGACCCACTGGTAGGCACCGCGCGGCTGCTGGTCGCCGCCGGCCTGGCCAGCCCCGACGAGATCATTTCCCGGTACGACGAAGTCGGCTGGCAGGTGCGCAAGGTCGCCGAGGAGGTCATCGGGGAGGCCAAGCTCGACACCGCCGGACAGGTCGTGGCCACTCTCGCACCGCGCCGGCCGATCCGGGTCGCCCGGGTGGTCGCCGACACCGGTGCCCGCGCGGCCGGAGCCGCGGCCACCACCCGCGCCACCACCCTCGGCACCCGGCTGCCGGAGGAACGCGGGCCGATGACCCTGGCCCAGACGATCACCGCGGCGCTCGCCGACGGTCTGCTGTCGTACCCGGCGATGGCCGTGTTCGGTGCCGACGTCGCCGCCAAGGGCGGCGTGCACGGCGTCACCGCCGGGCTGCAGGACCGGTTCGGCGACCATCGCGTCTTTGACACCACCGGCGACGGCACCACAGTCCTCGGCATCGGACTCGGTGCCGGCCTCGCCGGTCAGCTGCCGGTGCCGGAGATCCAGTATCTGAGCCACCTGCACAGCGCCGAGGACCAGCTGCGCGGCGAGGCCGCCGTGCTGCAGTTCCTCTCCCGGGGCGGCTACCGTAACCCGATGGTGCTGCGCGTGCCCGGTCTCGCCTATCAGGAGAGCCTCAGCGGGCACCTCTACAACGACAACTCGTTGGCGGTGCTGCGGGACGTACCCGGCCTGGTGCTGGCCGTGCCGGCCAGGGCCGACGATGCCGCCGGGCTGCTGAGATCCTGCCTGGCCAGCGCGGCGGTCGACGGCAGTGTGTGCGTCTTCGTGGAGCCCGTCGCCCTCTACGACACCAGTGACCTGCACGTGCCGGACGACGGACTGTGGCTGGCGCCGTACACCCCGCCAGGGGAGTGGGGCGCCCGGCACATCCCGGTCGGCCGGGCCCGCAGCTACTCCGTCGGCAGCGGCGAGGACCTGACGGTGATCACGTTCGGCAACGGCGTACGGATGTCGTTGCGGGTCGCGGCCCGGCTGGCTGCCGAAGGAGCCGGCTGCCGGGTCGTCGACCTGCGCTGGCTCGCGCCGCTGCCGGTGGCCGACATCATCCGCGAGGCGACGGCCACCGGTCGGGTGCTGGTGGTCGACGAGACCCGCCGCTCCGGCGGGGTCGGTGAGGGAGTGCTGGCAGCGCTGGTCGAAGCCGGATACGTCGGAGCCGCTGCCCGGATAGCGGCATTGGACACCTACGTCCCACTCGGCCCGGCCGCCAACCAGGTGCTGGTCGGCGAAGATGCCATCACCCAGGGTGCCCGAGCGCTGCTGGCACGGTAAATTCCGGTGAACTCGGTGCGCCACTTGCGCCGGGCGGCACAACTGTGTGAACTACCCGCTATCGGTGTCCGACGGATACCGGCAGCTCAAGACGAGGAGGCAAGTAACAGTGAGCGCGACCGCTGGTCAGGCCGCCGACGGCGTACGGAGCCTGGCGGACCGGTTCGGCATCGAGCCGGGCATGGTGGTCATGGAGATGGGTTACGACGACGACGTCGACCAGGATCTCCGCGACGCCCTGACCGACCGCTGCGGCGAGTTGGTCGACGAGGACACCGACGAGGTCGTCGACGCGGTGCTGCTGTGGTACCGCGACGGTGACGGAGACCTGTTCGAGCTGCTCGTCGACTCGCTCGGCCCGCTGGCCGACAACGGGGTGGTGTGGCTGCTGACGCCCAAGGCCGGGCGTGACGGCCACGTCGAGCCGAGTGACATCAGCGAGTCCGCGCCCAGCGCCGGACTGCAACAGACTTCCATGGTCAACGCCGGCAAGGACTGGAGTGCCGCCCGGCTGGTGCTGCGCCGTGGGGCCAAGGCCAAGAAGTGAGTGAAGGAGCGCACATGCCCGTCGAGGTCGGCACGCCGGCACCGGAGTTCACCCTCAAGGACCAGAACAACCAGGAGGTGCGGCTGACCGACTTCCGGGGTCGGCAGGCGGTCCTGCTGATCTTCTACCCGCTCGCGTTCACCGGCACCTGCCAGGGCGAGCTGCAGGAGGTGCGGGACAACATCGACGCCTACGTCAACGACGACGTGCAGACGCTCACCGTCAGCGTGGACTCCGTCTACACCCACAAGATCTGGGCGGAGCAGGAAGGCTTCCAGTTCCCGCTGCTCGCCGACTTCTGGCCGCACGGCGCGGTCGCCCAGGCGTACGGGGTGTTCAACGACTCCGCCGGGATCGCCAACCGGGGCACGTTCGTGATCGACAAGACCGGTGTGGTCCGCTTCGCCGAAATGAACGGGCCCGGCCAGGCCCGCGACCAGGCCGTGTGGCGCAAGGCGCTGGCCGACCTGGCCGACTGACCCGCGTCACGGACAACTGACCAGCCTCCGGGCCGTTTGACCAGCGTCCGACCCTGCGGGGCCCGCTACCGTCCAGCGGGCCCTGCGGGCCGGGTGATCCGCTCGCCGGCCGTACGGGTCGCCGGCCGCCGGGAACTCGGTCGCGCCGCGCTGGAGAAGGCAGGGTAAACTGGCCGCCGCCGGGCCGGCGATTCTTGTGATGCCCGGGCGCGTAGCTCAGTGGGAGAGCACTCGCCTTACAAGCGAGGGGTCGCAGGTTCGAAACCTGCCGCGCCCACACTCTGACCAGCACGCGAGACAGGGCACCGGATGTCCGGTGCCCTGTCTCGTCTCAGTTTCAGTCTCAGTTAGTCGTCCGTCGTCTCAGTCGGCTCCCAGAGCAGCCCGGCCACCTGGTCGGCGATGCCGGACACCACGCCCGGTGCCAGATGTTGATAGCGGGTCGTCATCGCCATCTGAGACCAGCCCATCACCTCCATGACCGCGCGGGTCGGTACGCCGAGGACCAACAGGATCGTTGCGGCGGTGTGCCGTGCGTCGTGTAACCGGGCGTCCCGTACGTTCGCCTCCCTCAGCAGCGCCTTCCACGATTCGTGATCCGCTCGCGGGTCGATCGGCCTGCCGTTCGGCTGGGCGAATACCCAGCCGCCTTCCTGCCAGAGCTGCGCGGCCACCTCACGTTCCTTCTCCTGCATCGCCTTGTGCTGCCTGAGCGCATCCAACAACGGCCGGGGAATGCCGACCGCCCGGCGTCCGGCACGCGACTTGACGTCGACCTCCTTCAACCCGCCACCGTGGCGTTTCGGGCAACTGCTGGCGTGGCGCGTGCAACCGGCCGGGCAGGGCGGCGGGCAGGGCTGCTTGTGTCGTCGGCAGTCCGGCGGGCACGGGTCGACCTTGTGTCGTAGTTGCCCACAGGCGTGCGGGTCGTCGCATCCGTGCTGCCACTTGTGCCGCTGAAGCTGACGCGGGGTACGAAGCAGTCCCCGGTCAAGGTCGATCCGTCGCCACTTCAAGCCGAGCGCTTCCCCTTTACGGAGTCCGAGCGCCAGGGCCAGGGCGAAGCGGACCCCGTTGCGCCGGTTCGCGGCGGCGGTCAGGATTCGCTGCGCTTCCTTGACGGTGAACGGCTCGATTTCCTGCTCATCCAGGCGGGGTGCCTTGGCGAGCTGGGCGACGTTGCGCGCGACGTGACCGCGCCGTAGGGCGACGTTCAGCGCGGTCTTGACCGTCCGGTGCGCCTGGTGTGCCGTGCCCGGTGCGCTGCCGGTGCGGATCATCTTCGCGTACAGCTTCTCCAGGTGCTCCGGCTCCAGGCGGTTAAGGCGGTGCGCGCCGATGCCAGGGATCAGATGCTTGTACACAGCGGCTCGGTAACCGACCATCGTCGTTTCCCGCACGGACGGCGCGGCGATCGTCTCCACCCAGTGGGTCAGCCACTTCTCTACCGTCCAGCGTTGGCCGGTCTTGCGGACGGTGCCGTTGTCGCGTTCCCGTTCCAGCGCCCGAACCTTGCGGGTGACCTCGGCTTCGGTCTTCGCGGAGACGTGGCGGCGGTCGGGGCGACCGTTGTCCTTGACGCCGACGGTGACCCGGCCGTGCCAGTAGCCGTCGGTGCCCTTGTAGATGCTGGATGCGCCGTTGGGCTTACGTCCCATGGTGTCCCCTCTCAGGCGGCCTGGTCGGTCGGCTGGTCGCCGAGCAGGGCGGTCACGTAGTCGTCGAGGCAGCGGACGGGGACGCGGCGAAGTCGGCCGATGGTGACGGACCGGATCTCGCCGTTCATCACGAGGGCGTACATGGTGGTTCGGCCGACGCCGAGTCGTTGGGCGGCTTCTTCGATGGTGAGGACCATGCGATCTGCGCTGTTCACGCTTCTCCCCGGTGATGCTTGGTGGCGGTTCGTGTCGAGGGTTCGGCCCGGTGCGGGCCGGTGGCGGTGGTGTCTCGGCTGTGCCGGTGCGGCAGGGCTGCTGGCCGGTCCGGCGGGAGTGTGTGGCCGTGGACAGAACTGACAGAACTGACAGAACCTCGGTCAGCGGGGGGTTGTGTCAGTTCTGTCCGGGGCATCAGGCGGTCCGCCGGACGGCGTCCGGCAGGGCGTGGACGGTGGCGGCGGGTTGCCCGTGCACGTCGGGGTGGACCAGGAAGGACGGCGACGGCGGTCGGCCACCACCGGCCCGCGTGCGCGGTGCGTCGACGCGGCGGATGTAGCCGTGGGTTTCGAGCAGGGACAGGGCGGGGTCGAGGTCGGCGACGGTGGGCAGTTGGCTGCTGCGGACCGCGCGGAACAGCTCCCGTTTCGTGAAGGCGGTCGTGGTGGTGCGTTCGATCCAGGTGAGGACGTGGCGGGCGTGGCGGCTGGTCCGGTCGGCTCCCATGTCGTCGAACGCGGCCAGGGCGTGCGCGGCGTAGTAGTCGCCGAGCAGGGCGGCCCGGTCGATGGTGTCGGCCTGGACGGGTTTTCCCCATCCGTCGCGTAGGTGTTCGGCGAGGTGGATCAGTCCAGCGATCCGCACGACCGCACCCGTGTACTTGCTGCCCCAGTCGATCAGGTGTGACCATGCGCCACCGGGAGCCAGCCGGGGTTCCACGGCCCGTTCGATGTCGAGTACCCGCGCGTTGGCGTCGGGGGTGAGTGGCAACACGGCCGGGTCGGTCCACTCAGCGAGGGACATCACGAGCGTGGCGAGGTTGGCTGCGTAGGTGGTGGCGACCGGTTCGGGTACGGGGTCGGCTCCGATCCGGCGTCGTCCGACGGTGTTCTCCGGCAGGCTGAACAGGATGCGCGCCAGCAGCCCCTTGCCGCGGAATCCGGGCATGTCTGCGATGTCGCGTAGGACGTCGGGTTGCACGGCCAGACCGAGTGTCAGCGCGGGATGTTCGACGTGTTCCGGGGCACGGGACCGGCGGTTGACGCGCAGCATGTCCCCGGCGTGGCCTTTGAGGAAGACTTCCAGGTTGGGGGTTCCGGAGTAGCGGCCGGCGATGGTGGCGAAGATGCCGCCTTCCGGGGACAGCACGGCCAGGCGTCCGCCCTGTTCGGCGAGCAGGGATGCGGCTTCCTCGCTGGTGACGTCGTCCGCGACGAGTTGCGGTAGGGCGGGGATGGTGATGGTGTCGGCGTTCATCGCGGCGGCGGTCGCCTCAGCGAGCAGGGTGTCACGCCCGGACGCGTCCGCGTTCGCGGCGGCGATCGCGGTCCGCTCAGCCGTCTTCCCGGCCACCCGTGCGGCCAACTCTGCTTCGACGATGGCCGGTCGGGTCCGCTCCACCAACGCCTTCTCAGCGGCCAACAGAGGGCCGGTGATCGCCGAGAACACCGCCGACTTGCGGGAACCCGGCGGCAACACGACGACGGTGAACAGGTTGACCGGTTCCCGCCACGACCCGCGTACCTCCACCTCGGCGCGGCCACCGGCAGCTGTCGACAGTGCGGCCAGGGCGATGCAGCCGGGCAGGTCGACCGGGGTCTGTGTGAACTCGGCGACCCCGTAGACCATGTCGGCGACCCAGGCGGGCAGCATCTCGGCGGGGAACGCGGGCAGGTGGCGGCGGTCGCCGAGCGGAATCAGCGGTGCCCACCCGCCTGTGTCGGCCTGGTCGAGCAGCGCACGACCGGTCCCCACCACGTCGGCGACATCGGCACCGGACGCGGCGAGGCTGGTCAGCCGCTCTCCGAGGTCGACGACCCGGCGGCGGGCGGCATGGTCGGCCACGATCCGCGCGTAGTGTCCCGCGTTCGCGGCGGCGGGAACGCCCTGCATGAGCGTGTGCAGGTAGGGGGCACCACCGACCTTGCCCAACTCGCCCGACTCGGCAAGGTAGGCCGTGAGGGTGATGGGGTCGGTGGCTTGACCCGTGGCGTGCACGGCGGTCAACGCCTGCCAGATGATCCCGTGGGCCGGTCGGTGGAAATCGTCCGGGCCGAGCAGGGCGATCAGGTCGGCCATGACCGGCGGGGCGACCAGCGCCGCGCCGATCACGGCCCGTTCCGCGTTGTGGTCGTGGGTGGACTGTCGACTCATACGGCGTTCCTCCTTCGTCGTCGATCGGTGGTTAGGCAGCGGGACGGTGGTGGCGCGGCCGGGGATACCGGGCGCGGCCAGCGCGGGTGATCAGGTCGTCCAGGTCGGCGAGCAGGACCGCCAGCTGTCGGCGGGCGGCGGGGTCGGCGTCGGCCAGGGCGACCCGTACGCGTATCTCGGCCTGGTCGTGTCCGTCGCCGGTGCGGATGCGGGTGAGGACCGCGCGGGCGTGGCCGGGCAGGTCGACGACCATGGACGGGGAGCGGTGTCCGTCGTGTCCGCAGCGGTGGTCACGGGCGCACCAGTCGGTGTGTTCCCCGTGCGGGTGCCGGCGGCGGTTCATCGGTGGGTGCCGTTGCGGTGTTCGCGGCGGATCTCGTTCCACACGTGCCGGCCGATGCGGATACGGCGTCCTGTGCCGTCGCAGCGGTAGCAGAGGCGGAACGCCTTGCCGTACGGGGCGCGGCGTTTCCCGGTGCCGTGGCAGCGTCGGCAGGGGCCGAACGGCCAGATAGCGCAGGTGACCAGGTAACCGAACGTGACAATGGTGGCGAGGGGGCTGAGCAGGCTAGCGAGGGCGGTCAGGGACTCCACGGGGTGCCTCCACGGGCGGTTTTCGGGCGTGCGGGGGTAGGGGCGCTAGGCGGCTAGCGTCCTGGCAGGGGTTTGTTTCGAGGGCTAGCGGTGCCGCTAGGTCTAGCGGGTGGTGCCGATAGACCTAGCGGCCCGTGAGCGGCTATCCCGCCTTACGGCGTTGGTCACGCTTGGTTACGGCGGTGGTGATGTCGTCGCGGAGGATGCCCTTACGGTTGGCGCGTTCCCCGGTGACCGGATCGGTGCCCCACACCTGCCGGCCGACCGTGACCCCGTACGGCTTGAGCGCCGGGGCGAGGTTCCCGGTCTCCCATCCGCCGTAGACGTCGGGGCGGAGTTCGGCGAGTCGGGCGACGACGGTCTCTGACCACACCTTCGCCTCACCCTTGGGGACGACGGTGAGGATGTCGTCCAACAGGGTGTCTCCCGTCCGGGCGACGGCTTCGGGTGCGTCGCCGATGGCGTGGCCGGTCAACGTACCGGCCCGCTCCCGCAACCCGCGTGCCCGGTCGATGACCTTCTCGACGTCGGCCATCTCGGCGAGGTTCGTCCGCACGGTCACGGCCTCGTCGACCGATCCGGAGTCGTCCGCACCGAGCAGAATGCCCACGCCCTTGTGACCACGCTGGAACCGCGACGAGTCATACCCGGCCGTGTACGACCCGGCACCCAACACCGCTTCCGAGGACTGCCACGTCATCGTCTTCAGAGCGAAGCGGGTACCGATGTTGTCGCGCAGGTCAGTCGGGACCGCTTTGCCGTCCGGCTTCTGCGTGGCGAGCAGAATCATGATGCCGACCGACGGGCCGACCTTGCACAGCTCGGTCAGCAGCGACACGATCTCATCGCCGTGCACGGGGTGGGCGGAGTAGCGCTGAAACTCGTCCACCGCCACCAGCACCGGCCACAACTTCAGTGACCGCTTCTCGGCAATCTGTCGGCTGACCTTGGATTCGGGGCACAGGTCGGCGGGCAGGGTGGCGATGGTGTCGTAGCGGCGGTTCATGTCGGCGACCAGGCCGCGTAGGTCGTCGACCAGCGCTTGAACCGTCTCGTCGCGGACGCCGTAACCGGTGCGGTGGGCGATCCGTTCGAACGGTCGCCAGTCCTGCCCGCCCTTGCCGTCGTAGATGTGCAGCTCAACGATCGGATCCAGAGCAGCGGCCAGGACGGGCAGGCGTGCGGCGAACGTCTTGCCCATACGCGGGATCGCACCGACCAGCAGGGACGTGAACATGAGCAGCAGCGGCACCGGGCGTCCCCGCTGGTCCTGCCCGAACGGGAACGGCGCGAAGATGTCCACACCACCCTTCGCGATGAGCGGCCACGCGCCGGACCCCTTCGCGTACGGGTCCTCATCGGCGACCCACAACGCCAGCCGGCGGGCGGAACCGGCGGTGCCGCGTACCCGCTCCGGCCACACCTGCACCTCATCCAGGTCGAGGCCGGCGGCCAACTGGTCCCGCTTCTTGATCGCCTTGTCGGCGTTCGTCCAGTACGGCAGGTCGATCACGGCCCGCCAACCGGGTCCGTCGCGCATGATCGGGGCGGGGAAGGTGATCAGGTCGTCCGGCTTGCACAACCCGGCCGCGAGGAACGCGCGGGTGACCACGTCGGCGGACAGCTTCCGCACACGCGGACTGACAGCGGCCACGTCCAACAACGGCTTGTCCTTCGGCGTACCCGCCACACCGAACAGGGCCACGACACCGGCGAGGATCGCCCACCGCTGCCACGACCCAGCAAGCGCCATCAACGTGAGCACGGTCGGCACGCCGAGCAGCAGGATCGCGGTCAGGACCAGGCCGCGCCATCGGACCCGTACGTCACGCTGCCGCGACAGCTTCAAGTACAGTTCGGCGTTTTCCTGCCGGACCACGGCCAGGCGCACGGGGATACCCTCGGCGTCGGTCACCCACCGGACCGTGTGACCCACGAGTCGGGCCACACCGAACGGTGCCCGCCACGCCAACCGTGCGGCGTACTTCGGCGACCGGGACAGGTGATACATGCTGACGTGCGTGTAGTGCCCTGCCGTCCACCGGACGGCGTTGGCCAACTCGGTCCGGGAGCGCAGCCAGCCGGGGATGATCGGCCGACGCTCCGCACCCACCACAGCGGCCAGCCGGGACCGGCCACCGTGCGGGGTAGCGGGTGGGTTGACCGGGACCGGGGCGTCGTCGTCGCGGTCGTCGCTCTCGTCGTCGATGTCGACCGCGAACGACCCGGCCGGGTTGGTCTTGCGGCGGCGGGCGGTCAGGTCGACCACATCCGCACTGCCGTCGGTGGTGAGGTCGGCTTCCGCTGCCTGCCAGTCGTAACCGTCGTCAGGGGTGGGCATGGGGGTTGCCTCCAACAGAAGAACCAGGGGGAACGTGCGAGGTTGAGGGGTCGGTGGCGCGGCCGGCGGGCGGTGTGCCGTCCGGCCACGCCACCGGCACACGAGGCGGTCAGGCCGGACCGGGGTCGATGCCGGTCGCGTCGGCGGGGCAGGTCGGTAGGTGGTTGACCAGCGCGGCCAGGGCGGGAGCCATACCGTCGACCTGCCGGTAGAGGGTGCAGCCCTGGCAGCGGACGAACAGCCGGCCGCGCCCGTCACGCTCCACCCACGCCTTCGCGCCGGCCGGGGTGTGCTGGATACGCGACACGATTTCCGTGGACGGCAACTCGTCCGGTGACGACGTGGATGCCACGATGAGAGTCCTTCCCGAAGCGATTTGCTGAGGGTCGAGGGGCCGGCGGCACAGCACTGGTTTCCAGGCCGTAGGGCTGTGCCGCCGGGCAGAATCAGGGCTCCCGCTGCTGGCGGTCGGTGTGCAGCAGGTGAGCCAGAGCGGCGCCCATACCGAGCACAGCCACCGGCAGACAGGCGACAACGGTCGTGATCCACCACGGGGCGGCGGTGATCCCGGCGGACTCCATCAGGTGATACGCCACCTGCCCGGCCGCGCCCAGAACCAGCGACCCGATCGCCGACCAGGCCGCGAACCTGCGTGCCCGTGGCGGGACCCCGTCGGGTGCGAGCCACGCCCGCAGCGCGTAGGCGGCATACGCTTCGACGCCGATCGGCAACGTGATCGCCGTGTTCACCGCCAAGGTGTCCCAGATGCCCGGTAGCGGGTGCACCACACCGAACCCGGTCAGCTCACCCAACCCAACCCAGCCGGACCAGATCGCCACGAACGCGGGAGCGGCCAGCAACAGCAGCACCCACGACCGCACCGGCGACCGACCCGCCCGACGGCCAGCGGGAGTGATCTTCGTGTCCGGGTGTCCGTCCACCCCCACCGGCGACAACGGTCGTGCGGTGTCCTCGGCGACCGGCGACGGCAGGTCCGCCCCGGACCCGGCCGACGACTCGTCAGACGGGGCGGTCGGCACCGGGTCCGCCGACACATCCGCCGACACCGGCGACGGGTCGACCGGGGCCGGTGCGTCGGCCTCGGCGGGCCGCTCGGTGGTGGTGTCGCGGACCAGGTGCAACCCCCGGTGCCCACCGGCGGACTCGACCTGACCCCCGTCCTGGTCCTGCTGTTCCTGGTTCAGGGCTTCCCGCAGGGCGGTCGCCTTCGGCGAACCCACCCGCAGTTCCCGCATCAGCAGGTTCCGCGACGGAACCTCGCCCAGGCGGACGGCGATCGCACGGGCGGCCGGCAACAGCTCCCGCACCGGGCGGGGGTACATGCTCGCGGGAGTCGTCATCAGGCCACTGAGGTGCCCCGAGGATTCCGGACAGGGAGCCAATAAGGTTACCCTGTAAGGAAAGTCGAGGGAAGAAGCGCGATGGCACGCATAAGCTCATACACCCCAGAGTTCCGTGAAGAAGCAGTGCAACTCGTTCTACAGTCGAACAAGCCAGTGTCGCAGGTTGCCCGGGAGATCGACGTTCACCCGGAGACGCTCCGTTCCTGGGTCCGCCAGTACCGGCGGGAAAACAGCGGCGCCCAGGACAGCCCACCGATCGGCGTCGACGAGCGCGCTCGACTGAAGGAACTCGAACGTCGCAACCGGGAACTCGAAATGGAGAACAGCTTCCTGAAAAAAGCCGCGGCGTACTTCGCGAAGGACCCTCGGTAACGAGCTTGTACGAGTTCATCGAGACGATGCGACTCGACACCGCGAAGTACGCCTACCCCGTCGACTTCATGTGCGAACAACTCGGCGTGTCCAGGTCCGGATACTACGAATGGCGAACCCGCCCCGACTCCGCGACCGCCACCCGCCGCGCCCACCTTCGATCGGCCATCGAGGAGGTGTTCGCCGCGTCCGACGGCACCTACGGGCATCGACGTGTCCACGCGCAACTGCGGCGCCAGGGCGTGTCCGCCGGGCCGGAACTCGTCCGCCAGCTGATGCGCGAGCTCGGGCTCGTGCCGTGCCAGCCCCGCCCGAGGCGGTGGGGTCTCACCCAGTCGTCGTCCGGCACGGTGCCTGACCTCGTCGGCCGGGAGTTCACCGCCGACGCGCCTGGCGAGAAGCTCGTCGGCGACATCACGTACATCCCGACCGGCGAGGGGTGGCTGTATCTGGCGACCGTCATCGACTGCTGCACGAAGGAAGTCATCGGATACGCGATGGACGACCACTACCAGACGTCGTTGATATCCCGCGCCATCCGTAACGCCGCCCGGAATCGCGAACTCAGGAAGAACGCCATCTTTCATTCGGACCGGGGCAGCAACTACATGTCGGACGACTACGGCAGAACGCTTCGGGATCTGAGGTTGCGGCGATCTGCTGGCCGGACCGGAATTTGTTTCGACAATGCGATGGCGGAATCGTTTTTCGGTGCGCTGAAGAACGAACGCGTGTCGCGTGTGAAGTATCCCACTCGTGAGGCGGCACGCCGGGACGTTACTGCCTACATCGAATTCTGGTACAATCGTCAGCGTCTGCATTCAGCGGTGGGCTACCGACCTCCCCGGGAAGTCCACGCAGAGTTCGAGAACCTTCAAATCGCGGCGTGAAAGAACCGGCCGAACCACTGTCCGGAAAACGCGAGGCCCCTCACCCCTTTGGCTCTGCCGCACCTGCGCCCACCCCTGGCCATGCGGACAAGCCCGAATCGACCTCATCAACCAATTCAGCAACAACCCAGCAGCACTACCCACCTACATGGGCGTCATGCTCCACCTCGCCACCCGAGACATCACCAAACTCAACCCCAACGCCATCACCGACCCCGAAGACCTCAACCAACGCTTCGTCCGCTGGACCCACCCCTAAAGCCAGCAGCATCCGAACGTTCCGAGACGGACCGGTCAACCGGGACCAGCTTCGACGGTTCACCGAACCACGTCACGGCCCCAAGCAAGGGCGACAAAAACCGGTCAATTCCACGGAGGGCATCGTGCTCGGGAAATTGTTCCAACGTCCACACCTGGCAATCGACGTCGTGCACCCCGCACAGAAACGCGACCACCCCAACACCGAAAGCCCACCGGCCAACCCACAAGCAGCCAACTGGAACGAGCAGACCGAACAGCGAGGCGGCAACACGGACCGCCAACCGCTGCCGTGACAACGACCAAGCAAGGCCAGGATGAGACGCAGATACCGATCGGCCGCCGAGTAGCCCAATGGCGAATGCGACGCCGAATGACACAACAAGAGGCTTATTCAGCAGGGTCCAGTAACCCACAGTGGACCCCCCGATGAATGAGACGGCCCGCCCTCCCATAGGATGGAGTTTCCACACAACAACCAAAGAAAAGCGGACCGCCGAGCATGTATCATACCACCGGCTTCACGACCGATCAGATTCGCGACCTCTGCGTGCTGGTCCGCGCCGAATGCCGGAACCTGGGCATGGAACCGTGGCCCCCGGTCCTCGGCCTCTACCGTGCCCTCGTGGTCGCGTTGACCTACATGCGTCGTAACCGTGTCCAAGCGGAGATCGCCGAGGCGCACGGCGTCTCCCAGTCGACGATCTCACGGGCGGTCACCGCCATCACCCCGGTCCTCGACCGCGTGCTGGCGGGGTTCGTGCCGACCGCCGACGAGCTCGACCCGACCGCCCAGTACATCGTCGACGGCACTCTGTTCCCCTGCTGGTCATGGCGCACGGACCGCTGTCTGTACTCCGGCAAGCACAAGACCACGGGCATGAGCGTCCAGGTCGCCTGTACCCTCGACGGCGCGCTCGCCTGGGTCTCCGATCCCGTCACCGGCAACCACCACGACTCGTACGCGATCAACGACACCGGTGTTCTCGTCAGCCTGAATCCCGGAGACTGGATCGGCGACAAGGGCTACGTCGGCAACGGCATGATCACTCCGTACAAGAAGCCCAAGGGCGGCGAGCTCACAGAGTGGCAGAAGGAATACAACAGGCAGGTCAACAAGATCCGCTGGGTCGTCGAACAGGTCATCGCAAACCTGAAGACCTGGAGAATCCTGCACACCGACTACCGCAGACCGCTCGCGACCTTCACGGAAACGATCTCCTGTGTCATCGGGCTGCACTTCTACAGGATCGCCTGTGAATAGACCTCCAAGTCTTCGCCGACCGCATCGGCAAGTCAAAAAGCTGGGTCGAAAAGGTAGAGCGAGGCGTACGGAAACTGGACAGGTTCTCAGTCATCCAGCACATCGCCGACGTACTACGCATCAACCCGGCAGAACTATTCGGAGCCGACAGCCTACCGGCGGTTGCCGACGAGGTAGGCAGGATTGAGGGGGTCCGCGCAGCCCTAACCCGCTACGACGTGTTCGATGCCTGGACGGGTGTCGAAAGGACTTTAGGACCGGGAGAGTTCGCGCGGCAGGTATCACACGCGTGGCTGACGTTCCAGCACGCGAACTATCCGCAGCTACTGCGGACGCTACCAAACTTGCTCGACCTGGCACGACCATCAAGTGCCAGGCATCAAGCAAGCGATGCAAACCTCATAGTGCAGGTGTACCGAATCGCTGCATCGGTCCTGCTAAAGGTCGACGAACCGAACCTGGCCCTGCTGGCAGCCGACCGAGCGGTCACAGCGGCCGGCGGCAATCCGCTGTCAGCGGCAACCGCAGCGATCTCGCTAGCTCAGACCCTACGAGCACTGGGCCGGTACCGACTCGCAATGGCAACGAGCATCGCGGCCGCACACCGCACCACGCTCACCGCATCCGATGAAGCTCCACCGGAACGGCTATCGGTGTACGGTGCGCTGCTTATCCAAGCCGCCCTGGCCGCTTCCCGATGCGGTGACACGGGCAGCGTTAGCGAATTGATCCAGCAAGCACGCGAGATCGCCACTCGGTTCAGCGACGGGGCGGACCATCGACAGACCTGCTTTGGCCCTACGGCCGTCGAACTCGCGCAGGTTCTAGCGACCGCAGACCTCGGGGACGTCCCTGGCGCAATCAGGCTGCACGAGGCTGTCATACGACGGGATGGATGGCAGCGATTGGCCGCCGAGCACAGGGCCGCATTCCTACTAGGCATCGCACGGACCTACCTGCAGGCCGGCAACATGCTCGCGGCCGGACACATCCTGAAAGAGGCGCACCGGGCCGCGCCCGCCGAGATCCTGTACGCGCCATCCGCCCGCGCATTAGTTGCCGACGTGGCCCGCTCCGGATCACAGTCCTCTGGCGTGAGCCGTCTAGCAACGGCGCTCGGGCTGACACGATAGATCGTAAACATTCAGGTGGTGCGCGAAGAGTGACGGTCAGCGCGGGTTGAGTGACGGGGTTCGACCGGCTCGACGCCGTTCTGTCCGTTGTGGTTTGATCTTGGCGTGTCGGTGTCGGAGGATCTGTCTCGTGAAGAGTTGATCTCGCTGGCACGGACGCAGGACGCTCGGATTGCTGAGCAGGACGCGCAGATCGCGGAGTTGACGGCGGCGTACGAGGCGCTCGCGGTGCGGCTGGCGCGGGTCGAGCATCTGTTGTCGCGGAACTCGTCGAACTCGTCGTCTCCGCCGTCGAAGGATGATGATCCGGGGCGTACGCCACCTGCGGCGAGGAAGAAGCGGGACACCCCGGCGGGTACGCGGGGTAGGCAGCGGGGTGCGCCGGGGTCGAGCCTGGCCTGGTCGGATGCTCCTGATCAGCGGCGGGACCGGTTCCCCGAGGGTAGTTGCGGGTGCGGCGCGGAGTTGGTGGACGCGCGGGATCTGGGTGTGGTGGACCGGTATCAGCAGGTCGAGGTTCCGTTGATGACCGCGACGCTGACCCAGTACGACCAGCATGCGGTGCGGTGTGGGTGCGGGAAGCTGCACACCGCGGCCCGGCCGGAAGGCGCGGGGGCCGGTCCGGTGGGGTACGGCCCGAACCTGCAGGCGTGGGCGGTCTATCTGATGGTCGTGCATTTCATCCCGGTGCAGCGGTGTGTACAGATGCTTCGGTCGCTGACCGGTGCGACACCGTCGCCGGGGTTCGTGCACGGCGTGCTGACCCGGGTCGCGGCGCTGACCAGCGAGGTCGACAAACGGATCCGCATGTTGATCACCCTGGCGTACGCGGTGTGCTGTGACGAGACGCCGCTGCGGGTCGGGCCAAAGAAGCCGAGGCCGGGCCGGAAGAAGGCCGAGAAGTACCTGCTCGTGGCGTGTACCGAGTTGTGGACTCACTACCAGGTCGGTGACCGGGACCTGGCCACGTTCACGGCGTTCGTGGTCAAGGACCTGACCGGCTCGGTGGTCGTGCACGACCGGTACCGGAACTACGACTCGGCCGAGTTGGGCACGCTGGTCCACCAACTGTGTTGCGCTCACCTGTTACGTGATCTTGACGGTGCGGCCGAGGTGTACCCCGACGCGGTCTGGCCGAAGCAGATCTCCGACGCGCTGCGCGCGCTGATCCACGAGACGAACACGGCCCGTGAGCAGAACCGGCCGGGCATCGACCCCACAGTGAAGGCCGAGTTGCTGTACCGGCTGCACCACGGCGTGCTGGTCGGACTGTCCGACACCAGCACCATCGGCAACCGGCCGGGTGAGCGTAAAGCCCGCCTGCTGTTGGAAGTCTTCCGGGACCGACGTGCCGACGTGCTGCGCTTCGTTGACGACCTGTTGGTGCCGCCGACGTCGAACCAGGCCGAACGGGACCTGCGACCGGCGAAGATCCAGCAGAAGATCTCCGGGCGGCTCACCAGCGAGCAACGCACCAAGGATCGGTACAAGATCCTCGGCTACGTCTCCAGCGCGGCGAAGAACGGCCTCGACAAAATGGCCGTCCTGCGCGACGCCATCCTCGGACGACCCTGGATGCCGAACCTACCCGCACCCACCTGACCCCCACCCCACCCAGGTCAACATCAGCCGGCGGCCACCAACCAACCGGCCATCACGCTATGCCACCACGCGGAATCCCAGCGCGCACCACCTGAATGTTTGCGATAGATCGCGGTCCGGAATTGTCATTCAAGTTGTGGAACTAGATTTCCTCGCTCGTGGTCCACCATGCCGGCGGCCACCCGGGGCTGGGAGATGCTGTACCAACATGGTTCGCCACCTTCCACGAGTTCTTGACTTTGTGAACAACGAAAGTATGAGCTCCTCGTACAATCGTGGCCGACTGCACAACGTATCCATCCGTGTCTCCAGTTGGAGCCAAAATCACCATTTCGTAATCTGGCCCGATTCTTCTCTGCGCACTACCCGCACCCAGTTTGGTAAGATCTACATCCCGCCACAGGTTCTGTAAATGCTTGCGCTCATCGGTTAAGAACCTTTCCCAGACGTCGTTTGGCTGTCCATTTGTTGCAAGAGAATTGGCGAGATCATCTTGGTGCATGAGATTCTCGTCGGAATCCTTGGAGATTTCCCACAACCAAGTCTGCACGCGACAGTGAATCCAGTTCTGATCTACGGCAAGGAGCCAATCTTCCTGGCGGCCCTCCTGGGCTGCGGCAAGAAATCTATATACAACTCCGACCGGGCCGTTCTCGGCGTATCTTTCACTTATCCCTTCCTTGGATAGCGAAATTCTGTTGGCCAGTTTTTCCCCTTCGTCTAGTGCTGCAACTGGAGTTGCCCCAGGGGGTAGTGTGGGATCCTGGTCGGGTGGAAGTTCGCGATTGGTGAACATCCCCAGGGCGGCGATAATCATCAGAGCGGAGGCCACGCCCGGGAATACGGAGTACCATTCGAATCCATCATGCGCAATGTAGTAAGTCCAGAGACCAAAGCCGACGCAGAGTATGATGGTGAAGATGAGTGAGCCGACAGGTATTGGCTTCTTTGGGGTACCAAGCTTTTGTCCTGTAAGTCGAGCAACGTCGATTGTGATTCTTCCGTGGATCCATAGCGCGGTTGGCGTATGTTCTCGCAGAGTATCGTTCTTCTCGATCTCCTCAACAAGCGCGAGATTTTCGCGTATATCTTTTCGGAGTCGCTGGCGTCGACTAAGAACTGTTGCTATGGCGGCCAATGAGCTGATCTCAACGACTTAGCGGTAGGTACTTGTATTCGAAGTGGGTCAGGTGTAGTGCTGCGGTGACGATGTCGCCGATTCTGCGTGGGCTGGCGGTGGTGTGACGGAGTGTCTTCCAGCGTCCGATCAGGATGGCGAAGCCGCGTTCGCCCTGCCAGCGCAGGCTGCGTAGCAGCCGGTTGTAGAAGCGGTTGTCGGGGGCGAGTCGGCTGCCGTCGGTGGGCTGCTTGACCGGGGTCTTGATGCCCTGACCTGCGCCTTCGTAGCCGGAGTCGGCCAGGGTGGGCAGGTCCAGTTCGGTGGCGGCCCAGTTCAGGGCGGCGGTGACACCGAGGGTCTGGGCGCAGGTCAGGTCGTGCAGGTGTCCGGGCATCGCCGGTGAGGTCCAGATCGGCAGTCCGTCCGGGCGGGCGACCGCCTGGATGTTCGCTCCGAAGTCGCGGTGCTTTCCGGAGTACCAGGCGTCGATCGTTTCGCCTTTGACGGACAGGGTGGTCTCGGTGAGCCGGTCGCAGTCGAACAGTTTGCCGTCGAGGATGACGTGGGACCAACCGTCGGCGGCGACCCGGCGCAGGGCGGCGTGGAGATCCTCGGCCTGTGCGGCGAGGACCGTGATGCCCTCGGCGAGGTACCGGTAGGCGGTCGCCCGGGAGACGCCGAAGCCGGCGCCGAGCAGCGCGACGTCCTCGCCCTTGCGGAACCAGACGAGCACCATCAGCGCCTGGCGGAAGCAGGTCAGGGCACGGGTGCCGGTACGAGTTCCCCGCGTCCGGCGTTCCGCGGCGAGCAGCCGACTGACGTACTGCACGAGTTCCCTGGGGACGTCGACCATGGCACGATATGCGATCACGTGGGGTCCTCACCGGTGGGTGATCTTGTGGTGAGAACTACCTACCGAGGGCCCCACGCCCTCCTCCAGCACTGTCCGGCTTCACCGGATTCGCCCGTGTCGCACCAATCAAACCTTTTGCGTTGCTGAGATCAGCTCAATGGGGTAGCAATCGCCGTCACTGCCTGTACGATCGTGTCGATATCCACCGCGCCAATATACTCGGGTACCACATCCAAGCGGCATCAGGTGGTGTAGTACCTCGGATGATCCGAGGAAGCGTGCCCTTCGATGGCAAACCTGAACGTTGCGGGTCGTACCGGACCGAGATGGACGACCGGGAGCGGACCGCGTCGAAGGTGTGAGGACCGGTCACGTGCGGTTCGGATCAGGCCGAGTAGACCACCCATGGTTCGTGACGCCCTTAGAAGCTTGAAGCCCTGCATCGCTGGCGGTCGGGGCGGCGGCCCGGTCCAGCTCGGCGGCGGGCGGGAGTAAACATTCACCTCTTGTGAGGGCGCGGGGTCAGCCCTGGAGGATGTGGGCGGTCTGCGGCATCCAGGGGTTCCCTGTGACGGCGTCGCGGAGTGCGGTCATGGCGTTGACGCCGTGTTTGACCGCAGTGGATAGGTAGCTGCGGATGGTCAGCCGGTCGCGGGTGGCTTTCTCGCTGGTGAGCCGGCCGGAGATCTTCTGCTGGGTCTTGTTCGGCCGTAGGTCACGCTCGGCGAGGTTGTTCGTCGGCGGAATGGTGGTGTCGTAGCAGAACCGCAGGACGTCGTCGTGGCGGTGGTGGAGATCCTCGAGTAGGTTGCGGCCGGGCGGCTGCCTGTCGCGGGGGCCGCCGACGCGGGGGACGTCCTTACGGCCGACGATCACGCCGTCGCGGAACTCGCGGACCAGCGGGTCACGCACGGCGGGGTCGATCTCGGCCTGTCCGGCGGCGCGGGCGAGGTTCGCGGCGTGGATCAGGCCGCGTAGCGCCCGCTGGCACTGGACCGGCCAGACGTGGTCGGGGTAGGTCTCGGCCGCGTCTTCGAGATCGCGGAGCAGATGTGCGCAGCACAGTTGGTGCCGCACCCCGTCGGCGAAGTTGCCGGCCTGGTCGTAGACGGTGTACCGGTCGTGCACGGCGACCCCGGTGAACGCCGGCCCGATCCCGATGGTGCGGAACTGTTCGCCGCTGCGACGCTCAGCCAGCGCGTACAGGGTGTACCGGCCGGTCGACGCGGACCATACGTAGGGCCTGTAGGGAGATCTGTGTAACGGATGTCAGTAGAAGTCCGTTATGACCGGTGGGTAGCCGGTCGACACAGTGAGGACCAGTTTCGATGACACTTTCAACGGTGGAGCAGTACGACTCCGGCGTCGATGCCGACGCGGAGGTCGCGGCGTTGACGCGGCGGATCGCCGCTGACGGGCCGCGGCTGCCTCTGGCGGCGGCGGTGCCGGACGAGGCGGCGGCGCGTGAATCGGCCCGCCGGGCGGTGGCGGATCTGATCGACAAGCAGGCCCTGGACGCGTTGCTGGCCCAGGTCAAGGGTGACGGGCTGCGGCTGACCGGGCCGGGCGGGTTCCTGTCCGAGCTGGTACGCGCCGTTCTGGAACGGGGGCTGCGGGCCGAGTTGACCGAGCATCTGGGCTACGCCCGTCGTGACGCGTCGGGTAACGGCTCGGGTAACTCGCGTAACGGGTCGACCGCGAAGACGGTGCAGACCGAGATCGGCCCGGTCGATGTGAAGGTGCCCCGGGACCGGGCGGGCACGTTCACCCCGATGCTGGTGCCGAAGAACGCCCGCCGGCTCGGTGGCCTGTCGGACGTGATCATCAGCCTGTACGCGGGTGGGATGACGGTCCGCGACATCTGTCACCACCTGCAGCGGGTCTACGGCACCGAGGTGTCACCCGACACGGTCTCCACCATCACCGACGAAGTTCTGGAGGAGGTGAAGGCGTGGCAGCACCGGCCGTTGGACGAGGTGTACCCGATCGTCTACGTCGACGCGTTGATGGTGAAGGTCCGCGACGGCGCCCAGGTCCGTAACAAGGCCTGTTACCTCGTCGTGGGGGTCAACACCGACGGGGTCAAGCACGTCCTCGGTATCTGGGTGCAGCAGACCGAGGGGGCGAAGTTCTGGATGCAGGTCTGCACCGAGCTGCGTAACCGTGGGGTGCGTGATGTGCTGATCGCCTGCTGTGACGGGTTGACCGGTCTGCCCGAGGCGATCGAGGCGGTGTGGCCGCACACCACCGTGCAGACGTGTGTGGTGCATCTGATCCGGGCGGCGACGAAGTTCGTGTCCTACAAGGACCGTAGGGTGATGGCCGCCGCGTTGAAGGACATCTACACCGCTCCGACGGTGGAGGCGGCCGAGACCGCGATGCTCGGTTTCGCCGACAGCCCGCTCGGTAGGCGGTACCCGGCCGCGGTCGCGGTCTGGGAACGGGCGTGGGATCGGTTCACTCCGTTCCTGGCGTTCCCGCCCGAGGTCCGCCGGATCATCTACACCACCAACGCGATCGAGAGTTTCAACTACCAGATCCGGAAGATCATCAAGAACCGTGGGCATTTCCCCACCGACGACGCCGTGATCAAGCTGATCTGGCTCGCGATCGCCGACATCGAGGACAAACGCGCCCGGCAACGCGCCGCCGAGGCCGGTAGACCCGCGAACTCCCGCACCGCGCCGCCACGGCTGGTCGAAGGCGCCGGCGTGCACGGCTGGAAACAGGCCCTCAACGCGTTGGACCTGTTCTTCCCGAACCGTATCCCCATCGATGCCCGATAGTTGGACAGGATAGGGCGTTACACAGAAATTCGGACAGGCTCCATACGTACCCGTTGCGGCCCGCGGCACCCGCTCGGATCGTGGTCTCGTCGAAATGGACCACCTCGGCCAGGG
The DNA here is from genome assembly GCF_027497315.1 of Solwaraspora sp. WMMA2059. Taxonomy (GTDB): domain Bacteria; phylum Actinomycetota; class Actinomycetes; order Mycobacteriales; family Micromonosporaceae; genus Micromonospora_E. The sequence continues at coordinate 3,923,679 of NZ_CP114908.1, read as the reverse complement.
TGATCAACGCCTTGATCATCGTGACGATGTCGGTCACCGCCGCCGCGACGGCGGCGAGGACCTTGTGGACGAACCCGGCCGACACGCGGGTGCCGGCCAGATCGGCGATCAGCCGCACGCACCGCTCGACCGGCACGTGCTGCACGATCAGCAGGTACACGGCGAGAGCGCGCAGGTTCGCCCCGTACACCCGGGTGTTACCCACCCCCGCCTGCTTCGGCGGGGCGGCGACGTGCTTCCGGCCGCAGCCGCACCGGACCCGGTACTGCCGGTACTCCACCGTCGACGCGGTGACCAGCGGCACGTCGGTGACCTGACTGGCCGACACCACCCCCTCGTCGACAGCCCCCGCCAGGTCCGTCCCGCACTCGCACGGCCCGCACGGACGCTGGTCAACCACCCGGACGTCGGCCTCGTCCAACCAGGGCAGATACGATCCCGGCGCACCGGGCTGTCTACCTCGCCCCGGCTTCTTCCCGCCCGAGCGCCCACCGCCGGCGGGCTTGCTCCTACCCGACCGGCCAGGCAGATCATCGGTCGAGGGCGGCATCGAGGAGTTTCGGCTGTTCCGCGAGATCAACCGCTTGATCTGCTCCAACTCCGCACGTAGCCGTTCCACCTCGGCCGTCTGATCCGCCAACTGAGCGGCCTGATCACGGACCACCGCGATCAGCTCGTCCCGCGACAGCGCCTCCGGATCAACCACCCGGGCACAAGATCACGATCGGTCCGAGACGGCAACCACCCCCAGCTCGGCCCGGCGAGTCACGCTACCCAACAGCAAACCCGCCAGCAAGACGTGAATGTTTACGGGCGGGATGCGGTAGTCTGTGTGGGGAGGCGGCGGGTTGTCGATTGGCGCTATCGTGTCTCTGTGCTGATCGATGCTCTAGCGAATATTGGTAAGGTGGACCTCGGTGACGTTCCTGCCTGGGGCTCATTCATTACGACTCTCGGGGCGTTCTGTGCAGCAATCTGGGCCGGTAGAACCGCTCGAAAGCTCTATGAGCGAGAGTCTGAGCGCGACCAACGGGCCGAAGAAGATCGACGCGGACGGGCGGAGGAACAGCGGCGCTTGCAAGCCGCGCAAGTCTGTGCCTGGTTTGGGCGGACACGGGGAAGCGGTTTTAACCCTGGATGGCCGTGTGCCCACGTCCGGAACGTTTCGCAGGTCCCGGTACACGACGTAAAGATTCATTTCTACTACCGTGGCCCTGGTGATGCAGACGAGCTTGATCTACGGGCGACCACTCGGGTGAACATCATTCCGCCTACGACGGATCCTGTGAATGTCATGCCAGAGCAGACCTTAAGAGTGGAATCCGGTGAGACCGACGAGCACGGCAATCAGATGCCTTCTGGTGAGAGACTTGAAGACTTCTTTGTTGCTATCGAATTCACGGACGCGGCTGGTTATCGTTGGCGAAGGGACGTGCACGGACACTTGATGGAGGTGATCGGCGCTGGCACTCCGGTGGGAGAGCGCCGCATCAGTCCGGTCTCCGCAAGCGGCGAGTGACAGATCTTAGCGACGCTCCAGTAGACGGCAGGCGAGTACGCCGCGCCCAGGCCGGCGGGCGGAGTACGCCTGGATTATGCGACCCGGCCACAAACTCACCGACGACGACCACGCTGATCTCGCCGATGCCCGCCGCCGATGTCCGGACCTCGACACCGTCGCCGACCTCGCCCGACGGTTCACCGCTCTGGTCCGCTATCAGGGCACCGGACACCACCTCGACGCCTGTATCGACCGCGCCCGGCGCTGCGGATACCCCGAACTCCGAGGCTTCGCCGCCGGCCTGCTCGGCGACCGCGACGCCGTCGTCGCCGGCCTTACTCAGCCCTGGAGCTCAGGCCCGGTTGAAGGCCAGGTAAGCCGTATCAAAACGATCAAGCGGCAGATGTACGGCCGCGCGAACCTCGACCTCCTGCGCAAACGCGTTCTCGCATCAGCCTGAGCAGCCATCAAGATCAATCACAGAATGTGCGCCAGAGCCAAATTTCAGGTGTCGTTGACACGGCCGCAGCGGAAAGCCACCGCCACCACCGGGAAGTCGCCCCCACGCCGCGCCATTTAGCTCAGGTCTCCGGCAGGGGCGCTCCGGCTCCGAGAGGGCGGGTGCTCTAGCAAGATCCACGCTGAGGAGTCATCTTCATAGCAATCAATTGGTGTCGTTCTGTTGCCGCCAATAGGCAAGGCTGCCACGGGTAGCCAGAGTATGGGGGTGGTCGGGGCCCAGTACCCGCAGCCGATCGGTGAGCAACTGTTCGAACGCGACAGCTGCGCCAGCCGGATCACCTGCCTCACCCCACCACCGAGCAAGGTTGCCACGGGTGACCAGAGTGTGAGGATGGTCAGGGTCCAGCACCCGCGACACATCGGTGAGCAACTGCTCGAACGCGACAGCTGCGCCAGCCGGATCACCTGCCTCACCCCACCACCGAGCAAGGTTGCCACGGGTGGCCAGTGTGTCGGGGTGGTCGGGGCCCAGTACCCGCAGCCGATCGGTGAGCAACTGCTCGAACGCGACAGCTGCGCCAGCCGGATCACCTGCCTCACCCCACCACCGAGCAAGATAGCCACGGGTGGCCAGTGTGTCGGGGTGGTCGGGGCCCAGTACCCGCAGCCGATCGGTGAGCAACTGCTCGAACGCGACAGCTGCGCCAGCCGGATCGCCTGCCTTGCCCTGCGAGTAGGCAAGATTGTGGCGGGTGGTCAGTGTGTCGGGGTGGTCGGGGCCCAGTACCCGCAGCCGATCGGTGAGCAACTGCTCGAACGCGACAGCTGCGCCAGCCGGATCGCCTGCCTTGCCCTGCGAGTAGGCAAGATTGTGGCGGGTGGTCAGTGTGTCGGGGTGGTCGGGGCCCAGTACCCGCAGCCGATCGGTGAGCAACTGCTCGAACGCGACAGCTGCGCCAGCCGGATCACCTGCCTCACCCCACCACCGAGCAAGATAGCCACGGGTAGCCAGGATGTCGGGGTGGTCGGGCCCCAGTAGCCGCGACATGCCGGTGAGCAACTGCTCGAGGGCGGCGGCGGCGTATTGAACTTGTCCGGTGCATCCGAGGCTGTTGATCGCGCGGAACAACAGGGGGTGAGCGTTGGGGTGGTAGAGGGCGTCCCCGGCTGCTGTTCGCAGGGAGGCGGTGTTGGCGCGCAGGATCTGGGTGGTGTCGTGGTCACGGTCGACGGCCGGCCAGAGAGCCAAGAGGGCGTCAGCGGCGGTCTGGGCTACAGCAGTGAGGAGGACCGAGCCGAGGGCATCGCGGGTGACCCGTTGGACAATGGCGTGGACACGGATCACACCGGTATGCGGGTCGTGGGTTAGCAAGCTCAACCGGTGCAGGTTGCGCAACGCATCGCGCACCTCATCCCTCGTAAGATCGTCACGCCCGCTGCGGTTGGCGAGATATGCCACTGCGGCATCGGCGGCGAACACGGCCTCGGGAATGCCGTTCGAATCCAGCACAGCGGCAAGGTTCAACACATGCCGAGCCAGTCTGGCCGGCGGATGGCTGTCCGCGACGTCGATCGACAGCGACCACGTGGCCGCGACCGTCGCCCGGTGTCCATCCGGCAGAGCATCGTCCGGCGGGACAAGCTCAATCAAACTCTTCCGTCGGTCAGTCAGCCGGGCCCGGTAAGCGGCAGGATCGAGACCCCGGTCCCGGATGAACGCGGCCGCCTGCGCCAACGCCAACGGCAGATACCCCAGGTCAACGGCCAACGCCGCCAAGTCGTCATCCTGGTCACCACCGGCACCGATCGCACCATCAAGATAGTCGACAGCGTTGTCCGGGCTGAACACATCGACGTCGACCAGGACTCGGCCGTCCGTGTGCAGCACCGGATCACGGCGACGGGTCGTCACCACCGTCCGACCATTGCGATTGTTCGGCAGCCACCAGTCCGCAGCGTCACCAGGGCTATCGAGGTTGTCCAACACGACCAGCCACCGCTTCGACGTGCGCTCCAACCACGACACGAACCGGCTGGCCGCCGCCTCATCGTCCCCGTCCCCCACCAGAGCGGCTCCCACCGAGCGGGCAGCTTCGGCGTAACGGGCGACGATCGCGTCACGACTCGATGCCGTCACCCACACCAGCACATCCACCTCACGATCCTGCTCCAACCGGCGCGCGAACTCCGCCGCCAACTGGGTCTTGCCCACCCCACCCATCCCCGACAACACCTGCGTCAACACCGCCGTCCGGCCCGCCCTGGCAGCCCGCGACAGCTCCGCGCCTGCAGGCCGGCTCTGAAACCACGCCGCCTGCTGCGGAACCCGCCCGACACGTACCACCGCACCCCTCGGCACCGGCGACGGACCAGGCTTGACGCGCCGCGCTATGAACTCGTCGACGAGTGCCGCCAAAGCCACCACGCTGCCGATAATCCCGGCGATCCAGCCAGCCTGCTCCGTACCCGCCCAGCCGAGCCGAGGCAGCCCCCACCCCCACGGATTCCACCAGGCGAACAGCGCCACCAGGCCACAGGCGACAGCCAAGACCGCAAACACCACCGTCCGCCGCCACCGACGAGGAAACACCCGAGCCACGCCACCATCATCGACGACAAGCACAATCAGCGATTTCACCGAGTCGGGATCACGTCATCGCTGTCGGAGCCAGTAAACAGCGGCAAGCCGATCTACGAAGATCAACTACGACAACGCCAGTACAAACGAGAGCCGAAGTGGGTGCGAGAAGCCGAGAAACGTCGAGGAACACGCCGCAGGCCAGCGAGTAGACGCGCCCGATTCGACCTGATCCGAAGCCCGTACGCGGTATAGGGGTTCGAGTCTCCACCCGTCGACGCTGAGAGCGAGTGTCTAGTTGAGCGTCAATCGGGGCGATCTACGATGGACATCGGTAGGCGGTGGCGGACGTCGGAGCCCAGGTGGGCGGCTGTTTCGGGACAGGCTGCAAGGCCATGATCGCTACTTGACGCAGAACAGGTCGGGCTCTTGCTGCTACGGCAACGAGGCTGGACGTCAGGGCAGCGTCAGAGGCGGAAGTGACGACGGTGCCGACGGCTCCCGAACTGCCTCCGGGCAGTCTCAGTTTCGGTCTCGTTCGTCCGTGTCCAGGGCTGTCCGGCGGGGTCCTCGGGGCGGTCGTGGTCCTGGTCGTGGGCGGTGCCGGACAGGGGTGGACGACCGGGAGTGGATCTTACAAGCGAGGGGTCGCAGGTTCGAAACCTGCCGCGCCCACACTCTGACCAGCACGCGACACAGGGCACCGGATGACCGGTGCCCTGTGTCGTCTCAGTTCCTGGCCCGCGACGACGGTCGCCAGTGGGCGCCAGTACTCCTAAGCGGCCGAAGGAGATCGGCCGACTGCTCCTGGCCTGAGCCAGTTCCAAGCACATAGCGAACAGTCGCCAGCTGCTGGCTTGAGCCAGTCGAGGGTAACGTGGAGCGTGCAGTTGACCCCCAGAACAGGCGGGCAGACATGGACGAGCCGACCAGCGCAGACAAGCGACCACCAAGCCGACGGATAGCCGATGACCTGCGTCTGAGCATCCAGGTGGGCGGGTTGGCACCCGGTGACAAGCTGCCTTCTGAGCGGGACCTTGCCGCCCGGTACGGCACTGCCCGCAACACCGCCAGGGAAGCGATCAGCATCCTGCAAGGGGAGGGCCTGGTCGTCGCGCAGCACGGGCGAGGCGTCTACGTTCGCCCCAACCGGCCCCTGATGCGCCTCGGAGCCAACCGCTACTCCCGCCAGCTGCGCAACGAAACGGGACTGTCGCCGTTCCGCATCGAGGTCACGAAACAGGGCCGCGTGCCCCGGACCGAATGCCGGTCGGTCACCCGCGACACCCCGCCGCCGGACGTCGCCGAACGCCTCGGCATCGACGCGAACATCGCAACCGTCATCCGGCGGGAGAACTGGTACTTCGCCGATGACGAGCCGGTACAGGTCGGCGTGACGTACATCCCCGTCGACGTCGCCGCCGGCTCGCCGCTGGCGACCGAGCGGACCCTCGGCAAGGGCAGCATCTACGCCAGGTTCGAAGAACTCGGTTACCAGGTCACTCGCATCCGGGAAGAGATTTCGGCCCGGATGCCGTACCACGACGAGTCGACCGGGTTGGGGATGCCGCCCGGCGTACCGGTCATCGAGGTGCTGCACACCAGCTTCGACGAGCAGCACACCCCGTTCGAGGTCACCAGCTTCGTGATGCGCGGTGACCTGAACGGCCTGGACTACGACATGCCCGTAGAGGACTGACAGGACCGTCTGATGAGTCGAGGCAGTCTCATACGGCTGGTGATGCTCGCGCTGCTGTGGGGGTCAGGGTTCCTCTGGATCAAACTGGCGCTACGGGGCTTCACTCCGGTGCAGATCGTTCTTGTCCGCCTGGCCCTCGGTGCACTGGTGCTCATCCCCGTGGCCCTGCACCGAGGGCTGCGGTTCCCGGCCGACCGGACAACGTGGGGGCATCTGTTCGTCGCGGCACTGGTCGCCAACGCGATCCCGTACACCCTGTTCGGCATCGGTGAGCAGACCGTCGACTCCGGTGTCGCCGGGGTCCTGAACGCCACTACGCCCCTGTGGACGGCGCTGATCGCCTTCGTCGTCGGGACTGACCGCACGGCGACGTGGTCGCGAGGAGCGGGGTTGACCCTCGGCTTCGTCGGCGCGGTGGTCATCTTCACGCCGTGGGAGTCGGCGAGCGAGGTCGCCAGCTGGGGAGGGCTGGCGATCCTGGGGGCGTCCGCCAGCTACGGAGTCTCCTACGTGTACATGGGCAAGTTCCTCACCAACCGGGGAATCCCGCCGATCATGCTGTCTGCCGCGCAGCTCGCTGCCGGAACGATCCTGATGATCCTGGCCCTGCCCCTCGGCGGACTGACCGCTCCTGACTTCCGCTTGGACGCGGTGGTCAGCCTGCTGATCCTCGGCGTCCTCGGCACCGGGGCCGCCTACGCGCTCAACTACCGGCTCATCACCGATGACGGCCCTACCCTCGCCTCCACGGTCACGTACCTGCTGCCGGTCGTCGCGGTCGTGCTCGGCTTCCTGGTCGTCAACGAGCAGGTGGCAGCGTTCATGGTCCTCGGCATGCTCCTGGTCCTGGCGGGCGTCGCACTGGTACAGCGCCGACCTCAACGGGGCAAGGTCTCTGATCCCCTGCCACTCGGAAGGAACCGGAATGGTCGTCGTTGACCCGGACTTCGTCCGACTGATGCGCAGACTTCGACAGGAACACGGGATGTCGTTCCGGGATCTGGCAAAGAAGGCGTACTTTTCGCGTTCGTACCTGTGTGAGGTGGAGAACGGCAAGAAACCGCCCAGCCTGCACCTCGCCAAAGCGCTGGACGCCTGCCTCAACGCCGAAGGTCGGCTCACGCGACTCGTGACCGCCCATCCCGATGGCCAGGAACGCGGATTCCCATTCCGATCCGCAGCGTCCGGGAACGGCCCGGACCGCGACGTCGAAGCGTGGCGAACGCGCTCGACGTGGCCAGCGCAGCTGGGCGGACCGGCGCCCGTCAGCGCGTCCCAATGGGCGCAGGTCGCGACGATGCTCTACGACGTCTTCGTCCGTAACCGGCCACCGCTCATGCGGCTCGGACCAGACCGGTATGCCAACCCCCTCCTGCGGGAACAGAACCTGACACCGTTCGCTGCCGAGGCAACCATGCAGGGACGCGCACCACTGGTCGAATGCCGGGCCGTATCCCGACAGCATGCGCCGCGCGACGTAGCCGCCATGCTCTCCCTGGACCTGGGCGACGTCGTCGTTCTCCGAGAGAACAGGTACCTGGCCGACGGCGAACCCGTCCAACTCGGCAACACCTACCTGCCGACGAGCGTCGTCGGAACCTCAGCCCTCGCGACCGATCTGAACTTGGGGCCAGGTGGGACCTTCGCTGCCCTCGAAAGACTCGGATACCGGACCGCGCGGATCAGAGAACAGGTCACTACCCGATTCCCGACCCGCGACGAGGCAGAGGCGCTGAAACTCCCGCCTGGTGTGCCGGTCATCGTCCTGCTGCACGTCTCCTTCGACTCCGGTGGCTTCTCCTTCGAAGCGACTCGCTACATCATCCGTTCCGACGCCATGGCAGTTCGGTACGTGGCGCGCGTCTCTGACTGATGCGGCAACTGTCTACAGCGCGTTGAAGATGCCCTTTGGCCGGGTCAAAACTGACCTGACTTGAAGGGGCTGGTTAGTCGAGAATCTATTCCGTGCTGCAGTGCTCCGTCGGGCTACGCGACAAAAATAGAACGCGCGTTCGAGCTTACTTCCGTGTCCATTCGACTTCGTCGGCGCCCTATTTGGTGGCGTTGTGTCGCATGTTTCCTGCGGCTCCGGCACAGGAGTGGCTGGCCTAGGTGCGGGATCGGATCGACGGCCGGCCATAGTCCGGCCCTGTGGTCGCCGATCACAGAAGGTGACGGTTGTTCCAGGTCGCCGGTCTCGACGTCGATTTCTTCCAGGACGGTCCGCAGACCGTGGCCGGGGCAGGACCTGCCGGCCCGGTTGTCGCCGTAGCCGAAGTGGCCGGTCGACGACAGTCGCGATGACCGGTCGAAGCACCGTGGAGTAGCGTGGCCCCCGTATGTCCTGATTGGCACTGGAGCCGGGGACGACGTGCGGCGACGCGGCGGCGAGCGGCGCCCACGTCCGCGCCGGCGGTGGCCGGCCGGACGGGCCGTTGCGGTACGAAGGAGACACGTCGTGCAGGTGAGACTCTTCGATGAGGTCTCGATCCTCCGACGTGGCCAACCGCTCAGTGCGCCGCCGGGCAAGGCTCTCGAGCTGTTCGGCTACCTGCTCATTCATCGGAACCGGACGCACGCTCGCGAATCCATCTCGGAACTGCTGTGGCCGGACGCCGAGCCCGGCGTTGCCCGCAAGTACTTGCGCCAGGCACTCTGGCGGCTCAACACGAGCATGCAGGACCAGCCGAACGACCAGCGCCGGGCGAGCGAACTCGTCGTCATCGACCCCGGCTGGGTGCGGATCAACCCGGAGGCGCCCTGCTGGCTGGACGTTGACGCGTTCGAGCAGAGCTACGCGGCGGTCCGCGACGTGCCCGGCGAAGCGCTCTCCGACAACCAGGCCCATGCGATCGAGCACGCGCTCGATCTCTACCGTGGAGACCTCCTCGCCACCTGGTACCACGACTGGTGCGGTGCCAAACGGGACCGGCTACGCGACACCTACCTGTCCATGCAGGAACAGCTCATGGGCTACTGCGAGGCCCGTGGTCTCTACGCCAAGGGCGTGGGCCTCGGTCAGACCGTGCTGCGCCACGACGCGGCGCGCGAGCGGACCCACCGCCAGCTGATGCGGCTGCACTACGCCGCCGGCGACCGGATCGCCGCGCTTCGCCAGTACGAACTGTGCACCTCGGTGGTGGACCAGGAGTTCGGGGTGCGCCCGTCGGTGGACACCACGGTCCTCTACGAGCAGATCCGGGCGGACCGGGCGGCGGACATCCGACCGGGCCGCGGCCGATCGGTGCTGACTGTCGGCGTATCCACGATCGCGCCGTCCGCTTCCGGCGGCAATGATGTACCGGTCGGGGACAACCGGGACGAGGTGCTGGGATCCATGGCCGCTTCGGGGTACGCCAACTCGACGGAACACCTGCTGGCCGAACTCGCCCGGCTCGATCTGGTGCTGAGCCGGCAGGTCAGGCGGGTCCGCCGGGCGCAGCGTAGACCCGCTGGCGAGCTCTCCGCCTTCTACGTCTCCGATGCCGAGGTCGACGCGCTGCTGGACGGTGCGCCTGACTGGTTTCCGCCGGCCGACGACGACCCGGAGACCGGCACCGGGCTGGACGAGTTGTCCCGCGAGATCGGTGAGCGGGTGGCGCAGGGTATCCAAGACGGTGCGCATCTGCGCCTGGTCGCACTGGCCGGGATGTTCGACCTCGCCCCGTTCGACGTCGAGGTGATCGTGGCCTGTCTGGCGCCCGAGGTCGACCGACGCTACGAGCGGCTGTACGGCTACCTGCACGACGACCTGACCCGCCGACTGCCGACAGTCGATCTCGTCCTCACGATGTTGTGCGGCGACCGTCGGTCACGGATGGCCGCGCAAGCACGGTTCGCGCCGTCGGCACCGTTGCTCCGGCATCGGCTCGTCACGTCGACCGGGGACCCGACCGCACCGGCGCACTCACTGCAGGGCAACAACGTCCGGTTGGACCCGCGGGTCGTCGGGTTCCTGCTCGAGGACGACGAGGTCGCCGAGCGGCTGCGACCGTACGCCCGGATTGTCGCGCCGACCGGGACCCTCGACGACCTGCACTTCCCAGCGGAGTTCGGGGCGGCGCTGGCCCGGCTGAGCGAGCATGCCACCGACGACGTGGTGGTCTACTGCCGGGGGCCGTACGGCGTCGGCCGACGCAGCGTCGCGGCGGCGTGTGCGCGTCACTGGTACGCGCCGCTGCTGGTGGTGTCGGCCGATCTGCTGGCCGACCGACCGGCCGAGGAGTTCGCCACCCTGGTCGGCCTGGTCGAGCGGGAAGCCAGGCTGCAGGGCGCGGTCATGTGCTGGGCGAACGTCGACTCCCTGCTCGTCGAGCCGGCCCGATCACGGCTGTCGCTGCTGCTGTCCACGCTGGCGGCGTACCCGGCTCCGTCGTTCCTTTCCGGTGGCACCGCGTGGGAGCCGGTCGACCTGCCGGCGGGCCTGACCTTCGTCCGGCTGGAGTTCCCCGCACCCGGCTACGCCGAGCGGCTGCGCATCTGGGACGGCGCGTTCGTCGGTGCGGACCGGGACGTGTTGGACCTGGCCGCCGTCGCCGGCAAGTTCCGGCTGACCGGAGGCCAGATCCGCGATGCTGCGGCGACCGCCCGCAACCTGGCGTACGCCCGCGACCCTGGCGCGCCCCGGGTCACCCCGGCCGACCTGTACGCGGCGTGCCGCCTGCAGTCCAACCACAAGCTGGCCGACCTTGCGCAGCGGATCACGCCGCACTACGACTGGTCGGACCTCGTGCTGCCCGCCGACCGGATGGAGCAGCTGCGGGAGATCGCCGACCAGCTCCGCTACCGGTCGGTGGTCTACGAGTCCTGGGGGTTCGAGCGCAAGTTGGCCAACGGGCGTGGCCTGGCGGTGCTGTTCGCCGGTCCCTCGGGCACCGGCAAGACGATGGCCGCTGACGTGTTGGCCCACGAACTCGGCCTGGATCTGTACAGGATCGATCTGTCGACGGTGGTGAGCAAGTACATCGGCGAGACCGAGAAGAACCTCTCCCAGATCTTCGCCGAGGCTGCCACCAGCAACGCGGTGCTCTTCTTCGATGAGGCCGACGCGATGTTCGGCAAGCGGTCCCAGGTCCGCGACGCGCACGACCGGTACGCCAACCTGGAGGTCAGCTACCTGCTGCAGCGGCTGGAGCAGCACGAAGGTGTGGTCATCCTGGCGACGAACCTGCGGAAGAACCTCGACGACGCGTTCACCCGTCGGCTGCACGCCACCATCGACTTCCCCGTTCCCGACGTGGCGGACCGCCGGCGCATCTGGGCGCAGGTCTGGCCGGAGCAGGCGCCGCTGGATCCGGCGGTCGACTTCGACCTGTTGGCCCGGCAGGTCGACCTGCCCGGCGGGAACATCCGCAACATCGCCCTGGCCGGCGCCTTCCTCGCCGCTGCCGACAGTGGCAAGGTGACGATGGCACATCTGTTCCACGCCACCAGGCGCGAGTATCAGAAGATGGGCAAGATCCTCTCGGCGGGGGAATTCGGTTCCGATCCGCCGACCGGTAAGGCCACGGTAGACCGGCGCTTCTGACGAGACAGTGGAGGTTCGAGGTGCATTCAGCGCAGCAGGACAGCGGTGTGGCGTACCGGTCCATGGTGGTGGCATCCGGGTCCGCGCCGGCGCCACGTCGAGCCGCCCTGCCTCACGACTCGTTGCAGCGGCGGTACGGCAATCGAGGTGCGCGGGCGATCGTGCAGGCGAAACTGAATGTCGGGCCGGTGGACGACCCGTTCGAGCGGGAGGCGGACCGGATCTCCCAGCTGGCGTTCGGGTCGTCCGTGCAGCGTGCCCCGGAGGCGATCGGTCGGGTGCGCACGCCTACCGGTGGTGCGGCGGATCCTGGCCTCGCGCGGGCGGTGGACCGGGCGCGGGGCAGCGGTGGGCGGGCGGTGCCCGGCGGTGTGCGGGAGCGGATGGAGCGGGTGTCGGGGGCGGACTTCAGCGGGGTACGGGTGCACGTCGGTGCCGAGTCGGACCGGCTGAACGACACGCTCGGGTCGAGGGCCTTCACCGTCGGCGCCGACGTGTTCGTACGCCGTAGTGAGTACCGGCCGGGCAGCGCGCGGGGTGACGCGCTGCTGGGGCACGAGCTGACGCACACCGTCCAGCAGGGAGCCGCCGGACCCTGCACCACCGGGCCGACGCCTGCGGCGGGACCGTCCGTCGCCCAGCGCAAGTTCGGGTTCGAGCTGGAACTCCATCATGTGCCGTTGTTCAGCCGGCAGGGCGGGGTGGAGAGCCGGCCCGTGGCGAACGCCACAGCGGTTGCTAGCGGCAGGCGTTTCGAGGCGCATGTCGACCACACCCCGGACCTGGACTCCACCGTGGTGCCGGATGCGCTTCGTGGCGCCGGCCAGCCGGCCCCGATCCTTGAGCTCGTGACCGGACCGATGGATGAGTTCAAGGATTCCGAGGGTACGGTACGCAGCATCATGAACCGGCTCGTGCAGGTGGCGACGCACATCGACAACCAGGCGCTCACGCAGAACACGAACGTACCGCTGGACGGTCTCCCCGGCCTGACCGCGAATCCGGCCGGCGTGAATTTCGTCGGATATCCGAACGGTTCCACCGCCCCGGCGGGAACGCTGACGGGTGCGCACGGGCATGTGCAGGCGACCTACGGCCTGTCGGTCACCCAGGTCGGCGACGAATTCGCCGACCGGAGCGCACAGCCGACGGCCCCTGGGACGACGGAGTACAAGTTGGATACATACAAGGCCGTCATGGGGGTGGCCAACACGCGAGCTGGTGATGTCGTTCAATGGATCCGGAACAACATCGATGGCGACTACAGCGACCGGGCGCTCGCCGAGGCGCGCGGACTGTTCGCCCTCATCATCAACTATCTCATCATCGGTCGGATTAAACGGTGGACCACGCTGCACAAGAACCACGCCGGCATCTTCTTCTACAAGACGAGACTCTCCACGGTCAGAAACCAGATTGTCCATTCGTATCCCGAGCTTGAGGGGCTCTTTGGCAACGACGAGCTCGTCGACGAACTGCTGGGGCGTACCGGGCGTGAATCTGTGCAACCAGTCTTTCCGGGCATGAGGGAAGCGATCGGTGGTATCGCCCTGGACGTGATGTGCGGGGAGTGGGTCGAGGAGGTCCTCGCCGGAACGGGTGACAAGGTCTTTGACGTCTCCGCCAACGGTGGTGCGAACGCTGTCGAGCTGGTCACTCCTCGTGTCGGTCGGGGAGCCAAGCGGGGGACCGGTGTGGTCGTCGAGAACCGGCGGTTCGCCCAGACCGAGGGGCATCCCTACCGGCACACGTACCAGCCCAACGAGTGGGCCGACATGGCGGTCCGGGTCCGCGACAGCCTGCGCGCCAGACAGGGGTACGCACAGGGGGAGGTCACCAAGGCCGGAGAGTTCTTCAGGGGACTGTTCATCTCGTGACCCTGCTGGCCCAGACGGCCGGACTTGGGTGTGTTGCACGTCACGTCAGCATCTGAATTGCCAGTTCAAGCCCCTCCGGGTCGTCGCCCTGGATCCACCGAGGCGGTTCGGTAGACGCCGACGCAGACGCTCGTGGGACGCCAGTCCGGTAGACCTGTCGACCGGCGCGAAGGACGCAGTTGGGGGCGGGACAGGGCAGTGTTTCATGATCTGGACGCGTCGCTCGCCGCTCTCGTGCAGGGCGAGCTGGCGTTGCCCGGGATCACCGTCAGCTTCGCCACACCGGACGACCAGTTCCCGCCGTCGGGCGTCACGCTGCCCGCGATCGCGTTCTTCCTCTACGACGTCCGGGAGAACCACGAGCTGCGGACCAACCAGTGGGAGAACACCCGGCAGGAATCCGGCATGATCACCCGGCGGCGGGTGCCGGCCCGGGTCGACTGCTCCTATCTGGTCACCGCGTGGCCCAACGACAGCGCGCCCAACCCGGCGCAGGACGAGCACCGACTGCTCGGCGACGTACTGCGGGTGCTGCTGCGTCACCGGGAGATTCCCGCCGACTACCTGCGGGGCGACCTTGCCGGCCAGCAGCCACCGCTGCGCGCGATGGTCACCGCCGAGAGCCAGCTGCAGGGCATCGGCGAGTTCTGGCAGGCCATGGGCGGTCGGCCCAAGGCGGTCCTGCACTACAGCGTCACGCTCAGCGTCGACGTGTTCGAATCCACGCCGGTCGGGCCCGAGGTGACCGGGACGGTCATCCGGGTCGGCCAGAGCGTGAGTCACGAGTCCTGACGAGGGGGAGTACCCACAGATGCCGCAGTATCTAGCGCCGGGCGTGTACGTCGAGGAGGTCCCCTCGGCCATCAAACCGATCGCCGGTGTGGGGACCAGTACCGCCGGCTTCATCGGTGCCGTCGCCGACGACGTCACGATGCCGCTGCTGCCCGGCCGCTCCGGAGTGACTGCGGCCGGTGAGGCCGAGCCAGCCGATTTCCACTCGGTGGCGCCTGCCGGCGAGGCCCAGCTCGTGGACGGCTGGGAGACGTTCAAGAACCTCTTCGGTGACATTCAGCAGGGCAACCACACCCTCGCCCACGCGGTGTACGGCTTCTTCAACAACGGCGGTGGCCGCTGCTGGATCACCCGGGTCGCTCCTGTCGACGCCGACGCCGAACCCTCGGACGAGGATCTGGCCGGCGCGTTGGAGACCTTCGCCGCGATCGACGAGATCGCGCTGGTCGCGATCCCCGGCGCGGTGAGCGACGCGGTGCAGACCGCGCTGCTCGACCACTGCGAGAACCAGTACCTGCAGGACCGGTTCGCGATCCTCGACGGCCGGCAGACCACCACGTTGACCAAGGAAGCGATCCAGGGCGACGTCCGGGACAGCAGCTACGGCGCGATCTACTACCCGTGGATCGACGTGGGTGCCACCGACGCCGACGGGAACAAGGTGTACCAGCCGCCGAGCGGGCACATCGCCGGGGTTTACGCCCGGGTGGACACCGAGCGGGGTGTGCACAAGGCACCGGCCAACGAGGTGATCCGGGGCGCGCTGGGCGTCGAGGCGCTGGTCAGCAAAGCGCAGCAGGCCGGGCTCAACCCGGACGACATCAACGTGATCCGCAAGTTCGGCGGCAACATCACGATCTGGGGTGCCCGCACCCTCGCCGGCAAGGAACAGGCCGAGTGGCGGTACGTGCCCTCCCGGCGGCTGTTCAACTTCCTGCGCGAGTCGATCGACGAGGGCACCCAGTGGGTCGTCTTCGAGCCGAACGCGCCGGAGCTGTGGTCGAAGATCCGGCGCAACGTAAGTGCCTTCCTGACCACCGTGTGGGCGTCCGGAGCGTTGCTGGGCAACACCCCGGAGCAGGCGTTCTACGTACGCTGCGACGAGACCGTCAACCCGGCTGCGGTCCGCGACGCCGGCCAACTGGTGGTCGAGATCGGGGTGGCGATGGTGCGCCCGGCCGAGTTCGTGGTGTTCCGGATCAGCCAGTGGGCCGGCGGGATCCAGTAGCGGACGACCGGACGAGACCGTGACCCACCAGCTGACACCCGGGGTGCACCGGCAGGACGTGTTCCCGCCGCCGCCTCCGACCCAGCTCACCGGGGTACCCGCCTTCCTTGGCCGGGCCGCCGCCGGACCGTACGCCCCGCAGCGGCTGACCCTGTGGCCGCAGTTCGAGGCGATCTTCGGCAGTGCGTCCCCCGGCGACACCTCGGACGGGTTCCTGGCCGACGCGGTCCGGGGATTCTTCGACAACGGCGGGACGCTGTGTCACATCGTCCGGCTGCCCGGGACGCTGTCGCCCGTCGAGGCGGTGCAGGCCGGGCTGGTGACGTTGGACGACCTGGACGATGTCGACCTCGTCTGCGCCCCCGACATCGTCACCGTCGCACCGTGGCCGGTCGACCAGGACATCACCCCGGTCGTCGAGGCGCAGCAGGCGATGCTGCGACACTGCCGGCAGCGCGGTGACCGGTTCGCGCTGCTCGACGGCGTCCCGGCCATCGATCCGCAGATGATCGTCGAACAGTGTGCGGCGTTGACCGGGCCCGACGGTGCGTTCGGCGCGCTGTACTACCCGTGGCTGGGCGCGTCCGGCGCGGACGGTCGGTTGCGTCACCTGCCACCGTCCGGGCACGTCGCCGGCGTGTACTCCACCGCCGACCAGCGGGTCGGCGTCCACAAGGCGCCGGCCAACACGGTGGTCGAGGGCGTCGTCGACCTGCATGTGCAGCTCACCGATTCCGAGATCGGCACGTTGTACGAGCGGCGGGTCAACTGTCTGCGCGCGTTGCCCGGCCGGGGCGTACGGGTCTGGGGCGCACGTACCCTCGCCACCGACCCGGCCTGGCGGGACGTGACCACCCGCCGTCTGGTGAGCACCATCGGCCGCTGGATCGAGCGGTTCATGACCGGTCTGGTCCATGAGCCCAACGACGTACGGCTGTGGGTGCGGATCATGCGGGAGCTCACCGCGTACCTCGACGGGCTGTTCCAGCGTGGTGCCCTGCAGGGTCGTACGCCCGCCGAGGCGTTCTACGTCAAGTGCGACCACGAGACGAACCCACCTGCGGTCATCGAGGCCGGGGTGGTAGTGACACACATCGGAGTGGCGCCGACCGCGCCGGCCGAGTTCGTCACCGTTCGCGTCATCCACGGCGCGAGCGGGGTGACGGTCGGCGTGGCGTGACCGGTGCGGACAACAGTCGGTGCGGACAGACAGTGAGGTGCGGTTGTGGACAGACTCGATCCCTACTTCGGGTACAACTTCGCGGTGGAGTTGGACGGCATCACCCGGGCCGGCTTCCGGGAGGCTTCCGGGCTGGAGACCAGCCAGAACGCCGCCGAGTACCGGGAGGGTACGGACCGGAACCTGGCGCCGCGCAAGATCCCCGGGCTGAACAGCTACGGTGACATCACCCTCAGCCGTGGCCTGACCAGCGACAGCAAGTTGTGGGAGTGGCGGCAGAAGGTGATGAAGGGCACCGTGGAGCGGCACAACGTTTCGATCACCCTGCTCGACCAGCAGGGCAATCCGAAGGTGACCTGGAATCTGTTCGACTGCTGGCCCAAGTCGTGGAGCGGACCCAGCCTGAGCGCGACCAGCGACGAGATCGCGGTGGAGCAGCTCACCCTCGCCTGCGAGCGTATCGAGGTCGATCAGTGGAGTTGACCGGGGTCGCCGAAGCCCGCCGAACCGAGTTCCCGTTCACCCTGCCGCACGGTCTGGTCGCGCCGGACGGCACGGTGCACCGCGAGGGGACCATGCGGATGGCCACGGCGCTGGACGAGATCGAGCCGATCAAGGATCCCCGGGTACGGTCGAATCCGGGGTATCTGGTGATCATCCTGCTGGCCCGGGTGATCAACCGGCTGGGCGGCCTGGAGTACGTCAACACCAACGTGGTGGAGAACCTCTACTCCGCCGATCTTGCCTACCTGCAGGACTTCTACCAGCGCATCAACCTCAACGGACACGCCCGGCTGCAGGTCGACTGCCCGCACTGCAGCGGATCGTTCGAAGTGGAGCCGCCCAGCCTGGGGGGATGACGCGCTACTCCCCGGACCGGCTGCACGAGGAAGTAGCGTACCTGGCCTATCACTTTCACTGGCCATATCACGAGATCATGCAGCTGGACCACCGGGAACGGCAGCGCTGGGTCGCGGAGGTCGCCCGGATCAACGAGCGGCTCAATGAACAGGGAGGGGCACGGAGATGATGTCGACCGGGATTCCGCTCGGGCTCAGCTGGGCACCTGCCGCCGTGGGCAACTGGACCGGCCTGCGGCTGCCGGACCCGTTTCCGACCTTCAATTTCGCGGTGGAGATCGAAGGCCTGCTGCTGGCCGGGTTCAACGAGGTCAGTGGCCTGGAAAGTCAGATCGAGATGGAATCCTACCGGGAGGGCGGAGTCAACGGCTTCGTCCACCAGTTGCCCGGCGCGGCCACTCCCGCGCACCTGGTGCTGCGGCAGGGGCTGAGCCCGCTCAGCGGTCTGTGGGGCTGGTACGACAACACCGCCCGAGGCGTCATCCAACGCCGCAGCGGCACGATCGTGCTGCTCGACCGGCGGCAGATCCCGGTGATGTGGTGGAACTTCCGCAACGCGTTGCCGGTGCGCTGGACCGGCCCGACCTTCAGCGCGAGCGGCGACGACGTCGGCTTCGAGTCGCTGGAGCTGGTGCACGAGGGTCTGACCAAGCCGCTGCTGGGCCAGGCCGCCGCGCTGGCACACGGCGTGGCCGGCATGGTCGGCTGACCGGGAGCCTCGGATGAACGACGACGACACGACCTTCGACGCGGCGCTGGTCCACCGGCTGTCCCGGCCGGCCCGGCGGCCCGGACTGGTCGACCTGGGCCAGGCCCGATCCGTGCTCACCCGCCACCACACCATGCCGGCGGGGCTGCCGCTGGCCGAGGTCGCCGCGCGCTACGTCGACGTGGCTGCGCAGCAGCACGCCGGGCCGGCGGCGCCCATCGTGTACGCGCGACCCGCGCCCCCGCCGTCCGTCGGGCCTGCCCCGGTCGGCGCCCGGACGGCAGGCCCGGCTGCTCGGGCCGCCACCCCCGCCGGTACGGCGACGGTGGCGGCCGGACCGGCACCGACGGAGACCGGGCCAACCGCCCCGGTGGACCCTGTACCGGTCGTGGTCGCCCGCCGCCCCTCCGTCGACGACCGCCCCTCCGTTGACGGCCGCCCGTCCGGCCCGGCCGGCGGACCGCCCGTCGGCGCGTCCGGCCCGCTGGTACCGGCGCGTCCGGCCGCCGAGCCGAACCCGGTGTGGACCGCGGCCGGTTCCGCAGTCGCCGGCCGGCCCACGCCGCCGGTGACCTCCCTGCCCGCCGCCGGCCGGCCGCTGACGATCCAACGCAAGGCGGTCGCCGCGACCCTGTCCACCGGTGGTCCGGGGGCCGGCCCCGCAGGACGGCCGGCATCGACTGGCCTGGCTGCTGCGACGGGCGCCCCGGGCGTGACGGCCCGGCCGCGCCCGACCGCCGTGCCGGGGCCGGCGGTCACCGACCCGGCCGACTGGAGCGAGTTGACCGGTGCCCCGGGCCGAGCCGCCAGTGGACCTCATCTGACCTTCCGCGTCCCGGCAGCGCCGGACCGCCCCGCCCGGCCGGCAGCCGGAGTGCCGTCCGTCGCCCGACAGCGGCCGCCTGCCAGCGCCCCGGTCCAGGTGGTCACCGCGCGGCCGCCGGCGGCCCGACCGGTGCCACAGCTTCCGCTGTCCGCGGTGGCTGCTGTCGCGCCGGTCCACCCGGTCCCTGGCATCGTCGGCGTACCGTCGGTGGCCGGTAGGCCGTCCCACCCGTCGATGGTCGGCCCCGCGCGAGCGGCGACCGGGCATCGCGCTGTCGGTGCCGGCGGCCGCGGACCCGGTGCGCCTGACGTCGGCGGGCAGCGGCCGGGCGCTCCGGTGGTCGATCCGCCCCGTCCCGACCGTGGCGTGCCGCAGCTGCCTGTTCAGCCGGCCCCGCGGGTCGACGTCGGGCAGGTCACCGAACAGGTGCACGGCCGGATCATGCGCCGGTTGGCCGTCGAGGCGGAGCGTCGGGGGGTGCGGCGGTGAGCCTCAACAAGGCGGGTCTGGCCAACGCGCTGCTCGGGTTCGGCCCCGGTGGCGGAGGACTGCAGAAACTGACCATCGCCCACGACGGCGCGGATTTTGATCGCAACGGCCCGATCGAGGCGCTGTTCAATCCACACGAGATCACCCGGTCGCGGTCGGTCAGCTGGTACGCGCACGAGAGCGCCGGCAAGGGCAGCGCGTGGACGTGGAGCGGGCTGCAGCAGGAGTTCGCGGCCATGCAGCCCGCGACGCTGTCGCTCGAGCTGTTCTTCGACACCTACGAGTCGAGAGCGGAGTCGTCCATGTGGGCCCGGGCCACCTCGATGGTGACACCACCCAATCCGTTCCAGACCGGCGACGCGACCGACGTGACCGTGCTGACCGGCCGGGTGTCCCGGCTGGCCGAGTTCGACAAGGAGTTGCACCGGCCGCCGTTGTGCACCCTGTCCTGGGGTGCCTTCGCCGACATCTTCACCGGCGTGCTCACCCAGATCAGCGAACGGTTCACCATGTTCCTGCCCGACGGCACGCCGGTGCGGGCGACCGTTTCGTGCAGCTTTGTGGAGTCGCTCACCGACGCGCAGCTCAAGGAGCGTGAGCTGCACTCGTCCGACGTGCACAAGACGTGGGTGGTGCGGCGCAACGACACGTTGCACAGCATCGCCGCCGCCGAGTACCGGGATCCGCGCCTGTGGCGGCACATCGCCTCGGCCAACGGCATCGTCAACCCCCGTGACCTGCGTCCCGGCACGGTGCTGACCATCCCGCGGTTGAGCTGAGCGGAGAACCAGGTGATGCAGACTGCCGAGTCGGGGCCGGACTTCGAGATCCGGTGCGGTGGCCGGCGCCTGCCGCCGGAAGCCCACAAGGACGTGGAGTCGGTGACCGTGCTGGAGGACCTGAACGCGCTGAGCATGTTCACCGTGACGTTGAAGAACTGGGACGCGGACCGGCTCGCGGTGACCTGGTCGGACTCGACGCTGTTCGCGGTCGGCACCGAGGTGCGGATCGCACTCGGGTATGTGAAGGACCTGCACCTGGCGATCATCGGGGAGATCACCAGCCTGGAGCCGTCGTTTGTGGAGGGCCGTCCGCCGATGCTGACCGTCCGGGGCTACGACCTGCGTCACCGGTTGGCCCGCCGGCAGCGGACCAGGACCTTCACCCGGACCAGGGACAGCGCCATCGCCCGCCAGTTGGCCGAGGCGGCCGGTCTGCGTGCCGACGTGACCGACACCGGCACCGATCTCGACTACGTGCTGCAGAACAATGAGACCGATCTGGAGTTCCTGCAGCGGCGGGCGGGACTGATCGGGTACGAGATCCATGTACGGGACAAGGTGCTGACCTTCCGGCCGCCGCAGCACGGCCGGTCACCGGCGGCGAAGCTGCACGTCGGTGACGACATCTCCCAGTTCACCCCCCGGCTGCGCACGATGGGCCAGATGGCCGAGCATTCCGTGCGGGGCTGGGACGTGACCGGTAAGAAGGCCGTCGTCGCCGTGGCCGGCTCCGGTCCCGGACCCACCACGACGGGCGCGGTGACCGGCCCCCGGCAGGTCGGCCGGGTCTTCGGCAGGACCAGGTCGACCAGGGTGGACCTGTCGGCACCGAACCAGGCCCGTGCCGACGAGCTCGCCCGGGGGCAGTTCGACGACCTGGCGTTGAGCTACGTCACCGGCGAGGCCGAGTGCGGTGGACAACCTCGGCTGCACGCCGGTGAGGTGGTGCGGATCGAGGGGGCGGGCGCGACGTTCAGCGGCGACTACTACGTCGTCTCCGTCAGCCATGCGGTGACCGCCGCGCACGGCTACCGGTCCAGCCTCGAAGTACGGAGGAACGCGGCGTGACGGACGTCTACCACCAGTTGGTCGGTCGGGAGCCGGCCTACCCGGACGGGCGGTACCACGGGGTGGTGATCGGTATCGTCACCAACAACAGCGACCCGGACGGTCTGGCGCGGGTCAAGGTGGCGCTGCCCTGGCTGGCCGACGACGTCGAGACCGACTGGGCGCGGGTGGCCTCGCCGATGGCCGGCCCCGGCCGCGGCTGCTACTTCCTGCCCGAGGTCGGCGACGAGGTCCTGGTCGCCTTCGAACACGGCAACCCGGAGATCCCCTACGTCGTCGGAGGGTTGTGGAACGGCAGGGACGCCCCACCGGTCGACAACGGCGACGGCAACAACGACGTACGGGTGATGGTCTCCCGCAGCAAGCACGTGATCCGGCTGATCGACACCAAGCAGGACGAGCGGATCGAGATCGTCGACGGCAGCGGCAGGAACAGCATCGTCATCAGCACGAAGGACAACCAGATCACCGTCACCGCCGACGCGGACGTGGTGATCTCCGCCGGCGGCCGGTTGCGGCTGGCCGGCGCGGGCGTCGAGATCACCTCCACGGCCGATGTCAAGGTCGAGGCGAAATCCGCGCTCGCGGTGAAGTCCAGCGGCCAGCTGGACATCAAGGGCAGCCAGGTCAACATCAACTGAATGGGGGGTGAGATCACATGGGACAGTTCGCGGCGAAGCAGGGTGACCGGGTCAACGCGACCGACATCCACGTCGTCATGGTGCCCGGGGCACCCGCGCCGACTCCTACACCGTTGCCGCATCCCTTCACCGGGATCATCAACGGCGGGCTGAGCGCCGATGTCAAGATCATGGGGAAGCCGGCGGCGGTGGCCGGCTCCACCGCCGAGAACACCCCGGCGCACGTACCCACCGCGCCCGGCACGTCGTTTCAGAAACAGCCGTCGAACACGGCCACCCTCGAAGGCGGCAGCGCGACCGTGAGGATCAACGGAAAGCCGGCGATCAGGTCCGGTGACCTCGCGTCGACCTGCAACGATCCGCAGGACCTGCCCAGCGGCGCGGTCCTGGCCACGGGTACGGTGACGATCGGGTGACCAGCGCGGTGAACCACGGATTCCTCGGCACCGGCTGGGCGTTCCCACTCGGCTACGAGCCGGGGCAGGGCATCCGGCTCAGCGACGACGGCGCGGCCCTGATCCGCCAGTCGATCGGGCTCATCCTCGGCACCGCGCCCGGTGAGCGGGTGATGCGGCCGGACTTCGGCTGCGGCATCCACGACCTCGTGTTCGACGTCAACGACGTCGGCACCGCCGGGCGGATCAGCCGGTCGGTGCGGGAGGCACTGGCCCGCTGGGAACCACGGATCGACGTGCTGGACGTCTATGCCGCACCCGACCCCGACGACCGGCGCCGCCTACTCATCGAAATCAACTACCAGGTGCGTTCGACCAACAGCCGGTTCAATCTCGTCTACCCCTTCTACCTGGCATGACCGGACAGCCCCCACCCATCGACCCCCGCGACCGCGAGGCGCTCGCCGCGCAGACCGCCGCGCTGGCGACCCGGTACAGCGGCTGGCGGCCGCCCACCGACGGGCGGCGGGACGCCGGTCAGGCGCTGATCGGCATCTTCGCCCGCTACGCCGAACTGGTGGTGCAGCGGCTGAACCAGGTGCCGGAACGTGACTACCTTGCGTTTCTCAACCTGATCGGGACCCGGCCGGCGCCGCCGCGTCCGGCCCGCGTGCCGCTCACCTTCGCTCTGGCCCAGGGCAGCCAGACCGAAGCGGTGGTCCCGGCCGGCACTCAGGTCGCGGCCACCCCGCGCGACGGCGAGGACGACGAGGTCGTCTTCGAGACCGTGACCGATCTGGTGGTCACCCCGGCCCAGTTGCGGACCGTACTGGTCGACGACGCACCGCAGGACGCCTACGCCGACCGCAGCGCCCCGGCCACCGGCCAGCGGGACGAGCCGTTCGACGCCTTCAACGGCGATCAGCCGGTGCCGCACCGGTTCTTCGTGGCCTGTGACCCGGTTCTCGCCGCCGAGGGAACCAAGACGGTCACCCTGGCACTGACCGCCTCGCACGCCGCCCTGCTCGCCGAGTGGCCGATCTCCTGGGCCTACTGGGACGGCGCCCGGTGGCATCCGGTCGAGGCCGGGACGACGCTGTGGGACGGTGCCTGGATGGTGACGTTGGTCGATCTGCCGCCACTGCCTGCGTACGATGTGGACGGCACCACCGCCGGTTGGCTGCGCGCGCAGCTCGACATGCCGATGCCGCAGCCGGTCTCCGGGCTGGCGCTCGACGCCGTCGCGTCCGGCCGTCGGACCCCGCAGACCGCCGTCAACGGGTTCTACCCGTTCGGCGAGAGCAGTCAGGTCCGGTGGTGCTACCTCAGCGTCGGTGTGGTGGTCCCCGGCACGGTGGCCCGGCTCGCGGTCACCCTGGCCCGGCCCGGCACGCCCGCCGACCCGGCGACCCCGGTGCGGCTGGTGTGGTCGTACAAGGTCGGCGACGAATGGCGGCGGCTGGGCGAGTCCGGCACCGCGACGGCGGAGTCCGACGGCGACGCCGCCGGGGAACTGGTCGACAGCACGCTCGCGTTCACCGCCGACGGCGAGGTCAGTTTCCGGGTGCCGGCCGACTGGCCGGCCGAGCTGTTCCAGGGACGGCCGGGCCACTGGCTGCGGGCCGAGATCGTCGACCACGGGGCGACGTACGCCATCCTGCCCCGGCTGGCGGCGTTGTCCGTCGGCTACGACTGGGAACTGCCCGTCGTCACCGGCATCGACGCGCGGGTGCAGACGCCACCGGATCCGGTGGCGTTGCCACAGGCCTTCAGCAACACCAGCCCACTGGACGTGACCAAGGACTTCTATCCCTTCGGCGAACAGCCACGGTTCAACGACACCTGCTATCTGGCGTGCCCGGCGAGCCTGGTCTGGCCGGGTGCGGAACTCGTCGTCGACGTGACGCTGACCAACGGGCCGGCCGACCAGGCGGATCCCGTGGTGCCGCCGGTACGCACCGATGGCGACCCACGACTCGTCTGGGAGGCATGGGACGGCGCGGCGTGGCGGGGGGTGATGGTCGACGATCCGCAGTACGCCTTCACCGACAGCGCCACCGTGACGCTCACCCCACCGGACGGGTTCGCGCGCACCGAGGTGAACGGCGTCGAGGCGCACTGGGTGCGGGTCCGGCTGATCGGCGGCGACTACGGGGTCGCGGCCCACTACACCCGCGACGACGACGGAGGCTACGAACTGGTCGACGCCACCTTCGCTCCGCCGGTCGTCACCAGGTTGTCGTGGCGGTCCCGGGCCGGGCTGGCGGCTGCGGTCCCGGCCCAGGCCTGTGTGACCGAGAACGACTTCCGTCTCGTCACTCACCACCGCGACGGTGACGAGCGGTGGCAGATCACCCCCTTCACCCCCAATCCGCACCGGGACCGAGCTCTCTACCTCGGCTTCGACCAGCCGTTCGACAACCGGCCGGTCACGCTCTACCTGCAGGTCGAACCACCGGCACCCGAGGACGTGGTGGCCGACCGGCTGGCCGGCGCCGACCTGACCGACCGGGCCGACCTGGTGTGGGAGTACAGCGGTGCCGACGGTTGGCGGCCGTTGATCGCGGTCGACGAGACCGGGACGCTGGGCGACCGCGGCGTGGTCCGCTTCGTCGGTCCTCCGGACCTGACCGCCCGGGAGTCGTTCGGTCAGCACCGGTGCTGGTTGCGACTGCGACACCGGCGTGGCGGCTTCGCGATCCCACCACGGCTGCGTCGGGTCTCGCCGAACACGACGTGGGCTACGCAGACGACCACCATCACCGGGGAGATCCTCGGATCGGGCCTCGCCGAGGCCGGCCAGCGGCTGGCCACCGCGCAGACACCGGTGCTGGCCGACCAGCGACTCGTCGTCCGCGAGCCGCAGCGGCCGTCACCGGCGGAGGAGGCCGCGCTCGTCGAGGCCGACGGCGCGGGTGCCGTCACGGCCGCCGACGATGCGGGGCAGGTCTGGGTACGCTGGCACGAGGTGACGGACTTCCACCGCTCCGGGCCAGGGGACCGCCACTACACGATAGACGCCGCCACCGGCGAGATCGGATTCGGTGACGGGCAGGCGGGGCAGGTGGTGCCGATCGGGCAGAACAACGTCCGGATCACCTACCGCACGGGCGGCGGCGAGCGGGGCAACCGACCTGCGGACACCATCGCCACGTTGAAGTCCGCGGTTCCCTACCTGGACTCGGTGACCAACCTCGAGCCCGCTTCCGGCGGGTCCGGCTGGGAGCCGATGGAGCGGGTGCGGACACGGGGGCCCAAGGCGCTACGCCACCGTGACCGGGCGGTCACGGTCGACGACTTCGCGGACCTCGCGTTCGAGTCCTCGGCCGAGGTGGCCCGGGCGCAGGCGGTGTCGCCCAGCGGGTTCGATCCGTTCGACCTGTGGCTGGACCCGGACCAACAGCCGGGCGGTGAGCATCAGCAGGCTGACGCAGGTGGGGTCGGGGTCATCGTGGTCCCGTTCTCCACCGCCGCCCGACCGGTGCCCAGCCTGGGTCTGTTGCGTCAGGTGGACCGGCACCTGCGGGCGCGGTGCGCGCCGACCGTCGGCCTGTGGGTGGCCGGCCCGGAGTGGATCGAGGTGACCGTCACCGCCACCGTGGTGGCCGGCGACCCGACGGCCGCCGGGCTGATCCAGGCGCGGGTCGAGCAGGTCCTGGACCGTTTCCTGCATCCGCTGACCGGCGGACCGGACGGCACCGGCTGGGCGTTCGGCCGCAAGCCGCACCGTTCGGACATGTACGCGGCGGTCACAGCAGTCGACGGGGTCGACCATGTCCGCGAACTCGAGGTGGTGCAGGTGGCCCGGTCCGAGTCGCTCGGCGAGCGGTTGGCGGCGGTCCTCGGCCGTTCGCTGGCGCAGGGCGCGGCCGAGCCGGTTGCCGCGGACCTGACCCGGTGGCTGGCACGTGCGCTGGTCTATTCCGGGCGACACCAGATCACCGTGACCCTTCCAGCGTGAGGACCGCCGTGCCGATTCCGTTGCCGAACCTCGACGACCGCGACTACGACGACCTCGTCGGCGAGGCACGGTCGCTCATCCCGGTCCTGCTGCCGGAGTGGACCGATCACAACCCCAGCGACCCCGGCGTCATCCTGGTCGAGATGCTGGCCTGGTTGACCGAGATGCAGCTGTACCAGGTCAACCAGATTCCGCAGAGCCACACCCGGAACTTCCTGCAGCTGCTCAACGGCCCGGAGTGGACACCTCCGACCACCGGTGGGCTCGACGCCGCCGTCCGGCAGAGCCTGGCCGACCTGCATGAGCGCTACCGGGCCGCGACCGCGGACGACTACGAGTACCTGGTCGGCACGGTATGGCCGGCGCAGCGACAGCCCGCCGGGCCGGACCGGGTGCGGCGGGTCCGGTGCGTGGCGGGTCGTGACCTCGCCGGTACGGATCCGGCCGCTGTCGCCCCGGCACACGTCAGCGTCGTCGTCGTCCCGGCGCCGGGTACGGAGACCGACACCCATCCGGTGCCGACCGAGGAGCTGACCACCGAACTGCACGACTTCCTGGCCCCGCGTCGGCTGCTGACCGTACGTCACCATGTCGTCGGCCCGCAGTACGTCGACATCGGGATCTCGGCCGATCTGGCATTGCGCGAGGATGCTCCGCCGACCGAGGCGCTCGCCGACGCTCGGGCCCGGCTGCACCGGTTCTACGACCCGTTCACCGGCGGTACCGGCGGCACCGGCTGGCCCTTCGGACAGGGAGTCCACCCGTCCGAGGTGTATGCGGTACTCGAGCAGTCACCCCTGCTCGACTACATCGAGAACGTCCAGCTCGCCCTGGTCGGCGCCGGTGGTGGCGTCGGTGCCGGTGACACGGGGGGCAGCGTCGCGCTGGACGTGCACCAACTGCCCCGGCTGGCCCGCCTGGACCTGGTCGGCTACGACGGCTACGGCCGGACCTACCCGCCCGGCGGGGAGGGCGCACGATGAGCCGGTACCTCGATCATCTCCCGGTGATGTTCCGGGAGGACCCGTTCGCCGGCCGGTTCCTGCTGGCCTTCGAGGCGATCCTGACCGGCCGCGACGACGTCGAGGGTCTGGAACAGACCATCGGACGTTCGGCCGACTACATCGATCCGGTGCACACCGGTGAGGACTTCCTGCCGTGGCTGGCCGGCTGGGTGGCGTTGAGCCTTCGCGCGGACTGGGACGTGGACACCAAACGCGGCTTTATCCGGGAGGTCGTGCCGTTGTACCGGCAGCGGGGGACCCTGGCCGGGCTGCGCCGGATGCTGGAGATCTACCTGCGCCCGTTGGCCGACCAGGTGACCCGGGAGGACGTGGTGATCCTGGACGGGTACGACACACCCGCCCACTACTTCCAGGTACAGCTGACTCTCGGCGCCGCCGACGGCGACGAGTTGCGCAGGGTGCAGGAGACCGCACGGGCGATCATCGACCGGGAGAAGCCGGCCCACACGTTCTACGCGCTCAAGGTCGTGGTGCCCACGATGCGGCTGGTCTCCGAGGAGCTGAAGGAACGCGAAGGCGGCAAGCCGGAGCGGCTCGTCCTCAACCGCAACACGTTGCTCGGCACGCGCGACTCGACCTGAAACCGGAGGAGGTCCGATGGCGGACTACACCCAACCTGACGTCGTCTCGAAGCGTGTCCGCTTCTTCGACGGGCAGTTCCTGGAGGACCAGGACTTCATCGACGAGCAGAGGTTCCACCTGGACCGTGAGCGTCGGCAGAGCCGGCTGCTGCGGCTCACCGGCGTCAGCGAGGGCCTGGGCCTGGCCGCCGCGGACGAGCCGTTCCGGGTCACGGTGTCCGCGGGGATGGCGGTCGACGCCCTGGGCCGGCACCTCGTCCTGGCAGCCGCCGCCGAACTGCCGCTGGGTACGGCATTCGCCAACCAGCAGAACGTCGAGGTACGCCTGGCCTACCAGGAGTCCGCGACGGACGTGGGACAGACCGGGGACGGCGGTGTCGGCGCCCGGCGTTGGGAGGAACGTCCGAAGGTGGTGGTGGTCGCCCCGAACGGGACGACGGCGGTCGCTCCCGCCGAGGCGGAGCCCGATCTGGACGGGCCGACGGTGCTGCTCGGTCGAATCACGGTGGCCGACAACGGCGACGTCGCGGTGCACGGCACCACCGCCGAGCTGTCCAGTCTGTCGATGACGGGCGGCATCGGTGTCGGTGTCGCCGCCGGCACCGGTCTCGACGTGGGCGACTTCGATCACCAGGACCGGCATCTGACGTTCCGGGTCGCCGCCGACGACCAGCACCGCAGCGGGGTCCGGTTCTGGGCCGGCGCGACCAACCAGGGATTCTCCGTGGAGTACGACGGACGGTCAGCGGCCGGACGCGGCCTGCACGTGCGAACCCACGAATCGGACGCGGACGGAACGACCAGGCTCTTCATCGGCACCGACGGACATGTCGGCGTGGGCACCGCCGACCCGCGGGACACCGCCGGTTGGGGGCGGGTGGTCGATGTGGTCGGTACCGGGAGCACCAGGCTGTCGGTACGTACGGCGAACGTGGACGGTCGGGTGACGGCGCACGACGGGGGCGTGTTCGGTGCGCCGCCGGGGATGGTCGTCGGCACCGCGACCGGCAGCCCGCTGACCCTCGTCACCGGTCAGGCCGCCCGGCTGAGTATCAACGCCGCCGGGCACGTCGGCATCGGTACCGCCGATCTGTCGGGCGCATTCGGTTGGGGGCGGGTGGTCGATGTGGTCGGTACCGGGAGCACCAAGCTGTCGGTACGTACGGCGAAGGTGGACGGTTGGGCGATGGCGCACGACGCGGGGATGTTCGGTGCGCCGGCGGGGATGATCGTGGGGACCGGGACGGCGAGCGCGTTGACGCTGGTCACCAACCAGGCTGCCCGACTCAACATCAACACGGCCGGCCAGATCGGGGTCGGCACCGTCGCCGTCGCCGGGCATCAGCTGGCGGTCCGGGCCGAGCACCGGCATCTGCTGTTGCGCCGGGAGGCGGGCGAGGTCCAGCCGGGACGGAAGCTCGTCTTCCTGGAGTTGCAGCAGGCCGACACGACCCCGCCGACCGTGTCGCCCACGACGCTCGCCATCCGGTTCCACCACGGCGGCCGGTACGCGTACCAGCTCGAAGTGGACCCGGCCGGTTTTCACTTCCGGGCCGCTGACGGCGAGCCCCGTAGCATCCACGCCGGGCAGGTGACCGCGCAGACGGTGCGTATCGGTGACGTCGTCGTCGGTGAGCGTGAGCTGAGGATCCTGAGGAAGCTGGCTGACAACGAGCTGGTCTGCAAGCTGCGCAACACCTACTACGACAGCTACATCTGGGACAGTGGCCAGAAGCGTGGCGACAGCCCGTACCGGTACGCCCTCACCTGGATCCCGGGGCAGCCGGTCGCCTCGCACACGAAGACCTTCTGGCAGTTCGAAATCTCCGACCAGTGACAGACGACCCACGACGGGACGGATCAGGTATGCGGGAGCAAGTGGAGCAGCGGGTCGCCGAGCTGGAGGCCGAGTTGCGGGCCGGTCAGCAGATGCTCGCCGAGGTGGAGGCCCGGCGGGCCGACATCCAGCAGACCCTGCTGCGGATCACCGGTGCCATCCAGGTGCTCAACGAGTTGCTGGCTGTCGGGCCGTCGGCCGGGCCGGTCGCCGCCGGCACCGCGACGGACGCGGTCGGCACCCCGGCGGCCACCGCCGGCACCGGCACGGCCCCGGGGGCGGTGCCGGACCGGCTGGTGCCCCAGCCGCTGTGATCAGCGGCGGTCGGCCGGGGCGCTGGTCGGGCGGGTCCGCCCGACCAGCCACAGCCGGTGGGCGAACAGGCCCACGTATCCGGCGAGGACCGCGCCGAGCAGGGTGAGCGCGCCGCCGTCGGCGCCGGTGCGGGCCGCGTCGAGCAGGACGCCGAGCATCGCCGCGCCGACGATCAGCGAGACGTGGTTGGAGGCCCAGAAGACCACCGGGGTCATCCGTCGCGGGTCGAGGTCGCGCATGTCGCCCCGGCACAGCCGCAGCACCAGCCAGCCGGAGATCGCCGCGGTCGCCGTCATCGGTGCCCAGACCAGCCAGGGTACCCAGCCGGCGAGGGCGGAGCCGGTCAGCGCGGCGTAGGCGACCGGTTGGGCGGTGACGATGACGCGTACCGCCCGGCCGTAGCCGATGATGACCGGGATCGTGCGCTTGCCGACCTGCTTGTCGGAGCGGCGGTCGCCGAGGTTCATCACCATCATCCGTACGGTCTGCAGCAGCGCGGTCGGAGCGAGGACCACCAGCAGCAGGACCGGCACGGTGCCGGTCTGCAGCAGCACAGCGACAATCGGCCACAGCCCGTTGAGGATCGCCGCGACGGTCACCTCACCCAGGCCGCGGTAGTTGAACCGGCCGGGCGGCGCGGTGTAGAACCAGGCCAGCACGACGGCGGCGGTGGCGGCCAACCGGGTCGGCCAGTCCGGCATCGCGACGATCATCAACTGTGCCACGGCGGCCAGGACGAATGCGGTGCCCAACGCCACCACCGGTGGCACCAGCCCGTCGACGAGTGCCCGGCTGCCGCCGGTCCACGGGGTGAAGTAGACGTTGGCCCGGTCGGCCGCGAGGTCGAAGTACTCGTTGCAGTAGTGCGTCATCAGGTGGACCGTCCAGGCGAACAGTTGCGCCAGGACGTACCAGCCGAGGTGCAGCGGATAGCCCTGGTGCACCGAGACCGCCACCGCGAGCCCCACCGGGAGCAGGTTGTAGAGCAGGAAGCGCAGCCGGGCCAGCCGGATGAACCCGTGCCAGTCGGTCCGGCCGGTCTGGTCGGCGCGTTCCCCGACCGGCGGGTCGGTGGTCGGTCGGCTCGTCACAGTCATCGTCGGGCACGCCTTCTGTAGTCGGGTCGTCACCCGATCCTGGTGGAAAAGTGTTACCGGACGGGACCAATGGATGTAGACCCTGGTAAATGTCCCAGGTTGCCGCCCGACGTGGCGGTCGGCGAGGTACGTTCGGCGCAACGGCCATTGTGGGCGACGAGCGGGCGGCGTCCGGCTTACGGCACCAGGTGGATGCGGACTCGGCGGGCGGCGACTGCGGCGTCCTGCAGTACGGCGAGCCGTGGCTCGGGGCAGTCCAGCAGGTGCGGGTGGCGCAGCGGCAGCAACGGTGCCAGCCGCCGGTCGGCGAGGACCGCGTCGACCATCAACCGGTCGCCGCCGCAGACCAGTGCGCCGATCGGCTCCTCGGCGTCGGCGGTGCCGTACGGCAGCAGCACCCGGGCCACGACGTCGGCGGCCCGGTTGGCCGCCGCCGTCGCCTGGTTGTCGCGCCGCCGGGCGTACCGCTGCTGTGATTGCCCGCCGGCGGCGGTGCGTCCCTGCACATAGTGCCGCTCCACCTTGGACACGACGACGGCGGTGCCGTCGACGACACCGGCCGCCACCGC
The DNA here is from genome assembly GCF_027497315.1 of Solwaraspora sp. WMMA2059. Taxonomy (GTDB): domain Bacteria; phylum Actinomycetota; class Actinomycetes; order Mycobacteriales; family Micromonosporaceae; genus Micromonospora_E. The sequence goes on along the minus strand of NZ_CP114908.1, from coordinate 3,891,680 downwards.
ACCCTTGCGGGCCAGCAGCAGGCCGATGCGCGGCGGCCGGATCAGTGCGGTGAGCAGACCGTCGACGTCGTTGATCCCGTCGAAGCCGGGCGGCGGGTGCAGGGTCGCCGTGTCGCCGTTGCTGGCCCCGGTCAGGGTCAGGCTGTCCTCGGCGGCGCCGTCGTGCCGGCCGTAGAAGCCGTCCAGCCAGCCCCGCAGACGCTCCGGGGAGATCTCCACCCACCGGCCGCCGCCGGCCGCCGGCCGCGCTCCGCGCATCCGCTCAGTTCCCCGGTACGGCGAGCGAGTCGGCCAGCTCGCGGCCACGTCCGATCAACTGCTCCAGCCGCTCGGTGAGCCGGTCGACGTCCGGCCGGTCGGCCCGGTCGGCGGCGACGATGTCGGCAAGCAGGTCGGTGTAGTCCATGGTGAGTCGACGGTACCGCCGGACGAAGTCACCTCGCTCCCCGGTGCCACCGACCGCGTCTTGGTTGCCGCCGGCCGCGCCTCGTTGCGCCCGCGCGCACCGGCGGTGCAGGTCGATGATCTGCTGGCCGAGCACGGCGGCGGCGAGGTTCTGCGCCCGGGTGAGCAGCTGCTCCGCCTCGGCGACCGGCCGGGGCGCTGCGTCGCGGCTGACCGTGGCCGCGTCGATCGCGGATCTCGCCGTCGACCAGCAGACGCGCCGGGCGCGCTGGGCGCCCGACGTCGGGGCAGCGTCGCCGTGAGTATCCGGCGGCCATCAGCACGGCAGCCCGACCGGCCACACCAGCCAGGACCATCCCATGGTCGGCCCACCCCCATGATCGAATCGTCGGACTGCCGCGATCCTGCCCGACCGGTGCCAGCTGCCCGGTCGCGGCGCGGCCCAGCTCAGCGGTGCCGGTGACCGACGACACAGCCGGCAGATGGGGGAAAATGCGTCGGCGGCGCGAGTTGGGACGTTTTAGCCTGGGCGGGTGCCGCCGTTGATCCCCCACCCCGATCCGGGTAGTCCCGAGATCCGGGGGCCGGTGCGCTACCTGTGGTGGCTGGTGTGTCGCCAACCGTGGCGGGTGCTGCGCGGTGCCCTACTCAGTACGGTCTGGATGGTCGGTCTGGCCGGCCGGCCGTACCTGGTGGCCCGGGCGATCGACGACGGACTGCGCCCCGGCCGGTGGGCCGTACTGGCATGGTGGGTCGGTGCCGTCCTGGCCGCCGGGGTGCTGATCTCCGTGGTCGGTGTGTTTCGGCACCGCACGATGACCTACATCCGCGAGGACGCCACCGCCCGGTCCGCCGGGGTGCTGTCGCGGCAGCTGGCGCGCATCGGCGCGGTCCTGCCCAGCCGGCTCGCCACCGGCGAGGTGGCCACCGTCGGCGGCACCGACATCACCCACACCTCGCACGTGCTCACCCTGACCGGGCCGGGCGTCGGCGCGGTGCTGGCGTACCTGGTGGTCGCGGTCCTGCTCTGGACGGTCTCGCCGGTGCTCGCAGCGGTCATCCTGATCGGCGTGCCGGTGGTCGCGGCGCTGCTCGGCCCGCTGCTGCGCCGGTTGGACCGGGCCGAGCAGACCTATCGGCGGGAACAGGGCCAGCTCACCGCCCGTGCCGGTGACATCGTCGCCGGGCTGCGGGTGCTGGCCGGGGTCGGCGGTCGGTCCCTGTTCGCCGACCGCTACGTGGCCCACTCACAGCGGCTGCGTGGGCACGGCTACCGGGTCGCGGCGGTGAACAGCTGGATCGAGGCGCTCACCGTCACCGTCCCCGGGCTGTTCCTCGCCGCCGTGGTGTGGCTCTCCGCCCGGATGGCGGTCGCCGACGAGATCACCATCGGGGAGCTGGTCGCCGTCTACGGGTACGTGGCCGCGCTGACCGTCCCGGTCTGGTTCCTGCAGGAGGGCAGCTACCAGTTCATCCGGGGCCGGGTCGCGGCCCGCCGGATCGTGGCCCTGCTGCGGCTCACCCCCGACCCGGTGACCAACCTGCCGGCGCGGCACACCTCCGCCGCTCCGCCGCAGCCGGCCGACCTGCACGACCCCGACAGCGGATTCACCGTGCCGGCCGGCCGGATCATCGGGGTGGCGACCGACGACCCGGGCGACGGGCAGGCCCTGGCCGACCGGCTGGGCCGGTTCCGCCGGTCCGGGGTGACCTGGGGCGCGGTGCCGCTGGGCGCGGTCGCACTCGACGAGGTGCGGGCCCGGATCCTGGTCGCCGACCACGACGCGTACCTGTTCGCCGGCACGCTGCGGCAGATCCTGCAGGGTGCGCGGGCCGGCGAGCCGGACGCGGCCGGTGACCGACAGGTGCGGGCGGCGCTCCGGGTCGCGTCCGCCGACGACGTCGTGACGTCGCTGCCGGACGGACTGGCGACGCAGATCGGCAGCCGCGCCCGTACCCTCTCCGGCGGTCAGCGGCAGCGGGTCCGGCTGGCCCGGGCGTTGCTGGTGGAGCCGGAGATGCTGATCCTGATCGAGCCGACCTCGGCGGTCGACGCACACACCGAGGCGCGGGTCGCCGACCGTCTGCGCACCGCGCGGGCCGGCCGGACCACGGTGCTGATCACCACGTCCCCGCTGCTGCTCGCGGCCACCGACACGGTGACGTACCTGCGGGGCGGTCGGGTCGTCGGGACCGGTAGCCACGCCGACCTGCTGGCCGGCGACCCGGGCTACCGGGCGCTGGTCGCCCGGGGCGGCGAGCTGGCTGACGTCGCAGGCCCGGCCGGCGGGTCGTCGCCCGGGGCGGGGCAACCGTGACCGCCTCCGGGCCAGCGGGCGCGCCGGCCACCACCGGGCCGTCGGCCGGTCGACTGCCGGTGGCCGATCCGGGTGCCGTCCGGCGGGCGACCGGTGACCTGCTCGGCCAGCAACGCTGGGTGGTCGCCGGCATCCTGGTGCTGCACGTCGGCGCGGCCCTGGCCGGTCTGGCCGGGCCGTGGCTGCTCGGCCGGATCGTCGACGTGGTCACCGTCGGCGCGTCGGTGGCCGCGGTCGACCGGCTGGCGGCGGCACTGGTCGGCTTCGTCCTGCTGCAAGGGCTGCTCACCCGCTTCGCCCGGTACGTCGGGCTGCGCTTCGGTGAACGGGCGGTCGCCCGGCTCCGCGAGGACTTCGTGCACCGCGTCCTCGGGCTACCGGTGTCGGTGGTGGAACGGGCCGGCACCGGCGACCTCGCCACCCGCAGCTCCAGCGACGTCGCCACGGTCGGCACGATGGTCCGCGATGTGGTGCCGGTGGTGGTGATCGCCACCGCACAGCTGGGCCTGCTCTTCGGCGCGGTGTTCTGGCTGCATCCGCTGCTGGGCCTGGCCGGCCTGATCGGACTGCCGTCGATCCTGGCGGTGACCCGGTGGTATCTGCGTCGGGCCCGGCCGGCCTACCTGACCGAGGGCGCGGCGATGGCCGCGTTGACCGACACGTTGACCACCACTGCCGACGGCGCCCGTACCGTGGAGGCGCTGCGGCTGGGCGACGAACGGATCCGCGCGGGCCGCGCGCGGATCGCCGACCTGTGGGCTGCCCGGCGGGCCACCCTCGCCCTGCGTTCGGTGTACTTCCCGGTGGCCGAGGCCAGCGTCGCGTTGCCGGTCGGCGCCGCGTTGCTGGTCGGCGGGCTGCTGCTGCACCGGGACGCCGTCACCCTCGGGGCGGTGGTCGCGGCCGCACTCTACCTGCAGCAGGCCGTCGACCCGATGGACACCATCCTGCAGTGGATCGAACAGGCCCAGCGCGGGCTGGCGTCGTACGCCCGGGTGCTCGGCGTCGGGCAGGTGCCGCCGGAGCCGCGCGGCCGGGGTGCGACGCCGACCGGCCGTGAGGTGCGGGTGACCGGTCTGACCTTCGGCTACGGCGGCGGCGTCGACGTGCTGTGCGGCATCGACCTGACGGTGGCCGCCGGGCAGCGGCTGGCGATCGTCGGCCCGTCCGGGGCAGGCAAGTCCACCCTGGCCCGGCTGGTCGCCGGCATCGAGGTGCCCCGCGACGGCGCGGTGCTCCTCGGCGGCTGCCCGGTCATCGACCTCGACCCGGCGCAGCGGCGTCGCCGGATCGCCCTGGTCACCCAGGAACACCACGTCTTCATCGGTACGCTGCGCGACAACCTGCGGTTCGCCGCCCCCGAGGCGTCCGACGAGACGTTGCGCTCCGCGTTGGTCACCGTCGGTGCCGACTGGTACGCCGACCTGCCCGCCGACCTGGACACCTTGCTCGGCGACGGCGCGCTCGACCTGCCGGCCGCGTACGCCCAGCAGGTGGCGCTCGCCAGGCTGGTGCTCGCCGATCCGGACATCCTGATCCTGGACGAGGCGACCGCGGCCCTGGACCCGACCACCGCCCGCCGGACCGAGCAGGCGTTGGCGGCGGTACTGGCCGGGCGGACCGTCATTGCCATCGCACACCGGCTGAACTCGGCCCACGACGCAGACCGGGTGGCGGTACTGGACCAGGGCCGGATCACCGAGCAGGGCAGCCACGACGAGTTGATCGCCGCCGACGGCGCGTACGCTGCCCTGTGGCGCTCCTGGCACGGCTGACCACCTCGGCCGTGGCGTCGGCCGCACCAGTCGGACCACCCGTACCATCGGCGCAGGTGCCGACGGCGAAGGAGTGGCTGTGCTGGTGGTGCAGGGGCTGCTCGGCCCCGACGGTCGGCTCGCCGTCTGGGCCGAGGACTCGACGTTACCGTCGGCGCCGCCCCGGCGGCCGGGGCGACCGCCGCGCCGCCGACCGCACCCGTTCGCCGCCGGACACGAGGCCCTGGTCGCCGCGCTGAGCCCACTGCTCGGGCCGGTGGCGGTCAAGGCGGCCACCGGCAGTACGGCGGTCCGGCTGCCGACCGTCGCCGGTGCTCCGGTCGAGTCACCGGAGCTGGTCCGTACCCAGTCCGACGCGCCGACCACCGGGCTGGCCCGCGACGGCGGCCACGCCGACTGGCTGGTGTCCACCTTGGAGTTCGACGCCGACGAGGCGTTGTCGGTGCTCTGCACCCTGCACGACGTCGATCCGGCGGCCGACGTCGCACCGGCCGACGGTCTGCCCGGCGGCGTCGCGGCGGCCGACGGTCTGCCGGGCGGGCTGGTGATCGGTGCCGGGGTACGCCACCTGGCGCTGCTCGCCGGGTTCGCCGCCGAACTGGTCGCCCGGGGCCGGGTGCTGCCCGCCGTCCGGCCCGGCCCGGCACCCGGGTCGGCCACCGCCTGCTGGCTGCCGCTGCTGACCGGTGCCGACCAGCGGTGGGCCCGGTCGCTGACGCTGGCCACCCCGGCGGCGGCCCTGGCCGCCGGGGCGCCCGGCACCGGACACCGGCGCGTCGCCGAAGCGTTCGACGCGTTGACCGACGCCGCCGCCCGTGCCGCGCTGCACGGCGTACGGCTGGCCGAGGGCCGGGCCCGGTCCGGGCCGTTGGCCGCCCGCGACGCCTGGCTGACCGCGTTGACCGGGCCCCGGCGGGACTTCACCGCCCCGGTCGCGGCGCTCGACACCCTCGCCGCCGAGCTGGAGCACTGGCAGCGGGACGCGGCCGGCGGTCCAGTGCGGGCCCTGTTCCGGCTGCGCGAACCCGCCCCCGCCACTGAGGAGCCGGCCGCCGACGGGTCGGCCGGTCTCGTCGACGGTGCCGACGGGTGGCGGCTGGAGTTCGCACTGCAGGCCACCGCCGAGCCGAGCCTGCTGGTCGACGCGGCGGCGATCTGGCGCGTCGGCCGGCAGCTCCAACCGCTGACCCGGCACACCGCCGACCCGCAGGAGACGCTGCTGGCCGAGCTGGGTCGGGCCAGCCGGCTCTGGCCGGCGATCGACGACGCGCTGCGTACCGCCACCCCCGACGGCGTCGACCTGGACGTCACCGGTGCGCACCGGTTCCTGCGTGACGGAGCACCGACCCTGCACGCCGCCGGGTTCGGCGTGCTGCTGCCCTCCTGGTGGCAGCGGCCGGCGGCCCGGCTCGGTGCCCGGCTGCGGGCGGGAACCCCGACCGCGCCGGGCACTGTCGCCGTCGACCGCCGGTTCGGCCTGCCCGACCTGGTGGACTACGAGTGGGAGGTGGCCCTCGGTGATCAGCCGCTGACCGAGCAGGAGCTGCGCGATCTGGCCCGGGCCAAGACACCGCTGGTGCGGGTGCGCGGCGAATGGGTGGAGGTCGACCCGAAGCGGATCGCTGCCGGGTTGGCGCTGCTGCGCTCCGGTGGTGCGCTGACCGTCATGGACCTGCTGCGGGTCGCCCTCGGCGACGACGACGGCGGCGTGGGGCTGCCGGTGCTGGGCATCGACGCCACCGGGGCGCTCGGTGACCTGCTCAGCGGTGAGGTGGAGCGCCGGCTCACCCCGGTGGCCGAGCCGGCCGGTTTCCGGGGGCGGCTGCGTCCGTACCAGCAGCGGGGGCTGGCCTGGCTGCGGTTCCTGGATTCGCTGGGACTCGGCGGGGTGCTCGCCGACGACATGGGACTCGGCAAGACCGTACAGCTGCTCGCCCTGCTCGCCGCCGACGCACCCGACGCCGGTCCGACGCTGCTGGTCTGTCCGATGTCACTGGTCGGCAACTGGCAGCGGGAGGCGGCCCGGTTCGTGCCGGACCTGACGGTGCACATGCACCACGGCACCGACCGGCCCCGCGGCCCGGAGTTCGTCGCTGCGGTGACCGGCGCCCGGCTGGTGGTCACCACCTACGCGGTGGCCGCCCGGGACGCCGTTGACCTGGCCGGGGTCGGCTGGCACCGGATCATGGTCGACGAGGCCCAGGCGATCAAGAACGCGGCGACCCGCCAGGCCGTCGCGATCCGGTCACTGCCCGCCCGGCACCGGGTCGCGATCACCGGTACACCGGTGGAGAACCGCCTCGCCGACCTGTGGTCGATCATGGAGTTCGCTAATCCGGGCCTGCTCGGCGGCGCGGCCACGTTCCGCCGCCGGTACGCCGAACCGGTGGAACGCCACGGCGACGCCGAGGCCGCGCAGCGGCTGCGCCGGATCACCGGCCCGTTCGTGCTGCGCCGGCTCAAGACCGACACCTCGATCATCTCTGACCTGCCGGCGAAGCTGGAGATGGAGGTGCTGTGCCACCTCACCGCCGAACAGGCGTCGCTCTACCAGGCGGTGGTCGACGACATGATGGGGCGGATCGAGTCCAGCGACGGCGTCGAGCGGCGCGGCCTGGTGCTGGCCACCATGACCAAGCTCAAGCAGATCTGCAACCATCCGGCGCAGTTCCTGCGCGACGGCTCGCACCTGCCCGGCCGCTCCGGCAAACTCGCCCGGCTCACCGGGATCCTCGACGAGGTGCTGGCGGCGGGGGAGAAGGCGCTGCTGTTCACCCAGTACGCCGAGTTCGGCGCGATGCTGCGCGGGTACCTGTCGGCGTACACAGGTCGGGAGGTGCTGTTCCTGCACGGCGGTCTGGCCAAGGCGGACCGTGACGACCTGGTCGCCCGGTTCCAGGCCGGCCATGCCGACGGCGGCGGTGGTCGGGCCGGGCCGCCGCTGTTCGTCCTGTCGTTGAAGGCCGGCGGCACCGGGCTGACCCTGACCGCCGCCAACCACGTGGTGCACGTGGACCGGTGGTGGAACCCGGCGGTGGAGGACCAGGCCACCGACCGGGCGTTCCGGATCGGGCAGCGGCGGGCGGTGCAGGTCCGTAAGTTCGTCTGCGCCGGCACCGTGGAGGAGAAGATCGCGGCGATGGTGACGGACAAGCGTGGCCTCGCCGCGACCGTCGTCGGCAGCGGTGAGCAGTGGCTGACCGAGCTGTCCACCGCGCAGCTGCGGGAGCTGTTCACGTTGGAGGCCGGGGCGGTGGTCGAATGAGCCGGTTCGAGGACTACGGCCGGCCCCGGCGGGTCGACGGCGGGCTGCGCGCCCGCAGCACCCGGGGCGCGATCGGACAGTCCTGGTGGTCGCGCCGCTTCGTCGACGTGCTGGAGTCGTTCGCGTTGGGCACCCGGCTCACCCGGGGCCGCTCCTACGCCCGGGCCGGGCAGGTGCTCGCCCTGACCGTGGCACCTGGCGTGGTGAGCGCCCAGGTGCAGGGATCCCGGCCCCGGCCGTACCAGGCGCGGATCGAGCTGCGGCGCTACGGTGACGCGGTGTGGCGGCGGATCGAGAACACCTTGGCCGGCCAGGCGCTGTATAGTGCCCGGCTGCTCGCCGGCGACCTGCCGCCGGAGCTGGAGGAGGTGTTCGTCGCCGCCGGGGCACCACTGTTCCCGGCCGGCGTCGACGAGTTGGCGATGAGCTGCAGCTGCCCGGACGCGGCGGTGCCGTGCAAGCACCTGGCCGCCACCTGCTATCTGCTGGCCGAGGAGTTCGACACCGACCCGTTCCAGATCCTGCACTGGCGGGGACGGGACCGGGCCGCCCTGCTGCGTCAGCTGCGGCTCGCCCGGGGCGGTGGTGACGGTGCGCCGTCCGTCGACGGTGCGCCGTCCGTCGACGGTGCGCCGTCCGTCGACGGTGCGCCGTCCGTCGACGGTGCGGCGTCCGCCGGTGCGCCCTTCGTCGAGACTGGCTCGCCGTCCACCGACTCCGACACGCCGCCGGTGACGTCCCGGGTCGGTGCCGGCCCGGCGCTGGCCGGCCTGTCCGAACCCGTCGCCGCGTCGGACGCCGGATTCTGGCGGGCGCCGGTGCCGCTGCCGGACCGCGAGCCGGTCCTGTCGGCCCGTGCCGACCTGCTGCTGCGCCAGCTCGGGGCGCCGTCACCGGTGATCGGCGGCCCGGGCCTGGCGACAGTGCTGGGCCGGGCCTACCGGCGGTTCGCCGAACCCGCGCCGGCCGACGACTGACGTGGGCTGCCGCTGCGGTCGGGGCTACCAGCGGCGGGCCCGCAGCGCGAGGACTCCCGCGGCGGTGAGCGCCACCGTGCAGATCGACGCGGCGATCCAGCCGCCGAACAGGGCGAGCAGCGGCACCACCGCCCAGAGCAGCACACTGGCGATGATCGCCGCCCGGTTCCGCCGGTTGGCGGCCTGATCGCCCAGGCGGGCGACGAAGTCCGGATCGGTCGTCCGCAGATGGCGGGCGATCTGGTCGAACCGGCGTTGATCCTCCCTGCTGAGCATGGCGTGCCTTCCCTCCGAACGTCCCGACGGCCGTGGCGTGGTGGCTTTGGTGGCGTGGTGCGGCACGCGCTGTGCCTACCGAACGATGCGTACCGAACGATGCGTACCGAACGGCCATCGGGGCATTACCCAATCGCCCGCCGCTCACGCAGCCCGGTCCCGCAGCTTGCGCCTCAACCGGCAAACAGGACGGCCGCCGGCCCGGGACCGTGAGGTCCCGGGCCGGCGGCAGCCGGGAAGATCCGCCTACCCGGGTGAGCACCCGGGTAGGCGGAGTCACCCGCAGGTGACCACTGGGAAGGTCACAACGCCCGGCGCAGGGTGGACGTCTGCCGGGGGACGAAGACCGTCGCCGCCGGGACGACCGGGACGGTGAGCGGCACGGCACCCGGCAGCGGCCCGACCGGCGCGCTGCGGGGCTGCGGCAGCCTGGGTGGCGCGGCGGCGTGTTCCCGGGAGTCGACGATGATCCGTTGTACGGCGTACGAGTCCGGTAGCCGCCAGCCGACCTCGTCCGGATCGACCGCCCAGCGGACCGGCCCCTGCGGCAGCACCGTCGGCGGGGCGGGAATCCAGGAGCCCGGCCCGTGCTGGATGACGTCCAGCGAATCGGCCAGCTCCGGGCGCAGCGCGTCACCCGGGCGAACCAGGAACATCCACCGCCCGGTCGGGGTGACCGCGACCGGGCCGCGCAGCTGGCCCCGGCCGGGTGCCGCCGCTCCGCCGCGCAGCCGCAGCGTGCACAGCGTCCGCAGGCCGAGCCGGGCCGGCACGTCGAGCACGTCGAACGCGTGTCCGGTGGCCAGCAGGACGGTGTGCGGCTGCTGACGCCACCACGAGCCGACCCGGTCGCGCTGATCACTGGCGTCCCGCTCCCAGTGCTGCAACGCCGGGTGGCAGCCCGTGGTGGGACAGCCGGGGCGGTCACACCGGAAGCGCCCCTGGTGCAGGTACGCCCCTGGCGTCACCGGCCAGCCGTGTCTGGCGTAGCGCAGCGCGCCGCGGCGGAGCCGCAGGCGGACGAAAGGCGGTTGGACCGTCCACCGCATGATCGACATTCCTCCAAGGCATCTGGGTGCCGCCCGGACCACTCGTCGGGTCCGACCGGTCGGGTGAGGGCAGCCGGATCCGGCGTGCCCGGGCGGGGGACGCCGCGGCGACACGCCGGAACTTTTCGGCTGCCAACCCTTTGCAACTTGCATCGAAAACTACGACCATCTGTGATGGACCTAACGCACTGCCTGTGCGATGAGCACGGTCAGTGGTCCCGGTGTCCGGGGGGATGCCGCATCGACCAGCACATTTGCCGGCTCCGAAGTGCCCGGCACCGCGAGGGGGAACATGAGCGTGGAAGAGTTACCCATCGGTCGGCGGGTCGCCTACTGGCGTGGCCGGCGCAGAATGTCCCAACAGGTGTTCGCCGATCGGCTCGGAAAATCCAAGAGCTGGGTGGACAAGGTCGAACGGGGGGTGCGCCGGCTGGACAAGTTCTCGGTGATCCACGAGATCGCCGACGTGCTACAGCTCGACGCGCAACTGCTGCTCGGCAAGGACCCGGAGCGGCGGCCGGAGAGCGTCACCTGCATCGACCAGGTGGAGGTGGAGGAGATCCGGGCCGCACTGGAACGCTACGACTCGATCAGCACTCTGTTCCGACCCGCGAACGACGCGCCGCAGCTCGCCGAGATGCACAAGGCCACCAACCATGCCTGGCTGACCTTCCAGCACGCCAAGTACGGGGTGCTGGCCCGGGCGCTGCCCCGGCTGCTGCGCGACGCGCAGGCCGCCGACGCCCACTACACCGGTGACGACGACAACGCGCAGCAGGCGGCGAGTCTGCTCGGCCAGCTCTACCAGATCGCCTCGTCCACGCTGCGCAAGCTCGGCGAGTACGACCTCGCCTGGCTGGCCGCCGACCGGTCGATCGCGGTGTCGCACCGGGCCGGTGACCGGCTGCTGACCGGGGTGGCGACCTGCCGGGTCGGCAACGCACTGCTGGCCCTCGGCCGGTCCCGAGCGGCCCTGGAGGTGAACGTGAACATCGCCAACGGGCTCGCCCCGGCGGACAGCCGCAGCAGCACCCCGGAGCAGCTGTCCGTCTACGGCCTGCTGCTGCTGCAGGGCGCGATGGCCGCCGCTCGGCTCGGCGACAGCGCCACCGTCCGGGACCTGGTCAACGGCGCCGACGACGCGGCGCGGGCGCTCGGCGAGAACCGCAACCACTACTGGACCTGCTTCGGCCCGACCAACGTGCAACTGCACCGGGCGGCGGCCGCCGTGGAGCTCGGCGAGGGCCGGGCAGCGGTCGAGACCCACCAGGCGATAATGGAAGATCCGGGCTTCAGCGCCCTGCTGCCGGAACGGCGGGCGCACCACCTGCTCGACATTGCCCGCGGCTACGCTCAGTCCGGCGAGCTGGAAAAGGCCACCGAGATGCTGCTGGAGGGCGACCGGCTCGCCCCGGCGGAGATCCGCTGCCGGCCAGTGGCCCACGCCGTCATGGCCGACGTGCTGCGCCGCACCCGGGGTACGCCCTCGGCGCCGGTCGCCGAACTCGCCGAACACATGGGGGTCGGCGTGTGACCCGACACCCGCGCAACGGACGTGTACCCATCGACGGAGAGGTGACGGTGTGACCCCGGCCGGTGCCCGGACCCTCTACGTGATCGCCTGCGGCAGCCCAGCCTCCCGACATGTCGGGAGGCTGGTCACGCTGGCCCGACGACGCGGCTGGTCGGTGTGCGTGGTGGTCACCCCGGACGGGCGCAAGTTCGTCGACCTGCCGGCGCTGGCCGCACAGACCGGCCACCCGGTGCGGGTCGACTACAAGAACCCCGGCGACCCGGACGTGCTACCCCCCGCCGACGCGATGATCGTCGCCCCCGCCACCGCCAACACGATCAACAAGTGGGCCGCCGGGATCACCGACACCCTCGCCCTCGGACTGGTCGTCGAAGCACAGGGCAAGGGTCTGCCGATCGTCACGCTGCCGTTCACCAACACCGCGCTCGCCGGGCACCCGGCGTTCCAGGAGAGCGTCGCCCGGCTGCGCGGCTGGGGGGTGCAGGTGCTGCTCGGCGACGACGTGCTGCCGTTACAGCCGCCCGGTGAGGGGAACCAGATCATCGACCGGATCCCCTGGCACCTCACCCTCGACGCCCTCGACGAGCAGCTGTCCGCCGGCACCACCCACGGCTGACCGGGACGCCGCAGCGCCCGACGGGCGCGATGCCCCACAGACGAACGGACGCCGCCGTACCTGAACGTCCGGAGCGCGGCGGGTGGATGGGTAAGCTGGGCCGCCGTGGACACAACTGCAGCATCACCGGTACGGGTCGCCGAGGTGGTCGCCGCCGTCGAGCGGCGCTACCCGCCGGCCTGGGCCGAGCAGTGGGACCGCGTCGGACTGGTCCTCGGCGAACCGGGCGCCCCGGTGCGGCACGTGTGGTGCGTCGTCGACTGCGTACCGGAAACCGTCGCCGAGGCGGTCGACGCCGGCGCCGAGATGATCATCGCCCACCACCCGCTGCTGCTGCGCGGTGTCTCCTCGGTCGCCCCCACCACGTACAAGGGGCGGATCGTCCACGACCTGATCCGGGCCGGCGTCGCGCTGTACGCCGCGCACACCAACGCCGACGTGGCCCGACCCGGCGTCTCCGACGCGCTCGCCGACCGGCTCGGCCTGACCGATCTGCGACCGCTGGTGCCGGCGGCACCCGGCAGCCCGGCCGCCGCCGTCGCCGGCCAGGGCGCCGGCCGGATCGGCACGCTGCGTCAGCCGCTCAGCCTCGCCGCGCTCACCCGGCACGCCGCGGAGGTGCTGCCGGCCACCGCCTGGGGGGTACGGGCCGCCGGTGACCCGGGACGCCTGGTCACCACTGTGGCGGTCTGCGGCGGCGCCGGTGACTCCTACCTGGCCGCCGCGAGCGCCGCCGGAGTCGACGCCTACCTGACCGCCGACCTGCGCCACCACCCGGTCAGCGAACAGACAGCCGCTGGCGGCCCGGCGCTGCTCGACGCCGCTCACTGGGCCACCGAACGCCCCTGGCTGGACGACCTCGCCGCCTACCTCACCGGCGAACTCGGGGTCGCCGCCACAGTCTCCGACCTCGACACCGACCCGTGGACGCTGCACACGCCGTCCGCTGGCCGCGCTCGGGTGGCGACCAGCGTCACCCCCACCGCCACGGCACCCGCCGGCCCCACCGCCACGGCACCCGCCCGTTCCGCGCCCGCCGCATCCACCCATGAGGAGCCCCATCCGTGAAGGCAGACCCGCAAGCCCAGCGCCGCCTGCTCGACCTGCAGGCGATCGACACCGCGCTCACCCAGCTCGCCCACCGGCGACGGACCCTGCCCGAGCACGCTGAGCTGGACGCCCTGGCGCGGGAACTGTCAGCGCTGGAGGACGAGCGGGTCCGCGCCCAGGTCGCCGTCGATGACCTGGACCGCGACATCGCCCGGCTGGAGCGCGACGTCGACCAGGTCCGCGCCCGCAAGGACAAGGACCAGGCCCGGCTCGCCGCCGGCTCCGGTCCGGCCCGGGAACTGGAGGCGCTGCAGCACGAACTCGCGTCGCTGACCCGCCGGCAGACCGAGCTGGAGGACGCCGAACTGGAGCTGATGGAACAGCGGGAGACCGCTCAGGCCGCGCTCGACCAGGTCACCGGACGCATTGACAGCACCCGGCAACGGCGTGCCGAGGTCGAGCAGACCCGGGAACGCAACCTCGCCGAGATCGCCAGCGAGGAACAGTTCAAGACCTCCGCCCGCGCCCCGCTGGCCGGCGACCTCCCAGCCGACCTGGTCGCCCTCTACGACAAGATCCGGGAAAACTCGGGTGGGCTGGCCGCCGCGCTGATGCGCGCCGGCCGCTGCGGCGGCTGCCGACTCGAACTGTCCGCCACCGAACGGGGCCGGATCAAGGCGGCCGACCCGGCCGAGGTGGTTCGCTGCGAGGACTGCCGCCGCATCATGGTGCGGACCGCCGAGTCGGGCCTGTGAAGGCCGCCTTGAAGGTCGTCGTCGAAGCCGACGGGGGCGCCCGGGGCAACCCGGGACCCGCCGGGTACGGGGCCGTGGTGCTCGACGCCGACACCGGCACGGTGCTCGCCGAACGGGGCGAGGCGCTCGGCGTCGCCACCAACAACGTCGCCGAGTACCAGGGGCTGATCGCCGGGCTGCGGGCCGCCGCCGAGATCGGCGCCACCTCGGTCGACGTACGGATGGACTCGAAGCTGGTCGTTGAGCAGATGTGCGGCCGGTGGCAGATCAAGAATCCGGGGCTGCGGCCGCTCGCCGCGCAGGCTGCGACACTGGTCCGCGAGTTCGACTCGGTCAGGTTCAGCTGGATCCCCCGGGAGCAGAACAAGCGCGCCGACGCCCTGGCCAACCAGGCGATGGACCAGGCCGCCGGCAAACCGGCCAAGGCCACCAAGGCTCCGCCGGCACCGGTCGCTTCGGCTGCGTCTGCAGCCCCGACGGCTTCCGTCGGGTCGGTCGTCGAGGTCCAGCCGTCGATGTTCGCCGTCGCCGGGGCCGGCGACGCCCCGGCCGCCTCCTGGGAGCCGCCGACCACCGCCACCGCCACCCGGCTCATCCTGGTCCGGCACGGCGAGACCGGGCTGAACAAGCAAAGCCGCTACTCCGGGCGCGGCGACGTAGCGCTGTCCGAGCAGGGCGCGGCGCAGGCCACCGCCGCCGCCGCGCGGATCGCGGTGATCCGGGCCAAGGTCGACGTCATCGTCTGCTCGCCGCTGTCGCGCTGCGTCGACACGGCGCGGGCGATCGCCGCCGAGGTCGGCGACCCGCCGGTACGCGCCGAAGCCGACCTGATCGAGTGCGACTTCGGCGAATGGGAGGGCCGCACCTTCGCCGAGGTACGGGAACGCTGGCCGGCCGAGCTGACCGCCTGGCTCGCCTCCACCGAACTGTCCCCGCCCGGCGGGGAGTCGTTTGCCCAGGTCGCCGGCCGGGTCCGTCGGGTGGTGCGGGAACTGCTCACCACGTACCGGGGAAAGACCGTCGTGGTGGTCTCGCACGTCTCCCCACTGAAGATCATGCTGCGGGACGCGCTCGGTGCCGGGGACGCGTTGCTGCACCGGCTCTACCTCGACCCGACCGGCATCTCGGTGATCGACACCTGGCCGGACGGCGGCGTGGCGGTGCGTACCGTCAACGACACCGCCCACCTCGCCGGCATCGCCACCCCCTGACTGCGGCCGGGCTCGCCGCCCCCTGACTGAGGCCGGGGCCGCCGCTGCTGGCGTTGGCCTGGCCACACCGTGACCTGGTGCGGCCGGTGCGCCGCTAGCCTCGCAGGATGGATCTTCCCGCGTTCGCGTTGCTGGTCGGGGCCGGGCTGGCGGCCGGCACCGTCAACGCGGCGGCCGGCGGCGGCTCGCTGATCACCTTCCCGGCGCTGATCGCCGTCGGGCTGCCGCCGGTGTCGGCGAACGTCACCAACGCGATCGCGGTCTGCCCCGGCTACGTGGCCAGCACCGTCGGCAGCCGCGACGACCTGCCGCGCCGCCGCGGACTGTGGCGCCTCATCCCGACCGCCGTCGCCGGGGCGGTCCTCGGCTGCGTCCTGCTGCTGATCACCCCGCCCCGGGCCTTCGAGCTGATCGTGCCGTTCCTGGTGATCAGCGCGGCGGCGGTGCTCGGCTTCCAGAACCAGCTGCGGCGCCTCGTCGGCGAACCCCGCGACCTGCCAGCCGGGCGCGAACAGATGTCACTGCAGGCGATGACCTTCTTCTGCGCCGCGTACGGCGGATATTTTGGTGCCGCGCTCGGGGTGATGCTGGTCGCCGGCCTGGCCCTGGTGCTCGACGAGGCGCTCAACGGCGTCGTCGCGCTGAAGAACCTGCTGTCGGCGGCGGTCGGGGTGACCACCGTCGCCGTGTTCGCCATATTCGGCCCGGTCGACTGGGTCGCGGCGGTGACGGTCGCCCCGGCCGCCATCGTCGGCGGCTACGTCGGCGCGCGGGTGGTGCGCAAGCTGCCGCCGACCGTGCTGCGCTTCGGCATCGTCGCCTTCGGTGTCGGTATCGGCGTCCTGCTGCTGGCCCGCGCCCTGCGCTGACCCGCTCTCGGCGCGCTCACCGCCGGGTCTGCTCGTCCTGCCCGCGCTGACCGCTGAGCCTGCTTTCTCCTGCCCGAGCCGACCGCCACTCCGCCGGATCCGCGCTCGAGTTGAAGGCCAGATACCCTCTCTGCCGCCGGTAAGGTTGCTGACCTTCAACTCGTGCGCGAACTCCTGCGGCCCGGGCCCACTGACGGCGACGGGGCCGGGATGATGATCGGATGGCGCGGACGCTGCTGTACCTGGTCCGGCACGGCGAGCAGGACAGCGACGAGACCGGGTCCGACCCAGGCCTGTCGGAGCTCGGCCGGCGCCAAGCGCGCCGGCTCGGTCAGCGTCTGCGTGCTGTGCCGTTCGACGCCGTCCACCACGGTCCGGCGGCGCGGGCCGCGCAGACCGCCGAGGAGATCGCGGCTTTCCTGCCCGGGATCCCGGTGCACGAATGTCGGTTCGCCGCCGACGTGACGCCGGTGCCGGCTCCCGGGCGCGCCGACCAGGCGGTGCCGCAGCGGTACGCCGATTTCGTCGACGCGGTCCCGGAACAGGAGCGCGACCCCGGCGCGGTACGGGCACAGGCAGCGGTGAACCACTGGGGGCGGGTCGGCGACGTCGACCGGCACGAACTGGTGGTGACGCACAACTTCGTGATCGGCTGGGCGGTCCGGCATGCGCTGGACGCGCCGTACTGGCGGTGGCTCGGGCTGAACCAGTTCAACTGCGGCTTGACGATCGTGCAGTGGCGCAGCGACGCTCCGCCGACCCTGGTGAGCTCTAACGACATCGGCCACCTGCCGCCGGGCGAGCGGGGCCAGCCACCGGTGGATCTGCTGACCTGAGCCGCCTGGCTGTTGCCTGGCTGCGGGCGTAGGTCGTGCGGTGGATCTAGAAGGATCTGGCCGGAATATCGACCATGATCCTTCTAGATCACTGTTCTGGGCTGGTCGTGGTGGCCTGCCGGGCCTGCGGGTGGGGAATGATCGTGGGCTGCGTACGATTGATCCTCGGACGGACGAGTCGACCGGGCGGCCGCGTCAGCGGGGGATACGTCCCCTGTTGCCGAGGAACGTCCGGACTCCACAGGGCAGGGTGGTTGCTAACGGCAACCCGGGGCGACCCGCGGGACAGTGCCACAGAAAACAGACCGCCGGGCGGTGAAACGCCCGGTAAGGGTGAAACGGTGGGGTAAGAGCCCACCAGCATCCCGGGTGACCGGGATGGCTCGGTAAACCCCACCCGGAGCAAGGCCAAGAGGGCCGGTGTCGCGAGACGCCGACCTGCGCAGGCGTTCGAGGGCTGCCCGCCCGAGTCTGCGGGTAGGCCGCTGGAGCCTGCCGGCGACGGTAGGCCTAGATGGATGGCCGCCACCGCTGCGCGACCCGGGCAACCGGCGCGTACGGGACAGAATCCGGCGTACAGGTCGACTCGTCCGTCCCACCCCAGATCAATGCGTTGATCAAGGATCTGAGCTGCGCGGACTCCCCGTCGTCGATGGTCGTTCATGGTGAACTTTGGTCGTCATCTGACGCCCTGGAGACGCCCTGACGCCCTGGAGACGCCCTGATCTTGGACGGTCCGGGCGGTGTCGACGGCGGCCGGGGACGCACCCCCGCGTGGTACGGACCCGGCGCGATCGGTGTCGGTGGCAAGCCAGTCCGGGTTGTGGACTGGCGCGGCAGCCGGAAGCCCCGACCACGACGGCGGCCAACCCCGCCGGCTTCCGGACCGCGCCCTGCCGCCGTCGACAACGCCGGAGACGGGGACTCGAACCCCTAAACCGCGTACGGGCGGTGGATCCGGGCACGTCGGGGCGCTGGCCTGCGGCGGGTTCCTCGACGTCTCTCGGCCTCTCTCGGTGGCTTCGGTTCTCGTTTGTACTGGCGTTGTCGTAGTTGATCTTTGTTGGGGCCGTCTGAGGTCTATGACTTCCCCGGCTCTTTGACGGTGTCGGGTGTTCGGGTGCTTGGGTGGGCGGTTCGGTGGTGGGAGTGGTGGGTGGTTTGGTGGATGGGTGTCTGTTGTGGTGATCGGTGATGATGGGTGAATGAAGGTCGTACGTACGGTGATCTTGGTTGTGGTGTCGATGTGTGTCGGCGCTGGCGTTGCGCTGTTGGTGGGTTTCTTGCGGGGTGAGGGGTTGGAGCGGGCGTCGTGGTGGGCTGCGGTGGCGAGCCTGGTCCTTGGGGTGGTGACGTTGGCGGTGCAGGTGTTGCTGTCTGGCCGTTCCGCAGGGTCTGACGGGGTCGGTTCCACCACCGGGGCAGGCGTGGATGGTGGTTTTGGGCCTGTTGACGGTGTGGGCGCTGAATCTGTGTCGGTTGGTGATGTAGAGGTGTCCGGTGATCGTGTCGTCGGTTTCGCCTTTGGCGGGACGGTGATTACGGGTGATGGCAACTCGGTCGGGTCGGCTGGGGACGGCCGGGCGTGACGGGGCGGGGTGGCTCCGGTGGCGTGACGTTGGGCGACGTGGATGTGTCGGGTGCTGGCGGGGTGGGCGTCGCGGTCAACAGCACCGTGATCACTGGTGATGGGAACGTGGTCCTGCGGGTTGAGGGCCACGACGTCGTTGAGGTCCCGCCGCCGGGGGATGTGGCCGGGGTGCGGCGGTTGTTGTTCGTCGGGTCGGCGGGTCCGGTGTCGGAGTTGGTGGGTTCGTGGTTGCGGCCGGATGCGGGGGTGGTGGAGGCGCAGCCGCGTGGTGAGGTGGATGAGGTGGTGCGGTGGTGTGGGTCGGGGTTGGGGCCGGTGGTGCGGTTGGTGGTGGGTGCGGGTGGTCAGGGGAAGACGCACCTTGCGGGTCAGGTGTGTGACCGGCTGGGTCGGGAGGGGTGGTTGGCGGGGTTTGTGCGGTTGCCGTCGTCGGGGTGGCGGTCGGTGCGGTGGGCGGATCTGGCGGGAGGTGGTGAGGCGGGTCGGCGTGCTGGGCGGGATCTGCGGCGGGTGCCGGAGTTGGTGGCGGGGGTGCGGGCGGCGGCGGTGTTGGAGGTGCGGACGCTGTTGGTGGTGGATTACGCGGAGAACGTGGGTCCGGTGGTGGCGGAGTTGTTGGACACGATTGAGGAGGCGGGGGCGGCGGCGTGGGTGCGGGTGTTGTTGTTGGCGCGTACGGATGTGGGGTGGTTTGAGGAGTTGGCGGTGGAGCACCGGTTGCATGGCTGGGTGCATCCGACGCCGTTGCGGTTGGGGGCGTTGTCGCGGTCGTGGGATTCCGACGAGGTGGGGCGGGTGTGGGCGGGCGCTGTGGAGCGGTTCGCGGGCCGGGCCGGTGAGGCGGGGTGGGTGGTGCCGGATTCGGTGGGGTCGGTGGCGGTGCCGGCGCGGGGGTTCGCGACGACGTTGGATCTGTACGCGACGGCGTTGTTGACGGTGTTGGACGCAGCGAAGGGGCAGCGTTCGGGAGACGGTGATGCGTTGGCGGGGGTGTTGCGTCATGAGCAGCGGCAGGTGGCGTCGGCGTTAGCGGCGGCGGGACTCACGATCAGTGCACCGGGGCAGGCGTGGGCGATGGGGGCGGTGACGTTGACCGCGCCAGAGCTGGAAGCAGAAGCGGTCGAGGTGGTGGGGCGGGTGCCGGCGTTGGCGGGGTTGGGGTGGGAGCAGCGGTCGCGGTTGGTGCAGGTGTTGCGGGGGTTGTATCCGGATGAGTCGCGGGAGCGGGTGTGGCAGGCGCCGAAGCCGGACCGGTTGGCGGATACGCATCTGTTGAGGCTGGCGGGGCTTGGGTTGGCGTCGAGTCTGCGGCAGTGGTGTGAGGATCTGGCGGCGGTGTGCGGTGGGGCGGGTGGTGAGGCGGCGAGGCACGCGGTGGAGGTGTTGCACCGGTGTTTGTCGACGCCGGATGCGGCTGGTCTGTACGGGGAGGAGCTGGGTTTCGTCCGTGACGGGCTCGTCACGCTGGTGGAGCGGTTCCCGGCGGAGTACGTGCCGGCGTTGGTGGTGGTTGACCCGGTCGGGTTTGAGCCGGCGATTGTGGACGCCATCGCTGGTCGCGACGGTGGCGGGTTAACGGTCGAGCAGGTTGAGCGGGTGGACGCGTTGCTGCGTGAGCTGGGGTTCGCCACGACTCGTACGGGTGTCGCGGTGGCGGTGTCACGACGACTGGTGGAGGCGACACGCCCTATTGCTGACGCCGACGGTGACCCTGAGGCGGTGAACCGGTACGCGGCAGAGCTGAACAACTGGTCGGTGCGGTTGGGTGAGGTGGGTCGGCGGGAGGAGGGCCTGGCCGCAATCGAGGAAGCCGTCGCCATCTACAGGCGGCTGGCCGACGCCAATCCCGCCGCCTACCTACCCGACCTTGCCATGTCGTTGAACAACTGGTCGCTGCGGTTGGCCGAGGTGGGTCGGCGGGAGGAGGGCCTGGCCGCGAGCGAGGGAGCCGTCGCCATCTACAGGCGGCTGGCCGACGCCAATCCCGCCGCCTACCTACCCGACCTTGCCATGTCGTTGAACACTTGGTCGGTGTGGTTGGCCGAGGTGGGTCGGCGGGAGGAGGGCCTGGCCGCGAGCGAGGGAGCCGTCGAGATCCACCGGCGGCTGGCCGACGCCAACCCCGCCGCCTACCTACCCAACCTCGCCGGATCGTTGAACAACTGGTCGCTGCGGTTGGCCGAGGTGGGTCGGCGGGAGGAGGGCCTGGCCGCAATCGAGGAAGCCGTCACCATCTACCGGCGGCTGGCCGACGCCAATCCCGCCGCCTACCTACCCGACCTCGCCACGTCGTTGAACACTTGGTCGAACAGGTTAGGTGAGGTGGGTCGGCGGGAGGAGGGCCTGGCCGCGAGCGAGGGAGCCGTCGAGATCCGCCGGCGGCTGGCCGACGCCAATCCCGCCGCCTACCTACCCAACCTCGCCGGATCGTTGAACACTTGGTCGAACAGGTTGGGTGAGGTGGGTCGGCGGGAGGAGGGCCTGGCCGCAATCGAGGAAGCCGTCGAGATCCGCCGCCGGCTGGCCGACGCCAATCCCGCCGCCTACCTACCCAACCTCGCCGGATCGTTGAACAACTGGTCGAACAGGTTGGGTGAGGTGGGTCGGCGGGAGGAGGGCCTGGCCGCAATCGAGGAAGCCGTCGCCATCTACAGGCGGCTGGCCGACGCCAATCCCGCCGCCTACCTACCCGACCTTGCCATGTCGTTGAACAACTGGTCGCTGCGGTTGGCCGAGGTGGGTCGGCGGGAGGAGGGCCTGGCCGCGAGCGAGGGAGCCGTCGCCATCTACAGGCGGCTGGCCGACGCCAATCCCGCCGCCTACCTACCCGACCTTGCCATGTCGTTGAACACTTGGTCGGTGTGGTTGGCCGAGGTGGGTCGGCGGGAGGAGGGCCTGGCCGCGAGCGAGGGAGCCGTCGAGATCCGCCGGCGGCTGGCCGACGCCAATCCCGCCGCCTACCTACCCAACCTCGTCAGATCGCTACAGGTCCAGGCATACCTAATGCGCGAGCAGCAATCCTTGGAACGGGCCGAAGCCATCGATCGAGAAGTCGCTTCACTGCTGGGCAAGGAGTAGACGCCTTCGAAGCGACGACCTTGCGGCCGATCAGTCACGGCGCGGCGCGGCGGGCGGCTGCCCGGTGGTGACGGTGGTTTTCCGCCCCGGCCGCGTAGCGGTCCGGGGCGGCTTGCCGCCGGGCGGTGTTCCGCCCGCGCGCCGCGCTGGGCGCGGCGTCTTGATCCAATACAGGACTATTCGGCAACAGGAGAGTCCGAACGTTCTCTTTCGAGTGAGCCCCTCTGCTTAGGAAATGCAATTGAGGTATGTGTCAAGAAATTGACTTCTCGACGAGCCCAGCGCCTCAATAGTGGCAGCATGGAGGACTTTTCCGAAGAGTAGACTGATGAAAAATAGTCCAGTGCTCTAGCGAAGGCTCGCCCCTCTGGTTGGCCCGTTCTTACCTCTATGAGTGGCATGAGGCATTGTAGTCGGCCAAGGCTAGATTCCAGAACAGGCATCTCTACCAGCAACCGCCTGCCTAATCCTTCAAGCATGATGAAGAGAAGAACTCCGCCAACGTTCAATTCATTTGGGCTCAGGTCTTCTGAGCTCTCGGAATTTCCTGCGCCAACGATCCTCCTGATGTTCATCGGGAAGCTCAAGGACAGAGGGCGGTCCCCTCCTGGGTGATTGCCCCAGGGTGGGCCGTCAAGCTGAAGCAAAAATTGGCTTATTCCCTCGACTTGTTTCCAATAGAGATTGTTTCGATTTTGCCTGGTGCCAGCCATTGTCCTTAGGATATGTCCCGCATACGGCGAGGCGATTAACCCCCATCCGGGATATTCAAATTCGGCGAATAGCCACTCAGTTCCATGCTTGGCTAGCGGTTTGGCGATATCGAAGTCTTCGAGAGATAGGAGTCCGAGATAGAGGCTGTGATTGACTGTTGCGAGCTGTTCAATTTTGATTCTGTAATCCTGGATGGCCTTGGTGAATGACAGTCTTACCTCGTTCCTAACGCGCGATCTACGGGGCATTGCTGCTGATATGCCTATATGGGCGAATGCCGCAGCATCCACGCTGGCCGAGGTTTGATCTGAATCCAGGCCGCTTCGAACCTGCGAAATTAGCTCGTCTTGGATGATTGACTTATTTGGGGTTGTCAGTGCTTCCAGTATTGCGGTCATCGCTTGCATTTGGCCTGAGGTGCCTGAAACCTCTGGTGCAATCCAGAGGTGTTGCATCATTAATCGATATGCTTCAGATACTATTTGACGAACTTGCGTCGGTGGAAGTACCAAGAATGAAAGACATCGGGAAACGAAGGAAACTAGTGCGCTTTGTGTGGGACTCTCTATGTCGATCTGCGCAAGCAGAAAACGGACTATTCGCTCGCCGCCTCTCTCGTTGTGGCGATCGGTGATCTGCGTAGCAAGCTGCGCCACAATATCCCACTCCTCGCGCAGGATGTGGGGTGCCAGCAGGCGTGCGATCTGCTCGGGTGAATCCCCTAGGCGTGTAATGTGATAAGCCGCAAAGTACTCTAGAAATGTACGATGGGTAAACTTGTATAGGACTTCGCCGTCTGCGGTCGTGCCTGCGTCGTTAAAGACCCAAGCTCGGCCCCTGCAGAATTCCACAAACTCCCGCGCGGCTTCGCGTGCCTGATCGTCGGTTTCGAACAGGTATCCCTTAAGGTAAGTCGTGGTTCGATCGACCAGCTCATGCTCTGTGACTCCTTCTCCCGTGCTATCGTTCACCAGCATCCAGTACGCTAGGTACTTCATCGCAGGATCCACGGCATGTCCGGCCTGAAGATTGGAGTATATGCGCCGGCTGCTATCCCACTTATCAAATAGAAGCGTTGCGCATCGTTCGTATACTGCGGGTCTGTTCCGCGGAATGAAGTGTTCTCCTCTATAGATGATACATAGGAGGGCTAGCATCAGCGGATTTGACCTTAGGTCTGGGGATACCTTACTTTCCTCAACGAATGAGGAGATAGCCAGCTGCTTTTCAGCGCTCGATAGGTTCTCCTGTGAAAACCACTTTTCTGCATACAGCTGTACATCTTGATCGTCGAACCGTGAAATTTCGATCACTCGAAACTCCTTTGGGTCCATTGGCGCTCGCTGGTATCCAACTAGGCGAGACGTCACGAGCACCGCGCATAACGGGTACCTGGCGCAGAAGAGCTCGACCCTGTCCGCGACCTCTCGTCTGCGACTCGTATCGAGCAACTCATCCAGTCCATCGAAAACTACCAGAACGCGGCCGGTGTCAAGGAGACGCTGGATTAGCTCCTTGGGTAGGTCAACCTGATAGTGGCTCGATGATCGATGGGCCAAGTAGTCGACGATTGATTTTTCGCCCATTTCTCCTGCGAAGTCCCGCAGTAGCACAAAGAATGGTATCTGGTAGGTGGGAGTCGCTGCGAAGATTGTGGTTATCACGTTAGCGGCGGTCGATTTTCCGCCGCCCGGGTCGCCCAAGATTACCGTTCGATCAAGTTCCTCTATCAGATCTTCTAGGCTGAGTTCCGTCTCACGACGACCGCTTTCGGCAAATTTTGGGCTCACGTATATTGTCGAGTAGTTCAGCCTTCTTCGGCGCTCGAAGTCGGGAGGTTCGATAGAGCCGTGAGCTCTTGCTGCCTGCTTTCGATACTTGCTGATCAAATCTGCTTCGCTATCGATTTGGGCAACGTTAATGCTTTTAAGGGATGAGAGATGCCTTTCGATTGACTCTAAAATATTAGATACCCGTTCAATTTTTGCGTCGTTCGTGATGTCTCCTGCGATTCTTGGACATTTCTCCTTAAATAGTTCAGATAAGCGCCGCGATTCCCCCTCAATGCAGTCGAAAATCTTATCTAGGTATGGATTCAGGATTGGCGCTTGTACT
Source organism: Solwaraspora sp. WMMA2059 (assembly GCF_027497315.1). Classification (GTDB taxonomy): domain Bacteria; phylum Actinomycetota; class Actinomycetes; order Mycobacteriales; family Micromonosporaceae; genus Micromonospora_E. The sequence continues at coordinate 3,867,246 of NZ_CP114908.1, read as the reverse complement.
CGCTTTATTTCTGACCATGCACCGATTTGCCAGGCTACCCGAAGTCGTCGACTGTCGAAGTCATTTGTCGCAAGGTGTGTGGTTAGCAACTCTCGAACTATCGTGCGCGCGGTTGGTCCAGATAGGAAGTTTTGCAGCTCGGTCTTGTCGATATCGTTTGGCTCAGAAATTGAATACAACGCAACTGATTTGCTTACTCGATCCGAGTTTAAGTAGGCTCGAAAAAATTCTTTCTCTGATTCTTCTTTCTTCCGATTTACTGTTCTTTCTATATGTGAGAAAATAAACATAGCGGATTTTGTTATTAGGCCAACAATATTTCCTTCTACTGGCACGCCAGCTCCAATCGAAAGTTATGGTACCTATTGATAATGCGATGCTATTCGAATCTTCAATTCGATATGTGTAGATAAAAGCTCTTGTGTAATCCCGATCACTTCCTGCTCTCTGAATATTCTCCGTTCAATTGCTATCACTGGAGTCTGGTGGTCGAAATTGAAAGCTTCGATTTCGGTCCGATCGGGCATTCGGGCGGTGACTCGTAGATCTACGTGTGTGACTGCAATTCCGTGCGCGGCAAATTCGCTTGCTTCGTCGTTCCGGCATGGTTTATTGGTGGGATCGGATATGGGTGTACCGGCGACGAGATCAAGGGGATTGTAGGCCGTTGTTAAGTGGTGGGCATGGCCGTCTGCCTTGAATACGAAGCGGCGCTCCAGCAGCAGGGTTCCCGGTTCGCAACCAAGCATGGCCGCAAGGTGTGGACTGGCGGGTACATCCCGATAGGTGGCTTCGACGGCGATGGCATCTCGGGTTGAAACGTGTTCCCTGTGGAGTAAGGTGACATTCTGGTCGCCACCTCCACACGGCTTCGTCTCGTCCTGGCGGCAGTTAGTGATGATTCGCAGGCCTGCTGGGTTTGGTAGGTCTGCTGCGGGTTGAGTGTACGTGCCTCGACCGTGTTCGGTGGTGACGAGTCCGTCTTGGCGTAGGGCGTTGATGGCTGCGCGGATGGTGCCGCGTGCGACGTTGAACTCTTTGGCGAGCGCTACTTCTGGGGGTAGGAGTGCGCCGGGTGGTATGGCGCCGCTGGTGATGCGGTCGCGGAGTTGGTCGGCTACGCGGCGGTAGCGGGGTGTTCCGTAGTGCGGGGTTGGCACTCGTGTCACGTTACCTGTCTGTTGTGTAGTCAAGTGCCGTCTGGCTGCTCGTTTCTACGTCTGGACAACAGGTCCACTTGTAGGTACGTTTCCCTGTGTGTGGTCGGGTTAGCCGCTCGTGATCATGGGGTTGGCTGCGTTCGGCGTCCCGGCCACACGTCTCGCGCACCTTCTGTCAGCGCCTCCCGTGGTGGGGGGTGCGGGTGGTGTGCGTCCTGGTCGGGGTGCGGCGTGACCCGACTCCGCCCGCCGGGCGGTGCGCCGTATCTCGCGGTGGGGCCGGCGGCTCTGCGCGTTCCCCCCGTTGCGTGCGGGGTCGCCGGTCTCCTGTCAGCGTGGGAGGTGCTGATCATGAAAACTTCGCGTCTGGTGGCCTGGTGGCGTCGTCGACGGCGGACCGGCCCGACTGTGCGGGCGGTGGCCCGTGTCGTTCCTGGGTGGGCGGTGGAACCGACCCGGGTGTCTCCGCTGGTGGCGGGTGCGCCGTTGTTGACGGTGGGTCAGCGGTTCCGGGCTGCTGGTGGGCGGTGGTCGCGGTGACCACGGTCGACGGCGGCGCGGACAAGGTGGAGCATCCGGCGTGGTGTGCGCGGGAGCGGTGCGGGCATGTGGTGCCTCCGTTGTTCGCGCACATGGCGCGGCGGCACCGGTCCAGGTTGTGTCAGGTGGGCACGCCTCGTGTCGCGGGCGGCAGTGTGGTGGCGTATCTGATCGGTGGTGACCGGTTGCCGCCGGTGGTGGCGGTGCACGCGGCTGCGCCGTGGCTGGGCGCGGGGTGTGCCGAGTTGCGGTTGTCGGAGGTGCGCAAGCTCGTCGACGCGTTGACCGGCCTGCTCGCCGACGCCGACGCGGCCGGCACCGGACCGGGCGACGACACCAACGGCGGCGACCGGGGGAAGGCGGGCGGCTCGTGAACGGGGAGGATGCCCGGCCGGGTGGGCTGGTGTTGTGTCCGGTGTGGTGCGCGGGGTGTGGTCCGCGTGACCGGATGCACCGGGCCGGTCTGGTGACGGCGGGTACCGAGCGCACGGGCTGGGTCAGTGCGGATGTGATCGCCGATCACGGGGCCGTGTCGGATGTGCGGGTGAAGGTGGACGTCACCCGGTACGCGTCGACGCAGACGGTGTTGCTGCAGCCGGGTCCGGCGGCGCGGTTCCTCGGCGGCCTGAACCAGGCGACCCGGCTGCTGCACGCGTTCACCCGCCCGACCGTGCGGGTGGAGGGGTTGGCGTACCGGCGGGCGGCGCAGTTGGAGCCGGGGATGCGGGTGCTGCTGTTCGGCGGCGTGGTCCTGGTCGTCGACACCGACGAGGTTCCGGAGTTCCCGACGGCGGCGCTGTTGTCGGTGCGGCAGGAGTCCGGCGGCCCGGTCTACACCGTGCTGGTGCCGGCCGACATGGAGCCGCTGGTGATCGGACCATGACCCAACGGATCACGCGCAGGGTGGTGCGGGGCGGGGTGTGGGCTGACCGCGCGGGAGCGCCGACCACCTGGCAGACGTATGAACGTCTAGGGGGTAGCGTTGCCGGCGTGACGGCCAAGGACTGGCGCCCCCGGTATCTGCAACTCGCTGAGCAGTTGCGGGGTCAGATCCTGTCCGGGGACATGCCGCCGGGCACGTTGATGCCGTCGGAAACCGAGTTGGCCGACTCGTCGGGCCTGTCTCGCACGAGTGTCCGTAACGCGATCCGACAGCTGCGGGAATGGGGCCTGGTCCGCGCCGAACAAGGCAGGGGCACCTACGTACGGGCTCCTCGCCAGCGGGTCCGGCGGCGCAACACGGAGCGCTACCAGTGGGAGAAGGACCGCGTCCTACTCCCCGACGCTGAACGGCGGGCGACGGGCGGCACGGAGCATGACACCGGTCTGACGGTCGATGATCTGAAGTTCCACGCCGAGTACACCCGCGTCCCGGCCGATGCCGAGATGGCGGCCGCGTTCGGCGTCGAGCCGGGTACGGAGTTGCTGCGGCGGGTGTACTGGACGACCACGCGCACGGAGTCGGCTCCGTTGTCGGTGTCGTACTCGTTCCTGCCGGTGGCGTTGATCGCCGGGAACCCGGACCTGCTCGACGCCTCGAATGAGCCGTGGCCGGGCGGTACGCAGCATCAGCTGTACACGGTCGGGATCGAGCTGGACCGGATCGTGGATGAGATCAGGGCGCGGCCTCCGTCGCCGGATGAGGCCGAACTCCTCGACATCGATCCGGGCGTGTCCGTGCTGACGGTGCGGAAGACGTCGGTGGACATCGGTGAGCGGGTGGTGGAGGTCGCCGACGTCGTCATGCCCGGCGACCGCACCGAACTCGTGTACTCGAACACGCTCGCGCGGTGGCCTGCTTGACCCTGGTCGTTTCGGTCATCACCCCGGTGCACCCGCCGAGCATCGGCTATCTCGCCGACGCCTACGCCTCCCTGGCCGCCCAGGACATGCCGGACGGCTGGGGGTGGCGGTGGCTGGTCCAGGAGGATGGGCGTACCGGGGCCGTAGCCGACGCGCTACCCGACGACCCGCGTATCTCGGTCGGTGTCGGCCGACCCGGCGGCCCCGGTGTCGCCCGGACCCTCGCCATGGAACGGGTCGACGGGCCGTTGGTGAAGGTCCTCGACGCCGACGACCAGCTCACCCCCGGTGTCCTCGCCCGGGACATCGCGACCCTGACCGCGCATCCGTCGGTGGGGTGGTCGACGTCGCGGGTGCTGGATCTGCTGCCGGACGGGTCCACGGTCGGCTTCGACTCCGACCCGCCAGCCGGGCCGATCGCCTGCGGTGACGTGTACGCGTTCTGGCTCGCCAACAACTACCGGGCACCCGTGCATCCGGCGACGCTGTGTCTGCGGACAGATGTGCTGTTCGCACTGGGCGGCTGGATGGCCCTGCCCGCGTCCGAGGACACCGGCCTGCTCCTGGCCGCGAGCACCATCACCGGCGGCTTCTTCCACGCCGAAACGGGCCTGCTGTACCGCAAGTGGCCCGGTCAGGTCACCAGCCAGGCCGCGCACCGCGAACCGGCCGAACACGCGGCCCGGATGCGGGTCATCGACACGCGGGTACGGGCGCTGACCGCGCTCAACACCACGATCACCCTGCCCTAACCGGCACTCGCCCCGCCCCCGCCTGGTCCACACCGACCGGCGGGTTTCTTCGTGTGCCCCGTCGACCTCTTCCCGTGCTCGTCGACGTCCGTCGACCCAGTGAACGAGCGCAGACCGGTTGCGGCGCTGTCCGCAAGGGTCATTCGGGGTATACCGGACCACTTTCCGAGACTTGTTGACATGTCTGCCAAGTAGTCCCTACCTTTGGTCTAGCCAGTTGGCAGACGTTACTACAAGTTGGGAGTTGCAGAGATGGCTCTGCGAGGCGGAACGAGGTTCTCGGTCCGGTGTTCGGACGTGTTCCCGGCGGGGTGCGCGTTGGTGCCCGAGTCGTTGGGTGAGGTCGAGGACTACGACGAGAAGACGGGTCGGCGGTCGCTGGCGAAGGACAAGTTGACGGGTCAGCGGGTGTGGCAGGTCCGGGTGATGGACCTGGACCCGGAGTTGGGGAAGCGGTCGCGGGAGACGACGGTGAAGATCTCGGCGGACTATCAGCCGGTTGCGCCGACGGGGGTTCCGTTCGAGGCGGTGGAGTTCGACGACATGACGGTCACGCCGTACGTGGCGAGCAACGGGCGGATGGCGTACTCGTTGCGGGCGTCGGGGATGCGCGCTCCGGCCGGCGTGGCGTCCAACGGCACCGGTAAGGCGCGGGCGGCTACGGGTTCGTAGTGCTCGGTTCGGGGTGGGGCTGTCTGGTCTTGGCGGACGGCAGCCCCACCCCTGGTGTCTTCCCCCCACTCCTTCTTTTCAGATTCGGTGAGGTTCCGACGTGTCCCAGGTTAAGCGCGCCCAGGCTCGGGCGCGGATCCGCTGTAGCGACTGCAAGAACATGTTCACCCCCACCCCGACCGACGCCCAGGGCGACACCGACAACGCTGCCGCGAGCGCCACCGATGGCGGCCGGTGTGGGTTGTGTGTGGGCCAGCTGGTGTTGCCGTTCCCTCGGCTGCGGGACGCTCGCGGCCGTTTCCTGCCGGTCGGGGGTGGCCGGTGATGGGGCGTCCGCGTGGTGAGGTCGTCACCACCGTCTCCGGTGACCTGCTCGTGGTCCGGCCTCGGCGGTTGCGGCTGCCCTGGTGGGCGGTGCTCCTCGGTCTGCTGGCTCGCTGGTTGGGTCGGGGCCTGTGGTGGTGCCTCAAGCATCCGCGCATCCTGACCGTCTCGGTGATCACGGTCGCCGTGTACAGCGACTACGGCGTGCCCGGTGTGGTGACCCCGGTCGTGTTGGCCGGGTTGGGGTCGGCGGTGTGGCGGTGGCGGCACGAATCGTCCTGGTGGGCGTGGTGCGGCGGCCCGCTGCTCGGCAGGTGGCGGCACACGGTCGTGTACCGGCGGGTGTGGCGCGAAGCGATGACCATGTGTGACCTGTCGCGGGTCTACCAGCACCAAACGGTGTTGCCAGAACTCCTGGCCGTGCACTGTGACCAGGCCCTAGACGTGTTGTCGGTGCGGATGCTGCGCGGGCAGACCCCTGCCGACTTCCAGCGCGTGACGGAGAACCTGGCGTATACGTTCGGCCGGCGGCACGCACGGGTGTACACCGAACGGCCGGATGAACTCCCCGTGCGTGGCGGTGGTTGGGTGGGGTGGCTGCTGCGCCAGGTCGACGCCTACCGGTTCCGCGACCGGCCCGACGTCGTCTACGTCGTCCTGGTCCGCACCGACGCCCTACGCAAGACGGTTCCGCCGTTCCCGGTGCCGACGGTGCCGGACTTCACAGCGCTGCCCATCGCGGTGCGGGAAGACCTGCGGACCTGGCATCTGCGGCTGTTGGCGACGCATGTGCTGATCGGTGGGGCGACCCGGCGCGGGAAGGGCTCCGTCCTCTGGTCCCTCGTCCGCTCCCTCGCGGGTGGGGTGTCGTCCGGGCTGGTCCGGCTGTGGGTCATCGACCCCAAGGGCGGGATGGAATTCGCGTTCGGCAGGCCGATGTTCGCCCGGTTCGCGTCCACTTCCTTCGACGCCATGGCTGACCTGCTTGATGAGGCGGTTGTCGTGCTGCGGGAGCGGCAGGCACGTCTTGCCGGCACGGTCCGGGTCCACACACCCACCGTCGATGACCCGCTGGTCGTCGTGGTGATCGATGAGATGGCAGCGCTGACCGCGTACCTACAAGACGTCGACCTGCGGAAGCGGATCACCGCCTCGTTGGGGCTGCTGCTGTCCCAAGGTGCCGGCGTCGGTGTCCTGGTCGTGGCCGCGTTGCAGGACCCGCGTAAGGAGGTGCTGCCGTTCCGGGACCTGTTCCCCACCCGCATCGCGCTCGGTCTGACCGAGGCGTCGCAGGTCGACATGGTGTTGGGCGACGGCGCACGCAACCGGGGCGCTCTGGCGGATCAGATGCCGTCCTGGGCCAAAGGCGTCGGCTACGTCCTCCTGGACGGCACACCCGACCCGGTCCGGGTCCGGTTCTCCTACCTCACCGACACCGACATTCGGACCATGGCCGAAGAGTTCCCGGCGCCGGTGGCCGCTGCGGACATCCTCGCCCAGGTCGGCCGGGAAACCGCCCCCGAACCGGCACAGGCTGCCGAGTCGACCCGACGGGTTCCGTTGCCACGTAGACCATCCGGGCCGCTGCTTCCTGACTCGCTACTCAGCATCCTCCGGCACGACCAGGGCGACATCGACAACAACAACGGCGGTGGTGGTCCCCGATGACACAGACGTCTACGCCGGGGCGGCGCTTCTACCGGCTGCGGACCCCCACCCCCGACGGCGGACGCGGAACAGCCGTCTCCGTCCGCGTGGATACCGACCGGCCCGACCCCTACCCGCTGTATGTCGCCATCGGGGGCGGCCGGCGACGGGTCTACCTGACTCCCGGTGAGGCGTGGGCGCTGTGGCGCTGCCTGTCCGAAGCGGTCGCCTCCCTCGGCGACCCACCCGACCACATCCGCACCACCGTCCACCCGACCGGGAGGTAACCCCTGATGCCATCCCTCAACCGCCCCTCCTGGCTCCTGCTGCGGCTGCCGTGGCTGGCCCGCCTGCTTCACCGGCCGATCCGCATCACCGCGACCGGCCCGGCCGATCAGCTCGCGGCGCTCCTCTCCGGGCTCCGCACGTACCTCAACCTTCGTGGCAGGCCAGGCATGCGGGTCCGCATCGACCTGACCATCACCGACCGGGAGGACACGCCATGACCTGGCAACGCACGGAAAGCGTGCTGCGGCTGGTGATCCTGCTCGCCATCGGCTCGATGGCCGGCGCGGCCGCGTTCACCCACGTCCATGACCTGTCCGTCGCCCACGGCCAACCCCACTGGATCGGCTGGGCCAACGCCGTCGCCGTCGAACTCATGGCCATCTACCTCGGCCTGGAAATCCGGGCACGACGCCGGGCCGGTCGACCGGTCGGGTTCGTCGCCGTCCTCCTCGTCGGCTTCGCACTCCTGTCGTTGGCCGTGCAGGTCGCCGAGGCCGAACCGTCCGTGTGGGGCTGGATCGTCGCCGCCGTGCCGTCGCTGGCGTTCCTCGCACTGGTCAAAGTCGTCCTGTCCAGCGCACCCGCTGTCCCGGCTGGTTCGCCGTCGTCGACTGCGGCGGCCAACCCGGCTGGTCCGGCTGAGCGGGTACGCGTCGACCAGGCGGACGCCGTCGACCAGGTCCCGACCGACGACAACGATCCGTCGCCCGATGATGTCGAGCGGCCTGCGGTCGTCGAACCGGTCCGCGTCGCCGGTCACGGATCGGTGCTGCCGCCGCTCGGGGTCGTCCAGCCGCGACGGGCAAACGGGATGGTGGTCGGCCGGTGACCGCACCCACCACCCTCCCCGGACTCGACACACCCGCGACGGATCGGCCGGCGACCGTCGAACAACAGCCTCGGCCCGGCTCCCGTGCCGCGCGGATGGGCCTGCCCCGGTCGGTTGACGTCCTGCGGGACGTCGCCACTGAGTACGGGGTGTGTATCCGTCCGCTCGCGATGCGGCGGACCGATCTCGACACCGGCCGTACCGAGGTGATCGACCTGCCCTGCGGGGCGACCCGTGAGGACAAGTGCCCGCCGTGCGCGAAGCGGAACCGCAGGCTGCGGCAGGCGCAGATCCGCGACGGCTGGCACCGCGACGACGAACCGTTGCCGCCACCCGAACCGGCCACGGATGAGCAGAAGGCGCTGATCGTGCTGCGGGCGCACTTCGAGTTCGAACGCGACGCGGCCGTACGGGAAGCCGACTGGAAGCAGGTCACCGACCTCGACGAGGCCATCACCGAAGTTGAAGACGCCATCACCGCTGAAGGACTACGCGGCCGCGTCGCACCACCCCACACCGCCGACGGGGACGGCGTCGACCAGGGCGACGCGCAGGACAACGGCAAGCGGCGGAAGCGGTCGACCAGGCGGCGGCAGGACGCACCCGACCTACCCCGCCGGCCAGTCGAAGCGCGCACCGTCGGCAAGACGTACACCGCACCCGACGGCAACACCTACCGGCCGTCGATGTGGCTCACGCTCACCCTCGACTCCTACGGCCCAGTTCGCCCGGACGGCACCCCGGTCAACCCCGACCGGTACGACTACCGCCGTGCCGCCTGGGACGCGGTCCACTTCCCCCGACTGCTGGACCGGTTCTGGCAGAACCTGCGCCGGTGTGAAGGCTGGAACGTCCAGTACGCCGGATGCGTCGAGCCGCAACGCAGACTCGCGCCTCACGCGCACTTCGCGATCCGCGGCACCATCCCCCGCCAGACCCTGCGGACGGTGGCGGCGGCCACCTATCACCAGGTGTGGTGGCCGTCCGTCGACGTCCAGCACTACGGCGGGGAACACCAACCCGTGTGGGACGTCGACCAGGGCGCCTGGGTCGACCCGGACACCCGTCAACCGCTGATCGGCTGGGCGGAAGCACTCGACGCGGTCGACCACGATCCGGACGTCGAACCCGTCCACGTGGTCCGCTTCGGTTCCCAGGTCGACGCACGCGGCGTCATGCCCGGCACCACCGACGCTGAGCGGACCATCCGCTACATCACGAAGTACATCACCAAACACGCCGCCGACTGCCACACCACCACCAGCGGCCGGCAACGCGCACATCTCGAACGGTTCTGGCAACAGTTGCAGGTCACCCCGTGCACCGACCGGTGTGCGAACTGGCTGCTCTACGGCGTCCAGCCCAAGAACGCATCGGCGAAGCTGCGGCCGGGACGCTGCCGGGGCAAGGTCCACCAACGGGCCACCCTCGGCATCGGCGGCCGACGCATCCTCATCTCCCGCGACTGGTCGGGCAAGACCCTGTCCGACCACAAACACGACGCACGGGCCTGGGTCCGGGCACTGCTCGGCGCGACGACCGACCTGGCCGGCGTCGACCAGCCCACCGGCACCGACGGCGCGACCTCGTCCCGGCACGCGTGGGAACTGGCCCGGCCCGACGACCCGGACGTCACACCGCTCGGGCACCGGCTCCTGCGCTCCATCTCCGAACGCGCCCGCTGGCGCTCCCAACTCCTCGCCGCGAAAGACCGGGCGGCACAGGAGGCGAAGCACGACCTTTCGGCAACGGGGACGGCGGCGTGATGGGGGAGGGGCACAGGGTGGCGAAACACGGGGAACTGTGGTCGGTCGAGGACGTCTCGGCGTTCCTGCGGGTGCCGGTGGAGACCTTGTACCGGTGGCGTAAGCACAAGAGCGGTCCGCCGGCTGCCCGGATCGGCCGGCATCTGCGGTACGACCCGGCGGACGTACGCGAGTGGTTCCGCTCGCAGGCGGCGGCGTAGCCGTGGCGCATATCGAAGATCGCTGGTACAAGACGATCAAGCATCCCGGCGGCCGTACCGAGCGGGTCAAGTCGGAACTGTTCGGCAAGGGGCTGAGGTACCGCGTTCGTTACGTCGGCCCGGACGGGCGGGAGCGCAAGAAGTCGTTTCCTGACCGGGCGAAGCGCGACGCTGAGGCGTTCCTGGTCTCGACCGAATCGGACAAGCTGCGCGGCGCGTACGTCGACCCGGCGGCCGGTCGGATCACGTTCCGGGAGTACGCCGAGGAGTGGTTGCGGACCCGGTCGTTTGACGAGTCGACGCGGGAGAGCACGGAGATCCGGGTGCGCAAGCACATCCTGCCGTACTTCGGGCATCGGTCGTTGGCGTCGATCATGCCGGGGCACGTACGGGCCTGGGATGCCAGCCTGGTGGGCAAGATTGCGGTCACGACCAGGTCGGTCGTTTTCGCGCACCTGCGTACCATCCTCGGTGCGGCGGTGGATGACGAGCGGATCGCCAAGAATCCGTGCTCGGCGCGGTCGGTCAAGGCGCCTCGGCCCGCTGAGCGGCGGGTGGTTCCGTGGACCGCCGACCAGGTTTCGGCAATCCGGTCCGGTCTCGCGTCGCGTTACCGGCCGATGGTCAACCTTGGTGCCGGGTGCGGGCTGCGTCAGGGCGAGATCTTCGGCATCGGCGTCGATGATCTCGACCTGGATGCGGGCTGGGTGCATGTCGTACGCCAGGTCAAGCGGGTCCGGTCTCGGCTGGTGTTCGGCCTTCCGAAGAACGACCGGGATCGCCGGGTGCCGCTGCCGGCGTCGGCTGTCCGGGTGCTGCGGGAGCACCTGGCCGTCGTCAAGCCGGTCACGATCACCTTGCCGTGGGAAGACCCGTTCACGGGCGACCCGGTGGCGGTGCCGCTGCTGTTCACCACGACGCGGGGCAACGCGCTGAACCGGGCGACGTTCGACGGCAAGAGCTGGCAGCCGGCGGTCGAAGCGGCGGGCATCGTGCCGACCAGGGCGACGGGGATGCACGCGTTGCGGCACTTCTACGCCTCGGTTCTGCTCGACGCGGGCGAGAGCGTCAAGACGCTGGCGACGTACCTGGGCCACGCTGACCCCGGTTTCACGCTGCGGGTGTACACGCATCTGATGCCGGCCGGCGAGGAGCGGACCCGGCGGGCGATCGACGCGCTGTTCGGTGACGACGCCGGGAAGGTCGACGACGGTGTGGACGGCCGGGACGGTGACGACGGCGGGGACGTCTCGGATGACCCGGACGCCCTGTAGACGCCCTGAGGGGCCTCGGTGGGGGTGTTCGTGCAGCTCAGATGGGGTGTGGGTGCGAGAATCCGGCGTACAGGTCGACTCGTCCGTCCCACCCAAGTTCGGCATAGATCGCACCACATGTGCTTCGCCGGCTGCGTCAACAGGGCGGGGCATCGGCGTTCGTGCCAGAGCCCTATCGTCGGTGGGGTGTCCGACATCCTGCAGATCGGCTCCCTCGCCGTCCCCGTTGGTGCCCTCGTCGTCTACGCGGTCGGGTTCGTCGTCCTCTACTGGGTCATTCGCCTTGCTGTCCGGCACGCCATCCGAGACGCCGACCGGCGTCGGTCAGGCGACCGGCAGTAGCTCCGAGAGGTGGGTCGGTCGGCCGGGGCCACGGCCGTTTCAAGATCATTGTAACGGTGGGTGACGGTTGCTGTGGCGGCGTGTCGAGTGGGGACGAAGCTCCGTTAGGACGAGGTCTTCTCAAGGATCTTGTCCACCCGGAGCTTCGTCATGCCGCATTCTGTCACCCCCGCTGTCGATCCGGTGTCCACGCCGGTCGTCGGGGACGTCGCGTCGTCGTGTCACGACCTGCTGGAGCTGTTGTTGGCGGTGTCCGACGGCCGGTCGGCGCAGGGTCGTGACCATCCGGTCGCGGTCGTCCTGACGTTGGTGGCGGCCGCGACCATGGCCGGGGCGACCGGCTACACCGCGATCGCGGGCTGGGTCGCCGACGTACCGGCCGAGGTCATGGACAGCCTCTACGAACGGGTCGGGGCCAGACCGGCCCGACGGCCGTCCCGGTCGACGATCTGGCGGGTCTGCACCGACGCCGACGCCGACGTGCTCGACGCCGTCATCGCCGAATGGACAACGACACGACACGCCCACGTCAGAACCGGCACGCCGACCCAGGTACGTCTGGACGGCAAGACCGTCGGCGGCGCCGTCGGCGACGACGGGAACCAGCTGCACCTGCTGTCCGCTCTCGCCGGGGACCCGCGACCGGGAGCGGCGGGCGTCGTGCTCGCCCAGGCGCCGACCGACGGCGCCAAGACCACGGAGCCAGCCACCGCCCGCGCCCTGCTGCAGACCCTCGACCTGCCAGGCCGGACAGTCACCGCGGACGCGTTACACACCGTCAGGGCGACCGCCGAACTCATCCACCACCGTGGCGGCCAGTTCATGTTCCCGGTCAAGGAGAACCGCCGGACCCTGTTCGACGCCCTCAACACGCTGCCCTGGGCCGACACCCCACCCGACCTGGAAAGCGTCGACATCGGACACGGCCGCCGGACCCGCCGCACGATCCGTGTCCTGCCCGCCCCGCCCGATCTGCCGTTCCCGCACGTCAACCAGGTCTGGCTGATCGAACGCTACGTCACGCACACCGCCACCGGGAAACAGTCCGCCGCCGCGCGGCTCGGCGTCGCCAGCCACACTCCCGACCAGGCCGGCCCCGCCGAACTGGCCGCCTACAACCGCGGTCACTGGGCCATCGAGTCGTTGCACTGGATCAGGGACACCTGCTACCGGGAGGACCGGTCGACCACGCGTACCCGGTCCGGGCCCCGCGTCCTGGCCTCGCTACGCAACCTAGCGATCAACGCCCTACGCCTGGCCGGCCGAACCGACATCACGGAAGCCACCAGATGGGCCGCCCGCAACATGACCAGGCCATTCACCATCCTCAACCTCACCAGATGATCTTGGAACAGCCGTGCGGCCGGGGCTGTTACCGAGTGGCTGGAACTGCTTGACGATCGACGTCGCCGCAGTTAATCTCCTTCATAGCTGAGCATCTATGTACTGTGTGTGATCTGTGCTCCGTCGAGGGCATCCGTCGGCCGGTGACCGGGCCGCCGTACCGACGGTTCACGGCTGTGTGCTCAGCGCGAACGGAACGGCATGCGGCCGACCGCTTCCGGCTGGCTTTCGGTGGCACAGGGCCGGGATCGCCAGCGCATCCGAACGGCATGGGCATTGCCGACGGATCTGTGTACCTCGGGAACAGTGTTCATCTGAGTCAGATTCCGCTGACTTCTGGCCGCTCCATCGCAGTAGAAACAGGAGGCACTTCGTGAAGAACGTTGGGACCAGCGTTTTCACAAGACGCCGTCCACCAGGTACGACGACCGTGCTTGGTGTGGCTGTCACCTTCGCCGCTGTCGGGGCACTCGCCGTGTCCGGCATGTCGGCTGCCGCTGTTCAGGCCCCGGCCGACGAACCAGCGGCATCAGTGTTGGCAAGTTGCGATGACCGGCTGTTCGGCTGGGCGTCAGTGTCGGCGAACGGTGTCGCCACGACGACCGGCGGCGGCAACGCCACCCCGCAGACGGTGACATCGCTTAGCGACCTTCGGCAGTACGCCAACGACTCGACTCCACGCGTGCTACGGATATCCGGCACGATCAGCACTGGGTCGTCGGCCGTGGAGGTCGGCAGCAACAAGACCCTGATCGGCGCAGACTCGAACGCGACGATCCGTGGTGGCATCAACATCAACGGCGGTAGCAACATCATCATCCGCAACTTGAACGTGCAGGGCGGCGGCCAGGGCAGCAGCCCGGCCGACACGATCGCCGCGCGTAACGCCCACCACCTATGGTTCGACCACCTGAACCTGTGGGACGCCAGCGACGGGTTGCTGGACCTCACCCGAGGCGTCGACTACATGACGGTGTCCTGGGTCAAGTTCTGGTACACCAACAGTTCCCACTCGCACAGGCTGGCCAGCCTGGTGGGTGGAGGCTCGACCCACGGCGACACCGACAGCGGAAAGCTGAACGCCACCTACCACCACAACTGGTTCGCTGATCTGGTTGACCAGCGTGGACCACGAATGCTGTTCGGCAAAGGCCACGTCTACAACAGCTACTACAATTCCCCCGGGAACGCGTACGCCATCGGCACCGGATCGTACGCCTCCGTACTCGTGGAGAACAACTACTTCAAGGACATACGGGACCCGCACCGGTTCCAGGACTCGAACCCCACGTACATCACCGCGCGGGGAAACGTCTACGACAACACCAGCGGTCGGCGTGACACAGGTGCCCAGGGTAGTGGCGTCACTCCGTTCACGAACCCGCCGTACAGCTATTCGCTCGACGCGGCAAACGACGTCCCCGGCATTGTCACCGCCTGCGCGGGCCCGAGACTGTCCGGGACGCCGCTGCCGCCCACCACAGCGCCGCCCACCACGGTGCCGCCGACGACGGCGCCGCCGACGACGGCGCCGCCCACCACGCCACCAACGACGACCGCGCCACCAACCACAGGTGCCTGCAGCGCCTCTTACCAGACCGTCAGCTCGTGGCCCGGTGGCTTCCAGGGCGAGGTGGTCGTACGAGCAGGAAGCACAGCGATCAACGGCTGGACCGTCCGCTGGACCCTCGGCAGCGGGCAGACCATCAGTCAGCTATGGAACGGTAGCCTCAGCACCAGCGGCTCCAGCGTCACGGTACGCAATGTGGACTACAACGGCACGCTGCCGGCCGGTGGCACCGCGACCTTCGGGTTCCTCGGCTCCGGCTCACCGTCCTCGCCGTCTCTGACCTGTTCCAGCCCGTGAGATGCCGCTGGGCCAGGTGCCTTCGGCCCATGCCTCTGCCCGAGGCCCTGGCCCAGCAGCGCTCCGCCGGTCACGGACCGTTCGTCCGCGTCGCGTCAGGAGCCGTACGGGGCAGCAGGTGATCGAGTGCCGCGTTCGCGGAAGTACGCCGGACCCGCCGTCTCGAGGACGGCAACCGGGTCTGCTGAGGTCGAGCCGATCCGGACGGATGCCAGCTTCGATCAGTGCTGGTCAGTGCGGCATGAGGTGGCGGGTGAAGAACCGTACCGTGCTGTCCAGCTCGTGTTCCGGGAGCCGGTCGGCGTGCCGGCCCGGGTTGGCGTGCAGCGTCTTCTCGGTCGAGCCGAACGCGTCGAACAGGGCCAGGCTCTGCGCCCGGGGCACCCGTTCGTCGTCCCACTGGACCAGGAACTCGACCGGTACGGTGATGCTGGCCGCAGCGTCCAGCGTGGATGCGGCGGCGGCACCGCCGAGGCCGAGGACCGCCGCGCGCACTCGCGGCTCGGCGGCGACGAACGGTACGCCGAGCCCGTAGCCCAGCGAGATCCCCCAGTAGCCGACCTGCCCGCCGCCGAGATGGTCGAGGACGGCCTGCCACTCCGGGACGGTCTGCTCGGCGACCAGGGCGTGGAAGTCGGCGAGCAGCGCGGCCAGGTCACCTCCGGAGCTGACAGCGGTCCGGATCTCGGTGGCGATGTCCTGGTAGCGCTCGTCGGTCGGGCGCTCGCCGTGGTTCGGCACGTCCACGCAGACGGCCGCGAAGCCGCTGGACACGAAACGGTGGGCCCGGTGCAGGACGCCGGGAGCGGTCTTGTGCTGGCCGCCGCCGTGGCCGATGACGATCAGCGGCGGGCGGTCGGCACCGCTGCCGGCTGAGGTCCAGAGCACAGCGGGTACGCCGTCGACGGCGAAGTGTTCTTCCTGGATGTTGTGCATGCGCGTACACGCCTTTCGAGAGTCCCTGTGCGGGCGCTCCCTAGATGCGGGGGAGGGAGTCCCGGCCTGTCGCAGCGTTGATCGGACTCACCTCCTCGGGCAGCAGTCATGCACGGCGCAGCGAGCGTACCGTAACCTCACCCCGCTATCGGCGCTCACCTGTCGGTCGAAGCCGTACCCGCAGGTCAGCTCACGGCCTTCTTGACGAGGGCGGCGATGGTCTCTGCGGCCTGCTCGCTGAGCTGGGCGACGGCGAAGGACGTCGGCCACAGGCCGCTGTCGTCGGCGAGATTGGCCGTAGCGGTGAAGCCAAAGGTGGAGTAGGGCTCCTTGTCCGCGTGCCCGCTACGGAAGAAGCACACGACCTTGCCCTTTCTCGCGTACGCCGGCTGGCCGTACCAGAGCTTTGGGGACAGGTCGGGGGCGTTGGTGGTGACGATGGCGTGGATGCGTTCGGCCAGTGCGCGGTCCGACGGTTCCATCTGGGCGATCTTCGACAGCACGTCGAGCTCCTCGGCGGCTGCCTTGCCACCACGACTGCGGGTCGTCTCCCTCTTGAGCTCTGCAGCGCGTTCTTTCATGGCGGCGCGCTCGCCCTCGGAGAAACCGTCCGTGCCTGCCTTGCCCATCGTGTCGCTCCTGATCGTTGTCGGGTGTGACCGAGGGTCACGCTAGCCGTGCTGCGACGGCTGGTGCTTCTCAAATCCTGATCGGCACAGGCGGCCCGCCGCCACGAGTCCTGACTGGCAGAAGACGCCGCGAGCCGGACATTCGGGCGGTTAGCCTCCGGTGGTGAGCTCCCCGTCTGACGATTACACAGCGACATTGCCGCGAAAGCGGATGGGCTCGGCTGTGCTGCTGCGCGACCATGACGGACGAATCCTGCTTGTCGAGCCGACGTACAAGGACTACTGGGAGCTGCCAGGTGGCGTGGTGGAGGCCGACGAGTCGCCGTACGACGCGGCGGTCCGTGAGCTGGCCGAAGAACTTGGCCTGGCGGTCACTCCCGGCCGGCTGCTGGTGGTCGACTGGGTGCCGCCTCGCGCCGGCCGCACCGAGGGAGTCATGTTCGTGTACGACGGTGGAATCCTGGACGAGTCGCAGACCGGTGCGATCCGGCTGCCGCCGCAGGAGTTGCGCAGCTGGGCGTGGTCGACCTTGCCGCAGGCGCAGCAGCGGCTCTCGCCGCTGCTGGCCCGGCGGGCCGCCGCCGCGCTGGAAGCGGCGACGGACAGCGGGACTGTCTACCTTGAAGGCGGCAATCAGGTGGGGAGCCCGTAGGGCGCGCGGAGCAACGTCGCGCCGCCCGATCGGTAAAGGCTGTCATGGACGCCGTCGGCGTAGAGCATTCCGGTGAGGTCGGCTCGCGCTTTCGCGACGGGGCTGGACTGTTGGAATCCGTACGCCCCGAGCAGCGGAGCCAGATCGGTGACCGCCCGGTGTGTGATGTCGACTCCGGCGGCCTTACCGGCGCGAGCGAATAGGTCCGCATGCGGGTGGCCAGACGCAGTGAGCCTGATGGCGGTGATGGCGGCGAGCAGCGCGGCGACTATCTCGGCGTGGGTGCGCCCGAGGGTGATCAGCGCATTGTCGCGGACCCGAGGCAGCACACCTACCTGCGCGCAGTGCATTTCTCGCAGCAAAGGCTGCCCATAATCTCACTGCTTGTAGAGTTGAGTGATCATGCGTTTGTTTCCCCTAGCGTTCCTCTCGTTGTCCGGGTGATTGCTCAAGCTGCAGTTCTCGCTTGCGCTGTTCCTCCCTCAGCCGTTCGACATTCTCGGCGAAGAGGCGAAGTCGTGTTGCTTCCGCCGCCTCCTCCGCAGGTTCCCCTGACTGTGTGTCGTGCGCAACCTCTGCGTATTCGTGGAGTCGGAATTGAATTGCGTTGTAGTGTTTCTCGATGTCATCTGCGGTTGATTGAAGATTGTAGCCACGTTCCCGGAACTTGAAGTAAGCGGCAAGGCCTGCAGTGATGCTGACGAAGGCGGTTAGGCCGGTTGAGAACCAGCTAAGGGGGTGTTCTCCCGCCATGACTGCAGTTGTGGTTGATGCCGCAATGGAGCCGACAATAATAATTGCTTGAACTGTGTTGTGTGTCCTGAGGTTGCGGGTGGCTCTTGTTCGGAACTGGGCTACGATATCCTGCGATGCTTCGCGGTAAATCCTCAGGGATTCTATCGAATCTGAGGGTATCCGCGCTGCTGCGCTTTGTCGATCGTGGTTGAGGTTCCGTACGTTGAAGTCGAGTTCGACGATGTTTCGTCGATTCTTGATTGCGAGTCGGCCCATTGATACGCAGAGAATGAGCAGGGCTGTCAGGCCCACGTACCGGGTTACGACTGGTTGATCGCGCCATAACCCTATGGCAACGGAATATGCAAGAAGTGCGGCAAGTGTGAAGGCGGAAAGTAGTACAATAGAATAAGTGATCTGCGCCGATTTTGCTGCTCGTAAGCGGTCAATGGCTAGCTCATAGTCTCGCCCGATCGCGCGGTACCTGTCCTGTGATTCTATGCCAACTCTCTGGCTTTCTAAATCAGGTGACTGGCCTTGGGTTCCGTCATGAGGGGTAGTCACGGGCGCTCCGTGTGTCGTTCCTGTCGCTGAACATGATGCGGCCACGAAGTATCGCTGGTTGAACTGCGGCAATCAAGGAACTGTCACATTGGCGTCAGTGGTGGTGGGTGCTCCGCAAAGTAGTTAAGATGCCGTCTTGTCGGTGCCGCTACTTCTCCGCTGGTGCAGGGCTTCCAATTCGACGACCGTCAGCACATAACAGCGGAGTTCGGTCAGATGAGTGCGCCCTGCCATTCGTAGCTGGACCACTCGGTCAACCTCGGGAGACGTCCGGCCAAACAGGGAGCGGGGTGATGCGAAGTTTGCTCGGTTCAGACAGGAAACGAGTGCAGGCTGACCGGCTGACTCGAAGTCCCTCGCCTCCGACGGGCTACTGGGGTCAGGCTTCGCTGCGCCGCAGACCGGTTTGGTGACTGCGCCGCACTCGTGACGCGGTAACGGCTGCGCTACCGCTGGCGCGTCTGTGCCCCGAGCGAGGCGGTGAAGGACGCCCACGCGGTGGGGGAGAACGCGAGCACTGGACCGGAACGGTCCTTGCTGTCGCGTACGGCTACGACGGCGGGAAGGTTGTCGGCGACTTCGACGCAGTTGCCGGTGCCGCCGGAGTAGCTGCTGGTACGCCAGGTGGCGTCGGTCAGGTCGGTGTCTCGCATTCGCGGTGCCTCCTTTGAAGTGGGGGAGGAGCGGTTACGCGGAGAGCAGGGACGACTTGAGCGCGGTGGTGAAGGTGGTCCAGGCGGAGGGGGCGAAGGTCAGCGCCGGGCCGCTCGGGTCCTTGCTGTCGCGGGTGGCGACGACTCCCGGCAGGTTGCGGGCGACCTCGACGCACTGGCTGTTCGAGTCGCTGCGGCTGCTCTTGATCCACACGGCGCGGGTGAGGTCCATCGCGCCCCTCCTTCTGGTCTACGCCAAGTCCTTGGCGATCGCGGCGATCAGGTCCCGGGACTTGCCTGGGCTGAGCGCCGCCGCGTGCAGGTGGGTGTAGGTAAGCGTAACCCGATTCATGTCCTCGGGACGTTCCAGATACACGTCGCCAGCTGGGCTGATCACGTACGCCACCGGGCTGTGCACGTCCTCGTCGAACTCCAGGATCGAGAACGACCCGGTGGTGCCAGGGTGATGGCCCTCGCTGAACGGCAGCACCTGCAGCATGACGTTCGGTCGGGTGCTCGCCTCGGCCAGGTGGTCGAGCTGCCGGCGCATCACCGCGTCGCCACCGGTACGCCGATGTAGCGCAGCCTCGTCCACGACGGCCCAGAACTTCAGCGGCGGGTCCTCGGTGAGGCACGCTTGGCGCGCCATCCGTAGCTCGACCCGCCGGTCCACCTCGCCGGGATCGTCCGGCCAGGCGGTAGAGGCGACAGCTCGGGCGTACTCCTCGGTCTGAAGCAGGCCGGGGACGATGGCCAACTCGAAGTTGCGCACCTCGCGGGCGGCGCCTTCGAGACCGACGTACATGCTGTAGTTCATCGGGAGGTTGCCGTACTTGGACCACCAGCCGCGCTGCTTGCCCTGCTTCTGCAGGTCGAAGATGGTGGCACGGCGCTCCTCGTCGGTGACGCCGTAGCGGTCGAGCATGACGATCAGGTCGCCACGGCCGACGCCGACGTCACCGGCCTCGATCTTGTAGATCTTCGACTCGCTGCAGGCGAGCACTTCGGAGATGGCGAACTGGGTGAAGCCGGCCGCCTCGCGAGCGGTCTTGAGCTGCCTGCCGAGCTGCCATCGGGCGATCGTGGGTCCGCTTGCTCGTGACATGTAGACCTCCTCAGGATCCTCTTCGGATCTGCCGAAAGGCAGTCTCCCTCGCATTGCTACAACTTTCAAGACCTGACTCCACACTGTCGGCCGTCCCAGAGAAAACTTACACTGAAGTCTTGTAGCCGTACGTCAGAGATGTCAATCTGTCTTTGGCTGCGAGAGCCGGGCCGGCAGACCCGAAGTCGGCGTACCGCCTCGTCGCCTCGCACATCCCCACCCACCTGGGCGCCGGCCGGCGTCGCGGCAAGGAGGCCGGCCGGTGCCCCGACCCGAAGAGGGGGTAGGTCTTCGTGGAAGTCGGTGCGCTGATCGGCGCGGTCCTGCTGGGATTCCTGGCCGGACTGTTCGCCTTCAAAGTGAAAGTCAGATGGTGTCCGTGGTGCGGCCGGTTGACCTGGCCCGGCCCGCCGCCGCCACCGGACGGAGAAATGCTGTGACCAGGTCGTCCGGCCGGCACCGGCCGCCGATGGTCAGGGTCAACGGCGAGACGTACGAGGGGGACGTCGCGCCGGTGGCGCTGACCGCCGAGCAGGTGACGCGGGTGCGCTTCCGCACCCGCTGGCGGGGCCTCGACCCACGGCACGTCGCGGCGTACGTCGCCCAGGTCGCCGCCGAGCTCCGCCGCCGCGACCAGAGCATCGCCCGGCTGGCCGACGAGTTGTCGCTGCTCAAGCAGGCGTTGCGGGACTGGCAGAGCGATCAGGCCCGGCTGCCGTACGTCGGTGAACTCGACATCGACCCCGGCACCTGAGCCGGGTGACGTGCTGGCGATCGGGGCTGCCGCCAGCGTCCAGTTCGCCGGTGACCGGGGCTTCCGGTTCCGGGTCACCGCCGTCGACAGGCGCTGGACCTATGTCGGCTGGGTGTGGCTCACCGGCTACGTTCTCGACCGCGACGGCACAGCCGTCGACCGACGGGAGATCTTCGTGCAGCGGGACGGACTGCGCCTACTCTACCGGCGGAAGCGGTGAGCGCCGGTCCGGGGCGGCGACGGCCAGTTGCCGTCGTCGCCCCGGACCGTTCAGTCGCCCCGGGCCGTTCAGCGGGGATCAGGGACTGGTGCAGGTCACTGTGGACGGCGTCGACGGCGATCCGGAGCCGAGGAAGCCGAAGGTCACGGTGCCGGCGGCCGGCAGCGATCCGTTGTACGACACGTTGCGTACCGAGACGCTGGAGCCGCTGGTGCTCAGCGTGCCGTTCCATATCTGGGTGATGCTCTGGCCGCTGCCGAGGCTCCACCCGACGGTCCAGCCGTTGATCGCCGAGTTGCCGGCCCGGACGGTCACCTCACCCTGGAAACCACCGGGCCACGACCCGATGGTCTGGTACGTCGCCGTGCAGGCGCCAGCCGGCGGGGCCGTCGTGGGCGGTGCGGTCGTCGGGGGAGCGGTGGTCGGTGGCGCCGTCGTCGGTGGCGCGGTGGTGGGCGGTGCCGTCGTCGGCGGGGCGGTCGTCGGGGACGGCGACGGCAGGCCCGGCGGGACGAGCGGGCAGGTGTTGCGGTACTGCAGCACCCCGGAGGAGTCCATCAGCGGGCAGAGGAACTGGGTGTACCGCAGGTCGTTGTCGAGGAAGATCTTGACCCAGGGGATCATCGTGCGCATCAGCAGCGTGTTCGGTCGGGTCGGGAAGCTGTGGTCCAGCCCGGCGGCCTCGAGGTACGCACCTTCGGTCGTCGACGGCAGCCCGTTGTAGAGGTTGCTGACCGACGACGGGGTGGTGACCGTGTCATTTTGTCCCGAGTAGAGCAACGCCGGAACCTGCATGTTGGTCAGGTTCTGCGACGGCGAGAACGGCGTGAAGCCGACTGCGGCCTTCAGCGCTGGCCGCCGCAGCGCCGCGCTGAACGCGCCGCCGCCGCCCATCGAGTGACCCGCGACGGCGAGCCGGTTCGGGTCGACCCGGCTGCGCACCGAGCTCTGCCCGGTGAGGTAGTCCAGCGCGGCCAGCAGCTGGGTGCCCCGGGCGGTGTCGAAGTCGTTGCGGTCGTTGGTCTCGATGCCGATGACGACGAAGCCCTGCGAGGCGAGCCGGGGCCCCATCCAGGCGAGTTCGACGGAGAACAGCGCGGTGTACCCGGGGGAGATGGCGATCGCACCGAAGGTGCCCTGGCTGGTGTCGGTCGGGTAGTAGATCATGCCGCCGTTGAAGCCGTACCCCGGCGGGACGCTGACCTGCGCGGTGGCGAACGGTCCGTTCGGAGCGGCGACGCTCGCCGGGGTCGGGTCCGGACCCCGCTCGTACGGGTTGTCGGCGGCCACCGCCGCCGGGCTGGTCGCGACGATGCCGGCGGCCAGCCCGAGGACGGCCGCCGCTGCCGCGGCGAGCAGCGCGAACGGACGCCGCCGGGCCAGCCGCCGGCCGGTCGGTACCCGGCCGTCGGCAGGCGGTGGATGGGCGATGCCTTATCTGGACATCGGGTGTCTCCTTGACCGTGTGGGGTGCCATCGAAACGATAGACATCGATGTGAACGGTCACGTTACACAGCACGCGGGCTGGTCATCAATCGCCGATCGACTCTGGTCCAAAACAGACACTTGTCAGTACGAGGTCCTGCCGTCGAAAATCTGGCACAGAAATCTCTGCATCAGGACAGCCAGTTGCTCGCGGCCAGGGTGCCGAGCAGCCGCAGCGCTGAGGCGCTGCGATCATCCGCTGCGCGGTACACGATCAGCTGCTGACCAGGGGCTCCACGCACATCGAACGCGTGGTACGTCAACGTCAACTCACCGACCACACTGTGCCGGAACGTCTTCGCCTCATGGGTCTTGCCCCGTACGTCGTTGCGCTGCCACAGCCGGCGGAACTCCGCGCTGGCAGCGCCCACCTCCTCGACCAGGTCGTGGGCCCGCCGGCGGTGCGGGTCGTGACCGAGGGCGAGGCGCAGGTTCGCCACGCACGCCTCGGCGGAGCGGCGCCAGTCGACGAAGAAGGTCCGGCCGGCCCGGTCCAGGAACGTCATCCGCACCAAGTTGTCCGGCTCGGTGAAGTCGGCGTAGAACGCGTCGGCGAGCGCGTTGCCGGCCAACAGGTCGAGCCGACGGTCGACCACGATCGCCGGGGTGTCCGGCCAGGCGTCGAGCAGCTCCCGTAGACCTTGGTCTACCTGCGGGCGGGCCGGTGCCGGGTGTGACGTCGGCCAGCCGGAACAGGTGGTCGCGGGCGTCGGCGTCGAGATCGAGCGCCCTGGCCACGGCATCCAGCACCGACGCCGACGGGTGGCGTTCCCGGCCCTGCTCCAGTCGGGTGTAGTAGTCGACGCTCACCCCGGCCAGCACCGCGACCTCTTCGCGGCGCAGGCCGGCGACCCGCCTGGTGCCGCTGAAGGTCAACCCGACATCGCCCGGCGTGAGCCGGGCCCGTCGGGCCACCAGAAAGGCGCCGAGCGCGGTGGTGGGCATGCCACCCACGCTAACCAGCGCAAGCTCCGGCCATCCAGGGTGCACCACACCCTGGTTACGCCCGGCCTGGTTGGCCGTCGCACCGGCCCGCACGGTGGACAGGTCCCACCCTGCGACAAGGAGCGAACCATGACGTTGTTCAGCGGTGGCGCGGTCGTCACGATGGACCCGACGATCGGTGACCTTGCCTCCGGTGACGTGCTCATCAGCGGCGACCGGATCGTCGCCGTCGGCACGGACCTGCGGTCGCACCCGGAAGCGGCCGGCGCGACCGTCGTCGACACTACCGGCGGCATCGTCTGCCCCGGCTTCGTCGACACCCACCGGCACGCCTGGCAGGCGCAGCTGCGCCGCAGCATCCCCGACGTGGGCGACCTCGGCGAGTACGTGATGTCGACGCTGGCCGGCGTCGCACCCGCGTACACCCCGAACGACATGTACGTCGGCACCCGGCTCGCGGCGCTCACCGCCCTCGACGCCGGCATCACCACGATGCTCGACTTCTCGCACAACTCCCGCACTGCGGCTCACTCGGACGCGGCGGTGCAGGCGCTGGTCGACACCGGCATCCGGGGCGTGCACGCCTCGATGGGTCCACACTTCGGCGACTGGGACAAGCAGTGGCCCGCCGACCTGGTCCGGCTGCGGGAGAAGTTCCACGGCGCCAACGACGCTCTGGTGACCGTACGGCTGGCGGCGCTGGCCACCGACGAGATCGCCGGATCGGCGTTGGCGTACGGGCCGGAGCTGGCGGCACTTGCTCGCGATCTCGGCATCGGTGTCAGCATCGACGCCGTGTTCGGCGAATTCTCGTCGGCGGCGATCGAGAGCTGGGCGACCGCTGGTCTGCTTGGCCCGGACGTGACGCTGATCCACGCCACCGGGCTCACCGGGCAGGCGTGGCAGACGATCGGTGCCACCGGGACCACCGTGTCGCTGGCCCCGACGTCGGAGGCGCAGATCGGGCTGGAGACGGCGGTGCCGGCGATCGACGAGGCACTGGCCGTCGGCGTGCGACCCGGGCTCAGCATCGACGTCGAAGTGGCGCTGGCCAGCGACATGTTCACCCAGATGCGGGCGCTGCACGCGATCCAACGGATGCGCGCGGTGCACGCCGCGTACGGCACGGATCACCCCGTGGGGCAGCGGATCACCACCCGCGACGTGCTGGACTTCGCCACCGCGCAGGGCGCGCGGACCAACGGGCTCGGCGACGTCACCGGCTCGATCAGCCCCGGCAAGCAGGCGGACCTGCTGGTGGTCCGGGCCGACGACGTCAACACGATGCCGCTCAACGACGCGGTCGGCACGCTGGTGCTCGGCGCCGACGCCCGCAACATCGACACGGTCGTGGTCGGTGGCCGGGTCCGTAAGGCGGGCGGCCGGCTGGTCGACGTCGACGTCGACATCGACGAACTACGCCGTACGGTGACCGCCTCCCGCGACGCGATCCGCCGGAGGGTTGCCGGGTAGCGGCGACCTGAACTCGGTCTACCAGGCGACGACGCCCTGGGTGGACGGCTGGATCGAGCCGATCTGCACGTCGGCGATCGGCAACTCGCCGACTGCCTCTTCGCCGTCCAGACCGACGGTCCGGGCGACCACCGTCGTGCTGTCACCGGGCGCGCCGACCCGGACCGTGGTCGCCACCGCGCAGTCGGTCGACGCCGGGTCGCAGGTAACCCACTTGACGCCGGCGAACGCGGACTCGCCCGGATCGAGGTCGGTCGCCACGGGCGGCCCGGGCTGCTCCACCTGCTGCTGTGCGACGTCGACCGGGCTGCGGTCGGCGCGCTCGAAGGCCAGCGTCACCCAACCGTCGAGCTGACACGGTGCCGCTGAGTCGTTGGTCAGCGCCAGCATCGCCACCCCGGCCTTCTGGAAGATCACGTCGACGGCCAGGTCGGTACTGGCGCAGGCGGCCGTACCGCCGTCACCCGGCGCGTCGGATCCGGTGCCGGACGGGTCGGCATCGGCGGTCGGCGCTGCGCTGGCGGTCGGCGACGTGTCGGTGGTCGGCTCCGCATCTGGCGCGGCGTCGCCGCAGGCGGCGAGGGTCAGCGCGGCGGGGATCAGACAGGCCACGGCGGCGGTACGGGCAACACGCATGGAGGGCTCATTCCTCTCGACAACGGGTGGCTGTCGGCGACAGCCATGTTGATCGGCATCGGACCGTACCGCCGGATGTGCCCCGCGACCATGTGCCAGAAACCGGTCACATGCCAGGAAAGCACCACGATGCCAGGTGTGCCAGGTCCTTCGCTCCGCCGGTGGACACCCGCTCCGGCGCGGGCCGATCGTCGACCGGCGCAGCGATGTCGCGGGCGATCCGGCGTACCCCGGTGGTGGCGTCCAACCGCGACGTCCACATCTGCCAGCGGTCCGACCCACGGCCGCGTAGCCGCCGGTCGACCGTGGCGTCCACATCGGCGGCGGTCGGCTGGGCGGCGAACACCCCGTCGAGATACTCGACCAGGCCGTACCGTCGGCCGCCGCGATCGTCCACCCGATGGCAGTACGCCAGCACCCATGCGTCCTCGCAGCAGCGTACGGCGTACAGGTCGCCGGCGCGGACCTCGCCGCGCAGCGCCACCGGCAGCGGCGCCGACCGGGCACCACGCCGCGCTGACACCGGCTTCGCTGACACTGAGGTCGGTGCCGGCGGTCGGTCGGCTGGCCGGGGCAGGTGCCCGAACAGCCGCCGCGCCAGCGACTCGGTCACCCCGTCGGCGGCCCGCCAGAACGACAGCGGCGCGTCCACCTCGACCCGGGCGCTCGGCCGCCGGTCCCGATCGCGGGCCGTGGTGAACGCGGTCAGCATCCCCGGATGGTCCGCCGTCTGCAGGACGCCGACGAAGGCGAGATCCTCCAACAGCGACCGGTACGTCCACTTGTCGGCACCGGGCAGCAGCCCGGCTGCCCGCAGCGCCTGCACCGCCCCGCCGGCCCGGGTCGTGGCCGGCAGCGAGCGGATCACGTCGAGGATCTCGTGCAGCACCCACACGTCGTACGGCTGCGGTGCCGGCAGCGGCGGGGTCGCCGACTCCAACGTCAGCAGGTAGCCGCACACGTCGCCGGGCAGCAGTGACCCGGACCGGGCCCGCTGCCACCAGGCGAGCGTGGTGTCGAGGGTCGTCTCGGCGGTCAGGGAGCAGACGTCGCAGCATCGGTCGCCGATCGGACCCGGATGCGCCGGCATGGTGGTGCCGAGCGCCCACGCCGGCAGCACCGCCCGCCAGCTGCGCGACGCGCTGCCCAGCCCGGCGACGAAGGCGTCGGCGGCGACCCGTTCCGGTACGGCGGCAGCGAGCCGGCGCAGTCCGGTGACCGCGTCGTCGTGCTCGAACCGGCGGAAGGTGTTCGGCGCCAGGCCGTGCGCGGCAAGTGCGGCCAGGTCGGCGGCGGGGATCGTCGACGGTACGCGGTGCACGTGTTGCCCGGCGTCGTCGACGTGGCTGTTCGCTGCGGCGTACACCCTGCTCAGCAACCCGATGATCTCGCCGACGTCCACGCGCCCCGAGGCTACCGCCGCCCCGCCACCGATCGACACCCGAGGGTGGTGCAAAAGTGCACCGCCCCCGGGTGTGTTGTAGGCACGGCATACCCGGGATGCGGAGTGCGACGTTGACCGTACACACCTTTACTCTCGTGCTCGATCGAAGTCCGACAGACGACGAGGTCGATGCCCTGTTCGCCGCCGCCGGATGTGACGACGCGGCCTTCGGCGTCGAGGGCGGACTCCCCGTCGCGGAGTTCGACCGGCAGGCGGACACCATCGCGGACGCGATCGCGACAGCCGTCCGAGCCGTCGAGTCGGTCGGCCTTACCGCGCTGCGGCTGATCGACCAGGACCTGGTGACGCTGGCGGACATCGCGCAGCGAGTTGGCCAGAGCTGGGAGTCGATCCGTCGGTACGTCACCGGTGAGCGTGGCCCCGGCGGTTTCCCGCCGCCGGTCAATCCGGCCCGCGACGGCGCGCTGTTCTACCGGTGGAGCGAGGTCGCCCCCTGGGTCAGCCGGCACCTCGGAATCAGTGTGCCGCAGGTCGACCCGTCACTGGTCGTGGCCAACCTGGTGTTGCAGGCTCGGCAGCACCGTGGCCAGGTGCCGCACATGGCGGCGTTGTCGGACCTTTTGGCGGCCTGAACCAGGGTCACTGCCCGACCTGGGTCACGGCGTAGCGGGTCGGGCGGTGTCCGGGGCGCAGGGCGCGCAGCGCGTTGAGGATCACCGCGACGTCGATACCCTCCTGGGTGAACGCGCCGGCCACCGGCGGCAGCAGGCCGAACGCGGCGACCGCCATCGCCACCACCGCCAGGCCCATGCCGACCGAGGCGCTCTGCACCGCGATCCGCCGGGACCGGTGGGCGATGTCGACCGCGTCGGCGAGCCGGTCCAGCCGGTCACCGGTCAGCACCGCGTCGGCGACCCCGGCCGCGGCGCTGGTTCCGGTGCCGCCGACCGCCACGCCCACGTGGGCGGCGGCCAACGCCGGGGCGTCGTTCACCCCGTCGCCGACCATCACTGTCACCGCGCGGGCCGACTCGTCGCGTACCCGGGCGGTCTTCTCCTGTGGCGGGCAGTGCGCCACGATGTCGTCCACCTCGACCTGCGCGGCGACCTGCTCGGCCACCTCCCGACGGTCGCCGGTCAGCATGACCAGCCGGGTGAACCCGGACTGCCGCAGCCGCCGCACCGTGCCGGCGGCATCGGGCCGCACCGGGTCGCGCAGCAGGATCGCCCCGGCGGGTACGCCGTCCACGCCGACCCACACCGCCGACAGCCCGTCGGCTTCGGCCCGGTCCCGGACCTGGACCGCCCAGTCCGGCAGCGGCCCGTCCGGCTGGCCGACCCGCACCGTACGGCCGTCGACCCGGCCGTGGACGCCCCGGCCGGGATCCTCGGTGACCTCGGCCGGGGCGGTCAACCGCAGGCCCCGGTCGCCGGCGGCCCGGACCACCGCGCCGGCCAGTACGTGCGGGGAGAGCTGTTCCACCGAGGCGGCCAGCCGCAGCAGCTCGGTCGGGTCGGCCCCGTCGCCGGTGACCACGTCGGCGGTCTCCGGCCTGCCGGTGGTCAACGTCCCGGTCTTGTCGACCAGCAGGGTACGGGCGTGGCCGAGCTGCTCCAGCGCACCGCCGTCGCGGACCAGCACGCCGCGGCGTGCGGCGCGGGACAGCCCGGCGACGATCGCGACCGGGGTGGCCAGCAGCAACGGGCAGGGGGTGGCGACGACCAGTACCGCGACCGCGCGGACGAACTCACCGGAGACGATCCAGCCGGCCCCGGCCAGCACCAGGGTGAACGGGACGAAGGCGGCGGCGTACCGGTCGGCCAGGCGTACCGTCGGTGCCTTGCCGGCACCGGCCTCGGTGGCCAGCCGGACGATCCCGGCGTACGTGCTGCCCTGCGCGGTCTCGACGGCGCGCAGCGCGAACGCGGTCCCGGCGTTGACCACCCCGCTGGCGACGCGTTCCCCGGCGGCCCGCTCCACCGGCCGCGACTCGCCGGTCACCACCGACTCGTCGAGGGTGGCCGGCTCCTCGGCGACGCCGTCGACCGGGACCACGTCCCCGGGGCCGACGACCAGCCGGTCCCCGGTGGCGATCTCACCCACGTCGACGGTGGCGACGGTACCGTCGGCGGCCCGCCGCCGGGCGGTACGCGGCGCGTGCGCGACGAGCGCCTGCAGGTCCCGGCCGGCCCGTCGCTGCGCGTACGTCTCCAGGGTGTGCCCGCTGGCCAGCATCAGCGCCACCACCGCGCCGGCCAGGTATTCGCCGGCCAGCAGCGCGCCGACCAGGGCGAGTACGGCGATGACGTCGACGCCGATCCGCCGCCGGCGCAGCGACTGACCCATCCAGCGCAGCGCCGGCAGCAGCGCGGCGACCGTGGCGGCCGCCCACACCCCGTCGGCGGCAGGGCCGGCGCCGGCGAGCCGGAGCGTGCCGCCGGCCAGCACGACGGCGGTCAGCGCCGTCAGCGGCGCCCAGGTCCGCCAGCGGACCGACCGGTGTCCGATGGTCGGCTCGTCGTCCATCGACCCAGTCTGCCGGCCGGCGGGCCTGGCGGTGGGCGGTACGCCGGGAACGAACACGCGGGTGACCGGGGCCCCGTCCGGTCACCCGCCGCCTGACCGTAGTAAGCCGTCGCTACCCGCGAACCCGCGTGGACCAGTACATCGGCCGGCATCCTCTCTGTCCGGTGTGCATCCGTACACGTTCAGGGTGCGTTGTCGACCGGGGGCAGGAGGGTGATCACGATCATCTCCGTACATCGGCGTACACCGACTAGCATCCGCTGCGGAGCGGGTCGTCGCACGGCGGGTCGCCACAGTGCTGGCTGACCAGTGAGGGTCGTGAGAGTCGCGATGGTGCATAGAGTGGACACGCGGCCGCCCGACCGGCTGGTACGCGATGCCGCCGGGGTACGGACAGTGGACGACCTCGCCGCGTTGCTGAGGGCGTTGCGGCGGCGGCACGCCCGCCGCGAGGGCCAGCGGGTGCTGTCCTACCGGGTGCTGGCCACCCGCGCCGGCTGGTCGCACACGGCGGTGGCGGAGTATCTCACCGGGAAGACGCTGCCGCCGACGGACCGGTTCGACGTGCTGGTCGGGTTGCTCGGTGCCAGTCCGATCGAGCGGGGGGTGCTGGCCAGCGCCCGGGACCGGGTCGACGAGCGCCGTCGCGTCACCGTGCCGGCGGAGCCGGCGGTCGACCCGGTGGTCCGGGTGGTGCCCCGGCAGCTACCGCCCGCGCTGGGTCACTTCAGCGGCCGCCGTACCGAGATGGCTCAGCTTGACCGGCTTGCGCCGGACACCGGGCCGGCGCGGCGGACCGCCCCGGCCGGTACGGTCCGGATCGTGGCGGTCAGCGGCACCGCCGGGGTCGGCAAGACGACCCTCGTCGTGCAGTGGGCGCACCAGGTCGCCGACCGGTTCCCCGACGGGCAGCTCTACCTGAACCTGCGTGGGTTCGACCCGGACGGGTCGGTGACCGAGCCGGCGACCGCGCTGCGCCTGCTGCTCGACGCGTTGGGCGTACCGCCGGCCCAGGTGCCGGACGACCCGGACGCGCAGGCTGCGCTCTACCGCACCACGTTGGCCGGTCGTCGGCTGCTGATCGTGCTGGACAACGCCCGTGACAGTGCTCACGTACGGATGCTGCTGCCCAGTTCGCCGCAGTGCCTGGTGGTGGTGACCAGCCGGAACCAGCTCACCGGGCTGGTCGCCGCGCACGGCGCCCAGCCGTTGACCCTCGATCTGCTGCATCCGGCGGACGCGGCGGAACTGCTGCGGCGCCGGATCGGCCATCGGCGGTGCGCCGCCGAGCCGGCGGCGGTGGGCGGGATCGTCGCCCGGTGCGCCGGCCTGCCGCTGGCGTTGGCGGTCGTCGCGGCGCGTGTCGTCATCGCCCCGCAGATGCCGTTGGCGGCGCTCGCCGCCGAGCTGCGGGTCGCCCAGCACCGCCTCGACGCGCTGGCACCGGACGATCCGCAGCTCGGGGTCCGCGCTGTCTTCTCCTGGTCGTACCAGGCGCTGAGCCCGTCGGCGGCGCAGCTGTTCCGGCTGCTCGGCATCCACCCCGGTCCGACCGTGTCGGCCCCGGCGGCCGCGAGTCTCGCCGGTCTGCCGGTGGCCCGGGTGCGACCGTTGCTCGCCGAGCTGGTCCGGGCGAACCTGCTGAACGCGTGTCCCGGCGGGCGTCACGGTCTGCACGACCTGCTGCGGGTCTACGCCGCAGAGCGGGCCCGGCAGCTGGAAACCGGGTCGGCGCTCGACGCCGCCCTGCGGCGGCTGGTCGACCACTATGTCCACAGTGCCTATCATGCCGACCGAACCCTGCAGCCGAACCCCGCTCCGCCGGTGCCCGGTCCGGCCCGCCCCGGCGTCGTCGCCGAGTACCCGGCGGACAGCGAAGCGGCCCTGACCTGGTTCACCATCGAGCAGACCAACCTGGATGCGGTCTTCGACGCGGCTGTCGTCGCCGGGCTGGGGGCCGAGGCGCTGCACCTGACTCAGGTGGCGTACACCTATCTGGACCGGGGTGGGCACTGGTCGGCGCTGACCGTCATGCAGCGGTCCGCGTTGCAGTTGGCCCGGCGGGTCGGCGACATCGCCGCGGAGGCGGTGGCGAATCGCAACCTGGCCCGCGCGTACCTGCGGACCAACCGGCACGCCGAGGCGCATCATCACCTTGAAGCTGCCTTGGAGCTGGAGCAGAGCCGGGGGGATCTCGCCCGGCAGGGGCTCACCCACCTGCACCTGTCGTTGCTGCGGGAGCGCCAGGACCGGCACCGCGACGCGTTGGCGCACGGGCGGACGGCGTACGAGCTGTACGCGGCGGCCGGTGACCGGCGGGGGGAGGGCAAGGCGCTCAATGTGGTCGGCTGGCAGCACGCCCGGCTCGGCGAGTACGCCGAGACGCTCGACTGGTGCGGGCGGGCGTTGCAGCTGCTGCGGGAGCTTGGTGACTGGCCCGGGCAGGCGAGTACCTGGCACAGCCTGGGGTACGCGTACCAGCATCTCGGTGACCCGGACGAGGCCGCCGTCTGCTACCAGGAGGCGCTGGAGCTGTTCCGTCGGCTCGGTGACCGGCATCTGGAGGCGCTGGTGCTCAGCGACCTGGGCGACGTCGGCTACGACACCGGAGATCTGGCGGCGGCCGAGGCGTGCTGGGGCGCGGCAGTGGGCATCCTGGACAGTTTGCGGCATCCCGACGCCGAGCCGGTCCGTGCCCAGCTGAACGGGTTGACGGGCCGGGGTTGACGCGGGGCCGGGGCGATGCAAACATCGGACCCCGATGTTTGCGCAAACATCACGTGGCTGTGGTCGATGTTTGCGCAAACAAGGCCTTCGGCTACCAAGGGTTGGGCGTGATGACCATTCCTCAGGCGCGACCCCGCAGGCTGCCGCGCCGGCGCTCGCTGGCCGGCTGGCAGTTCGTCGCGCCGTTCATGCTGGTCTTCGCGCTCGTCTTCATCGCGCCGATCGGCTACGCGATCCACCTCAGCCTCTACCGGCGGCAACTGATCGGCGGCAACTCCTTCGTCGGGCTGGACAACTACCAGCGGGCGCTGACGGACCCGCAGTTCTGGTCGGCGCTCGGCCGGGTGGCCGTCTTTCTCGCCGTCCAGGTGCCGATCATGCTGTTCCTCGCGCTGCTGGTGGCGCTGGCCATCGACAGCGGCCGGTTGTACGGCAGGAGCTTCTTCCGGGTCGCGGTCTTCCTGCCGTACGCCGTACCGGCCGTCGTCGCCACGTTGATGTGGGGCTTCATGTACGGCACCCGGTTCGGGCTGGTCGGCAACATCAACGACGCGCTCGGCGTGACGCTGCCCGACCCGCTGCACCCCGACCTGGTGCTGCTGTCCATCGGCAACATCGTCACCTGGGAGTTCGTCGGTTACAACATGGTCATCTTCTATTCGGCGCTGCGTGTGGTTCCGACGTCGCTGTACGAGGCGGCCGAGGTCGACGGCGCCGGTCAGCTGCGGGTCATCCGCGCCATCAAACTGCCGGCCATCCGGGGCGCACTGGTCGTCGCCACCATCTTCTCCATCATCGGCAGCTTCCAGCTGTTCAACGAACCGAGCATCCTGCAGCACCTGGCACCCAACGCGATCACCACCTACTTCACCCCCAACCTGTACGCGTACTCGCTGTCGTTCTCCGGGCAGCAGTACAACTACTCGGCAACTGTCGCCATCGTGATGGGTCTGGTGACCATGGCGATCGCGTACCTTGTCCAGCTGCGCGGCATCCGGGAGGGGCAGTGACGCCCGGCCCCGCCCGGGTGCGGCGGCCCGCCCCCACCCGGGTGCGCAGACCCGGACGTAGCCTGACCCTGACCGCGCTGACCGGGATGGTCCTCGTCTACAGCCTCGTCCCGCTCATCTGGCTGCTGGTCAACGCCACCAAGTCGCAACAGGGCCTGTTCTCGTCGTTCGGTCTGTGGCTAGCCGACGACTTCGCACTGTGGGACAACGTCGTCGAGACGTTGCGCTACGACGACGGGATCTTCCTCCGCTGGCTGGGCAACACCCTGCTGTACGTGGTCGCCGGGGCCGGCGGCGCCACCCTGCTCGCCACCCTCGGCGGGTACGGCCTGGCCAAGTTCGACTTCGTCGGCCGACGGGCGGTCTTCGCGATCGTCATCGGCGCGGTCGCCGTGCCCGGCACCGCACTGGCCGTGCCGACCTTCCTGATGTTCAGCCGCCTCGGCCTGACCAACACCCCGTGGGCGGTGATCATCCCGTCGCTGATCACACCGTTCGGGCTCTACCTGATGTGGGTCTTCGCCGCCGAGGCGATCCCCGACGAGATGCTGGAGGCGGCGCGCTGTGACGGGGCGAGTGAGATGCGCACTCTGTTCCAGATCTGCCTGCCGCTGCTGGCTCCCGGCATCGTCACGGTGCTGCTGTTCAGCATGGTCGCCACCTGGAACAACTACTTCCTGCCGCTGATCATGCTGAAGGACCCGGACTGGTACCCGCTGACCCTCGGCCTGGACGCCTGGAACGCCCAGGCCGCCACCGCCGGCGGTCAGCCGGTGTTCCACCTGGTCATCACCGGGTCGCTGCTGACCATCCTGCCGCTGTTGGCAGCCTTCCTGCTCCTGCAGCGCTACTGGCAGTCGGGTCTGGCCGCCGGCGGCGTCAAGGAGTGACCACCCATCACCGAAGGGACACCCCATGAACGGCACCACTGTGCGGGCGGTCGCGATCGCTGCGGCGGCCACCCTGGCGCTGGCCGGTTGCGGCTCCGGCGACGACCCGACCGGCTCCGCCGGTGACGAGCAGGTCTCCGCCGCCGACGTGCAGGCCGCCCTGGAGGCCGGCGGCGAGTTGACCGTCTGGGCCTGGGAGCCGACCCTCGCCGAGGTCGTCACCGACTTCCAGACCGCCTACCCGAACGTGACCGTGGAGCTGGTCAACGCCGGCACCGGCGACGACCAGTACACCGCCCTGCAGAATGCGATCGCCGCCGGTGACGGGCTGCCCGACGCCGCCCAGATCGAGTACTACGCGCTGCCGCAGTTCGCCCTCGCCGGGTCGGTCACCGACCTCACCGGCTACGGGGCCGGCGACCTGGCCGACACCTTCACCCCCGGACCCTGGTCGTCGGTGAACACCGGCGGCGGCGTCCACGGTCTGCCGATGGACTCCGGCCCGATGGCGCTGTTCTACAACCAGGAGGTGTTCGACGAGCACGGCATCGACGTGCCGGCCACCTGGGCGGAGTACGTCGACGCCGCCCGCGAACTGCACCGGGCCGACCCGCAGGTGTACATCACCAACGACGTCGGCGACGCCGGATTCACCACCAGCCTGATCTGGCAGTCCGGCGGCCAGCCGTTCCAGGTCGACGGCACCGAGGTGCGCATCGACTTCACCGACGACGGCTCGGCCCGGTTCGCCGACACCTGGCAGCAGCTGATCAGCGAGGACCTGCTCGCCCCGGTCAGCCCGTGGAGCGACCAGTGGTACCAGGGGCTGGCCGACGGGACCATCGCCAGCCTCGCCACCGGCGCCTGGATGCCGGCCAACCTGATCTCCGGCGTCGCCGACGGTGCCGGCAAGTGGCGGGTCGCCCCGCTGCCGCAGTGGGACGCCGGCGGCACCGCCAGCGCCGAGAACGGCGGCAGTTCGCTGGCGATTCCCTCGGCTGCGGCGAACAAGGCCCTGGCGTACGGCTTCATCGAGTACGCCAACGCCGGCGACGGGGTGCAGATCCGGGTCGACGGCGGTGCCTTCCCGGCCACCACCGCGCAGCTGCAGTCGCCGGAGTTCCTCGGTACCGAGTTCGCGTACTTCGGCGGGCAGCAGGCCAACGAGATCTTCGCCGAGTCGGCCGGCAACGTCGTCGACGGCTGGTCCTACCTACCGTTCCAGGTGTACGCCAACAGCGTGTTCAACGACACCGTCGGGCAGGCATACGTGTCGGACAGCCCGCTGACCGGGGCGCTCGACGCCTGGCGGGACACCTGCGCCAGCTACGGCACCGACCAGGGCTTCACCGTCAGCTGACCCGGCGCGGACCCGGCACCGCCGCGATGGCCGGTGCCGGGCCCGCGCACCCACCCCCCAGAAGCGAGGAGACGTACGTGGCATTCGGTGGCGACTACCGCTGGCTGCGCTGGCCGGGCAACGGCGGCCCCCGGATCGGCTACGGTGCCGACTACAACCCCGAACAGTGGCCCCGGTCGGTCTGGGACGACGACGTGGCGGCCATGCGCGCCGCCGGGGTGAACATCGTCTCGCTGGCCATCTTCTCCTGGGCACGGCTGCAGCCCGGCCCGGACGAGTTCGACTTCGCCTGGCTCGACGACGTGATGGACCTGCTGCACGCCAACGGCATCGCCGTCGACCTGGCCACCGCGACCGCTTCGCCGCCGCCGTGGCTGACCGCCGCCCACCCGCAGATCCTGCCGGTCGACCGGCACGGCGCCACCGTGTGGCCCGGTGCCCGGCAGCACTGGCGGCCCACCTCGCCGATCTTCCGGGCGTACGCGCTGCGCCTGGTCCGGGCGATCGCCGAGCGCTACCGTGACCACCCGGCGCTGGCGGCCTGGCACGTCTCCAACGAACTCGGCTGCCACAACGTGTACGACTTCTCCGATGACGCCGCAGCCGCGTTCCGGACCTGGCTGCGGGACCGCTACGGCGACATCGACACGCTCAACCACGCCTGGGGTACGGCGTTCTGGTCGCAGCGGTACACCGACTTCACCCAGATCCTGCCGCCCCGGCAGGCCGCCTCCTACCCGAACCCGACCCAGCAGCTGGACTTCAAGCGGTTCTCCTCCGACGCGTTGCGGGAGCACCTGCGCGCCGAACGCGATGTGCTGCGGGCGGTCACCCCGGACATGCCGGTCACCACCAACTTCATGGTGATGGGGGAGTCGTCCGGGATGAACTATGCCGACTGGGCGGGTGAGGTCGACTTCGTCGCCAACGACCACTACGTGCACCCGGGACCGCAGGCCCTCGACGAACTGTCCTTCTCCGCCAACCTGACCGGCAACCTGGCCGGCGGACGGCCGTGGTTCCTGATGGAGCACTCCACCAGCGCCGTCAACTGGCAGCCGGTCAACCTGCCCAAACGCGCCGGAGAACTGGCCCGGGACTCGTTGACCCATGTGGCGCACGGCGCCGATGCGGTCTGCTTCTTCCAGTGGCGCCAGTCGGCGGCCGGGGCGGAGAAGTACCACTCGGCGATGCTGCCGCACGCCGGGGCCGACAGCGACCTGTTCCGCTCGGTCGCCGAGCTCGGCCGTACGCTGTCCGACCTGGCCGGTGTCGCCGGCAGCCCGCGCACGCCGGCACCGGCGGCGATCCTGTTCGACTGGGAATCGTGGTGGGCCTGCGAGCAGGACTCCCATCCGACGTCGCGGCTGCGGTACCGGCAGGAGGCGCTCGACTGGTATTCGGCGTTCCTCGCCCTCGGTATCCGGACCGACGTGCTGCCGGTCGCCGCCGATCTCTCCGGGTACCGCCTGGTGGTCGCCCCGATCCTGCATCTGGTGCCGGCGGCGCTCGCCGACCGGCTGCGCGGTTACGTCGCCGCCGGTGGTCACCTGGTGACCACCTACTTCTCCGGCATCGTCGACGAGCACGACCACATCTGGCTTGGCGGGTACCCGGGGGCGCTGCGGGATCTGCTCGGCCTGCGCATCGAGGAGTTCGGCCCGCTGCCCGACGGCGCACAGGTGGTGCTGGACACCGGCGCGACCGGGCAGCTGTGGACCGACCGCGTCACGGTGACCGATCCGCAGGTCGAGGTGTTGGCGGCGTACCGCACCGGCGAGTACGCCGGTCGGCCGGCGGTCACCCGCCGTACGGTCGGTGCCGGTTCCGCCGGCTACGTCTCCACCCGGCTCGGGGTGTCCGATCTGGCCGGTGTGCTGGCGCGGTTCGCGACGGCCGCCGGGGTGCGCAGCGACCTGCCGGAGCGGCTGCGTGGCCGGGTCGAGTTGGCCGTCCGGGGCGAGCACTGGTTCCTGATCAACCGGACCGACGAGCCGGTGTCGTTGGCCGACGTGGCGGGCGTACCGCTGGTCGGTCCGGCCGAAACGCTGCCGCCCCGGGGGGTCTCGGTACGGGCGGTGCCGACGGCGCACTGACCGGTCGTGGGATCCGGTCAGCGTGCCGTCGGCGCCGCTGGGTCAGCGTGCCGTCGGCGGGGCGGCGGTACTGGCCCGGACCACCAGGCGGGTCGGTACCAGGTTGGTGCCGGTCTGCGCGGTGCCGGTGCGGACCTGGTGCAGCACCGCCTCGACGCAGCGCCGGCCGACCTCGGCGAAGTCCTGGTGGACGGTGGTCAGCGGCGGGATGAACGAGCCGGCTTCGGCGATGTCGTCGAAGCCCACCACGCTGACGTCACGCGGCACCACCCGGCCGCGTTCGTGCATGGCCCGCAGCACCCCGAGCGCCATCTGGTCGTTGGCGACGAAGATCGCGGTGCAGTCCGGTTCGTCTGCCAGTTCGAGTCCGGCCCGGTAACCGGCCCCGGCCGACCAGTCGCCGCGGCGCAGCGCCGGCACCTGGCGGCCGGCCTGCGACAAGGTGGTACGCCAGGCGGCCGCCCGCCGCTCTGCGGCGTACGACTCCGGCGGCCCGGCGACGTGCCACACCGTACGGTGGCCGAGGTCGAGCAGATGCCGGACTGCCTGCCGGGCACCGTCGGCCTGGTTGGTGTCGACCACCCGGTAGCGGTCGCCGGCATCCGAGTCGACCACGACGAGGTGCACGTCGGGAGGTAGCAGCACGGTGCTGGTGTCGAGCAGGTGCACCTCCATGATCACGATGACCGCGTCGACCGCGAGTTCGCCGAGCCGGGTGAAGGCACCGAGCACCCGGTCCTGGGTGGGAGCGGCGACCGGGATCAGCGTGATCACGTAACCCTCGGCTGCGGCGTGGGTGGCGATCGCCTCCACGGTGTGGCTGTTGCCGGTGGTGGACAGGGTGAAGGTGATCACGCCGATGGTGCGGAACTCGCCGTACTTGAGCGCCCGGGCGGCGCTGTTGGGTCGGTAGCCGAGTTGCTGCATCGCGGCGACGACCTGCTGGCGGGTGCTGGGGACGACTCCCGGGTGCCCGGTGGACACCCGGGAGACGGTCTGGGTGGAGACCCCGGCCAGCCGGGCCACGTCGGCCATCGACACCCGGCGTGGGCGACGCCCCGGCGGGTCGGGTGCGGTCGAGCTCATCGGGCGTCGACACCTTCCTCTCCCGGTGTTGGCGATGCCCGGTGCCGGGGGTACGCCGGAAGCCGTGCTGACACTAGCAGTGCTCGCGATGTTTGCGTGAACATGGCGGGGTCCGGAGTCGCCGGCGAGCCCGCCCGCCGGGGATGATGGTCGGATGCTGCCCACCCCTCGCGCCCTGCTGCTCGATTTCGGCGGAGTCATCGTCGACGCCCCCTCGATGTCACCGCAGCCGACCCACCTGGTCGACCGGCTTTGCGCGCTCGTCGGCGACGCGTTGTCCGCCGAGCGGATCACCCGGTCGCTGATCGACGGGCAACGCGAGTACGCCGCCTGGCGGGACCGGATCGGCGAGCAGGACCGCCCCCGGGAGTACGGCCACGAACA
The DNA here is from genome assembly GCF_027497315.1 of Solwaraspora sp. WMMA2059. Taxonomy (GTDB): domain Bacteria; phylum Actinomycetota; class Actinomycetes; order Mycobacteriales; family Micromonosporaceae; genus Micromonospora_E. The sequence continues at coordinate 3,828,166 of NZ_CP114908.1, read as the reverse complement.
GGTCTGGCGGGAGTTCATCACACCCGGCTGGCCGGCCCCGGCCCGCGACGCGGTGCTGCGCGAGGCGACCGCGTTGAGCTACGCGTGGACCCGGCGTGCGGACTGGGCGGTACGCCCCGGTATCCGTACCGCGTTGGACGTCGCCGCCGACGCCGGTCTGCCGCTGGCGATCGTCAGCAACACGTTGTGCGGTGCCGCGCACCGCGACTTCCTGGACGCTGTCGGTCTTGGCGACCGGTTCGCCGTACAGATCTACAGCGACGAGGCAGGGGTGCGTAAACCCAACCCTGAGGTCGCCTGGCTCGCGGCGCGGGCACTCGGCGTACCGGTGGCGGACTGCTGGTTCGTCGGGGACAGCCCGGCCCGGGACATCCCGTGCGCGCGGCGGGCCGGTGCCGGTGCCGCAGTGCTGATGGTCTCGGCCCGCACCGGTCGGGAACGCGGCCAGCCCGACGGGGTGCCGGACGTGACCGTCGACGACGGACACGGGCTGCGGCGGCTGATCGAGACCGCGTTCCCGGCCGGTGTGGACTGACGGCGCCGGCACGGGTTGCCCGGAGGTCGGTGAACGCGGTCTGCACCAGGCGTCCGGATCGCATGGACTCCCTCCTTGATGGGAGGGTATCGGCGCGCCGTTCCGCCCGACGACCATCGAACGACGACCGGTTCCCAGCGTGCACCACCGCTGCCGGTGCAGGCGTACCCCCTCAGCGGAATTGCCTGTGCCGTAGGCCTTTTCCGGGTCGGAGCGCCAATTGGGCAGTGTTGGCGTCGGATAGGAATGGCTTGCGTCTATGATGGAAAGGCATGGACATTTTGCGCGAAACGGTGGCGCTTTGCCGTTTTTCCGTGCACAGTGTTTCCGTGAGCGACAGCGGACCTGATGGCGAGTACTTCTGGTGCCTGCGTCATCAGCGCGTGGAGTCCGGGGCGGACCTGTGTGCCGCCAAGTACCGGCTCGGTCCCTACGCCTCGAAGGCCGAAGCTGAGCAGGCGCTGCAGCGGGTGTCGGAACGTAACGAGGAGTGGGAGACCGAGGACGCCCGCTGGACCGGGGAGCAGGACTAGGCCGGTCCGGCCTACCTGGGTCGGATTCCGGAGACTCCACAGTCTCCATAGGGGACAAATCCATTGAAAGTCCGCAAGGAGGAGAAAGCCATGGTTGCTGGCACCAAAGCCGCGACCCGTCCCGCCACCCGGCGGGCGTCGAGCACCGGCACCACGAAGACCGCGGCGAAGAAGACGAGCCCGGCAGCGAAGAAGACGTCCGCACGGAAGGCGTCCGCGACGGCGGCAAGGAAACCCGCTACGAAGAAGACCAGCCCGACGGCGCGCAAGACGAGCCCGACGGCGAAGAAGGCTGCGGCCGAGAAGACCAGCCCGGCGGCGCGCAGGACGACGGCCACAACGCGCAAGACCACTCCAGCCAAGAAGACGACAGCCACCGCGCGCAAGACCAGCCCGGCGAGGAAGACCGCGACCGCAGGCAAGAGTACGGCCGCGAAAACCACGGCGACGACGACCGCGACCAGGTCCACGCCGGCCAAGGGCACCACCGGCCGGGCCGGGAAGAAGGTGGCAGCCGCGACGAAACGCACCGCTGGCCGGGTGCAGCGAGCCACTTCACCGAAGAACGCCACCCCCGCTCAGCGGGGTACCGCCAAGAAGGCGGCGGCCACCCGGAAGACCGCGAAGAAGACCACCAAGAAGGCGGGGACCCAGACCGCCCGCAAGGCTGGCCGCTGACCAGGGCGCACGGCCGCCGCATCGGCACACCCTGACCTACCGGCCGCCGACGCGCCACCGGCGCGTCCGTGGCGGCCGGCTGATTAGGAATGATCCGTGCCGTTGCCCCGCCTGACCGCGTCCCGGATCGACTTCCGCGCGTTGCGCCGCGAGCTGGAACTGCCCACCGCGTTCCCGCCCGCGGCGCAACGCGAGGCGGACGAGGCTGCGTCGCGCGTACCGCCGCCGGAGGCCGACCTCCGACGCCGTCCGGCCGGCCGTCGTGTGGACGCTCGACCTGGCCGCCGACGGCGCACTGGTCGACACCCGGCTGGAACGCGCCCGGGTCCGCAGCCGGGCGCAGCTCGACTACCCGACCGTGCACGCCGCACTGACCGCCGGTCGGCTCGCTGAGCTCGCCGAGCCGATCGCCCGGCTGCCGCGCATCGGCGGGCTGCTGAGCGCGCGGGCGGCGGCGCGGGGCGCGGTCGCGCTCCCGCTGCCCGACCAGGACGTCGAACCAGCCGGCCACGGCTGGCGACTGGTGCTGCGTCAACCGCTGCCGATCGAGGAGCACAACGCCCAGATCTCGCTGCTCACCGGAATGGCTGCCGCCGACATCATGCTGCGGGCCGGCGTCGGTCTGCTGCGTACCATGCCGGCACCGCAACCGGCGGCGGTGACCCGGCTGCAGGCGGCGGCCCGTGCCCTGGGTGTCTGGTGGCCGCCGGGCGCAGCCGTCGGTGAGGTCACCGCCGGAGTAGACGCGGCACAGCCGCGCGGCGCCGCGTTCCTGGACCACGCCGCCGAGCTGCTGCGCGGTGCCCGGTACACCGCGTTCGCCGGCCAGCCGCCGGCAGAATCCGGCCACGGCGGGGTCGGTGCCCCGTACGCCCACGTCACCGCGCCGTTGCGGCGGCTGGCCGACCGGTACGCCACGGAGGTCTGCCTGGCGGTGACCGCTGGCCGGGAGGTACCCCCGTCGGTCGCCGAGGCGCTGCCCCGGCTGCCGGAGGTGATGGCCGGTACCGACCGGACCGCCGGTGCGGCGGCCCGCGCCGCGATCGACTTGACCGAGGCGGTGCTGTTGGCGAACCGGGTCGGTGCGGAGTTCGACGTTGCGGTGCTGGACGCCGACCCGGGCACCGCGAAGCGGGCGCCGCGCGGCACCGTCGCCCTCGACGAGCCGGCGGTGATCGCCCGCTGCACTGGCGCTCCACCGGTCGGCGAACGGGTCCGGGTCCGGCTGGTCACCGCCGACCCGGCCAGCCGGCGGGTGATCTTCCGGTACCCGGCCGACGAGCCTGGACCGGTCCCCGTCGCGGACGGCGGCTGACCACATCTCGGAGCAGGTGGTGGCCGGTGCGGAACCGGGTGGTGGTCGACGTCACGGTCCGGTCCCGTGCGGCCGTCCGGTGGGTGAGGATGAGCGGATGGGATATGACGCCAGCACACTGCCCGACGTCTCCGGCCTCACGGTCGGCATTATCGGCGGCACCGGCGACCAGGGACGGGGCCTGGCGTACCGGCTCGCCCGCGCCGGTCAGCCGGTCCGCATCGGGTCCCGCGACGGTACCCGGGCCGCCGCCGCGGCCAAGGAGATCGCCGCGTTGCCCGGGGTCGCGGCCGGGGTGATCAGCGGCGGCGGCAACGACGAGGTGGCCGGCGGGTCCGACTTGGTGATCATCGCGGTGCCGTGGGAGGGTCACGAGGCGACCGTCGCCGCACTGCGCGACCCGCTCGCCGGCAAGATCGTGGTCGACTGTGTGAACCCGCTCGGCTTCGACAAGCAGGGCCCGTACCCGTTGCCGGTGGCACAGGGCAGCGCCGCACAGCAGGCCGCGGCGCTGCTGCCCGACTCGCGGGTCTGCGCCGCCTTCAACCACCTGAGCGCGCCGTTGCTGGCCGACCCGAAGATCGAGCGGATCGACCTGGACGTCCTGATCTGCGCCGAGGACCGGGAGGCGGCGGCGGTCGTCGCCGCGCTCGCCGCCCGGATCCCGGACATGCGGGGCATCTACGCCGGCCGGCTGCGCAACGCGCACCAGATCGAGGCGTTCACCGCCAACCTGATCGCCATCAACCGCCGGTACAAGGCGCATTCCGGGGTGCGGGTCACCGATCTGTGAGCTCCGCCCAGTCCCGGCGGATCTCGCGATCCGCCGGGCCGGACGGTGACGGCGGTCGGTCAGAAGGTGTGTGCGGCGGTGGGGAACCGGCCGGCACGGACGTCGTCTGCGTACCGGCGGGTCGCGTCGGCGAGCACCCCGGCGAGGTCGGCGTAGGGCTTCACGAACCGCGGGGTCGGGCCGGACCGCATGCCGGACATGTCCTGCCAGACCAGCACCTGCGCGTCGGTCTCCGGGCCGGCGCCGATGCCGACCGTCGGCACCGGCAGGTCGTGGGTGATCCGCTTGGCGACCACCCCCGGCACCATCTCCAGCACCACGGCGAACGCGCCGGCCTCGGCGACCGCGTGGGCGTCGGCGATCACCTTGTCGGCGGCGTCGCCACGGCCCTGCACCCGGTAGCCGCCGATGGTGTGCTCCCGCTGCGGAGTGAAGCCGACGTGCGCCATCACCGGGATGCCGGCCCCGGTCAGCGCGGCGATCTGGTCGGCGACCCGCCGGCCGCCCTCGAGTTTGACCGCGCCGCAGCCGCCTTCCTTCATGAACCGTACGGCGGTGCGCAGCGCCTGCGTCGGCCCCTCCTCGTAGGAGCCGAACGGCAGATCGCCGACGACCAGCGCGCCCCGGGTGGCCCGGACCACGGCCCGGACCAGCGGCAGCAGTTCGTCGACGGTGACCGGCACGGTGGTCTCGTGGCCGAACACATTGTTCGCCGCGGAGTCGCCGACCAGCAGCACCGGGATGCCGGCCCGGTCGAAGATCGCGGCGGTGTACTGGTCGTACGAGGTGAGCATGGCCCACCGTTCGCCGCGTTCCTTGGCGGCGGCCAGGTCACGGGTGCGGACCCGGCGGCTGACCGGTCCGCCGTACAGTGCGACGGCCTCGGCCGGCGTGGCGGGATCGGCCGGCTCGGTGGACGTGGCTGACTGGCTGGGCCCGGCGCCCGGCGTGGATCGGGACATCGTCGTCTCCTCTCACCCTCGTGGCCGCGGTCGCGGTCCCCGGGGTACGTCCCGATGGTGCCACCGGTGGCACCGGCGCGGAGAGGCTTCAGTGCAGGAATTCACACCTCACCCGGCACCCGGTGGGTCTCATCCGTCGCCGGGCTCCCGCCACCGGTTGGTGATCGGCAGCCGTCGATCGCGGCCGAATGCCTTGATCGATATCTTGGTGCCGGGTGCCGACTGCCGCCGCTTGTATTCGGCGAGGTCCACCATCCGCAGCACCCGGTCGACCAGCGCCGGATCGTGCCCGGCGGCGACCAGGTCGTCGCGGCCGGCATCGCCGTCGATGTAGCCGGTGAGCACCCCGTCGAGGAGCGCGTAGTCGGGCAGCGAGTCGGTGTCGAGCTGACCGGGCCGCAGCTCCGCGCTGGGTGGTTTGGCGATCGAGTTCTCCGGGATCGGTGGTTCGTCGCCGCGTCGCACGGCGTCGTCGTTGCGCCACCGGGCCAGCGTCCACACCAGCGACTTCCAGACGTCCTTGATCGGGTTGAAGCCGCCGACCGAGTCGCCGTACAGGGTGGAGTAGCCGACCGCCAGTTCGCTCTTGTTGCCGGTGGTCAGCACCAGGTGGCCCTCCTGGTTGGACAGTGCCATCAGGATCACCCCGCGTACCCGGGCCTGCAGGTTCTCCACGGCCAGCCCGGAGAGCGAGATGTTGGCCAGGAACGGGTCCACCATCGGTTGGATCGGCTCGATCCGGTAGTCCAGGCCGGTCCGTTTGGCCAGTTCGGCGGCGTCGGCCCGGGAGTGTTCAGAGGAGAACTGACTGGGCAGCGAGACGCCGACGACCCGGTCCGGGCCGAGCGCGTCCACCGCGATCGCAGCCACCACCGCCGAGTCGATCCCGCCGGACAGCCCCAGCACCACCGAGGAGAAGCCGTTCTTGCGGACGTAGTCGCGCAGCCCGAGCACCAGCGCCGACCAGATCTCCGCCTCGGTCGGCAGCGGCTCGGCGACCCCGCCGCTGACCGGCCCACCCGTCGGGTCGACCGGCCGGTCACCGACCGCCACCCGGTCGACGGTCATCCGGTCCGGGCCGTCCGGGGTCTCCGGGGTGGCCGTCGCGTCGGCGGTCTCCGGGGTCGCGGCGCGGTCCTGCGCCGGGGCGTCCGCGGCCGGCAGCGTCAGGTCGTGCAGCAGCAGATGCTCGACGAACTGCGGCGCGCGGGCCAGCAGTGTGCCGTCCGCGGCGACGATCATGGAGTCGCCGTCGAAGACCAGTTCGTCCTGGCCGCCGACCAGGTTGACGTACGCCACGGTGGCGCCGGCCTCGGCGGCCCGCCGCCGCACCAGTGGCAGCCGGGCGTCGTCCTTGTCCAGCTCGTACGGCGACCCGTTGACCGTGACGACCAGGCCGACGCCGGCGCGGCGGGCGGCGGTGAACGGTCCGCCGGCCTGCCACAGGTCCTCGCAGATGGTCAACGCCACGTCGACCCCGCCGACGCGCACGACGGTCAACGCGGTGCCCGGCACGAAGTAGCGGTCCTCGTCGAAGACGCCGTAGTTGGGCAGGTGGTGTTTGAAGTAGGTGGCCGCCACGGTGCCGCCGTGCAACACGGCGAGGGCGTTGCGCGGACCCCGGCCGGGGTCGGCCTCGGCGCTGATCGCGGCCGGCCCGTCGGCGTCGAGGTAGCCGACCAGCACGGGTACGTCGCCGAACCCGTCGGCGGCCAGGTCGGCGGCGAGTTGCCCGACGCCGGACCGGGCGGCGGCGACGAACGACTCCCGGAACACCAGGTCCTCCACCGGGTAGCCGGTGAGCATCATCTCCGGGAACACGACCAGTTGCCCGCCGGCGTCCACCGCCGTACGGGTGTAGTCGCGGACCAGTCGGGCGTTGCCCGGTAGATCGCCAACGGTGGGGTTGACCTGGGCGAGGGCGATGCGCAGCGTCGGCATGTCGCTATCTTCCCCCAGCGCGACTCCGACCACCCCGCCGGTCGCAGACGCATTGCGGTGGGGACCGGTCAGGTGACTGTGCGGACATGCCCCGGTGCGCCCCGGTGATCGTGGTCTAATATCCCCTTCGTGACGATTGGTAGCAAAGAGCCGGAATGGTATGGACTGTCGGCTGGCCCCGCCAGGTGCGCGACCGGAGCGGTCCCGTAACGTCGGTGTAACGAGGTCGGTAAAGACTGGGCAGCTCAGGTGGGAGCCGACAGCACCTGGTCCTGCGCTGGAGGGCAGCAGCGCGGAGAATGGAACCGGTCCGGGCAGACCAGTGTCACGAGGGGTAGACGTGGACCGTCAGCAGGAGTTCGTGCTCCGTACTCTGGAAGAGCGCGACATCCGTTTCGTTCGGTTGTGGTTCACCGACGTGCTCGGCACGCTCAAGAGCGTCTCGGTCGCGCCGGCGGAGCTTGAGGCAGCATTCGAAGAAGGCATCGGCTTCGATGGCTCCGCCATCGAAGGGTTCGCCCGGGTCTTCGAGTCCGACATGGTCGCCATGCCGGATCCCACCACATTTCAGGTTTTCCCGTTCGAGGGCGGCGTCAGCGGCGAGAGCGCCCGGATGTTCTGCGACATCCTGCTGCCCGACGGTACGCCGTCCTGGGCTGATCCCCGGCACGTGCTGCGCCGGGCGTTGTCCCGGGCCGCCGACAAGGGCTTCACCTTCTACACCCATCCCGAGATCGAGTTCTTCCTGCTGGAGAACAGCCCGGCCGACGGGTCCACCCCGGTGCCGGTCGACTCCGGCGGCTACTTCGACCACACCACCCACGCGGTGGCCCGTGACTTCCGCCGCCAGGCGGTGCTCGCCCTGGAGCGGATCGGCATCTCGGTCGAGTTCAGCCACCACGAGGTGGCTCCCGGCCAGCAGGAGATCGACCTGCGCTACGCCGACGCGTTGACCACCGCCGACAACATCATGACCTTCCGCCACGTGGTCAAGGAGGTCGCCCTGTCGCACGGCGTCGCGGCGACCTTCATGCCCAAGCCCTTCACCGACCAGCCGGGCAGCGGGATGCACACCCACCTGTCGCTGTTCGAGGGCGAGCGCAACGCCTTCCACGACGCCGGCGATCCGATGAAGATCTCCAAGGTCGCCAAGGCGTTCATCGCCGGACTGCTGGTGCACGCCCGCGAGTACACCGCGGTCACCAACCAGTGGGTCAACTCCTACAAGCGGCTGTTCCCGCAGGCGCTGCCGGACCGGATCACCGAGTCCCCGGCGTACGTGTGCTGGGGGCACCTGAACCGGTCCGCGCTGGTGCGGGTTCCCGCGTACGGCAAGCCGAACTCGGCCCGGGTCGAGGTCCGCTCGCTGGACTCGGCGACCAACCCGTACCTGGCCTTCGCGGTGATGCTCGGCGCCGGCCTCAAGGGCATCGAGGAGGGCTACGAGCTGCCGCCGGGCTCCGAGGACGACGTGTCGGCGCTGTCCGCCGCCGAGCGCAAGGCGATGGGGTACGAGTCGCTGCCGGAGAACCTCTCCGAGGCCATCGAGGTGATGGCCAGCTCGGAGCTGATCGCCGAGGTGCTCGGCGAGCACGTCTTCGACTTCTTCCTGCGCAACAAGCGCTCCGAATGGGAGCAGTACCGCCGCGAGGTCACCCCGTACGAGCGTCGCCGCTACCTCGGCGCGCTCTGAGCAGGCTGGCGCCGCCACGCTATCGTCCCTCCCGACACTCGCCGCCCCCGCGGCGACCCGATCGGGAGGAACGTGCGTGCTGGAGGATCTGCTCACCGGAGCTTGGCAGAGCATCGTCTTCGGAGCGGTCGGCGTCGCTCTGATGGCGGCCGGCTTCGTGGTGGTCGACTGGCTCACCCCTGGGAAGTTGCGCGAGCTGATCTGGGTTCAGCGCAACGGCAACGCGGCGCTGCTGCTCGCCGCCAACCAGCTCGGCGTCGCCGGCATCGTCTTCACCGCGATCCTGACGAGCTACCCGTCGTTCACCAAAGGGCTCGCCTCGACAGTCCTCTTCGGACTGATCGGGCTCGGCATCATGGCGTTGGCCTTCGCCGTGCTCGACTGGCTGACCCCCGGCCGGCTCGGCGCGGTGGTCTGCTCCGACGAGCCGCACCCCGCCGCCCGGGTCAGCGCCGCGTCGCACTTCGGCGCCGCCCTGATCGTCTGCGCCTGCATCGCCTGAGCCGGCTCGTCGTCCCCGGCCGCCGCCGGCCGGCGCGAAGACGATCCTGGCGCCGGAGCAACCCCGCGAAGGGCGTTCCGGCGCCAGGACCTTTCGGGGGCGGGATCGGGTCAGGTGCCGTCCGGCGACTCGGCGGCGTTCGGCTCCTCGTCCGTACCGCCCATCGGGCCGCCACGGCCCGGACCACCGCCGCGTCCGGGGCCGGCGAGCACCCCTTCCTCGTACGCCTTGAGCGCCGCGTCGGCCTCGGCCCGGGTGAGCTTCCCATCGGCGACCGCCGCGTCGAGCCGCTCCTGCAGCGCGGCCTGCCGGTCGGCCGTCCCCTCCGGCCGATCTCCGCGTTCGGGCCGGTCGCCGGCCCGCTCCTCACGGACCTTCTCCAGGGCGGCGGTGACGTCGTCGGCGGAGACGCCGAGTTCCGCGGCCAGCGCCTCAGCCAACTCGGTCGTCTTCGCCGCCCGGCGCTCCTCGCCGGTCGATCCGTCGGCGCTGGCACTTGCACTCGGCTCGGCGCCCTCCTGCGCGAAGGCGATGGTCGGCGCCGCGATCCCGACGCTGAGCACGCCCGCCGCAGCCAGGCCGGCGAGCGCCCGCTTCCTCGTGATCCTTCTGGACAAGTCGACCTCCGGATGTCGTCTCGGTGTGGTGCGATGACCTGACCGACGGTGCCCGGCCGCCCTCAACGCAACCCGTGCCGAAGCTGTCAGTGGGCTGAGAGTCCGGCCAGCTCAGGTCAGCGCACGGCGGGGGAGACCGTGAGGGTGCCGGCGGCGGCGTCGAGGGTGGCTGGTACGCCGAGGCCGACGGTGCGTGGGGTCTGCCCGTGCCCGAGCGGCAGCCCACCGAGCACCGGTACACCGAGGTCGCCCAGCCGCTCGCCCAGCACCTGCGCGACGTCCACCCCGTGCCGGTCGGCACAGTCGGTGAACTGGCCGACCGCGACCCCGGCCAGGTGCTCCAGCGCACCGGCCCGGCGCAGCTGGGTGAGCAGCCGGTCCACCCGGTACGGCGGCTCACCGATCTCCTCGATCAGCAGGATCGCCCCGGTCAGGTCCGGCAGGTCGGCGGTGCCCACCGAGGCCGCGAGCACGGTCAGGTTGCCGCCGAGCAGGGTGCCGTCGGCCCGACCCGGCACCAGCACCGCCGCGCCGGCCTCGTCCGGCGACCGGGTGAGCACCGTCGGCACCGGCTCCATCAGCGCCCGGCGCAGCGACCCGGCGGACACCGCCGGGGTCCGCTCGTCGTCCCATGCCGCCACCGGCCCGTGCAGCGTCGCCAACCGGGCACCCCGCCACAGCGCCAGGTGCAGCGCGGTGATGTCCGAGTAGCCGCAGACCACCTTCGGATCCCGGCGTACCGCCGCCATGTCCAGCAGGTCCACCACCCGCTGGGTGCCGTAGCCGCCCCGGGCGCAGACGACGCCCCGTACCGCCGGATCGGCGAACGCCTCGGCGAGATCGGCGGCCCGCTGCCGGTCGGTGCCGGCCAGGAAACCGTGCCGGCCCAGCGCGTGCCGGCCCAACCGGGGCCGCAGGCCCCAGGCAGCCAGCACGGCCATCCCCCGCTCGACCGGCTCCGCTGCGACCGGCCCACCCGGGGCCACGATCCGGACCTCGTCACCGGGTCGCAGCGCGGGCGGGTGCAGCGTCGGAGCGCCAGGTCGGACCGGCTCAGCCGCTGGGGAACGCGGCTCGCCACCTCGGCGGTCGGCCGGTCGCGGGTCGGTCACCGGCGCGAGACTACGCGAGGTTCCCGGTCCGAGCGAGCAGATCTGGTCCCGGTCCGAGCGAGCAGATTTTACGAGTACGCAACCGCGAGCACGCAGGCACCACCTACGGTCACCGCCCCGGCCGATTGGATAGCCTCGACACGTGGGCAGCGCTCTGGTGATCGAGAACGACCCGACCGACGACCTGCGACGGCTGGGGGAGTGGCTCGCCGAAGCCGGCCTGCCGATCGAGGTGTGCCGCCCGTACGCCGACGACCCGGTCCCGGCCGACCTGGCCGACCGACCGGCGGTGATCGTCCTCGGTGGCCGTCCGTCCGCAGTCGGTCCGGACCCGGCCGCCAGCTGGCTGCCTGCGGTCGAAGGGCTGCTGCGCAAGGCCGTCCGCCACCGGATCCCGACCCTCGGCATCGGGCTCGGTGCCCACCTGCTCGCCACCGCGCACGCCGGCACCGTCGAACGCAGCGCCGCCGGCCCGGAGATCGGGCCCGCGCTGGTCGGCAAGCGCGACGCCGCCGCCACCGACCCGCTGTTCCGGTTTGTGCCCCTCGCACCCGACGTGCTGCAGTGGCACGTCGACGAGATCACCGAGCTGCCCCACGGCGCGGTGCTGCTCGCCGCCTCCACGCACTACCCCCACCAGGCATTCCGCCTCGGTGACCGGGCCTGGGGGCTGCAGTTCCACATCGAGTGCGACCGGGACATGGTCAGCACCTGGGCGGCTGGGTCCACCATCCTGACCGAGCTGCGCCTGCCCGCCGACGTGGTCGTCGACGCCTGCGTCGAGGTGCTCGGTGACATCGAGGAGGTCTGGCAACCGTTCGCCGTCCGGTTCGCCGCGCTCGCCCTCGGCCAGCTGCCCGACTCGGACATCCCCCGGACCCTTCCGCTGCTCGGCAGTTAGGCCCCCGATGACCAGACCGACCAGTGCCACCGGCCGGCTCGCCCGGTACGGCTTCGACGTCAGCGGTACAGACACCGTCCGGGCCGCCGACCTGCTCGGCCCCGACGGGCTCGGGTTGTGGCAGGTGCAGGCGCAGCAGCCGGTCGACCCGCCGGCCGCCGAACTGTTGACCGCGCTGTCCCGGGCCGCCGACCCCGATCTGGCGCTGCGTCAGCTGCACCGGCTCGTCGAGGCGCAGCGGCGCGACGCCGCCACCGGCAACGACGACACCGGCAACGGCACCGGTGGCGCCGGTGCCGGCGGGTCGCCGGTGCTCGACGCCCTGCACGCCGACCCGGGGCTACGTCGGCGGCTGATCGCCGTCCTCGGTGCCTCGTCCAGTCTCGGCGACCATCTGGTCGCCAACCCGGACCAGTGGTCGGTGCTCGCCACCGAGAACGGAGTGGCCCCCGCCGCCGACGGTGTCCTCGACGTCGCCCCGGCCATCACCGATGCCGACGCCGCGTCGACCCCGCTGGTCGGCGCGGCGGCAGTCACCGCGCTGCGCCGGGCGTACCGGTTGGCCCTACTGCGGATCGCGGCGGCCGACCTGACCGGCGGGCGGTGTCTCGAACAGACCATGGCGGCGTTGTCCGCGCTGGCCGACGCGACCCTGTCCGCCGCGTACGCCATCGCCGTCGCCGAGCTGCCCGACGGCAGCGATCCGCCCGGCCTCGCCGTGGTGGCGATGGGCAAGTGCGGCGGCGACGAGCTGAACTACGTCTCCGACGTGGACGTGATCTTCGTCGCCGCCGACGACGCCGACCTGACGGTCGCCACCACCGTCGCCACCCGGTTGATCCACATCTGCGGGTTGGTGGCCTGGCCGGTGGACGCCGCACTGCGCCCGGAAGGCAACCGGGGGCCGTTGGTCCGTACCCTCGCCAGCCACCTCGCCTACTACCAGCGGTGGGCCCGGACCTGGGAGTTCCAGGCGTTACTCAAGGCCCGGCCGGCGGCCGGCGACCGTGACCTCGCGCAGGAGTGGATTCGGCTGCTGTCGCCGCTGGTCTGGCACGCCGCCGAGCGTCCGGAGGCGGTCGAGGACGTGCGGGCCATGCGCCGCCGGATCATCGAGAACGTCCCGCCCCGCGAGCTGGAACGCGAGATCAAACGCGGCCCCGGCGGGCTGCGCGACATCGAGTTCGCCGTCCAGCTGCTGCAGCTGGTGCATGGTCGGGTCGACGAGACGCTGCGGGCCCCCGGCACGCTGCCCACCCTGCGGGCCCTGGTCGCCGGCGGGTACGTCGGCCGCGCCGACGGCGAGGCGTTGCTGCGTGGCTACCGGTTCCTGCGCGGTGTCGAGCACCGGCTGCAACTGCAGGGGCTGCGCCGTACCCACACCGTGCCGGCCGACCCGGTGGCGCTGCGCTGGCTCGCCCAGGCCCTCGGCTACGCCTCGACCCCCGAAACCGACGTCGTCGAGGCGTTCCGGGCCGACTGGGTCAGTCACGCCACCGAGGTACGCCGCCTGCATGCCAAACTGCTCTACCGGCCGCTGCTCGAATCCGTCGCCCGGGTGCCGGCCGAGTCGCTGCGGATGACCCCGCAGGCCGCCCGGCGTCGGCTCGAGGTGCTGGGCTTCGCCGACCCGGCCGGGGCGCTGCGGCACCTGGAGGCCCTCACCGGCGGCGTCTCCCGGACCGCCGCCATCCAGCGCACGTTGCTACCGGTGCTGCTGCAGGAGTTCGCCGACGCCCCCCAGCCGGACCGAGGGCTGCTGAGCTACCGGCAGGTGTCCGACAAGCTCGGCAGCACCCCCTGGTATCTGCGGCTGCTGCGCGACGAAGGCCTGGTAGCCGGCCGGCTCGCCCGCACTCTCGGGCTGTCCCGGTACGCAGCCGACCTGCTGGCCCGCGAGCCCGAGGCGCTGCGGATGCTGGCGTCCGACGCCGAGCTCACCCCGCGCGACGCGGCGGTGCTGCGCACCGGCTTCGACGCCGCCGCGGCCCGCCACCTCGGCAGCGGTGGCGGCGAGCCGCCGGATCCGGTCCAGGCGGTCCGCGCCGTGCGGGCCCTGCGCCGCCGCGAACTGCTCCGGCTGGCCTGCGCCGACGTGCTCAACCGGGCCGGCGCTCTGGCCCCGGCCCGGGAGGCCCGGGGCCGGCTCGAAGTGGCCGCCGTCGGTGCCGGGCTGTCCGCCGTGGCCGACGCCACGCTCGCCGCCGCGCTGCGGGTCGCGGTCGAGACCGTGCCGCCGCCGGGCGGTCTGCGGTTCGCGATCATCGGCATGGGCCGCCTCGGCGGGTACGAGATGAGCTACTCCTCCGACGCCGACGTGCTCTTCGTCTACGACCCGCCGCCCGGCCTCGCCGACGACGAGGCCAGCGCGGCCGCCCGCGCGGTCGCCGAGGAGCTGCGCCGACTGCTCGGCATGCCGGCCCCCGACCCGCCGCTCGGGGTGGACGCCGACCTGCGCCCCGAGGGCCGGCAGGGGCCGCTGGTGCGCAGCCTCGCGGCGTACGCCCAGTACTACGCCCGGTGGGCGAAGGTGTGGGAGGCGCAGGCGCTGCTGCGGGCCCGGTTCGTCTGCGGCGACCCGTCGCTGGGCGAGGAGTTCGTCGCCGTCGCCGACCCGGTCCGCTACCCGGCCGGCGGGTTGAGCCGGGAGCAGGTCGTCGAGATCCGCCGGATCAAGGCCCGGGTGGAGACCGAACGACTGCCGCGCGGCGCCGACCCGGCCACCCATACCAAGCTCGGCCGGGGCGGGCTCGCCGACGTCGAATGGGCGGTGCAGCTGACCCAGCTGCGGCACGGGCACGCGGTGCCGGCGCTGCGTGACACCCGTACCCTGGTCGCGCTGGCTGCGGCCCGTGACGCCGACCTGGTCGACCGGGCCGACGCGACCGCGCTGCGCGACGGTTGGGTCCTCGCCTCCCGGGTCCGCGACGCGTTGATGCTGGTCCGGGGCCGGGCCACCGACCAGCTGCCCCGGCACGGTGCCGAGCTGGCCGGGGTGGTCCGGTTGCTCGGCGGCACCGACCCCGGCCAGTTCCTAGACGACTACCTGCGGACCGCCCGCCGCTGCCGGGCCGCGGCGGAGCGGGTCCTCGGTGCCTGACCGCTGCGGCGAGCCCGGGACGCGGTACCACCTCATCCGCTACGTCGGCCTGGCCGGCGCGGTCGCCCTCGCGGTCGCCGCCGGCCTGGGCGGCGCGCTGCCCGAACCACCGGCCGCCGGCTGGGCGGTCTTCACCAGCGGAACCGGCGTGCTCAGCGTGCTCGCCTGGGCCGCCGGCACCGGCGCGATGACGTGGGCCTGGTGGTCGGCCCAGCACGGCGTGCCGTCGGTACAGTGGGCGTTGACCACCGTCGGCCTCTGGGTGGTGCCGCTGCTGGTGGCACCGCCGCTGGGCAGCCGGGATGCCTACTCGTACGCCTGCCAGGGCTGGATCCTGCGCGACGGCGGCGACCCGTACGCCGGGGTGACCGGGCAGGGCTGTCCCTGGGTCGACGCGGTCGCCCCGCTGTGGCGCGACACCCCGGCCCCGTACGGGCCGCTGTTCGTCTGGCTCGCCGGGCTGGCGGTGGCGGTCGGTGCCGGCCTGACCGGCGCCCTGCTGGCGTTGCGGTTGACCGCCGTGGCCGGGCTGGTGCTGGTGGCGGTTGCGCTGCCCGGCCTGGCCGCCAGGTGCGGCCTGCCGGCCGGCCGGGCGCTGTGGTTGACCGTCGGCTGCCCGGTGGTGCTCATCCACCTGGTGTCGGGGGCGCACAACGACGCGTTGATGGTCGGCCTGCTGGTCGCGGCGCTGTGGGTGATCGCCGCCGGATCGGCCCGCCGGCCCGCGATGGCGGCCGTCGCCGGCGGGCTGCTGCTCGGGCTGGCCGTCGCGGTGAAGGCGACCGCGCTGGTGGTGGTGCCGTTCGCGGCGGCACTCGCGGTGGCCGGGCCGCGCCGCCCGGCCGCCCTGGTGCGGGCCGGGGCGCTGGTGGTGGCGGGGGTGGTCGGCGCGGTCACAGCCACCACCGTGCTGTCCGGGCTCGGCCTGGGCTGGGTGGACGGGCTGACCCACAGCGGCGACTCGCGGCAGTGGATTTCGCCGCCGACCGCCGTCGGGCTGCTGATCGACTACCTGGGGCGGCTGTTCGGGGTGCGACTGGACGCGGTCGGGCCGGCCCGCGCGGTGGGCCTGGCGCTGCTCGCCGGCTTCCTGATGTGGCTGTGGTGGCGGGTGTGGCGTGGCGGTGGACCGTTGGCCGGCTGGCGGGGCCCGGACAGTCGTGCCGTGCCGGTGGCGGACTCCGTCGGCCCACCGCAGACCTGGGACCGGGGGACCGTGGTGTTCGGGGCGGGGCTGGCGTTGGCCGCCACGGTGCTTGCCGCGCCGGTCGTCTACCCGTGGTACCTCAGCTGGCCGTTGGCGCTGCTGGCCGGTGCCGCGTACCGCACCGGGTGGTTTCTGGTGCCGGTGGCGGTCGCCGGTTTCCTGGTCCTGCCGGACGGCACGGGGGTCGCCGCGCTCACCAAGGCGCCGGGCACGGTCGCCATGTGCGCCCTGATCGTGGTGCTGGTGGTGCGGGCGGTCCGGTCCGCCCGGCGCCCCGGGGCGAGCTGACGGGCGGCTGGAGGAGGTCCGGGCAACGAAACGGCGGTGGGGGCGAGCCGAGGCCCGCCCCCACCGCCGTCGCCCACTGCTGGACCGGCGCGGCCGGAATCAGCAGTCGAAGTACATCGCGAACTCGTGCGGGGTCGGCCGCAGGCGGACCGGGTCGACCTCGTTGGACCGCTTCCAGTCGACCCAGGTGGAGATGAGGTCCGGCGTGAAGACCCCACCCTCGAGCAGGAAGTCGTGGTCGGCCTCCAGCGAGTCCAGCACGGCCGGCAGCGAACCCGGCACCTGCTTGACGTTGCCCCACTCCTCCGGCGGCAGGTCGTACAGGTCCTTGTCGATCGGCGTCGGCGGCTCGATCTTGCTCTTGATGCCGTCCAGGCCGGCCATCAGCATGGCGGAGAAGGCCAGGTAGACGTTCGCCGACGGATCCGGCACCCGGAACTCGACCCGCTTGGCCTTGGCGTTGCTGCCGGTGACCGGGATCCGGGTACAGGCGGACCGGTTGCGCTGCGAGTACACCAGGTTGACCGGTGCTTCGAAGCCCGGCACCAGTCGACGGTAGGAGTTGACCGTCGGGTTGGTGAAGGCCAGCAGCGACGGCGCGTGGTGCAGCAGACCGCCGATGTACCAGCGGGCGGTGTCCGACAGGCCGGCGTAGCCGGTCTCGTCGTAGAACAGCGGCTCGCCGTTGAGCCAGAGGCTCTGGTGGGTGTGCATGCCGGAGCCGTTGTCGCCGAACAGCGGCTTCGGCATGAAGGTCGCGGTCTTGCCGCTGGCCCAGGCGGTGTTCTTGACGATGTACTTGAACAGCTGCAGCTGGTCGCCGGCGTGCAGCAGGGTGGAGAACTTGTAGTTGATCTCGGCCTGGCCGGCGGTGCCGACCTCGTGGTGCGACCGCTCCACGGTGAAGCCGGTGTCGATCAGCTTGCGGACGATCTTGTCACGCAGGTCGGCGTAGTGGTCGACCGGCGGCACCGGGAAGTAGCCGCCCTTGTAGTTGGTCTTGTACCCGCGGTTGCCGCCCTCTTCCTCGCGACCGCTGTTCCACCAGCCCTCGATCGAGTCGATGTAGTAGTAGGCCTGGTTCGCGGAGGTCTCGTGGCGGATCGAGTCGAAGATGTAGAACTCCGCCTCGGGTCCGAAGTAGGCGGTGTCGGCGATGCCGCTCGCCGCCAGGTAGGCCTCCGCCTTCTTGGCCACGTTACGCGGGTCCCGGGAGTACGCCTCCCGGGTGAACGGGTCGTGGATGAAGAAGTTGAGCGCCAGCGTCTTCTCGATCCGGAACGGGTCGATGAATGCGGTGGCGACATCCGGCAGCAGCAGCATGTCCGACTCGTGGATCGCCTGGAAACCACGGATCGAAGACCCGTCGAAGGCGAGGCCGGTGGTGAAAATGTCCTCGTCGACCGACTCGACCGGCAAGTTGAAGTGCTGCATCACGCCGGGCAGGTCACAGAAGCGTACGTCGACGAATTTCACGCCCTCGTCTTTGAGGTACCGCAGTAGTTCCTCGGGATTGGCGAACACACGTCCTCCTGGCACGTCGCACTGATGGCTATGCTGGTCGCGACGCTATGGCCGCGGAGTTGCCCCACCGTGTCTCTAATGTTTCCGCCGTGTTACGTCCCCTGCGGAGCGTGATCCCGACCAATCGTCCCCCGCAGGATACGGCAGATGGCCCAGGCTAGTCTGGCCGTTCGTGGGTATCGGAAGGGGGAGCAGCGTGGCGGCTAGCGCAAATGCGGCTGCGGGTGGGGCGACGGACGGTCCGGCGGGGTCGGGTGCCAAGGTGTCCAGCCTGCTTCGCCGCACCGGTGCCCTAGTGATTGACTGGCTACTCTGTGTGCTTATCTCCAGCCTGTTTGCCGACCCGGCCCGGTCCGGCTGGCCACCGGTAGTCGTGCTGATCGCCGAGTACGGCATCTTCCTCGGGCTGTTCGCCCAGACCCCGGGAATGTGGCTGGCCCGGATCCGGTGTGTCTCGGCCGCCGACGGCGGCCGGATCGGCGTACCCCGGGCACTGCTGCGCGGACTGCTGCTGGCCCTGGTGATCCCGCCGCTGGTGATGGACGAGCGGCGACGCGGCCTGCACGACCGGGCCGCCGGCTCGGTCGTCGTCGCCGTCCCCAGCTGACCCACGACCGCAACCGCCCGGCCCGGCCCACCGCACCGCCCGGCCCACCGCACCGCGCCGTCATTGCGGCGACCGGCGGTCAGCGGCCCCGGGTCTGCCGGAAAGCGCCCTTCGGCGGTCGCATGTTCTTCGGAATGGCGCCCTTGGGTAACTGCGGCCGGGCCGACAACGCGGTCAGCCGCTTGTCCAACGCGTTGACGTCCTTGCCGGTCAGGTTGCGCGGCAAGCGCATCAGCGTCGTACGCATCCTGCGGATCGACAACTCGCCCTCGTCGGTGCCGATCACGTAGTCGTACAGCGGCGCACTGCCGATCACCTTCGCCAGCCGCCGCTTCTCCTGACCGAGCAACCCCCGGACCCGCTGCGGGTTGCCCTCGGCGAGCAGGATCACCCCGGGCCGCCCGATCACCAGATGGACCATGTCCATCTGGGTGGTCGAACTGACCGCCGGCGTCACCCGCCAGTCACCGCGCATGTTCTCCAGCAGCGAGGCCGCCGCACCCGGCTGGCCCTCGGCGACGTTCATCATCGCCGTGTTGGACCGCAGGTTCAGCACGATCAGTACGGCGAGCAGCGCCACCAGGATGCCGACCGGCAGCCACATCCACCCCAGCTTCAGCGTCACCGGCACGGTGATCGCCAGCGGCAGCACGACGGCGGCCACCGCCAGCGGGACGAACCACTTGTCGCGCTTGGCGGTGAACGAGAACACCATGCCGATCTGCTTCAGCCGCTGGCCGAACGACACCTTCTCCTGGGGTTTCGCCATGCGAGGCAGTCTAGTTGCCGGGGGCGAAGCCGTTCACCGGGCGGTCAGCCGGCCAGCGGCTGGGCCTCGCGCTGGCGCAGCGCCTGCTGGTAGAGCCGGCCGGCGCGGTACGACGAACGCACCAGCGGGCCGCTCATCACCCCGGAGAAGCCGATCCGCTCGGCCTCCTCGCGCAGCTCGACGAACTCCTCCGGCTTGACCCAGCGCTGCACCGGGTGATGCCGTGGCGTCGGGCGCAGATACTGGGTGATGGTGATCAGCTCGCACCCGGCGGCGTGCAGATCGCGCAGCGCCTGCGACACCTCGGAGCGCTCCTCGCCGAGGCCGAGGATCAGGTTGGACTTGGCCACCAGGCCGGCCGTGCGGGCCCGGGTGAGCACGTCGAGCGAGCGCTCGTACCGGAAGGCCGGCCGGATCCGCTTGAAGATCCGGGGCACCGTCTCGACGTTGTGAGCGAGCACCTCCGGTCGGGCGGCGAACACCTCGTCGAGCTGGCCGGCGTCGCCGTTGAAATCCGGGATCAGCAACTCGACGCCGCAGCCGGGCTGCAGCGCGTGAATCTGCCGGACGGTCTCGGCGTACAGCCAGGCACCCCCGTCGGGCAGGTCGTCGCGGGCCACCCCGGTGACCGTGGCGTAGCGCAGACCCATCGCCGCGACCGACTCGCCGACCCGGCGGGGCTCGTCGGCGTCGAACTCGGCCGGTTTGCCGGTGTCGATCTGACAGAAGTCGCAGCGCCGGGTGCACTGGTCCCCACCGATGAGGAAGGTGGCTTCCCGGTCCTCCCAACACTCGTAGATGTTGGGGCAGCCGGCCTCCTGACAGACGGTGTGCAACCCTTCCCGTTGCACCAGCCCGCGCAGCTCGGTGAACTCCGGCCCCATCCTGGCCTTGACCTTGATCCACGGGGGTTTGCGCTCGATCGGGGTCTCGGCGTTGCGGACCTCCAGGCGCAGCAGGCGTCGTCCCTCCGGAGCAATGGTCACCCTTGCCAGCCTACGCCGGCCGGTGCCCGCTCGGGCGGCCAGGCGACCGTGCGGCCACCGCTCACCGGGTGAGTTGGCTCACCCGAGGCATCGATCGGCCGGCGGACCCGAGAGCGGTCGGCTCAGCCGAGCGTGGGCAGGTGGCGCTCGACGACCGGCAGCACCTCGGCGACGGTCACCGGCCGGCCGAGCTCGGCGCTCAGCGAGGTGACACCGACGTCGCGCAGACCGCACGGCACGATCCGGTCATACGCCGTCAGGTCCGGGTCGCAGTTGATCGCGAAACCGTGCTGGGTGACCCCGCGGGCGACCCGGATGCCGATCGCCGCCACCTTGCGGGCCGGTCCACGGTCGTCGGCCGGCACCCAGACCCCGCTGTGGTTCGGCCCGTCGAGGCGGGTGGCGGCCAGCCCGAATTCGGCGCAGACGTCGATCAGCAGTTGCTCGACCCGGCGTACGTAGGCGACCACGTCGATCGGCTCCGACAACCGGACGATGGGGTAGCCGACCAACTGCCCCGGGCCGTGCCAGGTGATCTTGCCGCCCCGGTCGACGTCCACCACCGGGGTGCCGTCGACCGGGCGGTCCCACGGCTCGGTGCGCTTGCCAGCCGTGTAGACACTCGGGTGCTCCAGCAGGAGCACGGTGTCCGGCTCCTCGCCGGCGACCACGGCGGCGTGCAGTCGACGCTGCTCCGCCCAGGCGGTCTGGTAGTCGACGACGCCGGCTCGGACCCCGCGCAGGCGGGAAATGATGCTGGTCACGTCGTCCAGCCTAGTCCGCTACCGGTCGGTCGGGTCGGTCCGTGGTCCGGCTCACCAGCCGCCCTCCGGCGCCGGCCAGAGCCAGACGTCGGTGACCCGCTGCGGCGGGCCGAGCAGTTCGGTGGTCGCGGTCAGCAGCGCCTCGGCGTCGACCGGGAACTTCGCCCCGTGCACCCGGTCGGCGAGCACCACCGCCTCGGCATCCCAGTACCGCAGGTCGGCGCGGGCGGCGGCCCGGTCGGCGTCGGTGATCGGCGGCACCACGCCGGTGCGGGCGACCTCGTGCAGCAGCCCGTCGGTGGCCCGGGGGACCGGTCCGATCCGGCCCCGGCCGTCCGGTCCGCCGGGGCCGAGGAAGAAGCCGGACGGGATGGCGAACTCGCCCTGCCGGTGCGCGAACGCGTACGCCTGCCAACGTTGACCGTCGGGTAGCACATCGAGGGTGAACGGTACCGGGGCGAGCACCCTGCCCTGGCTGACGTGGTCACGCCAGGCACCCGAGGTGATGAAGTCCGGGATCGGCTCCCGTTCGATGGTGAGCAGACTGGCCGGGGTCAGCGGCAGCAGCGCCGCGACGAACGCCGCGGCCCACCACCGGCCGTACCGCGCCTGCCCGCCGGCCCGACGGGTGAGCAGCAGGCTCAGCGTCAGCGCCAGCAGGATGCCGATGACCGGGGTGACCACCATGGCCAGCCGGGCCGGCAGCGCGGCGTTGAACACCGGAGCGCCGGCCAGCGGGGCGTACGGCAGCGGGATGTCGGTGATCGTCCCGCCGATCTTCAGCCGGGGGCCGAGGGAGAGCACCGCGAACACGGCGGCGGTGACGGCGAGGGCCCGCAGCGTCGCTCGCCGACCGGGATCGGCGGCCCGCCAGAGCAGCACCAGGCAGCCGACGGTCAACATCAGCAGCGGTACGCCGAAGAAGCTGTTCTCCTCGGTCTCGTTCGGCGCCAGCCCGGTGCCCAGCCCGGCGACACCGGCCAGCGAGCGTTCCGGGAACGCCCCGTAGGCGAGGAGGTCCTCGCTGTGCACCCGGGCGTCGAAACCGGTGCCGTGGAACACCTGCGGGCCGAAGAAGTGCAACCACAACGGGTACGCCAACAGTGCGGTCGCCACGACCGCGGTGAGCGCCAGGCCGCGCAGCAGTCGGGGGAGCGCGTCG
Organism: Solwaraspora sp. WMMA2059; assembly: GCF_027497315.1. Lineage (GTDB taxonomy): Bacteria > Actinomycetota > Actinomycetes > Mycobacteriales > Micromonosporaceae > Micromonospora_E. The sequence goes on along the minus strand of NZ_CP114908.1, from coordinate 3,806,177 downwards.
CGGACCTCGGCGGCGCGGCTGCGGTCCAGCGCCCAGACGCCGAGGAACACGCCGCAGGCCAGGGCGGTGAAGAACAGGCCCTCGGCGGCGATCGAGAAGGCCGCCGCGACGGCTACGCCGAGGATCAGGCCGTTGCGCACCCAGCCGCCCCGGCCCAGCGGCCGGGCCCCGGGGCGCCCACGCAGCGCGAGGACCCGCCAGACGATGATCGGCACCAGCCAGCCGGCGGTCCAGTTCAGGTGGGCGTTGGCGTGCGACACCATGGCCGGCGCGAAGCCGCAGAACAGTCCGCCGACGGCGGCCGCCAGCCGGGACGGCACGAACGGAGCGCCGTCGTCGCCGGTGGGTAGCCGGGACAGCAGCCAGTACCAGGTGAAGCCGGTGCCGGCCAGGTTGAGGGTGAGGATCACCAGGAATGTCGCCGGTGGCCCGATCAGGAAGGTCAGCGGCGCGAACAGCACCGCGTACACGGTGATCGAGGTGTTGACCGCGAGATTCACCCCGTCGGGGGCGTTGAGCAGGTACGTGAACAGCGGGTTCTCGCCGTGGGTCAGCGCGTAGGCGCCGTAGCCGAGCAGCCACTCGAACAGCGCCTGGTCGCTGGAGTTGACGGTGATCGCCCGGCTGTCCGGACCGGCCCACAGCCCGCTGGTGACCCAGCCGGCGAGGACCACCGCGACCACCGCGACGACCAGGTCGGCGCGCCAGCGGGCCGGGCCGCCGGCCCGGCCCCTCAACCGGCCGCTGGTCACCGGCCGGGTGGTCGCGGCGCTGTCGGGCAGTGGGGACGGAGCGGTCGGCACCGGCGGAGAGTACCAATTTCGCCCGACACGCCCGTGCCGTACCTAGGCTTGACGAAGTTATTGGAAATGACTTCCAATGTACGCGTACCTGTTGAGTTGTTTGGGAGAGATCCACGGTGAAGATCTGTTTTGTCGGTAAGGGTGGCAGTGGCAAGACCACCCTGGCGGCCCTGTTCGCCCGCCACCTCGCAGCCACCCCGGTCGGCCCCGACGACGGCCCGCCGCCGCTGCTCGCGGTCGACGCCGACATCAACCAGCATCTCGCCGCGGCCCTCGGCGCCAGCGACGACGAGGCGGTGCTGCTACCGGCGTTGGGCGACCACCTGGCCGACATCAAGGAGTATCTGCGCGGCGACAATCCCCGGATCGGCTCGGCCGCAGCGATGGTCAAGACCACCCCGCCCGGGCGAGGCTCGCGGCTGCTCACCGTCGCCGGGGCCAACCCGATCTACGACGCGCTGGTCCGCGAGGTGGCTGGTATCCGGCTCGCCGTCACCGGGCCGTTCGCCACCGACGATCTCGGCGTCGCCTGCTACCACTCCAAGGTCGGCGCGGTGGAACTGCTGCTCAACCACCTGGTCGACGGTGCCGGTGAGTACGTGGTCGTCGACATGACCGCCGGGGCCGACTCGTTCGCCTCCGGGCTGTTCACCCGGTTCGACGCCACCTTCCTGGTCTGCGAGCCCACGGTGCGCAGCGTCGGGGTCTACCGGCAGTACGTCGGCTACGCCCGCGACTACGGCGTCCGGGTGCACGTCGTCGGCAACAAGATCGACGACGAGTCGGACGTGGACTTCCTGCGCGAGCACGTCGGCGCGGATCTGCTGACCTGGATCGGGCGGTCGGCCTTCGTCAAGGCGGCCGAGCGGGGCCGGCACCAGCCGATCACCGCGATGGAGCCGGCGAACCGTGACGCTCTGGACATGATGCGCACAACCGTCGATGCTTGTGGCAAGGACTGGGCCAACTACACCCGGCAGGCGGTGGAGTTCCACCTACGCAACGCCGCCGCCTGGGCCAACGACCGGGTCGGCGAGAACCTCGCCGACCAGGTCGACCCGGAGTTCGTACTCGGACCAGACCTGCTGGTCCGCTGACCGTAGCGTGAGGAGAAAGCATGTCCCTCGACGTACCTGCCGCCCTGCTGGAGCGGGCCGAATCCGGCCGGGTCGACGACGCCGAATTCGTCGACTGCGTACGCCAGTCCCTGCCGTACGCCTGGTCGGTGGTGTCCCAGGTGGCCACCGAGGCCCAGGGTGGCACGGCCGAGTTCGCCGACCACGCGGTGCCGCCACCCAGCGAGGCCGAGCGTGGCCAACTGCTGCGGGCGCTGGCCAGCGACGCGATCCGGGGCGGCCTGGAGCGGCACTTCGGCGTCAAGTTCGCCTTCCAGAACTGCCACCGGGTGGCCGCCTTCAAACTGTCCGCCGTCGGCGGCGAGACCTATCAGGAGTTCATCTCCCCGGTGGCCCAGCTGCGCAACCAGTCACCCGAGCTGCGTGACTGCTGAGCCGACCATCTCGACGGCGGCCGGCGACCTGAACCAGCCAGCGGTGGACCTGTTCCTGCTGGCGGCACATGGTCTGCCGGCCACCGTCGGCTACGCGCGCGCCGCCGAGGCAGCCGGCCTCGGCGGCGTGTGGCTTGCCGAACACCACTTCGTCTCGTACGGGCAGTGCCCGTCCGCCACCACCCTGGCCGGCTACCTGCTCGGCGCCACCCGTCGGATCGCCGTCGGCACCGCGGCGGCCGTGCTGTCCAACCGGCATCCGGTCGCGCTCGCCGAGGAAGCAGTCCTGCTTGACACGGTCTCCGCCGGCCGGTTCCGGCTCGGGGTCGCCCGTGGCGGCCCCTGGGTGGACCTGGAGGTCTACGGCACCGGCCTGGACCGGTACCGGGACGGCTTCGCCGAATCGCTGGATCTGCTGAGCCGCTGGCTCTCCGGCGCGGCGACGGTCGGCGCCGACGGTCAGTTCTTCACGTTCCGCGATGTGCCGGTGGTGCCGCGACCGGCCCGCCCGATGCCGATCTGGATTGCGGCGACCTCGCCGGCGACGGTCGACCTCGCCGCCAGCCGCGGACTTGCCCTGCTGCTCGGGGTGCACGACGACGACGCGGCGAAGGCCGCCACGCTGGCCCGGTACGCGGACGTCGCCGCCGCCAACGGGCACGACCCGGCCATCGTGCCGCACGCCTCGGTGCATCTGATCGGGCTCGCCGACTCCCGGGCCGCCGCCGAGCGGGTGCTCCGCCGGACCCTGCCACCGTGGCTGGCCACCACCCGCGAGTACGTCCGGATCGACGGCTCGGCGCCGGCCCACCGGGACCTCGACGCCTACGCCGAGCACCTGCTGCGAATCCACCCACTGGGCAGCGCGGCCGAGTGCGCCGCGCGGCTTGCCGCCAGCGCGGCGACCATCGGCGCCCACCGGCTGGTGCTGATGGTCGAGGGCGCCGGTCCGGCTGCCACCGGCGACCTGATCACGGCCATCGGCACCGACCTGCTCCCGGCGCTGCCCTGACCGGTCTGGACGCCACCCGGCGCGGGGTCACCCCTGCGTCAGGGCGGCGTGCAGCGCGTCCGGCAGGTCCGGGTACCGGTAGGTGAACCCGGCCTCGGTCAGCGCCCCGGGCAACACCCGGGAGGAGCGCAGCGCCTCGGTGGCGAACTCGCCCAGCGCCACGTGCAACGCGAACGCGGGGACCGGCAGCACCGCCGGTCGGTGCACCGCCGACCCGAGCGCCTTGCCGAACGCCGCGTTGGTCACCGGCGCCGGCCCGACCACGTTGACCGGGCCGGAGATGTCATCGTGATCGAGCAGGAAGGTCACCGCCCGCAGCCAGTCCTGCATGGCGATCCACGGCACCCACTGCCGCCCACTGCCGAGCTTGCCGCCCAGCCCGAGCCGGAACGGCAGCAGCTGCGGCTTGAGCAGGCCGCCGTCACGGTGCAACGGCAGACCGGTGCGTAGCCGGACCACCCGTACGCCGGCGTTCTCGGCCGGCCCGGTGGACGCCTCCCAGACCCGCGCCACGTCGGCCAGGAAACCCTCACCGGCCGGGGCGTTCTCCTCGACCGGCTGGTCGCCGGTGTCGCCGTACCAGCCGACCGCTGACGAGTTCAGCAGCACCGCCGGCCGGTCCGCTGCCGCGAGACCGGACATCGCGGTGGCCAGCGTGGTGGTGCTGTCCACCCGGCTGGACCGGATCAACGCCTTGTAGCCGTCGGTCCAGCGTTTGTCGCCGACCCCGGCACCGGCCAGGTTGATCACCGCGTCGATGCCGGTGAACACCGCCGGGTCGAGCTGCCCGGCCGACGGCGACCAGCTGAACTCCGCCGGCCCGCGCGCCGGCCGGCGGACCAGTTGTACGGTCTCGTGTCCGCAGCTGTGCAGGTGGTCGGTCAGTCTGGTGCCGAGGAAGCCGGACGCGCCGGCCAACAGGATGCGCATGCGGACATCTTCGCTGATCGCGGTGGTGCCGGCTGCGGACCACCGCCATTGGGTGCAAAACGGCGGGTGGGTGCCGGCCGGGATCGGCCGGCACCCACCGCTACGGCAACCGGGGTCGCTCTGTCGTGGAACGCCGTCAGGACAGGCCGAGCTCGCCTTCGAACGCGCCGGCCTCCAGCCGCTCCTTGACCGCGCTGAGGAACCGGGCGGCGTCCGCGCCGTCGACCAGCCGGTGGTCGTAGGACAGCGCCAGGAAGACCATCGACCGGGGTGCGATGATCTCGCCGAGCTCCGGGTCGTCGACCACCGCGGCGCGTTTCACCACCGCTCCGGTGCCGAGGATGGCGGCCTGCGGCAACGGCACGATCGGGGTGTCGAACAGCGCCCCACGGCTGCCGGTGTTGGTCAGCGTGAAGGTGGCACCGGACAACTCGTCGGGCCCGATCTTGTTGGTCCGGGTCCGCTCCGCCACGTCGGCGATCCGCCGCGCCAGCCCACCGAGGTTGAGATCGCCAGCGTCGCGGATCACCGGCACCAGCAGACCCCGCTCGGTGTCCACCGCTACGCCGAGGTGCTCCCCGTCGGGGTAGGTGATCGTGCCGGCCTGCATGTCGATGGAGGCGTTGACCACCGGGTAGGTGCGCAGTGCCTCCACCGCCGCCAGCGCGAAGAACGGCAGGAACGACAGTTTGACGCCGTGCTTGGCCTGGAAGTCGCCCTTGACCCGGGCCCGCAACCGGGCGATCTTGGTCACGTCGACCTCGACGACCGTGGTCAGTTGGGCCGAGCTCTGCAGGGACTCGTGCATCCGCTTGGCGATGACCGTCCGGGTCCGGCTCATCTTCTCGGTCCGGCCCCGCAGCGGGCTGGGTTGCGCCTTGGCCGCCGTCGGTGCCGTAGCCGGTGCCGCCGGCTTGGCCTGTTCGGCCTTGGCCCGCTCGGCTGCGGCCCGCGCCTGTTCGGCCGCGGTCAGCACGTCCTGTTTGCGGATCCGCCCGCCGACCCCGGTGCCGCGCACCGAGGCCAGGTCGACCCCCTGCTCGGCGGCGAGCTTGCGGACCAGCGGGGTGACGTAACCGCCGGCACCGTTGGCGCTGGCCGGTGGGGCCGCTGGAGCGGTCTGCTGTGCCGGCGGTGCCGGCGGTGCGGCCTGCGCTGGCGAGGCGGACTCGGTGGCCGGGGCCGGGCTGGCGTACGAGGCACCCGGCTGGGCCGGCGCGGGAGCGGCCGGCTCCGATTGTGCCGCCGGCTGCGGCTGGGCGGGGTCGGCCTGCGGCGCGGTGGCCGGCTCCGGTGCGGCGGCCGGCTCCGGTGCCGCCGGAGCCGAGGCCCCGCCGGGGCTGCCGACCAGTGCCAGTTCGGCACCGACGTCGGCGGTGTCGTCCTCCGGCACCTTGATCTCCAGCAGCGTCCCCGCGACCGGCGACGGGATCTCAGTGTCGACCTTGTCGGTGGAGACCTCCAGCAGCGGTTCGTCGACCTCCACGGCGTCACCGACCTGCTTGAGCCAGCGGGTTACGGTGCCCTCGGTGACGCTTTCGCCGAGAGCCGGCATCCGGACCGCAGTGGCGTCGCCACCAGACGTCGGCGGCGGGCCGTCCGCCGGCTGGGCCGGCTCCGGCGCTGCGGCCGGCTCCGGCTCCGCAGGCTGTTCCTGCGGCGCGCTCGCAGCGGGGGCGGTCCGCCCACCGTCGTCCTGCTGCCCGTCGTCCTCCTGACCACCGGAGATGACCGCGAGTTCGCTGCCCACCTCGGCGGTCTCGTCCTCGCTCACCACGATCCGGGTGAGCACCCCGGCCGCAGGCGACGGGATCTCGGTGTCGACCTTGTCGGTGGAGACCTCCAGCAGCGGTTCGTCGACCTCGACCCGGTCGCCTTCCTGCTTCAACCAGCGGGTGACGGTGCCCTCGGTGACGCTCTCGCCGAGCCGGGGCATGGTGACCGATACCGGCATATCTACAAGACTCCTCTAGTCAGGCGTGTGCGTGCAGCGGCTTGCCGGCCAGGGCCAGGTGGGCCTCGCCCAGCGCCTCGCCCTGGGTCGGGTGGGCGTGTACGAGTGGTGCGACGTCGGCCGGGTCGGCCTCCCAGTTGTAGATCAACTGTGCCTCGCCGATCAGCTCGCCGACCCGGGCACCGACCAGGTGCAGTCCCACGACCGGGCCGTCGACGACCCGGACGAGCTTGACGAAGCCGGTGGTCTTGAGGATCTGGCTCTTGCCGTTGCCGCCGAGGTTGTAGTTGTAGGTCTTGACCTTGTCGGCCCCGTACTGCTCCTTGGCCTTCGCCTCGGTCAGCCCGACCGAGGCGAGCTCCGGGTCCGAGTAGGTGACCCGGGGGATACCGCTCTCGTCGACCACCGCCGGGCTGCGGCCGGCGATCTCCTCGGCGACGAAGATGCCCTGCTGGAAACCGCGGTGGGCCAGCTGCAGGCCGGGTACGATGTCGCCCACGGCGTAGACGTTCGGCAGATTGGTCCGCAGCCGCTCGTCGGTCAGCACGAAGCCACGGTCCATCTTCAGACCCTGCTCCTCGTATCCGAGGTCGGCGGTGACCGGCCCACGCCCGACGGCGACCAGCAGCAGCTCGGCCTCCAGGGTCTCACCGCCGGCGATCGTCATCCGGACGCCGGACTCGGTGCGTTCGACCTTCTCGAACGGCTTGCCGGTCTTGAACCCGATGCCGCGCTTGCGGAATGCCCGCTCCAGTGCCTTGGACGACTCCTCGTCCTCGGCGGCGACCAGCCGGGGCAGCGCCTCGACGATGGTCACGTCGACGCCGAAGGAGCGCCAGACGCTGGCGAACTCGACACCGATCACCCCGCCGCCGAGCACGATCGCCGACGACGGCACCCGGTCCAGCTCCAGCGCGTGCTCGCTGGTCAGAATCCGCTCGCCGTCGACCTCGATGCCGGGCAGGCTCCGCGAGTAGGACCCGGTGGCCAGGATCACGTTGCGGCCGGTGTACCGGGCTCCGTCGACCTCGACGGTGTCCGGGCCGACCAGCCGGCCGGTGCCCGCCACGTAGGTGATCTTCGAAGACTTGATCATGCCCTGCAGGCCCTTGTACAGCCGGCCGACCACGCCGTCCTTGTAACTGTTCACCCCGGCCATGTCGATGCCGACCAGGTCCGCCTTGACACCGAACTGCTCGGACTCGCGTGCGTTGTCGGCCACTTCGGCGGCGTGCAGCAGCGCCTTGGTGGGGATGCAGCCACGGTGCAGGCAGGTGCCACCGACCTTGTCCTTCTCGATCAGGGCTACCGACAGATCGAGTTGTACGGCGCGCAGGGCAGCCGCGTAGCCTCCACTACCGCCGCCGAGGATGACCAGGTCGAAGGTCCCGCCGTTCGGCTCACTCACAGTTCACTCCCAGGTCACGTCGCTGCACAGGAGGGCCGTCCCCTGCGTCGTCCCATGGAACGGGCAGACTTTCCCCGGTCATCTTGTCACTTGTAGTGTCTGAACGCTCAACGAGGTGCCCAAGGACACGTGGTCGCAACGTAGGCTTGCCCTGTCCGTCTATGCGCGCGGGCGTCGGACAGCCGGGCCCGGCCCGACCGCACCAGGCCGCCCGGCCGGCACCCGCGCGGTCTTTGTCAGCTGGGGGAGGGGAACGCCGGTGGCGTGGTTTCGTCGGCGCAAGCAGTCGAGCGGGGCACCGGGAGGACGGCCGGCGAACCGGGCTGATCTCGACCATCTCGAGGAGTTCGTCCGCAGCCGCCGCGGGGTCGAGGCGTTCATCGAGCCTCGGACCACGGTTACCGAGACGACGGTGATGCTCATCGCGTACGACGGTGAGTGGACCCGTCGGCGGGTCGACGGTCCGGAAACCGCCCGTCGCTTCGCGCACAAGATGGCCATCCCGATCTACGACGTGGCGCTGGTCGGCTACCCGCAGCGGATGCGGGACTTCAACGAACGGCGCAAGCGGGCCGACCGGGCCGACCGGGGCTGACGTCCCCGCGTGGGTCGGGTGCCGGCCGGCACCGACCCACGCGGGGACGTTACGGGTCAGCCGTTGGCCGCGATGTCCTGCACCAGGTGCACCAGCGTGCGCACCGGTACGCCGGTGCCACCCTTGCTCCAGTAGCCGAACGGCTCGCCGGCGTGGTAGGCCGGGCCGGCGACGTCGAGGTGCGCCCAGGCGACCCCCTCGCTGACGAACTCGCGGAGGAACACCCCGCCCTGCAGCATGTGGCCGGCCCGGTCCATCGCCGAGTTCACCTGGCAGATGTCCGCCACCTCCGACTCCATGCCCTTGCGGACGTCGTCGGGCAGCGGCATCGGCCAGGCCGGCTCACCCACCGCGTCCCCGCCGGCCCGTACCCGGGCACACAGCTCGTCGCTGCCCATCACCCCGGCCATCCGCTTGCCCAGCGCGACCACCTGCCCGCCGGTCAGCGTCGAGGTCTCCAGCAGGTAGTCGCAGCCGTCCGCGCAGGCCCGGGCCATCGCGTCGGCGAGCACCATCCGGCCCTCGGCGTCGGTGTTGAGCACCTCCACCCGCTTGCCGTCGAACATGGTCACCACATCGCCGGGCCGGTACGCGGTACCCGACGGCATGTTCTCCGCCATCGGCAGGTACGCGGTGACCGGCACCGACGGCCGTAGCGCGGCGATCGCCAGCATCGCCGCCCCGACGGCGGCCGCACCGGCCATGTCCGACTTCATCTCCCACATGCCCTGCGCCGGCTTGATCGACACGCCGCCGGTGTCGAAGGTGATGCCCTTGCCGACCAGCGCGACCCGTGGGGCGTCCGGGGCCGCCTCCGGCGGGGTATAGGAGACGATCACCAGCCGGGGCGGTGCGGCCGAGCCGCCGCCCACGGCGAGGATCCCGCCGTAGCCCCCGTCGATCAGCGCCTGCTCGTCCAGCACCTGCACGGTCAGCCCGGCAGCGACCGCCGTGTCCCGTACCGAATCGGCGAACGCCGGTGGCCGCAGCTCGTTCGGCGGGGTGTTCACCCAGTCTCGGCAGGCGATCACCGCCGCGGCGACCGCCTCCGCCCGGGCCACCTCGGCCTGCACCGCGGGGTCGGCGGCGTCGGTGACGTGCAGGGCGATCGAGGCGACCGGTGCTCGTCGGCCCGGCTGCGGCCGGGTCTTGTAACCGGCGAACCGGTAGCTACCGAGCAGCGCGCCCTCGGCGACCGCGCGCAGTGCCGCCGGCCCGTCCGCGTCATCCGGGACCGGCAACGCCACGGCGACCCGCGAGGTGCCGGCGAGTGCCCGTACCGCCGCGCCGGTCGCTCGGCGCAGCGTCTCCGGGGCGGGCGCCGCGCCGGTCGGCTCCGGACCCAGCCCGACCGCGACCAGCAGCGGCGGCCCGACCGTACCGAGCGTGGCCAGCTTGATCACTTCGCCGGCGGCGCCGGTGGCGCCGAGCAGACTGAGGGCCTCGGTCAGTCGACCCTCGAACGCGACCGCGATGCTCTCCGCCCCGGTCGCCAGCAACAGGGCGGGCGTCGTGCCCGGCGTGCCGTCCGCCGCCGCCTGGTCTGCGTCCGGCTGGTCCTGACTGTGTACGCCGATCACCAGCGCGTCGACGGCCAGCTCAGCGGGGTCGGTGTCGACCAGGTCCAGGGTTGTGGTGGTTGATGTCACTCGGCGTCTCCGGCAGCTGGGCCGGTCGGCTTGTGGCGACCGGCGGGTTGGTCTCCGGCGCAACTTGCTCCGCCGGACGGGGTGGTGCCCCGCCGATGCTAGCCACCTGCGGGTCCGCCGGTAAGTTGCCTCCCATGACCGAGGTGACCATGACCGGGGACGGCGCGCCGCGCAGATCCCCGCTGCACGACCGGCACGTCGCGCTCGGCGCGAAGTTCGCGGCCTTCGGCGGCTGGCAGATGCCGCTGGAGTACGCCGGCGGCGGCGTGCTGCGCGAGCACGAGGCGGTGCGTGACGCCGTCGGCGTGTTCGACGTGTCGCACCTCGGCAAGGCCCGGGTCACCGGACCCGGCGCGGCGGCGTTCGTCAACACCTGCCTCAGCAACGACCTGGACCGGATCGCCGCCGGTTCGGCCCAGTACACGCTCTGCTGTGACGACGCCACCGGCGGCGTCGTCGACGACATCATCGCCTACCGGTACGCCGACGACCACGTGTTCCTGGTACCCAACGCGGCGAACACCGGCGAGGTGGTCGGCCGGCTGCGGGCGGCGGCGCCCGGCGGGGTCACGGTTACCGACGAGCACACCGGGTACGCCGTACTGGCGGTGCAGGGACCGGCCTCGGCCGGACTCCTCGCCGATCTGGGGCTGCCCACCGGGCATCCGTACATGAGCTTCGTCGCCGGTCGGCTGGCCGGCACCGAACTGGTCGTCTGCCGCACCGGGTACACCGGCGAGCACGGCTACGAACTGGTGGTGCCGGCCGAGGCGGCGGGCCGGGTGTGGGACCTGCTGCTGGCCGCCGAGACACCGATCGCCGCGCGGGCCTGTGGGCTGGGCGCTCGGGACACGCTGCGCACCGAGATGGGGTACGCGCTGCACGGCCAGGACCTGACGGTGGCGGTCACCCCGGTGCAGGCCCGGCTCGGCTGGGCGGTCGGCTGGCGCAAACCGGACTTCTGGGGTCGGACCACACTGCTGGCGGAAAAAGCAGCCGGGCCGGCCCGGCTGCTGCGCGGTCTGCAGGCCGTGCAGCGGGCCATCCCGCGACCCGGCATGGCCGTGCTGCTCGACGGAGCGCAGGTCGGTGCGGTGACCAGCGGTACCTTCTCGCCGACCCGCAGGGCAGGTGTCGGCCTGGCTCTGCTGGACACCGCTGCGGTGCCGACCGACGGTGTCGAGGTGCAGGTTGACGTGCGCGGCCGACACGCGCCGATGCGGGTGGTGACCCCGCCGTTCGTACCGTCGTCGGTGCGTTGACTGCCCGCTGCGCTGACGGCGTCCCGGCTCAGCGCCCGACCGGACCGCTCACCGCCCGGTCGGGCCCCGGTCGCCCTGATCGAGTACCGACTCGGTCCAACCACCCTCCACCATTCGGTCGCCGCTGATCAGCGCCCAGTCGACCACGTCCGCGGCGTCCACCTCGACCGGGCTGCCGACCCGTACGGTCGGGTCGCAGACCGCGTCGACCGTGCTGGCCGCGTGGATCCGGCCGGGATGCGGCCAGCCGGTGACGTTGGCCCATACGTACTCGTGGCCGTCCGGCGCGGTGAGACCGTACTTGACCAGCAGTTGACCGCCGAGCGCGCGGGCGAGGTACCGGGCCCGGACCTCGCCCAGCGACCGGCGGGCGGTGGTGATCGCCTGTGCCATCGCGTCGCTGCGCCGGGCGTAGTGGATCTCCGGCTGCCCGGCGCCGAAGAGCTCGCCGCAGACCTGGGTGAAATAGTCCCCGGCGTCGCTGTCGGCGACCTGCGGCGGCGGGCGGAGGGTGAGGAAGGAGTCGGCCTCCGGATCGGTCGACGGGTCCAGCACGATCCGCAGCAGCGCCGAACCCGCCGAATCGTGCCGGTCCTGGTTGCCGTACGCGACGGCGATGTCGTGGCCGGACACCGGCAAATTCACCGGCAACTGGACGAAGGCCGGCGGCTCCGGTTCAGCCAGGGCCTCGGTCCAGATCCGCAGCAGCCGGCGGGCGGTCCCGGTCATGATCGCCCCCCAGGCCCGGACGAACCTCGGCGGCACCTGCTGCGCCTGCAGCTCCAGCAGCCCGAACCGACGCAGCCCTTTCGTGGTGAACCAGAGCCCGTCGTCGTCGGGGGAGTAGGGCACCAGGATCCAGTCGACCAGGCGGATCCGGCCGTCGGCGTCGGGCAGCGACCGCAACGCACCCGCCGGGTCGAGGAACTGCAGCCCGAACAGGTCGATCAGGTCGACGTCGAGGGCGTCGGCCAGCGCCGCGCCGACCGCCCGCGCGGCCCACTCATGCGCCGGCGGCCAACCCGGCCGGTAGTTGGCCTGGACCACGACACAACGCTGTGCGGTGCGGAGTCGGGCCAGCTGACCGCCGGTTGCCCCGAACGCGGCCAGCAGATCCGGCGGCAGCTCCGGCAGCCGGTCGACCGGGCGGGTCTGCACGGTCATCAGCGGACTGCCGAGCATCTGTCGGGTCAGGTCGCGCACCGGTCGGGGCAGCCGGTCACCGAGCCAGTCCACCGCGTCCAGCGCCTCCGGTACAGCCGCGTCCGGCGGTACCACCGGGACCAGGTACGTGGCGGCCAGCGACTCCGGGACCGGCACTGGCAGCAGCAGGTCGTCCGAACTGGCGGCCATAGGTGCTCCCTGCTCCCCGGGTCGTGCGTCGCTGGCGAGGTGAACGCTACCCGGCACCGGACCCGTGGCGGCCGAGGTTGCCGATCGCCGTGGCCCGTTGCCGACGGCCGGTCGGGGTGCGGCCGGCACCGCCGGTCACCTGACACCGGGTCACCGCACGGTTACCAGGCCCAGGTAGACGGCGGTGGTGGTGAATTCGACCCCGGCACCCAGCACATCGCCGGTGATCCCGCCGAACCGGCGTACCAGATGGCGCAGCCAGGTCTGCCACAGCAGCACGGCGCCCAGCACCACCAGCGGCCCCTGCCAGGGTCGGCCGGGTACGGCGGCGACCGCCACGGCGGCGACCAGGACCGTGCCGGCCGCCAGCAGCGGCCACCGCTGGGTGCCGGCCACCAGCGCGCCGAGCCCGTCCGGTCGGGCGGCCGGCACGGCCTGGCGGCAGGCCCAGGTGACCGCGAGGCGGCCTGCCGCGACCGCGGTGGCGACCGCCGCCAGCACCGCCGGCCACGACCGTCCGGCCGGTAGCGAACCGAGCGACGCCGTCTGCGCCAGCAGCACGACGACCAGGGCCACCACGCCGAACGGGCCGATGTCCGGCCGGCGCATCACCGCCAGCGCGCCGTCGGCGGGCCGGTGCGAGCCGAGCGCGTCGACGGTGTCGGCCAGTCCGTCCAGGTGCAGCCCTCGGGTCGACGCCGCAGCCAGGCCCGTCACCACCGCAGCGGCGACCAGCGCCGGGGTTCCGGCGGCCGAGAGCGCGAGCAGGGTCGTTGCCAGAAGTACGCCGAGACCGAGGCCGACCACCGGGGCGACCGCCATCGCCGCGGCCGCCGCCGGTCGGTGCACCGGACCGGGCCGCAGCGGAAACACGGTGAAGGTGGTGACGGCGAGCCGGACGCCGGCGGACACCGCATGTCCCGGACCGGTGGGCGGTCCGGCGGTCACCGCACCGGGTCGGCGGCGGCCGGTCCGGCGGCCGCCGGACCGGGACCGGCCGGCTCCGGTTCGGCGAACGTCGGGTGTTCGCCGAGCGTGTCGGCCAGGGCGAGCGTCGAACGCAGCAGCGGCAACGCGGCCAGCGCGGTGGCGCCCTCACCCAGGTCGAGCCGCAGATCCAGAAGCGGGGTCAGGCCGAGTACGTCCGCCGCGTGCCGAACGGTCGGCTGCCGGCCGTGGTCGGGCAGCAGGCACCAGTGCCGGGTCTGGCCGGCGAGATCCCGGCTGACCAGCGCGGCGGCCACCCCGACCGGGCCGTCCAGCAGCACCGGGATCCGGTTGGCGGTCGCGCCGAGCAGCACCCCGGTGGCCACCGCGACGTCCCCGCCGGCGTACTCCGCCAGCACCTCCCGGGCACCACGGGTGCCGCGCCGGGTGCGGTGCAGCGCGTCGCGTACGGCGGCGCACCGCGACATCCACGCGGCGTCGTCGACCTTTCCGCCCGCTGCGGACACCCGGCCGAGCAGCGCCGCCGGTTCCGCCCCGGTGGTCGCCGCGACGACGGCGGCCGCTGCGGCGGCACCGCCCGCGCCGCAGGCGGCGATGACGATCGCCGCCACGCCGGCCCGGCCGGCCCGCTGCGCCACCTCCCACCCGGTTGCCAAGGCGCTGTTCACCTCGTCGGGGGTGAGCGCCGGCTGATGTTCGATCGGGGCGGCGACGGGGGCGGCAACGACGTCGACGACCGCACCGGCGGTGGCGGCCAGCCGCGCCAGCGCCCCGTGGCCGGCGCGGGCCTGGTCGGCCCGGCGCGCCGAGTCCTGCGGGCTGTCGCCGGCGGCGACTCCACCTTCGTGGTCGCCGTGGACCAGCACCACCTGGACCTGGTCCCACGGTTGCGGGCTGGTCGCGTCCTGCGTACCGGCGGCGAAGCCGATGACGTTCTCGAGCGCACCGAACCCGGCTCCGGGCAGGTCCAGCTGGCCCAGCCGGGCGATGCCGGCGGTCCGGGTCTTCTCCGCCGGCATCGGCAGGGTCATCCCGGGGGCGATCTGTGCCGCCGCGCCGGACCCATTGGTCGCGGCCGGCTCCGGCCCGGCTTGCGACTGCGGCTCCGGGCTGGTCACCGTGGCGGTCGCGGCCGGACCGGTCGACTTGAGCTGCACCGGTTGTCCGGCCACGACCAGCACTACCGCGTCGGACACCTCGGCCAGCAGTTGGTTGGTTGAGCCGAGCGCGTCCGCGAACGCCCGCCCGACCGGTGTGGACGGCACCAACGCCAGCCCTACCTCCGGGCTGACCAGCACCAACCGGGCCGGGCAGGACCGCACCGCAGCACAGAGCTCAGCGATGGTGGCCCGGTCGTCGGCTGGTTGCCGGGTCGGATCGAGCAGCGCGGCGACCCAACCGCCCAGGTCGTCGACGAGCAGCGTCTCATCCGCGCGGGCCGACGAGATCGCCTCGATCAGCCGGCCCGGATCCCCGGTGGCCTCGTCGGTGTGCCAGTCGGCCGGCCGGCGGGCCCGGTGCGCCCCGATCCGGGCGAGCCACTCGGCGTCGGACGGATCGGCCGCACCCGTCGCCACGTAACGCACCATCGGATCACCGGTGATCAGGGACTCGGCGAAGTCGGACTTGCCGGACCGGATTCCACCGAGTACAAGAATGGACTGCCACCCGCCAACGGACATGCCAGTACCTTACGGCGGGCGCGGCCGGCCGTGACCTGCCGGGGCGGTGCCGGCCGTGCTCCGGTGAGGTGGGATGTCACCGGCCGCGGCTAGGCTTGCGGCGTCCATCGCCGAGGGGAGCAGCACATGCCATGGAGTTGGCGGTACGTGGACGCGGAAGGTCAGCCCACGCAGGGGCCGGCCGAGACGTTCGGCACCCAGGCCGACGCCGAGTCCTGGATCGGCCAGGCCTGGCGGGAGTTGGCCGCGGCAGGCGTCGCCTCGGTCGAGCTGTTGGAGGACGACCGCACCGAGTACCGGATGAGTCTGCTGCCGGCAGGCAAGTGAGATGCGGCCGGTGCCGTCCGACGGACCGTCGGGTGGCCTGCGGGCCGGTCGGCCGACGACGAGCTGGCGGCCCAGTCCGGTCTTCCTCGTCCTGGTCGCACTGGTGGCCGGCAGTGGCGCACTCGCCTGGTCGGGTGAGCGGTACGCCCGGGTGGCCGTCTTCGTGCTGGTGGTCAGCGGCTGGTTGGTCTCGCTCTGCCTGCACGAGTACGCGCACGCGCTGGTTGCCTACCGGTTCGGTGACCGCAGCGTGGCGCGCCGCGGCTATCTGACGCTCAACCCGTTCCGGTACACCCATCCGCTGCTGTCCGTCGCGTTGCCGGTGCTGGTGGTCCTGCTCGGCGGGATCGGCCTGCCCGGCGGCGCGGTCTGGGTGGACCGGCACCGGATCGCGGGCCGCGTCCGGCACACCCTGGTGAGCCTCGCCGGCCCGGCGGTCAACGTGTCTCTCGCGGTGGTGCTCGCGGTGCCGTTCCTCGCCGGTGTGAATCCGGGCACCCGCCAGGAGTTCTGGGCGGGGATCGCCCTGCTGGGCTTCCTGCAGTTGACCGCCAGTGTGCTCAACCTGCTGCCGGTCCCCGGACTGGACGGCGGCAACATGGTCCAACCGTGGCTGCCACCGGCCTGGCAGCGCGGTTACCAGGTGCTCGCGCCGTTCGGCTTCATCGGCCTGTTCGCGTTGCTGTGGGACGACCAGATCGGCGGCGCGTTCTTCCGGGCCGTGTTCTGGTTGGGCGACATGTTCGGGCTGCCCGCGCCGCTCTACGGCTACGGGTTGGCGCTGATCCGTTTCTGGTCCTGACGGCTGCCCGGCGTGGCGGCGGTCCATTAGCGCCGGGCCGGGTGCGTGCACCTACGACGCGTCATGCCGCTGCGGCTCCGCCCGCAGCGGCATGACCTCGCACGGGGCCGGCTACGGCCGACTGGCCGGGCTGACGGTCCTGCCCGGGTCCCGCTCGACGATCGGCTCCAGGATCTCGTCGATGGCCTTCATCAGGCCACCGTCCAGTTGGACCCCGCTGGCCTTGACGTTGTCCCGCACCTGCTCGGGCCGGGTGGCACCAATGATGGCCGACGACACGTTGGGGTTCTGCAGCACCCAGGCGAGGGCCAGCTGGGCCATCGACAGGCCGGCCTGCTCGGCCAGTGGCTTGAGCTGCGCCACGGTGCTCAGCGTCTGGTCGGTCATGAACCGGGCGATGAACGTTGCGCCCCCGGACTGGTCGGTGGCCCGGGAGCCGGCCGGCGGTGGCTGACCAGGCTGGTACTTGCCGGTGAGCACACCCTGACCCAGTGGCGAGAAGACGATCTGCCCGACGCCGAGTTCCTCGCTGGCCGGGATCACCTCAGCCTCGATGACCCGCCACAGCATCGAGTACTGCGGCTGGTTGGACACCAGTGGGATCTTCAGCTCACGGGCCAGCGCGTGACCCTGACGGATCTGCGAGGCGTTCCACTCCGAGACCCCGATGTAGTGGGCCTTGCCGGAATGCACGATGTCGGCGAAGGCCTCCATCGTCTCCTCCAACGGCGTGGCGTAGTCGAACCGGTGCGCCTGGTAAAGGTCGACGTAGTCGGTCTGCAGCCGGCGCAGCGAGCCGTTGATCGACTCCATGATGTGCTTGCGGGACAGTCCCCGGTCGTTGCGCCCCTCGCCGGTCGGCCAGAAGACCTTGGTCAGGATCTCCAGCCCTTCCCGGCGTTCGCCACGCAGCGCTCGGCCGAGCACCTCCTCGGCCCGGGTGCCGGCGTACGTGTCGGCGGTGTCGAAGGTAGTGATGCCGACGTCCAGCGCGGCGCGCACGCAGGCGTTGGCTGCCTCTTCCTCCACCTGCGATCCGTGGGTGATCCAGTTTCCGTAGGAGATCTCGCTGACGAGCATGCCGGAGCGGCCTAGGTGTCGGAATTCCATGCCCCAACCCTAGTCGTCGGTCGGCCCGCCGGGGGGGTCGGCATGAGCTTACGTACAGCGGTAAATCGATCTCGCGATGGTGCCGACGGACCGGTTGTCCGGTACGGGCGCCGCGTACCGCCGCGTCACAGCAGCGGTTTGGTGTCGGCCAGCAGCCGGTCGATCTCGTCCATCACGTCCGCGCGGCTGGGCAGCACCGGGTCGATCAGCGGTTCCCCGCGCCGGTCCAACGCCCCCCAGTGTCCGTTGGGGGCCGCGACCAGGAACGCCACCGGATGGATCGCCATCGCCGGATGCACCGGTGGTACGACCATGCGTCCGGACCGGTCGACCACGCCCTTGCGCCCACCCGAGTCGATGATCGCCAAACCCTCGTCGGTGAAGCCGTCGATGTAGCGGCCGTCGGTGAGTGCGGTCGGGAAGCCGCCGAACCGGGGCGGGAGCAGCATCCGGCCGGTCTTGTCGACCGCGCCCCAGCCCCCGCGCCGGACCACCGCGACGCCGCGCCGGAACGGGCGTACGTCCTCGAAGCCGGTCCCGATCACCACGGTGTTGTTCCGGTCGATGGCGATCCAGCTGCCGGTGCCGTCGGCGGTGACCCAGGCGAGTCCGTCGGAGAACGAGCCGACCCCGATGTAGCCGGCGGTTGGCGCGATCACCGTCGTCCCCGACTCGTCGATCAGCTCCCACCACTTGGCCTCCGGCCGGCGGACCCAGGCCACCCCCTCGTGGAACGGCTGGACGTCGGCGTAGCCGGGAGCGATCACCAGCTCGCCGTCGACCCCCGCGTACCCCCATTGCTGGGCCCGGTCGTTGAAGGTCGGTCGCGGCGGACGGTGCAGCCGCAGGATCTCCTCCCGGTCCCGGGGGTACGGCCCCCAACCGTTCTCGGCGACCTTGGCGAACACCGCGTCCAGCGCGAGTTCGGTACGCGCGATCAGGTCCGGATCCTCGACCTTGCGCAGCTCCAGCGCACGTTCAAAGTGGTTGCACGCCTCCATGTAGCGGCCCTGGTCGTAGCAGGACCGGCCGGCATGTTCGTGCATCGTGGCCCGGAGCCGGTCGGGTAGCTCGGCCGAGTTGGCCTCCTCGAACAACCGGTCCGCCTCGGCGAAGTCACCCCGCCACTGCAGCACGTGCGCCAGCCGTGCCTGGGCGATCGCGACCCGGCGTAGCTCCCCGGTCGCCTCGGCGTGCGCCAGCGCCAGTTTGGCGTCGGCCAGTGCCTTGCCGAGGTCGCCGAGGATCCGGGAGACGACCGCCCGCAGGCTCAACAGCCGGGCCCGGGTGGCGTTGTCGGTCGCCGGTTCGATCTTCTCGGTGAGCCGGTCCCGGATGGCCCGGAACTCGTCGGGATTGTCCACCAGCTC
The DNA here is from genome assembly GCF_027497315.1 of Solwaraspora sp. WMMA2059. GTDB lineage: Bacteria > Actinomycetota > Actinomycetes > Mycobacteriales > Micromonosporaceae > Micromonospora_E. The sequence goes on along the minus strand of NZ_CP114908.1, from coordinate 3,787,462 downwards.
ACGCAGCGTCTCGTGGTGGAAACGCCAGTGGTACGACGACAGCATCTGTTCGGGGTCGCTGAGCTGGGGCTCGGTCTCGTCCGGTGCGGTCTCGGGATCCGGTGCCGGGTCGGGTTCGTCGGCCGGCTGGTCCGGCTGTACGAGCGGGGCCAGCATAGTGGGTGCGCCGAGCGCCGTTGCCGAACCGGCGGCGGTCCCGGTGACCGGTAGGACGGTGTCCGGACTGGCCGGCGGCCCGGTAGGGCCGGAGCCGCCATCGTTGTCGTCCGGGGCGGTACCGGTCGGATCGTCGGTTGGTCCGGCAGCAGGGTCGGTGTCGACCGGGTCGGTGTCGACCGGGTCGGTGTCGACCGGGTCGGTACCGGCTGGGTCGGTGTCGGCCGGGCCGCTATTGAGCTGGTCGGGCAGCGGAGCCGGTCCACCGTCGCTGTCCGCAGTGGTGGAGGTTTCCGCAGCGGGCGCTGCGTCCGGCCGTACCAGCGCGGCGGCCGGTGACACCGAAAGGTCCGACTGGAGTGGGGCCTCCGCCGGGACCTCGGCTGGGGCCTCCGCCGGGACTGGGACCGAGGCGTCGGACGGAACCCGACCGGACGGTGCGGCGGTGGGGAAGACCGGCGTCGGCGGAGCAGCCATGGGCACCGTCGGGGAGGCTTGCGCCGGTCGCGGCGGTGCTGGCTGGTCTGGCTGCGGGCGCACGATGTACGGCGGCGGGGCGTGCCGCGGCTCGGCCTTGGCGCGCACCACGTACTCCGGTGTGGCGGCATCCTCCCCTCGGGGGACCGGCCGGATCTGCGGGTGCTCGCCGGTCGGCGTCTGCACCCGGAACTCCGGGGGCGGCCCGGCCGGGGCGGAGACCGGAATCGGCAGTTGTTCGCCGGTCTGACCCGGAACCGGTCGGTGGATCCGGCCGTCGGTGACCGCCCCTGCCGTGGGCATCCGACCCGGCGGTGGCGGGACCGCGCCGGAGACCTGACCCTCCGGGGACGCTGTCGGACGCTCCGGGGCGACCGGAGCGGCTGGCCGGGGCCGTGCCGCCGGAGACGTGGGTGCCAGCGTCGGAGTGGGCGTCGGCGGAGGCGCCTGGGCGGCGGGCTTGACCCGGTACACCTCGTCCGGCCCCGGCTGCCGGGCGTGTTGGCGGGCGGCCGCCGGGCGATCCGGTGCCGGTGTCGGCGGTGCCGTCGGTGGTGCGGGTGCCGTCGGTGGTGCGGGTGCCGTCGGTGGTGGCGCATGCCACCGCTGCGGGGTGCGGCGCGGGTCGGCGTCCGAGGGCTGCTGTCCGTCCCGGCGAGGGCCGTCCGGTGGGCCTGCCCGGTGGTGCTGGTCCCACCGGGACACCGGGCCGTCCGGCCGCACCGGCGGCCGTTGGTCACGAGGCTGCGGCCGGTCCCGGTCGAACGGCTCAGCCGGTTGCCATTGGGGCCGCTCCCGCTCGGCGGGTGGACCACCACGGCGTCGCTCCGGTGGGTGCGGGCGCTCATGGAAGACAGCGTCCGGATGCCGGCGGCGTTGGTGGAACACGTCGTCGGGATGCTGCCGACGGCCGGTCCCGTCGGTGTGGGACGGCTGCTGCTGGCCGCCCTCGGCGAACCAGCCAGCGGCTCCGGCGGCTTCCGGCCCAGGTCCGTTCGGGCGTGGCGCCTCGCGGTGACCGTCCCGCCGGGCCCGGTCGGCGTCAAACTGCGGCCTGCGGGCCGGGGGCTGGTCTGTCCGGTCGCCGACAGGTGCCCGCCCGGATCCGGAACCGGACTGGTAGACGTTGGCTCGCCCACGGCTGACACCGCGGCTGGTCGGCTCCCGTCGGACCGACCGACCCGCGCCGTTGTCGCCGGGGTAGCGCTGACCCGGCAGCGGCACCCATTCGCTGGTCGGATCGGTGACCCAGCCCGGTTCCTGCGGCCGGTGATCCCGCGCCCGGCGCATCGCTTCCCACCGGTCGTCGTCGTCCCAGCTGACGTCACGATGTCCGTCGGCCGAACGGTCCGGTGCGCCGTCGTCTTCCCACTGCCAAGATTGCCAACGACGGTCGAAGTACCCCTCGGTCACGCCGGCACCTCGCCGCGGGTGTCGTTACGGGCGGCCCGCCGGGCAGGCGAGAACCGTGTCAGCGGTCCGTGTGGCTCGCTCACGGCGTGTCACCTCGTCGAATACTCGCTGAGCGACCGTGGCAACCCGATCGGGTCCCCCCGGCCCAGTGGCGGCGTGGTTGCGGATGGAGGGTAGCCGCGCGGGCTCGGTCGACGCCACCGAACCGCCCGTACTGAATCGAAACAGTGTCTTTTCCGCCCTCGCCGAGGCGCTCCGGCTGCTCGGGTGCCGTAGCCCGTCCAGCGCCCGCCGGGCCGGTCAGATCTTGTCGCCGAGCTCCACCCGGGGGATCGGGGTGCGCATCCGGCGGAACGTCATCGCGCGCATGATGGCGTAGAAGTACAGGCCGCCCATCCGCTGGTCCGACTTGGGGAACCGCTCCCGGACCAGTTTACGAATCCGGCGGGAGATCAACACCGAGTCGAGGACCACCAGCACCGCCAGCGTCACCCAGAGCAGATTCGACGCCAACTGCACCACCGGTGGCATCGTCGGCCCGGACCCGATCAACACGAGCAACGCCCCGCCGAAGAACCAGGTGCCGACCGTACGCCGGGAATCCACCACGTCGCGGGCGAGCCCCCGCTCCGGGGCCCGGTCGCGGGGCCCGCCCTCGCGGCGGAACTCCTCCGAGATCGCCGCCCGCCTGGCCCGCCGCTGCTCGCGGGCCTCCTGCTTGGTCAGCGGCTTGGTGCTGCCCGCCGGTCGGCGGCCGGCACCCGGCCGCTTCGGGGTGACCACGCCGAGTTCCTTCTTGCTCGGCGTGTGGCTGCGGGCACGGGCGGACCCGGCCTCGTCCTGCGACGGGGGAACATCGTCCTCCGGCAGGTCGGCCTCCACGACATCGGCGGACTTGCGGCGAAACAGCGACGGCACGCGTGAAGGGTAGCCAACCAGGTGCGTCACCCGCACCTCGCACCCGGTCGTCGTGCGCCGACCGGTGGGTGAAGGCCCCGCGACCGTGCCCGGTCCGGGCCACAACGGCACGAACCGGGCACGGGTACGTCAGACCCGGGCGAGGACGCGTCGGGTCGGCGACTGGACGCGTTCGGATCAGGGGCGTTCCACGTGGGCGCCGAGGTCGGCCAGCTTGGCCTCGAAGTCCTCGTAGCCGCGGTTGATCAGGTCGACGCCGTACACCCGGGAAGTGCCCTCGGCGGCGAGCGCCGCGATCAGGTGGCTGAACCCGGCCCGCAGGTCCGGGATGACCAGGTCGGCGGCGTGCAGCTTGCTGGGCCCGGCGATCACCGCCGAGTGCTTGAAGTTGCGCCGGCCGAACCGGCACGGCGTACCGCCCAGGCACTCCCGGTAGACCTGGATCGTCGCGCCCATCGTGTTGAGCGCCTCGGTGTAGCCCAGCCGCTGCTCGTACACCGTCTCGTGGACGATCGACAGCCCACGGGCCTGGGTCAACGCGACGACCAACGGCTGCTGCCAGTCGGTCATGAAGCCCGGGTGCACGTCGGTCTCCAGGGCCACCGCGCGCAGTTCGTTACCCGGGTGCCAGAACCGGATGCCGCCCTCCTGGCCGGCGCTGCCGACGCGCGGTGGGCGGGCGTCGGTGACCTGGTACGCGCCGCCGACCGACCGGAACACGTTCAGGAAGGTCATCATGTCGGCCTGCTGCGCGCCGAGCACGTTGACGTCGCCGCCGGTGGCCAGCGCCGCCGCCGCCCAGCTGGCTGCCTCGATCCGGTCCGGGATCGGCCGGTGCGAGTAGCCGCCGAGCCGGGGAACGCCGTGGATCTCGATCACCCGGTCGGTGTGCACCTTGATGATCGCGCCCATCTTCTGCATGACGCAGATCAGGTCGACGATCTCCGGCTCGACCGCGGCGTTGCGCAGCTCGGTCACCCCGTCGGCGAGTACGGCGGTCAGCAGCACCTGCTCGGTGGCGCCGACGCTCGGGTACGGCAGCTCGAACTTGGTGCCGTGCAGACCGTTGGGCGCGGTCAGGTGCAGCCCTTGCGGGGTCTTTTCGACGACCGCGCCGAACTCGCGCAGCGCCTGCATATGGAAGTCGATCGGCCGCGGACCGATGTGGCAACCGCCGAGGTCCGGGATGAACGCGTGGCCGAGCCGGTGCAGCAGCGGGCCGCAGAACAGGATCGGAATCCGGCTGGACCCCGCGTGCACGTTGATCTGGTCGAACGAGGCGCTTTCCACATTGGCCGGATCGAGCACCAGCTCGCCGTCCTCAACGCCGTCGCTGACCTTGACCCCGTGCAGTTCGAGCAGGCCCCGGACGATCTCGACGTCGCGGATCCGCGGTACGTCGTACAACCTGCTCGGCTCGTCGCCGAGCAGGGCGGCCACCATCGCCTTGGAGACGAGATTCTTGGCGCCTCGAACCCGGATCTGCCCGTGCAGGGGAGTGCCGCCGTGCACGATCAGGACGTCGTCGGTCAAGGAAACCTCCAGCGCGTCGATGCTGCCGTCTTGTGGGGTGGAGCTGGCCCGGCGAGATGGGATCAACATGTCCCGACCGGCGGTGAGTGAAACCGGACGACCCGCGTACGGAGCCGGCGGTCGGTGGACCTCGGGTGACATCCGGTTACCGGCTGTCACCGGGGAGCATCGAAGATCCGCGCTGCCCGTTCGTCGCCTGAGGCAGCATAGCGCTCCGTGATGGAAGTGGGATCCCGCAGCGGCTGCGATTGGCACGAATTCGGGAACGATGGCACGTATACGTAGGAGCTAGATTACGTTGGGTGATCTGGTGATGCGGTGTCCGCTATCCGATCAGGGAGCCTGTCCGATCAGGGCAGTGCCAGCATCTGGTCCAACGCGACCCGCGCGAAGTGCGCCGTACGCGGCTCGACCGTGATCTGGTTCGGCACCCGGCCGGCGACCAGCTCTTCCAACGCCCACACCAGGTGCGGCAGGTCGATCCGGTTCATCGTCGAGCAGTAGCAGACCGTCCGGTCCAGGAACATGACCTGCTTGTCCGGGTGGGCCAGCGCCAACCGGCGGACCAGATTCAGCTCCGTGCCCACGGCCCACGCCGATCCGGCCGGGGCGGCCTCGATGGTCCGGATGATGTACTCCGTCGAGCCGATCTGGTCGGCGGCGGTGACCACCTCGTAGCGGCACTCCGGGTGGACCAGCACGTTGACCCCGGGCACCCGCATCCGTACCTCGTCGACGCTGCTGCGGGTGAACCGGCCGTGCACCGAACAGTGCCCCCGCCAGAGCACCATCTTCGCCTCGCGCAACTGCTGCGCGGTCAGCCCACCACCGGGCTTGTGCGGGTCGTAGAGCACACAGTCGTCGGCGTCCAGCCCCATCTCCAGCACCGCCGTGTTGCGGCCCAGATGCTGGTCCGGCAGGAACAGCACCCGCTGACCGCGCTCGAACGCCCAGGTCAACGCGCGCTTGGCGTTCGACGAGGTGCAGACCACCCCGCCGTTGCGGCCGACGAAGCCCTTGATGTCCGCCGACGAGTTCATGTACGTCACCGGCACAGTCGAGTCGGCCGCGCCCGCGTCGGCCAGCGCCTCCCAGGCGGTCTCCACCTGGCCGAGGGCGGCCATGTCCGCCATCGAACAGCCGGCGGCCAGATCCGGCAGCACCACCCGCTGCGCGTCGCCGGTCAGGATGTCGGCGCTCTCCGCCATGAAGTGCACACCGCAGAAGACGATGAACTCGGCCGACGGCCGTGCGGCGGCCTCCCGGGCCAGCTTGAACGAGTCGCCGGTGACATCGGCGAACTGGATGACCTCGTCGCGCTGGTAGTGGTGACCGAGCACGAAGACCCGGTCGCCGAGCGCCGCCTTGGCGGCGGTGGCCCGGGCGACCAGATCCGGATCGCTGGGTGCCGGGAGCTCGCCCGGGCAGTCGACGCCGCGCTCGCTGGCCGGGTCGCTGCCCCGGCCGAGCAGCAACAGGGCGGTCGCGGTGCTGGAAGGCTCAACCCACGTCGAAGTCACGAGATCCATGCTCGCACAGGTCCGCCCGCCTGCGACCAGCCCAAGTGTGGCCTGCCACACTGCCAGACCATGCGGGTCCTGATCTGTCCGGACAAGTTCGCCGGCACCCTGCCCGCCGCCGAGGTGGCCGCCGCCGTCGCCACCGGGTGGCGGGACCGGGCGCCCACCGACGAGCTGGTGCTGCGCCCGTTGTCCGACGGCGGTCCGGGATTCGTCGAGGTGCTGGCCGAGTCGACCGCCGGCCGGCGGGTCCCGGTACCGACGGTCGACCCACTCGGCCGACCGGTACCCGGGGAGATCCTGCTGGTCGACGGCCCGGGGGCCGGGGCGACCGTGACCGCCGGACCGACCGCGTACGTGGAGAGCGCCCAGGCGTGCGGCCTGCACCTGCTCACCGAGGCCGAACGTGACCCGAAACACACCACCTCGTACGGCCTGGGGTTGCTGCTGGTCGCGGCGGTCGAACACGGTGCCCGTCGAGTGGTCGTCGGGCTCGGCGGGTCGGCCACCAACGACGCCGGGGCCGGCATGCTCACCGCGCTGGGGGTCACCCCCCTCGACGCCGCCGGCTACGCCCTGCCGTACGGCGGCGCGGCCCTCGCCGGGGTCGACCGCCTCGACGGCGCACCCCGGCTGCGCGGGGTCGAGCTGGTCGCCGCGACCGACGTCGACAACCCGCTGACCGGGCTGCACGGGGCCAGCAACGTGTACGGGCCGCAGAAGGGCGCCGACCGGGCCGACGTACTGCTGCTCGACGCCGCGCTGCAGCGGTTCGCCGGCATCCTGGTCGCGGACCTGCCCGGCTGCCCGCCCGAGCTGGCCGCGCTGCCCGGGGCCGGCGCCGCCGGAGGCATCGGCGCCGCGCTGCTCGCCCTCGGCGGGCGGTGCGAGTCGGGCATCGACCTTGTCACCGCGTTGATCGGGCTGTCCGCCGCGTTGGACGCCGCCGACCTGGTGATCACCGGCGAAGGGTCGTTCGACCACCAGTCGCTGCGCGGCAAGGTGGTCGCCGGGGTGGCCGGCGCGGCCCGGGACCGGGGACTGCCCTGCGTGGTGGTCGCCGGCCAGGTGTCCACCGGTCGGCGGGAGTCGGCCGCGGCCGGCGTCACTGAGGCGTACGCCCTGGTCGACCACTTCGGCGGGGAGACCGGCGGTGGGCTGGCGCAGGCGCTGGCCCAGCCGGCGGACGGGCTGCGTGGGATCGCCGCCCGGCTGGCCGGCCAATGGAGCCGCTGACGGCGTGCCGGCGGCCGGGGAACGGTGAGTTCCCGGTGATCTTGCGCTGGTGATCTTCCGGATGATGGGATGCGCGGCGGATCACGTACGGATTGTGGCCACCCGGATTGGGAATCGTCGCCCGGCCGGTTAGCGTTACCTGATACGGACGAATTCGCACCGTCGCAGGGGAGACCTTCACGTGAGCACATCAGCGCAGTCCGAAACGGCCGAGACCGCCGCCTCGACCACCGTCGTCCTCACCGACGTGGCGGCCGAGAAGGTCAAGGCACTGCTCGACCAGGAAGGCCGCGATGACCTGCGGCTGCGGGTCGCCGTCCAGCCCGGCGGCTGCTCCGGCCTGCGGTACCAGCTGTTCTTCGACGAGCGGTCGCTCGACGGGGACATCGTCGACGACTTCGGCGGCGTCGAGGTCGTGGTGGACCGGATGAGCGCCCCGTACCTGACCGGCGCGAAGATCGACTTCGCGGACCGGATCGACGCTCAGGGTTTCACCATCGACAACCCGAACGCGCAGAACTCCTGCGCCTGCGGCGACTCCTTCCACTGAGCCGCCAGGGGGTACGTGTCCGCAGCCGCGTCCGGGGCCGGGAGACCCTACTCGGACGTCGGCTGACGGCGAGGGTTGACGGCGCGGTGATCGTGCCGATTCGAGAGCGGTAGGGGTTCTGACGGTCCCCGTACCGGTAAGCTGGCCCGCGCACGATTTCCCCACCCCGACACCCGAGGGCCGACATGAAGATCGCCGTCACCGGCTCGATCGCCACCGACCATCTGATGCACTTCCCCGGCCGGTTCGCGGGTCAGCTCATCGCGGACCAGCTGGACAAGGTGTCCCTGTCGTTCCTCGTCGACGACCTGGTCGTCCGCCGGGGCGGGGTGGCGGCGAACATCGCCTTCGGGATGGCCCAGCTCGGTCTGCGTCCGGTGCTGCTCGGCGCGGTCGGCGCCGACTTCGCCGACTACCGTTCCTGGCTGGAACGCCACGGCGTCGACTGTGACTCGGTGCATGTCAGCGAGTTGGCGCACACGGCCCGCTTCGTCTGCACCACCGACGACGACCTGTGCCAGATCGCGTCGTTCTACGCCGGTGCGATGAGCGAGGCCCGCAACATCGAGTTGGCACCGGCCGCCGCCCGGGTGGGCGGCCTCGAACTGGTGCTGGTCAGCGCCAACGACCCCGAGGCGATGCTCCGCCACTCGGCCGAGTGCCGCGACCGGGGCTACCGGTTCGCCGCCGACCCGTCCCAGCAGTTGGCCCGGATGAGTGGCGAGGACGTCCGCCAGCTCATCGACGGTGCGGAGTATCTGCTGACCAACGAGTACGAGCGGTCGCTGCTGGAGAGCAAGGTCGGCCTCACCGGCGACCAGGTGCTCGACCTGGTGACGGTACGGGTCACCACGCTCGGTGCCGACGGGGTGGAGATCACCGGCCGGGGCATCGAGCGGATCCACGTACCGGTGGCCCGCGACGTGGTCGCCGACGACCCGACCGGTGTCGGTGACGGCTTCCGCGCCGGCTTCTTCGCCGCCCTCGGCTGGGGCCTCGGTCTGGATCGCGCCGCGCAGGTCGGCTGCCTGCTCGCCGCGCTGGTGCTGGAGACCACCGGGCCGCAGGAGTACGCCGTCAAGCCGGACATCTTCCTCAAGCGGCTCGCCGACTCGTACGGCGACGCCGCCGCCGACGACGTCCGCCCCTACCTGCCGGCCTGACCAACTGCTTGCACCGCCGGCCACGCCGCCTACCCGCTCACCCGCTCGCCCCGCAACAGCGTCGGCCTGCGCACCCACGACAGCGTCGGTGGCCAAGATCAGGTGAGCGCCATGGACCTCACCTCGCGGTTGAGACGTCCGCAGCGCTCACCTGATCTTGATCTCTGCTCAGCTCACCTGACGCGCGGTCAACTGGGTGACGAAGGTGATCCATTGGTCGGCGGAGAAGTGCAGCGTCGGTCCGGTGCGGTCCTTGCTGTCGCGGACCGCGACGGCGTCCGGCAGTACGGCGCACTCGACGCAGTCGCCGTTGTTGGCGCTGCGGCTGCTGGTGAACCAGCGGGCGGTGGTCAGGTCGGGGGTGGGCATGACAGCCTCCAGCGCTATGCCGCGTCGGCCAGCTCCCGGATCAGCGCGCGGGAATCGGCGGGCGAGAGAGCGGCCTGACGCAGGTTGTCCGCCACCATCGTATAAGTGCGGACACCGTCCGGGTCCTGGATGTACATGGCACCGTCGAGCAGTTCGGTGTAGGCGATCGGCCGGACCCGGTCGAAGTCCAGCACCACGAACTTGCCGAGCGGCGTAGCGGCATGCGGCCCGTCCTCGGGCCGGAGGATCTGGACGGTGACATGCGGCAGGCTGGCGAGGTCGGCCAGGTGCCGCAGTTGTGCGCGCCTGGTGTTGTCGCCGTTGACCCGTAACCGCAGCGCCGCCTCGCCGATCACCGCGTGCAGCGTCAGTGGCTCGTCGTCGGTGAGCCGGCGGGCTCTGGCCTGACGGAACGACACGAACCGTTCAGCGTGGTCGGGCCGGACGAACCCGGTGCCGAGGGTGAGCGCCTGGGCGTACTCCTCGGTCTGCAGCAGGCCGGGGAGCACCATCGACTCGAAGACGAACGCGCTGTCGGCCAGTCCTTCCAACCCGACGTAGGTCCGGAACCAGTCGGGCACGACGTTCGCCCAGGGAGCCCACCAGGTCTTGGCATCCGACCGGCCGGCCAGCGAGGTGAGCCGTTCGATCGTCGGCTGATCGGCGCCGCAGGTCCGCAGCACCTTGGCGATGTCGTCCGGGAACTGCTGGTAGCGGCCGGTCTCCATGTGCCCGAGCTTGGGTTTGCCGATCCCCGTCTCGGCGGACAGTTCACTCAGCGACATCGGCACGTCGCGCCGGTAGCGACTCAGCTCGGCACCGATCAGCCAGCGCAGCGCCGAGGGGTCCATCCGTGTGCTCATCACTCCCGCCTTCCGCTAGCGATGCAGTCATCATTGCCTATTGCCAATCTCGATGCAACTGCTTACGTTAGACGTCTAGTCATCGATGGAGGGGAGCGTGTGGTGAACGAGAGCGAAGAACGATGGTCGTCGGAGACGGTTGACGAGCAGCGCAGGCTGCTGGAAGACCTGCACGGGGAGCCGCCGGCGCGCTTCGCCATCTGTGCGGATACTGAGGCCGGCGAGGACAGCGAGGACGGTGGAGTGCTCGGCTGGGGGCTGGCGTTCGACGACGAAGCCGTGGTCGTACCGACCAACGGCGGCCTGCCCAACCCGTTCAGCGGCATCAAGGCAGCACTGCGGCTGTACGGGATGGTCCACCCCGTGCAGCTGGTGTGGGTCGACCCGCCCGACGGTCGCCAGCTGACCTGAACCGCGGAGGTCAGGCCGGTCGCAGCACCGCGACCAGGAAATCGGAGTCGTCGCGGTACGGGCGCAGGTCCCAGGTCGCCAGCAGCAGATCCTCGACCAGATCGGCGGCGTGCATGTCGGCCAGGAAGTCGGTGACCGGGTAGCCCCGGTCGGTGCCGAACCCGACCACGATCCGGCCGCCGTCGCGCAGGTGCAGCCGCATCCGGCGCAGCACCTCCTGGCGGGTGTCCGGCGCCAGGAACGTCATGACGTTGCCGGCGCTGACGATCGCGTCGAAGCCGTCGGTGATGCCCTGTGCGGGCAGGTCCAGCTCGGCCAGGTCGCCGACCAGCCACCGCGGGCCGGGGTGGTCCTGCCGGGCGGCATCGATCAGCACCGGGTCCAGGTCGACGCCGACGACGTCGTGACCGGCGGCGGCCAGCGCCGCGCCGACCCGGCCGGGTCCGCAGCCGGCGTCCAGCACCCGTGCCGTACGGGGCAGCATCGCGTCGACCAGCCGGGCCTCACCGTCGAGGTCGGCCCCGTCGCGGGCCAGCGACCGGAACCGGTCGACGTACCACTGTGAGTGCCCAGGGTTGGACTCCAGCAGCTTGCTCCACCCGTTCTGCGCGCTCACGCCCGCCATCCTCGCACGCCGGCATTCTGCTGGGCCTGGTGCCGTGGACCAACAGGCCTGGCCGAACGGCACGACGTGCGCTCCGCCGGAGGGCGGTTGAGGTGTATCCCGAAGAGGTGTCTCAACCGGCTGTCGCGGACACGCCGATGTGAGGCTGAGTTACGTATCAACGAGCAGGTTAGGTACCTCAGCCTCACATCGGTGGCGCTGCTGATCGACTAGCAGTTCGGCGGGAGGCTTCAGTGGCTGCGGCGGACGTCGAAGGCGGGGGAGTCGGCGACGGTCGACGCGGCGACGAACTCCTGGCCCCGGATCCGGCACCAGGCCGGGATGTCCAGGGCGGCCGCCGGATCGTCGGCCAGCACCCGGACCACCGACCCGACCGGCAGCTGCGGCAGCCGCCGGGCCAGCGCGATCACCGGCAGCGGGCAGCGCTGACCCAGGCAGTCGAGAGTCTCCGCCACCTCGCTACCAGGTGGCTGCGCCGTCTCGCCGCCGGAGCGCTGCGGTGCCGTGTCGTCGTCGGTCACAGGCCGACCACCCCGGCCTCGGCCCGCAGGTCGGCCACCACCTGCGGCAGCTCGGCCAGGAACCGGTCGACCTCCGCGTCGGTGGTGTCCCGGTGCAGCGACACCCGGACGTTGCCGTGTGACAGCACCCCCATCGCCTCCAGCACGTGTGACGGGCGCAGCGTGGACGACGTACACGACGAGCCGGAGGAGACGGCGAAGCCGCGCCGGTCCAGCGCGTGCAGCAGCGCCTCACCGTCGACGTACAGGCAGGAGAAGGTGACCAGGTGCGGCAGCCGGTCGGTCGGGTCGCCGACCACCTCCACGTCGGGCACCGTCGCGGCCACCGTCGCGCGGATCCGGTCCACCAGTGCCGACAACCGGGCGGCCTGCGCGTGCGCCTCGGCGGCCGCCGTGCGCAGCGCCGCCGCCGACGCGACCACCGCCGGCAGGTTCACCGCTCCGGGCGTACGGCCGAATTCCCGCTCGTCGGCCGGGTAGGGCGACTCCCACCGGGTGCCCTTGCGGACCACCAGCACCCCGACGCCCGGCAGCCCGCCCCACTTGTGAGCGCTGGCCGTCAGCACCGACCAGCCGTCCGGCACCGGCATCCGACCCACCGACTGGGCGGCGTCGACGTACAGCGGCACCTCGTGCGCGGCGCAGGCCCGGGCCGCCTCGGCGACCGGTTGGACCGTACCCACCTCGTGGCTGGCGCTGATCAGTGCGGCGAACGCCACACCCGGCCGGGCCACCGCCCCCGACCAGGCGGCCATATCGAGCCGGCCGAGCCGGTCCACCGGCACCGGCACCGCCTCGCCGCCGTCGGCGGTGTGCCGCTGCCCGGCGTGCAGCACCGCCGAATGCTCGATCGCCGAGTGCACCAGGGTGCGCCCGACCCGACGCCGCCCGGCGAGACCGCCGAGGACGGCGGCGTGTGCAGCGACCGTACCGCTGGGTGTGAAGGAGATCTCGTCGGTGCGGACCCGCAGCACGTCGGCGGTGACCTCGCGGGCCGCGTCGAGGAGCTGACCGGCCCGGCGGGCCCGGGTGTACAGCTTGGCCGGGTCGGCCCAGCCGTCGGTCAACGCCGCCGACAGTGCCTCCCGGGCGACCGGGTGCAGCGGTGCGGCGGTCGCGGCGTCGAGATAGTCCACAGCCGTCGACGGTACCGGCCGTGGGCTGGCCCGCCGGTGGTCGTGGCGGGTGACAAACCAGACCCCACGCCGATGGTGACCCGTCGGGTCGAGTAATCTGCGACCGTCGGTGACGCCTTTGATCGCCGATGTCGTCACGCGTGGCCAGGTCGATCCGGTTGCCACAGGTGGCATCGGTGGCACCGCGAGGGAGGCAGGACCAGGTGGTCGCAAGCGATTCAGCAGGGCAGCCGTCGGCCGTCGGCCGGCAGCCGACGCACGCACGGCGCGCGCCCGGTCGGCGACAGCTCCGGTTCCGGGCCGCTGGGCTCGGTCTCGGCGGCGCGGCACTGCTCACCCTGCTCACTGGCTGCGACGTCGGGGAGGCGTTCGGCGGCTTCGGCTGGCCGCAGGGCATCACACCGCAGGCCCACCGGATGTACGACCTGTGGATCGCCTCGGTGATCGCGGCGCTCGCGGTCGGCGTCTTCGTCTGGGGTCTGATCTTCTGGTGCATCATCCGGTACCGCAAGCGCGGCGACCAGTTGCCGGTGCAGACCCGGTTCAACATGCCGATGGAGTTCCTCTACACCATCGCGCCGATCCTGGTCGTCTCGGTGCTGTTCTACTACACGGCCGTCGTGCAGACCGATGTCGACCGGCTCAGCGAGGACCCGGACGTCACCGTCGAGGTCGTCGCGTTCAAGTGGAACTGGCAGTTCAACTACCGCGACGGGGTCGGTGAGGACGCCAACACGGTGGCGTCGACGGTCGGTTCCTCCGACATCATCCCGGTGCTGGTGGTCCCGTCGGAGCGGACCATCCGGTTCGAGGAGACCAGCACCGACGTGATCCACTCGTTCTGGGTGCCGGAGCTGCTGTTCAAGCGGGACGTCTTCCCGGGCAGCATCCGTAACCAGTTCGAGGTGACCATCGAACAGAACGGTGCCTACGTCGGCCGGTGCGCCGAGCTGTGTGGCACGTACCACTCGATGATGAACTTCGAGATGCGGGTGGTCGACCCGGAGCAGTACGACCAGTTCATCGCGGCGAAGCAGGCCGGTAGCTCGACGCCGGACGCGCTGGCCGCGATCGGGGAGGAGCCGTACGCGGTGACGACCTTCCCGTTCGACACCAAGCGTGACGCGCAGAACTTCGGGAACGCGAGCGCCCAGGGCGCGGGAAGCTGAGGGCCGGTCATGAAGACCGAGTGGCGACTGTTCGGCATCGTCGCGGCGTTCCTGCTCGTCGTGTCCGGTGTCTACCCGGCGTGGACCTACGGGCAGCTCGGGCACGTCGAGTGGATCGGCACCACGGCGCTGATCCTGTCCTTCCTGCTCTGCACGATGTGTGGTGGCTTCTTCTGGTTCGTGTCGCGCCGGATCGATCTGCGCCCCGAGGACCGGCCGGACGCTGAGATCTCCGACGGAGCGGGCGAGGTCGGCTTCTTCAGCCCGGGCAGCTACTGGCCGTTCGGGGTGGCGCTGGCCGCGACCGTCGCCGGTCTCGGCCTGGTCTTCTGGCAGTGGTGGCTGCTCATCTTCGGGCTGCTCTCGGTGATCGCCACCGCAGCCGGTCTGCTGTTCGAGTACTACACCGGCACCCGGCGTACCGCCGAGCACTGAGCCGGGCCGAGCACTGAGCCGGTTCGTCGCCGGCGTCGGCTGAGCCGGCCGACCGTCACCGGCTGTTGCGGCGGCGCAGCTTGGCGCCCCAGCCGGCGACGGCTGTCGGGGCGCCGCCGACAGCTACCGGGGTGCCGATCCGCTCCGGCGAGGACCAGACACAGCGGTCGACGGTGGGTTGGCGGACGGCCTTGACCGCCGCGTGGACGAAGATCACCCGGTAGATCACGTCGGCGACCATGATCAGCGGGAGCAGGAGCAGCAGCTGCCGGTGGTGTAGCCGCCAGGCGGACAGCACCCAGCGCAGGATCAGCAGCAGGTACGCGTAGTCGAAGGTGCTGACCTGCCGCCCCACCCGGTGACCGAGGATGCCCCGGAAGGTGCCCCAGAGCCAGCGCAGATTCTGCTTGTACCAGTCCCGCAGCGAGGTCGGGTCCTGCAACAGCGCGGTGGCCCGGGGCGCGTGGACGACAGGAGTCGCAGCGGGCGGTCAGCCGGCGGTGGTACCCGCAGCCGACTGGGCCACCTGCACCCACCGGTCCAGCAGCGCGGCGGCCGCGCCGCTGTCCACCGCCTCGGCGGCCCGGCCCAGCTGCGCCCGCATCGTCTCCAGCAACCCGTCAGCCGGCGCGGCGCCGGTCTGTACCGCCTGAGCGGTCAGCGCCGCTGCGGCGTTGACCAGCACCGCGTCCCGGACCGGACCGGACCGTCCGGCGAGCAGCCGGCGGGTGACATCGGCGTTGAAGGCGGCGTCCCCACCCCGGAGATCGCCGGGGGCGCTGCGGGCAACCCCCAGGTCCTCGGCGGCGTCCACGACCATCGCGCGCACCACGCCGTCGGCGGCGAACCAGACCCTGGTCGGGGCGGCGGTGCTGAGCTCGTCCAGCCCGTCCTCACCCCGCATCACCAGTGCGGTGTCGCCCCGGCTGGCGAACACCTGCGCCATCACCGGCGCCATCCGGGTGTCGAAACAGCCGATCGCCCCGGCCTGAGGCCGGGCCGGGTTGGTCAGCGGGCCGAGGAAGTTGAAGGCAGTCGGTACGCCGATCTCCCGCCGGGTCGTCCCGGCGTGCCGCATTCCCGGGTGGTACCGGGCGGCGAAGCAGAACCCGATGCCGACCTCGGCGACGCACCGGGCCACCCCCTCGGGGCCCAGGTCGAGCGGGATGCCGAAGTGCTCCAGCAGGTCGGCGGCCCCGCACGACGACGAGGCGGCCCGGTTGCCGTGCTTGACCACCCGGGCACCGGCGGCTGCCACCACCAGCGCCGCCATCGTCGAGATGTTCACCGTGTGGGCCCGGTCGCCGCCGGTACCGACCACGTCCACCGCGTCGGCGCGCAGCGCTTCCGGCAGGTCGACCGGTACGGCGTCGGCGAGCATCGCCTCCACCAGACCGACCAGCTCCGCCGGGGTCTCGCCCTTGGCGCGCAGCGCGACGGCGAACCCGGCGATCTGGGCCGGGGTGGCGGAGCCCGCCATGATCTCGCCCATCGCCCAGGTGGTGTCGGCGGTGGAGAGCTGCTCGCCGGCGAGCAGCGCACTGAGCAGATTCGGCCAGGACCGTTCACCCATGGGGTCTCTCCCAGGTGCGATGGGGCGTGTGCGCGATGCGGTACGGGACGGTGCGGCGGAACGTGGACGGTGCAGCCCGGTGCAGGTGCGGTGCGGGGGTGGGTCAGGCGGCGGGCAGCTTGCCGGACCGGCCGCGCAGCATGCCGGCGACGGTCTGGCCGGTGGTCACCGGGTCGAGCGGGTGCATCAGGGTGGCGTCGACCTCGGCGAACGAGGCCAGCCAGCGGTCGGCGGCGCGGGCGATCACCACGCAGGTCGGCGGCGCGTCGGCGCGGTCGTCCTTGATCTGCCGGGCGATGCCGAGCCCGCCGCCGGGGGTGGCCTCACCGTCGAGCAGCATCAGGTCGATCTCGTACTCGTCGACCAGCCGGACGCACCCGGCGTAGTCGGACGCCTCGACGAACTCGACGGTCAGGTCGGTGGCGGGGCGGGTGCCGACGGCCAGCCGCATCCGGTCCCGCACCTGCGGGTCGTCGCTGTAGAGCAGGACGGTGTGTACGCGCTCGGTCATCTTGTCGCTCGACTCCCACCTCGTAGCTGCGCGCTGATCGTACCGTCCGACCGCGTCGCGTCCGGCGAGCGGGTCAGTCGGCGGCGGCCGCCGCGCGGGCCTGCCGTGCCTCCTGACGGTCGAGTTCCCGGTCGACGCGTCGGGCCTCCCGCTCGGACTGGCGCATCCACTGCACCACCAGTACGGCGAGCATGGTGACGCTGACGAACTCCCCGCCGGCCCACAGGACGCCGCCGGCCACCTCCTGGTCGGCCCACGGGTCGGCCCAGGTCAGCCCGAGCGACGGGTACCAGTCGCCGCCGAACAGGGTGTTGCTCTGCATGACGGTGAGCCCGAGCACGGTGTGGAACGGCACGGAGAGCACCATCAGCAGCGCCCGGGCCGGGTACGGCCAGCGGCCGGGCAGCGGGTCGAGCCCGACCAGCGGCCAGAAGAACAGGCAGCCGGTCATGATGAAGTGGGCGTGGACGAACTCGTGGGCGAGGGAATTTTCCAGGGTCAACCGGTACAGATCAGTGAAATACAGCACAAACGGGTTGATGACGAACAGGCCGAAGGCGACCAGCGGGAAGGTGAGCACCCGGGCGTACCGGCTGTGCAGGACGGCGAGCAGGCGACGCCGCGGCGCGCCGGGCAGGGTGCGCAGCGCCAGGGTGACCGGTGCGCCCAGGGCGAGGAAGATCGGCGCGATCATCGACAGCACCATGTGCTGGACCATGTGCACCGACAGCAGCGTGGTGTCGTAGGCGCCCAGCCCACTCACGGTGACGGCGGCGATGCCACCCAGTCCGGGGCCGAGGAACAGTACGGTGCGTGACACAGGCCAGCGGTCGCCGCGCAGTCGTAGCCGGTGCACCCCGTACAGGTAGAGGCCGGCGGCCACGACGAGTGTCAGCGCCAGCCAACTGGTCAGCTGGATCTCGGTGAACAGGGCCGAGACCGTGAACGGCGGGACGGCGATCGCAGCGACATCTGCCACATGACGAGGCTAGGCCAGCGGCCCCGGTCGACGTTATCCGGCCCACCGGCGGGTCGGGTTTGCCACCCCGCCGTCCGTGGGCACTGACCGGCAGCAATAATGACCGCGTGACTGCGGCCCCAGCGATTGACAAGAGCCGGATCCACTCGCTGACCCGACCGAACATGGTCAGCGTCGGGACGATCGTGTGGCTCTCCAGCGAACTGATGTTCTTCGCGGCGCTGTTCGCGATGTACTTCTCCATCCGTGCGGCGGACTACAGCATGTGGGAGGAGCACACCCCACAGCTGAACATCCCGTACGCGACGGTCTTCACCGCGATCCTGGTGGCCTCCTCGGTCACCTGTCAGATCGGGGTGTTCGCCGCGGAGCGGGGAGACGTGCACGCGCTGCGGCGGTGGTTCACGATCACCTTCGTGATGGGCCTGATCTTCCTGCTCGGCCAGATCAACGAGTACCGGGAGCTGGTCCACCACGGCATCAAGATCAACAGCGACGGGTACGGCTCGGTGTTCTACCTCACCACCGGCTTCCACGGCCTGCACGTGGCGGGCGGCCTGGTCGCCTTTCTGATCTACATGGTCCGTACCACGATGGGGCGGTTCACCCCGGCGCAGGCCACCTCGGCCATCGTCGTGTCGTACTACTGGCACTTCGTCGACGTGGTCTGGATCGGCCTCTACTTCATGATCTACTGGCTGCAATGATCATCAAGCGGTCACTCACCGTGATGGTGCGGCGTCGTGCCGACCAGGCAGGTCGCAAAACCGACAAGGATTCAGGTCAATGACATCTGACACCCCCGCCGACCGGCGAGCCGACCGTGGACGCGGTCTCCTCGCCCGGCTGCGCAGCGGGCGGGCCACGCCGCGAGGCCGGGGCCGCCGTCGGCTGGGCACCGCGGTCCGGTTGCTCGCCGCGCTGTTCCTGGCCGGCGGTGCGTACACCGTCTTCGCTCCGGGCCTGCAGGCGCAGGACACCCCGCAGCTGTCCCAGGCGGCCGAGGACGGCAAGGCGCTGTTCGACCAGAGCTGCATCTCCTGCCACGGGCGCAACGCCCAGGGCGTCGAGGGACGCGGCCCCAGCCTGATCGGTGTCGGATCGGCGTCGGTGGAGTTCCAGGTCGGCACGGGCCGGATGCCGATGGCCCGGCAGGAGGCCCAGGCCGAGCGCAAGCCGGTGGTCTTCACCGAGGAGGAGATCCGCCAGCTCGGCCAGTACATCCAGGAGCTGGGCGGCGGCCCGCAGCTGCCGGACGGTGAGATGCTGCGTACCGGCGGTGACATCGCCGTCGGTGGCCATCTCTACCGGATCAACTGTTCGTCCTGCCACGCCTTCAGCGGCGGCGGCGGCGCGCTGTCCTCCGGCAAGTACGCACCGAGCCTGGAGCCGGCCACCGACCGGCAGCTGTACGCCGCCATGCTGACCGGTCCGCAGAACATGCCGGTCTTCGGGGACAACCAGCTCACCCCCGAGCAGAAGCGCGACATCATCGCCTTCGTGCAGGAAGGGCTGAAGACCGACGGCGACCCCGGCGGGCTGGCCAACCTCGGCCGGTACGGTCCGGTGACCGAGGGCATCGCCATCTTCCTGGTCGGCATCACCGCGCTGGTCTTCGCCAGCCTGTGGATTGCGGGGAAGTCATGAGCACCGACATCGACACCACCCAGCAGCACCGCCAGTCAGCGCAGGTGAGCCTGGACGACCCTCGGCTGACGCCGTTCGACGTGCTGCGCGAGGGTGCCCGTCGCGACGACATCGAGATCGTGCACTACGAGCCGCCGTTCCCGGTGCCCGGCACCAGGGCGGAGCGTCGGATCAGCCGGTTCGTCGCCGGGCTGTTCCTGCTCGCCGGGCTCACCGCGACCGCGTTCCTGGTGGTCTACATCTGGTGGCCCTGGGAGTACGAACTCGGCACCGGGATCAGCAAGTTCTACACCCCGCTGCTCGGCGTCAGCCTCGGGCTGACCCTGCTGGCCATCGGCGTCGGCATCCTCACCTGGGGCAAGAAGCTGCTGCCCCACGAGGTGGCGATCCAGGACCGGCACGATGGTCCGTCCAGCCCGGACGACCGCAAGATCACCGGCGGCACGCTCACCTACATGGTGGACGAGCTCGGGGTCAAGCGCCGGCCGCTGCTCGGGGTGTCGCTGCTGGCCGGGTTGGCTCCGGTCGCCGCGGTCGCGGCCGCTCCACTGGTCGGCGGCCTGATCCGGGATCCGCACACCGACAACCAGATGGCCACCACCGGCTGGGAGCCGGTCGAGACGACCGGTGGCGGCACCGAGCTGGTCCGGCTGACCAGGGAGGACGGCTCACCGATCCGGCCCGCTGACGTCAGCGTCGGTGGTCAGATGACGGTCTTCCCCGGAATTCCCGGCGGACACACCAACCGGTACGCCGACTCGCCGACCCTGCTGATCCACCTGCGGCTGGACGACGCCCAGACCGCCCGGCAGAACAACGAGGCGGCGGGCAAGCCCGACTACATGTGGGGCAACTACATCGCGTACTCGAAGATCTGCACCCACGCGGGCTGCCCGGCGAGCCTGTACGAGCAGCAGTCCAACCGGCTGCTCTGCCCCTGCCACCAGTCGCAGTTCCTGATCACCGACAACGCCAAGCCGGTCTTCGGCCCGGCCAGCCGTCGGCTGCCGCAGCTGCCCATCTCCGTCGACGACGAGGGCTTCTTCGTCGCCACCTCCGACTACACCGAGATCGTCGGACCCGACTTCTGGGAGCGGCCATGAAACGCCGTAAGTTCGACGCCCGGGCGCTGCCCGGCCAGGCCGCCGGGCAGCTCGACGACCGGTTCCAGGCAGCTACGCCGCTACGCAAGCTGCTGAACAAGGTCTTCCCGGACCACTGGTCGTTCCTGCTCGGCGAGATCGCGCTCTTCTCGTTCGTCGTCGTCCTGCTCACCGGTGTCTACCTGACCTTCTTCTTCGACCCGTCGATGGAGGAGGTCGTCTACGACGGCAGCTACGCTCCGCTGCGCGGGATCCCCATGTCGGCGGCGTACGCGTCGACGCTGGACATCTCGTTCGACGTCCGGGGCGGCCTGATCATGCGGCAGATGCACCACTGGGGGGCGCTGCTGTTCATGGCGTCGATCGTGGTGCACATGCTGCGGGTGTTCTTCACCGGCGCGTTCCGCAAGCCGCGTGAGGCGAACTGGATCATCGGCTCGCTGCTGTTCTGGGTCGGCTTCCTCGCCGGCTTCACCGGCTACTCGCTGCCCGACGACGGCCTGTCCGGCACCGGGCTGCGGATCGCGTCGGCGATCATGCTGTCCATCCCGGTGATCGGGTCCTGGGTCACCTCGTCGATCTTCGGCGGCGAGTTCCCGGGCACGATCATCATCAGCCGGTTCTACATCGCCCACGTGCTGCTGATCCCCGGTCTGCTGGTGGCGCTGATCAGCGCACACCTCGGCCTGGTCTTCAAGCAGAAGCACACCCAGTGGGCCGGCCCGGGACGAACCAACGACAACGTGGTCGGTGAGCGGATGTTCCCCCGCTACGCGATCAAACAGGGCGGCTTCTTCATGATCGTCTTCGGGGTGGTCGCCCTGATGGCGGGGGTCTTCCAGATCAACCCGGTGTGGCTGTTCGGCCCGTACGAGGCCGCCGTCGTCTCGGCGGCGAGCCAGCCCGACTGGTACGTCATGTTCCTGGACGGCTCCACCCGGTTGATGCCAGCCTGGGAGCTGACCATCCCGATCGGCGACGGGTACGTGATCCCGCCGCTGTTCTGGCCGACCGTGGTGCTGCCCGGCATCCTGGTCATGCTCTCCCTGGCGTACCCGTTCCTCGAAGCGCGGTACACGAAGGACAAGGCCAGCCACAACCTGCTGCAGCGGCCCCGGGACGTGCCGGCCCGTACCGCCGTCGGCGCCATGGCCGTCACCTTCTTCATCGTGCTGACCATCTCCGGCGGCAACGACGTGTTCGCCGACAAGTTCTTCATCAGCCTGAACGCGATGACCTGGGCCGGTCGGATCGGATTGATCCTGCTGCCACCGCTGGCCTACTACGTGACCTACCGGATCTGCCTCGGTCTGCAGCAGCACGACCGCGAGGTGCTGGCGCACGGCGTCGAGACCGGAATCATCCGCCGGCTGCCCGACGGCCGCTTCGTCGAGGTGCACCAGCCGCTCGGGCCGACCGATGAGCACGGCCACGGCAAGCTGGAGTACGTCGGCTGGGTGGTACCCAAGAAGATGAACCGGCTCGGCGCGCTCGGCCCGGCCGTCAAGGGCTTCTTCTTCCCGATCGAGAAGCCGGCACAGGTTCCGCCGCCGGCGCATGTGGCGATCGACCCGGCCGAGGAACAGCCGACCGAACTGCGGTCGGCTGGCAAGGAGAAGCAGCCGGCCGACCGCGAGGAGATCAGCAGCGGCAGCCGCTGACCACCGCGCACCCGGAGTCGACAGAGGCGCCCGCCGAGCAGATCGGCGGGCGCCTCTGTGATCTCACACCTGCACCGGCCGTCCCCACAAGCCCTGTCGCCACGGTAGTAGCGGTATCCCTAAGAGACTGCGGTGATCCATTGGTGACGGTTTCCTCTCGACGTAGCGTCATGGTCGACAGCGATCGATCAACCGCAAGGTAGTCGCTCGGAGGAGGAGCTACGTGAAGCTGGCAAGGAAGTTGCTGACGTGGGCCATGGGCGCCACCATGGCCCTGGTAGTCGTGACGCCGTCGCCTGCGCAAGCCGCGTACTGGGACTGTCCGACCAACGCCATGTGCATGTGGGAGCACAGCGGAGGTAACGGCCTGATGGTCTGGGTATCGGTCAACACCGGCAATCAGCCGGATCTACGGGCATGGAGCTTCGACGACAAGATCAGCTCGGTCCGGAACACTTCCGCCCGGGGCGTCTGCCTGTATCCCGACCTCAACTACGATGGCAACTGGTACATCTTCGTCCCGCCGTACAGCGGCGGTGGCAACGTTGATCCGCTCGCGAACGATCAGATCACCTCGTTCCGCTGGGCACCGTCGACCTCACCGCCCGTCTGCTGACGGGCAGTCGACGTCAGACACCGAACGGTAACGCGGCTGGTCGCCAGTGGGTCTGTGGCCCCCGACGACCAGCCGCGTCGTTATGTCTCCTGGGCGGCTCTGCCTGCGGCAGCTGCCAGTTCCCGCTGTTGGCTCAGCGCTGTCGTCGGTCAGTCCGCGTCGGCCAGCCCGATGGCGAAGGCCGCCTCCAGATCGTGCTGTGAGTAGGCGCGGAAGGCGATGTGCGACTCGGTGTTGAGCACCCCCGGAACCTTCGAGATCCGTCCGGCGATCACGTCGGCGATCTGGTCGAACTCCCGCACCCGGACGATCGCGATCAGGTCCACGTGCCCGGCCACCGAGTAGACCTCGCTCACCCCGTCGAGACCGGCGAGCGCCTCGGCCACCTCCGGGATCGAGTCCGTGGCGCAGTCGATCAACACGATGGCAGTGATCACGCAGGTCCTCCGTCTCTCACCGGCGTCCGCCGCCGATGTTACTCAAGCCGGGTGCTCAGCCGGCGGACACCGTCAGATCGCTGTCCACCCGGATCGCGTCAGTCAGCCGTTCCCCCGTATGCACCTGTGCGCCGGGCCACACCACCGAGCGGACCAGCGTCCCCCGTACCACCGCGTCGGCGCCGACGACGGAGCGGTCGACCGGGCCCGTCACCGTGGCCGACGGGTCGACGAGGCTCCGGCCACCTGCCGCGTGCAGATTGGCCGCGAGGTAGTCCGGTGGTGTCCCGGTGTCCAGGTAGGTCCCCGAGTAGTTGATCACCTGCAGCGCGCCGGCGGCCTCCGCCGGCCGCCAGACGGTACGGACCAGTTCGCCGGGAGTGGCCGCTAAACCGCTGACGTAGCGCCACGGCAGCAGCGAGAAGCCGGCGAACCGGTGCCCGTCGAAGCCGCCCCGGGCGGCCGGGTGGGTGAACCGCTGGCCGAGCAGCCGGACGGTCTCGCCGTCCCAGCCGTCGAGCAGTGCCGCGATGTCCGGCCCAGGGTCGAGCTCTGGATGGGCGAGATAGCCGTCGACGTTGCCGACCAGCACGCCGCGACCGCTGATCCAGTCCCGTAGCCGGCCGACGCCGCCGGAGGTGCCCAACGGGTCTCCTGGCTCCACGGACAGCTGTGCCCGGTCGCCGACCTGGGTCACCACCTGCCGGCCGAGGTAGCAGGCGTTGACCGCGACCGCCGCCGGCCCGGTGAAACCGAGGGCACCGACCCGGGCGAGCGCCCGGTCCAGCAGCGGTACGTTCCCGACCGGGCAGAGCGCCTTCGGGACGAGACCGGTCAACGGCCGCAGCCGGCGGCCTTCACCGGCGGCGAGGATCACCGCGCAGATCCGGTCCGGTCCGGCCGCCGGTGCGCTCACCCCGGCTCCTGGGCCGCTGGCGGGCTGACGAGTGGACCGATGCCGTAGCGCGCGAGTAGCCGGGCGGTCGCCGGGGTCAGCCGGGGCAGGTCGTCGAGCCGGTGCCAGGCGGCTTCGTACACCTCGGCCCCGTCAACCACCAGTTGGGTTCGCGACGCTGCCACGGAGGCTTCGAAGACCACGTCCACCCAACCCTTGGCGTGCACCACGGCATTCGGCACCGCCGGGCGTAGCTGGTCCGGGGCGAGCCGGATGCCGGTCTCCTCGGCGAGCTCCCGGGCCGCGCCGACCACCGGCGCCTCGCGGTGTCGCAGCAGACCGGCGGGCAGTGTCCAGCCCCGGCCGGGCGGCTGGCGCAGCAGCAGTAGCCGGGCGGGTGTCGACGGGCCGACTTCGGAGTCGGTCACCAGCGTCACGGCGCCGACGATGTACTTCTGCACGGCGAGCCGGACCAACCGCCGACGGACCGGGTGCGGTAACCGGTAGAACACGCCGTACAACAGGGCGCGTGCGGGGGATCGGCGGGTGATCATATGGTTCAGGCTAGAGGTAGCCGGTCGTCGGCGCCGGGTCAGGTCAGCCCGGCTGGTCGACCAGGGCGATGAGCTGGTCGACGACGGCCTCGGGCTCGATGGTCCGGTCCACCACCGCGACCAGCAGGGTCTCCATGTCCGGGTACTTGAGGTTCTCCGCGAGCTGGCGCAGTGGTTTGTCGTTGGACAACGCCCGGTCGTGTTTGCGCAGGATCAGGCTGACAGTGGCGCGGCCGAGGCGTACCTTGTCGCTGATGCTGATGCCCGGTTCGGAGTGTTCGGCGAACCAGCGGTTGATCTGCATCTGGGCCTGCGGCGACTTGACGAAACCCAGCCACTCCTTTCGCGGCCCGGCCGACGTCGGTGCCGTCCCGGTCGGCTGGTCGTCGGTCTCGGTGAAGATCTCGACCACGTCGCCGTCGGTCAGTTCGGAGGCCAGTGGGGCCAGCCGGCCGTTGATCCGTACGGCGAGACAGTGCGCGCCTTTGCGCGGATCCAGCTCGTATGCGAGGTCGACTGGCGTCGACCCGGCCGGCAGCACGATCGGGCGGCCGTCGGTGAAGACCTGGATCTGCGCGTCGACCAGGTCGCAGCGCAGCGAGTGGACGAACTGGTCAGCGTCGATGTTTTCCTGCGACCAGTCGATCGCCCTGCGGAGCCAGGCCAGCTCGTCGGCGCGGGCAGCGGCACGACTGCGGCCGGGCTTGGGGAAGTGGTACGGCGCGGCGATGCCGAACTCGGCGGACCGGTGCATCGCGTCGGTCCGGATCAGCACCTCGAGCGGACGCTCGTCCGGGCCGATGACGGTGGTGTGCAGCGAGCGGTAGAGGTTGTTCTTCGGCGCCGCGATGAAGTCCTTGAACCTGCCCGGTACCGGTCGCCAGCGGCAGTGGACCGCGCCGAGCGCCGCGTAGCAGTCGGTGTCCGGCCCGGTGACCACGACCTCGATGCGGGGTAGGTCGAACGGTGCCCGGTGGCCGCCGGTGACGGTGTCCTTCCAGATCGAGTAGCGGTGCCGTGGCCGGGGCGCGACCCGGGCGGCGACCTTCTCCCGGCGCAGCGTCACCCGTGCCTGTCCGCAAACGGCGTCCAGGTACGTCGCCCAGCCCGGCCGGTTGGCCAGGTGCTCCTCGATCTGCTGGTAGGCCTCCGGCTCCAGGTGGAACAGGACGATGTCGTCGAGCTCCCGCTTGAGCTTCTGGATGCCGAGCCGGTCGCAGAGCGGGACCAGCACGTCCAGGGTCGCCTTGGCGATCCGGGCCCGGGAGGCAGGCGAGCGCACACCGAGGGTCCGCATGTTGTGCAGCCGGTCGGCGAGTTTGATGACCAGCACCCGGACGTCCTTCGACGCAGCGATGATCATCTTTCGGATGGTCTCCGCCTCGGCGGCCTTGCCGTAGAACGCCTTGTCGAACTTGGTCACCCCGTCGACCAGGTGGGCGACCTCGTCACCGAAGTCCGCGGCCAGTGTCGGCAGGTCGTACGTGGTGTCCTCGACGGTGTCGTGCAGCAGCGCGGCCACCAGGGTGGTGGTGTCCATGCCGAGCCCGGCGCAGATCTCCGCGACGGCCAACGGGTGGGTGATGTACGGCTCGCCGCTCTTGCGGTACTGCCCGGCGTGCATGCTGTCGGCGATCTGGTAGCCGCGGCGCAGCACCGCCGGGTCCGCCGACGGGTGGATCGACCGGTGGACGCGGATCAGCTCGGCGACCGGGTCCGGTGAGCCGGGAGACCAGGACAGCCAGGCTCGCAGGCGGGCGGACAGGGGTGTCGTGGTGGGCAGGAAACGTCCGATGGCGGCGCCGGGACCGGCGTCGACGTCCACGCGGAGACACCTCCTCACCCATCGCCCGGCGGGTCGACCGCCCGGACGCACGCCACGAATCGGGCGTTGGCTGACAGGACTGCACTTCTCTAACAGCCTAAGCGAGCGAGCGTAGTACGATCGGCTACTTGCGGGTGATCGATCGGTCGAGTCTTTGGTCTGCTTCGTCGACCCCGGCCGTCGTCCGGGCGGCTTCCTCGGCCTTGACCAGCAGATAATGGAATCGGCCGGCGCCGCCGGCCGGTGAGGCCCAGTCCCCGCTCACCCTGACCAGCCGGGTCTGTTCCGGCTCCAGCCAGGACAGGATCCGCTCGCTCTCGGCCGCGCTGGCCCGGGGCACCGGGCCGTGCCCGGCCGGCACCGTCTCCGCGGTGGCGCACAGCAGGTCGATGGTGGCCCGGGGGTGCTGCCGTGGCGGCGACACGCCGGCAGCGGCGAGCCGACCGTGCCGGACGATCGCCAGCTCCCAGCCACCGTGCCCGGCCCGTCGCGCCGCGACCAGCTCGGCGATCCTGGTCAGTGCGGTCAACCGCTGCATTCGGACGGTCGCCCGCAGGAATGCGGCCAACCGGCCCCGGACCACCGCCGCCTCCTCGAACCGCTGCGCGGCGGCGAGCCGGTCGATCCGGGCGAGCAACGTGTCGACCAGTGGCTGCGGGTCGGTCTCGAGTGCCGTCCGCAGCGGGGCGACGGCGAGTTCGGCGTACTGCTGCGGGTCGATCCGGTGCTCGCACGGTGCCGGACAACGACCAAGCTCAGCCAGCGCGCAGGCCGGGGTCCGGGTCCGGGCGGACAACCGGTGGGTGCACTGACGCAGCGGCAGCGCGTCGTGGATGCCGGCGGCGGCCAGCTCGGCCGCCCGGCGGGAGGCGAACGGCCCGAGCACGGTGGTGTCGGCCGGTGAGATCGCCCGGACCGTGGACAGCCGTGGATAGACCTCGTCGGTGACCTTCAACCAGACCACCCGCTCCGGATACTTCGACCGGCGGTTGTACGGCGGCGCGTGGGCGGCGATCAGCCGCAGCTCACGTACCTCGGCCTCCAACCGATGGGCGCACTCGACCGCGTCGACCCGCGTCGCCGCGGCCAGCATCTCGGACATCCGCGCCCGCCGCTCGGCGGCGGTGAAGTAGCTGCGTACCCGGGTGGCGACGTCGCCGGAGGTGCCGACGTACAGCGGCCGGTCGTCGGCCGCCCGGAAGATGTACACCCCGGGGGAGCGGGGCAACCCGTCGGCGAGGTGCCGCTTGCGTCGCTGGACGTCGCTGACCGCGCGGCTGAATTCGACCGCGTCGCCGATGCTCGTCACCTGGTGCCCGCCGAGCCGGGCGATCAGCCCGTGCAGCACGTCCACCGTCGCCTGGGCGTCGGCCAGGGCCCGGTGGGTGGGCCGCCGAGGGGTGCGGAAGTAGCCGGCGAGAGTGCCGAGCTTGCGGTTGGGCACCTCGTCGCGGGTCAGCACCCGGCGGGCGAGGGCCGCGGTGTCCAGCACCGTCGGCGCCGGCCAGGGATAGCCGTGCCGGGCGCACGCGGCCTTGAGGAAACCCACGTCGTACGGCGCGTTGTGCGCCACCAGCACCGCGTCACCGAGAAACTCCAGCAGGCTGGGCAGCACCTGCTCGATCGGCGGCGCGGGAACGAGCATCGCCTCGGTGATGCCGGTGAGCACGGTGATGAACGGCGGCACCGGTCGGCCCGGGTTGACCAGCGTGGCGAAGACGCCGAGCTCCTCGCCGCCGCGCACCTTCACCGCGCCGATCTCGGTGATGCCGCCACCGTCCGGCGCGCCGCCGGTGGTCTCCAGATCCAGCACGACGAAGGTGGTCTCCCGTAGCGACCGGTCCGCGCCGGTCGACAGCGGCCCGCCCTGTCCGGCTGACAGCAGCGAGTCGATCGAGCCCTGGGTGTAGGCCGGTCGAGGTACGGGATCAGGCGGTGCCACGGCGCAGACGATAGGACGTGGGTACGACACAGCCGTCCCATGCGTACCACCGGTAACGATCCGATCGACTCTGCGAGATCATTCTTCCTGTCGGGCACGCGGCGGCCACCCGGTGGGAGACTGGGGTGCATGGCCGCACCGGATCCGACCGACGCTCGTCCCGAGGGGGCGGCGCCGACGACCGGCGCCCTGCCCCCGTCCGCCGACCAGCCGGCCGGTGGTCCACCCGCCGAGCCGGTGCTGCCCGAGCCGGTGCGGTCGCGCATCGTCGTGCTCGCCGCCGCCGCGCTGCCCGAGATCCCGACCGACGAGATGCCGCCTCCGTTGCGCAAGGTCGCCAAGTTCGCGCCGAACCGGCGGGCCCGCTACGGTGCCGCGGCGATCGCGGCGGCGCTCACCAACGATCCGTCACTGCGGCAGCGGGTGGCCGCCCGCGCGCTGGCCGAGACCGGCGAACTGGGTGCGGCGGTCAGCGAAGGTGTCTCACCCGCGGCGGCGGACCCGGTCGAGGTCGCCGCCCTGGCGTACCTGATGCGGCCGGCGGGCTGGCGTGAGCTGGTCGACGCCGCCGGTGCGGCGGTCCGGGCCGAGGCCGACCGGGCCGCCGTCGCCGAGCTGATCCGCGATGCCGAGGCCCGCGCCAACCGAGCCGAACACGACCGCACCGTCGCCCGGGTCGAGGTGGAGAAGCTCCGCGACGAGCTGGCCCGGGTACGGGAGGAACTGGGCCAGCTCCGCGAGGAGTCCCGGCAGCTGTCCCGCACGCTGCGTGAGGCACAGGCGCAGCAGCGGCGGGCCAACGAGCTGCTCGCCACCGAACGCGGCCGGGCCGCGCGGGCCGCCGCCGACCACGACGCCGAGCTGCGGCGGCTGCGCGCCAAGCTCGCCGACGCGGAGCTGACCGCCGGGACCGCCCGGCAGTCGGCGAAGGAGGCCCGGGCGGTCGACGACGCCCGGCTGTGGCTGTTGCTGGAGACGATCGGGCAGGCAGCCCAGGGGCTGCGGCGGGAGCTCGCCCTGGACCCGGCCGACCGGTTGCCGGCCGACTACGTCGCCGACGCGTTCACCGACCGACCGGCGGCGGCGACGTCGACCCGGGCCCGCGACACCGACGACCCGGCCCGGCTGGACGACCTGCTCGCCCTACCCCGGGCGCACCTCGTCGTCGACGGCTACAACGTGACCAAGCGGGGCTTCGGCGAGATGCCGTTGGAGCAGCAACGCAAGAGGTTGATCACCGGGCTCGGTGGGATCGCCGCGCAGACCGGGGACGAGGTGACAGTGGTCTTCGACGGCGCTGAGCGGATGCACGGGTTGCCGCCGGCTCCACGTGGCGTGCGGGTGCTGTTCTCCCGAAAAGGGGAGACGGCCGACGAACTCATCCGCCGGCTGGTCCGGGCCGAGCCGTCCGGCCGGGTGATCGTGGTGGTCTCCTCCGACCGGGAGGTGGCCGACGGGGTCCGGCGGCACGGCGCGTACCCGATGGGCGCCGACTCGCTGCTGCGTCGACTGGCTCGTTCCTGAGCCGACACCCGGTCACGCGGAACTGTCGTACCTGACGCCTATCGTCGATGTCACTGGCGGTGGTCGGTCGGCGATGCTGCGTCGTACGGGGGCCGATCACCGCCGGCCGACCGTTCGACGGCACCGCCACGTGAGGAGACGACCATGCTGATCGACTGTGACACCTGCGCCGTCGAGCGCGGCCCGAGCTGCCGGGGTTGCCTGGTCAGTGCCCTGATCGACAGCCCGGACACGGTGGCCCACCTGGACGCCGGCGAGCGGTACGCGATCGAGGTGTTCGCGCGTGCCGGGTTCGACGTCGAGGTGCTCGGCGAGTCGCCGGCAGCGGCGCGCGGCCGCCGGCAGCGCCGGCCCCGGTCCCGAAGACAGGTCGCCTGAGCGATCGACCGGTCCGCCTGAGAGGATCCGGTCGCCCGAGTGTGGACCGGGGCCGCGCCGGCACACCTAGGATGGTCGGGCGACCGGTCGGCGGAAGGAGCCCGATGACGCCTCGCGCATGGGCGCTGGTGACCTTCGTCGTCCTGGGGGTGGCGGTCGTCGTCGCGGCGGCCGTGCTGGTGCCGTGGCACCGGCCGCCGGTGCCCCGCGCCGATCAGCTCGCCGCCCTGCGTGAGCTGCCCGTCGACCAGGTCGAGCGGGGGAGGGCCCTGCGGGCGGCGCTGCGTCCCGGTCGCTACGGCGCGATGCTGGTCGGCCTGCTGGCGGCGCTGCTGCTCGGGTTCACCCCGGTCGGTGCCCGGCTGGTGTTGGTCGCCGGCCGGCCGTTCGGCGACCACTGGGTCGCCCAGGCGCTGCTCGGCGGGCTGCTCGTGGTGTTCCTGGCCGACCTGCTGACCCTGCCGTTCGCCGCCTGGCGGCACCGGATCCTGACCGAGCACGGACTGGCCACCCAGGGCTGGGCCGGCTGGGGAGTGGACCTGGTCCGGTCGTACGCGGTCGGCGCGGTCATCGCGACGGTGGCCCTGCTCGGCTTCTACACCGTCGTCCGGCTCGCCCCCCGCTGGTGGTGGGCGCTGGCCGCGACCGGCGCGGCCGCCCTGGTGGTGCTGCTGTCGTTCGTCCTGCCGGTGCTGGTCGAGCCGGTGTTCAACAAGTTCACCCCGATGCCGGCCGGTCCGGTGCGCACGCAACTGCTGGAGCTGGCGGAACGCGACGGTGTCGCGGTGCGGGACGTGCTGGTCGCCGACGCGTCCCGGCGCACCCGCGCGGTCAACGCCTACGTGTCCGGGTTCGGTCCCACCCGGCGGATCGTCGTCTACGACAACCTGCTGCGCGAGGCGCCCCCGGCGGAGCTGGCCGCCGTGGTCGCCCATGAACTGGGCCACGCCCGCGCGCGCGACGTGCTGACCGGCACTCTGTTGGGCGCGCTCGGTGCCGCCGCAGCCGTGGTCGGGCTGTACCTGCTCGGCGGCTGGCGGCCGGTGCTGCGGGCGGCCGGCGTCGCGGACATCGCCGAGCCGAGGGCGATCGCCCTGCTGCTGGCGGTGGTCACGCTGGTCGGCCTGGCGGCGACACCGGTGCAGGCACTGGTGTCGCGCCGGGTCGAGGTCCGCGCTGACGCGCACGCGCTGACGCTGCACGGTGATCCGGCGGCGTACGCGGCGGTGCACCGCCGGCTGTCCGCGATCAATCTCGCCGATCCGGATCCGCCCCGCTGGGAGTACCTCTACTCCGCCACGCACCCGTCGACAGTGGAACGAATCGCGGCGGCCCGCAGGTACGCCGACCGGGCGGGCCGATGAACCGCACCCTGCTGGTCACCAACGACTTCCCGCCGCGACCCGGCGGCATCCAGTCGTTCGTGCACAATCTGGCGCTGCGGCAGCCCGCGCAGACCATCGTGGTCTACGCGTCGAGTTACGACGGTGCCGAGCGGTTCGACGCCGACCAGCCGTTCGAGGTGGTCCGTGACCCAACCGGCATGCTGCTGCCCACACCGGCGGTGGCCCGGCAGACCGCCGCTTTGGCGCGGGCCAGGGGCTGCGACACGGTCTGGTTCGGCGCGGCCGCGCCGCTCGGGCTGCTCGCCGACGGCCTGCGTCGACGGGCCGGGATCAGCCGGGCGGTGGCTCTGGCCCACGGGCACGAGGTGGGGTGGGCCGCGTTGCCCGGCGCGAGGTCGATGCTGCGCCGGATCGCCCGCGCCACCGACGTGGTGACCTACCTGGGCGAGTACACCCGGGTGCGGCTGGACCGTGCGGTCGGCGGGCTGACCGAGCTGCGTCGGCTCGCCCCGGGTGTGGACACCGATGCCTACCATCCGGGCGTCGACGGCGGCGAGGTGCGCCGCCGGCACCGGTTGTCGGACCGGCCGGTGGTGGTCTGCGTGTCCCGGCTGGTGCCCCGCAAGGGTCAGGACACGTTGATCCGGGCATGGCCGCTGGTACGGCGTCGGGTGTCGGGCGCCGCGTTGCTGATCGTCGGCGGCGGTCCGGACCGCAACCGGTTGCAACGGCTCGCCCGGCGCGTCGGGGTGGCCGACGACGTCACCTTCACCGGGGCGGTGCCCTGGGCGGAGCTGCCGGCGCACTACGCCGCCGGGGACGTGTACGCGATGCCCTGCCGCACCCGGCGCGGCGGGCTCGACGTGGAAGGCCTCGGCATCGTCTACCTGGAAGGGTCGGCGACCGGGCTGCCGGTGGTGGCCGGGGATTCCGGCGGCGCGCCGGATGCGGTCCGCGACGGCGAGACCGGGTACGTCGTGAACGGCCGGGATCCGAGCCAGCTGGCCGACCGGCTGGGTGTCCTGCTGACCGACCGGGAGCTGGCCCGGCGGATGGGCGCCGCCGGTCGGGCCTGGGTGGAGCGTGAGTGGCGCTGGGACACCCAGGCGCAGCGGATGGCGTCGCTGCTGGCCGGCTGAGCGGCGTGACCCCGGCGGCGCGCCTGGCCCTCCTGCGGTGTCCGGCTGCTTGCGGCGTCAGCCGAGTCGTTCGGTGATCCCGTCGGCTGGTCCAGGACGGCCGAAATGCCAGCCCTGGGCGGCGTCGCAGCCGATCGCCCGGAGCCGCTCGGCCTGCCCGGCGGTCTCCACTCCTTCGGCGGTGACCGTCAGCCGCAGCGTGTGGGCCAGCGTCACCAAGGTGAGCAGGATGCTCTCGTCGGTGCGGTCGGTGCCTGCCGAGGCACGGAGCCCTTCGACGAACTTCCCGGCCAGCTTCAGCTCGTGCACCGGCAGCGAGCGGAGGTAGGACAGGTTGGAGTAGCCCGTCCCGAAGTCGTCGATGGCGATCCGTACGCCCAGATCGGCCAGCTCGCGCAGGGTACGGACCGGTCCGTCGGCGGTGCTCATCAGGGCGCTTTCGGTGATCTCCAGCTGCAGCCGGCCGGCCGGTAGCCGGGTGTCGGCGAGTACCTCGGTCACGTACCGGACCAGACCGGGGTCGTTGACCTGCCGCACAGCCAGGTTGACACTGACGAACGGGGCGTTCGCGCTGCGGTCCAGCCAGCGCCGGGCCTCCCGGCAGGCTTCGGCCAGCACCCACGATCCGAGCCGGACGATCAGCCCGGAGTCCTCGGCGAGGGAGATGAACCGGTCCGGACCGAGTACCCCCATCGTAGGGTGCCGCCAGCGGACCAGCGCCTCGACGCCGAGCAGCGCGCCGCCGGCGAGCGCGACCAGCGGCTGGTAGTCCAGGAAGAACTCGCCCCGGTCGAGAGCGGTGGGCATCGCCGCGGACAGCGCGTACCGCGCCAGCTGGCGATCGTTGCGCACTGGATCGAACAGCGCCCACCGGCCCTTGCCCGCCGATTTCGCCCAGTGCAGAGTGACGTCGGCGGCCCGCATCACCTCGCTCGGGGTGGTGCCTGCGACCGTGCGCTCCACGATGCCGATGCTGGCGGTCACGGTCAGCTCGTGACCGTCGACGACGACCGGTTCGCCGATCGCGGCGAGCGCGGCCTCGGCGACCTTGAGCACGTCGTCGGTGCAGGTGGTGTCGGCGACCAGGATGACGAACTCGTCGCCACCGATTCGGGCCACCAGGTGTTCGCCGACGCCACGGCGCAGCCGCTCGGCGACCGAGACCAGCAGCAGGTCCCCGATGTGGTGGCCGAGGGTGTCATTGACGATCTTGAAGCCGTCGAGGTCGACGAAGCAGACGCCGAGTCGGCGTCCGTCCCCGCCAGTACGACCCGCCGTGCTGAACACGTCGTCCAGCCGCTGGGTGAACAGGCTCCGGTTGGGCAGGTCGGTGAGCGGGTCGTGGGTGGCCCGGTGCCGGTATCGGGCCTCGCTCTCCCGCAGCGCGATCTCGGCCTGCTCCCGGGCGACCAACGCCGCGCGGCGGATGGTCTCCTGCTCGTCCAGGGTGCGGTCGCGTAGTGCCCGGGTGTAGCCGGTGGCGATACTGCCGAGCAGCCGTGCCATCCGGTCCGGCATGTCCGGGTCGTCGATGTCCAGGTCGCGCAGTAGTCGCAGGTCGAGTACCTCGATGGTGCGGCCGAGCCCCTCAGCCGAGGCGATGTGCGCGGCGACCAGGTCCGAGCCGACCTGGTAGCCGACCCGGACGGTGAACGGCTCGGCGCGCAGTGCCGTGACGAGCCGTACGGTCAGGTCGCCGAGAAACGCCTCCAGCTGCTCCTGGGCCAGCGGCAGGTAGCTGGTCCCGGTTACCGCTTTGGCCCAGGCCCGGGCGACGGCGGCGACGCCCGGTGGCCGTCCACCGGGCGGATCGGCGGCCGGGTCGGACTGCTCAGCCACCGAGTCGGCCTACCCCGCCCATGAAGACGGCACGCTCGGCGTCCTCGGCCGCCTCGGGCGACTCAGGGCGCCACTGCGGCACCCAGACCACGCCCGGCGGTAGCAGGTCGAACCCGTCGAAGAAGCTGGTCAGCGCGGCCCGGGACCGGATGTTGAGCGGGTTGTCGGTGCGCCGGTAGATCTGGTCCGCCTCGCGGCGTTCCTCATCGCTGCGGCCGTCGTCGCTGGCCTGGGACAGGACCAGATGGCTGCCGGGCGCGAGCGCGGCGCGTAGCTCGGCCAGGATCGCGGCTGGGTCGTCGGAGTCCGGCACGAAATGCAGGACCGCGACGATCAGCACCGCGACCGGCTGGTCGAAGTCGAGTAGCTTGCGCACCTGAGGATCGTGCAGGATCCGTTCCGGGTTGCGCAGGTCCTCCTGCAGGATCGTGGTCCGGTCGTTGCCGGCGAGGATCTCCCGGCTGTGTGCGACGGCGACCGGATCGACGTCCACGTAGGCGACCTTCGATTCCGGTGCCAGCCGTTGAGCGATCTCGTGCACGTTGCCCACAGTGGGGATCCCGGAGCCGATGTCGAGGAACTGCCGGATTCCCGACTCGACGAGGAATTGCACGACGCGGCGCATGAAGGCTCGGTTCGCCTGGGCCATCAACGGGGCTTCGGGAACGGCCGTGATCATCGCCTGGGCGGCGGCCCGATCGGCGGCGAAGTTGTGTGAGCCGCCGAGATAATAGTCGTACATCCGGGCGACGCTCGGCCGCTCGACGTCGATGCTCTCCGGTGCCCAGTGCGGCCGATCCATCTTCGCCCCTTTTGTCCCTGTCTGACCGTTTGCTGGCTGGCTGCTGGCGCTAGCTAGCCATTGTGCCCGCTGCGTGCCCGGGCATCCAGAGCGTCCGACCCGCGAGGTTCCCGCCCGCACCGATCAGAGCCGCCACGGTCGACGTGGGCCGGCCCACCCGCCGCCGGCACCACGTGACCAGGTCAGAACTTCGGAGCGTCCGGCGCCTCCAACAGACCGAGCCGCAGCGCCGTCATCAGCGCCTGGGCCCGGTTCGCCGCGCCGAGCTTCTCGTACAACTTGGAAATATGCGTCTTCGCCGTCGACTCGCTGACGAACAACTGCTTGGCGATCCCGGCCACGCTCATCCCATCGGCGAGCAGGCGCAGCACCTGGCCCTCCCGGGGGGACAGTTGCGGCCCGGACGGCGCGAGCCGGCGTTTCATCGCCTCGGCCAGGTCAGCTGCGGTGAACGCGCTCGGCGACGAGGCCGCGTGCCGGGCCGCCGCGACCACCTCGTCCGCCGGTGCGGTCTTCGGCACGAACGCGCTGGCCCCGGCCTCGAGGGCGCCGAACAGCTGGTCGTCGCCAGCGTACATGGTCAACACCACGATGCCCATCGTGGAGCTGGACTTTCGCAGCGCCCGGGTCGCTTCAAGGCCGCTGCCGTCCGGCAGCCGCAGGTCCATGATCACAACATCTGGTTGCAGGGCGCCCGCCTGGCGTACACCCTCGGCCGCCGTCGCGGCCTCACCGACGACCTCGAACTGGCGGTCGCGCTCGAAAGCGTGCCGCAGGCCCTTCCGGATGAGGTCGTGATCATCGACAAGCAGGACCTTGGTCCGGGTGGTCGGTGTGGGGCTGGTGGTCATGCTGTGGCTACTCCCCTTCTGGTGCTGTCACGCTATCGCGCACGCTATCGCGCCGGGGCGAGGTTCCGAGCACCACTGCCACGGTCGTTCCGCTCGGGTGTCGTGGCCTGATCTCCAACCGGCCCCGGATACGTTCCGCTCTCTCTGCCATGATCGCAAGACCGTACCGCCCATCCGGACGCTGGTCGGCGATCCCCTGACCGTCATCCGACACTTCTATTTGCGTGTACGGCGGGTCAATGTCGCACGTGACCCACAGATTCGCGGCGCCGGCATGCTTGCGCGCATTGGTAATCGCCTCCTGGGCGATGCGCAGTAGTTCCGCCTCGGTGGCAGCCGGCAGCCGGGCCCCGGACTCGTCCAGCGACAGGTGCACCCGCAACCGGCCGGACGATCCGACGGTACGGGCGTACTCGGCGATCGCGGCCGCCAGCCCGCCGTGCCGGTCCACCTCACTGCGCAGCTCGAACAGGCTCAGCCGCAGCTCGGTGATCACCCGGGTGACCTCGCCGCGCAGTGTCCGCAGGTCCTCGGCGGTCTCGTCACTGCCCTCCGGCAGGGTGGCCAGGGCGTTGTCGATGCCGTACCCGACCATCACCAACTCCTGGGCCACCCCGTCGTGGATCTCCCGGGCCAGCCGTTGCCGTTCCTCGTTGGTGGCCAGCGACCGAACCTCGTCGAACAGCAGCGCGGCCTCCAGCCGCAGCGCTGCCGGGCGGGTCAACGCGGTGATCCGGGCAACCACCGGCGGTGGGTAGGCGTTGGCGCTGTCCGTCTCCAGAATCACCAGACCGACCGTGCGCACCCCGGCGACCAGCGGCACCACCAGCGCCGACACGTCACCGCCGGGGTGCGATCGGGCCTGGGACCGGGCCGCGGTCTGGGGCAGTTGGCTGGCCCAGGCGTCGGCAATGGCCGAATCCGCGTCCAGGGTCGTCTCCCAGTCGACCCGGTCCAGGCCGGCCTGGGCGAGCACCACCAGCCGCCCCCCACCGCTGCCGGAGAGCACCGCGGTGCGACCGGTCGGCGCCACCGCGCGCAGCTCCTCGATCAGATGCTCCGAGATGCTGCCCGGGTCGAGCGTGGCACCGGGCAGCTGCCGCGCGACGCTGCGCAGCTGGGTGAGCAGCCGGGTCGCCTCCGCGTACGGGGCGGGCTTGCTCTCCCCACGGGCCTGCATCACCTGCTGCAGCGTGCCGGCGGCCAGGATGCCCAGGCTGGCCAGGATCAGCCACTGGGTGCAGACCGCGACGAAGCCGAGCTGGGCCAGCTGCGGTCGGCCGTCGATCGTGGTGAACAACCCGCTGAGGGCCAGGGTGAGCGCGGTGACGCCGAGCAGCGCGGTCGCCTCGCGGGTCCGCCGTTGCAGCACCGCCACCGTCAACGGCACCGACAGGTACGGCAGCATCGCCGAGGCGCCCAGCCCGGCGCCGATGGAGCCGCGCAGGTTGGCGGCGGCGGCCACCTCACTCGTGGCCAGGCCGACGATGACGACCTCGGCGAGGCGGCCGAGCATGCTGATGACCGGGTGGCGGGGGACGAGCACCGCCGGAGCGCCGGCGACCGCCAGCAGCGCCACCCAGCGCAGTTCGCCGAGATCCCGGGTGGTGATCAGGGTCAGCACCGCGACGAGCGCGAGCATGACCAGGCGCGCCACCGCGGCGAGTGGATGCGGACGGGGCGCGTCGGACGTCGGTGCGGACACGTGACGGATGGTAGTCAGCTCCCGTAGATTTCGGCGATCTCGGCTTCGTGGTTGGCGTGCACCATCGCCCGTTTCACCTTCAGCGACGGGGTCAACTCGCCGCTCGCCTCGGTGAAGTCCCGGGCCAGTACCCGGAACCGCCGGATCGACTCAGCGGCCGAGACGGCGCGGTTCGCCTCGTCCACGGCCTGCTGGAGTTCAGCCAGCAACGCCGGATCGTCGCGTAGCTCGGCGAC
The DNA here is from genome assembly GCF_027497315.1 of Solwaraspora sp. WMMA2059. Classification (GTDB taxonomy): domain Bacteria; phylum Actinomycetota; class Actinomycetes; order Mycobacteriales; family Micromonosporaceae; genus Micromonospora_E. The sequence continues at coordinate 3,749,404 of NZ_CP114908.1, read as the reverse complement.
GGTGCGGCCAGGCGGGTGACCGTTGCGTTCCAGCCAGGCCGGCCAGGCGTCCTCGTCGACGGTGAGCAGCGCGGCGATGAACGGCCGGCGGTCGCCGACGACCACGCACTGGCTGACCAGCGGGTGGGCTCGCAACTGGTCCTCCAGCACGGCCGGCGTGACGTTCTTGCCGCCGGCGGTGACGATCAGCTCCTTCTTGCGACCGGTGATGGTCAGGAAGCCGTCGTCGTCGAGCCGGCCGAGGTCCCCGCTGCGGAACCAGCCGTCGTCGGTCAGCACCTCGTCGGTCTGCTGTCGGTTGTTCCAGTACCCCTGGAACACCAGATCGCCGCTGACCAGCACCTCGCCGTCGTCGGCGATCCGGACGCTGACGCCGGGCAGCGGCCGGCCGACGGTGCCGATCCGGATCGCGTGCTGCAGGTTGACCGACACCGCCGGGGAGGTCTCGGTCAGCCCGTACCCCTCGTAGACAGTCACCCCGATGCCGCGGAAGAAGTGCGCCAACCGGGCACCCAGTGGGGCACCACCGGAGATCGCGGTGCGGCACCGGCCGCCGAGCGCGGCCCGCAGCTTCCGGTAGACCAGCCGGTCGAACACCGCGTGCCGGGCGCGCAGCCCGAGCCCCGGCCCACCAGGGGTGTCCAGCGCCTCGCTGTAGGCGACGGCCACCTGGTCGGCCCGGTCGAAGATGGCGCCCTTGCCGCCGTCGTATGCGCGCTGCCGGGCCGCGTTGTAGACCTTCTCGAAGACCCGGGGTACGGACAACACGAACGTCGGGCGGACGCTGGCCAGGTCGTCGACCAGGTTCTTCGGGTCGGCGGCGTGAGTCATGGTGGCCCGGGCGTGCACCGCGCCGATCTGGATCAGCCGGGCGAATGAGTGCGCCAGCGGCAGGAACAGCAGGGTGGCGGCACCCTCGTGGAACAGGTTCGGCAGGCCGGGCACCGCGTTGGCGATGTCGGCGTACATGTTCCGGTGGCTGAGCACACAGCCCTTCGGCCGTCCGGTGGTTCCACTGGTGTAGATGATCGTGGCGATGTCGTTCGAGGTCAGCTGCTGGCGGCGGTGCTGCACCTGAGCGGCGTCGACGGTCCCGCCCCGGGCCAGGATCTCGTCGAGACCACCGGTTTCCAGCTGCCACACCTCGCGTAGCGCGGGCAGCCGGTCGCGGACCGAGGCCAGGGTGATCGCGTGTCCGTTGGTCTCCAGCACGCAGGCGACCGCGCCGGAGTCGGCCAGGATCCAGGCGACCTGCTCGGCGCTGGACGTCTCGTACACCGGCACGGTCACCGCGCCGATCGACCAGATCGCGTAGTCGAGCAGCGTCCACTCGTACCGAGTCCGGCTCATCAGACCGACCCGGTCGCCGGCGGTGATGCCCGCGCCGATCAGGCCGCAGGCGACCGCCACCACCTCGTCGCGGAACTCCCGGCAGGTCACTTCCTGCTGCCCGTGGGGGCCGGGCCTGGTGAACTGCACCGCGTCGGGTGCTGACTCGGCGTTGTCCCAGACCGGATCGGTCAGGTTGGCGGCATCACCGACCGTGACGACCGGTGGTACGGAGAACTCGCGCACCTGCACTCCTTGCGCTCGCGGGCTGAGGCGGACCGGACCGGCGGTGCACGTCCGGCTACCCGCAACCTACCGGGCGGCCGATGACCTGCGCGGTCAGCCCGCTGCCGGGGGCGGCCGGATGGTTGTCGGCCACTGGCTTGATCTTGCCCGGCACCGGGTAGCCTGCCCCACATGGCGGAGTCCTCCACCAAGTCGATCGTCGTCGCCGCACCCGCGTCCCGGGTGACGGCGGTGATCTGCGACTTCGTGCGCTACCCCGAGTGGACCGAGGCGCTGGACCGGGTCGAGGTGCGCCAGGAGTACGAGGACGGATACGCGCGTGAGGTCCGCTTCGTGCTGGATGCCGGAGTGCTCGCCGACGAGTACACGTTGATCTACGAGTACTCCGAGGACCTGTCCCGAATCGAGTGGCGGCTGGCTGAGCCGTCCCGGATGCAGCGTCGGCAGGACGGTGCGTACGACATCGAGGACAACGGGGACGGGTCCACCACGGTGACCTACACGCTGGAGGTGGAGCTCTCCGTCGGGATGCTCGGGATGTTCCGCCGCAAAGCCGAAAAAATGATCATGGATGCTGCCCTGACACAGCTCAAGCACCGAGTGGAACAGCTCGGTACGACGGAGACAGGCTAGGGGGCGGGCCGACGGTGGGAACGGATCCTCGCTCGGCGCGGGCGGAGGCGGAACGGTTGGTGGCGACCGCGTTGGCGATGGCGCAGCTGGCGGCGCGCGGCCAGCGGCTCGGCGCTGGTGCCGCAAGTGGCCTCGGCCTGCTGCGTGACCTGCTGGGCGGCACCGGTCCGGTCGCCACCGGCGACCCGGCCTGCTGCGTCTGCCCGGTCTGCCGGGCCATCACGGCATTGCGTGATCCCAGTCCGGAGCTGGCCGACCGGCTGGCCGCCGGTGCCGGGGACTTCGCCGCCGGAGTCGCCAGCCTGTTGCGTGCCCTGGCCCCGGACCGTACGGCTGACCCCGCGGCGGCCCCGGACCGTACGGCTGACCCCGCAGCGCAGCCGGAGCCTGCGGCTGGTTCGCCGGCTGCGGATCCCGCCGGCCCGCCGCCGGACCGGCACGATCCGCCGACCGGCCGGATGACCTCGGACGACGAGGTCTGGCGCCAGGCCACCTGGACCATGGATGATTCGGACTCAGCGGGTGATCGGGACGTCTGGTCGGCCGCGACGAACGCCCCCGTCGACGTCGCCGGGACAGGCAAACCACCAGCCCGGGGCCGCCCCGGTGGTCCGGCGGTGACCGCCCCGGTGACACCCGGCGCGGATGCCGACAGGGCGGAGCCGGACCGGTCGGGTGCCACCCGGCCGGACCACGGCCGGCCGGGACCTGATCTGGCCTGATCCGGCACCGTCCGGCCGGACCACCGTCCAGCGGTGGACCGTCGCCGGAGGGGACCCGGTGCGGACACCGGCGCGCGAAGAGCACAGCAGAGGGGAGCGGCAGCGGTGACGCTGACCATCGGAGTCGACATCGGTGGCACCAAGGTCGCCGGCGGGGTCGTCGATCCGGACGGAAAGGTCCTGGCCCGGACCCGGCACGAGACGCCGGCCGACGACGTGGCCAAGACCCGGGACGTGATCGTCGAGGTGGTGCTCGAGCTGGCGGCGAACCACTCGGTCGGCGCGGTCGGCATCGGGGCCGCCGGTTGGATCGACGAGCGTCGCTCAACTGTGCTGTTCGCCCCGAACCTCGCCTGGCGGGACGAGCCGCTGCGGGACTACGTGAGCGCGGCGGTCGGCCTGCCGGTGATCGTTGAGAACGACGCCAACGTCGCGGCCTGGGCAGAGTTCCGGCACGGCGCCGGCCGGGCCGCCGCCGACTCGATGGTCATGTTCACCGTGGGCACCGGCATCGGCGGCGGCATCGTGTACGGCGGCGAACTCGTCCGCGGCGCGCACGGCATCGCCGCAGAACTCGGCCACATGCTTGCGGTTCCGGACGGACACCAGTGCGGCTGCGGCCGGCAGGGCTGCATCGAGCAGTACGCCAGCGGCAACGCACTGGTCCGGTTCGCCCGCGCCGGTGCCCGGCAGGAACCGGACCGGGCAATCAAACTGCTGGCCCTGGCCGGTGGCGACGCCGAGGCGGTGACCGGACCGATGGTCACCACCGCGGCCCGCTCCGGTGACCCGGTCTCCTGCGAGGCGTTCGCGCAGATCGGGCGCTGGCTCGGCATCGGCCTGGCCGACCTGGCGCAGATCCTCGATCCCGAGGTGTTGGTGATCGGCGGCGGCGTCGTCGACGCGGGTGACCTGTTGCTCGGCCCCGCTCAACGGGCGTACACCGACGCGCTGGCCCAACGGGTCCGCATTCCGGTGGCCGAGGTGCGGCCGGCCGAGCTGGGCAACGCTGCCGGTGTGGTCGGTGCGGCCGACCTCGCCCGCCGGATCTGAGCCCATCGGGCCGAGGAGGGGACTGTGACGGCTGACCAGACGACCGCGCCACAGCGGGCCGGCGTGCGGTTGCGGGTGCTCACGTACAACATCCACGGCCAGCGTGACGACCGGGCCGCGCTGGCCGAGGTCGTCCGCCAGGTCGCACCGGACGTGGCGATTCTGCAGGAGGCACCGCGCCGGTGGCGGTGGCGTACCAGGTCCGCCGCGCTGGCGAACGCGTTCGACATGGTCGTCGGAGCCGGTGGGCCACCGCCGTTGGGCAACCTGGTGCTGACCACGCTGCGGGTACGGGTGACGGGTACCTGGTCGGTCCGGTTCCCGCTGACACCCGGTCGGCACCTGCGCGGCGCGGTGTTCGCCCGCTGCGCGGTCGGCCCGGCCCGCTTCGTGGTGGCCGGATCGCATCTGTCCACTGATCCGACGGAGCGGCCGGCGCAGGCCCGGCTGCTACGTCAGGCCTGCGCCGACGTCGACGGATCGGTGATTCTCGGCTTGGACGTCAACGACCAGCCGGCGAACCCCGACGACCCTCCGTCGCCCGGCATCGACGCCCGGCTTGCGCCCGGCACCGACGCCCGACCGCCGGGCGACACCGGTGCGGCGTGGCAGTTGGCCGCCGCCGGGTTCACCGACGCCGCTGCCGCCGTCGGGGCGGACCGGGCCGGCACGTTCCCGGGCCGCGACCCCCGCCGACGGATCGACGCGATCTTCGTCGATCCGCGAATCGAGGTGGCCGGCTGCCGGGTGGTGGACACCCCGGCGGCGCGGCGGGCAAGTGACCATCTTCCGGTCGTTGCCGATCTGGTGCTCACCGATCCGGCACCGGGACTGGACAAGCGGGGCGGCTAGCCGGCACGATTTCGCAGCCGTACGAAGGAGATTGCCGGTGTCTACTTCCGCTGACTACGACAGCCCCATCACCGGCACCGACCGGTGGCGGGACGACCGCCCGATCTCCGAACAGGGTGAGAACGTCTGCGTCATCGGTGCCGGGGCGAGCGGGTTGTGCGCGGTCAAGAACCTGCGCGAACAGGGGTTCGGGGTCGACTGTTACGAACGGGAGACGGGCGTTGGCGGTGCCTGGAACTGGCGCCACGACCGCAGTCCGGTCTACGCCAGCACCCACCTGATCTCGTCGAAGCCGTTCAGCCAGTACCCCGACTTCCCGCTGCCGGACAGCTGGCCCGACTACCCGCACCACAGCCAGCTGCTGGCCTATCTGGAACGCTACGCCGACCACTTCGATCTGCGCCGGCACATCTGGTTCGGCACCGAGGTGGTACGGGTCGAACCGGCGCCGGGGGACCGGTGGGACGTGACGACCCGCAGCGCCGGCGGCAACGGTGCCCAACGCACCCAGCGCTACGCCGCCGTGGTCGTCGCCAACGGACACAACTGGGCACCCCGGCTTCCCGACTACGAAGGATTGTCCGGTTTCACCGGGCAGGTGATCCACGCGTCGGCCTACCACGACGCCACTCAGCTGCGCGGCCGGCGGGTACTGGTGGTGGGCGGCGGCAACACCGGCTGCGACATCGCCGTCGAGGCCGGGCAACAGGCGGCCCGCTGCTGGCACTCCACCCGTCGCGGCTACTGGTACACCCCGAAGTACCTGTTCGGCCGGCCGAGTGACCAGGTCAACGCGGGGCTGCTCGCCCGGCGTCTGCCACGCTGGCTGCGCCAGGGAGTTCTCCACCGGCTGCTCCGGTTGGTCGTCGGCGACCAGACCCGGTTCGGGCTACCGGCTCCGGAGCACCGGGTGTTCGACGCCCATCCGGTGGTCAACAGCCAACTCGTCCTGCACATCGGGCACGGTACGGTCCGCCCGGTGCCCGACGTGGCCAGGTTCCGCCGGCATACCGTAGAGCTCACCGACGGCACCGAAGTGGATCCCGACCTCGTCGTGCTCGCCACCGGTTACCAGCCCCAGTTCGACTTTCTCGATCCGCGGGTGCTCGGCGTCGACGCGGACGGTCGGCCCCGCCTGCACCTGCACGCCTTCGCCCCGGGACACCCGACGCTGTCGGTGGTCGGGCTGGTGCAGGCGGAGTTCGGGGTCTTCCCGGTGGTCCACTGGCAGAGCGTGGTGGTCGCCCGGTGGCTGCGCGCCCGGTCGGCGGATCCGGCGGTCACCGCTGCCCTGGCCGGCCGGATCGAGGCCGGCGCGGGACGGCCCTGGCACGACGCCAAGGTGGCCGACCCGGCTCGGCGCTGGTTCGAGGTCAGTCACGACACCTACCTGCGCGCGCTGCAGGAGACCTTGGACAGTCTGGAGGTGGCGGCCCGATGAGTCGTACCCTTGCGGCCCCCCGCATCGTCCGTACCCGGGAGTGGGCCAGACCGGTCCCGGCGGTGCGTCGCGAGGTGCTGCACGCCGACGTGTCGCGCGACGAGGGCCGGCCGCCGCTGCTGTTCGTGCCCGGTTTCGGGCACGGTGCGTGGGTTTTCGCCGAGCATTGGTTGGAGCGGGCCGCCGAGCGCGGATTCCCGGCGTACGCGGTCAGTCTGCGCGGGCACGGGGACAGCGGGGCGGCGCCGCAGGCCGACCTGCGGGCGTACGTGCACGACGTGGTGCAGGCTGCGGCCGGCCTGCCCCGGCAGGCGGTGCTGATCGGGCACGGCGCTGGGGCGTTGGTGGTCGGTCACGCGTTGGCCCGCTACCCGGCGCGGGCCGCGGTGCTGGCCGCTCCCGTACTCGGTGGCTGGCCGCTGCTCGGCGCCGCGCTGCGTCGCAACCCGTTCGGCACCCTGCCGGCCGTCTTCGGCGGGGCGGTGCGGCTGCGCGCCGGTCAGCTGTTCAGCCGGGAGCTTCCGGAGGCCGTCGCGCTGTCCTACGTAAACCGTTTGGGGCGCGCGTCGGCCCGGGCCCAGTGGCAGCTGCTGGCCCGCCAGCGGGTCGAGCCGCCGGTCGGCGACCCGCCGGTGCTCGTTCTCGGTAGCCCGGACGACCGGGTGGTGCCGGTGTCAGTATTGGACCGCGCGGCCCGGCGGTACGGGGGTGCTCCGTTGCTGTTCCCCGGGATGGGCCACGATCTGATGCTCGACGCGCGGTGGACGGAACCGGTCGACGCGATCCTCGACTGGCTGGACAAGGGAGCCGGCTGACCGGCGACGGTAGACCGGTAGGATCAGGCGGTGAGCCGGGCGGCGAGGGAACCGGTGCGGTCCAGCGCGGTGAGGTAGCCGTGCACCCAGGCCCGGATGTCGTGGGTGCGCAGGTGCTCGCGCATGGAACGCATCCGGTCCGCCACGTCGGTGGGTGACGCCTCCAGCGCGTGCATCAGCGTCAGTTTGAGCCCGTCGAGATCGTGCGGGTTGACCAGGTACGCCTGCTGGAACTCAGCGGCGGCACCAGCGAACTCGCTGAGCAGCAGCGCACCGTCGTTGTCGACCCGGGCTGCCACGTACTCCTTGGCGACCAGGTTCATCCCGTCCCGTAGCGGGGTGACCGCCATGATGTCGGCGACCCGGTACAGCGCCGCGAGGTCGGCCCGGCTGAACGACTGGTTGAGGTAGTGGATCGCCGGTTCGCCGACCCGGCCGAACTCGCCGTTGATCCGTCCGACCTCGCGTTCCACCCGGTCGCGCAGGATGCGGTACTGCTCGACCCGTTCCCGACTGGGCACCGCGACCTGGACCATCACCGTGTCGCGGACCTTGATGTGCCCGTCGGCGATCAGTTCGCTGTACGCCTTGAGCCGTTGCTCGATGCCCTTGGTGTAGTCCATCCGGTCCACACTGAGGATGACGTGCTGCGGGTCACCGAGGTCGGACCGCAGCTGACGGGCCCGGTCCAGCACGTCCGGCCGGCCGGCGAGGGACTCCATCTCGGACATGTTGATCGACACCGGGAAGGCGCCGATGCGTACCACCCGGTCGTCGATGGCGATCCGCCGGTCGGTGGCCGGCACCTTGAGCACCTTCGTCGCCAGCTGGGCGAAGTTGTGCGCGGCCTGGGCGCGTTGAAACCCCACCAGGTCGGCGCCGAGCATGCCGAGCATCAGCTCGGCCCGGCGGGGCAGCTGCATGAACAGCTCCGGCGGCGGGAACGGAACGTGCAGAAAGAATCCGATCAGCAGGTCGGGCCGTAGCGCCCGGAGCATTCCGGGTACCAGTTGCAGGTGGTAGTCCTGCACCCAGACCAGCGCGCCCGGCTCGGCGGCGGCCGCCGCCGCCTCGGCGAAGCGCTGGTTCACCCGCTGGTACGCCTCCCACCACCTACGGTGGTATGCGGGCTGCTCGACGGAGTCGTGGTACAGCGGCCAGAGTGTGGCGTTGGCGAACCCCTCGTAGTGGTCTCTGATGTCCTCATGGGACAGAGCGACGGTGTGCATCCGTACGCCGTCGATGTCCGGCAGGCTCGGTGCCGGGCCGGCGCCACCGGCCCAGCCGACCCAGGTGGCCGGGGTGTGCTGCAGGATCGGGTGCAGGGCGCTGACCAGACCACCGGGGCTGCGACGCCATTCGCACGCGCCGTCGCGCGCGACGCTGTCGTCCACCGGCAGTCGGTTCGCCACCACGACGAGAGAACTCTGACGCATGAGGGGACCTCGTTTCGCTGCGGCGGTTGCCGCGCATGGCGAGTGATCACGAACTCGTGGGGGGATCGGCTACGAGAGTTATTCCTACTGAGACCAAGTTACGCGAGTGTTACAGAGTGACCACAGTCGTCAATGAATCCGAATTTTCGCCATCCGTTGGTCAGGTTTCAGACGACCGCGCCGTCGTCCAGATCGTCATCCTCGTCGTGATCCGGCCGCAGCCGCCAGATCAGCGTGACAAACCCACCGACCACGCCAGCGAAACCGAGCAGGATGGCCAGTCCACGATCCACCGGAAGCACCGTCGGGAAGACGAAGAGGATGAAGCCGGCGATGATCGCCAGTACCCCGAGGACCGCAGCCGACGACAACCGGGGCAGCGGAGGCGGCAGGGGAGGGGTGTATCCCTCCTCCGGCTCGTCGGGTAACCGGGCACCGAAGGTGTCCAGCCCATCCAGTAGGGACGGCTCGTCGTCTCGCCGTCCGACGGAGATGTTGGTGTAGCCGACCGCCCACGGCAACGGGTCCGGCGTGCCGGTGGCCGTGATCTCCGGCTCGGCGCGGCCGCGACCGTCGTCGCTGTCCCGGCCGTCGCTGTCCCGGTTGAGGCCGGCCCGATCGGTCGTGCCCCGGCGATCGGTGGCGTCCCGGCCGGCCGGCTCACGGCCGTCGCCCTCGCCTGCGGTCCCGTCCCGGCGTGGACCGTCGGCGAGCGGATCCCGACCGGTCGACCGGCCCTCCACCGGCAGGTTCTCGACCGGCGGCAGATTCTCGGCGGCCGGCCAGGGCGCGGCGGTGGGGTCCGCTGGAGCCGGAACGTGGTAGTTGGCGATGATGCCGGCCCAGACGGCGTCGACATCGGCGTCCCGACCGGCCTGCTGCCCCGCGCCGGCCGGAACAACCGGGTCCGACGCCGGCGACGTGGTCTGCCCGGACCCGGTCGTCGGGGAACCGGAGCGGCTGCCCGGCGCGACCGGGCCGTCCTCGGCCAACTGCACCAGGTAGCCCCGGGCGGTGTCCAGGTGCGCCCGGTCGACGAAGAGCCGGTCCACCGGCCGGGCCGGCACGGTGGTCGTGCGGGTGACCGGATTGACGTCCGACGACGGCTGAAGGTAGGCCGCGATCCCACCGGCGGCGAGCACGTCGAGCAGGTGTTCGCCGACCCGTGGGTCGACGTCGCCGGCCACGGCGTACTCGGATGCGTCGAGGCCGTTGTCCCGCCGCCCTCGACGCGCGCCACCCGCAGACACCGAATCAACTCCTCACCGGCCGCCGTCGGGCCCTGTCCGCCGGCGGACCCCCGGCCGGGGGCGTGCCGTGCCCTTGAATCGTGACACGCCGGTAGGTGGTTGTGGGAGTGCGTTGTGCGGTGCCGTGCCCGTGAACCTCGCCGCCTGCGGTCACGACGCCAGGGTCGGAGACCAGCGGTAGCCGCCCGCGTCCTGATCGCCGAGGTGCAGCAACCCGGGTGCCTTGTTGCGCAGCGCGAAGCTCCGCACCTCGGCCAGCGCCGCCGCGTCGGCATCGCGGTCGCCGCCACGCCGCCACGCCGCCACGGCCAACGCCAACGCGATCATCCGGTCGGTGGTCGCGTCGATGTCGGCGAAACCGGCCGCCGCGGCAGCATACAGCTCACCTGCCGCGCGGTTTTCGCCGTCGGCCGCCGCCACCGCCGCGGTCACCGTCCGCAGCGCGGCCTCGGCCCACGGGGTGCGATGCTGCACCCGGTCGAGCATCGCCCGGACCTGCACCGCCGCGCCACGCCCGGCGAACGCGGCGGCGAACGCGGCGGCCGCGATCCACTCGCCGCTGGCCAGCGCGGGCACCTTCGACCAGGACCGGTCCAGCTCGTCGAGCAGCGCTGCAGCCTCCACACCCCGTCCCTGCAGCGCCCGGCACAGTGCGCCCAACCCGAGGCTGTTCCAGTACGGCCGACGGAAGCCGCTGTCCCGGGCCGCGCGCACCGCGTCGGCGACGTCGTCGACCCCGCTCTGGTCGGCCATCGGCACCGGATCGCCGCGCAGCACCCGCAGACACGCCCGTAGGCCCCGTACCTGGATGTCCCACCGGCCACTGGGCGTCGCGACGAAGGCGTCGGCCGCAGCGAGGAAGGCGGCGAAGTCCCCGGCGAAGTAGGCACGCATGGCTTCGCCGGAGTATCCGGTGCTCAGCCCGGAGCCGGAGGCGGCACCGGACATCAGCTCCTGGGCGCCGGACCAGTCGCCCTCTTCACACAACGCGTACGACAGGTTCTGCAGTGCCCGGGGCAGCGCGAGCAGTTGGTGCTCGCGACACATCGCGGTGGCCGCCCGCAGCTCGTCGAGCCCGGACCGGTCCCCGGACTGGTACCGGGCCATGGCAACGGTGATCCGGGCGTTGACCAGCGTCTCGGTCAGCCCCAGCCGGTCGGCGATCTCGGCCGCCGCGCCGGCCGCCGCGACCGCCGGATCCCGTTCCAGGTTGAGCATGTGCAGCCGGCCCAGCTCGGCGTACGCGTCGGCCTTCTGATCGGTGTCCGGCAGCGCGTCGAACAGCTCCACCGCCCGGTCCAGGCAGCGCAGCGCCTCGTCCCGGTCGGTCCGCAGCCAGGCGGCCCGCCCGAGCAGGGTCCAGGCCCGGGCCGCGCACCCCTGATCGTCGACGTCGGCCAGCTGGTCGGCGAGCGTACTCAGCCGTTCGGTGCCCCCGTCGGCGAGGAAACCCGGGCCGTCGCGCAGAAACGCGAGCTCGGCACCGAGCAGTTCGAGCTGCAACCGCTCACCCAGCCCGTCGGTGCCGGCGACGGTCACCAGGCGCAGCGCGCGTTCCACGTGCCCGCTCGCCACGTCCAGCGCGTGTAGGGCGTACGCCCGGCGGGCCGCACGGTGCAGGGCGTCCCGGGCGGCCCCGGCGTACCCGTGGGTCTCCAGACCCAGCGTGTCCGCGATCTCGTGCGCCGCCCACCGGTGGTGGGCCAGCACCTCGGCCAGGTCGGTGTCCCGGTCGCCGGCGAGGGTGTCCAACCAGTCGGCGGTCCGGGCGTGCCGGGCGACCCGTTCGTTACGGGGCAACCGCTGGTAGCAGACGTCGCGGACCAGCACGTGGCGGAACCGGAACTCGGGTTGCTGCGCCATCGTCGAATCCGGCTGTTCGTGGACGAAGTCGCGCTGCTCCAACCGGCGCAGCGCCCGGTCGACCAGCTCCACCGGCTGGCCGAGGGCGGCGGCGACCGCGCCGGGCCAGAACTGCACCCCGACCACGGCGGCGGCGAGCAGCACCGCCCGGTCGGTGGCGTCCAGCAGATCCATCCGGTTGGCGATCACCCCGTGCACACTGTCCGGGATCGGCAGCCGTCCGCTGCGGGTCAACGCCCAACCACGGCCGCTGCGCCGCAACGCCCCCTGCTCCATCAGCATCCGCACGTACTCGTGGGCGTAGAGCGGGTTGCCGTCGGCCACCTCGATCAACGGGCCGAGCAGATCGGCCGAGAACGGCGCCGCGCCGAACATGTGCGCGTACAGCGCGGCCACTCCGGTGTCGCGCAGCGGCGGCAGGGTGATGGTCAGCGCGCCCGGGGTGGTGCCCGCCCAGGCCGGCTCACGGCTGGTCAGCTCGGGCCGGGCGGTGCACAGCAGCAGCAGTGGCACCTGCCGGGCGGAGGCGCCGAGCAGCTCGACGAAGCGCAGCATCGCCTCGTCGGCCCAGTGCAGGTCCTCGAAGACCAGCACGGTCGGTTGCCGGGCGGCCAGGGCGAGCAGGAAGCGCCGCCACGCCGATTCGGTCTCCTCGGCCGGCAGGTTGCGGTGCGGCAGCCCGACCAGTGGGCGCAGCGCGTCGACCAGCCGGTCCGCCTCCGGCCCGACCAGCCCCTGGACCCCGGTGGCCAACTTCTGCTCGGCGACGTTGGCCAGGTCGGTGTCCAGGATGCCGGCCTCGGCCTTGACGATGTCGGCGAGCGCGGCGAACGTGACGTTCTCCCCGAACGGCGGGCACCGGCCGATCCGCCAGGTGACCGGCTGGTCGACCAGCCGTTTGGTGTGCCGCAGCAGTTCCCGGACCAGCCGGCTCTTGCCGATGCCGGCCTGGCCGAGCACGGTGAGCACCTGGGGCCGCTGGTCGCGGATCGACCGGTACAGCGCGTTGACCAGCAGCCCTAGTTCGTGTTCGCGGTCGATCAGCGGGGTCGCGTCGGTCTGCCGGTCGGCCGGCACGGGACGCAACGGGGCCAGTGCCAGCCACACCTCGGTCGGCGACGACCGTCCGCGCAGCGTCACCGCCGGCTGCGGGTCGTAGCGGATAGCCTCCTTGGTCAGCCCGTGCGTGACGCCACACACCAGCAATCCGTCGGTCGGTGCCACCGACTGCATCCGGGATGCGGTGTTGACCACGTCGCCGGCCAGGAACGCCTGGCCACCGTCGCGGGCCGCACCGGTGTCGACCAGCGCCTCGCCGGTGGCCACGCCGATACGGAACCGGAGTCCCTCGCCGGCGGAAGCGGTGAACTCGGTCAGGGCGCGGCGCAGGTCGAGCCCGGCCCGGACGCAGCGCAGGGCGTCGTTCTCGGTGGCCACCGGCGCACCGAACAGCGCCATCACCGCGTCGCCGATGTACTTCTCCACCACCCCGCCGTACTGGCCGACGACCCGACGCGCGATGGAGAAGAAGTTCGTCTGCATCCGCCGGACCTGTTCGGGATCGACCCGTTCCACGTACGGCGTGAAGTTGATCAGGTCGATGAACAGGACGCTGACCCGACGTCGGTCCTCCTGACTCGGCTCGGTCGGCCGTCGGCCGCCCTGCGGCTGCCCGCAGGAGGTGCAGAAGCTCGCGTCGGCCGCCAGCGGGCGTTCGCAGTGCGCGCAGACAGGGATGAGCGCCGTACCGCAGCCGCCGCAGTAGCGGTCGTCGTCGGCCGCGGTCCGGCCACACTTTTCGCACGGGGCAGCGATGCCAGCCTCCTCGCGGGAACGTCGAGTCGGGAGCCTACTGTCGCATCTGGCCACCTGCCCTGGCCAGCGGCTTCGCCTGGCCGGGCGTGGTGGTGCCGGACCCGACCTGCCGGGGTGGCCGGACTCACAGGTCACGGCGGGTGCGTCAGGCCGAGTATCGCCGGTGCGGTCAACTGTCCAAAACCGGGCTGTTGGCTAATGGACAGTCCATCTACGGGTGGTACCGGGCTACATTCATCTGGCCAGATCAGACCGAGCAGGGGAGTCCTGACATGGTGTACGTCAAGTTGGAGCAGGACTGGACGGATCCGTCCGGGGCCAGCCACGGCGCGGGGGAGATGATCGATCTCGACGCCGGCACGCTGGCGAAGTTGCAGGAGGAGGGTGTCGTGGCCGAGGAGTGGATCGGTCCGACCGGGGAGAAGGTCGGCACCAACTGGATCGGCCCGACCAGCAGCCAGCCCTGACGGCGGCAGACGTCAGACCCGGCGGTACGCGCGCCACGCGCGTGCCGCCGGTTTCGTCCTCAGCGGTCGGCCACTCCGGCTCAGCGGTCGGCCATCCCGGCCCGGCGGCGCAGCGCGGCCACGTCGGTCACCACGATCCGCCGACCCTCGGTACGCAGCCAACCTCGGTTGCTGAACGATCCGATCGCCTGGTTGACGCTCTGCCGGGAGCCACCGGCCATCTCCGCCAGTTGGCTCTGGTTCAACTCGATGGTGATCATCGGTGCCTGGCTCTCCCCGGCCAGCCGGACCAGCGTCTTGGCCACCCGACCGGGCAGATCGAGGAAGACGTGATCGGCGTTCTGCTCGGTGAGCCGGCGGATCAGCCCACCGAGCGAGCGCATCACCGCGTCGAGGATGCGCGGGTTGGAGTGCACCAGATCCATGAACGCGCCCCGGGACAACGCCAGCGCGGTGCAGTCCTCGATGGCCTCGGCGGACGCCGACCGGGTCGACGCGTCCAGCAGCGACACCTCGCCGAGCACGTCGGGTGGGCGGACGACGGACAGCACTGCACGTTCGCCGGTCGGCGCGGTGCGGAAGACCGCGACGGCACCCCTCTTGAGCACGATGAGCGATTCGCCCGGGTCGTTCTCGACGAAGAGCAACTGACCCCTGCGGTAGGTGCGGGGTACGGCGGCAGCGATGACCCGTTGCCGGACCTCCGGTTCGAGCCCGGCGAACATGTCCACGCCGGTGAGCGCGTCACCCGGCTCCGGCAGGCGCATCTCCACGGTCCAACCCCTCCCCACCAAGGGCACCATCCCACCGGGGGCACCATCGTGCCCGTCCGGGGTGCATCACCCGACCCAGGCGAACATGAAATAGATACCGTTCGGACAACGGTGTCAACATCAGATCATGGCTGCCGTGTCGCGTGGTGTACACCCCCACAATCATTTCTGTGACAGTCCTGTGCCCGACAAACCGGCAGGCTAGCGGCCAGATCCACCGGCGGGTGGGGGCCGACACGGGGGCCCGGCGGATCCGGCCGTGGGGATGCGGTACCGGTCGGAGCGAGCTGGTCGACAGCGACGCTCCGGCCGGTACCCCGATGGGGGTCTATTTCCGGTATCGGCGAGGATGGCGGTAATGATCTACCGCTACTTCTACGACTGCGAGTTCATCGAGGACGGGCGCCTCGTCGACCTGGTTTCGATCGGTGTCGTCGACGAGCACGGCCGGGAGTTCTACGCGGTCTCTACCGAGTTCGACGGTGCCCGGGCGGTGCCGTGGGTGCGTCGTCACGTGCTCGACAAGCTGCCGTCACCGGCCGATCCGGCCTGGCGGTCCCGGTCACGGATCCGCGACGACCTGTACGCCTTCCTGGTCGCGCCGCTGCGCGACGGTTCGGCCACCGAGTTGGAGCTGTGGGCCTGGTACGCCGCGTACGACCATGTGGCGCTGGCCCAGTTGTGGGGGGCCATGCCGGCCCTGCCCCGGGAGATCCCCCGGTTCACCAAGGACCTGCGGCAGCGGTGGGACGACGTCGGTCGGCCGGATCTGCCGGCGTCCGCCGCCGACCGGCACGACGCGCTCGTCGACGCACGCCACAATCTCGCCCGCTGGCAGGTGATCTGCCGGGCGTACCTGCGGTGACCGGGCCACCGACGGTCCGGTGATCCTCGGGGTCTGCTCGCCCGGTCGCTGGCCGGGCCGATAAAGTGCGCACTGACGGCCCGCCCCGGGCCGGCAATGATGCCGACGGTCTGACCGGACTTCGTTCCTGGGGCTCGAGTGGGTCTACCGCACAGTTTCCTGGAGGATGAGCGGATCATGCGTATCGGCGTGCTCACCGGCGGCGGCGACTGCCCCGGCCTGAACGCAGTGATCAGGGCGGTGGTGCGTAAGGGCGTCGCCAGCTACGGTCACGAGTTCATCGGATTCCGCGACGGCTGGCGCGGACCGCTGGAGGGGCTGAGCCGGCCTCTCGGTATCAACGAGGTACGGGGCATCCTGCCCCGGGGTGGCACCATCCTCGGTTCGTCCCGGACCAACCCGTTCAAGATCGACGGCGGGGTCGAGCGGATCAAGGAGAACCTGGCGTCCCAGGGCGTGGACGCCCTGGTAGCGATCGGCGGCGAGGACACCCTCGGCGTCGCCACCAAGCTGCACGAACTCGGCGTCCAGGTGGTCGGCGTGCCGAAGACGATCGACAACGACCTCGGCGCCACCGACTACACCTTCGGCTTCGACACCGCGGTCAACATCGCGATGGAGGCCATCGACCGGCTGCACACCACCGCCGAGAGCCACCACCGCACCCTGGTGGTCGAGGTCATGGGTCGGCATGCCGGCTGGATCGCGCTGCACGCCGGACTCGCCGGCGGGGCGAACGTGATCCTGCTGCCGGAGCGCGAGTTCGACGTCGAGCAGGTCGCCACCTACGTCGAGAAGCGCTTTCAGAAGCAGTACGCCCCGATCGTGGTGGTCGCCGAGGGCGCCCACCCGATGGAGGGCCAGATGGTCCTGCAGAACAAGGAGCTTGACTCCTTCGGCCACGTCCGACTCGGCGGCATCGGCCAGTGGCTCGCCGAGCAGCTGGAGGCCAAGACGGGCAAGGAGGCCCGGACCGTCGTGCTGGGGCACATCCAGCGCGGCGGCACCCCCACCGCCTTCGACCGGGTGCTCGCCACCCGGCTCGGCCTGCACGCCATCGACGCCGCCAACGACGGAGACTGGGGCAAGATGGTCGGTATCCGGGGGACCGACATCGTCCGGGTGCCGTTGGCCGAGGCGACCCGGGAGCTCAAGACCGTGCCACTGGAGCGCTACACCGAGGCCGAGGTCTTCTTCGGCAGCTGACGACCGATTTCGGGCCGGGATGGGCGGCTCTCGCCAGGGCGCCGCTCCGCCCGGTCCGGCGCGGTTCGGTTCGGTCCGGTTCTGGTTCGTCGCGGTTCGGTTCGGACCGGTTCGAGAGAGGATGACGTACGGATGTCTCCCGGCGCGCACAAGGTAGCCGTGATCGGTGCCGGCAAGATCGGCGAACTGGTCCTCTCCGGCCTGTTGCGGGCCGGCTGGCCGGCCGATCAACTGCTGGCCACGACCCGGCGGCGGGAGCGGGCCGAGGACGTCGCGGTGCGCTACGGCGTGTCGGTGGTGGACAACCACACCGCAGTGGCCGAGGCGGAGGTGCTGGCCGTGGCGGTCAAGCCGCAGGACGCCGCCACCCTGCTGGACCAGATCGGCCCCAAGGTGCCGGCGGACAAGCTGGTCGTTTCGCTCTGCGCGGGCCTGCCGACCGAGTTCTTCGCCCGCCGGCTACCGGACGGCACCCCGGTGGTACGGGTGATGACCAACACCCCGGCGCTGGTGGACCAGGCGATGACCGCCATTTCCGCTGGCCGGCACGCCACCGCCGCGCATCTGGCCCTCGCCGAGGAGATGTTCCAGCCGCTCGGTGTCACGATCCGGGTGCCGGAGACCCAGCAGGACGCGGTCACCGCGTTGTCCGGTTCCGGCCCGGCCTATTTCTACCTGCTGGTCGAGGCGATGATCGACGCCGGAATTCTGCTCGGGCTGCCCCGCCAGGTGGCGCACGACCTGATCGTGCAGACGGCGATCGGTTCGGCGGTGATGCTGCGGGACTCCGGCGAGCATCCGGTCAAGCTGCGCGAGGCCGTCACCTCGCCGGCCGGCACCACCATCTCGGCCATCCGCGAGCTGGAGAACCACGGGGTCCGGGCGGCGCTGCTCGCCGCCCTGGAAGCGGCCCGCGACCGTGCTCGGGAGTTGGCCGCGCAGCACGGCTGAGGTATTCATTCACGCTCACCCTCTTCCGCTGAACGTGTCGGTGTGGCTACCGTTTGCGACATAGGTGGTCGTAGGTGGCTCGACGGGAATGAAGCCCGCCGGAGCTGAGCGACCGCCGCACCGGCGTCGTGTCGTGACTTCCCCTGCGGCGACGTCGACAGCCGGCCCTGGCTGCCCCCCTGCGGCCGGCTGCCGGGCGCGTTCCGCCGACGCGCCCAGTGCCGCCGCCGGCGCACGGCGACCGGCGGCGGCCCGGGGCAGCCGTCCGGGTCAGTGGCCGTGCCGGGCGGTCGGGCCGCAGTCCGGCGGCCTTGTGTAACGGTCGGCCGCAGTCCTCCGGTGACCGGTCGACCCACGAAGAGTGGTGATGGACCATACTGGCGAACGTGTTCACCCTCGCCCAGGCACGCCACCTGATGGCAACCCTCCGTCCACGGATCGACGAGTTGGTCCTGCTCCGCGCTGACCTGGCTGAGTTGCGGGCGGATCTGGCGGCCGGATCGGACAGCCCGCACGGCGGTCTGGCCGAGGTGAAAGGGCTGGAAGCGCGGATCTACGGGATTCTCGACGAGCTGAACGAGCAGGAGATCCAGGTCAAGGGCGTCGCCCCGGTGCTGCTCGACTTCCCGGGCGAGCTGGACGACCGTCCGGTCCTGTGGTGCTGGCTGGAGGGCGACGGCGAGATCCGCTGGTACCACCGCCTGGAGTGCGGGTTCTCCGGCCGCCGCCGGATCTGAGCCCCGGGTTCGTCCCGCGCGGTCCCCGCTGCTGTCGGGATGACACCTGGTCGAGTCGCAGCCATCGAGATATCGACATCTTGACGAACCGGTCGATGTGTGAGTAGCGTCTCAGGCACTTTATGGAAAGTTTCCTAACTAAATGGGGAGACGCCTGATGAGAAGATCACTGCGCCGCGCCGTCTGGGCCGGGGCGCTGGCCGTGGTGACGGCTGCGGCGGCGGTGCCGGTCACTGCGGCGTTCGGCGCCGGCACCATCTCCGCCAGCTTCGTCGCCAGCTCCGACTGGGGTACCGGACACGAGGTCCGGGTGACGGTCGCCAACGGCTCCGACGCCACCGTCGGCACCTGGCGGATCGAGTTCGACCTGCCGGCCGGTACCACCATCAGCAGCTTCTGGGACGCCGACGTGACGCGCAGCGGCAACCGGTACACCGCGGTGAAGAAGAGCTGGGCCGGTGGTCTCGCGCCAGGAGCCTCGTTCAGCTGGGGATACATCGGCACCGGCGCCTTCCGGGCACCGCAGAACTGCACCATCAACGGGGTCTCCTGCGCAGGCGGCCCGGCCCCGACCACCGCGCCACCTCCGACGACGGCGCCGCCTACCACCGCGCCGCCCACCACGCCACCGCCGACGACTCCGCCCCCGCCGCCCGGTGGGCAGAAGGTGGTCGGGTACTTCACCCAGTGGGGGGTCTACGCCCGCAACTACCACGTGCGCAACATCCACACGAGTGGGTCGGCGTCGAAGATGACTCACATCATGTACGCCTTCGGCAACACCGCCGGTGGGCGCTGCGCCATCGGGGACAGCTACGCCGATTACGAGAAGGCGTACACCGCCGCGGACAGCGTCGACGGGGTCGCCGACACCTGGGACCAGCCGTTGCGGGGCAACTTCAATCAGCTGCGCAAGCTCAAGGCGATGTATCCGCACCTGAAGGTGATCTGGTCGTTCGGCGGCTGGACCTGGTCCGGCGGCTTCACCCAGGCCGCGCAGAACCCGGCCGCGTTCGCCGAGTCCTGCTACAACCTGGTCGAGGACCCGCGCTGGGCGGACGTGTTCGACGGTATCGACATCGACTGGGAGTACCCCAACGCCTGCGGCCTGACCTGCGACTCCAGCGGTCCTGCGGCATTCCGGAACCTGATCTCGGCACTGCGTGACCGGTTCGGGTCGAGCGCGCTGGTGACCGCGGCGATCACCGCGGACGGCAGCAACGGCGGCAAGATCGACGCGGCCGACTACGCCGGAGCGGTCGGCGACCTGAACTGGATCATGCCGATGACGTACGACTACTTCGGTGCCTTCAACGCGCAGGGACCGACCGCCCCGCACTCGCCCCTGACCTCGTACCCGGGAATCCCGCAGCAGGGCTTCTGGTCGGACGCGGCGATTCAGAAGCTGAAGAGCAAGGGCATCCCGGCGAACAAGCTGCTGCTCGGCATCGGCTTCTACGGTCGGGGCTGGAGCGGCGTCAGCCAGAGCGCTCCGGGGGGCACCGCCACCGGTCCGGCGCCGGGCACCTACGAGCAGGGCATCGAGGACTACAAGGTGCTCAAGAACACCTGTCCGGCGACCGGCACCGTCGGCGGCACCGCGTACGCCAAGTGCGGCAACAACTGGTGGAGCTACGACACCCCGGCCACCATCGGCGGCAAGATGAACTACGCCAAGGGGCAGGGCCTCGGCGGGGCGTTCTTCTGGGAGTTGTCCGGCGACACCGGCAACGGTGAACTGGTCAGCGCGATCCGCACCGGTCTCGGCTGAGGCTGAAACCACCACCCGCACGGGTGTCCGGGGGCGGCGGGTACGCCGCCCCCGGACACCCGGCTCGGGTCACCTGCGGTTGGCGTACTCCTGGTAGGCCTTGACCACCTCGGTGCTCGGCCCGTCCATGCGGATCACGCCGGACTCCAGCCAGATACTGCGCTCACAGGTGTCCAGAATCGACTTGTTGCTGTGGCTGACCAGGAAGACGGTCCCGGCCTCGGCCCGCAGCTCACGGACCCGTTCCTCGCTGCGCCGCTGGAACGCGGCGTCGCCGGTGGCCAGCGCCTCGTCGATCATCAGCACATCGTGGCTCTTCGCGGCGGCGATCGAGAACCGCAGTCGGGCCGCCATACCCGACGAGTAGGTCCGCATCGGCAGCGACGCGAAGTCGTCCCGCTCGTTGATGCCGGAGAACTGCACGATCCCGTCGTACTTCGCCCGCACCTCCGCCGGGCTCATCCCCATCGCCAGGCAGCCGAGCACCACGTTGCGTTCGCCGGTCAGGTCGTTCATCAGAGCGGCGTTCACCCCGAGCAGGGACGGCTGGCCCTGGGTGTATACCTTGCCGCGGCGCGGCGGCAGCAGGCCGGCCACCGCGCGCAGCAGGGTCGATTTGCCGGAGCCGTTGCTGCCGATCAGCCCGATCGCCTCGCCGCGGTGCGCCACGAAGCTGACGCCGCGGATGGCGTGCACCTCGCGTACCGTCGGGGCCTGCTTGCGGGTCGCGATCCGCCGCAGCGCCGCGACGGGGCTGTTGCGCCCGCCGCCGCCGGTGTTGATCCGGTAGACGACGTGCAGGTTGTCGACGATCACGGTGGGCACCCGGGTGTCGGCCCCGGAAGCCGGTGCGTCCAGCAGGTCAGCCACGGCCGTACTCCTCCTCCGCGCGCCAGAAGTAGATGAAGCCCACCACACCCACCAGCACGGCCCAGCCGCCGGCCGCCGGCCACAGGTACCCGGGCGGGCTGCCCATCGAATCCATCAACGCGTAGCGGACCAGGTCGATGTATACCGCCATCGGGTTGAACTGCAGCACGGTGACCACCCAGCCGGGCAGGTCGCCGGTGAACCGGTCGATGCTGTAGAACACGCCGGACGAGTACAGCCAGGTCCGCATCACGAACGGCAGCAGTTGGGAGAGGTCACTGGTGCGGGCCGCCCAGCGGGCCACCATCATGGCCAGCCCGCCGCTGAACAGCGTCTGCAGCAGCAGCGCCGGGATCAGCAGCAGCCAGCTGAGGTCGATCCACTCACCGGTGGCCAGCATGATCACCGCCAGCACGGCCATCGACGGGGCGAGTTGCTGCACCTGCACAAGCACCGAGGTCAACGGCAGGCTGGCCCGGGGGAAGTGCACCGCCCGGATCAGGTTCATGTTGTCGCCGATCGACCGGGCCGAGGTGGTCACCGCCTGCTGGGTGAAGGTGAAGATGAAGATCCCGGTGCAGAGGTACGCGATGTAGTTGTCGATGCCGCGGTCGGTGCCCAGCAGCAGCCCGAAGACCAGGAAGTAGACCCCGGCGTTGGCCAGCGGGGTGATCACCTGCCAGATCTGACCCAGCCGGGCGTTGGTGTACATGGCGATCAGCCGGGCGTTGGAGTACGCCCAGATGAAGTGCCGCCGTGACCACAACTGCTTGACGTAGGCACCCAGCGACGGGCGGGCACCGCTCACCGCCAGGCCGTGTTGTCGGGCCAGCTCGGCGAGGGTGGGCCCGCTGTCCGGTTCCAGCGTCACGGTCGTGCCACTGGTTGGCTGCCGCATCCGATCTGTCCTTCCATCAGCCAACGCTGCCGCTCGTGCACACCCGTGCCCCTCTCCGACGGGTACCTCTCGTCCCGGACGCCGCGACGACGGTGCCGCGCGACCCGATGGCACGGGTGGTGCCGGACCGGTGAGGCCGGTTCATGCCCGGCTGCTCATCTTTCATGTCCGATGGCACGGAACGATACCGTCGCGTCCTGACGGAAACGGTAGGGGAGGCGACGACGATACGCAACCGTACCGTCGTGCGGTTACACTGGCTCGAATGCAGGGCGACGGAAAGCGACCGCCGGCGGGCGCGGCGGTACTGCGGGAGGATGTGACGCAGGCGATCCGGGCTGCCGCGTTGCAGGAACTGGCCGCAGTCGGCTACGGCAGGATGTCGATCGAAGCGGTGGCCCGCCGGGCCGGGGTCGGCAAGACCGCCGTCTACCGGCGGTGGGGTTCAAAACTGGAGATGGTCATCGGGATCGTCTCCGAGGTCGCGGTCGGGGTGACCGCCGTGCCGGACAGCGGCTCGCTGCGCGGTGACCTTGAGCTGGTGCTGACCATCGCGGCCCGGGCGCTGCGGCATCCGTTGGCCGGGCAGATCGTGCCGGACCTGCTCGCCGAGGCGGCCCGCAACCCGGCGATCGCGCAGACCCTGCAGGCAGCCCTGCGGGACAACCAGCGGGGGATCGGCACCCTGGTGACGAACCGGGCGGTGCGGCGGGGCGAACTGCCCGCCGACACCGATCCCGACTTCGTCGTCGACCTGATGGTCGGCCCGCTCTACTGGCGGCTCGCGGTGGCCCGTACCCCGCTGCCGCGCGGCTACGTCGCCCGGCTGGCCGCCTCGGTCGCCGGTGCCCTCACCGCCGGGGCGGCAACGGACCCGGCGGCCAACCCGGCTACCGGTCCGTCAGTTCCCCCTGCCACCGGCTGATGTCGGCGGCCACCTCCCGGACCTCGCCGTGGCCGACCAGCTGCACCCGCCACGGCAGGGCCGGCCCGGCGACCCGGTCCGCGGTGACCGCCGTGCCGTGCCGGGCGACCACGAACCGGGCGGCCTCGGACCCGTCCAACGCCGGCACCGACACCTGCACCTGTTGCCCGTCGGCGAGCTGGTACACCGCCAGGGTCACCCCGTCGACGTACGGGTAGTCCGGTCGGTCCGCGTTCGCCCCGAGCGGCAGCACCGTGCCGGGGCGCACCAGCACCGGCACCTGGTCGAACCCGACCGTCCGGCGCACCCAGCCCGGGCCGGTGACCTCCTCACCGGTCTGCAGGTGGGTCCAGGTGCCGGCCGGCAGGTAGAAGTCCACCTGCCCGTCGGCCCGGAACGCCGGCGCCACCAGCAGACTGTCCCCGAGCAGATACTGCCGCTCCAGATGGGTCACCGCAGGGTCGTCCGGGAAGTCGGCGACCAGTGGGCGCATCACCGGGATCCCGTCCCGATGGGCCAGTACCGCCTGACCGAACAGGTACGGCATCAGCCGGGCCTTGAGCCGGGTGAAGACCCGCAGCACGTCGACCGCCTCTTCGTCGAACGTCCACGGCACCCGGTAGGTCTGGCTGCCGTGCAACCGGCTGTGCGAGGAGAGCAGCCCGAACGGGATCCAGCGCTTGAACACCTCCGGCGCCGGCCGGCCCTCGAAACCGCCGATGTCGTGACTCCAGAAGCCGAATCCGGACATCGCCAGCGACAGCCCGCCACGCAGGCTCTCCGCCATCGACTCGAAGGTGGATTCGCAGTCACCGCCCCAGTGCACCGGGAACTGCTGCCCGCCGGCGGTCGCCGACCGGGCGAACAGCACCGCCTCGCCCTCGCCGCGGTGCTCCCGGAGCAGGTCGAACACCGTCCGGTTGTACAGGTGCGTGTAGTAGTTGTGCATCCGTTCGGGGTCGGCGCCGTCGTGCCAGACCACGTCGGTCGGGATCCGCTCACCGAAGTCGGTCTTGAACGCGTCGACACCCATGTCCAGCAACGCCCGCAACTTGTCGGCGTACCAGCGCCGGGCGTCCGGGTTGGTGAAGTCGACCAGACCCATCCCGGCCTGCCAGAGGTCGCACTGCCAGACGTCGCCGTCGGCGGTCCGGACCAGGTAGCCCCGCGCCGCCCCCTCGGCGAACAGGGCCGACCGCTGCGCGATGTACGGGTTGATCCACACACAGATCTTCAGGTCCCGCTTGCGTAGCCGTTCCAGCATCAGCTCAGGCTCGGGAAAGACCTGCGGATCCCATTCGAAGTTCGACCAGTGGAACTCGCGCATCCAGAAACAGTCGAAGTGGAACACCGACAGCGGCAACTCCAGCTCCGCCATGGTGTCGATGAACGAGCTGACCGTCTGCTCGTCGTAGGAAGTGGTGAACGAGGTGCTCAGCCACAGCCCGAACGACCAGGCCGGCGGCAGGGCCGGGCGGCCGGTCAGGGCGGTGTACTTGCGCAGGATCTCGCGCGGCGTCGGGCCGTAGATGACCAGGTACTCCAGGCTCTGCCCGGCGACGCTGAACGACACTCGGGAGACCACCTCGGAGCCGACTTCGAACGAGACCAGTCCGGGGTGGTTGACGAACACCCCGTACCCGCCGGTGGTGAGGTAGAACGGGACGTTCTTGTACGCCTGCTCGCTGCTGGTGCCGCCGTCCTCGTGCCAGATGTCGACCACCTGACCGTTGCGGACCAGCGGACCGAACCGTTCGCCGAGTCCGTACACCGTCTCGCCGACGCCGAGGCTGAGCTGTTCCCGCACGTACGACCCGTCGTCGGTGTCCAACGCGGCCATGCTCTTGTAGCCGCTGCCGGTGAGCACCCGGCCGGCGGCCACGAACTCGAGCCGCCAGCTGTCGCCCCGGGCGAACCGGGCGGTCAACTCACCCGAGGTGATGCTGGCGTACTCGGCCTCATCGGTCACCTGGACGTCGGTGTCCGGCTCGATGGCCAGGGCGAAGTCCGGATGCCGGCGCCGCCGGCCGAGGAAGTGTCCCACCTGGACGGAAATCACGTCGGGAGCGGGGGAGGTGCAGCGTACGGTGAGCAGCGGCTGGTTGAGGGTGTCGCCGCGACCGGTGATCCGTCTGGTCGGGGCGTACACCGTCAGTGCCGACGGCTCGACCTCGACGTCGTGCACCTGAGCCGGATAGAGCGGCCGTACGCCGTCGCGCATCCGCCAGTAGCCGTTGCTGAATTTCATCGCACTCTCTCTCGGGTCAGGTCCTACTTGACCGCGCCGGCCATCACACCCCGGGTCAGGGTGCGCTGGAAGATCAGGAAGAACAGCACCGCCGGCACGATGCCGAGCAGCGCTGACGCGCTGGTGGTGGTGGCGTCCATCATCCGGTCTCCCTGCAGGACGCCGAGCGCGACCGGAACCGTCTGCTTGTCGTTGGAGATCAGGAAGATCAGCGGCAGGAAGAACTCGTTCCAGGTCCAGATGAAAAAGAAGGTGAACAGCACCGACAGGGTCGGCCAGCTGGTCGGCACCACCACCTTCCACAGCACCCGCCACTTGCCCGCCCCGTCCATCGCGGCGGCCTCCAGCAACTGTCGCGGGAAGTCCCGGAACACCGAGGAGAGCAGATAGGTGCCGAACGCCGCCTGGATCGCGGTGAAGATGATGATGACGGCGATCCGGCTGTTGTACAGACCAACCTGTTTGGACAAATAGTAGAGCGGGTAGACCAGCGCCTCCTGCGGCAGCAGGTTGGCCAGCAGGAAGAACATCAGGAACGCGATCCGACCCCGCAGGCGACCGATCCCGATAGCGTACGCGTTGAGCACCGAGATCAGCACCGCTAGTACGGCGACCGTGGCGCTGATCAGGAAGCTGTTCCACAGCTTCTCGCCGAAGTCGACCCGGAACCAGAAGTCGACGATGCCGCGCAGGTAGAGCTCACCGGGTAGCGAGAGTGGACCATCCGCGGCGTACTCGGCCGGCGCCTTGACCGCGTTGAGGGCCACAACCAGGAACGGCGCCAGCACCAGCAGGGTGAGCACGGTCAATGCGGTCAGGACGGTCGACGCGGTCAGCCGGCCGGGCCGGCCGCGCCGGGCAGGTGGGGTGGCGGCGACCATCTCAGCTCCCTTCCAGGCGCTCATCGCGGGTCTGGATCCGCAGGAACACATAGGTCAGTATCATGATGATGACGGTCAGTACGGTGGCGATCGCCGCGCCGTATCCGGCGTTGGCCTTCTCAAAGAAGTTCTGGTAGGCGAAGTACGACGGCACCAGGGTGGCGTTGCCTGGACCACCCCGGGTCAGCACGAAGATCTGCCCGAAGATCTTCAGCGCGGCGATGGTGGTGGTGACCAGTACGACGTAGATCTCCGGCTTGATCTGATGCACCGCGATCCGGGTGAAGCGCTGGAACCAGCCGGCACCGTCGAGATCGGCCGCCTCGTAGAGTTCCGGATCGACCCGCTGCAGGCCGGCCATGAACATCACGACCGGGTAGCCGAGCTGGAACCAGACCATCACCGCCATGACGCTGAACAGGGCGTAGGCCGGGTCGCCGAGCCAGTTCTGGGCGAGGGCGCCAAGGCCGACGCGGTCCAGGATCGAGTTCAGCGCGCCGTAGCTGGGGTGCAGGATCCAGCCCCAGACAATGCCGGTCACCGCGACCGGCAGCACCTGCGGCAGGTAGAGGCCGGACCGGAAGACGCTGGCCGTACGTGGGCCGATGCGTTTGGCCACGTAGTCGAACAGGACCGCGGCGAGGAACAGGCCGAGCAGCGTCGGCAGCACCGCCATCGCGAGGATGATGAACCCGATGTTGCGGAACGAGACCCAGAAGTTGGTGTCGCGCAGCAGCCGATCGTAGTTGTCGAACCCGATCCACTCCGGCGTCCCGACACCGGACCAGCGGGTGAAGCTGATCCCGATGTTCATCAGCAGTGGCACGACGATCACGGCGAGGAACAGCGCGATCCCGGGCAGCAGGAAGGCGACGTATCCGTAGTCCGCCTTCCGAACGCCGGTGCCGGCGCGGGGGTGGGGGCGGGTGAGCGGCTTAGCCATGGAACCTCCCGGAGCGGACCGTGCGTCGGGGACCGGCGTCCCCGACGCGCGGTCGTCGCTCACTCGCCGATGCTGGCCAGGTTGTCGTTGTACGGCTTGGCGATCTCGTCGAGCACCTCGTCCGGTGACTTGCTGTCGTTGATCAGCTGCTGGACCCCGGCGACCAGGACGTCGTAGTAGCCCGGTGCCGGCCAGTCCGGGTAGAAGGCCAGCCCGTCGGAGTCGTTGAGCGTGTTGAAGTTCTCGATCAGCTCCTTGGCCTTCGGGTTGGTGATCGCGGCCGGGTCCGCGGCCAGCGGCACCCCGCCGGACTCGCCGAGCAGGTTCTGGATGTCCGGCTGCATGGTGATGTCGATGAAGTCGTAGGCGAGGTCCTTGTTCTTGGCGTTGCTCGGCACCACCCAGATGTTTCCGCCGGAGCCGGGGTGCAGGTCGCTGCCGGGGAAGAGGAAGGTGCCCCACTCGAAGTCGGTGATCTCGTCGCTCATCCGGCCGTACCACCAGCTGCCGGAGATCATGATCGGGAAGCTGCCCTGGGTGAAGGCGACGCCCATGTCCTCGGCCTTGATGCCGGCGGAGTCGGCGCCGATGTAGCCCTTGTCGACCCACTCGGCGAACGTGGTGGCCGCGTAGCTGAACTCCGGACCGTGGAAGTCGACCGGGTTGGCGTACAGCTGGAAGTCGTCGACAAAGGACCGGTCGGCCCGGGTCAACGCCAACTCGTAGAGGATCTGCTGGGCCGGGTACTCGGCGCCGCCGACCGAGATCGGAGTGACGCCGTTGTCGACGAAGGTGTCCAGGACGCCTTCGAACTCGGCGAAGGTGGTCGGCACCGACAGGTCGTACTCGGCGAACATGTCCTTGTTGTAGTAGACCATCACGAATTCGCCGTAGTTGGGGATGCCGTACCAGGTGTCGCCACCCATCACCCCGTTGCCGTCGTACCTGCAGGTGGTGGCGACGCTCGGCGAGATCATCTCGTCCCAGCCGCGTTCGGCCACCACGTCGCTGAGGTCGGTGAGCAGGCCTTGCTTGGACAGCAGACCGGCGCTCGCGTTGCCCTTGTTGTACTCCAGGATGTCCGGGCCCTCGTCGGAGTTGAGGATCATGCCGGCGTTCTGCCGGATCTGCTCAAAGCCCTTCTCCTCGTAGACCACGGTGACGCCGGGATGGCTGGCCTCGAACTGCTTGATGGCTTCGGCCCAGGCGATGCCCATGGCGCTGTTGACGCCTTCGTAGTGCCACAGGCGCAGGGTGCTGCCGTCGCCGCTGTCGTCGGCATCGGCGCCGCAGGCCGACAGGGTCAGGGCGGTAGCGGTGAGTGCGGCGGCTATCAGGGTGCGGGTGCTTGTTATCTGTCGACGGAACATTTCCAGCCTCCTCGCGGGTGTGCCGCAGGGGCGGCGCGGTGCGGGCGCCGCCACGGGGACAGGGGTCGGGTGAAGGTCACGGACCGCGGTGAGGCCGCCCGCTGGCGGCGGGGGCTCGAACGCGGCTGATCGGTGAAGGGGGCGACTTGGTTGTCGAAACGCTTCGACGAAGCGATTCGACAAGGAAGCTACGACTGTGTTGACGGCATGTCAATCCCATGACGGATCAGTTTCCGCCGGTCCGGTCGTAGACTCGGCGGCTGGTGACGGCGGCCTGCCGCGACATCGGCCAGCGGCACGGGAGGGATCGAATGCGGACCAGCGCGCTGCGGATGCGGACCAGGTCGCTACCAGCCTGCGGCATGGCCGTCGGCACCCTGGCCCTGCTGATATCGACGGCCACCGGCTGCACCGTCAGCCCGCAACCACAGCCGGAACCGACCGGGACGGACGTGCCTATTGGTGCCGAAGAGTCCCGGCGGCTCGTGCAGGACTACCTCGACGCGATGGTCGCCAAGGACCTCGACAAAGGGCGCGCCCAACTCTGCGCCGCGACTCAGGAGATCTTCGACGCGAGCGCCACCGGCCCCAACGGCGACTTCGCCGAGTCGTTGATGGTGGAGCAGGGGGAGATCGTGGCTTCCCGGCCGGTCCCGGTCGGCCACGAGGTCACCGCCACCGTCACCGCTGCCGTCGGATCCACCACGCTCCGGGCCGGGCCTGAGACGATCCAGGTCCGTCTCGTGTTCACCGTGACGCCGGTCGGCGCCGGTGACGGCGACTGGTGCATCCACGACGAGACAACGGCGCCGACGGACCAGCCCAGCGGTGCCGGCACCGCCCCGGCTAGCGGACCACCTCCCGCCCCGGCGGGCGAGCCCGGCACCGCCCCGGCGGGGTGAGCCCGGTGCCGGCCCGGCCGGCGGGTCCGTCGCCGCGCCGCCGGTCTAGGCTTTGGCCATGGGCCAAGAATGGCATCAGTTGAGCTACCCGTCGGTCGGGCACCCGAGCCTGCAGACCAGCCGTCCCGCCGCCAACTCGGTCGAGGACGAGGCGTTCGGACTGGACCGGTGGCGTGGCCTGCCCCGGGCACAGACACCGCCCTGGCCGGATCCGGCCGTCGTCGACGAGGTGTGCCAGGTGCTGGGCAACGTCCCGTCGGTGGTCGCCCCGTACGAGGTCGACCAGTTGCGGGAGCGGCTGGCGCTGGTCTGTGACGGCAAGGCCTTCCTGCTGCAGGGCGGCGACTGCGCCGAGACCTTCACCGACAACACCGAGAGCCACCTGCTGGCCAACGCCCGTACCATCCTGCAGATGGCGGTGGTGCTGACGTACGGCGCGTCGCTGCCGGTGGTCAAGGTGGCCCGGGTCGCCGGTCAGTACACCAAGCCCCGATCCGCGCCGACCGACGCGCTCGGGCTGCCCGCGTACCGCGGCGACATGATCAACTCGCTGGACACCACGGCCCAGGCCCGGATCGCCGATCCGCAGCGGATGATCCGGGCGTACGCCAACTCCGCCGCCGCGATGAACATGCTCCGCGCCTACCTCGCCGGTGGGCTGGCCGACCTGCACGCGGTGCACGACTGGAACAAGGGGTTCGTCAAGCGGTCCCCGGCCGGCGAACGCTACGAGGCGATCGCCCGGGAGATCGACCGGGCGTTGGCGTTCATCCAGGCCTGCGGGATGACCGACGACGAGGCGTTGCGGACCGTCACCCTCTACTGCTCGCACGAGGCGCTCGCGCTGGAGTACGACCGGGCGCTGACCCGGATCTCCGGTGACCGCCCCTACGGACTGTCCGGGCACTTTCTGTGGGTCGGCGAGCGGACCCGGCAGATCGACGGCGCGCACATCGACTTCATCTCCCGCATCGCCAACCCGATCGGCGTCAAGCTGGGCCCGGGCACCAGCCCCGAGCAGGCCCTCGAGCTGTGCGAGAAGCTCAACCCGGACAACATCCCCGGCCGGCTCACGCTGATCAGCCGGATGGGCAACCACAAGGTCCGCGACGCGCTGCCGCCGATCGTGGAGAAGGTCACCGCCGCCGGTGCCCGGGTGGTGTGGCAGTGCGACCCGATGCACGGCAACACCCACGAGTCG
This sequence comes from Solwaraspora sp. WMMA2059, assembly GCF_027497315.1. Classification (GTDB taxonomy): domain Bacteria; phylum Actinomycetota; class Actinomycetes; order Mycobacteriales; family Micromonosporaceae; genus Micromonospora_E. The sequence continues at coordinate 3,718,941 of NZ_CP114908.1, read as the reverse complement.
TCCAACGGCTACAAGACCCGACACTTCGACCGGATCGTCGACGAGGTGCTCGGCTACTTCGAGGTGCACCGGGGCCTGCTGACCCACCCCGGTGGTCTGCACGTCGAGTTGACCGGTGAGGACGTCACCGAGTGCCTCGGCGGCGCCCAGGCGATCGAGGACATCCACCTGCCGGACCGCTACGAGACCGCCTGCGATCCGCGGCTCAATACCCAGCAGTCCCTGGAGCTGGCCTTCCTGGTCGCGGAGATGCTCCGTGGCTGAGCCGACCCCGCTCGGCAGCGCCGCCGGGCCGGTGGTCGACCTGCGGTCGGACACCGTCACCCGGCCGACGCCGGGGATGCGGGCGGCGATGGCCGCCGCCGAGGTCGGCGACGACGTGTACGGCGAGGATCCGACGGTCAACGCGCTGGAGTCCGAGGTCGCGGCGATGTTCGGGCACGAGGCCGGACTGTTCGCCCCGACCGGTTCGATGGCCAACCAGGTCGCCCTGCAGACCCTGGTGCCGCCCGGCGGCGAGTTGCTCTGCGACGCCGACGCACACGTGGTCACCTACGAGGTCGGTGCTGCGGCGGCGTACGGCGGGATCTCCTCGCGGACCTGGCCGGCCGCCGGCGGTGACCCGGACCCGGACCTGGTCGCGGCGATGATCCGGCCGGCCGGCTTCGGCGCGGTGCCGACCCGGGCGGTCGCCGTCGAGCAGACCCACAACCGCTCCGGCGGGCAGATCATCGGTACGCCGGTGCTGCGCCGCCTCCGCGAGGTGACCGCCGCGGCCGGGGTGGCGCTGCACTGCGACGGTGCCCGGATCTGGCACGCCCACGTCGCCGACGGCGTGCCGCTGGCCGACTACGGCGCGTTGTTCGACACCGTCTCGGTGTGCCTGTCCAAAGGGCTCGGCGCACCGGTCGGCTCGGTGCTGGTCGGCAGCGCCGAGCGGGTCGCGGCCGCCCGCGTCCTGCGTAAGCGGATGGGCGGCGGGATGCGTCAGGCCGGGGTGCTCGCCGCCGCCGGGCGGTACGCCCTGGCGCACCACGTGGACCGGCTCGCCGACGACCATGTGCGGGCGGCCCGACTGGCGCAGGCGTTGGAGCCGTACGGTGTGGCGTGCCCGGACCAGGTGCGCAGCAACATCGTCGGTCTCGATCTGACCAAGACCACGCTGGACGCCCCGGCACTGGCCGAGGCGGCCCGGGCCGACGGGGTGCTGGTGTCGGTGCTCGGGCCGACCGCCGCCCGGCTGGTCACCCACCTGGACGTCGACGACACGGCGGTGGACCGGGCGGGCGAGGTGCTCGGCGCCATTCTGCGCCGCTAGCGCACAGTCGCCGCCTCGACCAGGCGACGCAGCGTCGCGACGTCGGCGGCGTGCCCGACGTGCTTCTCGCTCGGCGTCTCGACCAGCACCGGCACGCCGGCAGTGGCCGGATGCCGCATCAGCTCGGCGAACGCCGCCTCGCCGATCATGCCCGCGCCGATCGTCTCGTGCCGGTCCCGGGTGGACCCGCAACCGTCGCGGGAGTCGTTGGCGTGCACCAGCCGCAGCCGGTCCGCCCCGACGGCGTCGACCAGCGCGTCGATCGTCGCGGTCATGCCACCCGGGCCGGCCACGTCGTGCCCGGCGGCCCACGCGTGGCAGGTGTCGAAGCAGACGCCCATCCGGGGATGCCAGTCCACCGCGGCGAGGTACGGCCGCAGATGCTCCACCCGGGACGCCAGCGACCGGCCGCCGCCGGCGCTCGGCTCGACCAGCAGCATCGGTCCGTCGGCGGCCTCGGCGGCGTCCAGCAACGGCAGCAGCGCCTCGCGGACCTGCCGCATAGCGGTGTCGGCGTACCCGTCGTCGACGGCGCTGCCGGCGTGGAAGATGACCGCCTCGGCGCCGATCGCCCGGCCCCGGCGCAGCGCGTGCGCCAGGGTCGCGGCAGAGCGTTCCACCGTGGCGGCGGTCGGCGATCCGAGGTTCACCAGCAGCGAGGCGTGGATGTACGCGCGCAGCCCACGCTCGGCGCAGCCGTCGCGGAACGCCACGTCCTGGGCCGGGTCGCCGTCGGGCATCGCCCAGCCGCGCGAGTTGCCGATGTACACCTGCACCACCTCGGAGGCGGCCGCGTCGGCGTACGGCAGCGCGGCTCGGGCCAGCCCGCCCGAGGTGGGCGTGTGCGAGCCGACCGGCCGGTGCCCGGCGGAACCGTCGACCGACATCTCAGAGACAGCCGATCACGATCTCGGTGCCGGGCGGCACCTCGGACCCGTCGTTGGGGCTCTGGTAGCGGACCGTGCCGTTGGGGTTGAAGTCGACCCGGACCGGGAAGCCCAGGCCCTGCAGTTCGGCCAGCGCCTCCTGACAGGGCCGGTCGATCATCCTCGGCACGACGACCGCCGGCGGGCCCTCGCTCACCCTGAGCTTGATCTCCGTACCCTCTTCCACCCCGGCGCCGTCCGCCGGCTCCTGACCGATGACCTGGTCCTTCGGCTTGTCCGACTCCTCGGAGGCGACCAGCGGCTCGAGCTTGAGCTCCTCCAGCATCCGCCGGGCCTCGTCGACGTCGAGCCCCACTACGTTGGGCACGGTGATCGGGGCCCGGCCCTTGCTGACCGTCACCTTCACCACCTCGCCGGCCTGCACCTCGGTGCCGACCGGCGGGTCGACGGCGGCCACCACGCCGGCGGGCAGGTTGTCGTCGTACCGGTCGGCCGCCTGCTCCAACACCAGCTGCGCCTTCTCCAGGTCGACCCGGGCCAGGTCGAGCGTCTTGCCGACCACGTCGGGCACCGCGTAGCGCTCGGGACCGAGGGAGAAGGTCAGGGTGATCTCGCCGCCGCGGACGATCCGGCCGTTGCTGGGCGGATCCTGGGCCAGCACCAGATCCCGGGCGACGTTCTCGTCGTGCCGGGGGTCGGCGACGCTGATCGTGAGGCCGCGCTGCGCGGCCAGTGCCTGTGCCTGCGCCTGGTCGAGGCCGACCATGCTGGGCGCGACGGTGTACCGGCCGGCCCCGAGCCACCAGCCGCCGACCCCGAGTAGCAGCAGGAACACCAGCGCCCCGGCGATCGCCGCCAGCCGGGCCCGCGGGTTCTCCACCAGCCGGTCCCGCAGCCCGCCCAGGCCTGCGCCGCCGGGCTGCTCGGTGCTCTTCGCCCGGCTCCGCTCGGTGCTGCGCCGCCGGCCGGGAGCCGGGTCGGCTCCGCCGCTGGCCATCACCGGTGGCCCACCGGCGGCGGCCGAGCGGACCACGGTGCTGGAGGCGGCCCGTCGGCGCGGTGCCGACCGGTCCCGTCGGTCCTTCGGCTCCGGCAGTCGGGCCCAGGACGGGCGCTCGGCCTCCGGCACCGGCGAGACCGCCATCGTGGGCTGCGCCAGTTGGCGCAGCACCGCCGTATTGGCGCTCGCGTTGCCGAGATCGTCGCGGACCACCTGGACGTCGGACAGCAGCGCTCCGGCGTCGGTGGGGCGTTCACCCGGATCCCGGCGGGTTGCCCGCACGACCAGGTCGTCGACCATCGCCGGGACACCCGGCACCGACTGCGACGGCGGTGGCACGTCCTGGTCGACGTGCTGCCAGGCGACCTCCGCCGGGCGGTCACCGTCGTAGGGCACCCGACCGGTGAGCATCTCGAACAGCACGATGCCCGCCGAGTAGACGTCGGTACGCGGATCGGCCCGGCCCTGGGTGACGAGCTCCGGCGCCACGTACGCCACGGTGGCCATCAGTTGACCGCCGCCGGCCTCGGCGCTGGCCTGCACCGCCTGGGCCAGGCCGAAATCGGCGACCTTCACGACGCTGTCGATCAGGTTCCCGGCGCCGCCGGTCGGCGCCTCGGCGACCAGCACGTTTTCGGGTTTGACGTCGCGGTGCACCAGGCCGGCCCGGTGGGCGGCACCGATCGCTGCCAGCATCTGCTCCAGGATCGCCAGCGCCTCGCCCGGGTTGAGCCGCCGTCGCTCGGCCAGCACGTCGCGCAGCGTCCGGCCCCGGACGTACTCCATCACCAGGTACGGCAGCCCGAGGTGGGTGCCCTGGTCGTAGACGGCGACCACGTTGGGGTGGGTCAGCCGGGCGATGGTCTTGGCCTCGTCGGTGAACCGGTCGAGGAACCCGGCATCGCGACCCTGCACGTCGTTGAGCTGGGTCGGATGGATGATCTTCAGCGCGACGGTGCGCTCGAGCCGTTCGTCGGTCGCCGTGTACACGGTCGCCATGCCACCCCGCGCCACCCGGGCACGGATCCGGTACCGCCCGTCGATCAACGAGCCCAGCAGCGAGTCGGCGACCTGTGTGTCCATCGGCAGGCAGTCTATGCGGCCGCAGGGGGAGGGCAGAACTCCGATCAGGCCGGGTCCGCCGAACCGGGCCAAACCGTTACCTGCCGGCAGCGCACGGCAACCAACTGGCAACCCGCCCAGGCCCACCGAACGGCGACCCGGCGCGGCGCAACCGGACGGGCCCCTGGCGCGCCAGGACGGGGTCAGTGGTGCCGGCGGGGCTGGTGCGTGGCAGGGTGGTGACGTGACAGATCCCGCCTCGACCCCAGCGCCGCCGGCCCCCGGTGGGACCGGGCCGGTGACCGTCGGCGAGCCGGCCGGTTGGCTGACCCTGCCCGATGTCGCCGAACGCCTCGACGTGACGATCAGCAAGGTCCACCAGATGATCCGGGACCGGGAGCTGCTCGCCGTCCGCCGCGACGGGGTCCGCCGGGTGCCGGCCGAGTTGGTGGCCAACCACACCGTACGCAAGCACCTGCCCGGCATCCTGACCCTGCTGCACGACGCCGGCTTCTCCGACGAGGAGATGCTGGGCTGGCTGTACCGGCCGGACGACTCGCTGCCCGGCACGCCCGCGACGGCGCTCGGCGGCGACCGCGCCCGCGAGGTGAAACGTCGGGCACAGGCCGAGGGTTTCTAACCGGCATGGGTCAGCTCAGCTACCTGGCGGTGCTGGCCGGCTGCCTGTTCGCCGCGATCTGGCTGGAGCCGGTGCTGCGGGTCAACGTGCTCCGCCGGTGGCGTCGGCTGTCTTTGACCCTGCTGGCGGTGGTGGTGGTCTTCGCAGCCTGGGACCTGGCCGCGATCGCCGCCGGGCACTGGAGTTTCGACCCCGCCCAGACCACCGGTGTGCTGCTGCCCGGCCGGCTGCCACTGGACGAGCTGCTGTTCTTCGTGGTCGTGCCGATCTGCACGGTGCTGGGGTTCGAGGCGGTCCGCGCGGTGCGTACCCCGCCCGGCCGCCCACGCCGCCCCGACGACCGCTGGTCGGCCGGCGACGAGGCCGACCACCGGCCGGCGGGCGACGAGGCCGACCGCAGTCGGGGCGGCGACGGGGCCGATGCCGGCCGGCGGCGAGTCCGGTGAGCTACACCGTCGCCGCGCTGCTCGGGGTGGTGGCCGCCGTGCTGGTCGACCTCGTGGTGCTGCGCACCCGACTGGTGCTGCGGGCGGTCTTCTGGGCGACCTACCCGATCATCGTCGGCTTCCAGTTGCTCTCCAACGGGATCCTGACCGGCCGTGCCATCGTGCGCTACGACCCGGCCGCCATCGTCGGGCTGCGGATCGCGTACGCGCCGGTCGAGGATCTGCTGTTCGGATTCACGATGGTGCTGTTCACCCTCTCGGTGTGGGTCTGGCTGGGGCGGCGTGGCGTGCAGCGCACCCCGGCGGCCGGCGAGGGCGACTGGCTGCTCGCCCGGCTGCGGCGGCGTCCGGGGCGCCGGCCCGGGGACACCGGCAGAGACGAGCACTGACCGGAAACTGCTATGCAATTCAACCGATTTGTTTACGGCAAAGTCCGTCACGATGTGACGCATTGATTTACGTCATCTGATCGTCTATCGTCCGTACTGCGGTCGCGCGAACCTGCCTATACCCCCGTTCTGTTCTGCCCGAAGGGGAGAAATCTATCATCGGATGCCTTCCGTGGATACTCCGGCGTTGCGGCCGGGGAGGAAACGGAACCCCTGCGGAGCAGGACAGGGAAAGCCGATCCGCCGCCAAGGCGGATCGGCGTCCACCCCACACGCGACCCCACGGCTCACGACCGAATCGCTAGACTGTGGACTGTGTCCAGGACCGTGAAGCGGGCGTTCAAGTGGGTCTTCGCATTTAGCCGGGGTGGTGTTGTGGTCCGGTTACCCAGAGTCGATTGCGGCTGATTGCGTTGGGTGATCGTTTGCGGGGTCGTCGGGTCGCTGTTCGGGCGCGGCGGCGTTGGTTGTCGGGGTTGCGGTAGCCGAACGCGGCGCGGGCGTCGAGTTTCTGGATCCGGTTGATGCCTTCGCTGCCGGCGTTGGACGCGCCGGTGAGGACGGCGTTGACGATCTCGTCGCGCCACATGTCGAGGGTACGGGCGAACGCGGCGATCTCGTCGACGTGGGCGTGGTCGGCGCACCAGGTCAACAGGCTGGCCCAGCGGTCGCGCACGAGGCTGGGCGCGGGAGTGGTGTGGCTGCGGGTTATCCGTAGGGCGAGCAGGTCGCGGAGGTGTTCCTTCGTGATCCAGGCCAGGTGCAGATCGGTCAGCGTCGGGTCGTCGGCCATGGTGTTCCACAGCTTCGCGAGTTGTGTCGGGGACAGGTCCTCCCGGTTGCGGGTCAGGAGTCGTTTGATGCCGTACTCGGGGTCGGTCTTACGGCCCCGACGGCCGTACTTGTTCCTGACGATGCGCCACCGGACGGTGGTGAGCATCCTGTTGGCGAGTTGGACCAGGTGGAACGGGTCCACGCACAGCAGGGCGTGGGGCAGTGTCTTGCGGACGGCGGCGCGGAACGCGGGGCACATGTCGATCGACACCGTGCGGATTCCGGCCAGCCAGGCCGGGTCCCGCTGTTCGAGCCAGGCGGTGACGTCGGCGGTGCGGCGGCCTTCGACCTGGCCGAGTAGTCCCTGTGGTCCGGACAGGTCGGTGAAGCCGGTGTGCCACCGGTCGGCGATCTGCCGTGTCCGGCCGGTGTCCGGGTCGGCGGCCAGCCGGGGACGGCCCCGGCGGACCTCGTCGATCCCGAGGTCGGTGACCGGTTCCGGTTCGCCGGCCAGTACCGGATCGACGGTGGCGGTGAACGCGTCGTGCGCGGTGTGCCAGGACACCCCGTGACTGGCGGCGACCTCGGCGACGGTGCGCCCGGAGTCACTGATCGACCGTGCGCAGGACTGCCGCAGTCGGGGCGTCACCCGCGAACGCGTCGGCAGATCCGTCACGGACTCGGTGAAACTTCTTCGTGGACAGTCTTCGTTCAGGCATGACCAGCGCTGTTTCCACCACACCACCCGGACCCGGCGGCCACCGTAGGGCACATCGCATATCCGGCCGGTGACGCGTTCCTTGATCCGCTTCGCCGGTGTCGCGCAGCCGGGACACACCACGGTCACCGCCGTCTGGACATACACCGTCACGCTGTCGTCGGGTTCGGTGTCGACCTCGACGACCCGCACACCCGTCAACCCGAACAGGGCGTCCACGGCAGTATCCTGAACCACGTACCCGCGACCTTCCACTCATCATGATTCCCTAGACAAGAACCATGATCTTGGATGTCGCGGGTACGCCTGCGTTACGACACGCCCGACCCGGCCAGACCGAGCCTCACTGTCTGCAACCAGTTGCCGTCACGCAACGCGGTCAAGCGACCACCTCACCCCGATCAAATGCGTAGACCCGTTCAAGTACCGCTTCTACCCCACCCCCGGGCAGGCCGCCGAGCTCGCCCGGACGTTCGGTTGTGTCCGGCTGGTCTACAACCTGGCGCTGGCCGCCCGCAGCGAGGCGTGGACCCTGCGTCGGGAACGGGTCACCTACAACGCCACGTCGGCGATGCTCACCGGGTGGAAGAAGACCGACGACCTGGCGTTCCTCAACGACGTCTCCTGCGTCCCTCTGCAGCAGGCGCTGCGGCACCTGCAGACCGCGTTCGCCAACTTCTGGGCGAAACGGGCCCGGTACCCGACGTTCAAGTCGAGGAAGCGGTCGCGGCGGTCGGCGGAGTACACCGCCAGCGCGTTCCGGTGGCGCGACGGTCGGCTGACCCTGGCGAAGATGTCCGATCCGTTGGACATCGTGTGGTCCCGACCGTTGCCGGAGGGTGCGGCGCCGTCGACGGTGACGGTGTCGCAGGACCCGGCGGGCCGCTGGTTCGTCTCCCTGCTCTGCGAGGACCGGATCGAGCCGGCCCCGGCCACCACTGCCGTGGTGGGGGTCGACGCCGGCCTCGACAGCCTGTTCACCCTGTCCACCGGGGAGAAGATCCCCAACCCGAGACATGAACGCCGTGACCGGCGGCGGCTGGCCCGCGCCCAGCGGAACCTCGCACGCAAGGCCAAAGGCTCGGCGAACCGGGCCAAGGCCCGGCTGTCGGTGGCCCGGGTTCATGCCCGGATCGCCGACCGCCGCCGCGACCACCTGCACAAGTTGACCACCCGGCTCGTTCGTGAAACCCAAACGATCGGGATCGAGGACCTGACCGTCCGCACCATGATGGCCAACCACCGTCTGGCCCGCGCCATCTCCGACGCGGCCTGGCGGCAGTTCCGCAGCATGCTGGAGTACAAAACGGACTGGTACGGCCGCGATCTGGTGGTCGTGGACCGCTGGTTCCCGTCGACCCGACTGTGCTCGGACTGCGGCGAACTGGCTGGCCGGATGCCGTTGGCGGTCCGGTCGTGGACCTGCCGGTGCGGGCAGGCCCATGACCGGGACGTCAACGCGGCCCGCAACATTCTCGCGGAGGGGCTCTCCGTGATTGCCTGTGGAGGCGGTGTAAGACCTCACCGGGAGTCCTCCTCTCGGACGGGGCGGTCGTCGGCGAAGCAGGAACCCCCTGGGGCGACCCAGGGAATCCCCGTCCCTTAGTGCGGGGAGGATTGTCAAGGGAAAGGTTCGACATGTTCGCCAACAGCTACCGGCTGCGGTTGCCCAGGGACAACATCTCCACCTGCACCGTCCCGTCCGGGTACACCTACGACCTGGTGACCAACCGGCTCAACACGTGCAGCCCGAACAACTTCGCCAACAGTTACCGGCTGAGCTGAGCCGGTCTGGCGTGGGCGGCGGTCAGCCGGTACGGGTGGTCGCCGCCACCGCCAGATCCCGGAGCACCTGCCCGGCCTCGGGCTCGACCGGCACCGGCCCCAGCGCGGTCAACGCCCGCTCGGTCAGCTCGGTGATCCGTGCCTCGGTGACGGCCAACGCGCCACTGGCGACGATCACCTCGCGCAGCCGTTCGATCCCGTCGGCGTCGAGCGCCGGATCACCGAGCCGGTCGTCCAGCAACGCCCGCCCGGCCGGCGACGTCGTCCGGTACGCCGACGCCACCAGGAAGGTACGTTTGCCCTCCCGCAGGTCGTCGCCGGCCGGCTTGCCGGTGAGCGCCGGATCGCCGAACACCCCGAGTACGTCGTCGCGCAGCTGGAACGCCTCACCGAGCGGCAACCCGTACCCGGAGTAGCCGGCGGCGACGGCGGCCGGCGCGTCGGCCAACGCCGCGCCCAGCAGCAGCGGCCGCTCCACGGTGTACTTCGCCGACTTGAGCCGGGCCACCTGGGTGGCCCGGTGCACCGAGGTGTCGCCGGTGAACTGGGTGAGCACGTCCAGGTACTGCCCGACGGTGACCTCGGTGCGCATCTCGTCGAAGACCGGCCGGGCCCGCCGCAGCATCCCGTCGGTCAGCCCGGCACCGTGCAGCAGCTCGTCGGACCAGACCAGGCACAGATCGCCCAGCAGCACCGCCGCCGAGGCACCGAAGCCGTCCGCCGGCCCGCGCCACCCGCTGCGCCGGTGGTGCGCGGCGAACCGCCGGTGGATCGACGGCTCGCCGCGCCGGGTGTCCGAACCGTCCACCAGATCGTCGTGGATCAGGGCGCTGGCCTGCACGAACTCCAGCGCCGCCAGGGCCGCGACCACCTCGGGTGAGTCGCCGCCGCCGGCTCCCCGGTAACCCCAGTAGCCGAACGCCGGCCGCAGCCGTTTGCCGCCGCCGAGCACGAAGTCCTCGATCGCCGCGGCCACCGGCAGCAGCGCCTCGTCGACGTCGCCCAGCCAGCGTCGCCGGCCCTGGAGGAAGTCGGCCAACGCCCGGTCGACACGTCGACGCAGGTCGGCCCGGTCGGTCGGCGCGACCGTGATGCTGTCTGCCACTCCCTGACGCTATCGGCTGGTCGATGCGCCGCCCGCAGGCCACCCGGTACAGTCGGCTGCGTGGCTCTCGGTCTACCGTCCGTACTCCCCGGCTCGCAGCCGTCGATCGGGGAGCTGATCCGCGCCGGCCAGCCGACCTTCTCGTTCGAGTTCTTCCCGCCGAAGACCCCCGCCGGCGAGCAGTTGCTCTGGCAGGCGGTCCGCGAGCTGGAGCCGCTGCGGCCGTCGTTCGTGTCGATCACCTACGGCGCCGGTGGCACCACCCGGGACACCACGGTCGACCTCACCGAACGGATCGCCACCGAGACGACCCTGCTGCCGATGGCGCACCTGACCGCCGTCGACCATTCGGTCGCCGAGCTGCGCAACGTCATCGGCCGGCTGGCCGGTGCCGGGGTGCGTAACGTCCTCGCCGTGCGGGGCGACCCGCCCGGCGACCCGACCGGGGAGTGGGTGGCCCACCCGCAGGGGGTGCGCTACGCCGAGGACCTGGTCCGGCTGGTCCGTGAGTCGGGTGACTTCAGCGTCGGCGTGGCCGCCTTCCCGTACAAACATCCGCGCTCGCCGGACATCGCCACCGACACCCGGTACTTCGTCCGCAAGTGCCGGGCCGGTGCGGATTTCGCGATCACCCAGATGGTCTTCGACGCCGACGACTACCTGCGGCTGCGGGACCGGGTCGCGGCGGCAGGCTGCGACACCCCGATCCTGCCCGGCGTGATGCCGGTCACCAAACTGGCGACCATCGAGCGTTCCGAACAGCTGTCCGGGGCCCCGTTCCCGCCGGCGCTGGCCGCCCAGTTCGCCCGGGTCGCCGACGACGCCGACGCGGTCCGCCGGCTCGGCATCGACCAGGCCAACCAGCTCTGCCAGCGGCTGATCGACGAGGGCGTGCCGGGCCTGCACTTCATCACCATGAACCGGTCGACGGCCACCCGTGAGGTGTGGCTCAACGTAGCCGCCGGCTCCCGGGCGTGACCGGCCCGCCACCCGAGCCGTCCCGCAGCGGTTGAGCTGTCGTGGAGACCCGGCTCAACTGGCAGGACTACGCCGTCACCTGGGCACGGCTGCACGGCGGTTTCGACCCCCGCACCGCCACCCCGGTGGTGCGGTACTGGCTGCGCGCCGCGCACGCCGTCGCCGACCTGCTCGGCCGGGCCAAGGTCGGCCCGACCGCGGTCACCGCCGCCGGAGTGCTGCTCTGCCTCGGGGTGCCGGTGCTCGCCCCGCGCGGCGGGCCCGGTCTGCTCGCCGCCGCCGGTCTGGTGCTGCTGGCCGCGGTCGCCGACACCGTCGACGGCGCGTTGGCCGTGGTCACCGGCCGGACCACCCGGCTTGGCTACGTCTACGACTCGCTCGCCGACCGGGCGGGTGAGGCGTTCTGGCTGCTCGGTTTCTGGCTGGCCGGCGCCCCCGGCCTGCTGGTCGTCGCCGCCGGCACGCTGTCCTGGCTGCACGAGTACCTGCGGGCCCGGGCGGCGGCGGCCGGCATGCGGGAGATCGGCGCGGTGACGGTCGGGGAGCGACCGACCCGGGTCAGCATCGCCCTGGTCGGCCTGCTGCTGGCCGGTGCCGCCGCGCTGATCGCGCCGGATCTCGCCGCCGGGGTGCTCACCCTGGCCACCGCAGTCTGGGTGCTGCTCGGCCTGTTCGGGCTCAGCCAACTGTTCACCGCCGTCCGCCGCGCCCTGGCCTGACGGTCCTGGGCGTTGGTTCAGCGGCCGGCCGGGCCGATCCGGTCGGCGACGATCTGCGCTGACAGGGTCACCATCGGCAGCCCGCCACCGGGGTGCACCGACCCGCCGACCAGGAACATTCCGGCCGCCGGTGCCCGGTTCGCCGGCCGCAGTAGCCCGCCGGCCGTACCGTAGATCGACCCGCCCGGGGTGCCGGTCGCCGCGGCCAGGTCCGCCGGCGTGCGTACCTCGCGGAACAGCAGCCGGTCCCGCACGTCCACCCCCCGGTCGGCCAGCACCCGCAGCACCTGATCGGCGTACGCGTCGGCCAGACCCGGCCGGTGCCAGTCCACCCCGGCCAGCGACAGGTCCTGGCGGGCCGCGTTGACCAGCACGAACCACGCCTCGTGGCCGTCCGGGCGGGCCGCCGGATCGTCGGCGACCGTCACGAAGATCGTCGGGTCGGTGGCCGGCCGGGCCGGCCGACCCCGTCCCGGATCGCCGAACACCGCGTCGAACTCGGCGTCGTAGTCGCGCGGGAAGAACACCGTGTGGTGGGCCAGCTCCGGGGTACGGCCGCGCACCCCGAGCAGCAGCACGAAACCGCCGAGGCTGCGGTCGGCCAGTCGGGTCAGCCGCCGGGCGTGCGGCAGCAGCTCCCGGTAGACCCGCGACGCGTCCACGTTGGCCACCACCACGTCGGCCGGCACCGGACGGGTCTCGCCGGCTACCCGGACGCCGTGCACCCGGCCGCCGGCCGCGTCGATCGCGGTGACCGTCGACCCGGTACGCACCACCACGCCCAGGTCCAGGCAGCGGGACAGCAGCGCGTCGGCGAGCGCCCCCAGCCCGCCCCGCACGTACCAGCCGCCGAAGGTCAACTCGGCGTACGGCACCGCGAGCAGCGCCGCCGGCGCCCGCCGTGGGTCCGCGCCGGTGTAGGTGGCGTAGCGCTCCAGCAGGGTCCGCAGCCGCGGGTCGCGGACCTCGCGACGCAGCATCCCGCGCAGGCTGCGGCCGGGCGCGACCGCCGCCAGGTCGCCGAGCCGGTACGCCATCCGCGCCACTGCCAGCGGCGAGCCGACCTCCCGGCGCAGTACGTCCCGCCAGGAGGCGTCCCAGATCCGTCGGGCCCGCCGCCACACCCGCTGCCAGTCGTCGGCGGCCTCGTCGCCGAAGGCCACCGCGATCCGTTCGGTGAACGCCGCCGGGTCGGCGCACGAGTCGAGCCAGCGCGGGTCGGGCCGCCCGCCCAGTCCGCCGGGCCCTGCCGGGAACCGGTGCCGCACGATCGGATCCAGCTCGACCAGATCCAGCACCTTCTCCAGTGGTTCGCCGGTGCTGTCGAACAGGTCGGCGAAGACCTGCGGCAGGGTCAGCAGGCTCGGCCCGGTGTCGAAGGTGAACGCACCGGCGGGGGTCTGCCGGGTCCAGCGGGCCAGTTTCCCGCCGACGGTGTCGGCCTGTTCGATGACGGTGACGTCGTGCCCGCCGTGGGCCAGCCGGATCGCGGCGGCCAACCCGCCGACCCCGGCGCCGATCACCACCACCCGGCTCATCGGCGCTCCTCCTCACAGCTGTTCGGCTCCGGCGCGACCGCACGGCACGCCGGTCAGGGCAGGGGCCACCGGTCAGGGCAGGGCCACCGGGCGACCACGCCAGGCGAGGCGCCGTCGCTTGCGCAGATAGTAGGACCGGATCACGAGCCAGCCGAGCAGCGTGACCGAGACCGGATGTGCCAATCCGTCCGGCATCGCCCGGCCGCCGGTGGCCCGGGCGGTGAGCGCCCGTCCGGTCACCCCCAGCCCGTACCCGACGGCACCGGCCGCGACCAGCACCGCCGCCGCCGGCCCGGCCCCGGCGGCCAGCCCGGCCAGCCCGACGACGCCGAACACCGGCGGGGCCGCGTACAACGTCAACAGTCCGGCCACGACGGCGGCCGCGCCGACCGGCGACGGCAGCGACGCCCACAGCGACTTGGTGTAGCCGGCGGACAACTCCCGCCAGGACCCGTACATCCGGCAGGTCCCCAACGCCGAACCGTCGGCCAGGGCGATCCGCCCACCGGCCCGCTTGACCGCACGGGCCAGCCCGATGTCCTCCAGCACCTGGTCCCGCACGGCGGCGTGCCCGCCGGCCCGCCGGTACACGTCCCGGTCGACCAGCAGGAACTGCCCGCCGGCGGCGGCCAGTGAGGTACGCGGCGAACGTTCCATCGCGCGCAGCGGCAGGAACGTCAACCAGCTCCACTGCAGCAGCGGCTGCACCAGCCGCTCGCCGACCGACCCGGCGACGATCCGCGGGTACGGGCTGAGCAGCTGCGCCGGCACCGACCGCAGGGTGCCGACGGCGGCGGCCACCGCCCCTGGGGCGAGGACCACGTCGGCGTCCACGAAGACCAGCACCCCGGCCGGTGCGGCGGGGACCGCGTCGGCAAGCTGCTGGCAGGCGTGCGGCTTGCCGAGCCAGCCGGCCGGCAGCGGCGCGCCGGTGATCAGCCGTACCCGGGGGTCGTCGCCGGCCACCTCGGCGACCACCTCGGCGGTACCGTCGGTCGACCCGTCGTCGAGCACCACGATCCGCCAGTCGGTCAGCTGCCGTTGGGCGAGCAGCGCCCGCAGGCACGGAGCCACCCGCTCGGCCTCGTCACGCAGTGGCAGCAGAATCGACACCGGCTCGGTCACCCGGGCTGCCGGGCCGGGCCGGCGCAGCCAGCGCAGCGTGTTGACCAGCGTCGCCGCGGTCAGCGCCAGCAGCACCGCGACGATGCCGAGCGCACCCGCCGTAGCCGCCGTCCACCAGGTCATGTCGCCCGCCGTGGCGGGCGTCCAGCAGGTCCAGCCGCCTGCTTCGGCGGGCGTCCAGCAGGTCCGGTCGCCCGTCGCGAGCGGATCAGTGTCACCGCGAACGGCACCGCCACCAGCCCCATGCCGAGCCCGCCCCAGCCGGCCGAGGCGGGCAGTCCGAGGAACACCGCGTGGGCGAGCAGACTCGACGCGTACGTCCACAGGTACAGCGCGTACATCGGGGCGTCCACCGGCCCGTCGGCACAGTGGGCGGCGACCCCGGCGGTACGCTGCAGCAGCGTCATCATCACCGCCGCCACGGCCAGCCAGCCCAGGTAGTTGCCGACCGGGACGTCCGGCACCCCGGGCAGCGCCGGGTCGGTGTCCAGCCAGGTCCAGTGGCCTTCGGTGACCATCTGCGAGTCGAGGAAGAGGTCCCAGGCGGCCAGCGCGACCGCGCCGACGGCGATCCGGGCCACCACCGGGCGGACCAGCCGCACCGCGACCAGCCATGCCGGCCAGGCCATCCAGGTCCAGGCCAGCGGGATGACCACCGGTACGCCGAGCAGCTTCGGCCCGAGCGTGCCGGCGTAGTCGTAGCCGCCGAACGGGAACCCGGTCGCCACCCCGCAGGCCTCAACCGCCAGCCCGCCGCCGGTGGTGACCAGCAGCAGCGCGGCGGCGCTGCGCGGCCCCCGGGTCAGCCAGGCGTGGCCGACCGACAGGACGAAGCCGATCACCACGGTGGCGACGGTCAGCCCGGCCCGGGTGCCGCCGCCGGTCAGCGGGTAGCCGATCTGGGCCAGCACCAGCAGCGCCAACATCGCCCAGGGCAGCACCCGTCGTGCGCTCATGACCGGCGCGGCTGCGGGTCCGTCGTCGGTCCGGCCCCCGCAGCCGGTGCTACCTGCGGGTGGGGCAGCGGGAGGGTGCGGCCGAGCACCGCGAAGGCCCGCTCGTCCCCGGGGAAGTGGAAGTTGCGCAACACGTCGACGTAGCCGAACCGCCGGTACAGCCGCCAGGCCCGGGACCGCTGCTCGTCGGCCTCCGGGGTGGACAACAGGGTGGTCGCTCCGGCGGCCATCCCGAGCAGGGTACGCAGCTGGTGCGCGCCGATTCCGTGCCCCTGCGCCTGCGGGTGCACGTGCAGCTCCACCACTTCGAAGCAGTCGGTAAGCCAGGTGCCGCGGGCGGTTTTCGGCAGCGCGCCGCGTACCTGGTCGTGCCACCACTGCCCGGCGGCCGACCGGTAGCCGTAGCCGAACCCGGCGAGCGCGCCTTCGGCGGTGAGCGTGGCGACCGCCCGGAATCCGGGGCGCCGTACGTGGGTGGCGATGTAGCCCCGGCGTACCTCCAACAGCTCGGCCCGGTAGTTCATCGCCTCGCCGTACACGGTGACCACGTCGTCGAGCCGCCGCAGCAGGTCGTCCGGCAGCCACGGCACCAGCCTCATCGGGGTCCGCCTCTCATCCGCCGCCAGCACCGCATGTCCCATCCTCGTCCTCTCCGGCCCAGCCCAGCACGGCCCGGTCGCCGGCGACACCGAGCACCTCGAACCGGGCGAAGAGCTCCTCGGCGTACCACTGTGTCACCGGGGTCCGGGTGATGGCCGCCCGGTGCTGCGGGTGACGGTACGCGAACCGGGTCAGATCCGCCGTGTCCCGCCACACGCTGACGGTGCCCTGCCAGCCGAGCGGTGCCTCGCCGACGCCGAACCGGCAGCGCAGCCCGTCGGCGTCGGCCAGTGCGGCGGCGACCGGCGGCACCGCCCGCCAGAAGGTGACCGCCTTCGCGGGCCGCAGCCGAGCCCGGGTCAACGCCAGCACCGGTCGCCCGGCGCCAGGCTGCCCACCGCCCGGCCCACCGCCCGGCCCACCGAACGGGGTGATGCCGGACCAGCGGCCCCGGCTGTGCAGCGGCCGCAGGTCGACGCGGACCCGCGCGTCGGCGATCCGTAGCCACGCCTGCCCGACCGGCGAGGTGTCGAACCCGGTCGCCGTCGCCGGGTCGTCCCACACCACCAGCGCCGCCCACCGGGTCGGGTCGACGTCGGTGGGCCCGAACCCGGTGCCGGTCCCGGTGCCGAGCAGTTTGGCGAACCGTACGCCGTCGACGCGCCGCAGCCGGCGGGCGTCGACGGCCATCCGGGCCAGCACTCGCGGCAGCCGTCGCCGGGGGACGCGCCAGACGTGCAGCGTGACCAGCTCGGGCACCGGGGCCGTACGGCCGACCGGGTCGTTCACGCCACCTCGGCGGCGGTGCCGGCGGTGATGCGTAGCAGTTCGGCGTAGGTGGTCGGGAAGACCGCCCGGGGTACGCCGCCGGCCGCCCAGATCTCCGGGTACTGCTGCAGCGCCACGTCGACCAGGGTACGGACCGGCTTGGGATGGCCCAGCGGCGCGACCCCGCCGATCGGCTGCCCGGTGTGTTCCCGGACGAACTCGGGGGTGGCCCGGCGGAGCGCGTCGATGCCGAGGTCGGCGGCGACCTTCGCGGTGTCCACCCGGTGTGCGCCCGAGGTGAGCACCAGCAGCGGCTCACCGTCCGCGTCGAAGATCAACGAGTTGGCGATCTGCCCCACCTCGATCTCAAGGGCGGCGGCTGCCGCAGCGGCGGTGTGCACCGCGTCGGGCAGCAGCCGCACCCGGCAGCTGGCGCCGGAGCCGTCCCGGGCGTCGGCGGTGTTCAACGCGTCCTGCACCGCCTGCACGTTCGGATGTGTCTGCATGGCCTCTATCTTGCTCGTGGCCCGGATCGTGCCGCCGCCCGGATCATTTACACCCTATTTGGGGTGGTTATGCTCCTTGTGGCGGATCTAGCGCGGAGGAGTGCGAGCATGACTGCCCACCGGCTTCGGGTGGCCGCCTACGCGGTCTGTGTCGACCAGGGGCAGCTGCTGCTGGCCCGCTACGTCTCGCCGGGCGGCTCCCGGCGGCACTGGACGCTGCCCGGCGGCAAGGTCGAACACGCCGAGGACCCGGTCGACGCGGTGGTCCGCGAGGCGGCCGAGGAGACCGGCTACCAGGTCGAGGTGGAGTCGCTGCTCGGCGTCGACTCCCGTACGGTGCCCGCGCAGCGCCGGCTGCCCGGCCGCGGCGAACGGCACAACCTGGGGGTCTTCTACCGGGTACGGGTCGTCGGCGGCGCGTTGCGGCCCGAGGTCGGCGGCTCCACGGACCTGGCACAGTGGGTGCCGCTGTCGCAGGTGCCGCAGCTGACCCGGGCGGTGATCGTCGACGTCGGTCTGGAGCTCGACCGCACCCGCCCGCCGAGCGGCCACGTCACCCCGGTCCCGGTACGCGGCCTGCTCCGCCACTGAACTCAGCCGCTCGCCGCTCCACCCGCCCTGCCCGCTCGCCCTGCTTCGTCTGCACGCCTGCCCGCTGCGGCACGAGCCGAACGTCAGGTACCTCATCGACGCCGGAACTGCGCGCGGCCGGCCGGCCGCGCGAGCGGAGTGCCCCGTGCCGGCTCCCGGGGACCCAAGGTGCCTCCGCAGGCTTGATGCCACAGGTGCATCAAGATGCACGTGTGGCATCAAGCCCGACCGGCACCCCAGGGCCGATGGAGGTGACGATGCGTCCGCTGCACGCAGCCACCGTCGTCTTTGACTGATCGGCGTTGCGACTAACCTGGTCCAGTGACGGCGGAGGGGCGGCTCATCGATCTCGACCGGCCGACCAGCGCGACGGCGCCCGGGGCACCGGTTGGCGGCGCGGCGCGGCGACGCTTTCGCGGACCGGGCCGGCTCGTCGGTGTGCTGCTGGCCGGCGTGGCCATGGGCGGCCTCGGCGGCTGGCTGCTCAACGACTACCAGCAGCAACGAGCTGCGGCGGCCACCGCCGGTTCGATGGTGGCGTTCGCCGGCGAGGTGTGGAGCATGGGCGACGGGCAGCTGAACGCCAAGGTGACCGTGGTCAACACCGGAACGCAGCAGGTCACCGTACGGGTCCTCGACACGGAGTCCCCCGGCCTGGCAGTGGCCGACACGGGCGGGCAGACCCGCGTACGGCCTGGAGGAGTGGGATCCGTCGACGTACGGGTCACCTTCGACTGCGACACGATCATGCACCGGTTGGCGGCGCCACTGCCGATGCGGTTCTCGGCGACCACCGACGCCGGCCGGACCGTGGAGGTCACCTATCCGGTGGCGGTCACCGGCCGATGGCTGCAGGGCACCGGCTTGTCCTGCCAGGAGGGGCCGGTCGGCGGCGGCCGTACGGTGATCCTCCTGCCCGGCCGGTGATCGGGCTCGACGGTCTCGGCGTGCGGCACCGGCGCTACAGTGCCGGCATGGCGGAGTTGACCACGCCGCGGCTGGTGCTGCGGCACTGGCGCGGGTCCGACCTGGAGCCGTGGGTGGCGATGAACGCCGACCCTCAGGTGCGCGAGTTCTTCCCGGGCCTGGCGACCCGCGAGCAGAGCGCCGCCACCATGGCCCGCTGCCAGGCCGGCCTGGACCAGCGTGGCTGGGGTTGGTGGGCGGTCGAGGTGGCGGCGACCGGCGAGTTCATCGGCATGACCGGCCTGAGCCCGGTGGAGGCCAACATGCCGTTCGGCGGGGTCGAGGTCGGCTGGCGGCTGCGCCGCGACGCCTGGGGCAACGGGTACGCGACCGAAGCGGCCCGCGCCTGCCTGGCGTACGGCTTCGACACCCTCGGCCTGCCGGAGATCGTCGCGTTGACCGCTGTCGGCAACCTGCGCTCGCAGGCGGTGATGCGGCGGATCGGGATGACCCGTGACCCGGACGGCGACTTCGACCATCCGAACGTGCCCGACGGCCCGGTACGCCGCCACGCGCTCTTCCGAATTCAGGTTCCGCCGCGCGCGCACTGACCACGACGGGCGCACCTCGGTCAGTTCGACAGGATGCCCATCCGAGAGCTCAACAGCGTATTGATTCGATCATTCTTTGCTGATCGGATCGGCTGGTGGATGTCGATATGTGGATCAAGGCCTTCAAAGCGGCCAGGGCAGCGGCGGATGTCTCGCAGGATCAGCTTGCCCCGAAAATCAACTACAGCGCCTCCACCATTGCGGCGGTGGAGACGGGGCGGCGCCGGCCGACGATGACTTTGGCTGCGGGTGCTGACGAAGCCTTGGATACCGGCGGTCTTCTCGCCGAGATGCTGGATCTGATCAACAAGAAGCAAGCGCCGAGCTGGTTTGCGTCATGGCGCGCGGTCGAGGACCGCGCGGTCAAGCTGCGGATGTACGAGCCGTTGCTGGTGCCGGGACTGCTGCAGACGGAGGAATACGCGCGTGCGGTTTTCACCGGCACCGGCCTGTACACCGCAGACGGGGTCGAGGATCAGGTGGCCATGCGGTTGGATCGCCAACGGCTGCTCGCCAGGGAGAAGCCACCGGTGTTTGTCGCCGTGGTCGACGAAGGGGCGCTGCGCCGGATCGTCGGCGACACGGTTGTACAGCGCGAGCAGCTCAACTATCTGCTTACGCTGATGAACGAGCGGCGGATCAAGCTGTACGTGGTGCCGCTCAGCGCTGGGGCGTACGCTGGCATGTCCGGTGGATTCGTCATCGGTACGCTGCCCGAGGGCGACGACGTGGTGCATGTGGACGGGGTCTTCGGGCATCCCGTGGACCATCCGAGCGGTGTGGAGCAGGTGGTGCGGATCTGGGACAGTCTGCTGACCGAGGCGCTTCCCGAGCGAGCATCACGTGAGCTGATCGAAGGTCTGGTGAAGGAACTATGAGCGGTACGAGTGTGACACCACGATGGCGTACCTCGACCCGGTCCGGCAACGGTGGCAACACCTGTGTCGAGGTCGCCGACAATCTCCCTGGCCGGGTACTGGTCCGCGACAGCAAGGACGTCACCGGCCCGTTGCTCGCCTTCGGCCCGGCCGCCTGGTCGGCCTTCGTGACCGGGCTGACCGTCACCCGCTGAGCCCGCTGAGCCCGGCAGCCAGTCGACCCGGCGGGCGGAGTCAGGCCGGGACGCAGACGGTGATCGCGGCGGGAACCACCCGTACCTTCATCTTCTTGGCCTGACCCCGGGCGCCGCCGTCGAGTTCGTACGTCATCGGCTCGGCCAGCCGGATGTCGACCCGCCGGGCGCGGGTCATCCGGACGAACGGGGAGCGCTCCGAGCGCCCGACCGCCATCCGACCCAGCGTGCGCGCCCACTCGGCGGCCCCCTGCGCGGTGGTCACCCCGACCTCCAGCCAGCCGTCGTCGGGCCGGGCATCGTCGAAGGCGTGGATGCCGCCGGTGATCCGGCCGACGTTGCCGACCAGGACGCAGCTGGCCGGCTCGTCGAACCAGATCGTGCCGTCGACCTTGATCCGGGTCCTCGGCGTGACGCCGCCGACGTGGCGCAGACCGGTCCAGACGTACGCGAGTTTGCCGGCCCGGTCCTTCAGGTCCCGGTCGGCGTCGCGGATCAGCCGCCCGTCGAAACCGGCCCCGGCCATCACCGCGAAATGCTCGCCGTTGACCCTGCCCAGGTCGAGCCGGCGACGTTCGCCCTCGAAGCCGATCCGTACCGCCTCGCCGAGGTCCTCCGGTACGCCGATGTTGCCCGCCAGCAGGTTCGCCGTGCCGGCCGGGATGATCGCCACGGTGGCGTCGCGACCGGCCAGCGCGTCCAGGCACCGCTGCACCATCCCGTCGCCGCCCCACACGAAGACCAGCTCGGCACCCCGCTCGACGGCCCGCCGGGCCTTCTTCGGTGCCTTGCGGCTCTTCGGCACCTCGTACCAGTCGATGTCCTCGGCGCCGTGCCCGGCGATCGCCGCGCGCAACTCGTCGAGGCCGCCGCCGAGGGTCTTCTTGCGGTGGGCGACGACGGCGACCCGCTTCGGTGCACTCATACCGCCGGTCTTACCCGCCGGCACCGGCCACTACGCCGGCCGACGGCGGCCGGCCGTCCGGCAGCTGTGGTCCGGGGGGCAGCGGCCCGTCGGGTGCCGGCGGTACGGCGGGCGGCACGCCGGCGCCGGTCCGGGCGGTCTCGGCCAGCGCCACCCCGGTCAGCACCAACGCGCCGCCGGCCAGCTGCACCGGGGTCAACGTCTCACCCGAGCCCAGCACCACCCAGGCCACCGTAGCGGCGAACACCGGCTCGACCATGCCGACGATGCCGACGCTGGTCGCCGGCAGGTGCCGCAACGCGCCGGTGATCATCAGGTACGGCACGATCGAGCCGAGGACCACCACGTAGCAGCAGAGCAACGCGACCGGCATCCCGCCCTCGGTACGGGTGAGCAGCGGCTGCCAGCCGTCCAGGCCGGCGGTGGCGGCGCGGACGATCAGCCCGGCGATCGCCGATGCGCCGAACGCCCAGGTGGTCAGGGACAGGGTGTCCCGGTCCTGGACGCCCCGGGCGCCGATCAGGAAGTACGCGGCGAGCATGACGGCCGCGCCCAGCCCGGCGGCCACCCCCAGCGGGTCGAGGGTCAGCCCGCCCCACACCTGCGCCACGCAGGCCAGCCCGAGCAGGCTCAACGCCAGCCCGGCCCACAGCCGGGGCAGCACCTGCTGGCGCTGCACGGCCCAGGCCCAGACCGCCACCATCAGCGGCGCTGTGTACTCGAACAGCAGCGCGATGCCGACCGGTAGCCGGGAGATGGC
Source organism: Solwaraspora sp. WMMA2059 (assembly GCF_027497315.1). GTDB lineage: Bacteria > Actinomycetota > Actinomycetes > Mycobacteriales > Micromonosporaceae > Micromonospora_E. The sequence continues at coordinate 3,696,762 of NZ_CP114908.1, read as the reverse complement.
CACGAAGTAGAGCATCGGGACCAGGAAGAAACCGGTCAGCCCGTACGCGACGAGCAGCGGAACCTCGCGGCGGCGCAGCCGCACCCGGCGGGCACCGGGCCGCAGCACGACGCTGAGTACCAGCAGCCCGGTGAAGGCGCCGACCGCCCGCAGCACGGTCAGTTGCGGGGCGTCCAGCCCGGCTCGCAGCACCAGCTTGGAAACGGTGCCGTTGATCGCGAACAGGGCGCTGGCCCCGACCACCATGGCCAGGCCGAGCGCCTGTCGACGGGCGAACGCAGTCGTCACGGCGGTGAGGCTACCCTCGCCGCTGTCAGTGCCGTACCGCGATGCCGGCCCTTACCGCATGGTGGTCCGCCGGCCGGAGATCATGGTGGTCCGCCGGCCGGAAATTCGGTGGGCGGCGACGCACGGGTACGGCACCATCCGGGCATGGCCTTCATCGAAGCTGATGGCTTGACCAAACGGTTCCGCCGGCCGGTGAAGGACCCGGGTCTGCGCGGCGCGCTGAAACACCTGGTGGTACGCCGGTTCGCCGACCATGTCGCGGTCGACGGCGTCGATCTGCGGGTCGAGGCGGGCGAGGCGGTGGCGTACGTCGGGCCGAACGGCGCCGGCAAGTCGACCACGGTGAAACTGCTGGCCGGCATCCTGGTGCCGACCGCCGGGCAGGTCCGGGTCGGCGGGGTGGTGCCGCACCGGCAGCGGGTCGCCAACGCCCGACAGATCGGTGTGCTGTTCGGCCAACGTACCCAGCTGTGGTGGGATCTGCCGGTCCGCGAGTCCCTGGCCCTGCTGCGTGACCTGTACGACGTCGACAAGGCCACCTACCGGGAGCAGCTGGAGCGCTTCGACGACGTACTCGGGCTCGGTGAGCTGCTGCCGGTGGTGGCCCGCAAGCTCTCCCTCGGTCAGCGGATGCGGGCCGACCTGGCTGCCGCGCTGCTGCACCGTCCCCGGGTGGTCTACCTCGACGAGCCGACCATCGGGCTGGACATCGCGGTCAAGGACCGGGTCCGGGCGTTCCTGCGGGAGCTGCGCGCCGACGGCACCACCCTGATCCTGACCTCCCACGATCTCGGCGACATCGAGGACCTCTGCCAGCGGATCGTGATCATCGACCAGGGGCGAATCATCTACGACGGCCCGCTGGCCGGGGTGAAGGACCAGTTCGCCCGGCACCGCTCGATGCACCTGCACCTGGCCGACCCGGTGGAGCTGGACACGGTCGCCGCCGCCGTCGGCAGCGCACAGGTAGCCGCCGGCGCGACGCCGGGTGAGTTCACCGTCCGGTTCGACCGGTTCGCGGTCACCGCCGGCCAGGTGATCGCGGCCGTGTCGGCGGTGTCCGAGGTACGCGACCTGCGCATCGACGAGCCGGCCATCGAGGACGTGGTCCGCAAGGTGTACGCCGGTGAGCTGCGGCTGGTGCCGGCACCGTGACCACGGTCGCCGCCACCGACGCCCCGGCCCGGTCCAGCGGTGTCCGGCCGTACCGGGCGCTGGCCCGGGTGGCGGCCCGCAGCGCGGTCGCGTACCCGTTGAGTTTCGTCCTCGGCATGGCCGGGGTGCTGCTGCAGCTGCTCGCCATGCTGTCCATCTGGGCGGTGCTGCTCGGCTCCGGGACCAGCGTCGGCGGGTTCAGCTGGCCGCAGATGAAGGCGTACCTGCTGATCGCCTATGTCACCGGGTCGTTGGCAAACATTCAGGTGGTGCGCGCTGGGATTCCGCGTGGTGGCATAGCGTGATGGCCGGTTGGTTGGTGGCCGCCGGCTGATGTTGACCTGGGTGGGGTGGGGGTCAGGTGGGTGCGGGTAGGTTCGGCATCCAGGGTCGTCCGAGGATGGCGTCGCGCAGGACGGCCATTTTGTCGAGGCCGTTCTTCGCCGCGCTGGAGACGTAGCCGAGGATCTTGTACCGATCCTTGGTGCGTTGCTCGCTGGTGAGCCGCCCGGAGATCTTCTGCTGGATCTTCGCCGGTCGCAGGTCCCGTTCGGCCTGGTTCGACGTCGGCGGCACCAACAGGTCGTCAACGAAGCGCAGCACGTCGGCACGTCGGTCCCGGAAGACTTCCAACAGCAGGCGGGCTTTACGCTCACCCGGCCGGTTGCCGATGGTGCTGGTGTCGGACAGTCCGACCAGCACGCCGTGGTGCAGCCGGTACAGCAACTCGGCCTTCACTGTGGGGTCGATGCCCGGCCGGTTCTGCTCACGGGCCGTGTTCGTCTCGTGGATCAGCGCGCGCAGCGCGTCGGAGATCTGCTTCGGCCAGACCGCGTCGGGGTACACCTCGGCCGCACCGTCAAGATCACGTAACAGGTGAGCGCAACACAGTTGGTGGACCAGCGTGCCCAACTCGGCCGAGTCGTAGTTCCGGTACCGGTCGTGCACGACCACCGAGCCGGTCAGGTCCTTGACCACGAACGCCGTGAACGTGGCCAGGTCCCGGTCACCGACCTGGTAGTGAGTCCACAACTCGGTACACGCCACGAGCAGGTACTTCTCGGCCTTCTTACGGCCCGGCCTCGGTTTCTTTGGCCCGACCCGCAGCGGCGTCTCGTCACAGCACACCGCGTACGCCAGGGTGATCAACATGCGGATCCGTTTGTCGACCTCGCTGGTCAGCGCCGCGACCCGGGTCAGCACGCCGTGCACGAACCCCGGCGACGGTGTCGCACCGGTCAGCGACCGAAGCATCTGTACACACCGCTGCACCGGGATGAAATGCACGACCATCAGATAGACCGCCCACGCCTGCAGGTTCGGGCCGTACCCCACCGGACCGGCCCCCGCGCCTTCCGGCCGGGCCGCGGTGTGCAGCTTCCCGCACCCACACCGCACCGCATGCTGGTCGTACTGGGTCAGCGTCGCGGTCATCAACGGAACCTCGACCTGCTGATACCGGTCCACCACACCCAGATCCCGCGCGTCCACCAACTCCGCGCCGCACCCGCAACTACCCTCGGGGAACCGGTCCCGCCGCTGATCAGGAGCATCCGACCAGGCCAGGTTCGACCCCGGCGCACCCCGCTGCCTACCCCGCGTACCCGCCGGGGTGTCCCGCTTCTTCCTCGCCGCAGGTGGCGTACGCCCCGGATCATCATCCTTCGACGGCGGAGACGACGAGTTCGACGAGTTCCGCGACAACAGATGCTCGACCCGCGCCAGCCGCACCGCGAGCGCCTCGTACGCCGCCGTCAACTCCGCGATCTGCGCGTCCTGCTCAGCAATCCGAGCGTCCTGCGTCCGTGCCAGCGAGATCAACTCTTCACGAGACAGATCCTCCGACACCGACACGCCAAGATCAAACCACAACGGACAGAACGGCGTCGAGCCGGTCGAACCCCGTCACTCAACCCGCGCTGACCGTCACTCTTCGCGCACCACCTGAATGTTTACTGTCGTTGATGTCGTTCGGTGACTGGGAGATGGCCGCCCGGATCCGCGATGGCATGGTCGCGGTCGACCTGACCCGCCCGGTCGACTACCAGCGGGCCCGGTTCGCCGAGACGCTCGGCATCGCCGCCGTCGAGGTTGCCTTCTCGCTGGCGGTCTGCGCCGTGGTGCTGGCGGTCACCGGGCCGGTCCCGGTGCCGCCGCCCGGCCAGGCGGCGCTGTTCGCGGTCAGCGCGCTGCTGGTGCTGCCGTTGCGGTTCACCACCGTCTACCTGACAGCTCTGCTGTGCTTCTGGACGCAGAACATTCTTGGCGTTTCGTTGGCCCGGGGAGCGATCACCAACCTGTTCTCCGGGGCGCTGGTGCCGTTGACCCTGCTGCCCGGCTGGCTGCAGGCGATCGCCGCGGTGCTGCCGTTCGCCGGCATGACGTTCACTCCGGCGACGATCTACCTCGGCCAGGCGACCGGATCCGACGCCTGGCTGCTGATCGGCATTCAGGCGGTGTGGACGGTGGCGTTGTGGTGGGGTGCCCGGCTGGCCTGGCGGTCGGCGGTGCGCCAACTGACCGTACACGGGGGTTGATCATGCGATCACGGACCGGCCTGCGCCGGGGGTTGCGGCTCTACCGGCGCAGCCTCGGTGCCCACCTACGGTCCACCCTGGAGTACGAGGCGGACTTCTGGATCCTGGTCGCCGGGTCGGCGCTGACCCAGCTCGTCGGCCTGGCATTTCTCGGCGCGGTCTTCTCCCGGGTGCCGCAGGTCAATGGTTGGACGTTCGCCGAGGTGGTCCTGATCTACTCGATCGTGGTGCTCTCCGACGCGGTCGGGCCGCTGCTGTTCGAGGGCGTGTGGCGGCTGCCGTGGCTGGTCAACAAGGGGGAGCTGGACTACAAAATGGTCCGGCCCTACCCGGTGGTGCTGCAGGTGCTCAGCGACGACGTCGGTATCAACGGGCTGGGCAACCTGGTCACCGGTGGGGCGATGTTCGGTTGGGCGGTGTGGCGGGTCGACGTCGCCTGGACCCCGGCGCTGGTCGTCGGCGGGCTGGGGCTGTTCGCCAGCGGCATGGCGGTCAAGCTGTCGATCAGCCTGGCCACCAACTCGTCGGCGTTCTGGCTGCAGAGTCCGCATTCGATCTTCGCGTACGCGGTGCACCAGATCGGTGACCTGGCCCGCTACCCGGTGTCGGTCTACACGTTCGGGGTGCGGCTGGTGCTGGTGGTCGGGCTGCCGTTCGCCTTCGTCGGATTCTTCCCGGCCAGCGCGGTGCTCAGTGCCGGTGGTGGCGATGCCGCCCGCGCCGGGGTCGGTCCGACCTGGCTGGGCTGGCTCACCCCGCTGATCGCCGCCTACTGCGTCGGAGTGGCGGCGCTGATCTTCCGATCCGGTCTGCGCCGTTACGAGTCCGCCGGCAGCTGATGGCCGGTCGGCTCAGCTCAGGCCCATCGACTCCACGTACCGCTCTGCGGTGTTCGGGTAGGGCAACGCCAGCGCGTTGCGGCAGTACCGGCCGTCGGCCCGGGCCATCAGCTCGGCTTCGATCAGGTATCGGCGGACCGTCACGTGGTCCACCGCACCGCCATCACACCAGCGGCGTAACCGTTCGTCGACCGTCGACTCGTCGTAGACCACGTCGCGTTCGAAACACGCCTGCGCGATGTGCGCCAGCACCGGGCGGCGGCGCGCCTGCCGGGCCGGCAACGAGACGATACGTCCCTCGCGGATGAACGGGCTCAACTCGGCGCTCATGCCGCCGGACGGTACGCAACCCGCCGCCAAGGTCGCTATCAGTTTTCGGGTGGACGCAGGACACCGATGGGCGTCAGGCGCCGTTTGCGAGGTTCGGTGCGGCGCGGCGGGCGGGTGGCTGAGGTGCCGGGCGCGGGGGAACATCGGCCGGCCGGGCGGCGTTGGATCCTGGCGTTGGACCGAGTAGGCGAGTGGCCGGGCTGATCTGCCGGGCCTGATCCGCCTGGTCCGCCTGGTCTGTCGCCCGGTGCGGGTGCGGCCGGGTCTGCGCGGCCCCGCCGGGTGCGGAATGCCGGGCATCCTCGGATGGTTGTATCCGGTGCGCCGGTGAGACCGCCCCCCGCCTGGACCGGCGGGTGTGCGCAGGTTGGAGCGCATCATTTGAGTTCGATTTTCTTGTGCGTGTTCTGTTCTGTCCCGTTCGTGACCGGTCATCGACCCGGTGTGGTCTGGTGTCCGGTTCATTCCCCTCGGAACGGAGATTCTGCTATGAACACGATCTTCCGTAAGTTTGCTCTGTCGGTTGCTGGTCTGCTGACCGCTGGTGGTGTGGTGGCCGCTCCTGCGGTGGCGCAGGCCGCTGGTCCGGGTGCCGCCGACGGCGGTGCGCGTGAGGTGGCGGTGCAGTACGAGGCGCAGCCGAACTTCTACTACTGCGGGCCGGCGGCGACGCGGATCGCGTTGACGGCGCAGGGTAAGGCCCCGTCGCAGGACGAGGTGGCGGAGAAGTTGGGGACGACCGAGGCCGGTACCGATTCGGCTGAGGAGACGACCCGGGTACTCAACGAGGTGACCGGTGGTGACGAGTACGAGACGGTGTCGATCGGTGCGGCCGCGGCGAAGCCGGAGCATGTGGCGAAGCTGAAGGCGGATGTGCGTGAGGCGGTGGACGACGACCGGGCCGTGGTGGCGAACATCATGGGCACGGCGTCGGACGTCGACGGGGTGGCGCATTCGTACGAGGGTGGGCACTACCTGACGGTGACGGGTTACCGCGATGGTGGTGACACGGTGAAGATCGCTGACCCGTACTTCGAGGGCCAGGAGTACTGGATGGGCCTCGATGTGCTGGCTGACTGGACCGCCAAGCGCGGCTACTCCGCCTGACCGATGACAGTTGCGCTGGCCGGGTTCCCGTACGGGAACCCGGCCAGCGGCATGTTGGGGGACCGGCCCTACCGTTGCAGCCGGACCGGTTCGCCGAACCCGCTGCGGCGGACGAGCCAGGCTTCGGTGATGTGCGTGAACATCGCCGCCGCGGCGCCTTCCGGGTCGTGCGCGGCGATGCGTTCGTAGATCCGCCGGTGGCCGCGGTTGAATGCCACGCAAAACTGGTGGTCTGGGACTGGAAATGCAGCGACCTGCCGTACGACGGTGGCATCGGCTACGGGGTGGCGAAGCGGACGACGGTGGGGGCGGCTGACCCGGCGGCAGTACGTGGCAGGTCAGGACGGCATTCCGCTGGGCGGTGCCCCGCCGGGCCCACCGCCGGCCGGTCCACCACCGCCGGGAGCGGCGCCACCACCGGTCGGTGCCGTCGTGGTGTCGACCGGCACGGCCAGCGTCGCCGCGTAGCCGGCCGAGACGTCCCCGGTCACGGTGGCCAGCTGGCTCGCCCCGCCGTCGTCGCCGAAGACGTTGTCGGTGTCGAGGCTGAGCTGGGCGAGGTTGGTGACCGATGAGTCGTAGGCGGGTTCGGCGTACACGGTGTCGCAGACGTCCTGGGGGAGAGCGACCTGGGAGGTGGCGATGGCGTTGCCGGCGTCGGTGATGCTGGCCTCGTCGGGGTAGACCTCGAAGTGGATGTGCGGCCAGCGGCCGGTGTAGCAGGCGGGGAAGATGGTGGTGAAGGTGACCTTGCCGTCGGTGTCGGTGATCTGGACGCCGCGCAGGTAGTTCTGGTCGGTGACGCCTTCGGAGTACATGGAGTAGCGGCCTTCGCGGTCGCAGTGCCAGACGTAGACGGCGACGCCGGTGAACGGGGTGCCGTTGTTGGCGAGGTCGGTGACGGTGAGTTCGAGGGTCAGTGGTACGCCGTCGGCGGTTCCGCTGGATTCGCCGAAGCTGGAGCGGATGTCGCTGCGGACGACGCCGCTCTGTTCGAGGACGTCGGGCCCGTTGGAGCCGTCACCGGGGTACGGCCCGGCGGTCTCGTCCGGGATCTCGCCGGTCGCCGCAGCGGCCGCGGCCGCCGCCGAGGTGCCGCCGCTGGCCGCTGTGTTCGCACTGCAGGCGGCGAGGCCCAGGGTCGCAGCCCCCAGGCCGAACGCCCGCAGCACCTGCCGGCGACCCAGCAGGGTGCCGAGGTCGAAGCCGAGGCCCTGGTCGACGACGTCTTCGTCCGGCCTGGGCAACGGGCGGCCCTGGTAGCGCGGGGTGGTGTCCCGGCGGGAGTCGCGTCGCATCCGTTTCTCCGTTCGTGAAGATGGCTCACTGTCGGGTGTCGTGCGGATCTGCGACCAACCCTCACCGCCGTTGCCCGCAGCCCGCTGGATCCCAGCTGGAAGTTGGCTGTGCCAGTCGGTACGCCAGGATGGGGAACGTGACGACGATGCCGGTACGGGACAGGGTCGAGGCGACGCTGCGGGCGTGGGACGGCTACGAGCGCCAACGTGGTGCCACCCCGGTGATCGACTACGACTGCGCGCCGCTCGACCCGGCCGCCCCACCGCCCACCCCCGCGACCAGCCGGTTCGCCGTACTGGCCGGACTGACCGCCGTCGCCGACGAACTGACTGCCGTCGCCGACGAGCCGGACTGCCGGGCCGACGACCGGCTGCGGGCCCGGGTCGACGCGGACATCACCTACCTGCGGGCCATGCTCGGCGAGCGGCTGCCGCTGACCGACTACATCCGGCGGACCCAGGGCTGCGGTGCGGCGGGCTGGCCGGACGACCACCTCGCGGCGGTCGGCGACCGGGCCCGCGCGAGCCTGGCCGACCTCGGCGTCGACTGGAACGACGGGCTCCCCGGCCAACTGGCCCGTGCCGAAGGGATCCTGCGTCGCCAGGACGTCCCGGACGCCATCGAGCAGGCGGCGGCCGAGCTGGAACCCCTCGTACGCGCGGCGACCGGCACCGCCGCGCCGTACCAGTTGACAATCGAACGGGTCGACGTCGACGCCTACTGGTCGTACTGGCTGGACGGGGCCGGCTCCGCCGCCCGGCTGCGGCTGAACCGGCAGCGCGCCGAGTTCACCGAGACGCAGGCCCGGGTGTTCGCGCTGCACGAGGTGCTCGGCCACGCTCTGCAGTCGGCCAGCTGGTACGCCCAATGGTCGACCGTGGACGACGGTGCGGTCCGCCTGCTGTCGGTGCACACGGACACCCAGGTGCTGCTGGAAGGCTTGGCGCAGGCGCTGCCGCTGTTCGTCACCGGCGACGACGCGGCGGCGGTGGCACGGGTGCGGGTGACGCACTACACCCAACTGGTCCGGGCCGGGCTGCACCGGGCGGTCGACGACGGCGTGCCGGTCGCCGACTGCGTGGCGTGGGCCCGGCAGCGGGTGCCGTTCTGGTCCGACGAGGAGATCGGCGACGCGCTGACCGACCGCGGCGTCGACCCGCAGCTGCGGTCGTACCTGTGGGCGTACCCGGCCGGCGTCGACTGGTTCGTGGCGCTCGCCGACCGGGGCGACCCGCAGACCCGTACGGCGGTGCTGCGGGCCGCGTACCAGGGCCCGCTGACCCCGGCCGACCTGACGGCACTCTGGCCGACCGGCCCGACCATCGGCGGACCCGGTGCCGACAGCTGACCGATGGTGCGGATCAGTGTGGACGGTACGCCCGTTGTGTTCCGGTGCGGGTAGGGTGCGACCGTGACGAAGCGCAAGGGCGGTCGGGACGGGCAGCGAACGCAGGACCACCAGGATGGACAGCGGCGCAAGCGGATCGCCCTGCTGGCCGGCGGTGCCGGGCTGGTCGTCGTCGCGGCGGTGCTGCTGACGGTGGTGCTGTGGCCGGACGATCCCGAGGAGCCCCGCGCCCGCGAGTACCGTGACGTCACCGCGTGCCTGCTGACCGGGGCCGCCGGGGTGACCGACTCGGCCGCCGCACCGGTCTGGGCCGGCATGCAGGACGCCTCGTTGCAGACCCGGGCCAGGGTGCAGTTCCTCGAAGTGAACGGGCCGCAGACCGCCGACAACGCCGCCGGATACCTCGCCAGCCTCGCTGGCAGCCAGTGTCAGCTGGTCCTGGCAGTCGGCGAGGCGCCGACCGCCGCGACGGTCGGGGACGCCACCCGCTACCCGCAGGTCGACTTCGTACTCGTCGCCGAGGGCCAGTCGGCGGGCGACGCCAGCAACGTGACCGTGGTGTCCGACGCCGAGCCGGCCGCGATCCAGCAGCGGGTACGCGACCTGGTCGTGGCTGCGGTCGGTGACCCGGCCGACGACTGAGCCCGGGATTAAATCGCCGAGGGTTGATCTAAGTCAACCCTCCGTACGGATGCTTGTGCGATCCGCTAGCGCCGTCGGAGACTGTCCGATGTCGGCGTGATCAACGTCGGACAGTCTTTGTACACGGGGGAGGGCGGCCATGCGCCGTGCCATCAGTCGTGCATCCTGGTCAACGGCGGCCGGCCGGTGGCGCAGACCGACGCGCTCGGCAACGTCACCAAGTTCGGCTACGACGTCGGCGGCTACCGGAATGCGGGCCAGTGCTCCGGCCTTCAGGCCGGGGGTGAAGGCCCGCGCTGGGAGGGCCGCCAGGGCCCGAGCAGTGCTCTAAACTGGCCGGTTCTGCTGCTCGATGTACTGCGTCACGATGCTCAGTGGTGCGCCGCCGACGGAGCCGGCGAAGTACGAGCCCGACCAGAGTTTGTTGGCCCGGTGGTAGTGGCGGGCGAGTTCGGGGAACTTCCTGCCGCGGGCGGCGCGACGGGACGCCCTTGAGTGAGTTGACCAGGCGGGAAACGGCGACTTTGGGTGGGTGGTCGACCAGCAGGTGGACGTGGTTGTCCTCGCCGTTGAACTCGACCAGCTCGGCCTCGAAGTCGCGGCACACGTCCCGCATGATCTGTTCCATCCGGGTCAGGTGCCGGTCGGCGAACACCGGGTGCCGGAACTTCGTCACGAAAACCAAATGAACATGCATCGCGAAGACACAGTGCCTGCCGGTACGGATACCCTCACCTTCTGCCATAGACCAACATGATATCGTGTGGTTCGTGCAGCTCCGGTACCAGTTCCGGGTCTACCCGACACCCGGCCAGCAGATCGCGCTGGCGAAGGCGTTCGGATGCGCCCGGGTGGTGTTCAACGACGGGCTGCGCGCACGGCAGACGGCACGCGAGCAGGGTCTGCCGTACGTGTCGGACGCTGAGCTGTCGAAGCGGGTCATCACGCGGGCCAAGACGACTCCGGAACGGGCGTGGCTGGGCGAGGTGTCGGCCGTGGTGTTGCAGCAGGCCCTCGCGGACCTCAACACCGCCTACCGCAACTTCTTCCACTCCGTGTCGGGCAGACGTAAAGGCCGCACGGTGGCGCCGCCGAGGTTCCGGTCCCGTAAGGACAACCGGCAGGCCATCCGTTTCACCCGTAACTCCCGGTTCACGGTCCTGGACAACGGCCGTCTGCGGCTGCCGAAGATCGGCGACCTCACGGTCCGCTGGTCCCGGTCGTTGCCGTCGGACCCGTCGTCCGTGACGGTCATCCGGGACGCGGCCGGGCGGTACTTCGCCTCGTTCGTCGTGCGGGCCACGGACGAGCCACTGCCCGAGGTGGACTCGGAGGTCGGCATTGACCTGGGGCTGACGCACTTCGCGGTCATGTCCGACGGCACGAAGGTCGCCGCGCCGAGGTTCCTGCGCCGCGCGGCCCGCAAGCTCAAACGGCTGCAACAGGCCCTGTCCCGCAAACAGCGGGGCAGCAACCGCCGTAGGAAGGCTGTCGTGAAGGTCGCCAGGGCGCACGCCCGGGTGGCCGACACCCGGCGGGACTGGCAGCACAAGCTGTCCACGACGATCATCCGTGAGAATCAAGCGGTGTACGTCGAGGACCTGTGTGTCGCCGGTCTCGGCCGGACCCGGCTTGCCAGGTCCGTCCACGACGCCGGATGGTCGTCGTTCGTCGCCATGCTGGAGTACAGGGCCGCGAGATACGGACGCACGTTCGCCCGGGTGGACCGGTGGCTCCCGTCCACCCGGATGTGCTCGGACTGCGGCCGGATCAACGAGAAGATGGCGTTGGACGTCCGGTCGTGGGTCTGTCCGTGTGGCGGTCACCACGACCGGGACGTCAACGCCGCGATCAACATCAAGGCCGCCGGGCAGGCGGACTTCAACGACCGTGGAGCGCGGGTAGGACCGGGACCCGTCCCGGCACCGCGCGGTGAAACGGTAACCCACCAGAACACTGCGCGTGTCACGCGCAGCGTGGCTGGAATCGCCGCCGATTAGGGCGGCGAGGATGTCAAAGCGACGTCGAGCACGATCTGACCGGCCGGGTCCTGGCCACCGCCATGTACGACGCGGCCGGCGTGCAGCTGGTGCGGGAGACCACCAGCTACGACCGGGCCGGCAACGTGACCGCCGCGACCGACGGGCGCGGCACCACCGCCACCTTCGAGTACGACGCCACCGGTGCGCTCACGAAGCACACCCAGCCGATCTCCGGCTCCGACGACATCGTCACCACGTTCGGCTACGACCTGTCCGGCAACCGGACCCGGTTCACCGACGGGCGCGGCAACGCCTTTTGGACCGGGTACAACCCGTGGCATCTGCCGGAGAAGCAGATCGAGCCGTCGACCACCGCGCACCCGGCGGCGGCCGACCGGACGTTCAGCGTCGCCTACGACGCCGCCGGCCGACCGGTGACCCAGTTCCTGCCCGGCGGGGTCACCATCAGCAGCGAGTACGACGAGATGGGCCAGCTGCTGCGTCAGGAAGGCTCCGGCGCGGAGGCGACGACCGTCGACCGGGTCTTCGACTACGACCTCGGCGGCCGGATGACCGAGTTCTCCGGTGGCGGTGGCACCAACACGATCAGCTACGACGACCGGGACCTGCCGCTGTCGATCAGCGGCCCGGTCGGCAACTCGACGTTCACGTACAACGGCAGCGGGCAGTTGGCCAGCCGGCAGGACGCGGCCGGCACCACCAGCTACGGCTACGACACCGCCGGGCGGCTGGCCGGCCTGACCAACCCGACCGCCGGCGTGACCATGGGCTACGCGTACAACAACCTGTCCCAGGTTTCGCAGATCACCTACGGAGGCACCGGCAACCGCCGGGAGTTCACCTTCGACGACCTGCACCGGCTCACCGAGGACAGGTTGGAAACCTCCGGTGGTACGCAGATCGCGGCGATCGGCTACGGCTGGGACGGAAACGACAACCTGATCTCGAAGACGACCACCGGGTTCGGTGGTGCCGCCGTCACCAACACCTACAGTTACGACCTGGCCGACCGGTTGACGTCGTGGAACAACGGTTCGGCGACCGTGGTGTACGCGTACGACAAGGCCGGTAACCGGGTGCAGAACGGCGTCAAGCTGTTCACCTACGACCAGCGGAACCGGCTGCTGACCGCCGACGGGACGGCGTACACGTACACCGCCCGTGGCACCCTCGCCGCCGCCGGCACGGTCGCCACGACCGCCGACGCGTTCGGTCAGGTGCACAGCCAGCAGACCGGCGGTGGTGGGCCGGCGCGTACGTACGACTATGACGGGTTGGGTCGGGCGGTGCGGCCGGGGTTCGTGTACACCGGGGTCGGTAACGACCTGGCGGCGGATGACACGGCGACGTATGTGCGGGGGCCGTCGGGTGAGGTGGTGGCCGGGACGGCGGGTGGGACGCAGCGGTTGGTGTGGACGGATCTGCACACCGACGTGGTGGGTCAGTTCACGACGACCGGCACCACCCTGGCCGGGGCGACGACGTACGACCCGTTGGGCAAGGTGGTCGCCAGTACCGGGATGGTCGGGAGTCTGGGTTACCAGTCGGAGTGGACCGACGCGGTGACGTCGCGGGTGAACATGCACGCCCGCTGGTACAACACCGACACCGGGCAGTTCGACACCCGCGACTCGGCCGCGAACAGCCCGGTGCCGGACTCGATCGCCGCGAACCGCTACCAGTACGGCGACGGCACGCCGTTGACGACGATCGACCCGACCGGGCACTGGGGCAACCCGTTGAAGGCGGCGGCGAAGCTGGCGTCGAAGGCGACGTCGAAGGTGTCCAGCGTCACCCGCCGGGCGGTGTCCAGCGTGTCGAGCTACGGCAGCGCCGCCTACCAGAAGGCGAAGAAGGTCACCAAGACCGCGGCGAAGAAGGTCACCACCGCCGCGAAGAAGAAGGTCAACCAGGTCAAGGCCAAGGCCGCCAAGGTCAAGAACAAGGTCAAGAAGACGTACGCCAAGGCGAAGAAGACGGTCAAGAAGAAAGTCAACCAGGCCAAGAAGTACGTGGCGAAGAAGGTCGCCAAGGCGAAACAGAAGGTGAAACAGAAAGTCGCCCAGGTCAAACAGGCGGCGAAGAAGGTCGCCGCGAAAGCGACCCGGGTGGTGAAGAAGACCGTCACCGTGGTGAAGGACGCGGCGAACGCCACCAAGAAGTGGGTGGTGGAGCACAAGGACACCATCCTGGAGGTCGCCGCGATCGCCGGCGCCGTCGTCGCCGGGCTGGCGTGCACGGCGGTCACCGCCGGCGCCGGTGCGGTCGCCTGCATGGTGGGCGCGGGTGCGTTGATCAACCTGGCGAAGGATGTGGCGCAGGGCGACATCCACTCCGTCGGTGACGCGCTCGGCTCGCTCGGTACGGGGGCGATCATGGGCCTGGCCGGTGGTGCCGGTGGGGCGATCGCGGCGAAGGTCGGTACGGCGATCGCCGCCAAGGCCGGCTCGGGGGTGACCGCCCGGTTGGCCAGTGACGCGGTGGAGAACGGCATCTCCGATGTCATCTCCCAGGCCGCCACCACCGGACGCGTCGACCTCAGAGCCGCCGCCCTCGGGTCGGTGCCGGGACTCAACCTGATCGGCCGCAAGGGCGGCGGTGCAGGCCCCGCGCGGGCTCCACCGGGACGCGGCGGCAGCACCGCCGGCGGTGGATCAGGTCCGGGTTGTCGTACGCACAGCTTCGCCCCCGACACCCGGGTCCTGATGGCCGACGGCACTACCCGCCCCATCGCCGACATCAATGTCGGCGACCAGGTGGTGGCCACTGACCCGGTGTCCGGCACGTCGTTGCCGAAACCGGTCACCCAACTGCACCGCAACACCGACCGCGAGCTGACCGACGTCCGGGTCCGCACCAGCGACGGCACCTCCACCGTGGTGGAGACGACACCGAACCATCCCTTCTGGGACGACAACCGGCAGGCATGGGTCAACGCCGGCGACCTCAAGCCGGGTGCCAAGCTGCGGGTGGCGGGTCGCGGCGAGGTCACGGTGGTGTCGGTCCAGACACGCCGGGACGAGCGGGAGATGCGCGACCTGACAGTCGCCCACACCCACACGTACCATGTCATCGCGGGCGACCACCCCGTCCTCGTCCACAACTGCGGCACGGGGCCGATCAAACCGACTCGTACCTTCCGGACCGAATCGGCCATTGACCATCAGCCGCAAGGTCCGCTTCCCCGGTCGGCCTTCAACGAAAATGGTCGAAACTTGTCAGATGGTGACCATCATTACGTGGTAATGAGAAATGGTTCAGTACGGTCGATGCGCAGCGCTGACATGCACGCGATCGATGCAACAGCTGGCCACACTAGTCTGTCGGAAGGTGAGCCGGTTTTCATGGCCGGGCACTTCCAGGTCAAGGAGGGCCGTATAACCGAGTTTGACAACTGGTCTGGCCATTATTCGCAGAACAATGCAATCCCGGGTTATCAACCAATCTCGGACGTCGCCAGGGATGCTCTCGAAAATAACGGGTTCCGGGGTGCTCGAAGTGCGGATTGGGACGATATTCTCGAGTGAGACTTGTGGACAGGTCTATGATTGAGGGGTACTAGTTTGTCGATGAATCATGGTTATGGATGGCGGATTCTGTGAACTTCTTGGCGATGATCGAGCGGCTTTCGCGGATTCGCGGCCAGAGCTTCGACGATTTGATGCGAGTCGCCGGAGTGGATCCCTTGATGGTCGATGCGGCCATCAAGGGTGACGTGCTCGGTCAGTCGAGCCTACAACGACTCGCGCGTGTGCTTGACATGCACGCGGCGGATCTCTTCGTGGTGGCTGGCATCGAAGTTCCTAGCAACCTTGCGCCACTTTCGGCTCCGGCTGGTCCGGTCTTGGATCATCTTGTGAGAACGGCTCTTCGTCTGCCCGCCGAGCGACTTGAGCAGCTCCTCAGGGTGGCGAGATCGGTGCCAAGGCGGGACTCGGTGGCGTTGACGGTGCGCAAGCGCGACAACTTCCCTTATGGTCCGGGATCTGTCATCGTGGGCATGCTCCGTAACCGGAATCTGAACAACCTAAACTCCGTAAAAATGCTGTACCGGCTTGCCGGAATTGGGCCACTATCGTCGGCGACAATACATGCATTTGGATCTGGCCGTAAGGAGCTTAGTCCGGACTTTCTGGCTGGTTTTGCGGCTGTGCTCGCCCTACGGGGCGATGAGTTGGCGGCGCTTCTTGATATCGAGCCGGTTGACGTTAAAATACCTGTGGATGTCGCAATACGTCAGGTGGCGGAGTTGCTTTGGGATGTGCGCCATTTGAATAACGATCAGCTCCGCAATATCCAGGAGGAATTCGGCGCGATTAACTGATCGTGTGTGTTTGGATCGGGGCTTCTTGTATTGGGCTAAGTGGGTACAGTGGGAATGCATTCTTCGGGCGACTACATGGCATGACCTGTGGCGCTGATGTACGCAGTCGCCCATTTGGCTTGCTGTCGCGGCTGATCTATTGCGATCATGAATTCTCGGAGATCCGCAGTGTGCACGGACCGCCTGAGAGGGCAGTTCGGAAGATTACGTCCTTTTCGGGGCGAGAGTGAATACTCCGGGTTCGTCTTCGGTGAGGACGCGGCGGTTGACCATGCGTTTGAGCTTCGCGCGGGTGCCTTCGACGTGTTTCGGTGAGGGCTCGACGCCGAGTGCGAGGCAGATGCCCTTCGCCCGCATCCCGGCGGGTGTGGCGGCGAGGACTTCCAGGATCTGCTGGTAGGGGGTGCTGGCGATCGTCGGGTCGTCGGCGGTGAACTCGGTGGCGGCGAGCGTGCGCAGGGTGGTGCGGGTGGTCGCCAGGGCGGCCAGTTCGCTGTTGACGCGGCCGAGTTCGGCGGTGAGTGTGGCGATCTGGGCGGTTTCGATGAATGTGTGCTCGACGCGGTTCGTGCCACTGGGCCTCGATCCACCGATGAAGGTCGGACCGGCAGGACCCCGGCTATAGAAAGTGCCCTCTGAACTGGAAGGATAGGAGTTCTGACGCTTCTATCGCTCGGTTCGAGAGGGCACCTCGCAGGTGAGAATACGCCAGGACGCGCCGGTGGTGCGCGCGACGTTCGACGATCCGAATCTGGTGTCGTGTGCCGGTCTCGTTCCGGTGATGCGCCTGGCCGAGCAGGCCGGTCTGCATGACGCGGTCGCCGACCGGGTGCGGCTGCCGACGGACAAGGGCGCGAACCCCGCCGGGAAGGTCGCCACGGTCGTGGCGGGGATGCTCGCGGGCGCGGACAGCATCGACGACCTCGACATCGCCCGGCACGGTGGCATGCGGTCGCTGTTCGGCAGCGTGTACGCGCCGTCGACGCTCGGGTCGTTCCTGCGTACGTTCACCCACGGGCACGTACGGCAGTTACAGGCCGCCGCCCGCGACACCCTGATCGGTCTGACCGGCCGGGCACCGATCCTGACCGGCGCCGACACCCTGTGCTTCGTGGACATCGACTCCATGCTGCGGCGGGTGTACGGCAAGCAGAAGCAGGGCATCGGGTTCGGCCACGCCAAGGTCGGCGGCTACAACGTCTACCTGCGCGGCTACAACCCCCTGGTCGCGACGCTGTCCACCCCGCTGTCCGCGCCGGTGATCGCCGCCACGAGGCTGCGGTCGGGTAACGCCGGCTCGTCCCGGGGCGCCGCCACCATGATCGCCGAGGCCATCACGACCGCCCGGGCATGCGGCGCTTCGGGGGAGATCATGGTGCGAGCGGACTCGGCGTTCTACGCCAAGACGGTGATCAGCGGCTGCCGGCGTCGTGGCGTGCGGTCCTCGGTCACCTGCCGCATCGACCCGAAGATCCGCGCCGCGTGCGACGGCATCGCCGCCGACCAGTGGGTCGACATCACCTATCCGCAGGCCGTCCGGGACGAAGACGCCGGCCGGTGGATCTCCGACGCGCAGATCGCCGAAACCACGTACACCGC
Organism: Solwaraspora sp. WMMA2059; assembly: GCF_027497315.1. GTDB lineage: Bacteria > Actinomycetota > Actinomycetes > Mycobacteriales > Micromonosporaceae > Micromonospora_E. Next base: position 3,679,291 of record NZ_CP114908.1, on the reverse strand, counting down.
GTTCGCCGGCACCCGACACGAGGCGACCGCCCGGCTGATCGTGCGCCGCGTCCGCCGCGACGACCCGCAACAGATCCCCGGCCAGGACGAACTCCTACCGACCTACCGGTACCACGCCGTGTTCACCGACAGCCCGTACACCCTCGTACAGGCCGAAGCCCAGCACCGGCAACACGCGATCATCGAGCAGGTCAACGCCGACCTGATCGCCGGCCCCCTCGCCCACCTGCCCTCCGGACACTTCAGCGCCAACGACGCCTGGCTGACCTGCGCCGCGATCACGCACAACCTCACCCGCGCCGCCGGACACCTCGCCGCGGGCACCTGGTCGACCGCCAGACCCGCCACCATCCGGACCCGGATCATCACCGTCGCAGCCCGCCTCGCCCACCGGGCCCGCACCATCCACCTACACCTGCCCGAGTACTGGCCCTGGCAGGCGGCGTTCGACAACCTGTTCACCGCCGTCCAGCCGGCACCCGGCTGACCACACCCCACCAGCCGAAACCAGGCGGCCCGACCACAGGCCACAATCCCGTTCCACCCCGAACACTCACCCTCGGAGCAAGCCGATCACGTGATCGGCGACTCCCTCACGCCCGCCGCACCACCCAATACAGAAATGATCAACCAACATTCAGCGGCAACCGCGTCGGTGGATCGAGGCTGGGGCAGTAAGCCCAACCAGGGTTCATGGTTATGCAGGTCGCGTCGGACAAGGACTTGTGCCAGTTGGGTTGGCTGCTTCGAACCACGTCATCCTGATGGTTGGTAAACATTCAGGTGGTGCGCGAAGAGTGACGGTCAGCGCGGGTTGAGTGACGGGGTTCGACCGGCTCGACGCCGTTCTGTCCGTTGTGGTTTGATCTTGGCGTGTCGGTGTCGGAGGATCTGTCTCGTGAAGAGTTGATCTCGCTGGCACGGACGCAGGACGCTCGGATTGCTGAGCAGGACGCGCAGATCGCGGAGTTGACGGCGGCGTACGAGGCGCTCGCGGTGCGGCTGGCGCGGGTCGAGCATCTGTTGTCGCGGAACTCGTCGAACTCGTCGTCTCCGCCGTCGAAGGATGATGATCCGGGGCGTACGCCACCTGCGGCGAGGAAGAAGCGGGACACCCCGGCGGGTACGCGGGGTAGGCAGCGGGGTGCGCCGGGGTCGAGCCTGGCCTGGTCGGATGCTCCTGATCAGCGGCGGGACCGGTTCCCCGAGGGTAGTTGCGGGTGCGGCGCGGAGTTGGTGGACGCGCGGGATCTGGGTGTGGTGGACCGGTATCAGCAGGTCGAGGTTCCGTTGATGACCGCGACGCTGACCCAGTACGACCAGCATGCGGTGCGGTGTGGGTGCGGGAAGCTGCACACCGCGGCCCGGCCGGAAGGCGCGGGGGCCGGTCCGGTGGGGTACGGCCCGAACCTGCAGGCGTGGGCGGTCTATCTGATGGTCGTGCATTTCATCCCGGTGCAGCGGTGTGTACAGATGCTTCGGTCGCTGACCGGTGCGACACCGTCGCCGGGGTTCGTGCACGGCGTGCTGACCCGGGTCGCGGCGCTGACCAGCGAGGTCGACAAACGGATCCGCATGTTGATCACCCTGGCGTACGCGGTGTGCTGTGACGAGACGCCGCTGCGGGTCGGGCCAAAGAAACCGAGGCCGGGCCGTAAGAAGGCCGAGAAGTACCTGCTCGTGGCGTGTACCGAGTTGTGGACTCACTACCAGGTCGGTGACCGGGACCTGGCCACGTTCACGGCGTTCGTGGTCAAGGACCTGACCGGCTCGGTGGTCGTGCACGACCGGTACCGGAACTACGACTCGGCCGAGTTGGGCACGCTGGTCCACCAACTGTGTTGCGCTCACCTGTTACGTGATCTTGACGGTGCGGCCGAGGTGTACCCCGACGCGGTCTGGCCGAAGCAGATCTCCGACGCGCTGCGCGCGCTGATCCACGAGACGAACACGGCCCGTGAGCAGAACCGGCCGGGCATCGACCCCACAGTGAAGGCCGAGTTGCTGTACCGGCTGCACCACGGCGTGCTGGTCGGACTGTCCGACACCAGCACCATCGGCAACCGGCCGGGTGAGCGTAAAGCCCGCCTGCTGTTGGAAGTCTTCCGGGACCGACGTGCCGACGTGCTGCGCTTCGTTGACGACCTGTTGGTGCCGCCGACGTCGAACCAGGCCGAACGGGACCTGCGACCGGCGAAGATCCAGCAGAAGATCTCCGGGCGGCTCACCAGCGAGCAACGCACCAAGGATCGGTACAAGATCCTCGGCTACGTCTCCAGCGCGGCGAAGAACGGCCTCGACAAAATGGCCGTCCTGCGCGACGCCATCCTCGGACGACCCTGGATGCCGAACCTACCCGCACCCACCTGACCCCCACCCCACCCAGGTCAACATCAGCCGGCGGCCACCAACCAACCGGCCATCACGCTATGCCACCACGCGGAATCCCAGCGCGCACCACCTGAATGTTTGCGATGGTTGCCGTTCTTGGTCAGATTTTTGAGGCGTACGATGACTTCTTGGCGCTTTATGGCGAGAACGGGAAGATGGCACTATGGAATATCTACCATCGGGTAAAAGTGGTTCACCTGCCGATGGCGTAGTCTGCGAGTTTCGGTGTCGCAGTCTCTTGCGTCGTCAGACAGTGCGACGGTCCTCATTGCCCTTCGGAAGCATGACCGGATTTGCTGGGTTGGCCGGTGCCGCGGGCCTGTCGAGATTTCGCGAATGAACTCGTTGCCTGCTGATCTTCTTGGCATTCTGAGATGTGCCGGTTGGGGACCGGGTAGGAATGTGGATATTGGCGATTTGGTTGAGCTATTGCGTTCGTGTGGGTTTGTTATGTCGGCACCGGCCTTAGACTTCTTGAGAGAGTTTGGGTTTCTAGGGTTGGAGCATGAGCCGAGTATCATCCTTCACGGCAAGAAGTCGTCGTGTTGGACCACCTTTGATCCGACTGTTGTTGCGACGCATCGCGATGCGCGCATCGCTGATAGATGCTCCTCTGTTGTTGGGAAAAGTCTGTGTCCGGTAGGTGTGGACGGATTTCATTTCACAATCTATATGACCAACGAGGGCTCCTTGCTTGCTGGTCGCGACGCGTCGGTATATCGCTATGCTGAATCGATTCAAGGATTGCTGAGGGCTATGTTTGATGGGTCTCGCCCCACGAAGACTGCCGATTGGGTGATTGACTAGAATCTGGTTGCGGCCGCTACGGGCTGGGGTCAGATCGACCGCTAATCGTCTTCTCGGGCCGCAATTCGCGCTGGATCTCGCTGGGCTCGGTCCCAATCGGTGACGCCAGCATCGCTGAGTAAGTAAGGACGGCAGATTGTTGCCAGCAGCGAAGGTGGAGACGCTGGCAGGTGCGAGCCAGCCGATGGCGTGGCTGTTCGCCGTACCTGGCGGAGGTGCCTGCGGGGTAGACGGTCGCGGGTTGCGGTCAGAGCTGGCGGAACTCGCCCTTTTCCGCGCCGTCGAGGAAACAGTCCCACTCCTCGGGGGTGAAGATGAGGACAGGACCGTCGGGACTCTTGGAGTCGCGGAGCGCGTACGCCTGACCCAGGTTGGCGACCTCGACGCAGCCACCGTTCGCGGATGACTTCCTGCTCTTGTGTCAGACGGCAGTGCTGAGGTCGAGGTCGGGGGTCACGTGCTGCTCCTCGTCGGTCAACCCGTGGCGCAGGTCAGGGCGGTGATCAGCTTGGCGCTCTCGGGCGGGCTGAGCGCGGCGGCTGTGATGTGGTTGTACGCCAGGTTACACCGACGCAGGTCCGCGTCACGTTCGAGATAGAGGCCGCCGGCCTGGCCTTCCACGTAGACGACGGGGGAGTGGCTGTCCTCCTCGAAGTCGAAGATCGTGAACGCGCCGAGCTCACCCGGGGCACCCCCGTGAACGATCGAGGCTAGGAAGGCAGGGTTATCCGACTTCGGTTTTTAGTCGGCGGCCGGGTTCGTACGGTTGGGCGGGGCGTTGGAAGCAGGCTCCGCTGACGCGCGTGGCGATGGTGCGGATGTGTCGGAATCCTTGGTCGCGGTAGTAGGCGTGTAACCGTTGGTTTGTCGTCCATGCGTCGAGGCGTAGCCAGGTGAGGCCGGCATCGTAGGCTCTGCCGGCTGCCCAGTCGAGGAGCTCGGTGCCAATGCCGTCGCCGGAGCGAGCAAGCGGGAGCATCATTTTCGCGGCGTAGAGCGCGTCGGCCGGGTCATCTTCCGGGTACCAGAGAGCCTCGGGGTCGCGGTCCGGTTTCCAGAGCCCGTCGACGTCGACGTAGGCGGTGAGGGTGATGGTGGCGGCCGGGGTTTCACCGTCGAAGACCATCCAGGTCTGCCCGGCGGAGACGGTCGCGGCGACGGCAGACCGGGGTAGTGGGATCGACCACTGGTCTTCTCCCCGAGCTGCGAGCCATGCCTCTCGTTCGCGTCGCCAGCTCATGATGACGTCGACGTCGCTGAGCTGTGCGGGACGGATGATCATTGCGGGTCCTCGCTGGCACGGACTTTGGCGATGACGTCGGGGTCGCCGAGGGTGTACAGGAGCCGGTTGCGGTCGGCGGCGAAGGTGGAGACGCTGACGCGTACGGGCCGGTCCGGGGTGTAGCCGGTTCGGAGCCAGCGGAGGACGGGTGTGCCGGCGGCCAGGGCGAGAGTCGTCACCTCGTCGGGTGCTGGCATCGCTGCGATGATCTCGTCGTCGTAGGCGATCTGTGGGTGTCCGCGTTCGGCGAGGAGTCTGGTGGTGCCTTGCGGGATGTCACGTGGCGACAGCAGCTCGGGTACCTGGTCGCAGAGGTCCATCGGGTAGTAGGTGTCCTGGATCGAGGACGGCTGGCCGTTGACCGCGCGTACGCAGCGGCGGACGGCTGCTGGTGAGTCGGCGGGCACGCCGAGGCGTTCTGCCAGTCCGTCCGGCACTTCCGCGATGCGTAGCTCGAACGTCTGGGTAGGTTCGTGGCCTTGGTCGCGGACCTCGCTGAACCACGCGTCGGACTCGCTGACCGGTCCGGGCATCTCTGCGCGGCTGGCATGGAAGGCGAGCGTGACTCGGTCGCGGACGATGATGCCGCCGGTGCGGCCGGGCATCGACTCGACCAGGCCTTCGTTGATGAGGACCGCGGTGGCGAGTCGCACGGTGTTGCGGGAGACCCGGTGCAGATCCTGCAGCTTGCTCTCGGTCGGCAGGTGGTCGCCTGGCTTGAGCACGCCGTTGATGATCTGTTCGCGTAGCTCGTCTGCGATCTTGCGGTACAGCGGTGGCACGGCCACGGTCTCCTCGATTGGTTCCAACGTTTCTCATTTGCAGTCTTGACTGTCGTTGGCTGCACTGCAAAGGTTGGTACCAATCCAACCTTACACAAGGTGCTCACGTCATGATCAGGTGGTAGTGATGAGCCATGCCCGCGACATGCTCAGGGAGATGGAGCGCGTACACCGTGCCCTTGCCCAGACCCGGCTCCACCTTGCCGGCCTCGACCAGGCCGACGGTGCACGCGACCTAGCGGACCGGGTCCTGCACTCGCCGCTACGGACGTTGGTCGAGCAGGCCGAGGGTGCAGCCGTCCGAGTCACCGCCTACCTGCGCGAATCCACGCGCATCTAGGTCCCTCCATTGTGAAGGCCACCGAGTCCGCCCACCTTGTCCTTCACCAACGGCAGGAGAACCGATGTCTGAGATCAGCGAGGGCGACTCTCTGCCGGCGGCGAAAACTAGCCAGCGTCACGCCGGAGAACAGTGGCCGCTACGTGGGGTCCTGATGTGCGCGGCGTGTGGGCGGCGGATGCAACCGTTGCGGACCACTGACGGTGGTCGGGCGTACCGGGGGCCGTGTGGTTGCCGGCTGGGCCCGGTCGACGCTGGCCGGATCGAGCGGCTCGTCGGCCTGTCCATCGCCCGCCGCCGCCCGTCGTCGCTGCCGAGGTGGGCGTGGCGGCGGGCGGCATTCCACGCCCCTTGTTCTGAGCACTTTGCCGAGGAGCCTGCCTAATGTCCACGTACCCGCTGGCCGACGACCTGTTCCGGATGGCCCACCACCGGTTGCACGGCCGACCGTTGCTGCACCCCCGCGCGCTCAGCCACGGCCTGGCCGCCGCGCTGCTGGCCGAACTGCTCTACCCGCAGCGGATCGCCGTGCGCCGCGGCCTGGTCGTCGTCGGCGCGACCGTCGCCCCGCCCGACGACCTGGTGCACGGCATCCTCGCCCAGATCAGCGCGGCGCCGACCCCGCAACCGGTGAAGACCTGGGTCGGTCTGCTCAGCGAGACCGCGGTCCGGCAGGTCGCCACCCGACTGGCCCGCGCCGGCCACGTACGCCGGGAAGTGACCCGCCGCCGCCTCGTCGGTCGCGGCGAACGGTGGGTGCCCACCGACATGAACACCGCCGGCTGGCCCGCCGTCCGGCTGGCCACCGCGCTGCGCGCCCGCCGCCGCCTCCCCGTCACCGATCAGGGTCTGGCGGCATTGACCTGGGCCTGCGGCCTCGACCGGCACATCCTCAACGGTGCGCCGCCGCACGCCTACGACGACCTGCGCACCCTCGTCGACCACGGCTGGCCGCCGATCGTCGACCTGGCCCGGCAGACCCGCGCGGCACTCGGCCGCACCGTCGCCGCCCACCGTGGCTGACCGGCGGCGGCTGATGATGGTCGACTACCCCGACCCGGCCGGATACCCACTGGCCGCACTGATCCACTGTGCGGACTGCCGGACCCCGATGACCCCGGCCGTCCGTGCCGCCACCCGCGTCTACCGGTGCACCGGTGCGTGCCGCAACGAGATCGACGCCCTGCACGCCGAAACCCTGATGTGGGACCGGGCCGCCGCCCGGCAACCACAGCTGGCCCGGCCGCACCTGCCGGCCGACCGGCGGCGCGAGGTCTTCGCATCCCTGCTGACCGAGGTGTACGCCCGAGGCCCGTCGAGCTGGCTGTCCCTGCGTGCCTCCTGGATCGACCGTCGGCGACGGGCTGCCGGCCCGACGCCGCCCCCGGCCCGGTGACCTGAGCCGTCGCCGCCGAGACGAAGTCATGTCTTGCCCGCCCTGGAGAGAAGGAACAGGTTATGGATGTCTGCGCGTTGACCAGCGCTGCGGTGCTCGGCTACCTGGCAGGGCTGTTCTCGTTCCGGGTCAAGAGCCGCTGGTGCCCCAAGTGCGGGGAACTGACCACCACCCCGCCACCGCCGAGCGTCTGAGCCCTGCGGTCAAGCTGGTCGGGTGGCACAACGACAGGGCAGGGAGAGGCGGTGGGCGAGCCGGCGGATACGGATTGCCATGCCGCGTAGTCTGCCGACGTGCCTGAGCTGATCACACCCACCATCGAGCTGTACGCGTCGTGGCTCGACGCCCGCGACGAGTGGGGACGCGGCACCCATCAGGACGGCAGCGGGCTGCGGTCGTCCGACGACGTCGACACCGCCGCCGGGTTCGCCGCCTGGGTCGACCGGCTGCGCCGCCAGGGTGACGAGTCGCTGCCCGCCGACGAGGGGTGGGTGCACACCACCCACCGGTGGATCGTCGAGCAGGACGCCTACCTCGGGGCGATCTCGCTGCGGCACCGGCTCAACGACTTCCTGCACCGCGCCGGCGGGCACATCGGCTACGGCGTACGGCCGTCGGCGCGTGGCCGTGGCATCGCGACCTGGGCCCTCGGCGCGATGCTGCCGCTGGCCGCCGCCCGTAGCCTGGACCGGCCGTTTCCGCCGGCCACGCGCGGGACGGGGAAGCGGTGACGGCGGCGACACCGCGTACCGAGCGGGAGGCCGTCGAGATCCAGCGCGAGCTGGCCCGCCGGGTACGGGTCGACCAGCCGATGGTCGATCCGCCGAGGTTCGTCGCCGGCGTCGACGTCGCGTACGAATCGGACTCGTCGTCGGCGGGCCGACTCGCCGGTGCCGTCGTCGTGCTCGACCTGGCGGACAACCTGCCCGTCGTGGCCAGCGCGACCGCGACCGGCGTCTGCGACTTCCCGTACGTTCCCGGCCTGCTCGCGTTCCGCGAAGTTCCGGTCCTGCTCACCGTCCTCGAGCGGCTCACCGTCCGCCCGGACCTGCTGGTCTGCGACGGGTACGGCGTAGCGCATCCGCGCCGCTGCGGCCTGGCCAGCCACCTGAGCGTGGTCACCGGCATCCCGGCGTTCGGCGTGGCCAAGACGGCGTTCGTCAGCACCCACGGCGAGGTGCCACCCGAGCGCGGCGGCTGGGCCGACCTGGTCGACAACGGTGAGGTGGTCGGCCGGGTGCTGCGCACCCGCACCGGCGTCAGACCGGTGTACGTGTCGGCCGGGCATCTCATCGACATCGCCCAGGCGACCGAGATCACCCTGCGCCTGACGCCGCACTACCGGCTGCCGGAGACGACCCGCCTGGCCGACCGCGCGTGCCGGGAAGTTTCCCGGCACGGCTGATATCGGACGGCCTTTCATGTTAGTCAACCTGCTTCGTCGAAGAAAGGCATGTCGTTCTTGGAATCGAGTCCACTCGTCAGTCTGTGGGCATTAAGGTTCTTTCGGTAAGGGGACGACCTGATTGTCCCCGTGTCGGGGTCGTCGTGGCCAGCGGGAGACCCCGGCCTTTATCAATGAGGCGGTCCGGCCTTGAGGAGATCCGTGTTGAGTGCGCATGCGGCGATGTGTCGCGGTCTGCCGAGCCTTGCCGACCGGTACGTGCCGGACAGCAATTCGTTCGGGCTGATCCGCCTGGCCCTGGCCCTTGGTGTCCTCGTGGCGCATGCCTGGCCGCTGGGCTACGGCGCGGCGAGCCTTGGCTACGGAATATCGGCTGGGCAGAGCGAGCTCGGTTCGCTGTCGGTCCAGGGATTCTTCGTGGTTTCCGGATTCTTGATCACGGGAAGTGCGCTCAAGCACTCGGTCTTGCGGTATTCCTGGCATCGGGTGCTTCGGATTTTTCCCGGATTCTGGGTGTGTCTACTGGTCACCGCATTTGTGGTGGCGCCGCTGGTTGCTCTGTACGAGAATGGTACGATGCGAGGGTTCTGGAGTCATCCTCAAGGTCCATTTTCCTACCTGGCGGTCAACTGGTTCACCGCTATGGAGCAGTACCCGATATCGGGACTGTTGTCGTCTACTCCGTTCGGTCAGATGATGGGTGGGCCGAGCGCGTTCGATGGATCACTGTGGAGCTTGCGGTACGAACTTGTGTGCTATGGCCTGGTCGCTGTCCTCAGTGTGACTTCGGTCCTGCGCCTGGCCCCGCGGGCATTGCTGGCAATCCTGATATTCGGCTATGCACTGATTATTCGTGACATTTCAATTGCTTCGACATGGGCATTCCGGCCAGCTCCCGTCGGGGCGGTCGGCCCGTTTCCGCTGATCGGCTCGTTCGCCTCTGACTGGCTACTGTATCTGACTTTCCTCTTTGTGCTGGGCGCCGTCGTCCGCTGCTATATGCATCGCATACCGATGGACGGCCGGCTGGCTGTGTTGGCGGCCGTCCTGCTCGCGATCAGCCTACTGTGGGGCGGATTCGTCGTTGTCGGACTGCCAGCCTACGCGTACCTGCTCATATATCTGGGTGTTGCGCTTCCGCGACGGCTCGGACGGGTCGGTCGTGGGCGGGACTACTCGTACGGAATTTACATCTATGCTTTCCCGGTGCAGCAAGTTCTGGCACTGGTCGGCGTGGCCGAGTACGGCATGTCATCGTACATCCTGTTGTCGGTAATCGGTACGATGCTGTTCGCTGTACCGTCGTGGCATCTTGTCGAGAAGCCCGCGATGAGATTGCGGGCCCTCGACGTCGCCCGCCTGCCCCGGCCCGCTCGCCCTGCCCCGGTCAGGCCGGCGGCCGCAGGAGGTCCGGCGGGCGTACGGTCGTCCGTACTGCCACAAAGCCCCTACCAGGGCGGTCGTAATGCCTATTCGGCTGCGACGAACGGCACCGCGGCAGGTGACGGAGACGGTGGCCAGGTGCCAGCTCCGCGCGGCTGACGGACCGGTGCGGGGAAGGCTGCGCACGTGCGCCAGGTCGCCGCAAGTCCATGTGCATGGCTGAAACCGGGCGCCGCCGCCACACGTCTGGGGGTATGTCGGTCGAATCGAGAACATCGACCGGACCCGGCGGCGGTGGGCGGGTAGCCGTCGCTGCCGGGTCACCGACAGGCGGATGAGGGTGAGAACCGTGGTGACGAGCCGATGGATCACAGGTCTGGGAATCGCCGTGCTGGCCGGCGCGGTGGCGGCGTGCGGCACGAACGCACCGGCCGGTGACGCGACGCCGACGTCCGACCCGGACCCGACGACGGTGACCGGGACCCCGACCGCCAGCCTGGCACCGCCGCCGGAGCCGACGGCACCCACGGGCGGCCTGCCGCAGGTGCTGTCCGGCACCCGGCAGGTCAGCATCGTGCGGGCCGAGGCGTTCGAGTCCGGGCTGTCGATCACCGACGACGGACGGTTGGCCGAGGTCGACGGCGACGAGGGCCGCCAGTTGTTCGTCGTGGTCCCGTTGCAGGGGCGGCTGTTCCTGATCGAGTCGTACCAGGCGACCGGCGGCGGTCCCGGTGCCGGTGACCCGGTCTGCTGGCGGGTGCGCAACCCGGGAGACGGGGGATCGCTGTCGGTCGAGGGTGCGGCCTGCGACGCCGGGGACCCCCGGCAGCGGTTCGCGATCGTCGCGGCCGACACCGGCGCCGACGACACCTTCATGATCAGCAACAGGTCGGCGTACCTGCGCACGTCGGCCCGCTCCGGGCTGATCCTGGAGGAGCAGGGCGACGGTTCGCCGACCCCGGACGGGTTCCGGTTCACCGACAACGGGCCGGCGCCGACCCGGTGACCGGTGCAGGAACGACCAGGTGACGGGTGGAGCACGACGGATGCGTGACGCCGACGAGTTCGACGCCTTCTACGCCGCGTCGGCCCAACGGGTGCTCGGACACCTGTCCGTGGTGCTCGGCAACCGGGCCGACGCCGAGGACGCGGTCGCGGAGGCGTACGCCCGCGCGTGGGACCGGTGGCGGTCCGTGCGCGACTGTGACAGCCCCGAAGCCTGGGTACGCACGGTCGCGTACCGGATCGCGGTGAGCTCCTGGCGTAAGGCGGTGAACCGACTGCGCGCCCACCGCCGCGACGCCAACGGCCACCAGGCCGACGAGGTGTCGGCCGACCACGTCGCGATCGTCGCCGCGTTGCGCCGGCTCGGTGTCGACCAGCGCCGGGCCGTCGTGCTGCACCACCTGGTCGGCCTGAGCGTCGCCGAGATCGCCGCGGAGACCGGCACCAGCCCGAACACGATCAAGACCTGGCTGGCCCGGGGCCGCAAGGCGCTGGCCGTACACCTGACCACCAGCGGCGACGAAGGGCGGAGCCGTGCCGTCTGACGACCGATTCGACGAGACGCTGCGCGACGTGGCCCGGCGGGCCGGGCAGACCGGCCGGCTCGCCCCGGCGGCGGACATCCGGCGGCGCGGCGAGACGCTGCGCCGACGCCGACGTGCCACCACCGCCGCGCTGGCGGTGACGCTGGTCGGAGCCGTCGGCGCGGGCGTCGCTGCGATCCAGTTGGTGACCGCCGCACCGCAGCTGCCGGTCGGGCCCGCCGGCCCGACAATGAGCGTGCCGTCCGGATCGCCGTCCGGATCGCCGTCCGGTGCGCCGTCCGGTGCGTCGACTGGATCGCCGACCGGGGCGCCGACCGGGGCGCCGGCCTCCGTCGGGGACGATCCGCTGCTGTCCGGGGACCGCCAGGTCGCGATCGTGCGTACCGACGCGTTCGAGTCGGCGGTGTCGCTGCTCGACGACGGCCCGCTGGGCGAGGTCGACGGGACCGAGGGCCGGCGGCTGTTCGTCATTGAACCGGCCGGGGCGGACACCTTCCGGATCCGCGCCGCCGAACCGAACCCGGACGGCTCCGACGCGTGCTGGCAGGTCAGGTCGTCGGGCTCGGACCCGTTGACCGTCGTCGCGGCGGACTGCGTGGCGTCCGAGCCGCGGCAGCACTTCTCGATCAGCGCAGTGGAACGGGACGGTGGGGAACCGTCGTACGCGATCAGCAGCGCCTCGGCGTACCTGCAGCACTCCGCCACCCGGGGTCTGATCCTCGAAGAGCTGGGCGACGCGACGCTCACGACATACTTCCGGTTCGTCGACAATGGTCCTTCGCCGGGCTGACCTGCCCGGCCCGGCGGTTTGACGGTACGGCTGACTGTCGTTCTTGTACGTACTGCTCTCGCCGTTGGGCTTCGTCGTCGAATACCGTCGAGGTGCCGATCGATCAGTCGGCATCCGATGGTCTGACGACAAGATCTGCGGGTCAGGTGGTCACGGTGAACACAAACTCCGCCGGTGCGTTGGCGAAGTCCTTCCAGTTCGTCCACAAGAACCTCGACGGCTTCAAAATCAAGGAAAAAGTTGACTCGATGGGGATCAACGGCTACATCAACTACTGTGCCGGTCTGGCCGCCGGCACCGGGGCCGCTGCCGGGCTCGGCGGCGGCGTGACGCTGGCCCTGGGCATCCCCGCCGACCTCGCCAACACCATCGCCCAGCAGTTCCGGGTCACCCTCGCGGTGATCTACCACCGGACCGGGCGGTACGCGGTCAGCTTCCCCGAGTTCATGAAGATCGTCGGACTCTCGATCGGGGTGGAACTGGGCATCAAGGGCGTCGAGTTCCTCGCCCTGCGGGTCGCGCAGGAACTGCTCAAACGGCTCACGGCGCGCACTCTGGGCAAGGCGGTGCCGATCGTCGGAGCGGTGGTCGGCGGAGGGCTGAACTTCGCATTCATCAAGGCTGTCGGCTCGACGCTGCTCGCGTTCGAGGACCAGATCTTCAACGATGTTGCCGAGCGACCGGCGATCGGCGGTTGATCTCCGGTTGATTGGCGGGACGGCGGAATGTCGGCCGCCCCGCTGCGGTTGTTACCCGGTGCGTCCCGTGGCGTACGCGTCGTTGTGATTTCCGCACGCGGGGCGTTGGGCGCGGTCGGGAATGGGCGTGGTATCAGCCCTGACCGCCGCGCTGGGCACCGACTGACCGATTGTCCCGTTCGCGGGGTCCGGGCCGTTGCCAGACGATCAGTGCCCGGATCTTCCGCACCCTCCCGGAACGGAGATCCGCAGATGACCACCGTTCTTCACCGATCCGCAATGTCCGTCGCCGGTCTGCTGGTAGTCGGCGGTGTGGTGGCCGGTCCGGCTGCCGCAGCCCAGGCTGCCCCGGCCTCGGACACCACGAGCTTGACCACCACTGCCGCCAGTTCCGACCAGGGCGGGTGGTCCAGCGAGGGCCGGCTGCTGGACATCCGCTACGAGCGGCAGCCGAACTTCTACTACTGCGGTCCGGCCGCGACCCGGATCGCGCTGACCGCGCAGGGCCGCGAACTGTCGCAGGATGAGGTGGCCAGCAGGCTGGGCACCACGGTCGCCGGCACCGACTCGGCCGCGGACACCACCCGGGTGCTCAACGAGCTCACCGGCGACGACAAGTACCGGACCACCGCGATCGAGGCGTCCAAGGCGAGCCAGGCGCAGATCGACCAGTTGCGCGACGACGTGCGGGCGACCGTGGACGACGGCCGAGCCGTGGTGGCCAACATCATCGGTACGGTGAGCGACGTCGACGGCCGGACCCACTCGTACCCGGGCGGGCACTACGTGACCGTGGTCGGCTACGGCGAGGGCGGCGACGCTGTCAAGATCGCCGACCCGGCCTTCCTGGGCGCCGAACACTACTGGGTGAGCACCGAGACCCTGGCGCACTGGATCGCCACGCGCGGCTACTCGCACTGACGTCCTGACCTCGCCCTGACCATGTTGGCCGGGTCTGCCGCGTACGCGGCAGACCCGGCCAACGGTCGTCACCGGCTGGCCTTGATCCGCTGCGGTTCATCGACCCGACACGCCGGGCGGCAGTCCGATGAGCCGAAGTGGATCACTGCTGCGGGGGCGGGCTGAGTCTGCGCCGGACGTGGCCCATGCCCATCGCGGTCCGGTCACCGAAGCCGGCGTAGCTGGCGAACGCCGCCAGGGCGTCCACCGCCCGCCGCGCGTCGCCGGGCACCCCCGACGCCTCCGCCAACTGGAAGGTCACCGAGCCGACCGTGCCCCGGCGGAACCGGTGCTGCGGGTTACGCTGCCCCGGCTCCACCAGGTGCGTGACCATCCGCAGTTGGGCGTCGACCGCCTCCAGATGGTCGACGACCGCCGGCTCCGCCGACGTCGGCAACGCCACCTCCCCGGCGAACGCGTCCCAGCGCCGGGTCAGGTTGGTAAACACCCGCTCCGCGTCCGGCCAGGGGCGCTGGCGGCGGGCACCGTCCCCGCGTCCGGTGGCGAACCCGACCGGGGTCAGCAGGTCGTACGCCCAGGTGGTGGCGGCCGGGTCGGCGCCGGTGGCCAGCTCGGCGTACGACACCGCGTGCACGGCGACGTCGACGGTGCGGTACCGGGTCTGTGCGATCTGATGCCCGGCGGCGTGGTGCAGCGCGGCGAGCACCGGGGCGGCGTACGCGTCGATCAGCAGGCCGGCCACTATCCGGGCCGGCTGCCCCGGTGTCGACGGTGGCCGGCCCTGCTCGTCGAGGACCGGGCTGAGGGTGAACGGCTTGTACCGGGGGCTGTCGTGCATGATCGCGGACAGCTCCGGGTCGACGGCGCGGACCGCTTTGAGGAACGCGGCGTAGACGGCCGGGCCGGTGTGCGGCGGCGGGACCGCCGTGGCGGCGGTCGGCACCAGGGAGACGACGATCTGGGTGGGCATCGGGCCGGCGTACCCTCTCGGTCTGGTGTGGTCGGTGAGTGCCCCCACTCAAGCAGACCGGCGCCAACGGGCCGGGGGATCCGCTGCCCGACCCGGTCGGGGTCGGGCAGCGGATCGGGTCCGGATTCGGTCCGAACTCGGGTTCGCTCAGGACGCGGTGCAGCTCAGATCGGTCGGCGTGGTGCCGGGACCGGAGCCGACGAAGCCGACCGTGGTGGCGGCGTCCGGCGCGAGGGGCCCGTTGTACGGCTCGTTGCGTACCGTGTTCACCCCGCCGGACGTGGTCAACCGGCCGTTCCACAGCGACCCGATCGACGTACCGCTCGGGCTGGTCCAGGTGAGCGTCCAGCCGGAGATCGCCGAGGTGCCGGTGTTACGCACCTCGATGCCGCCCTGGAAGCCGCCCTGCCAGCTGCTGGTCACCGTGTACGTCGCGATGCAGCCCTCGTCGCCGGGGCCACCGTCGTCGGCTGCGGTGGTGACCGTCCGCGTCGGTGAGGCCGGCGAGACGTTGCCGGCGGCGTCGCGGGCCCGCACCGTGAACGTGTAGCTGGTCTCGGCGGCCAGGCCGGACACGGTGTACGTGGTGCCGGAGACCGTGGCGACCGGGCTGGCCGGGCCGCCGCCGGTCGACTGCAGCACCTGGTACGAGGTGACGCCGACGTTGTCGGTCGCCGCCGCCCAGATCAACGTCACCGAGTCGGCGGTGACGTCGCTGGCGGTCGGTTGGCCGGGCGCGGTCGGCGCGGTCACGTCGTCGTCCCCGCCGCCGTCGCTGTAGCGCTGCGCGAGGCTGATCCCGGTGGTGGAGCCGGCCCCGCCGAGCGGCACCTGGTGGTCGAGGCTGACGAACTTGCCGTCGTGCTGCCACAGCGCCGGCTTGAGTACCTGGTTGTACTTGACCTCGTCCCAGCTGGTCCAGTCGTCGAGCAGCAGGCCGCCGGTGTCACCGGAGTTGGGGTTCAGCGACCAGAAGGTGTGGTGGATGCCGTAGTCGATCATCAGGTCGCGCAGGGCGTGCAGCCATTTGTCCTGCCGGGCGTCCTGGCCGTACCGGCCGCCCCATTCGCCGATCAGCAGCGGCGCGGTGTCGTCCTCGTGGATGTAGAGCCAGTTGGGCCGCCACACGTCCTCGGTCAGCGACGCCTTGTCGAACTCGCCCTGGAACCACGGCTGCTCGTAGACCAGCGGGCCGTAGTCGTGCGGGGAGTAGACCAGCTGGTCCTGGTTGGTGCCCAGGTCGACCGGGTGCTCGGCGACGCCCCGCAGGTTGCCGCCCCACCAGTTGTAGAAGTAGTTCGGGCTGAGGTCCGGGTTGGTGTTGGGGGAGTCCCAGTCGGCGTGCGGGCGCGGGTAGACCTCGATGCCTTCGCAGAGGATCAGCAGGTCGGGGTTGATCGCCAGGATCCGCCGACCGGCGGTTTCGCAGGCGTGCTTGAAGTTGTCCTGGTCGGTCGAGGAGTCCCACTTGGCCCGCTGCGGGTCGTTCGGGGTGCCGTGCGGCTCGTTCTCGATGTCCATCGCGACGATCGTGTCGTTGTCGCGGTAGCGCTCGGCCACCCACTCCCAGCCCTGGTAGAAGTCCTCCGGCGTGATCGAGCCCTTGAACCACATCGGGTAGAGGTGGCCGGAGTTGTCCGCTTCGGCGCTGTGCACGTCCAGCATGACCTTCAGCCCGTACTGTTCGCACAGGTCGAGCCAGTAGTCGAAGATCTGCAGGTTGTTCAGCCCGTCGAGCTCCGGGTTGACGTACGCGTTGATGTTGGGCCGGGCCAGCGGCTGGCCGGCCTTCCACTCCAGCAGCAGCTGGGTCGAGATCGGCACCCGGACGATGTTGATGCCGCGCTGTGCCATCGCGCGGGTGACCGCCTCGATGTTGGCCGACCACAGGCCGTGGAAGACCCGCTCGGTGGCGTTGTAGCCGAACCAGTTGGCCCCGGTGAGCCACACCTGGTTGCCGGCCTCGTCGACGATCGTGTTTCCATCGGTGTGCAGCCAGTCGTTCGCCGGTACGGCCTGAGCGGCCGCGGCCGCGGCTGATGTGGTGGCTGACGTGTCGGTGCGGGCAGCCGGTGGGGCGGCGGCTGCCGTGGCGGGGGTGGTCGGGACGGCGGCGACCGCTCCGAGCAGCAGGCCGGCCGCCATTGTGGCGGCCCACCGTGTCCGTATCGACGGCATGTAGCGGTTCTCCTGTCGTGGGTTGGGCGATCGTGGGAGCGCTTCCATCGACAGAGATTACGACGTACCAAGGTCGTAATGGAAGGACGTGGTCCCGGCGGGCGTACCGCTGGGCCCGTCCGGGCTGTTGCAGATCCATTGACTTCCATTTTGTGGCTCCCGTAGGGTTGCAACGACGGCCTTCGATAGCGACGCGGTGACCTGGAGCCGGCATCGTGTGTCGCCCCGGGCGAAGGCGAGCAGGGCCGCCCTGGCGAGCCCGCCCGTACGGCGACCTGGTCGGCGCGTACTTCGCCAGCCACCCGGCGAACCAGAACGCCACCGTACGGATCGAGGACAGCTCGCACCCGTCGACCGCCGGGCTGCCGACCGCGTGGAACCGCTACGACGAGCGGTACAACTACCGGACCAACCCACGCTCGGACAACCACATCCTGGCCACCGTGGACGAGAGCACGTACACCGGCGGCACGATGGGCAGCGACCACCCGATCGCGTGGTGCCGGGGCTACGACGGTGGCCGCTCCTGGTACACCGGCATGGGCCACACCAACGAGAGCTTCAGCGACGCGAACTTCCGCCGCCACGTGCTGGGCGGCATCCAGTACGCCGCGCAGGTCACCGGCAACTGCTCGACCAGCCAGACACCACCCGGCTACAGCCAGGTCACCCTGGCCAAGGGGGTGGCCGAGGTCGGCGAGCCGATGGGCATGACCGTGCTGCCGAACCGGGGCGTGCTGCACACCTCCCGCGAAGGCACCATCCGCTACACCGACGCGGCCGGCAACACCAAGGTGGCGCTGACCATCCCGGTGTACACCCACGACGAGGAAGGTCTGCAGAGCATCAAGGTGGACCCGAACTTCGCCATCAACCGATGGGTCTACGTGTACTACTCGCCGCCGCTGTCCACCCCGGGCGGCGACGCGCCGTCGACCGGCTCGGCGTCGCAGGGCGTCGGAGGTGACGGTCCTGCAGGTCCCGACCAGCCGCGGCATGTGCTGCCACGTCGGCGGTGACATCGACTTCGACGCGGACGGCAACCTCTACCTGTCGACCGGAGACGACACCAACCCGTTCGACTCCAGCGGCTACACGCCGATCGACGAACGGTCCAACCGCAACCCGGCGTACGACGCGCAGCGTACCGCCGGCAACAGCAACGACCTGCGGGGCAAGGTGCTGCGGATCCGGCCGAGTGCAAACGGTGGGTACACCATCCCGGCCGGCAACATGTTCCCGGCCGGCACGGCGAACACCAAGCCGGAGATCTACGCGATGGGCTTCCGTAACCCGTTCCGGATGTCCGTGGACAAGGCGACCGGCGTCGTCTACCTCGGCGAGTACGGGCCGGACGCCGGCACCGCCGACCCCAACCGCGGGCCGGCGAACCATGTCGCGTTCGAACGCATCGCCCAGCCCGGTTTCTACGGCTGGCCGTACTGCTCGAACTACAACACGCCGTACATCGACTTCACGTTCCCGTCCGGCCCCTCCGGTGCACCGTTCAACTGCTCCGGCGGCCCGGTGAACAACTCCCCGAACAACTCCGGCATCACCCGACTGCCCCCGTCGCAGCGGGCCTGGCTGCCGTACGGTGGCGAGCAGAACCCGCCGGAGCTGTGCTGCGGCGGCCTGTCACCGATGGACGCCGTGGTCTACAACTACGACGCCTCGCTCGCCTCCGACGTCAAGTTCCCGGCGTCGATGAACGGCAAGGTGTTCATCGGCGAGTTCGGCCGCCGGTGGATCAAGACGGTCACGGTCACCGGCTCCGGCGGGGTGGGCTCGATCGACCCGTTCCCGGACTACACCGGCACCCAGGTGATGGACCTGGAGTTCGGCCCGGACGGTGCCCTCTACGTGCTCGACTACGGCACCGGCTGGGGCAGCGGTGACGCCAGCTCGGCGGTGTACCGCATCGAGTACAGCTCCGGCGGCGGCCGATCGCCGATCGCCGCCGCGTCCGCCGACCCGACCGCCGGCAACGCGCCCCTGACCGTGCAGTTCAGTTCGGCCGGGACCAGCGACCCGGACGGGGACGCCATCACGTACGCGTGGGACTTCACCACGGACGGCAGCACCGACTCGACGCAGCCGAACCCGTCGCACACGTACACCAGCAACGGCGAGTTCACGGCGACGCTCACGGTGCGCGACAGCACCGGCCGCAGCGCCACCGCGAGCGTGGTGATCGGAGTGGGCCGGCCGACGGTCACCCTCGAACTACCGCGCAACGGCCGGCTGTTCGAGTTCGGTGACGCCATCCCGTTCGAGGTGATGGTCACCGACCCGGACGTGTCGACGATCGACTGCAGCCGGGTGAAGGTCAACTATCTGCTCGGGCACGACAGCCACGCCCATGGCATCTCCAGCGCGACCGGCTGCTCGGGCACCCTGCAGACCACCGAGGACGGCGAACACGACCCGAATGCGAACATCTTCGGAGTCATGATCGCCGAGTACACCCCGGTGGGCGCGACCATCCCGGTGACCTCGACGCAGACGGTGCTGCAGCCCCGGACCCGCCAGGCCGAGCACTACGGCGACCAGCAGGGCACCACCCTGGTGGAGAAGGCCTCCGCCCACGGCGGCAGCGCGGTCGGCTACATCGAGAACGGCGACTGGATCTCGTTCACCCCGTACAACCTGGCCGGGGCCACGTCGTTCCCCGCCCGGGTCGCCTCGGCCGGCTCCGGCGGCACCATCTCGCTGCGGACCGGCTCGGCGTCGGGACCCGTCATCGGTACGGCCACCGTGAGCCCGACCGGTGACTGGGAGACCTGGACCGCCGTCACCGGCACGCTCACCCCACCCAGCGGTACGCAGCAACTGTTCCTCGTCTTCACTGGCGGCTCCAGCTACCTGTTCGACGTCGACGAGTTCACCTTCCGCGGTGGCGGCACGACCCCGCCGCCGCCCACCGGGCCGTCGTGCTCGGCGGCGTACTCGGTGATCGGGCAGTGGCAAGGTGGCTTCCAGGGTGAGGTACGGGTCACCGCCGGATCAACGTCGAGCGGCTGGACGGTCACCTGGACGTTCAACGGCGGGCAGACCGTCAGCCAGTCCTGGAGTGCCACGGTCACGTCGAGCGGTGCCAACGTGACCGCACGCAATGTCTCTTACAACGGGTCGCTCGGCGCCGGAGCCAGTACGACGTTCGGCTTCATCGGCTCGGGCAACAACGGAGCCAACGTGTCGTCGCTGAGCTGCACCGCCAGCTGATCGACAGGGCTGCGCGGCACCCACCGGCCGGTGGGTGCCGCGCAGCTTTCGTCTGTCGGCCGCAGCGTCACTTCCTCGGCTCAGGTGCCACAAGGTGCCAGTGCGGCATCATGGTGATGTCACGATGGCTTGTCGGTGGTGCCATCTTGTGCCATGATGGCACCATGGACCTGACGTCGTACGTGAGCAACCTCGGGCGGGAGTTCGCCACCCTCGCCGAAACCGGCGGAGACGAGGCGCGGGCACTGGTCGAGCGCCTGACCGGGTCGCTCGAGTCGGCGATCCGGATGACACTGCTGGACGCGTTGTCGGCCGCTGCCGACGAGATCACCCGCGACCTGGCACCCGGCTCGGTGGAGCTGCGGCTACGCGGCCGCGACCCGCACTTCGTCGTCACCACGCCACCCGCCGAACCGACCGGGACCACCGCCGGGGACGGCGCGGCGACGGCCGACGGCCCACCCGACAACGACCTGCTGATCACCGAGGACGGCCCGGTGACGCGGATCAACGTACGCCTACCCGAGCAGCTCAAGGCCGCGGTCGAGGAGGCCGCCGCCAAGGAGGGGCGCTCGGTCAACGCCTGGCTGGTCCGGGCGGCAGCCGCCGGTCTGCAGCGGCCCGACCGGGACCGGCGCCGCGACGAACGCGGCACCGGGAAACGCAGCACGCAGACCTTCACCGGCTGGGTGCGCTAGCCGCACCGCCCCCTTCCACTCACCGTCTACTCTCCACACCTCACGTCCCCGACCTGCGGGGACGACCCACCAACCCATGATGCGGGGACAACCATGCCTACTTTCGACACGCCCGAACCGATCTCCGTCGCCGTCGAACTCGTCAGCGGCAACGTACAGATCGCCGCGACCCAGCGCACCGACACCGTCGTCGAGGTCCGCCCGAGCGACGACGCCGACGACTCCGACGTGGCCGCCGCCGCCCGGGTACGCGTCGACTACGCCAACGGCACACTGCGGATCACCGCCCCGAAATCACCCGCCTTCGACTTCTCCCGCCGGACCCGGTCCGTCGAGGTGTCCATCCAACTGCCCAGCGGTTCCCAGGTCTCCGCCGAGACGCAACTGGGCGACGTCCGCTGCACCGGACGACTCGGGCAGTGCCGGGTCAGGACCGCCGCCGGAAACGCCTGGCTGGAACTGACCGGCCCGCTGCGGGTGGACACCTCGGCCGGCCATGTCACCGTCGACGGCGTCACCGGCGACGCCCGGATCACCACCGGCTCCGGAAAGATCCAGCTCGGCGAGATCGACGGCACCGCCGTGGTCAAGAACTCCAACGGCGAGACCACGATCGACGCGGTCACCGGCGACGTACGGGTGCGGGCGGCCAACGGCGACATCCGCGTCGAACGCGCCGGCGCCGGCGTCGACGCGAAGACGTCCAACGGCAGCATCCGCCTCGGCGAGGTGGCGCGCGGCTCGGTCGTGCTCGGCACCGCCATGGGCAACCTGGACGTCGGCATCGCCGAGGGCACCGCCGCCTGGCTGGAAGTGAAGACCGACTTCGGGAAGGTCCACAACCTGCTGGAGACCGCCACCCGACCCGACGACGCCGACGAGACCGTCGAGGTACGCGGCCGCGTCTCCTACGGCGACATCACCATCCGCCGCTCCTGAGCCACCTGCGCTCCTGAGCCACCTGCGCTCCTGAGCCGTCTGCGGTCCTCGGAAAGGACACCATGACCTCCACTCAGTCCTGGCCGGCGATCGCCGCCACCGGGCTCCGCAAGGCGTACGGCGATCACGTCGTACTCGACGGCATCGACCTGCACGTACCGGCGGGAACGGTCTTCTCGCTGCTCGGCGCGAACGGCGCCGGGAAGACCACCACGGTCAAGATCCTGTCCACGTTGATCAGCCCGGACGCCGGGGACGTCCGGGTCGCCGGGCACGACCTCGCCCGCGACCCCGACGCGGTACGCGCCACGATCGGCGTCACCGGCCAGTTCTCGGCGGTGGACAACCTGCTCACCGGCGCGGAGAACCTGCGGCTGATGGCCGACCTGCACCACCTCGGCCGGGCCGACCGGCGGCGGCGCGTCGCCGGACTGCTCGACCAGTTCGGCCTGACCGAGGCGGCCGGCAAACCGGTGTCGACCTACTCCGGCGGCATGCGGCGGCGGCTCGACCTGGCGATGACCCTGGTCGGCGACCCCCGGGTGATCTTCCTCGACGAGCCGACCACCGGGCTCGACCCGCGCAGCCGGCGCACCATGTGGCAGATCGTCCGGGACCTGGTCGCCGACGGCGTCACCATCTTCCTGACCACCCAGTACCTCGCCGAAGCCGACGAACTCGCCGACCGGATCGCGCTGCTCGACCACGGGCGGGTGGTGGCCGAGGGCACCGCCGAGGACCTCAAACGCCGCATCCCCGGGGGGCACGTCCGGCTGCGCTTCGCCGACCAGCGACGCCTCGACGCGGCCACCCGCGTCCTCGGCCAGACACCCGGAGCGCTCGGCCAGGCCACCCACTCACTCGGTCAGGTCACCCGCGACCCCGACCCGCTCGCCCTGCGGGTGCCCAGCGACGGCAGCCTGCAGGCGTTGAAGACCCTGATCGGCCGGCTCGACGACCACGCCGTCGAAGTCGACGAACTGTCCGTACACACCCCCGACCTCGACGACGTCTTCCTCGCCCTGACCGGCGAACCCACCGACAACGACAAGGTGACCACCCGATGAGCGCCCACGCCCTGACCGGCCCGGCCACCGCCGTCGCCGCTGGCCTGCGTACCCACCCGCTGCGCGACTCGGCGACGATGCTGCGCCGCAATCTCAGACGTATGCTGCGCTACCCGTCGATGACCGTGACGCTCGTCGGGATGCCCGTCGTCTTCCTGCTGCTGTTCATCTACGTGTTCGGCGGCACCCTCGGCGCCGGGATCGGTCAACTCGGCGCCACGCTGCCCGGCGGGGCGCTCCCCGGCGGCGGGGCCGGCGGGCGCGCCGCGTACGTCAACTACGTGGCACCGGCGATCATCCTGATGACCGTGACGACCACCGTCCAGGGGACGGCGATATCGATCGCCATGGACATGAGCGAAGGCATCGTCAACCGCTTCCGTACGATGCACATCGCCCGCGTCTCGGTGCTGACCGGACACGTCCTGGGCAGCATGATCCAGGCGGCGGTCAGCGTGGCGGTCGTCATCGGCGTCGCGCTGCTGGTCGGCTTCCGGCCCACCGCCGGGCCGGTCGGGTGGCTGGGTGCCGCCGGTTTCCTGCTGGTGGTGACCTTCGCGCTCGTCTGGCTGTCCGTGGCGCTCGGCCAGGTGAGCCGCAGCGTCGAGACCGCCAGCAACCTGCCGATGCCGCTGATCCTGCTGCCGTTGCTCGGCAGCGGGTTCGTCCCCACCGACTCGATGCCGGCCGGGCTGCGCTGGTTTGCCGAGTACCAGCCGTTCACCCCGATCATCGAAACCCTGCGCGGCCTGCTGATGGCCGAACCGGTCGGCAGAAACGGGTGGATCGCGCTCGCCTGGTGCGCGGCCATCGCGCTCGGCGGATACCTCTGGTCGAAACGGCTGTTCAACCGCGAGCCCTGAACCCTGACTGTGGCTGATGCCTGCTGCGGCACAACTATGCCGCAGCAGGATCAGACCCTTCTGCGGTACGGCGTCCCCGGCCCGGTGTCCGGGCGGTCGCCGGCGTTCGCGTCGGTGGCACAGCGGCGACGAGGACCGCCGTGACGGTGAGCAGCCCGGCCAGCCACGCCATCGGGCGCAGGCCGACCATCGTGAAGCCGAGCCACGGCGGCGCCCACGGGTCGCCGCCGGTGATCGCTGCATGACTGGTGGCCAGCCCACCCACCGCCAGAGCGGGCAGGATCAAGACGGCGGCAGCTCCGAGCAAGGAGACGGCGACGACCCGGACCCAGGCGCGTCCGCTGGTGTGCGCATCGAGCTGCCGGAGGGCAAGCAACGTGGTGATCAGGGCGACGAGGAATCCGGTGACCGCCAGCGGCCAGACCCACCACGGCCGCGCGCGGCCAACGTCGATCACGAAGCGCGTGGCGTCCCGCGCAGACAGACGCACGGCGACACCGTCCCGGGTTGCCGTGAAAGCGTCGTAGTCGCCGCTGGCGCGGAATCGCTCGGCATCCCAACCGGCAGCCGTGAGCCGGTCGACCGCCTCGCCGACCAGACGGCCGTCGGAGGTCGACGCCGGACCGAACGGCAACGGCACCCTGACGGTTCCGGCGACGTAGCCGTCACCTCCGACGAGCAGGGTCCAGGCACTGTCGACAGCCGGCGGAAATCCGTGCCGGTCACCGTTTCGGGTCGGCTCACCCGCCTCGACGCCGGGAAACGCGACAGCGGCCACCTGTCGGGCTGCCGCCGTGTCGATGGTCGGCTGTGCCGTCTGCCAGCCCAGCCACGAACCGAATACGGCGCCGACAAGACCGGCCAGCGTCGCAAGAATCAAATAAGTGATCTTCACCTTGTGTCCAGTGAGTAGAGCTGCAGGTCAACTGAATCTGGTGACCAGGTTTCAGTCCGGCGCGGTTTTCGTGTGCTCGGGGGCCCTCTATATAGAGAGGAGGTGAAAGTATGTGCACGTGGGAGTTTCAATCCGGCGCGGTTTTCGTGTGCTTGGGGACTAATGCCTTTTCGGAAGAAGAGGGGGGCCCGGAGGAAGTTTCAATCCGGCGCGGTTTTCGTGTGCTTGGGGACTATGGGTAGTGGTGGCGGCCCGCCGGGGCTGGTTTCAATCCGGCGCGGTTTTCGTGTGCTTGGGGACTTGCTGATAGCCGCCGCCGCCCTGCGGACGGTGGCAGTTTCAATCCGGCGCGGTTTTCGTGTGCTTGGGGACTAGTCCCGAAGCCTCTTAACACCGAAAGGTGTGTATGTTTCAATCCGGCGCGGTTTTCGTGTGCTTGGGGACTGGAGGGCGGGAATGACCGCCCTCCAGCTCGACTGGTTTCAATCCGGCGCGGTTTTCGTGTGCTTGGGGACATGCCCAACAGGCCTCTGGCGGAGTACAAGTGCGGGGTTTCAATCCGGCGCGGTTTTCGTGTGCTTGGGGACCGTTCGAAGCTCCGTACCACCGCACGCCGCTGGAGTTTCAATACGGCGCGGTTTTCGTGTGCTTGGGGACGACCAGGAAGTCAACTGCACCCCGTCCCCAGGGCGGGAGGTTTCAATCCGGCGCGGTTTTCGTGTGCTTGGGGACCTCCTTGGGGGCGGAGTTGGGGTTGCCGCAGGGCGAGTTTCAATCCGGCGCGGTTTTTGTGTGCTTGGGGACTGGGGTACAAACCCTCACTGTCAAGGTTCGGTTCGAGTTTCAATCCGGCGCGGTTTTCGTGTGCTTGGGGACCTCTTGTACACGCAGTCCACTCCTGAGGAACTCAAGTTTCAATCCGGCGCGGTTTTCGTGTGCTTGGGGACCGTGTCCGAAATGTCGGGCGGTCTGACCTGCGGAAACAGGGGCTCTCGGGGGCAACCTCCTGTTGATCATGATCTTGGAGAGTGGCTAGATGATCTCCGAAGACCATGTTTTCGCAGCTCAGGTTCACTTTGGGATCTTTCCGCCAACCTACCCCGGATCCCGGGCGTGTCGGGGGTTGTCGCAACGGGCATTCCGGACCAATCACCTCCCTGGGTGGCTCTGGTGGGCCTGCCGGGCTCCAGTCTATTCGCTCGTCCACAGTGACGGAATAGGGGAGTGGGTGGGACGGCGGTGGGTTTCCGTCGCCCCACCCACTCCCCGGATACCCGGACTATCCGGGCGGTTCCGATAGGAGATCGTCCAGCCACTCGACACCGGCACCGGCGACGAGGACCGCGAGGATTTCCAGTCGCCGACGGGCTGTGCCGGCCGGCAGTCGCAGTCGTCGCGCGCAGGACTTCTCCAGGTCGACGGCGGATCGTTCGAGCGCGACATCGCACATCTCGGCGAGCAGCTTCGGCAGCCCGCTGCGGCGTACGGCCGGGTTGGCCAACAGCCGCAGCAGCACCTGGCGGCGGCGACGCCGTTGGGGAGTGTCGCCGGGGTCGGCGTACCGCTCGGCCGGGTCGCCCGGGGCGGTGCCGCGGATTGTCCGAGCACCCGGCAGGTCGTCGCACGGGTCGAGCCGGTCGGCGCGACGGTGCAGCGCGGCGGCGACGTTCGCTTCGTAGAAGCTCGGGTTGATCCGTCGGAGCAGGTCGACGGCCGCCGTCAGACGCAGGCGTACCTGCTGGTCGGTGAGTCCGTGCTTGGCCGCCGCGTGCGGGATCCGCCACGGGTCGGCGACCTGGTCGCGTAGCCCGATCACGAAGCTGATCAGCAGGTCCAGGCCGACCGGGTCGTTGGCCAGCGGCGCTGCCCAGCGGGCAGTGGTGAGGTCGCGTTCGGGGCGGGCGTGCATGCCGCGCGCGGTCGCCGACCGGCGGCGCAGCTCGGCGATGGCCTGGCGTTGGTCCTGGTGCACGAACTGCCAGTAGATGGCGCGTAGCCACGGTGCGACGTCGGCGTTTGCCCGGTCCGGGTGGTGGGCGTAGCGGAGCAGGTCCGCGCCGGCGGCGTCCGGGTCGACCGTCGAGGCGTGCGGCCCGTAGAGGAAGGACACCACCTGGTTGATCTCCTCGATCCGGCTGGGGCCGCCGACGCCGGTGCGGGCGCTGCCGCCGGCGGTGCCGTGGTCGGTGGCGTTGCGCCGCAGTCGGTCGAACTGGCGGCGGATGTGCTCGTCGCGTACGTCGGCGCAGTTGGCGCACAGGTGCAGCCACCGGTTGGCGGCGTGCGGGCTGTCGACGCAGTGGCTGGTGCCGTGCACGGTGCGGGCGATGACCATCCCCAGGTGGTGGGTCATGGCGCGGACGACGGCGAGGAAGAAGAAGGCGTACGTGTCTTGCGGGTCTTCCGGTGAGCGCAGTGCAGTGTCCATCGAGGTGCCTCCCGTTGCGACGCAGGAGAACAGCGGGGTGGATGAGCAGGCGGGCTGGTGCCCGCCGGACGACACCGGTGTCGTGATGTGGTGGGGAGCGACCGCCCAGGGCGCCGGCCCGAGGACCGTGGACGGGGAGCGAGGCAGCCAATGAGGCTAACTCCTGGTGCTCATGCGAACACCATACGTGTAGTTACTCGATGGTAGCAACTGGAGGCCGATCCAAAGCCGGTGACCGTCCACACACGTCCAGCTGGTGGACTGCGCTGCCACTTCGTCCATCTGTTCCAGGTAGGAGCAACCCCGGCAACCGGAGGACGACATGGGCAAAACGATCAGGATCAACGGGGTCGACGTACCGGTGATCGACGACATGCTGTCCGGCCGCGACATCAAGCGGGCGGCCGGCCTGCCGCAGGAACGGGTCCTGGTCCGCCAGGACGACGACCGCAACGTCATCGTCCCCGACGACCAGCGGATCCGCGTCGCCGATCAGCAGCAGTTCACCCACCACGCCCGGCACTCCAAGGCGATGACGACGCTCGACCCGAGGCGGCTGCGCATCCGCCACGAAGCCGCCCAGCTCGCGTACGCGTACCCGGGGCTGACCGTCGCCGACGACGAATCCTGGCTGCACATCCCCGAGTTCCGGCTCCCGCCGCACTGGGAGCCGGACCGTACCACCGTGCTGATCGTGCCGCCGGCCACCTACCCGGAGACCGCCCCGGACGGCTTCTTCCTCGGCGACCACCTGCGCCGCCGCGACGGCCGCGCGCTCGTGCAACCCGCGCACTACTTCTCGGCCTACAAGAACCGCTACGCCGAGCTGGGCTACCGCTGGTACTGCCTGGAAGACCCGGAACGCAACTGGGATCCGCGCTTCGACTCGCTGGTCAGCTACGTCGAGGCGATCCGCACCTACCTCGGCACGGTCGACTGATGACCTGCGTGCTGCGGATCAGCCACGGCACCTGGGACACCGTGCGGCGGCATCTGCGCGACAGCGACGACGAACGCGGCGCCTACCTGCTGGCCCGCGCCGGCCGGTGGACCGACCCGTGGGGCACCGGAGCCGTCACCGACTTGCTGGTCACCCGGGCCATCCCGATCCCGGACGACGCGCTGTCGGTGCAGAACGGCGTACGGATCGAAGTCGCCGCCTGGCTGACCCGGGAGGTGCTGATCGCCTGCTTCGAGACCGGCCTGTCCCTTGTCGACGTGCACAGCCATCCTTTCGCCGACGACACCGTCAGGTTCTCCGGCCTCGACGTGGAGAACATGCGCCAGACGCACACCGAGTTCCTCGACCGGATGCCGGCCGCGCCGCCGGTCGGGGTGGCGTCGCTGGTGCTCGGGCAGGCGTCGGTGGCCGGCGCGTACACCGACCCGGACGACGGGACGCTGCGGATGCTCGACCGGTTGGTGCTGCTCGGCGACGACGACCTGACCGAGGTGAAACTGTGCCGATTCTGACCACACCGGTCCTGACCGCACCGGCCGGTGGGCCGGACCCGCAGGCCGGTGCCACCGGGCCGAACCCGGCGGACCGCTACGACCGGCAGGTGCGGGCGTTCGGCCCGCACACGCAGCGCCGGCTCGCCGAGCTGACCGTCGCCGTGGTCGGCCTCGGCGGCGTCGGCAGCCAGGTCGTCCAGTCGCTGGCCCACCTGGGGGTGGGTGGGCTGCTGCTGGTCGACCCGGACACGGTCACCGCCACCAACCTGAACCGTCTGGTCGGTGCGAAGCCGGCCGACGTGGCGCGGGCGGCGACCAAGGTCACCGTCGCGGCCCGCACGGTCCGGACCATCAACCCGCAGGTACGGGTACGCGGCATCGCCGGCAGCATCCTCGACCCGGTCGTCTGGCAGCAGGTGCGCCCGGCCGAGGTGATCGTCGGCGCGGTCGACGGGCACGCGCCACGCTGGGCGTTGAACCGGCTGGCCGTACAGTACGCCCGCTGCTATCTCGACGTCGGGGTCGAGCTGGGACCGGCACCCCGCCCGGAGCCGTCCGACGACCACAATCAAGAAGCTAATTCCCGGGTACGGCTGGAAGCCGGCGGGCATCTGGCGGTGGTCCGCCCCGGTGGCCCGTGCCTGCTCTGCCTGTCCGGCTACGACCCGCGTCTGGTGGATGCCGAGCTTGACCCGGGGTTGGCTGCTGCGCGCCGGGCGGCCGGCTACCGGGTCGACGATCCGGCCGAGCCGACGCCCAGCGTGGTTTTCCTCAACCAGATCATCGCCGGGTACGCCGTCGGCGAGCTGCTGAACTATGTCTCGCCGTGGCGGCCACCGGTGCGGTACCTGCTGGTGGACGCGACGGCGAACGAAACGACGGTGCTGGACGCCGACCGCGACTCGGAGTGCCTGGCGTGCGGGCCGGACTCGCCACGCGGGCTCAGCGACGCCGCCGGCCCACCGTCCGTGGCCCGGACGACCGCGCCACCAGCGGTCCACGACGCTGCCGGAGCACCGCAGAGCCCGAACACCCAGCCATCCCGATATCCGTCACCCGGCGTACCAGCCCCGCGCAACGAGTCCCGCCACCACGACACCTGATCCCAGCCCCGCCTGACGCCGGCTCTCGATAGACCCAATGCGACCCCGCGTGATCCCGTCACGGGATTTTCTCCCCTGACGGGATCACGCGCTGCGGTGCATTGGGGATCAATGCTGCACCGTCGTGATATGCCACTCGTGGACACCACGATGGGCATTGTGCTTGCCCAAATCCGGCGCGGTTTTCGTGTGTCCGGGGACTCAAGGCCAACCAGATAGAGCCGCTTGGTTGCAAGTTTCAATCCGGCGCGGTTCTCGTGTGTCTGGGGACGACCAGCCACCTCACCGGGCGGCCACTGGTTGTCCCGTTTCAATCCGGCGCGGTTTTCGTGTGTCCGGGGACTACCCCCTGCACCGCACACCTACCGCTCCGGTTGGAGTGGTTTCAATCCGGCGCGGTTATCGTGTGTCCGGGGACCAGAACGGTAACAGCGTTGTCTGCAACCCGGCCCTCAAGTTTCAATCCGGCGCGGTTTTCGTGTGTCCGGGGACAAGGTAAGGATGAAGCGCAGGCGGAGGTGGACAGGTTTCAATCCGGCGCGGTTTTCGTGTGTCCGGGGACTGCCTAACGGCCCAATGCCGTTAACTTAGTGTGGGGCGGTCTATGATCTCTGCTCGTGGCGAGGGCTGGTCAGGTCAAGGCGGGGTCGCGGGTTCGGTTGCCGGATCTGGTGGGGGTCGGGGTGTTGACGGCGGCGTTCCCGCCGGAGTCGGTGGATCTGGCGATCGAGGAGTGGGATGCGCGGGAGCAGCGGCATCGGCTGCTGCCGGCTCGGTTGATGGCGTACTACGTGATGGCGTGCGTGTTGTTTCTCGACAGCGCGTACGTGGAGGTGTGGAACAAGCTGCTGGGTGGGCTGTCGTGGGCCCGGCGGTACCGGATGCGGCGGCAGGTGGGGATGCAGCCGTCGGCGGCGGCGCTGGCCAAGGCCAGGGTGCGGTTGGGGCCGGAGGCGATGCAGGGGGTGTTGGCGACCTCGATGCGGCCGATGGTGACCGACGCGGCCGCGGCGCCGTGGGCGTACTTCCATGGGTTGCGGAAGCTGGCCGCCGACGGGTTCACCATGAATGTGGCTCGGACGCCGGAGAACGTGGCGCGTTTCGGGATGCCCTCGAACTCGGCCGGACCGGTGGGGTATCCGCAGGTCCGGGTGGTGGCGCTGGCCGAGGTCGGTACCCGCTGCCTGCAAGGCGCCGCCGTGGGCGTGCTGGCCACCGGGGAGCAGAACCTGGCCCGCACGTTGTGGCCACGGTTGGGAACCGGGGACGTGGTCGTGGCCGACCGTAACTTCCTGTCGTACGAGGACCTGACCGCGATCGTGGCCACCAACGCGCACGCGGTACTGCGAGTCAAGGCGGGGGTGGACCTGCCGGTGCTGCAGGTCCTGGCCGACGGCTCGTATGTGTCGAGGATCGCCGACCCGCAACAGGCACGACGGCTGCGCCGCCGCAAGACGAAGGTACCCCCTGAGCAGATCCCCGGCATCAGCGTCCGGGTGATCGGGTACACGGTGGAATCCGAGCCGGACGAGCACGGCAACCGTGAGGTCAGCGAACTGTTCTGCCTGGTGACCACCCTGCTCGACCCGGACGCCTACCCCCTGCGGGATTTCCCCGAGCTCTACCACGAGCGGTGGACCCTGGAGACCGCGATCGGTGACGTGGAGACCCGGCTGCGCGGCGGCGCCGAGGTCGTCCTGCGGTCCGGGCGCCCGGACCTGGTCTACCAGGAGGTCTACGCATTGCTCTGCGTCTACCAGGCCATCCGCGCGCTGATCGTCGCCGGTGCCGAACACGCCGACCTGGACCCCGACCGCATATCGTTCACCCGCACCGTGCAGGCAGCCGCGCGTCACGTCAGTGACGACGCGGCCTTTTCCCCCTGACGACCTGGCCGATCTGGTCGCCGACGTCATCTACGAGATCACCGACGAACGCAACCTCCTACCGGCCACGCCCCGCATCCGCAGCTTCGCCCGCCAACAACGCCAACCCGGACGCCGCTACCCCCGCCAGACAGACGACTACAAGAAACCCTTACCACCCCGCACCAAGATCAGGTTGTGGGTCCTGACCAGGCCAGACACGTTAAGTTGACGGTATTGGCCTAACGGCCCGACCGTGATGTTTCTGTACCACGGTTTCAATCCGGCGCGGTTTTCGTGTGTCCGGGGACACATCATCGCAGGGGCAGTCGGAGCCGACTCCGGAGGTTTCAATCCGGCGCGGTTTTCGTGTGTCCGGGGACTCGCCTACATCGGCGACCTCGCCCGCCAGCACTCGAAGTTTCAATCCGGCGCGGTTTTCGTGTGTCCGGGGACCTGCAAGATGAGACTCTGCAATTTGCACTACAAGAAGGTTTCAATCCGGCGCGGTTTTCGTGTGTCCGGGGACACGAGGGGAAAATCATGGGAGCGTTCCGTAAGTTCCAGTTTCAATCCGGCGCGGTTTTCGTGTGTCCGGGGACGCGTACCCCTCAGCGCTGAAGCCTGTACGCTTGGGTTTCAATCCGGCGCGGTTTTCGTGTGTCCGGGGACCTCAATCCTCCCAACCGGCCCCCGGTTGAGGAAAGTTTCAATCCGGCGCGGTTTTCGTGTGTCCGGGGACCGTGTCCGAAATGTCGGGTGGTCTGAGCTGGGCAAACATGGTGCTCCGGGGGCAACCTCTTGTTGATCATGATCTTGGGGGAGCCTCAAGTGATCTCCATGGGGCACGTTTTTGCAGCTCGGGTTTACGTTGGGATCTTTCCGCCAACCTACCCGGGATCCCGGGCGTGTCGGGGGTTGTCGCAAAGGGCATTTCCGGACATAAGCTCCTGTTGATCTCGGCGGTGACGTCGATGCCTCCGATTCTATCGGAGTTCGTCCGTCCGATCTCGGCATGAATACCTCTCCTTCCCGGCTGTTGAGTCGGATGTCTGACCAGCCGACGTTGTGGGCCGCGTGGTCGCGGGTCGCCGCCGGCACCGCACTCGCCGGAGCGGACGGCGTGACCGTCGCCGAGTTCGCCCATCACCTCGGGCCACGGCTGGAGTCGCTGTCCGCGCTGCTGCGCAGCGGCGAATACACTCCGCAACCCCTTCGACTGATGACCGTCAACCGTGGTGGCGAGCGCCGCGACCGGGGCATTCCGACCGTCGCCGACCGGGTCGCCCAGCGCGCTTTCCTGCACGTCGCCGGCGACCGGTGGGAGACCCGCCGCGCCGAGGTCAGTTTCGCGTACCAGCGGGGTCGTTCCTGGGTGGACGCGTTGACGATGGCTCTCGCGTACCGGGACAAGGGGTTGCGCTATGTGGTCCGCGCGGACATCGCGGATTTCTTCGCCAGCGTCGACCACCAGCTCCTGCACGAGATGGTCAGCGGCAGCCTCGCCGACCCGGCGGTCAGCCGGATCGTACGCGGCTGGTTCACCGCGCCGATGCTGACCGCCGCCGGCCTGCGTACCCGGGTCCGGGGTGTTCCCGAAGGCGCGCCGGTCAGTCCGACCCTGGCCAATCTCTACCTGCGTGAGTTCGACGCCCGGGTGGACGGCCGGCACGGCCGGCTGGTGCGTTACGCCGACGACCTGGCGCTGTTCTGCCTCGACCTCGACGCGGCGGTCAACGGCGCCCGGCAGATCGGTGCCGAGCTGGCCGCGCTCAACCTGCGGCTGCACCCGGGCAAGACGCAGATCACCACGTTCGACGCCGGGTTCAGCATGCTCGGCTGGGTGTTCGACGGCGAGCATGGCCGGCCCGAGCAGCCCAACGCGGACTGGACCCACCCGCTGCTCAACACGCCGCAGCGGGGCAAGCTGCCGGCCAGCAACGGGAGCCGGCGATGATCGGCAAGGCGTTCCACGTGATCGGCCCGGACTGCGTCCTCGGCCGGCGCGACGGCCGGCTCGTCGTGCACCGCGAAGGTGTGCTGCGCGCCTCCGCGCCACTGACCATGGTCGGCGAGGTCGTCACGACCGGCCGGGTGACCGTCACCCCGCACGCGATGCACAGCATGCTCGCCCACGACATCCCGCTGATCCTGCTCAGCCGCAACGGCCGACCGCTGGGTCGGCTCGAACCGCCCACCGCCGGGCACATCGCCGCCCGGCTGCGTCAACTCGACCGGCACCGCGACCCGGCCGTCCGGCTCGACCTGGCCCGCGCCGTCATCCCTGCCAAGATCGCCAACCAGGCGACGCTGCTGCGCCGCCGCGCCAAGCGCAGCGGCGACCCGGCGACGGTGTGGGCGGCGGTCACCCGGCTCGCCGAGTTCGAGCAGGCCGCCAGCGCCGCGACCGACCTGGCGCAACTGATCGGCATCGAAGGCGCGGCGGCCGGGGCGTACTTCCGCGCGATCCGGGTGATGACCCCGGCCGAGTACGGCTTCGCCGCCCGCGACCGCAGCCGCCGCGACGTGATCAACGCGCTGATCAACTACTGCTCGGCGCTGCTGCGGGAAACCGTGCACGGGGCGATCCTCGCCGCCGGGCTCGACCCGTACCTGTCGTTCCTGCACACCCCGAGCCGGGGCCGGCCCACGCTCGCCTTCGACCTGATGGAGGAGTGGCGGCCGGCGCTGCTGGAGAACACCGTACTGGCGATGCTCGGTCTGCGTACCGTGACCGATGCCGACTTCGACGGCACCCACCTGACACCCGGCGCGACGTCCGCGCTGATCTCGCGGTTTCAGGCCAGGCTGGCCATGCCGGCCCGCGAATGGCCGGCACCCGCCGACCAGCCGACCTACCACCAACTGGTACGCCGCCAGGCGCTGCGGCTGCGCGGCTGGCTGCTCGACGAGCAGGCGCAGTACCGGCCGTTCCGCTGGAGGTGACCGTCATGCAGCCCAGCTGGTGGACCGTCACCTTCGACCTGCCCGACGACCGCGACCGGCGGCAGCTGACGACGCTGCTGCGCCGCCACGGGGTACGGGTGCTGTACAGCGTCTTCACCATCCACATCGGTGATGCGCACCTGGACCGGCTGCTCGCCGCCAGCGCCGAACGGTTCACCGGCGGCGGGCACCTGCTGGCCCTGCCGTCCTGCCCGGACTGCGAAACCGCCGGGTACGGCGTACCGCTGGAAGTCCTCCCCGAGCAGGGCTGGGCCGGCTGGTGAACCGGCCGGTGCTCGTCGTCTACGACATCGTGAACGACCGCCGCCGCGCCGAGGTACGCGCCCGGCTCGGCCCGATCGCCGACCGCTTCCAGTACAGCGGGTGGCTGGTGCCACCGGAGGTCAACCTGACCGCGGCCCGGGTCGTCGCCGACCTGGCCGCGGTCGCCGGCCCGGCGGACCGGATCCACGGCCACGCCCCGTGCCCCGACTGCGCCCGCCGGGCCAGGTGGCTGCCGGCCCGCCAGCCGCACCGCCTCACCCGCCAACCCGGCTGGACCGCCCACTGAACGTGAACACCTGCCCAAAACGGGGACGGGTGTATCTCGCCAAGTAAGGCGGTACGGTACCGCGTGGTACAGTCCGTGCATGGAGAGGATCACCCTGCGGGAGTTCCGCGATGGTGCGGGCCGGGTGCTGGAGTCGGTCGAGCGCACCCGTGAGCCGGTCGTCATCACCAAGTACGAGCGGCCGGTGGCCGTACTGGTGGGGATCGACGAGTGGGAAGAGCTCGAAGCGTTCCGGGACAGCAAGGACGCTGCGGTGATCGCCCGCTCCCGTGCCGAGGGGCAGTTCGTGCCGCTGTCGGCGGCGTTGGAATCGCTCGGGGTCGATCCTCGTGAAGTCGAAGCATTGCTGACCGACCGCACCGACGGTGCGGCGGCGTGAAGGTCCAAGTCGACCGGGACGTGCTGGTCTGGCTGCACAAGCAGCCGCGCAACGTCTTCCTGACGGTCCTCGGCGCGATCCTTGACCTGGTGTCCGATCCTCTGCCGCAAAGTTCGACCGAGCTCCGTGACGGATCGGGCCGACGGCTGCGTGTTGGTGACTACCGGGTCCTTTACCGAATCGACGGCGACGACCTGATCATCCACGCGGTCGGCCACCGCAAGGATGTCTACTCCTGAATCAGCCTGACAGCGGGTACGCCGCCATTGGCCGCGACGGGGTCGGGACCGATGGCCGGTCGGGCAGCACCTTCTGCGGACAGGTGTGGCCGAGTAACTTCCGGCTGTCTCGACCGCCGATGGCCGTACGGGCGCGGGCTGCTTCAGGCGTTGAACGCGTCGGTCTTGACCGCGTGGATGAAGGCGCTCCATCCGGTGGTGGTGAAGGTGAGGACCGGGCCGGTGTGGTCTTTGCTGTCGCGGACTGCGGCGGTGGAGGGCAGGCTGGCGACCTCGACGCAGGCACCGCCGTTGTTGTCACTGCGGCTGGACTTGCGCCAGGTGGGGTGCGGCGTGTTCATGATCAGCCTCCGGTGTCGTCAGCGATCCGTTGGATGAGGGCGCGGGACTCGACCGGGCCGAGTGCGGCGGCGGTGAGTCCTTCCCAGAGCCGAGTGTATGCCCGGACCGCGTCGGGGCCGTCGAGGTAGGCGGCGTCGGCGAGGGTCTCCACGTTGAGGTTCCTGGGGTGTCGGCTGCCCGTGATTGCCGGTAAGTTCGCTCGTTGCCGAGTGGTGGAACATTGCTGGTAGGTGGAACGGATGGGGTGCGGGGTTGAGTAGTCCCTTGGTGCGTCGGCGTCGGTTGGCGAAGGAGTTGCGGCGGCTTCGGGAGGAGGCCGGGCTGACCGCCGAGGAGTTGGCGCGGGCGGCGAAGATGTCGCGGCCGAAGCTGTCCCGGTTCGAGACGGCGGATCGGGTGCCGTCGGTGTCGGATGTGAGCGCGATCCTGGGTGCGTTGTCGGTTGACGGTGAGCGGTGGCACGAGCTGGTGCGGATGGCGAACGACGCCGCCGAGCGTGGTTGGTGGGAGTCGTACGGGTCGGGGATGGGTCGGCGTCAGGCGGTCTACGCGAATCTGGAGCACGGTGCGGTGAGCATCCGTGAGTACCAGTCTTTTGTGGTGCCGGGGTTGTTGCAGGTGCCGGCGTACACGCGGGCGCGGTCGGAGCTGGCGTTCAAGCAGGCCCGGTTGCCGTCGGCCGACCTGGATCGGACGGTGGAGGCGAAGATGATGCGGCAGCGGATGTTGGCACGGCCGGACGGTCCTCGGTACGAGGTGGTGGTCGAGGAGGTCGCGGTGCGGCGGCCGGCTGCGCCGCCGGAGGTGATGCGGGAGCAGTTGCTGCACCTGGCGACGTTGGCCGAGGGGTCCGGGCGGGTGTTGGTGCGGGTGTTGCCGCAGGGCGCTGAGCTGCGGGACTACTGGTTGCCGAGGTCGCCGTTCACGGTGTACCGGTTCGGTGGTGGTGATCCGGATGCGGTCGCGGTGGACACCGAAACGGTCGACCTGGTCTATACCGAGCCGGATGAGGTAGCGCCCTATGCGGACCTGTTCGGTCGGGTGTGGGAGTCGGCGTTGCCGGCTGAGGACAGCGCCGGGCTGCTCCGGGGTGTGGCTGGGGCGGGTCGGTGAGGAGAATCGAGAGCATGAGCAGCTTTCCAGCCACAGGTTGGCGCAAGTCCACGCGGTCCGGCGGCGACGACAACTGCGTGGAGGTGAACGTCACGGATGCTCGGGTGGGCGTCCGGGACAGCAAGGCGGGTCCGGCGGGGCCGGTCCTTGATTTCAGTCGTACGTCGTTTGCCTCGTTGATCCACAGTCTGCGTGCCGGGCGGGGGTGACCTGCGCTAACGCAGCTGGCTGAGGCCACACCGAGCGGTGTCCGGGTTATTCCGGGCACCGCTTTCGTCTGTCCGGGTGGGGGAGACGGTAGTGGATGCCTCTTGCGTCGGGTGTCCGCCGGATGCATCCTGTAACAGTGCCGATGCTGGAACATTCCACAGATGCGACACTGTTTCTCGGTCTGCCGTCGTCTCGTCCGCGAGACGTGGTCGGTAGGTGGCGGTCGCGGTGACGGCGGAGAGCGGCGCGACAGCCGGGCAGACCGAGTCGTGGCAGGTCAGGGCGGTCCGGTTCAGCCGACGGTGGCGCGGGTTGGACCCGCAGGAGGTCTACGCGTACCTGCACGAGGTCGCCGATGAGCTGGATCGGCTGGCCGGGTTGGTGGCCGGTGAGCGGGCCGAGGCCGAACGCCTCCGCGAAGGTCTCCGGCAGTGGCGGCAGCGGCACGTCGGCTGCCGGTTCAACGACCCGCCGCCCTGGCCGGATCCGTCGGCGGGCAGCGCCGGTCAAGCGCGCTACCCACCGAATCGGGGGCGGTGGTGAGCGTCGAACCCTGCCCCGCCTGGGGTGCGCTTCGGCTCGCCTACGTCCCAGGTCCAGATTGGAGGAGGCTCGGATGACGCTGCACCGTCCCGTACGCCCGACCTGGATGTGCGCTGGTTGCGGCTTGCCGTGGCCGTGTCAGACGCGGCGGCGGGAGCTGTTGGCCGAGTACGCGGGCGCGGTGGTGTCGCTGTCGGTGTACATGGCGACGTGCCTGCTGGACGCGATGGCAGACCTGCCCGACTACCGATGCGGCTACCTGTACTCGCCGTTCATCGGGTGGTGGCGCTGATGTCGGTCATCCGGCCTGGTGACGGGAACATGCATTTCGAGGACGGCTCGCACCGCTGGTACCCGTTCGACCCGGACGACCACGACCAGCAGGCGTGGGAAGAGCGGGTGCGCGAGCACCAGCGGCAGCACCGTGAGGAGAAACCGCCCCGGCGGCGGTGGCGACGACGGTCGATCTGGCCGCCAGGCTGAGCGCCGATGCCCTTGTTGAGCTGGGGTCGGGCCGATGGCGGCAACCACCGGTCCGACCCTACCCCCGCACTGCTACGAGAGAAGGCAGACGATCATGGACATCTGTGCGTTGACCAGCGCCACGGTGCTTGGCTACCTCGCTGGACTGTTCTCATTCCGGGTCAAGAGCCGCTGGTGCCCCAAATGTGGCGAACTCACCACCACTCCGCCGCCGCACTGACGTCCTCGTACCGACTCCCTGCTTGTGGCCAGCCTCGCGGGGTCGTCGCTGCCTGACCTGTGGCCGGACGTGGGGATCAGCCTGACCGATCCACATAGGAAGTACGAAGAGGGCTACTACACGACTTTCTCAGGAGGGAAACGTGACCAGGAACCAAGGCCCCGCCAACAGCCTCGATCCACCGACGCGGTTGCCGCTGAATGTTGGTTGATCATTTCTGTATTGGGTGGTGCGGCGGGCGTGAGGGAGTCGCCGATCACGTGATCGGCTTGCTCCGAGGGTGAGTGTTCGGGGTGGAACGGGATTGTGGCCTGTGGTCGGGCCGCCTGGTTTCGGCTGGTGGGGTGTGGTCAGCCGGGTGCCGGCTGGACGGCGGTGAACAGGTTGTCGAACGCCGCCTGCCAGGGCCAGTACTCGGGCAGGTGTAGGTGGATGGTGCGGGCCCGGTGGGCGAGGCGGGCTGCGACGGTGATGATCCGGGTCCGGATGGTGGCGGGTCTGGCGGTCGACCAGGTGCCCGCGGCGAGGTGTCCGGCGGCGCGGGTGAGGTTGTGCGTGATCGCGGCGCAGGTCAGCCAGGCGTCGTTGGCGCTGAAGTGTCCGGAGGGCAGGTGGGCGAGGGGGCCGGCGATCAGGTCGGCGTTGACCTGCTCGATGATCGCGTGTTGCCGGTGCTGGGCTTCGGCCTGTACGAGGGTGTACGGGCTGTCGGTGAACACGGCGTGGTACCGGTAGGTCGGTAGGAGTTCGTCCTGGCCGGGGATCTGTTGCGGGTCGTCGCGGCGGACGCGGCGCACGATCAGCCGGGCGGTCGCCTCGTGTCGGGTGCCGGCGAACGCGGTGTACGTGGTTTCGGCGATCTGCGCGTCGGAGATCCACCGGCCGGCGTCTTCGTCCCGGACGGCCTGCGGATAGGTGATGTCGACCCACTGGTCGGCGGCGATGCCGTCGCACGCGGCGCGGATCTTCGGGTCGATGCGGCAGGTGACCGAGAACCGCACGCCACGACGCCGGCAGCCGCTGATCACCGTCTTGGCGTAGAACGCCGAGTCCGCTCGCACCATGATCTCCCCCGAAGCGCCGCATGCCCGGGCGGTCGTGATGGCCTCGGCGATCATGGTGGCGGCGCCCCGGGACGAGCCGGCGTTACCCGACCGCAGCCTCGTGGCGGCGATCACCGGCGCGGACAGCGGGGTGGACAGCGTCGCGACCAGGGGGTTGTAGCCGCGCAGGTAGACGTTGTAGCCGCCGACCTTGGCGTGGCCGAACCCGATGCCCTGCTTCTGCTTGCCGTACACCCGCCGCAGCATGGAGTCGATGTCCACGAAGCACAGGGTGTCGGCGCCGGTCAGGATCGGTGCCCGGCCGGTCAGACCGATCAGGGTGTCGCGGGCGGCGGCCTGTAACTGCCGTACGTGCCCGTGGGTGAACGTACGCAGGAACGACCCGAGCGTCGACGGCGCGTACACGCTGCCGAACAGCGACCGCATGCCACCGTGCCGGGCGATGTCGAGGTCGTCGATGCTGTCCGCGCCCGCGAGCATCCCCGCCACGACCGTGGCGACCTTCCCGGCGGGGTTCGCGCCCTTGTCCGTCGGCAGCCGCACCCGGTCGGCGACCGCGTCATGCAGACCGGCCTGCTCGGCCAGGCGCATCACCGGAACGAGACCGGCACACGACACCAGATTCGGATCGTCGAACGTCGCGCGCACCACCGGCGCGTCCTGGCGTATTCTCACCTGCGAGGTGCCCTCTCGAACCGAGCGATAGAAGCGTCAGAACTCCTATCCTTCCAGTTCAGAGGGCACTTTCTATAGCCGGGGTCCTGCCGGTCCGACCTTCATCGGTGGATCGAGGCAACAGACACCACCTGGCTCCGCACGTCAGGGTCAACTCGGGTCCGACGCCGGATCGACCACCGTTGCCGCGACGGACGCCGGGGCAGACGGACATCGGGCGTGATCCGCGTTTCCGGTCGCTGGCCGCTCGTGGGATGGCGGCGGCGATGCGGAACCGGCCGGACGCGGATGTGCTGGCCCAGGCGCGGGAGACGGTCGCCGAGCACATGCCGAGTCGGCTGGCCGAATGCCGGGCGTGTGACATGCCGGCGTTCTGCCAGCCGTTCACCAACGCGCTGACGGTGCTGGACCGCTGGGACCAGGTCAAGGCGCGTCGGGTGCGGGCGGTGTTGCAGTACGCCGGGCTCTGGCCGGACGGTTACGTCCACGACGGGCGGGCCGACTGATGACCGACCGCGATCTAATCCGGGTGGGCGACACGCTGCATCTCGGTAAGGCTGACTGGGTGTTCGGCGACCGGTCGATGACGGTCCGGGTCTCCGACATCCGGTACGGCCTCGACGACGCAGACTCCCCGGTGGTCGGCATCCTCGCCACGATCACCTCGGCCGGGCGGGACGGGCGGATGGCCGCGATCGGTGTCTACAAGTCAGCCCTGACCCGCGCCGGTGTGGTGCAGCGCCGGCAGCCACCCAACGGCGTCGACTTCCCGGCCACCGAGCGGCCGTAGACCCCCGGGGCGCGTACCCGCTGCAGCCCTGGTGGGCGGCCGGGCACCAGGCACCCGACGAGCGGTGACGCCCCCACGTCCGCCCCCGAGCACGCGAACGGCCGCTCGGCCCGGTGTCCACCGCTGCCTACACAGTCAGGGTGTCGCAGCGGCAGAGCACGCGCCCCGGGCTTGGTATTTATCGGCGTAATTTCTGGATGGCAAAAGGCGAATCAGGATGCGGCGGTGATAATGATGGCGTGAGCGTGATCGCCGTCGGGCGAGATTCGAATATTTACCTCAACATTGTAAGAAGATATTTCCAAGTAACTCTGGCCGCTGTCGTCCGTGAGGAACGAAAATGGTGGCGGACCGGCGGTTATTCCGTGCTCGTAGCTAACGCTATCGGCTAGAATTCTTGGTGTGGTGTAATTTGAGGTATCGCGCGTTCTGTCCCAAACAAGGTAGATCCTTTCGTGGGGTTCCACATTTACTCGCAATATGTCGGCGTATCCTTTATCTCCCTTCCACCAATAGGCAATTTGTTTACCCTCTAGCGGAGGGGGTTCAGGTAAAATTCCGATATCGACAAATTTGTTCCCGATCCACTTTAGGCCACGAACTTCCGTGCTATTTACAATAACAATATGGTCGGCCCTCTGTGCCACCTCTCCACTTTGAAGATCTTTTTTCTCATGTAGAATCTCAAATTCTCGCGAGCTCTCGTCGAAACCGAGAATCTTGAAGCTCAGAAATCCGCCGCTACCACACGTTCTCGAGGCCACGATTTCCTGTTCGCTATGCGTCCTCAATTGTACGACTTGCAGCTTGAAGTAGCCACATCCGCGGGATTCGATCGGGTGCGAAAATATTCTTTCCCACTCGTCTCCGTTGCACCCAATGACATCAAGCCTTAAGTCGTTTGCATCTGGGTCTGGATATACGTTTGGGTCTATAAGCACCGCCACAAGGTCGCCGCCTCCTGAGGATGAGGAAAAAACGGCTCTTGCCTTATAGTCTACAGTCGGCGTTTCGGTAAGAACTCTTACTGAAGGCGTGCCGCATTCACTGACTATGTCGCTAATTGTCCTTTGTTCCGGTGGTCTTAGTGGCCCCAGCTCGGGGGGAGTGTCTCGAAACGTCCACGTTGCAAATAAGGCCACGCTGAGTGATAAAAGGGTTAAGAGAAGGCACAGGATCTTAAGCCCAAGACCAAGATCTGTAGAGCGCCTAGCTGGTATTGTGAGTATGGCGCCCAGAAGTGCCTGGCTGGCTGCAAGGATTGTAGAAATTCTGCCTGACCAACCAAGTGTGGTCGCGAGGAAAAGCGCTGCCGAGATGGCGAATGATATCCATACTAAGGTCCACAAAAAAAACGCACGCGCGGAGCCTGGGGAACGTCGACGGGTAGGGTCTGAGGGGTAGATTGGTGGATATGGTTGCACTGACGCCGCTCTCCTCGTCGAAACTAGTTGTGCGCAGCCACATCGAACAATGTTCGGTGACGACTATACATATCGTAGCGTGCGGCGACGGTTATCAGTCTGACATGCGACTGCGAAATGCTTTGTGGTGAAATGCGCAAATTCTTACGTTTGGCGTGGGTGGCTAGCCGAGTCGGGCATCGATACCACTCAACGGATTGTATCCTCCTGGATTAGAAGAAAGCCGGTTGTTGGTGACGTGGGGCGGCCAGTTCGGCGATGGTTTCGCCTCACCGATGCGATCGGCTTTAATCGATGGATGTGCTGTCGCTGTCG
Organism: Solwaraspora sp. WMMA2059; assembly: GCF_027497315.1. Classification (GTDB taxonomy): domain Bacteria; phylum Actinomycetota; class Actinomycetes; order Mycobacteriales; family Micromonosporaceae; genus Micromonospora_E. Next base: position 3,636,546 of record NZ_CP114908.1, on the reverse strand, counting down.
CAGGGCAGCCGGGTGGGGTTGAACGCGCCAGTCGACCCGGTTGATCCGCCGAAGTCGACGAGCAGCTGGGCATCGGCATGACCGACCGGGTCCCGCCCGCCTCCGCTTGCCGTGTCCTTCGGGCGTGTTGTGGTAACCCTTCCCCCAGCCTCAAGAAGGGCTCTGCAATGTCTAAAGTTGACGGTTTCAATCCGGTGCGGTTTTCGTGTGTCCGGGGACCCCTAACCTCAAACAGGTGTGTGAGGCCGCTGCTCAGGTTTCAATCCGGTGCGGTTTTCGTGTGTCCGGGGACCGTCTAGCTGAGGTCAGCAACAAGCTCGACTGGAACAGTTTCAATCCGGTGCGGTTTTCGTGTGTCCGGGGACTTGACCGTATTGGCTGGGAGTTCGTCTCCTACGCCAGTTTCAATCCGGTGCGGTTTTCGTGTGTCCGGGGACCGTGTCCGAAATGCCGGGCGGTCTGAGCTGGGCAAACAGGTGGCTCGGAGGGCAACCTCATGATCATCGTGATCTTGGTGGCGGTCCAGATGATCTCTGTGAGGTGAGTTTTCGCAGCTCGGGCGTACTTTGGGATCTTTCCGCCAACCTCCCCCGGATCCCGGGCGTGTCGGAGGTTGCCGCAATCGACATCTCATCGCAACTCCGGCACCTAATCTTGCGTACATCGATGTGTTGTCCGTCCTCGATGGAGGCCGCTTGGCCCGGCGTGGCTGTCTCACCTCCCGTCCGGTAGTCGCCGACATGCCGATGTGGAAATTGTCGCTCACCGGGTCGGCTCCGGCAAGGGAAACGGTTGGTACGAGTGGGTGTCCCGGTCGAACGAAAAGACCGTCCACCGCCCGGGATCCGGTGCCGCCAGGCGGGCACCCAACGCCAGCGAGATCGCCACCGAGCCGCTGAGGAACACCGCGTACCGGCCGGTGCGGGCGGCACTCGGCAACGCGGCGGCCAGCCACTCCCGGCGGGCCTGCTCCACAACGCCCGTATAGGTGGCCGCGTCCTCGACCAGCAACGAACCCGCGCTGCGCAGCACCAGCAGGTGACCGATGCCGTGTTGTCGGCAGGTCTCCCGTACCGGATCGGCGAACTGGTGCCCGAAGCCTTGCAGATCCAGCGCGAGCGCCGCCCGCGACGGATCTCCGCCCGCCACGACCTCCAGGCTCGCCGTCAGCGGAGCCGCCGCCGACTCGGTGGCCCGTAACGCCGTCGCCGCGAAATACGGGGGAGAGCCGTCGGCCTGGCGGACGGCGTGGACCCGCACCTCACGCGAATGGGTGTGACCCAGCCGGGCCCCGAACCAGAACGCCAGATGCAGCGGCATCGTCGGGATCAGATTGACCCGGGTCGCCTCCGGGGTCAGCCGCTGCGCCAGTATCAACGCGTTGAACGTCTCATCCGCCAACTTCTCGACCCGAGACTTGTCCACCACCGGATCACCGGACAAGGTGACCGCCGTCGCCACCGTCACCGCACACGTCGACCGGCTGAACTCCTCGGCCTGCTGCTCGTACTGCCGGGCCTTGGCCAGCCCACGCCCGACGTCGCGCGCGGTCACCACGATCCCCACCTGCACCTGCCGGTACGCCCGCTCCCGCAGCCCGAACCCGGCCACCAGCAGCGCCACCCCGGCCAGGCAGCCCACCACGAACCACCACCGGCCGGCCGCCTCACCGACCATCACCGACTTGGCCGCCTCGACACCGAACCCGCCGGCCAGCGCGCCGCCTACCGCCACCGCCGCCGTCCCGTCCGACAACGCCGCCCGCAGCCCGCCCGCCCAGCCGCCCCGGTCACCGCCCGACCCGCCGCCGGCCCGGCCCGCCCAGCCGTCACCACCGGTGGCCGAGCCGAACACCGTCAACCCCGGGCCGTCCCAGCGATCGTCCGTCACCGTGCCATCATCGACGCCGGCCGCGCCACTGTGGAACCCACCGCCGGGGCAAGGCTGCCATCGGATACCCGACACCGCCTGCCCCGTGACAAATCCACTGAGTAACGTTGATCGGCTCGGCACCATCCCCCCGACCACCCCCTCGATTGGACGGGCCGTGTCCCCTCGCGTTTCCTTCGTGCTGCACGCCGTCGGGCACGCCGACCTCGGCGTACCCCCACCCGACAGCGCCGGCGCCACCGACCTGCTGCGGCTGCTCGACGAGCGGCCCGACGACGATGACCAGACCCGGCGGATCCTGCGGCTACGCACCCCGGCGCAGACCACCGGCGACACCGCGCCGCTGGCCGCCGCCCTCGCCGCCCTGCACGCCGACCCCGACACCGCCGGCACCGCCGTACACCTGATCCTCGCGACCACCGCCCGGGTCGCCGCCATCGCCGCCGCGATCGACCGCGCCGTCCGCCACCAGCCCGACCTGTACGGCGGCACCATCGCCGCCGTCACCGTCATGCACGGCGACAGCCTCGACGAGACCGACATCGCCACCGGCGTCACCCGCACCCTCGACACCCACGCCGACCCGGGCACCGACCGGGCGTACGTCGTCTGGGGCAGCGGCTCCACCCAGACCGTCCTCGGCGCGCTCGACGCGGTGATCACGTCCGGGTTGCCGTGGTCGTTGATCCGGATCGGGCCGACCGTGGCGCCCCGGCACGCCGTCTACGACCCGACGGTCGGGTTGCCGGTCGACCCGGTGGTGCCGTTGCTGCGTCGCTGGCGTTACCACGATCTGCTGCGGGCTCTCGCCGATGCGGGTCAGCTGAGTCTGACGGTTGAGCAGCGGCGGGTCGTGGACGCGGAGGCTGATCACTTCGGGCAGGCGTACGTCGTGCCGAACGCCGACCGGATGCGGGCCGTGATGGCTGCCGCGTTGATGCGCGGCGACGGCAGCAGCGGCTTCACCGTCCGCGCCTACGTCGCCCAGCGCTACCACGAACTGCGCGCCGCCGACGGCTCCCCGCTGGACCTGCTCACCTGGGCCGAACAGCACGCCAAACGATCCCCGGTCACCCTCGGGGCGATGCTGCGGGTCATCCGCGAGCAACGCGCCGGGCACGCAGACCCGGCGGTACGGGCGGCGAAAGCCGCGCCCAGCGGCCGGTGGCTCGCCTCGCAGATCGTGCACCAGCTCAACGAGATGGGCAAAGCCAGCGCCCACGAACTCAAACCACCGGACCCGCCGATGCTCGACGCGTTGCGCCGGCACCTGCGCCAACACGACAGATCCCCGGCCGCCGCCACCGCCGGTGGCGTGCCGGCAGCCGGTGACAACGCACCGGCCGGGCTCGGATCGCTGACCCTGGTGCCCGGCGACACCGTCTGGTACCTCAGCGTCGTCGGCAACCCGTCGCGCGACGGCAGCCCGTACATCGTCGAACAGATCGTCCAAGCCGCCGCCGATCCCGACCGACGCGACGACCTCGACCCGGCGGTCCGCACCTACCTCGGGGTGCCGGCCGGCCAGCCGGTGCCGGTCAAGGCGTTGATCCTCGGCACCGCCGCCGGCACCTACCCGCACGCCCGCCAGGCCGCCGACCGGCTGCGGGCCGCCGGGCACACCGCCGTCGCCGCCCCGATCGCCGACCTCGGCGTCGCCGCCGACGACCCGGCCGCGTTCACCGAGCCGGCCGCCGCCGAGCTGCTGCGCCAACACGTCGGCCCGGACACCGGGGCGATCGTGCTGATCCCGACCGGGCCGAAGGAGCACGTGCTGACCCTGCTCGCCGCCGGGCAGCAGGCTGCCGCCGTACGGGGAATCCCGCTGTTCCTGCGGCAGCTCGTCACCCGCGACCGGAGCGTGCTCGACGCCGGCACCCACCGGCTGCCGCTGCGTTTCGGCACCGACCTGGCCATCCTCGCCGCGGCCAGCCACGCCCTGGACGTCGCCGAACTCGACACCGCCGCCCGGCTGCTCGGCACCCTCGCCACCGGGCAGCCGCTGAGCGCCCGCGCGGTGAGCCTGTCCGACGCGCTGCGCTGCGCCACCCGGCGGCTGCGCCGCTGGCCGGTGCCGGTGCAGGCCGACGTCACCACCACCGAGGACTGCACCTTCCGGATGATCGGCGAACGGATCGACGTGTGGGCCGCGCTGCCCGACGTCGACCGGGACGTCGCCACCGGCATGCGCGCCATCATCGGCGCCTGCGCCAGCACCGAACACTCCATCGACGCCAACCGGCTCAAGGAAGCCACCCGGCGGCAGGTGCTGCGACCGCTGTACGAGATCCGCAACCGACTGCCGATCACCCACGGCCACGGCCACGGCCGCGCCGACGGCGACACCCCGGAGTCGCTGAACCCGGAGCCGCTCGCCCCGGAGCCACTCAACCTGGAGCCGCTGATCGTGGAGCGCACCGGGGGAGCGCAGCGCACCGTCAGCGGGCTGCTCACCGCGATGGCCGCCGCCGCCCGCAGCACCTTCGGTGACCGCCCCGGCGCCGGCCCCCGGCTGGCCGACCTGCTCGCCGAGCTGCGCGCCGACGTACGCCGGCTGCGCGACACCGAACACACCGAGCTGGCCTGGCGCGCCGAACGCGCCGGCCAGGCGGGCCGACCCGGCCTGCCCGGCCTGGGCGGCAACAGGCTCGGCACCATCGTCGACACCCGACCCGAATAGGACGAACGTGACCCGACACGTCACCTACCTGCTCCACGCCGTCGGAAACTCCGACCTCGGCGCACCGGCGGGCCGCGCCCGCCTGTCGGCCGGGCAGGCCGACGCCGGCGACCTCCTCGCCCGGCTCGAACAGCGGCCCGACGACGACACCCACACCCGGCAGATCCTGCTGCTGCGCACCCCCGAACAGACCACCGGCCAGGTCGCGCCGCTCGCCGCCGCACTGGGCGCTCTGCCGGCCGATACCGGCACCACCACCATCCACCTGGTGCTCCTGTGCACCCCGGTCGTCGCGCCGATCGCCGACGTCATCGCGCACGCCCTCAACCGCCAACCCGACCTGTACGGCGTACCGGTCACCGCCGTCACCATCGTCCACGGCGTGAGCGTCACCGAACCCGACATCGCGTGCGGTGTCACCCGCTTCCTGCGCAGCCGCGCCGACTCCACTGCGGGGCGGGTCTACACGGTATGGGGCAGCGGCTCCACCCAGGTCATCCTCGGCGCGCTCGACGCCGTCATCAGCTCCGGGCTGCCGTGGTCGTTGATCCGGATCGGGCCGACCGTGGCGCCCCGGCACGCCGTCTACGACCCGACGGTCGGGTTGCCGGTCGACCCGGTGGTGCCGTTGCTGCGTCGGTGGCGTTACCACGATCTGCTGCGGGCTCTCGCCGATGCGGGTCAGCTGAGTCTGACGGTTGAGCAGCGGCGGGTCGTGGACGCGGAGGCTGATCACTTCGGGCAGGCGTACGTCGTGCCGAACGCCGACCGGATGCGGGCCGTGATGGCCGCCGCGTTGATGCGTGGCGACGGCAGCAGCGGCTTCGCCGTCCGCGCCTACATCGTCCACCGCTACCAGGAGCTGCGGGAACACGACGGCAGCACGCTCGACCTGCTCCACTGGGCGCAGCAGCGCAACGGGCGACGGATCGCCACCCTCGGCAAGTTGATAGGCACGATCGACCGGGAGCATCAGGACTCCGCCGTGCTCGACGCGAAGCGCACCGCCAGCGGCGAGTGGCTCCTCTCGCCGATCGTGCGGCAGCTCAACGAGATGGGCAAGGACAGCTCCCACGAACTCGCGCCGCCGCAGCCGGCGATGCTCGACGCCCTGCGCCGGCACCTCGCCGAACACGACACCGCCCCGGCGGCCGACCTGCCCACCCCGTCCGGACTCGGGCCGCTGCCCCTGGTGCCCGGCGACACCGTCTGCTACCTCACCATCCTCGGCTGGCCGGACAGCAAAGGCGGTGACTACGTCGTCGAGGAGATCGCCGATGCTGTCCAACAGAACCGGTGGCGGCGGATCGAGAAAGACGTCCAGACCTACCTCGGCGGTCCGGTCGAGGTACCGGTGAAAATGATCATCCTCGGCACCGCCTCCGGGACGTTCACCCACGCGCAGCGGGTCGGCGAGCAGCTGCGCGCCGCTGGACACACCGTCGTCACCGCTTCGGTCGCTGCCGTCGGGCTCGACCCCGACGACCCGGCCGCGTTCACCAAGCAGGCCGCGGTCGAGCTGCTGAGCCAGCACGTCGGCCCGGACACCGGGGCGATCGTGCTGATCCCGACCGGGCCGAAGGAGCATGTGCTGACCCTGCTCGACGCCGGGCAACAGATCGCCGCCGTACGGGGAATCCCGCTGTTCCTGCGCCAACTCGTCACCCAGAACCAGAATGTGCTCGCCGCCGGCACCCACCGGCTGCCGCTGCGCTTCGGCACCGACCTGGCCATCCTCACCGCCGCCAGCCATGCCCTGGACGTCGCGGAACTCGACACCGCCGCCCGGCTGCTCGGCACCCTCGCCACCGGCAAACAGTTGAGTGACAAGGCGCTGCGTCTGTCAGAAGCGTTGCGCCATGCCGGCGAGTCGGAGGACTGGCCGATGACCACCGTGGACGCCGAGGATCGCGCCGTCCGGATGGTCGCCGAACGGATCGAGGTGTGGGCCACGCTGCCCGGCATCGACAAGGACCCGGCAACCGGGATGCGGGCGATCATCGGCGCATGCGCCTGCGCCGAACGCTCAGCGGACAACCACGCACAGACCAAGACGAAGATCCGCGACGAGCTGACATGGATGTTCGACACCCGCAACCAGTTGCCGGTCACCCATGGGCACGGGCCGTTCGACGCCCGCGCCCTCGACGACCTGATCCTGCACAACACCGGGGGAGCGCAGCACACCGTCAGCGGGCTGCTCACCGCGATGGCCAACACCGCCCGTGACACGTTCGGCGACCGAGTCTGCGGCGGCCCCCGGCTGGCCGACGTGCTCGCCGAGTTACGCGACGACGTACGCCGACTGCGCGACACCTGACCCGTCCGCCTGGCCGGCTGCCGGGCTCCGGTAGCGGGACCTCCACCGGAGCCCGACAGCCTGTTCACCGGCGTCCGTCGCCCCGGCCGCGGTCGTCGTACCGATGGCCGTTGCCGCCCTGGCCTCGGCGGCCACCCATCTTGCGGCGTCTGGGACGCGGAGGATCGTCCTGCGGCTCACCCGGCCAGGCTCCGCCTGGTCGGCTGCCGGTAGACGCGCCTGGCTGGCTGCCCTTCGGTTTCCCCGGCCGGATGCCGGTCGGGTCGTACGGCAGCGGCAACGAGCCAGGGTCGGACAGCTCACGCAGCGACAGCCGTCGCCCGTATTCCTTTCCGGCCTCGTTGCCGATCTTGTCGTTGGCCACCCACCAGTCGTAGGTGGTGTTGCGCGGGGTGGCCGGCACACCCGCCGGCGAGCCGTCCGCTTTGCGCGGGTAGTGCACCGGAGCGCCGACGAACCCGTACGCGGCGTTGAGGAACTCCTCCCGCACATCGGTCAGATGCTCGCGCAGCACGTCGTCGTAGCTGGCGACGAGTTGGCGGGCCGCGCTCAGGTCCGCGTCAGCGGGCGGCGGTGACAGCGACAGTATGCGGTAGCGGTCCAGCAGCCGATCGCCGGTGAACAGCCGGGTGTCGTCCCAGTCGACTTCGACCCGTACCGCGCCGAAGCCCAACGGCTTGCCCAACCCCAGCTTGAGGCAGGCGCCGTCCGGTAGCGACAGCAGCCACAGCAACGCCCCCAGCTCGGTGCCGGTCAGATTGTCGACCTGAAGGGTGAGCGCGAACGTGGTCCCCGGCTTCACCCAGTGCGACACCGACGTGGTGATCTCGGTGTTGTCTCTGGCGTTGCGGTCGACAGGTGGGCGAGCGTACTCCCGGAAGCGGGTCCGCCCGCCGACCGTCACCGGTCTTGGCTTCGGCGGTGCGGGACCGTTCGGTGTCGCCGGCCGGGGCGGCTGAGCCGGCGGCGTCCAGTAGTCCGCCGCGCCCGGCTCGCCGTCAACCACTTCGGCGTGGGTCAGATAGGTCTTCCGGCCCCGCAACCGGCGAGTGTCGGCGGCGGCCGGGTAGCCTTGTTCAGCGCGCCGATCCGGAGCCTCCAGCGGAGCCCCGTTACGGTCGCCGAGATAGAACAGGAACTGCGACGGTTTCGGCCCGTTGAGCACGACCAGCTCCAGTGGGCGGATGAGCCGATGAACCCTGTCCTTGCTAGGCACCCCGTCGCCGTCGGGCGGCAGCACCCTCAGGTGCCCCCGATGTGCGACCCGTGAGTCGTCCTCGCCTTGGCGTACCCAACCGAACACCCGGTCCGCCGGGGACAGCAGGTTGCGCTTGTCGGCCGGTCGGTGCCGCCCGGGGAGGCTGACTACCGGCGAGCCGGGAAACGGCTTACGCCCGATCATCGCCGGATACAGCCCGACCGGCTTTCCGTCGGAGTCGAGTTCCACGTACAGCGTGTCACCGACCTGCAGCGTCCGCCACCGCTTCGCGTCCCACACGTAGCTGCCGTAGCGGACTTTCAGGCTGCTTTCCGTCTCGTGGGCGCGCTCGTAGGAATCGATTACCGCTCGCCAGCCGTCGACCAGGGCCTTGCCGACGGTCGGGGCCGACAGTCCCGGCGTGGCCGGACCCTCTTTGACCTGCGTGACAACGAACCGTTCGAACCTTTTGCGCCCTTCGCCGGCCGGGAATGTGCTGCCGGTGACATGTAGCCGCCCCCGGACCCGCACCAACGGATGGTTGGTGACGGTCAGTCCCGTGTTGTTCTTCTTTCCCCTCGCCTGAGCCTTCCGCGCCCGTTCTATCGCCCGGGCCTGTTCGTCCTGGCGGTCGGCGACACGGCGCTGGTCCGCCACCGACTCGTCGCACAGCTCGCCGGGCCGGGCATAGACCGCGACTCGCCACAGCGGATACGGGCCGAGTAGAGCGAAGTAGATCCACGCCTCCATCTCGGGGCTACGCGTCGATTCCTGCGAGCCCGTGACCGCATGACCGACCTTGCCGCTGCAGCCGCCGACGCACTCGCAGGGCAGGTCCATGGGCGCCCACACCGCCGTCTGCACGGGCTTTTTCAGCGGACCGCCCTGCCAGTCCTTCGGATCCAGTGCATCGACCACCTGCAGCGTGGCGCTGCCGTCCCCGTTGACCTCTGTCACTACGGCGGGTCGCAACCGCTGGGCATGGTCGGTGGTGGCCCGGATGGCCAACTGCTGGTCGTGGCCGGTGAACACGCCGAACCGTGAGTTGGTGACCGCCTCGTACGCCGACCGCAGCGCACCCTTGACCGCCGAGCCGGCCAGCACCGGCCGGCCGGCGTGGTCGACCCGTACCGGCAGCGGCGCGTTGGTCGCGGTGTCGTCGGCCGCGCGCCGTCCATGGTCCGGGATCAACATCGGGGTACGGGCGGTGACCCGGACTCGAATCGTGCCGGTCCACCGGTCCGGGTCGTACCTGTCGTGGCCGGCCGGCGGCCCGTCGGCCAGCTCTGCTGGCAGGGCGTCGCGGTCCGGGATGGACACGAAGCCGTACGGGTTGAGGAAGTGCCCCTTGGCGTCCTTCAACTCGGCCGGGCCGGCCGCGTCGATAGGGCCGACCGGCCGGTGCTGATCACTCATCGGGCTTTGCCTCCTCGGTTGCCTCGCTGTTGGGGTGCGGACGGGCGACCAGCCCGACCAGCCGTTCGTCGATCACGGCGACGTTGCCGTGTCTGTCCTCTTCGAGGTACTCGACGACCTGCAGCCACACGAGGTGGCCGTGGGTGGGTTTCGAGCCGCCGACCGGGACGTCGAGCACGCCGATTCGGGCGTCGTGCAGCGCGACCCAGCCTGTTGCGGGCTGCGGATCGACCGCTACTCCCCACAGCAGCCGCTCGTGCCGCGGCCGTTGGCCGGTAGCGCCGTCGCTGACCTGCACCGCCGTGCCGGTTCCGGCCGAGGTGTTCCGCCAGCGCAACTCGGTGTCGGTGGTGAACGCCCGCAGCTCGAACACCCCGGTCAGATCGAGTGCGGCTCCGTCGGGGCCGGTGGGCACCCCGTCGGCGTCGAACCGGAACCAGCGGACGTCGGCCGGCCGGTAGCAGAACCCGATCCCCGGCCCGGTGTCGTGAGCGAAGCTCTGCAGTGCCTGACCCACCGGCCCGTGGCCCTGGACCTTCTGATGGCGCGCGACGGTACTCACGCTTGCCCTCCTGTCGTTGCCGCCAGCCACGCCGTCATCAGTGGCTTGGTCACCTCGTCGTCGGCCAGCACCTCGGCGAGGGAGCGGCCGTCGAGTCTCCGACACCAGCCGGAGCGGGCGTCGGCCTGGAACCGCACCCTGTTCGGGTCGACCCGCACCCCGCCGGCGCCGCGCGTGGTGCCGTGGCCGAAGCCGAGCCAGCCGTCGCACAGGTCCCGCAGAACCAGCAGCAGCAACGCCAGTGCTGCCCGTCGGTCGTCGTCGGCGCGTGCGCTGGTCGTCGTCGGATCCTGGTCGAGTTGGTCCACCGCCAGGTCGAGCGTGATCGGCTGCCACGCGTCAACCGTGGTGGCATGCGGCTCCAAGGTCGCGAACAGCAGCGCGTCGGCGGCCCCGCCGGTCCAGCGGTCCACTGCCACGTGATGAGCGATGGTGAACTGGATTCCGTCGACCGTAGCGTTCAGTTCGTCGACCGCGCGCTGCAGTGTGCCCAGCGCGGCTCGTACCTGATCGGTCGTGCGCTCCGGTGGGTTGCCGCCGTCGGGGCCGTGCGCGTTCTGGTGAACGGTCTCGTCGAGGCGTCGCTGCAGCAGGCGTACCGCGTCCCATTGGGCTGTCGGCAGGGCGGCGTTGCTGACGCAGGTGGCTACCTGCAGGGCACCCCGCCGCCCGGCCGGCAGGTCACGGTCCTTGCTGTCACGGGCGGCGGCGGTGCCGAACAGCGCCGCCACCGGCCCGAGCCCGTCGGCCCGCATCTGGTCCAGGAACTTCTTCGGAGCGGTGGCGCCGGTCACCGTACGGGTGATCCGCTCAGCGTGACTGCGCAACACTCCCTTGATCGAGCTGCCGGGCAGCTCCAGATGGGTGCGGTCACCGTTGCGTCCGGTCAGCGGAAACGCACTGACCACATCCCCGTCGGCGCTGACCTGCACGGCGAGTGGACCGTGCGGGCGCCAGGGCACGCTGATCCGCAACGTCCCAGGCGGCACCGCCTCGGGATCGGACTCCGCCAGATCGACCTTCTGACCCCCGCTGCACAGCGCGGCGAGCATGCCGGCCCGGGTGGCCAGATCCGATACCCGCAGTACGGCGTCCTCCAGCCGGACCAGGCCGAGTCCCCGCGTGGTGGCTGCCCCGACGCTGATCCCCGGCCCGCACAGCCGGGCCGCGACGGTGCGGGCGAGTTTCTCCGCCTTGCTGGTGGAGTCGTCGGTCGGGGCATCGACGACCATCCGGAACTCGAACCGGGTGCCGGCGGGCAGCACCTCCCGGCTGAACAGGTGCCCCTTGGCCGCCACCCCGTGCACCCGGTCGATCGACACGTGGTCGCGTAGCTCGACCTGGGGCTTGCCGACGGCGGGGGCGTCATCGATCCGCACCCGGGAAGCCGCCCCGCCGGTGCCGTCGGGTTTCGGCGCCAACCCCCACAACAGGTAGTCAGGCGCGCCTGCGGCCCGCAGCGTCGAACGGATCACGCCGGCCAGTGCGGTGCCGGGCAGCAGCGGCCGGCCCGCTCCGTCGCGGGCCTGGACCAGCTGTGCCGGCCCGGCGTCGAGACCACCGATGTGCACCGGTGCCTGGGCGACGAGGGTGCCGGTCAGTTCCCATCTGCTGGTTACCGGGCGGCTCATGCCGGCGCCTCCTCGTCGTTGTTGACCTCCGGACTGTCCGCTGGTCGGTTGCGGCGCTGCTCGGCTTCGGCCCGCACCACTTCGGCGAGCAGCCAGCCGACTGCCTGCCGGTGCAGTTCGTCGGGGATCCCGCTGGGCGGCCGGACCCCCAGGTACGACCAGAGCGCCTCCGCACCGGACACGAGCTTTGTCAGCCGGTCGAGCCGGTCGCCACCCCAGATCTCCTTGCGTGACCGGTTGCGGCGGGTCGCCGCGACCCAGCCTCGGATCTGCTCCGGGCCGCCGTCCTCGGCGACCCGGTCGGCGAGGGTCCGCAGCGTGCCGAGCTGCGCCGCGGTTGCCCGTGGCGGCACGAATTCCTTGCGTACCTCGGCGCTGGCTGCCCGGACCGCCGCGGCGCGATGCAGCTCCCGGTGCCAGCCACGGTGCAACAACTCGCCGACGACGTCGCAGCTGCCGGCTTTGACCACCTCGATCAGCGCTTGGTCGAGCAATTGTGGCTGCAGCGCCAACCGGCCGTAGCCCTCGGCGGTCCGCTCACCGATCCCAGCCGCCTCGACCCGGCACAACGCTGACTCGTCGGGCACTCCGGTCATGTCGAACCGGAAGACGCTGCCGCCAGCCAGGCCGGTCAGCGACGGTCGGGGCATCGACCAGCGCTGCTGCCACGACTCGACCCGTCTGACGGTGGCCAGCTCCACCGGTGGCTGCCCGGGAGCCGGATCGGGCAGTCTCAACTCGACACCCAGCTCCGTGCTCAGGGCAGCCGCCAGCGCGGTCGCGTCAGCCAGTGGTTCGCCGGCCGGACCGCGTAGCAGCAGGTCCGACAACAACCAGACGACGAGCTGCTGGTCGGTACGGATCTCGCCCCGGGCAGCCAGTCGTGGTGTGCCCGGGTCGAGGACGTCGACCTTGACGTGGCCGTAGTCGTCCTTGCGGGACCGGCCGATCCCGTGCTCGCCGTCCAGCCAGTCGACATCCAGCGCCGCGTCGGCCGGGAGCCACAGCTCACAGCGCAGCACGGTGCCGGCGGCGATCGCCTGGTAGACGAACAACCCTCCGGAGTCCTCGGTGGGCCGCTGCGTGCCGTCGTCGACAACGGCGTGGGCCTGCGTCACCAGGTCGACTTGCGCGAGGTGGATGCCTTCGGCGCCGGCGCGGACACAGAAGTCGTCATCCGTGCGTAGGCGTCGGCCGTCGTCGTCACGTGGTTGGAAAATGTTGACCAGTGTCTGTGGGTCGCCGGGCCGGCGCGGCCGGGCGTCCTTGTCGTGGTGCAGGGCGCGAGGTCGAGGCAGTGTCCGTTCGCCGTTGACCTCGATGGTGGCGTTGGTGACCACCACCTGGCCGCCGGTGATCAGCTCGGTGGCGCGCCTGCCGAGTGCCTTCGCCACCATCGGCAGCAGTGACGTGCCCGGCACGTACTTGTCGGTCAGCACCATGTTGCCGATCACCCCACGGGCGACCAGCAGCGGAGTGAGCGCGGTGATCCGCAGATCGTGGCGGTGTCTGAGCTGCTCGGTCGCCCGGGCACCGAGCGTGGTGCCGGCCGGGTCAGCGCTGGTGCCTGCCAGGATCGCCGCAGTCGGCTCTTTCGCCTGGTCCACCTGGTCGAGCAGGGCGGCCAGGCGGGGACCGGCGTGGCCGTCAACGCTGGCCCTGTCCCCAGCGACGGTGACCCGGCAGCGCCCGGCGCCCCGGCGCCGCTTGCCGCCGACCGCGTCGACGAGGCGGGCGGCCGCCCGCAGCAGCAGCTCTGCCTCCCACGGCACCGCATCGTCGGCGGCGAGACCGGGGAAGACCAGCTGCCAGTTGGCGGTGACGGTCAGCCCGACCGCCGCCCGCTCCTCGATGCGGAACGTGTCGTCGGCAGCGGTGTGCCGGTCGGTGTCGATCGCCACCCCGGGGCGCAGCAGTACGGCCGCCTCCCGGGCCAGTGCCTGGTTGCGCTCGTCGAGCGCCGCGATCGCCTCCCGTACCGGTGCGGCGAGACGCAACGGCCGGGCCTGCAGCGTCGCCGGCACCGGCATGGTGCGAGGCTGCGGACCGGCGTCGAGCTGCTGCCGGGACGACGCGCCCGGCTGGCTGCCGAAGACCGCCTCGACCCAGGCGTGCCAGGTGCCGGTGGTGCCCTCATCCAGTCCGGCCGCGACGGTTTCCGCCGTGTCGCGCAGCATCGCCGCGAGTGCCTTGCCCCGCAGCATCGGCAGCCCATCGGCGTCCCGCTGCACTTCGCGGTCGACCGCGCCGTGCCGCCCGGTGCCGGTGCCGCAGGCCCAGTCGCTGAGAAACTCCACCTCGACGGTGAACGGCTGCTCGTTGCGCAGCCCGGTGCTACCCGTCAGCTGATCGATGTCGGCCATCAGCGCAACGCCTCCTGTCGTGGCGGCTGCCCGCCGGTACGGCCGGCTTCGCGGTTGGCGTGTGGCGCGGTGCCGGTGGCCATGTCGATCAGGTCGACCGCGCCGAGGAGCCTGCTGAACCGCACCTGCTGTCGCTCGCCGTCTGGCGAGGACTCCTCGGCCGGCTCGTGCACCAACAGGTGCGCATCGAGGAACGGTCGCGCCGTCGCCGGGTCGGGTGCCCAGACGGCGACCTGGTCGCGTGCCCGCTCGACTTCGGCGCGTCCTGTGAGCAGCGCCTGCCGCAGCCGGTGCAGGGCGCTGCGGGGCAGCACCGGCGGATCGTCCTCGCTTGCCTTGCTCAACTCATCGACGGCGCTCCGCAGCAGGGCGACATCGTGGGCCGCCGCCCAGCTGCCGGCCTGTGGCGTACCGATCACGACCGGGCCTGGCCACAACCGCGACAAGGCACGAGCGCCATCTGGCACGGTCAGCGGCGTGCGGATCTGCTCCAGACGCTGCCCGACGGAGTCATGCAGGACATGGAAGTCCAGCGCGCCGCAGCGATCGTCGATCCGTTTGATCTGCTTGGCTGAGGTGCACAGATCCTCGGCCAACTTGTACGCCTGGCTGAACGGGTAGTGCGGCTTGACGTACGCGATCCCGGCGCAGGCGGTCAGACCCGGATGCTTGCCGCCGGCCAGGACCTTTTGGACGACCGGATGGCCGGCGGCGATCTTCGCGAATTGTTCGACGAAGGTCGCGGTCACGTCGAACGCCGGCCGGGCGTCCATCACCACGGTCACGTCGTCTCCGCCGACCACCAGGGGCAGTAGCCAGTTGTCGCGGCCCTGCTGGGCGGCGACCGCCTGCTTCAGCGCTTCCAGCGTCACCTCGTCGAGGGCTGCGCTGAAGGCCCGCAGGTTGTCGAGGAACTCCGGACCGGGTTCTTGGGCCAGCTTCTGGAAAATGGCGCCGATGCCGTTGCCGTCGGCGTGCATCACCGCGACCCAGCCGGCGTTGCTCACGCCGTCCGCCAGTTGACTGGCGCTGACCACCGCTTCCTCGCCGAGCCGACTCGCCATCCGCTGGCGGCCCGCGTCGCGCTGCTGCCACGCGGCATCAACCCTGGCTGATCTCGAGTACGGCCTGGTGCCTTCGTAACCGAAAGCGGTCGACGGCTGACCTGAGTAGTGGCAGGGCCGGGTGAACGGCAACGTCGGGTGCCGCAGCAGTGGCGACGGACGCCGGCTGCGCCACGCCGCCTGCAACTGGTACGCCCGGAGGAGTCCTTTCCCCAGCTTGTCTTCGGTGACCGACGTCGGATCCACGGTCCCCCAGATTTCCAGGCCCGGTGCCTCGTCGAGGGCACGGCGGGTCACCGCCCGGATGACCGCCCTGCCGGCGTCCTCGTCGTCGGCAAGCAGCAGCGCTTTGCCGGAGGCGGCCACCACGATCTCGACGACGGGTTCGGTGTGCTCTTCGTTGATCTTGTCAACGGCGGTCTTCACCCACTCGGTGCCGCTCCGGAAGATCAATTCGCTGGCCCCGACGTTCACCGCCTGTTTGTTGCTGGCGAACACGTACGCCTGATTGGCGCCGGTCTCTATCACCACCCAGTGCCGGCTTCTGCTGCTCGCTGGAGATTCGCTGCTCATCCACATCCCTTCGTCTTGCGTGTCCTTGTCGGACGGCGCGCGGCAAGGCGGGCTCCGTCGCCAGACCACCGGCGTCTCGGTCGTACAACGTGGAGACGTCGGTGGCGGAGCGCGCGCTGCACAGAGGGCAGCCGGCAAACCTATCCGATGGAGTGCGGTGGACACAGCTGGTTCGCCGGGCAAATTTCAGACACTTCACGTCGCGCGGAGCCTTGACCATGTCCGGCCGAGCTGTTGCTCTCATTCCGAACACGGAAGTGAAGCCAAGCAGGTTTCAATCCGGTACGGGCAACCGTGTGGGTCGATGGTATTTGATCTGTGCCGAGGCAAAGGGCTGGTGTGCTTGGAAGGTTGGCCAGATTCAGCTGTCTGGTCTCGGCGTAGCCTCGGTCGTTCGGCGCCAGACGCGACCGACACCGTGGATACCCGGCCCTCGGCGATGTCGTAGCGTGCACGGCCGTGGTAGACGTCTACGCCGCCGCCCGGCGGATCATCGAAGCGGGCCTTGCCGCCGACGACTCGGCATTTACTCCTGGTCGTCCGGTCTGGACAGCTGAGTCGGCCGACCTGCTGGAGAAGTATTTCGTGCAGCGGCCGGACGCCGGCACCGGCAGTTTCACCAGGAAGCTGCGCGGGCAGCTCGACGGCGTACCGGCGACCGCAATCCAGCTGATGGCCGAGCTGATCTACCTGCATCTGCTGCTGCCCCGCGACCTGGGCGGGACCGTCAAACGCAAGGTGATCGGGGCTGCGTTGACGCTGCTGCCGGAACCGGTGCGGATCCCGGCCGATCTCGACGCGGTGCTCGACCACGGGCGGGTCAAAGCCGGCGTGGCCTACCTGACTCAGCGGGACCGGCAGATCGCCTGGCTGGTCCGGGTGCTCCAGGCGTGGAAGGCGTTGCCGCGCGACGAACAACGCCGCGCACTCGACGATCCGTGGAAGTTCCGCGAAATCCTCGACGGCGTGCCGATCAACGCCGCGTACAGCCAGCGGAACCTGCTGCTCAACCTGGCATTCCCGGATGTCTTCCCGGACATCGCGTCGAACAAGCACAAGAAGCTGATCGTCGCCGCCTTCACCCACCGGCTCACCACTCCGACCGGTGACGTCGAGCGTGACCTGGTGGCGATCCGTGACACCCTCAACGCCGAGTCACCCGACCAGACGGTG
Organism: Solwaraspora sp. WMMA2059; assembly: GCF_027497315.1. Lineage (GTDB taxonomy): Bacteria > Actinomycetota > Actinomycetes > Mycobacteriales > Micromonosporaceae > Micromonospora_E. The sequence continues at coordinate 3,619,676 of NZ_CP114908.1, read as the reverse complement.
CACTTCTACCACCCGCCATGGGCGGACCGCTGGCTGCCGTCAGCGGTGGCGGCCGCCACCACCGGACAACGTGGCTGGCTGGTCCGCAGTGCCCGGGTGCACGGCCGCAACCTGCTCGACGACTGGCTCGCCGACGGATTCTGCTCCATCGGCTTCACTGAACGGCTCGACGGTGAGATCGCCGGCTCCAGGGCCCAGATTGTCGAACAGCTGCGGCAAGCCGCACCGGACCTGACTCCGATGCAGCGGGCCATAATGGCCGGTGTCCTTGACCGGTTCCACAACCAGATGAGCGAAGGGGACATCGTTGTCGCCGGTGACCGGCGTGGCCTCTACATCGGTGAGGTGACCGGCCCGGTCACCCGGGTCGCGTCCACCGATGACCTGTCCAATCTGCGCCGTGCCGTGCGATGGGCCAACCCGGCCGCACCGGCCGACCGCGACGAACTGTCCGACGCCGCCCGCAGCAAACTCGCCGGGTACCTCAGCGTCGCAGGCCTCGGCATGCACACCGCCGAGTTCGCCGCCCTCGCCGGCATCGGCGAGGGCGACGACGCCGACGGCGGGTCCGCCGACCTCGACGGCGAGGACGTGGCCGACTTGGCCGACCTGGCGGCCGAGCTGCCGGAGCCGACCACTGCACTCGCCGAACGGCTGTTCATCGACCGGGAGTGGCTGGCCGAGACCGTCGACCTGCTGCGGGAGAAGAAACAGATCGTGTTGTACGGGCCGCCCGGCACCGGCAAGACGTACCTGGCACAGGAACTCGCCCGCTTCCTCACCGGCGAGGCCGACAACGCGTACCGGCTGGTGCAGTTCCACCCGTCGTACGCGTACGAGGACTTTTTCGAGGGCTACCGCCCCCGGCCGGCCGACGACGGTAACGGCGTCGGCTTCTCCCTCGAACCCGGCCCGTTCAAGCAGCTCGTCGAGGACGCCCGCGCCGACCCGGCGCAGCCGTACATCCTGATCATCGACGAGATCAACCGCGCCAACCTGGCGAAGGTCTTCGGCGAGCTGTACTTCCTGCTCGAATACCGCGACCGCAACATCGCCCTGCAGTACTCGCCCGGCGACGACTTCGACCTGCCGCCGAACGTCTACCTGATCGGCACGATGAACACCGCCGACCGGTCGATCGCCCTGGTCGACGCGGCGATGCGCCGCCGGTTTTACTTCCAGTCGCTGTTCCCCGGCGAGCCGCCGCTGGTCGACATGCTGCGCCGCTGGCTCGACGACCAACAGTTGCCGGCCAACCGGGCCGACCTGCTCGACGAGCTGAACCGCCGGATCGGCGACCGCGACGCCGCTGTCGGCCCGTCGTACCTGATGACGTCACGGGCCGCTACCGCCGACGGTCTGGCCCGGATCTGGAAGACCGCGATCCTGCCGCTGCTGGAGGAGCGCCACGTCGGCGACGGCGTCGACGTGCGCGCCCGCTACGGCCTGGACGTGTTGTGGAAGGCGCTCGCCGACGGCGGCACCTCGGCGGCGACCCTGACGGCGGTCGAGCCGCCGGAGCCGGTCGAGGAGACCGGGGACGAACCCCAGTGAGGCTGCTCAGCCTGGGTGAACACCAGACCCGCGACTACGACCCGGTGCCGAAGGCCGTGGCCGAGGCCTTGGCCGCCACCGGCCTGGTCCGGGTCTCGGCCACCCTGGACGGTCGGCTGCGGCTGCGAGCCGGCTCCCGCGTCGGCGTGGTCCGCGTCCACGCGGGTCAGGCGGGCGCGGGCCGGTCGGGCGCGGGTCAGGCCGGATCCGAGCCGGCCGTCGAGGTCCGGGTACGCCCGAAGCTGCCGATCGGTCGGCTGATGTGGCTGCTCGGGTACGCCGACGACCAGCGTGGCTGGCGCGACGAGTCGGTCGGGCTGGCCGAGGAGACCGACCTGGTGCCGGCCATGGCGGTCGCCTTCACCGCCGCCTGTTCCGCCGCGTTCGCCGCCGGGGTGCTGCAGGGCTACCAGGTACGCGAGGAGGCGTTGCCGGTGCTGCGGGGCCGGATCCGGGAGGCCGACCAGGTCCGCCGTCGGCTCGGTTTCGCCCCGCCGCTGGAGGTCCGCTACGACGACTACACGGTCGACATCACCGAGAACCGGATCCTGCTGGCAGCTGCCCACCGGCTACAGCGGCTGCCTGGCGTACCGGCGGTGACCCGGCACGCCCTGCACCGGATCGTCGCCGCGCTTGCCGACGTGACCCCGCTGCCGGCCGGCGCGGACCTGCCCGCCGGAGCGGCGTTGCCGACCACCCGCGTCGACCGGCTCACCGCCCGCTACCAGCCGGCGCTGCGGCTGGCCCGGCTGATCCTGGCCGGCAACAGCGTCGAACAGCCGCCAGGCCCGTTCGCCGCCACCGGCTTCGTCTTCGACCTCAACGCGGTCTTCGAAAGCTGGCTCACCGCCATGCTGCGCGACAGCATCGAGTCCCGGTACGGCGGCCGGCTGCGCGCCCAGCACCAGTCGCACCTGGACACCGGGCGGCGGATCGGGCTGCGACCCGACATCACCTGGTGGGACGGGTCGTCGTGCCGGGCTGTCGTGGACGCCAAGTACAAGTCGACAGAGTGGGGCAAACCCGGTGAGACCGCCGGGCCGGGCCGTCCGCCGAACAGCGACATGTACCAGATGCTGGCGTACTGCACGACGTACGGGCTGAGCTGCGGCCATCTGGTGTACGCCGCCGGCGGTCCGACCTCCGGCAGCTACCAGCTGACCGGTGCCGGAATCCGGGTCGACGTGCACCCGGTCGACCTGTCCGCGCCGATTGCCGAGATCCGTCAGCGGATTCACGCCCTCGGCACGGCCGTCGCCGAGCCGGCCGGATAGCCGCTTTGATCCACTTCGGCTGATCGACGCGACACGCCGAACCACTGTCTGAACAACCGCAGTGGATCACTTGCGCGCGACGGAGGAGCGGATATCCGGTTGCTGGCGGCTGAGACGATCATCCGGTGCCGCACTCCACCGCCGAACTGCTCGCTGCCCTCGACCCGCTGACCCACCACGCCCGGATGTCCGCCCTGGCCGGGCACGCCCGCCGGCTGGCCGCCACCGGAGACCTGCCCGCCGTACTCGCCGACCTGACCGGCGGCGACGCCCACCAGCGGTTCCTCGGGCTCACCATGGCGGTGATCGTCGGCGACCAGGCGACGGTGCGGGCCGGCTTCAGCGACCCGGACCGCCGGCTGCGGGCGGTCGCGGTCACCGCGTACCTGCGCTCCGGCTGGGCCGACCCCGACGAGGTGGCGGCGCTGCTGCACGACGCCCCGGCCGACCTGCGGCGCGCCGCGTACCGGACGCTGCGCGCGGCCCGCCGCGCCGACCTCGCCGACGCGCTGATCGACCCGGTCCGCGCCCGGTTCGGTGACGGCGAAGCCGCGGTCCTGCTGCCCGCCTGCGGCGCGGACACCGTCGCCCGGCTGCTGCCAGAGCTGTCGTACGCCGTCGTCAACGGCGCCGCGCTGGCCCGCCGGCACCCCACCGTGCTGCTCGACTTCGCGCAGACGCAACTCGCCGCCCGGTCCCGCGCCGCCCGCGACACCTGGTGGTCCGAGTGGGGCCGCGCCGTGCTGCACACCGCGCAGCGGCATCCGACGCGGGTGTTCGACCTGCTGGAGCGGTACGCCCCGACGACCAGCCTGCCCGGCGCGACGACCGCGTACGGCGTACTGACCGGCGCGGATCCGGCGCGGACCCTGCGGCTGCTCACCGCCCCGGCCCGGGCCGGCTGGCTGCGCCGCCAGCAGCTGCCGTCCGGCCTGCTGTACCGGCTGCGCGACGCCGACCTGACCGACCTGGTGCCGCTCGGGGTACGGCTGCGCGGCACCGACCGTGCCTTCGCCCGGCTGCTCGCCGCGCTGGCCCCGGCCCGTCGGGGCGAGCTGTACGACGCGGTGACGGCCGACGTGGACACCGCCGACGTGCTGCTGTCGGAGCAACTGTTGACCGTGCTGCCCCGCCACTGGCAGCACCGGGAGGTCCGCCGGATACTCGACCTGGACCGGGTCCGGGCCAGCGAGGACTGGACGCTGACGTACACCGCGTTCCTGCCCTGGGCCGAGGCGGAGTCGGCGCTGGTCGCGGCGGCCCGGCGCGCGGACGCCACCGCCCGGGGCACCGGCTACGCGCTGCTGCTGGCCGCCGCCGGCCGCAGCGGCGACCCGGCGGCCGTCGCCGCCGTCGTCGAGCAGCTGCGCCGGCTGCGCAACGACCAGGACCCGGTACGGGCCCGCGCGTTCACCGCGTTGTCGCAGGTCGTCGGCCTGCTCACCCCGGCGACGGTGCCGGCGCTGACCGACGTCGTCACCCAGGCGGTGGCCGCCCGGGACACCTCGTCGGCCAGTCTGACCGCGATCGGCGGGCTGGCCGGCCAGGTGCTGCGCCGGCACGCGGCGGACCCGGCGCTGGTCGGCTGGGCGATGCAGACCTTCGACACCCTGTACGACGGCCAGCAACTGCCCTTCCTCGGCCGGCTCGACCAGGTGCTGCGCCGAGGCCAGGAGCGCGACCTGTTCGACCGGATCGCACCGTGGATTGAGGGCGCGGCGGCCCGGGACCGGTTCGAGCCGCTGTTCGCCGTCGCCTGGTCGCTGGGCCGGCGCGCCTGGCGGCTGCCGCACCTGCAGCGGCTGCTGCGCCGGGCGATCCACCCCGGCGTGGTGTCGGCGGTGTTCCGCCGGGCGGTGACGCTGTGGCTGGCCGACCCGACGACCCGGGCCGACCGGGTCGGCGAGGTACTCGCCGTCGATGTGTCCACGGTGGAGATCCACGAGGTGTGGCAGGCGATCTGCACCCGTCGCACCGACCTGCTCGACGAGGTGTTCACCACGCCGCCCGGTAAGCGGACCGGCAAGTTCCTGTCCGCCGGTGCCCGCTGGGTGCCCGGCCCGGCGCACCGGGTCGCCCGGTGGCTGCCCCGCCACCAGCAGGCGTACGCCGACCTGCTGGCGTCGATCGCCGCCGACCGGAGCATGGCCAAACACCATCGGGTACGGGCAATCAGCTGCGCCGCCCCGGTGCCCGGTGCCGGCTGGGCGGTCGTCGCCCGGTACCTCGACGCGGCGGACGTCACCCTGGCCGAGGCGGCGCTGGCCGCGCTGGCCTGGACCGACCGGCCGGACGAGGCGCTGCCGGTGCTGCTGCGGCACGTCGACGACGACCGGGCCCGGGTCGCCGTCTACGCGGCCGGCCGTACCGCCCGGCTCGTCGCACCGTCGACACTGGTCGCCATGCTGACCGACGTCGCCCTCGGCGCCGGCAAGGTGACCAGCCGCAAGCAGGCGCTGCGGCTGCTCGCCCGGTTCGGCCCGCCGGAGGCGTTCGACGTGGTCACCGCAGCGTACCAGCGGGTGGACCAGCACCCCGACGTGCGGGCCGCCGCGGTCGCCGCCGCCCGGCAGCGGCCCGACGTGCCGGCCAGCTGGGCGATCCTGGCCGGGGCGGCTGGTGTCGGCCGGCCCGATTCGGCGGCGCCGTCGCGGGCTGAGGTGTCGGCGCTGCTGGACGCACCGCCGTCGACCATCGCCGAGCCGGACCGCCCCCGGTACGCCGCCCTGGTCGTGGCCGCCGCCAGCAACCCGGACCCGGAAGCGGCCCGGCTGGCCTGGGCGGCGTTGCCGGCCTGGGCCCGCTGGGCGCCCGAGCTGACCGAATTGACCGTCGCCGCCCTGACCGACCTGGACGACCCGCACCGGTGGGCGTCGGCGATGCGGGTGGTGATCCGGCTGCTCGACGAATCGGCGGCGGCAGTGGCAGTGGCAGCTGACGGGTCACCGCCGGCGGTCGACCGGTCGCCGCTGGTGGCCGCGGTGGCCGCGCTGGCCCGGCTGGACCGGGCCGACGACCGGCCGGGTGACCCGGCGTGGGACCGGCCGGCCCACCGCCGCCTCGACCGGGTCGTCGACGCGGCGGTGCGCTGGTGCCGCGACGCCGACCCGGAAACCGACCGGACGGCGGTGCGGGCCGCCGCGCGTACCCTCGCCGGTTTTGCTGATTTGACCCCGCAGGCGGCTCGGCTGCTCACCCACCTGGTGCCGCTGGCCGCACCGACCGCGACCCCGGTCGCGGCCGAGTTGACCGCGCTCGCCGACCTGGTCGCCGACCGTCCGGTGCTGGCTGGCCGGCTCGCCGAGACGCTGACCGACCAGGTCCGCCGCGCCGAGGGCAGCTGGGAGCCGGCGGTGCTGGTCGCCGTCGTCGGGGCGCTCGCTGAGCGGGGCGACCTGGCCGGCGGGCTGTTCGCGGTGGCGCTGGTCCGCGCCGGTGACCGGTACGGCTGGTCGCCGCCGTGGCGGTCGCCGCTGCACCGGCTGCGCCGCCACCCGGTGCCCGACGTCCGGTCGGCGGCCCTCGACATCGCGATGGCGTCCGGCTGAGCCCGACCGGGCGTTGACCTTGCCCGGCTGCCGCACCATGATCGGCAACCGGCAGGTCGGTGCCGGTCAGGTGTTCGGGAGACGGGGGGTAAGCGTGCAGCGAACGGGGCGGTCGCGGCCGTACGGAGGTATCGGGTCGGGCCGGTGGGTCCGGGCGGTGGCCGGGCTCGTCGCGGCCGCCGTCACGGTGACGGCCGTCGCCGGCTGCGGCGACGACGAACGGATGGCCGCCTTCGAGGAGGCGATCATGCCGATCGTCGTCGAGATCGCCAAGGAATCGGTGGCGGCGCTGCCGGCGCCGTACCGGATCGTCGCCGAAGTCGGCATCTACGCCACCGAGGAGGCGGCCCGCGAGCAGGCGGCCGACCAGGACGCCACCTACCTGTTGATCAACCAGACGATCGACGGTACGCAGCGGGTGAGTGTCTTCCGGATCGACACCACCCGCAAGCTGCGGATCGACATGGACGGGCGGTTCGTCACCGAGATCGAACAGAACCGGATCACCATCACCGCCGACCCGACCGTCGACTCCACGCTCGTGATCACCGACGCGCTGGACAGCGAACCGGTGTACGCCGGTGACCGGCTCGTCTTCGACGGTGACGACCTGCACTACGACCTGGACACCGGGCGGTTCGGCGACCCGGAGCAGGATCCGGAGTTCGCCGCGGCGGTGGATCTGGTGGAGCCCCGGTCCGCCGGCACCTGGAGCTCGCTTACCGGCGGCCAGGCCGCCCTGCGTAACGGCGCACAGGCCGCAGACTGGGACGAAGGTACGCCCACCCTCGGCGGCTGCTCGTCACTGCCCGACTCGGCCTGGAACGACGAGGAGGTCGTCCAGGGCATGTTCAGCGGCAACCGGTGGCGGCGGCTGTTCCCGGTCTACTGCATCCGGACCAGCGACGGGCGGTACGGCACGCTCACCCAGCGCACGTCGGTCGACGGCGAGCAGGGCCCGCTGCAACTGGAGTACGTGCTGTGGAAGAGGCCGGGCGACTGACCAGGGTCGGCGGCGTCCCGTTTGCGCGGTTAGGCCTGTCTGCGCGGTTCGGTGCGGCGCGGCGGGCAGGTGGCGAGGCATCCGGGCTCTGGCGGAACATCGGCCGGCCGGGCGGCGTTGGATCCTGGCGTTGGACCGAGTAGGCGAGTGGCCGGGCTGATCTGCCGGGCCTGATCCGCCTGGTCCGCCTGGTCTGTCGCCCGGTGCGGGTGCGGCCGGGTCTGCGGCCCCGCCGGGTGCGGAATGCCGGGCATCCTCGGGTGGTTGTATCCGGTGCGCCGGTGAGACCGCCCCCCGCCTGGCCGGCGGGTGTGCGCGGGTCGGAGCGCGTCGTTTGAGTTCGACTTTCCTGTGCGTGTTCTGTTCTGTCCCGTTCGTGACCGGTCATCGACCCGGTGTGGTCTGGTGTCTGGTTCATTCCCCTCGGAACGGAGATTCTGTTATGAACACGATCTTCCGTAAGTCTGCTCTGTCGGTTGCTGGTCTGCTGACCGCTGGTGGTGTGGTGGCCGCTCCTGCGGTGGCGGCGCAGGCCGCTGGTCCGGGTGCCGCCGACGGCGGTGCGCGTGAGGTGGCGGTGCAGTACGAGGCGCAGCCGAACTTCTACTACTGCGGGCCGGTGGCGACGCGGATCGCGTTGACGGCGCAGGGTCATGCTCCGTCGCAGGATGAGGTGGCGGAGAAGTTGGGGACGACCGAGGCCGGTACCGATTCGGCTGAGGAGACGACCCGGGTACTCAACGAGGTGACCGGTGGTGACGAGTACGAGACGGTGTCGATCGGTGCGGCCGCGGCGAAGCCGGAGCATGTGGCGAAGCTGAAGGCGGATGTGCGTGAGGCCGTGGACGACGACCGGGCCGTGGTGGCGAACATCATGGGCACGGCGTCGGACGTCGACGGGGTGGCGCATTCGTACGAGGGTGGGCACTACCTGACGGTGACGGGTTACCGCGATGGTGGTGACACGGTGAAGATCGCTGACCCGTACTTCGAGGGCCAGGAGTACTGGATGGGCCTCGATGTGCTGGCTGACTGGACCGCCAAGCGCGGCTACTCCGCCTGAGCCACGTCCCTGAGCCACGTCCCTGAGCTCTGCCCAGGTCGAACCCGATGAGGTTGCTTGACCGGTCCGCTGGCCGGGTCCCGTACGCCGGGACCCGGCCAGCGGCGTTCGGCGTGCCTGACGTTGCATTTTCGTCGGTGGCAGGGTGTACTCTGAAGCAGAGGTTAGAACGGGTGTTCGATAACAGGTAGCTCTGCTGGTTGGGTCCGCCGGTCAGCAACGGCACCACCGGAGTCGACACCCGTACTGGCCGCCGGGAGGAGCGATTCGCGGCGCGAGTCCCGGCAGTGCGGCGCCGCGAGCCGCACGCCCCGGCACTGGACTTTCGCGGGTCCAGCGCCACCAGGCAGGACCGCTGCCCGCCGCCCCCGACCCCCGGGCGGCGGGCAGCGGACCCCGCCAGCATCGTCGGTGCGGATGCGGTGTGGGGAAGCATCCGCATCCGCACCGACGACGCCCCGCCGACGTCTTCCTCCGTGGGCGGGCACCCGAACAGGTGAAACGCGCGGAGGAGGATCCATGCCGACCACTTCGGCACCGGCCCAGGCACCCACGGTGCCGGCGCACCTGCTGCCCAACCGCACCCCGGCCCAGTTGCTCGTCCTCGCCCGGCACGGGCTGACCGAAGCGGGCAACACCCGCCCCGACGGGCTGCGGTACGCGGCGGCCCACCTGGCAGCCCTGCGCGCCGCCGCCGCGATGCTCGCCGCCCGCGCCCGGCCCGCACCGACCCGCCGCAACCGGGTCACCAGTGTCTGGGCCCTGCTGATGATGGTCGCTCCCGAGATGGCCGAGTGGGCCACCTTCTTCGCCGCCGGTGCCAGCAAACGGGCCGCCGCCGAAGCCGGCATCCCCCGGGTGGTCACCGCCCGGGAAGCCGATGACCTGCTGCGCTCCGCCGGGCAGTTCGTCTCCCTGGTCGAGGACACCCTCGGGCTGGCCCACCAACCGGCGCTCGACCCGGCTCTCGACGGCCTGGCCGCTGCCTGACCGACCAACCCACGCAGGCGTGACTTTGTTGTTGCCGCCGGCACTCGTGGTGCCGGCGGCGATCACGCGCGCACACCACCACCAAACACCATGTAAGCGGAACACCCGGGGGGAGAGAAGCAGGATGGCGGGGCGAATGGTGGCCGGCACGGCGGCGTTGTCCGCCGTCGCTGCCGGCCTGGTCCGCCCGGCCAGTGCGTTCGCTGGCGGCGCCGGATCAGCGGCGACGGCCGGTACGCCGGACCCGACCGGCCTGCCCGGGGCGGGCGGCATCGACCGGGTGCTTCCCGTCCCGACCATGCTCACCGGCCTGCTCCCCGGGCGAGGGCTGCGCCGCGGCTCCACCGTCAACGTGCTGCCCCACCGGTCGGCCCGGCTCGGCGCGACCTCGCTGCTGCTGGCCCTGCTCGCCGAGGCGTCCCGGGCCGGGCTGTGGTGCGCCGTCGTCGGAGTGCCGGCGCTGGGTGTCACCGCCGCAGCCGAGCTGGGCATCGCCCTGGACCGGCTGGCCCTGGTGCCCAACCCCGGACCGGACTGGCCGGCGGTGGTCGCCGCGCTGATCGACGGGGTGGACGTGGTGGTGGTCGCCGCCCCCGCCGCCGTGACAGCGCAGGTGACCGGCAGGCTCGCCGCCCGGGCCCGGCAGCGGGGCTGCGTGCTGGTGCCCTGCGGCCGGTGGGACGCCCCCGACGTAACCCTGCAGGTGGTGAACGGCCGCTGGGAAGGGCTCGGGCCGGGCCGGGGCCGGCTACGCCGTCGGGAAATGGTCGTCTCCGCCCGGGGCCGGGGAGCGCTGACCCGGCCCCGGGAGATCCGGATCTGGCTGCCCGGTGGCCCACCCACCCCGGCAGCCGCCGCGCCGGCCGGCGGCCTCACCCGCCGGACCCGCCGTGCCGAGCTGACCCTGGTGCAGCGGCGATGAGCCGCACTGAGCTGACCCTGGTGCGGCGCGGATGAACATGGCCACCCCGGCCGGCCGGCCCACCCGGGCGCTGGTCGTCTGGTGCCCCGACTGGCCGGTGACGGCCGCCGAGATCATCGACGGCGTGCCGGCCACCGGGCCGGTCGCCGTACTGCACGCCAACCGGGTGGTCGCCTGCACCGCGGCTGCCCGCGCCGACGGCGTACATCCCGGGTTGCGCCGACGGGATGCGCAGAGTCGCTGCCCCGGGCTCACCGTGCTCGACCACGACCCGGCCCGCGACGCCCGGGCGTTCGAGCCGGTCGTCGCCGCGATCGAACAGGTCGTCGCCGGAGTCGAGGTGCACCGCCCCGGGGCGTGCGCCGTCGCCGCCCGAGGCCCGGCCCGCTACTTCGGCGGCGAGGAGGCCGCCGCCGAGCAGATCGTCGAACACGTCGCGCAGGTCTGCGAAGTCGAAAGCCAGGTGGGTGTCGCCGACGGGTTCTTCGCCGCCGGGCTGGCCGCCCGTACCGGCCGGATCGTCCCGCCCGGCGACAGCCGCACGTTCCTGGCCGGGCTGCCGCTGCGGGTGCTCGGCCGACCCGACCTGGCCGGCCTGCTGCGCCGGCTCGGTCTGCGTACCCTCGGGGATTTCGCCGCGCTGCCGGCCCGCGACGTGCTCGCCCGGTTCGGCCCCGACGCGGCGCTGGCCCACCGGCTCGCCGCCGGGCGCGACGAACAGCCGTTCACCCCCCGACAACCGCCCCCCGAACTGTCCGTCACCGCCGACTACGACGAACCGCTCGACCGGGTCGACGCGGCCGCGTTCGCCGCCCGCGCCCTGGCCGAGCAGCTGCACGACCAGCTCAGCGGGAACGGACTGGCCTGCACCCGGGTCGGCATCGAAGCGGTCACCGCACACGGCCAGGAACTGCACCGCGTCTGGCGGCACGACGGCATGCTCACCGCCGCGGCGATCACCGACCGGCTGCGCTGGCAGCTCGACGGCTGGCTCACCGGAGCCGCCGCCCGCCGGCCGGGTGCCGGCACCGCCGCGTCACCGCCGGCGCCCACCGCCGGGATCGTCCGGCTGCGGCTCGTCCCGGACGGGGTGCTCGCCCGGGTCGCCCTGCAGCCCGGCCTGTGGGGGGAGATCGGCGCGGAGGACGCCCGGGCGCGCCGGGCGTTGACCCGGGTGCAGGGGCTGCTCGGGCCGGACGCGGTGGTCACCGCCGTGCTCGGTGGCGGTCGGTCCCCGGTCGACCAGGTCCGACTGGTGCCGTGGGGCGACGAACGGGCGCCGACCCGGCCCGAAGCGCCGCCGTGGCCCGGCCGGCTGCCACCACCGGCACCGGCGGTCGTGCTGCCCGCCCCGCTGCCGGCCGAGGTGTACGACGCGGCAGGCGAACCGGTCACCGTCAGCGCCCGGCTGGTGGTCAGCGCCGCGCCGGCCCGGGTCGCCGTCGGTACGGGCCCCCCGGTCGACGTCACCGGCTGGGCCGGCCCGTGGCCGCTCGACGAACGCTGGTGGGTGCCGGCCGAGGCGCGCCGCCGGGCCCGGTTCCAGGTCGCGCTCGCCGACGGCAGCGCCCTGCTGATCGCCCGCACCGACGGGCGCTGGGTGGTGGAGGCCGTCTATGACTGACGACCCGATGGTGGTCGACCCGCTCGCGGTCGACGGCGACGGCGGTGACGCGCCGGGCTGGACCCGCAAACGGGCACCGTACACACCGCCGCCGGGGCTGACCGCGCCGTCGGCCGCACTGTCGGCCGCACCGTCGGCCGCGCCGCTGGTCACCGCCGGTGGGGGGCCGGCCGCCGCCGGGGGCGGGCCGGTCACGCCGTACGCCGAACTGCACTGCCACAGCAACTTCAGTTTCCTCGACGGGGCCAGCCACCCGGAGGAGCTGGTCGAGGAGGCGGTCCGGTTGGGGTTGACCGCGCTGGCCGTCACCGACCACGACGGCTGTTACGGGGTGGTGCGGTTCGCCGAGGCGGCCGCCGCGTACGGACTGCCGACCGTGTTCGGTGCAGAGCTGTCCCTCAGCACCATGGACACCGCAGACCGGCGGGCGGCACCGCGCACCGGGGAGCCGGATCCGGCCGGGCGACATCTCCTGGCGTTGGCCCGTGGCCCGGCCGGCTACGCCCGGCTGGCCCGGGTCATCTCCCGGGCGCAGCTGCGCGGCGGAGAGAAGGGCCGACCCGACTACGGCAGCCTGGAGCAGGTCGCCGCCGAGTTGCGCGACCACGTACTGGTGCTGACCGGCTGCCGCAAGGGGCCGGTGCCGGCGGCGCTGCGTACCGGCGGGGCGGCCGCCGCCGATGTGGAGCTGGACCGGCTGGTGGCGCTGTTCGGCGCGGACGGCGTCGCGGTCGAGCTGACCGACCACGGGCATCCGGACGACGGCGACCGCAACGACGCCCTCGCCGAGCTGGCCGGCGCCCGCGGGCTGCCGACGGTGGCCAGCGGCAACGTGCACTACGCCACGCCGGCCCGGCACCGGATGGCCGGCGTGCTGGCCGCGATCCGGGCCCGCCGCGGCCTGGACGACATCGACGGCTGGCTGCCCGCCGCCGGCGCCGCCCACCTGCGCTCCGGCGCCGAGATGGCGGCCCGGTTCGCCGACTACCCGGGTGCGGTGGCCCGGGCCGCCGGCTACGGCGCCGAACTGGCGTTCGACCTGCAGCTGGTCGCCCCCCGGCTGCCGGACCACCCGGTGCCGGCCGGGCACACCGAGATGAGCTGGCTGCGGGAGCTGACCTGGCGGGGCGCGCTGGAACGGTACGGCCCCCGCGAGGCCCACCCGGAGGCGTACCGGCAGCTCGACCACGAACTCGACATGATCGAGCGGCTGGACTTCCCCGGCTACTTCCTGGTCGTGCACGACATCGTGGCGTTCTGCCGCGAAGCCGACATCTACTGCCAGGGGCGGGGGTCGGCGGCCAACTCGGCGGTCTGCTACGCGCTGCGGATCACCAACGTCGACGCGGTCCGCCACCAGCTGCTGTTCGAACGGTTCCTCGCCCCGGAACGCGACGGCCCGCCGGACATCGACGTCGACATCGAGTCCGGCCGCCGCGAGGAGGTCATCCAGTACGTGTACCGCCGCTACGGCCGGGAACACACCGCCCAGGTGGCCAACGTGATCTCGTACCGGCCCCGGTCGGCGGTGCGCGACGTGGCCCGCGCGTTCGGGTTCTCGCCCGGCCAGCAGGACGCCTGGAGCAAACAGATCGACCACTACGGCGCGGTCGCGGCGGCCGGGGAGGACATTCCGGCGCAGGTGGTGGCGTACGCCGACGAACTGCAGACCTTCCCCCGGCATCTGGGCGTCCACTCCGGCGGCATGGTGATCTGCGACCGGCCGGTGATCGAGGTGTGCCCGGTGGAGTGGGCCCGGATGCCGGGGCGCACCGTGCTGCAGTGGGACAAGGACGACTGCGCCAGCGTCGGCCTGGTCAAGTTCGACCTGCTCGGGCTCGGCATGCTCACCGCGCTGCACGACGCGCACGACCTGATCGGCTCCGAACTGGACCTGAGCGCCATGTCGCTGGACGACCCCGAGGTGTACGCGATGCTGTGCCGGGCCGACTCGGTCGGGGTGTTCCAGGTGGAGAGCCGCGCCCAGATGGCCACCCTGCCCCGGCTGAAACCGACCTGCTTCTACGACCTGGTCGTCGAGGTGGCGTTGATCCGGCCCGGCCCGATCCAGGGCGGCTCGGTGCACCCGTACATCCGCCGGCGCAACGGCCAGGACCCGGTGACCTACCCGCATCCGCTGATGCGCAACGCGTTGGAGAAGACCCTCGGGGTGCCGCTGTTCCAGGAGCAGCTGATGCAGTTGGCGATCGACCTGGCCGGCTTCGACGCCGCCGGCGCCGACCAGCTGCGCCGGGCGATGGGGTCGAAACGGTCGGCGTCTCGGATGGCCGCGATCCGCGACCGGCTGTACGCCGGAATGGCCGGCCGGGGCATCACCGGTGAACTGGCCGACGACCTGTACGTGAAGCTGAGCGCGTTCGCCAGCTTCGGGTTCCCGGAGAGCCACGCGATGAGCTTCGCCTACCTGGTGTACGCCAGTGCCTGGCTCAAGCGTTACCACCCGGCACCGTTCCTGGCCGCGCTGCTCAACGCCCAGCCGATGGGGTTCTACTCGCCGCAGACCCTGGTGGACGACGCCCGCCGGCACGGGGTACGGGTGCACCGGCCGGACGTCAACGCCAGCGGCGCGGCGGCCACCCTGGTCGTCGACGCCCGTACCCGGTGGGGTGGCGCGCCGGGGGAGCCGCCGCACCAGTGGGGGGTCGGCGGCCCGCAGGTGCGCCTCGGCCTGTCGGCGGTCCGGAGCATCGGCGACGACCTGGCCGAGCGGATCGAGGCCGAGCGGGCCGCGCACGGGCCGTACCGGGACATGCCGGACCTGGCCCGCCGGGTCGGGCTGACCGCTGCCCAGCTGGAGGCGCTGGCCACCGCCGACGCGTTCGCCTGTTTCGGGCTGACCCGTCGGCAGGCGCTGTGGGGGGCCGGGGCAGCCGCGCAGGAACGCGCCGACCGGCTGCCGGGTGTCGCCGTCGGGGTCGCGGCGCCGGCCCTGCCCGGTCTGGAGGAGGTCGACGCGTTGATGGCCGACGTGTGGGCCACCGGGCTGTCGCCGGAGAATCATCCGGTGCGGTTCGTCCGGGACCGGCTGGCCGCCGCCGGGGCGGTGCCGATCGCCGCCCTGGGTCGGGTCGACGCCGGCACCCGGGTCCGGGTCGGCGGTATCGTCACCCACCGGCAGCGCCCGGCGACCGCCGGTGGGGTGACGTTCGTGAACCTGGAGGACGAGACCGGGATGCTCAACGTGACCTGCTCACCCGGGCTGTGGCAGCGCTACCGGACGGTGGCCCGGTCCAGCGCGGCGCTGCTGGTGCGGGGTCGGCTGGAGAAGGCCGAAGGGGTGATCAACCTGGTCGCCGACCGGCTGGAAGCGGTGACCACCCCGGTCAGTCCGACGTCCCGGGACTTCCGCTGAATACACAGCCGATGCCGCAGATCAGCTCGGCGACGGGTCGGGTGCCGGGGTGGTGTCGGGGCTCGGGTTCAGGGCCGGCAGTTGGAACGGGTTCCGCTCGGGACAGAGCGGGTAGGTGTACTCCACATTCGGGTCGCGCAAGGTGACTCGGCCGCCCATACGCGAGAGGCTCTGCCCGACCCGCAGCTGTTCCAGGTCTGACAACTCACACCAGTTCGGGGAGCCGAGAACGATCGGCTCGCCGTTCTCGTCGAACAGCCGGGCACCTTCCACCAACTGTCCCTGACTGTCGTAGACATACACGTCCAGCGGAGCCGGCAACGGGGGAGCGAGGTAGGCCGCGCCGCCGTTCGACTCCATCACGACGAGCGGACCTTCTGACGTTGATCCGAGGCCGAACAGGAAGTACGAGGCGAACCCAACGAGCGCCAGGGCGGTGGCGCCAGTCACCACCAGCCGTGGCCGTCGGGTCAGTCGTAGTCCTCGGCGGCCGAGCCAGACCGAGCCGGTCACGGCCACGGTGAGAAGTAGCAGCCCGGCCGGGACGCTGCCATCGGGGGTGGGCAGCGGCGAGGAGATCCCTCCGAAGACCAGGTGGGTGAGGAGCATCGCGGCGAGGTAGCCGCGCAGTACCCACCAGCCGGGGCGCAGCGACCGCAGGAACTCGCTGGCGGTGCCGTGAGCGAGGACCGGGCCGACCCGGCGGTCGATCCGGCCCAGCCGGTGGCGGGTGGCCTGCCAGGCGGCAGCCGCCCGGTGGCCGATCCCCGGCGGCGACGCCGGGGCGTCCAGTGCGGCGCTGGCGCGCAGTTCGGCGGCGTACTCCGTCGGGTCGCCGAGCCGGTCGACCAGCGTGCCGTCGCCTTCGGCGAGCACCTCGGCGAGGTGCTCGGGCAGGTCTTCCAGCAGTTCGTCGCGGACCGGGCCGGGCAGGTCGGCCAGCGCGGACCGGACCTGCTCGACGTAGTGCGTGATCTCAGCCTGCGTCGCGGCGTTCACGCCGCCACCCCCCGATCGTCAAGTAGGTTGTCCATCGTCGTGGCAAAGCCGCGCCAGGTCTTGCCGGAGCGGGTCAACTGGTCACGCCCGGCGCCGTTGAGTGAGTAGTACTTGCGGTGCGGGCCCTCCTCGGACGGGACCACGTAGGTGGTGAGCAGACCGGCCTGGAACAGCCGGCGCAGCGTGCCGTACACCGAGGCGTCGCCGACCTCGGTCAGCCCGGCGGTGCGTAGTCGCCGCAGGATGTCGTAGCCGTAGCCGTCCTCGTGCTGCAGCACAGCGAGGACGGCCAGATCGAGCACCCCTTTGAGAAGCTGGGTGGTATCCACGCTTCGCAGACTACTTCGTAGTGCGATATACCGTCAATCGCGGAGTACCGCCGCCCGGCGACGAGCGCCGCCCCGGGCCGCACCGGGCCGCACCGGACCGAGTGGGACCGGGCCGGGCCGATAGGCTCGCGCGGGTGGAACCGACACACATCCCGGCCGGCCAGGCGGCCGGCCCGCGAACCGCCGTGGTCTGGTCCGTCCTGCGTCACGAACTGGACCGGCAGCCCGGCCGCAGGCTCACCGTGGTCGACGTCGGCGGCGGCACCGGTGGCTTCGCGGTGCCGTTGGCCGAAGCAGGACACCAGGTGACCGTGGTCGACGCCAGCCCCGACGCGCTGGCCGCGCTCACCCGACGGGCCGCCGACGCCGGGGTCGCCGACCGGATCACCGCCACCCAGGGCGACGGCGACGCGCTCGGCGAGCTGATCGCGCCGGCCAGCGCCGACCTGGTGCTCTGCCACGCGGTACTGGAGGTGGTCGACGAGCCGGCCCGGGTGGTGGAGTCGCTGGCCACGGTGCTGCGGCCGGGCGGGGCGGCCAGCGTACTGGTGGCCGGCCGCGCCGCAGCGGTGCTGGCCCGCGCGGTCAACGGACATCTCGACCTCGCCGCCGCACTGCTCGCCGACCCGCAGGGCACCGCCGGCGCGCGGGACACGCTGCGCCGCCGTTACGACGCCGACCGCGCCGTCGATCTGCTCGCCGCCGCCGGGCTGCGGGTCGAGCAGATCCACGGGGTACGCGTACTGTCCGACCTGCTGCCGGCGGCCGTCGCCGAGGGTGACCCGCAGGCCCTGCTCGCCCTGGAGCTCGCCGTCGCCGCCCAGCCGCCGTACCGGGACCTCGCCACCCAGCTGCACCTGTTCGCCCGGCGTCCGCTGTGACAGCGGCGGACCCGCCGGCTGCGGAGCTGCTGCGCCCGGTGCGCCCGGAGTACGGCGCGGCCAGCCTCGCCGACGTGCTGCCCAGCGTGCTGGCGGTGCTCGGGGTGCCCGGCGCGGACGACGTACTCGGCCTCGCCGGGCCGCTCGCCGGGGTGCGGCGCGTCGTGGTGCTGCTGGTCGACGGGCTCGGCTGGCACCAGCTGCCGGCCGCCGGCGAACACGCTCCGACGCTGGCCGCGCTCTCCGCCGGCCGGTACGCGCGGCGGCTCACCACCGGCTTCCCGTCCACCACACCGACCAGCCTGGTCAGCTTCGGCACCGGTGCCGCGCCGGGGGCGCACGGGGTGCTCGGCTTCCGCAGCCTGGTGCCCGGCACCGACCGGGTACTCAACCACGTCGACTGGCGCGACGACCCGGACCCGCGGCGGTGGCAGCCGGTGCCGACCCAGCTGGAACGGGCGGCGGCCGCCGGGGTGACGGTCACCGTGGTCAGCCGGCCCGAGTTCGCCGGCAGCGGGCTGACGGTCGCCGCCAACCGGGGCGGCGCGTACCGGGGCGCGGCCGACGCCGACGCCCTCGCCGCCGGGCTGCTCGACGCGGTCACCGCCGGCGACGCTCCGGTGCTGGTCTCCGGCTACCATCCCGACCTGGACCGGCACGGCCACCTGTCCGGGGTCGGTTCCCCGCCCTGGCGGGCCGCCGCCGCCGACCTGGACCGGCTGCTGGACCGGGTGCTGGGCGGGCTGCCCCGGGACGCGGCGCTGCTGGTGACCGCCGACCACGGTCAGCTGAACGTGCCGGCCGACCCGCGACACCGGTTCGACCTGGACACCGACCCCCGGCTGCGGGCCGGCGTGCGGGTGGTCGCCGGGGAGCCCCGCGCCCGCTACCTGCACCCGGTGCCGGGCGCGGTGGGCGACGTCATCGCCGGGTGGCGGGCCGTCCTCGGCCCGGCGGCCCGGGTGGCCGAGCGGGACGAGCTGATCGCCGAAGGCTGGTTCGGCCCGGTGCCGTCGGGGCATCTGGGCCGGATCGGCGACGTCGTGGTGATCTGTCAGGACCGGTTCGTCGTGGTGGCCACCCGGACCGATCCGGTCGGCTCCGCGTTGGTCGGCTTCCACGGTGGAGTGACCGAGGTCGAGATGGCCGTTCCGCTGCTGATCACCACCGGCGCTGGTCGCGAGTGATTTGCCCGGTTGAGTGTGCTATGAGAGTGAAACTCGCGGTGCGGTGGGCGAGAAAGATCGAGTTCCTGGTGTGACGAGGGCCGGGCAGCGGTGCACTGTCCGGTTGGGCGGCTACTCTGTTACCAGGTGATGACGTCCGCCGGACGGAAAATCAACCTAGGCGGTCCGTCGTCCGGCTTTCCGACCCGCGACCCCCCTCGTAGACTTGCGGGTAAGCAGCCGGTTGGCTGCCACGGTCTGTCGGTCCGACCGGGCTGACCAACGTGACCGGGGAGGAGTGCCGTGCCGCTCTCGGAGCACGAGCAGCGGCTGTTCGAGCAGATCGAGCGGTCGCTTGCCGAGGACCCCAAATTCGCCTCGGCCGTGCGCGCCAGCGACCCGCGTTTCCACGCGCGGCGTCGCCTGCTCGTCGCTGCCGGTGTGATCATCATTGGCCTTGCCCTGGTCGTTTACGGCACAGTGAGCAAAGTGCCGCTGCTCGGTGTGGCCGGCTTCGTGGTCATGCTCGGGGCAGCGGCGTTCGCCATGCAGTCCCAGCGCAAGTCGAACTCGCCCGACCTGCGGGTGGTCGGCGGGACCACACGTCGGAGGACCCGCAGCGGGCGACGGTCATCGCTGATCGACCGGCTGGACGAGCGCTGGCGCCAGCGGCCGGAGGGCCACCGCTGACCTAGCGGGCGGGACCAGCCGCCCGGTTCGGCGTGAGCCGGGTGGTCTTGTCGTGCCCGCCTACCGGCCCGCCACGCGGGGCAGCGGCGGTCGGCCACGGATCTCGTCGACTGACCGCGCTGCTTGACTGACCGCGCTGCGATCAAGCGTCTCGGCACGTGGGCGATTATGCCCGGTGCGCCGACCCGAGGTGGCGGTTTCGCGAAACCCCGGGACGGGTCAGCGACCCGCCCGGTTGGCCAACAGCCGGCGCGGACTCAACCGCGCCGCCGCGTCGCGCCACCGGCCGACGACCGAGAAGACCCGGCTGTACGCCTCGACAACCGCGTCCCGCCAGCGCAGCAGTACCGACAGCGGCAGGAGCCGGGCCGCCAGCCGGGTACGCCGACCCACCCCGGCCGCCAACGCCGCCCGTACCCGCCCCAACGCCTCGACCAGCGGCTCGCCCGGCACCGGTTGACGGGCGTACCGGGCCCGCTCCTCCGCCTGGCTGAGTAGCTGGACCGCGTCGGTCGCCGCACCGTGGACCGACTCCAGAGCAGCCAGCCGCGCCGCGGTTGCCCGTGGCGTCTCCGACCGGTCGACCGGCATCCGCAGGTCGACCAGGGTGTCGACCAGTTCGCTCCAGACGGCGTGCGCGTGCTGCCGGGCGGCCCCGGCGTCGGCGCCGGTGACGGTCATCAGCGGAGCACCACCGGCGGCGGCCCCGCTCGCGGCGGGGGAGTCGGCGTCCCGAGCGTCCGTCGGGTCGGTGCCCGCCGGGGTCACCGGAGCCAGGACACGGGCCAGCCGCCGACGGCGTACCGTCGCGCGTCGGGCCGCAGGCAGGGCCGCCAACACGAGCACCGCGACCACACCAGCGAGGGCCCACCACGGCCAACGGGGACCGGCGGTGGAATCGGCAGCGGATCCGGCACCCAGTGCACCCGGGTCGAGCTGGCCGGGCCCGGTCTCCGGCAGCGCCGTCGTCGAAGGCGCGGCGGACGGGGCCGCGCTCGGTCCGGCGCTCGGTCCGGCGTCCGGCGGGGCGTCCACGTCCGGCGCCCACTCGGAGCGCACCGAGCCGGGGATGCTCGCCGCCGGGGTCGGGTCGAACGGCACCCAGCCGAGCCCGTCGAAGTAGACCTCGGTCCACGCGTGCAGGTTCAGGTTGGTCAGCGTGTACGTGTTCTCCAGTCGTCGGGAGCCGTTGGTGAAACCGAACGCCACCCGGGCGGGTACGTCCGCGGCGCGGACCAGCCACGCCATCGCGGCGGCGTACTGCTGGCAGAAACCGACCTTGTTGTCGAGGAAGTTGACGATGTCCTGGCCGGCCGTGCCGCCCTCGGTGGCCAGGCTGTAGGTGAAACCGTTGTCTCGGGAGAAGTGCTCGTAGATGGCCAGCACCCGGTCGTAGTCGCTGCGCGCGCCGGCAGTCAGCTCCCCGACCAGCTCGGTCACCTGCGGCACCTGCGGCACTGCGGTGAACGCCTGCCGCAGGTCGTTGTCGGCCGGCAACGGTTGGGACCGGCGCAGTGCCCCCGGGGTGTAGCTGGTGCGGACGTACTCGAATCCGTAGGTCATGTTGCGGGCCCGCGACTGGCCGGAGAAGACGATCTGCGCGGTGCGGTCGTACGCCCAGTTGCCGTCCACGTCGCGCATCTGCACCGGCACCGCGTAGGTCGGCAGCAGCGCCATGTTGAAGTTCCCGGTGACCTCGACGGTCGCCTCGTACGCCTGGTGGCTGACCCCGGTGTTGCGGATGTCCGGGTCGGTCCGCGGGTCGGGCAGCGACCGGGCCGAGTCCGGCCGCCCGCGTGGCGGGCGACTGGCGAAACCGTCCTCGCGCAGCTCATCGGCGATACCGATCCGCAGGTACGCCGGGGCCGGGTCGTTGGTCGTCACCCGGACCATCTCGGTGACCTCGCTCTGGTTGAGCTGGCCGCTCAACGCCGCGAACAGGTTCACCTGGCCGGGGCCGTTGCCCAGCCCGTTGCCGCCGGTCCCGCCGCCGCTGAGGTTGGTCAGCAGCCCGGACGTCATGCCGGGGATGGTCAGCGGGATCAGCACCGCGATGACCACCCCGAGCACGGCGAGCCGCCGACCGGCGGCGGCCAGCGGCGACGGCTCCCACACGTCGACGTCCCGGCCGTCGCCGGTGAACCGGCGGCCGAACCGGCGGACCCGGTCGACGTTGTCGGCCATCAGCAGCCACAGGTAGCCGACCGCGCCGACCACGAACGGTGCCGCCGGAACGCTGTCGACGTAGATCGCCACCGGCACCGAGTAGATCGCCAGCATCGGCAGGCCGGCCAGCGCCGGCCGGCGCAGGGTCACCGTGAGCACGTCGACGACGACCGCGACCGAACCGATCCCCAGCGCGGTGATGAACAGCAGCGCGTCGCCGTCGGGCACCGGCACGCCGTACGCGTGCACGTCCTGCGCCGACTGGGCCAGCAGCGCACCGAAGTGGCCGATTGTCGCCGGCGACGGCAGCACCGCGAGGAACTCGTCGCCGCTGGGGAACAGCCAGGTCAGGGCGAGGAGCAGCGCGCCGATCATGGCCACCGGGTGCAGCCATCCGGGAGCCCGCAACGAGCGGACCAGCATCCCGGCGCCACCGATCATGGTCACGGTGATCGCGCACTGCACCAGCCAGGTCCAGTCCTGGAAGATGGTGGCCATCGGCGCGGCCGCCATCAGGGTGGCTGCCGCCGCGACCAGACCGAGGTGTCTGCGGGTGGTCAATTCACTCCTCCGGCTATCGTCTCGGCCAGCGCGGCCCGCCAGGCGAAGCCCTGGGAACCCCGGGCGAGCTGCGGCCACAGCGACGGCAACTGGTCGCCATGGTTCACTCCGATCACCCGCCAGCCGCTCTGCAGCAGCGACAGCGCGGCGGCACCGTGCGCCCGGTCGGCCTCGGCCCGTTCGTCCGGGCTCAGATTCATCCAGGTCGAGCTGTCGATCAGCAGGCCGACGCAGGTCGACCGGTTGCCCCGCAGCCCGGCCAGCAGCTTAGCCTCGGTCGGGGTGAGCGCTCCGAACAACGCGATCACCAGTGAACTGTCCGAGCGGCGGCGTACCTGCTCGACCAGGGTGGCGATGTCGCTGCGTTGGCCGGCGGTGACGTCGGCCAGCCGGTCGAGCAGCAGTCCGTCCCCGTCGGCCTCGGTGGCGTCGGCGTCGATGCCGGTGTCGGTGACCAGCCGCAGCCGGTAGCCGTTCGACCGGAAGTGCACGGCGATGCTCGCTGCCGCCGCCACCGCCCACTCGAAGCTCGCCGTCGGGCCCTCGCCACGGTGCGCGTACGCGCGGGTGTCGAGCACCACGGTCGCCCGGGTCTCCCACGGCTGTTCTTCCCGGCGCACCATCAGCTCACCGGTGCGGGCGGTCGACTTCCAGTGCACCCGGCGCAGGTCGTCACCGCGGCGGTACTCGCGGGTGGCGGAGTCGTCGTCGCCGTGCACCGCCACCGACCGGGCCCGGCTGTCACCGGAACCGGCGTACTCGCTGGCGAGTTGGACCGACGGCAGCGCGGTGACCTGTGGGATGACCGTGAGCCGGTCGACGCTGGGGAAGGCCCGGGTCAGCTCGCACAGGCCGAACGGGTCGGTGAGCCGGACCACCAGCGGGCCGACCTCGTAGCGGCCGCGGACCTCGGCCCGCACCGTGTACGCCACCGAACTGGCCTGCTGAGCACCGAGCCGTTCCAGCACCACCCGGGGCCGGCTGCCCAGGGCGTACGGCAGCCGGTCCTCCAGCAGCAGGGTGCCGGTGGGCAGCCGGGACAGGTTCTGCAGCCGCAGCACCACCCGGGCGTTGGAGCCGACCGGGATCCGGTGCGGTTCCAGCGAGCGGGTACAGGCCAGCTTGTACCGGCTACGGCCCACGTACAGGGCGGCCAGCAGCGGCAGGACGGCCAGCAGGATGGCGACCCGCAGCAGGTCCTTCTCGCCGAGGATCAGTGCCGAGACGACCGCCGCCGCGCCGGCGGCCAGGAACGACCGGCCGCGGGTGGTCAGGCCGCGCAGCGCCGCCCGCATCGGTCACCGGCCTCGCGGCTCGAAGGGGACGGCCATCGGGGCGTCGGCCGGGCCGAACTGGCTGCCGTCGTACGCCGGGGCGGCCGGCCGTTGCCGCTCGTGGGGCAACGGCATCCGGTGCACCAGCTCGGCGATGATCGCGTCGGTGGTCCGTCGGGCCAGCTGTGCCTCGGCGGTCGGGATCAGCCGGTGGGCCAGCACCGGAACGGCGAGCGCCTGCAGGTCGTCCGGGAGCACGTAGTCGCGGCCCTCCAGCGCGGCGACCGCGCGGGCGGTACGCAGCAGCTGCAGGGTCGACCGGGGCGACGCACCGAGTCGCAGCTCCGGGGACTCCCGGGTGGCGGTGACCAGGTCCACCGCGTACTGCTTGACCGGGTCGGCGACGTGCACCTCCCGGACGGTGGCGATCAGCCGCCGTACCCCCGCCGCGTCGGACACCGGCTGCAGCTGGTGCACCGGGTCTGCCGCGCCGTGCCCGTCGAGCATCGCCAGCTCGGCGCTCGGGTCGGGGTAGCCCATCGCGATCCGGGCGGTGAACCGGTCCCGCTGCGCCTCCGGCAGCGGGTAGGTGCCCTCCATCTCGATCGGGTTCTGGGTGGCGATCACCATGAACGGCGTCCGCAGCTCGTAGGTGGTGCCGTCGACGGTGACCTGCCGCTCCTCCATGCATTCGAGCAGCGCGGCCTGGGTCTTCGGGGACGCCCGGTTGATCTCGTCGCCGACCACCAGGTTGGCGAAGACCGCGCCCGGCTTGAACTCGAAGTCGTGGTTGTCCTGGTTGTAGACGCTGACTCCGGTCACATCACTGGGCAGCAGGTCCGGGGTGAACTGGATTCGGCGTACGGAGCAGTCGATCGACCTGGCCAGCGTCTTGGCGAGTTTGGTCTTACCAACTCCGGGAACGTCCTCGATCAGCAGGTGTCCCTCTGCGAGCAGGACGGCGAGTGCCAGCCGAACCGTGGCGGTTTTGCCCTCGATGACCTGCTCGATGTTGGCCACGATAGCGTCGGACACGGCGCGGAACTCGTCATGGGGCATCGGAGCACCCAGATCGTCCCAGCTGTCTTGGGTCACGATCCTCCTCCTCGTCGTACGGCGTCACGCGGGTCGGCCGGCCCGGCCGCCCGCCGTCGGTCACGTGGGGGACCGTCGTCTCCCGCCGCAGGGACCCCACATGCCTCTCAGGCTATCCATCTTTCGCGCGTCCGCCATCCACGGGATGGCGTGGTCTGCTCACCTGCCCATGCTCACCATGGGCGACCCGGTCGTAGACGGACGGTCCGGGTGCCGCGTGGGAGCGGGCGGGGCGGCGCCCGCTCCCACCGGGAGTACGGGCCGGTGACCGGTCCGGTTCAAGCGCCCGCCCGGACCGCGCCCCGCCCCGACCGACACCACCCGCCGGGGTGAACCCGCCGGGCGGCCGGGTAGGACCGGCGTTTCCCGGGTAGTCGGCGACACCAGCGGTGACCAGGTCAGATGGTCGGGCGGGTCGACCGGTACGTGCAACCGGAGGGAGCTGGATGTCCACAGCCGGCTACATCGTGACCGTCGTCGCCGTCTGGGTGCTCTCCGGGATCGTAGCGGTGGCGGTGTTCATCGCCCGGCACGGCCAACGCGCCTGGTACTGGTATCCGTTGGGCGCCGTGCTCGGACTGCTCTTCGTCCCGATCGCGGTGGAGCGCGGATCGCGACCGACGGGGCGGTTGGAAACCCGCCCGGCACCGCCCGACACCGGGCCGAGCGCACCCGGCACGGGGCCCCGGGTGTTGGTCGGCCTGGACGGCTCCGCCGACTCCGAGCACGCCCTGCGTACGGCGCACCGGGTGCTCGCCGGTCGCGTCGGCGAGCTGATCCTGACCACCGTGGTCGACGTCGCCGCCGTCGAGCGGGGCGAACGCACCGCCGAAGAAGTCGACCAGCTGGACCGGGCACGGGAACTGCTCACCGACCGGGCGGCCCGACTGCGCCACGCCGTCGGGCAGCCGCTGCCGAGCAGCATCGAGATCGTCACCGGCCGGCCCGCCCGGGCCCTGCTGGACGTCGCTCAGGCGCGCGACGTGGACATGATCGTGGTCGGGCGGCGGGGCCGTGGACTGTCCAACCGGCTGCTCGGCAGCGTCGCCGACCAGGTGGTCCGGGATGCCACCCGGCCGGTGCTGCTGGCCGCCAGCGAGGACGGTTGAGGTGCGCCCGACGACCGCCGGCCGGTGCCGGGCCGGTCCGTACCCCTGGGTCACCGCCGCACCGAGGGGTGCCCGTTGACGATGGTCGCGGTGCTGGCCCTGCTGACCGGGCTCGCCGCCGCCGTACCACTGCTCACCCGATCGCTCGGCCGCGACACCGGCTACCCGCTCGCGGTCGGCTACCTGTTGGGTTGCGGGCTGCTCGCCTCCCGGCTGCCGGTGGTGCTGGACAACGGCGCGGTCGCGGTCTCGGCGCGCTGGCTGCCGTCGCTGGACATCGCGTTCGCGCTGCGGCTCGACGGCCTGGCGATGGTCTTCGGGCTGCTGGTGCTCGGGGTCGGCGCGCTGATCATGATGTACTGCCCGCGCTACCTCGCCCCGCACCGCCCGTGCGCCGCGCTCTACACGCTGCTGACCCTGTTCACCGTGGCGATGCTCGGCCTGGTCTTCGCCGCCGACACGGTACTGCTGTTCCTGTTCTGGGAGCTGACCACGATCTGCTCGTTCTTCCTGATCGGCCAGGCCAGTCCGGCGGCGGCCCGCCCCGCCACCCGGGCGTTGCTGGTCACCGCCGGTGGCGGCCTGGCGCTGCTGGCGGCGGTCGTGGTGATGACGGTCCAGCTGGGCACCAGCGACCTGACCACCATCCTGGCCTACCCCGACCGGCTGCTCGGCTCGCCGGTCGCCTGGGTGGTCGGCGGGCTGCTGATCGTCGCGGCGTTCACCAAGTCCGCGCAGTTCCCGTTCCACTTCTGGCTGCCCAGCGCGATGGTGGCGATCACCCCGGTCAGCGCCTACCTGCACGCCGCGACGATGGTCAAGGCCGGGATCTACTTGCTGATCCGGTTCTCGCCGATCTACGCCGACCAGGCCGCCTGGACCATCGTGCTGGTCCTCGGCGGGCTCGGCACCGCGTTGGCGGGTGCGTTCCTCGCGCTGCGCCAGCACGACCTGAAGGCCATGCTGGCGTACTCGACGGTCAGCCAGCTCGGGCTGCTGGTCGGGGTGATCGGGGTCGGCACCCCGGCGGCGCTGGCCGCTGCGGTGCTGCACACCGTCGCTCACGCGCTGTTCAAGGCCACCCTGTTCATGCTCGTCGGCATCATCGACCGGGAGGCCGGCAGCCGGGACATCCGACAGCTCTCCGGCCTGCGCCACGTGATGCCGGTGACCGCCACCCTGACCGGCCTGGCCGCGATGTCGATGGCCGGCCTGCCACCACTGCTCGGGTTCGTCAGCAAGGAGGCGATCTTCGACGCGTTGATCAAGACCGGGGTCGATCCGTGGCTCAGCCCGTCGGCCGAGGTGCTGGCCGTTTCGGCGTCCGCCCTCACCTTCGCGTACGGCGCCCGGATCGTCTACGAGACCTTCGCCGGACCGCCGCGACAGCCGGAGCTGTACGAGCCGGCGTTGGCGTTTCTGACCCCGGCGGCGATCGCCGCGCTGCTGAGCCTGCTGCTCGGCCCGGCGGCCGCGCTGCTCGGCCCGTTGATCGACCAGGCGACCGAGGACGCGTCCCCCGGCGGCGATCCGCCGTACGTGGCGTTCTGGCACGGCTTCACCCCGGCGCTGGCGCTGTCGGCGCTCACCGTGCTGTCGGGGATGGCCCTGTTCGCCGCCCGTGGACGGGTCGACCGGCTGGTGCAGTCGGTGCGGCTGCCGCCGGCCGGGGCGGTCACCTTCGACCGCTGCTACGGCGCGCTGCTGAGACTGGGCGGGATCGTCGGCCGGCCGACCCGCTACGACTCGCCGGCCGCCCACCTGTTCCGGCCGGTGCTGCTGCTGGTGCTGATCGGGGCGGCCGGCAGCGCCGCGCTGGGGTCGATGCCGTCCTGGCCGGCCGCTGGCGCGGCGGCCGGCGACTGGCCGCTGCTGGTGCTGCTCGCGGTGGCCCTGGCCGGGATCGTGCTGGCCAGGTCGGCGCTCGCGGCGGTCGGGCTGCTGAGCCTGGTCGGCCTGATGGTCGCCACCTGGTTTCTGCTCGCCGGCGCGCCGGACGTGGCGTTGACCCTGATGCTCGTCGAGGTACTGACCGCAGTCGTCGCGATGCTCGTCCTGCGCCGGCTGCCGGCTCGGCTGCCGGGCGCCGACCGTCAGCCGGTCAGCTTCTTCGCCGCCGCCCTCGCGGTCGCCGCCGGTGCCGTCGCGGTGGCCGCGACGGTCGGGCTGACCGGTCGTCGTGACCTGTCCGCCCCGGCGGGTTACTTCCTGCGGACTGCGGAACCGGCGACCGGCGGCGGCAACGTGGTCAACGTGATCCTGGTCGAGTTCCGGGCGTTCGACACCCTCGGTGAGGCGACCGTCCTCGTCGCCGTGGCACTCGGGCTGGTCGGGCTGTTCCGGACCACCGGACGCGACGTCGCCGGTGGGCCCGACGTCGCCGGCGGACGCGACGTCGCCGGTGGGCCCGACGTCGCCGGCGGGCCCGGCGTCGCCGGTGGGCCTGGCGGCACCGCCGGGCGCGGCCGCACCGGATCCGGCCCGGCCGAGCCGGATCCGGTGCTCCGGTTCGCGTACCGACTGCTCACCCCGGTGATGCTGGTGGTCTCGGCGTGGCTGTTCCTGCGCGGCCACGACGAGCCCGGCGGCGGCTTCGTCGCCGCGCTGGTGGCCGGGATCGCGGCCGGGCTCGGTCAGCTGGCGTACGCCGGACGCCCACCGACGGCGGCCGGCCGGCTGCGGCCCGGGCCGCTGCTCGCCGCTGGGCTGCTGACCTGTCTCGGGATCGGTCTGTCCGCGCTGCTGGCCGGTGAGCCGTTCCTGACGCCGTCGCCCGGGCTGAAACTGTCGGTGCTCGGCTTCGCGGTGTCGCCGGTGACCTTCTTCGACCTCGGCGTCTATCTGATGGTGCTGGGCCTGATCACGGCGTCGGTACGGCGGCTCGGCACGGCGGAACCGTCCGACGGGGCGGTTCCGTCCGACGGGGCGGGGGTGCGGGCACCATGACCGTCGCGTTGGTGATCGGCCTGCTCACTGCGGCCGGCGTCTACCTCATCCTGCACCGCGGCCTGATCCGGGTCGTCATCGGCTTCGTCCTGCTCGGCCACGCCGTCAACATCCTGCTGCTCGCCTCGGGCGGTCTGTGGCGCCGGCAGCCGCCGTTCGGCGACGTCGACCCGGCGGCGACGGCCGATCCGCTGCCTCAGGCCTTCGCGCTCACCGCCATCGTGATCACATTCGGCATCACGATCTTCCTGCTCGCGCTCGCGGTGGTCGACCGGCCACGACCAGGCCGACCCGACCTGGAGCTGGGCGAGGCCGGCCCGCAGGACAAGGTCGATCCGGACAGCGCGGCGGGCCAGGACATCGCAGCGGGCCCGGAGCCGGAAGCTGGCCCGGAGCCGGTGCTGACCGAGCCCCGGTCGATGTCCGACCAGGTCGCCGAACACGGTCGGACGGTGGCCGGCGGCGACACCGGGGAGCTGCCCCGATGAATGCGCCGCTGCCGCTGGTCGGTCCGATCGTGCTGCCACTGGTCGTGGCCGGGCTGCTGCTGGCCGTACCGCGTCGGTTGACGCTGCACCGGATCGGCTGGCTGGGCACGGGCGTGGCAGTGCTCGCCCAGGGCGGAATGCTGCTGGCCGCGACCCGCCGTGGTGAGGTGCTGACCGAGCGGATCGGTGGCTGGCCGGCAGGCTTCGCGATCACCCTGGCGGCGGACACCTTCAGCGCGCTGATGGTCACGGTCGTGGCGCTGGTCGTGCTGCTGTGCGGGGTCTTCGCCATCGGTTCCGGTGACGACCGGCGACCGTATCTGGTCCCGCTGGCGCTGATGACCAGCGCCGGCGCGTTCGGGGCGTTCCTGACCGCCGACCTGTTCAACCTGTTCGTGCTGATCGAGGTCATGCTGGTGCCGTCGTACGTACTGCTGACCGCCGGCGCCGGCCGGGAGCGGACAGTGGCCGGGCGGATCTACGTGACCGTCAACCTGCTCGCCTCCACGATCCTGCTGGCCGGGGTGGGGCTGGTCTACTCCGTCGCCGGCACCGTCGATCTCGGCGAACTGGCCGGGTCGGCCAGCCGCGACGGCGCGCTGGCCCTGGCCGGCACAGTGGTGCTGCTCGCCCTGGCGGTGAAGGCCGCGGTGGTGCCGCTGCACGGCTGGCTGCCCCGCAGCTACCCGTACGCGCCACCGGTGGTCACCGCGTTGTTCTCCGGCGTCCTCACCAAGGTCGGTGGGTATGCGATCGTCCGGATCGTGGCGGTGGTCTATGACGGCGCGGTCGACTACCGGTGGGTGATCGGGCTGGCCGCCGCCGTGACCATGGTGATCGGCGTCCTCGGGGCGCTCGGCGAGACCACGATGCGTTCGGTGCTCGCGTTCCACATGGTCAGCCAGATCGGCTACCTGCTGATCGGGCTGGCGGTGTTCAACCCGGCCGCGCTCACTGCGGCGATCTTCTTCCTGGTGCAGTACATCCTGGTCAAGGCGGCGTTGTTCCTCTGCGCCGGGGCGGTGGTGGTCGGCTACGGCACCGATAAGCTGGACCGGCTCGGCGGGCTGGCCACGGTGCACCGGCTGCTCGCCCTGGCCTTCATAGGTGCGGGGCTGTCGCTGGCCGGGATGCCGCCGTTCTCCGGGTTCCTGGCCAAGTTCCTGCTGCTGCGGGCAGCGGTCGCCAACGGCGACTATCTGCTGTTCGCCGTCGCGGTGCTGGTCAGCCTCGGCACACTCATCTCGATGATCAAGATTTGGGATCTGGCGTTCTGGGGTGAACCCACGCCCGCACCGGTGGACCATGGTGGCCGCCCGTCGGCCTCCGTGAACCCGGCCGGCCAACCTTCGGTGTCCGCGAACTCGGCCGCCCGTACCGACGACGTGCCGCCGCGGATGCACACCTGGCTGACCGGGCCGGCGGTGCTGCTCGCGGCCCTCACCCTGCTGCTGGGTCCGGCCGCGCAGCCTTTGCTCGGCCTGGCGGCGACCGCCGCCGACGGACTGATCGACCCGAGCGCCTATGTGGAGGCGGTGACCGGACGTTGACCAGACGAACGCGACGGACCGAAAAGACCCGAACCGGCCCGGTGGAAGCCCGTACCGGCCGGGGAGCCGGCGGCGGCCGGGCCGGCAGGCCGCGCCGGGGGCCGGACCGGACGCTGCTGCACTGGCCGGTCCGGACGCTGCGCCGGGCCGGGCGGGTGCTGAGCTTCGTCGGCTACTTCACCGGCCGCCTGGTGGTGGCGAACGTCGTCGTCGCCCGGGAGATCGTCACGCCGGGCAGCGGGCTGTCGCCGGGGATCGTCGAGTTCCCGCTGCGGACCCGGACCAGCACCGAGATGGTGCTGATGGCGCTGGCCGTCGGGCTGACCCCGGGCACGCTCACCGTGGCGGTCCGCCCGCAACCGCCGACCCTGTTCGTGCACGGCATGCACGCCGAGGACCCGCAGCGGTTCCGCGCCGAACTCGCCCGGCTGCAGGACCACCTGCTGCCCGCCGCCCGCCCGGTCGACCGGGACGACCGGGCCGACCCGGGGGACCGGGACGACCGGGCCGACCAGCCGGAGGGAGCCGACCGGTGACCGGACTCGACCTCGTCCTCGCCGTCTTGGCCCTGGCGATGGCGGCGGCGATCATCCGCCTGGTGATCGGCCCGACCGACGCCGACCGCGCCGCCGCCGTCGACTTCGGCTTCTTCGTCTTCATCGCCGGGGTCGCCGTCCTCGCCGCCCGGCTGCGGATCGCCGAACTGCTCGACATCGTGCTGACCGCGACCCTGGTCGGGTTCCTCGCCACGGTCGCGCTCGCCCGCCTGGTGCATCGGAGGAGCCGGTGAACGGCTGGAACGTGCTCGCCGGGGTGCTGCTCGGCGCGGGCACCCTGCTGATCGGGATCACCGGGCTCGGCATGCTACGGCTGCCCGACGTCTACAACCGGATGAACGCGGTGGCGAAGGCGGCCAGCCTGGGTCTGGTGCTCATCCTGCTCGGCGCGCTGACCCTGCTGCCCAGCCCACGGACCGCGGTGGTGGTGACCCTGGCCGTACTGCTGCAGGTGGTCACCGCGCCGGTCGGCGGGTACGCGCTGGCCCGGTCGGCCTACCTGTCCGGTGCGCCGATGAGCCCGCAGAGCAGGTTCGACGCCCTCGCCGAGCAGGGCGGGCCCCGGCCCGACGCGGGACAGGGAGACCGGTCACGGCCGGGCACCGTGCCGGAGGGACCGGGGGAGGCCGGCCGGTCGTAGCCGTCGCCGGAGCCGGCGGTGAGGGCGGTCCACCTGGTTCGCCGACCCGGAGTACACTGACGCCATGGCCGGCGCCTTCCTGCTCCTTCTCCGGCCGTGCTGACCCACCAGGCCGCCTGACCGGCGCAGCGGCCGTCCGGCGGCGGCAGCACGGCGACCCCTCCTGTGGAGGGGTTTTTTCATGCCCACGACCAATACACCACAGCCCACAACCGACCCTGAGGTGGCGACCGACGATGAGCGAGGCAGTCGAGACCGCGGCGGACACCCCACCGTTCCGGTACACCGCCGCGATGGCCGGCGAGATCGAGCGACGGTGGCAGCAGCGGTGGGAGCGTGACGGCACCTTCCACGCGCCCAACCCGGTCGGCCCGCTGGCCGACCCGGCCCACCCGCGCGCCGACGCCGAGAAGCTCTTCCTGCTGGACATGTTCCCGTACCCGTCCGGCGCGGGCCTGCACGTCGGCCACCCGCTGGGCTTCATCGGCACCGACTGCTACGGCCGCTACCAGCGGATGGCCGGCCGCAACGTGCTGCACGCGATGGGCTTCGACGCCTTCGGCCTGCCCGCCGAGCAGTACGCGGTGCAGACCGGCCAGCACCCGCGGACCACCACCGAGGCCAACATCGAACGTTACCGGGCCCAGCTGCGGATGCTGGGGCTGGCCCACGACGACCGGCGGTCGGTGGCCACCACCGACGTGGAGTTCTACCGCTGGACCCAGTGGATCTTCCTGCAGGTCTTCAACTCGTGGTACGACACCGAGGCCGGCAGGGCCCGGCCGGTCAGTGAGCTGATCGCCGCGTACGAGTCGGGTCGGCGCGCCACCCCGGACGGGCGCGCCTGGTCCGAGCTGACCGACCGGGAACGCCGCGAACTGGTCGACGCGCACCGGCTGGCGTACGTCTCCGAGGCGCCGGTCAACTGGTGCCCCGGTCTGGGCACCGTGCTGGCCAACGAGGAGGTCACCGCCGACGGCCGGTCCGAGCGCGGCAACTTCCCGGTCTTCAAGCGCAACCTGCGGCAGTGGATGATGCGGATCACCACCTACGCCGACCGGCTGCTGACCGACCTGGACCTGCTGGACTGGCCCGAGCCGATCAAGCTGATGCAGCGCAACTGGATCGGCCGGTCAACCGGCGCGCACATCGTCTTCCCGACCGACGCCGCGCCGATCGAGGTCTTCACCACCCGGCCGGACACCGTCTTCGGCGCCACCTACATGGTGCTGGCCCCGGAGCACTCCCTGGTCGACGAGCTGGTGCCGACCGCCTGGCCGGAGGGCACCCGGCCGGCGTGGACCGGCGGGCACGCCACCCCGGCCGAGGCGGTCGAGGCGTACCGCAAGCAGGCGGCCGGGCGCACCGACGCCGAACGGCAGGCCGAGACCCGCGACAAGTCCGGCGTCTTCGTCGGCGCGTACGCCACCAACCCGGTCAACGGCGCCCGGCTGCCGATCTTCATCGCCGACTACGTGCTGGCCGGCTACGGCACCGGGGCGATCATGGCGGTGCCGGCGCAGGACGAGCGGGACTGGGACTTCGCCGAGGTGTTCGACCTGCCGATCGTGCGGACCGTGACACCGCCGGCGGACTTCACCGGCAAGGCGTACACCGGTGACGGGCCGGCGATGAACAGCGACTTCCTGAACGGTCTGGGCGTGACCGAGGCCAAGGAACGGATCATCGCCTGGCTGGAGGCGGGCGGCCACGGCCGGGGCGCGGTCACCTACCGACTGCGGGACTGGCTGTTCAGCCGGCAGCGCTACTGGGGCGAGCCGTTCCCGATCGTCTACGACGAGACCGGACTGCCGATCCCGCTGCCGGAGGAGATGCTGCCGCTGGAGCTGCCCGAGATCGACGACTTCTCGCCGCGTACCTTCGACCCCGACGACGCCGCATCCGACCCGGAGACGCCGCTGTCGCGGGCCGCCGACTGGGTCGAGGTGGAGCTGGACCTGACCGGGGTGCCGGGTGCGCCGGCCGGCCGGCGGAGCTACCGCCGGGAGACCAACACGATGCCGCAGTGGGCCGGCTCCTGCTGGTACGAGCTGCGCTACGCCGACCCGGCCAACGCCGACGCCTTCGTGGACCCGGCCAACGAGCGGTACTGGATGGGACCGGCGTCGGCGACCGACTGCGGCGGTGTCGACCTGTACGTCGGCGGGGTCGAGCACGCCGTGCTGCACCTGCTGTACGCCCGGTTCTGGCACAAGGTGCTGTTCGATCTGGGGCACGTGTCCAGCGTCGAGCCGTTCCGCCGGCTGTTCAACCAGGGCTACATCCAGGCGTACGCGTACACCGACGCGCGCGGCGCGTACGTCGACGCGGCGGCGGTGACCGAGCGCGACGGCGGCTGGTTCCACGGCGAAACCGCGGTCAACCGCGAGTACGGCAAGATGGGTAAGAGCCTGCGCAACGTGGTCACCCCGGACGAGATGTGCGAGGCGTACGGCGCCGACACGTTCCGGGTGTACGAAATGTCGATGGGCCCGCTGGAGGTCTCCCGTCCCTGGGAGACCCGGGCGGTCGTCGGTTCGTACCGGTTCCTGCAGCGGGTGTGGCGGGCCCTGGTCGACGAGCACACCGGCGCGTCCCGGGTGACCGACGCGCCCGCCGCCGACGAGGTCCGCCGGCTGACGCACCGGATCGTCGACGGTGTCCGCGCCGACATGGACGGGCTGCGGTTCAACACGGCGATCGCGAAGCTGATCGAGCTGACCAACGCGCTGACCCGGCTGCCCGCGACGCCCCGGGAGGCGGCCGAGCCGCTGGTCCTGATGCTGGCGCCGTTCGCCCCGCACGTCGCCGAGGAACTGTGGCAGCGGCTCGGCCACACCGGTTCGCTGACCTACGCCGACTTCCCGTCGGCCGACCCGGCGCTGCTGCGGGCCGCGTCGGTGATCTACCCGGTGCAGGTGGCCGGCAAGGTGCGGGGCCGCGTCGAGGTGCCGGCCGAGGCCGCCGAGGACGAGGTACGGGCCGCCGCTTTGGCCGCCGTCGCCGAGCACCTGGCCGGCCGTACGCCGCGCAAGGTGATCGTGGTCCCGGGCCGGATGGTCAGCGTGGTCCCCTGAGGCCAGGGCTCCTGGTGCCGGCGGCCCGGCCCGCAGGGTCAGCTGCGGGCCGGCCCGGGTTCAGCCGGCCAGGTGATCGCCGGCGCGGTCGTCGTAGCGCTGGCGGGCGGCGGCGATCACCGGTCGGTGCGCGAGTGACCAGTCGGCCAGCGCCTTGACCAGGTGGGTCAGGCTGGCGCCGACGTCGGTCAGCCGGTAGTCGACCTGGGCGGGGACGGTCGGATAGACCGTACGGGTCACCAGCCCGTCCCGCTCCAGCCGGCGGACGGTGAGCGTGAGCATGCGCTGCGAGATGCCGTCGATCGACCGTTGCAGCTGGCGGAAGCGCCGGGGCCTGGCCGCCAACTCGACCACGACCAGGACCGACCACCGGTCGCCGAGCCGGTCCAGCACGTCGCGGATGCCGCAGTCGGGGTGCTCGGCGCGCCCACACGGCTCCAGCTGTGCGGCCGAGGTGGTTACCGCGGTGTGCGTGGGTGACATGAGAGTGCCTTCTTGTCGGTGCCGACAGGGGACGGGACGATCGCCGCAGGAAGCTACGGCGAGCAGGAGGACGTCCTCAATGATCCTTGTCACGGGTGCCACCGGACACCTCGGCGCGGCCATCGTCGACCGGCTGGGCCGCACCGGGGCACCGGTCACCGGTGCCAGCCGGTCACCGCGCCCGGGTCTGCGGCACCTGGACTTCGACCGGCCGGCCGACCTCGATCTGCGCGGCGTCCGGACGCTGGTGCTGGTCTCCGCCGGCTACGCCGAGGACGACCAGGTCGTCGCCCGCCACCGGGCGGTCGTCGACGCCGCCGTCCGCGACGGGGTCGACCAGGTGGTGTACACGAGCCTGACCACGGCGGGCGACCATCTCGGCTTCGCGCTGGCACACCGGGTCACCGAACAGCTGCTGGCCGCCAGCGGCCTGGGCTGGACGGTACTGCGCAACGGGCTGTACGCCGAACTGTTCGGGGCGCTGCTCACCTGGGGCCCGCAGGGGCTGGAGTCCGCCTTCGGCACCGGGGCCCTGGCCGCGGTCGCCCGGGCCGACCTGGCCGAGGCCGCCGCGCTGGTCGCCGCCGCCGCGTCGGAGCATGCCGGCCGCCGCTACGACCTGGTCGGCCGGCCAGTGACCGCCGATGAGGTCGCGGCCCGGCTCGGCGTCGGACACCGCACCATCGGCCTGGGGGAGTACCGCGCCCGGCTGGCGGACACAGCGGGTCTGCTGCCGTTCCAACCGCCGATGCTGGTGTCGACCGCGAGCGCGGTGCGACACGGGCTGCTCGGTGCCGGCGGCGACGATCTCGTCCGGCTGCTCGGTCGCGACCCGGCCGATCCACTCGAGGTCGCGGCGGCCGTGGCGGCGTCGTCCCGGCCCGGTCCGGCTACGCCGAGGCGGTGACGTCGCCGTCGGACCCGGCCCGGTCCCGCGCCGGCGCGGTGACATCGTGGTCTGGGACGCGGGCGGCGGCGGCACTGGCGCGGACCGCGCGGCGCCAGCGCAGCAGCAGGACGACGGTGGCCGCCGCGCCCAGTCCGGCGGGCGCGGCGGCCAGCCAGTTGACCTCACCGGGGGCGACCACGGCCGCGCCGATCACCGCGTAGCCGACTGCGGTCGGCGCCGACGCCAGTACGCTGCCGATCAGGAACGGGGTCAGCCGGACCCCGGTGGTGCCGTAGCCGAGGCTGACCATCCCGAAGCCGCTGACCGGCAACAGCCGGACCGTCACCACGCCCAGCACGCTCTGAGTGGTGAACCACCGGTCCAGCTGGGCCAGCCGCAGCCGGACCCGACCGGTCCGGCCGGCCAGGCCGCCCGCCGGCGCCGCCGAGGTGCGGCTGGCGACGTACTCGCGGCCGAGCCAGCGGCCGACACCGAAGCCGATCAGCGCCGCCAGCGTCGCCGCTGCCAGGCTGTAGCCGGCCCCGGCCACCGGGCCGAACAGCGCACCCCAGGTCAGCGTGATGAAGGTCCGGGGCACCAGGACGGTCAGCAGCAGCGCGCCGCCCACCACGGCCAGCACCGGTGCGGCCAGGCCGAGCCGGTCCGGCAGGCCGGACAGGGCCGCCAGGTCGGGCCGGGGGATCAGCAGCACCAGCAGTCCGCAGCCGGCGATCAGCGCGAGCAGGGCCGCGAACCGGGCCACCGCCGGTTCGCGCAGCGCCTGCCACAGCCGCCTCATGCGCGGATCGCGGCCATCCGTTCGGCCCGCAGCCGGTCGGCCCACATGTCGTTGAGCGGCGGCAGACTGGCGGCACCGATCGCCCAGCGCAGCAGCAGGTCCGCCAGCGCCGGGTTGCGGGCCAGCGCCGGGCCGTGCGCGTAGGTGCCGAGGATGTTGCCCCGCCAGGCGCCCTCGCTGGTCCCGTCGTTGCCGACCCCGGCGGTGACCCGGGCCAGCGGCGAGACGCCGTTGCCGAGATGGGTGCGCCCGCCGTGGTTCTCGAAACCGCTCAGCGGCGGTACGCCGAGCCGCGGGTCGATGTCGCCGGCCAATTCGCCGACCGCCCGGCTCGGTCCCCGGTCGGACTGCAGGTCCAGTAGTTCCAGGCCGGTGCACTGGGTGCCCTTGGCGAAGAACGAGGTGCCTAGCAGCTGGTAGCCGGCGCAGACCGCGAAGATCACCGAACCCTGGTCGACGGCGCGGTGCAGCCCGGTGTCGGCCCGGAGCCGCTGGGCGGCCAGCGCCTGCGGGCCGTCCTCGCCGCCGCCGATCAGGTAGATATCCGCCGACTGCGGCACCGGCTGGTCGGAGCGGATTTCGGTGAGCTCCACCGGGATGCCGCGCTGCTGGGCCCGGCGGGCCAGGATCAGCAGGTTGCCCCGGTCGCCGTAGGTGGACAGCAGGTCAGGGTAGATCCAGACCAGGCGGAGCACGCTGGGCCCGCCGATCGACGGGCCGATGGCCGGGAACGACTCAGTTGACACGGTCCAGCTCCGCTCGGATGTCCTGGAATGCGGTGTAGTTCGCGATGACCTCCAGCCGGCCGGGCGGCACCGAGGAGATCGCCGCGTTGAGCGACGGGACGTGCAGGAACGGCACGTCGTTGACCTCCAGCCGGACGGCGAGGTCGAAGGCGCGGTCCCCGGTGATCAGCACCTGGCGACCGCGCAACGGCGAGAAGTCGACGTCGAACAGCCAGGAGGTGTCCAACCCGTCGGGGTCGCGGGCGTTGATCGACAGCAGCGTCGGCGCCTGTTCGGCCATGTCGAACGCTTCCAGCCAACTGGCCGGGTTCTTGGCCAGCAGCAGCCGGATGGTCCGCCCGTTGCGGACCACCTGCGCGTACCGGCCGGCCACCGAGGTGACCACCGCCAACCGGGACACCGCGGCCACCGGGCGTACGCCGAACTCGGCGGCCACCGCCAGCGCGGTGGCCGCGTTGCCGATGTTGACCTGGCCGGGCAGTTGCAGCGTCACCTTGTGCCAGGCGCCGGTCGGGTCGATGACGCCGTCCTCGTCGACCACCCACTCCGGTTCGGGCCGGCGCAGCGGGCAGCCGGCACACCACCACTGGTTGTCGGAGCGTTCGATCGCCGAACCGCACTCGGGGCAGACCCACGAGTCGTCGTGCCAGCGCTGCCCGGCACTGAACCAGGAGACCGAGCCGGCGGTAGCGGCCGCCCACACCACCATCGGGTCGTCGGCGTTGGCCACCACCTTGACCTCGGGATGCTCGGCCAGCGCCACCTGCCACAGCTGGGCCATCATGGCCACCTCCTTGGCCCGGTCCAGCTGGTCGCGGGAGAGGTTCAGCAGGGCGACCACCCGGGGACTGGTGGCCTCGAGCACCTGAGCCAGGTAGTGCTCGTCCACTTCGAGCACCGCGTACGGCGTGGTGCCCGCCTTGGCCAGCGCGGAGGTGTGCCCGGTCGGCATGTTCGCGCCGTACGAGTTCGTCGCGACCCGGCCGAGTACGCCGACCGCCGCCGCGGCGAGCCGGGTGGTGGTGGTCTTGCCGTTGGTGCCGGAGACCAGCGCGACGGACCGCCCGGCGGCGAGATGCGCCAGCAGCTCCGGATCGATCTTGAGGCCGATCCAACCGCCGATCACCGACCCGTCACCTCGCCCAGCGGCCCGCGACAGCGCCGCAGCGGTGCGGGACACCGAGCTTGCCACCTTCGCCCGCAAGGGCATCTTCGCGTCCGTCACGCGAGCGAGGTTACCGGACCGTGGTGGGCGTGGATCGCCGCACGGACGCGTTGGTACGGTCGACGACCGATGAGCAGCTCAATGGTCGCTACCGCGCTGCGGGCGTTGGCCGAGCTGGCACCCGCCGCACCAGAGCGGGCGTTGGACGTGACCCGCGGTGGCCAGCCGCTGCTCTGGCTCGCCGATCCGGACCGGCACCGGCGCGACGCCGCCACCGACCGGTTGGCCGCGGTCGACCTGTTGCACCGCGACGAGCGGATCCTGCGACGCGGCCTGGGTCTGGTCGTCGGCACCGTCGAACGGGACGGGGTCCGTCGCCGGGTCCGGCTGCCGTTGCTGTCCGAACCGGTCCGGTTGGAGCGTGCGCTGCGTGGTTACCGGGTGGTGTCGGCCGGTGAGTTGGAGCTGACCTCCCTGGTCACGGATCGCGCCGTGGCGGCGAACCTGGAATCGGTGCCGGGCCTGGGCCGGCCGGGACCTGACGGGCACCGCCCTGGCCGAGGTGTACCAGCCGACCGGCAGCGGCACAGCGGTGGCGGCCGGGTTGCCGGATACCGGGGCCGACGCTGCCGCGGTCGAGTCGCCGTTGCCGCTGACCGCCGCCCAGTCGGACGTGGTCCGTCGGGTCCGGCGGGAACGACTCACCGTCGTCTCGGGTCCGCCAGGCAACGGCAAGAGCCATGCGGTGGTGGCCGCCGCCCTGGACACGGTCGACCGGGGCGGCAGTGTCCTGGTGGTGACGCAGTCGCCGCACGCCGCCGACGTACTGGTTGATCTGCTGGCCCGTTACCGGGGGCCGACGCCGGTGCTGTTCGGCGACGCCGAACGAAGGGCGGAGGTCGCCGCTACTCTCGCCGCTGGTGCCGGTGCGGGTGTGCCGGCGGCGAGGGTGTACGCCGCCGAGGAGGCGGTGGCGGTGGCCCGTGACCGGGTCGACCGGGAGACCGGACTGATCCGGCTCGCACTGGAGACCGAGCAGTTGGCCGCCGCCGCTACCTCGTGGGAGCCTCTGCTCGGTGCGTTGACACTGAGCGCGCCGGGTGCGTTCGCACCCGGGACGGACCTCGCCGGTGCCGCGCGCAAGGTCCGGCTGGCGCGCGGCGCGGGCCGGAGCTGGCGGGCGCGGTGGCGGCGGTGGGCCGCCCGTCGCTGGCTGCGGCGTCGGCTCGGCGTCGCCGCCGACCTCGCGGGGAGCACCGACGGTGCTCTGGACCAGGTGGCCGCGGCGGTGGACGCGGCCCGGGCGGTGGCGGCCCGGGCCCGGCTCGCCGTGGCAGGCGGAACTGATCTGACGGTGCACTGGGACCGACTCGACCAGGCCGACCGGGAACTCGCCGAACACGTCGGGACCGCGATGCGCCACCGCGCCGGTAGCGAACGGCGGTGGGATTTGGCGGCCCGGCGCAACGCGGGGGCGCTGGCCAGCGCGTTGCGGGCCGGGCGCAACCGGCGCCGGGAGCTGCTGAGCGCCTTGGACGGTCCGGCGCTGGTCCGGGCATTGCCGTTGTGGATCGGCACGGTGACCGACGTGGCCGAACTGTTGCCGCCGGTGCCCGGTCTGTTCGACCTGGTCATCCTCGATGAGGCCTCGCACAGCGACCAGATCCGGGCAGCGCCGGCACTGGCCCGGGCCCGTCGGGCGCTGGTGGTCGGCGACCCGCGGCAGCTGCGGTTCGTCTCCTTCGTCGCGGACGTGGACGTGGCCGACACACTGGACCGCCACGGTCTGGACGACCGGCTCGACGTCCGTCGGGTCAGCGCCTTCGACCTCGCTGCCGCCAGCGCGGCGGTCACCTGGCTCGACGAGCACTTCCGCTGCGTACCGCAGCTGATCGAGTTTTCGGCCCGGCGGTTCTACGCCGACCGGTTCGCGGTCGCGACCCGCCACCCGGCGAACGAGTCGATCGACGTCATCGCGGTGCGGCAGGTGGTGTCGGCGGCCACCGTGGACGGGGTCAACCAGGCAGAGGTGACCGCCACCGTCGATGTGGTGCGGGAGCTCGCCGATTCCGGCCGGTCGCAGATCAGCGTCGTCACCCCGTTTCGCGCTCAGGCTGACGCGCTGGAGGCGGCGCTGGTCAAGGAGTTCCCGGTAGAGCGGATCGAAGAGCTGGGGCTGCGGGTCGGCACCGTACACGCGATCCAGGGCGGCGAGGCCGAGACGGTGGTGGCGTCGTTCGCGGTGACCGCCGCCGATCCACCGGCCCGGCTGCGTTTCCTCGCCGATCCGCACCTGTTCAACGTCCTGATCACCCGGGCGCGGCGGCAATTGGTGGTGGTGACCTCGCTGACGGCACCCGACGGCCTGGTGGGGCAGTTCCTGCAGTACGCGCGCCGGCCCCCGCCTGCGGTGCCGTCCGGGGGCGCGGTGGCCACGGTCGGGGTCAGCGGTTGGGTCGGGCAGCTCGGTGCCCGGCTGGCCGATCTCGACGGGCCGGTGCGGTTCGACTATCCGGTAGGGCGTTGGACGGTGGACATCTGTCTCGGTGTCGGCGCGCAGGCCGTGGGCCTCATCTGCGGGGTCCATCCGGACGGTCCACAGGCGCATCTGGCGCGGCAGCGGGCGCTGCGTCGGGCCGGCTGGACGTTGGTCGATGCCTTAGCCTCCCGTTGGAACGGTGATCCGGTACGGGCCGCTCTGGAGATCCTCGCGCGGTAGCCGGCGCAGGATCTCCACTTCCCTCCACCGTCTGCCCGCTGGCGAGCCCGCGATCGAGAGCGGACAGCCGTTGTAGCGCTGTAATGGGGCCCGTTTCACCCGATGTGTGCCTGGGATCGGTTGTGCCTGTCGGAAAGTGGACCTAGGGCGGGCCCTCGCCTCCTCCACTCGGCACCACCCCCGCTGACGTGCGGTTTTGTCGGTGAATCGGGCGTGTTTCGGTCGCGATTCCGGTTGCAGGTGGAGGGAAGTGGAGTAGAGTGGGGCGCGATGGCGGGGCCGGGAGGGCCCGCCGGCCCCGGGGGATGCGGCACCGCGAATGCCGTACAAGGGCAAGGGGGGTTGGGCCGTGTTTCTCGGCACCCATACTCCACGCCTGGACGAAAAGGGCCGGTTGATCCTTCCAGCCAAGTTTCGGGACGAGCTGGCGGGAGGTGTCGTGATTACCAAGGGGCAGGAACGCTGTCTGTACGTGTTCCCGACGCCGGAGTTCCAGCGGATCGCCGAGCAGTTGCGCGAGCAACCGATGACGCACAAGGCGGCGCGGGCCTACAGCCGGGTCTTCTTCGCCAGTGCCCATGACGAGGTGCCCGACAAGCAGGGCCGGGTGACGATCCCGGCGCATCTGCGGGAGTACGCCGGGCTCGGCCGCGACCTCGTGGTGATCGGGGCGAGCAGCCGGGTGGAGATCTGGGACAAGCAGGCATGGGAGACATACCTCTCCGATAGCGAGGACGACTTCGCGGACATCGAAGAGGGGGTGCTGCCCGGCGGACTGTAGGGCAACGGATGGTCGACCGCCCGGCGTCTCGTCGGGTGTCGGTGGCTGACGCGAGAGCCGCCGGTCGGCACCGGTCGTCCGACGTACTGCGAGATCTCCAGCCGCTCCCGCACCTGGCGCCACTTCCCCGGCGCCAGGCGCGTGTTTCGAGCACCGGCCCGGCGCGGACGGTGGGCGGGAGTAGAGCGGATGGGGATCTGGCGGTACGACGAGCGGCAACGCAGCAACCGGGCACGACACGGCAGGCAGGTCACTGGGGGTCGACATGGGGGAGCTTCGCGGTACGCACGTACCGGTGCTGCTCGAGCGGTGTCTCGAGCTGCTCGCCCCCGCGCTGGACCGCGGTGACCGGCCGACCGTGCATGTCGACGCGACCCTCGGCCTGGGTGGTCACGCCCATGCGGTGCTGGCGGCGTTCCCACTGGTCACCCTGGTAGGGCTGGACCGTGACCGGGAGGCGCTGGCCCATGCCCGGGCGAGGTTGGCCGGGTTCGCCGACCGGGTCCATCTGGTCCACGCGGTCTACGACGAGTTGCCCGAGGTCCTCGCCCAGCTCGAGCTGTCCGGGGTGGACAGCGTGTTGTTCGATCTGGGGGTGTCCTCGCTGCAGCTCGACGCGCCCGACCGCGGGTTCGCCTATTCCCGGGACGTCGCCCTGGACATGCGGATGGACCAGGGTCGGGGGACCACGGCCGCGGAGATCGTCAACGGGTACCCCCCGGGGGACCTGGTCCGGGTGCTGCGGGAGTACGGCGAGGAGCGGTTCGCCAGCCGGATCGTCTCGGCGATCGTGCGGGAGCGGCAGCGGCAGCCGATCACCTCGTCGACGCGATTGGCCGAGCTGGTCGAGTCGGCCGTGCCGGCGGCTACCCGAAGAACTGGGGGAAACCCCGCGAAAAGAACGTTTCAGGCGTTACGCATCGAGGTAAACGAGGAGCTGGCGGTGCTGCGCCGGGCGCTGCCGGCCGCGCTGGACGCATTGCACGTCGGCGGACGCATGGTGGTGCTGTCCTACCACTCGCTGGAGGACCGGATCACCAAGCAGACGTTGGCTGGCCGGGCGCGCAGCACCGCGCCGCTGGAGCTACCGGTCGAACTGCCGGGCACCGGCCCGACGCTGCGGCTGCTCGGCCGGGGTGCCGAGCAGGCCAGCGAGGCGGAGATCGCGGCCAACCCGCGGGCGGCGTCGGTGCGGCTGCGGGCGGCGGAGCAGATCGGACCGGTGGCGAAGCAGATCGGACAGGCGGCGGTGCGCAGTG
The DNA here is from genome assembly GCF_027497315.1 of Solwaraspora sp. WMMA2059. Taxonomy (GTDB): domain Bacteria; phylum Actinomycetota; class Actinomycetes; order Mycobacteriales; family Micromonosporaceae; genus Micromonospora_E. The sequence continues at coordinate 3,575,956 of NZ_CP114908.1, read as the reverse complement.
CCGGCACCGCCGGGCGGGGAAAGGGTGGGGCCGCCCGCGAACGGCCCCACCCGGGGACAGCACCACATCGGCCCGGCGCGGCGGCGTCCGGGCCATCCACACCGGACGGGGTAGCCGGCCGGCGGAGACGTCACGATCGGGGTCGTGACGAGAAAGAGTAGGGGGAGGGGAGATGAACGTCGAGAAGCGCGACCGCTCGGGGCAGGTCGGTCAGCGCGGCGCCCGGGTGGGCGCACTGCGGTCGGGGGGCCGGACCGCGGCGCGGCGCAGCAACCCGTCAGGGGGCTACGCGACCCAGGGCAGCGCGGCGCTGCAGGAGCAGCCCACGACTCAGGACTCGGTCCGGGTCTGGGACAGCTCGGCGGAGCCGGCGCCGCCGCGACTGCGGGTCGCACCGCCGGCACCGGTGTCGGTGCCCCGGGCACCGTTCATCGCGATGATCCTGGTGGTCGTCGTCGGTGGGGTGCTCGGTGTGCTGCTGGTCAACACCAAGATCAACGAGAACGCGGTGCGGATCGGCACCCTGCAGCAGCAGCAGTCGAACCTGGATCTGCAGGAGCAGCAGCTGGAGAAGGAGATCGCGCAGTACGAGGCGCCGAACAACCTGGCCGCCCAGGCCCGCAAGCTCGGCCTGGTCGAGTCCGGTCCGCCGGCGTTCATCCGGCTGCCGGACGGACGGATCATCGGCGTACCGCAGCCGGCCACCGGTGAGCCGGCCATCACCAGCTCGCAGCAGGGGGCAGGGGAGTAGGCCGGGTGGCTGACCGTTCCGATCCGCCGCGCCGGGATCCACGTGGATCCCGGCGCGGCGGCGTCGGTGAACCCGGCCCGATCGGCGGGATCGCCGACGCCCGTGCCTACACCCCCCGGGGTCGGACGGTGCGCGAGACAGCCGAGCAACGCCGTACCGGCCGCGCCGAACGCAGCCGGGATCCGTTCCGGCCCGCGCTGCAGGTGCTCGACGGGGGTCGGGCCACCAGCGGTCGGCCGCCGGACCGGACCGGCCCGGCGGACCCCGGCGACCCGGGCACCGGACCGGGTACCGGACCGGGTACCGGACCGGGTACCGGACCACGTCGCGACCCTGACCGCCGGACCACGCCGCGCCGCGACGTCGACCCGGACCGGGCAGCGCGGCGCGGAGCCGACCCGGACCGGGCAGCGCGGCGCGGAGCCGACTCCGACCGCCGCCGGTCAACCACCGGCCGTGCCGGGTCGGCCGGCAAGTCCCGGCAGGCGTCGTCCGGCTCCGCCCGGCGTGCCCCGGGCCCGGCCCGACAGGGCACCCGGGGCCGCCCACGGCGGCCCGCCACCCTGCCCCGGCTGGCCGATCCCCGGCGCCGGCTGCGGCTGGGCACCTTTCTCACCCTGACCATGTTCGTGGTGATCGGGATCCGGCTGATCGTGCTGCAGGTCGTCGACGCCCCGGCGTACGCCGACGGCGGCGTCTGGGACCGGGTCGGCTCGCCGGTCGTCGTGCCCGCCCCCCGGGGCAGCATCTACGACCGCACCGGCGCGGTGCTGGCGCACAGCGTCGCCGCCCGGTTCGTCTACTCCGACCCGGGTCTGGTCGAGGATCCGCAGGCGACGGCGGAGGCGCTGTCACCGCTGCTCGGCATCCCCCGCTCCACGCTGCTGGACCGGCTGGTGCCGCAGACCCGCGAGGACGGGCAGGAGTCGCGGTTCGAGTTCCTGGCCCGTGGGGTGGACGTCGAACTCGCCGACCAGGTGATGGACCTTGAGCTGGCAGGTATCGGGGTGGACTACGACGAACGGCGCGAGGTGCCCGGCAACGACCTGGCCGCGAACCTGCTCGGCTTCGTCGGCCTGGACATGAACGGGCTGGAAGGCCTCGAGGCGCGCTACGACGAGGTGCTGCGCGGGGTGAACGGGCAGCGGATCGCCGAGCAGGGCAACCGTGACCTGCGATTGGCCGAGATTCCCGGCGGCTACCGGCAGGAGACCGAGCCGCAGCCCGGCAGTTCGCTGGTGCTCACCATCGACCGGGACCTGCAGTACGAGGTGCAACGCATCCTCAGCGCGACGCTGGAGCAGTGCACCGTCAGCGTGGCCGCCGCGGTGGTACTGGACCCGCATACCGGGGAGGTGCTCGCCCAGGCCAGCGAGCCCACCTACAACGCCGCCGACGCGTGGTCCAGCGACCCGTCCGACCGGCAGGACATCGCCACCACCTTCACCGCCGAACCCGGCTCGGTGCACAAGCCGCTGGTGCTCGCCGCTGCCCTGGAGGAAGGGCTGATCGGGCCCGACACCACACTCGACCTCGGGCCGACGATCCGCAAGGGCGACACCACCTTCCGGGACACTCGCCCGATCGAGGCGGGTGTCGCGACCAGCCTGGCCGGCATGCTGGCCTACTCGTCGAACGTCGGCACGATCAAGATCGCCGACCAGCTCGGGCCGGAGCGGCTGCACGCGTACCAGCAGGCGTTCGGTCTGGGTAGCCCGACCGGGGTCGGACTGCCCGGCGAGGCCAGCGGCCGGGTGCTGCCGCTGGACGAGTGGAGCGCCTCGTCGTACGGGTCGGTGCCGCTCGGACACAGCGTCGACGCCACCCCGCTGCAGATGGCCGCCGCGTACGCGGCGATCGCCAACGACGGCGTCTACGTACCGCCCCGACTGGTCCGGGAGATCGTCGACGAGCACGGACAGCGCACCCCGACCGAGGCGCCGACCGCCCGCCGGGTGCTCGGCGCCGACAACGCCGCCGCGCTGCGAGCGATCATGGAAGGTGTCACCACAATCCCCGGTGCCACCGGCACCGCGGCGGCGGTCCCCGGCTACCGGGTGGCCGGCAAGACCGGCACCGGTCGGCGGATCGTCAACGGCTCCGTCGCGCCCGGCGAGGTGACGTCGTTCATCGGCATGGCGCCGGCCGACGACCCGCGCTACGTGATCGCCGTGGTGTCGCACACCCCCGGTGGTGGCTGCGGGGACGTCGCCGCCCCGGCGTTTCGCGACATGATGCGCTTCACTCTGCTGCACTACCGGGTCCCGCCGAGCGGCACCGAGCCACCCGAGTTCGTGGTGCACCCGTGACTGTCCGTGCCCCGGCGACGTGCGGGACTCACCCGTACGGACGAAACGCTGCGCGATGCGGAGCGACCGGTACGCCGCTGCGCGGCCCCGGACCGCGGACCGGGTAGGGTCTAGCGCCGTGCCCGGCAATCCACGACCCCGCACCAATCGTCCGATTCCGTTCGCGGAGCTCGCCGCGTCGCTGGCGGTGCCGCCACCGACCGCCGCAGCCCCGCTGATCAGCGGAATCACCCACGCCAGCGGCGATGTCCGGCCCGGTGACCTGTACGCCGCGCTGCCCGGAGCCCGCCGGCACGGCGCCGAGTTCGTCGCCGACGCCGGTGCCCGCGGCGCGGTGGCCGTGCTCACCGATCCGGCCGGCGCCCCGGCGGCTGCCGAAGCCGGGCTACCCGCCCTGGTGGTTCCCGAGCCGAGGGCCGTGCTGGGCCGGGTTGCAGCAGTGGTCTACGGCGAGCCGACTCGGGACCTGGCCATGGTCGGGTTGACCGGTACCGCCGGCAAGACCTCCACCGCGTACCTGGTCGAGTCGGGGCTGCGGGCCGCCGGCCAGTCGACCGGGCTGATCGGCACGGTCGAGACCCGCCTCGGCGACCTGATCGTGCCCAGCGTACGGACCACGCCCGAGGCGACCGACCTGCACGCGATGCTGGCCGTGGCCCGTGAGCATGGCGTAGCCAGCGTGGTCATGGAGGTGTCGAGCCACGCGTTGGCGCTGGACCGGGTCGGTGGCGTGCGGTTCGCGGTCGGCGGTTACACCAACTTCGGGTCGGACCACCTCGACTTCCACGCCGACGCCGCCGACTACTTCGCCGCCAAGGCCCGGCTCTTCGACGGCCGCTGCGCGGTCGAGGTGCTCAACCACGACGACCCGGCCCTGGAGCCGCTGCGTCGTCCGCACACGGTCACCTATTCGGCCGCCGGGGACGCCGCCGCCACCTGGCGGGCCGCGGCGGTCAGCGACGACGGCTACCGGCAACACTTCATCGCCCTGGGCCCGGACGGGATCTGCCTCGAGGCCGCCGTCGGACTGCCGGGGCGGCACAACGTGGCGAACGCGCTGCTGGCCATCGCGACCCTGGTCGCGCTCGGCGTCGACCCGGCAACGGCCGTCGCTGCAGTGGCCGACTGTCCCGGCGTACCGGGCCGGCTGGAACAGGTCGCCGCTCCTGGGCCGGTGCTCGGCGTGGTGGACTACGCGCACAAACCGGACGCTATCGTCGCCGTGCTGACCGCGCTGCGCGGCCTGGCCGACTCGCGGCGGGGCCGGCTGATCTGCGTGATCGGGGCCGGTGGCGACCGGGACCGGGGCAAACGTCCGACGATGGGCGCCGCCGCCGCCCGCGGTGCCGATCTGGTGATCGTCACCGACGACAACCCGCGGACCGAGGATCCGGCGGCGATCCGGGCCGAGGTACGCCACGGGGCCGACGGCGTCGCCGGTGCCGAGGTGGTGGAGGTCGCCGGCCGGCGGGCGGCGATCGACGAGGCGGTCCGGCTGGCCGGGCCCACCGACGTGGTCGCGCTGCTCGGCAAGGGCCACGAGCAGGGACAGGAGATCGACGGCGACGTGCAGCCGTTCGACGACCGGGTGGAGCTCGCGGCGTCGCTGACCGCCCGGTTCCCGGCACTGGTGAGGCAGGCATGATCACGATGACGCTGGCCGAGGTGGCCGAGGCGGTCGGTGGGCGGCTGCGGGACGCCGACCCGGCCAGCCGGGTCACCGGCGGGGTGGAGTTCGACTCCCGCAAGATCGGGCCCGGCGGGTTGTTCGTCGCCTTCGCCGGCGAGCGGGTCGACGGGCACGACTTCGCCGGCGCGGCGCTCGCCGCCGGAGCCGTCGCGGTGCTCGGCACCCGCCCGGTCGCCACCGCCGGCGGTGCCGCCCCGGTGCCGATGGTGCTCGTCGACGACCCGCTCGACGCGATGGCCCGGTTGGCCCGGACGGTCCTGGACCGGCTGCCCCAGCTGACCGTGATCGGCCTGACCGGATCGTCCGGTAAAACCACGACCAAGGACCTGATCGCGCAGCTTGCCGCCGGGCTCGGCCCGACGGTGGCGCCGGCCGGCTCGTTCAACAACGAGCTCGGTCAGCCGTACACCGTGCTGCAGGCCGACGTCGAGACCCGGTTTCTGGTGCTGGAGATGGGTGCCCGGGGAATCGGCCACATTCGGCATCTGTGCGAGATCGCGCCGCCCCGGATCGGTGTGGTGATCAATGTCGGGGTCGCGCACATCGGGGAGTTCGGTTCGGTCGACGCCATCGCCACCGCCAAGGGCGAACTGGTCGAGGCGTTGCCGGCCGACGGCGTCGCGGTGCTCAACGCCGACGACCCCCGGGTGCGGCGGATGGCTGACCGCACCGCTGGGCGGGTGGTGCTGGCCGGGGAGGATCCCGCGGCGACGGTGCGTGCCGAGAAGGTCGCAGTGGACGCCCGGGGACGTGCCGCGTACCAGCTGGTCACCCCGGCCGGGTCGGCGCCGGTACGGCTCGCGGTCAGCGGCCGGCATCAGGTCGGTAACAGCCTGCTCGCCGCGGCCGTGGCGATCGAGCTGGGGCTGACCGACCCGGCGGAGCTGGCGGCCGGGCTAGGCCGGCTCCGGCTGGTCTCGACCCGTCGGATGGACGTGATCGACCGGACGGACGGGATCACCGTGATCGACGATTCCTACAACGCCAACCCCGCCTCCGCAGCGGCGGCGTTGCGGGCGTTGGTCGATCTCGGCTCGGGGCGACGGACCTTCGCGGTGCTTGGTTACATGGCCGAGCTCGGCGAGTACGAGGAGCAGGGGCACGCCGAGGTCGGCAGGTTGGCCGCCGAGCTCGGCGTGCACCGGGTGCTGGTGGTGGGTGAACAGGCCGCGCCGATCCGGCAGGCGGCGGCGGCGGTTGCGACGTGGGAAGGGGAGTCGGTGCTGGTCACCGATCAACAGGCGGCGATCGACCTGCTCCGGCGGGAGCTCACCGACGGGGACGTGGTGCTGGTGAAGGGCTCGCGGTACCGCACCTGGGAGGTCGCCGACGCGCTGCGCGACGGATCGGCCGCCGAGGGTACGCCGGTCACCGGGGCAGGGGAGGCGACGGCGTGAGAGCGGTCATCGTCGCGGCGGCCGTGGCCTTCCTGGTGTCGCTGTTCGGCACCCCGGTGGCGATCAAGGTCTTCACGCGGCTCAAGGCCGGCCAGCCGATCCGGGCCGAGGGCCCGGTCATGCACCAGGGCAAGAAGGGCACGCCGACGATGGGCGGCGTGGTCTTCATCGTGGCGACGGTGATCGCGTATGTCGCCGGTCACCTCGCCCTGACCACCCTGCCGGCCCAGCAGATCGCCCAGGTCGGACCGACCATCACCGCGCTCGTCCTGCTCGGCCTGCTGGTCTTCTCCGGGGCGGTCGGCTTCGTCGACGACTTCCTCAAGGTCCGCAAGCGCAACAGCGCCGGGCTGAACAAACGGGGCAAGCTACTCGGTCAGATCCTGGTCGGCGCGGTGTTCGGGGTGATCGCGCTGTACTTCCCGAGCACGATGGTGGACTCCACCGGCGACGCGACCAACACCGAGACGGTCGGCAGCACCACGCTGTCGTTCATCCGCGACATCGACGCCCTCGACGTCGGTAAGGCCGCGTCGGTGGTCATCTTCATCCTGGTGGTGATGGCCACGACCAACGGCGTCAACCTGACCGACGGTCTGGACGGTCTGGCCACCGGCGCGTCGGTGATGGTGCTCGCCACCTACGCGTTGATCGCCTTCTGGCAGTACCGGCACTGGTGCGCCGACCCGAACTACACGGCCGAGTACTGCTACCAGGTGCGCGACCCGTTGGAAATCGCGCTGATCGCTGGGGCGGCCGCCGGGGCATGTGTCGGTTTCCTCTGGTGGAACACCTCGCCGGCGCGGATCTTCATGGGCGACACCGGCGCGCTCGGGCTGGGCGGGCTGATCGCCGGGATGGCGATGGCCACCCGGACCATGCTGCTGCTGCTGATCATCGGTGGGCTCTTCGTCATCATCACCATGTCGGTGGTGATCCAGATCATCTCGTTCCGCACCACCGGCAAACGGGTGTTCCGGATGTCGCCTCTGCAGCACCACTTCGAACTGGCCGGGTGGAGCGAGGTCAACATCGTCGTCCGTTTCTGGATCATCGCCGGGATCGGCGTGGCGATCGGTCTCGGCCTGTTCTACAGCGAGTTTCTCGCGGTGATGGGCTAGCCCGGACCAGCCCGCGCCCGCTGCGGCGACCGGCCCGACACGCCGGTGTGGTGTCGATGCCCGGCCGCCGGGGGCGGCAGCGCTGATGATGGACCGATGGCGACGACAGGTGGCGGCCCGGATGGGCGCTGACCCGGGCCGGCCCGTCACGGATCGGCCTGTCACTGCCGCAGACCGGCCTGCCCCGGATCGCCCGGCTCCGGGGCAGCCTGTCCCAGATCGGCACGGCCCCACCGCCCGGCTGGATCCGATCGGCGGACTGGCCGCGTTGCGTGGTCTGCTGGCCCGGCCGCTCGCCTCGTACTATCTGCTGATCTTCAGCAGCGGGCTGCTGCTGATGATCGGCCTGACCATGGTCTTCTCCGCGACCAGCATCAAGGCGTACATCGACGACGGCAGCGCGTTCAGCGTGCTGAGCCGACAGGCGACCTTCGCGGTGATCGGCCTGGTCGCGTTCTGGATCTGTCAGCGGCTGCCGGCGGCGACGTTCCGTGCCCTGGGCATCGTGGTGCTCGGCGTGGCGGTCGCCCTGCTGTTGCTGCTCAACGGGCTGCTGCTGGTGTCCACGCTGGCGGGCTGGCAGGCCGCCCGGGTCGGTCCGGTCGAGGCGGAGCTGCTCTGGCTCTACTTCGGTTCCTTTCAGCTGCAACCCTCCGAGCTGGCCAAGCTCGGCCTGGTGCTGTGGGGCGCCGACGTCATCGCCCGCAAAGGTGCCGAGCTGGGCCACTGGCGGGAGCTGGCAATTCCGCTGTTCCCCGCCGTCGGCCTGCTGTTCCTCCTGGTCGGCTACAACGACCTGGGCACCATGCTGTGCATCCTGGCCCTGGTCGTCGGGCTGCTCTGGGCAGCCGGCGTACCGCTGCGGATCTTCGCCACGTTGGGCGCGGTCGGTCTGGTCGGCATCGGCCTGCTGATCGCCGCCGCCTGGCAGGGCGCCGGTTCCGGCGCCCAGGACGCGGACAACTACCGGTTGGCCCGGCTGACGTCGTTCTTCACCCCTCCGGACCAGTGCGTCGACGACTGTTACCAGGCGTTGCAGGCGAGGTACGCGATCGCCAACGGGGGATGGTTCGGTGAAGGGCTCGGCTCCAGCCGGTTGAAGTGGGGCTACCTGCCGCAGGCCGAGGACGACTTCATCTTCGCCATCGTCGCCGAGGAACTCGGGGTGGTCGGCTGCGTCGTGGTGCTGGCCCTGTTCGCGGTCCTCGCGTACACCGCGTTGCGGATCGCCCGTCGGGTGGCCGACCCGTTCCGGCGACTCGCCGCCGCAGCGGCGGCCAGCTGGCTGATCAGCCAGGCGGTGATCAACATTTCCGGGGTGATCGGGCTGCTGCCGATCACCGGTATTCCGCTGCCGTTCATCTCCGCCGGTGGCAGTGCGCTGGTGGTGACGCTCGCCGCGATCGGCATGCTGGCGTCGTTCGCCCGGGCCGAGCCCGACGCCGCCCGGGCGCTCAACGCCCGTCCGCCGGCCCGCTGGGTGCGACTGGTCTGGGCCCCGCTGCCGCCGATGCCCCGCCCGCGCCACCCGGCCAAGCCGCGGATGACCGGCGTCGGACCGAAACCGGCCGGCTCCGGGCAGCCGGGCGGTCGCGGTGCGTCGGGGTCGGGGTCAGGCGGCCAGGGCGGGTCAACGCCGCCCCGTGTACCGAGGCGACGGGACGGGCGTTAACGTACCCCCGCGAAGCGCGCATCCGGGCCGACGGGCCCCGTACGCAACCGCCCGGCGTGCCGCGTACGCCGTCGGCGGTCCGCCGGGCCCGCCGCGCGGCCACCGAGTCGAGCGAGAGGAGATGCTGATGGGTCCGCTGCGATCGGTGGTGCTGGCAGGTGGGGGGACCGGTGGGCACATCTACCCGTTGTTGGCGTTCGCCGACTGTCTGCGCCGGCACGACCCGAGCGTGCAGATCACCTGTCTCGGTACCCCGAAAGGGCTAGAAAACGAGCTGATTCCGCCGAAAGGGTACGATCTGCGGTTGATCCCCGCACATCAGCTGCCCCGGTCGGTCAACATGGACCTTGTGCGTACGCCAGACCGGATGTTCAAGGCCGCCCGCGCCGCCGGCAAGGTCATCGACGAGGTGCGGGCCGACGTGGTGGTGGGCTTCGGCGGGTACGTGTCCGTACCGGCCTACCTGGCGGCGTGGCGTCGCGAGATGCCGATCGTGGTGCACGAGGTGAACGTGCCGCCGGGCGTGGCCAACCGGATGGGCATGAAGTTCACCAAGCACGTCGCGGTGGGCTTCCCACACCAGCCGGTCCAGGCCGAGTCGCTGCGCGACGCCCGGGTGGTCGGGGTGCCGCTGCGCCGGTCCATCACCGGGCTGGACCGGGTGGCCGCCCGGGAGGCCGCCCGAGCGCACTTCGGGCTGCGCCCGGATCTGCCGACGGTCTTCGTCTCCGGTGGCTCCCAGGGCGCCCGGTCGATCAACCTGGCGGTCTCCGGGGCGGCCAAGGAACTGGCCCGGGCCGGCGTCCAGGTGCTGCACGCGATCGGTGCCCGCAACGAGGCGGTCTCGGTGCCGAGTGATCTGCCGGTGCCGTACGTGACCCTGCCGTACCTGTCGGAGATGGAGCTCGGGTACGCCGCAGCCGACCTGATGGTCTGCCGGGGGGGCGCGATGACCTGCGCCGAGGTCGCCGCGATCGGATTGCCCGCGGTCTACGTTCCCTATCCGCACAGTAACCAGGAGCAGAAGCGCAACGCGCTGCCGGTGGTCGAGGCCGGCGGTGGTCTGCTCGTCGACGACGCCGAACTGACCCCGGCCTGGGTGGAGCAGGTCGTGGTCCCGTTGGCCCGCGACCCGCAGCGGCTGGCTGCGATGGGCTCGGCAGCGGCCGGGTACGGTCGCCGCGACGGCGACGAGGCGCTGCTCGACTTCGTCTACGAGGCGGTGTCCCGATGACCCGCACGGGAAGGTGACCACGTGAACATCACCGAGTTCGCCCCCACCGGCACGCTCACCGCCGAGGAGCTGGGGACCGTACACCTGATCGGTATCGGCGGGGTCGGGATGAGCGGCCTGGCCCGCCTGCTGCTGACCCGGGGGATCCCGGTGACCGGCAGCGAGCTGCGGGACTGGCCGTCGCTGGCGGTGCTGCGGGCACTCGGCGGCACCATCCACATGAGCCATGAGGAGGCCAACCTCGACGGGGTGGACACGGTGGTCTACTCCACCGCCATCCCGGCCGACCACGTGGAGCTGGCCGCCGCCCGTCGGCGTGGGCTGCGGGTGCTGCACCGGTCGGAGGCCCTAGCGGCGGCGATGACCGGTCGGCGGACCATCGCGGTCGCCGGCACCCACGGCAAGACCACGACCACCTCGATGGTGACCCTGACCCTGCAACGGGCCGGCGAGGACCCGTCGTTCGTCATCGGTGGCGAGATCTCCGAGGTCGGTTCGAACGCCCACCACGGTACGGGCGAGTACTTCGTCGTCGAGGCCGACGAGAGTGACCGTTCGTTCCTGCTCTACCGCCCGTTCGTGTCGATCATCACCAACATCGACGCCGACCACCTGAACACGTACGGTGACCTGGCCGGGCTCGCCGCTGGTTTCGCCGAGTTCGCCGGGCTGACCGATCCGGACGGGTTCGTGGTGACCTGCGCGGACAACCCCGGAACCCGGCAGTTGACCGAGGCGCTGCGCGACGAGGGCCGGACCGTCCACACCTACGGCGAGTCCGCCGACGCCGATCTTCGGCTGACCGAGATCACGTCGTCCGCGGCCGGGGTCCGCTACCTGGCCACCCTGGACGGCGCGCCGCTCGGTGAGATCGCCCTGCCGGTACCCGGCCGGCATCTCGGGCTCAACAGCGCCGCCTCGGTGCTCACCGCGCTGCGCCTCGGGCTGCCGTTGAGTGACGCGGTCGCCGCGCTGGGCGCGTTCCCCGGGGTTCGTCGCCGGTTCGAACGCAAGGGCTCGGCCGGCGGCGTCACCGTCTACGACGAGTACGCCTACCATCCGACGTCGATGACCGCGGCGCTGCACACCATGCGGGAGGTCGCCGGTGCCGGTCGGCTGGTGGTGGTGTTCCAGCCCTACCGGGTCTACCGCACCCGGGACCTGCAGGCCGAGTTGGCCGCCGCCCTGGCGATCGCCGACGAGGTGATCGTGATGGAGGTGTTCGGGCCGGGTGAGCTGCGGGAGCCGGGTGAGGGCGGGGTGGCGCTGACGGCGGACGTCCCGTTGCCGGACGATCGTAAGGTGTTCGTACCGTCCTGGGAGGATGTCCCACCGGAGGTGGTCCGCCGCTGCCGGCCGGGTGACCTGGTGGTCACGATGGGCGCTCCACCGATCTCGTTGCTGGGTGACGAACTGCTGTCCGCGCTCGCCGGTCCGGCGGCCGACGCCGGATGACCCCGGCTGGTCGCTCGCCGCGGCCCGGCTCGGGTCGGACCGGTTCCAGCCGCTCCGGCACCGGTCGGGTGGGTTCCGGTCGGGTGGGCGATGTCCGGCCGGCAGGTCGGACCGGTCGTGCCGGGGTGCCCGCCGCCCGGTCCGGGCCGGCGGGAGCGGACACCGGGCACACCCGGCGCCAGCCGGGCGGCGCGGACGGGTCCACCGGCCGCTGGCGGCTGGTCCGGGCGAGCCGGGAGGCGGTGCCGCCGTCGGTCCGGCGGTTCATGCGCCGGGCCCGGCGACGACGGCTGCGGGCCGCGCTGCCCTGGGCGGTGGCCGGCTGCCTGGCGGCCCTGGCCGCGGTCGGCTGGTGGGTGGTCTCGGCGACCTCGGTGTTCGGCGTGGACCAGGTCCGGGTCGCGGGGGCGGCGCTGGTGACCGAGTCGGAGGTACGGCAGGCCGCGCAGATTCCACAGGGGACCCCACTGGCCCGGGTGGATCTGGCCGCGGTGGCCGGCCGGGTCTCCGGCCTGGCCGCGGTGGAGCGGGCGGTGGCGAGCCGGGACTGGCCGGGTACGGTGGTGATCACCGTGGTGGAGCGGGTGCCGGCCGCCGTGGTGCCCCAGGACGACGCGTTCGTGGTGGTCGACGGGGCCGGGGTGGCCTTCCGGACACTGGCCACGCGCCCGGACGACCTGGCGGTCGTCCGGCTGGAGACGGCCGAGTTCGACCAGGCGCTGGTCCGCGACGCGGTCGTGGTGCTCGACTCGCTGACCGCCCAGCTGCGCGAGGTACTGGAGGAGATGGTGGTCAGTGGCCCGGCCGGGATCGAGCTGCGGCTCGCCGACGACCGGGTGGTGATCTGGGGTGACGCCACGGAGAACGCGGTCAAGGCCCGGGTCGCCGACGCGTTGCTGGTCCAGGACGGCAGCGTGATCGACGTCAGTGCCCCGGATGTGGTGACCATCCGCTGATCCGGCATGTCGTCTGGGTGATTTCAGGACGGCTCGGTGTAGAAGGTACATTACGGTCTGCCGAGACTGGCTCGGCCCGGCGCGGCCCGCGACACGCCCAGCATGGTCCTTGGATCACGCGGTACGTGCGCATACGTTGCCCGGAGAGGTTCAGTGGTTGACATAACCCTAAGCCTCTAGTAGAGGGTGAGGGTTCGTCCCGCTCTCGTGTACCGACGGGTCTGTCCTCCGTGGTCCCAGTGGGCCGGGTCAGGCCGGCGCCCGCCACTCTCGAAGGGAAGGCACCCCGATGACACCTCCGCACAACTACCTGGCGGTCATCAAGGTCGTCGGCATCGGCGGAGGCGGAGTCAACGCCGTCAACCGGATGATCGAGGTTGGCCTCAAGGGCGTCGAGTTCATCGCGATCAACACCGACGCCCAGGCGTTGCTGATGAGCGACGCCGACGTCAAGCTCGACGTCGGCCGGGAGCTGACCCGGGGGCTCGGTGCCGGGGCGAACCCGGACGTCGGCAAGAACGCCGCCGAGGACCACCGCGACGAGATCGAGGAGGTGCTCAAGGGCGCCGACATGGTCTTCGTCACCTGCGGTGAGGGCGGCGGTACCGGCACCGGCGGGGCGCCGGTGGTGGCCAACATCGCCCGCAAGCTCGGCGCTCTGACGATCGGTGTGGTCACCCGGCCGTTCTCCTTCGAGGGCAAGCGACGCCAGGTGCAGGCCGAGGCCGGCATCGAGGAGCTGCGTAACCAGTGCGACACGCTGATCGTCATCCCGAACGATCGGCTGCTGGCCCTCGGTGACCGGGGGATCAGCATGATGGACGCCTTCCGGCAGGCCGACCAGGTGCTGCTCTCCGGTGTCCAGGGCATCACCGACCTGATCACCACGCCCGGCCTGATCAACCTGGACTTCGCCGACGTCAAGAGCGTGATGAGCGGGGCCGGCAGCGCGCTGATGGGGATCGGCAGTGCCCGGGGCGAGAACCGGGCGGTCGAGGCGGCCGAGGCGGCGATCTCCAGCCCACTGCTGGAGCAGAGCATGGACGGTGCCCGGGGGGTGCTGCTCTCCATCGCCGGTGGCTCCGATCTCGGCCTATTCGAGATCAACGACGCGGCGCAACTGGTCACCGACGCGGCGCACGCCGACGCCAACATCATCTTCGGGGCGGTTATCGACGACGCGTTGGGCGACGAGGTGCGGGTCACCGTCATCGCGGCCGGCTTCGACGGTGGGGCTCCCGCGTACAAGCCGGCCGAGGGTCCGCGTAAGGTCCCGGCGGCACCGGTGTCGCCGGCCGCGCCGACCAGCCCGGCTGTCGCCCCGGCGCCTCAGACGCCGACCCAGCAGACCCGCCGGGTGCTCTTCGACGACGTCGACGTCCCGGACTTTCTCAAGAACGGCTCATGACGGTCGACACCGAACGACGACGTGCGGAACTGGCCGACCGGCTGACCGCCGTACGGTCCCGGCTTGCCGCCGCCACGGCGGCGGCGGGTCGGTCGGCGGACAGCGTCACGCTGATCGCGGTGACCAAGACCTATCCAGCCGCCGACGTGCGGCTGCTGGCCGAGCTCGGGGTCACCGACGTCGGCGAGAACCGGGACCAGGAGGCGGCGGCCAAGGTCGCCGAGCTGGCTGCGGGTCCGTCCGGTGGGCCGGGACTGCGCTGGCACTTCGTCGGCCAGTTGCAGCGCAACAAGTGCCGGTCGGTGGTGGGCTACGCGGACCTGGTGCACTCGGTGGACCGGGTGCCCCTGGCCCGCGCCCTGGCCGCCGCCGCCAGTGGGCGTGGCCGGGCGCTCGACGTGCTGGTCCAGGTCAGTCTGGACGGCGTGACGGGGCGTGGTGGCGCGGTGCCGGACTCGGCGGATGCGGTGACCGGCTTCTGGCCGGTGGTCGAGTGCGTCCTGGGCAAGTCCGATCTGCGACTCGCCGGGGTGATGGCAGTGGCTCCGCTCGACCAGTCGCCGGAGCCGGCGTTTGCCCGGCTGGCGGAGGTGTCTGCCCAGCTCAGAGCCGCCGCGCCGGAGGCCTGGATGGTCTCTGCCGGGATGAGCGCCGACCTGGAGGCGGCGGTGGACGCCGGCGCGACACATGTCCGTGTCGGAAGTGCGTTGCTCGGAAAGCGCCCAACGCTACGGTAGCCTGGCGGCGGATACCAAACTACATCAGTGTTGTTTGAGCCGGACTCCCCGTCGTCGGGGGTCGACGTCCGTGACCGCGCACCGGTCATGGCGGGGAGCCGGCTCGGACCGGTGGGCACTGCAGTGTTCACGCGCGACAGTGGCACGGCGGGGGCGCGTGCCGCACGGCGGACGGAGGGGCGCGGCATGGGTGCACTGCGCAAAGCGGGGGTTTGGCTAGGCCTGGTCGAGGAGGACGACGACCAGGGCTACGACGACGGCTACGACAAGGGTAGCTACCGAGAGTCGCGCTATCGTGACAGTAGGTATGCTGACGAGTTCGCTGACGACGAGGAGCCGGACGACCCGCCACCACGCGCGCGGCCACCGGTGGAGCGGCTGCGGCCGTCGGAGCGGCTGCAGGCCCGGGCCGCCGAGCGGGAGCACCGGGCCGCCGAGCGGGAGCACCGGGGTCCGGATCCGGACCGGGGCGAGCGCGCCAGTGTGCGATCGATCACCCGGGCCGGTGCCGAGGCTGCGTCGGCCAGCTACCCGACCAGGGACAACCTGGCTCTGGCGCCGCAGCCTGCGGTGCGGGAGCGGATGGTCGTCGCCGAGGAGGAGCAGCGGTACCAGATCACCACGCTGCACCCGACCACCTACCGGGAGGCCCGGACGATCGGGGAGCACTTCCGCGACGGCACGCCGGTGATCATCAACCTCACCGAGATGGATGAGGCAGACGCCCGCCGTCTGGTTGATTTCGCTGCCGGTCTGGCGTTCGGTCTGCGCGGTACGATCGAACGCGTCACCAACCGGGTGTTTCTGCTCTCACCGGCCAACGTCCAGGTCACCGCGGAGGACAAGGCCAAGATAGCCGAGGGTGGATTTTTCAGCCTGGGCTAGCCCTGACCTGAGGATCTCGCCTGCCGTGTTGTCGATCTTGTTCCAAGTCCTGTATCTGCTGTTGTATGTCTTTCTGCTCACCCTGTTGGCGAGGTTTGTCCTGAGCGCGGTGCTTCAGTACGGTCGACGCTGGCAACCCGGTCGGGGTGCCGCAGCCGGATTGGAATCGGTGTGGAGCGTCACTGATCCCCCCCTTAAGGCGTTGAGGCGGGTGATCCCACCACTGCGAATTGGTACCGTGAGCTTCGACCTGGCCTCCCTTGTGCTCCTGGTTATCCTGTTCGTGCTGATCACGTTCGTGGTGGAGCCGCTGATCAGGGCAACCAACTGACCGGCGCGCTACGCGGCCGCAACTGACCCGAGGAGTTTCGATGCCGCTAACCCCGGCCGACGTCCACAACGTCGCCTTCAAAAAGCCTCCGATCGGCAAGCGGGGGTACGACGAGGAGGAGGTCGACGCCTTCCTGGACGAGGTCGAGCGTGAGCTCGCCCGTCTGATCGAGGAGAACAACGAGCTACGCGCCCAGGTGGAGCGCGGCGGCCGTGGCGGGCCGGCGGGCCCGGGCGCCGACCCGCGTCTCGCGGCGGAGCTCAACGACATGAAGGCCCAGCTCGACCGCGTACAGCGGGACAAGGCCGCCGCCGAGCAGGCCGCCCGTGCCATGCAGGCCGAGCTGGAGCAGGTCAGGTCGGCCGGTGGCCCGGCCGTCGGTGGCGGCGGCGACGGCGAGCAGCAGGCGCTGCGGGTGCTGATGATGGCCCAGCGGACGGCGGACGACCACGTCTCCGACGCCCGCCGGGAAGCGGACAAGCTGCTTACCGACGCCCGCACCAAGGCCGAGGAGGTCACCCGCGAGGCGCGGGCCAAGGCCGACGCGCTGGAGCGGGACGCGCGACAGCGCCACCAGGAGGCGATGGGTGGCCTGGACGCCAAGCGCACCGCGCTGCAGAAGCACATCGAGGAGCTCAAGCAGTTCGAGCGGGAGTACCGCACCCGGCTCAAGGCGTACCTGGAGAGCCAGCTGCGCGACCTGGACGGTCGCGGGCAGGGCCTCGAGGCCGAGATGGGGCGGGTCGAGGGCGGTCGCTCCGCTTCGGGCGGTGGTGGTCTGGCGACCGCCGGCCTGGCCAGCTCCTACGGCGGTGGCCGGTCCGGTGCGCTGGAGGCCGGCCGCTGAGGCCGAGCCTCTCGCGGGGGGTACGTCAGCAACGATGCGGCGGGGGTGAGCCGTGATAGTGGCAAGTCTGGTGCTCATCCTCGTCGCCGTCACCCTGCTTGTGCTCGGCCTGGCGAGCGGGTCCAGCCTGCTGCTGGTCGGCTCGATCGTCGCCAGTCTGCTCGCGGCGGTTGCTCTCGTGGTCGGTGCCAGGCAGGCCGCTGCGGCCCGAGCAGGGGACGGACGCGTCGGCTCGGTCGACCCGGAGCCGCTGTCCCGTCCGGAGTTCGGCGTTGACTCCGATCCGGTACAGGGGGCCGGTCAATGGTCATCCGCCGCGCCGGTCGGTCGGCAGCCGACCGATCCGGCCGATGACCATCTCGGCGGCGGGGCGGCCGACGACGGCCCGCCCGACGAGCCAGCGGTCGAGGAGACGGGTGAGACCGATCACGCCCGGCTCGCCGGGCTCGATGCCGAAGTGATCGTGGTCGACGGACGGCCTCGTTACCACCTGGCGAGCTGCCTGTATCTGGTGGCCAGGGACGGTGAGCCGCTGCCGGTGCGCGAGGCCCTGGAGCTCGGATTCACGCCTTGTGGGCTCTGCCAGCCGAACCGGACCCTGCTGGCCGAGTCCGGCCGCGTCTGAACAGGCGGCGTTCGGTTCATGTCCCGTTCGAGCAGCCGCCGGCCCACCCGGCCGGCCGCCGGTGCCGGCGGGCGTCCGGAGACCGACCTGGTGGTCGCCGTCCGGGTCAAGCCCGGCGCCTCCCGGGCCCGGATCGGTGGTTGCCACCCCGGCTCACAGGGACCAGCGCTGGTCGTCGCGGTCACTGCCCCGGCGGTGGACGGTCGTGCGACGGAGGCGGCCCGGCATGCGCTCGCGGCTGCGCTCGAGGTGCCTACCCGGCGGATCACGCTACGGGCGGGTGCCGCCAGTCGGGACAAGCTGTTCAAGGTGGACACCGTGACCGCCGACGAGGCTGAGGTGCTGGACGCTCGGCTGCGACGTCTGCGGGACGGCTGAAGACGTCTGCGGGACGGATGAAACGGCCGAGCGCCGACACCTCGACCACGTCGCGCGCTTCCTCGATGAGGCCCGGCGAATGTCCTTCTTGGGTGATATGCCGGCCTGTGCCCCGCCACCGTCCCCTGCCGCTCAAGCTGGCCAGTCAAATCGGTGCATCACCGGACGAAAGCTGTGCCATTGTTGTCGGATGTCTTCACGTTCCGTATCCTTGCGAATCTCCGGAGTGTGCAACGGACCCGTTGTACGCCCGTTTTGTGCTTTGGGGGCAGCATGGCCGAGCTGACGGAAGCGAGGCGCCGGACGGGTCGGGTGACCCCGTCCACGACGCCGCGCCGCGTACCGTCCGGCCTGCCGACGCCGGAGGATCCCGTACAGGCACTGCCGATCGCCGCGGGTGACGCGGCCGAGGGAGCGACGATGGCGAAGCCAGCCGACACGAAGACCGCCGCCCGCGGACGAGTGGCCCGGGCACCGCGCAGCGCGGCCGAGACCACCAAGATCCAGATTGCCCTGCAGGCCCGTCGGGACGAGTTGCGAGCCGAGTATGATCAGACGCTGAGCGAGATCACCGAGCTGCAGCGGGAACGGCTGACCGACTCGGCCGGCGACGACCAGGCCGACACCGGCACCAAGACGTTCGAGCGGGAGCAGGAGATTTCCCTCGCCAGGAGCATCCTGGACCGCATCAACCAGGTGGAGCGGGCGCTGGAGCGGCTGGACGAGGGCAACTACGGCTGGTGTGAGCGGTGCGGCACGGACATTCCGGTCGAGCGGCTCGCCGCCTTCCCCTCGGCCACCCTCTGCGTGTCCTGCAAGCAGATCGAGGAGCGGCGCTAGCCGGGCGGTGACGGGCCCGACGTGGGCGAGCCGCTCCACTGAGAAGGGAGAGGCGTCTGTCCGCCGACAGCGATCCGCGCCCGGACGTTCCGAACGCCGGTGGCGACGCCCCGCCAGCACCTGGGGGCGATGGCACGCCCGTCACCGGCTCGCCGGTGACGGGCACCGGCCGACGTGCGCTGTGGGTCTTCGCCCTGGTCGCGGCGGCGGCACTGCTCGTCGACCTCGGCGCGAAACAGTGGGCGATCAGCGCCCTCACCGACCGGGAACCGGTCCGCCTGCTGGGTGGTGCCCTCTACCTGACGCTGATCCGCAACAGTGGTGCGGCGTTCAGCCTCGGATCCGACTACACCTGGATATTCCCGCTGGTCACCGTGGCGGTCGTCGGCTGGATCGGCTGGTTGACCAGAGGGCTGCGGTCGCTGCCCTGGGCGGTGGCGCTCGGGCTGATCCTCGGTGGGGCGCTCGGCAACTTCCTGGACCGGATGTTCCGCGCCCCCGGACCCCTCCTCGGCCACGTGGTGGACATGTTCAGCGTCTTCCACCCGTACGGCCAGGTCTTCCCGATCTTCAATGTGGCCGACAGCGCGTTGGTCGTCGGCGTACTCCTCGCCGTACTGCTGGAACTGACCGGCCGACAGCGCGACGGCCGCCGGCTGTCCGGAAAGGTGGACCGTTGACCACACCTGCCCGCCATGGGGAGCGACGGTCGCTGCCGGTGCCCGATGGGCTCGACGGCACCCGGCTCGATCAGGCTGTCTCCCGGCTGTTCGGACTGTCCCGCACCGCGGCCGCCGCGCTGGTGGAGTCCGGCGACGCCGAGGTGGACGGGGTCACCCGGCACAAGTCCGACCGGGTGAGTGCCGGCGCCTGGCTGGAGGTGGTCCTGCCGGCGCCCGTCACGGCTCCGGTGGTGATCGCCCAACCGGTCGACGGACTGCGGGTCGAGTACGCCGACGAGGACATCGTCGTGGTGGACAAGCCGGTGGGCGTGGCGGCGCACCCGAGCCCCGGGTGGACCGGCCCGACCGTGCTGGCCGGTCTGGCGGCGGCCGGTCACACCATCGCGACCAGTGGCGCGGCCGAACGCCAGGGCATCGTGCACCGGCTCGACGTCGGCACCAGCGGCCTGATGGTGGTGGCCAAGAGCGAGCACGCGTACTCGGTGCTCAAACGCGCGTTCAAGGAACGCGAGGTGGACAAGCGCTATCACGCCGTCGTGCAGGGGCACCTCGACCCGCTGCGCGGGACCATCGACGCCCCGATCGACCGCCATCCCACCCACGACTACCGGTGGGCGGTGGTCTCGGGTGGCAAGCCGAGCGTCACCCACTACGAGACGGTCGAGGCCTTCCCTGCCGCCAGTCTGGTCGACATCCGCCTGGAGACCGGCCGTACCCACCAGATCCGGGTGCACTTCTCCGCGCTGCGGCACCCGTGCGTAGGTGACCTGACGTACGGTGCGGATCCGACACTCGCCGTCCGACTCGGACTGACCCGCCAGTGGTTGCATGCCCGTGCGCTCAGTTTCCTACACCCCCGTACGGCGGAGGAAGTTCGCTTCCACAGCGACTACCCTGACGACTTGAAGCGTGCCCTGGCCGTGCTCGGCGATTGAGAGCCGGCGAACACGCGGTCACTCAGCGTCCACCCGCCATCGGGAAAGGGGAGTCGCCCGTGCGTGCCGGCGACCTGTTGCGGCGAATCGACCGACGGCTGCTGCCGGTCCTGGCGGACGCCGCCGTCCGGCTCGCGCAGCGACCGGTCCGTCCCCAGTTGCTCGCCGGGGTGGCCGGGGTGTCGATCAGCGCGGTGCTGGTCGCCGCCGTCTGGGCGGTGGATCACGACGACGGCGCCGTTCGCGCGGTGGACGACGTCGTGCAGGTGGGAGTAGCCGAGGGTGAGTCCATACCGGACTACCTCCGGGCGGTACGCGGCGAGCTGGCCACCTTGCCGGAGGGTCCGGCACCTGCCGGGTCGACCGGCGACAACTACGCCCTGGCAACCTTCAACGGGTATCTGGCACCCGACCGGCTCGCCGCTGTCCTGTCCGGAGTGTCTGCCGTGGAGGTGTACACCCGGGTTCCGCTGGGACGGGAGAAGACCCAGGTGATCCGGATGCCGGCCTTTCAGCTGCCCGAGGACGTGCTGACCGGGATGGAACAGGTCGCCGAGCGCAAGAGCAGGCAGGCGACCGACTACCGACGCCGGGTCGCCGAACTCGGCCGGGCAGCCGATCTTGACCAGTGGCTGGCCTACGACAAGGGCGCCCGGGTGGCCACCGCCGAGGCCGCCGCCTACCGTGACCATTGCGCCTGCGTGTTCGCGGCGGTGGTGCAGGGCGTCCCGGTCGATCTGCGCAGGCTGGCCCGCCTGGCCGAGATCCGGGTCGTCGATCCGGCGCCCGAGGTCCGCCGCCTGGACCGGGCGGTGTTCCTGCCTCCGCTACCTGAGTACGACGAGGTGGTGCCGGTCGGCGACGCCGCGCTCACCAGCAGCGGGTTGCCGTTCGATGTTCCGGCCGCCGAGCCGGGCGGTGCGGCCGACACCAAGGTCGGCGGCGGCCCGACCAGTGTTGCTCCGGCGACCGACGGCGACCCGGACGCGGGGTCAGCTGGGCGGACCAGTTCCGCACCCGACCGTGAGTCCACCCCGGGCAGCGCCGATTCCGCCCCGGACGCCGACGACGGCGGCCGGGACGGTGTCGACACGTCGCCGGTCGGTCCGGGAAACCCGGCAGGTAGGGCTGACCCGTCGCCGGCGGGGTCGGGGCGCCCGACCCCGGCCCCGGCGGGCCGGTCGACCAACGGGCCGGGCCGTCCGGCCGCGACGGCTGGCACGCCGTCCGGCTGTACCCCGTCACCGACCGGCGCGTCGCCGGCCACCGGCGGACCGCCGGTCTGCCCGGGGCACCCCACCGGTGAATCTTGGTAGCGGGCCGGTATCGACCACCGGTGTCCCGGTTCCGTACGCTACCCCCGGTGCCGCCACGCTCCTCGTCGGGTGACGGCTGCGGTGACCGGACCGGGGGAGTCCGGTAGAGATGGCCGGTCGGGCCGAACAACGGGCCTTTGGCGGTGTGGCCTGAACAGGTCTAGCTTCGTAGCCTGTCAGGCGGGGACCGATAGCGCTGGGAGGGCGAGCCGTGGAGGGCACCGAGTCCGGCTGGGGCCGGCCTGCCGAACCAGCGCCGCGCTGGCGCGCGCTGCTCGACCGGGCACGCCTCGGTGGCCGTACCGGTGAGCAGCCTGAGGTGGCGGACCCCAACGGGGCGGCGCCCCGGTCGCGGGAGAATGGTCGCGGCACGGCCCAGGTGCCCAACGGCATCGCGCAGGTGCCGGGTCACCATCCGGAGCCGGGGCATTCCACCGGTGGCAGTTGGATGGGCGACTCCGGCCATCCGGCCGGTCCCGGTCACCCCTCGACCCTCGGCCACCCCGGCTATCCCGCCGATCCGGCTGATCATGGCTATCCGGCCGACCAGGGACCGCCGGCGCCGGCCGCCGGACGGTACGCCGCCCTGGCGCCGCCGCCGGCTCCGGCCGCCCCGGGTGGCTACCCGCCCGGCTATCCGGTGATGCCCGGCCACCCTGCGGACCGGGCCGCTCGGCCGGTGCGCCCGAGTGTGCCGCCACCATCGGAACAGGGCTTCCCGGGCGGCCCCGAGGTCGGCGGCTACCCGCCGGCCGCCGAGCCGCCGCGCCGGGGCGGACCTGGGCCGGGGCCGGGGTACCCGCCGGGCCCGGACGGCGGTGGCGGATACCCGGCACGGATCGAGTGGCGGGAGAGCCGGCCCGACGCGGAGGTCGACCGGGCCACCGGCATCCTGCGTCGCAACCTCGGCATACCGCGGGTGCTGGCGTTCGCCAATCCGAAGGGCGGGGTGCACAAGACGACGGCGACCGTGCTCGCTGCGGCGACGATCGGTAGCGTCCGTGGCCGTGGGGTGCTCGCCTGGGACGACAACGAACTGCGCGGCACGCTCGGACTGCGGGCCGGCAGCGCCCGTCATGCCCGGACCATCCGCCATCTGATCTCCGATCTGGTGGAGATCGAGGGCTCGCACGGCTACGAGCTGACCGACCGGCTCGACGACTACCTCCGGCACGCCTCCGACGGCTCGTACGACGTACTCGCCGGTGAGGAGAGCCCTCGGTTCGCGCAGCGGCTCGACCCGCACACCGTCCGGCGGGTGCTGGAGCTGCTCCGCCGGACCCACGACGTGATCTGTGTGGACACCGGCAACAACGTGGAGAGCGCCAACTGGCAGACCGTCCTGCAGGCCGCCGATCAGCTGGTGGTCACCTGCGTGCCCCGGGAGGACGCGGCGTTCACCGCGGACTGGATGCTGGACCTGCTGGACGATGTCGGCATGGGCGACCTGGTGCGCAACGCGGTGACCTTGCTGTCCTGCCCGAGTCCGGGGCCGATGCCGTTGCTCGACGACCTGCGCCGGCACTTCGCCACCCGGACCCGGGCGGTGGCCGTGGTGCCCTACGACCCGGCCCTGGAAACCGGGTCGTCGATCGAGTACGTGCAGTTGCAGCCGGAGACGCGGCAGGCATGGCTGCAGGCGGCCGCGATGATGCTGGAGCCGTTCGTCCGCTGAGTCCGGGCCCGTCCCGCTGGCCCCTGGTCAGTCCGCTGGCACCCGGTCGGCTGTCGGCTGGCAGCCGTGCGCCACACCCCAGCGGGAGCACCGGCCGTCCGGGTCGGGCGTCGTGTGTGCGATCCACGCGAAGTAGCCGGCGTGGTTGGTCCGCTCGTCGGGCATGTACCGGTCGACGGTGGCGGACCCGGCGGAGGCGAGCACGAACAGCAGCGGCACGAGCAGCAACCCGACCGGTACGGTCGGCTCCCGGCCCGGGGCGGCGGCGCCGGTGCGGCCGCGCCAGTGCTGGACGGCGAGCAGCACACCGAATCCGGTGAGGATCAGCAGGCAGTAGAGCACCACTGCGGTGGTCCGCGGATACAGCCGTACGGTCTGGGTCTCCCACTGCTCGCTGGCCAGCCACATCCGCAGGAACCAGGCACTGGCCGCGCACGCGCCGAGGGCGATCACGATGCTGCGCCGCCAGGCCAGCGCGAGGGCCAGCCCGAGCCCGGCGGCGAGCAGCAGGGTGAACAGTCCGACCCCGCCGAGTTCGCCGACCGGCGGCCAGACCGGGCCGACGTCGGCCGGCCGGTCGTTGCGCCACATCGCGATGTACGCCGGCTCGGTGTCGGTGTCGAAATAGAAGTAGTCGTCGGAGGTGCCGCCGGTCGGGGCGAGCAGGCCGCGCAGATGCACCCATCCGACCAGCACGAAGCTGACCAGGGTTGCGCCGCCGAGCAGTAGGATCGACCGCCAGCCGGCCCGCCACGGGGCGGCCAGCGCGACGGCCACCAGCATGCCGCCGGCGCACCAGACGAACCATCCGGAGTAGAGCAGGAAGAGCAGCCCGAGTCCGACCCCGGCCACCGCACCGGCCAGCAGCGCCCGGCGGTCGGTCATCCGGTCGGCCCGGCGGACCGTCGACAGGAATCTCACCAGTACCGGGATCAGCATCACCAGGGTGATCTGCGGGTACGGCTTGACCGGTTCGATCATCGGCAGCATCGCCAGCACCCCGACGGTCACCGCCCAGAGCGGACGCAGCACCAGTCGCCAGGCCAGATAGGCGGCCGGGCCGAACAGAGCCGTACCGGCCAGTTGGAGGTCCTTGAGGGCGAGGACGTGCGGCTGGTCGGTCAACCGCGCCCAGGCCCCGATCACCCAGAAGACGACTGGTGGGTAGTGGTCGGATATGTCCTGCCCGGACCACAACGCGGCGGTCCACTCGAGGATCCACTGGTAGTCGCCGCCGCCGGCCCACAGCGGCAGCCGGGTGCCGCGCAGTGCCACCGCGATCCCACCGGCGACGAGCCCGGTGGCGAGCCCGGCGACTGCGGCGCAGCCGGCCCGGACGACGTACGGCCGGTGCGCAGCGGCGAGCAGCCGGTGCATCAGCACCATCGCAACGACCAGCACGCCGGCCAGCACCGCGAACCGGAGCTGGAGTGCTGCCAGACCGCTCACCTGCCCTTTCCGGTCCAGTGGATCGACATCTATGTCTTTGCTCCAGGCCAGGAACCCGAACGCGGCACCGATGCTGACCAGCGTCTCGACGCCGATGCCGGCCAACCTGGAGCGAAATGTGGGTATCTGTCTGGCTGTGTTCACACAGAGACGGTAAACCCTCGCTGACAGTGTTGTCGGGTGGAGCTCGTACTCTCCTGGGAGTGTCGTGAGTCGGGGGCGAGTGAAAGTCGTGCCGGCCGTGCGGCTGCGGTCCCCGCGCGCCTCGGTGCGGGGCCGCTGGCGACACGATAGGGTTCGCTGGTCGTGCCGGGACGGGAGAAGGGGGCCGGGTCGGTGTCCGATAGTTTTGTGCACCTGCACGTGCACACAGAGTATTCGATGCTCGATGGAGCGGCCCGGTTGAAGGAACTGTTCGCCGAGGCCAACCGTCTGGAAATGCCGGCCCTGGCGATGACCGACCACGGCAATCTTTTCGGCGCGTACGACTTCTTCAAGCAGGCGACCGGCGCCGGGGTGAAACCGATCATCGGGTTGGAGGCATATCTCACACCCGGGACGGACCGT
Source organism: Solwaraspora sp. WMMA2059 (assembly GCF_027497315.1). Classification (GTDB taxonomy): domain Bacteria; phylum Actinomycetota; class Actinomycetes; order Mycobacteriales; family Micromonosporaceae; genus Micromonospora_E. Next base: position 3,550,695 of record NZ_CP114908.1, on the reverse strand, counting down.
CGGGACCGGACCCGGGTACGGTGGGCCGACGGCGGAGAGAACGACGTCTCCGGTGGTGGCGCGTACACCCACATGACGATGCTGGCGGCGGACGCGGACGGCCTGCGTAACCTGTTCCGGCTGGGCTCGCGGGCGAGCCTGGAGGGGTACTTCTACAAGCCGCGTGCGGACCGGGAACTGCTGAACGAGTACGGCAAGGGGATCATCGCGACCACGGGGTGCCCGTCCGGCGAGGTCCAGACCTGGTTGCGGATCGGTGACTTCGAGAAGGCGTGCGCGTCGGCGGCCGAATTCCGCGACATTTTCGGTGCCGACAATTTCTACCTGGAGTTGATGGATCACGGACTGGGTATCGAGACCCGGGTCCGGGATGATCTGATCCGGCTCGGTAAGCGGTTGAATCTCAAACCGGTCGCGACCAATGATCTGCACTACACCCATGAACGCGACGCGGACGCGCACGAGGTGCTGCTGTGTGTCCAGTCCGGTTCGACGATGGCGGACCCGAAACGGTTCAAGTTCGACGCCCGCGACTTCTATCTCAAATCCGCGGCGGACATGCGGAAACTGTGGGACGCCGAGGTGCCGGGGGCGTGTGACAACACCCTCGAGATCGCCGAGAAGATCGGCGACTATTCGGCGTTGTTCGCCTCCCGGGACCTGATGCCGCAGTTCCCGGTGCCGGCCGGGGAGACCGAGGAGTCGTTCCTGCGGGCCGAGGTGCTGCGGGGGCTGGAGCGCCGCTTCCCGGGTGGGGTGCCCGACGGGCACCGCCGGCAGGCCGAGTACGAGCTCGACGTGATCCTCAAGATGGGTTTCCCGGGCTACTTCCTGGTGACCGCGGACCTGGTGCACTACGCCAAGCGGGAGGGGATCCGGGTCGGTCCGGGCCGTGGTTCGGCGGCCGGGGCGCTGATCGCGTACGCCCTGGGCATCACCGAGCTGGACCCGATCCCGCACGGCCTGCTGTTCGAGCGGTTCCTGAATCCGGACCGGGTGTCGATGCCGGACATCGACATGGACTTCGACGAGCGTCGCCGCGGTGACATGATCCGCTACGCGACCGAGCGGTACGGCGAGGAGCGGGTCGCCCAGATCATCACCTACGGCACGATCAAGGCGAAGGCCGCGATCAAGGACGCGGCGCGGGTGCTCGGCTACCCGTTCGCGATGGGTGACCGGATCACCAAGGCGATGCCGCCGCCGGTGATGGGCAAGGACATCCCGCTGACCGGCATCTTCGACCCGAAACACCCGCGCTACCCGGAGGCGGTGGAGTTCCGGGGGCTGTACGAGTCCGACGGCGAGGTCCGCAAGATCGTCGACACGGCCAAGGGCCTGGAGGGGCTGAAACGGCAGTGGGGGGTGCACGCGGCCGGGGTGATCCTGTCCCGCGACCCCTTGGTGGACGTGCTGCCGATTCAGAAGCGGGAGCAGGACGGGGCGATCATCACCCAGTGGGACATGGGCGCGTGTGAGTCCATCGGCCTGCTGAAGATGGACTTCCTCGGGCTGCGCAACCTGACCGTGATGGACGACTGCCTGGCCGGGATCGCCGAGAACCAGAACCTCAACCTGGTCCTGGAGGATCTGCCGCTGGACGACAAGCGCGCCTACGAGCTGCTCGCCCGTGGTGACACGCTCGGGGTGTTCCAGCTCGACGGCGGGCCGATGCGGTCGCTGCTGCGCTCGATGGTGCCGGACAACTTCGAGGACATCTCCGCCGTCCTCGCCCTGTACCGGCCGGGTCCGATGGGCGCCAACGCGCACAACGAGTACGCCGACCGTAAGAACAACCGTAAACCGGTGGTGCCGATCCACCCCGAGCTGGCCGAACCCCTCGCCGACATCCTGGGCGACACCTACGGGTTGATCGTCTACCAGGAGCAGGTCATGGCGATCGCCCAGCAGCTGGCCGGCTACACGCTCGGCGCCGCGGACCTGCTGCGTCGGGCGATGGGTAAGAAGAAAAAGGAGATCCTGGACAAGGAGTACGTGCCGTTCTCGCAGGGCATGCGGGACAACGGCTACTCCGACGAGGCGATCAAGACGCTGTGGGACATCCTGGTCCCGTTCTCCGACTACGCGTTCAACAAGGCGCACACCGCCGGCTACGGCCTGGTGTCCTACTGGACGGCGTACCTCAAGGCCAACTACCCGGCCGAGTACATGGCCGCGTTGCTGACCAGCGTCGGCGACGACAAGGACAAGGCCGCCGTCTACCTGGCCGAGTGCCGGCGGATGAAGATCAAGGTGCTGCCGCCGGACGTGAACGCCTCCGGGGCCCGGTTCACCGCCGTCGGCGCCGACATCCGGTTCGGCCTGGCCGCCGTGCGTAACGTGGGTACGAACGTGGTCGACGCGATCGCCCGGTGCCGCAAGGACAAGGGCGCCTACACCGATTTCTACGACTTCCTGCGCAAGGTCGACGCGGTGGCCTGCAACAAACGTACCGTCGAGTCGTTGATCAAGGCGGGGGCGTTCGACTCGCTGGGGCACACCCGCCGGGGCCTGCTGACCGTGCACGCCGACGCGATCGACTCGTTCATGGACCTCAAACGCAACGAGGCGGTCGGCCAGTACGACCTGTTCGGCGACGCGTTCGGCGCCGCCGACCCGGCCGGCGGCGGCGCGGGTCCGATGGTGGTCACCCCACCGATCCCGGACGGCGAGTGGGACAAGACCGACCTGCTCACCTTCGAACGGGAGATGCTCGGCCTGTACGTCTCCGACCACCCGCTGTTCGGTGTCGAGCACGTCCTCGCCAACGCTGCGGACATGTCCATCGCCGCCCTGTCCGAGGACGGCGCGGTCGCCGACGGCACCGTGGTCAACCTCGCCGGCATCCTCTCCGGGGTGCAGCGGCGGATCACCAAACAGGGCCGGGCGTGGGCGTCGGCCACCCTGGAGGACCTGGGCGGCGCCGTCGAGGTGCTGTTCTTCCCGAACACCTACGAACTCGTCGGCCAGTACATCGCCGAGGACGCCATCGTCGTGGTGAAGGGCCGGGTCGACCGACGCGACGACCAGCCCCGGCTGATGGCGATGGACCTGTCCGTACCGGAGATCACCTCCGCCGACGAGATCAAACCCATCGTGATCGCACTGTCCCCGGCCCGCTGCACCCCACCCCTGGTCGACAGCCTCCGCGACGTGCTGACCAGCCACCCCGGCTCGGCCGAGGTGCACGTCAAACTCGTCAACGGCGGCCGCGCCACCCTGCTGCGCCTCGGCCCGCACCGGGTCGCCCCGACCACCGCCCTGATGGCAGACCTCAAGGCGCTCCTCGGCCCCACCGCCGTGGCCGGCTGAGATCTGCGAGAGGATCGACGGGTGAGTTCCACCGCTGACGCCGGCCCACCCGGTGATCCGACCGGCCCGTCCGGGGCGTCGCCGGCGCCGCCGCCCGACACCGGCGCCGTGGAGCCCACCCGGGCCGCCGGCCGGCGCCGGATCTGGCGTCGGCCCGGGCTGTACGTCGCCGCCGCGATCACCGTCGGTGGTGCTCCGCTCGGCGTCGCCTGGTCGATGCTGGCCCCCTGGATTCCGGTGGTCAGAACCGAGCAGGGCGCGGCGGTACGCGGCGGCGCCCCGGAGTACTTCGTCGCCGCCGACGGCTGGTTCGCGATGCTCGGCGTCGGCTACGGGATCCTCGCCGGGATCGTCGTCTGGGCGTCGTTGCCCCGGTCCCGTGGACCGTACGGGCTGGTCGCCGTCACCGTCGGTGGGCTCGGCGCGGCAGCGCTGGCCTGGACCCTCGGCCGGCAGATCGGCCTGGCCGGCTACCAGCGGGCACTGGAGACGGCGGCGCTCGGTGCCCAGTTGGAGCGGCCACCGGATCTGCAGGCCGGCGACTTCGACCTGTGGTTCGGCGTGCTGCCGACGGTCACCGGCGCGTTCGGTGCTCCGGCGCTCGGCGCAGTGCTGGCGTACACCATGCTGGCCGGCTGGTCCAGCCACCCGGACCTGCGTCCCGAGCCGGACCAGGTCGGGGCCGGACCCGACCACCCGGACCTGCGTCCGGAGCCGGTCCCGGACGTCGCCGCCGATCCGCGGATCAGTTCGGACTCGCCGGAATCGCCAACTCGGGCAACGGGACCGGCACCGCCCGCACCCGGCGCAGCAGCGCCACCTCCCGATTGAGCATCCGCAGCTCGGCCCGTAGCCGCCGGGCGGTGTCCAGCTCCGCCAGCAGCGCCTGCCGCTCACTGATGTGCAACGCGGCGGTCGCCGCCACCAGGTGGGACAGCACGGTCGGCTGCTCCGGCAGCTGTTCGGTGATCTCGGCCGAGTCGGTCCGGACCAGGTCGAGATACTGCCGGAACACCGCGAGCAACTGCGGCGCCAGCAGGTCGGCCAGCTCCTCGGACCCGGTCGGCTCGGGCAGCCACTGCACCGACGCGGTGAGGTACGGCGTACCTTCGGTGGCCAGGTCGGTGATCCGGAACCGGCGCCGACCCACCGTCACGAGGTCGTACCGTCCGTTCGGCAGCTCGGTGACCTGCCGCAGCTGCGCGGTGCAGCCGATCTCGTGCAGGCTCACCGAGGTCGGCGTCGGCGCGCCCGGCGGCCCGGCGGTCGGCAGCACCTCCCAGCCACGCCGGATCGCCACCACCCCGAACTCCCGGGGGACCCCGTCGGGCAGGCTGGTCAGATGCCGGACCAGCGCCCGGTAGCGCTCCTCGAAGATGTGCAGAGGCAGCACCAACCCGGGGAAGAGCACCGTCCCGAGCGGAAAGACCGGTAGCCGCTGACCCACCGGTCGAGCCTAGCGTGGTCACGCTCACTGTCCCGTCCGCTGGACGGGCGGCGTCCGGCCAGTGGGAGGACGCCTAGACTCGCAGGCGTGCTGAACCGGATCGACCTGCGAGGCGGGTCACGCGACCCGCGTGGCCTGCTGCCCCGTGCCCAGCTCGACGTTTCCGCGGCGGTCGAGCGGATCCGCCCGCTGGTGGAGGCGGTCCGTGACCATGGCTACCCGGCGATCCGGGAGGCGGCCGAGCGGTTCGACGGGGTCAGCCCGCACCGGCTGCGGGTGCCCACCGAGGCGCTCGCCGCGGCTGAGCGTGACCTCGACCCCGGGGTCCGGGCCGCGCTGCTGGAATGCATCGACCGGACCCGGCGGGTGCACGCCGACCAGCGCCGGACCGACGTCACCACCCAGGTGGTGCCCGGAGGCACCGTCACCGAACGCTGGGTGCCGGTCGGCCGGGTCGGGCTGTACGTGCCCGGCGGGCTGGCGATGTACCCGTCGACCGTGGTGATGAATGTGGTACCCGCCCAGGTCGCCGGGGTGGCGTCGCTGGTGGTGACCAGCCCGCCGCAGCGCGACAACGACGGGCTGCCCGACGCCCGCGTACTGGCCGCCTGCGCCCTGCTCGGCGTCGACGAGGTGTACGCGGTCGGCGGCGCCCAGGCCGTCGCGATGCTCGGCTACGGTGCCGCCGTCGATCCGGACGGGACCGACCGGTGCGCCCCGGTCGACGTGATCACCGGGCCGGGCAACATCTGGGTCACCGCCGCCAAGCGGCTGCTGCGCGGGGTGGTCGGCATCGACGCCGAGGCCGGCCCGACCGAGATCGCCATTCTCGCCGACGACACCGCCGACCCGGTGCACGTCGCCGCCGACCTGATCAGCCAGGCCGAGCACGACCCGTTGGCGGCCAGCGTGCTGGTCACCCCGTCGACCGGGCTGGCCGACGCGGTCGACCGGGAGCTGGCCCGGCAGGTGCCGGCCACCCGGCACGCCGACCGGATCGCCACCGCGCTCGGCGGCGAGCAGTCCGGCACCGTCCTGGTCGACGACCTCGACGCCGGTCTGGCCGTGGTCGACGCGTACGCCGCCGAGCACCTGGAGATCCAGACCCGGGACGCCCGGCAGTGGGCGCTGCGGGTCCGCAACGCCGGGGCGGTCTTCGTCGGCGCGTACGCCCCGGTGTCGCTGGGCGACTACTGCGCCGGCTCCAACCACGTCCTGCCCACCGGCGGCTGCGCCCGGCACTCCTCGGGTCTGTCGGTGCAGTCCTTCCTGCGCGGCATCCACCTCGTCGAGTACGACGCGGACGCGTTGCGTGACGTCGCCGACCACGTGGTCACTCTGGCCGAGGCCGAGGACCTGCCGGCGCACGGGCAGGCGGTCCGGGCCCGGTTCGCCGACCCGACCGGCAGCGCCGCCCCGGCAGCGAACTCACCGGCCGTTTCCCCGATCGCGGGTGGATCGACGGTGACCAGATGACCGGCCCGATCACCCTGGACGACCTGCCGATCCGCGACGATCTGCGCGGGCGCAGCCCGTACGGCGCACCGCAGTTGGACGTGCCGGTGCGGCTCAACACCAACGAGAACTCCTACCCGCTGCCGGACGTCGTGGTCGAGGCGATCGCCGAGGCGGTCACCGCCGAACTGCGGGAACTCAACCGCTACCCGGACCGGGATGCGGTCGCGCTGCGGGCCGACCTGGCCGGCTATCTCGGCCATGGGCTGACCACCGCCGGGGTGTGGGCGGCCAACGGCTCCAATGAGATCCAGCAGCAGCTGCTGCAGGCGTTCGCCGGTCCCGACCGGGTGGCGCTCGGCTTCACCCCGGCGTACTCGATGCATCCGCTGCTGGCGGTGGGCACCGGCACCCGGTGGGTGGACGGCCGGCGCGGACCCGACTTCGACCTGTCCGCCGACGACGCGGCCGGCCAGGTGGTCGAGCACCAGCCGGACCTGGTCTTCCTCTGCTCCCCGAACAACCCGACCGGGACCGCCCTGGACCCGGCGGTGGTGCGGGCGGTGCTGGCCGCCGCGCCGGGCATGGTCGTCGTCGACGAGGCGTACGCCGAGTTCGCCCGCCCCGGCACGGCCAGCGCGGTGCAGCTGCTGTCGACGCATCCACGGCTGGTGGTGACCCGGACGATGAGCAAGGCGTTCGGTTTCGCCGGCGGTCGGCTGGGCTACCTGGCCGCGCATCCGGCGGTGGTCGACGCGGTCCAACTGGTCCGCCTGCCCTACCATCTGTCGGCACTCACCCAGGCGGCGGCCCGGGCGGCGCTGGCGCACCGGGACACCCTGCTCGGTACGGTACGGGTGATCATGCATCAGCGGGACCGGATCGTCGCCGAGCTGCGTCGGCTCGGGCTCACCGTGGCGGACAGCGACGCCAACTTCGTGCTGTGCGGTGTCGATGGCGTCGCCGGTGGCGACCAGCGGGCCGTCTGGCAGGCGTTGCTGGAGCGTGGGGTGCTGGTCCGCGACGTCGGGCTGGCCGGCTGGCTGCGGGTGACCGCTGGGACGCCGCAGGAGACCGACGCGTTCCTCGCCGCGATGACCGAACTGGTCGCCAAGGCCGAACGAGCCGCCACGTCGCAGACAGCCGCAAATTTCCTCCCTGGCCTGCGGGCCGGAGCGTCCACGGAAGGAATCTGATGAACCGCACCGCGCGGGTCGAACGCACCACGGCCGAGACCAAGGTGCTGGTGGAGCTGGACCTCGACGGCACCGGCACCGCCGACATCGGCACCGGTGTCGGCTTCTACGACCACATGCTGCACCAGATCGCCCGGCACGGCGGTTTCGACCTGACCGTACAGACGGTCGGTGACCTGGAGATCGACGCGCACCACACGATGGAGGACACGGCGATCGCGCTGGGCACCGCGCTGCGCCAAGCGCTGGGCGACAAGGCGGGCATCCGCCGGTACGGCTCGGCCACCATTCCGATGGACGAGGTGCTGGTACGAGCGGCGGTCGACCTGTCCGGCCGGCCGTACGTGGTGCACGACGAGCCGGCGCTGGCGCCCTACATCGGGCCGGTCTACCCGACCAGCATGACCCGGCACATCTGGGAGTCACTCGGCCACTCGGCCATGATCACGCTGCACGTGTCGGTGCTGCGGGCCGCCCGCGACGGCGGCCACCCGGATGCGCACCACGTGGTCGAGGCCCAGTTCAAGGCGGTCTCCCGGGCGCTGCGCGAGGCGGTGGCGATCGACCCCCGGTCGGCCGGCTCGGTGCCCAGCACCAAAGGCGCGCTGTAACGTGGACAGCTTCCTGCCGGTAGCGCTGTTCGCGCTGGCCGGGGTGCTGGTCGGTGGTGCCTGGTCGCTGCATCGTCAGGGTGCCGGGCGCGGTGCCGTCGGCCTGGCCGCCGGGCTCGCCCTGCTGGCGGTCGCCGCCGGTGTGTTCTGGCTGCTACCCGGAGGTGACTGATGGCCACGCCACCGCCGGCCGTCGTGGTGCTCGACTACGGCTCCGGCAATCTGCGCTCCGCCGAACGCGCACTGGCCCGGGCCGGTGCCCAGGTGACCGTGACCGCCGACCTGGCCGCGGCCGACGCCGCCGCCGGGCTGGTGGTGCCGGGTGTCGGCGCGTACGCGGCCTGCATGTCCGGCCTCGACGAGTTGGGCGCGGCGCCGGTGATCGGCCGGCGGGTCGCCGAGGGACGCCCGGTGCTCGGCATCTGCGTCGGCATGCAGATCCTCTTCGAGTACGGCGAGGAGCACGGGGTGGTCACCAAAGGGCTCGGCCTGCTGCCCGGCGGGGTTCGCCGGCTGCCCGCCGAGCGGGTGCCGCACATGGGCTGGAACACCGTCGCCGCGCCGGCCGGCAGCACCTTGTTCGCCGGGCAGCCCGCCGACGCCCGGTTCTACTTCGTGCACTCCTACGCGGCGCTCGCCGTCGATCAGCTGACCGCCGCCGGCGCCCTGGTCACCACCACCGGTCACGGGGGCCGCTTCGTGGCCGCCGCCGAACGCGGTGCGCTGTCGGCGACGCAGTTCCATCCGGAGAAGTCCGGCCAGACCGGGGCCACCCTGCTGGGCAACTGGCTGGCCATGCTGACTGCGCCGACCACGACGGGAGGGGAGGACCGGTGAGCAAGGAACGGGCCCGCCGCCGGGCCGCCCGGCTGGCCGAGGCGGAACGCGAGCGGGCCGCCCGGGCCCGGACCAGCGCCCGCCGGCAGCGTCGTCGGTCCGCGCTGCGCCGGCTCACCCCACGCCGGCCGGGCGGGCGCACCGGGCGGTTGTTCATCCGGCGCAGCCGCGCCGAACGCGCCGGGATCGCAGTGCTGACCGTGGCGGCGCTGGCGGTCGTCTGGCTGGCCGTGCCCGACATGGCGCTGCGCCTGCTGCTGATCGCCGTACTGCTGCTCGTGGCACCCGCCGTCGTGGTCATCGCACTCGGCCGACGGACCTGACACCCACCATCTTCGAGGAGACGATCCGTGACCCTGACCCTGCTTCCCGCTGTCGACGTCGCCGACGGCCAGGCCGTCCGCCTGGTCCAGGGCGCGGCCGGTAGCGAAACCTCCTACGGTGATCCGCTGGAGGCGGCGCTCGCCTGGCAGCGTGACGGGGCGGAGTGGATCCACCTGGTCGACCTCGACGCCGCCTTCGGCCGCGGCAGCAACGCCCATCTGCTCGCCGAGGTGGTCCGGCAGCTCGACGTGGCGGTGGAGTTGTCCGGCGGGATCCGCGACGACGAGTCGCTCGCCGCCGCGTTGGGCACCGGCGCGGCCCGGGTCAACATCGGCACCGCCGCGTTGGAGGATCCGGTCTGGTGCGACCGGATCGTCGCCGAGTTCGGCGACCGGGTGGCGATCGGCCTGGACGTGCGTGGCCGTACGCTGGCCGCCCGAGGCTGGACCCGTGACGGCGGCAACCTGTTCGAGATCCTCGAACGGCTGGACAAGGCCGGGGCCGCGCGGTACGTGGTCACCGACATCACCAAGGACGGCACCATGCGGGGACCGAACCTGGACCTGCTCCGTGAGGTGTGCTCGCGGACCGACGCGCCGGTGATCGCCTCCGGCGGCGTCTCCACCCTGGATGATCTGCGGGCGCTTGCCACGCTGGAATCGGCCGGGGTGGAGGGTGTGATCGCCGGCAAGGCGCTGTACGCGGGCGCGTTCAGCGTCGCGCAGGCGCTCGCCGCGCTGCGCGACGCCGGTCGCCCGGAGGTTTCCGGGTGAGCGTCGCGGTCCGGGTGATCCCCTGCCTCGACGTGGACGCGGGCCGGGTGGTCAAGGGGGTCAACTTCGTCGACCTGCGCGACGCCGGGGATCCGGTCGAGCTGGCCGCCGCCTACGACGCGGCCGGAGCGGACGAGCTGACCTTCCTCGACGTCACCGCCTCTTCCGACGCCCGCGGCACCATGCTGGACGTGGTCCGCCGGACCGCCGAGTCGGTGTTCATCCCGCTCACCGTCGGCGGCGGGGTGCGTTCGGTGGAGAACGTGGACACGCTGCTGCGCGCCGGGGCGGACAAGGTCGGGGTGAACACCGCGGCGATCGCCCGTCCCGGTCTGATCGCTGAGGTCGCCGACCGGTTCGGCCGGCAGGTGCTGGTGCTGTCCCTGGATGTACGCCGCGCCGGGCGGGAGACGGTCGCCAGCGGCGACACGCCGAGCGGGTTCGAGGTGACCACCCATGGCGGTCGGCGGGGGACCGCGATCGACGCGGTGGCCTGGGCGCGGCGCGGGGCCGAACTGGGTGCCGGTGAGATCCTGCTCAACTCGATGGACGCCGACGGCACCAAGGCGGGTTTCGACGTCGAGCTCATCGCTGCGGTACGGGCGGTGGTCGACATACCGGTGATCGCCAGCGGCGGTGCCGGTGCCACCGCGCACTTCCCACCGGCGGTGGCCGCCGGGGCTGACGCGGTCCTCGCCGCGAGCGTGTTCCACTTCGGCGAGCTGACCATCGGCGCGGTCAAACAGGAGCTGCGTGACGCCGGCCACCCGGTGCGCTGACCGCCGTAGCCGACCCCGTCGACCCGCCCGAGGTCAGGCCCGGCCCTGCTGGGCGGCGGCGGAGTTCTCCACCGAACGCCGGGGCACCGGCGGCAGGAAACGCCCGGTGTATTCGAGCATCGCGGCGGCGTGGTCCTGGTCGTCCAGCCGCCACTCGGCCTCGGTGGCGGCGTACCGCTGGTCGAGCACCCCGTGCACACTGTCCACCGTGGTGGTCAGACCGCTGCGTGGCCGGTCCCGCCACAGCTGTTCCCCGGCCTCGGTCACCAGGAACCAGCCGTCGCTGACCGAGATCAGGTCGGCACCGAGCAGTCGGCGTACCCCGGTCTCTATTTCTTCCCGGGTGGGGATCGCCTGGTTGAGGTGTTCGGCGGTGGCGAGCACGTCGACCAGACGTACCCCTTCGGGTCGACGACTCAGCGGCGACCTGCGGTGCCGACCCACCTTGCCCGCGATGACCGCCGAGACGAAGATCCACGCGTCCGACCAAGCCCACCCCTCGTCCATCATCTGCCCATGATGCCGCGCCGGGCGCGCGGGCGGAACTCCTGTGCTTGGCTGTGGACATGCTTTTGCCACGTCCCACCCACCTGATCCGTGAGGCCGGGCATTTCGCCCTCGATGCCGCGACCAGCGTGTGCGCGCCGGTCGGTGTCGCCGACCTGCTGCGCGAGCTGCTCACCCCGGCGACCGGGCTGCCGTTGCCGCCGGTCGGGGCACCCGGCGATGGCGTGATCAGCCTGCTGGTGCGCGATGATCCCGAGCTCGGTGCCGAGGGCTACCGGCTGCGGGTCGACCCGGCCGGGGTCCGGGCGGTGGCCGCCGCCGAGGCCGGGCTGCGCTGGGCGGTGCAGACGCTGCGGCAGTTGCTGCCCGAGCAGGTGTACGCGGCCGGCCCGGTCACCGGGGTGCCGTGGCGGCTGCCGATGGTGGAGATCGTCGACGTGCCGGCGTACCCCTGGCGGGGGTCGCTGCTCGACGTGGCCCGCTGGTGCCACCCGTTGCCGCTGCTCTACCGCTACGTCGACGTGCTGGCCATGCACAAGCTCAACACCCTGCACCTGCATCTGACCGATGACCAGGGTTGGCGGTTCGAGGTGCGGCGGTACCCCCGGTTGACCGAGGTGGGCGGGTTCCGCGTGGCGTCGCCGGCCGGTCACCTCCGGGACGGCCGCAGTGACGGGGTGCCGCACGGTGGCTGGTACCGGCAGGCGGAGCTGCGTGACCTGGTGGCGTACGCGGCTCGGCGCGGCGTGCGGATCATGCCGGAGATCGACCTGCCCGGGCACGCCCAGGCGGCGATCGCGGCCTATCCCGAGTTCGGCAACGATCCGACCCGCCAGTTGGCAGTCGGGACGACCTGGGGGATCTCCACCCACGTACTCAACCTGGAACCGGCCACGTTGGCCGCCGTGCACCACATCCTCGACGAGGTGGTCGAGGTCTTCCCGTTCGAGTACGTGCACGTCGGCGGGGACGAGGTGCCGACCGCCGAGTGGGCGGCGAACCCGGCGGCCGTCGCTCGTGCCACCGAACTCGGCCTGCCCCGGGTGGCGGACCTGCAGGGCTGGTGGACCGGGCGGCTCGCCGAGCATCTGGCGGGCCACGGCCGGCGGACTGCAGTCTGGGACGAACTGCTCGACCGGGGTGCACCGGCCGGGGCCACCGTCTTCGCCTGGCGGGGCATCGACCGGATCGACGCGGCCCGGGCCGCCGGTCTGCCGGTGGTCGCCGCGCCGTACAGCCACACGTACTTCGACTGGGCCGAGTCCGACGATCCGGCCGAGCCGTTGGCCATCGCCGGGGTGCTGCCGCTGCGCACGGTGTACGGGTTCCAGCCCGGCGACGTGCTCGGGGTGCAGGGGCAGCTGTGGAGCGAGTACCTGCCCACCGAGCAGCGGGTGTGGTGGCGGGCCTTCCCCCGGCTGGCGGCGTTGGCCGAGGTGGGCTGGTCCGGACCGGTGCCGACCGACGACACCGGCGCGGTCCCGCCCGGGGTGTGGGCGGAGTTCCGTAGCCGGCTGACCGGGCAGCTGCGCCGGCTGGACCGGGCCGGTGTCAGCTACCGTCCACCGGATGACTGACCGCCGGGACCGGCTCGGGCGCGGTTCTGTCGGGCGCGGCTGCGTCGGTGGGTACGGTGCACAGCGGCAGGAAGAACTGCACCAGCGGTCCGATGCCGACGGCGTAGAGCACGGTGCCCAGCCCGGCGGTGCCGCCCAGCAGCCAGCCGCACGCCAGCACGGTCAGCTCGATCACGGTGCGGACCAGCCGGACCGAGCTGCGCGGGTGCCGGGCCACCCAGCCGGTCATCAACCCGTCCCGGGGGCCGGGGCCCATCCGCGCCCCGATGTACAGGCCGGTGGCCAGGCCGTTGAGCACGATCCCGGCGACCAGGAACGTGCCCCGGACCGGCAGGTGCGTCGGTGCCGGCAGTAGTGCGAGGCCAGCGTCCACCGCGACGCCGATCACCACCACGTTGCTGACCGTGCCGAGGCCGGGCCGCTGCCGCAGCGGTATCCACAGCAGCAGCACGGCGCCGCCGACGAGCACCGTGACGGTCCCGAAGCTCAGCCCGGTCAGCTGGGTCAACCCCTGGTGGAAGACGTCCCACGGGTTCAGCCCGAGATCCGACTCGATCATCAGCGCCATGCTGACGCCGTACAGGGTGAGGCCGGCGTAGAGCTGTCCGAGCCGCCGGGGCAGTCGCCGACCCGGGTGGCGGCCGGGGCGGCCGCCGGGATGGTGACCGGGGTTGGGATCCGGTCTGCAGCGGAGTCCACCGCCGTTGCCAATTCTGGTCATGCATGCCACTCTGAAGTCCAATCGGCGATGGCGGTACGGCCAATTGGAGGCAACTGGTTATGGCGGTGATCGTGCGGGGGAGCCAATTGGCCCGGCTGCTCGGCCAGTGGCATGCCCTGCCCGGCCGGCGGCGCAACCCGGACTACGCCGCGTTGGCCGGGGCGGTCCGCGGCCTGCTCGCTGACGGGCGGCTGCCGCTCGGCGTACGGCTGCCGGCCGAGCGGGAACTGGCCGAGGCGCTGCGGATCAGCCGGACCACCGTCACCGCCGCGTACCGCAGCCTGCGGGAGACCGGCCACCTGACCAGCCGCCGGGGAGCCGGCAGCTGGACCACGTTGCCCAGCGGCCACCAGGTCGCCAGCTCCGGGCTGTGGACTGCGGAGACCGCCCCCGACATGATCGACTTGGGGTACGCGGCGCTGGCCGCCCCGCCCGAGCTGGTGCCGGCGGCCCGGGCCGCCGCCGAGGACCTGCCCCGCTACCTGCAGCACGCCGGCTACTACCCGACCGGGCTTGCCGAGCTACGGGCCTCGGTAGCCCAGGGCTACACCCGGCGTGGTCTGCCCACCAGCGCGGAACAGATCATGGTGACCAGCGGCACCCAGCACGCCCTCGACCTGGTGCTACGGCTGCTGCTGCCAGCCGGCGCGCCGGTGCTGGTCGAGTCGCCCACCTACCCGAACGCGCTCGCCGCGCTCGCCGCCCGCCGGGCCCGGATCGCCACCCACGGACTGGCGACCACCGACGGCGACGGGTGGGACGCCGACCTGCTGCTCGGCGCGATCCGGCAGGACCGGCCCCGGTTGGCCTACCTGATCCCCGAGTTCCAGAACCCGACCGGTCACCTGATGTCGACAGCGCTGCGGGAGCGGGTGGTCGCGGCGGCCCACGCCAGCGGCACCGACCTGGTGGTCGACGAGTCGTTCGTGGACCTGCCGCTGGACGGCACCCCGGTGCCGCCGCCTACCGCGGTCTTCGACCGGCATTCCCGGGTGATCTCCGTCGGGGGGATGAGCAAGCCCTACTGGGGTGGGCTGCGGATCGGCTGGGTGCGGGCCTCGGCGCCGTTGGTGCAGCGACTGGCCGCGCTGCGGGTCGGGGTGGACATGGCCGGTCCGGTGCTGGACCAGCTGGTCGGGGTCCACCTGCTGGCCGCTGCGGACACCATCGTGCCGGCCCGGTTGGCGCAGCTCACCGCCCAGCGGGACGCGTTGCTCGCCGAGCTGGCCAGCGTGCTGCCCGAGTGGCGGGTCACCGTGCCGCACGGCGGGGTGACCCTCTGGGCGGAGCTGGACGGCCCGATCTCCAGCGCGCTCGCCAGGGCGGCTGAGGAGTCCGGGGTACGACTGGCCCCTGGTCCCCGGTTCGGCATCGACGGCACCCTGGAGCGGTTCCTGCGGTTGCCGTTCACCCTGCCGGTGCCGGTGCTGACCGATGCGGTACGACGGATCGCCGCCGTGCGCTACGACCTTGACCGCACCAGCCGCCGCCAGTGGCGGGAACCCGCTATGATCGCCTGACGGCGGCTGGTGCCCGACCCCACGGTCAGATTTCGGCGAGCTGACCGGCGTACATCCGGTCGATCTCGGCGGCGAAGTTGTTCTCCACGATCCGGCGTTTGATCTTGAGCGACGGCGTCATCTCGCCGTCCTCGATGGTCAGATCCCGACTGAGGATAGCGAACTTCTTGATTGTCTCCCACCGGTTGAGCTTGGCGTTGAGTTCGGCGACGTAGCCCGCCACCAGAGTGTGCACCTCGGGCGAGGCGACGATCTCGGCGTACAGTCGGCCGGCCAGCGGTCCGTCGGCGGCCCATCCGGTGATGGCGTCCGGGTCCAGGGTGACCAGCATGGTGCAGTAGTTGCGGGCCTGGCCGATCACCACCGCCTGCGAGGTGTACGGACAGACCGCCTTGAACAGGCCCTCGATGTGCGACGGTGCCACGTACTTGCCACCGGACGTCTTGACCAGGTCCTTCTTGCGGTCGGTGATGGTCAGGAAGCCCTCGTCGTCGAGGTTGCCGATGTCGCCGGTGCGGAAGAACCCGTCGGCGGTGAACGCCTCGGCGGTCTCCGCCGGCAGGTTGTGGTAGCCACGCATCACCGGTGCGCCGCGCAGCAGCACCTCGCCGTCCTCGTCGATGCGGCACTCCAGGTCGCCCAGCGCCTGCCCGACGGTGCCGATCTTGATCTGGACCGGCCGGTTGACGAAGTTGGCCGCGCTCGCCTCGGTCAGCCCGTAGCCCTCGCAGATCGGCAGGTTGGCGGCGGCGAAGAACTCGGCGATGTCCGGGCTCAGCGGCGCCGAACCGGAGACCAGCGCGTTGATGTGCCCGCCGAGGCGGGCCTGGAGCTTGCTGAAGACCAGCTTCTCGGCGATCGCGTACTTGAGCTTCAGCCCACCCGACACCGGCCGGCCGGCCTGTTGCCGGGCGACCCGCTGGCGACCGACGCCGACCGCCCAGTCGAAGATTCGGGCCTTGGCGCCGCCGGCCTCCTGTGCTGTGGTGACCGCCTTGTTGTAGACCTTTTCGAAGATCCGCGGGGCGGCGCACATCAGCGTGGGCCGGACCACCGACAACATGTCGACCAGTTTGTCCACCCGGCCGTCCACGTAGGTCGGAAGTCCGACGTGGATGATGCTGCATAGCAGGGTCTTGCCGAACGAGTGCGACAGCGGCAGCCAGAGGTACTGCAGGTCGTCGGGGTTCATGATGCCCAGCTGGGACTGGGCGACAGCCTCCCAGCACCAGCCCCGGTGCAGCAGCTCGACGCCCTTGGGCCGCCCGGTGGTGCCGGAGGTGTAGATCAGGGTGGCCAGGTGCTCCGGCTCGATGGTGGTGGCGATCCGTTCGATCAGGCCGGGTTCCTCGGCGAGTGCCTGGGCGCCGCGTTCCTCCAGCTCGGCCAGGGTGAGCTGGGGGACCGTCGCGGCGGGGTCGGCTGCTCCGTCGATGAGCACCACGTGGGTCAGCGCGGGCAGGTCCGCGCCAACCATCTTGTCGGCCTGGGCGCGGTTCTCAGCGATCAGGATCTTCGAGCCGGAGTCGCCGACGATGAACGCCGCGTCGGCCGGCTCGGTGGTGGGGTAGACGGTGGTCGTCGCGCCGGCGGCGCACATGATGCCCAGATCGGCCAGCACCCATTCGATCCGGGTGTTGGCCAGGATGGCCACCCGGTCCTCGTTGCCGACGCCCAGCCCGTACAGGCCGGCGGCGATCGCCCTGGTCCGGCCGGCGACCTCGGCCCAGGTCATCCAGGTCAGGCCGGAGTCGCCGGGGGCCGGTCCGGCGATCGCGTTCCGGTCCGGCGTGGCAGCCACCCGCTGCAGAAACATGTCGGGAATCGACCGGTATGGGACGTCGAGAGCCATCGGGTCCGTCGCCTCCGCATATGTGATAGTGAGCGCCGTCACGTAAATTCTGTGTTACCGAACAGTAGTGCCAGGGTCGGCTTTCGGCTAGCCCCAAGCGTCGCCCAGCGCGGCAAACCCGGCCAGGTCTCGCGGTGCCGTTCCTCGTCAAGGGCTGGTTCGCCCGTGCCCGGCGGTGTCCGGCGGCGGTGCCCGGCTTCGGGGTCGGCGGCCCGGGCCGGCGCCGGGCACCGCAAACCATGCGTCGGCGGTATAGGGATATCGATATATAAACCTGCCTACGCTCCTGCATACGATCCCATCGATCGATATCCCGATCGCCCGCCCGCGACCGAGACGGCCACAAGCCGACGCGGGTGTCCGCATCCAGGAAGGAACAGGGATGACCGTTCTTCGTACCACCGGCCGCCGGCTGCTGCTGGCCGGCTGCGCCGCCGCCGTCGCCACCGCGCTGGTTGGCAACCCGGCGGCCGCCGCTCCGGCCGGGGAGATCAAGCTCGCCGGCGGGGCCACCGCGGTCGCGGGCAGCTACATCGTGGTGTTCACCGACGCCGCCGTCGCGGCCCGGAATGACGCGGCCCGCGCGGTCGCCGTCGCCGACCGGGCCGACAGCCTCGCCGGACAGTACGGCGGTGCCGTCAACCGTGTCTTCGGCGCCGCGGTCAACGGCTTCGAGGCGCGGCTGTCGCCGTCGGCCGCTCGCCGGCTCGCCGCGCACTCGTCCGTGGCGTACGTGGAGCAGAACCACACCGTGTCGCTCGCCGCGACCCAGAACAACCCGCCGTCCTGGGGTCTGGACCGCATCGACCAGCGCAACCGGCCGCTGAACAACGCCTACACCTACCCCACGACGGCAAGCAACGTCACCGCGTACATCATCGACACCGGCATCCGCACCACGCACAACGACTTCGGTGGGCGGGCCCGCGCCGGCTACGACGCGTTCGGCGGCACGTCGGCGGACTGCAACGGACACGGCACCCACGTCGCCGGTACGGTCGGCGGCAGCGCGTACGGGGTGGCCAAGGGCGTCCGGCTGGTCGCCGTTCGGGTGCTCAACTGTTCCGGCGGCGGCACCATCGCCGGGGTCGTCGCCGGGGTCAACTGGGTCACCGCCAACGCGGTGAAGCCGGCGGTGGCGAACATGAGCCTCGGCGGCGGGGCCAGCAGCACGCTGGACAGCGCGGTGGCGAACTCCATCTCCTCCGGCGTCAGCTACGCGGTGGCGGCCGGCAACTCGAACGCCAACGCCTGCAACTACTCGCCGGCCCGGGTCTCCAGCGCGATCACCGTCGGCGCCACCACCAGCAGCGACGCCCGCGCGTCGTACTCCAACTACGGCTCCTGCCTGGACATCTTCGCGCCGGGTTCGTCGATCACCGCACCGTGGTACAACAGCAACACCGCGACCAACACCATCAGCGGCACCTCGATGGCTTCCCCGCACGTGGCGGGTGCCGCCGCTCTGGTGCTCGGCCGGTTCCCCTCCTACAGCCCGTCCCAGGTGGCCAGCTACCTGGTCAGCAACGCCACCACCGGCGTCGTGTCCAATGCGGGCTCCGGCTCGCCGAACCGCCTGCTCTTCGTGGTCAACTGATCCGGTGATCAGCTGACCGATCCGACGAGTCGAGCAGTGCACGCGGCCCCCGGGCACCCCAGCGCCCGGGGGTCGCACCCGTTGCTACCGCCGAATGGTGACAGTGCTGAGGGTAGTCGTATGCATACTGCGAGTAGTATGACCGAAGAGATATAGGAAACTGTCAATCAGCTCCGACCTACGATCGGTCCGATCGGCATCGTCGATCGTTCATCTGTCCGCAGTGGGCGCTCCGCTGTGGATCAAAGATCGAAGGAAGGACGGAGATGACACCCTTGCGCACGCACGTCCGGCGGGCCCTGGTACTGGTCGTGGCGGCGGCCGTCGCCACCATCACGGTCACCCCGCCGGCCGCGGCCGCACCCACCGGCGAGATCCGCCAGGCGGGTGGCGCCACCGCGGTGACGGGCAGCTACATCGTCACGTTGAAGGCCAGCGCGGTGAGCGGCTCCCGCACCACGCGGACCGCCCGGATCGCGACCCGCGCCGCCGCCCTCGCCGGCACCTACGGTGGTGTGGTCAACCGGCTGTACGAGACCGCCTTCACCGGCTTCGAGATCAAACTCTCCGAGGCCGCCGCCCGTCGCCTGGCGGCGCACTCGTCCGTGGCGTACGTGGAACAGAACCACACCGTCTCGCTGGCGGGCACCCAGGTCAACCCGCCGTCCTGGGGTCTGGACCGGATCGACCAGCGTTACCTGCCGCTGGACCGCTCCTACACCTACCCGAACACCGGTTCGACGGTCACCGCGTACATCATCGACACCGGCATCCGGTTCGACCACACCGACCTCAGCCCCCGGGCCGTCCCCGGGTACGACGCGTTCGGCGGCACGTCGGCGGACTGCAACGGGCACGGCACCCACGTCGCCGGTACGGTCGGTGGCACCAGGTTCGGAGTGGCCAAGCAGGTCCGGCTGGTCGCCGTCCGGGTGCTCAACTGCTCCGGCAGCGGGACCGTCGCCGGGGTCCTCGCCGGCGTCAACTGGGTCACCACCAACGCCGCCGGCCGACCGGCGGTGGCGAACATGAGCCTCGGCGGCGGGGCCAGCGCCACGCTGGACAGCGCCGTGACCGCCTCGATCGCCTCCGGCGTCAGCTACGCGGTGGCGGCCGGCAACTCGAACGCCGACGCCTGCAACTTCTCGCCGGCCCGGGTGACCGCCGCGATGACCGTCGGGGCCACCGACCGCAACGACAACCGGGCACCGTACTCCAACTGGGGACGCTGCCTGGACCTGTTCGCGCCCGGATCGCAGATCACCTCGGCCTGGCACACCAGCCCGACCGCTACCAACACGATCAGCGGCACCTCGATGGCCGCCCCGCACGTGGCCGGCGCGGCCGCCATGGTGCTGCAGGCGTACCCGAACTACACCCCGGCGCAGGTGACCGCCTTCATCCTGCGGCTCGCCACGCCGAACGTGGTGGTCAACCCCGGGCCCGGCTCGCCGAACCTGCTGCTCTACGTGCTGTTCCGGAACATCATCACTCCGGTACCGACGCTGACCGTCAATCCGACCGTGATCCCGACCCTCACCCCACGCCCGACCTTCACCCCACGCCCGACGCTGACCCCACGCCCGACGTTGACTGCGGTGCCGACGCTGACCCAGCGTCCGCCGCTGCTGCCCGCACCGATCGGCTGATCCGTCCGGCCGCCGGGACGGGCGGCACCTCGTCCCGGCGGCCGGCCGACCGGCCCGGACCGCCACTCAGCGATCCCGGCGGTCGTCATCGTCGTCGCGGTCGACCTTGACGATGTCTCCAGTCACCCGATCGATGTCCAGGTCCCACTCGACGCCCGTCGGCTACGACCTCGACCTCCCAGATCGGCCGGCCGTCCGTGCCGGTACGCGGTACCGAAGTCGTTTCCTGTCCCGACTCGCTGGCGACCACAGCCGGGCTGGGTGACCCGGCACCGCCGGTCACGTCCTGGGCCGCCGCGCCGAGCGCGGTGCCCGCGACGGCGAGCGCGGCGACCGCACCCAGCCCGATCATCACGATCATCGGTCTGCTGGCCATCTCCAACCTCCTGTCGTCGTGGTACGACCAAAGGTTCGCCCGTCGCCGGATAGCGGCACGCTGCGTCGTCGACAAAGCGGGGTTGAACCGAACGGGCCGGGCTGGCTCAGCCGCCGGTGGGCGGCCCGAACCGCAGCGTCACCACCGCGCCGGGGGAGCCGTCGGCCAGCTCGAGCCGACCACCGCTGGCCTGCGCGGCCCGGCGGGCGATGTCCAGACCCAGACCGGTGGAGCCGGCCCCTGAGACGCCACGTAGGACCAGCCTGTGCGGCATGCCGGGGCCGTCGTCGGCGACGGCGGTCACCCGGGCTGGTACCGGCTGGAGTTCACCGACCAGTCGTAGGTGCCACGGATCCAGTTTCGTCGCGTCGCGACCAGGCGGGCCACCGACGGCGGCGCGTCGGTCAGCACCTCGGCCTGCAGCCGGAGGAACAGCGCGAGACCGTCGTTGAACCGTTCGGCGGCGGTGGCCAGAGCCGCCGCCGGACCGTGGCCGGTCTCGTGGGCGATCACGGTGGCCAGGTTGTGGGGATCCTGGCCATGTTCCTTGCCGTACGAGAACAGGTCGTTGCACCAGCAGACCAGATCCGCCGCCACAGTGTTCAGTCTGGCGAGCCTCGGGTCAACCCGGTGACGGGAATGCGGCAGTCCGCTTTCGGCGAGGTCGGTGAGCGCGAAACTGGGCAGTACCGCGCCGGCGTGCCGGCGCATCTGGATGTACTCGGCGACCGCCGGCACCCGGCCCTGCTGGCGGTTGCCGGCTTCCCAGAGCAGCGCGAAGAGGTACTGGTGCAGCGAAGCGGTGAACCGAAGCAGGACCCCGGGCCGGCCCAGCCGGCGGATCCGGTGGCACAGATCCTCGAGGGTCAGCGTCAGCGGCGACCGCTCGGCCGGATCGTCCGGGTCGGTCGGTGGCGTCGCACCGGGTCCGTCGAGTGCGCGCATCAACTGGCTGATCACCGGTGCGACCCGGCCCGGGTCGGTGCCGAGCCCGTCCTCGTCACACCGGTCGTCGAGGGCGAACAGCCAGGTGATCAGGTCACTGAGCAGCTGCACCCGGTCGATGTCCGCGTCGGGCGCGGCCCGGGCGGCCAGCTCGGCGGCGTTGGCGCGGTGCAGCCGGGCGACACGCTGCGGATCGGCGGTCAGCCCGTGCCGGTCCGCCCAGCTCGCCGATGCCCGGGCGAGCGTCGACCGGTACGGGCTGGCACGGGGCCGGAACGGTGGGGCGACCACGGACGTCGGTGCGAACGCGCGCATACGGCCTCCAGCCGGCCGCCCAGGGAAGGGAAGGCGTGCCGGTATGATCATCATCGCGGTCCGGGCGGGCCGCGACGAGGATCATCGCTAGAAGCCGAAGCGGGCGTTACGCAATCGTTCTTCGACCGGGGCGGCGCAGTCCATCTGGACCCGGGCCACCCGCTGCCGGCCGGTCAGGAAGAGCACCAGTTCCCCGGGTGGGGCGCTGATCGACACCTGGTCCCCGCCGGTCCCGGTCCCGGTCCCGGTCGCCACGTCGCCGTAGCCGTCGGCGACGACGGTGACCGTGCCGGGGAACCTGCGCAGCCGCAGCTTGGTCAGCGCCGAGACGCGCTTCCACAGTGCGGCCTGCTCGCCGGGCGGCAGGTCCCGGGTCTGCCAGTCCGGCTGGGCGCGGCGGACGTCCTCGTGATGGATGAAGAACTCCATCAGGTTGACCACCTCGTCGGTGATTCGGTTGCTCACCGGACTCCACGCCGGTGGCTGCCGGACCATCCGTACCAGGTCCGGGAAGGATCGGGCGGCCAGTTCGAGCCGGACCCGTTCGCTGTAGCCGCGCAGCAGCGGCAGCCAGATGCCCGCTGCCGCGTCGGGCCGCTGCTCCCGGACGATCAGGTGCGCGGCGAGATCCCGGGTGGTCCACCCGACGTTCACCGTAGGGGCATCCGGACCAACGGCAAGGAACAGGTCGGCCAGGGCATGACGTTCCATCTGTGCGAACCGCGCCATGACCCGATCCTAGGCGCGCGACGGACGTCGTGCCGAGCAAGTCGACGTTGCGGTACGGGGCCAGGTGCCGGCGCCGGGGGGCGTGCTGTGTCGGTGGCCACAGTCGTCGTACCCCGCTGGCATTGTGGGTCGGTAAGGACGAGATTTGATGATCAGGACTTACAGTCGGGGGTAGCGTGGCCAATCGAACAAGCCGTGACGTCCTGCTCCGCGGCCTGTGGGTGCTCGGCCAGGGCATCCGCGAGCAGCCAGGGCTGTTCACCGTCGGCGTCGGCGGCAGCGTCGTGTTCGGGCTGCTCACCATCGCCAGCGCGTACGTGGTCGGGGCGATCGTGGGAGAGGTGGTGGTCCCGTCGATCGAGTCCGGGCGGGTGGAGACCGGCCTGCTCGGAGCCGGCGCGGCGGCCCTGCTGGCGGTGAGCGTGGTCAAGGTGGTGGGCATCTTCGGCCGGCGGCTCGGCGCCGGCTTCATGCAGTACCGCCTGCAGGCCAGCTACCGCCGCCGGGTCACCCGTCGCTACCTCGACCTGCCGATGTCCTGGCACCAGCGGCACCCCACCGGCACCCTGCTGTCGAACGCGAACTCCGACGTCGAGGCGACCTGGTTCCCGGTCGCCCCGTTGCCGTTCGCCGTCGGCACGGTGGTGATGCTGGTCACGGCGATCGCCGCACTGTTCGCCACCGACTGGGTGCTCGCACTGGTCGGGCTGGCGGTGTTCCCGGCGCTGTTCGCCCTCAACGTGGTCTACTCCCGCCGGATGGCGCCCCGGCAGGTCCGGGCGCAGCAGTTGCGGGCTGAGGTCAGCGGGATCGCGCACGAGAGCTTCGACGGCGCCCTGGTGGTCAAGACCATGGGGCGGGAGGCCCAGGAGACTGCCCGGTTCGCCGGCCGGGCGGTCGAGCTGCGCGACGCGCTGATCTCCGTCGGCCGGCTGCGCGGGCTGTTCGACCCGTTGCTGGAGACCCTGCCCAGCCTCGGCACCCTCGCCGTACTGCTGGTCGGTGCCGCCCGGCTGCGGCAGGGCGCGGTGAGCGTGGCCGACCTGGTCAGCGTCGCGTTCCTGTTCACCGTGCTGGCCTTCCCGGTCCGGGCGATCGGCTGGGTGCTGGCCGAGCTGCCGCGCAGCGTCGCCGGATGGGACCGGGTGCGGCACGTGCTCACCGCCACCGGCGAGATGCCGTACGGCGACACCGAACTGCCCGCCGCCGCCACCCCGGCGAGTCTGGTCTTCGACCGGGTCTGGTTCAGCTACCGACCCCCGGTCGGCGAGCCCACCGCGCCGGCCCCGGCCGACCAGCCCGTCGACCGGACCGCGGTCACCGTGCCCGGCGCCGACGCCGCGCTGCCGCCGGTGCTGCGCGACGTCTCGTTCACCGTGCCCGCCGGGCGGACCGTGGCTCTGGTCGGGCCGACCGGAGCCGGTAAATCGACCATCGCCGCGTTGGCCGCCCGGCTGGTCGACCCCACCGCAGGCCGGGTCATGCTGGACGACGTCGAACTGCCCTGGCTGACCGCCGGCTCGCTGGCCCGCACGGTCTCCCTGGTCGCCCAGGTGCCGTTCGCCTTCGACGACACGGTCCGGGCGAACGTCACCCTGGACCGGCCAGGGCTGACCGACGAGGTGGCCTGGTCGGCGCTGCGGCTGGCCGAGGCGGACGGGTTCGTCGCGGCGCTCGACGACGGGTTGGACACCGTCGTCGGTGAGCGCGGCACCACACTCTCCGGCGGTCAGCGGCAGCGGCTCACCCTGGCCCGCGCGTTGGCCGGGCAGCCCCGGCTGCTGGTGCTCGACGACGCGACCAGCGCCGTCGACCCCCGGGTGGAGGCGGCGATCCTGGCCGCGCTGCGCAACTCCGAGATCGCCACGTCGATCCTGATCGTCGCGTACCGGCGGGCCACCATCGCCCTCGCCGACGAGGTGGTCTACCTCGACCAGGGCCGGGTGGTGGACCACGGCACGCATCAGCAGCTGCTGGCCCGCTGCCCCGGCTACAACGACCTGGTCACCGCGTATGAGCAGGCGGAAGCGGAGCGGGAGCGGACCCGGTCCGGCACCGGCACCGCCAGCGGCGACGGCGATCCCGGCGGTGGTCCGGCGCGGGCGGCGGAGGTGGTCGCGTGAGTGCGCCCACCGTCGACCGGTCCGACCGCGAGCGTCGAGGCGACCCCGTTGCCCCGTCGGGCGGGTCGGCCGCCGGCCCGCTGGCAGGCAGACCCGAGTCGACCTGGCAGACGATGCGTCGCGGGCTGGCGCTCTCCCCGGAGCTGCGGACCGGGCTGGCCGGCACCCTGCTGCTGGCGTTGGTGTCGATGATCGGCCGGGCCGCCATCCCGGTCGCGGTCCAGCAGGCCATCGACAACGGCCTGCGCGCGCCGGGCGGCCCCGATCTCGAAGTGGTGGGCACGATCGTCGCGGCCACCACCGCCGTGCTGGTCGTGACGACCATCTGCGGCTACTTCATGGTGCGCCGACTGTTCACGGTCAGCGAGACCGCGCTCGCCGCCGTGCGGACCCGTGCGTTCCGGCACGTGCACGACCTGTCCATGCTGCACCAGCAGTCCGAGCGGCGCGGTTCGCTGGTCAGCAGGGTCACCAGCGACGTCGACCAGATCACCCAGTTCCTGCAGTGGGGCGGGGTCATCCTGCTGATCAGCATGGGTCAGGTGGTGGTGACCGCTGCCGTGATGGCGGTCTACTCGTGGCAGCTGACCCTGGTGGTCCTCGCCGCCTTCGTTCCCGCGCTGCTGATCATCCGGGCGTTCCAGCGTCGGCTCGCGGCCGCGTACGGCGTGGTCCGTCAACGCACCGGCGCGCTGCTCGCCGCGGTCGCGGAGAGCGTGGTCGGTGCGGCGGTGATCCGGGCGTACGGCGTGTCCCGACGCACCGCCGGTCGGCTGGACGAGGCGATCGAAGGGCAGCGCCGCGCCCAGCAGCGTGCGCTGCGGACCAGCGTGGTCAGCTTCTCCACCGGGGAGATCGCCGCTGGCCTGGCATTGGCCGGGGTGGTGGTGGTCGGCGTCCGGATGGGGGTGGACGGCGGACTGACCGTCGGCCAGCTCACCGCGTTCCTGTTCCTGGTGACCCTGTTCATTCAGCCGGTCCAGATCGCCACCGAGGTGCTCAACGAGGCGCAGAACGCGATCGCCGGCTGGCGGCGGGTGCTCGACGTGCTGGACGTCGCTCCGGATGTGGCCGACCCGGGCGCCGACGGGGTGCACCTGCCCGGCGGGCCGCTGGACGTGCGGTTCGAGCAGGTCTGCTTCGCCTACCCGGGCGGGCCGCCGGTGCTCTCCGAGGTGGCCTTGGAGATCCCGGCGAAGACCCGGGTGGCGGTGGTAGGCGAGACCGGCAGCGGCAAGACGACCTTCGCGAAGCTGCTCACCAGGCTGATGGACCCGGTGTCCGGGCAGGTCAAGCTTTCCGGCGTACCGCTCGACCGGGTCCGGTTCGAGTCGCTGCGGTCCCGGGTGGTGATGGTTCCGCAGGACGGTTTCCTGTTCGACGCGACGGTCGCCGAGAACGTCCGGTTCGCCCGCCCGGAGCTCACCGACGGGCAGCTGACCGCCGCCTTCGCGGAGTTGGGGCTGGCCGACTGGGTGACGGGCCTGCCGGACGGGGTGCACACTGCGGTGGGTGAGCGGGGCGAGGCGCTCAGCGTCGGTGAGCGGCAACTGGTGGCGCTGGTCCGGGCCTACGTGGCGGATCCGGATCTGCTGGTGCTCGACGAGGCGACCAGCGCGGTGGACCCGGCGACCGAGGTACGGCTGCAGCGGACCCTGGAGGCGGTCACCCGGGGTCGCACCACGGTGGCGATCGCGCACCGGCTGTCCACCGCCCAGGCGGCCGACGAGGTGATCGTCATGGACCGTGGCCGGGTGGTACAGCGGGGCCCGCACGAGGAACTGCTCGCCGATCCGGAGTCGGTCTACGGTCGGCTCTTCGCCTCCTGGCTGGAGCAGACCCGGTGACCGCCGGCTCCGCGCCGAACCCGCCAGGCAGGCCACCGGGCCGGCAGGTACGGCGCCCTGGGGTCAGCGGGAGTAGAACTCGACGACCAGCTGCTCGTCGCAGATGATCGGCACCTCGCGGCGGGCGGGCTCGCGAATCAGGGTCGCGGTCAGTTCGGTGAGGCTGACCGACAGGTACGGCGCCCCCGGCCCGTCGCCGGCGTGCGCCCCGGCGGCGGCGATCTGGAACGGCGGTTTGGTCCGGCTGCGTTCCCGGACCTGGACCAGCTGACCCGGGCGCAGCCGGTACGACGGCCGGTCCACCTTGTGACCGTCCACGGTGAAGTGGCCGTGGGCGACGAGCTGCCGTGCCTGGTAGATGGTGCGGGCCAGGCCGGCCCGGTGCACGATCGCGTCGAGGCGTCGCTCCAGCAGCGTGACCAGAGCCTCGCCGGTCTTGCCGGTGCCGCGTACCGCGTCGTCGAACGCGCGCCGCAGTTGGGTCTCGTTGACGTTGTACTGGTGCCGTAGCCGCTGCTTTTCCAGCAGCCGCACCTGGTAGTCGGAGGGCTTGCGGCGGGCGCGGCCGTGCACGCCGGGCGGGTACGGCCGCCGCTCGAAGTACCGGGTGCACTTGCGGGTCAGCGGGATGCCGAGGGCGCGGGAGATGCGCGCCTTGGGTCGTGGGTGGTTCACGTGGACGTCTCCGGTTCAGTAGGTTAGCCTGCCCTCACTAAGGTGAGCCTAACTGATCTCGGAGGTCCGTGTCATGCAGCCCAGTCCCGCGGAGATCGCCCGGACGATGGCATCCGGCCGGCTGCCCGGCATGGCGCACGTCGCCTGCCGCCCCGGACCGCACGCCGTACGGCACGCGACCGACCCGATGGGGCGGATCCTGCTGCTCGCCGCCGGGTCCGATCTGCTCGACAGCGCGCTGCGACCCGTCGCCGGCACCGACGACACCGCCGTGGTGCTGGAGGTGGCCGACGTACCGCCGGTGGCCGGTTCGCCGACGCACGGCCGGGTCTGGGTGTCCGGCTGGGTCGGCCCACTCGACGGCGCCCCCGCCCGGATGGCCGCACTGGACTTCGCCGACGTGCACGCCTGCCCCGACCTGCTCGACATCGGCCGGGGGGCCACCATCTTCAGGATGGAGGTGGCCGAGGTCCGGCTGGAACGCTGTGGCGTCACGATCGACGTCGACCCGGACGAGTACGCCGCCGCCGAGCCCGACCCGATCGGCGCCGTCGAGTCGGAGCTGCTCGCCGACCTCGCCGACCACCACCGGGCCGAGATGACCGCGTTCATCCGCCGGCAGTTGCGCGACGCCGGTCACCGGTCATTGGCCGGGGATCCGCAGGTCGTCCGGATGGACCGGTACGGTTTCGTGGTCGCGCTCGGCCCGCACGGGCCGCGCGCCCGGTTGGCCTTCCCGGCCCCGGTCCGTGATCGCGCCGAACTCGCCCGCCTGCTGCACCCGGTGCTCTGCCGGCGCTGCGCCCCACCGGCCGCCGCCTGACGCGGGGCAGCAGACTCAGCCCGGCGTCGTCTCGGCCGCCCCGGCTGCTGTGGTCAGCGGCCCCGTCAGGTAGCGCTGGATCGTCGGACCGACCGCTGCGGCCACCTCATCGGCCACCATGGTGGACAGCGGTGCCAACCGCAGGATGTACCGGACCACCAGCAGACCGGCCATCTGCGAGGCGACCAGAGCGGACCGGATCGGCAGCTCCGCCGGTTCGATGTCGAGCTGGCCGAGCACTCGCCGGATGATCTGGGTGGTGACGAACTCGCGCATCAGCCGGGCGGTCCAGTCGTTGGTCAACGCCGACCGCAGCAGCGCCAGGGCCGCCACCCCGGCCGGCGAGTCCCAGACCCCCAGCACCAGCCGGACCAGCCGTTCGCCGACCTCGTCGGGCCCGCCGGCAAGCGCCTGCGGAAGCAGCTCACCCGGATCGACCGGCGCATCCATCGCGGCCAGGAACAGGTTGTCCTTGGTGCCGAAGTAGTGGTGTACCAGCGCCGGGTCGACACCGGCCGCCGCGGCGATCGCGCGCACCGACGCCTGGTCGAAGCCACGTTCGCCGAAGACCTGCCGGGCGGCGGTCAGGATCGCCTCGCGGGTGTCCGGGTTGCCCGGTCGTCGCCCGGTGCGTCGTGCCATCGGTACCGCTTCCTGTCGCGTCGGGTTCAGCCGCTGCGGCGGCGCAGCGTCGCGGCGGCGAGGACCAACGCGGCCACCACTGCCCCGGCGACCACGGTCAGGTCACGCCAGAGCGTCGCGGTCGGC
Organism: Solwaraspora sp. WMMA2059; assembly: GCF_027497315.1. Classification (GTDB taxonomy): domain Bacteria; phylum Actinomycetota; class Actinomycetes; order Mycobacteriales; family Micromonosporaceae; genus Micromonospora_E. Next base: position 3,521,937 of record NZ_CP114908.1, on the reverse strand, counting down.
TCCGGATGCGCCCCGACCTCGGTCAACGCCGACACGGCGTAGGACAGCGGCAGGACGTTGCTGATCGCCTCCAGCCAGCCGGCCATCTCGTCGCGGGCGACGAACAGCCCGCAGAGCAGCAGCTGTGGGATCACCACCACCGGCATGAACTGTACGGCCTGGAACTCAGTGCGGGCGAAGGCGCTGCACAGTAGGCCGAGCGCCACCCCGAGCAGCGCGTCGAGCACCGCGATCGCGATCACCAACGCCGGGCTGCCGGCGGTGGACAGGTCGAACAGCCAGTACGCCACAGCGCTGGCCAGGGTGGCCTGCACCGCCGCCGCGAGCCCGAACGCGATGCCGTAGCCGAACAGCAGGTCCAGCCGGCCCAGCGGGGTGGTGAGCAGCCGTTCCAGGGTGCCGCTGGTGCGTTCGCGCAGCATCGCGATGCTGGTCACCAGGAACATGATCACGAACGGGAAGACGCCGAGCATGATCAGCGCGACCCGGTCGAACAGCGCCGGCTGCCCGCCGGTGGCGGGCTGGTCGCCGTACATGTAGTAGAGCAGGGTCAACAGCAGCGCCGGTACGACGACCAGCAGCGCGACGGTACGCCGGTCGTGGCGCAGCTGGCGCAGCACGCGGCCGACCGTGACGGCCAGAATCCTCGGGTTCACCGGTCTGCTCCTCGGCTCGGGTCGGTGGTCTGATGGTCGCGGATCAGCCGCAGGAAGGCCTCGTCCAGGTCGTCGGTGCCGGCGGCGGCGCGGATCGCCGCCGGGGTGTCGTCGGCTATCAACCGACCGTCGCGGATCAGCAGCAGCCGGTCGCACCGGCCGGCCTCGTCCATCACGTGGCTGGAGACCAGCAGGGTGGTGCCGGCGGCGGCGAGGGCGTGGAACCGGGCCCACAGCTCGGCCCGCAGCACTGGGTCCTGGCCGACGGTCGGCTCGTCGAGCACGACGAGTTCCGGGCGGCCGACCAGCGCGCAGGCCAGCGAGGCGCGACTGCGTTGGCCGCCGGACAGGTCGGCCACCAACTGTCCGGCGGCTGCGGCGAGCCCGACGTCCGCCACGGCCTGGTCGGCGTCGGCCGCCGGCAGGCCGTACAGGGCGGCGAAGTACCGGGCGTTCTCCCGGACCGTGAGGTCGGCATAGACGCTCGGCGCCTGGGTGAGATATCCGACGGTACGCCGCAGCTGCGGTGCCCCGGCCGGTCGGCCGAACACCCGGACCTGTCCGGACCGGACAGTCTGCACGCCTACGACGGCCCGCATCAGCGTGCTCTTGCCACTACCGCTCGGACCGAGCAGTCCGGTGACGCTGCCGCTGCTGACGGTGCACGAGACGCCGTGCAGAACGCGGCGTCGGCCGCGGTCGACCACGAGGTCGGTGACCTCGACGACGGGGTCCATGGCTGCCTCCGAAGAAATTCATCATCTGATGAACTCAACGATAGTTGAATTACCTCGGCTGGTCCATGGGCGACGGCAGCCGCGGTGGTGGCCGGCGGTCGCGGTGGTGGCCGCCAGCGCCGTAGGGCTGCGATCCTGGACCGCGTGGAATCGTCAATGGAACGCACGGTGACTGTCAGCGAGGCCGCAGGGCGGGTCGGACTCACCGCGCACACAACCTCACCGTCCTGGACTACCAGATCGACGCCTGCCGCAGCGAGGTGCGGCGGACCGCCACGCCGTAACGCCGGGCTGCGGGCGCTGCGGGACGCCGACCTGTGGGTGGTGTGGGACGGGACCACCCGTCCCACACCACCCACAGGGTCAGATCGCGAGTAGCCGGTCCAGGAACTCCCGGTACTGCCGCAACGCCATCCGCATCGACTCGGTGTCCGGCGTCTCGTTGTGCCGGTGCGGGTCAAGTTCGACCTGTTCGGCCAGCAGCCGCTCGGCCAGCGTACGGACGGTGTGCCCGACCAGCGACTGAGCCTGCGCCAGGGCGACCTCCGGTTCGTCGACGAACCGGGCCTTGATCTCGTGCCACTCGTCGCGTAGCTCGTCGGCGGCGTCCTCGGTCCAGATGGTGATCGGCGGCAGCGTCACGTCACCCGGCCGCGCCGGCCGGACCGCTACCGGCTCCTCGTCGTGCCCGGCCGCCGGGCCGGTCGGCTCCTCGACTGTGGTCAGCATGGCAGCTTGCTCCTCGTCCTCGTCCTCGTCGTCGTCTTCGTCCGCATCCTCGTCTTCGTCGTCGAACTCCTCGTCGTCGTCCTCGTCGAAGCCGTCGTCGGCGGCGTAGAACAGATCGCCGGCGTCGCCGTGCGCGGTGACGGTCTCCTCGTCGTCCGCCGGGTCGTCATCCGCCCCGGCCGTCGGGCCCGACCGCTCGTCGTCAACCGGGTCGGCCTGCCCATCCGGGCCGGCGGTCGGATCCCCGTCGCCGTTCCTCTCCTGACCGGCGGCTGCGGCGTCCTGGTCGACCGGCCCGGAATCCTCCCCGTCCGACTCGGCGTCGGTCCCCGCCCGTTGCCCGGACGTCGGGTCGTCGTCCGCCTGGTCGTCTGCCTGGTCGTCCGGCTGGCCGGATACTGGTGCCGGCGGCTCGTCCTGGGCCACCGCCGTCGCGGCAGCCGGCGCGCCCCGGTCGTCGTCCTCGCCGTCGTCCTCGCCGTCGGCCGGGCCGCCCGCCGGGCCGTCGGGGTCTCCCGCTGCCCCGGCGGGCGCTGTCGCCGCGGACTCCGCCGGGTCCTGCTGAGCCGACTGCTGGTGCTCGGGTGCGTCGGGGACGGCCGCGCCGCCACCGAGCAGCTGCGTGGCGATCGGCGGCAACGGGCTCGGACCGTTGCGGTCGGCCGGCTTCGGCACGATCATCGGGATCTCCGTCGTCGCCTCGTTGATCGGGTTGTCGTCGAAGGCGGTTCGGGGCGTCGGCACCGGGGTGCCGTGCACGGGACCCGAACCTGCGCCGGTCTCCTCCGGCTTCACCGGCCCGGCGTGTGCAGGGGTGGGGGTGGGCTGCATTGCTGATCCTCCGTCCGCTTCGGCGGGGGCGACCCGGTCCCGGTGTGACCGGAGCCGTCCGCACGGGCGTGGTGCTGGGTGGTGCGCCGACTCGCTGCGCCGGCCACAGCCGACAGGCCCGGCAGACACAGACCACCGGCCCAGGTGCAGTAACCCTGAGCGGAAGGTGCGATCGGCGGGCACCGGGGCCGGGGCCCGCCGGGCAGTGGATGTGCCCGCAGACCTGGACCGTGGCGGCGCACAGCCAAGGTACTCCGGAAGCCGTACCGGCACAGCCCCCGAACCGTCGATTCCGGCCGACCGCTGTCGGGCTCACGACACCGCACGCCGGAGGCCGCGCCACAGCGGTCGGGGCGTACGGAACAATCGGGCACTGTGTCCGTACCAGATGAATCGGCAGCCGGCCCACCGACCACCGCCCGGCGGCCCGCGCCCGGCGACCCGCCGCGGAGCTCCGCGCTCGATCCCGCCGTCGCCGCCCGGCTGCGCCGCACCGCCGACGGCCTGGTCGCCGCCATCGTGCAGCGGCACGGCAGCGGCGAGGTGCTGATGATGGCGTGGATGGACGACGAGGCGCTGCACCGCACCCTCACCACCGGCCGGGCCACCTACTGGTCGCGCAGCCGGCAGGAATACTGGGTCAAGGGCGCCACCTCCGGGCACCACCAGTACGTGCGGTCGGTGCGGCTGGACTGTGACGGCGACGCGGTGCTGGTCACGGTCGAGCAGGTCGGCGCCGCCTGCCACACCGGGGCCGGTAACTGTTTCTTCGACGAGCTGCCGGTGACCGGCACCATCGCCGACCCTCAGGAGAATCGATGATCACCGGTACGGTCAGCCCGGACGAGCCGACCTTTCAGACCCTGGCCCGGCAGCGTCGGGTGGTGCCGGTCACCCGACGGCTGCTGGCCGACGGCGAGACCCCGGTCGGGGTGTACCGCAAGCTCGCCGGCGGACCCGGCACCTTCCTGCTGGAATCCGCCGAACAGGGTGCCGGGTCGGCCGGCACCGCCTGGTCGCGCTACTCGTTCATCGGGGTACGCAGCGCGGCGACGCTCACCGAGTCAGCTGGCGGTGCGCACTGGCTCGGCGATCCGCCCGACGGGGTGCCCACCGAGGGTGACCCGGTCGAGGTGCTGCGGGCGACCGTCGCCGCGTTGACCGGGCCGGCCCCGGACACCGACCCGGTCGGCGGCGGCCTGCCGCCGCTGACCGGCGGCCTGGTCGGCTACCTCAGCTACGACTTCGTCCGCCGGTTGGAGCGGATCCCCGAGCACACCGAGGACGATCTCGCGCTGCCCGAGTTCGGGTTGCTGCTCGCCACCGACCTGGTGGTGCTCGACCATTTCGACGGTACGGCGATCCTGGTCGCCAACGCGGTCCTGCCAGCGGCGGCCGACCCGGTCACTGCGGCAGCCGCCTACCACCACGCGATCGGCCGGCTCGACGCGATGACGACCGCGCTGTCCCGGCCCAACCCGCCGATGGTGTCGATGATGGACGCGCCCGCCGCGCCCGGGCCGGCGGCCCGTAGCCGCACCGCCGCGGGTGCGTACCCCAAGGCGGTCGAGGAGGCCAAGGAGGCGATCCGGGTCGGCGAGTGCTTCCAGATCGTGCTGGCTCAGCGGTTCGAGCGGGACACCTCCGCCGACCCGCTGGACGTCTACCGGGTGCTGCGGGCGACCAACCCCAGCCCGTACATGTACCTGCTGCGGTTCGACGACTTCGACGTGGTGGGCTCCTCGCCGGAGGCGCACCTCAAGGTCACCGTCACCGCCGGCGGCACCCGGCGGGCGATGCTGCACCCGATCGCCGGCACCCGGCGGCGGGGCGCCACCCCGCAGGTCGACGCCGCCCTCGCCACCGAGCTGCTCAACGATCCGAAGGAACGTGCCGAGCACGTGATGCTGGTCGACCTGGGCCGCAACGATCTCGGCCGGGTCTGCCGGCCGGGCACCGTCGAGGTGCCCGAGTTCGCCACCGTCGAGCGGTACAGCCACGTGATGCACATCGTGTCGACGGTAGTGGGCGAGCTGCGCGAGGACCGGACCGCGTTCGACGCGCTGGCGGCCACCTTCCCGGCCGGCACCCTGTCCGGTGCGCCGAAGGTCCGGGCGATGGAGATCATCGAGGAGTTGGAGCCGACCCGACGTGGCCTGTACGGCGGCACCGTCGGCTACTTCGGGTTCGGCGGCGACCTGGACATGGCGATCGCGATCCGGACCGCGCTGATCCGCCGGGGCCGCGCCTACGTGCAGGCCGGCGCGGGGATCGTGGCGGACTCGGATCCGGCCGCCGAGGAACGGGAGACGCAGAGCAAGGCAGCGGCGGTGCTGGTCGCGATCGCCGCCGCCGAGACGCTGCGTCCGGCCCGGTGACCGGTCCGGGCATGTCCGCCGCGCCGGGGCGGGCCCTCGCCGGCACCGCCGTCACCTGTCTGGCCGGAGCCGGCCTGGTGATGTACGCCGCTGGACGGGACTGGGCGGTCGAGGTGACCGGGCGTCCGGCGCCGCTGCCGGCGGTCGAGGTGGCCCGCACCGGTGCCGACGTGCTGCCGTGGCTGCCGGCCGTCGCCCTGGTCGGACTGGCCGGCACCGGCGCGGTGCTGGCCACCCGAGGGCTGGCCCGGCGGCTGGTCGGCGCGCTGCTCGCGGCACTCGGCGTGGCGCTGGCGGCCGGTGGGCTGACGGTGCTGGTCGCTGGTGCCGGTCCGACCGGTCCGACGACGGACAGCACTGTGTCGGCCCCGCAGTGGCCGGCGTCGACGGTGATCGGTGCGGTGCTGCTCGCCGCCGGTGGGCTGGTCACCGCGCTGCGCTCCCGGCACTGGCCGGCGATGGGCGCCCGGTACGAGCGAAGCCGGCCCGGTGGTGACGGGTCTGGTGGGGCGGGGCCCGGTGGTGCCGGGTCCGGTCCGGGTGCCGACGGCCGGGTGACCGGTGCGGGTGGCCGGTCTACCCGGTCGACGCTGGATGCGTGGAACGCTTTGGACCGGGGCGAGGACCCGACCGAGGACGACCTGGGCGCCGACCGGTGACGGCAGCGGTGGCGGCTTCAGCGGTGGCGGCTTCAGCGGTGGCGGCTTCAGCGGTGGCGGCTTCAGCGGTGGCGGTTGTGGTGGCTTCATCAGCGGTGTCGGGCACGTCGACGGACCGGCCGGCGGTGAGCGTGGCCACCAGCCGGCGGATCTCGTCCCGCTGGTGGGCGCGGGCCCGGTCGGCGCAGATCGCCTCCCAGGCGTTGCCCTTGGCGGTACGTACCCGGTGATCGCCGACCACGGCCCGTTCCATGGTGTGCACGACCTCGGCGGCCAGCGAGACCACGGCCCGGGGGATGGCGATCAGGTCGACATTGGCGTCCCGTGGTGTGCTGCTCATGGCGTCCCCCAGGTGGTTGCGTGGCCGGCGGCTACCGCCGACCAGTCTGCCCGAACCCATGCTGACCGGGGGCTGTTTCACAGCGGTGACCCGCAGGTCAACTATCGCCCAACGGGGCGGGCGGCACCCGTACCACCGGTGTTGATCTGCACCACAGCGGAGCCGGCACCGCCGACACGATATGATCAGTGTCGATGGGGTCCGGTGCTGCCCGGGTGGCCCGGCCCCCGGTTGGTCGTTGGCACGGTGGGTGACGCCCTTCTCACAAAAGTTGGGCATTATGCCCCAGCCCAGATGGTGAGGCGCGCCATACCCCCGACTCCGGCTCACCTGCGTCGCCACCTAGCATCGGGCGCATGACACCCGGAGAGGGGAGTCCGTTGGTGACTGCTGACCAGGAGGACAGCGCCGGACCGTCGGCGCCGGCGCTCGGAGTGCTCGACGAGATCATCGCCGGCGTCCGAGCCGAGGTACAACGCCGCGAAGGGCTGGTCCCGCTGAGCCGGATCCGTGAGCTCGCCGCCGCCGCGCCGCCGCCAATTGACGCCTGCGCAGCGCTGCGCAAGCCTGGGGTCGGGGTGATTGCCGAGGTCAAGCGGGCCTCGCCGTCCAAGGGTGCGCTGGCCGACATCCCGGACCCGGCCGACCTTGCCTCGGAGTACGCCGCCGGCGGTGCCCGCTGCATCAGCGTGCTGACCGAGCAGCGGTGGTTCGGCGGCTCACTGGACGACCTCACCGCCGTACGGGCCGCCGTCGACGTGCCGGTGCTGCGCAAGGACTTCATCGTCTCCAGCTACCAGGTGCACGAGGCCCGCGCCCACGGCGCCGACCTGGTCCTGCTGATGGTGGTAGCGCTGGAGCAGAACGTGCTGGTCGGTCTGCTGGAGCGGATCGAGTCGCTGGGCATGACCGCGCTGGTCGAGGTGCACACCGAGGAGGAGGCCGACCGGGCCCTCGAAGCCGGCGCCCAGGTCATCGGGGTCAACGCCCGTGATCTGCGCACCCTGGAGGTGGACCGGTCGGTGTTCGAACGCATCGCGCCAGGGCTGCCGAACAGTGTCGTCAAGATCGCCGAGTCGGGGGTGCGCGGGCCGCACGACCTGATCCGGTACGCGTCGGCCGGCGCCGACGCCGTCCTGGTCGGTGAGGGCCTGGTGACCCAGAAGAGCCCCCGGGACGCGGTCGCCGAGCTGGTCAACGCCGGCAACCACCCGGCGACGCCGAGGCCGGTCCGATGAACGCCCCGAACGTCACCGGCGTCGACGCGCCGGGCACCGGCGTGGGGTCCGCCGCGCTGCCCGACGACACCGGCCACTTCGGCCGCTACGGCGGACGCTTCGTCCCGGAGGCGCTGATCGCCGCCCTCGACGAGCTGGATGTCGCGTACCGCAAGGCGATGTCCGACGACGGCTTCCGGGCCGACTTCGACCGACTGCTGCGCGACTACGCCGGCACCCCGTCGCTGCTCTACCGGGCCGAGCGGCTGTCCGCGCAGGTCGGCGCGACGGTGCTGCTCAAACGGGAGGACCTCAACCACACCGGCGCGCACAAGGTGCGCAACGTGCTCGGCCAGGCGTTGCTGACCCGGCGGATGGGCAAGCCCCGGATCATCGCCGAGACCGGCGCCGGTCAGCACGGTGTGGCCAGTGCCACCGCCGCCGCCCTGCTGGACCTCGAATGCGTGGTCTACATGGGCGAGGTAGACACCGAACGGCAGGCACTCAACGTGGCCCGGATGCGGATGCTCGGCGCCACCGTGGTGCCGGTGACCACCGGGTCGCGTACCCTCAAGGACGCGCTCAACGAGGCGCTGCGTGACTGGGTGGCCAGCGTCGACCACACCCACTACCTGATCGGCACCGCCGCCGGCCCGCACCCGTTCCCGGTGATGGTCCGCGACTTCGTGCGCGGCATCGGCGACGAGGCCCGCCAGCAGTGCCTGGACAGCCTCGGCGCGCTCCCGGACGCGGTCACCGCCTGCGTCGGCGGCGGCTCCAACGCCATCGGCATCTTCCACGCCTTCGTCGGCGACGACCAGGTCCGGCTGTACGGCTTCGAGGCCGGCGGGGACGGGGTGGCCACCGGCCGGCACGCGGCCAGCATCACCGGCGGTGCCGCCGGGGTGCTGCACGGTGCCCGTACCTACCTGCTGCAGGACGACGACGGGCAGACCCTGGACTCGCATTCGATCTCGGCCGGGCTGGACTACCCGGCGGTCGGGCCGGAGCACGCCTGGCTGCACGACGCCGGCCGGGCCCGCTACCAGCCGATCACCGACGCCGAGGCGATGACGGCGTTCCAGCTGCTCTGCCGCACCGAGGGGATCATCCCGGCGATCGAGAGCGCACACGCGCTCGCCGGCACCCTGCGGATCATCCCGGAACTCACCGCCGAGCTGGGGCGCGAGCCGACCATCGTGGTCAACCTCTCCGGGCGCGGCGACAAGGACGTACACACCGCCGGCGCCTACTTCGGCATTCTCGACGGGCAGGACCGACTCGACGGGCAGGACCGATGAGCATCTCGGTGGCGTTCGACAAGGCCCGGGCCGAGGGCCGCGCCGTGCTGGTCGGCTGCATGCCGGCCGGCTTCCCCAGCGTCGACGACAGCATCGTCGCGATGCGGGCGATGGTCGACGCCGGGGTCGACGTCATCGAGGTCGAGCTGCCCTACTCCGACCCGGTGATGGACGGCCCGGTGATCCAGCGGGCCAGCGACATCGCCCTGGCCGGCGGGGTCCGCACCGCCGACGCGCTGCGGATCATCGAGGCAGTCGCCGCGACCGGCGCGCCGGTGGTGACCATGACCTACTGGAACCCGATCGAGCGGTACGGCGTCGACGCCTTCGCCCGTGACCTGGCGGCGGCCGGCGGCACCGGGCTGATCACCCCGGACCTGATCCCGGACGAGGCGGACGAGTGGCTGGCCGCCTCGGACGCGTACGGCCTGGACCGGACCTTCCTCGTCTCGCCGTCGTCGACCGACGCGCGGCTGGCGATGACCGTGCGGCACTGCCGGGGTTTCGTCTACGCCACCGCGCTGATGGGTGTCACCGGGGCCCGCGAGCAGTCGTCCGGCGCGGCACCGACCCTCGTCGGCCGACTGCGCCAGCTCACCGACCTGCCGGTCGGCGTCGGTCTCGGGGTGGGCAACGGCGCCCAGGCGGCCGAGGTCGGTTCGTTCGCCGACGGGGTGATCGTCGGCAGCGCGTTGATCCGGTGCCTGCTGGACGGGGCAGACCTGCCCGCCGGGCTGGCCGCGTTGCGGTCGCTCAGCGGTGAACTCGCCGCCGGGGTACGTGCCGTGACCCGGTGAAGCGGGTTGGGCGGCTTGGCAAAGCAGGCACCGTGACCTGGTCAGCCGGCGACACGCCTGACGCTGGCTGACCGGGGGTCACTGGTTCGGGGTCCACGACGGTAGCGTGTGCACCCGTGACACTCGCCGCGATCCCTAGCCCGGCCACCGCTGTCTGGCAACTTGGTCCGATTCCCATCCGGGCGTACGCGCTCTGCATCGTCCTCGGCATCGTGGTGGCCAGCGCGGTCACCGAGTACCGGCTCCGCCAGCGCGGGGTCCGGCCGTGGGCGGTGCTGGACATCGCCATCTGGGCGGTGCCGTTCGGCATCCTCGGTGCCCGGCTCTATCACGTCATCTCCTCGCCGCAGGCGTACTTCGGCGCCAACGGCAACCCGATCGAGGCGTTCTACATCTGGCAGGGCGGTCTCGGTATCTGGGGCGCTGTCGCCGGTGGCGCGGTCGGTGCCTGGCTGGCCGGCCGACAGCTGGGCATCCCGCTCAGCGTGATCGCCGACGCGCTCGCTCCCGGCCTGCCGCTCGCCCAGGCCGTCGGCCGGTTCGGCAACTGGTTCAACAACGAGCTGTACGGCGGCCCGACCACCTTGCCGTGGGGGCTGCAGGTGCACCAGATGGACCGCAGCAACCCCGGTCAGGCGCTGCGCGACCCGGAGGGCAACCCGGTGCTGGAGCCGGGGCTGTACCACCCGACGTTCCTGTACGAGGCGATCTGGAACGTCGGTGTCGCCGCGCTGGTGCTGCTCGCCGAACGCCGTTGGAAGCTCGGTGCCGGTCGGGCGTTCGCGGTGTACGTGGCGGGCTACACCGCCGGGCGGTTCTGGATCGAGATGATGCGGACCGACGAGGCCAACGAGATCTTCGGTGTCCGGCTGAACGTGTGGACCTCGGCGGTGGTCTTCCTGGCCGCGCTGGTCTATCTCGTCCGGGTACGCGGCCCGCAGCAGTTCCTCGTCCCGTTGGACGAGGAGGGCCGGCCGATGCCGCCCGTCGGCGGGTCGACGTCGGCCGACGCCGGCTCGGACGAGGCCGGGCCGGGCGCCGCTGGCTCGGGCTCCGCTGGCTCGGGCACCGCTGGCTCGGGCACCGCCGGGCCGGCCAAGAGCGGGGCGACCGGATCCGGGGCAGCCGGTGAGGTGTCCCAGGTCGACGTGTCGGGCAAGAAACCCGCCGCCGAGTTGGCCGCCGGCTACCGGGTGGTCACCGAGGAACAGTTCCGGCGGTACGAGAGCACCGGTGAGCTGCCGGCCGAGACCACCGCCGGGACCGGCATCGAGGCCACGTCGGCGGCCGAGATCACTCCGGCGGCCGCGACCGAGCCGGCCGCTGACCCGTCGGCCGCCGAGCCGACCGACACCGCGACCGGCACCGGCACCGACGGCGTCGCTGGAGCCGACGCCGAGACCGGTGCCGGCACCGGCAAGACCGGAAGCTGACCGCCGGTCGGCGGGCGCCGGCCGACCGGGGGAGAGGGGGCGGGATGCGTACTGCGGTCGTGGTGGGGGCGGGTATCGGCGGTCTGGCGGTCGCCGGTGCCCTGGCCCGCACCGGTTGGCGGGTCACCCTGCTGGAACGTGAGGACCGGGTCCGGTCCGACGGCACCGCCCTGGTGCTCTGGCCCAACGGTGTTCGCGCGTTGCGGGCGTTGGGCCTCGGTGCCGGGCTGGAAGCGATCGCCACCCCGGTGTCGCACACCGGGGTACGTCGCCCCGACGGGCAGTGGCTGGTGCAGCCCCGGCCGCAGCCGGAGGACCGCGCCCCCGTGGTGGTGCACCGGGAGGATCTGCACGACGCGCTGATCGCCGGTCTCGGCGAGCAGGCCGAGATCCGCACCGGGGTGACCGTGAAGGGCCTGCGGCCGGCGGTGGACCGGCCGGCGGTGACCATCGGCAGGGGCGTCGTCGAGGCCGATCTGGTGGTGGCGGCGGACGGTGTGCACAGCGCGTTGCGTCCGGCGTTGGCCCCGGGCAGTTCGGTGGTCAGCTCCGGGTGCTCGGCCTGGCGGGCGGTGATTCCCTGGTACCGGGCGCCGCAGCTGGCCGCCGGCCAGGTCGGCGGCGAGATACTCGGCGCCGGCTACCGGTTCGTCTCGGCGTCGCTGGGTGAGCGGGGTTCGGCCGGCGGCTCCAGCCGGGGCGGCATCTACTGGGTGGCGACGGCCGCCGGGGCCTCCCGCCCGGAGCCGCCGGCGACCCAGCTGACCCTGCTGCGCCGCTGGTTCGCCGGCTGGCCGGCCCCGGTGGGCGAGCTGCTCGCCGCCACCGAGCCGGCTGACCTGGTCCAGCAGGAGGTCCGCGAGCTGCGGCCGCTACCCCCGGCGTACGGGTTCCCGGTCGGGCCGGGCGGTGTGGTGCTGCTCGGTGACGCGGCACACGCGATGCCGCACCATCTCGGGCAGGGCGCCTGTCTGGCGTTCGAGGACGCGGCGACGCTGTGCGCCCTGGTGCGGGACACCGTGCCGGGTCCGGCGCTGGCTGCGGCGGTCGAGTCGTACAGCCGGTTGCGCCGGCCACGGGCGGTGGCGATGGTGCGCCAGACCCGGCGGATGGCGGCGGTGCTGTCGGCGCGGGGCCGGCTGGCGCTGCGGGCCCGGGACGCAACGCTCGGCACCATCAGCCCGCGGCTGATGGGCAGTGTGGCAGCCACCGCCGCGCAGTGGCAGCCGCCGCCGTCCTGACCGTGTTGCCCGCGGCGAGTGGGCTGGTCGCCTGCGGGGTGTGGGCCGGTCAGCCGCCGGGGTGGGCGGTGGGCTCGGCGACACAGGAGGTGCCCACCCGGCGGAAGCCGAGCCGGTGGTAGAGCATCGCCACGTCGTCGTCGCCGGCGGCCAGGAAGATCAGGTCGACGCCGGTGGCGAGCGCGTGCCGGGCCAGCGCGGCGGTGACGGCCGATGCCAGGCCCTGACGTCGGGCCGGTGCCACGGTGCCGACGCCGACGATCTCGGCGACGTCGTCGACCCGGTTGAGTGATCCGACGGCGGCCGGCTGGCCGCCGGCCGGCAGCCCGGCCAGGGCGATGGTGTGGCTGCCGTCGGCGATCGCCGACCGTTCGTGCTCGACCAGAGCGTCCGGCAGGGCCGGGTCGACGATGGTCGGGGCCGGTGGGGCGGCGGTGGCGAGCCCGCCGGAGGCCGGCGCGGGCTGCCCGGCCGGGTCCGGTGCGCCAACGCCGGGACCGCCATTGTCGACAGTGGGAAATGTCACTGTAACAATCTCGGGGGCGTCGGCGCCGACGGTCGGCAGCCCGGTGCCGGTGCCGCCGGACGGGCCGAACGCCGCCTGGGCGATGGTGAACCAGGTGGTGAGATCGGCCGCGAAGCCGAATGAGTCCGGGTCGAGCAGCCGCACCGGCCGGTCGGCGAACCGGTCAACCGGGGGCAGAGCGGTCGGGTCGAGCACCATCAGCGGAGCCTGGCGCACGCCGAGCCCGGCCGACCTGGCCACCGCCAGCAGGTCCGGGTTGATCTCGTGGATCCATCCGAAGGACTCGGGAAGGCCCAGTTCGCGCTGCCGGGCGCGTACGGTGGTGATGTCGGCGGCGGCCGGCGGTGCGGTCACGCCTACCCGGGGACGGGCGTAGAACGGCCAACCCGCCTCCTCCTTCCGCACGAAAAGTACATAGTCACCCAGCTCTTCGGGGCGGGCGGCAGCACGCGGTACGGCATCGCAGAACCGGTCCAGCCGATCGAGGAGTGCGTTCTCCTGGTTGGCCACCTTGTGAGACTACACGTCCCATACAATGGACGTGTGATCAATTCGCACTGGTGATGTCCGGTGGCCCCTCACGTAGACTCAGAAAACTCTCCAGGGCCGACGTCGTCCCGAAACCTGTTCATGCGCGAGTGACGACAGGAGGCCCGGTGGTTCTTCCGTACCCGCAGGGACCGCACCCCTGCCCGCCGCAGGCATCCCAGCCGCCGGCGCAGGGTCTCTACGACCCCGCCCACGAGCACGACGCGTGTGGTGTCTCTTTCGTGGCGGACCTCAACGGCCGCCGCTCGCACGACGTGGTGGCCAAGGGCCTGGCCGCGCTGTGCCGGCTCGACCACCGTGGTGCGCGGGGTGCGGAGCAGAACACCGGTGACGGCGCCGGCATCATGATCCAGGTCCCGGACGAGTTCCTGCGGGCCGTCGTCGACTTCGACCTGCCGCCGGCCGGGCAGTACGCCACCGGCCTGGTGTTCCTGCCCGCTGAACCGGCCGACGAGGCCCGGGTCCGCCGGATCGTCGAGAAGTACGCCCTGGTCGAGGGCGCCGACGTGCTCGGCTGGCGGGACGTGCCGGTGCAGCCGGACGGGCTCGGCGAGACCGCCGACGCCGCCCGCCCCCGGATCGCGCAGCTCTTCCTGTCCGCGCAGCGGCTGACCGACTCGGCGGCCGGCCCGGCCGGCACTCCGTTGGCCGGGCTGGACCTGGACCGGGTGGCGTTCTGCGTACGCAAGCAGGCCGAGCGGGAGAGCGCCGAGCGCGGCGTGACCGCCTACTTCCCGTCGCTGTCCGGCCGGACCATGGTCTACAAGGGCATGCTCACCCCCGACCAACTGCCCGAGTTCTACCCCGACCTGCGCGACGAGCGGGTGGCCAGCGCGATCGCCCTGGTGCACTCGCGGTTCTCCACCAACACGTTCCCGTCCTGGCCGCTGTCGCACCCGTACCGGTTCATCGCGCACAACGGCGAGATCAACACGATCCGGGGCAACAAGAACTGGATGAACGCCCGCGAGGCACTGCTCGCCACCGGTGACATCCCCGGCAACATCCGCCGGCTGTTCCCGGTCTGCACCCCGCAGGCGTCCGACTCGGCCAACTTCGACGAGGTCCTCGAACTGCTGCACCTGGCCGGGCGCAGCCTGCCGCACGCCGTACTGATGATGATCCCGGAGGCCTGGGAGAACGACCCCGGGATGGAGCCGGCGAAGCGTGACTTCTACCGCTTCCACGCCAGCTTGATGGAGCCGTGGGACGGTCCGGCCTCGGTTGCCTTCACCGACGGTGAGCTGGTCGGTGCGGTGCTGGACCGCAACGGGCTGCGGCCGGGCCGCTGGTGGCGCACCAGCGACGGCCTGGTGGTGCTGGGCAGCGAAGCCGGCGTGCTCGACCTCGACCCGGCGACCGTGATCGCCAAGGGCCGGCTGCGGCCGGGCCGGATGTTCCTGGTCGACACCGCCGCCGGGCGCATCGTCGAAGACGAGGAGATCAAGGCCGAGTTGGCCGCCGCCCACCCGTACGGCGACTGGCTGCACGCCGGGCTGATCGACCTGCGGGACCTGCCGGAGCGGGACCACATCGTCTACGCGCACGACTCGGTGCAGCGCCGCCAGCAGACCTTCGGCTACACCGAGGAGGAGCTGAAGATCCTGATCGCGCCGATGGCCCGCAAGGGCATCGAGCCGATCGGGTCGATGGGCACCGACACCCCGATCTCGCCGCTGTCCACCCGGCCCCGGCTGCTGTTCGACTACTTCCACCAGCTCTTCGCCCAGGTCACCAACCCGCCGTTGGACGCCATCCGGGAGGAGATGGTGACCAGCCTGCAGTCGACCATCGGCCCGGAGGCCAACCTGCTCGACCCGGGTCCGGCGTCCTGCCGGCAGATCGTGCTGCCGTACCCGATCATCGACAACGACGAGCTGGCCAAGATCCTGTCCATCGACGAGGACGGCGACCTGCCCGGCTTCAAGGCGGTCCGGGTCTCCGGCCTGTACCCGCTGCGTGACGGCGCCGACGGGATCAAGGCCCGGCTCACCGAGATCTGCCGGCACGTGTCCGAGGCGATCGAGGACGGCGTGCGGATCTTCGTGCTGTCGGACCGGGACTCGACCGTCGACCTGGCGCCGATCCCGTCGCTGCTGCTCACCGCCGCCGTGCACCAGCATCTGGTGCGTGAGCAGACCCGCACCCAGGTGGCGTTGCTCGTCGAGTCCGGCGACTGCCGCGAGGTGCACCACGCCGCCGTGCTGATCGGCTACGGCGCCGCCGCGGTCAACCCGTACCTGGCCTTCGAGTCGGTCGAGGACCTGATCGCCACCGGCGCGCTGGCCGGTATCACCTCCACCGAGGCGATCGGCAACTACGTCAAGGCGCTCGGCAAGGGCGTGCTCAAGATCATGTCGAAGATGGGCATCTCGACGGTCTCCTCGTACTGCGGTGCCCAGGTCTTCGAAGCGGTCGGCCTGGACCCCCGGCTGGTCGAGCGCTACTTCGCCGGCACCCCGGGCACCGTCGGCGGGGTCGGGCTGTCCGGCATCCATGCTGAAATCGCCGCCCGGCACGACCGCGCGTACCCGTCGAACAGCGCCGAGCGCTCGCACCGCCGCCTCGACGTCGGCGGCGAGTACCAGTGGCGGCGTGAAGGTGAACTGCACCTGTTCAACCCGGAGACGGTGTTCCTGCTGCAGCACGCCACCCGCTCCGGGCAGTACGACGTGTTCCGCCGCTACACCGCCACCGTCGACGGCCTGGCCGCCGAGGCCGGCTCGCTGCGTGGGCTGTTCACCCTGCGCGACGGGGTCCGCGAGCCGGTGCCGATCGACGAGGTCGAACCGGCTAGCGAGATCGTCAAGCGGTTCTCCACCGGCGCCATGAGCTACGGGTCGATCTCCGCCGAGTCGCACGAGACCCTCGCCATCGCGATGAACCGCCTCGGCGGGCGGTCCAACACCGGCGAGGGCGGCGAGGACGTCGACCGGCTCTACGACCCGGCCCGCCGTTCGGCGGTCAAGCAGATCGCCTCCGGCCGGTTCGGCGTCACCAGCGAGTATCTGGTCAACGCCGACGACCTGCAGATCAAGATGGCGCAGGGGGCCAAGCCGGGTGAGGGCGGCCAGCTGCCCGGCAACAAGGTGTGGCCGTGGATCGCCAAGACCCGTCACGCCACCCCCGGCGTCGGGCTGATCTCTCCGCCGCCGCACCACGACATCTACTCGATCGAGGACCTCGCCCAGCTGGTGCACGACCTCAAGTGCGTCAACCCGGCCGCCCGGGTGCACGTCAAGCTGGTCAGCGAGATCGGCGTCGGCACTGTCGCCGCCGGCGTCGCCAAGCTCAAGGCCGACGTCATCCTGATCTCCGGGCACGACGGCGGCACCGGTGCGTCCCCGCTGAACTCGCTCAAGCACGCCGGCACCCCGTGGGAGCTGGGCCTGGCCGAGACCCAGCAGACGCTGCTGCTGAACAAGCTGCGTGACCGGGTCACCGTCCAGGTCGACGGCCAGCTCAAGACCGGCCGGGACGTGCTGATCGCGGCGCTGCTCGGCGCCGAGGAGTACGGCTTCGCCACCGCCCCGCTGATCGTCTCCGGCTGCGTGATGATGCGCGTCTGCCACCTGGACACCTGCCCGGTCGGCATCGCCACCCAGAACCCGGTGCTGCGGGAACGCTTCACCGGCAAGCCGGAGTTCGTGGAGAACTTCTTCCTGTTCCTCGCCGAGGAGGTCCGCAGCTACCTGGCCGAGCTGGGCTTCCGGTCAATCGACGAGGCGATCGGCCGGGCCGACCTGCTGGACACCACGCCGGCCGTGGAGCACTGGAAGGCCAGGGGCCTGGACCTGTCCGCGGTGCTGCACGTGCCGGCGCTGCCGGCCGGTGCCGCGCTGCGCGGCGTCCGCGCCCAGGACCACGGTCTGGACAGGGCCCTGGACAACGAGCTGATCACCCTGGCCGGACCGGCGTTGACCGAGCGGACCCCGGTGCGGGCGTCGGTGCCGGTCCGCAACGAGCACCGCAGTGTCGGCGCGATGCTCGGCGGCGAGGTGACCCGCCGGGTCGGCGGGGCCGGGCTGCCCGACGACACCATCGAGTTCACCCTGACCGGCACCGCCGGGCAGTCGTTCGGCGCGTTCCTGCCGCGCGGGGTGACGCTGCGGCTGGTCGGCGACGCCAACGACTACGTCGGCAAGGGCCTGTCCGGTGGTCGGCTGATCGTCCGCCCGGACCCGGCGGCCCCGTTCGCGGCGCCCGGTGGCGCCGGTGCCGAGGAGCAGATCATCGCCGGCAACACCATCCTGTACGGGGCGACCGCCGGTGAGCTGTTCCTCCGCGGGCGGGTCGGCGAACGGTTCGCGGTGCGTAACTCCGGTGCGGTCACCGTCGTCGAGGGCGTCGGCGACCACGGCTGCGAGTACATGACCGGCGGTACGGTCGTCGTGCTCGGCCCGACCGGGCGCAACTTCGCCGCCGGCATGTCCGGCGGTACGGCGTACCTGTGGCGCCTCGACGAGAACCTGGTCAACCGGGAGCTGGTGGATCTGGAGCCGGTGGCCGCCGACGCCGAGCCGATGCTGCGTGAGCTGGTCGAGCGGCACTTCGCCGAGACCGACTCGGCGGTGGCTGAGGCGCTGCTCAAGCGCTGGCCGGAGGCGGTGGAGGAGTTCACCGTGGTGGTCCCGCGCGACTACCGACGGGTGCTGGAGACGATGAGGGCCGCCGAAGCCGCCGGCCGTGACGTGGATGAGGCCGTCATGGAGGTGGCTCGTGCCTGACCCGACCGGATTCCTGCGGATCGACCGGCGGCTGCCGCATCGCCGACCCGTGCCGGTGCGGATCATGGACTGGCGGGAGGTCTACCCGCCGGCCACCGATGAGCTGATCCGCGAGCAGGCGACCCGCTGCATGGACTGCGGCATTCCGTTCTGCCACGACGGCTGCCCGCTGGGCAACCGCATCCCGGACTGGAACGACCTGGTCCGTACCGGTGGCTGGGCGTCGGCGATCGAGTCGCTGCACGCCACCAACAACTTCCCGGAGTTCACCGGCCGGCTCTGCCCGGCGCCCTGTGAGGCGGCCTGCGTGCTGGGTATCGCCGGCGGCGCGCCGGTCACCATCAAGCAGGTCGAGGTGGAGATCATCAACCGGGCGGTCGGCGCCGGTCTGGTCACTCCGCATCCGGTGCCGGAGCCGTCCGGGCGGCGGGTCGCGGTGGTCGGTTCCGGCCCGGCCGGGCTGGCCGCCGCCCAGCAGCTGGCGCGCGCCGGGCACGCGGTCACCGTCTTCGAGCGTGACGACGCCATCGGCGGCCTGATGCGGTACGGCATCCCCGACTTCAAGTTGGAGAAGGAGCACATCGAT
This sequence comes from Solwaraspora sp. WMMA2059, assembly GCF_027497315.1. Lineage (GTDB taxonomy): Bacteria > Actinomycetota > Actinomycetes > Mycobacteriales > Micromonosporaceae > Micromonospora_E. The sequence continues at coordinate 3,503,230 of NZ_CP114908.1, read as the reverse complement.
CTGCGGTTGGCCCAGTTGGCGGCCGAGGGCGTGCAGTTCCGCACCGGAGTGAACGTCGGCGTCGACGTGACCGCCGAGCAGTTGCGCGCCGACCACGACGCGGTGCTGCTGGCCTGCGGGGCGCTGGCCGGCCGGGACACCCCGGCGACGCCGGGCCGGGCGCTTCGCGGGGTGCACCTGGCGATGGAGCACCTGGTCGAGTCGAACCGGGTGGTGGCGGCTGCGGCGGCGCACGCCCGCACGGCCGAGGCGGCCGGGGTGGTGGCCGTCGAGCCGCCGTCGGAGTCCGGGTCATCGCACGTGGACGGCGTACCGGTGGACCGGCCGGCGATCGACGCGGCCGGCCGGCACGTGGTGATCATCGGCGGGGGTGACACCGCCGCCGACTGCCTCGGGGTGGCGCACCGGCAGGGTGCGGCCGGGGTCTACCAGCTGGACCTCTACCCGGAGCCGCCGAGCGCCCGCGACGAGGCCCGGGACCCGTGGCCGACCTGGCCGTGGGTGCTGCGCGAGTACCCGGCGCACGAGGAGGGCGGCGAGCGGGTCTTCGCCGTCGCGGTGCAGGAGTTCGTCGACGACGGCACCGGCGCGGTACGGGCGGTCCGCATCGCCGAGGTGACGGTGACCAAGCGTGACGGCGAGCGGATCCTGACCGTGGTGCCGGGCACCGAGCGGGAGCTGCCGGCGGACCTGGTGCTGCTGGCGATCGGCTTCGAGGGCACCGAGCAGCAGCCGTTGCTGGAGCAGCTGCGGCTGGTCCGTAACCGGCGCGGGGCGATCGACTCCGACGGTGACTGGCAGACCGCCACCAAGGGGGTCTTCGTCGCCGGTGACATGCACCGGGGGGCGTCGTTGATCGTGTGGGCGATCGCCGAGGGACGGGCGGCGGCGGCCGCCATCCACTCGTACCTCGGTGGGGTGGGGGAGCTGCCGGCACCGGTGGTGCCGACGGCGCAGCCACTCGCCGCCCGCTGACCAGGACCGTTCCGTTCGGCCCTGCTGAAGATCTGCTGGTCTTCGGTGGGGCCGTTCCTCTTTCGGGGATGCGGATGTTTCGATAGCATTACCGGCTAGTAACAACCGTTACTCCCCACGGCCACGCGCGCGGCCACGAGGATCCCCCCATCCTTGTGAGGTCCGTCCATGCCCCTTCGTTCCCTGGCCCGCGCCGCCGTCGCGCTGGCCGTCACCCTCGGCGCCACCGGCGTCGGCATCGGCACGGCCACCGCTCCGGCGCACGCCGCACCCGCCGCCGTGCACTATGTCGCCCTCGGCGACTCGTTCTCCTCCGGCGTCGGCGCCGGCCCCTACGAGACGACCTGCCTGCGCAGCGACCGCTCGTACGCGCCGCTGTGGGCGGCCGCCAACGCGCCGGCCAGCTTCCGCTTCGTCGCCTGCGGCGGTGCGGTCACCGACGACGTGCTCGACAACCAGCTGTCCGCGCTCGACGCCGGCACCACGATGGTCACCATCACCATCGGCGGCAACGACGCCGGATTCGCCGACGTCGTGCTGAGCTGCCGGCTGGGCAGCGAGTCCTCCTGCGCCAGCGCGGTCGACCGGGCCGAACGGTTCGCCACCACCGAACTGCCCGGCCGGCTCGACACCACCTACGCCGCCATCCGACAGCGGGCACCGGACGCGCAGCTGATCGTGCTCGGCTACCCGCGCCTGTTCGACGAGGTCCGCTACTGCGGCCTGTTCAGCATGAGTCTGACCAAGCGGTCCATCATCAACGACGCGGCGGACCTGCTGGCCGACGTCACCGCCGCCCGCGCGTCGGCCGCCGGGGCCACCTTCGTGGACACCCGGCCGCAGTTCGCCGGGCACGGCGTCTGCGCCGGCAGCCCGTGGATCAACGACTTCTCCGCGTTGATTGCCGCGTACCACCCGAACGCCGCCGGCTACCGCGACGGCTACCTGGCCGCGCTCAACACGGTCACCGGCTGACAGGCAGTGCCGCCCACCTGACGGCGCTACGTACCTGGCGGTCCGGTCCCCGCCCGCACCACGGGGACCGGGCCGCCCGTCAGGTGGCCGCCTGGTCCCGGTTGCTGTCGCCACCGCGGTCGTCGCCGGGAGTCGTTCGGTTGCTGAGGAAGTAGGCACCGAGCGCGCCAGCCAGGGTGCCGAAGACGACGACCGAGTACGCGGCCAGAATCAGCTCCAGGCCTTGGGCGAACGGATCCCGCGCCGCCATCCGCTGACCGGTGATCGTGGTGAGCGTGACGTCGTGCAGCGCCTGCGCGTAGCTCGGATAGGAGCCGGAGACCACGAGCAGCTGGCCGGCGGCGAGGATGAGGCTCACCGTCACCGCGAAGAGCCAGGCGAGCCGGTCGGTGAGCAACCGGCCGGCGGAGCGTGAACCCCGTACCGCCGCGGTGATCGCCGCACCGGCGCGGGCCGTCCGCAAGGCCAACGCCACCCGGGCGAACCGCAGCACCGGAACGGCCAGGAAGAGCAGCTGCCACCAGTTGCGCCGCCAGAACCGGCCCGGGTGATGCCGGCCCAACCAGGCCCGCAGCGAGAATTCGGCGACGAAGACCACCCACAAGGCCCAGCTGGCCGCGCCGAGCACGGCGGCCGTCGGCGGATGGGTGGTGACGAACTGGCCGATCACCAGCAGCAGGAACAGTACACCGAGGACACCGAGCGGCTTGTCGAGACGGTCGGCGAGCCGGCGCAACATCGTGTCGCGTTCCGTGTCGTCGCGCTCGGTCTCCTCGTGCTCCGAATGGTCGCGGGTGCCGTGCCCGGTCTCCCGGCCGTCGGCGTCGGCGCCGTCGTTGTCGCCAGGTCGCATCGATCGCACTTCCGACGGTCGTCGGGACACTCTGATTACGGATACTAGGCGCATTTCGGGCTCGGCGCCGGCACTACCGTCCAATCCCGGGTGTCGACGATGCCGGTCCGGCGTCCGGCCGGCCACGCTGCAATCTATGCAGGTGAATGCGCATTGTTCATCGATACCGTCAGCGATAAGATCATTGCCGGGGGTCTTTGATGAGTGGGACGCCAGGGCTGGGTGTCCGCTCAGTGAGGAGCACCGTCTTGCGTCTCCGTCAACTATTGGTAGTGGCCGTGACGGCACTCGTGGCCGCCGTCACGACTCCGTCGACAGCCGCTGGCGCACCGCAGCAGATCATCGGCGGCGACACCGTCTTGTCAGCGCCCTGGGCAGCCGCTGTCTACAGCGACGGCTCGTTCAGATGCTCCGGCTCGATGATCGCCTCCCGCTGGGTGCTCACCGCCGAGCACTGCATCGGCGGCTCGATGTCGGTACGGGCCGGCAGTGTCCATCACGCCACCGGCGGCCAGGTGAGCGCGGTCAGCGCGACCTACTCCCAGTACGGATACCTATACGACATCGGGCTGCTGTATCTCAGCACACCGATCAGCACCACGTACGTCACGCTCGCCACCAGCGACCCGCCGGTCGGCTCGACCAACACCATCTACGGCTGGGGCCGTACCTGCCTCAACTGTCACCTGTCGCCGCAGCTCAAAACAGCCTCGGTGCAGGTGGTGTCGGTGCGGGGCCGGGACGCGTACGAGGGACCGGCGCTGCGCAGCTCCCCGGTGACCGGCATCGCCTGGCAGGGGGACTCGGGCGGTCCGCAGTTCTACAACGGACAACAGGTTGGTGTCTGCTCGAACTCCAACGGGTCGAGCTCGCAGAACTACTCCTCGGTCGCTGCCAGCCGCGACTGGATCACCTCGATCACCGGCGTCTGACCGTCGGCACCTGACCGTCCTGACCCGGCTGCCCGGCCGGCTACCGCCGCCGGCCGGGCAGCCGGGTTAACAGCGCCCGCCCGATTCGGATAGTGTTCCGGTGGCTACCCGAGTGGCAGGTGGGGGTGGGATGAGCTTCGGTGCCGCGTACCGTCGGGCGGTCGCCGCCCACCGGCGGGCCGTGACCCATCTGACCACCGCCCGATCGGCCATAGCGGACAGCCCGGCACCGCCGCCGCCGGACCTCGGCGACGTCACCGAACGGCTGCGCCACGTCGGCGAAACCCTCACCACCGGCGCGACCAGCGCCATCCAGGACCCGGCCGTCGGCCCGGCACCGGTGCGGGTCGGAATGGCACGGCCGGTCGGGCTGGCCGGCACTGGCGACCCGGTCGAGTTCCCCGCGCTGGTGCCGCTCGGCGCCGGCACCCACCTGGCCATCGACGCCGACGCCCGCCAGCCACGGATCGCCGCCCTGCTGCGCAGCCTCGTCGTGCGACTGCTCGCCGCCGCCCCACCCGGCACGGTACGGGTGGCCGCGCTGGACACCACCTCGATGGGCGCCACCTTCCTGCCGCTGCGCCCGCTGGTCGAAGCCGGCGTGCTGGCGGCACCGGCCGCCACCGACGCCGAAGCCAAGGAACGCCTCGACGACGCCGACCAGCACGTACGCGCCGCCCAGGCCCGCACCGGCGGGCAGCCGGGGGAGCTGCTGGTGGTGGTCGCGGCGGCGCTGCCGGACAGCCGCGCCGAGCTGATGCGCCTCGCCGCGCTCACCCACGCCGGCACCGCCGCCCGGGTCTGCGTGATCATCGCCGGCTACCCGCCGACCGGCACCGGAGCGCAGCCGCCGACGCTCGGCCCGACCACCCAGCTGCGACTCGACGGCAACCGGGGCTGGGTCGGCGACCCACCCGGCCAGCCGTTCAGCTCCGACGGCACCGGGCTGGCCGCACCGGTCGCCCTCGACGGCGACCCGCCGGCCCGGGTCGTGCAGGCCCTCGCCGACCGGCTCGGCGAGATCCACCGGCGCGGCTCCGCACTCGACTTCGCCGACCTGCTGCCGCCCCGGATCTGGACCGAGACCGCCGGCACCGGCCTGCACACCGTCGTCGGCCGCGCCGGCCGGGAGCCGGCGGTCCTCGCCTTCGACGACGTCACCCCGCACTGGCTGGTCGGTGGGCGCACCGGCTCCGGCAAGACCGTCTTCCTGCTTGACCTGCTGTACGGCCTGGCCGCCCGCTACCCACCCGACGAGCTGGCGCTCTACCTGCTCGACTTCAAGGAAGGCGTCAGCTTCACCGAGTTCGTGCCGACCGGCCGCGACCCGTCGTGGATCCCGCACGCCCGCGCCGTCGGCATCGAGTCCGACCGGGAGTACGGCGTCGCCGTGCTGCGCGAACTGCGCCGCGAGCTGAACCGGCGGGCGGCGGCGATGAAACGCCACGGCGTGACGAAGCTGGCCGACCTGCCCCGCGACGGCGCGCCGACGCCACGTACCGTCGCCGTGATCGACGAGTTCCACGTGTTGTTCGACGGTAACGACTCGGTCGCCCGCGAGGCCGCCGCCCTGCTGGAGGAGCTGGCCCGCAAAGGCCGGTCGTACGGCGTACACCTGGTGCTGGCCAGCCAGAGCATGTCCGGCATCGAAGCCCTGTACGGCAAGACCGACTCGATCTTCGGCCAGTTTCCGCTGCGGGTGGCGCTGCCCGGCGGCAACGGCGTCCTCGACCCGCTCAACCAGACCGCCGGTGGGCTGCCGGTCGGGCAGGCGATCGTCAACGCCTCGGCCGGCATCGCTGGCGCCAACACGGTCGTCCGGTTCCCGGACGCGCACGGCGGTGCCCGGCGGATCGCCGCGCTGCGCCACGAGCTGTGGCAGGCCCGCGCCGCCGGCTCCCGGCCACCGGCGATCTTCAAGGGGTACGAGGCGGCGCACCTCGACGGCGACTCCACGTACCGCTCACTGGCCCCCGGCGGGCGGCGCCCGCTGGCGCTGGTCGGCCGGCAGGTCGACGTGGATCTGACGTCGGCGGTGTTCCCGCTGGACGCCACCCCGGGCCGGCACATCGCGGTGGTCGGCACCACCGGCCACGCAGCCGACGTGCTGCACGCCGCCACGGTCAGCCTGGCCCGGCAGGAGCCGGCCGGCCACGCCCGGTTCCTGCTGGCCCCGCTGGTCGCCTCCGCCGACGAGGTCGCCGAGGAGACCGCCGACGCGCTGCACACCTTCGGACATTCGATCACCCGGCTGACCGCCGCCGAGCTGCGCGAGGAGCTGCGCCGACTGGCCAACCCGGACACCACTACGACGACTGACGGCGGGCGGACGTACCTCGTGGTGTTCGGGATGGACGCCGCCGCCGGGGTGCTCGGCGCGAAGGACGACATGTTCCGGTCCGGGCTGGACGACCTGCAGGTGGTGCTGCGTCAGGGTCCCGGCCACGGCGTACACCTGCTGGGTTGGTGGCGTGGGCTGCGCCGGCTCGCCGACGACCTGGGCGGCTCGCACAACCGCGACGACCTGGCCTGCCTGGTGGCGATGAACGTGCCCGGCGGTGAGCTGGGCTCCTACCTGGGCACCCACGATCTGGCGTACCGGCCGCGGCCGAACCGGGCGCTGCTGATCGACCGGCACGACCAGCGGACCCGGCTGATCGTGCCGTTCGCGTTGCCCGGCCGCGAGCTGGACGAGGAAGGCTGAGCGCGGTGAGCGACGGGTTCGACGAGTACGCCGCCCTGGCCCGGCACCTGCACGACCTGCACCGCACAGGCCAGGCCGGTGCGGCGCAGCATCAGACGCGGCGGCAGTGGCTCACCGGCTACGCCGACCAGCTCGGTCAGCGGCTGCACGCCCAGTGGCAGCGGCTGGCGGCGATCGCCCAGGCCGCCGGCGAGCCGGCACCGCCCGCGCCGCCGCCGATCACGGCGAACCCGGCCGCCGGCAGCGCGTCGGGCCAGCAACAGTCCGGCGGGTACGGCGCCTCGCCGGCCGGCGTCCCGTGGCCACCGCCCCCACCGCCCCCACCGGGCCGGGCGATGCCGGGTCAGGCGATGCCGGGGCCGGCCGGGCTGCCACCGCCGCGCCGGCCCGAGCTGGCCACCAGCGAACAGCCGGTGCCGATGTCCGCCGGGGCTTTCGGGCCGTCCGCGCAGGCCGGGCAGGTGCAGCCGTACGGCGTCGGAGCGGGCGCGGCCGGCCCGGTCTCGGCCGTGCCGGTCTCCGGTGACCCGGCGGCCGTCGGCGGTTTCCCGCCGGACGCGGAGCAGGAGCTGGAGGCGGCCCGCCGCCAGCTCGACGAGGCCGACGCCGCCGCCGCCGAGGCGGAGCAGGCCGCCGGCCGCCCGCCGCTGCTGCCCGGCTTTTCACCGCTGGCCCGGGCGGTCACCGTCTACCTGGGGTTCGCCGCCGTCGTCGCCGCGCTGCAGTTCGCCATCTTCCTGAACCCGTTCGCGGCCCGCGTCGACGTCAGCACCAAGTTCATCTGGTCCTGCACCGGGTTCCCGGCGATGGGGTTCTTCTCCGCGTACTTCGTGATCAGCAAGTGGGGGCGGTCCCGGCTGGAGACCGACGGCGGCCCCCGGTTCCCGAAGCTGGGGTTTTTGATCAGCTTCGCCGGCGCTGCCGCCTCGATCCTCCTGCTGCTGGTCTTCCTCCAACTCGACGAGTTCTGAGTACGGCACTGCCGTTGTCCGGCCACAGTGTCTTCCCACTCGGGGCAAAGGTGTGCGTATAGTCTATTATCAGCAAGCATCGATACGTGTCTGTTTTGAGGCTATGGAAGACTGCCGTGCCCAAGGCGGCCGTGCCCAACGACCGGCAGGGTGTTCGTCCCGACGTCGAACAGGGGAGACAACGTGGCCGATCCGAAGGTCCTGGAAGCGCAGCAGTGGGTCAACGCGACGTACGGCGGGGTGCCCGGCTACGTACGCTGTCCCGAAGACGGCCGGACCGGCTGGTCGACGATGTATTCGCTGGTCATGGGTCTACAGCACGAGCTCGGGATCAGCCCGGTGGTGGCCAGCTTCGGTCCTACCACGACGTCCAGGTTCCAGGCGCTCGGTCCGATCGGCGCGGGCTGGGACCGCAACCGCAACATCGTCGCCATCCTGCAGCACGGCCTGTTCTGCAAAGGTTACTGGGGGGTCGAACCGGCAAGCTACGGCTGGTACACCGGCGTCACCGTCGCCGCGGTCAAGAGTCTGCGGTCCAACATGGGGATTCCCGACGGCGACGGTACGGTCGACGCGACCATCGCCAAGTGCATCCTCAACATGGACGCCTACGTCGTGGTGGCGGGCGGCACCGACAAGATCCGGGACATCCAGCGCTGGTTGAACGGACGCTACTGGCAGCGGCCCGCCTACCTCATCGGCCCCTGTGACGGCATCTACTCCCGCGACGTGCAACGGGCTCTGCTGATCGCCATCCAGTACGAGCTCGGCTTGGACGCGAACGGCAACTTCGGGCCCGGCACCCAGGCCGGCCTACGCGCGAACCAGGTCCGGCAGGGCGACTCCGGCATCTTCGTCGAGCTGTTCTCCGCTGCCTGTGTGTTCAACGAGCCGATTGGCGACTACCGGACGAACCGGCGCACGACCTACGACGCGGCCCTCGCCGACTTCGTCCGGGCCTTCCAACGCTTTTCTCAGCTGACCGAGAACGGTGCCGGTGACTACCAGACCTGGTGCCAGCTGCTGGTGTCGATGGGGGATCCGGACCGGCCAGCGACCGGCTCCGACACCCGTTACGAGATCACCGCGTCCCGCGCCAGCTGGTTGTGGAACAACGGCTACCGGATCGTCGGTCGATACCTGTACGACCCGCCCGGGTCGACCCTGGACAAGGAGATCAAGCCCGGCGAACTGCAGACGATGTTCGCCGCCGGGCTGCGGGTCTTTCCCATCTACCAGGACGATGGGCGGCGGTTGTCCGACTTCAGCTACGGCATCGGCTACCAGCACGCCCTCAACGCCCACAGTCTGGCCGTCGGCTACGGTTTCAACAAGGGTACCGTCATCTACTTCGCCGTGGACTACGACGCCACACAGGCTGAGATCGACTCGGCGATCGTCCCGTACTTCCACGGAGTGGTCGCCGGCCTGGCCAGCCGTGGTAAGCGCTACATTCACGGCGTGTACGGATCCCGGAACGTCTGCTGGAACGTCACCAACCGCACTTTCGCCCGGTACTCGTTCGTCTCCGGCATGTCGTGGGGATTCTCCGGCAACCTCGGGTTCACGCTGCCACCGAACTGGTCGTTCAACCAGATCAAGGAGTTCGTCGTCGTCAACGGCAGCGACTCCTTCGACCTGGACCGCAACGTGTGGCGACACGGATCCGACCCTGGAACCAGCTCGGTCAACGACTCCGCCGGGCCTGCCGACACGTTCATCGACTACATCGAGCAGCTGTACGCTCTCGCCGTCTCCTATGGCGGCGACAGGTCACCCTCCCAGTTGGTGATGGAGTACGTCCGCCACGCCGAGTACGGCAGCCGGGACCCGCTCAACCAGTTGGGCTGGTGGTACCTCATCGGTGGCTACGACGAGGGATTCGTCAGCTACGCCAACGCGCGGGGAATGTCCGTCATGAAGTGGTTCACCGACCCGTTCACGGGCTACGATCTGGGCGCCGAGCACATGATGGCGACCGCGAACGGGCACCTGGTGACGCCGCAGGAGAGTAACCAGAAGGCCGCAAACGGCGGCGACGTCGCCGGGTGGGGCGGGGACCTCATGACGTTCTACGCGGACTGGCGCAACTCCGAGGAGCAGTACGCGTCGGGCCGGGCATTCTGCGAGGCCCGACTGGCCATCCCTGGCGTCGAGTCGTCCTTCGGGTTCAACGATCTGATCGAGGACGCAGATGGTTACCTCATCGCTCGCGCGGTCAGGTCCGGCCGGACCATCGTCCAGGCCGTCCGGGACCACTACAACGGCGGTGGTGGTCTGCGCCGGTTCAACAACTTCTTCGCGCAGCGCTGGACCACGGTGGAGAACTGCCGGTTCGCCGCACACAACGCGTTGACCGCGACCGACACCACGCTCGGCATCGCGCGTACGCAGCTCATCGCGACGGCGGGTGCCATGCTGCCGACCGTGCTGATGAATCTGCCCGGCGGTGGCGACAAGCTCGACGGCTTCCTGCAGGGCTTCGCCGACACGATGTTGACCAGGATCGGCACGGAGTCGCGGATGGAGTCCAACTACCGGGCAAATCACGAGAAGTACCTGACGCGGGCGTCGCAGCAGCTGGAAGAGCGCCGATGACGTTCGAATCAGCTGCGGCACTGCTTCCGTGCCTTCCGCTCCTCGCGATCCCCGCGTTCAGCGTCTGGCGGCTGATCCGAGGGCTGCGCGCGGGCACCTGGAAGCGGCCGGCCTGGTTCGGCCACGCTGCCTGGGCATCCTTCTTCCTGACGGTGCTCGTGTGGCTTCGTGGTTTCGTCTCGGGCGGGCTCAACAGCGAAGACACCTGCAGGTTCGTCCACCACCAGCCGTTCGACGCCGCCTACTGGGAAGCGCATCGGGACGACCGGTTCCGCGTCTTTCCGCTCAGCAACAAATGCAACGCAGCCTACGATCTGGTCCCGGTCTGGGTGAATCCGACGATCGTGGTGCTCTCCGTGCTCTTTGTGATCAGTATGGTCGGCCTTTGTTGGGTGATCGCACCCCGGCTGAAGCGGATATCGGAAAAGGAACGGAGGCACTGATGGGTAACTCCTTGTCGCGCCGTCAGCTACTCGGCGCTGCGGCGGTGACCGGAGCAGCCGTGGCCGCCGCCGGTGCCGCCCAGGCCGCGCCGACGACACCCGGGACCTGGGAGCGCGACCGCTCGGTGAACGGCTGGCCCGTGCTCAGGTCAGCCGGCTGGCACGACATCGAGGGCAGCGGCCATGTGGTCGCGCTCGCCGACGGACCCGCGGCGGTGATCCTGACGTACGTCGCCCGTCGCTTCCACTATGAGATCGACCAGCTCCGGGCCGGCGACGTCCACGGGCACAGCACGCGGACCAGCCTGAGGGCGGCCTACGAGTCGAACTACCTGTCCGGGTCGGCGTTGGCGATCCGACCGCTGGCGTACCCGGTGGGAGTCCGGGGCGGTCTGTACCCCCGGGAAATCGTCGTGGTCCGGGACATCCTCGCCGAGTTGGCTGGCGTGGTGGCCTGGGGTGGTGACTTCGATCTACCCAAGGAGTCGCACTTCGAGATCGCCTACCGTCCGCAGGACCAACGGGTGACCTGGGCCGCCAGGAGGATCAACGGTTGGGCGGCGAGTCCGGGCGGTCAGGGTCCCGGGGCGATCGATGCCTTCGACCCGGCCCGGCGAGCCAGGGCCAGGTCCTTCGCCGGTTCATAGGACCGGGACCATGCCCGAGCCCGAGCCTGCCTTCCGATGGAGCCAGGGTGAGTGTCTGCCGGCCTCGGGCTACCCGGTCGCCCCGCCCGTCAGCTGAGCGGATCGCCGTGGTCCGACCGGCCGACGGTGCCGTTCGGTAACGCCGTTGAAAACAACGGCCGGGACCATGGGTGGATGGCCGACGAGCCGGTGCGACTGGAGATCCGGACGCTGGGCGGGTGCCTGTTCGACTCGCCGCTGGCCCGACTGCTGCTCGGGCGCAACACCAGCTGGCACTACGTCGACGAGTCCGACCGGGTGCTGCTCGACGACACCGTCGGGATGCTCACCGGCCGGGGTCTGCCCATCGACGAGCTGCCGAGCCTGGAGCCGGGCGGACCGCGACAGAAGATCTTCTTCGAGCCAGCGCGAACCCGGGTCGGGATCGTCACCTGCGGTGGGCTCTGCCCCGGCCTGAACAATGTGATCCGGGCTCTGGTGCTGGAGTTGACCACCGGCTACGGGGTGCGGCAGATCGTCGGTTTCCGTAATGGCTATCAGGGGCTGGTCGCCCGGTACGGCCACGACCCCGTCCCGCTGACCCCGGCGGTCGTCGACCGGATCGACGAGTACGGCGGCACGATCCTCGGTACGTCGCGGGGCAACCAGGATCCGGAGGAGATCGCCGACACCCTCGACGAGCTCGGCATCGACATCCTGTTCGTGATCGGTGGCGACGGTTCGATGCGGGGCGCGTCGCGGATCACCGAGGTGCTCGCCCGGCGGGGCCGGCCGGTCGCCGTCGTCGGGGTGCCGAAGACGATCGACAACGACATCCCGTACATCGATCAGAGCTTTGGGTTTCAGACGGCGGTCGCGCGCGCCACCGAGGTGATCCGGGCAGCCCATGTGGAGGCCACCGCGTTTCCCGGCGGGATCGGGCTCGTACAGCTGATGGGCCGGCACTCGGGTTTCATCGCCTGCTACGCGGCCCTGGCCACCCACGACGCCGATTTCGTCCTGGTGCCTGAGGTGCCGTTCGCCCTGGACGGCCCGGGTGGTTTCCTGACGCACCTGCGTCGGCGGGTCGCCGACCGGGGGCACGCGACGGTCGTCGCCGCCGAGGGCGCCGGCCAGGAGCATCTGGCCGGCGAACCTGTCGGCCACGACGCCTCCGGCAATCTGCGGCTGCACGATTTCGGCCGGTACCTGCGGCAGCGGATCGTCGAGGACTTCGCCGGGGCCGGGCGCGAGGCGAGTGTGAAGTACATCGACCCGAGTTACACGATCCGTGGCGTGCCGGCGAACCCGTACGACAGTGTCTACTGTATTCGGTTGGCGCATGCGGCGGTGCACGCGGCGATGGCCGGTCGGACCGACCTGGTGGTGGGTCGGTGGCGGGGCAGGTTCGTGCACGTGCCGATGCCGTTGACGGTGAGCACCCGCAACCAGGTCGACCCGCACGGCGACCTGTGGCTGTCGGTCCTGGAGGCCACCGGTCAGCCGCCGCTGATTGCCTGATCGAGCGGCGGGAAGCCCGTGCCGGCGCACGCCGGGCCCCGGTGATTCGTCACTGATCTGTCATCGCTGTGATCACACTATGTGCGCATTGTCGTCGATTCTGGTTACGTACATGCGGGCAACGACGCACGTCAGGTGCGCCAGGGCGTTGAGTGGTTGGGGAAACATGCCTACCGGTCAGGTGCAGCATGACCAGTTCGGAGACCTGCTCAGAACCCTCCGCCTGGAGCGGAGGCTGACCCAGGAGGAGCTTGCCGAGGCGGCGGGTTCCAGCGTCCGCAGCATCCGGGAAATGGAGCGCGGCCGGGTGCGCAGCCCGCAACGACGGACGGTGGTGCTGCTCGCCGATGCCCTGCGGCTGGCCGGGGCGGACCGCGACCGCTTCGTCGCCCTGGCCCGGGCCGAGCGGCAGCCGCGCGAGGGCGGCACGGTGCCGCACGACGGCCCGGCGGTGGTCGTACCCGGGGAACTGCCGTCCGCCGTCCCGGACCTGGCCGGCCGGGCGGAGATCCTGCAACGGCTGTCGACGCTGGCCGCCGAGGTCGCCGCCGGCCGGCCGGACACATCCTCGGTGGTGGTGCTGCACGGGCCGCCAGGGATCGGCAAGACCAGCCTCGCGGTCGCGGCCGGACATCGACTCAGCTGGGCGTTTGCCGGCGGACAGCTCTTCGTCGACCTGCAGGGCGCCTCGCCGGACGGACCGCTCGACCCGGCCGAGGCGCTGGCCGGGCTGCTGCGGTCGCTCGGGGTGCCGGACAGCAGGGTGCCGGTGTCGCCGGCCGAGCGGGGCGGCCTGTTCCGCACCCTGACCCGGGACCGGCCGCTGCTGGTGGTCCTGGACAACGCCGCGAACGAGGCACAGGTACGTGCGCTGCTGCCGGCCGGGCGGGGATGCCTGGCGCTGGTGACCTGCCGGCGTCCGCTGGCCGGCCTGGCCGGCGCGGTCCGCCAGCCGCTCGACCTGCTCGCTCCGGCGGCCGGTCGAGCGCTGCTCGCGGCGATCGTCGGTGCCGACCGGATCGCTGCCGAGCCGGCCGCCGCCGACCAACTCGTCACACTCTGCGGACAGCTGCCGCTGGCCGTGCGGATCGCCGGCAACCGGCTAGCCAGCCGGCCACAATGGTCGGTCGCGTGGCTGGTGGACCTGCTCCGCGACGAACGTCGAAGGCTGACCGTCCTGACCGCCGGGGACCTGGGCGTGCGGTCGGCGTTCGAGGTCTCGTACCGGCAACTGGACCCGGTGATCGCGCGAGTGTTCCGGCGGGCCTCACTGATCCCCGGCACCGATTTCGCACCCGCGCTGGTCGCCGTCGTGGCCGGCATCGACGAGGAGACCGCGTCGACGGCCCTGGAGGAGCTGGTCGAGGCGGGTCTCCTCCTGACCCTCGGCGACCGGTACCAGTTCCACGACCTGGTCCGGCTCTACGCCAAGGAACGCCTCGACGCCGAGGAACCGCAGACCCGCCGGACGGCGGCGCACGAACGGATGATCGGCTGGCTGCTGCTGCGTACCCGGCAGGCCGGGGTGATGTTCGAACCGGACGCCGGTCGGGCCGATTCCCCGTTCGACGACGATCGGGCGGCGGCGTACTGGCTGGACCGGGAGTCCGGCAACTGGCTGGCGGCGCTGCGCGACGCGGCCCGATGTGGTCGACACGCCGATGTGGTCGCGGTCGCCAGGGCGTTGCACTGGTACTCCGACGCCAACAGTCACCGGCACCCCTGGGAAGAGGTCTTCTCGCTGGCGGTCGCCGCGGCCCGGGCCGTCGGCAGCTGTCGCGACGAAGCCGTACTGCTGAACTTCCTGGGTTGGGCCCAGTACTTCTGCCAGGACCGTAACCTCGACGGGCTGGCCACTCTGGACCGGGCGCTGGACCTGGCCCGGCGGATCGGGGACCGCCGGGAGCAGGCGTGGGCACTGACCTACACCGCCGCGGTCCTGGTCCGCACCGGCCGCGCCGAGTCGGCAGTCGACCACAGCCGCCGGGCGGTCGGGCTGTTCCGCGAGATCGGGTACGCCCTCGGCGAGCAGAGCGCGGCGAGTGCGCAGGCGGGGTCGCTGGCCGCGCTCGGCCGGTTCGCCGAAGCGGCCGAGTTGCACCGCGAGGTGCTGGCGTTCCACGGCCGGGGCACCGGGCTCAGCCGGACCGGCGCGGCGGTGGCCCGGGCCGGCGCGATGATGAGTCTCGGGGCGGATCTGGCCGGGATGGGCCGGCTGCGGGAGGCCGCCGACGAGTACGCCCGCGCCCGGCGGGTGTTCAACCGGTGCGGCGCGACGTTCAGCGAGGCCAGCGCCGTCCACCGGTACGGGCTCGTGCTCGCGGCGTTGGGTGAGGCAGACGCGGCGGCCGAGGCGCTGCGCGCGGCGCTGGCCCTCTACGCGGCACTGTCCTGCCCGTGGTGGGAGGCACAGACGCTGGACGCGCTCGCGGCGCTGGCCGACGCGGCCTCGGACCGGGCCGCCGCCCGCCTGCTGCGCGAGCGGGCGCTCGACCGCTGTGGCGAACTGGACGCCCCGCAGGTGCGGGCCCTGCGCGCCACGCTGCGACTCGAACTGGCCGAGCCCTGATCTGCGGACGCGCACCGGGCCCCGCCGGTGATGCGGCAGGGCCCGGCGCCAGTGGGCAGGGTCAGTTGCAGGTAGTGCCGTTGAGAGTGAAGGGTGTCGGGGTGGCGGGGGAACCGTCAGCGGTGTAGCCGAAGTTGACGGCACCGCCGGTCGGGATGGCGGCGTTGTGGCTCTCGTTGGTGACGGTCACCGCCGATCCGGTCTGCTGGAAGACGCCGTTCCAGTGACCCTGCAGGAGCTGCCCGCCGGGGAATGTCCAGCCCACCGACCAGCCGTTGACGGCCGGGCCGTCGTTGTAGACGGTGACGCTGGCGGTGTATCCGGTGCCCCACGAGTCGGTGACGACGAAGGAGACCCGGCAGCTGCTGGCGATCGCCGTCGCCGGCACCAGGTTGCCGTAGTCGTCGCGGGCGGTGGCGAAGTCCTGGAACCCGAAGCCCGGTCCGGCCGACCGGGTGGTGGTGCCGGCGGCGAGCACGGTGCCGTCGGGGTTGACGAAGTAGACCGGGCCGCCGCTGTCGCCGCCCCGGGCGGAGTCGTGGCCGTCGAGCTGGGTGGCCTCGACGAGGTCCTCGATGTCGGTGTAGTGGTAGTCGACCCGCAGGTTGCAGATGGGTCCGCCGAGCACTCCCGCCGAGGTGTACCCGGACTGGCACAGCAGCTGACCGGGGAAGACCTCGGTCCAGCCGACCACTTCGGCGCGGACCTCGTCGTGCTGACCGCCGACGTAGATGTGGTCGCCGGGTGCCGACGTCGAGATGATCATCGTGTCGTGGTCGTCGTTGCTGTCGACCGCGTAGCCGATCAGCGTGCCGGTGCCGGTGGTGGTGTCCCAGCCGGTGTGCCAGACCGAGCCGATCGACCCGCAGTGCTCGGCGGTCAGGATGTAGCCGGCGGTGGTGTCCGCGTCACGTACGCCGAAGCCGGCGGTGCACCAGGGCCCGGCGGGCCCGATGCCGGCCCCGCCGTCGAACGGTGCGTCGTCGTCGGTCCGCGACCGTTCGACCATCTGGTCGCGTTCGACGAAGGTGGTACGGACACCGGTCTCCGGCAGGGTCGGCAGCTCGGTGCTCGAGCTGTAGTCGACGCCGATCTCGATGCCGGTGCCATCGGTACGCAGCCGGACCGAGTGGCTGGCGTCGGTCGGGTCGGCCTCCACCACCGGGGCGATCCGGGCGGCTGCCGTACGCAGTTCGGCGCGGGAGTAGGTGGCGTCGGCCACCTCGACCGGCGCGGTGCGGCGGGCGGCGGCGACGGCCGCGGCGATGTCGGCGGGCGGCTCTCCCTTCCACCACAGGGTGACCTGGTCGTCGACCAGGCCGATGCCGGCGTAGCCACGGCCCGGCGCACGGTCGACCGCGGTGCGGATCACGTTGGCCGCGTCGACCAGCGGAGCCTGGGCGACCATCCGGTCCAGGGTCGGTGCCGGGATGAGGTCGAGGATGGACTCGGTGGTCCCGGCCGGCTCCGGCTGGTGGGCCTCGGCGCTGGCGGAGGTGGGACCGGTGAGCGCGGTCGTGCCGACCATCGCTGCGACGACCACCGCAAGGGTGATCACTGTTCGAACTGATGCCATGACGCTCAGTCAAGCAACGTCTGATGTGGGGAGACAGGCAGGACGCCCGGCAGGAGTCATCCTGCCGGGCGTCCTGCCGGTAGTTACGTACCGGCACATGGCCGGGCCGAGGTCGGCTCACCACCACTGGCGTACGGTCACGGTCGCGGCTCCGCCGTTGTCACTGAGGTTGTTGTCGTTGATCGTGACCTGGAACCTGCCGCCTACCTGCCCGGCTGTTTCGTAGAGCAGGCACGGCGAGGTCGACGGGGTGCCGGTGTCCCGGGTGCCGACGATCGGGAACCAGCTGCCGGCCTCGTACCATCCGCGTCCGCTGACGAAGGTCGCGCCGGCCGTCACCGAGCCGATGAGCGAGTAGGGAGGCTCACCGGGCGCCGGGTAGCCGGGTACGGCGTGCTGCCAGGAGTACCCGTGCACCGGCTTGACGTTGCCCCAGAAGTCGGTCCTGATCTCCCCGGTCGCGTCGACGCGCAGGGCGTCGCCGTCCTCCAGGCCATGCTCCGCCAACCAGGGGTTCACCAGGTTGCCGGCGGCGGACCAGGGGTCGGACGTGTGGTTCGGCGTGGTCATGGGCGGCTGGCATCTCCGCAGGGTCGACGACTCCGGGGGCAGCAGGTAGCCGGTTTCGCGGCGGTACAGGCCCCAACCGGGCGCGGGCGAGCTGTAACCCGTGACCCGGTTCCACGTCGCCAGGGCGGCGTTGTCCTCGGTGGCCGGGTTCCAGTAGCTGTAGAAGGCCATCCCGCCGCCGACCGGTAGCGCGATCGGCACGTACCCCTCGATCCGGAACAGCGTGTACTCGTGGCCAGATGTCTTGCGGTCGCCGACGTTGCCGGCCCAGTTGGGGTCGGTGGTGAGGAAGTTGTCCGCTCGGTCGGGGCTCCACCAGTGGTAGAGCGGGGTGGTGCCGGCCGGCCGGGGGTTGTCGGGGTTGAAGACGTGCCCTTGGACGCCGACGCTGTGGTAGAGCGGGTCGGGCGCGCAGCCGGCGAGGCGGAAGTACTTGCAGGTCCACGCCGACTGGCTGGTGGTGAAGTAGTCGCCCCGGGCGGGGCTGAAGAAGGTGACGAGCGGGACCAGGGTGGGGCCGCCGGCGGTGGCCGGCGGTGCCGCGAGGGTCACCGCACCCGCCGTCGCGATCACTCCGGTGACGATCCCGGCGGCCAGCAGGCTCCGGATTCGGGCTAACGCAGTGGTGAACATCGATCATCCTCGTGGGGCTGAAGGTGGCGAAAGCAGGCACAGTCCAGCACCGGATCCCGGAGGTTGGCGTGAGTAGCGCGCCGCTCAAATCCGTGCGGCGGCTACTCACCCGGTGGTCGGCCGGGGACATCCGCTGCCGGCCCACCCCGTTTCTTGTACGCTTGTACATGTACGTGTGTGCGAGAACGGGAGACGGTCATGGCGTACGTGTTCCTCGCTGCCGCGATCACCGCTGAGGTGATCGGGACGAGTCTGCTCAAGTCGACCCACGGGTTCACCCGGCTGTGGCCGACGCTCACCCTGGTCGCGGCGTACGTCGCCGCGTTCGCCTGCCTCGCCCAGGCGGTGAAGACGATCCCGGTCGGTGTTGCGTACGCGCTGTGGGCCGGGCTCGGCACGGCGGCCATCGCCGCGATCGGCGCGACGTTCCTGGGTGAGTCGTTGACTCTGACGAAGGTGACCGGGATCGGGCTGGTCATCGCGGGTGTGGTGGTGCTCAACCTGGGCGGTGCCCATTGACCGCCGACCCGGGTAGCGCGGCCAGCAGCCCGGACCGCCGTCCGGCCAGCAGCCCGGCTCACGGCTCGTCCGGCGGCCCGGACCGCCGTCCGGCGCGGCCACGGGACCCGGAGGGCCGCCGCCGGGCGCTGGCCGCCGCAACCCTGGAGGTGGTCGCCGAGGTCGGCATCGGGCGGACCACGCACCGGGCGGTCGCCGCCCGCGCCGGTGTCCCGCTCGGGGCGACGACCTACTACTTTCCGACTCTGGCCGATCTGATCGTGGCCGGGCTGCGGCAGGCGCAGACGGACGTCGAGGCCGAGTTGCACCGCTGGGCCGATCAGCTCGGCGACGGCACCGAGCTGCCGGCCCGGCTCACCGGGCTGATCGGGGAGTACCTGGCCGACCGGGGTCGGGCGCTGACCGAGCTGGAGCTCTACCTGGCCGCAGCCCGCAGCCCCGAGCTGCGGCCACTGGCCCGTGCCTGGCGGGACCGTCTCTGCGAGATCCTGACGCCGCTGACCGGCGACCGTGCGGCGTACGCGGTCGCTGTCTTTGTCGACGGTGTCCTGCTGCAACACTTCGCCATCGGTGAGCCGCTGGACACCGCCGCCGTCGAGTCGTCGATCGCCGCTCTGATCAGGTCGGATCAGCCGGCTGCTGCTCGTGGTCGTCGGGCTGCTGCTGGTCGGCCGGCTGCCCGTCGGTGGTGACGGCGGCCGGCCCGTCCGGGGTGACGGCGGCTGGCCGGTCGTCCGGCTCGGCGGTGATCATCGTGGTGGTGTCGTCGATCAGGTCGGCCAGGCCGGCCGGGCTGAGTCCTTCGTCGGTGACCAGGGCGACGACCAGCAGGGTCTGTGCGGTGATGGTTTCGGCGGTGGCGGGCAGGGTGTCGTGCTGGCCGAGGGCGGCGTACATCAGGGTTTCCGCCACGGTCGGGTCGATGGCGGTGCCGGCCGGGTCGAAGCGTTCCCGGACGCTGGCGACGAAGCGGATCACCGCAGCCGGGTCACCGGCCCGGAACCCGTCGATTACGACAGGAACCAGTTGCACCTGCTGTCCGCTCTCGCCGGGGACCGCGACCGGGAGCGGTCAGCGTCGTGCTCGCCCAGGCGCCGACCGGCGGCGCCAGGACCACGGAGCCGGCCACCGCAGACGCGTTGCACACCGTCAGGCCGACCGCCGAACTCATCCACCACCGTGGCGGCCAGTTCATGTTCCCGGTCAAGGAGAACCGCCGGACCCTGTTCGACGCCCTCAACGCGCTGCCCTGGGCCGACACCCCGCCCGACCTGGAAAGCGTCGACATCGGACACGGCCGCCGGACCCGCCGGACCATCCGTGTCCTGCCCGCCCGCCCGATCTGCCGTTCCCGCACGTCAACCAGGTCTGGCTGATCGAGCGCTACGTCACGCACACCGCCACCGGGAAACAGTCCGCCGCCGCGCAGCTCGGCATCGCCAGCCACACTCCCGACCAGGCCGGCCCCGCCAAACGGGCCGCCTACAACCGCGGCCACTGGGCCATCGAGTCGTTGCACTGGATCAGGGACACCTGCTACCGGGAAGACCGGTCGACCACGCGAACCCGGTCCGGGCCCCGCGTCCTGGCCTCGCTACGCAACCTCGCGATCAACGCCCTACGCCTGGCCGGCCGAACCGACATCACGGAAGCCACCAGATGGGCCGCCCGCGACATGACCAGGCCATTCACCATCCTCAACCTTACCAGATGATCTTGAAACGTCTGTGATGTTCGTCGCCGTTTCAAAAAGAATATTAACTCGTCATGAAGATAGCGCTGTTGGGGCCAAGAATCGGCGAAGAGCTGACTCCGAACGGATATGGACGTCGACGACTTCAAGTGTCATTCTTGATCGTGTCATCGCCATACATACGAGGGGAAGGCGATGAACAGCAATTGTTCGCCCTCGTGTAGAGCTACAGGAGGCGCAGATGTTCTCAAATTCGTGGATTCGCCGCTTGATTGGGCGAGCTGGGGTAGTGGGAGCGGCCTTCGCGTTGATGTCCGCAGTGGCAGTAGCGCCATCCGCAATGGCAGCCCCGCCAGCATCTGGCGACGCGGTGGTGGTCCCGAACGACTGGAACGGGTACTGCCAGACGGACACATACAGCACGAGCGCTTGGGGTTGGTGCGATGGCACTGGTCCGCAGCGCTACGCAATCTATATTCTTTGCAGCAACAGCGGAGTTTACAAGAGTTCCAGCACTCCCTGGTTCGGTGACCGGAATGGCGCATGGGCCTACTGCCCGAGCGGAACCGCGGCGGTTTCGAGTTGGGGCGGGCGGGCCTGAGATTTGTCCTAATAAGGGGTCAGAGGACCCGGAGTGTCGCGCTCCGGGTCCTTCCTCGCTGGTCCGGGTGAAATGCCGAACGACTTAGTTACTCGGTAAGTAGATGTGGTAGCCGGGTACGTTCACAACAGTTGGTACGGCTTGACTCGTTGACATGAGTTTGATAACTAGCGGGTTGGCAGGTGAATCGACAGGAAGAACGTATGCTGGATCACTCGAATCCTGCACCGCCTCTAGATGTGGCAAGTGTCGGTTTAGGCCTGGACTCAAGTCGCCTTCGTCAATGACAGCACACACGATTCTCTCGTTTGTCGCGAAGGTGATATTGTTGCATGTCCAGTATTCACTATAGACATGGGTTACAGCTAGTTGCTCCAGCCGTGCGATCATGTTCTCTCGTTGTCGGGCGAGATCTCTCATATCAGGAGCAATCGCCACGACACTAGCAGTGGCGACAAAAGCCGATACTGCAGTGGCGGTAAGAACAGTTGCTGCGACCGCAGGCCAAACTCCCGCGCGACGTTGTAGCAATCGCCAAAGTGGCCACAACGCGGCTGGCAGCGAAATCAGGAGGCACGAGAGGTACCTGGCGCTTTCGACTGGAGTGTCTGCTGCGGCACTACTCCGAACATAGGCGAGAATCGTCAATGCGGCGCCGATCAACAGACCTAAGTGGGCTACCGAGAAGACTCTCTGTTTACCCTCTTGCTGTCGGATCGAAGCCACTGCGGTTATTGCTGCAGCTAGGAGGAGTAGTGGAAAAGCAAATCCCCACCAAAGTTGCCACGGTTCACATGCGCTCGGAGCGCAAAACCCCGTCCCCATTGGGATGCCGAAAATCACACCGCCATAAACATGATCCGTCCATGGCGATGCCTCACCGTCTCCGCCCAGACTGACCAGCACAGACACTGGATTTACGCGAGAGCTGATTGAGTGGACGAAGAGGGGTGTGGCACCTATAAGGACGCCTCCCGCCAGAAGGGCACCGAGCCTCCCTACAATTTCCTTCCTTGTGAAGATGGCTAGGACCACACCTGCGCAAAGAACATATGGCAGGACGAGTGGATCAACCCAGATCATCAATCCAGCGATGAACCCCCATGCTGCGAAGGCTGCGCTGTGATGGCGATACCGATTTGTCGCGAGCCCAACTGCGAGCAACATCAACCCGGCGCCCGCCGGATTAATTTCGGGATAGCCGCCACCGGAAATCATTTGATTCTTCAGTATCCGGTCTGAGCCGAGTGCTAGAATGCCGACTACCAGCAAGGTAAACCAGCGGCTGCGGTAAAGCTGGTTGACGAGCCGCCACATTATGATAAGAAAGGAGCCAAAGAGGAGCAGGTTCGGGATTCGCAGCGCAATAACCGATGGTCCGAATAGTGCAAATATCGGCGCGGCCAAGTAGGCTTCGAGCGTCCCCATGTAGTTCTGCCCATAGAAGAATGCCGGGAAGTTTTCGGCCTTCGATATGTGGATCGCGGCCAGTCCCATAGTCGCTTCATCGCTGTTGGTGGGTGGCACGCTCCACAGCAGTGCAAGGAATCTGTATAGGACGCCAAGTGCGACACACAGGGCGGTCAGAATCGTTGCTGGGTGAAGTCTGCCGATGGCTCGCGATCGAGTGTCATCCGACCGGGCACTGTCCACGGTGAGCGCTGCCATGTCACAGATGATGTCATACGCTCTTAGATCGTAAGTAATCCCAGGTCTCGTGGGCATACCGGCGGTCGGCGTGGCCGGGCACGGCGGTGCCGTGGTGGTGGGGTGCGGGTGTCGGCTGGTCGGGGGTGGTTGGGCCCGGGTGCGCAAGTCGGCGGAGAGGGAGTGTCACGTACCTGCCGTCGCGAGCATCCCGGTGACGATCCCGGCGGCCAGCAGGCTCCGGATTCGGGCTAACGCAGTGGTGAACATCGATCATCCTCGTGGGGCTGAAGGTGGCGAAAGCAGGCACAGTCCAGCACCGGATCCCGGAGGTTGGCGTGAGTAGCGCGCCGCTCAACTCGGTGCGGCGGCTACTGTCCCGCTCGGGGCGACGACCTACTACTTTCCGACTCTGGCCGATCTGATCGTGGCCGGGCTGCGGCAGGCGCAGACGGACGTCGAGGCCGAGTTGCACCGCTGGGCCGATCAGCTCGGCGACGGCACCGAGCTGCCGGCCCGGCTCACCGGGCTGATCGGGGAGTACCTGGCCGACCGGGGTCGGGCGCTGACCGAGCTGGAGCTCTACCTGGCCGCAGCCCGCAGCCCCGAGCTGCGGCCACTGGCCCGTGCCTGGCGGGACCGTCTCTGCGAGATCCTGACGCCGCTGACCGGCGACCGTGCGGCGTACGCGGTCGCTGTCTTTGTCGACGGTGTCCTGCTGCAACACTTCGCCATCGGTGAGCCGCTGGACACCGCCGCCGTCGAGTCGTCGATCGCCGCTCTGATCAGGTCGGATCAGCCGGCTGCTGCTCGTGGTCGTCGGGCTGCTGCTGGTCGGCCGGCTGCCCGTCGGTGGTGACGGCGGCCGGCCCGTCCGGGGTGACGGCGGCTGGCCGGTCGTCCGGCTCGGCGGTGATCATCGTGGTGGTGTCGTCGATCAGGTCGGCCAGGCCGGCCGGGCTGAGTCCTTCGTCGGTGACCAGGGCGACGACCAGCAGGGTCTGTGCGGTGATGGTTTCGGCGGTGGCGGGCAGGGTGTCGTGCTGGCCGAGGGCGGCGTACATCAGGGTCTCGGCCACGGTCGGGTCGATGGCGGTGCCGGCCGGGTCGAAGCGTTCCCGGACGCTGGCGACGAAGCGGATCACCGCGGCCGGTTCGCCGGGCCGGAAGCGTCGGTCCACGGTGAGGACGAACAGTCCGCTGAGCAGGTCGAGGTACTCCTGCCACTGGTCGTCGTCGAAGCGGGCGAGTTGGCGTTCGTGTGCGCCGGTCTGCCCGGCGACCAGGTAGGTCAGTGCGGCGGTGGGTGCGCTGGTCATCGGCTCCTCCAGGTGCGAAAGGCGTCTTCCCAGATGTGG
This sequence comes from Solwaraspora sp. WMMA2059, assembly GCF_027497315.1. Classification (GTDB taxonomy): domain Bacteria; phylum Actinomycetota; class Actinomycetes; order Mycobacteriales; family Micromonosporaceae; genus Micromonospora_E. The sequence goes on along the minus strand of NZ_CP114908.1, from coordinate 3,479,466 downwards.
TGGCGGACGAGCTGCCAGAAGGTGCGGAACCTGACGTGGTGCCGGCCGGCGGCGACCAGCGACGCGGCGGTACGGGCGGCGAGGCCGCGTACCTCGGTCGGTGGCTGCCGCCCGGCGGACCCGGCACCGTCGCCGGGTGGCTCGCCGTCGTCGGTGTCGGCGGCGGCGGGTGGGGTGCCGGTGAGTGGGCGTCGTGCGGCCAGCCGGCGTAGCCGCTGCTGCGGCGGGTCGTAGCCGTTGGCGAGGGCGTTGAAGTAGCGGTCGAGGGCGCCGGTGCCGACGCCGAGGCTGCCGCCGAGCTGGTCGAGGCGGGCCAGGGCGGTGCGCAGCCGGGCGGCGGCGACCTGGGCGTACGGGTCGTCGCTGCGGGCCAGGCGGTCGGCAGCGGCCAACACCCGGGGTCGGGCGTCGCCGGTGGCGCCGGCGGCGTGGGTGGCGTGCTCGCGGGCGGTCCGCAGGCCGCGCATGATGGCGGCGACGCCGACCGGGCGGCTGCCCGGCAGCTGCGGCCGGGCGACGGTGACGGCGTCGAAGACTTCGCCGTACGCCTCCCACGCCTGGTGCAGGGCTTCCTCGTAGCGGTCGACGGCGAGCCGGGCGTCCGGGGCGAGCGTGTGGGCGTCGCCGAGCTGCTCGGTGACGTGGGTGACGGCGGTCTCCAGGGCCAGGCAGACCGCCCGCAGCGCGCCGATCGTGTCGGCGGCGACCTGCAGGGCTGCGGCGTCGGCGGCGTACTCCCGGGTGCTCATGCCGACCTGCTCAACCAGGAGAACCGGGGCCGGTCGGGGGTGTCGGCGACCCGGTTGGGGTCGAGCAGCGTCGCGCCGGGGCGGCGGAACGGCAGTCGGTGGTAGCGGTGCATCGTCGCTTCGGCTTCGGTGAGGTCCGCGCACGGTCCGGGCCGTCCACAGCCGAGACAACAGCCGGTGTACGCCGAGGTGGTGTGCCTGTCGATGGTGCGTTGCGCTTCGACGACGCGGGCGCGGGCGTAGCGGGTGTAGTAGGTCGCGGAGCGTTGGTCGCCGGCCGGGCGCTGCCGGGTGGGTGGTGGTGGGACGGTCGGGGTGGGGCGGGGGTCGGGTGTCACCGGACGTTGCCTCCCGTACGCGTGGAGATGGCACCCGCCGCTGATGCGACTGTTGTCGCAGGTGGCGGGCAGGTTGACGCACCCGGCCGGCCGACAGGCGGCGTCGGCCGACCGGGCTCCTTGCGGGGCAACCACTCCGGGTTTGCAGACCAGGGAGCGGCGCGGAGACAGCTTTACATATGCGCCCATACGAAGCAACCCATGAGCGCCGATTTCTTGCCATACAAAGCTGGCGCGTGATCAAATGGGTGCGCAGATCAGGGAGCCGCCCATGCCCGCCAAGCCCAAGTGGGAGAAGATCGCCGACCACCTCCGGAGCCAGATCGTCTCCGGTGAGCTGGCACCAGGCGACAAGCTTCCGTCCACCGCACAGCTGTGCAAGGAGCATGACGTGTCAGCGATCGTCGTGCGCCAGGCCATCTTCAAGCTGCGGACCGAAGGGCTGATCGAGGGCGTGCAGGGCGTCGGCGTGTTTGTCGTCGACCCGAACGAGACGCAGGGCTGAGTCTCTGCCGGGGTGTTAGGTAGTTCGGGTGGCCTGTCGGGCTCGGTGGTGACCTCAGGTGAGCCGATTTATCCATCATGGAGTGCCAGAGCGTCAAGTCCTCCACCAACGTCCCACTGCCGACTCGTAGGCGACTACGAAGCCCCGACCCGACAACTCCGCCAAAATGATCACCATCGCGATGATCGACAACCTCGCCATACGACTGATCACCGGAACCACCCAGCCTGGTGACACGACTGACTCACGCTATGGCAAAATGCGCGAATCCGACGTCCTCTTATGTGCTAGGCAGGCCGAATCGCTGACCAACTTCGTACAAATATCGGTAAGGGCTACTTCTCATCGCATTTTCTGCACGCCGAGCTGAACCACGTTTATACAGGTACTGTGCCGAGATGCTCAACGTCGACAGAACGATACCTCCCCCAATGGTTGCGGCGAGACCTCTGGCGTCGATAGTGTTTCCTAGTATCGGTATGGCTATCGTCGACGCTGTGAGCCCGCCTGCGACAGCGCGGATGCCCGACCCCGACTTGTAAACGACCGTTTGTGCTACTTTTCGACCTTCGATTGATCGGTGAAGCATCAAGGCTCTCTCAACTTCGGCGAGTGGCTCCGCGATGGCCATTCGTAGCAAACTCATGCCATCCTTTAGGTCGTCAAGTGTGTTTGCGTCGGGAATGCTTGAGGCGAGAGTGCTGCGAATTAGCCGAAGCTCTTCATTGTATTTCTGTCGGAAATCTAGCACGTCAGATAGGGGTGCTCGAACGGGCGCCGGAAGCACCCATTGAATTGCAAGAGTCAGTATCGCATCGGCACTTATTGGCTTGGAAATGGAATGCCTATCCGGAGTTGTCGATCTGGACATCAGTACCCAGCCGTCTGTTTTGGCGCAGTGCCACTCTGCGAGGACTCCGAGGACCTGATCCACGACCCACTTCGGGCCTACGAGTGTGCCCTCGTATGTAGAATTTTCCTGTTGTGATACCCACATTCCAGCTTCGGTTGCCAAGAATTTGAAAACCCTGTTGCGAACTTTACCGGTACCGATAGTTTCGAGGCCGGTAGGTATTCCTTGCTCGAGACTATCTGGACGTATCCATTCTTCGGTCTCGCCTCTATGTAGCCATGGTGCGTGTACGGCAAAATCGGCGAGTTCTGAATCTTTGCGAGCGCTAGCGAGACGTTCGTGTGCGAAACGCAGATTGTTAATGTGATTGGCGCGGGTAGCCCGCGCAGTGTCGATTTCTCGCTTGAGGGAATCAATCCTCTGTTGCTCGGGCGACGATTGTGCGCTCGCAAGATTCTGGTGTAGGTGCTTCAATTCTGTATCAGCTGCACGTATAGCTAAATCGCGCTCCATATCGCGGCCCCAGCGCCCGCCTGGGCGGATGAGAGATGCCCGACGCGCCAAGACATGTGCTAACGCAGAACGTCGTTCCAGTTTCTGCATGGCGAGCGCAGGGGCCAGTTCGGAGCGCACGGTCGAGAGAGCGGACTCAAGGTCCCGGACCTTCCGCTCGATACGCTCAAGATCTTCTTGGTGGTGCCGTTTGATGATTGCTAGCTGTTCTTTCGCTGAAGATACAGCGTCGCGTGCGGTTCGGGCCCTGCCATTAATGGACTCGATCTGTATGGGCCATCTACGGGAACGATCGAGCCATGAATGGATGTAGGGGTCCCAGGTTGTGCGAAGGACTTGCCCCATCTGGTCATGCCAATACGGAAGTAGGCCTCGCATGAAGTGGACTAGTTCGTCTTCGTAACCCTTGTTCGGGGCGAACAGTATCGACAGTGGCTCATAGAGAGGGCCAAGTGAATCGGCCAATCTGCGAGCGGCCTTGCCGTCGCGATCGTTTCCGTACGGCCATGGAGCCAGTGTGCTGATTCTATCCTGATATAGAATGCTTGGTAGCAACCAATCCTCGGGAGGTACGAGATCCGGCTCCCACAGGGCCACCGTCGACTCAGTCATGAATCGAGCATATAAGACGGAGTCAAGAAGGTGACCGGTTGCCGTCCAGTAGAACTAGAGTGCAAGGCGCAACCGTCCCACAGATGGCGCGTAGGAAGGCATATAGAAATCGGGCCCAGCTGGATGGGTGCCGCAGTCGATTCGATGCAGGTCGAGTTCCTCGGGAGTTGAATCTTTGGCCCTCGGCGAGGTAAGCCCTGTTCTGACGAGTCGGAAACTGGTCGCAGGTCGGGTCGATTTCGACCAGCAGGCTGCGGTGACCGCGTGGACCTCGTTGCATCCGGTGTTGGGTCCGGTGGGCGGACGTACCGGTAGCGGGGACCCATGCTCAGCCAGGCGGGCAGGATCACTGTCGACATTAGGTGATCCTCCCAGCCGGTCAGAAGCTCGCGGCGTAGCCACGGCTGGACTCGATCGCGCTCTGCTTCAGCGCCGCCGGCACGGCCAGCTTCTGGTTCGCCTGCTCGACCTTGGCGATCGTCTCGGAGACCTGCGAGTGGCTGGACCCGCTGGTGATGCCGCGCAGCGCCGCCGTACTGCGGTCGAGGGCTTCCGCGCTGGCCCGGATCGCGCCGACCTGCTGGCCGACCTCGTCACCGAACCGGGCGACGCCCGCCTTGACCTCCTCAACCGAACTCACGCCGACATCCTCCCCATCGGACAATCGCAGTAGCTTCGACCGTACCGGATGAAGTAGGTCCTCGGTCGGCCTCATACTGTCGGCTTCGCGAACGATACTCGGGGAACGATCTTGCCGGATGGACAGCCCGCATGGCGGTGGAAGGAACTTCTCCGGCTGACTGCGGCTGAACCATAGACCGTGAACATGAACCCTTCGGTGGAACCGGACGCGGAATCCAGCGACGTAAGGTGCCGGTCTGAGTCAGCGGAAGTGATCCACAGAGAAGTGCTTCGAGCGCCTTGGACCTGATCCCTGCTCGCCGGTCGGCTGAGGTTGTGAATCGCCGTGCGTCAGCTCGGAAACGCCGTCCTCTGCTGATCATGCGGAGGCAGACGCTATCGACATGATCTTGATGGAGGTCGTATTTATGTTCACCCGTGGTGAACTAACTCGCCGAAGCGGCGCCGACCCGCGTGCCCTGACGTACGCCATCATCGACCTGGAGACCACCGGGCTGCACCCGAACAAGGGATCCCGCGTGTGCGAGCTGGCGATCGTGCGGATGCGGGGTGACGGCGTCGTCGTCGACGAGTACTCGACCCTGATCAACCCAGGCATGCGGATCAACAACGACGAGTACCACGGCATCACCAACGCCGACGTCAAACATGCTCCGACCTTTCAACAGGCCGCCGGCGACGTGCTGGCCTATCTCCGCGATGCCGTCGTGGTCAGTCACAACCTCGACCACGAGGAGAAGTTCCTGATCGCCGAGTTCGGGCGGCTCGGCGTCAACCTCAGTGGTCTTCCCGGGCTGTGTTCGTTGGTCACCGCCCGGACCCAGATTGACAGTTGGGGCTACAAGCTCGAGAACGTGCACCATCTGGTCACGGGGGAGTGGCTCGACGCGGTGCACTCGGCGCTCGGCGACGCAAGGGCACTTGCCGTGACCCTGACGAAGTTCATCAACGAGGCGCCGCAGCGGCTCTCCTGGATCGGGCCGCAACCCGCACCGATTCCGGCGCTACCCCGCACCGGCATCGTCGCGCCCAGGGCTGCCGGGCTGCGCAAAGGCACCGAAGGATGGCTGGCGACCCTCACCGCGCGACTGCCGCGCATGGCGTACCCGCCGCAGCCCCGGCCGGGCGGGCTGGCCGACTATCGGGCGTTGCTCGGCCACGCCCTGGCCGATGGTCGGATCGTTGGGGAGGAAGCCAACCAACTGGCGGTCGCGGCCACCAACGCCGGACTGACCCAGACCACCGCCCGCCAGGTGCACGAAGAGTTCCTGGCAGACTCCCGAGCCCGAGCCGAGGCCGACGGCGTGGTCACCCCGGCAGAGCTCCGGGAACTGCAGCGGGCGGGTCGGGAACTCGCATCATCGCACCTCATCAGCGACCTGGAGGAAGCGGCAGCCGCCAACCGGGCCAGGGCCAACGGGCCGCTCAAGGGCTGGCGGATCCTGCCGATCGGCGACTCGCCCGCCGTTACCGAGGTGATCGACTACGCCGTGGAGCACGGTGCGAAGGCCGCCGTCAGCTTCACCAAGACGGTACGCCTGGTGGTCTGCGACGACCCGTTGGCTGACGATCCTCGGTTGGCGAAGCCGGCCGCGGCCGGTGTCGACGTTCTTGCTCCTGAGCATGCTCGCAAGCTGCTGGAAGACGAGGCCGCAAAACGTGCGACCGGGCTCTTTGCCGACCAGACCGGCGAACAGGTCGCCCAACGGATCGCGGCCGAACGTGCCAATGAGGGTCGACGCTCCCGACCCGAGTGGCACGGGTCCTGGCGCAAGTACGAGCTGACCGACGCCCAGTACCACCAGACGTTCGTGGCGCGGGATCGGAGTTGGAACGAGCCGCACGTGTACCAGGTCGACATGGCGGAGCTTCGCGAGCGGCAGGCCAGGGCCGCGTCGGCGACGCGCAGCAGCGGTTGCGCGGTGGTGCTCCTCGCCGGTGGCGCAGTCGCGGCCGGCCTCGCCGAACTCGTCCGTCAGATCGTGGCGTAGCGCGGCACCAGGGCCTAATGAGCCACGCCGTGAGGCAGAAACCGAGGCGGTCCACGCACCGTCGATTGCAGACCGCGGCAAGCACCCACACGCCGTCCATCGATACGCCGTCCATCGATACGCCGTCCTTCGGCACGCGGTCCTCAATGAAGCGCCGGCCGCCAACGGGGACCGGTAACCCGAGTCGATGCTGATGCGATAGTCGCCTCGACCGGCAGTTTGCTGCTGGTCGGGCGATGGTTGGGGTGAGCGACTGCGGCTCGGCGGCCGAGCTCGGCGGCGACGACAGCACCCCCGCCACCCGGGCACCGAACGGTTCGGTGAGCCCGGGGCGTTGTAGCAGGCCCGGAAGACGTAGGTGCGACAGCCGAGCGCGGTGACGTCGAGGTCGCGGCGGACCACAGAGACCGGCTGTGCGACTCATCGTCGACGCGTTACGGGCTACGGTGCTACAGCCGGTTCGGCCGTCGACACCCGTATATAGCATACGAAACGTGACGCCTTCGGGTATCACCGGGACCGTCGCCACGAGTTCAGCCGCCGGCGCCGCCACGGCGTCGCCGCGTAGGCTCCCAACCCGATGGCGAGTATGGCCGCGCTGAGTAGGAGCGATGCAAGGTCATCTCCTGGGCGTGCGGTGAACTCCCACCAGAAGTACTCGCCCTGCCGGGAGGTGCCCCAGTAGAAGAGGATCACGGCTACCAGCGCCGGCCCTGTCCATGCCAACCGCCAGCCGAGCCACAAGCCGGATAGAAGGGCCAGGCCGGTCCAGGCGAGCCAGGACCGTGCGATCATCAGTAGAACGACTGGGCTTGTCGTCAGTGATGAGATCCCAAGATAGGCAATTGCGCATGTGATCGTGGTGCCGCAGAGATATCCGCGCTGCCAGCGCCGAAAGCGTCTGGTCGCGACCGCTTCTAGCGTGGAGAGGTGGCTATGCAGGCCGAGAACGGGAAGTGTCGCGGCTGCCATGGCCAAGAAACGCCAAATCGGTACGGTGATGCTTCCATCTCGCGTGGCCGTCGGTAGCGCTGTCTCGTAGTCGCCGAAAGTAGCAGCAAGTGCGGCTAGTATCGTCGTAGCGGTAAGGACGTGGCTGAATCGTCGAGCGGCGAGAAAAGCGCGTTCAGGTGCTGCGGTCGTGAATAATTCACGAACTCTTGTTGCAGTATCTTCCATGGATTTCACCTACCTCCCGCTGAGCCCAGTCGAACTGCTGATCCTGTCTGAGATCGTTAGCGATCGCGCGTCCGGCCGCGAATGCTTCCTGCATGTGGTCAGGGGCGTTGGTTTGATAATCGGGCTGTCCGTTTCCTGCTAGGTAGGTTTCCAGCCAGGCGTTCAGAGTGGAGAGGCGGGCCTGGTCTGCGGAGGTCAATGAGTCCCAGATGCAGGCTGCCCCGGAGTGGCCCGGGAAAGTGGCCGTGACGATGGCATTTGCGATGTCGCTTGCATATGACCACGGGCTGCCTTCGAGTATGTAGAAGTGGGGCGAAGCCTCCTCGATTTCGTATATCACTCCGTCGTCGATGCGGACTGTGCGCTCCACCCCGAATTGGATGATACGTTCCGGTCGCTCAAACTCCGCCGGCAACTGATCGATTCGAGCGCTGATACCAGTAATCGATGATAAATACTTCTTGTGTTCGGGCCAGATGCATATCGTGACCGTTCCGTTGGTGCAGAGGGCGTTGCTCCCTATCGGTTCGCGGTCGACAACCAACGGTCTTGCTACTGCCACGCCGATGACCATAAGAATTGTGGTGATTAGTGCTGCGGCGACGGGAAGGCGAGTGCGGGAAGGCTTGGTTGGAATCCAGGCCAACCCAACAATGAGTGCTGCTATGGTCAGCATCCGAAATGTGATACCGAGGGGGTCGATCATGGCATTCGGATGCCCGCTTACCACGATGAAGCCGCCCGCTCGATCCAACAGGGCAAGAAGGAACAGGAACCCAACAGAGGCGGTCATGGCTGCAAAGACGGGGGTGAAAAGCTTGCCGATCAGCCAGCCTATCGCTGTGGCAAACAGGGTGACGAAAATGCCAAGAAGAAAGTATCCGGCCCAGACTTGTACTCCAGGCGGAAATGATCGGGCGGTTATTGCAAATGCAACTGCCTGCCCGGTTAGATAGGGGGCTAGCAGGATAATAGCGGTCGATCCAAGTCGGTGTGCCTCCAACCTATGGGTGCGAACTGAAGCGGTCGAAATTTGTTCGTCCAGCCCGTGCCTGTTCGTCGCGCCTGCTGCCCATGCTGCGGCACCTGCGCCAAGTATGCCGACGAGATAAGCGGGCACCTGTGCTGCGGCGCCAGTCTCCGGCCAGGAGCCAATCCAAAAGTTGCTACGCAAAAACAGCACCGCCAGGTCCAGGGCAATCAGAATGGGCACAGCCACCCGGATCGGTGAGTTGCGAATATGGAGCCACAGGATTCTCATATCCGCTGCTCTCCCTCTGGCAGCAGGTGTATGTATGCGCGTTCAAGTGCGGTATGTCCCGGGAGATCTGCACGGTCCATACGTTCGAGTTCGGCAACAGTGCCATCGAACCTGGCTGCCCCGGCATGGAGCACGACAACTCGGTCGGCCGTTGCGGCAACGTCATCAATCAGATGGGTGCTCAATAGCACGATTGTATTGCTGAGTCCGGTAATGATCTTTCTGAAGTGCAACCGTTGGCGTGGGTCGAGTCCGACGGTGGCAAACATTCAGGTGGTGCGCGCTGGGATTCCGCGTGGTGGCATAGCGTGATGGCCGGTTGGTTGGTGGCCGCCGGCTGATGTTGACCTGGGTGGGGTGGGGGTCAGGTGGGTGCGGGTAGGTTCGGCATCCAGGGTCGTCCGAGGATGGCGTCGCGCAGGACGGCCATTTTGTCGAGGCCGTTCTTCGCCGCGCTGGAGACGTAGCCGAGGATCTTGTACCGATCCTTGGTGCGTTGCTCGCTGGTGAGCCGCCCGGAGATCTTCTGCTGGATCTTCGCCGGTCGCAGGTCCCGTTCGGCCTGGTTCGACGTCGGCGGCACCAACAGGTCGTCAACGAAGCGCAGCACGTCGGCACGTCGGTCCCGGAAGACTTCCAACAGCAGGCGGGCTTTACGCTCACCCGGCCGGTTGCCGATGGTGCTGGTGTCGGACAGTCCGACCAGCACGCCGTGGTGCAGCCGGTACAGCAACTCGGCCTTCACTGTGGGGTCGATGCCCGGCCGGTTCTGCTCACGGGCCGTGTTCGTCTCGTGGATCAGCGCGCGCAGCGCGTCGGAGATCTGCTTCGGCCAGACCGCGTCGGGGTACACCTCGGCCGCACCGTCAAGATCACGTAACAGGTGAGCGCAACACAGTTGGTGGACCAGCGTGCCCAACTCGGCCGAGTCGTAGTTCCGGTACCGGTCGTGCACGACCACCGAGCCGGTCAGGTCCTTGACCACGAACGCCGTGAACGTGGCCAGGTCCCGGTCACCGACCTGGTAGTGAGTCCACAACTCGGTACACGCCACGAGCAGGTACTTCTCGGCCTTCTTCCGGCCCGGCCTCGGTTTCTTTGGCCCGACCCGCAGCGGCGTCTCGTCACAGCACACCGCGTACGCCAGGGTGATCAACATGCGGATCCGTTTGTCGACCTCGCTGGTCAGCGCCGCGACCCGGGTCAGCACGCCGTGCACGAACCCCGGCGACGGTGTCGCACCGGTCAGCGACCGAAGCATCTGTACACACCGCTGCACCGGGATGAAATGCACGACCATCAGATAGACCGCCCACGCCTGCAGGTTCGGGCCGTACCCCACCGGACCGGCCCCCGCGCCTTCCGGCCGGGCCGCGGTGTGCAGCTTCCCGCACCCACACCGCACCGCATGCTGGTCGTACTGGGTCAGCGTCGCGGTCATCAACGGAACCTCGACCTGCTGATACCGGTCCACCACACCCAGATCCCGCGCGTCCACCAACTCCGCGCCGCACCCGCAACTACCCTCGGGGAACCGGTCCCGCCGCTGATCAGGAGCATCCGACCAGGCCAGGTTCGACCCCGGCGCACCCCGCTGCCTACCCCGCGTACCCGCCGGGGTGTCCCGCTTCTTCCTCGCCGCAGGTGGCGTACGCCCCGGATCATCATCCTTCGACGGCGGAGACGACGAGTTCGACGAGTTCCGCGACAACAGATGCTCGACCCGCGCCAGCCGCACCGCGAGCGCCTCGTACGCCGCCGTCAACTCCGCGATCTGCGCGTCCTGCTCAGCAATCCGAGCGTCCTGCGTCCGTGCCAGCGAGATCAACTCTTCACGAGACAGATCCTCCGACACCGACACGCCAAGATCAAACCACAACGGACAGAACGGCGTCGAGCCGGTCGAACCCCGTCACTCAACCCGCGCTGACCGTCACTCTTCGCGCACCACCTGAATGTTTACCGACGGTGGGCTCGTCGAGCAGAACAAGGCGTGGTTGCCCGACGATTGCCCATGCTATTCCGGCCCGCTGCCGCATCCCACCCGACAGCTTTCGCATCCGGCTCCGCCGCTGGTCGGCCAAATCAACCTGTGCAAGCGCTTGATCAACATGTCGGCGTAGATCAGTTGTGGAAACACCGCGAAGCCACGCTGCATAAGTCACAAAATCAGTGACGGTCATCTGAGGATCGAAACCAAAGTCCTGGGGCAGGTATCCAATTCGATTGCGGACGGTGCGGGCCGTTCGTTCGGAGTCAATCAAGATGTCGTCGATACAGATGGTTCCCGAGCGTGGTGGCATGATGGTCGCGAGAGTCCGGAGCAAGGTCGTCTTTCCGGCGCCGTTCGGGCCGAGTAGGGCTGTTATGCCCGGACGTAGTGTCAGGTCAAGCCTGTCGATGACGGTCTTCCTGTCATACCCCTGCACCAGTGAATCGAGAACCGTAGTCACAGTATATTGATCCTTAACCCCACGGAGGCGGGGAGTGCGAATCAACGCACTCCCCGCCATTGATCTAATTTGTCAGTGAACGTTGATCGTTCCCCTGACTGCGCTGAAAGTGCAGTCAGCGCCGCTGTGAGTCGTCGTGTTGCCCTGCGTGCGGTAGACGGGAAGTGACCTGAGGCCCTGTAGACTACATTCCATTACCGACTGGTAGATCGTGCTGTAGGAAGCTCCGGACGGGGGATCGCACTTCTGTGCCCACGCGGTATTCCACCACTGGGTGTAGCAGTTTCCGGCCTTGCTGGACGTACCCGCTGCTGATGCGGGACCGACGGTGAGGCCGACCGCTCCGGCGGCGAGCACTCCCAAACACCGCTGCTTGCGCGAGCTGTACGCGTAGGCGTGACTTGGGCCGACTCGTGGTTGGGCGCATGACATCCTCTCAGGTCGGGGACTGCGCGGCCTCGGCAAGCGCTGAGGCCACCTTGGACTCTAGATGTCGGCGGTCTGTCGAGTCAACGTCGAGGGAACTTCGTAATCGATATGTCGGACACAGGATGGGAGTGCGCAGACCTCGGATGGTCCGCCTGCTCAGGCGTGCCTACTCGCACTTTTTCCGGCAATGGATCGTTGGGACCTGGCCACGTCATGAAGCTGACGTAGAGACTCTGTTTATATCCGAAGTGGTCTGATGTAGTTCGTGACCTAACATGGTGCGAGCTGGGGTAGCCAAAGGTGTCGACTGGTGACTACGTTCTCCGGTGGTGACTGGAACACGACGGTCGTCGCCCGTCGACGGGTACGGTCGGGCACCTGACCTGACACTGCCGGCGTCCTTCTCGCGAGAGGGTCTGCCGGTCCTCAGCAGGCCCGGTAGACGTAGGTCGGGCTGCCGGGTGCGGTGACGTCGAGGTCGCGGCGGACCACGGACACGTTCGCGCCGACCGCCGCGCACGCGGTGGTGTAGGCGTCGTCGGTGTACTCGATGTCGATGACATTGTCGCCGTACACCGTGGTGTAGTCGCCGCATTCGTCGTAGCGGCCGCATTCCTCGGCGATCGCCAAGTCGAGGCCGGCGGCTCTGCCCCGGGTGCCGAGTTCGGTGGTGTTCTTCTGGCCGATGGCCAGGCCGGCGGCGTGGGCGTGCGGGGCGAGCAGTTTCAGGTATTCGACGGCGTCGTCGATGGTGAGCAGGTCGTCGGAGCGGTCGTACGAGTCGATGTTGTCGGGTTCGACCCTGATTCTTCGTGGGTCTGACGCCGTTCGATGACCAGCGAGTCTGCATCGTTGGCGGTGGATGTATCGGCTCCGTTGGGTGTGGTTGTGGGCCGGCTGTCGCGCCGGTGGCGTGGTCTCCTGGGGTTCCTCCTGGTCGTCGGGGCGGTGGTGTGGGTGGTCAGGTGGCGGGCATGGGCATCCGGCGGATGATCTCGATGGCGGTGGCCAGGTCGGTGGCCCAGGGCCAGGTGTGGGGTAGGCGTAGCCACCGGTAGCGGCGGGCGCGGACCAGGCGTGCGGGGGTCTGGAAGATCCGGTAACGCAGTGTCTTGGGCTCGGCCTTGGCCAGGGCGCCGGTCAGCGCGTAGAGGCGCATCCACGCGGTGAGGTCCACGGCGATGGTGACGGCGGCGCACCAGGCCTTGTTGACCTGCCATTGTTTGGACGGCAGATGCCCGAGGCCGGTGTCCTTGGTGGTGCGTACGTCGTCTTCGACGCGGGCGTGTACGCGGTGACGGGCGTCGGCGCGTTGCACGGACAGGCCGTCCGGGCCGTGGGCGCCGGTGTTGGTGACGAACGCCGAGTACCGGTAGCCGCAGGTGTCGAACAGGGTGGCCTGTTCGTGGTCGAACAGCTTGCGCCGGCGCACGATGACCCGCATCGTCTTCGGCCACTTCAGGCCGGTCAGCCGCTCGCGGAGCAGGTCGGTGATCTCGGTGACCTGAAGGCCGTCGATGACCTCGCCGGTGGTGTTGGACAGGCACGGGACCCACCAGTCGTCGGGTCGGCGGTTGCATGCCGCCCGGACGTGTTCGTCGACGTCGAACCCGATCGAGTACGCCACTCGACGCCCACCGGTCTGGTCGAGGCTGTGCAGCCAGTCGATGAGCGTGTGTGAGGCGCCGGCACCGTCGGAGGTGATCAGCAGGTCGTCGCGTCGGTCGGCGGGTATCTGCGCGATGGCCTGGCGCAGGACCTCGATCAGATCGGCGGCGGTGTTCGCCCCGGCGTTGCCGGGGCGGGGCATCAGGGCGGCCAGTTCACCGGTGTTGTCGATCCACACGCCGAGGCTGTGGAACCCGAACGTCTTCTTGAACGTCGCCTCGGCGTGTTCCTTGCGGGAATGGGCCACGGTGATGGTGCCGTCCACCCGCAGCACGATCGTCCCGCCCATGCTCAGGCCACCGGCGTAGGTCGCCTCCGGCACGCCGGCCGGTAGCAGGCTCCACAGATGCGCGCGCGACTTCGCCCGCGCGGCGTCGATGCGGTGCAGACCGCTGTCGCTGATCTCACCCAGCGCGCGCAGGGCGGTGGTGTCCGAGGCCACCGGCCCGAACAACGCGGCCTGGGCCCGTAGCGCCTCGATGTCGTACACGTCTGTCCCGCCAGCGGCGATCGAACACGCGATGTCAGTCAGGACCCGGCCCCGGTCATGGACCGGATCGAATCCCGGCCTGGCTAGCACGGTGGAGATGCCCGCCGTCAGGCCGGTGCGGTCGGCGAGCATGCGTAGGCCCGCCACCCCGACCATCGCCACCACCCCGTCACCGTCGGCGGTGACACGCAGGTCCTTCGACCATCCGGTAAGCTCACGCACGTCGGAAGTGCCTCCTCGCTAGAGATCCTGGTAGATGTCGCAATCACCATTTTCCCTTGCCTGGCAGGCACTTCCGCGTTTCCGGGCCTCACGAAACCGTTACAAGATCACGACCCCGTGAATATCCAGGGTCGACGGCCTGGAAGCCGTTGGCGGCGCAGCCGTCGATCCAGGTGTTGACGATGTCGGCGATCGCGGTGCGTTTCGCGGCGGTGGAGATGTCGAGCAGGATCTCGTTCCAGTCGCCGTCGACGACGTACTCGCTGTCGGCGTCGCGTAGCAGCAGGTCGTCGTGGTTGCGCTGCCACCAGGTGACCTCGTGGGGCTGGACCTGGAAGGCGTTGACGTAGCAGATGGTGTAGAGGCCGGCGGCCGGGTCCGCCTCGCGGTCGCGGCTGACCACCGTGACGCCGCTCGGTGGGGCGTACGGATCGCCGATCTGGTAGTCGAACCGGGCGTCGACCGGCGGCAGGGTGACCCCGGCGGCGGCCGGGGTCGCGTTCGTCTCGGCCGCCGGATCCGGGCCGCCGCCGACGCGGGCGGCGACGAACAGCGCCCCGCCGACAAGGACGGCACCGACGACGAGACTGACGGCAACGGTACGCGGCACCACGACTGGCCTCCGGGCCCGAGCTTCAGTGCTGGAAGACCGTGTCAGTGTGCCATTCGAGCAGGTCGTGGTCGGGGCGGCGGGCCTTCTGCTCGGGTACGGCGATCTCGGTGCCGGCGCGGGCGTAGAACTGTTCGCCGTTGCCGAAGTCGTCGCGCAGGCGTCGGCTGACCAGCAGCCGGTACTTCGGGTCGACGCCCAGGTAGCCCTGGTCGAACAGGATGTGTACGTCGGCCCGCAGCAGCATGCCGTTGTCGATGCGGTGCTCGCCGCCGGCGGCCACCGGGCGGATGTGCGCGGCCTGCAGCGCCGGCCGCAGCTTGCTGTCGGTGATCGCGCAGCGCCGGGAGTACGTGTCAAGGACGACCGCCTTGAACGACTGCTGCCCGAGGCGCTGCGGCCGGAGCCGGGGGTCGCCGAACACCGGACCCGGCCGGTGCCAGGCACCCTCCGGATCGACGCGGACCTCGCCGCCGAGCAGGAGTTTCGTCAACTGCTCGAAGTAGTCGAAGTGTGTGCCCGACGACAGGTCGTACGTCTTGCCCTGGGTGAGGTTCGGCGAGAACTCCGGCGGGGGCTCCGGCTGACGGCCCTCGGGGAAGAAGACCGTGTCGCGGATGAAGATGCAGCCGATGACCGGGTCCTCGCCGGGGCCGATCGGATCCCTGCGGTACTTGCCGATGTCGCGGGCCATGTCGGCCAGGGAACCCGCGCCGTTGGCCTCCCCGAACAGCCCCCACGCTTCCGAGAGCCGCAGCTTCGCGAAGCCGCTGAAGAAGCCGCCGCCGACGATCCGATTGTGCGGGTAGCGGCTCTTGAAGAAGAACGGCTCGCCGGGGGTCAGGACCTTGAAGCTGCCGCCGCCCGGCCGCCAGAAGTTGACCTCGTTGATCTGCGGTCGGGCGGCGAGGAAGCTGCGCCACTCGCCGTCGGTGACCCCCACGAACGCCTTCACCCGGTCATCTTGCTCGGCGGGCGGCGCAGCCCGGAATGGGCCGACCGGCTGACAGTCGAGAGTGCACCTTGCCGGCGCGGGCCGGACACGGTTGGATCACGCTGATGCCCCGGCGAGCCGGACCCGGTGCTGCTCCGTCGGGCTCGGACCCGTCCTTGGCCTGCATCGGAGCGACCTGTTCGTGATCGCCGGTCAGCCGGTGCCGGACGATCTCACCCCGCTGGACGCCACCGCGTCGAGCACGCTCGGATCGCTGGCCTGGTCGTTGACGTACCTGCCGGGTGCCGTGCCGGAACTGCACCAACTCGTACGCGCGATGCCGCAGCAACCCCGCCCGGCCTCGCCGCCAGCGGTGCCACCGCGACACCGGCGCCTGCGCGGTGCCGCTGGCCTGGTGGTGCGGCTGCTGCACAACCGGAACCTGATTCTGCACGGCTCCGCCAAGTACCTGTTCGGCATCGGCAACGGTCCGGCGCTGTCGGGGTCGACGATCGGCTTGATCGGCGGTGCCGAGAAGGTGTTGACACCCGAGCTGCTGGCCGGGTTCGCCGCGTTCCTCGACGTTGCTTGGGACGACCTCAGCACGCTGACCGGAATCGACCTGGCTGGAGTCGACCAGCCGACGCACCCGGACGCGGCCGAGGTCGCCGAGCTGATCTGGGCGGCCCGCCGCCTGACCGCCGACCAGCTGCGACAGGTCGGCCGTCACGCCCACGCCATCCGGCATCGGCGCACCGACGAACGTGAACCGGGGCTTCGGTGCAGCTGCCCCAACCCCGCCTGATGCCAGGCCGGATGGGACGGACACGTGCAACTACCGTGGCGTCGTGACGAACGTGAGGCATCCCCAGCTGTCCGGGCTGGGGAGGAACCCGGCGACCCCGGACGATCTCCTGGTACGCCTGGCAGCCCATGCTGCCGGCCGCCACGGGATATCGCTGCGGCGAGGTCGGCTGGCAGACACCGTCGTGGAAGCTCTGCTGGAGCACGGCGGAAGCGAGTCGGCCATCCACCTCAACGGCGAGCGCATCTCCACCCGGATGCGGAACGTGATCGCCGAGCATCCTGATCCTGCCATCCGACACGCCCACGCCAACTTCGTCCGGGACCTGGTGGACCTGAACTCGTCGCTGGGCATCGAGTCGCTTGAGGAAACCTTCGGGGAGAGCCGGTCCAACTTGGTCGACTCGCCGGATCCGAAGCTCCGGGCGGCGGTCGCGGACACCTGGGCTGATCGGCCACTCGCGGTGCATCTGCGGTTGCTCGCCGACCCCGATCCCTTGGTACGTGCTGCGGCGACCCTGCGCCGCCATCCGGGGGTACCCGTCGAATGGCGGGAGAGGTGCCTCACTGACCCGGCTACCCGGGTCAACGTCGCGCGCTATGTGCCGTTGACCGTCAAGCAGGCGACCGAGCTGATCAGCAGCGGGGATCTCGAAGCGTGTCGGGCGGTGGCAGCCAACCCTGAGCTGCCTGCCGAGGCGGTCGAGCTGCTGATCGAGTTGGACGATCCGCAGGTGCGGGTGGCGGTCGCGTACAGCCGGCACATCGACGCCGACACGAGAGACCGGCTGTTCGCGCTGGTGGCGGCCGAGGCCGACGCTGGCAGCATCGCCGCCTACGTTGCGTTGTGCTGGAACTTCGACGAACCGGGCTGGCTCCGTGAGGTGCCGATTACCGAGCGGCTGGCGTACCTGGACTGTCCGCATCCGCCGTTCCGTCGGGTGCTGGCGAGCTGCCGTGACCTGCCGGACGCCGCCTGGGAACGGCTCGACAACGACCCGGACCTGCGGGTGCGCCGGTACGCCGCCGCCCGGCCGGACGCCCCCGCCGCCGTCCTTGAACGACTCGTGCGTACGGGTGGCGCGATGTTCCATATCCGGCCGCCGATCGTCGAGCACCCGAACTTTCCACGCCACCGGCTGCGGGCCTTCGCCGACGATCCGGACCCTCATATCCGGTACATCGCCCTTGAGGATCCTGACCTGCCGACAGCGGTGCTGGAACGGCTTGCCGCCGACTCCGAGGCATTCATCCGGCGCGGAGCGGCGCGGCACGCCCATGCCACCCCGGCCCTGTTGGAGCAGTTGCTCGCCGATGCTGATCCCGAGGTCGTCGACGAAGCCGCCGCCAACCCGCAGCTTCCCCTCGGGTCCATGCGCCGCATCCTCGACGAGTCGGCGTTGTAGTCGTTGCGCGACAGACCTATTGGTTTGGCGGGACGCGACGTGGCGCGCACGGACGACGCCGGTGGTTCGCGTCGGCGCATGATCAGTGGGCTTTCCCGACGGATCGCGACCGTCCTCGGTGCTGCGGGGAGTCGGCGCGGCCGTGTAGTCACGCCCGCAGTGCCGGCTGCGGCGGCTGGCAGTTCGGCTGTGAGCAGGGGGCTCGGTTCGTCTGCGGAGGCGTCGTACGGAAGAGTACGCTCACGGCGGGTCGTCGACACCCCTGGCCCGGCGGTTCCACCGATCAGCTGAGCGCGCCTCACAAAGGGATTCCTATGAGTTCGTCGACACCGTTGTTGTTCCTGCACGGATACTGGCACGGCTCCTGGTGCTGGAGTGAAGTCACCGCCTGCGTCGCGGCAGCCGGCCGGGCCAGTGTCGCAGTGGACATGGCCGGGCACGGCCTGCGGGCCCGGCGGCCCCGTTCGGTCTACGCGCGCCCGTTCGACCCGCAGGCGATCGCCACCGAGGTCTCCCCGGTGGCCGCCGTCGACCTCGACCAGGCCGGGGACCTGCTCGTCGCGCAGCTCAAGCAGGTCGGCCGGGGCGGCCCGGTGACGGTCGTGGCGCACAGCATGGGCGGCACGGTGCTGACCCGGGTGGCCGAGCAGGCACCCGAGCTGGTCGCCCATGCCGTATACCTGACGGCGTTCATGCCGGCGTCGGGCCTACCGGCGATCGCCTACATCGACATGCCGGAGAACGCCGGCGAACTCATCGGGCCGTCGCTGTGCGCGGACCCCGTCGCGGTCGGTGCGCTCAGGCTGGACGTCGGGTCCGTCGAGCCCGGCTACCGTCAGCAGCTTCGAAGCGTGTTCTTCGGCGACATCGATCCAGACTCTGCCGACGCGGCCATCGCACTGCTGACCCCCGACGCGCCGGCCGGTATCGCGCTCGGCGCCACCGCCCTGACCCGGTCCGGCTGGGGCTCCGTCCCCCGCACCTACGTCACCTGCGCCCAGGACATGGCGATCAGGCCCGCGCTCCAGCAGAAGTTCATCGTCGACGCGGACGCCGCGTTCCCCGACAACCCGACGTCCGTCGAGGCGCTCGACGCGTCCCACACGCCCTTCCTGTCCATGCCCCAGCAGGTCGCCGACATCGTCACCGCAGTGGGCTGATCGGAATCGGTCCGTTGGGTCAGCCGGTCACCCGGGACGCGAGGTGACCGGCGCGGACGGTTGACGGCGGTGGTTAGCGTCGGGGCCATGATCAGTGGGCTTCTCCGACGAATCGCGACCGTCCTCGGTGCCGCGGCGGTCGGCGCGGCCGCCACCGTCACGGCGGCTGTACCGGCTGCGGCGGCCGTCACCCCGGCCGTCACCAGCTACGTGTGGGCCAGCAACCCCACCGCCGCCAGCTACACGGTGCCGACGTGGACCTCCGGCGGCCGCACCTACTACTCGTACGCCAAGAATCCCGGCGGCGGGCCGATCACCGTGACCCGGTCCGGTGCCGGCGCATACCAGGTGCGGTTCGGTGGGCTCGGCTCGCTGGTGACCGGCGGCGGGGGAGTGGCCCACGCCCAGGCGTACGGCGCGGCGGCCCGGTTCTGCACCGTGGGCTCCTGGTACCCGTCCGGTGCCGATCTGCTGGTCAACGTGTACTGCTTCGGGGCCGGCGGTGCCCGGCAGGATGCGTACTTCGTGGCGAACTTCGTCGAAGCCAGTGGCTCCACGCTCGCCGTCGACGGCGTGTCGTACCTCTGGTCCAACAGTCCGACCTCGTCGATGTACACCCCGAGCGGCTGGTACCGCTACGACGCCGGCGGCGGCACCCCGTGGGTGGCGCGGGACGCGCCCGGCTCGTACGCGGTGGAGCTGCCCGCCTCGGCCGCCCGGACCCAGACCACGTTCTACCAGATCACCGCCTACACCTCGGCGGCCGTGAAGTGCAAGGTGGACTCGTACCTGGCCGACGGGATCGCCCGGGTGCGGTGCCGGGACGCCTCCGGAGCCTTCGTCGACTCCCGGTTCACCATCACCTGGACGATCCACAACCTGCTGCAGCAGATCGCCCCGACGGCGCTGGCGACGGTCGACGACACGTACCCGTCGGGTGGGCCGGCACCGGCGATCACCTGGACCAACGACAGCTCGGTGAGCGGCGACTACGCCGTCACCCGCACCGGCACCGGACGGTACGAGATGGTCTTCCCGCAGATCATCGACTACTCCGGGCACGCCGTGGCGTACGCGCTCGGCTATCAGGACGCACACTGCCACGTGCAGTACTGGCATCCGGTCGGCACCACCGACATGAAGGTCGGCGTGACCTGCCTGAACAGCGCTGGCAGCCCGGTCAACACCCCGTTCACGGTCGGCTTCACCTGGTAGTGCAGACCTGGCAGGAGAGTGTGCCGTTCCGGTGGGACCTGGTCACACCGGACCAACTCGGAACGATGCTCGACGGTGCCGCGCCGCCGGACCTGTGGTTCCTCGATGAGCTCGTCACCTGCACCGGGAAGGTGCTGGCCCGCAGCGGAAACGGTGACCTGTACTTCGTCGGCAGATCGTTGGACTCGATGTTCGACCTGCTCGGCGGAGTCCTCGCCGGACCCGTCGGCGTGCAGCGACTTCATCGGCTGCCGCTGTCGTTCCAGCGGCCGGCGGTCAGGTCCGGGAGCCGGTGGCGGCGGCGTCCGTTGACCTTCGCCGAGGTGAGCCAGGGGAGACGGTTCCTCGACGCGGTCGGGCTGACGCCACACGCGCTGGCCCGACGGGACCGGCCAGCGGTGCTGGTAGACGTCGTGCACCGGGGTGCGACGTTTACCGAACTGTTCACCCTGCTGCGCGACTGGATCGACGCCGAACGCGAGCCATGGCCGGTCATCCGCCGCAAGCTGCGCTTCGTAGGTGTCACCCGCCGGACCAGGACCAGTCCGAAGACGTACCGGTGGCAGCAGCACGCCGACTGGACCCGGACGCTGCCCGCCGCCGTGACCAACGTGTCGCTGGATCCGTGGGTGTGGTCGCACTTCGGCGACCGTCAGGTGAAGCTGACCCGCTCGTTCTACCCCGACCGGTGGCTGGCCGAAGACACCGGGCCCGGCCGCGACGAGCGCACCCGGCAGGCCCTTGCGGAGGCCGCCGCGCTGGTGGCGTACGGACGCAGTCGGGCCGGCCGCCACGGCGTCGCCCGCGCCGTGGGACGCGACCACGCACTCGCGCAGCCCTGGCTGCGCACCCTCGTCACCAACCTCACGAGGAGCTGACCGACAGCCTCAGATGCTCGGCTAGGTTCCTTGGCATGAGTCACGATCGTCGGGTTGGCAGGGTCCGGCAGCTGTCGCGCTACCCGGTGAAGTCCATGCTGGGAGAGGACCTGGACCAGGCGTACGTGGACGAGGCGGGCAACGCCGGCGACCGGTCCTTCGCGGTGCTCGACTGTGTCACCGGCAAGGTGGCCAGTGCCAAGAACCCGCGCCTGTGGCGGGACATGTTCACCGTACGGTCCACGTTGCTGCCTCCCGACGCCGCCGGCGCCCCGGCGGTCCGGCTGACCATGGCGGACGGTACGACCGAGACCGTGACGGTCATCGGCCACCGCGATCCGGCGCTGTCCACGCTGCTGGGCCGGGACGTGCGCCTGCTCGACCGGGCCGCGCCGGGCGCGACGATCGAACGGATGGACCCGGACCAGGTACGCACCGACGACGACCTGTCACACGCGCAGACCGGCAGCTCGATGTTGGCTGCCGGCTCCCCACCGGGCACGTTCTTCGACTTCGCGCCCCTTCATCTGATGACGACCGCGACCCTGGCCGGCCTCGCGGCCCACTCGGGTCGGCCGGTCGACAGCCGGCGTTTCCGGCCCAACATCGTCGTCGAGGTGCCGGCTGCGCCTGGCGGGCGTCGGTGTTCTGCCGTGCGCCGGGGTATACGCCCGCCCGCTTGAGGCCGGCGTCATCCGCTCCGGTGACCCGGTCGAGTTCTGCTGACCGTACCCGGTGATTCAGCGAGCGCGGCGGTAGTGCAGGGCCACCGCGCCGTTGCGCAGCGGCTGCGCCGAGAGCAGTTCGAGCTGGCGGGTGCCGGGCAGCCCGCCCTGGTACAGGGTCGGGCCGTGGCCGGCGATCCTGGGATGGACGAGCAGCTGGTACTCGTCGATCAGGCCCAGCCGGTCGAGCTCGGTCGCGAGCGTGCCGCTGCCGAGCAGGACCCCGGCCGGAGTCGCGTCCTTGAGCCTCTGCACGCCCTCGCGCAGATCACCGGCGATGTGGTGACTGTTGGTCCACGGGAAGTCCGTGCGGGTCGACGACACCACGTACTTGGATTTGGCCTCCAGCTTCACCGCCCACTCGCGGACGGCCGGCGGCGCCTCCCGGTCGCCGCGGGCGACGGCCGGCCAGTAGCTCTCCATCATCTCGTAGGTGACGCGGCCCCACAGCATCGCCCCGCTCTCGTCCATGAGACGGGTGAACAGGGCGTGCGTCTCGTCGTCGGCGATCCCTTCCCGGTGGTCGACGCAACCGTCCAGGGTGAGGTTGATGCTGAAGGTGAGCAGGCCCATGCCCGACGAGTCTAGCGAGAAGTGGTGGGCGCTGTCGGCCATGATCACAGCAGTAGCGGCCGTCGGAGCCGGGCCCGGGGTGGCTTGGGACGTGCCCCACATCGAGGGCTGCGGACGGTTGCGGTTGATCCGATGCGCAGCGGCAACCTCCGGCGGGCTGCAGACCTTCAGCTAGGTTTCCTGGGCATGGGTCACGATCGTCGGGTGGGCACGGTGCGGCAGCTGTCGCGCTATCCGGTCAAGTCGATGCTGGGAGAGGACCTGGACCAGGCGTACATGGACGAGGCGGGCATCGCCGGCGACCGGTCCTTCGCGGTGCTCGACTGTGTCACCGGCAAGGTGGCCAGTGCCAAGAACCCGCGCCTGTGGCGGGACATGCTGACCGTACGGTCCACGCTGACGCCCCCCGACTCCGCCGGCGCCCCGGCGGTCCGGTTGACCATGGCGGACGGTACGACCGAGACCGTGACGGTGACCGGTCACCCCGATCCGGCGCTGTCCACGCTGCTGGGCCGGGACGTGCGGCTGCTCGACCGGGCCGCGCCGGGCGCGACCATCGAACGGATGGACCCGGCCCAGGTACGCACCGACGACGACCTGCGCATCGCGGAGACCGCCGAATCCATGCTGGCTGTCGGCTCCCCACCGGGCACGTTCTTCGACTTCGCGCCGCTGCACCTGATGACGACCGCGACGCTGGCCAGTCTCGCGGCCCACTCGGGTCGGCCGGCAGACAGCCGGCGCTTTCGGCCCAACATCGTCGTCGAGGTGCCCGACCCGGGTGCTGGGTTCGTCGAGAACCTCTGGCCGGGGCGGCGGCTGCGGATCGGCCCCGACGTGGTCGCCGAGGTCGTCATCGCGACTCCACGGTGCGTGGTTCCGGCGCTGCGGCACGGTGACGTCGAGCGAGACGTCGCGCTTTTGCAGGTTCTGAGCCGGCACAACCGGCTGCGTCTGGAGGGCGTCGGCTTTCTGCCGTGCGCCGGGGTGTACGCGCGTCCGGTGGAATTCGGCGTCATCCGCTCCGGTGACCCGGTCGAGTTCTGCTGACCACACCCGTAATGACCTGCGCGGACAGCGCCGGCAGCCCGGTCAACACCCCGTTCATGGTCGGCTTCACCTGATAGGACCAGCCCTACGGGCTCGCTGGTCCAAGATTCACCAGGTACGCCTTGATGATCTATAAAGGTCTGCGGTCGCCACCTCGTCCAAGCGGGTGTTGATCACCGCCGGCCACTGTGTCCACAGCGGCCAGGGCGGTGACTGGCTGAGCAACCTCGTCTTCGTGCCGAAATACAACGCCTTCAACGCCGACCACGACCCGGTCGGCCGGTTCCAGGCGTACCGGTTGCGGACGTTCAACGAATGGATGAACAACAGCAACCTCAACCGGGACGTCGGCTGGGTGACCACGTTCTCCGGTGGTGACTGGAACACGACGGTCGTCGACACCGTCGGCGGGCACGGCCTCGCCTACAACGGCGGCACCGAGTTCGACGTGTCCATTTTCGGTTACCCGAGCAACCGCGACGGCGGGGACAAGATGTGGGCCTGCTGGGGCACCGCCGTCGACAACAGCATTCTCGACGACCGTTCGAAGATCACCTGCAACTTCGGCGGCGGTTCCTCGGGCGGTCCGTGGATCTGGAATTACAGCAACGCCAACGGCCTCGGCTATGTCCGATCGGTCATGTCCACCGTTGACGGCAGCGGAGTGAACCGGGGGCCGTACTTCGACACGGCGGTCCTCGACGGCACGAACGCCGCCAACGGCGACTGGTAATCTGAGCCGATGCTGACGCGACGACCGCCTCGCTTGACAGCCGTACTGCTGGTCGGGGCGGTCGTCGCGCTGAGCGCCTGCGGCCCGGCGGCCGAGCCCGGCGACGACGGCGACGGCACCACCGCCACCCAGGCGCCGGACGCCGCAACGAGCCCGGGGGCGCTGCCGGTCCGCGACGACCTGGTCGCCCCGCAGGTCGTCGCCTGGCGCACCTGGCGAGCCGTCGACGACCGTACGCTCGAGTTCACCGTGACCGCCGGTCCCGCCGACTGCTACGGCGCCGAGCCGCAGGTGCAGGAGAGCAAGACGGCGGTGCGCGTCCAGATCCGGGTGGGCCGGCTGCCTGAAGCGGCTGACCAGGAGTGCCCGGCGATCGCCCTGGAATCGGCTGTCCTGGTACGCCTGGCCGCCCCACTGGGCGACCGCGAGGTCGAGCAACTGAACTGACCCCGGTCCCGTGCCCGGGTCGTCGCGTCTGGCGGCCGGGTCGAAGGCCGGGCCTACCATCGGGGCCATGGCACTGACGGCGGACGACGTCGACCGGTTCGAGGCAGCCCGGCCACGCCTGGCGGCGATCGCGTACCGGCTGCTCGGCTCCGCCAGCGAGGCCGAGGACGCCGTACAGGAGACGTTCCTGCGCTGGCAGGCCGCCGACGTCAACCGGATCGACGTCCCCGAGGCCTGGCTGACAAAGGTCCTCACCAACCTGTGCCTCAACCAGTTGACCTCCGCGCGGGCCCGCCGCGAGACGTACGTCGGCCAGTGGCTGCCCGAGCCGCTGCTCGCCGGTGACCCGATGCTCGGCCCGGCCGACACCGCCGAACAGCGCGAATCCGTCTCGTACGCCGTCCTCGCCCTGATGGAACGCCTGACGCCGCAGGAGCGGGCCGTGTACGTCCTGCGGGAGGCGTTCGACTACCCGCACCGCGACATCGCCGGCATCCTCGGCGTCTCCGAAGCCGCCAGCCAGCAGATCCTGCACCGGGCCCGACGGCACCTCGCCGACGGCCGGGCCCGCGCCGAAGTCGACCGGGCCGCCGCCCGGCGGGTCGTCGAAGAGTCCCTGTCCGCCGCCACCAGCGGTCGGATCGAACCACTGGTCCAGCTGCTCACCGGCGACGCCGTCTCGATCGGTGACGGCGGCGGACACGTCCCGGCCCGCGCCACACCGGTCGTCGGTGCCGTCGCGGTCGCGAAGTTCCTGCGCGGCCTGTTCACCCCGGGTGCGGCCAAACGGGCCCTGCTCGGAGGTTCACCCGAGGTGTACGCCTGGACCGCCAACGGTGACCCGGCCGTCGTGGTCGTCATCGACGGCCGGGTCGTCGGCGTCATGTGCCTGCAGGTCACCGCCGACGGTGTGGCCGCCATCCGCAGCCAGGTCAACCCCGACAAGCTGCACCGGACCACCGCGTCCTGGGCCGCCGCCGACCACGGGGAGCCGCTGTTCACCGCCTTTTGATCACACCGTGTGAGGTGCTTCACGCCGCTGCCGCGTCAGCAAACGCGGGGCTGCCCGGTTCAGGTGCTGTCACATCCCGTGCAGACAGACAGGAGCAGGACATGCGGCACCGCATCATCGTCCTCGGCGCCGGCTACGCCGGAGCCGTCGCCGCCGGCCGCCTCGCCCGGCGGCTCGACCCCGCAGACGTCGCCATCACCGTCGTCAACGCCGAACCCGACTTCGTCGAGCGGGTACGCATGCACCAGCTGGCGACCGGTCAGGACCTCAAGCCCCGGCCGTTGCGGGAGATGTTCGCGGGCACCGGCGTCGAGCTGCGGATCGCCAACGTCACCGGCGTCGACGTCGACACCAGGACGGTCACGGTCACGGACGCGGCCAGCGACGGCTCCGACGGCAGCGGAGTCAACGAGCTGGGCTACGACACGCTCGTCTACCCCTCGGCAGCGGCTGGAACCCGGGAGCCGTCCCCGGCGGCGCCGAACACGCCGCCGAGATCGCCAGCCGGCCCGGCGCGCTGCGGCTGCGGGCCCGCCTGGCCGGCCTCGCCGCCAGGCAGCCGGTCGTCGTGGTCGGCGGCGGCCTGACCGGCCTGGAAGCCGCGACCGAGATCGCCGAGGCCCGCCCCGACCTCGACGTCGCCCTCGCCGTGCGCGACGGCCTCGGCGACGCCCTCTCGCCGAAGGGCCGCGCGCATCTGCGCAAGGTCCTCGCCGGGCTCGACATCACCGTGTACGAGCACACCGCCGTCACCGGCGTCAACGCCGACCGGGTCACCACCGCCGGCGGCGGTGCCCTCCCGGCTGCGGTCACCGTCTGGACCGCCGGGTTCGCCGTCCACCCGATCGCCCGTACCACCGGATTGACGCTCGCCGACAGCGGCCAGATCGTGGTCGACGGCACCATGCGCTCGGTGTCGCATCCGGACGTGTACGCCGTCGGCGACGCGGCCCGGGCGATCGGCCCCGGCGGCAAGCCGCTGCGGATGTCGTGCGCCTCGGGCACCCCGATGGCGTGGCAGGCAGCCGACTCGATCGCGGCCCGGCTGACCGGCGGGAAACTGCCGAACGCGCCGCTGCGCTACAACATCGTCCCCGGGAACTCCGCCTACTCCTCGTCGCCGACCCGCAGCACCGCTGCGGGCTGCTCGGGCAGCCAGCGGGTCACCGCGTACGCCATCTGCGCGAACCCGGTGGGGGCGGCGGCCGAAGGGTCGGTGCAGACCGGGGTCGCCTCGGCCAGCGACTCCTGCCCGGCTGGTGAGCAGGTGCACTCGGTCGGTGCGGCCACCGGGCCCGGTGCCTCCGGGCAGACCTTCCTGAGCTCGCTCTACATGGACGCCGGCCTCACCTCAGTTCGCCTCTCACTGACCGGAGTACCCACCGACGGTCTGGCGATCCAGGCGATCTGCGCCTGACACCGGCGGCGACGGTGATCCCGGGCCGGAGGACCCGATCAGACGCACAGTGAACCGATGGGCTGCAGGGGGCATCCCGCCACCCTGCGGCCCACCAGGGATCCCTCATATTTCCCTCATTTCCGCCTCAGGTATCAGCAGTCCGACCGTGCGATGATCTTGGCGCCGCCCACCAAATCAAGGGCGGTGGTGAGGTGGAGTCGGTGTCAGCGAACCGTGCGGTTGCGAACTTCTACGCGGGACCGACCGGCCTGCCCCGCAGCGTCATGGAACGCATCCGCGTCGAACTCGACGACTTCCAGGGCACCGGGATGAGCGTGATGGAGATCAGCCACCGGGCACCCGAGGTCGAGTTCCTCCTGGCCGACACGACCGAACGGGTCCGTCGCCTGCTGGGCCTCGGCGACGAGTCCGACGTTCTGCTGCTGCAGGGTGGCGGATCGCTCCAGTTCGCAATGGTCCCGATGAACTTCTCGGCACCCGGTGACCCGGTCGACTACGTCGACACCGGGTACTGGGCCGCCAAGGCGATCCGTGAGCCACGGACCCTCGGACGCGACGTGGCGGTAGTGGCCTCCTCCGCCGACCGGGACCACACCTACGTTCCACCGGACGGCTCGATCCGGCCCCGGCCGGACGCCCGCTACCTGCACCTGGTCACCAACAACACGGTGGAGGGCACCCAGTTCCACCAGGCACCCGCCGTCGCGGTGCCGGTGATCGCGGACATGAGCTCCGACCTGATGTCCGACACCTTCGACCCGGCGGCGTACGACGTCGTCTACGCCCACGCGCAGAAGAACATCGGCGTCGCCGGAGTGACCGTCGTGGTCGCGCGCCGGCGCATGTTGGACGACATCGTCGGTGAGCTGCCGGCGGTGCTCGACTACCGGGTGCACCGACGACACGGGTCGAACTTCCACACCCCGCCGACCTTCGCCATCTACGTCACCTGGTTGATGCTGGGCTGGTTGGCCGACGAAATCGGCGGGCTGGCCAGCATGGGCGGGATCAACCGACGCAAGGCGCAGATCCTCTACGACTACCTGGACGGCGTCCCGTTCTACCGCACCACCGTCGACCCGGCGTCGCGCTCGCTGATGAACGTGGTGTTCGACCTGCCCACCCCGCAGCTGCTGGCGGAGTTCCTGGCCGAGGCGCAGCAGGCCGGTATCGCCGGGCTGGCCGGGCACCGCTCGGTGGGTGGCTGCCGGGCCAGCCTGTTCAATGCGGTGACCGTCGAGTCGGTCGAACGGCTGGTCGACTTCCTGCACACTTTCGAGCGCCGCAACCGGACGACGGACCTGCCCTCCGAACCGTCCACCGAACGATAGAGACAAGCCACGATGAATGCTGCTCCGTTCCAGGAACTGCCCTGGCCGCGTATCCGGGAACTCGTGGTTGACGCGCTGAGCGTCGGTCACCGAACCCACATGGCGCACGGCATGGTGGAGTTCGACGTGTCCCGCCCGATGGAGTTGGTCGCGCACTACCGGGCCCAGGTGCCCGACGGGCTGTCGTTCACCGCCTTTCTGGTTTACTGCCTCGGCCATGCCGTCGGTGAGCACAAGATGCTGCACGCCTTCCGCAAGGGACGCCGCAAGCTGGTCGTCTTCGACGACGTGGACGTAAACACGCTGCTGGAAAAGCGCAAGCCAGACGGGTCGCTGGTGCCGGTCATCTACGTCGTGCGGGCCGCGAATCGCAAAAGTCTGGCGCAGGTCAACCACGAGATGCGCGCCGCTGCCCGTACCGACCTGTACGACGACGAAGGGGTCCGTCGACGCCGCCAGCTCCTGCGGCTGCCGCGCCCGGCCCGGCGGGCGCTCTGGTGGTGGATGCGGCGCGACCCGGCCCGGGTCAAACGCCAGTGGGGCACCGTCGGCCTGTCCAACGTCGGCTCCTTCATCAGCCCGCGACCGTCCTGGGGCATCTCCATCTCCTTCCTGACCAGCACCCTCATCGTCGGCGGAAGGTACGACAAGGTGCGGTGGATCGACGGCGCCGCCGCGCCCCGAAAGACCCTCAGCGTCACCCTCACCGTCGACCACGACATCGTCGACGGCGCACCCGGCGCCCGGTTCGCCGAGACGTTGGCTGGACTGATCGAGAACGCCGCCGGCCTCGACGACACGTTCGTCACCGAGACCCTCGCGCTGCAGGAAGGCGTCGACAGTGCCGCGAAGTGACCACCCGCCGCTGCGGCTGCGGCTGAGCGCGCTGCGCGCCGACCTGCTGGGTGTGCAGAAACGGCTGGTCGCCGACCACGACGGATTCGTCCGGTACCGCGTACTGCACCGGGTCTTCACGCTGCTGGCCGATGCGGACGCCAACCAGCGGGTGTTCATCGGGAACCTGCCCGGCTACGGTCGCAGCCTGCAGCACGACAACCTGTCGCTGATCATCGGCCAGGGACTGATCTGCAGTGACGGCGAGATGTGGCGGCGGCAGCGGACGCTGACCCAGCCGGTGTTCAACCGGGCGCTGCTCGAACGCGTCGTCGAGATCACCGCCACCCTGGTGACCGAGGTCGTCGACGGCTGGGACCGCGCCCGCGAGCGGGGCGAACCGGTCGACGTGTTCAGCGACATGCAGACCCTGGCCATGCGGGTCATGGCCGTGGCGCTGTTCAGCCACGATCCGAAGACGACCGCCAACGACTTCGTCGACACCGTACGGGTCGGGTTGGAAGTGGTGGTCCGCCGCAACATCAGCCCGGTGACGGTGCCACTGTGGTTCCCCACCCGGCTGCACCGCCGGTTCGCCCGCCATCTGCGGGCGGTGGACGACTTCGTGGCGGAGCGGATCGAGGAACGGCTGGCCGACACCGACCGGTACCCCGACATCCTGAGCGATCTGATCCGCGCCTACGGCGAACAGGCCGGCCGGCGCCGCCGGGAACTGCGCGACCAGGTCGTCACCCTGTTCTTCGCCGGCTTCGAGACGACCGGGACCGCGCTGGCCTGGACCTGGCACCTGCTCGGCCAACACGACGACGAGATCGCGGGCCGGTTCCGTGAGGAACTGGCCCGGGTGCTCGGCGGACGGGCCCCGACCTACGACGACCTGGGCACCCTGGACTACACCCGGCAGGTGATCCAGGAGTCGATGCGGCTCTACCCGCCGGTCTACACCCTCACCCGCACCGCCACCGCCGACGACGACATCGACGGCCGGCGGATCCACCAGGGCGACAACCTCGTGATCCCGCTGCACACCCTGCACCGGATGCCGCAGTACTGGCCGGAGCCGGACTCCTTCTGCCCGCACCGCTTCGCGCCGGGCCGGCTGACCACCGACCAGCGGCGCGCCTACCTGCCGTTCGCCGCCGGGCAGCGCAAGTGCATCGGCACGAACTTCGCGATCACCGAGATGCTGACGGTGCTGGCGGTCGCCGGGCAGCGGGTGCGGCTGACACCGGTCGACGGGCATCCGGTCGAGGCGGCACCGGCGGTCACCCAGTATCTCCGGCACGGGCTGCTCATGAACGTCGAACTGGTGGGTCCGGCATGAACGCCCTCGCTGCGGGCGACGGCACCTTCTACGGCGTGCTCGACCCGGCCGACCCGGCACAGGTCGCCGAGTACGAAGGGGACTTCTACCGGGCCTACGTCGGCCTGACCGACAACCGGCTGGTCCGGCTGATCTGGGAGTGGGACGACACCGGGCGACGGCTGCGGACCCGGATCCCGTACCAGGACCAGGTCGTCTACTGCTGGCGGCAGCCCACCGGCCGGCTGATCGGGGCCATGGCGGTCAGCGTCGCCGTCGAACGCGGGTTGCAGTCCGCCTCCTTCGGGTTCAGCCCGCCCATGTCACCGGACGCGGGCCGTGCCGGTGGTCGGGTCTGCGAGATCCTCAACGTCATGCACGCCGGTGGCGGGCGCACTTGGACCCGTGCCACGTACACCGGGTTCATCCGCGACGTCGGCTACCGCGACCTGGCGTCGCGCGGCTTCGACGTCGCCTACGCCACCTGCACCCGTCGGCGGCTGCGCCCGTACCTGCTGCTCGGCGCCGAACTGCTGGACCGCCGGACCGTCGACGGCGAGGAGCGGATGTTCCTGCGCTGGCCGATCGGATCGATGACGTACCGAACCAGACCAGGTCGTCCGGCAGAGTAGGCGGCGCTGGCGATCGGCGGCTGACGGTAGGCTCGCTGCCCGTGATTCATTTGCGTAAGCCGGGAGTCCTCGACCGGGATGCACCCCACGTCCCGGATGACCCTCCGACCCCGGCGGCGCAGGACCCGCAGCGGCGGCCAAGTTGGCTGCGGCGGCACCGGCGCTGGTGGTAACCGCTGGTCGTGGTCGTGCTGCTGGGCCAGATGGCGTTCGCGATGGTCACCACCGCCCTGGCGCAGGCACCGACCATCGACGAGCCGGTGTACGTGGGCGCGGCCGCGCTGTACCTGCAGGGCGGCGGTCTGCAGGTCAACCCGGAACATCCGCCGCTCGGCAAGCTAATCATCGGGGCGGGTCTGATGTTCGCCGAGCCCCGCATCGACCCCGGTTTCCGGGGCAACCAGTCGGACCTTGGCCGGCACGTGCTGTACGAGGCGGGCAACGACGCCGACCAGGTGCTGTCGCTGGCCCGGCTGCCGATGATCGGGCAGACTGGGAGACGTGCCGGTGGTTGCGCTCCGGCTCGACCCAGTCGGCCAGCCACGAGGACCTCGCTGGCCCGGGCGACCCCGTCGAACAGGTCCCGCAGGATCTGGTTGTCCATGGTTGGCCCGGCGCAGACGCTGGCGTCGCTGGCCGATCAGGGCGATGTCGAACTGAGCCGTGATGCGATCATCGGCAGTCTGCCGACATCACCCGGACCTGCGACAACATTCCGGGTTCTGCGTACGGCAAAGGCATTCAATGATCCTCCACTCCGCAGAAATGGTGCGAGTTCCGTCTTTGGAGTGTCTTCTGTTCGGCTATCGAAACTGTGGTTAATGGGCCATGCGGATGCAGTGTAAACTCGGCAACTTGAGAGAAGTTGGCTAATGTAACAGCATGTCAAAGTTGTTAATGCCGGTAATTAATCGGCGCCCAGCTTGGAGGGGCAATGTTCCTTCCTCGCATCCTGTTGGGAGTATTGATGACGGCTATCGAGGCGCCGACGAGCGCCGAGCTCGTCCACCGGGCAACTGAGCTGGTACCGCTAATCCGCAGGTACGCAACGTGGCAGGAGGAGAACCGGGTCCTGCACGAGGAGGTGCTCCAGGCGATCGCCGATGCTGGGCTGATGAAGATGCGGGTACCGATCCGCTACGGCGGCTTCGAGTCCTCTGTGGGCGCCGTCTGCGACGTGATCTCCGAGCTTGCCCGCGGCGACGGCTCCGTCGGGTGGGCAGTGAGCACGATGACGATTAGCTCATGGTTGGCCGGCCTGTTGCCGGACGAGACGCAGGACGAGATCTTCGCCGACCCCGACGTCCTCATCGGCAGCAGCGTCAGCCCGAACGGTGTCGCCACCCCGGTCGAGGGTGGTGCCGTCCTCAACGGCAGGTGGGCGTTCAGCACCGGTGTGCTGCACAGCCAGTGGTTCATCCACTCGGCCGTACTGGCCGGTGCAGACGGCGAGCCCGCTCCGGCGATGCTCGCCGTGCCCACCTCGGACATGACGATCGTCGACGACTGGCACACCGTGGGTCTGCGCGGTACGGGTAGCGTGACGACCATCGTGGCGGACCTGTTCGTCCCCGAGGGGCGCATTCTGCCGATCGCCCCCTTGGTGATGCAGAACCAGCATCGTTCCAGGCTGAATGCCGGTTCACTGATGTGGAGGGCGCCTTTCTCTCCAATTACTGCAGCTGGCGCCGCCGCTGTCCCGTTGGGCATGGCCAAGGCTGCGCGAGACGCCTTCTTCGAGCAACTACCGAGCCGGAAGATCGCCTACACCAGCAACGAACACCAGGCCGAATCCGCTCTCACTCATCTGCAGGTGGCTCGGGCCGCAATGAAAATCGACGAGGCCGAGTTCCATGTGCGCCGCGCCGCCGAGCGAGTGGACAGCAAGGTCCGCAATGGCGAGTCCTGGAGCATTCAGGAGCGTGCCCTCGCGCGCATGGAGTTGGGTGTGTCCACCCAACTTGCAAAAGAGGCGGTGGAGATCCTTAACACCGCCAGCGGTGGGTCGTCCATCTATTCGGACAAGCCGATGCAACGCATTGAGCGTGATGTCCAGACGATCAGTCTGCATGGCGTCGTGCACCCGGACACGAACCTCGAGCTGTACGGGCGCGTGCTGTGCGGGCTGGAGCCCAACACGCACTTGATCTGAGGACGGCCGTGTCCGGCAGGGGCGCACGGGTCACCTGAACACCCCTGCTCGGTCTACTCACTACGGTCCGCATCGCAGGCGGAACCGCCGCCGGCAGGTGAGCCGGCGGCGGGCAAACATTCAGGTGGTGCGCGCTGGGATTCCGCGTGGTGGCATAGCGTGATGGCCGGTTGGTTGGTGGCCGCCGGCTGATGTTGACCTGGGTGGGGTGGGGGTCAGGTGGGTGCGGGTAGGTTCGGCATCCAGGGTCGTCCGAGGATGGCGTCGCGCAGGACGGCCATTTTGTCGAGGCCGTTCTTCGCCGCGCTGGAGACGTAGCCGAGGATCTTGTACCGATCCTTGGTGCGTTGCTCGCTGGTGAGCCGCCCGGAGATCTTCTGCTGGATCTTCGCCGGTCGCAGGTCCCGTTCGGCCTGGTTCGACGTCGGCGGCACCAACAGGTCGTCAACGAAGCGCAGCACGTCGGCACGTCGGTCCCGGAAGACTTCCAACAGCAGGCGGGCTTTACGCTCACCCGGCCGGTTGCCGATGGTGCTGGTGTCGGACAGTCCGACCAGCACGCCGTGGTGCAGCCGGTACAGCAACTCGGCCTTCACTGTGGGGTCGATGCCCGGCCGGTTCTGCTCACGGGCCGTGTTCGTCTCGTGGATCAGCGCGCGCAGCGCGTCGGAGATCTGCTTCGGCCAGACCGCGTCGGGGTACACCTCGGCCGCACCGTCAAGATCACGTAACAGGTGAGCGCAACACAGTTGGTGGACCAGCGTGCCCAACTCGGCCGAGTCGTAGTTCCGGTACCGGTCGTGCACGACCACCGAGCCGGTCAGGTCCTTGACCACGAACGCCGTGAACGTGGCCAGGTCCCGGTCACCGACCTGGTAGTGAGTCCACAACTCGGTACACGCCACGAGCAGGTACTTCTCGGCCTTCTTACGGCCCGGCCTCGGTTTCTTTGGCCCGACCCGCAGCGGCGTCTCGTCACAGCACACCGCGTACGCCAGGGTGATCAACATGCGGATCCGTTTGTCGACCTCGCTGGTCAGCGCCGCGACCCGGGTCAGCACGCCGTGCACGAACCCCGGCGACGGTGTCGCACCGGTCAGCGACCGAAGCATCTGTACACACCGCTGCACCGGGATGAAATGCACGACCATCAGATAGACCGCCCACGCCTGCAGGTTCGGGCCGTACCCCACCGGACCGGCCCCCGCGCCTTCCGGCCGGGCCGCGGTGTGCAGCTTCCCGCACCCACACCGCACCGCATGCTGGTCGTACTGGGTCAGCGTCGCGGTCATCAACGGAACCTCGACCTGCTGATACCGGTCCACCACACCCAGATCCCGCGCGTCCACCAACTCCGCGCCGCACCCGCAACTACCCTCGGGGAACCGGTCCCGCCGCTGATCAGGAGCATCCGACCAGGCCAGGTTCGACCCCGGCGCACCCCGCTGCCTACCCCGCGTACCCGCCGGGGTGTCCCGCTTCTTCCTCGCCGCAGGTGGCGTACGCCCCGGATCATCATCCTTCGACGGCGGAGACGACGAGTTCGACGAGTTCCGCGACAACAGATGCTCGACCCGCGCCAGCCGCACCGCGAGCGCCTCGTACGCCGCCGTCAACTCCGCGATCTGCGCGTCCTGCTCAGCAATCCGAGCGTCCTGCGTCC
Organism: Solwaraspora sp. WMMA2059; assembly: GCF_027497315.1. Lineage (GTDB taxonomy): Bacteria > Actinomycetota > Actinomycetes > Mycobacteriales > Micromonosporaceae > Micromonospora_E. Next base: position 3,444,658 of record NZ_CP114908.1, on the reverse strand, counting down.
GTGCCAGCGAGATCAACTCTTCACGAGACAGATCCTCCGACACCGACACGCCAAGATCAAACCACAACGGACAGAACGGCGTCGAGCCGGTCGAACCCCGTCACTCAACCCGCGCTGACCGTCACTCTTCGCGCACCACCTGAATGTTTACGGCGGCGGTTCCGCTCGCCGGAGCGGAAATGGCTAAGGGCGTCCGAACTCCGATCGAACCGTGCCGGCCTCCCGACTCGGCCCCGGAGTCTTTGCGATCCTCGGTAGGTAGCCGGCTTCAGCTACCCCGGGCCACCGTCGTCCGTCCTTCCCCCGGGGGCATCATCCAAGCGAGGTGACGATCGTAGTCGGGTGACGGGTAGGCTGCCGGCCCGTGAGTCTTTTTCGCAGGTCGGGAGCCCTCGACCGGGATGTACCCGTTACCCCGGATGACCAGCCGGCCACGGTGACGGAGAACTCGGATCGGCCCGGCTGGCTGCGACGGCACCGGCGTTGGTGGTATCCGCTGGTCGTGGCGTTGCTGCTGGGGCAGATGGCGTTCGCGATGGTCGCCACTGCGGTGGCGCAGGCGCCGACCATCGACGAGCCGGTGTACGTGGGTGCGGCGGCGCTCTACCTGCAGGGCGGTGGTCTGCAGGTCAATCCGGAACATCCGCCGCTGGGCAAACTGATCATCGGGGCCGGCCTGGCGTTCGCCGACCCGTACATCGAGCCGTCCTTCCAGGGCAACCAGACGGACCTCGGGCGGCACGTGCTGTACGAAGCGGGCAACGACGCCGACCGGCTGCTGCTACTGGCCCGGCTGCCGATGATTCTGCTGACCCTGGCGTTCGGGTTGGTGGTCTTCGCGTTCGCCCGCGACATCACCGGCCGGGCCGGTGCCCTGATTGCCCTGGCGGTGTACGCGTTCACGCCCGACGTGATCGCGCACGGCTCGCTGGCCACCCTCGACGTGCCCACCGCCGGGTTCCTGCTGACCTCGGTCTGGCTGCTGTGGCGGGCGCGGCGGCGACCGTGGCTCTACCTGCCGTTGGCCGGCCTGGCGCTCGGCGCGGCACTGGCCACCAAGATGAGCGCGTTGGCGGCGGTGCCGGTGCTGCTGGCGCTGGCCGCCTGGTCGGTCCGGCACGCCCGGCCGGCCTGGCCGCCCCGCCCGTCCTCACCCCGGGCCCGGCGGTACGTCGTCACCGGCGCGGCCGCGACCGCGATTGGACTCCTCGCGTTGCTGACCGTGTGGGCCAGCTATCTCGTCGTCGACCCACGGCTGCAGACGGTGCCCTCCGGCTCGGTGCCGGCGATCGGCGGGCTGCGCGGAACCGTGGTCGACTGGCTGCCGTTTCCGGAGTCGTTCCGCGACGGCATGCGGATTCAGTTCGGCTTCGAGGACTGGCAATGGGGCGGGTACCTGTTCGGTGAGCCCTACTCCGGCCACCGGTGGTACTACCTGCCGGCCGCGCTGCTGGTGAAGACGCCGCTCGGGGCGCTGGTGCTGTGGCTGGTCGGCGCGGTGGCGATGCTGTCGGTGCCCCGGCTGCGCCCGGCCGCCGGGTACCTGCTGCTGCCGGCCGGCCTACTGCTGGCCGTCGCGATGACCGGATCCCGCGACCTCGGCGTCCGGTACGCGATCGTCGTCCCGGTCTGTCTGGCCGTGTCGGCGGCGGCCGTGACCGCCGTACGGTGGCCCGCCGCGGCCGCCCGGTACGCCCGGCCGGCCGCGGTGGTGCTGGTCGCGCTGGTCGCGGCAAGTTCGGCCCGCGCGTTCCCGTTCTACCTGCCGTACGCCAACGAGGCGTTCGGCGGCCCGGCGCGCACCTACCACCACCTGCACGACTCGAACGTGGACTGGGGGCAGGACCTGAGCCGGTTGGCCGACCGGCTGCGGCAGCGGTACCCGGACGAGCGGGTGTGGCTGGCCTACAAGGGCGCCGGCGTGCCGGAGTACTACGGCATCACCGCCACCGATCCGCGCGAGGTGCCGCCTGAGGAGGTACGCGGACTGCTGGTGGTGTCCAACACCTGGGTGGCGACCACCGGCGGTGAGTTGCGCGAGCTGATCGACAGCAGTGAGCCGATCGACCAGGTCGGTCACTCGATCACCATCTTTCGCCGCTGACCCGGCGACCGCCTGTCCCGATTCCACATCGCCGATCGGCGAGCATCACTGCATCTGGCGCTGATCGTCCGTACGGCCTCGGAACCAGCGCCGAAGAGCGGAGGTGTGGCGCCGGTGTTCTTTCCTCTATGTTCGATCGGGTGGTCCAGCGTCGAAAGGAAACCGTATCTTGACGTCCTCTGCGGCGAACCGCCTCGATCGGGCGGTGCGACTCTTCGAGTTCCTGGCGCGGGCACAGCAGTCGGTCGTCTCGGCGCCCCGCACGGTCGACAGTTACGAGGAGGTCACCTGGACGCGGAGAATGCCACGACACTCCGCCGTGCACTTCGCGCACTGGGGCGCGACGCCGGAGCCGGGCGACGAGGTCGGGCACATCGACCGGATCGATCTGGTCCGACCGCCCGCCGTCGGCGAGGCGCTGCGCCGCTGGTTGACCGCAGGCATCGACGATCCACAGATCACCCCGCAGCTCAAGGTGGAAGTTCCGGATCCGGACGGGGAGCCGGACGTCGACGGCAACCCTGCGGTGTTTCGTCTGGCTGAGCACCCCGACATCGAGGACGCCTACCGGGCCTGGCTGATCCGCTGGGAGACTTGGGCGGAGCGGGAACGCGTCGATCAGCCGGTGCGTGAGGCGTACGGCACGCTCTTCTCGATGCAAGCGGCGGCGGCGAGTAATCCCGAAGAGAAGGAGTTGGTCCTCGCCGTCGGATGCCTCACCTGGAAGCCAGCCGACCATCCGGCCGTACGGCGACACCTGCTCACCGTACCGGTCACGATCGACCTCGACCCGGTAACCGGCACACTGCACGTCAACGCCGCCGAATCGGCCGACCCGCTGCGCCTCGAACTCGACATGCTGGATTCGCACCTGACGCGGTCGCGGCACATCGGCGAGGTCCGGGAAACCGCACGGACCTTCGCCGACCATCCGCTCAACGTAGCGACGATCGGCGAACTGTTGCAACGCGTGGCGCACAGCCTCGACCCGGACGGCGGCTACCTCGAGACGGAACTGCCCGGCAGCGGCGGTCCTGCCCGGCCCGAGGTGACCCTGGCGCCCGCGATCGTCCTGCGTCGGCGCAGCCACGGGCTGGTCGAGGTGCTCGAGCGCATCCGCAAGCAGTTGATCGACGCGGCTTCCGTGCCGGAGGGGATCCTGCCGCTGGTGGATCCGGATCACCGCCCGGCGACCGAGACCGACCCGTCGCCCGGCGCGGTGATCGCCGTCGACGACGAGTTCTACCTGCCGCTGCCGGTGAACGACAAGCAACTGAAGATCCTTCAGCAGGTGGACCGGCACGCCCAGACCCTGGTGCAGGGCCCGCCCGGTACGGGCAAGACACACACCGCCGCCGCGTTGCTCAGCCATCTGCTCGCCCAGGGCAAGCGGGTCCTGGTCACCGCGCAGACCGATCGTGCGCTCAAGGAGGTGCGCACAAAGCTGCCGGAGGCGATCCGGCCGCTGTCGGTCGCGGTCGTCGGCGCGTCCAGGGAGGACATGGCGGACCTGAAGGTCGCGGTCAACACGATCTCGCAGCATGCCATCGACTTCGACGCCGACGAGTCCGACCTGACCATCACCCGGCACCTCGACGCGATCGACCAACTTCGGCGTCAGCGTGCCCAACTGCACGAACGGCTGGTCGACGTGCGGGCCGCCGAAGTCGTCCGGCACGAACGGGGACCGTACCGGGGCACGCTGGCCGCGATCGCCGAGGCGCACCGCCACGCCGGAGAACGGTACGGGTGGATTCATCCGTGGGCACCGGCAGCACCCGGTGACGAGCCCCCGCTGACCCGAACCGAGATCATTGAGTGGTTGCGGCTGCTGCGCGACCAGCAGTTGATCGCGGACGAAGCGTCGTCGCGGGCCACGCTGGCCGACCCCGCGCGGCTGGCCCCGCCAGCGGACTTCGCCGCTGCCGTCACCGCCGAACAACAGGCCCGCGCCGCCCACGACGCGCGGCACGACAGCCGGCAACATCCGGCGTACGCGGTGGTCAGAGCGCTGCCTCCGGCGGCCCGGACCGCGCTGCAGCAGGATCTGCACCGCCTCGCCGACACCGCCGACGACCTGGTGCGACGACGCGAACCGTGGATGGCCGACGCGTTGGCCGACGTGACCTGCGGCCGGGGACAGCTGTGGCACAACCGGGCCGCGCAACTGCGGCAACTGGTGGCACAGGCCGAACCGCAGGTGCGTTACCTCGGCATCACCGACGTGCAGGTCACCGGCGTGCAGGCCGGCGGCGTGCCCCAGGCCGGGCCGGACGTCGCCCAACTCGTGTCGCTCGCCAACCACCTGCGCGAGCACCTGGCGGCCGGCGGCAGGGTCAAGCTCGCAGCCGACGGCACGCCGGTGCTGAACCTGCTCGCCGCCAAGCCGGTCAAGGCGGCTCGGGAGCTGTTCAGCCGGGTCCGCGTGGACGGTCGCCCGCCGACCACGGTCGAGGCCGTCAACGCGTTCCTCGCCTGGGCACAGGCCACCCGGCTGCTGACCGCTGCCGACCGCGCCTGGCCGGCCACCGTCGTCGTCCCGCCCGAGGACACCTTCCAGGAACGGCTGACCTGGCACCAGACCGAGCTGAGCCAACTGCAGCGGGTTCTCGCGCTCGGCGCCGGGCTGACCGACCAGGAGCACCGGCTGGCGGCCGCACAGCTACCCCGCCCACAGTGGTCGGATCTTTCGGCAGTACGGGCCTACGCCGCGTTGGTGGACTCGGCCGCCGCCGCCGACCACCTGGCGCGGACCCGGACCGCCGTGAACGCCATCGGGGAGCCGGTCGTCGCGCTGAGCCATCAGCCGACCGCCGCTGCACCGCTGCGCGAGCTGGTGGAGGCGGTCGCCGCCCGGGACGTGGGCAGGTACGCCGCCGCTGTCGCTCGGCTCACGCGACTGACCCAGGTGCGTGAACTCGTCGACCGTCGGGACGCGCTCGGTTCCCGGCTGCGGGCGGTGGCGCCCCGCCTGCACGACGCCGTCGTCACCGACTGCGCCGATGACAGATGGGACGAGCGCCTCGACGGCTGGGACGACGCCTGGGCCTGGGCGGTCGTCGGCGCGTGGCTCGCCGACCGGCAGATCACCGATCTCAACCGGCTGCAGGCCGAGATCGGTGAGCTCGAGGGCCGGATCCGGGGCCACGTCGAGGAGCTGGCCGCCGCCCGCGCCTGGCGACATGCCGCCTCGCCGGACCGGATCAGCGGCTCCGCCCGGGCCAACCTGCAGCAGTACGGCCAACTCGTGCGAGGGCTCGGCAAGGGCACCGGCAAGTACGCCCATCAGCGTCGCGCCGAGATCCGCCAGGCCATGGACCGCTGCCGCCCGTCGGTACCGGTCTGGATCATGCCGATCTACCGGATCGCGGAACAGCTGCAGGTGCAGCCGGACATGTTCGACGTCGTCGTCGTGGACGAGGCATCACAGGCGGGGCTGGCCGCGACGTTCCTGCAGTACCTGGCGCCGAAGATCGTGGTGATCGGCGACGACAAGCAGGTCTCACCGAGCGGGGTCGGCGTCGACCAGCAACATCTGCGCGACCTCGCGGACCAGTACCTCGGCGACGACCCGTACCGGGCGTCGTGGCAGGACCCGAAGCGAAGCCTGTTCGACGAGGCCAAGATGCGGTTTAGCGGCCTGATTCCGTTGACCGAACACCGCCGCTGCGTTCCGGAGATCATCAACTTCTCCAACCGGATCGCGTACGAGCCGGAGAACATCCGGCTGATCCCCGTCCGTCAGTACGGGGCCGACCGCCTCGAACCGATCCGGCCGGTGCACGTCGGGAACGGTTATGTCAGCGGCACCAGCAACAAGGTCAACCCGCCGGAGGCCGAGGCGGTCGTCGCGCAGATCGTGGCCTGTGCGCAGGACCCCCGCTACGACGGTCTGACCTTCGGCGTGATCTCGCTGCAGGGAGTCCATCAGGCCAAGCGGATTGAACGGCTGCTGCTGGAACAGCTCGATCCGGCGGAATGGGAGCGCCGGGAGCTGCGGTGCGGCGACTCCGCCGATTTCCAGGGATCCGAACGCGACGTCGTGTTCCTCAGCATGGTCGCGGCGATGGAGGACGGCGTACGGATCGGTGCCGCCATAGCCGAGATGTACGTGCAGCGCTACAACGTCGCCGCCTCCCGCGCCAAGGACCAGATGTGGGTCTTCCACTCGGTCCGACTCAGCGACCTCGGCAATCCCGAGGACATGCGTTACCAGCTGCTCGACTACTGCTACGGCGTGACCGCCCGCCCGAGCGAGCACGACGGCACCCGACTGCCGACCGAGGTGCCCGAGGACCGCCGGGTCGCACCCTTCGACTCACTGTTCGAGCAGCGTGTCTACAACCGGCTCGTCGCCGCCGGCTTCACCGTCGTGCCGCAGTTCGAGGCGATCGGCTATCTCATCGACCTGGTGGTGATAGGTCCGAACGGACGGCTCGCGGTCGAGTGCGACGGCGACGCCTGGCACGGGCCCGACCGCTACGAGGCCGACATGGCCCGGCAGCGGGAACTGGAGCGCTGCGGCTGGGAGTTCTTCCGTATCCCGCAGTCGTCGTTCGTCGTCGATGAAGCGGCGGTGTTGCAGGATCTGCGGGCGGCGCTGGACCGGCGGGGTATCCGCCCGTCCGGCTGGGCAGCGGCAGCCGAACCGGCGCGCGAACCAGTCAGCCAGGCGGAACCAGTCAGCCAGGCGGAACCAGTCAGCCAGGCGGAACCAGTCAGTCCGGTGGAACCCGTCGAGCAGGTGGAGCCGGTCGGTCCGGTGGAACCCGCCGAGCGGGATTCGGACCCGGCGCCTGGGCTCAAGCCGTACGAGATCTTCCAGGGCGACGCCCCGCGCGCCGAGACTCCGCCGCCGCCCGGGATGCAGGAGGCCATTCTCGCCATCGTCGCCTGCGAAGGCCCGATGACCGGCGAGCGGCTGCAGACCGCGTACGTGCATGCGGCCGGTGGTAAGCGCGTCGGCCGGGCCTCGGCGAGCGCGATCAACAAGGTGGTCACCGCAGTGGTACGCAGAGGTCTGCTCGTCCGGGACAACCCCCTCGGTGAGTCCGGAGTCCAGCCGAGCACCTACCGGCTCGCCCATCAACCGCCGGCGCTGCCCCGGGCGCTCGGTCCACGCACCTTGGAGGAGGTGCCGCCCGCCGAACTCGCGCAGGTGATGGCCGGGCACGCCAGCGTCCTCGGCTGGCACCAGCCGGAGGCCGTCTACCGGGCGACCCTGCAGACCTACGGCCGTAAGGCGCTCACCGCCGCCGCCTCGGCCCGGTTGACGAAGGTTTCGCCGCTGGCCCGCGCGGTCACCCGTCGGTCGTCGGACAGCTGAGCGGCCCCGTTCGATGATCAATGAAGGTCGTGGGCGAGCCGGGCGACGGCCAGTCCGGCCGGTGACGTGGCGTCCCGCCGCCACACCAGCTCCAGATCAGGGGCGGGAAGCTCGTCGGTCAGCCGGAGCACCACCCCGTCCACTGTGGGTAACTGGGTGAGCGATCGGGGTACCAGGGCGAAACCGTCGACGTCGGCCAGCCCGATCCGGCGCCACCCCACCTGTTCGCAGTCGACCACCTCGACGACCACCCCGGCGCGGGCGCAGGCGGCCAGGATCGCCGACCGGTAGCCGGGCGTCAGTTCCTCCGGCGGCAGACTCAGCCGGCCGCCGGCCAGGTCGGCCAACCCGACCGCGTCCGACCTGACCGTCTCCGACCCGGCCGTGTCCGGCCCCACCGCGTCCGACCCGACAGCGGTACGCCCGGCCAGCGGATGTCCGGCGTCGACCACCGCTACCAGTGGCTCCCGGCGTACCGTCTGGCGGTCCAGGTCCTGGTAGCCCGGCATCCCCCGGGAAAGCACCAGGTCGAACCGGCCGGCCCGCAGCCCGGCGTCCAGCTCGGCCGGCCACGCCTCCCGCGTCCGTACGGTGATCTGCGGATGGGCGGCCCGTACCGCCGCTAGCAGGCGCGGCAGCACCTGCGACGTGGCGCTGGCGACCAACCCGATCCGCACCGTCCCGATCTGACCCTGCCCGGCGGCCCGGGCCGCCCGGACCACCGAGTCGGCGTCGTCGAGCAGCCGCCGGGCGGACGCCACGAACGCCGCCCCCGCGTCGGTCAGCCTAGTCGGCCGACGCTCGAACAGTGGTACGCCGAGCTGCCGCTCCAGGTCGCGGATCTGTCGGCTCAGCGGCGGCTGCGCCATGTGCAGTCGGCGCGCCGCGCTCTCGAAGCTGCCCTCCTCGGCGACGGCGACGACGTACCGCATGACGCGCAGCTCGACCGACATACCGGCACGGTATCCCGACATACTCAGGTGATCTTGTTGCGGGTCGTTCCCGCCGGTCAGGCTCGAATCGACCGACCACCGGAAGGGACACAGTGCACACATCTCGACTGCTCGTCGCGGCCGCCGTCGCCGCGACGTCCGGCGTACTCGCCGCTGGGCCGGCGGCACCCGCAGCTCCCGCCGCGGCCGCACCGATCGCATTTCACGCCGGCTCGGCGCAAGCGCACCAGCACCACCAGCACCACCAGCGGCCGGGCAGCTACGTGCTGGCCGGCGACGATGCCTACCCGGAAGGCATCGCCCGCGACCCGCGCGGCCCGTACTTCTACGTCAGCAGCCTCACCGACGGGCGGATCTACCGGGGCGACGTTCGCTCCCCACGTACCACCGTCTGGCTGGCCGGCGACGATGCCGACGGCCGGACCACCGCCGGCGGCATGAAGGTCGACCGGGCAGGCCGGCTGATCGTCGCCGGCGGCGGCACCGGCTACGTCTGGGTGTACGACACCCGCAGCGGCGACCTGCTGCACCGCTTCGCCACCGCCACTTCGAACTCGATGCTCAACGACGTCGCGTTGGCCGCCAACGGCGACGTCTACGTGACCGACTCGTTTCAGCCCACCCTGTACCGGATCACCGCCGGGCAGTTGCGTGGCGGCGTCGGGGCGACCGCGCCGCTGCGGCCGTTCGTCGACCTGCGGGGCACCGGCATCGACTACGACGACGGGTTCAACCTCAACGGACTGGTGGTCACCCCGGACCAGCGGTATCTGATCGTCGCGGACTACAACGACGGCGCGCTGCACCGCGTCGACCTGCGGCGGCGTACCGTCTCCGCGATCGACCTGGGCGGCGCGGCGGTGCACGGCGACGGCCTGCTGATCCGGGGCGACCTGCTGTACGCGGTCAGCAACATCGACGGGAACGGCGACACGGTCAACGTGCTGCGGCTGCACCGCCACGCCACCCGGGCCACGCTGCTGGCCCGGGTCACCGACCCCCGGCTGCACGGCCCGTCGACGGCCGCATTCGACGGCCGCGACCTGCTGTTGGTCAACTTCCAGTACGGGGCGACCGACCCGGTGCTGCCGTACACGGTGGTCCGGATAACCGCTCGCTGGTGACCATCCGCCGCCCGGCCCCACTCCCGTACCACCCGGCGTGGGACCGGGCGGTCCGTCGGGTCCACGCACCAGGTCAATATATGCACGTCTATATATTCTGCCGGATATCGGGCGAGGCTGACTCCGCGCGTCGCTCCGCCTGATCACGAGGGCGGCTTCACGGCAGATCCGGCCCGGGAGGTAACGCGGCGGCGACCCGTTCGGCGTACCGCCGGGCCTCGACGTCGTCGGCGTAGCGCCGGCGCGGCCAGAAGAAGCCGCGCAGCCCGTCGCCCCTGGTCCGGGGCACCACGTGGGTGTGCAGGTGCGGCACCGACTGGGACACCCGGTTGTTGATCGCGACGAAGGTGCCGCCCGCGTCCAGGCCAGCCTCGACCGCCGCCGCGACCCGCTGCACCAGTGAGAAGTACCCGGCCAGATCGGCCGGCGGCAGGTCGGTCAGGGTGACCACGTGCGGGCGCGGGCTGATCAGCACGTGGCCCGGGAACACCGGCCGGGTGTCCAGGAAGGCCACCCCGGTGGGGGAGTCGGCTACCCGCCACGCGGGGGACTCCCCGGCGATGATCCGGCAGAACACGCACCCGTTCACCGGTGCAGCCTAGCCCGGCTGATGCTCGACCAGCAGGTTCCACCGCACGTCCGCGCCGGCCTCGACCCGGATGGTGACCGGACCGCCCGGGTGGTCCTGGTCGACGTTGCGGGTCATCGTCACCTCGTCGGCGGGGCACTGCAGCTCGAACCGCATCTCCGGGTCGAGGAACACCGCGAGGTCGGCCGCGCCGCTGGCGGCGGCGGCATCCCCGCGGCCGCCGCTGACGCAGTCGAGGCTGACCGACAACCGGCCGGGCGGGACCTCGACCGTGCCGACCGAGACCGGGCCGCTGGTGGCGGCCACCGAGGCGACGGGCCGGGCGTCGGCCATTGGGCCGGGCAGCGGTGCGATCGTCGGAGCGGGCGCGACCGGCGGCGGCGCCGCTGACCGCTGGTCGACCGGGTCGGCGCCGCTGGTGGCGGGCGGGCCGGTATCGGCTTCCGGCGGGTCGGCGGTGCAGGCCGCCAGGGTGCCCGCCCCGATGGCGACGACAGCGAGGACGACGCCGAGCGCCGCGCGGAGGTGACTCATAAGTACCGCTGCAGGATCTGCTTCATCTGGTCGATCTCCTCCTGCTGCGTCTCGACGATCTGTCCACACAGCTCGATGATTTCCGGGTCGGTGATGTCCGACCGCTCGCATACCAGGATCGCCCGCGAGTGGTGCGGGATCATCGACTTGAGGAACTGCCCGTTGCCGATGAAGCTCTCCTCGCCAGCTCTCCGCACCTCGTCGGGCCCGATCGCGGCGTCGCACGTGATTCGCCGCAATCTTCGCCTACCCGCCCTGACGGTGCGGCAACACCCGCGACGGCACCTGTCGCCGGACGCCGACGGTCAGCAGGTAGCCGATCATCCAGATTTCCCCGACGGTGGCCGGCGCCACGAGCAGGTCGGCGACGATCCGGGCGTCGGGCGCGAGGTAGAGCAGGAATCCGCTCGCGAGGTAGCAGATTCCGCCACCGACGAGCACCCAGCCGAGCGGTTGCGGCATCCAGCGTGACCGGAGCACACTGGTGCCCATCGGGATGAGCCAGAGCCCGAAGAACAGGTTGCCGACCCCCCACAGGTTGTCGCTGACCAGGTAGAGGGTCTGGACGGTGGTTGCGGCGTCGCCGATCGGCTCGGCCGCGACCTCGCCGGCCGTGGCGAGCATCGCCGCGCTGCCCATGATCGCCACCGCGTTGACCAGACCGAACGCGCCGATGCTGCCGGCGGCGACCGGGTCGGCGGTGCGGAAGAGGCGGTAGAACCAGACGGCGGCGAGTGCCTGGGTGACGACGACGCCCAGCTCGAGCGCGACGCCGACGCGGGCGAGCATGTCGTGCCCGACCAGGTTGCCCAGTGTCGCGGCGGGGTCGCTGGCGGCGAACAGCTGGGGTCGGACGACCAGAAAACCGAGCATGGCGGTGACGCCGAGTCCCAGATAGAACACGCCGGTCAGCCGCGCCGTGCGGACCAGATCGCTCACGAGAGATCCCCCTTCTCGTCCGCCGGGCGTCCGTAGACGCGACCGGTCGATCTTACGCTGTAAGGCAGATTAACTTACAGCGTAAGGCGGGAGCAAGCGGAGATTGCGGGGGACCGGGGCGAGCGGTCGGCACACGGGCTTGTGCCGGCTTCCTACCCTGAAGCCCGGCCATGCGACGGAGAGTGCGATGTCTCTGCTGGAACATCTGCCGACCATCCTCGCGGTGGTCGTCGGCGGGGTGCTCACCTACGTCGGCACCGGAATCACCGAGCGCAACCGGTGGCGTCGGGAACAGTCCGTGCGGTGGGACGAGCGGCGGCTCGCCGGGTACGTCGAATTCGCCGCCACCGCCAAGCAGATCGCCCTGCTCACCTCGCGGGTGCTGGCCAGCCGCGGTCTGGTCACCGCGATCAGCCCGATCGACCGCGAGGAAGGGCTGGCCCGGCTCGGACAGGCTGAGTCAGACCGGTCCGTGTGCTTCGAGTCGATCCTGCTGCTCGCCGACGGGCCGACCATCGCCGCCGCGCAGGCCCTCACGGAAACGCTGTGGCGGCTGGAGGGGTTCGCCACCGGTGAGGAACCGGTCGACGAACAGACCTGGCGCACCGGGTTCGCCGACTACCGCCGTGCCCGGGCGCAGTTCTACCAGCGGGCCCGGCTCGACATGGGGGTGCGCGCGGCGCAGATCCCGATGAACGCGATCGCCTCCCGCGACGCCCGCCCACCGGGATCGCTCGCCGCCACCGGCACCGACTGACCGCTCGGCGCCGCCGCTCAGCAGCGCAGGTCGAGCCAGACCAGCCGGTGGTCCGAGGTCGGGAACCCGCCGGGCAGCGCGGGGTCGTAGTCGCCGACCAGCCGGAACAGCGGATCCTCCGGCGTCGGCCAGAACACCCCGCTGCCCGCCGTGCGCAGTCGGCGGCTGGGCAGCAGGTAGTCGACCCGCAGATTGCCCGGCGTGCCGTCGGCGAAGTCGGCGGTGTCGTAGCGGGGGTCGCCCTCGTGGGTCAGGTTCGCCCCGCCCTGGCGCTGGCTGGCCGCCGGCCCGCCCGCGCTGGTCGGCGGCCGCCGGTCGTCGACCAGCGGATGCCCGGTGACCTGCTGGGCCGATCCCGGGATGCTGTCGCCGTCGTACGGGTCGGAGTTGAGGTCACCGGCGATGACGAACCGGGCACCCGGGCGTAGCCCGCCGCGGCGGCCCCGGTCGTCGTAGATGTAGCCGGACCGGTCCGGGGTGACGTAGTCGGCCCAGAACCGGATCTCGTCGTGGTTGCGCCGGCCGTTGCGGTCCTCCGGACCGTCGAAGACCGGCGGCGTGGGGTGGCTGGCCAGCAGATGCACGGTGCGTCGGCCGATCCGCACGGGCACATCCCAGTGGCTCTTCGACGACAGCCGTACGTCCGCGAGGGCCTCGGGGGAGTACCAGTCGGCGGGCTCCGGGGTGTCCGGGTCGTCCGGCAGCAGCGCCCCCGGCATGTCACGCCAGCGGAACGTCTGGAAGGTGCGCAGCGACCGCCGGTCGATCGGGTGGCGCGAGTAGACCGCCATGCCGTACTGGCCGGGGAACAGCCCGAAGCCGTACGCGTCATCCGGGCCGCCGACCGTACCGTCGCGGTTGAGGTCGTGCCCGGACGGTACGCCGGTGTTCGACGGGGCGCTGAACCGGTACGGGTAGTGGATCGGCCGGGCCCCGCCCTGCCCGCGGGACAGGTAGTTGCGCTGGAACAGTTCGACGGCCCGCCCCTCGGCGTCGTGGTCGAACTCGTTGATCAGGAGCACGTCGGGGCGGACCCGTTGGATCACCTCGGCGACGTTGGCGGCCTGCCGGTCGCCCAGGGTGGACAGGTCGGCCACCAGGCCGCCGTCGACGCTCCGGTTGAGCGAGGCGTTGAAGGTGGCGAACCGGACGCCGCCGCGCTCGTCGCCCTGCCTGCCGCCTGCCGTCGCTGTCCCGGGCGCCAGCCCCGCCGTCAGACCGGTGGCGATCATCGCCACCAGAGCGGTCACTGTTCGTGTCCGTACCCGCTGTGTCACCGTGCCACCCTCCGGTCGTGTGGTGACCAGTTAACCGGATCTATGTGACGGTTCGGCGAATGAACCCCGAACGTCTGGGCGTCGGCCGTCCGGGCGTACCGCGATGGTCAACTACCGCGCTACCCTGAGGGCGCGGTCGTCGATGCCCGCCGGTCCACCGTCACGGTTCCACCCACCAGTACGATGTCTCGCGGAGCGCCGAGCGCTGGTGGGCACTTCCGTTCGGACATCAGACAGGGTCGGCCGATCGGCCGGTTCAGGGGAGAGACTAGCCTCATGGGCGTGACACGCCGCGCAAAGATCGTTTGTACGCTTGGCCCCGCGACCGCGTCCCCGGAGCGTATCCGCGGGCTCGTCGAAGCGGGCATGGATGTGGCCCGGCTGAACTTCAGCCACGGCAGCCACGAGGACCACCAGCAGGTGTACCAGCTGGTCCGGGAGGCAGCCCAGGCCTCCGGCCGGGCGGTCGCCGTGCTGGCCGACCTGCAGGGCCCCAAGATCCGTCTCGGCCGGTTCGCCGACGGGCCGCACGAGTGGCGCACCGGCGACTCGGTCGTCATCACCAGCGACGACGTCCTCGGCAGCCGGGAGCGGGTCTCCTGCACCTACCGCAAACTGCCCCAGGAGGTTCGTCCCGGGGACCGGCTGCTGATCGATGACGGCAAGGTGGCCGTCGAGGTCAGTGCGGTGGACGGCAACGACATCCGGGTGCTGGTGGTCGAGGGCGGCCCGGTTTCCAACAACAAGGGCATCTCGCTGCCGAACGTCGCGGTCAGCGTGCCGGCCCTGTCGGACAAGGACACCGACGACCTGCGGTTCGCGCTCGGCCTGGGCGCCGACTTCATCGCCCTGTCGTTCGTCCGGTCGCCCGAGGACATCAAGCTGGTCCACGCGATCATGGACGAGGAGGGGGTTCGTCGACCCGTTCTGGCCAAGGTCGAGAAGCCGGAGGCGGTCACCCACCTGGAGGCGATCGTCGACGCGTTCGACGGGGTGATGGTGGCCCGGGGCGACCTCGGCGTCGAGTTGCCGCTCGACGAGGTGCCGCTGGTGCAGAAGCGCGCGGTGCAGCTGTGCCGGGAGAACGCCAAGCCGGTCATCGTCGCCACCCAGATGCTCGACTCGATGATCGAGAATTCGCGGCCGACCCGCGCGGAGGCCTCCGACGTTGCCAACGCGGTGCTCGACGGCACCGACGCGGTGATGCTCTCTGGCGAGACCAGCGTCGGCAAGTACCCGGTGCTCACGGTCAGCACCATGGCCAAGATCGTCACGACGACCGAGCACGGCTCGATCTCGGTGCCCCGGCTGCAGCACGACCCCCGTACCCACGGCGGTGCGCTCACCTCGGCCGCGTCGCAGATCGCCCGGGCGATCGGCGCCAAGGCGATGGTCGCCTTCACCCAGACCGGTGACACCGTGCGTCGGCTCTCCCGGCTGCAGTGCGAGCTGCCGCTGCTGGCTTTCACCCCGGTCGCCGAGGTGCGCGACCAGCTTGCCCTCTCCTGGGGGGTGGAGACCTTCCTGATGCCGTTCGTGCAGCACACCGACGACATGTTCCGCCAGGTCGACCAGGCACTGCTCGGCCTCGGCCGGGCCAATCCCGGCGAGTACGTGGTGATCGTCGCCGGCAGCCCGGTCGGCACCCCCGGCTCCACCAACACGCTGCGGGTGCACCAGCTCGGTAGCCTCGTCGACGCCGCGGCGGCCCGGGCGTTGCAGTGACCGGTGATCCGGTCGGCGGGCAGGCCGCCGTCGATCAACTGCTCGAGGTGCTCGACCTGAGCCGGACCGGGCCGTCGGCGTTTCGCGGGATGAGTCCCAAGGTGGGGCCGCAGCGGGTCTTCGGCGGCCAGGTCGCCGGTCAGGCGCTGGTCGCCGCCGGGCGGACCGTCGACCCGCAGCGGCTGGTGCACTCGCTGCACGGCTACTTCGTCCGCCCCGGCGACGGCGCCGAGCCGATCGACTACGAAGTGGAGAACATCCGCGACGGCCGGTCCTTCTCGGTCCGCCGTTCGGTGGCGTACCAGCACGGCAAACCGATCTTCTTCATGTCGGCGTCGTTCCACCGGCCCGAGGACGGGCTGGACCACCAGGCCCCGCAGCCACCGGACGTCCCGCCGCCGGACGCGGTGCCGACCATGGTGGAGCGGCTCGCCCGCTATCCGGAGCGGCTCGGTGTCTGGGCGGTGATCCCCCGGCCGATGGACGTGCGGTACGTCGGCGCACCGGGTCTGGTCGCCCCCGGGGACCGCCCGGCCGACCCGTACCAGCGGGTCTGGATCCGCGCCGACGGCAAGTTGCCCGACGATCCGCTGCTGCACGCCTGCGTACTCACCTACGCCTCCGACCTGACGTTGCTCGACTCGGTCCTGTCCGTGCACGGAGAGGTCTGGGGTCCGGGCGGGGTGATCGGGGCCAGCCTGGACCACGCGTTGTGGTTCCACCGGCCGTTCCGGGCCGACGAATGGTTCCTCTACGACTGCTGGAGTCCGTCGGCCGCCGGCGGGCGCGGGCTGGCCACCGGTCGGATGTTCACCCGCGACGGCCGGCACATCGCCAGCGCCGTACAGGAGGGACTGGTCCGGCGGGTCGGCTCGTGACGGGGCCGACCGCCCGGCCGGCCGCGATCAAGGTCGATGGCTGGCGTCGGTCGGCCGGTCCGATAATGGAAACAGTGCCGTAACCTGAGAGGTATGCGTCTCTCTGCCCGGGTCGACTACGCGCTGCGGGCCGCCGCCGAGCTGGCGGTCGCGGCTGCGGCGTCGGCGCGGGTCGTGTTGACCGCCGAGCAGGTCGCCCGGGCTCAGGGCATCCCGCCGAAGTTCCTCGAGGGCATCCTGCTGCAGCTGCGCCGGGCCGGCGTGGTGCAGGCCCAGCGCGGCCCGGACGGCGGCTACTGGTTGGCCCGCCCGGCCGAGCAGATCAGTCTCGCGGAGCTCATCCGGGTCATCGACGGCCCGCTCGCCCACGTGCGGGGCCGCCGGCCGGAGGAGCTCGGCTACCAGGGTGCGGCGGTCGCGCTGCAGGACGTCTGGATAGCGTTGCGGGCCAGCGAGCGGGAGATCCTCGAGTCGGTCACCGTCGCCGACGTCGCCACCGGCCGGCTTCCCGAGCGGATCCGGGATCTCGCCGCCAACCCACGCGCCTGGACCTGACCGGCCGCGACCGGCTTCGTCGATGTGCTTGACAACAGCACCGGCCGTCCGCATTCTCTACTAAGCCGATAGGTTTGCTATCTCAAGTAGGTGTGCTGTGCGAAAGTTGCTGGTCCTCGCCCTCGTCGGACTGCTCGCCCAACTGGTGGACGGCGCGCTGGGAATGGCGTACGGCGTCACCTCGACCACGCTGCTGCTGCTCGCCGGAATCGCCCCGGCCTCGGCGAGCGCCTCGGTGCACCTGGCGGAGATCGGCACCACGCTCGCCTCCGGCACTGCGCACTGGCGGTTCGGCAACGTCGACTGGCGGGTCGTCGGCCGGATCGCCGTACCCGGGGCGGTCGGCGCCTTCGCCGGTGCCACCGTCCTCAGCTCCGTCTCCACCGAGGCCGCCGGGCCGTGGATGGCCGGCATCCTGCTGGCCCTCGGGGTGTACCTGCTGATCCGGTTCGCCCGGCCGATCCCGGCCCGGCGGGTCAGCCGACCCCTGCGCAGCCGGTTCCTCACCCCGCTCGGGCTGACCGCCGGCTTCATCGACGCGACCGGAGGCGGCGGGTGGGGGCCGGTCGCCACCCCGTCGCTGCTGGTCTCCGGGCGGATGGAGCCGCGCAAGGTGATCGGCTCGGTGGACACCTCGGAGTTCCTCGTCGCGGCGGCGGCCAGCGCCGGCTTCCTGATCGGGCTCGGCGGCCAGGGCTTCGTCCTGCCCGTCGTCGCGGCGCTGCTCGCCGGTGGCCTGCTCGCCGCCCCGCTGGCCGCCTACCTGGTGCGGATCGTGCCGGCACAACTGCTCGGCGCCGCGGTCGGCGGTCTCATCGTGCTGACCAACGCCCGGTCGCTGATGCGCGCCGTCGACCTGCCCCAGAGCCCGAGGTTCACCGGGTACGCGGTGATCGTCGTCGGCTGGGCGCTGGCCCTCGGGCTGGCCGTCCGGGTGCTGCGCACGGCCCGTCGTGACCAGCGCCGGTCAGCGCTGGTCGGCGAGCAGCCCGGTGGCGGTGTCCGCGATCAGCTCCCAGGCGGCGGCGACGTGCCGTCGCTCGGTACGCGGCGCGCCGACCGCCAGCCGCAAGGTGAACCGGCCCGCCACCCGGGTGTGGGTCAGCAGCACCGAGCCGTTGGCGTTCACCGCAGCCAGCAGGGCGGAGTTGACCTCGTCGGGCTGGCCGCGCAACCGGAAACAGACCAGTGAGAACGGCCCCGGCGTGACGAGCTCGAACCGGTCGTCGGCGCGCACCTGGTCGGCGAACCAGGCCGCGTGCGCCACCGCCGAACGGATGTGCGCCCGCAGCCCCTGTGCGCCGTACCAGCGCAGCACGAACCACAGCTTCAAGGCCCGGAACCGGCGACCCAGCGGCACCTGCCAGTCCCGGTAGTCGATCACCGTGCCCGTGTCGCTGAGCGCGTTGCGCAGGTACTCTGGCATCACCGTCAGCGCCTCGACCAGCTCGGCCCGGTCCGCCACCCAGAATGCGTCGCAGTCGAACCCGGTCAGCAGCCACTTGTGCGGGTCGAAGCAGTACGAGTCGGCCCGATCCAGCCCGGCGTGCGTCCAGCGCAGCTCCGGGCAGACCGCTGCGGCACCGGCGTACGCGGCGTCCACGTGCAGCCACACCCCGTACTCGGCGCAGATCGCGCCGATCTGTTCGACCGGGTCGACGGCGGTGGTCGAGGTGGTGCCCACGGTCGCGACGACGATCGCCGGTCGCCGCCCGGCGGCCAGGTCGGCGTCGAGGGCGCGGCGCAACGCGTCCGGCCGCATCGCCAGCGTCACCGGATCGACGTCGACCAGCCGTACTCCCTGATCACCGACCCCGGCGATCCGGGCCGCCTTCTCGATCGACGAATGGCCCTCGGTCGAGGTGTAGACGGTGTAGCCGGCGGTGGTGCCCGCCGTGCGCCAGCTGCCGCCGCTGGCCCGGTGCAGGGCCACCAGGGTGGCCACCAGCGTCGCCGACGACGCCGAGTCCTGGATGACGCCGCCGCCGGTGGACCCCGACCGGAACCGTTGCGGCAGGTCGAGCAGCTGGGCCAGCCAGTCGAGCAGCACCGTCTCCACCTCGGTGCAGGCCGGACTGGTGGCCCAGAGCATGCCCTGGACGCCAAGGCCGGCGCTGACCAGGTCACCGAGCACGCTCGGGGCCGAGGTGTTGGCCGGGAAGTAGCCGAAGAAGCCGGGGTGCTGCCAGTGGGTGAGTCCGCCGACGACCACCCGGTCCAGGTCGGTGAGGATCCGGTCGAACGGCTCGCCGTGCTCCGGTGGCGTCACCGGCAGCGCTTGGGCGACCGTGCCGGGCGGATCCGACGGTCGCACCGGATGCTTCTCCAGCGTCTGCCAGTAGTCGGCGATCCAGTCGATCACCGCGTGCCCGGCCCGGCGGAACTCGTCCGCCGACATGTGCCCGCCGGCCGTGGTGTGCGCGCCGGCCGTGGTGCCTGCGCCCGACGTGGTGCCCGGCGCGGATGCGTCGCCTGCCATGCGGACGAGTTGATCAGGAATCGGTACGGCGGGCAAGCGCCACCATCGCCTCCGGCCCGGTGCCTGCGACGCCGGTGTCACCGGCCTCGCCGCCCGGCATCGCGCCGGCCGGGCCGGGGCCGGTGCTGGCCCGGACGGTCAACCGGGGGTCGAGCAGCGTCGCGGCCGGCACCGCGTCGCCCTGGACCTTGCGCATCAGCAGGCTGATTGCCTGCCGACCGACCTCCTCAGCCGGGATCAGCACCGAGGTCAGCGCCGGGCCGGCCCGCTCGGCGACCTCGTCCGGGCAGATCGCCACCACCGAGATGTCGTCGGGGACCCGCCGGCCCAGGGTCGGCAACGCGGCCAGCACGTGCCCGACCGCAGCCTCGTTGTGCACCACCAGCGCGGTGAGCCCCGGGTGCCGGTGCAGCAGCCCGGCCAGTTCGCGGCGTACCGCGTCGTAGTTCTCCTCGGACGGTTGGGCGACCGCGGTGACGCCGCAGCGGGCCGCCGTCTCGGTGAAGCCGGCCCGGGTCCGGTGGGCGAAGCCGGTTTCCCGTTCGTAGACCACGGCCGGGGCACCGAGCAGGGCGAGCTGCCGGTGGCCGAGCGTGACGAGATGTTCGACGCAGGCCTCGCCGGCCCGGTAGAAATCCAGGTCGACGCAGGTCAGACCGGCGGACTCGGCCGGAAAACCGATCAGCACGCTGGGCCGTTCGAGCTCACGCAGCAGCGGCACCCGTGGGTCGTGCATCTCCACGTCCATCACCACGATGCCGTCGACCATGGCGCTGACCGCGATCCGCCGCAGCCCAGCCGGCCCTTCGTCGGCGGTGACCAGCAGTACGTCGTGGTCGAACTGCCGGGCGGTGGTGACCACGCTGGTGGCAAACTGCATCAGCACCGGCAGGTGCATCCCGGAGCGCAGCGGCAGCACCAGGGCGATCACGTTCGCCCGCCGGCTGGCCAACGCCCGGGCGCCGGCATGCGGGTGGTAGCCGAGGGCGTGGATGCTGGCCAGGACGCGTTCCCGGGTGGTCGCCGAGATCGCCCGCTTGCCGCTGAGCACATAGGACACCGTGCTGACCGCGACGCCGGCGTGCCGGGCCACGTCGGCGATCGTCACCATGTCGGCCCGCTTGCCGGTCCGGTCCCGCGTCGGGTCGGGCCCGGCGCCGGTCGGCTGTGACGGAGTTGACACTAGGCTCCTCCATCCATGTCCCTCGCCGGACCGTCGGTGGCGGACCCGGCAAAACTCAGGTAGCTCACCGTAGCGCCTGCCGTACTGAAAAGCAGATACAGGTCTCGGGTTCCGCGCAGCCCGTGCAGCTCCGTCCGTACCTCTGCCCAGTCGTCGCGGCCGCCGGTCGCCGGTACCGGAAGCTTACCGGCGACCGGGCCGGCCAGCGGATCGTCCAGCCGCAGGGTGACGGTCGACCCGTCCGCCGCCCGGCCGACGGCACCGGGGTCGGCTCCGGCCCGGGGCGGCCGGTGCGCGACGCGGGCGGTGACCGCGGTAGGTCCGGAGTCGAAGTCGACGTCGGTGAACGCGATCCAACCACCGTCCTCCGCCGCGCCCACCGCGTCCCGACCGTCGGGATGATCGGCCGGGGCCGTGCCGGCGTAGTCGTCATTGTCAGCAGCCCACAACGGTCCGGCCAGCGGGTCGCGGGGCCCGATCCGTTCACCCCGTACGGTCAGGGTGGTGGTTGCCACCAGGTCGGCGCTGGACCGGCCGACCGACACGGTGTGCCGGGCGCTCTCCACCACCGGCCGGTCCCGGGTGACGTCCCAGGTCGCCAGGTCGGCGGCGGCGAGGCGGAACCGGAGCGTGGTCTGCGCCCCCGCCGCGAGGCTGATCTTGCGGAAGTCACGCAGTTGGCGCAGCGGCTGCTTGACCCGGGAGTGCCGCTGGCGGGTGTAGAGCTGCACCACCTCGGTCCCGGCCCGCGCGCCGGTGTTGCGCACCGTGACGCTGACCTCGACCGTGTCGTCGGCATCCACCTCGGTGGCCGACAACCGCAGGTCACGGTAGTCGAAGGAGGCGTAGCTCAGGCCGTGGCCGAACGGGTACAGCGGTTCCCCCCGGAAGTAGAGGTACGTCGCGTCCGAGGCGATCACGTCGTAGTCGAGCAGGTCGGGCAGGTCGGCGGTACGCCGGTACCAGGTCTGGGTCAACCGGCCGCCCGGATCGGCGTCCCCGCAGAGCACCTCGGCCAGCCCGGTGCCGTACTCCTGACCGCCGTGCGCGGACCAGACGATCGCCGGGACGTGCCGGTCGGCCCACTCCGCCGCGTACGGGTAGCTGCTGGACAGCACCAGCACGGTGCGCGGGTTCGCGTCCCGGACCGCCCGCAGCAGCGCCGCCTGGGCGGCGGGCAGTGCCAGGTCGACCCGGTCCTCGGTCTCCCGCCCGCACACCATCGGATGGTTGCCGAGCACCACCACCGCCACGTCGGCGTCGCGGGCCAGCGCCGCCGCCTCCCGGGCGCCGTCGGCGACCAGTTCGACGGAGAACGTGGCGGCGGTGTCGACGCTGGCGGCCTCGGCCCGCAGCAGCCCGTCCGGGCCGACGGTGACGTAGCGGTCCCGGGCCAGGTGGTGCAGTGCCGCACGGCCGTCGGTGGCGCGGACCAGCCGGAAGGTCTCGTTGACCACCCACCCGCCCGGACCGGACCGGTCGTTGACCAGTACCCCGTCGTCACCGGCGGCCAGGTAGCGGCCGTTGGCGACGCTGCGCAGCGCGACCACCCCGTCGCCCCAGTCGAACACGTCGAAGCAGCACTGCGGCACCGCCTCCGGCCCGGCAGCCCGCACCGGTCCGCCCACCGCCGTGCTGTCGGCCCGCAGCGGTCCACCGGCGGCCTCGCCGCTGACCCGCAGGACGGTCGCCGAGGTGCTGAGCCGCAACGCGATCCGGTCCACTCCCTCGTGGTGGGTCACGGTCGCCGCCGGCAGCCGCGCGGTCAGCCCGGCGCGGGCGGTGACCGCGTACGGCATCGATCCGGCGTACCAGTCGGTGTGGACGGTGTCGGCGAGCGGTCCGACCACCGCGACCCGCCGGATCCGGCCCGGGTCCAGCGGCAGCACCGGGTCGGATCCGGACTCGGTCGGTTCGTTACGCAGCAGCACCACCGACTCGCGTACCGCGATCCGGGCCAGGTCCTGGTGGGCCGGGCAGTTGATCACATCGATGCCGGTCTTCGCGAACGGGTTGCGTTCCGGTGGATCCAGTTCGCCGAGCCGGATCCGGACGGAGAGGGTCCGGCGGACTGCGCGGTCGACGTCCGCTTCGGTGAGCAGCCCGCGCACCACCGCCTCGGTGATCCGCGCGACGGTCGGCAGCGAGTCGGTATCGTCCTCGGTGAAGCTGTCGATCCCGGCGCGGAGCGCGGCCGCGTAGCCGGTGACGTGGTCCGGGTGGTAGCCCTGCGCGCCGGCGATGTTGGTGGCCGCCCCCGCGTCGCCGACGACCAGGACGTCGTCGTCGGTCCACCGACGCAGCTGTTCGTCGATCAGCGGGCTCAGATGTGCCGGCCGTCCGTTGACCAGGTTGTAAGAGGCCATCACCGCGACCGCGGCACCGGCGGCGATCGGGGCGCGAAACGCCGGCAGCTCGTACTCGTGCATCACCCGGGGCGGCAGGTTGCTGCTGGTGGTGGCCCGGTCTGTCTCGTTGTTGTAACCGAGGAAGTGCTTCAGGGTCGGCGCGGTCCGCAGGTAGTAGGGATGGTCACCGCGCAGCCCGCTGGCGTACCCGGTGGCCAGCACCCCGGTCAGCCAGGGGTCTTCGGCGTAGCCCTCCTCGTTGCGGCCCCACCGTGGATCGCGCAGCGGGTTGACCACCGGCGCCCACACGTTCAGTCCGACGCTGACGGGATCCTTGTGGTGGAACGCGCGTACCTCGTCGCCGACCGCTTCGCCGATTCGCCGCAGCAGGTCCGGATCCCAGCTGGAGCCTAGCCCGAGCGCCTGCGGGAAGACGGTCGCCGGGCCGAGCCACGCCACCCCGTGCAGCGCCTCGGTCCCGGTGCGGAAGGCGGGCAGGCCGAGTCGGGGGACCGGGGGCTGATGCTGGTGCAGCAGGGCGATCTTCTCGTCGAGGGTGAGCCGGCGGAGCAGGTCGGTGACCCGGGCGGCCACCGGCTGGTCGGGGTCGCGGAACGTGCTGTCGCTCATAACGTGGATCGCCTTCCGGGATCGGCAAGGGCACCCGTGTGGGTTGCGGCTGCGGTGCGGGCAGCGCAGCGGTCACCGGATCACGGGCAGGCGTCGGTACGCGGTGGAGGCTGGCCGTCAGCCCGGGAAGCGCTGGCTCGAAGCGCTTCGACGACCATCCCGAAAACGCTCCACTGTCGACACGATTTCAGTCGTGTTAACCGTGGAGCCCTTTGAGGTTGACATCCATCAGTACGGACGGTCAAGGGGCTCGCCGCCACAAATTGACGTCAGACGCCGGCGCGGTCAGCCGGCCGGACGGATCGGCATCAGGCCGTTGTCGATCGCGGCGATCGCCCGGGCCGCGCCGCCGATCGCCGCCGCGCCGCCGGCCAGGTCGGAGGCTGCCAGCCGGGTGCCACCGGCGGCCGGAGCCACCGTACGGTCGGCGAGCTGCTGCCGGGCCGCCGGCAGCAGCCACTGGGCGAGCGGAACGTAGTAGCCGCCGAGCAGTACCACCTCGGGGTTGATCAGGTTGGCCAGGATGGACACTCCGGTGCCCAGGTGCCGGCCGACCTCGTCGAGCGCGTCGAGCGCCGCCGGATCACCGGCGCGCGCCGCCGCCTGTACCCGGTCGATCTCCGGCGCGAAGTCGGTGACCGGCCCGTCGGTCTCGGCGTCCGGCAGCACCCGGCGGATCAGCGCCGGTACGGCGGCCAGCGCCTCCAGGCAGCCGTTCGCGCCGCAGCGGCACGGCGGACCCTGGGGATCCAGCTGGATGTGCCCGATCTCGCCGGTGAACCCCCGCGCGCCGTGCAGCAGCCGCCCGTCCACCACCAACCCCGCGCCGATGCCGGCACCGCCGGTCAGGTGCACCAGGTTCGCCGTGCCGGCGTACGGCCCGTGCCGGTGCTCGGCGAGCGCGGCCAGTTGTGCGTCGTTGTCCACCACGACCTCGTACACCGGCCCGCGCAGCGCCCGGACCAGATCGGCGTGCAGGTCGACGTCGTGCCAGCCCAGCTCGGGGGAGAGGCTGACCCGGCCCTGCTGGTCGACCAGGCCGGGCACCCCGACGGTGAGCCCGAGCACCTGTCGCCCCTGCCGGGTCACCCGGGCCGCCGCCCGGCCGGCCAGTGCGGCCACCGTGCTGGCCGCCTTGCCCGGGGTGGCGGCCAGCCCGGTGAAGGCGCGTCGCCAGGACAGCAGCTCACCGCCGGCCAGGTCGAGCGCGACCGCGGTCAGGTGGTCGGCGCTGATCTCGATGCCGATCGCGGCGTACGCGTCGCCGTCGACGACCAGCATGGTGGCTGGGCGTCCGATGCGGTGTTCGGTGAGGCCGGTCTCCCGGAGCAGCCGGCGGTCGATCAGGTCGCCGACCAGGCTGGAGACCGTGGCCTTGTTGAGCCCGGTGGCACCGGCGATGTCCGCCCGGGAGCAGGGCGCGTTGGCCCGGACGTAGCGCAGCACGACCGCGAGGTTGGTGGCGCGTACGTCGGTCAGGTCCGCTGGCTGCGGGCCGCTCCGCATGGTGATCACGTTACGCCCCGGGTCCCGGCCGGGTGGCTCGGGCCGGCCCCCCGGCGGGACGGCGTGTCGCGGCGGTCACCGCGGGGTGGGCAGCCACCGGCGGTTCGCGTCATGTCGGCCTCCCTTGTGGCACCTGTCACCGTCGGCTACTTTGTTTAGTCAGCAGCCGAACTAACTCTAGCGTGCGAACCGTACCCCCACACCCCCATTTCGAGCTGGTTCGTCCCACCGTCGCCGGGATGCCTGGCTCGCCGATATGAAGGGAGCGCGCCGTGGATCGATCCCTCGCGGGCGCGGCCACCAACCGACGTCGATTCCTGGGCCTGGTCGGCCTGGGCGCCACCGCGATGGCCGGTGGCGGTTTTCTCTCCGGCTGCAGCCGGCCGGCCGGCACCCAGGGCGCGGCGACCGACGTCGACGCGGTCAGCGCGGTTCTGCCCAGATACCAGCCGGTCGAGCTGATCACCCCGGACATCGCCGGGGTACGCCCGATCGCCGACGGCTACCTGACGTACCCGACCGACCTGGTCAGGGCGGTCACCGAGACGCCCGGCAGCAGCGGTGAGCCGCTCACCGCGATGACGCCCTGGTGGGGGCCGACCCCGCCCGGCATCGACCGCAACGCCTACCTGCAGGCGGTCAACGAGCGGCTCGGCGTGCCGATCGACTTCAGCGTCCAGGACGGCAACACCTACGCCGACAAGCTGAGCGCCATCCTCGGTGCCCGCGACGTGCCGGACCTGCTCTGCGCCCCGAACTGGGAGATTGACAAGATCCCGCGGTTCTCCGACGCGGTCTCGGCGCTGTTCGAGGACCTGACCGACCACCTGGCCGGTGACGCCGCGCTGGCCTACCCGCACCTGGCCAGCTTCCCGACCGGGGCCTGGCAGTACGCGGTCTGGGGCGGCCGGCTGGCCGCCGTCCCGTGGCCGACCGACGGCCCGTTCCCGTACGCGCTGTTCTACCGCAAGGACCTCACCGACGCCGCCGGCGTGCAGGCCCCGAAGAACATTGAGGAGCTGCACGAGTTCGGCAAGGCGATGACCGATCCGGCCAACGGCGTCTGGGCCTTCGGCTCGATCTTCAACATGGTGCAGATGTTCTACGGTGTGCCCGGCTCGCAGGGCGGCTGGCGGCGCACCGACGGCGGCGGCCTGGAATTCAAGTACGAGACCGAGGAGTACCGCGAGGCCCTGGAGTTCACCACCAGACTGTTCGCCGAAGGGCTGGTGCATCCGGACATCGTGGAGAGCAAGGGCGCCGCCGACGCCAAGCAGCTGTTCAACAGCGGCAAGATGGTCTGCTACGAGGACGGCGTCGGCGCCTGGCGCGGCATGTACTCGGAGCAGCGGCAGATCACCCCGACGTTCGACATGCGGCCGGTGCCGATCTTCTCCGCCGACGGGCAGAGCACCCCGGTCGCCTGGGGCGAGGAAAAGCCGATCTTCTACACGTTCATCAAGAAAGGGCTGGGCAAGGAGCGCGTCGAGGAGATCCTGCGGGTGCTCGACTGGTGCGCCGCGCCGCTCGGCACCGAGGAGTACCACCTGCGCCAGTACGGCGTCGCCGACCAGCACCACACGGTCAGCGCCGACGGCAGCCCGGAGCTGACCGAGCTGGGCCGGCAGGAGATCGCCGACCAGTACACCTTCATCGTCGGGCGTTACCCGACCATCGTGCAGACCGCCGACGTCCCCGGCTTCGTCGAGGCCCTGCTGGACTACTCCAACGAGACGGTGAAGTACCTGGAGCCGAACCCGTGGGCCGGGATCAAGTTCGAGCTGCCGGCCAACCTGTCGCGGGTGCAGCAGCCGACCGAGGACAAGATCCTCGACGTGCTGCGCGGCCGCCGGCCGACCAGCGACCTCGAGCAGATCACGCAGGAGTGGCGCAGCGGCGGCGGTGACGAGGGGCGCGACTTCTTCCTCAAGGCGCTCGAAGACAACAATCGATGAGGTCCACCGACACCCCGGTGTCCGCCGGTTCCGGGGCCAACCGGAGCCGGCGGACACCGGGCAAGGTGCCGCTGCGGGCCCGGCTGCGCCGGGACTGGCCGCTGCTGGTGATGGCCGCGCCGGCCGCCCTGCTGCTGCTCGTCTTCCACTACCTGCCCACCCTGGGCAACGTGATCGCCTTCCAGGACTACAACCCGTGGGTCGGCGACAACGCGTTCGAGGCGTTCGTCTACAGCGAATGGATCGGGTTCGGCAACTTCGAGACCCTGTTCCGTGACCCGGCGTTCTGGGACGCGGTGGTCAACACCCTGACCATCACCGCGTTCCAGCTGGTCTTCTTCTTCCCGCTGCCGATCCTGCTGGCGATCCTGCTGCACAGCATCCTGTCGACCCGGGTGCGCGGGTTCATCCAGAGCGTCGTCTACCTGCCGCACTTCTTCAGCTGGGTGCTGGTGGTCACCTTCTTCATGCAGATGCTCGGCGGGGCCGGCCTGCTCGCCCAGCGGATGCGCGACGCCGGGCTCGACCCGCTCAACGTGATGGGCAACCCGGACACGTTCATCGTGCTGGTCACCGCCGAGTCCGTGTGGAAGGACGTCGGCTGGGGGGCGATCATCTTCCTGGCCGCGCTCAGCGCCATCGACCAGAACCTCTACGAGGCGGCGGCGGCCGACGGCGCCGGACGCTGGCGGCGGCTGTGGCACATCACCCTGCCCGGGCTGCGTCCGGTCATCATCCTGCTGCTGATCCTGCGGCTCGGTGACGCGCTCACCGTCGGGTTCGAGCAGTTCATCCTGCAGCGTGAGGCGGTCGGCCGGCAGGCCGCCGAGGTGCTCGACACCTACGTCTACTACCAGGCGATCATCCCGCAGCAGTGGGGGATGGGTGCCGCCGCCGGCCTGTTCAAGGGCGTCATCGGGCTGGTGCTGATCATCGCCGCGAACAAGTTCGCCCACCGCCTCGGCGAGCAGGGAGTGTACTCCAGGTGAGCATCGCGCGTACGCTGGCCGCCGGGCGCCGACCCCGGCTCAACCCGGTGAACCAGCCGCCCCGACGGCGGCGCCCCGGCGGCGGCCGGCCGGTCTGGGAGGAGCCGCCGAGCCCGGTCGGCCAGGGCGTCAAAGGGCTCGTCCTCGCCACGATGGTGCTGGCCGTGATCTTCCCGATGTGGTCGGTCCTGGTGACCAGCCTCGCGTCGCGGGAGACCATCAACGCCACCGGCGGCATGGTGGTGATCCCCCGGGAGATCGACCTGTCGGCGTACGTGAACATCTTCTCCGGCGGTCAGATCAGCCGGGCGGTGTGGGTCAGCACCCTGGTCACCGTCGTCGGCACGACGTTCAGCCTGGTGCTGACGGTGCTGGCGGCGTACGGGCTGTCCCGCAAGGACTCGGTCGCGCACCGTCCGTTGCTGTTCCTGTTCCTGCTCACCTTCCTGATCTATCCCGGCATGGTGCCGAGCTACCTGGTGGTGACCGGGCTGGGCCTGAAGAACAGCCTGTGGGCGCTGATCCTGCCGACCGCGATCAGCGTGTTCAACCTGGTGGTGATCCGGGCGTTCTTCATGAACGTGCCGGCCGAGCTGATCGACGCGGCCCGCATCGACGGCGCCGGGGAGTTCCGGATCCTGTGGCGGATCATGTTGCCGCTGTCGCGGGCGGTGATCGCCGTCGTCGGGCTGTTCTACGCCGTCGGTTACTGGAACGCGTACTTCAACGCCGTGCTCTACATCGACGACAACGACAAGTGGCCGATCCAGCGGGTGCTGCAGAGCTACATCCTGGCCGGCCAGTCGCCGTCGGTCACCGGCGCGCCGGTGAACATCCCCGGGGTCACCGCGTACCCGCCGACCCTGGCGGTCAAGATGGCGGTGGTGGTGATCACCGTACTGCCGGCGGTGGTGATCTTCCCGTTCGTGCAGCGGCACTTCACCAAGGGCGTCATCACCGGCGCGATCAAGGGTTGACCGGCCGGCACCGCTGGTCACAGCGGTACGCCGTCGAGCAGCACCGTGGCTGGTGGCTCGGTGCCGGTCACCGCGACGACCTCGACCCGGCGGACCGGCAGCGGCCCGTCGACGTCGACCCGCAACGTGCCGCCGTCGCGTACCGCCCGGACCGTGGTGTCGCCGTCGACGTCGCAGACCAACGTCTCGGCGCTGACCCCGCCCCAGCTGACCAGGGTCACGTCGGTGAACGGGCCGTCGCCGACGGTGTCCCGGGGCTCCGACGTCGGGATCAGCGCGCCGTGCCGGACGAACAACGGGATCCGGTCCAACGGCGTCTCGACCAGCAGGTGGCGTCCGCCGGTGTGGGTCCGGCCGGTCCAGTGGTCGACCCAGTCACCGGCCGGCAGGTAGACGTGCCGCCGTCCGTCCGGACTGATCATCGGCGCGACCAGCAGGTCGGTGCCGAGCCGGTACTCCAGCTCGGCACCCCAGGCGGCCGGATCGTCCGGCGCGTCGACCAGCAGCGCCCGCATCATCGGGGCACCGGTGCGGGCGGCCGTGACCGCCGCCGAGTAGAGGTAGGGCATCAACCGGTAGCGCAGCCGGATCGCCTCGACCGCGTCCCGCGCGGCGTCGTCGGGAAAGTCCCACGGCAGCCGGCTGGTGGTGCCGTGGAAGCGCACCAGCGGCGAGAACGCCCCGAACTGCGCCCACCGCACGTACAGGTCGGGGGTCGGGGTGCCGTGGAAGCCGCCGGCGTCGTGGCTCCAGAACGGTACGCCGGACAGGCCGTGCGACAGTCCGCCGCGCAACGTGCTGGCCATCCCCGGGTACGTCGCGTTGACGTCGCCGCTCCACTGGGCCGGATGCCGCTGCCCGCCGAGGAACGACGACCGGGCCCACACCATGCCGTGCCCGGCGACCTCCCGGGTGACCGCCGCGACCGCGTCGTTGAACAGCAACGTGTAGACGTTGTGCAGTTCGACGCCGGTCATCCCGTTGTGTGCCACCGCGTCGGCCGGCACCCCTTCGGCGAAGTCGGTCTTGAACACCATCGCGCCCTGCCGCAGCAGGTCGCGCAGCAGACCGGTGAACCACTCGGTGGCCGCCGGGTTGGTGAAGTCGACGATCCCGCAGACCGGGTAGGAGCCGTGCCAGACGTCGGCGATGTAGGTGGAGCCGTCCGGGCGGCGCAGGAAGTAGCCGGCCGCGTCGGCCTGCGCGAAGACCGGGCTGCCGGTCATGATGTACGGGTTCATCCAGAGGCTCACCTTGAACCCCTGCCCGGCGAGGGTGGCCAGCATGTCGGCCGGGTCGGGGAAGTTGGTGGCGTCCCAGGCCAGGTCGGACCAGGCACCGTCGGCCTGCCAGTAGCAATCCAGGTGCAGCACGTCGCACGGGATGCCGTCGGCGCGGATCCGCCGGGCCCGGTCCAGGACCTTGTCCTGACTGTCCACGAAGAAGCCGGAGGAGATCCAGGTGCCGAACGCCCACTTCGGTGGCAGCACCGGTCGGCCGGTCAACCCGTCGTAGCGGTCCAGGATCTCGGCGGGGGTGGGGCCGGCGATCACGTAGTAGTCGATCAGGTCGTCCGGCACCAGGATCTGGACGCAGCTGTGTGTGGACGAGCAGATGTCGAACTCCACCGGCATGCCGCTGTCGACCAGCACCCCGTAGCCACGGTCGGACAGGTACAGCGGGACGTTCTTGTGCGACCGGTCCGACTCGCTGCCGAAGGCGTCGAAGTTCCACATCAGCGCCCGCTGGCCGCGCTTGTCCAGCCGGGTGAACTTCTCGCCGAGGCCGACGAAGCGCTCGTCACCGGGCGCGTCGAAGCTCTCGTGGTACGCGGCGACGGTCCCGTCGACCAGGGACCGGCCGAACGGCAGGGTGCGCAGCCGGCCGCTGATGTCACGCTCGCCCCGGTTCTGGTTGAGCAGCACCCGACCCTGCCGGTCGAGGAACCGCAGATGCCACGGGTCGAGCCGCAGTTCGGCGACGACCGTACCGGCGTCGACGCGTACCGTGTCGCCGGCCACGGTGACCGTGGCCGGAGAAGGCCGGGGATCGACCAGCGGCAGCGCCCGGGCCGACCGGCTGCGGGCGTCGGGTGTCGCGCTGAGCCGGACCCGGATCACCCCCTCCCCGGCGGCGCTGACCGCGACCGTCAGCGTCTCGCCGTCGGCGGTGCCGCCCTTGCAGGTGATCCCGGCCGCGTCGGTGCCCAGCAACTCTGCGCGGACCAGCGCGGACAGGCCCTCCTCGCCGGGCGCGCGGACCGGCAGGTCGGGTGGGTCGGCCACGAACGTCTCGTGGGGGACCAGGGGCGGACGGTACGGCATGGGCTCTCCTCGTCGGGTCCGGCGCTCGACGCTTCCTGGTGGAACCTGCGGCCTGGGGGCGACTAAATTAGTTTCTTTGCTAACCCAACAAACTGTCAACGTCGGAGGGAGCGCCGATGCGCTGGCCGAAAGGACTCGACGGGCTCTGCTACGGCGGGGACTACAACCCCGAACAGTGGCCGGAGACGACCTGGGTCGAGGATGTCGAGCTGATGCGACGCGCCCGGGTCAACCTGGTCACCGTCGGGGTGTTCGCCTGGTCCCGGTTGGAACCGCACCCCGGCGAGTACACCGTCGACTGGCTTGACCGGGCACTCGACCTGCTGCACCGGGGCGGGATCCGAGTCGTCCTGGCCACCCCGACCGCTTCGCCACCGCCGTGGTTCTCCCTCGCCCACCCCGACGCGCTGCCGGTCACGGCCGACGGGGTACGGCTGCGGCACGGCAGCCGGGACACGTACTGCGCGGCCGCCCCCGCGTACCGCGTCGCGGCCCGGCGCATCGCCGCGATGCTCGCCGACCGCTACCGCGACCACCCGGCGCTGGCCATGTGGCACGTGCACAACGAGTACGGCACGGTCTGCCACTGCCCGCACGCGGCCGCCGCGTTCCGGCGCTGGCTCCGGCAGCGGTACGGCGACCTGGACCGGCTCAACGAGGCGTGGACCGGCGCGTTCTGGAGCCAGCGCTACTCCGACTGGGCGCAGGTCGAACCGCCGCGCGCCACCCAGTACCTGGCCAACCCGACGCAGGCGCTGGACTTCCGCCGGTTCTGGTCCGACGAACTGCTCGCCGCCTACCGCGACCAGCGCGACCTGCTCCGCGAGCACACGCCGAACGTACCGGTCACCACCAACTACGTGTTCGGCGACTGGGTTCCGGTGGACCACGCCCGGTGGGCGCGGGAGGTCGACCTGGTCGCCGTCGACCACTATCCGACCGAGACCGACGGCCGGGCCGAGGAACAGACCGCGCTCGCCGCCGACCTCGCCCGGTCCTGGTCACGCCCGGTCACCGGAGACAGGTCACCGGCACCGGCCGGCCGGCACCGGCCCTGGCTGCTGATGGAGAGCGCGCCCAACCTGATCTACCGGTACGCCGAGGGGACCGCCTACGCCAAGGAGCCTGGCCGGATGCTGCGGCACAGCGTCGCCCACGTCGCGCGCGGCTCCCGGGGCGCGATGTTCTTCCAGTGGCGGGCGCCGCGCGGCGGTGCCGAGGCGTTCCACTCGGCGATGGTGCCGCACGCCGGTGCCGACTCTCGGACCTTCCGGTCGGCGGTACAGCTCGGCGAGGCGCTGCGGCTGCTCGCCGCGACCGACACCGCCACGGTGGCGGCCCGGGCCGCGATCGGCTGGGACGCCGCCAGCGGGTGGGCGCTGCAGCATCCCGGGATGCCGTCCGGGCACATCTCGTACGCCGACGAGGTGGGCGCCGCGCACCGGGCGCTGTGGCGGTGCGGGATCACCACCGACTTCGTCTGCCCGGCGGCCGGGCCGCTGGAGCTGAGCGGCTACCGGATGCTGGTGCTGCCCGCGCTGTACCTGATGGACGACGCCGTCGCGGACGCCCTCGGCGACTGGGTGCGCGCCGGCGGTCATCTGGTGGTCAGCTACCTGTCCGGGGTCGCCGACTCCGACGCCCGGGTCCGACTGGGCGGATATCCGGGCGCCCTGCGTGAACTGCTCGGCGTCCGCAGCGAGGAGTTCCTGCCGCTCGGTCCGGACGGCACGGTGCGGCTGTCCGGCGGGCGTACCGGCCGGCTGTGGCGGGAACGCTTCGAGGCCGGCGCCGCCGAGCCGGTACTCAGCTACGTCGACGGCGTGCTGGCCGGCCAACCGGCGGTGACCCGCCGGGCGGTCGGTGCCGGGGCCGCCTGGTACCTGTCCACCAGGCTGGACGACGACGGCTACCGGGAACTACTGGCGGCAGTCGCCGCCGAGGCCGGGGTGGCACCGGTGCTGCCCGCCGCGCCCGCCGGGGTGGAGGCGGTACGCCGGGTGGACGGCACCACCCGGTGGCTGTTCCTGTTCAACCACGGCCGGGAGGAGGCGGTGGTGGCGGCCACCGGTGAGGTGCTGGTCTGCGGCGCTGTCCTGCCATC
This sequence comes from Solwaraspora sp. WMMA2059, assembly GCF_027497315.1. Classification (GTDB taxonomy): domain Bacteria; phylum Actinomycetota; class Actinomycetes; order Mycobacteriales; family Micromonosporaceae; genus Micromonospora_E. The sequence continues at coordinate 3,411,402 of NZ_CP114908.1, read as the reverse complement.
CGGCGAGATCATGGTGGCCAGCGACGTTCTGCCCGCCGGTGAGGTCCTGCTGGCGGTCGGTGCCGGCTCGGCTGATTCCGGCCGGTCGACCGGCCGATGGCCGGTCAGCTCGGCCGGTGTCACCGGCACACCGGGTCGCGGCCGGGGCGCTCGTCGGGTCCGGGTGCCAGCGGGCGGGCTGCTGGTGCTGCGGGAGCCGGACCACCCGGTGGGTGACCGCCTCCGCCGACACGGACCCCGCCGGGCTCCGATGGACATCGACATTGATCGAGGAAAGCGATTGCCCTAGCATTGGCCTGCACGGGAGCCGACCGACGACCGCCGCACCGAGGTCGACCGATCCAGCGCAGCGCCACCGGGCGCACGCCCCGGCCGGGCAGCCGGGCGTCCGTCCGTTGCCGCCCGCCCTCTGCTCCCGGAGACTCCCATGCGCAATGTCCCTCCCAACAGTTCCCGGTCCCAGCCCGGGACTCCCCGCCGAGCCCTGCTCGCCGTCGCGACCGCGGTGGCCACTGCGGCCGGTGCCGGTGTGGCCACCACGATCCTCGCGTCGCCGGCCGCCGCAGCCGCTGGCTGCGCGGTCGACTACCGCGTCACCAGCCAATGGCCCGGTGGCTTCGGCGCCAGCGTGTCCGTGACCAACCTCGGTGACCCCGTCACCTCCTGGCAGCTGACCTGGTCGTTCGGCGCCGGGCAGACGATCACCCAGGCGTGGAACGCGGCGGTGACGCAGAACGGTGCCCAGGTCACCGCGGACAACGTCGGCTACAACGGGAACCTGGCCACCAACGCCAGCACCGAGTTCGGCTTCAACGGATCCTGGAACAACAGCAGCAATCCGGTGCCGACGACCTTCGCGCTCAACGGGACCACCTGCACCGGCGGCGTCGCGCCGACCACCGCACCCCCGCCGACGACGGCACCCCCGACCACGGCACCACCGACGACCGCCCCACCGACCACGGCGCCACCGCCCACCACCGCGCCGCCGACGCCGGGGCCCGGCGCCAAGCAGATGGAAGACCTCGACCGAGGGCTGATCAGCGTCCGTTCCGGATCCGGCAACCTGGTCTCCTGGCGGCTGCTCGGCACCGAGGCCGCCGGCACCGGGTTCCACGTCTACCGTGGCTCCACCCGGATCACCTCGTCGCCGGTCACCGCGTCGACCAACTACTACGACGCGGGTGCCGCGTCCAACGCCAGCTACACCGTCCGGGCGGTGGTCGGTGGCGTCGAGCAGCCCGCGTCGCCGGCGTCGTTGACCTTCGCCAACGGCTACCTCGACGTGCCGCTGCAGGTGCCGCCAGGCGGCACCACCCCGTCCGGGGAGAGCTACAGCTACTCGGCGAACGACGCCAGCGTCGGCGACCTCGACGGTGACGGACAGTACGAGATCGTCCTGAAGTGGGACCCGTCCAACGCCAAGGACAACGCGCACTCCGGCTACACCGGCAACGTCTACGTCGACGCGTACCGGCTCGACGGGACCCGGCTGTGGCGCCTCGACCTGGGGCGCAACATCCGGGCCGGCGCCCACTACACCCAGTTCCAGGTGTACGACTACGACGGCGACGGCCGGGCCGAGGTGGCGATGAAGACCGCCGACGGCAGCCGGGACGGCCGGGGCACGGTGATCGGCAACTCCGGTGCCGACTACCGCAACTCGTCCGGCTACGTGCTGTCCGGCCCGGAGTTCCTGACCATGTTCGACGGTCTGACCGGCGCCGCCCTGTCCACCGTCAACTACGTGCCGGCCCGGGGCACGGTGTCGTCCTGGGGTGACTCGTACGGCAACCGGGTGGACCGGTTCCTCGCCGGCACCGCCTACCTTGACGGCCAGCGGCCGTCGCTGATCATGTCACGCGGCTACTACACCCGTACCGTCATCGCCGCCTGGGACTTCCGCAACGGCAACCTCACCCAGCGGTGGGTCTTCGACTCCAACTCGTCGGGTAACGGCAGCTACGCCGGGCAGGGCAACCACTCGCTGTCCATCGCCGACGTCGACCGTGACGGCCGCGACGAGATCGTCTTCGGCGGTGCCACCATCGACGACAACGGTCGCGGGCTGTGGAACACCAGCCTGAACCACGGCGACGCCGGCCACGTCGGTGACCTCGACCCGCGCCGTGCCGGGCTGGAGTACTTCAAGGTCCAGGAGGACGGCTCGAAGCCGTCGTCGGCGCTGATCGACGCCCGTACCGGGCAGATCATCTGGCAGACCCCGACCGGCGGGGACAACGGCCGGGGCGTATCGGCGGACATCTGGGCTGGCAGCGCCGGTGCCGAGTCCTGGTCGTCGGCCGTTTCCGAGCTGCGCTCGCCGACCGGCGGCAACGTCGGACGTAAGCCGTCGTCGGCCAACTTCCTCAGCTGGTGGGACGGCGACCCGGTCCGGGAGTTGCTCGACCAGACCCGGATCGACAAGTACGGCACCTCCGGCGACACCCGGCTGTTGACCGGCTCCGGGGTGGCATCGAACAACGGCACCAAGGCGACCCCCGCTTTGTCTGCCGACCTGTTCGGCGACTGGCGGGAGGAGGTCATCTGGCGGACCAGCGATTCCCGCGCGTTGCGGATCTACGCCACACCGCACGCCACCGATCGACGGATCCACACCCTGATGCACGACCCGCAGTACCGGGTGGCGGTCGCCTGGCAGAACACCGCCTACAACCAGCCGCCACACCCGTCGTTCTTCATTGGCGCCAACATGCCGGCACCACCGACGCCGAACGTCTACCTGCGGTGAATGTTTCCCTTCTAGTGAATCCGGCGGCCGACTGAGTGAGTCGACGGCCGTAGACGCGCCGACGGGGGACCGGAACCCGGTCCCCCGTCGGCGGACGCGACGACATCCACCCCACGCGTGATCTCGTGCGTCGAACCATCACCTGCCAAAGACGATAGCCAGCGGACCGTCGCGCGGCGGTGACCGGCTGATGAAGCTCCTGTTTCCAGCTATTGATCGCCGTCCGTGGGGTGACCCGGGTCACCGGCCACCAGCTCGAACGAGCGCACCCGGTCGGCGACGTCGTACACCATCGTGGTCAACATCAGCTCGTCGGCACCGGTGCGCTCGCGCAACTCGTGCAGCGCCCGCCGGACCGTGTCGGGGGAGCCGACCGCCTGCTCCTCGTTGCGTTGGCGGATGAACTGCAGCTCGAGATCCGTGTACGGATAGGCGGCCGCTTCCTCCGGGCTGACCAGCGCCTCCGGCCGCCCGGCGCGCAGCCGCAGAAACGCCAGGGCGGCCGGGCCGGACAGCCACTCGGCCCGCTCGTCCGACTCGGCGCAGACGACGTTGACCGCGACCATCGCGTACGGCCGGTCCAACCACGCCGACGGGCGGAAATGCCGCCGGTACAGCGCGAGCGCCGGCAGCGTGTTGGCCGCACTGAAATGGTGTGCGAAAGAGAACGGCAGGCCCAGGGTGCCGGCGAGTTGGGCGCTGAATCCGCTGGAACCGAGCAGCCAGATCGCCGGTGACTGCCCGGCGTGCGGGGTCGCGGCGATCGGTCCGGCGTCGCCGCGCAGATAGCCGATCAGGGTCGCCAGCTCCTGCGGGAACGTTTCAGCGCCCAGCCCGGCCATGGTTCGCCGCAGCGCCAGCGCGGTGGCCTGGTCGGTGCCCGGGGCCCGGCCGATGCCGAGGTCGACCCGGCCCGGGTGCAGCGCCTCCAACGTGCCGAACTGCTCGGCGACCACCAGCGGCGGATGGTTGGGCAGCATCACCCCGCCGGAGCCGACCCGGATCGTCGAGGTGGCCGCGGCCAGGTGGGCGAGCAGCACCGCCGGTGCCGAGCTTGCGATGGCTGGCATGTTGTGGTGTTCGGCCACCCACAACCGGTGGTAGCCGAGCTGCTCGACCCGGCGGGCCAGCTCGGTGGTGTGCCGCAGCGCCTCACCGGCGGATCTGCCGGCGGCGACCGGGGCCACGTCGAGGACGGAGAGCGGAACGTCGATCACACCTGTGCCCAACCCGGGTACCCGCCCGGATCTTCCCGCCGCCCGGATCTCCCGGCATCGTCGATTCGGCTAACCTCGGCGGCGAGCGGCAGCCGGCCGCGCAGACGAGGAGACTGGTCGATGCGGATCGTGGACGCCCGGGTGATCGTGACCTGCCCGGGCCGCAACTTCGTCACCTTGAAGATCGTCACCTCGGACGGTGTGACCGGCGTCGGCGACGCCACCCTCAACGGCCGCGAACTGGCCGTCGCCAGCTACCTGCGTGACCACGTGGTGCCGACGCTGATCGGTCGGGACGCGAGCCGGATCGAGGACACCTGGCAGTACCTGTACCGGGGTGCCTACTGGCGGCGCGGTCCGGTCACGATGAGCGCCATCGCGGCAGTCGACACCGCGCTGTGGGACATCAAGGGAAAGACCGCCGGACTACCGGTCTACCAGCTGCTCGGCGGTCGCTGCCGCGACGGGGTCACCGTCTACGGCCACGCCAACGCCGAGACGGTCCCCGAGGTGCTCGCCGAGGTGGCCCGCTACGTCGACCTCGGCTACCGGGCGGTGCGGGTGCAGACCGCCGTCCCGGGCCTGCCGGCCACCTACGGCGTCGGCAAGGACCGGATGTTCTACGAGCCGGCCGACGCCGCGATCCCCACCGAGACCACCTGGTCGACCGAGCGCTACCTGGTGCACACCCCGCAGGTCTTCGCGGCGGTACGCGACGAGTTCGGCCCGCACCTGAAGCTGCTGCACGACGCCCACCACCGGCTCACCCCGATCGAGGCGGCCCGGCTCGGCAAGGACCTGGAACCGTACCGGCTGACCTGGCTGGAGGACCCGGTCCCGGCCGAGCTGCAGGAGGGCTTCCGGCTGATCCGCCAGCACACCACCACGCCGATCGCCGTCGGGGAGGTCTTCAACACCATCTTCGACTGTCAGCAGCTGATCACCGAGCAGCTGATCGACTACGTCCGGACCACGGTGGTGCGGGCCGGCGGGATCAGTCACCTGCGGCGGATCTTCGACCTGGCGGCGCTGCACCACGTCCGTAGCGGCTCGCACGGCGCCACCGACCTGTCCCCGGTGTGTATGGCCGCCGCGCTGCACGTCGACCTGAGCATCCCCAACTTCGGCCTGCAGGAATACATGCGGCACACCGAGGCCACCGACGAGGTGTTCCCGCACTCGTACCACTTCGCCGACGGCTACCTGCACCCCGGCGAGGAACCCGGGCTCGGCGTCGACATCGACGAGTCCGCGGCGGCGCGCTACCCGTACGCGCCGGCCTCGCTGCCGGTCAACCGCCTCACCGACGGGTCGATGCACAACTGGTGACCCGACCAGGCCGGTCGGTTCCTCGCCGGCACGCGTCGATGTGAGGCTGAGATACCCTATGACGCAGGTTTGAGGTATCTCAGCCTCTACATCGACGAGGCGCTGCGGCTCTTCTGGCTCAGCCGACACGCCGGGCTACCGCCATGGGCGGTTGGTCGACCGGGTCACCGGAGCGGCGCATCGCCCACAGCGGTGGGCCGCCGGCCGGCAGGTGGGCCACCCGGACGATCCGGTAGCCGTGGCGTTCGTGGAACACCCGTTGTCGCTGGCTGCTCGCCTCGACCACGGCCGGCATCCCGATCCGGTCGAGCCGGGCATGATGCGCGGCCAGCAGCGCCGACCCGATGCCTCGCCGTCTCAGCCAGGGTGCCGCCGCCAGGAACGCCAGATGGTGCCGCCGCCAGGAACGCCAGATGGTGGTGCCGGCCGGTCGGCTCCATGCGGCCGGCGGTGAACGTGTAGTGCGCGTACGGTCCGTGCCGGTCGCCGCAGGCCCGCAACCTGCGCCGTTGATGCTCCGCCGCGAGCAGCCGGTCGAACGGGTGCGGGTACCAGATTGCCACCCCGTCGCAATGGCCGACGACGTCTACGATGCCGTGCCGTACGCCGAACTCCAGCTCGGCGGTGAAGAGCTGGTGCATCGTCAGGTAGCGCAGCGCGTGGTCGCTGATCAGCCAGGACACCACCGGGTCCAGCACGCATGCCTGCGCCAGCAACTCGGCCAACGGCTCAACATCAGCGGCTGTGGCGGTCCGGATGGTCAGCATGGCCGCCACGTCCACAGCAGGAACCGGTCGAACAGCTCGGCCGCCGTGACGTCGGGCAGGTCGAACGCCGCCTCGGTCATCCGCTCCACCATGTACGTCGCCAACGCGACCGGCCCGAACACCCCCGCCAACTCGACCCGCGCCACCAGACACGGCCAGGATCCGCCGCAGCCGGCACACGACCACAAGGGCCGCACCGCCACATGACCACCACCACCGCTGTCGGCCGCCGGGTCCGCGCCGGCCACATCGCGGTACGCCGTACCCGCGACCCGGCCGACCCCAGGTTGCCCGTCGTGCCGGATGACCAGCACCCCACCACCGGCAGCGGCCAGTTCCCGCAACCGCCCCTTCACCGCGACCACCGTCCCCGGTTCACCCGGGTACCACAGGTCGATCGCATCCGGCGGGCCGCTCCGAGGTCCAGCGGTAGTTGTTCGTCGATTCCGTGACTACTATGCACAGCCAAGATCCTTTGATCAGTGAACTGTCGACGCATCCACCCTGGACTCTTAATGGCGCTTGGCGGAACATGTTTGGTGACCCGTGTACGGCGGGACGCCGATGCCGCCAATGCGTTGGCCAGCACGAGGGAATTTGAGGGATGTGAGGGCTTGTGAGCGGTAGCGAATATCTGATATCGGAGCTACGTCGAGTGCGTGAGTCGATGGGTCTCACCCAGGAGTCGTGGGGCGAGCGCGTCCACTTTTCTGCGAAGCACGTCGGCTCCATCGAGCGCGGTGAGCGGCCTGCCCTGCCCAACTACCTGGGCATGGTGGACAAGGTGTTCGGCACCACGTTCATGAAGTTCTACCGGGAGTTTGTCGTTGGTGAACAGGATCCGGTCTGGTTCCGCGAGTTTGTGGACTACGAAGCTCGCGCCAGCATGCTTCGGCTGTTCCAACCACTCGTGGTGCCGGGCTTGCTGCAGACCGAGGCGTACGCCCGAGCGCTGCTCGCTTCGTATGATGTCGTCGGCCCTCAGCAGGATGCGGCTATCGCCACCCGGCTGGGCCGCCAGGAGATCCTCAACCGTGAACCGGAGCCATGTCGCCTGGTGGCGGTCCTTGGGAGAACGTTCTGCACCGGGAGGTCGGCGATGCCGACGTGATGCGGGAGCAGCTGAACGCGCTTGCTGTGGCTGCGACCCGGCCAAACGTGATCATCCATGTGGTGCCGACCGTGACCGGGGCCTACCCTGGTCTTGACGGCCCGTTCGCTATCGCCACTGTGGAAGCGAGAGGAATCGGATACGCGGAGGGTCGGCTGGGAGGCAGGGTTGTCGAGTCGCCTGATGATGTCGCGGAGCTTGATCGGGACTGGGAGTCGATCCGTGCGCATACTCTTGCAAGCCGGCAAACCAGGGAACTCATCGTAAGGATGGCCGAGAAGTGGACATGAGCGGTGCCAAGTGGCACAAGTCAACTCGATCCGACACCACGGCCTGCGTAGAGGTGGCGGACAACATCCCGGGCCGGGTGTACGTGCGGGACACGAAGGACCGCGATGGCGGCACCCTTGCCTTCACCCCGACCGTCTGGCGGTCGTTCATCAACGAGGTACCCACCAGACACTGAGCCAACTGCGATAGGTGACCGACCGTAGGCCGGCAGGAGCCCCGCCCAGCGATGACAAGCCGGGCGGGGCTCCTGTCTCCGACTGGAGGACATCCACAGCCGCCTCACCAGGTACGACACCCCCGCCACCCGCGAGTTGGACGAACGCGTACGGGGTCTGGTCGCATAGCACCATGACATCGGACGTCCAGCGGGTAGCCGTCGTCACCGGAGCCAACCGAGGGCTCGGCCGAGCAATCGCCCAGCAGCTTGCACAGGCCGGACTCCACGTCGTGGTCACCGCCAGAAGCGACGAAGCCGCAGAGCGCACCGCCACAGAGCTGACCGGCCTCGGCCTGCCTGCCTCCGGCCACCAGCTCGACATCACCGACCCCGCCAGCGTCGCGCGCGCCATGGCCGACGTCGGCTACCAGTACGGCCGGCTCGATGTCCTGGTCAACAACGCCGCCATCGCCATCGACCGAGGCCAGGCCGCCAGCGCAGCCGACATGGAGAAGGTCGCTGCGACCCTCGACGCCAACCTCATCGGCACCTGGCGCTGTTGCACAGCCGCCATCCCCGAGATGAAGCGAAACGGGTACGGCCGGATCGTCAACGTCACCAGCCACATGGGTACGTCCGCCGAAATGGGCACCGGCAGCGTCTCCTACCGAGTCTCCAAAGCAGGCGTCAACGCGTTCACCCAGATCCTCGCCGCAGAGCTACACGAGCACAACATCCTCGTCAACGCGGCGTCGCCGGGGAAGGTCGACACCCGCCTCGCCTACGGAAAAGCCAATGACACTCCCGGCGAAGCAGCCGACACCTTCACCTGGCTGGCCACGCTCCCCGACGATGGACCCACCGGCGACCTCTTCTACAACCGCAAGCTACTACCCTGGTAGGTAGGAGATAGGCGGAAGTCAACCGGGGAGGAATCATGTCTGATCTGACCGGTGCGGAGCGGCGGAAGAGCAGCCGAAGTAGCTCACAAGGCAACTGTGTCGAGGTTGCAACTAACTACCCAGGAATCGTCGCTGTCCGGGACAGCAAAGATAGGGAAGGGGCGACGTTGATCTTCACGTCCCACGGACGGGATGCCTTCCTCGTTTTCGCCACAGTAACGAGGTAGCCGCCCATCTTCAGACGCATGTGCCGTGATCCGCTGCGCTCCAGCTGACCACACGCCGGCGTGTCGGGTCGAAGAGACGCTGTGGATCACGGCTGTACGAGGTCGGTCAGCGAGGACGTCGTCACGAGCGCGGCTCCAGGGGCAGGCTGTGAGCGGTCAGGCCGGCACCGGAAGTGGTGGCAGTGGGCTGTGCAGGATCAGGCAGATGGTCCGCAGCAGCTCGACCTCCGGCACGGTCATCACCCCGTCGTGTCCGATCACCGCGACCGCCGCCGCCACCAGCCGGGACTTCTCCACCGGGCGCAGTTCGTCGAGGAGCGGCCAGACCGATTCCAGTTCCAGTACGCCGCCCGCAGGCGGGGTGAACCGGGCGGATGCCTCGGGCAGAGCGTGCGCCGCACCGGCGGCGAAGGCCCGCTGCGCGGCGGCCGGGTCCGGGTGCCCGGCCTGGGCGAGCACGCTGAGCAGCGTCTGTACAGCCGGTTGGCTGGCGCGCAGCGTACGGCGGCCGTGGCCCGGCTGCGACGATGGCCGCAGCGATTCGCGCAGCTCGTCGCCGACGAGCCGGGACAGGCAGTACTCGAAGACGCTGATCCGCCTGTCGGCCCGGACCAGGGTGGCCATCGCGTCGGCGAGCGCGTCCCGGTCGGCCGGTGACCGCTGCGCCAACGCGGGGAAGGCGACCTCGGCCAGCGGCAGCCGTAGCATCGGGTGCAGGCCGGCGGTGCGCGCACCGGCCTGCCAGGCGGCGTCGGCGAGCGCGGAGCCGTACCGCTGGGCGATGGCGGCATGCTGGCCGGCGCGGACCTGCGGGTCGGCCGACAGCAGCAGGCCGAGGATCAACGGTGCCACTGTGTCCGGTCGACGGGCCTGCTCCGTCAGCTCCTGCGGGATCCGGGAGAGCAGGTCGGCGGCGTGTTGGTAGGCGCTCGCCGGCGGCGCGCCGATCCGGTCGACGACCTGGGCCGGGTCCATCGGCACCTGGGTGTCGTCGGCGGGCAACGCGGCGTCGGCGGGCAACGCGGCGCCGCCCGGGGTGCCGCCGGTGAGCCCGAGCGCGCGGTCCTCGGCCAGCCCGGACGGCGGGGCCGCCGCCCACCGCCGGGACAGTGTGGTCAGCTCGGTCGCGTCGAAGCTGGGATCGAGTGCCTTGATCCGGTCGGCGATCGGCGGATGCGTCGAGAACAGCGCGGTCAGCCTGCCACCCGGGCCGAACAGCATGTGGCCGACCTCTTCGGACTTCGGACTCTTCAACTGTGACCCGGCGGGCAGCCCGGCGATCTTCTTGAGCGCACCGGCCAGCCCGGCGGTCTGCCGGGTGAACTGCACGGCCGACGCGTCGGCCAGGTACTCGCGTTGCCGGGACACCGACGCTTTGATCAGTCGGCCGACCAGCACACCGACGTACCCGGCGGCGACCATCGCCAGCCCGATCAGCGGCAGCGGATTGCCGCCCCGGTTGTCGCTGCGGGAGCGGCCACCGCTGACGAATCCGGTGCGCAGTAGGCCACGGCCGATCACCGCCAGGAACAGGATGCCGAACAGCAGCCCCATCAACCGGATGTTGAGCCGCATGTCGCCGTTGACCACGTGGCTGAACTCGTGGGCGATGACGCCCTGCAGCTCGTCGCGGTTGAGCCGCTCCAGCGTGCCACGGGTGACCGCGATCGCCGCATCCGAGGTCGACCAGCCGGCGGCGAACGCGTTGATCCCCTCCTCGCGCGGCAGCAGGTAGATCTCCGGCACCGGCACGCTGGAGGCGATGGCGATCTCCTCGACCACGTTGCGCAGCCGGCGCAGCTGCGGGTCGGTGGTGTCCGGCGGCACCGGTACGCCGCCGAGCTCCCGGGCCACCCGTCCGCCGCCACCGCGTAGCGTGACGGTGCGGACCAGCGCCGCCAGGCCGATCACCGCGACGGTCGCCAGACTGGTCACCACCAGCATGCCGAGGAGCGCGACCGGTTGCCGGGACGCGCCGTCGAAGACGACGAAGACGGCGAGGTCGACCACGGCCACGATGCCGACGACGGCGGCCACGAACAGCACGACCAGCCGGGCGGAGACCCGTCGGACCTGACGTTGCCGTTCGAAGAAGTTCATTCGCTCAGAAGTTCACCTGGGGAGCCTGCCGCTGCTGCGGATCGTCGACCTCGAACAGGGCGGCCGGGCTGAACGAGAACATGCTCGCCACGATGCTGCCGGGGAAGCGTTCCCGCTTGTTGTTGTAGCCCATCACCGCGTCGTTGTAGGCCTGCCGGGCGAACGCGACCCGGTTCTCGGTGGAGGTCAGCTCCTCGGTCAGCTGCATCATGTTCTGGTTGGCCTTGAGGTCCGGGTACGCCTCGGAGAGCGCGAACAGCCTTCCCAGGCTCTGGGTCAGCATGTTCTCGGCCCCGGCTAGCTGCTGCATCGCTGCGGGGTCGCCCGGCTTACCGGTCGCGGCGGCCTGCGCGTCGACCGCGCCGCCGCGAGCGGCGATCACCGCTTCGAGCGCCTCACGTTCGTGTCTCATGTACCCCTTGGCAACCTCGACGAGGTTGGGGATGAGGTCGTGGCGTCGGGTCAGCTGTACGTCGATCTGGGCGAACGCGTTCCGGAACGCGTTACGGGCGGTGACCAGTCCGTTGTACACCGCGACGCCGTACCCGGCGAAGACTACCACAACTATACAAATCAGGCAGAAGAGCCCGATGGCCAGTTCCATGTCCTCCTGCTCCCTGCCTCGCCAGCGGTGACGCAGCGACCCCGGCGGCCTGCACTGATAGCTCGCCCGAGCGTACGCCACCTGCACCGCAGCCGGGCCGAACCAGAGCGGCCGGTCAGGGCACCGGAGCACCAGTGAGGTCGACCGGCCGTCCGTGCCGCCAGAGGTGTTCGAACTCGTCACGGAAGTGTCGGTACCACTGCAGACTGGCGGTGGTCAGCGTCATCATCGGTTCGGCTGCCGACGGGCGGTGGGAGTAGAGGTCGACGTGAATGCGTCCGGTCTCCTCGTCGGCGTCCAGCAGGATCATCCCCGACGCCGGCACGAGCGGCAGCAACCGTACCTCCAGGGAGCCGGTGCCGGGACGGGCGGTACGGGCCAGCTCGCGTAACAGGTCGAGAGTAGGCCGGGCCCGGTTGACGAAGATGTCCCGGTCGTCCGGAAGGGTGGCCCGCCGGGCGGCCTCGGCCGGTACGGAGGTCGCCGGGTCGATGAGCGCCACTCTGATGCGGGCACCTGCGGCAAGCCGGCTGGCGATCTGATCGACCTGGTTACGCAGGGTCCGGCCGAGGGTCACCCCGACTAGGGCAATGTCCTCGACGTCGGTGAGGTCGACGTCTGCACCGGAGGTGGAGGCCCGTAGCGACATCCCGCCGGACGGCTGGGCCGGCAGGTGCCGAATCAGCCGTACCGCGCCGTCCAGCCGGCGCACCACCTGGTCCAGCTGCCGGCGCTCCCCGGCCACAGTCGTGGTGAGCAGGGCCAGCGTTCCCAGCGTCGCGGCAGCCACGGTGGCGGTGTCGACCACGTCAAGGACGCCGAGCAGACCGAGCGCCAGGGCGAGCAGGACGGTGATTACGGTGTCCAGCCGGTGGCTGAACAGACCACGCCTGCGCGGTGGCCAGGCGCGAACCGGACCTGGCATCGCATCCTCCTGGTACGGCAGGTGCTGCCCGGACCGGGTCCGGGCAGCACCTGTCAGCGGCGTGCGTCCCACAGGTAGGGCAGCACGCGGTGGAACGCCCGGGCGGCGTTTCGGGCCGCCAGGTCGTGGTCGCGGTGGCCCTTTGCCGCGTCTGCATGGTCGGAAATGCCGCGGAGCACGAGCCAGCCGGTGAGCCCGGTACCGTCGGCGAACTCCTCCCGGAAGCCCTGTACGAGGCCACCGGACTCGGTCTCGACAGCGAGGCACTTCTCCTGGAAGTCATGCAAGAACGTACGGATCCGGGAGTGTTCGTCGGTGATCACCGCGCTGCCGGAACCCAGCGGCCCGCGTCGTACGCGGAAGTCGCCGCCGTGATCCGGTGAGGGAATTCGCAATGGCTCGCCCTCGGTGCTGAACAGGTCGTTTACCGCGATGGTCAGTGCCGCCGTCAGCGCCGTCGACTCGCCCCGCCAGCGGGGACCGTCCGCGGTGTCCCGATGGTTGTCGTAGAAAATGATCTGGTCGGCGAGGACCACGTCGCCGACGTCGAGTTGGGCGCTGATGCCACCGGCGATGCCGACGAGGGCGATGATCGGCGGCGAGTACCAGTGCCGTAGCCGGGTGTAGGCGGCGGTGGCCGACAGTTGCCCCCGGTCCAGGGTCTGCATCAGCACCGCTGTGCGCGGCCCGTGCGGAGTCTCGAAGGTGGCCTCGTGCACCCGGCTGCCGTCGGGGAGCACCTTGCGGCGGTACTCCTCGGCCTGCTGGAAGACCTCGACGACGGCGCGCGTCTCCTGCGGCAGTACGGTCAGCACACCCAGATCGGCCCGCTCCTGGGCGGGGTCGGTTTCGGACTGCTGCGGTACGGCACGGGTGTCGCCCCGGTGTGGCGTGGCGCCGCCGGAAACCGGGTTGAACGAGTTGGAGATGTTGCCGGTGCGTACGTTGCCGCTGGCGTAGAAGCCGCTGTTGTGGCTGACGCCTGGCTGATTCATCAGATGCTCACTTCCGGACCGGGTTGAACGAGTTGGAGATGTTGCCGGTCTGCACGTTGCCAACGGCGTAGAAGCCGCTGTTGATCAGGACGTTTGCGCGCTGGCGGAACTCGGTGACGTCCACCCCCTGCTCGACGAGGAAGTCGAGGGTGGCGGCGACCAGGCGGCGAGTGACAATCTCCTGGTACTTCGCGACGTCCTGGTTCTGGAAGTCGTTGCGGACCTCGTCGAAGGTGGCCAGCTCGCGAACTCCGACCCGGGCGCCCCGGTCGATGCCGTACGGCAGGGCCGACCGACTCGTCGCGACGCGCCGGATCAGCGACCGTACGACGGTCCGGGCCAGGTTGACCGGAGCCATCGCCACCACCTGCGGTGATTCGGCCAGACCGGACAGGGCGGCCCTGGCGTAGGGCAGTAGTCCGATGCTGCTGACGTCGTCAACGATCCGGTACTCGTCGCGGCACGGGGCCAGCGCGCAGGTGGCGATCTCGAGGTAGAGCGTGCGGCCCTGCAGCGCGAAGTGCGCGTACACGGTGGTGACCAGCTCGCCCCGCCAGGAGGTGACCTGGCAGGCGAGGTAGTGCCGGCGGGCGTCGCGCGGCTGCCGGATGATGTCCACCATGGTGGGTCCCCAGGTCATCTGGGCTAGTTCGGTGGTCTCGGTACCCGCGGTGAAGACCTTGTCCACCACCGTCAGGCCCGGCAACAGGTGCTCCGGCGAGTCCGCCTGGCTGAGCGTCGCGAGCCGGTCCCGGACGTATCCGACGAGCTGCTCCGCAGCGAACGGGAGTTCGTCGATCTCCCGCTGTGACTCGGAGGACCGGTCATCGAAGCCCTGTTGCGGGCGGATCATCCGGACGGCCAGGTCCGAGATTCCCAGGACCTTTCCCGATCCGACGAAGGGAGAGTAGCCGGAGTAGACGATGGTGTTCCCGCCCTGCTGCCGCAGGATCTCCTGGATCCGGCCGTCCGACGGCAGGGCCGGCGGACGGCTGGCGGGCCCATGCTGCGCGGCCTCGTGCCACCGGACGATGTTGGCGACCACGGTGGGCCCGAACGCAGCGCACAAAGCCATCACGGCTCCGATATGGACGACTACCAACAAGCTCGTGACGGGGTCTTCGCCTTGGAACGCCTGACTGGTCACCAGGAGGCTGGCGGAGCCGAAGAGCAGGGCCAGGAACAGCCAGAACGCGCCGATGCTGACCAGACTCGCGACGGCGGAGCCAACGATCCGGCTCAGCCGTCGCGACTCGTCGACGGCTGTCCGGTGCAGCGAGTCGCGCACCAACCGGATTGTCGAGACAACCGACTGCACGGCGCCGAGCAGCATGCCGGTCGCCAGGATGCCGAACCCTCCGATGCAGAGGCTGAGGAGCAGCACTCCGACGATGACGGAGTCCCGGATGGTGAGGATGCGCCCGGCCTGTCGGCAGTGCCCGAGCACGGTGCCGAGGTCGAACCCGTAGGACGGTGCCACCGCCCGGGTCGGCTGGTCGTACACCTCCCGTAGCGCGGCCCGGCAGAACCGCTCGTCGAGGTACGCGCCGACGACAAGGTGTCGGGTAGCTGAGGTGGGCGCCACCGCCACCGCCACCGTCGGCGTCGGCGGTTGCGGTGTGGCCGGCTGCGGCGTGGGCGGCCGCTGCGGCGGCACGGGGGAGATCTGATCGGTCATGAGGGCGACCTCCGGGGAGGGTGCTGAAATCGGATCGCGGTTGAACGACGACCGGGCGGGACCGGGTCGTCACAGGTAGCCGATAGATATCGTCAGGCTGACGATATCAGTTACCAAGCGTAAGTGGGCAATCGGTTATCGTCAAGGTGACGATTGGATACACTCGGGCCGTGAACGGTCGAGGAGTAGTGACCCTGGTGTCACTGACGGTTGACCTGGTCGTGTTGACCGTGCGGGACGAGCGGTTGCACGTGCTGCTGATCGAACGAGGCAAGCAGCCCTTTCTGGGCAGGACCGCCCTACCTGGAGGGTTCGTCGGCGCCAATGAGGACTCCGGTGCCGCCGCCCTGCGGGAGCTCGCCGAGGAGACCGGGATCGACGGCCGCGCCCTCCACCTCGAACAGCTGTACAGCTATACCGAGCCCGGGCGCGATCCGCGAGGCCGGGTGGTCAGCATCGCGTACCTCGCGCTCGCTCCGGACCTGCCGCTGCCGGCGGCCGGCACCGACGCGCGACACGCCAGGTGGTCGCCGGTCGACGAGCTCGGCTCGGACGACCTCGCCTTCGACCACGCCACGATCCTGGCCGACGGAGTCGAACGGGCCCGCGCCAAACTGGAGTACACGACCCTGGCGACGGCGTTCTGCCCGCCGACCTTCACCATCACCGAGCTGCGGCGGGTGTACGAGGTGGTGTGGGGGATGGGTATCGATCCCCGCAACTTCCACCGCAAGGTGGTCAACGCCGACGACTTTCTCGTTCCTACCGGCCATCGCCGGGTGACCGACGTGGGCCGGCCCGCCGCGCTCTACCGTGCCGGTGGGGCGACCGTGCTGTATCCGCCGATGCTGCGCAGCGGAAGCCACGGGCCAACGGCGGGACAGCGCTGATATCGAGTCCGGCCCACCGGACCGAAGGGCCGCGCCTAGCTGGGTGGTGCCCCCGGTGGGATTCGAACCCACACTGTCGGAGGTTTGAGCTCCGTCTCTCTACCGGTTGGAGTACGGGGACCTTTGTCGGGTCTGGGGCCCGGCTACGCCAAGCCTACCTACTACGCTGAAGGCGGTGACACCCAACCCGGTGGGTGTCGGGTGGCAAGCGTTGGGGGTAGGGGTACGTGGCCGACAGGCAGGCGGGTGCCGAGCGCAGGCGGGTGCTGATCGCGGAGGATGAGGCGTTGATCCGCCTCGATCTGGCGGAGATGCTCCTGGAGGAGGGCTACGACGTGGTCGGCGAGGCCGGGGACGGCGAGACGGCCGTCCGGCTCGCCGAGGAGCTCAAGCCCGACCTGGTCATCCTTGACATCAAGATGCCGATCATGGACGGGTTGGCGGCGGCCGAGCGGATCGCCGGTGGCCGGATCGCCCCGGTGGTCATCCTCACCGCGTTCAGCCAGCGGGACCTGGTGGAGCGGGCCCGGGCGGCGGGTGCGATGGCGTACCTGGTGAAGCCGTTCCAGAAGAGCGACCTGGTGCCGGCGATCGAGATCGCGCTGTCCCGCTACTCCGAGGTGGCCGCGCTGGAGTCCGAGGTCGCTGGCCTGACCGACCGGCTGGAGACCCGCAAGGTCGTCGAGCGGGCCAAGGGCATGCTGATGACCTCGTACGGCATGACCGAGCCGCAGGCGTTCAAGTGGATCCAGCGGATGGCGATGGACCATCGGATGACCATGCGCGACGTCGCCGACCGGATCCTGGCCGAGACGCCCGGTGAGGCCGCCAGCCAGCAGCAGTGAACCGAGGCCGCCAGTCAGCAGCAGAGCGGTGACGCCGGCGGCAGCAGTGAGCCGTCGCCCCGGCATCGGCGTCGGGGGATGACAGCCGACGCGTGTTACAGCCATACGGGCAGTCAGGCCACGCTACGTAACGTTTTTGTCAACGGCCCTTCCTGGACCTTACGGCGTGCCCGGCAGGTGGGATAGCGTCCCGCCCCAAGGCCGGGATAGCGGCCGGGTGCGTGCTTCCCGCAAGAGCCAATCGGCAGTGGGTGGTTCGGGCCAATTGGATCTAGGAGGTTTCGAGCCTTGAAGCGTAATCTTGTCCGCGTGCTCGGCGGCGTCGCCATGATGGCGCTCGTCGCGGGCGGCGCCGCCTGCGGCAGCGGCGATGGCGACACCACGGAAGCTGGCGGCGATGCGTGTGGTTACAAGATCGCCTTTTTCGGGGCGCTGACCGGCCCCTCGGCGGCGCTCGGCATCAACGAGAACAACGGCGCGGCGCTCGCGGTCGAGCAGTACAACGAGGCGAACCCGGACTGCAAGGTCGAGCTGGTTGGGCTGGACTCGCAGGGCAGTCCGGACCAGGCGCCGGGTCTGGCCCAGCGGGCCATCGACGACGACAAGATGCTC
This sequence comes from Solwaraspora sp. WMMA2059, assembly GCF_027497315.1. Classification (GTDB taxonomy): domain Bacteria; phylum Actinomycetota; class Actinomycetes; order Mycobacteriales; family Micromonosporaceae; genus Micromonospora_E. The sequence goes on along the minus strand of NZ_CP114908.1, from coordinate 3,394,000 downwards.
GGCGTCGTCGGTCCGGCGTACTCCGGTGAGTCGGAGGCGGCCGGTCCGCTGTTCGCCGAGGCCGGTCTGGTCACCATCACCCCGTCGGCGACCCGGCCGAGCCTGGCCGACCAGGGCTGGCCGACCTTCTTCCGTGGCGTCGGCAACGACCTGAGCCAGGGTCCGGCCGCCGGCGTCTACATCCGCGACGTGCTGAACGCGGAGAAGGTGTTCGTCATCGACGACCAGTCTGCGTACGGTGCCGGGCTGGCCGACGAGGTCAAGAACGTCCTCGGCGACCTGGTCGTCGACTCCGACAAGGTCCAGGGCGAGGGCAAGCAGGTCGACTTCTCCGCGACCGTCACCAAGGTGCGTTCCTCGGAAGCGGACGCGGTCTTCTTCGGTGGCTACTACCAGGAGGCCGGCCTGATCCGTAAGCAGCTCACCGACGCGGGCATCACCGCGACGATGGTTGCCGGTGACGGCGTCAACGACCCGGCGTTCGTCGAGTCGGCCGGTGCGGCCGCCGCCGAGGGCACCATCCTCACCTGCCCCTGCCAGCCGGCCACCGAGGCGCGCGGCAGCTTCGCCGCCGACTTCGAGGCGCTGCACGGCAGCCCGCCGGGCACCTACAGCGACACCGCCTACGACGCGGCGAACATCATGCTCGAGGGCATCAAGGAGGGCAACACCACCCGCGAGGCGCTGCTCGAGTGGGTGCGTGGCTACGAAGGCGAAGGCGTCGCGGCCAGCTACAAGTTCGACGACAAGGGCGAGATGGACGTCAACCAGGTCGTCGTCTGGGCGTTCAAGGTCGTCGACGGCGAGGTCGTGGCGGACCAGGAGATCCCCAAGCCCTGATCTGCCCGATCGGCGAGATCAGCTGTCTAGCGGGTGCGGCCGGGAGCACGCTCCCGGCCGCACCCGACTCTTTTCCCAGCCCTCGATGGAGCACCCTCCTTGGACGTCAACGGACTGCTCTCGAACTTCGGAGAGCTCACCACAACCGGCTTGACACAGGGCGCCATCTATGCCCTGGTCGCGCTGGGTTACACGCTGGTCTACGGCGTACTCAGACTCATCAACTTCGCCCACTCCGAGGTCTTCATCGCCGGCGCGTTCGCCGCGCTGTGGACCTGGGGCGCGCTCGGCCTGACCCAGGACTCGGTGGTCAGCGGAGTGGGCCAGATCATCTTCTACTTCCTGATCGCGATGGTCGCCGCCGCGCTGGCGTCGGCGGCGACCGCGACCCTGGTCGAGCGGGTCGCGTACCGGCCGTTGCGCAAGCGCAACGCGCCGCCGCTGGCCTTCCTGATCACCGCGATCGGCGCGTCCATCGTGATGGCGGAGGCGTTCGGCATCTACACCCGGCGGTTGCCGCAGGGCCTGCCGACCATCGTCAGCAACGAGCCGTGGTTCACCGTGGCCGGGGTGCCGGTCAGCATCGTGCAGGTGCTGACCGTCGTCGCGGCGCTGGGCATGATGATCGGCCTTGACTTCTTCATCAACCGCAGCCGAATGGGCCGGGGCGTGCGGGCGGTCGCCCAGGACCCGAACACCGCCGCGCTGATGGGGGTCAACAAGGACCGGATCATCATGATCATCTTCGTGATGGGCGGCCTGATGGCCGGCGTCGCCGGCCTGCTCTACAACGTCCGCATCGGGGTGCTCACCTACAGTGTCGGCTTCCTGCTCGGGCTCAAGGCGTTCACCGCCGCCGTGCTCGGCGGGATCGGCAACCTGCGCGGCGCGCTGCTCGGCGGCTTCCTGCTCGGCGTGGTCGAGAACTACGCTTCCGGCCTGTTCGGTACGCAGTGGAAGGACTTCGTGGCCTTCGCCGTGCTGGTCGTCCTACTGATGTTCCGGCCGACCGGCCTACTCGGCGAGTCCCTGGGGAGGGCGCGGGTATGACCAGTCTGCGGACCAAGCTGCACGACGCACGCGGCCAGCTCTCCGACCGCTGGCACCACATGCCCAAGTGGACCCGCTGGGTGCTGATCGCCGCCGTGGTGGTGTTCTTCTATGCCCTGCCCAACGAAGGCTTCTACCAGCACCTCGGGCCGATCCCGACCACCGAGTCCAACTTCGGTCAGGTGCTGTTCACCGTCTCCATCTACGTGCTGCTGGCGGTCGGGCTGAACATCGTGGTCGGCTTCGCCGGCCTGCTCGACCTCGGCTACTTCGGCTTCTTCGCCGTCGGGGCGTACACGGTCGCGGTGCTCACCTCGCCGAGCAGCGACCTGAAGACGCTCTGGCAGTGGGAGATGGCGCTGCCGCTGGCGATCGGCATCACGATGATCTCCGGTCTGATGCTCGGCACCCCGACCCTGCGGCTGCGCGGCGACTACCTGGCGATCGTCACCCTCGGCTTCGCCGAGATGATCCGGATCGCCGCGGTCAGCTCCGAGTTCCTCAAGGGCCAGCGCGGGCTCAACCAGATCCCGCACCCGCCCGGCGAGTACGCCGACGGCAAACCGGTCTTCGGCGTGCTGGACGCCCGCCCGTACTACTGGCTGGTGCTCACCCTGATCATCGTGGTGGTGATCCTGGTCAGCAATCTCAACCGCAGCCGGGTCGGCCGGGCCTGGGTCTCGATCCGGGAGGATGAGGACGCCGCCCAGCTGATGGGGGTGCCCACCTTCAAGTTCAAGCTGTGGGCGTTCGCCATGGGCGCGGCGATCGGTGGCCTGGCCGGCGCGTTGTTCGCCGGCAAGCAGAACTTCGTCAGCTCGCAGAACTTCGAACTGCTCAACTCGATCATCATCCTGGCCGCGGTGATCCTCGGCGGCTCCGGCAACATCGTCGGCGCGATCGTCGGTGGCGGCCTGGTGGCGTACCTGATCGAACGCTTCCGGGGCATCGAGCTGTTCGGCGTCGAGCTCTACGAGTACCGGTTCCTGGTCTTCGGCCTGACTCTCGTCGTCATGATGATCTTCCGACCGCAGGGCCTGATCGCCAACCGGCGACGATCCGCCGAGTTCAAGGACCGCCGTAAGGAGGTGGCCGTCGGTGGCTGACACCGAAGCGACCGGGACCGGCCCGACCGCCGTGACCCGCGAACCCCTGCTCGAGGTCGACCACGTCACGCTGCGCTTCGGCGGTGTGGTCGCCCTGGACGACGTGGACTTCACCCTCTACAAGGGCGAGATCCTCGGCCTGATCGGTCCGAACGGGGCCGGCAAGACGACCTGCTTCAACGCGATGACCGGCATCTACCGGCCCACCGAGGGCGAGATCCGGTTCCGCGGTCAGCGGATCACCGGCAAGAAGCGTCACCAGATCACCAAGATGGGCATGGCCCGGACGTTCCAGAACATCCGGCTCTTTCCCGAGATGACCGCCCTGGAGAACGTCCAGGTCGGCGCGGACGCCCACCACAAGACCAGCGTCGTCTCGGCGATGCTGCGGCTGCCGAGGCACTGGCGCGAGGAACGTGACGGCCGGGAGAAGGCCCGCGACCTGCTGGACTTCGTCGGCATCGGGCACCGGATCGACGAAATGGCCCGCAACCTGTCGTACGGCGAACAGCGGCGGCTGGAGATCGCCCGGGCGCTGGCCACCAGCCCGGTGCTGCTCTGCCTCGACGAGCCGGCGGCCGGATTCAACCCGGCAGAGAAGGAGGAGCTGCTCCAACTGATCCGGCAGATCCGCGACCGGGGCGTCACCGTGCTGCTGATCGAGCACGACATGCGTCTGGTCATGGGGGTCACCGACCGGATCGTGGTGCTGGAGTTCGGAAAGAAGATCGCCGAAGGTCTGCCCGCCGAGGTGCGGGACGATCACCGGGTGATCGCCGCCTATCTGGGAGTGCCCGACGATGCTGCTTGAGATCGACGACGTCAGCCTGCTGTACGGGCGGATCCAGGCGCTGCACGGCATCAGCCTGACGGTGAACGAGGGCGAGATCGTCGCACTGATCGGTGCCAACGGTGCCGGCAAGTCCACCACCATGCGTGCGATTTCCGGCATCCGGCCGATCGCCGCCGGGCGGATTACCTTCGACGGCGAGGACATCTCCAAGCTCCGGGCCGACCTGCGGGTCCGGCGCGGACTGTGCCAGGCGCCTGAGGGCCGGGGGATCTTCCCCGGCATGACGGTGCTGGAGAACCTCGACATGGGGGCGTACACCCGGCGCGACCGCGCCGGTATCGCCGCCGACCTGGACCGGGTGCTGGGCCTGTTCCCCCGGCTGGCCGAGCGTCGCAGGCAGCACGGCGGCACGCTGTCCGGCGGCGAGCAGCAGATGCTCGCCGTGGGCCGCGCGCTGATGAGCCGACCGAAGCTGCTGCTGCTCGACGAGCCGTCGATGGGGCTCGCCCCGATGCTGATCCAGCAGATTTTCGACATCATCGTGGAAATCAACCAGCAGGGCACCACGGTCCTGCTGGTTGAGCAGAACGCCCAACAGGCGTTGTCCCGGGCGCACCGTGCGTACGTGCTGGAGACCGGTCGGATCGTCAAGTCCGGCACCGGCGCCGACCTGCTGCACGACCCGGCCGTCAAGGAGGCGTACCTCGGTGTCGCCTGACCCGGCACCGGTACGACCCGACCACCCCCTCGGAGGAAACGTGACCACCTCACATCACCGGATCCGGCGGGCCGCCGCCGGCATCGCCGGGGCGCTCGCTCTGCTGCTGGCCGTCGCCGGCTGCGGTGAGCAGGACAGCGTCGAACAGCCCGGCGGCGACGCGCCGAGCGCGTCGGCCGACGACGAGCTGGCCGCGCTCGTCCCCGACGAGATCAAGGCCGACGGCAAGATCCTGGTCGGCGTCGACGCGACCTACGCTCCGGCGGAGTTCCTCGACACCGACGGCAGCACCGTCATCGGGTTCGACGTCGACCTGTTCAACACCGTCGCGGGCAAGCTCGGTCTGACCACCGAGTACGTGCCCAGCCAGTTCGACGACATCATCCCCGGGGTGATGTCCGGCAAGTACGAGATCGGGGTCTCCTCGTTCACCATCAACGACGAGCGCAAGGCCCAGGTCGACATGGTGTCCTACTTCTCGGCCGGCACCCAGTGGGCGTCACGGGCCGGGGAACCGGTCGACCCGGACGCCGCCTGCGGCAAGCGGGTGGCGGTCCAGGCCGGCACCGTGCAGGTGGAGGACATCGAGGCCCGCTCGGCGGCGTGCGTCGACGCCGGCGACCCCGAGATCGTCATCGAACAGTTCCAGGGGCAGGACCAGGCGACCACCTCGGTGGTCTCCGGCAAGAACGACGCCATGCTGGCCGACTCGCCGGTCTGCGCGTACGCGGTCCAGCAGACCAACGGCGAACTGGAACTGTCCGGTGACATCTACGACTCGGCGCCGTACGGCTATGTGGTCGCCCAGGACCAGGCCGGGTTCGCTGACGCCCTGGCCGAAGCGCTCGACGCGATCATCGCCGACGGCGGCTACGAGCAGGCGCTGAGCAACTGGGGCGTCGAGGCGGGCGGAATCACCGACCCGGCCGTCAACCCCTGAGCCCCGGCTGCCGATGTCCGCGGACAACCCTTCCTCCCCGGACGGCGTGACGCCGTCCGGGGAGGCACTCCCATCCGGGCGGCCGGCGCCCGAGTCGGGTTCGCCGGAGCCGGCACGTGACCGACCCGAGGCGATCCGGGCGGTGCCGGTGCGCCGGCCGGGCCGCTGGTTGGCGGTCGGCGTGCTCGGCGTACTCGCCGCGATGTTCGTCCACCTGCTGGTCACCAACGACCGGTTCCAGTGGACGTTCATGGTCGACAACATGTTCCGGCCGCCGATCGTCGAAGGCGTGCGGACCACCATCACGATGACCCTGCTCGCGATGGTGATCGGCGTCGCGCTCGGGGTGCTGGTCGCGGTGATGCGCCTGTCCGGCAACCCGGTCCTGGCCGGCGTCGCCTGGCTCTACACCTGGTTCTTCCGGGCGGTACCCCGGGTGGTGCTGCTGGTGCTCTTCGGCAACCTCGGCATCCTCTGGGAGCGGCTGGAGTTCGGGCTGCCGTTCGACCGTCAACTCGGCGCGCTGTTCGGCATCACCGACTTCGAGGCCCGGATCTGGGGCTTCGACGCCCGTACCGCGATCAGTGGTTTCGTCGCCGGCCTGCTCGGGCTGGCGTTGTCCGAGGCCGCGTACATGGCGGAGATCGTCCGCGCCGGCATCGGCTCGGTCGACCCAGGCCAGGCCGAGGCGTGCGCCGCGCTCGGCATGAGTCAGGGTCTGACCCTGCGTCGGGTGGTGCTGCCCCAGGCGATGCGGGTGATCGTGCCGCCGACCGGAAACGAGACCATCGCGATGCTCAAGGACACCTCGCTGCTGGCCTTCGTACCGGTCACCAACGAGCTGTTCTTCCAACTGTCGGCGGTCGGCTCGCGGACCTTCCAGGTCTTCCCGATGCTGGTCGCCGCCTGCCTGTGGTATCTGGCGCTGACCAGCGTGCTGATGGTCGGCCAGTCCTTCGTCGAACGGCGGTTCTCCCGCGGCTTCGGCACCGTTGCTGCGAAGGGGACCTGATGACCACGCCGCCCGCCGGGTCGGACACCCTGATGGTGCACGCCGAGAACGTGCACAAGTCGTTCGGCCCGGTCGACGTGCTCACCGGGGTGGACCTGGCGGTCCGGCCCGGTGAGGTGTGCTGCGTGATCGGGCCGTCCGGCTCCGGCAAGTCGACCTTCCTACGCTGCATCAACCACCTGGAGAAGATCGACGCCGGGCGGATCCGGGTGGACGGGGAACTGGTCGGCTACCGGCAGCGGCGCGGCAGACTGCACGAGCTGCCCGCCCGGGAGGTGGCCGCGCAGCGCCAGCAGATCGGCATGGTGTTCCAGCGGTTCAACCTGTTCCCGCACATGACCGCGCTGGACAACGTGATGGAAGCGCCGCTGCGGGTCCGCCGCCAGCCCCGGCCGGCGGTCCGTGAGCTGGCGGCGGCGCTGCTCGACCGGGTGGGCCTGGCGGACCGGGCGGGCGCCTACCCGGGGCAGCTGTCCGGTGGGCAGCAGCAGCGGGTGGCCATCGCCCGCGCGCTGGCCATGCGGCCCAAGCTGATGCTGTTCGACGAGCCGACCAGCGCGCTGGACCCGGAACTCGTCGGTGAGGTGCTGGACGTGATGCGGGACCTGGCCCGGGACGGGATGACGATGATCGTGGTGACCCACGAGATCGGTTTCGCCCGGGAGGTCGGTGACTCGCTGGTCTTCATGGACGGCGGGGTGGTGGTCGAGTCGGGCGTACCCCGGCAGGTCCTGGCCGATCCGCGGCACGACCGGACCCGGGCCTTCCTCAGCAAGGTGCTGTGACCTCGCGCGAGGTGCGGTGACCTCGGGCCCGGCGCGAGGCCGCCGCGCCCGGCGCGAGCCGCCCGGCGCGGTGTCGTACCCCACGACTAGAGTCGCTTGACGTGACCGACGACGCGCCCCGCCTGCTGCTGCTCGACGGCCATTCGCTGGCCTACCGGGCGTTCTTCGCGCTGCCCGTGGAGAACTTCTCCACCAGCACCGGCCAGCCGACCAACGCGGTCTACGGCTTCACCTCGATGCTGATCAACGTGCTGCGCGACGAGCGGCCGACCCACATCGTGGTCGCCTTCGACGTGTCCCGCCGGTCGTTTCGCACCGAGCGGTACGCCGAGTACAAGGCCGGCCGTTCGGAGAGCCCCGCCGACTTCGCCGGCCAGGTCAGCCTGGTGCAGGAGGTCCTGGCCGCGCTGCGCATCCCGTACGTCACCAAGGACAACTACGAGGCCGACGACGTCATCGCCACCCTGGCCAGCCAGGGGCGCGACGCCGGCATGCAGGTGCTGATCTGCACCGGCGACCGGGACGCCTTCCAGCTGGTCGACGACCGGACCACCGTGCTCTACCCGCGTAAGGGTGTGTCGGACCTGGCCCGGATGGATCCGTCGGCGGTCACCGCCCGCTACGGCGTCGGGCCGGGCCACTACCGCGACCTGGCCGCGCTGGTCGGCGAGTCCAGCGACAACCTTCCCGGGGTGCCCGGCGTCGGTCCGAAGACCGCCGCCAAGTGGATCAGCCAGTACGGCGGCCTGGACGGGGTGATCGCCCAGGCCGACAAGATCAAGGGCAAGGCGGGGGAGAGCCTGCGGGAGCGGCTCGCCGACGTGATCCGCAACTACGAGCTCAACTGTCTGGTGGCTGATCTGGATCTACCGCTCACCCCGGCCGACTCTCGGTGGACCGGGTGGGACCGGGAAGCCGTCCACCAGGTCTTCGACACCCTGCAGTTCCGGATCCTGCGGGACCGGCTCTACCAGTACCTCGACGCCGTCGAGCCGGAGGCCGAAGCCGGCTTCGACCTGGCCGGCGAGGTGCTCGGCGCCGGGGCGGTCGCCCCCTGGCTGGCCGCGCACGCTCCGGCCGGGGCCAGCGTCGGCGTCGCGGTCGCCGGCAGCTTCGGCCGGGGCACCGGCGCCCTGACCGCGATCGCGGTGGCCACCGCCGCCGGGGCCGCCGGTTGGTTCGACCCGGCCGCGCTGGACCCGGCCGACGAGGCGGCGGTCGCCGGCTGGCTCGCCGACGACGGTCGGCGCAAGGTGCTGCACGACAGCAAACCGGCCCGGCTGGCGTTCGCCGCGCACGGTTGGTCGCTGGACGGCATCGACCGGGACACCGCGCTCGCCGCCTACCTGGCCCGGCCGGACCAGCGTTCCTACGACCTGGTCGACCTGGCGCTGCGCTACCTGCACCGGGAGCTGCGGGTCGACGCCCCGGACGACGGCCAGCTGACCCTCGACGGGCTCGGCCCGCAGAGCGAGGTCGAGCAGAACCTGATGCTGCGTGCCCGGGCCACCCTCGACCTGGCGGCGGCGATCGACGCCGAGCTGGCCCGCGACGGGGACGCCTCGACCCGGCTGCTCGCCGACGTCGAGCTGCCGCTGGTCGAGGTCCTCGCCGGCATGGAGCAGGCCGGCATCGGCGCCGACACCGAGTACCTGACCGAGCTGGAGGCGCAGTTCGCCGCCGAGGTCAAGGCCGCCGCCCAGGCCGCGTACGGGGTGATCGGCCGTGAGTTCAACCTCGGCTCGCCCAAGCAGCTGCAGGAGATCCTCTTCACCGACCTGGGGCTGCCCAAGACGAAGAAGATCAAGACCGGTTACACCACCGACGCCGACGCGCTGCAGTGGTTGTTCGCCCAGACCGAGCATCCGCTGCTGGCCCACCTGCTGCGCCACCGCGACGTGGCCCGGCTCAAGTCGACGGTCGACGGGCTGCTCAAGTCGATCTCCGACGACGGCCGGATCCACACCACCTTCAACCAGACGGTGGCCGCCACCGGCCGGCTCTCCTCCACCGACCCCAACCTGCAGAACATCCCGATCCGCACCGAGGAGGGCCGCCGGATCCGGCGGGCGTTCGTGGTCGGGGCCGGCTACGAGTCGTTGCTGACCGCCGACTACAGCCAGATCGAGATGCGGATCATGGCGCACCTGTCCGGCGACGAGGCGCTGATCGACGCGTTCAACTCCGGCGAGGACTTCCACGCCGTCACCGCGGCGTCGGTGTTCCAGGTGCCGCTGGAGTCGGTCGACGCCGAGCAGCGCCGGCGGATCAAGGCGATGAACTACGGGCTGGCGTACGGGCTGAGCGCCTTCGGCCTGTCCCAGCAGCTCGGCATCGCCACCGACGAGGCGAAGGCGCTGATGGAGGAGTACTTCCGCCGGTTCGGTGGGGTCCGTGACTACCTGCAGGCGCTGGTCGGCCAGGCCCGCCAGGACGGCTACACCTCCACCATCCTCGGCCGCCGTCGTTACCTGCCGGATCTGGTCAGCGACAACCGGCAGCGCCGGGAGATGGCCGAGCGGATGGCGCTCAACGCCCCGATCCAGGGCTCCGCCGCCGACCTGATCAAGGTGGCGATGCTGCACGTCGACACCGCACTGCGCACCTCGTCGCTGCGGTCGCGGATGCTGCTGCAGGTGCACGACGAGCTGGTCTTCGAGGTGGCGCCGGGGGAGCGGGCCGAGCTGGAGAGCCTGGTCCGCCGCGAGATGGGCGGCGCCCACCCGCTGTCGGTGCCGCTGGAGGTCTCCGTCGGGGTCGGCACCGACTGGCACACCGCCGGGCACTGACCTGCCGCCGGTCACGCCTTCAGCGGGTCGTGCCCCCAGTTCATCAGCGAGTGCCGCCACCGGGTGTCGCTGACGTCGCCGGACGGACGCTGGGCCAGGTGCCGGTGCACGTACCCGACCACCTTGCGCATGTGCGCGTAGTCGTCGTCGGACAATGCCTCCCGCTTGGTCCGCAGCAGGTCGACGATCCGGCGGCCGGAGGCGTGCCCCACCGACTCGCCGCCGTCGTGGTGCTGCCCGGCGGCGGTCGACTCCGGGGTACGCAGCCACTTCTCCAGCTCACCCGGGCTCATGTTGACCGCTTCGACGAACGCCCGGTACGCCGCCGCGCCGTCGGACGCGTCGGTCCGGGTCGGGCGGTGCCCGGCGGTGCGGGTGCGGTCACTCGGCACGGCGCAACGCCTCCGGCTTGTGCACCGCGTCGCGGCCGGACTTGTCGCTGCGGACCCGGTACTGCGGGTGCTCCTGGTCGGCGACCACCGTACGGCCGGCTGCCTCCCGCCGGGTGGTGATCTCCTCTTCGACGGTGCCCGGCACGGTCACCCCGTGGCTGCGCCAGTTGACCCGGTCACCGGGTCGGGGATGCTCAACCGGTCGGCCGGGCCGCTGGTCGGGCCGGTCGCCCTCGCGGGGGCGTTTGTTCCTCGCCATGGCGGCCGGGTACCCGCCGGCCGGGCCGGCAATCCCGCCGGCGCAAGGTCTACGGGGTGATCTCGGAGATCGGCAGCTTCACCGGGAACGGGGCGTCGAGTTCAAGCAGGTCGGCGGACTCGGCGACGAGGGCGTACTCCCGCTCGCCGCTGGCGCCCGGCCGGTCGCCGAGCTGGTAGACGTAGATCCGCACCGGATCCTGCTCGACCCGCCAGTAGTGGCCGATGCCGACGGCGGCGTACCCGGCGGGCCGGTGGAACCGGTCCCGGCGGCGGGTGGCCGGGGAGACCACCTCGACGACCAGCAGCACCTCGTCGGGGGTCAGGTAGTGCCGGTCGCGGCTGCCTTCGGCGCGGTGCAGCAGCACGTCGGGCTCGTAGGTGTTGCGTGGCCCGACGGCGACCCCGACCGCCTGGGTGGCCCGGTAGCCGTCCGGCGCGTGCCGGCGCAGCCAGGCGCAGAGCAGGGACGAGATGTCCTGGTGGTCGAGAGTGGGGGAGGGAACCACGGTGAGGACTCCGTCGAGGAGTTCGACGCGGGGGGCGTCGGCGGGCAGGGCGAGGACGTCTTCGATGCTGTAGTCAGCCAGCTGCTGCCGGACCGGGTCCGGCTGCCACGGTGCGGTCCGCGCCCCGCCGGACGCTGCGGCAGGATGGATCGGCTCGGCGCTCACCCGGTCAGCGTACGGTCGTCGGGGTGCTGGCGAGGGCCGGCGACCGGTGCGGCGCGGTGCGCGACGGCCGTCTCAGCCGGTCGTTGGCGGCCGGTCCGCGACGAAGATCGCGGTGCCGGGGAAGAGCCGCCCGCGCAGCGGACTCCACTGCCCCCAGATCTGCTCGTGCCCGTCCGGCCACGGCGGTTCGACGACGTCGAGCAGCCGGAACCCGGCGGCGACGAGTTCGCGGACCCGGTCGCCGAGCGTACGGTGCTGCTCGACGTAGCTGGGGGTGCCGTCGTCGTCGGTCTCCACGTACGGCCGCCGGTCGAAGTAGGAGTGCACCGCGACCAGGCCGCGCTCGCCAGGGTCGTCGAGGAAGATCCAGCGCATCGGGTGGGTGACGGCGAGGACCCAGCGCCCGCCGGGGCGCAGCACCCGGTGCACCTCGCGCATCACGGCCGCCGAGTCGGCGACGAACGGCACCGCGCCGAACGCGGTCCAGACGGTGTCGAACGCGGCGTCGACGAACGGCAGCGTCAGCGCGTCGGCCTGCACCAGCGGCACCCGTACGCCGGTGCGGTCGGCGCCGGCGACGGCCTGGCGCAGCATGCCCGCCGACAGGTCCAGCGCGACGGCGCGGGCACCCTGTCCGGCGAGCCACCGGCTGCCGGCGGCCGCCCCGCAGCCCAGTTCGAGCACCCGCCGCCCGGCGACGTCACCGAGCAGCCCGGCGTCGGCCTCCCGCAGCCCTTCCGGGCACCAGCGCAGGTCGGCGTCGCCGAGGAACGCGCCGTGCTCGGCCTGGTAGTCGTCGGCGTCGGCGTCCCACCAGCGTCGGTTGGCCTGCCGGGCCTGCTGGTCGGTGACCTCGTGCCTGGTCACTCTGGGTTGGTCGGAATCCGGGAGGAGGTCGGAATCCGGCCCGCCGTCGGGTCCGCCGCCGGGCGTGGGTGTCGCGGTGGTCACGGCGCAGACGGTACGGGTAGCGTCGCGTGGGAGCGTTACCGGCTCGGCGTGCTACGCTTGACGGCCCGCGAAACGGGTGTGATCTCGGTCACAGCGAGTCCCCGAAAGCGCGGGAATCCCCGCCTGTGGGTCCGATTTTTCCCAACCACCGACATGTGCGCCCGGATAGCTCCCGGGAGGGCTTGCACGCTGTGGTAATGCAACCGGTAGGCTAGACGATGCGCTCGCGGATCGTGTGCCTCGGCAGGGAGCAGGTCCGCGGTCGGCGGTTACATCCGATGATGGCAGCGGCGGTCGATGATCCCCTCGGTCACGGTCGGTGACGAAGACGTCATCGTCGCGGTGTGCCCGCCGGCGGATCCGTGAGCCACGCCAGGTCACCGCAACGACAAGCCAGCAGTGACACCCATCCGATCCGGAGCAACCGCCCACATGACGAGCAGCATCGAGGCCACCTCGAGCGCCCCCAAGGTCACCGTCGACGACCTCGGCACCGAGGAAGCCTTCCTCGCGGCGATCGACGAGACCATCAAGTACTTCAACGACGGCGACATCGTGGAAGGTACCGTCGTCAAGGTCGACCGGGACGAGGTCCTGCTCGACATCGGCTACAAGACCGAGGGCGTCATCCCCTCGCGCGAGTTGTCGATCAAGCACGACGTGGACCCAGCCGACGTTGTCTCGGTGGGCGACCACATCGAAGCCCTTGTCCTGCAGAAGGAGGACAAGGAAGGCCGGCTGATCCTGTCGAAGAAGCGCGCCCAGTACGAGCGCGCGTGGGGCACGATCGAGAAGATCAAGGACGAGGACGGGGTCGTCCGTGGCTCGGTCATCGAGGTGGTCAAGGGCGGTCTGATCCTGGACATCGGGCTGCGTGGCTTCCTGCCCGCGTCGCTGGTGGAGATGCGCCGGGTCCGTGACCTGCAGCCGTACGTCGGCCGGGAGCTCGAGGCCAAGATCATCGAGCTGGACAAGAACCGCAACAACGTGGTCCTGTCCCGCCGGGCCTGGCTGGAGCAGACGCAGTCCGAGGTGCGCACCGAGTTCCTCAACAAGCTGCAGAAGGGGCAGGTCCGCAAGGGCGTCGTCTCCTCGATCGTCAACTTCGGCGCCTTCGTCGACCTCGGCGGGGTGGACGGTCTGGTGCACGTCTCCGAGCTGTCCTGGAAGCACATCGACCACCCGTCCGAGGTGGTCGAGGTCGGCCAGGAGGTCGAGGTCGAGGTGCTCGACGTCGACCTGGACCGCGAGCGGGTCTCGCTGTCGCTGAAGGCCACCCAGGAAGACCCGTGGCGTCAGTTCGCCCGGACCCACGCGATCCAGCAGATCGTGCCCGGCAAGGTGACCAAGCTGGTGCCGTTCGGTGCGTTCGTCCGCGTCGACGACGGCATCGAGGGCCTGGTGCACATCTCCGAGCTCGCCGAGCGGCACGTCGAGATCCCCGAGCAGGTCGTCCAGGTCGGCTCCGACGTCATGGTCAAGGTCATCGATATCGACCTGGAGCGTCGCCGGATCTCGCTGTCGCTCAAGCAGGCCAACGAGGGCTTCGTCGAGGGCGAGGAGCACTTCGACCCGACGCTGTACGGCATGGCCGCCACGTACGACAACGAGGGCAACTACATCTACCCCGAAGGCTTCGACCCGGAGACCGGGGAGTGGCTGGAAGGCTTCGACAAGCAGCGGGAGACCTGGGAGCAGCAGTACGCCGAGGCCCGCAACCGCTGGGAAGCGCACACCCGGCAGGTGCAGACCGCCCGGGCCGCCGACGCGGACGCCGCCGCCAACCCGGCTCCGCCGGTCGCCGCCCCCGCGGGCGGTGGCGGTGGCGGCGGTGGTGGGGCCACCTCCAGCTCGACTCCGTCGCGGGCCAGCGAGGAGCCGGCCGGCACCCTCGCCACCGACGAGGCGCTCGCCGCGCTGCGGGAGAAGCTGGCCGGTGGCAAGAGCTGAGGCATAGCAACACCGGTTGACACAGACAGCGGTCCCGCCGGGCATTACGCCCGGCGGGACCGCTGTCTGTCGTGGCGCACCGCTGTCTGCCGCGCCCACTGTGCGGCCCCGCCCCTGTGGGACCACCCACTGACCCGATCCGGCGGACACGAGCCCCGGCGGACCGGCCGGGCAGCCGATCCGGTTCACTGGGCGACATGCTGAGGGTAGGTCTCACCGGCGGCATCGGCGCCGGCAAGAGCGCCGTCGCCAACCGGCTCGCCACACACGGCGCGGTGATCGTCGACGCCGACCGGCTGGCCCGGGAGGTGGTGGCGCCCGGCACCGACGGGCTGGCCCGGGTCGTCGCGGCCTTCGGGCCGGACGTCGTCGCCGACGACGGTGCCCTGGACCGGCCCGCCCTGGGCGCCCGGGTCTTCGCCGACCCGGCCGCGCGGCGCCGGCTGGAGGAGATCGTGCACCCGCTGGTCCGGGCCCGGACCGCCGAGCTGACCGCCGCCGCCCCGCCCGACGCGGTCGTGATCAACGACGTACCGCTGCTGGTGGAGACCGGGCTGGCCGCCACGTACCACCTGGTGGTCGTGGTGTCCGCGGCCGAGCAGCTGCGCGTCGAACGGCTGACCCGCGACCGGGGGATGGCACCCGACGACGCGCGGGCCCGGATCCGCGCCCAGGCCGACGACGCGCAACGCCGGGCCGCCGCTGACGTCCTGCTGGCCAACGACGGTAGTCGCGACGACCTCACCGTCACCGTCGACCGGCTCTGGCGGGACCGGCTGGTGCCCTACGAGGCGAACCTGCGGGCCGGCCGGACCGCGCCGCGCCCGCCGCGGGCGGTCCTCGCCGAACCCGACCCGACCTGGCCGGAGCAGTTCGACCGGCTGGCCGCCCGGATACGGCGGGCGGTCGGCGTCGGACAGCGGGTCGACCACATCGGCTCCACCTCGGTGCCCGGTCTGCCGGCCAAGGACGTCATCGACATTCAGCTCACCGTCGAGTCGCTGGACGACGCGGACCGGTGCGCCGCCGCCCTCGCCGCAGCCGGGTTCCCCCGGTTCCCCGGCGGACGGTGGGACAACCCGAAACCTGACCCGGCCACCGGCCGGCCGGGCGAACACTGGCCGAAGCGGCTGCACGGCAACGCCGACCCGGGCCGACCGGTCAACCTGCACGTGCGGGTCGGCGGCTCACCTGGCTGGCGCTACGCGCTGGCGTTCCGGGACCTGCTGCGCGCCGATGCGGGCGTGCGGGCCGACTACCTGGCCGTCAAGCGGCGGATCGCGGCGACCGCGCCGACCACCCGGGAGTACGCCGGAGCCAAGGAGCCGTGGTTCGACCAGGTCTGGCCACGCCTGCTGCGGTGGATCGAGGAGACCGGCTGGCAGCCGTGACGACGGACCAGCCAGCGCGGGATGAGTAGGTGGGGCGCTCGCGGCGGCCGGGTCACGCGGGGCGTGACAACTTCGGGTGCGCTCACCGGCTGGCGCCAGGGCAGCTACCCGAACACCCGGACCCGTGGCGCGCCGCGATGGGCGCTGCCGGTGGTCCGCGCGGCCGCCGCGAGCGGCCTACCCTGTCACGGTATCGCGGGTGAGGCAACCCACACAATGACAATATCGATGCCGATCCGCGACCGGCGGCACTCTGTCGGACCCACGGCGTAGGTTGGGGCCATGGCGCTCGACATCCCGCGACTGGACGGCCGCTTCCAGGTCGTCAGCGACTACTCGCCGGCCGGCGACCAGCCGGCAGCCATCGACGAGCTTGAGCGCCGGGTGCGTCGTGGCGACCGACATTCGGTGCTGCTCGGCGCGACCGGCACCGGCAAGAGCGCCACCACCGCCTGGCTGGTCGAGCGGCTGCAGCGGCCCACCCTGGTGATGGCCCCCAACAAGACGCTCTGCGCCCAGCTGGCCAAGGAGTTCCGCGAGCTGATGCCGCACAACGCGGTGGAGTACTTCGTCTCCTACTACGACTACTACCAGCCCGAGGCGTACATCCCACAGACCGACACCTACATCGAGAAGGACTCCTCGATCAACGAGGAGGTGGAGCGGCTGCGCCACTCGGCGACCATGTCGCTGCTGACCCGCCGCGACGTGATCGTGGTCGCCACCGTCTCGGCGATCTACGGCCTGGGCACCCCGCAGGAGTATCTCGAGCGCGCGGTCAAGGTGACCGCCGGCGCCGAGCAGGACCGCGACTCGCTGCTGCGCCGCCTGGTCGACATCCAGTACGCCCGCAACGACCTGTCGTTCAGCCGGGGCACCTTCCGGGTCCGCGGCGACACCCTGGAGATCATTCCGGCGTACGAGGAGCTGGCGGTCCGGATCGAGTTCTTCGGTGACGAGATCGAGCGGCTCTACTACCTGCACCCGTTGACCGGTGACGTGGTGCGCGAGGTCGACCAGCTGCTGATCTTCCCGGCCACGCACTACGCCGCCGGGCCGGCGCGGATGGAGCGGGCGATCCGCGACATCGAGGCCGAGCTGACCGACCGGCTCGCCGAGCTGGACCGGCAGGGCAAGCTCCTCGAGGCGCAGCGGCTGCGGATGCGCACCACGTACGACATCGAGATGATGCGTCAGGTCGGCTTCTGCTCCGGCATCGAGAACTACTCGATGCACATCGACGGCCGCGACTACGGCAGTCCGCCGCACACCCTGCTGGACTACTTCCCGGACGACTTCGTCACCGTCGTCGACGAGTCGCACGTGACGATCCCGCAGATCGGCGGCATGTTCGAGGGCGACGCCTCCCGCAAACGGATGCTGATCGACCACGGGTTCCGGCTGCCCAGCGCCGCCGACAACCGGCCGCTGCGCTTCGACGAGTTCCTGGAGCGGGTCGGCCAGATGGTGTTCCTGTCGGCCACCCCCGGGCCGTGGGAGCTGGAGCAGGCGGCCGGTGAGTTCGTCGAGCAGGTGATCCGCCCCACCGGCCTGGTCGACCCGCAGGTCAAGGTCAAGCCGACCAAGGGCCAGATCGACGACCTTATGCACGAGATCCGGCTGCGCACCGACCGCGACGAGCGGGTGCTGGTCACCACGCTGACCAAGAAGATGGCCGAGGACCTCACCGACTACCTGCTGGAGCACGGCATCCGGGTGCGCTACCTGCACTCCGAGGTCGACACGTTGCGCCGGGTCGAGCTGCTGCGCGAGCTGCGCAAGGGCGACTACGACGTACTGGTCGGCATCAACCTGCTCCGCGAAGGCCTGGACCTGCCCGAGGTGTCCCTGGTGGCGATCCTTGACGCCGACAAGGAGGGCTTCCTGCGCAGCGGCCGGTCGTTGATCCAGACCATCGGCCGGGCCGCCCGTAACGTCTCCGGCGAGGTCCACATGTACGCCGACAAGATGACCCCGTCGATGGCGGACGCGATCGACGAGACGAACCGGCGTCGGGCCAAGCAGGTGGCGTACAACGAGGCCAACGGCATCTCGCCGGAGCCGCTGCGCAAGAAGATCCACGACATCCTCGACGACATCTACCGGGAGGCCGACGACACCGACGGCGCGCTCGCCGGTCGGTCGGTCGGCGGCTCCGGACGGCAGATGTCGCGCGGCAAGGGCCCGGTGCCGGAGACCCGCAGCAAGGGCCGGGGCACCGCCACCCCGTCGAGTGCCGGGATGGCCCGCGCCGACCTGGCTCAGCTGATCCAGGAGCTCAACGACCAGATGCTGAACGCCGCCCGCGAGCTGCAGTTCGAGCTGGCCGCCCGGATCCGCGACGAGATCTCCGAGCTGAAGAAGGAGCTGCGGGCGATGGACGTCGCCGGCGTCAGCTGAGCCGTCCGGGGTAGAGCTGGGCCAGCTCGGCACCGGGGCGCTGGCTGGCCCGCCACAGTAGCCCCCACGTGTCGTCGAGTCCTGCCTCGTCGTCGCCTTGTCTGTCGGGCGCGGTCTGGCCGGGCTGTGGTGTCGGTTGGGCAGGCGTGGCAGGCCAGCCCGGCTCGCCGGGGCGGACCAGCTCCAGCTCACCCCATTGCAGGTAGAACGTCCAGGCGTCCTCGACGGTGCGGAAGATGCCGACTTCGCGGATCTCCCGCTGCGGGTGCCGGAAGTAGACCAGTGCCTCGTCGGCGTACTCCAGACCCCACCCGACGGCTGGAAACTCAGGCGCCCCGTCCACCGGGTCGACCGGCTCGATCAGCAGGAACTGCACCGGAACCGAAGCGTCGCTCACTGTTCCTCCAAGTTGTATCTCGTGGGAATCCCATGCTTCGCCGCAACTGGTGGATATTCAAGTCTTGAAATCTCGCTACGTTCTGCTTACCCTCGGTCGCGAACGGAGGGAGCCGAAAGTGGCGATGCCTGCAAGTCCCACGATCAGGCGGCAGCGGCTTGGCGGCGAGCTGCGTCGGCTCCGCCGCGCGGCCGCAATGACTTTGGAGCAGGTCTGCGACCAGCTCGGCTGGGCGTCGACATCGAAGCTGTCCCGGCTCGAACTGGGCCAGAGCAGACCAGACCTGGCCGACATTCTGGACCTGCTCGACGTCTACCACGTCGTGCCGGCCGAGCGGGAGAAGCTGGTCATCATCGCCCGCGACGCCGCCGCCACCCGTGGCTGGTGGAAGGCGCTCGGCTCGATGGGTCAGCGCCAGCGTGGCTACACCGAGCTCGAAGCCAGCGCTGCCACGATCTTCGAGTACCAGCAACTGCTGGTGCCTGGGCTGCTGCAGACCCCGGAGTACGCCCGGCTGAGGGTCCGCTCCGGTCGCGACGTCTACGGTGACCTCGACATCAACGCTGACACCTTGGCGCGTACCGCCCGACAGGAAGTGCTGCGTCGCGAACATCCGCCGCACTACGAGGCGGTCATCGACGAGAGTGCGCTGCTGCGGGCCAGCGTGCCACCCGAGACCCGGCGCGGCCAGCTGCGCCACCTGACCGCGCTCAGCGAGCTGGACAACGTCACCATCCAGGTGCTGCCGCTCGAAGCGGTCGTGCACGATTCGTTCATGCCGCACACCAGCTTCTCGCTCTACTCGTTCCCCGACCCGGCCGATCCCCGCACCGTGGTGCTGGAGACGTTGACCAGCGACATTCACCTCACCGACGACGAGGACGTGATGCTGTACGCCCGGATCGGTCGCTGGCTTCAGCAGGCGGCGCTGCCGGCCGATGAAAGCCGGGATCTGCTGGCTAAGCTGGTGGCAGAGAGTTGATTGAATCGCCTGCCGAAAGGGGGTGCGGCATGCAGTCGACCCCAACCGAGTCGCTGTGTTGGCGCAAGAGCAGCCGCAGCAACGCGAACGGGAACTGCGTCGAGGTCGCGCCGGCCGGCGGGGTGGTGGCGGTCCGCGACTCCACCGACCCGACCGGTCCACGGCTGGCCTTCCCCGCCACCGCGTGGCGTTCCTTCGTGGACGGCCTGCGCGCCTGACCGAACAGCTTCGGTGCCTTGCGATCGTCAGTGACGAAGTTTGGATCAGCATGTCTTGAGGTCTGCCCAACGGGCTGCGTGACGGTCCGTGAGCGCTGCTACGCGGAGGCTCTCAGCGGATCGAGGGCGGCTAGGACGAGGTCGAGGCCGAAGATGAACTCCTCGGCCGGGTCGTAGCCGGCCGCGACGAGCGCAGCGGCGGACTCGTTGAGGTAGGGGAACTCGTCGGCAGGAAGCTGGGGCAGGTAGACGTCCTCGGCCATGTCCGCGAACTTGTCGGCGGTGTCGAACGGCAGGCTGGCTTCCTGCAGGGCGAACCCGTAGACGTAGACGTCGAGCAACCAGTTGGCGTGCGTCGCCATCAGAACCGAGAAGCCGGCCCTGCGCAGGCAGGCGGTGACCGCCTCGCGGTGGCGCAGGTGCGCGGGCCCCGGCGACGTCCGTGACTCCATCAGGCCGATCGCCCACGGGTGGCGTGCGAGAACCTGGCGGGCGGACACCGACCGCCGTCGCATCGCAGACTGCCAGTCGGTCCCCTCGGGCGGGAGCTCGATCTCCTCGAACACGACATCAATCATGGCGTCCAGCAACTCGTCCTTGCTCGCCACGTAGTAGTAGAGCGACATCGCGCCCGCGTCGAGCGCGCTAGCCAGCCGGCGCATGCTCAGCCCGTTGACCCCCTCGCGGTCAGCGATCCGGATCGCCTCGGCCACCACCCGCTGCTTGCTCAGCCCCGCGTCTGACGCGACCTGGCGTTGCTTCCTCACAGACCCGGGCCTCCTCGCTCCCTCGAACGGCTTGACGATCGTACAGCGTACGGCGATAGTACAGTGTACGAATCCTGGTACGGTGTACGACGTACGGTGTACGAGCCGGCCGCACCTCGAACGCGCTCGACAATCCGCCGGCCATCCGACCGTGATGAAGGAGTAAGAGATGAGATCCCCGGAGGACACCGCCACCACGCCAGCCCGCAGTTTGTTCGTTCGAGGGGGCCGGCTCGTCGGTGCAGCGGCGATCGTGTTCGCGGTGTTGGTGGTGATCGAGAACGTGTTGTTTGGTGACGGGCGCGCTGCCCTACGGCGCTCCGATCGAGGACGTGCTGGCCTACTACGCGGCCAACCGTGACGCGGTCGCGATCGTGTCCGGTCTTGTAGCCGTGTACCTGCCGCTGCTGCTCGTGTTCGTGACGGGCCTGCGTGGCCTCGTGGAGCGGCGGGGCAGAGCAGGCACCGACTGGGCGCGCCTCGCCGTGGCCGCTGGCGCGACGCTGTCGGCAATCTTCGTGCTTGTCAACGTCCTGCAGATCGGGCTCGTGCTCTCCGCCAGCGGGCTCGCCGAGCCGACGCCCGCGTTCGGGCTCGTCTGGCAGATGCACGCGGCGGCGTTCGCGCTGGCGCTGCCGATGCTCGGCGCCACCTGCATCGGCTCGGCCCTCGCCGCGCACGCGAGCGGGCTGGCTCCGGCTTGGCAGCGCCTGCTGGGCATGGTGGGCGGGAGCCTGCTGCTTGCTGCGGGGCTGGGCAACCTCGCGATCGCCGACGGCTCGCCGCTGATCTTCGTCGGACTCCTAGGGTTCGTCGCCTGGCTCGTCTGGCTGCTCGCGACCGGCGTGCGCCTCGTCCGGTCGTGACCGAGATGAGGGCTGTGCCGAGGTCGCGCACGCGCACGAGGACCCCCGTGGAGGGCTGCCCGGGGACGGCAGCGACCGCCTCGATCTCGACCACCCGTGCGTATGCACGCCCAAACCTGCCACCACTGCGGCGGAGGGGCCGCTCCTCTCGAAGGAAGAACCGATGACCATCCGAACGAAAACCCCGAACCAGCTCGACAACCTACCGATCCCGGTGCAGGCCAAGCTCGCCGCCGCATGGACCAGCTGCATGTTCCTCTACATCTACGTCGACTACTTCCACCTCTACAAGCCCGGCGTCATCGACGGAATCCGGGGTGGCGTCATCTTCGAGTTCGAGATCAGTCCGACGTTGTTGACCATTTTCCTCGCGTCCGTGGCGATCCCGGCCCTGATGGTGATTCTCTCCATGACGCTGCCCGCCCGGGCGAACCGCGCCACGAACCTCGTCACCGCATCGCTCTACATCCCCCTCACGGTGTTCAACGCGGCAGGGGAGTCCTGGGACTGGGCCTTCTTCTACGGCCTCTCGATCGGACTCGAGGTGCTGCTTCTGGCCTTCATCCTGGGCTCCGCCTGGACATGGCCTCGAACCTCCGCCGTCCCAGCGGGTCCCGCGACGACCGACCTTCGGCAGTAGGTATCCGGGGAACCTCCGGCACGGCACCACCAACCTGTTCGCCGCGCTCAACCTCGCCACCGGCGAGGTCATCGCCGAGTGCCGGCCCTCGCGCGACGGCGGCCTTCCAGGGCCCGCGCGGCGGCGGCTTCCTGCCGCACGATCGCGAGCTCGGCCTCCATCGCCGAGATTCGCCGCTCCAGGTCCTCCAGGCTGATGACGTCGATTCTCCCAGAGCCAGCGAGCCTGCACACCCATCACTGCGGGCCAGGGCCCGCCCTACCCGGGCCTGGGGTGTCGACCGGGCAGTCGAACCGTATCCCTGGCACTGGACGGACTGTGCGCTGCACAGTACTGTGTGGCACATGGTTGGCGACAGGCTGGAGCTTGAGCTGCGCCGGGGCGTTGTCGTCCTGGCGGTGCTGTCACAGCTGGGCGAGTTCCGCTACGGCTACGAGCTGCGCCAGTCGCTGTCCGACAACGGCCTCCCGATCGAGGAGGGAACGCTCTACCCGCTGCTGCGGCGGCTGGAGAGCCAGGGCGTCCTGGTCAGCGAGTGGCGGACCGAAGGGCAGCCACGCCGCTACTACCGCCGCAGCCCCGCCGGCGAAGAGCTGTACGACCGGCTCAGGGACTCGTGGCATGGGATGAACGAGGCCATGGGCCAGCTGCTGAAAGGTGACAGGTAAGTGCTGACCACCGAGGAACTGATCGATGCGTACGTCGCCGACGTGGCGCGGTTGCTACCCCGCCGGCAGCGTAGGGACGTGGCTCTCGAACTGACGACGTTGTTGCGCGACGAACTGGCCGACAGCGACGATCCGGTGGCCCGGCTGCGGGCCTTCGGCCGCCCCGCCGAGGTGGCCGCCCGGTACGGGCAGCCGCCGATCGCCGTCGACCCGGCCGACACCCGCCGCTTCGTCCGGCTCAGCGTCGCCGGTGTGCTGGTGATCTGGCTGCTCGGCGTGGCCGCCGCGACCGACGCGGTCGACTGGTACTGGACGTACGGGCTACCGGCGTTCTGGTGGCCCGGGTTCCTCGTCGTGGGATTCGGCCTCGCCGGCTGGGCGCGACGTCGGTGGCCGGACCGCTTCGCCTGGCGGCCGCGCAGGTCGGCCGCCGGCTTCGTCAACCGGTCCGGCCGGATCGCCGCCTTCGCCTTCTACGTCGCCGGTACGGTCGTGCTGGTCAACGCGGCCTGGCTGCTGGATCAGCTCGGGGCCGCGCCGCAGGCCGTGCAGGCCCTCACCTTCGACCGTGAGTTCGCCCAGCTCCGTGGCCCACTCGTGCTCGCCCTGCTGATCGCCACACTGGTGCACCACCTCCTGGTCACCATCCACGGCCGGTGGCGGCCGGTGACCCGTACCGTCGGGATGCTCCTCGGACTGGCCATCTGCGCCGCGCTGACCTGGGTGCTGTTCGCCGGTCCGGTCTACCTGAGCCCCGAAGCCGACCGTACCGCCAAGTTCTGGGTCGCCGTCATCGTCGCGGTGAGCCTCGTCGACCTGCTGATCGAGGCCGGGCGTCTGCTCCAGCAGCGCGCCGCCGGCCCGCTGGCACCGCCGCTGGGCGCACTCTGACGAGCCGCCCCGCCTGGCGTCAGAAGAGTAGGAAACCAGGAGCCTTCAGCGTCCTCGGCGCGTGTAGGCGCGCAACGACAGCGGGACGAAGATCACCAACAGTACGGCCGACCAGAGCAGGACGGCGGTCACCGGATGCGCGAGTGGCCAGGCTACGTTTCCCGAGGGGGCGCCCGGATTGCCGAACAGCTCCCGGGAGGCGGCGGTGAGCGCGCTCACCGGGTTCCAGTCCGCCAGGAAGCGCAACCAGCCCGGCATGCCGTCGGTCGGGACGAACGCGTTGGACAGCATCGTGAACGGCAGGCCGAGCGGCACCATCGCGTCGGCGACCTGGTCGTTCTTGACCGCCAGGCCCACATAGACGCCCACCCAGCTCAGCGCGTACCGCAGCACGATCATCAACAGGAACGCCTGAATCGTGGGGATCAGGCCACGGTGGGGCTGCCAGCCCACCAGCAGTCCCGCACCCACCATGATGGTCAGCATCAACAGGCCGGTCAGCAGGTCGGTGCCGGTCTGCCCGAACGGCACCGCCAAGCGCGCCATCGGCATGGAGCGGAATCGGTCCATCACGCCGCGAGTGGCGTCGCTGGCCGTCCGCGTCATGACCCCCAACCATGCGGAGAAGGTCACCATCGCGAACAGGCCGGGCATGAGGTACTCGCGGTAGTCACCGCCACCCGGCACCTGGATCGCGCTGCCGAGGACGTAGCCGAACAGCACCACCATGACGGCGGGGAAGACCAGCGCGGCGATGATCTGCCCGGGCTCCTGCCGCAGCCGTGTGAACTCGCGGCCAATCAGGGTCAGCCCGTCGGTGAGCGTCCAGCCCAGGCGACCCATGCGACGGATCGCCGCTGAGATCGGCGCCGGTGCGATGTCCCTCTACCGGTACGTCCCGAGTCGCGACAACCTTGTCGATCTCATGGCCGACCAGGTGACAGGCGAGATCGACGTCGCGGGGATGCCCTCGGGCGACTGGCGCACGGACCTGGCGCGCTATGCCGACGGGCTTCGGGCCATGTGGCTGAGGCATCCCTGGATGGCCGCCGTGCAGCGGTCACTGCCCAGCTTCGGCCCTAACCAGCTGCTCCTGATCGAACGGTTGATGGGCGTGCTCGATGATCTCATCCCCATCGACGAGAACCTCGGCCTCATAGCCATGCTGAGCGGCTACATCGAGGGCACCGTCCGCGAGGAGATCGGCTCAACCAAGGAGCTGCGCCGCAGTGGGCTCAGCGAGTCGGAGTGGATGGCGCGGAGCCACCCGTACGTCGACCAGCTGGTGAGAAGCGGCGAGTACCCGATCTTCACCAAGATCGTAACGCAGGCGCGTCAGCCACACCTGAGCCGCGACGACCAGTTCCGAGACGGACTCCAGCGGGTTTTCGACTGCATCGCTGCGGCCCTTCCATCAGTGGCCGACTCCGGGCAACCAAGTGAACTGCAGTCGCCGCAGTAGGCCGCACGGGCAGCGCGGCGTCGCACCGGGTTGCTATCGTGCCGGGTCCGCAGCCCCACGCCCTCCCCCGGAGCACCGTCGATGACCATCAACGAGCACATCACCCACTTCGCCGGACTGCCGGTGGTCGACTTCGACCCGCAGACGGCGGCGCAGCACACCGGCTCCCCGGTCGCCTGGCGACTCAGCGCGTCGGAGGAGGACGAGGTCGAATTCGCCCAGCTCTTCGCCACCTGGCTGGACACCGTCGACCCGGCGAGCGTCGAGGCGCTGGTGACCGGCGACTGGGGAGAACCGTGGGACGTCACGTTCCCGCTGGAGCTGCTGGTCGACGCCGCGCCCCGGCTGACCAACCTGCGGGCCGTCTTCCTCGGCGAGATGACCTTCGACGAGTGCGAGATCTCCTGGATCCTGCAGCCCGACATCACCCCGCTGCTGGCCGCCTACCCGGCGCTGCAGGTGCTGCGGGTACGCGGTGCGATGTCGCTGCTGTTGCAGCCGGTGCGGCACACCGGGCTGCGGGAGTTCGCCATCGAGTCCGGCGGGCTGCCGGCCGCCCTCACCCGCGCCGTCGCCGCCAGCGACCTGCCGGCCTGCACCCATCTGGAACTGTGGCTGGGCACCCCCGACTACGAAGGTGACACCTCAGTGGACGACCTGGCGTCGATCCTCGATGGCACCCGGCTGCCCGCGCTGCGTACCCTCGGGTTGCGTAACGCCGAGATCGCCGACGCGGTCGCCGCCGCGCTGACCGCCGCGGCGGTGGTGCCCCGCCTGGAAACCATCGACCTGTCGTTGGGCACCCTCGGCGACGACGGGGCCACCGCCCTGCTCGCCGGGCAGCCGCTGACCCATCTGCGCCGTCTCGACCTGCACCGGCACTACCTGTCCGACGCGATGATGGTCCGGCTGCCGGCCGCACTGCCCGGCGTCGACGTCGACCTGAGCGATCAGCAGGAGGTCGACCCGCACCGGGGGCGGTACGTCTCGGTCGGCGAATGACCGGTTGTTAACCTCACCCGATGAGCCACACCACGCCGCTGGTCGTGGTCGGCAACCCGGGCAACCGGCGGGTCGGGGCGTTCCGCACCGCCGCGCACGCCGCTGGCCTGCGGGTTCGGGTGCTGCCCTGGCGGAAGCTCGCCGCCGGGGAGGATGTCGCCCTGCCCGGCGGGGCGACGGTACGGATCGACTCGCCCGGCGAGGACTCCGAGGTGGATCGGCTGCTGCGCGGCGCCGGCCGACCGCTCGACCACGGCGAGATCAGCGGCGGTGCCGCCTGGTACGCCGGGCTGCGCGCCGCCCTGGGCCGGCTCACCGACGCCGCCCGGCGGGCCGGCGCGACCCTGCTCAACGACCCGGCCGACATCGCCGTGCTGTTCGACAAACGCGCCGGGCACCGGCGGCTGGCCGCCGCCGGGGTGGCCCAGCCGGCCATCCTGGACACCGCACCCGGTGACTGGGCGCAGCTGCGTACCGCTCTGTCCGACGCCGGCTGGGCCCGGGTCTTCGTCAAACCGGTGCACGGGTCGTCGGCGTCCGGGGTGCTCGCCCTGCACGCGCACGGCCGGCGGACGCAGGCGGTCACCTCGGTTGAGCTGACCGACGACGGGCGGCTGTTCAACTCGCTGCGGGTGCGGACCTACCGTACCGAGCGGGAGGTCGCCTCTATCGTGGACCGGTTGGCCCCGGACGGGTTGCTGGTGCAGCGCTGGTTCCCGAAGGCCGGCCTGCACGGCCGGGTCGTCGACCTGCGGGTGCTGGTGATCGCCGGTGAGCCGGGCCACCTGGTGGTGCGCAGCAGCGACGGTCCGCTGACCAACCTGCACCTGGGCAACCGGCGCGGTGACCCGGCGGCGGTACGGGCGGCGTTCGGCCCCCGCCGGTGGGCGGCGGCGCTGGCCGACTGTGTACGCGCGGCGCGCTGCTTCACCGGCAGCCTGCACGTCGGAGTGGACCTGATGATCGGCAGTGACTGGCGGCGGCACGCCGTGGCGGAGGTGAACGCCTTCGGCGATCTGCTCCCCACGGTGTGCGACGCTGCCGGGCGGGACAGCTACGCTGCCCAGCTGCATGCCATACGTACCGGCCGGTTCGCCGCCTGGCGGACCACGGCCGCGATGGGGAGGTCGGCATGAAGGACCTGATCGGCAGCCACGACCTGCTGTTCGTCACGCTTGACACGTTGCGCTATGACGTGGCGGTCGAGCTGCTCGCCGCCGGCCGGACACCGCAGCTGGCCCGCGCGCTACCGGACGGGCAGTGGCAACGCCGGCACAGCCCGGCCAGCTTCACGTACGCCGCACATCAGGCGTTCTTCACCGGCTTCCTGCCCACCCCGGCCGAACCGGGCAGCCACCCCCGGATGTTCGCCGCGGCTTTCCCCGGCAGCGCCACCACCGACGAGCACACCTGGGTCTTCGACGCACCCGACCTGGTCACCGCGCTGCGCAAGGAGGGCTACCACACGGTGTGCGTCGGCGGGGTCGGGTTCTTCAACCGCTCCTCGCCGCTGGGCGCGACCCTGCCGGGCCTGTTCGCCGAGTCGCACTGGGAGTCGGCGTTCGGGGTGACCGCGCCCGGCTGCTTCGAGGCCCAGCTGGACCGGATCGCCGAGGTCGTCCCGGCCGTTCCCGCTGACCAGCCGCTGTTTCTGTTCGTCAACGTGGCCGCCATGCACCAGCCGAACCGGCACTACCTGCCGGGCACCGAACGCGACAACCGGGACAGCCACGCCGCCGCCCTGGAGTACGTCGACCGGCACATCGGCCGGTTGTTCGCCATGGCCAGCTCACGGGGCAGGCCCTGTCTGACGATCATCTGCGCCGACCACGGCACCGCGTACGGCGAGGACGGACACAGCGGACACCGGGTCGGCCACGAGGTGGTGTGGACGGTCCCGTACGCCGATTTCGTGATCGACCCCGGCGCCTGGTCCGACGCCGCGACACCGGACCCGGCGTGACCGTCGCCGCCCTGGACGCCTCGCCGTACCAGGGCTACCTGTACGGGTATCCGCACAAGACGGCGTACCGGCCGCTGCGGCCGCGTCCCGCGCTGGTCGACGTCTGGTCCGGGCAGCGCCGCACGGAGCTGTTCCTCTACCTGCACCTGCCGTTCTGCGAGATGCGCTGCGGCTTCTGCAACCTGTTCACCCGGGCCAACCCGCCGGCCGGGCAGGTGGCCGCCTACCTCGACCAGCTGCGCCGCCAGGCGGTACGGGTGGCCGCCGCGCTCGGCGACGACGCCCGGTTCGCCCGGGTCGCCGTCGGCGGCGGTACGCCGACCTACCTGGACGCGGACGAGCTGTCGACGATGTTCGACCTGGTCGACAGGTTCCGGCCGGCGGGCGTGCCGACGGCGGTGGAGACCTCACCGGCCACCGCCACCCCGGACCGGCTGGCGGTGCTCGCCGCCCGCGGCACCACCCGGATCAGCATCGGGGTGCAGAGTTTCCTCGACGCCGAGGCACGGGCCGCCGGCCGGCCGCAGCGTCGCGTCGAGGTCGAGCGCGCCCTGGCCGCTATCCGGGACCAGCCGATCCCGGAGCTGAACATCGACCTGATCTACGGCATCCCCGGCCAGACCGACACCACCTGGGCACAGTCGCTCGACGCGGCGCTGCGCTGGGAGCCGGAGGAGATCTACCTCTACCCGCTCTATGTCCGCCCACTGACCGGCCTGGCCCGCCGCGCCCCGGCCGACCTGCCTGATCCACAGTGGGACGCGCAACGGCAGACGCTGTACCGGCACGGCGTCGACCGGCTGCGCGCCGCCGGCTACCGGCAACTGTCGATGCGGCACTTCCGTCGCGCGGCGCTGCCGGTCGTCGACGCCCCGGCGTACTCCTGCCAGGAGGACGGGATGGTCGGACTCGGCTGCGGCGCCCGGTCCTACACCAGCGACCTGCACTACTCGTTCGACTACGCGGTCTCCGTCGGGCAGGTGCGGGCGATCATCGTCGACTACCTGCGCCGGCCGGAGCCCGACTTCGACGTCGCCGAGGTGGGTTTCCGGCTGGACCGCGACGAACAGCGTCGGCGCTGGCTGATCACCTCGCTGCTGCGCGCCGACGGATGCGACCAGGCGGCGTACGCGGCGCGGTTCGCCACCCGGGCCGTCGACGACTTCCCGCAGCTGGCGACGTTGGTCGACCGGGGCTGGTTGACGGTGACCCCGGACAGGCTGGCGCTGACCGCGGCGGGCCTGGCCCGCAGTGACGCGATCGGCCCGTGGCTGGTCTCGACCCCGGTGCGGGCGGCGATGGCCGGCCTGCCGGCCCGGTGAGCCGGATGGACCTGAGCATCCTCTACCGGGGTCCGCTGGCCAGCTGCAACTACGACTGCCCGTACTGTCCGTTCGCCAAGCGCCGCGACGACCCGGCAACGCTGCGCACCGACCGGGTGGCGCTCGACCGGTTCGTCGACTGGGCCGTGCGTAATCCGCACGACGATCGGATCTCGGTGCTGTTCACCCCGTGGGGCGAGGCGTTGACCCGATCCTGGTACCGGCGGGCGCTGCTGCGGCTGGCCGGGCTGCCGCAGGTGGGCCGGGTGGCGATCCAGACCAACCTGGCCGCCCGGCTGGATTTTCTGGCCGAGGCCGACACCGACCAGCGTCGCCGGCTGGCGTTCTGGGCCACGTACCACCCGGGCCAGGTCGACCGGGAGGTCTTCCTGCGCCGCTGCGGCACGCTGCGTACCGCCGGGGTGCGGTTCTCGGTAGGGGTCGTCGGCCTGCCCGAGCACCTGGCGGCCGCCCGGTCGCTGCGGGCCGCGCTGCCGGCCGAGGTCTACCTCTGGGTCAACGCCGCCGACGGGCACCGCTACGACTCCGCCCAGCAGCGGGCGTGGACCGAGCTCGACCCGCTGTTCGGCTACAGCGTGCACCCGCACCCGTCGGCCGGGCGGTCGTGCCGCACCGGGGAGTCGGTGGTCTCGGTCGACGGGTCCGGCACGGTACGCCGGTGCCACTTCGTCGCCGAACCGCTGGGCAACCTCTACGACGGCTCCTACCGGGCCGCACTGCGCCCGCGCCCCTGCCCACTGGTCTCGTGCGACTGTCACATCGGCTACGTGCATCTGCGGGAGCTGCCGCTGTACGACGTCTTCGCCGGCGGCGTCCTGGAACGCATCCCGCACGCCTCCCCGATACGGCGTCGGAGGTCGCAGGGGTGGCCGGGCCGGGCGCCGCTGCGGATCCGGTCAGCGGCGGGTGACCCGGTCGACGGCGTGCAGCACCGCGGCGTGCCCGTCCTCGGCGGCAATCCGGGCCGCGAGGTGCCGGGCCCGTTCGGCGTACGTGGGCCGGTCGAGCACCGTGCGGATGGCGTCGGCCAGCCGGTCGGCGGTGAGCCGTCGGGCCGGCAGCGGCTCGGCGGCGACTCCGAGACGCGTCAGCCGGGCGGCCCAGAACGGCTGGTCGGCGATGAGCGGCACGGTCACCGCCGGCACCCCGGCCCGTAGCCCTGCGGCGGTGGTGCCGGCTCCCGCGTGGTGGACCACCGCCGCCACCCGGGGCAGCAGCCAGTCGTGCGGTACGTCGCCGACCGCGAGGACGCCGTCGTCGCTGACTGGGCGGGCGCCGTCGTAGCCGACCCGCAGCCCGCCCCAACCGGCCTGCACGATCGCGCGTACGCCGGCCCGGCGCAGCGCCGTACCGATCAGTGTCGGAAGTGACGCGTCGAGCACCGCCATGCTGCCGAAGGTGATCAGCACCGGCGGCGGGCCGGCGTCCAGGAATCCGGTCAGCTCCGGCGGGGGAGTCCAGTGCGGATCGGTGGCCGGCCACCAGTAGCCGACGACCTCCAGCCCGGGGCGCCAGTCGGCTGGTCGGGGGAGCACGCTCGGACTGAACCCGTGCAGCACCGGCCAGCCTGAGCGCCTGGCCTGCCGCAGCAGAGCGGCCAGCGGGACCGGCGGCAGGCCGAGCCGGTGGCGCAGCCGCCGCGAGGAGTGGTCGTACGCCCGGGCACTGGCCGCCTCGGCGCCACGCCCCAGCGCCCGGTTGCCGACCGGCCCGAAGGACCGGTCGCCGAGCAGCACCGGCGGGAAGTCGCCGGTCGGTGCGACCGGTTGCAGGAAGACCCCGATGCTCGGGATCGCGTGTCGCTGTGCCACCGAGTAGCCCAGCGGCGCGGTCGTGGTGGCCAGCAGCAGCACATCGGCGTCGGTGCCGACGTCGGCCAGCCCGGTCGCGAGGTCGTCGAGGTAGCGCCGGCCCTGCCGGACGAACTCGGCGGTGCCGCGCAGCCCACCGCCGAGCCGGTGCAGCCGCCGCCCGCCGGGGGTGAGTTGGGCGGCGTACGGGTCACCCGGCAGCGGCCGGAAGTCGAGGCCGCTGCCGGTCACCAGCGCGTCGAAGGTGCCGTGGGTCGTCACGGTGACCCGGTGGCCGGCGGCGAGCAGTGCCTGCCCCAGCCCGGTGTACGGTGCGACGTCGCCCCGGCTACCAGCGGTCACGATCTCTATCCGCACCGCGGGCTCCGACGTGCTCCGGACCGGCCGGACACCGGCAGGGTCCGGGTCACGCCGGCAGGTCGACGAAGTGTTCGACCACCGGCGGCGCGGCGAAGTACGGACCGATCAGTTCCCGCCACCGCAGGTACCGGTCGGTGGCGCGGAAGTTCTGCTCGTGCGCGTCGACAGAGTCCCATTCGACCAGCAGTACGAACCGGCTGGGACTCTCCACCCCCCGGGTCATCCGCACCGACCGGCAGCCGTCAGTGGTGGCCAGCAGGTGGCGGCCGGCAGCGTACGCTGCGGCGAAGTCGGCTTCCCGGCCGGGCTGGACATCGACCAGCGCGATCTCAAGCACCATGGCGGCAGCCTGCCACACGGCTGCGCCCGGACCGGCCCGAGGGGCCGGCTGAGGCCGGCGTGCCACCGCTTCGAGAACCATCTAGCCTCCTAGGACGCCTTCAGAAGTTGTGCTTGTCGTCACCGGTGACCCGCCCGGTGTGTCGTTTGCCCGGTAGTTGCGCGACAATGACGCAGGAGGAGGGGAGTATTCCCTCGCGCTGGTGTCGTCAGCACGGTTGGACCGCATGGTGGACCGACCCGGCACCTGCGGTCGTCGTCCCCGAAGCAGACAGTTCGGTGGATGGTGGCGGAAGAGACCTCCGTCAGTCACTGCTGTGCGCATCTCCACGAAGACCGGGGCAGCCCGTCCCGGTTCCGGTCGGCGGTGCCCTGTGTCTGCCGGAGGTCCGAGTGAACATCCCAGCCTGGGTTTGGCTGGTCAGCCTGGTCGTACTGACCGCGGTGCTGATCGCCGACCTGTTGATCATCGTCCGGCGGCCGCATGAACCGAGCATGCGCGAGTCAGCCGGCTGGACCGTCTTCTACATCGTGCTCGCGGTGATCTTCGGCCTCGGGGTGTGGGCCACGTCCGGCGGGCGGTACGCCGGCGAGTTCTTCGCCGGCTACGTCACGGAGAAGAGCCTTTCCGTCGACAACCTCTTCGTCTTCGTGATCATCATGGGCCGGTTCGTGGTGCCCCGGAAGTACCAGCAGAAGGTGCTGCTGGTCGGCGTCGTGCTGGCGCTGGTGCTGCGAGGCGGGTTCATCGCGGCAGGCGCCGTGCTGATCTCCCAGTTCTCCTGGGTGTTCTACATCTTCGGCGCTTTCCTCATCTACACTGCGATCGGTCAGCTACGCCAGCCCGAGACGACCGACGAGTTCTCCGAGAACGCGGTGATCCGGTGGAGCCGGCGGGTGCTGCCGGTCTCCGGCTCGTACGACGGTGGGCGGCTGACCACGGAGACCGAGGCCGGCCGGCGGATGTTCACGCCGATGCTGATCGTCATGATCGCGATCGGCGTCACCGACCTGATCTTCGCGCTCGACTCGATCCCGGCGATCTTCGGCATCACCCAGGAGCCGTACCTGGTCTTCACCGCCAACGTCTTCGCGTTGATGGGGCTGCGGCAGCTCTACTTCCTGCTCGGCGGCCTGCTGGAACGGCTGGTCTACCTCAGCTACGGCCTGGCTGTGGTGCTGGGCTTCATCGGGGTGAAGCTGGTGCTGGAGGCGTTGGCCGACAACACCCTGTTCTTCGTCAACGGTGGCGATCCGGTCGGCTGGGCACCGCACATCCCGATCTGGCTGTCGCTGACCGTCATCTTCGTGACCCTGCTGGTCACCACGGTGGCCAGCCTGGTCAAGACGTCCCGGGACCGTAAGCGGGAGCTCGCCGACATCGTCAAGTGACCGACACCGCCGGTGGAACCCCCGTGCCGAGGGCTCCCACCGGCAGTGCGGTTCAGCTCTGGTGCTTGCGGCGGGCCGCCGCCCGGGCCCGTGCGGTCTGGTCGAGGATCACCTTGCGCAACCGTACCGCCTCGGGGGTGACCTCGACGCACTCGTCCTCGCGGCAGAACTCCAGCGCCTGCTCCAGGGAGAGCTTGCGGGGCGGCACCAGCCGCTCCAACTCGTCGGCGGTCGACGAACGCATGTTCGTCAGTTTCTTCTCTTTGGTGATGTTGACGTCCATGTCGTCGGCGCGGGAGTTCTCGCCGACCAGCATGCCCTCGTACACCGGGGTGCCCGGTTCGACGAAGAGCGAGCCGCGTTCCTGCAGGTTGAACATGGCGAAGCTGGTCGCCACGCCGGTCCGGTCGGCGACCAGTGATCCGGTGGGCCGGGTCCGCAGCTCGCCGAACCACGGCTCGTAGGACTCGAAGACGTGGTGCAGGATGCCGGTGCCGCGGGTCTCGGTGAGGAACTCGGTCCGGAACCCGATCAGCGCGCGGGCCGGTACCAGCCACTCCATCCGGATCCAACCGGTGCCGTGGTTGACCAGCTGCTCCATCCGGCCCTTCCGGGTGGCCAGCAGCTGGGTGATCGCGCCCAGGTACTCATCGGGGGCGTCGATGGTCAGCCGCTCCACCGGCTCGCAGACCCGTCCGTCGATCTCCCGGGTGACCACCTGCGGCTTGCCGACGGTCAGCTCGTACTGCTCGCGGCGCATCTGCTCGACCAGGATGGCCAGCGCCAGCTCACCACGGCCCTGCACCTCCCAGGCGTCCGGGCGTTCGGTGGGCAGCACCCGCAGCGACACGTTGCCGATCAGTTCCCGGTCCAGCCGGTCCTTGACCAGCCGGGCGGTCACCTTCGACCCCTTGACCTTGCCGGCCAACGGTGAGGTGTTGGTGCCCAGGGTCATCGAGATCGCCGGCTCGTCGACGGTGATCAACGGCAGCGGGCGGGGGTCGTCCGCGTCGGCCAGGGTCTCGCCGATCATGATGTCCGGGATGCCGGCCACCGCCATGATGTCGCCCGGGCCGGCGGCCTCGGCGGGCTTGCGTTCCAGTCCCTCGGTCATCAGCAGTTCGGAGATGCGGACCTTCTGCAGGCTGCCGTCGGTGCGGCACCAGGCGACGGTCTGGCCCTTGCGGATGGTGCCTTGCCGGACCCGGCACAGCGCCAGCCGGCCCAGGAACGGCGAGGCGTCGAGGTTGGTCACGTGCGCCTGCAACGGCGCCTCCGGGTCGAAGGCCGGTGCCGGGATCGTCTCCAACAGGGTACGGAACAGTGGCTCCAGGTTGTCGCTGTCGTCCGGCACCGCGCCGCCGGCCGGCTGGGTCAGCGAGGCGACGCCGTCGCGGGCGCAGGCGTACACGATCGGGAAGTCGATCTGGGCCTCGTCGGCGTCGAGGTCGAGGAAGAGTTCGTAGGTGTCGTCGACGACCTCTTTGATCCGCGCGTCCGGCCGGTCCACCTTGTTGATCACCAGGATGATCGGTAGCCGGGCCTGCAGTGCCTTGCGCAGCACGAACCGGGTCTGCGGCAGCGGCCCTTCGCTGGCGTCGACCAGCAGCACCACGCCGTCGACCATGGTGAGGCCGCGTTCCACCTCGCCGCCGAAGTCGGCGTGCCCCGGGGTGTCGATGATGTTGATGACGACCGGGTCGCCCTGGTCGGGCACGTAGCTGATCGCGGTGTTCTTGGCCAGGATGGTGATGCCCTTTTCGCGCTCCAGGTCCATGGAGTCCAGCGCCCGGTCGGGCAGTTCGGCGCGGGCGTGCAGCTGGCCGCCTTGGCGCAGCATCGCGTCAACCAGCGTGGTCTTGCCGTGGTCGACATGCGCGATGATGGCCACGTTACGGAGATCGGAGCGGGTCTGCATGCTCCTATCCTCCGGCATCGGCGCGCCGGCCCGGCATCGGGTCGGCCCTGGCCGGCTTCGGCGTCGGGTCGGCCCTGACCGGCACCGGCTCCGGGACGCGGTGGTGGCCGAGCGCGCTCGGCCACCAGAACCGTCGGCCGAGCACCATCGCGATCGCCGGCACCAGCAGCGTCCGGACCAGCAACGTGTCGAGCAGTACGCCGAACCCGACGATCACCCCGATCTCGGTCAGGGTGACCAGCGGCAGCACGCCGAGGACGGTGAAGACCGCGGCGAGCAGGATGCCGGCGCTGGTGATCACCCCGCCGGTGACGGCGAGCGCGGTCCGCATGCCCTGCCGGGTGCCGTCGACGGCCGCCTCCTCCCGGGCCCGGGTGGTGAGGAATATGTTGTAGTCGACACCCAGGGCGACCAGGAACAGGAACGCCAGCAGCGGCACGCTGGTGTCCAGCGCCGGGTAGCCGAGCACCTGGGTGAACAGGGTGGTAGCCGCGCCGACGGCGGCGAAGAAGGTGGCGACGACCGTACCGACCAGGATCAGCGGCGCGACGATCGACCGGAGCAGCACGATCAGCACCGCCAGCACCACCACGAGCACCAGTGGGACGACGACCCGCAGGTCACGCAGGGCGGCGTCGCGGGTGTCCAGGTTCGCGGCCACCGAGCCGCCGACGAGGGCGTCGGCGGCTGGTACCGAGTCGAGCGTGGCCCGCAGGTCCCGGATGGCGCGGTAGCTTTCCGCGCTGTCCGGTTCGGCGCGTAGCACCACCTCGACGACGGCGAGGTCGTCGGTGCCGCCAGCCGGTCGGGCGCTGGTGACTCCGTCGACCGTTTCGGCGGCGGCGAGCACCGCGGGTGCCTGGGCGGCATTGGCGACGACGATCACCGGGTCGGCGGCCCCGGGTGGGAAGGACCGGGACAGGGTGGCCAGCCCGTCGATGGATTCGGCGCTGACCCGGAACTGTTCGGTCTTGCTCAGCCCGATCCGGGCGTCGAGCAGGCCGGTGGCCAGCACGGCGAGCAGCAGCAGTGACCCGGCGAGCACGGTGCGGGGTCGGCGGCTGACCAGGGCGCCGGCCCGGGCCCAGATGCCGCTGCGGGTGGGGTCGGGCTGGCCGGGGCGGGGGACGAACGGCCAGAACAGGCCACGTCCGCAGACGGACAGGGCAGCGGGCAGCACGATCAGGCCGTACAGCATGGCGGTGGTGATGCCGACGGCGCCGGCGACGCCGATCGCGCGGTCGTTGGCGAGTACGGCGGCGAGCAGGGTGAGCAGGCTGAGCACGACGGTCAGGGCGCTGGCGGTGATCGCCGGCCCGGCGGAGCCCAGCGCGCGGCGCAGGGCTCGGCGGCGGTCGGGTTCGCGGCGCAGTTCCTCGCGGTAGCGGGCGATCAGCAGCAGGGCGTAGTTGGTGCCGGCGCCGAAGACGAGGACGTCGACGATGCCGGTGGTGGAGGGGTCGATCCGCAGGTCGACGGCGCGGCTGACGATGGCGATGAGTCCGTTGCTGACCACATCGGCGGTGCCGACCACGGCGAGCGGCACCAGCCACAGCCAAGGGCTGCGGTAGGTGATCAGCAGCAGTGCGGCGACGACGGCGACGGTGGCGGCGAGCAGGGTGACGTTGGCGCCGTCGAAGGCGGCGGCGACGTCGGCGGTGAAGCCGGCACCGCCGGTGAGTTCGGCTTTGGCGCCGGTGGGAAGTCCGGCGCGGGCCTCGGCGCGGAGCCGGTCGACGACTTCGCCGAGGCGTTCGATGTCGATCTCGGCGGGTAGTGGGACGGCGACCAGGGCGGCGGTGCGGTCGGGGGCGTACACCGGTGGGCCGACGTCGCCGACGGCGTCGCGGGCGAAGGCCGCGCGGTCGGCGGTGATCGCGGCGTCGTCGTCGGCGGTCAGCGGGGCACCGCCGCGGGAGTAGACGACGAGGGCCGGGTTGAGCTGCCCGCCGGGTAGTTGCCGGCGCAGTTCGGCGACCTGGACGGACTCGGCGGAGTCGGGCAGCGCCCCGGTGGGGTCGTCACCGGTGCGGGGGTCACCGGCGAAGCCGATCACCACGGCGGAGAAGGCCGCTGCGGTGAGCAGGACCAGCCAGGCGGTCCACCGGCCGCAGATGATGCCGGTGAGCCGGGTGCCGAGCGGTGTGGGCATGTTTGCACCTCGTTCGTCGCCGATTGGGCGGGTACCAAATCTCACGGCCATCCAGTATCTCGTTCATCAAGACTATAGCCGGGCTGGGATAGGGTCGTGTCAGGACATGGATCGGAGGGCACACGGTGGGCGCCGGTGTATGGGGGACCCGGCCGAGCGGTCGGCCAGCGGTGGTGGCGGAGATCATCCGCCGGTTGCGCAGCTACACCGTCGATGCCGGCCACGTCGGTCATGCCTTCGCCGCGCTGCACGACCTGCACGCCACCGACCTGCAGGCGCTGATCGCGGTGATGGACGCCGAACAGAGCGGCGAACCGATTACCCCGGGCGGCCTGGGCGCACACCTCAACTTGACCTCCGGCTCGGTCACCGCACTGGTGGACCGGCTGGAGCGGGCCGGACACCTCTACCGCGACCGGGACCCGGACGACCGGCGCAAGGTGCGGCTGCGGTACGCGGCCGAGGGTGCCACCCTGGCCCGCGAGTTCTTCGCCCCGCTGGGCCGGCGTACCGACGCCGTGATGGCCGACTTCACCGACGACGAGTTGGAGACGGTCCGCCGGTTCCTGACGGCGATGGGCGAGTCAACCCGGGAGCACCGAGACGAGGTGCGCGCGGCCGCCCGGGACGGTGGCCGTGGGCGCTGACGGCGTAGCCGGCGGCCGGCCCGATCGGCGGCACGGTGTCGCCGGCCTGCGGCGGTTCGGGATCCCGGGCCTGCGGCGGTTCGGAACCGGGGGTCCGTCGCGGGTGCGGATCCGGCGCGACCTCGCCGTGCGGACCCGCGACGGGTTGCGGCTGCGGACCGACCACTATCGGCCGGTGGGTGCGGGCACCGCGCCGACCGTGCTGATCCGGACCCCGTACGGTCGAGGCGGTCCGGTCCGGCTGCTCGGTCTGCTGTTCGCCCGCCGTGGCTGGCACTGCGTCGTCCAGTCCTGCCGGGGCACGTTCGGGTCCGACGGGCTGTTCGAGCCGCTGCTGCACGAGCAGGCCGACGGGCTGGACACCCTGGAGTGGCTGCGCCGGCAACCCTGGTACGACGGCCGGCTCGGCACCTTCGGCATCTCCTACCAGGGCTTCGGGCAGTGGGCCACGGCCGCCCACGCCGGCGACGACCTGCGGGCGATGGTCGCGGTGGTCACCGCCGCGCAGACCCGCGACTCCACGTACGCCGGCGGGGGCTTCTCGCTGGACACGGTGCTGACCTGGGCGGAGCTGATGTCGGCCCAGCAGGTGCCGTGGCTGAGCCGCCAGCGTGAGCTACGCCGTGGCCTGCCCCGGCTGACCGCAGGTCTGGCGCACCTGCCACTGGCCGAGGCCGACCGGGTCGCGACCGGCGCCACCGTGCCGTTCTTCCAGGAGTGGCTCACCCAGCACCGTCCGGCGGCACCGTACTGGCTGCCCCGCACCTTCCACCGCGAGGTCGCCCAGGTCCGGGCCCCGGTGTCGATGGTGACCGGTTGGCACGACATCTTCCTGCCGGCCCAGTTGGCCGACTACGCGGCGTTGCGGGCGGCCGGCCGGCGGCCCCGGCTCATCGTCGGGCCGTGGACGCACGGCAGTCCCGGACTGTTCGTCACGGCGTACCGGGAGGCGGCGGAGTTCTTCGCGACCCATTTCGGCGAGGGGCCCGCCGCGTCCGGGCACCGGCCGGTGCGGGTGCACGTCGCCGGGGCCGGGTGGCGTGACCTCGCCGACTGGCCGCCGCCGGTGACGACCACCGGGTGGTACCTGTGGCCGGGCGGTCGGCTGGGCCGGTCGGTGCCGCCCCGGTCGGCGCCGGACCGGCACCGCTACGACCCGGCCGCACCGACTCCGGCGGTGGGCGGGCCGATGCTGATCGCCCAGCACGCCGGGGTGCGCGACAACCGGGGGCTGGAGGCCCGCCCGGACGTGCTGACCTACACGAGCGGGCCGTTGGACCGGCCGGTGGAGCTGATCGGCCCGGTGACGGCCGAGGTGTACGTCCGCTGCAGCGTCGCGTACTTCGACGTGTTCGTCCGGCTGTGCCGCGTCGACCTGCGCGGTAGATCCTGGAACATCTGTGATGGTCTGTCCCGGGTGGATGGCGAGGCGGGCGGCGAGGTGGTCCGGGTGCCGGTGACCCTCTGGCCGACCGCCTGCCGGCTGGCAGCAGGAGAGCGGTTACGGGTGCAGGTCAGCGGTGGCGCGCATCCGCGGTGGGCGAGGAACCCGGGATCTGGTGAGCCGCTGGGTACCGCCGCGCGGCTGCGGAGCAGCGAACGGTGGATCTTCCACGACCCGCAGCGGCCGTCGGTGGTCTGGTTGCCGGTCACACAGGACTGAGGATCTTCCGGCGGCGGGCCGGTGTCATCCGGCCAGAGTCGGCAGCGACTCACACCCTGCGCATCGTTGCCAATACTCAGAGTTATTCGCCCTGGTCAGGAGCTTGCTAGTCACGCTATTCTCGATACATGGCACCGTCGGGAGGGCGTCGGTCACCAGGACTGACGACACCGGGAGGACCGGAGTCGAGTCGTCGCCGGACGTGCCAGTCGAGGTGAGTCACCGGCCTGGCCAGCTGGTGCGCACAGTGGACCTGATGTCGCGGCGGCGCCCGCACCGGCGAGCGGAACCGCCCCGGTGAGCGGGGCCACCCGGCAGGCGGCGGCCGAGCCGGTCCACGGTCCCACGTTCCTCCGACGTCGACCGGAATCGATCCACCCACCCACCCATCCGCCGGCTGGGAAAGGAGGCACCACCACATGGGAATCTGGACCGATCTCGCTACCTGGCGGGGTCCCACCGTGAACAGCGGCAACGGCACCGGTGCGTTGAACGAGCCGGAGGACCGCCTCGACGCGCACCACGGCATCGTGGTGCACATCGCCGCCGGATACTTCGAGGGCACCATCGCCTGGCAGCGCAACCCCGCGTCGCGGGTGTCGTCGCACTTCGTCGTGGCCAAGGACGGGCGCATCGCGCAGATGGTCGACACCGAGATCCGGGCGTGGACACAGCGGGCGGGCAACCGCACCTGGCTCAGTATCGAGAACGAGGGGTTCCTGCCGGACCGGCTCACCGCACCCCAGCTGGAGGCGAACGCCCAACTGCTGGCCCGATCACACCTCGAACACGGCGTGCCGGTCCGCAACGCGAACAGCCCGCGCGAACGCGGACTGGGCCACCACAGCATGGGTGCCGAGAACGGCTTCGACTGGGGACACAGCCAGTGTCCCGGTCCGGCAATCGTCGCTCAGAAACCGACGATCGTCGCCCGAGCAGCGCAGATCGTCACCGCGATCCGACCGCCGGTACCACCCCGACCACGATGGATTATCGACGACCTCGACGACCCGGGAGACACCGTCATGTACCTCGTGCAGTGCACCATCCAGACCCCGAACCCGATCTACGTCGTGCACGACAGCGGCAAGGTCCGGCACATCGGGCCCGCCGAACTCGCGTTCCTGCGCAGCCTCAGCGGCGAGGACGAGGTGCCCACCATCACCGAGTCCGACCCGGCGGCCTGCTCCCGGTTGCTGGCCGAGGCCCGGGTCGCCCAGGGCTTCCTGCAGAACTGAGCGGTCGGCGATTGGGTTCGGGAACCGGCAGGCGGTTTCGGTCCGGGGTGGTGTGGGTACGGCTGCGGTGTTCACACCCGTTGCGCCCGTACCGTGAGGAGCGAACGATCATGGCCGACCAGCACAGCCGGCAGGATCCGACGGAGCAGTACGGTCAGCGGCGGGGGCAGCCGGTGCAGAAGCAGCCGCCACCGGGCACCGGGGTCAGGATGGACCCGCCGCCGGACCACGGCGAGGAGAGTTACCGCGGCTCCGGCAGGTTGACCGACCGGCGGGCGGTGATCACCGGCGGGGACTCGGGGATCGGTCGCGCGGTGGCGCTCGCGTTCGCCCGGGAAGGTGCCGACGTCGTGCTGTCGTACCTGCCGCAGGAGGAGCGCGACGCCCGGGAGACGGTCCGGCTGGTCGAGTCGGCCGGCCGGCGGGCGGTGCCGGTACCGGGCGACATCACCACCGAGCATCAGTGCGTGGAGCTGGTGCGACGCGCCGTCGAGGAGCTCGGCGGCATCGACATTCTGGTCAACAACGCCGGGTACCAGATGGCGCAGGAGAAGGGGATCGCGGAGATCTCCACCGAGCAGTTCGACCGGGTGCTGAAGACCAACCTGTACGCGTTGTTCTGGATCTGCAGGGCGGCCGTGCCGCACATGCCGCCGGGGTCCAGCATCATCAACACGTCGTCGATCCAGGCGTTCGATCCGTCGCCGTCGTTGTTGGACTACGCGACCACCAAGGCGGGCATCGTGAACTTCACCAAAGGGCTGGCGGCGAACCTGGTCGACCAGGGGATCCGGGTGAACTCGGTGGCGCCCGGGCCGGTCTGGACGCCGTTGATTCCGGCGACCATGCCGCCGGAGGCGGTGGGCAAGTTCGGCACCACGTCGCCGATCGGTCGGCCGGCGCAGCCGGCGGAGCTGGCCCCGTCGTTCGTCTTCTTCGCCTCGCAGGAGTCCAGCTACACGACCGGCGAGGTGCTCGCCGTGACCGGCGGTCGCCGCACGATCTGACCGTCGCCGCGTCGCCGCGTCGCCGGTGACGGGTCACCAACCGCGGGTCCGCCACTGTGGCAGCGCCGGACGCTCGGCACCGAGCGTGGAGTCCTTCCCGTGACCGGGGTAGAACCAGGTGTCGTCGGGCAGCCGGTCGAACAGCTTGCGCTCGACGTCGTCGATCAGAGACAGGAAGTTGCGCCGGTCGCCGCGGGTGTTGCCGACCCCGCCGGGGAACAACGCGTCGCCGGTGAACAGGTGCGCCACCCCGCGCGGATCCCGGTAGAGCAGGGCGACCGAGCCGGGCGTGTGCCCGACCAGGTGGACGACCTCCAGTTCACAGTCGCCGACCGCGACCCGGTCGCCGTCGGTGATGGTGGCGGTGACCAGGGGCAGCCCGTCGGCGTCGGCCGGGTGGGCGAGCGAGGCGGCCCCGGTCGCGGCGGCCACCTCCTCCAGCGCGACCCAGTGGTCCATGTGCTGGTGGGTGGTGACCACGGCGGCGAGCCCGGCCGGCCCGATCAGCTCCAGCAGCCGGGGTGCCTCGTTCGCCGCGTCGATCAGCACCTGCTCGCCGGTGCTGGTGCAGCGCAGCAGGTAGGAGTTGTTGTCCATCGGCCCGACCGCGATCTTGGTGATGGTGAGCCCGGTCAGCTCCCGGACGTCCGGCGCGCCGCCGACGGTGACATCTCCCTGGTAGGGCACCGGAACCTCCTGCTGGTCGTGGCTGGGCGGAATTGGCTTTCCCCGGCTGCCGTCAGAAGGCTACCGTTGCCGTGACGCGTCAGGCAGAGCTCTCCGGAGGGAGGTGGTGGTGACCGTGACTGTCCCCTGCGGTCCGTCCGCCTCTCCTTCCCACCGGGGTCGTCCGGCCGGTCCGGCCGGCGGGCACCCCACGACCTGACAAGGGTTCCCATGACGTTCGATCTCGCGTCCCTCGGCTGGGACGCCTTCCACGACCGTGCCCTGCCGGCTCCCGACACCGACCACCAGCCCGGCCGGGTGGCCCGGGTGGACCGCGGGGTGTGCACCGTACTGGTGGCCGACGGACCGATGCGGGCCAGTGTCGCCGGCGCGGTCCTCACCGCCGCCGCGTCCGACCCGGTGGCCCTGCCCTGCGCCGGCGACTGGGTGCTGGTGCGGACCTGGCCGGACGAGCGGACCACCGTCGAGCAGGTGCTGCCCCGGCGGACCGCGCTGGTGCGCCGTACCGCCGACAAGGACTCCACCGGGCAGGTGCTCGCCGCCAACGTCGACACGGCCGCCGTCGTCGAACCGATGCACCCGGCACCCGACCTGGGCCGCATCGAACGCTTCCTGGCGTTGGCCTGGGAGTCCGGCGCCGAGCCGGTGGTCCTGCTGACCAAGTGCGACGCGGTGGCCGACCCGGCGGCGGTGGGCGACCAGGTGTCCGCCGTGGCACCGGGCGTACCGGTCATCGCGGTCAGCGCGCAGCGCGGTGACGGCATCGACGAGGTGTCCCGGCTCGCGGCGCCCGGCCGCACCCTGGGGCTGCTGGGGCCGTCCGGGGCGGGCAAGTCGACGCTGGTGAATGCGCTGGCCGGCACCGAGGTGATGGGGGTGCAGGCCATCCGTCGGGTCGACGGCAAGGGCCGACACACCACCACCTACCGGGCGCTGATCCCGATCCCCGGCGGCGGGGCGGTGCTGGACACCCCGGGCGTACGGGCGGTGGGTCTGCTGGACTCCGCCGACGGCCTGGATGAGGCGTTCTCCGACGTGGCCGAGCTCGCCGCCGCCTGCCGGTTCGCCGACTGCGCGCACAGCGGTGAGCCGGGCTGCGCGGTGCGTGCCGCGATCGAGTCCGGCGACCTGCCGGTGCGCCGCTGGGAGAGTTGGCAGCGCCTGCAGCGGGAGGTCGCGCATGAGATGCGTCGCCGGGACGCGCGGCTGGCCGCCGCCGAGCGGGCCAGGTGGAAGCGGATCTCGAAGGAGAACCGGGCACGTAACCGGCAGCGGTGACGCCGGGTCAGCGGCCGGTCGGGTGTTCGCGCAGCCAGTCGTCGACGGTGTCGCCGCGGACCGCCGCGTACAGGTCGGCCGCGGCCGCGTCGTCGGGGAACACGACACTCTGCCCGGCCTGCTGACCGGTGCCCGCCGACGGCGAGGTGAGCATGGTCAGGTCGGTGCTGCGCAGCTGCCGCAGCGCCCACACCGTGTCGAACACCGAGGTGCCCTCGTCCACGGTGACCGCGTCGGCGGTGGCGCGCAGGAAGTCGTCGAGCCGGCCCGGGCTGGTGAGCAGCCCACTGCCGCTGGCCTGGTCCAGCACCGCCGCGATGATCTCCTGCTGGTGCCGCACCCGGGTGAAGTCGCCGTCGGCGAACTGCTTGCGCTGCCGGGCGTAGTCCAGCGCGGTGTCGCCGTCCATCTGCTGCAGCCCGGCGGTGAACTGCCGGTATGGCGGGTGGACCGAGGTGAACGACTCGTCGACGGCGAGTTCGATTCCGCCGACGGCGTCGATGATCTCGGCGAAGCCGGCGAAGTCGATGAGCACCACGTGGTCGATCCGGACCCCGGTGAATCCCTCCACGGTCTGCACCAGCAGCGGCGTCCCGCCGGTCGCGTACGCGGAGTTGATCTTGTCTTGGCGGCCGTCGCCGCCGTCCGGGTCCGGCACCCGGACCCAGGTGTCCCGGGGGATGGAGATCATCTGTACGCCGCCGCGGTCGGCCGGCAGGTGCGCCAGGATGATCGTGTCGGTGCGGGAACCGGAGGTGTCCGGATCCCGCGAGTCGCTGCCGACGATCAAGAAGTTCCTCGCCTGCTCGACGGCCTTGACCGGGCGTTGCGCCTCGGGCAGTGCGGTGAAGATCTCCACCTTGTCGACGTGCGACTCGACGGACCGGGCGTACAGCCACCCGGCGGCGGCGGTACCGCCGACCACCAGGATCAGCGACAGCCCTGTGACGAGCAGGGCGAGACGCAGCCAGCGGCCGCCACGGCGGCGGGAGGGCTGCTGCCCTGTCGTGCCGGGCGGCGACCCGTCGGTTTCGGGTACGGCCGCGTCGGGTTTGAGATTCGTATCGAGCATGACTCTCGCATCGGGCGTAGCGTTCGCGTCGACCGTGGCGTCGGAGACAGCGTCGGACATGGGACCAGAGGATACGGTGCCGCTGACCGGCCCGACATTGCCGGCTTGGTCGGTCCTGCCGGCCG
The DNA here is from genome assembly GCF_027497315.1 of Solwaraspora sp. WMMA2059. Lineage (GTDB taxonomy): Bacteria > Actinomycetota > Actinomycetes > Mycobacteriales > Micromonosporaceae > Micromonospora_E. The sequence goes on along the minus strand of NZ_CP114908.1, from coordinate 3,349,063 downwards.
GGTGGCAGCGGGGGCCGACCCGTCCCACCCCCCGATCGGACGGGCCGGCCCGCTGACACGTGGAGGAACCCCCTGCTCCACGCCAGGTCAATGGGTGACTTGACCAGTATGTGCAGTATGCCGGCCGATCCGGCCCGCCCGGGCGGTATCGGCGGGACTGGTTCCGGGGTACCTCGATCGGGTGACGACGTGTGTCGGGCAGAGTTGTCGGAGCCTGGGGCTACAGTTGCCGGGGCGTCGGCCAGGTCAGCTACAGACCACTGGCTAGAAGCGACGAAAATGACGATTCAGACACCCGACCAACGCAGATCTTGTGAGCCTCTACGGGAGCAGGCGGACCGTGGCCGACCGATTGATCATCCGTGGCGCGCGTGAGCACAACCTCCGCGACGTCAGCCTTGACCTGCCACGTGACGCGCTCATCGTGTTCACCGGGCTGTCCGGCTCGGGCAAGTCGAGCCTCGCGTTCGACACCATCTTCGCCGAGGGACAGCGGCGCTATGTCGAGTCGCTGTCGTCGTACGCCCGGCAGTTTCTCGGCCAGATGGACAAACCGGACGTCGACTTCATCGAAGGGCTGTCTCCGGCGGTCTCCATCGACCAGAAGTCCACCTCGCGCAACCCGCGGTCCACCGTCGGCACGATCACCGAGGTCTACGACTACCTGCGGCTGCTCTTCGCCCGGGTCGGCGAGCCGCACTGCCCGGTCTGCGGCGAGCGGATCTCCCGACAGACCCCGCAGCAGATCGTCGACCGGGTGCTGGCCATGCCCGAGGGCACCCGGTTCATGGTGCTCGCCCCGGTGGTGCGCGGGCGCAAGGGCGAGTACCTCGACCTCTTCGCCGATCTGCAGGCCAAGGGGTACGCCCGGGCCCGGGTCGACGGCGTGGTCCACCCGTTGACCGAGCCGCCGAAGCTCAAGAAGCAGGAGAAGCACACGATCGAGGTGGTCGTCGACCGGCTGACCGTCAAGGCCAGCGCCCGGCGTCGGCTGACCGACTCGGTGGAGTCGGCGCTCGGCCTCACCGGTGGCATCGTGCTGCTCGACTTCGTCGACCTCGCCGAGGACGACCCGGCCCGCGAGCGACGCTTCTCCGAGCACCTGGCCTGCCCGAACGATCATCCGCTGGCGATCGAGGACCTGGAGCCGCGGGTCTTCTCGTTCAACGCGCCCTACGGTGCCTGCCCGGAATGCGTCGGTCTGGGGACCAAGAAAGAGGTCGACGCGGAGCTGGTCGTCCCGGACGTGGAGCGCTCCCTGCGCGACGGCGCCATCCAGCCGTGGTCCGGCGGGCAGACCCAGGAGTACTTCGCCCGGCTGCTGGCCGCGCTCGGCGAGGCGGAGCACTTCGACCTGGACACCCCGTGGCGCAAACTGCCCAGCCGGGCGCAGAAGACCATCCTGTACGGCGCCGACGACCAGGTGCACGTCCGCTACCGCAACAAGTACGGCCGGGAGCGGTCCTACTACACCGGCTTCGAGGGCGTGGTGCAGTGGATCGAGCGGCGGCACACCGACACCGAGTCGGAATGGTCGCGGGAGAAGTACGAGGGCTACATGCGGGACGTGCCGTGCGGGTCGTGCGGCGGCGCCCGGCTCAAGCCCGAGGTGCTCGCGGTGACCGTGGCCGGGCGCAACATCGCCGAGGTGACCGGGCTGTCCGTCGGCGAGTGCGCCGACCTGCTGGGCGGGCTGGTGCTCACCGACCGGCAGAAGATGATCGCCGAGCGGGTGCTCAAGGAGATCAACGCCCGGCTGCGGTTCCTGGTCGACGTCGGACTGGACTACCTGTCGCTGGACCGCCCGGCCGGCACCCTGTCCGGCGGCGAGGCGCAGCGGATCCGGCTCGCCACCCAGATCGGCTCCGGCCTGGTCGGGGTGCTGTACGTGCTGGACGAGCCGTCGATCGGGTTGCACCAGCGGGACAACCACCGGCTGATCGAAACCCTGGTGCGGCTGCGCGGCCTGGGCAACACGCTGATCGTGGTCGAGCACGACGAGGACACCATCCGGACCGCCGACTGGATCGTCGACATCGGGCCGGGCGCCGGTGAGCACGGCGGCCGGATCGTGCACAGCGGGCCGGTCGACGAGCTACTGACCAGCGACGAGTCGCTGACCGGGGCGTACCTGTCCGGTCGCAGGGCGATCCCGGTGCCGGCCACCCGGCGGCCGGCGACGGCCGGCCGGGAGCTGGTGGTGCACGGCGCCCGCGAGCACAACCTGCGCAACCTGACCGTCACGTTCCCGCTCGGCCAGCTGATCGCGGTCACCGGGGTCAGCGGCTCCGGCAAGTCGACGCTGGTCAACGACATCCTCTACACCGTACTGGCCAACCAGATCAACAACGCCCGGCTGGTGCCCGGCCGGCACACCCGGATCACCGGGCTGGACCACGTGGACAAGGTCGTCGGCGTCGACCAGTCGCCGATCGGCCGTACCCCACGGTCGAATCCGGCGACCTACACCGGGGTGTTCGACCACGTCCGCCGGTTGTTCGCCGAGACGACCGAGGCCAAGGTGCGCGGCTACGGTCCGGGGCGGTTCTCGTTCAACGTCAAGGGCGGCCGGTGCGAGGCGTGCTCGGGCGACGGCACCATCAAGATCGAGATGAACTTCCTGCCGGACGTCTACGTGCCGTGCGAGGTCTGCAAGGGCGACCGGTACAACCGGGAGACCCTCGAGGTCCACTACAAGGGCCGCACCATCGCCGAGATTCTGCAGATGCCGATCGAGGAGGCTGCCGACTTCTTCGAGGCCATCCCGGCGATCCACCGGCACCTGAAGACCCTGGTCGACGTCGGCCTGGGCTACGTACGGCTCGGCCAGCCGGCGCCGACCCTGTCCGGCGGCGAGGCACAGCGCGTCAAGCTCGCCTCCGAGTTGCAGAAACGCTCCACGGGCCGGACCGTCTACGTGCTCGACGAGCCGACCACCGGGCTGCACTTCGAGGACATCCGCAAGCTGCTGACCGTGCTGGCCGGTCTGGTCGACAAGGGCAACACCGTGGTGGTCATCGAGCACAACCTCGACGTGATCAAGACCGCCGACTGGCTGATCGACATGGGGCCGGAGGGCGGGCACCGGGGCGGCACCGTGGTGGCCGCCGGCACGCCGGAGGAGGTCGCCGAGGTCGCCGAGAGCCACACCGGGGCGTTCCTGCGCCCGGTCCTGGGCCGCGCCGGCGACGCCGGTGGAGCCGCCGCCGCGTCCGCGCGGGCCGCGAAGGCCAACGGTACGCCCGGCCGGACGAAGAGCCCGACGGCCAGAGCCAAGCGCGGCACTGGTGGGCGCCGGGCGGCCGAAGCCGTCGCACAGCATTGACACAGCTCCCGTACAGCGGCGTCTACGGCTGCGTATGAATCATGGTCCTACCGTCATACCGGGATGAACCGTTCGTGACGCGTCGCCGTTTCTACTGGCGTGGCCACGGACGACCAGCCGTGGCAACTGACAGGAGGCAAGCTGAATGACTGAGCACCAGACGACGACCGACACCGGTCCGACCAGCCGCCGGGCGCTGCTGATCGGCGCAAGCGGGGTCGGAGCGACCGTGGCGCTCGCCGCCTGCGGCACCGGTACCGACGACGACCTGGGCGACGGTGCGAACGCGCCGGTCGACGCGGGCCAGCCCGCCGGCACGGACGGCGGTACGGACAGCGGAACGGACGGCGGCGGCGACACCGGGTCCGGCGGCGACGGGCTCACCACCGGCCAGGTGCCGGTCGGCAGCGGTATCATCCTCGCCGCCCAGGGGGTCGTGGTCACCCAGCCCGCCGAGGGAGAGTTCAAGGCATTCAGCAACGTCTGCACCCACCAGGGCTGCCCGGTGGCCAACCTCGACGGTGGCACCATCAACTGCACCTGCCACTTCAGCAGCTTCTCCATTTCCGACGGCTCGGTGCTCTCCGGCCCGGCGTCGGCGCCGCTGGAGGAGAAGACCATTACCGTCGACGGCGAGACCATCTCGGTGGCCTGACGGGTCCGGTCGTCCGCGTCCGCCGGGTGCGTGCCGCCCACGCGGACGCGGACGACCGGAGCTGTCACAGCCCTGGACTACGCTGACGGCGATGCCAGATCCGTCCAGCTACCGCCCTGCCCCCGGCACCATCCCGGACTCGCCGGGGGTCTACCGGTTCCGTGATCCCACCGGGCGGGTCATCTACGTCGGCAAGGCCAAGAGCCTGCGCAGCCGGCTCAACTCCTACTTCGGCGACCTGTGGCAGCTGCACCAGCGCACCCAGCAGATGGTCACCACCGCCGCGTCGGTCGACTGGGTGACCGTCGGCAGCGAGGTCGAGGCGCTGCAGCTGGAGTACCTCTGGATCAAGGAGTACGACCCCCGGTTCAACGTCCGCTACCGGGACGACAAGTCCTACCCGTACCTGGCGGTGACGCTGGACGAGGAGTTTCCCCGGCTGCAGGTGATGCGCGGGGCGAAACGCAAAGGGGTGCGTTACTTCGGGCCGTACTCGCATGCCTGGGCGATCCGCGAGACCCTCGACCTGCTACTGCGGGTCTTCCCGGCGCGGACCTGCTCGGCCGGGGTGTTCCGGCAGGCCGGCCAGGTCGGGCGGCCGTGTCTGCTCGGCGACATCGGCAAGTGCTCGGCACCGTGCGTCGGCCGGGTCGACGCCGCCGGGCACCGGGCAATCGTCGACGAGTTCTGCGACTTCATGGCCGGGCGCACCGACACCATGGTGCGCCGGTTGGAGCGGGACATGCACGACGCCGCCGAGGCGTTGGAGTTCGAACGGGCCGCCCGGCTGCGTGACGACGTCGCCGCGCTGCGCAAGGCGATGGAGAAGCAGACCGTCGTGCTCGGTGACGGCACCGACGCCGACGTGGTCGCCTTCGCCGAGGACCCGCTCGAAGCCGCGGTGCAGGTGTTCCACGTCCGCGGCGGCCGGGTACGCGGTCAGCGCGGCTGGGTGGTGGAGAAGGTCGAGCAGCTGACCACCGCCGACCTCGTCCATCACTTCTGCACCCAGGTGTACGGCCCCGAACAGGGTGAGACCGACGTGCCCCGGGAGTTGCTGGTGCCCGAGCTGCCGGCCGACGCGCCGGCGCTCGCCGACTGGCTGACCGCCCGCCGGGGCGGCCGGGTGACGCTGCGGGTGCCGCAACGCGGCGACAAGCGCGCCCTGATGGAGACGGTGGCCCGCAACGCCGGCGAGGCGTTGACCCGGCACAAGCTGCGCCGGGCCAGTGACCTGACCACCCGCGGCCAGGCGTTGGAGGAGATCGCCGAGGCCCTGGGGCTGGCCGCCGCGCCGCTGCGTATCGAGTGTTTCGACGTGTCGCAGATCCAGGGCACCGACGTGGTGGCCAGCCTGGTGGTGTTCGAGGACGGGCTGCCCCGCAAGGCCGAGTACCGCCGGTTCGCGGTCCGCGGCGCGACCGACGACCTGTCCGCGATGAGCGAGGTGCTGCGCAGACGCTTCGCCCGCCATCGCCAGCCCGCCCCCGAACGGTCGGTGCCTGCTGATGACGTACCGGCGCCGCCGGCCGTGGACGTGGGGCAGCTGCCGGCGGGCGTCGACCCGCAGACCGGGCGGCCGCGCCGGTTCGCGTACCCGCCGCAGTTGGTTGTGGTCGACGGCGGTGCGCCGCAGGTGCAGGCCGCCGCGGCGGTGCTGGCCGAGCTCGGCGTCGACGACGTGGCGCTGTGCGGGCTGGCCAAGCGGCTGGAGGAGGTGTGGCTGCCCGGCGACGACTACCCGGTGATCCTGCCGCGCACCTCTGAAGGGCTCTACCTGCTGCAACGCATCCGCGACGAGGCACACCGGTTCGCGATCACCTACCACCGGCAGCGCCGGTCGAAGCGGATGACCGCCTCCGGGCTGGACCAGGTGCCCGGGCTCGGCGAGACCCGCCGCAAGGCGCTGCTTCGGCACTTCGGTTCGGTCCGGCGGATCGCCTCGGCGACCGTCGACGAGATCACCGAGGTGCCCGGCATCGGACGGCGGACCGCGGAGACGATCGTCGCTGCGCTCGCCGGGTCCTCGGATGACGGCGCGGATCGCACCTAGAATCCCATCTGTGGTGCCGACCTGCGCGCACCTGGCGCGCCGCGTACCCGAGGCAGGAGGACCGTGAGGCAGAACAGCCCGAACCCGGGCGACGACATCACCCGGCCGGCCGACGACACACCGGCCAGCGTCGCGGCGGTCGACGACCTGGCCAGCAGCGCCGTACACGACGGCGAACCGGCCGGCACCGTGGCCGACCAGAACGAGGCCCGGCTGGTCGTGGTGACCGGGGTGTCCGGGGGCGGACGCAGCACGGTGGCCCGGGCCCTGGAAAACGTCGGCTACTACGTGGTGGACAACCTGCCGCAGGCGTTGCTGCTCGACATGGCCGAGCTGGCGATGCGGGCCGGCGGGGCGGCCCGGCGTACCGCGATGGTGCTGGACGTGCGCAGCCGTGCCTTCTCCACCGACCTGGTCGGCGCGATCCGGGCGCTCAAGGAGCGCGGATACCAGCCCCGGGTGGTCTTCGTCGACGCCGCCGCCGACGTGCTGATCCGCCGGTTCGAAAGTGTCCGGCGCTCGCATCCGCTGCAGGGTGACGGTCGGCTGGCGGACGGCATCGCCGCCGAGCGGGAGCTGCTCGCCGAGGCCCGCGACCAGGCCGATGTGATCATCGACACCAGCCATCTGAACGAGAACCAGCTCCGGCGCCGGGTCGAGGAGCTGTTCGGCGGCGAGGACGCCCGCCGGCTGCGGATCACCGTGCTGTCGTTCGGCTTCAAGTACGGGCTGCCGCCGGACGCCGACTTCGTGATCGACGCGCGGTTCCTGCCCAACCCGTACTGGGTCCCGGATCTGCGCGAGTACACCGGCCGGGAGGCGTCGGTCAGCGGGTACGTGCTCAGCCAGGAAGGCGCCGACGACTTCGTCCGCAACTACGCCGAGCTGGTCAACGCCACCACCGCCGGGTTCGAGCGGGAGGGCAAACGCTATCTGACCGTGGCGGTCGGCTGCACCGGCGGCAAGCACCGCAGCGTGGCGATCGCCGAGGAGCTCGCCGTACGGCTGCGTCAGGCCCGGCTGTCGGTCAACGCCCAGCACCGTGACCTGGGGCGCGAGTGAGCGCACTGCGGGTGGTGGCCTTCGGCGGCGGGCACGGGCTGGCCGCCTCGCTGCGTGGCCTGCGTCACGCCGGTGCCGAGCTGGCGCTGGACCTCACCGCGGTGGTCACGGTCGGTGACGACGGTGGGTCGAGTGGCCGGCTGCGGGCCGACCGTGGCGCGCTGCCCCCCGGCGATCTACGTCAGGCGCTCGCCGCGCTGGCCGGGCCGGCGTCGGCCGACCAGTTGACCGCCGAGCTGTTCCAGCACCGGTTCGTGCCGGTGCCGGGGGAGGCGCCGGCGACCGACCGTCCTGACCCACTCACCGGGCACGCGGTCGGCAACCTGGTGCTGTGCGGGCTGATGGAGCTGCTCGGCGACCCGGTCGCCGCGCTCGACCACGTCGGCCGGCTGCTCGGCGCGACCGGCCGGGTGCTGCCGATGTCCTGCGAGCCGGTGTCGATCGAAGCCGACGTGTGCGGCGGCGACCCGCGCCGGCCGGCCGACGTAATCACCGTCCGGGGCCAGCACGCGGTGGCGGTCACCCGGGGCCGGGTCGAGTCGGTACGGCTGCAGCCGAAGGCGCCGGCCGCCTGCCGGCCGGTGCTGGCGGCGGTGCGCGACGCCGACTGGCTGATCTTCGGGCCGGGCAGCTGGTACACCAGCGTCATCCCGCATCTGCTGGTGCCGGACCTGGCCGCCGCGATCGTGGCCAGCCCGGCCCGTCGGCTGGTCACCCTGAACCTGGCGGCGGAGAAGGAGACCCTCGGGCTGTCGGTCGCCGACCACCTCGCCGCGCTCAGCTGGTACCTGCCGCAGCTGCAGGTCGACACGGTGCTCGCCGACGGTACGGCGGTCGGCGATCCCGAGCCGGCGGCCCGTGCGGCAGAATCGCTGGGTGCGCGTTTGACGCTCGCCCCGTTGGCGGTCGCCGACGGCAGCCCCCGGCACGATCCGGTCGCGTTGGGTGCCGCCCTGGTGCCTGTCCTGGGGTCCGCTCGTTAAGCACGTACGTATCGGTACCCGCCGTCTAACCGGCCCCCGTGAGGTGAATGACTATGGCGATGACCGCTGCCGTCAAGGACGAGCTGAGCCGGGTCGACGTGCCCAAGCCGTGCTGCCGTCGTGCCGAGATGGCCGCGTTGCTGCGCTTTTCCGGCGGGCTGCACATCGTCGCCGGCCGGGTCGTCGTCGAGGCCGAACTGGACACCAACGCGGTCGCCCGGCGGCTGCGCCGGGAGGTGGCCGACGTCTACGGCTACTCGAGTGAGATCCACGTGCTGAGCCCGAGCGGGCTGCGTAAGGGCAACCACTTCATCATCCGGGTGGTCAAGGACGGTGAGGCGTTGGCCCGCCAGACCGGGCTGCTGGACGTTCGGGGTCGGCCGGTGCGTGGCCTGCCGCCGCACCTGGTGTCGGCGAACGTCTGCTGCGCCGTGTCGGCCTGGCGGGGCGCGTTCATGTCGCACGGGTCGTTGACCGAGCCGGGCCGGTCCAGTGCGTTGGAGATCACCTGCCCGGGGCCGGAGTCGGCGCTGGCGCTGGTCGGTGCCGCCCGGCGGCTGGGGATCGCCGCCAAGGCACGCGAGGTGCGCGGCGTGGACCGGGTGGTGGTCAAGGACGGTGACGCGATCGCCGCGCTGCTCACCCGGATCGGCGCGCACTCCAGCGTGCTGACCTGGGAGGAGCGGCGGGTACGCCGGGAGGTGCGGGCCACCGCGAACCGGCTGGCCAACTTCGACGACGCCAACCTGCGCCGCTCGGCACGCGCGGCGGTGGCCGCCGCCGCCCGGGTAACCCGGGCGTTGGAGATCCTCGCCGACGACGCCCCACGGCACCTGACGTCGGCGGGCCGGCTGCGGCTGGAGCACCGCCAGGCGTCGCTGGAGGAGCTGGGTGCGCTGGCCGACCCGCCACTGACCAAGGACGCGATCGCCGGGCGGATCCGGCGGCTGCTGGCGCTGGCCGACAAACGGGCCCGCGATCTCGGCATTCCGGACACCGAGGACGCGGTGACGGCGGAGATGCTCGTCGGGTGAACACCAGTTGTGAACCAGGGTGACCGGACGCCCCGGCGCAACACGGCACGGGCTTCTCGGATAGGGTCGCAGTGTACGGCGACGGGGCCGGCACCCGGCTCTCCCGCCGCGACCACCGCCTCGGGTGTCCCGCCCGAGCCACGTACGGCTGCGGCGTGACCAGCCGGATCATCTGATCGGCGCCCGGCCCGCCACGCGGTCGGCGCACACCAATCCGTCCGGCTCCGGCCCGGACGGGCGAGAAGCAAGGAGATGGGACCTGTGACCATCCGGGTTGGCATCAACGGCTTCGGCCGTATCGGCCGTAACTTCACGCGGGCGGTGCTCGCCTCCGGCGCGGACATCCAGATCGTCGCCTTCAACGACCTGGGCGACACCGCGACCACCGCGCACCTGCTCAAGTACGACAGCATCCTGGGCCGGCTGCCGCACGAGGTGAAGGCCAGCGGCGACGAGATCACCGTCGGCGGGCAGACCATCAAGGCGCTCGCCGAGCGCGACCCGGCCAAGCTGCCCTGGGGTGAGCTCGGCGCCGACGTGGTGATCGAGTCGACCGGCTTCTTCACCGACGCGACCAAGGCCAAGGCGCACGTCGACGGCGGCGCCAAGAAGGTGATCATCTCGGCCCCGGCCAAGAACGAGGACTTCACCGTCGTGCTCGGCGTCAACGACGGCCAGTACGACCCGGCGAAGCACACGATCATCTCGAACGCCTCCTGCACCACCAACTGCCTCGCCCCGATGGCGAAGGTGCTGCAGGACACGTTCGGCATCGAGCGTGGCCTGATGACCACCATCCACGCGTACACCCAGGACCAGAACCTGCAGGACGGCCCGCACTCCGACCTGCGCCGGGCCCGCGCCGCCGCGCTGAACATCGTGCCGACCTCGACCGGTGCCGCCAAGGCGATCGGCCTGGTGCTGCCGGAGCTCAAGGGCAAGCTGGACGGCTACGCGCTGCGGGTGCCGATCCCGACCGGCTCGGCCACCGACCTGACCGTCACCGTCGGCCGGGAGACCACCGTCGAAGAGGTCAACGCCGCGGTCAAGGCCGCCGCGCAGGGCCCGCTGGCCGGCATCCTCACCTACACCGAGGACCCGATCGTGTCGGCCGACATCGTCACCGATCCGGCGTCGTGCATCTTCGACGCCGGCCTGACCAAGGTGATCGGCGACCAGGTCAAGGTCGTCGGCTGGTACGACAACGAGTGGGGCTACTCCAACCGCCTGGTGGACCTGGTCAAGCTGGTGGGCGCGTCCCTGTGAGCCAGGTAACCACTCTCGACGACCTTCTCGCCGAGGGTGTGTCGGGTCGGCGCGTGCTGCTGCGCGCCGACCTGAACGTCCCGTTCGAGAAGGACAACCCGGGGGTCATCGCCGACGACGGCCGGATCCGTGCGGTGCTGCCCACCCTGACCGCGCTGCGTGACGCCGGCGCGGCCGTGGTGGTCTGCTCCCACCTGGGCCGGCCCAAGGGCGCCCCGGACCCGAAGTACACCCTGGCCCCGGTCGCCGCCCGGCTCGGCGAACTGCTCGGCACGCCGGTCGCGTTCGCCACCGACACCGTCGGTACCTCGGCGCAGGCCACCGTCGCCGGCCTGACCGGCGGCCAGGTCGCACTGCTGGAGAACCTGCGGTTCAACCCGGGGGAGACCAGCAAGGACGCCGATGAGCGGGGTGCCTTCGCCGACCAGCTGGCGGCGTTCGCCGACGCGTACGTCGACGACGCGTTCGGCGCCGTGCACCGCAAGCACGCCAGCGTGTACGACGTGCCGGCGCGGCTGCCGCACGTCGCCGGCAAGCTGGTGCACCGTGAGGTCGAGGTGCTCGGCAAGCTGACCGGCGCACCGGAGCGGCCGTACGTGGTGGTGCTCGGCGGGTCGAAGGTCTCCGACAAGCTCGCCGTCATCGAGGCGCTGCTGCCGACCGTCGACAAGCTGCTGGTCGGCGGCGGCATGTGTTTCACCTTCCTCAAGGCCCAGGGCCACGAGGTCGGCAAGTCGCTGCTGGAGGCCGAGATGGTCGACACCTGCCGCGACCTGCTGGAGCGGGCGGCCGGCAAGATCGTGCTGCCGGTGGACGTGGTGGCCGCCACCGCGTTCGCCGCCGACGCCGACCACGACGTGGTCGACGCCGCCGCGATCCCGGCCGACCGGCTCGGGCTGGACATCGGCCCGCGCAGCGTCGCCGCGTTCGCCGAGGCCCTGTCGACCGCGCGGACGGTGTTCTGGAACGGCCCGATGGGTGTGTTCGAGCTGGCACCGTTCGCCGCCGGCACCCGGGGCGTTGCCGAGGCGATCACCAAGGTCGACGGCTTCACCGTCGTCGGTGGCGGCGACTCGGCGGCCGCGGTGCGCACCCTCGGTCTCGACGAGTCCGCCTTCGGGCACATCTCGACCGGCGGGGGCGCCTCGCTGGAGTACCTGGAGGGCAAGACCCTGCCCGGCATCGCCGCCCTGGAGAAGTGAGAGCAGTGCCTGAGACCGTTGCCCGCCGGCCGCTGATGGCCGGCAACTGGAAAATGAACCTCAACCACCTGGAAGCCATCGCGCTGGTCCAGAAGCTGGCGTTCAGCCTGAACGAGCAGCAGCTGACCGACGTCGAGGTGGCGGTGCTGCCGCCGTTCACCGCGCTGCGGAGCGTGCAGACGCTGATCGACGGCGACAAGCTGGCCATCGGCTACGGCGCGCAGGACCTGTCGCCGCACGCCTCCGGTGCCTACACCGGTGACATCTCCGGGGCGATGCTGGCAAAGCTCGGCTGCCAGTACGTCACCGTCGGCCACTCCGAGCGGCGGGCGTACCACAACGAGGACGACGCGGTGGTCAAGGCCAAGGTGGCCGCCGCACTGGCCAACGGGATCACCCCGATCCTGTGCGTCGGTGAGGGCCTGGACGTGCGGGAGGCCGGCGGCCACGTCGCGCACTGCCGTGACCAGGTCGACGCCGCGCTGGCCGGGCTGACCGCCGAGCAGGTGGTCAAGGTCGTCATCGCGTACGAGCCGGTCTGGGCGATCGGCACCGGCAAGACCGCCACCCCGGCTGACGCGCAGGAGGTGTGCGGGGCGATCCGGGCCCGGCTGGCCGAGTCGTACGACCAGGCCACCGCCGACCAGACCCGGATCCTGTACGGCGGTTCGGTCAAGGCGGCGAACATCGCCGCGATCATGGCCGAGGCCGACGTTGACGGCGCGCTGATCGGCGGCGCCAGCCTGGACGCCGACGAGTTCGCGCAGATCGCCCGCTTCCCGGAGCACATCAAGCGCTGACCGGTCGACACCGTCGAGGTTTCGGCCGTCACACATACCGTCGCGGGCCATGATGCCGCAGAGGCACGATCACGCCTCTGCGGCATCATGCCGTCGTCCGTCGTCCGTCGTCCGTCGTCCGTCGTCCGTCGTCCGTTGCCTGTCGCCGGCTGCGGCCTGCGGCTTCGGTGCTTGCCGTGCCACGGCCGGTGATGGTGGACTGGTCGCCCTGGGGATCCACCGCGCCGCCGAGGGAGCCGGATGACCATCAAACAGGACCGCGACGAAATCTTCATCGAGTACACCAAGTCGATCTGTCCGGTGTGCAAGGTCGTCGTCGACGCCCAGGTCAACATCCGCGACGACAAGGTCTACCTGCGGAAACGCTGCCGCGAGCACGGGCAGTTCGAGGCGTTGGTCTACGGCGACGCGCAGATGTACCTCGACTCGGCCAGGTTCAACAAGCCCGGCACGATCCCGCTGGCGTTCCAGACCGACGTGGTCGACGGCTGCCCCAGCGACTGCGGGCTCTGCCCCGAGCACAAACAGCATGCCTGCCTCGGCATCATCGAGGTCAACACCGGCTGCAACCTGGACTGCCCGATCTGCTTCGCCGACTCCGGCCACCAACCCGACGGCTACTCGATCAGCCTCGACCAGTGCGAGCGGATGCTCGACACGTTCGTCGCCGCCGAAGGCGAACCCGAGGTGGTGATGTTCTCCGGCGGGGAACCCACCATCCACAAGCAGATCCTGGAGTTCGTCGACGCCGCCCAGGCCCGGCCGATCAAGGCGGTCAACCTCAACACCAACGGCATCCGGCTCGCCTCCGACAGGCGGTTCGTCGCCGAACTCGGCCGGCGGCACAGCCCGGATCGGGCGATCAACATCTACCTGCAGTTCGACGGCTTCGACGAGCGCACCCACCGGGCGATCCGCGGCCGCGACCTGCGCGAGGTCAAGCGGCGGGCGCTGGACAACTGCGCCGAGGCCGGGCTGACCGTCACCCTGGTCGCCGCCGTCGAACGCGGGCTCAACGACCACGAACTCGGCGCGATCATCGAGTACGGGCTGACGCACCCCGCCGTACGGTCGGTGTCGTTCCAACCGGTCACCCACGCCGGTCGGCACGTCGAGTTCGACCCGTTGCACCGGCTGACCAACTCCGACATCATCCACGGCATCGTGGCGCAGCGACCCGACTGGTTCACCGCGTCGGACTTCTTCCCGGTGCCGTGCTGCTTCCCGACCTGCCGGTCCATCACCTACCTGCTGAGCGAGGGCACCCCGGGCGAACCCGGCTTCGGGGTGGTGCCGATCCCACGGTTGCTCAACGTCGCCGACTACCTCGACTACGTCGCCAACCGGGTGCTGCCGGACCTGGCGATCCGCGAGGCGTTGGAGAAGCTGTGGTCGGCGTCGGCGTTCATGGGCACCGGGACCACCAGCGAGCAGTTGACGGCCGCCGCAACGGCGCTGGACTGCGCCGACGCCTGCGGAATCAACCTGCCGGCGGCGATCGCCGACATCACCGACCGGGCCTTCATGATCGTCATCCAGGACTTCCAGGACCCGTACACACTCAACGTCAAACAGCTGATGAAATGCTGCGTCGAGGAGATCACGCCGGACGGACGGATGATCCCGTTCTGCGCGTACAACTCGGTCGGCTACCGGGAACAGGTCCGCGAGCAGTTGTCCGGTGTCGCGGTGGCCGACGTGGTGCCCAACGCGTTGCCGCTGCAGCCGGTGCTCGCCGATTCACCGTACGGGTCGAAGGTGGCCCGGCCCGGCGCACGTACCGGCACCGGTCGGATCGCCCCGGACACCACCAACGTCGGCCGGCGGCTCCGGTGACCGGCCGGGCCTCGCCGGTGGACGGTCCCACTGTCTCCGCCGACACGGAGAGGGACGCGGAGACTGACGCGAAGGCGTGCTGCGCCGCCGCGTACGGCTCCGACGTCGTCGCGTTGCTGCTCGGCGAGTCGTACCACCCGGGCGGTCTGGCGTTGACCCGGCGGCTGGCCGACCGGCTCGCGTTGCGTCCCGGCGCGGCCGTGCTCGACGTGGCCAGCGGGCGCGGCGCCACCGCGCTGCTGCTGGCCCGTTCATACGGAGCCGACGTCACCGGCGTCGACCTGTCGGCGGCCAACGTGTCCGCCGCGACGCAGGCGGGTGCTGCGGCCGGGCCGGCCGATGCCCGGGGGTCGGTGCGGTTCCGGCTCGGCGACGCCGAGCGGCTGCCGGTGCCCGACGCGGCGTTCGATGCGGTGGTCTGCGAATGCGCCTTCTGCACGTTCCCCGACAAGGCCACCGCCGCCGCCGAGTTCGCCCGGGTGCTGCGGCCGGGCGGGCGGCTCGGCCTCACCGACGTCACCGTCGACCAGGCCCGGCTGCCGGCGGAACTCGCCGGGCTCGGCGGCTGGATCGCCTGTGTCGCCGACGCCCGCCCGCTGGCCGAGTACGCCGAGCTGCTGGCCGCCGCCGGGCTGCGGGTGACGTACACCGAACACCACGACGCCGCCGTCGCCGCCATGCTGGACCAGATCGAGGCCCGGCTGACGCTGGTCCGGATGACCGCCCGGGACCGGGCCGAGGCGGCCGGGCTGGACTTCGCCCAGGCACCGGCGGTGCTGGCCGCCGCCCGCGCGGCGATCGCCGAGCGGATCATCGGGTACGGCCTGCTGGTGGCGGCGAGACCGTGACCGGCGGACACGACCTGGTGGTGATCGGCGGCGGGGCCGCCGGTCTCGGCGCGGCCCGCGCCGCCGCCGGAGCCGGTGCCCGGGCGCTGCTGGTCACCGACGGGCCGCCCGGTGGCGACTGCACGTTCACCGGCTGCGTGCCGTCGAAGACGCTGATCGAGGCGGCCGGGCGCGGCCTGCCGTTCGACGACGCCGTACGACGGATGCGATCGGTGATCGCGCAGATCGCCGCCACCGAGGACGCCGCCGCGCTGCACGCCGAGGGAATCGAGGTACGCCGGGGTCGTGCCCGGTTCGTCGCGCCGGGGCGGATCGACGTCGACGGCACCGTGCTGGCCGCCAGCCGCTACGTCGTCGCCACCGGAGCCGTGCCGGCGGTCCCGTCGGTGCCAGGGCTGGCCGAGGTCCCGTACCTGACCACCGAGACGGTCTTCGACCTCGCGGCGGCACCCGGGTCGCTGATCGTGTTCGGCGGCGGCCCGGTCGGCTGCGAACTCGCCCAGACGTATGCCCGGTTCGGCACCCGGGTGACCATCGTCGAGGCCGCCGAGCGGCTGCTGCCCGGCCACGAACCGGCGGTCTCGGCGGTGATCGCCGACGTGTTCGCTCGCGAAGGGGTCACGCTGTGCCTCGGTGCGCAGGTCATCGAAGCGGGCACCACCGTCGGCGGCGTGACGCTGCGGCTGGCCGACGGCCGACAGATCCACGGCGACCGGCTGCTGGTCGCGACCGGCCGCCGGCCGACCACCGACGGGCTCGACCTGCCGGCCGCCGGGATCGCCGTCGACGACCGGGGGTACGTGGTCACCGACGCCCATTTGGCTACGACCGCGCCCGGCGGGTACGCCGCCGGCGACGTCACCGGCCGGATGCCGTTCACCCATGCCGCGTTCGCCATGGGACGGATCGCCGCCGGCAACGCGCTGTCGCGTCGCCGGCAGCGCTACGACCCGGCCGCCACGCCGTGGGTGGTCTTCACCGACCCGGAGGTGGCCCGGGTCGGGCTGACCGAGGCACAGTCGGTCGGCCGGGGCGGCCGGGTGGCGTACCTGCCGATGACGGAGATGGACCGGGCGGTGACCGCCGGCGCGACCGACGGGTTCGTCACCCTGGTCGCCGGGCCGCGTCGGCTGCTGGGCAACCTCGGCGGCGGCCGGATCCTCGGAGCGACCGTCGTCGCCGGCCGGGCCGGCGAAATGATCCACGAACCGGCGCTGGCGATGGCCACCGGCATGTTCGCCGGTCGCCTCGCCCAGGCCACCCACGCCTACCCCACCTGGTCGTACGGGATCCAGCTGGCCGCCGCCCAGTTCGTCACGGCCATCGGCGGCCGGCGGGCCCGGCCGGCGCGGGCGGCCGGGTGATCAACGCGTACGCCGCGTCGCGGCCCGGCAGGCCGGCGATGCCGCCGACCGGGGCGGTGCCCGCCCCGGACACCACCAGCCCGGGCAGCGGGGTGCGGTGGCCGGCCAGGTCCGGCGTCGGGCGCAGCATCGCCAGCTGGTCCAGGCTGATGTCCAGGTGCATCGGGTGCGCGCCGGGCCAGCGCAGTTGCCGGGCCATGTCGGCCGGGGTGTGCGTCACCCGGTCGACGACACTGGCGGCGAACCCGGGTGCCCGGGCCTCGACGGTGGCGATCATCCGGTCGGCGAACTCCTCCCGGGCGGCGTCCCATCCGCCCCGCACCTGGTACGGGGCGCAGGGGCACGCCAGGTAGACGGTGTGCCGGCCGGGCGGGGCGAGGCTGTCGTCGAGCGCCGACGGCGTGAACGCGTACGTCGGCACCGGATCGTCCGGCAGGTGACCGGCTTCGGCCTGGGCGAACCCGGCGGACAGCGAGTCGAGGCTGTCGACGTAGGACTGCAACCCGTTGCAGTCGCCGGGCCGGGCCTGCGGGTAGCCGGGCAGCCCGGTGGTGGCCAGCAGGACCAGGCTCTGTACGGCGTTGCCGCGCCCGGCGGCCCGCAGCCGGTCGGCAACCGGGCCGGTCAGCGGCGGATCCAGCAGGTCGAGCAGCGCGTTGCGCGGGTCGATGGCGGTGAGGACGGCATCGGCGGTGATCTGCGTACCGTCGGCCAGCTCGACCCCGGTGACCCGGTCGGTGCCGGGCCCGGTGCGCCGGATCCGGGCCACCGGCGCGTTCACCCGCCAACTGCCGCCGTAGCTGGCCAGCCGGGTGGCGAGCGCGTCGGTCAACGCCTGCGACCCGCCGACCGGATGCCACTGCCCGACCTGGTGGTAGAACGCCTGCCACAACGCGAAGGTGGCCCCGCCGACCTGCTGCGGTGAGGCGGAGGCGTGTGCGGCGAACGCCGCCACCGGTGCCCGGACCAGCTCGGTGTCGAACTGTTCCCGCAGCACCCGCCCGTACGGTGCCAGTAGGGTCCGGGCCAGCCCGACCGGCCCGCCGTTGCGGGCCACCGCCCGGCCACCTGCCGCCACCAGGCCCGGCATCCGCCGCAGACGCTGCATCGTGCTGGTGCCGGGGTCCAGCATGGTCCGCATCGCGGAGACGATCGGCCACGCCTGGCGCATCCAGGCCGCGTACCGCCGCGCGGCCCGCCGGTCGACCTCGGCGATCGACTCGACGGTGGACTCGACGCTGCGGTGGAACCGGACGATCGTGCCGTCGCGGAACGCCGCGATGGAGAACGGGTCCATCTCGCGGTAGACCAGCCCGGCGTCCCGCAGCCGTAGGTCCTCGACGATGCCGGTGGCGTTGATGATGTTGTGCGCGGCGGAGTGGGTGTTGAAGCGGTGGCCCGGCAGCAGTTCCTCGGTCCGGGCGCCGCCGCCCAGCTTGTCGGACTGCTCCAGCACCTGCGTCCGCCAGCCGCTGCGGGCCAGGTAGCAGGCGGCGACCAGGCCGTTGTGGCCGCCACCGACCACCACGACCCGGCGGGTACGCCGCTGCCGGGCCCTCATGCCGAGCGGCCGCGAAGGTGGCGCCACGCCCGGGTGGCTTCCGGCACGGTGAGCGCCGCCGCTGCGGTCGTGGTGGCGGCGGCCAGGGTGCACCAGCCGCAGATCCGGCGGTGCCGGCTGAGCTGTTCGGCGAAGAGCCAGGCCCCGGCGGCGGCGTCACCGGCCGCCTTGCCGGCGGCGAACAACGGCCGCCACGGTTGGCGGGTCGCCCGGTCGGCGTCGCCCGTCCCGATCAGGACGAGGGTGACGCCGGCGTTGGCCAGCGCGAGCGCGGTATCCGGGGTGTGTCCGGCGGCGTACGCTTCGCCGCTGGCGTCCACCCCGTCGGCGTCCAGCCAGGGCAGCGCCGGCTCCGGCAGGTGCCGCACCAGGCCGTACTGGTAGGTGGCGACCACCGCGTAGGCGGCGGTCGCGAGCAGGGTCGGCCCGGCCGACCACCGCCGTCGCCGCAGCACTGGCGTGTCGACCAGACGCAGGTCGTCGCTGACCTGTTCGGCTGCCCGGTCCGATGCCCGCCCGACGCCGGTGGGTCGGCCCCGGATCCGCTCGGCGGGCTGTCCCTGTCGTCTCATCCGGTCGGCTACCCTTCTCGCGGCGGACCACACGGGTGGTGGTCGCGGAGATCGTCGGAGCCGGTCGGCATGGATCGAGCCGGCCCGCTATCCTGGGGTGGCCCGGGTGTCGGCCCACTCGGGTTCGGCTGCCCGGTCCGATGCCCGCCCGACGCCGGTGGGTCGGCCCCGGATCCGCTCGGCGGGCTGTCCCTGTCGTCTCATCCGGTCGGCTACCCTTCTCGCGGCGGACCACACGGGTGGTGGTCGCGGAGATCGTCGGAGCCGGTAGGCATGGATCGAGCCGGCCCGCTATCCTGGGGTGGCCCGGGTGTCGGCCCACTCGGGTTTGTCCGGTTCGCCCCGCTTCGCGAGCCGGCGACCGTGATGAGAGGACTGACCACTGCCATGCCGATCGAGTTCGCCTACGTATTGATCGTCTTGCTGGTGATCACGAGCGTCATGCTCACCATGCTGATCCTGCTGCACAAGGGCAAGGGCGGCGGCATGTCCAGCATGTTCGGCGGTGGCGTGAGCACCAGCCTGGCCGGATCCTCGGTGGCCGAGAAGAACCTCGACCGCTACACCGTACTGACCGGCATCGTATGGTTCGCCTGCATCGTCGGCCTCGGCCTGTGGCTGAAGGTCGCGATGAGTGCGGGTGTGTGATCCGTCGCATTCCGTCGTAAGATTTCGCGCGGCCCGTTGATACGGGCCGCGCATTCTTTTGGGTACGCCCGCTTCACCGGCGTCGCACCACCGCCTTGTGCCGGTGGTGACACCCCCTCCCCGACGACAGGAGCGACAACATGGCGAGTGCCAACACGATCCGGGGCAGCCGGATCGGTGCCAGCCCGGCCCGGCCCACCGAGCGGGCCGAGCCCGCACCCCGCCGGCAGACGACCTACTGGTGTGCCAATGCGCATGCGGTGGAGATCAGCCTCGCCGTGGAGGCGGCGGCCCCGGAGACCTGGGAGTGTCCCCGCTGTGGGCTGCCCGCCGGGCAGGACCGGCACAATCCGCCGGCCCGGCCACGGACCGAGCCGTACAAGTCGCACCTGGCGTACGTGAAGGAGCGCCGCAGCGACGCCGACGCCGAGGCGATCCTCGCCGAGGCGCTCGCGGCGGTCCGCGCCCGTCGCGGCGAGTCCTGACCGGCTGCCTACCCCCACTCCCGACGCACCGGAGGCTGACCCGGCTCATCATGCCCGGGATCGGCGTCGACCGCGCCGAACATGTCCTCCGGTGCCACCCGGGCCGGCAGCTTGCCGAACCTGGCGCGCCGTAGCTGATCGAACTCGTCGTCCGCCGACGGCGCTGTCCGCTCCCGCTCCTCATCCATGGCGAAGTCCCTTCGTCGGACTCCAGTATCCCGCTGCCGTCCGTCAGGCGAGGGTTGCGTCGCCACCGCGGCATGGGGTCAGTCAGGGGCGGGCACCAGCACTGTCGTGCCTGACCAGTTGATGTGCGCGTTTCGGATGTGGTGCCACGGTTCGCCGTCCTCGTCGAGGCCGGTCAGTTCGGCGAGGTAGTGGCCGAAGCCGTACCCGCCGGCCCGCAGGGTGGCGACGGCCCACGGGTGGAGCTGGTCGGCGACGCGCTCCGGGTGGCGCTGGTCGAACGGGACCTCGATGACGCCGAGCAGGTCATAGCGTTCGTCGGTGCCACCGGGGTCAACCACCCGGCACAGCGAGAATCCGTACCGTTCGCGCTGCTCACCGTCCACCCAGCTGAGTTGTACGGCCACTGTGTCCTCCATGATCATTGATTGGATGCTGCGGTGCACGAAGCATCGCGCTAAAACTCGCTTATATCAACCCCTTGTGTTGTTCATGATCACCTGGTGTGATGTCGTGGTCACCATCCAATCGCGAGGGAGGCCACCGATGGCACGTGCACCGAGGACCCGCAAGGCACCCGCCAACCCCGCCATGTCGCCCACCGTGCAGGCCATGGAGCTCGGCATCCGACTGCGCGAGCGCCGCGAAGAACTCGGCATGACCGCCGTCGGCGTCGGCCGCAGCAGCGGCATCACCCAGGCGTACGTCTCCGGAGTGGAGATCGGCAAGGTCAAACTCCCCGCCGACCGGCTCGCCCAACTCGTCAAAATCTACGAGATCGACGACCAAGAGGCCACCGAGCTGGAGGCGTTGCGGATCGGCGCGATGGCCCGCGCCTGGTGGCACACGTACAAGCAGCTCTTCCCGGCCGAGTTCCTGCGCTTCCTGGGCTACGAGGCCGGCGCCGACCACGTCCGCACCTACCAGAACGAGATCGTCCACGGCCTGTTGCAGACCGAGGCGTACGCCCGCGCGATCCTGCGCGGCGGCAACACCTACGTCCGGCTCACCGAGACCGAGCAGCGCGTCGAGGTACGACTGGCCCGGCAGCGCCGGCTCGCCGAGGACCCGCCGCTGCGGGTCACCGCGATCTTCGGCGAGAGCACCATTCGCCAGCAGGTCGGCGGCCCGGCGGTGATGCGCGCCCAACTCGATCACCTGGCCGACCTGATGACCCGCCATCCGGAGCAGATCCGGGTGCACATCATCCCGTTCTCGGCCGGTGCGTACCCGGCGCTCGGTGGGCCGTTCCAGATCCTGACATTTCCGTCGCCACGGGTGCCGGATCTGGTCTGGCAGGAGGTGCTGACCTCCAGCGACATCATCGACCAGTCCAGCCGGGTCGCCGACTACATGATCACCTTCGGTGAGACCCTGGAGCGGGCGTTAAGCTTCGAGGAGTCCCTCGCCCTGATCCGCCAGGTCGCCCAGGAGATGACATGACGGAACACACCCCTGCACGCGGCTGGTTCACGTCCTCACGCAGCTCGGAGAACGCCGCCTGCGTCGAGGTCCGCCTCAGTGCCGACACCATCGGCGTACGCGACTCCAAGGACCGCAGCGGCTCGGCGCTGGCCTTCGACCCGGCCGCCTGGACCGGCTTCCTCACCACCCTCAAAGCCGCCGACCCCCACTGAACTGCGGTGAGCGTGGCCGCTGGCGGATCGGGCCTATTGGTCCCGGCGCAGCTGGCGGCGTCCCACGCCACGTACTTCGGCGACGCCGGGCGGGCCTGGATCGCGGCGCTGCCGCAGTTAGCCACGACCATCATGGACAGGTGGGGCCTGCGCCCCGACGGGCCGTCGAGCTGCGGAGCGATCGCCCTGGTGCTGCCCGTCGTGCAGAGCGACGGGTCACCGGCGATGCTGAAGGTGCAGCCGATCGACGAGGAGACCGTCGGCGAGCCGGCGGCGCTGCGGGCCTGGGGCGGCGACGGCGCGGTACGCCTCCTGCGGCACGACGCGCGCTCCGGCACGATGCTGCTGGAACGACTCGACGCCGACCGTACCCTGGCGGTCGTCCCCGACGACCTGGCCGCGCTGCGGATCCTCAGCCAGCTGCTCGCCCGGCTGACCTCGGTGGCCGCACCGCCCGACGTCCGCCGTCTCGCCGATGTCGCCGCCGGGATGCTCGACCGGGTGCCGCAGGCGCTGGTACGGCTACCCGCCGCCGACCATCCGCTGATCCGGCGCTGCGCGGCGGCCGTGCAGGAGCTGCTGCCGGAGGCCGGTGACCGACTGCTGCACTGGGATCTGCACTACGACAACGTCCTCGCGTCCCGGCCCGACTCGTTCGGGGTCGACCCGACCGCGTCCGGCGCTCGGGAGCCGTGGCTGGCGATCGACCCGAAACCACTAGCTGGAGATCCCTGCTTCGAGCTGCTCCCCGCGCTGCACAACCGCTGGGACGACGTGGTCGCCACCGGCGACGTGCCGCGTGCGGTCCGCAGACGCTTCGACCTGATGACCGAGATACTGGGTGTCAACCGGCAACGGGCGGTCGATTGGACGCTGGGTCGCGTACTGCAGAACCTGCTCTGGGAGTCCGGAGCCGGTGCCACGGCATGGCACAGCGCGCCGGACCGCGCCATCGCCCGCGCCCTGCTGCGCGAGGGCTGACCGGAGTGTTTCGCCGGCGGCGACCCGCCGATCAGTCGATCGTGGCGATGAGACGTCGCAGCGCGGCGCGGGCAGGTGGACCCCAGGTCGGCTTGCCGCCGGGGCGGCCGTGCAACCCGGCGTCGCCGATCAGGATGCCGCCCAGTGCACGGGCCATCGCCCAGCCACGGGCCCGGCGCCTGGTGGCGACGTCCGGCGTCGGCTGGTATGCCGCGAAGAAGTGGTCGATGCTGTCGTCCGGGAGCAGGATCCAGCCGGCAGCTAGGTCGTACGCCGGATCGCCCGCACAGAGGTCGCCGAAGTCGATGACACCGCAGATGGTGCCGTCGGCGGTGAGAACGTTGGCCGGATGCAGGTCGGCGTGCAGCCACAGCGCCGGACCTGACCACCCGGGTGCGGTGACCGCATCCTGCCAGACAGCATGAACGGCGTCCGGGTCGTCGATCAGCCCGCGTGCGGTGACTTCGGCGAGGCCGCTAGTGAACTGGTCGGTGTGGTCGGTCAACGGCCCGCCCCGGCCGCTGCCGCTGCCTGTGGGCGCGTTGTTGGGAGCGGGTCGGTGCAGCGCGGTCAGGAACGCTGCCAGGGATTCAGCTGCCGCGCGGGCTCGCGTGACCGGGGCGCGGTCGGCGGGGGGCACCTGGCACCCAGGTGGTGACGAGCCATGGCCGAGGAAACCGCACGGACGGCTCGCCGAGGCGCTGTGGTACGGGGATCGGCAACGGTAGATGCGGTGCCAGCGTGGGCAGCCAGGCGTACTCCTTACGCAGCAGCGCGTCCGCCGACCCGGTCGCCCACGGCAGCCGGACGGCGAGATCCTCACCGAGGCGCCACATCTGGTTGTCCCAGCCGCGCGCGCCCAGCCGGACCGGCCGCTCGGCGAGGTCGGGACACTGGTCGCGGAGCAGACCCCGGACCAGCTCTGCGGTGACCTCGACCTCGACGTGGTCCACGGCGAGTAACAGTAGTGCCACAGCTCTTCACCTGTTGAACCCAGGCAGGCGCTGCAGGCCCCGGATGACAGGTCGTAGCGGCGATCCGGGTTGGCGTCTAGCGCGGTCTACTTGAGTTGTCTATCCAGCTAGGCTCGCAGCCGGGGTAGGCAGGATTCGAGCTACTGCGTGAAGGCGGAAGTCACTCAATCTTTCGGTGCGGCGGCCAGAAGTCTGTGATACTCCGACATCGGGAAATCAACGAATACACGGCACGGGGCACCATGAGCGATCTCGACGATTAATTCGGGGAGGACTGGTGGAAGTGACGACCTGCTCCGTGGTCTGCCGGCGGGTCGGCAACTGGTGGGCCATCAGCGCGCCTGAACTCAAGGGCGTGCACACCCAGGCCCGGCGACTCGACCAGGTCGCTGCGATGGCTCGAGAAGCGATCGCGTTGCTGCTGGACGTCGACCCGGACAGGGTAGAAGTCGATGTCCGTCCTGAACTTCCCGGTATGGTTTCGGTAGCTCTGGACGCCAGGCGGGCGGCCCAGGACGCCGACGAGAAGGCTGAACGGGCGACCGCAACAGCGGTGCTGGCGCTTCTACGTGACGGCTATACCGTCCGGGACGCAGGCGCACTTCTCGGACTGTCACCCCAACGTATTTCGCAGATCGCCGCACGGAACACCACTACCCCTACGTCATCGGCGGCATAAGTTCGGTCGCCCGGCTTGACGCGGGCGGGGGTTCGGTCCGTGTGGTCCATCGACGGTCGATGCTGCCGAGTAGCGCGTCCTGGTGATCGGCGAGGTGGGCTCGCAGGGGCAGCGGGACGAATCGGCAGGTAAACCGCAGCCTGCGGTCCGTCCCCATGCCGGTCACTGTGTGCTGCCAGGCATCGGGGGTGTAGTCCGGGGCCTGCAGGTGGAAGTAGGTGGTCTGGCGAGGTTGACCGGTCTCGGGATGTGGCTTGTCCTCGCTCCCGATCTCTCGGACCACGGTTATGTCGGTCAGGCCGGTCTCCTCGGCGACTTCGCGAAGCACCGCGTCGTGTAGCTCCTCGCCGGGCTGCACACCGCCAGCGGGCACCTGAGTGCCGGCGTCGGGGAAGTCGATGTGGTCGAAGACCAGGAGTTGCGCACCGCTGCCGGTGGTCCGGATGACGTATCCAGCGACGCGGATCCGTGTGCAGGGCCTCATCAGTACATCGTGCACGGCCGCGACAAACATGACCGGTCTGCCGTGACGATCGCCCTCCATGTAGGGCCGTGATTACTTCGTCACCCTCGCTGTACGGTTTCCACGTGCGTGCGCCGGTGAACGTGACGATCTGGGATGGTCCGGCCGCAGCGGCACCCGCGATTCTGATCCACGGCACGCTCAGCTGGGCTGCATCGGCGTTCGAACGGCAACGGCCGTTGGCCCGGCGTCGGCGGGTGCTGCTGCCGGACCGACGGGGTTACGGCCGCAGTCCGGACCTCGACGACGGTCAGGTAACCAGTGACTACGCCGTTGACGCGCGGGACGTGGTCGCTCTGATGACCGGCGGCGTCCATCTGGTCGGGCATTCCTACGGCGGGACGGTGGCGATGATCGCCGCAGCGGCGCGGCCCAACCTGGTCCGGTCGTTGACGCTCATCGAGCCGTGCGCCCACCAGGTCGCCTCGGACGATGCGGTGGTCGCCGCAGCGGTGCAAGACGCGCGTGAATTTATGTCTGGTGCCCGCCGGTGGACCGCACAGCAGTATCTCGACCTGGTCTACCCGGCTGGGCAGCCGCGTCCGGAGCCGGCGGATTGGCTGGAGCGGGCGGCCCGGACCGCCCTGAATGAACGTCCGTGTTGGCTCGCGGACCTGGCGACCCAACCATTGACGGATGCCGCTTTCGCGAAACTGGTGGTCGTCGGCAACTGGGGCACGGTCCCTGGCGGCTACCGGCCCGGCATGGCGCAGGTGATGGAGAGGGTTGCGGCGGCGGTCGCTGACCGGATCGGTGCTCGTCTGGTGCGAGTGCCCGGTGCCGCGCACGAGCCCCACCGCGAGCAGCCCGACGTGGTCAACAAGGTGCTCGAACAGCTGTGGTCAGCCGGGTGAGGTGGTAGCCCGCTGCTCCTGCCGGTGGCCGATCGGATGCGCGTGGTCTGACATGGTGTCGGCGTGTCGTGTCGGTGGCGCGCAGTGGATCATGCTAGGCGCGGTGTTCTCGCCATGTCGTTGGTCAGCAGGTCGAGAGGAACAGGCCGCCGACCGGCTGTGTCGCGGCCAGGTCGTTGTAGTGCTGCACGGCTTGCGTCGTCTCGGCGATGTACGGCGTGATGCCGTGCCGGTCGAGAAGCTCAAGGGTGCGCGGGTCGATCTGGAGCTAAAGTTGCATACCGCGTGACAGGACGATCGTGGTCGCGCCGTGGCGCAGCAGTTCCTCGACGTCCTCGGGTTGAATTCCCGGGCTGTGCCTGGTCCCGGTCTCGGACCAGTCCCAGGCTCGGCCGCCGCCCGGGTGGAGCATGAAGTCCTTGCCGGTCCCAAGTCCTTCGACATCCATCCGACCCCACGAGATCGCCAACACCTTTGGGGACCGCTCTGCGGTGTCGGTCAACGCAGCCTCCACTTCATCCGCTGCGGCCGACATCGTGCCGCTGGCTTCCACGGTAACCGTCGACCCACCAGAGGCGTCCGACCCGGGGACGGGTGCGCCGGCGACGGTCCGGCGCACCCGGACCGAGGTAGGGGAGGGCTCGGTCAGAACGGGCTGAGTACCACTCCGGCGGAGCGGGGGTCGCCGTCGTGCACGAGGGACTCGAACGCGCCGACGTCGTCGAAGGCAAACGCATACGCCTTGCCGTCGCGCATGTTGGCGTGGATGATCCGGGCGTACTGGTTGGTCGGGTTGCTGCGGTAGAACTCGGCGGCGTTGGGGCTGGGCTGGGTGTGGATGGTGTCCAGAGTGCCCCGGTTGAGCGCGGCGCACAGCGTACGGGAGATCGGCCCGACCACCTGGTCGTTGGGGGCGGGTAGGTCACCGTCGCAGCCCCACACGCTCGCCGACGAGGGCCGGTTGAACGAGGCGACGACCTGGCCGGCACCGTTGGTGAAGGTCATCACCCGGCCGGAGGTCCGTCCGTAGTAGCGGATGTCGGGGCGGTCGCCGAACGGTACGACGGTCAGCGTCCGGCTGGTGTAGGTGTTCCACGCCGAGGTGATGTAGGAGTCGAGGTAGGTGGGGCTGAACAGGCCGGCGCCGGCCGCCTTGCCGGGGGCCAGCACCCGCAGCACGGTACCGTCGCCCCGGGTCTGCACGGTGTTGGCCCAGCCGGACTGGGCGCGGATCCCGTTGATGATCGCGTTGCGGCCGCCCGCGACAACGTCGCCGGTGCGCTTGGTGACACCGCCCGCGCCGGTCACGGTGACGGCGTGCGGCACCGCGAACATGTCCACCTGCGAGCTGTTGAGACACAGGCCGGCGTCGTTGTAGGTGAACTCGCTCCAGTTGAACAGGATGTCGCGGTTGGGGTCGCCGCCGGCCCAGGGGGCGGGCTGGACCAGGCCGGTCGGGGTGAGGAAGAACTTCAGCTTCTCACCGAGGGAGAAGTAGACCCGGCCGGAGGAGCCGCGCGGGAAGCGGACCGTCGTACTGCCACCGTTGGCCGGTCCGGCGATCGACGCGTCCGGGGCCGTCGACGGCGGTGAGCAGGGCGGCTGCGACGGCCAGCAGCCTTCTTCGGACAACCATGAGGGACTCCTCCGGTCGGGATCGGTCGGCGGTCGGACGGGTAAGAGAGCGCTCTCCGAGAAGGGTCTTATTGCTAACACTGTTTGTCAATAGATGTACGGCGATGTGGTGACCTGGGGGTGTCGACCTCGGTTATCCGGTTGCCGCTGGGGTCGGGTGTCCCCGACGATGACCGTCATGGCGACGGGTGATCGGCCGATGGATGCCGCTCGTCGCCGCGAGCTTGCCCGCCGGGTGCTCGACGGCTACGCCAGCGGTCCCGACGCCCCGGTCCGGGCGACCGCCAACGCGCTGGCGAAGATCGACCGTGCCGTCGCCCTGGTGCTCGTCGAAGGTGTCAGCGACCAGATCGCGGTGGAGACGGCCGCGGCCGGCCGTGGCCGGGACCTCGACGCGGAACGGGTGGCGGTCGTGCCGATCGGTGGAGCACATGCCACCGGCCGGTTCCTGGCCGGCCTCGGTCCACAGCGGTCGCGGGTACGGCTCGCCGGGCTGTGCGACCTCGCCGAGGCGGACATCGTCCGGCGCGGGCTGGTCGCCGCCGGCGTCGGCGCGCCTCGGACGCCGATCGATCTGGCGGATCTCGGGTTCTTCGTCTGCGTCGACGACCTGGAGGACGAACTGATCCGTGCGATGGGCGTCGAAACGGTCGAGGCCGTCCTGTACTCCCAGGGCGACCTCGGATCGTTCCGTACGCTGCAGGGCCAGCCCGCCTGGCGCGACCGGCGACCCGCAGCGCAGCTGCGCCGGTTCATGGGCAGCGGCTCGCGCCGCAAGTCACGCTACGCCCGGCTGCTCGTCGAGGCGGCCATTGCCCGCGACACCCTGCCACGACCTCTCGACCGGCTGCTCGCCTTCGTCAGACCGGACTGAAGCGGCCGTCGGACCGGACTGAAGCGGCCGTCGGACCGAAGTGGCCGCCGGACGGCGACGTCCGGCGGCCACTGAAACGCAAGGCCCGGTCAGTCGGCCGCTGCTGCCGTCATCGCCACCTCGGCGGCGGCTGCCTGGTCGAGCAGCCACCAGGTACGGCGCACGCCGCGTACCCCGCAGGCCGGCACCGCGACCGGGTCGCTGCCGCCGTACGCCCCGCCGACCGCCGCCGCCTTGTCCGCCCCGGCGGCGACCAGCCACACCTCGTCGGCGGTGTTGATGGTGGACAGGGTCAGCGTGATCCGGGTCGGCGGCGGCTTCGGGCTGTCCCGTACCGCCGCCACCGGGCGGGTCTCGCCGGTGACCGGATGCCCCGGGAACACCGACGCCACGTGCCCGTCCTCGCCGACGCCGAGCATCAGCACGTCGAACCGGGGCAGCGGGGCCGTACCCGGGCCGGCGACCCGGTCGAGGACGGCGGCGTACCGGGCGGCGGCCGCCTCCGGATCGTCGCCGTCCGGTCCGTCCGACGCGGGCATCGCGTGCACCCGCTGCGGATTGAGCGGCAGTACGTCGAGCAGCGCCTCGCGGGCCTGGGTCTCGTTGCGGTCCGGGTCGCCGGCGGGCAGGAACCGCTCGTCACCCCACCAGACGTCCACCCGGGACCAGTCGACCGCCTGCCGGGCCGGCAGTTCGCCGACCGCGCGCAGCACGGCCGCCGCGACCCGCCCGCCGGTCAGCACCACCGCCGCTTCGCCCCGCTCGGCCTGGGCGTCGATCAGCCGGACGACGAGCCGGGACGCCACCGCGCTGGCCAGCACGGTGGCGTCCGGGTGCACGACGAGCATGCCGGGGCCGCTCACGAGCCGCTCCGTGCCGGACCGGCCGCGACGACCGCCGGGTCGGTGCCGGCTGCCGGCCCCGTGGCCTTCGCCGGGTCCTTCCAGATGTGCACCCGCTTGGCGGGCCGGGAGGACAGCTCCGGCAGCCCGGCCAGGGTGCCCAGCGCCTCGGAGTAGACCTGGTCGGCGTCGAGCCGCCGCAGCTCCTCGGCGAGCTCTTCGCCGAGCGGTCGACGCACCAGCGGCATCTGCCGCTCCGGCTGCCCGGTCCGGGTGAACATCGCCGAACTGTCCTCGCGGACCAGGCTCAGCCCGTCACCGTTGGCGCAGCGCAGCTCCACCGACCGCATCCGGGGGAACGCGCTGGTCTCCTCCCAGCGCGGCGTGATGCCGAGCCGGGCCGCCAGCCAGCTGATCATCAAGGCGGCCGTCGGGTCGGCCCGGGGCGCGGTCACCGTGGCGCCGGTGATCTGCGCGTCGGTGGTGTCGAACGCCCCGGCGACCAGGGTGCGCCACGGGGTGATCCGGGTCCACGCCAGATCGGTGTCGCCCGACGCGTAGTCGACCGCCCGTTGCAGCAGCGCCTGCACCGGGTTGGGGGCCTGCGCCGAGTCGGTGATCCGCCGGTCGGCGACCACCCCCAGGTAGTCGTTGGCGATCTGCTCCGGCGGCTCGCCGTGCCACCAGGTCACCACCGGTACGTCCGGCACCAGCAGCGGCATCACCACCGACTCGGCGTGCAGCGCCAGCCGGCCGGAGGTACGCATGACGACCGCCTCGCACGGCCCGAGCCGGCCGCCGACGACCACTTCGGCGTCGAGCCGGCTGACCTTGCGGTCGATGTCGGAGCGGACCACCACGAGCAGCCGGCACGGGTGGGCTGCGGCGGCGATGGTGGCCGCCGCCTCCGCCTCGCGTACCCGCTTCTCGTCGACCACCACGATCAGGGTCAGCGCCATTCCGCTGGCCACGCCGCCGGCGCTGCGCCGCTCGGCGGCCAGGGCCTTGACCACCTCGTTGCCGGTGGTGTCCCACAGGCTGATCATGCTCTCCTCCAGGACCGGCCCTCGCGGGCCAGCATCTCGTCGGCGGCCCGCGGACCCCACTCGCCGGACCGGTACGGCTCCGGCCGGGTGCCCTCCCAGGCCTCTTCGAGAGGGTCGATCACCCGCCAGCTCTGCTCCACCTCGGCGGCGTCGGGGAACAGGGTGCGGTCGCCGATCAGCACGTCGAGCACCAACCGCTCGTACGCCTCCGGGCTGGCCTCGGTGAACGCCTCGCCGTACTGGAAGTCCATCGCGATGTCGCGGACCTCCATGGTGGTGCCCGGCACCTTGGCGCCGAACTTGAGCACCACGCCCTCGTCGGGCTGCACCCGGATGACCAGCTGGTTGTTGCTGAGCATCTCCACGTCGGTGCCGTTGAACGGCAGGTGCGGTGCGGCCTTGAACATCACCGCCACCTCGGTCACCCGCCGCGGCAACCGCTTTCCGGCGCGCAGATAGAACGGCACCCCGGCCCACCGGCGGTTCTGAATGCCCAGCCGCATCGCCACGTACGTCTCGGTGGTCGAGTCGGCCGGCACGTTCGGCTCCTCCAGGTAGCCGACGGCCCGCTGCCCGGCCACCCAGCCCTTCAGGTACTGACCGCGGACGGTGCCGGCGGCCACGTCGTCGGGCAGGCTGATCGCCCGCAGCACCTTCAGCTTCTCCGCCCGGATCTCGGCGGCGTCGAAGCTGGTCGGCTCCTCCATGGTGACCAGGGCCAGCAGCTGCAGCAGATGGTTCTGCACCACGTCACGGGCGGCGCCGGTGGCGTCGTAGAAGCCGGCCCGGCTGCCGATGCCGACGTCCTCGGCCATGGTGATCTGCACCGAGTCGACGTACTTGGAGTTCCACAGCGGCTCGAACAGGTTGTTGGCGAACCGCAGCGCCATGATGTTCTGGACGGTCTCCTTGCCCAGATAGTGGTCGATGCGGAACACATCGTCACGGGTGAACACGTCGTCGACCAGGTCGTTGAGCGACTTCGCCGACGGCAGGTCGTAGCCAAACGGCTTCTCCACCACCACCCGACGCCAGCCGCCGCACCGCTCGTTGTCGGCCATGCCGGTGCGGGCCAGCTGCTTGAGCACCTGCGGGAACGCCGACGGCGGGATGGAGAAGTAGAACGCGGCGTTGCCGTGGATGCCGTGCGATTCGCGCAGCCCGTCCAGGCAGGCCGACAGCTTGTCGAACGCGGCGTCGTCGTCGAACGAGCCGCCGACGAACTTGATGTTGCCGGCCAGGCGGGACCAGACCTCCTCACGCCACGGGGTACGCGCGTACTCCTTGGCCGAGTCGTGGGCCAGCGACTCGAAGTCGCCGTCGGTCCAGTCCCGCCGGGCGAAGCCGAGCACCACGAAGCCGGGTGGCAGCAGCCCTCGGTTGGCCAGGTCGTAGATGCCGGGGAGTAGTTTCTTGCGAGCCAGATCACCGGTGACACCGAAAATCACCAGAGCGCAGGGCTCCGGGATGCGCGGCAGCCGCCGGTCCTGCGGGTCGCGCAGGGGGTTCACGTCGCCTCCTCAGTCCGTTTTCCTCCGGACCAATTGTCAGCTGGGCAGGTTTCGAATCGTGTCCAGGAGTTGGGCGACGCCGGCGGCCCGATCGGTCAGGTGCAGCCGCAGCAGCGGCCGGCCCCGCCCGGCGAGCGCCTCACGGTCACCGGCGGCCTGCGCCGCCTGCAGCTCACCGAAGCTGTACGGGCGACCGGGCACCGGCAGGTCGTCGGTGACCGCACCGGTGATCTGCAGGAACGCGCCGACCTGCGGCCCGCCCTTGTGGTACTGCCCGGTGGAGTGCAGGAACCGCGGCCCCCAGCCGAAGGTGACCGGCCGGCCGGCGGCGGCCGCCAGCAGTGGCCGAATCCCGGCCGCGTCGGCGTCGCCGAACCGGTCCAGGTAGGCCATCACCGCGAGGTATCCGTCGGTGCCGACGCCGTCGATCAGCCAGCGCAGCGCGCCGACCAGCTCACCCGGTACGCCGTCCGGCCCGTACACCTCGATGGATCCATCGACGAACGACGGTGCCTCGGCCGGCGGCCCGGCCGCCAAAATCCGGTTGGTGTTCTCCTTCGACTCGGTGACGTTGGGCTGGTTGAACGGGTCGATGCCGAGCACCCGGCCGGCGACCGCCGTCGCGTACTCCCAGACCAGGAACTGCGCGCCGAGCGGTCCGTTGACCGCCAGGTCGGGGCGGACCCCGCCGCCGGGCACCCCGCCCGGTTGGCCGGCACCGCCGTAGGTGACGGTGAGCACGTCCGGGCCGGCGGCGCCGGGGGCGTCCGGTGCCTCGACGACCACCGGCAGGATGCCGATGCCGTCCTTGCCGGTCGACTCGGCGATCAGCTGCTCGATCCAGTCGCCGAGCCCTTCGATGCCGGTGCCGTCGGAGACCAGCGCGACCTTGTCCCGGCCGGTGGTCGCCGCCGCACCGAGCGCCGCGCCGAGCGCCAGCCCCGGGTTGTCCCGGTCGCCGCCGAGCGCGGCGGACAGCTGCTCGGCCTGGTCGAGCAGCTCGACCACGTCCACGCCGGCCAGCGCCGACGGGACCAGACCGAACGCGGTCAGCGCCGAGTACCGTCCGCCGACCTCCGGGTCGGCGAGCACCACGGTGGCGCCCATCTCCTCGGCGGTGGTGGCCAGCGGCGAGCCGGGATCGGTGACGATGACGAACCGCCGCCCCGCCTCGGCCTCGCTCAGCCCTGAGTCGAGGAACGCCTGCCAGTACGCGCGACGGTGGCTGTCGGTCTCCACGGTGCCGCCGGACTTGCTGGCCACCACCACGACGGTCCGGTCCAGTCGGTCGCCGAGCGCCGCCCGCACCTGGTGCGGGTCGGTGGTGTCCAGCACGGTGACCGGCTTGCCGACGGTGAGCGAGATGACCTCGGGAGCCAGCGACGACCCGCCCATCCCGGCCAGCACCACGTGGTCCAGGTCGCCCAGCTCGGCCTGCAGTTCGGCGAGCTGCGGCAGCAGGTCCCGGCTGCGGGTGAAGGTGTCCAGCCAGCCGAGCCGAATCTTCGCCTCGGCCTCGGCGTCCGGGCCCCACAGCGTCGGGTCCTTGCGGGCGAGTGAGCCGGGCACCTCGTCGCCGACCAGCGCGCCCCGGGTCGACGAGGCGGCCGAGGCGTCGACCGCGTCGGCCCCGTACACGCTCAGCCCGGCCGCGGCCTCGACCCCGCCGTCGAAGAAGTCGCTCATGCGTTACCTCCGGCCTGCTTGGCCGCGGCGGCGTGCCCGCTCGCGGCCGCGTTCGGCTCACCGGCGCCGGCCGCGGCCGCGTCCAGCGACGAGCGGACCCCGTCGAGCAGCTCCTGCCAGCTGGCCTCGAACTTGCTCACCCCCTCAGACTCCAGGGTCTTGACCACGTCGTCGAGGTCGACGCCGACGGCGATCAGGTCGTCGAGCACCTGCCGGGCGGCCGGGTACGAGCCGGTGACCGTGTCGCCCCGGGTCTCGCCGTGGTCGGCGTAGGCGTGCACCACCGACTCCGGCATGGTGTTGACCGTGCCGGGGGCGATCAGCTCCTCGACGTAGATGACGTCCCGGTAGGCCGGGTTCTTCGTCGAGGTGGAGGCCCACAGCGGGCGCTGCGGGTGGGCGCCGGCGTCGGCCAGGGCCTGCCAGCGGTCCGAGGAGAAGACTTCCGCGTACCGCTCGTACGCCAGCTGCGCGTTCGCCACGGCGGCCTTGCCCTTGAGCGCCTTGGCCTGGTCGCTGCCGATCTTGTCGAGGCGCTTGTCGATCTCGGTGTCCACCCGGGAGACGAAGAACGAAGCGACCGAGCCGATGGTGGTCAGGTCGTGGCCGTTGGCCTTCGCCTGCTCCAGACCGGCGAGGAAGGCGTCCATCACCGCGCTGTAGCGGTCCAGCGAGAAGATCAGGGTCACGTTGACGCTGATCCCCTCGGCCAGGGTGGCGGTGATCGCCGGTAGCCCGGCCTCGGTCGCCGGGATCTTGATGAACAGGTTCGGCCGGTCGACCAGCCACCACAGCGCCTTCGCCTCGGCGACGGTCTCCGCAGTGCGGTACGCCAGCCGCGGGTCGACCTCGATCGACACCCGGCCGTCGACGCCGCCGCTGGTTTCGTACGCCGGGCGCATCACGTCGCAGCCCCACCGCACGTCGTAGGTGGTGAGCATCCGGACCGCCTCGTCCACGCTGACGCCCCGGGCGGCCAGGTCACGCAGCTGCCAGTTGTACTCGTCGGCGTCGGCGAGCGCGGCGGCGAAGATGGTCGGGTTGGTGGTCACGCCGGCGACGTGCTTCTCCCGGCGCAGTTGGTCCAGGTTGCCGGTGCTGAGCCGTTGCCGGGACAGGTCGTCGAGCCAGACCGCCACGCCTGCGGCGGTCAGCTTTCCCAATCGGTCCGTCATCTGGAGCCTCCTCAGTTTCCGGTGGTGGTGCCGGTGATGGCGCCGACCCGGGTCAGCGACGCGTGCGCCGCCGCGACCACGGCGTCGGCGGTGAAGCCGAACTGCTCGAACAGCACCTGGTACGGGGCGCTGGCCCCGTAGTGTTCAATGCTGACCGACTCGCCGCAGTCGCCGACCAGGCCACGCCAGGACATGCCGATGCCGGCCTCGACGCTGACCCGGGCCTTGACCCCGCGCGGCAGCACCGATTCGCGGTATGCCTCGTCCTGCTCGGTGAACCATTCCTGGCACGGCATCGAGACGACCCGGGTGGCGACGCCTTCGGCTTCGAGGCGTTCCCGGGCGGTGAGCAGCAGTTGCACCTCGGACCCCGAGCCCATCAGGATCACCTGCGGTTGGGCGTTGCCGGCGTCAGCCAGCACGTAGCCGCCCTTGCGGACCCCTTCGGCCGAGGCGTAGGTGCCCCGGTCGATGACCGGCACCGCCTGCCGGGTCAGCGCCAGCGCGGTGGGCCGGTCGGTGTGCTCCAGGGCGACCCGCCACGCCCAGGCGGTCTCGTTGGCGTCGGCCGGGCGGACCACGTCCAGTCCGGGGATGGCCCGCAGCGCCGACAGGTGCTCGATCGGCTGGTGGGTGGGGCCGTCCTCGCCGAGCCCGATCGAGTCGTGCGTCCAGACGTAGACCACCGGGAGTTTCATCAGCGCGGCCAGCCGCACCGCCGGGCGCATGTAGTCGCTGAACACCAGGAACGTGCCGCCGTACGGGCGGGTGCCGCCGTGCAGCGCGATGCCGTTGAGGATCGCCCCCATGGCGTGTTCGCGGATGCCGAAGTGCAGGGTGCGGCCGTACTCATGGCCGGGGAACTCCTTGGTGGCGTACTCGGCCGGGACGAACGACGGCTCGCCCTTCATCGTGGTGTTGTTGCTCTCCGCCAGGTCGGCCGAGCCGCCCCACAGCTCCGGCAGCTCGGCGGCGAGCGCGGTCAGCACCTTGCCCGAGGCGGCCCGGGTGGCGACCCCCTTGGGGTCCGCCGGCCAGTCCGGCAGCGCGTCGGTCCAGCCGGTCGGCAGGGTACGGGTGGCGAGCCGGTCGTGCAGCGCCTTGCGCTCCGGGTTGGCCTGCGCCCAGGCGTCGTACTTCTCGGTCCACTTGGCGTGTGCCTGCCGGCCCCGGTCGAGCACCTCGCGGATGTGGGCGAGGACCTTGTCGTCGACCGCGAAGTGCTGGTTGGGGTCGAGGCCGAGGATCTCCTTGGTGGCGGCGACCTCGTCGGCGCCGAGCGCCGAGCCGTGGATCTTGCCGGTGTTCTGCTTCTTCGGTGCCGGCCAGCCGATGATGGTGCGCAGCGCGATGAACGACGGGCGGTCGGTCTCCGCACGGGCGGCGGTCAGCGCCGCGTACAGCGCCTCGACGTCCTCGTGGTACTCGCCGTCGCCGGCCGCGCCCGCCCGCCAGTCGACGGTCTGCACGTGCCAGCCGTACGCGGCGTACCGGGCGGCGACGTCCTCGCTGAGCGCGATCCGGGTGTCGTCCTCGATGGAGATCTGGTTGTCGTCGTAGACGACGGTCAGGTTGCCGAGCTTCTGGTGCCCGGCCAGGGCGCTGGCCTCGTGGGTGATGCCCTCTTCGATGTCACCGTCGGAGGCGATCACCCAGATGTTGTGGTCGAAGACCGACTCGCCGGGCGCGGCGTCCGGGTCGAGCAGTCCGCGTTCCCGGCGGGCGGCCATCGCCATGCCGACCCCGTTGGCCAGCCCTTGGCCGAGCGGACCGGTGGTGGTCTCCACTCCCCGGGTGTGGCCGTGCTCCGGGTGTCCAGGGGTCAGCGATCCCCATTGCCGCAACGCCTTGAGGTCGTCCAGGCTCAGCCCGTAACCGGAGAAGAAGAGTTGGATGTACAGGGTGAGACTGGAGTGCCCGGCGGAGAGGACGAACCGGTCCCGGCCGGCCCAGCCCGGGTCGCTCGGGTCGTGCCGCATGACCCGGTTGAACAGCAGGTACGCCGCGGGAGCGAGGCTCATCGCGGTGCCCGGATGGCCGTTGCCGGATTTCTCTACGGCGTCGGCGGCCAGCACGCGTGCGGTGTCGACCGCGCGGCGGTCGAGGTCGGACCAGTTCAGGGGGGCATCGGTTGGTGTTGCAGCCACGGTGGGTGTGCTCCTCGTCCAGCAGGTAGGCGGAACCCTCGTCACGACCCTATCGAGCAGGGTTCACGGTGCGCCCGCCGATCTCGACAACCGGATGGTCGTCCAGGGTCGTGCCCGATCGTCGGACCCGACGATCGGGCACCGGGGGATACGCATCGTGGCCGGTGAAAAGCCTGCCGAGTGTGACGACGAGCACCGGTGACGGGTCGGCCGGGCAGGCAAAATACCTGCGCGTACGCTGTCGGAGGCGCGTCGGCCCGCAGGTCGCCGCCAGTTGAAGGTCACCCGCCGCCGACGCCGGAAGGTGCAGCCCGTGAGCATGGTCACCGAGCGCCCCGCCCATGACCGGGCGCGGGTCAGGTCCGTCGCCGAAGCGGACCAGGTGCCCGGCACAGCGGCGGACCCAGGGCCGGTGGCCGTGCCCGACCTGCTGGCTGTGGTCCGGGCATACGTGTCGCTCACCAAGCCGCGGATCATCGAGCTGCTGCTGGTCACGACCGTACCGACGATGATGGTCGCGGCCGGTGGCCTGCCGTCGCTCGGGCTGGTGGCGGTGGTGCTGGTCGGCGGCACCCTGGCCGCCGGTGCGGCGAACGCGTTGAACTGCTTCATCGACCGGGACATCGACCAGCTGATGCGCCGGACGAAGCGTCGGCCGCTGCCGAACCACGTGGTCAGCCCCAGGCACGCGCTGATCTTCGGGTTGGTGCTCGCGGTGAGCTCGGTGGCGCTGATGGCGGTCTTCACCAACTGGCTCGCCACCGGGCTGACCCTGGCGGCGATCGCCTACTACGACCTCGTCTACACGCTGTGGTTGAAGCGTACGACGCCACAGAACACGTTCTGGGGTGGTGTCTGCGGCGCCGCTCCGGTGCTGATCGGCTGGGCGGCGGTGACCGGCGGCCTGGCCCCGGTGGCCTGGGCACTGTTCGCCGTGGTGTTCTTCTGGCAGCTGCCGCACTTCTACGCGTTGGCGATCAAGTACAAGGTGGACTACGCGCGGGCCGGGATCCCGATGCTGCCGGTGGTGGCCTCCGAACGTCGGGTCGGCGTGGAGATCGTACTGTTCAGTTGGTTGACGGTCGGGTCGTCGGTGCTGGTCTGGCCGTTGGGCATGTCATTGATCTACGCGGTCCCGGCGGTGGTGGTCGGGGTCGTCTTCCTGTTGGAGGCTCACCGGCTGCAGCGCCGGTCCGGGCGTGGTCTGCCGGTCCAGCCGATGCGGCTGTTCCACTGGTCGACGACCTACCTCACGGTGCTCTTCGTTGCTGTGGCGTTGGACGCGCTGGTCTGACGCCGGGGTCCCGTCCCGTCCAGGTCTCGAAACTTCTGTCGCGTTTGCCGCTTTTCGTGCTGGAATTTGTCCCTTTTTGGACACTGAAATCACCATCAATCATCTGTGGGACTTCTTAAACCCACGGATGATTGGAGTCACAAAAAGCCGACATCTGATCGGCGAAAGGTCGTCGCTCTGCTTACGCTTCGCGTATGGCAGATGGTTCCGATACGACGCTGGCGACCGAATCCGTCCCGGGGGACGCCCCCTCTGGTCTGGTCGCCGGCATCCGGTCCTTCGCCGCTGGCCACGGCGGCGCGAAGGCGGTCATCGAGTATGTCGGCAAGCGTGGCGCACGGATCGTCCT
Source organism: Solwaraspora sp. WMMA2059 (assembly GCF_027497315.1). GTDB lineage: Bacteria > Actinomycetota > Actinomycetes > Mycobacteriales > Micromonosporaceae > Micromonospora_E. Next base: position 3,310,976 of record NZ_CP114908.1, on the reverse strand, counting down.
GGTGGGGGAGGACGGCGCCTGGGGCGACCAGTTCGCTGACGGCACCGACGTGGCCCGCGCCGCCTGCCTCAAGGCGGGGGTCGAGATCGAGAACGAGTGGGAGCGGGAGCTGATGGATCAGATGCGGCCCAGCAACGACCTGTGGCGGTCGATGTCGCGTCGCAGTCTGGCGCGCTGACCAGCCCTTTCCCGTCCTGCACAACGAACGACGACCAGTTGCGTGACTGGACGAGCGGTCTGTCAGCTGGAGGAACAGAGCCGAGCGAGACCCGGGCGTACCGCCCGGGTCTCGCTCGTTGTCCGCCGCCGCAACCGCGGCTGGACATCCAGCTGGACAGCGGTTAGACGCGGGCCGACGGCCGGACGGGTGCCGGCGGCACCGGTTGGGCGGTGCCGCTGTCGGCGCCCCAGCCGATCGTCCGGTACGTCTGCGGACGCCTGGTACGCAGCCAGAGCGCCCAACCGACGCCGGCCAGCGCGGCCAGGGCGTACCCGGCCGGGAACCACCAGCGCAGCGGGGACGCGCCGATGCCGAGCAGGTCACCGAAGCTGGTGACGGTGCCGACGAGGATCAGCCCGAGCGCGCCGGTGGCCGCGCCCGGCGCGACCAGTCGTCGCCAGGCCGACTCGCCACGCGGGTCGCGGCGGAAGTAGCCGATCACCGCGAGTGAGGTCACGGTCATCAGGATCAGCACGCCGAGCCCACCGGTGACGGTCACCCAGAAGAACAGGTGGGTGATGGGATCCAGCCCGGTCGCCGCGTACCCCACGATCACCGCGACGGCGAGCCCGCTCTGCACCAGCGAGCCGAGCTTCGGCGCGCCGGTCCGCCGGTTCGTCCGGCCGAGCGCCGCCGGCAGCACCCGTTCCCGCCCGAGGGCGAACAGGTACCGGGCAACGGTGTTGTGGAACGCGAGCAGCGCGGCGAACAGGCTGGTCAGGAACAACAACCGGCCGGCGTCCACGAGCGTCGTGCCGATGTGCGGGTCGACCAGCACGAACATCAGTTCGGTGCCGTACTCGCGGGCTTGGGCGACGACGTCGTTCGGGCCGGCCGCCACCGCCATCGCCCAGGCGGAACCCGCGTAGCACACTCCGGCGATCGTCACCGCGAAGTAGGTGGCCCGGGCGACCGTACGACGCGGATCACGGGTCTCCTCGGCGAACACCGTGCCGGCCTCGACACCGACGAAACCGGCTATGCCGCCGACCAGCATCGCCGCCACCCCTGGGGTGAGCAGCTGGCGGGGGTCGAGACCCGCGACGGCGGCACCGTCGGCGGGGTGGCCGACCATGACGATGCTGTAGCCGATGATGACCGCGAGCTCGGCCAGCAGCAGGCCAGCCAGGATCCGGCCGTTGAGGTCGACGCGGGCCAGGCCGAGTACGGTCACCAGGGCCCAGCCGGCCAGCGCGCAGAGCCACCACGGCACGGTGGCACCGGCGACGGCGAGTACCTCGGCGGCAACCACGCCGAAAGCGCCGTACAGCCCGATCTGCATCGCGTTGTACGCGACGACGGCGACGAACGCCGCCGCGATGCCGGGGATCCGGCCGAGACCGTGCGCGACGTAGCTGTACATCGCGCCGGCGTTGACGACGTGCCGGCTCATCGCCACGTAGCCGACGGCGAAGACCGCCATCACCACCGCGATGAGCAGGTAGGCGACCGGCACCGCGGTGGTGCCGGTGACGGCATAGCCGGTGCTGGCGCCGCCGGCCACCACGGTCAGCGGCGCGGCGGCGGCGAGAACGAAGAACAACACCTGGGGTACGCCCAGGCGGGACCGGGCCAACGTCGCGGCGACGGTGCCGGACCGGCTCGTACGGAAGGTAGACACGCGGGAGCTCCGAAAGTGGTCAGTCAGGAAAACGCGGGAGTGCGCGTGCGGTGACGGAGGATCGTCCGGGGTGCCGCTACGCGGGTCTGGTCCAGGCAGGGAACCGACCAGGGGCGCGGCAGCCACGGCACGGGGGGACCGTCACTGCCGCGCCCGGTTCGTCGTGCCGGTGGTTGTGCCCCGGCACAGGCGTAGCCTCACCGGTACTCTCCGCTATGGGGATAGGTCTGCCGTTTTCAACCGTCTTCAACGGTTGGTGACCTTACGGTTGCGCTCCGACCAGGGGGCGTTCGTTGCCGTCGTCGGAAACCACCCTGGTAGCAGCTGATTGCGGCCCGGTCGGCTCCCGGGTCCGGGTCGACCAGAGCGCGCCGAGGGTGGCCAGCCACACCAGACACGCGCCGAGCATGTGCGCGCTGACCAGCGCGACCGGCAGGTCGGTGAGGTACTGGACCACGCCGATCAGTCCCTGGGCGAGCTCCACGACGACGAGCACGGCCGCCGCGCGTACCGCCGGTCGGGGTGCGCCGACCGCGCGCAACGCGAACCACCAGGCGACCGACAACCCGATCAGCAGGGCGACCGAGTCAGCGTGCAGCTGGGACATGGCCTGCGGGTCCAGCCCGGTGCGCCCGGCGTCCGGGTCGCCGGCGTGCGGGCCGCTGCCGGTCACCACGGTGCCGAGTACCAGCACCCCGAAGCTCACGGCGGTGATCACGAAGGCCAACTGGCGCAGCGGCCGGGCCACCACGTCTCGGTTGGTGCGGCCGCCGACGCGTACCCGTTGCCACAACCCGTACGCCACCGCGATGGTGACCATCGACAGCATGAAGTGCAGCGCCACCACCCAGGGGTTGAGCTGCACCCGGACGCTGACCCCGCCGATCAGGCCCTGCAGGATCACCAGTCCCAGTACGCCGAGGGCCGGTCCGCGCAGGTCCAACCGGCGTGGCCGGGACCGCAGCACCGCCAGCAGGGTGGCGAGCGCGATCATGCCGACCAGGATGCCGAGGACCCGGTTGCCGAACTCGATGATGCCGAGCACGCCCATCTCCGGCGTGGTGACGTAGGAGTCGTCGGTGCAGCGCGGCCAGGTCGGGCAGCCGAGCCCGGACCCGGTGAGCCGCACGCCGCCCCCGGTCAGCACGATCGCGACGTTGGCCACCAAGGAGGCGAGCGCGAGCCGCCGGAGCAGGGCGGGGCCGGCGGTCAGCCGACCGGACGGGGAGACGGGCACGGCGGCAATCGTACCGATATGGCGGATACCACAGCCGTGCGGTGCCGCCGGTACCGCAGCCCTGCGGTGCCGCCAGCCGACTGCGGCAAGGCCTCGCCGTGCTGGTCCCGGTGGCGGTCACGCTCGGTGCGGTGGATCACCCGGAGGCGCGTTTGCGGCCGACCGCTGAAATACGTAACGTTGGCGTAGTGAAAAACAGGGTGGGCCTCCCGGAGGGCGGGTCGGCGACCGGTGCGGTCGCCGCCGGCCCGGACGGGCGTACCCGGGACCGCCTGGTCGGGCTGCTGCTGGAGCGGGGGGCGGCGACCGCCGCTCAGCTCGGTGATGAGCTCGGGCTGAGCCCGGCGGCGATCCGCCGCCACCTGGACGCGATGCTCGCCGACGGCGACGTGGTGACCCGGGACGCGGTCACCCGGGCCCGCCGGCGACGCGGTCGGCCGGCCAAGGTCTTCCGGCTCAGCGACGACGCCCGGTCCCGGCACGGGCGCTACCGCTACGACAGCATGGCCGCCGCCGCGCTGCGCTGGATCGCCGGTCACGGCGGCGAGGCGGAGCTGGAGGCGTTCGCGGCGGCTCAGGTCGCCGGGCTGGAGGCGCGGTGCCGGGCGGCGATCGACGATGCCGGTGCGGACCCGATCGCCCGCGCGGAGGCCCTCGCCGCCGCACTCAGCGCCGAGGGCTACGCTGCCAACGCGTCCACCATCGCCTCCGGGGGGCAGTTGTGCCAGCATCACTGTCCCGTGGCCCATGTGGCTGCCGAGTTTCCACAGCTGTGCGAGGCTGAGACCGCGGTGATCTCCCGCCTGATCGGCACCCATGTGCAGCGGCTGGCCACCATCGCTCACGGCGACGGGGTGTGCACCACGCACATTCCGGACCCGAGACGGGCCGGCGGCGCCCCGACCGTTGCCATCGATGTTTCCACCGACCACGTCACCAGCACTGTGAGGACAGATAGATGACCGAGCAGACCGTCGCGCCCATCTCCCAGGAGGAGCACCTCGCGGCCCTCGGCCGGTACGAGTACGGCTGGGCCGACCGCGACGTGGCCGGCGCTGCCGCCCAGCGCGGGCTCAACGAGGCGGTGGTGCGTGACATCTCCGCCAAGAAGAACGAGCCGCAGTGGATGCTCGACCTGCGACTCAAAGGGCTGCGGCTGTTCGGCCGCAAGCCCATGCCGGCCTGGGGCGCCGACCTCACCGGGATCGACTTCGACAACATCAAGTACTTCGTCCGCTCCACCGAGAAGCAGGCCGCCAGCTGGGAGGACCTGCCCGAGGAGATCAAGAACACCTACGACAAGCTGGGCATCCCGGAGGCGGAGAAGCAGCGGCTGATCGCCGGCGTCGCGGCCCAGTACGAGTCCGAGGTGGTCTACCACAAGATCCGTGAGGACCTGGAGGAGCAGGGTGTGGTGTTCCTCGACACCGACACCGCGCTGCGCGAGCACGAGGACATCTTCAAGGAGTACTTCGGCACCGTGATCCCGGTCGGCGACAACAAGTTCGCCGCGCTGAACACTTCGGTCTGGTCCGGTGGATCGTTCATCTACGTGCCGAAGGGTGTGCACGTGGAGATCCCGCTGCAGGCCTACTTCCGGATCAACACGGAGAACATGGGCCAGTTCGAGCGGACCCTGATCATCGTCGACGAGGGTGCCTACGTGCACTACGTCGAGGGCTGCACCGCGCCGATCTACTCCTCCGACTCGCTGCACAGCGCGGTGGTCGAGATCGTGGTGAAGAAGAACGCCCGGTGCCGCTACACGACCATCCAGAACTGGTCGAACAACGTCTACAACCTGGTCACCAAGCGGGCCGTCTGCCACGCCGGCGCCACCATGGAGTGGATCGACGGCAACATCGGTTCCAAGGTCACCATGAAGTACCCGGCCGTGTTCATGACCGGTGAGCACGCCAAGGGCGAGGTGCTCTCGGTGGCGATGGCCGGCGAGGGGCAGCACCAGGACGCCGGCGCGAAGATGGTGCACGCGGCACCGCACACCTCCTCCACGATCGTCTCCAAGTCCATCGCCCGCGGCGGCGGCCGGACCTCCTACCGTGGGCTGGTCCAGGTGCTGGAGGGCTCGCAGCACAGCCGGTCGACGGTGAAGTGCGACGCGCTGCTGGTCGACGCGATCTCCCGGTCGGACACCTACCCCTACGTCGACATCCGCGAGGACGACGTCGCGATGGGGCACGAGGCGACCGTCTCCAAGGTCAGCGACGACCAACTGTTCTACCTGATGAGCCGGGGTCTGAGCGAGGACGAGGCGATGGCCATGATCGTCCGGGGCTTCATCGAGCCGATCGCCAAGGAACTCCCGATGGAGTACGCCCTCGAGCTGAACCGGCTGATCGAGCTGCAGATGGAGGGCGCGGTCGGCTGACCCGCCCGAGACACCGCCCCACCGACACCGCCGAGAACAGGAAGAGATGACTATTCAGGCCTCCGCGCCGCCGAAGACCAAGTCGCAGGCGTTGCGCTCCTACGATGTCGCCGACTTCCCGGCCCTGACCGGCCTGGAGGAGGAGTGGCGCTTCACCCCGCTCAAGCGAATGCGGGGGCTGGCCACCGGCACTCCGGCCGCCAGCGGCTCGGTCCGGTACGAGTACGCCGACCTGCCCGCCGGGGTGACTGCGGGCCAGGTCGACCGCACCGACCGACGGGTCGGCGGCGTGCTGACCCCGTTCGACCGGATCAGCGCCCTGGCCTACACCGGCTGCGCCGAGGTCCTGCTGGTGGAGGTGGCACCGGAAGCCACCCCGGCCGAGCCGGCGGTGGTCCGGGTGCTCGGCACCGGGGCGGACCAGATCGCGTACGGGCACACCCTGGTCGACGTCGGCCGGTTCGCCGAGGCGACCCTGGTGTTCGACCAGGTCGGCTCGACCACTCTGGCCGACAACGTCGAGGTGATCGTCGGCGACGGCGCGACGCTGACCCTGGTCACCGTCGCCGACTGGGCACCCGACGCGGTGCAGGCGCAGCATCTGAAGTTCCGGCTCGGCCGCGACGCCCGGGTCACGCACATCCAGGTCACCCTCGGCGGCGACCTGGTACGCCAGTTCACCAGCGTCGAGTACACCGGCCGGGGCGGCGACGCCGAGCTGTTCGGGCTCTACTTCGCCGACGCCGGCCAGCACCTGGAGCACCGGCAGATGGTGGACCACACCGTGCCGGACTGCCGCAGCAACGTCGGCTACCGGGGGGCGCTGCAGGGCGACAGCGCGCACACCGTCTGGGTCGGCGACGTACTGATCCGCGCCGAGGCCACCGGCACCGACACGTACGAGATCAACCGGAACCTGGTGCTGACCGACGGCGCCCGGGCCGACTCGGTGCCCAACCTGGAGATCGAGACCGGAGAGGTGGCCGGGGCCGGGCACGCCAGCGCCACCGGCCGGTTCGACGACGAGCAGCTGTTCTACCTGATGGCCCGGGGCATCCCGGAGGCCGAGGCGCGCAAGCTGGTGGTCCGCGGGTTCTTCGCCGAGCTGGTCGACAAGATCCCGGTGGCCGAGCTGCGCGACCGGCTCGGCGACGCGATCGAGCAGCGGCTGCGCCGCGTCGAGGCCGGCGCGGCCGCGCCGCGCACCGCCGACGTGGCGGCACCACCGACCGTGCCCGGCCAGCCCGGTGCGGTCACCGAGAGGACCCGCTGAGCATGTCCGACCTGATCCGGGTCTGCGCCACCACCGAGATCCCGAAGGGTACGGCGGTCAGCGCCGACATCGACGGTACGCAGATCGCCCTGGTGCACACCGACGAGGACTCCTTCTACGCGGTGTACGACGAGTGCTCGCACGCCGCGGTCGCCCTCTCCGAAGGCGAGGTGGACGGCTGCACGTTGGAGTGCTGGCTGCACGGTTCGCGTTTCGATCTGCGCACCGGCGAGCCGACCGGGCTGCCCGCCACCGAACCCGTACCCGTCTTCCCCGTCGAGATCCGCGACGGCGACATCTACGTCAGTCTGACGCCGAGCAATGGAGTGACCGCACCATGAGCGTTCTGGATATCCGCGACCTGCAGGTTTCGGTCAAGCTGCCGGAAGGCGAGCTCAAGCCGATCCTGGCCGGGGTGACGCTGACCATCCGGTCGGGGGAGACACACGCCATCATGGGCCCGAACGGCTCCGGCAAGTCGACCCTGGCGTACTCGATCGCCGGGCACCCCAAGTACGAGATCACCGGCGGGGAGGTGCTGCTCGACGGTGCGGACGTACTGGCCATGTCGGTCGACGAGCGGGCCCGTGCCGGACTGTTCCTCGCCATGCAGTACCCGGTGGAGGTGCCCGGCGTCTCGGTGGCGAACTTCCTGCGTACCGCCAAGACCGCCGTCGACGGTGCCGCGCCGAAGCTGCGTACCTGGGCCGGCGAGCTGCGTGGGGCCATGGAGCGGCTGCAGATGGACCCGGCGTTCGCGCAGCGCAACGTCAACGAGGGCTTCTCCGGTGGCGAGAAAAAGCGGCACGAGATTGTGCAGCTGGAGCTGCTCAAGCCGAAGATGGCCATCCTCGACGAGACCGACTCCGGGCTCGACATCGACGCCCTGCGGGTGGTCAGCGAAGGGGTGAACCGGGTTCGCTCCACCGGGGAGACCGGCCTGCTGCTGATCACCCACTACACCCGGATCCTGCGCTACATCAAGCCGGACTTCGTGCATGTCTTCGTCGGCGGACGCATCGTCGAGGAGGGCGGCCCGGAGCTGGCGGAGAAGCTGGAAGCCGAAGGTTACGAGCGGTACGTCGCGGGTGCCGGCGCGGCGTCGGCCTGAGATCCACTACCACCCTGTGTGCAGAAGGGCGGCGTCGAGCCGATGAGCACCATAGCCATCCCCCGGGACACACCGGCGCCGGGCGGTCCGTCCGCTCTGGACGTCGCGGCCGTCCGGGCCGACTTTCCGATCCTCGGTCGGGAAGTCAACGGGCATCCGCTGGTCTATCTGGACAGCGCCAACACCTCGCACAAGCCGCGCCAGGTGCTCGACGCGCTGACCGACTTCTACCAGTCGCACAACGCCAACGTCGCCCGCTCGGTGCACACCCTCGGCACCGAGTCCACCGAGGCGTACGAGGGCGCCCGGGCCAAGCTGGCCGCGTTCGTCAACGCGGGCAGCCCGGACGAGGTGGTCTTCACCAAGAACTCCACCGAAGCGATCAACCTGGTCGCGTACGCGTTCTCCAACGCCTCGACGGGCGCCGCGACCGGGGCCGACCCCCGGTTCCGGCTCGGCCCAGGTGACGAGGTGGTGATCTCCGAGATGGAGCACCACTCGAACATCGTGCCGTGGCAGCTGCTCTGCGAACGCACCGGTGCCACACTGCGCTGGTTCGGGCTGACCGAGGACGGTCGGCTGGACGAGTCGCAGCTGGACGAGTTGGTCACCGAGCGGACCAAACTGGTCTCCCTGGTGCACATGTCGAACATCCTCGGCACGGTCAACGACCTCACCGCGATCACCCGGCGGGTCCGCGAGGTTGGTGCGCTGCTGCTGCTGGACTGCTCGCAGTCGGTGCCGCACCGTCCGGTCGACGTCGTCGCGCTGGATGCCGACTTCATCGTCTTCACCGGGCACAAGATGTGCGGACCGACCGGGATCGGGGTGCTGTGGGGCCGCGCCGCGCTGCTCGCCGCGATGCCGCCGGTGCTCGGCGGCGGCTCGATGATCGAGACGGTGGCGATGAGCGGGTCCACGTTTGCCGCCCCGCCGGCCCGGTTCGAGGCCGGCACCCCGCCGATCGCCCAGGCGGTCGGCCTCGGTGCCGCCGTCGACTACCTCGCCGGGCTGGGCATGCCGGCGGTCGCCGCGCACGAGCAGCGGATCACCGGGTACGCCCTGGAGGCGCTGGCCACCGTGCCGGGGCTGCGGATCGTCGGCCCGCCCGGACCAGACGGGCGGGGTGGCACGGTCTCGTTCGCGGTGGACGGGATCCACCCGCACGACGTGGGTCAGATCCTGGACGCCCAGGGGGTGCAGGTACGGGTCGGCCACCACTGCGCCCGGCCGGTCTGCGTGCGCTACGGCGTCCCGGCGACCACCCGGGCCTCGTTCTACCTCTACACCACGACCGGCGAGGTCGACGCGCTGGTGCATGGTCTGGAGAAGGCGCGGAAGGTCTTCGGCTGATGGAGCTCGACCAGCTGTACCAGGAGATCATCCTGGACCACTACAAGCGTCCGCAGGGGCGTGGTCTACGCGAGCCGTACGCGGCGGAGGCGCATCACGTCAACCCGACCTGCGGCGACGAGATCACCGTACGGGTGAGTCTGGGTGCGGACACCCGGCTCGGGGTGTCGCACGACGGTCAGGGTTGTTCGATCAGCCAGGCGTCGGCGAGCGTGCTGTACGAGTTGGTCGACGGTCGGCCGGTGGACGAGGCGTTCGCGGTGCACGGTGCCTTCGTCGCGCTGGTGTCCGGCCGCGGCGAGGTCGAGCCGGACGAGGATGTGCTGGGTGACGGGGTGGCGTTCGCCGGTGTGGCGCGCTATCCGGCCCGGGTGAAGTGTGCGTTGCTGCCGTGGATGGCCTTCAAGGACGCCGCGGCACGCGCCGGTGTGGGCGCGAGCCCGGAGGTGAAGCAGTGAGTGCCGAAGAGACCATGACCGGGGCGACACAGGCGACGGAGCCCACCGACGGCGGTACGGCCGCCGCAGCGACCGTCGGCCAGCCGGCGATCGCCGACATCGAGGAGGCGATGAAGGACGTCGTCGACCCGGAGCTGGGCATCAATGTGGTCGATCTCGGCCTGGTGTACGGCGTACACGTCGACGATGACAACGTGGCCACCCTGGACATGACGTTGACCAGCGCGGCCTGCCCGCTGACCGACGTGATCGAGGAGCAGGCCCGTACCGCGTTGACCACTGGACCCGGTGGCGGACTGGTGTCCGACATCCGGATCAACTGGGTGTGGATGCCGCCGTGGGGGCCCGACAAGATCACTGACGAGGGCCGGGACCAGTTGCGGGCGCTCGGCTTCAACGTCTGACGGCACCCGCGCCGCCGCCGGCCGTCCAGTCCGGCCGGCGGCGCTCGGCGGGTCAGTGCACCAGACTGACCAGGGCCCGTTTGAGGAAACCGTCGTGCCGGTCGTCGACCCAGCTGACCGCGCTGATCGGGCGCCCCTGCCGGCGGGCCTCGTCGCAGTAGTCCAGCACGTCGGTGGCCGGCTGGTAGTCGGTCACCGCGAGCGCCGCGTTGGCGCGCATGCGGTACGCCGCGTCCTCGGCGTCGCGTACCGCCACCCGTCCGTCGTCGTCACGGCGGGCGGCCACGGTGATCTGCCAGCCGAAGATCTGGACCAGCACGATTCCGGGTGGGGCGTTCGCCGGGATGCTCACCTCGGCATTGGCCCGGGCGAGCGCCTCGGCCACCTCCCGTTGGTAGGTACCGGCCCAGGCCGCATGCGCCTGTTGCGGACGCATCACCGACAGCAGGTCGGTCTGCCGGTCCGCAGGCATCGCGGTGAGCAGGGCAGCGACGGTGGGTTGCGGCAGCCGGTCGGCGACCGCGTGCACCTGCTCGGCCGGAAGCCGATTGAGCATGGCCACCGCCTCGGCGGTCGGCATGGCTCGGGCCAGGTCGGCCAGCTGATCGGTGCTGAGCAGACCGATCAACCGGGACCGCAGATCGTCGCCGGCGGCCGGTAGCAGCCGGACCAGGTCGGTGGTCGTCAGCTCGGCAACTGCCACCGGGATGCGGTCGGCCGGCATGGCTGCCAGCAGCCCGACAGCCTGTCGCGGCGAAGTGCTGCGGACCATCGCGATCAGCTGGGTCATGGGCATCATCCCACCGGGCAGCATGAGTGTCGTCTCCAGGGAGTCAAGTGATCGTTACGCGCGCCTGATGTGCCTAACATCCCTGGTCGGCGTGGTGCATCACCCCGTCGGCGGACAAGTTCCCCGATTCGGTCAGGCCGGTCCACCGGGCCGGCGGTGCGCCGCATACCGCTTGGCCAGCCGGCGTCCCGCGACACCGTCGTGGATGGATCACCGGATGCCGTCGTACTCACCCACCACCGTCGACGATCTTGGCTCCGGTAACCGGCTGGGTGGCGGTGCCGGCCGCCGGTAGTATGGGGCCGTGCTGCTCTGCGAAGGCTGAACCGCCCCACGCCGACGGACAGGACGTCCGGTCGGCGTTTTGTCGTGTCCGCGAGTCAGCTTCCGATCTCAGGAGTGAGCTACCAATGATCACCGCTACCGGCCTGGAACTGCGTGCGGGCTCGCGGATCCTGCTGTCCGACACCACCCTGCGGGTGCAGCCCGGCGACCGCATCGGCCTGGTCGGCCGCAACGGTGCCGGCAAGACCACCACCCTCAAGGTGCTGGCCGGCGAGGGCCTGCCGTACACCGGACAGATCGACCGGCGCAGCGCGGTCGGATATCTTCCGCAGGATCCGCGTACCGGCGACCTGAACGTGACCGCTCGCGACCGGGTGCTGTCGGCCCGCGGCCTGGACCGGCTGATGTCCCAGATGAACGAAGTCGAGCAGCAGTTGGCGCAGGGCGGCACCGACGAGCGCCTGGTCCGTCGCTACGGCACGCTGGAGGACCAGTTCGCCTCCCTCGGCGGGTACGCCGCCGAGGCGGAGGCAGCCAGGATCTGCGCCAACCTGGGTCTGCCGGACCGGGTGCTGGGCCAGCCGATCGGGACGCTCTCCGGCGGTCAGCGCCGCCGTATCGAGCTGGCCAGGATCCTGTTCCGGGACGCGGCCGAGAACGGCGGCGGCATCCTGCTGCTCGACGAGCCGACCAACCACCTGGACGCCGACTCGATCACCTGGCTGCGTGGCTTCCTCGCCGGGCACAAGGGCGGGCTGGTGGTGATCAGCCACGACGTGGACCTGCTGGACGCGGTGGTCAACAAGGTCTGGTTCCTCGACGCCACCCGCTCGGTGGTGGACGTCTACAACGTCGGCTGGGCGGCGTACCAGCAGCAGCGGGAGACCGACGAGCGGCGCCGCCGCCGGGAACGAGCGAACGCCGAGAAGAAGGCCGGTGCGCTGCTCGCCCAGGCCGACAAGATGCGGGCCAAGGCCACCAAGACGGTGGCTGCGCAGAACATGGCCCGGCGAGCGGAGAAACTGCTCGCCGGTCTGGAGGACGAGCGGGTTGCCGACAAGGTGGCCAAGGTCCGGTTCCCCAGCCCGGCCCCGTGCGGCAAGACGCCGTTGACGGCGGCAGGGCTGTCGAAGTCGTACGGATCGTTGGAGATCTTCTCCGGGGTCGACGTGGCGGTCGACCGTGGCTCCCGGGTGGCGATCCTCGGGCTGAACGGTGCCGGCAAGACGACGTTGCTGCGGATTCTCGGTGGCCTGGTCGAGCCGGATTCCGGTGCGGTGCGGCCCGGGCACGGGCTGCGGATCGGCTACTACGCGCAGGAGCACGAGACCCTGGACGTCGAGCGTTCGGTGCTCGACCACATGCGCAGTGCGGCGATCGACCAGGCGGATACCGACCTGCGAAAGATTCTCGGTGCGTTCCTGTTCAGCGGTGAGGACGTGAACAAGCCGGCCGGGGTGCTCTCCGGTGGGGAGAAGACCCGGCTCGCGTTGGCCACGCTGGTCTGTTCGGGGGCGAACGTATTGCTGCTCGACGAGCCGACCAACAACCTGGATCCGGTCAGTCGTGAACAGGTTCTCGATGCCATCGCCCGGTATCCCGGCGCCATCGTCCTGGTGACCCATGATCCGGGTGCGGTGCTGGCTCTCAAACCAGACCGGGCGATTCTCCTGCCCGACGGTGATGAGGACGCGTGGAGCGACGACCTGCTCGAACTCGTGGAACTTGCATGAGGGCGCGGTCCGTCCGGCAGCCCGGCCCGGGGCGATGCTTCATCGGTGAACGTCATTATCGGATAGCGTGAATTGTATGAACAAGGCGCACCGGGTGGGGCTGACGAAGGGCTGCCGGCATGCCGGTGGGATTCCTCGGTGGCGCCGTATCGGGTAACTGACAGGGCTGTGCGTGTCGGTTGGCGAACAGTTGATATCTGGCGCATGATCGTTGGAGACGGTCTAATAGGTGGGACCGCATCGAACCGCACAGTCTGGGACGTGAGGAATCAGCATGGCAGCCACCGGCACAGCCGCCACCACCGAGAAGGGTCGCCGGATCGTCGGAGCCGAGCGTCAGACCCTGGCCAAGGACCTGGTCAAGCGGTACACATCCGGCGAGAGCATCCGCGCCCTTGCGGCCTCCACCGGCCGCTCGTACGGGTTCGTCCACCGGGTGCTCACCGAGTCCGGCGTGCAACTGCGCCAGCGTGGCGGCGCTCGGCGTCGCAAGAAGGGGTGACGATCCAGTTGCGCCCCGTACCCCGCTGTCACGGTCAAGGCCCTCGTTGACCGTGTCCGGTGGCGTACGACTCGACTACGACGGGCCGGTCGCGACGGTGACGTTGGACCGGCCCGACGTGCTCAACGCTCAAACCCCGCAGATGTGGCGGGCGCTGCGCGGCATCGGCCGGGAGCTGCGCGGCGACGTCCGCGTCGTGGTGGTCCGCGGCGCCGGTCGGGCCTTCTCCGCAGGCCTCGACCGGGGCGCGATCCAGGCACTGCTCGACCCCAGCGCTGCGGGTGGCACCGATGCGGATCTCGCCGCGACCGACCATCCGCGAGCCGACTCTCCCGATACCGGTCCGCCCGGTGACGATCCGACCCCGTCGCCGTTGGCCGCCCTGTCGCCGGACGAGTGCGCCGCCCGGATCGCCGAGTACCAGGAGGCCTTCACCTGGCTGGCCCGCCCCGACGTGATCAGCGTCGCCGCCGTGCACGGGCCGGCCGTCGGCGCCGGATTCCAGCTTGCCCTCGGCTGCGACCTGCGCGTCCTGGCCGACGACGCCCGGCTGCGGATGGCCGAGGTGACCCTCGGCCTGGTGCCGGACCTCGGCGGCACCCGGCGACTGGTCGACCTGGTCGGCTACGCCCGCGCCCTGGAGATCTGCGTCACCGGTCGCTGGCTCGACGCGGCCGAGGCCGATCGGCTCGGGCTGGCCAACCTGGTGGTGCCCGCGACGGAGCTGGCCCCGGCCGTCGCCGACCTGGTCGCGGCCGTGCTGGCCGGGCCCCGCGACGCGGTCGTCGAGATCAAGGCCCTGCTCACCGGAGCCACCGACCGCACCCCCGCCGCCCAGCTGCGCGCCGAGCGGGAGGCGCAGACCCGACGGATCCGGGACCTGACCGGCGCCGGCGAGTAGCCGCCGGGTCGGGCAGTAAGGCCTCAACGGGAAGACACCAGTTACCTGAGCTGTTGTCGTAGGCGTCCGGGACACTGGTACCCGCGACGGTGGCGAGACGAAGGTGGCGGGTGCCGATGGCTGGATCCGGTGGGATGGGTGGCATGGGGGCCGGCTGGGGCATGCTGCGCTCGATGCGCGACGGCGACCAGCTGAGTTCCCACCGGGTCAGCCGGGGCACCACCCGGCGGATCGTCGCCTTCGCCCGCCCGTACCGGCGGGACATCAGCGTCTTCCTGGTCACCGTCGTGCTGGCGGCAGGCATCGGGGTCGCCACCCCGGTCCTCGCCGGCGACGTGGTGAACGCGATCACCGCCGGTCGCGCTGACGCCGGCGCGACCGTGGTCCGGCTGGCCCTGCTGATCGCCGGTCTCGCCGTGGTGGACGCGCTGCTCTCCCTGGCCCAACGCTGGTACGCCGCCCGGATCGGTGAGGGCATCATCCTGGACCTGCGGACCCGGGTCTTCGACCACGTGCAGCGGATGCCGTTGCAGTTCTTCACCCGGACCCAGACCGGTGCGCTGGTCAGCCGGCTCAACAACGACGTGATCGGCGCCCAGCGGGCCTTCACCTCGACGCTGTCCGGTGTGGTCAGCAATGTCATCCAGCTGGTGCTCACCGCCGCGGTGATGTTCACCCTGTCCTGGCAGATCACCGCGCTGTCCCTGGTGCTGCTGCCGATCTTCATCGTGCCGGCCCGCCGGGTCGGCAAGCGGCTCGCGGAGATCACCCGGGAGTCGTACGACCTCGACGCCAAGATGAACGCCACGATGACCGAGCGGTTCGGGGTCGCCGGCGCGCTACTGGTCAAGCTCTTCGGCCAGCCCGAGGTCGAGGCACGCCGGTTCGCCGAGCGGGCCGACCGGGTCCGGGAGATCGGCATCCAGTCGGCGATGTACTCGCGTACCTTCTTCGTGGCGATGCTGCTGGTCGCCTCGCTCGCCCAGGCGCTCACCTACGGACTCGGCGGCTGGCTGGCGGTCACCGGCGCGGTCAGCGCCGGCACCGTGGTGACCCTGGCCCTGCTGCTCACCCGCCTCTACGGGCCGCTGACCGCGTTGAGCAACGTGCGGGTCGACGTGATGAGCGCGTTGGTCTCCTTCGACCGGGTGTTCGAGGTGCTCGACCTCGCCCCGTCGATCGCCGAGCGCCCGGACGCCGTCGTCGTGCCGCCCGGCTCGAGCCGACTGGAGTTCCGCGACGTCCGGTTCCGGTACCCCAGCGCCGCCGAGATCTCGCTGGCCTCGCTGGAGGACGTCGCGACGCTCGACCGGACCGTCTCCGAGCCGGTGCTGCGCGGGGTGTCGTTCACCGTGGAGCCGGGGCAGCTGGTCGCCCTGGTCGGCCCGTCCGGCGCCGGCAAGAGCACCACCGCGATGCTGGTCTCCCGGGTGTACGACGTGACCGACGGCGAGATCCGGGTGGGCGGGGTGGATGTGCGCGACGCGACACTCGACTCGCTGCGCGACACCATCGGGGTGGTCACCCAGGACTCCCACCTGTTCCACGAGACGATCGCGGAGAACCTGCGGTACGCCCGCCCGGACGCCACCGACGACGAGATGTGGGCGGCGCTGCGCGGCGCACAGGTCGAGGAGCTGGTCCGGGCCCTGCCGGACGGGCTGGACACGGTGGTCGGGGAGCGCGGCTACCGCTTCTCCGGTGGTGAGAAACAGCGGATCGCCATCGCCCGGCTGCTGCTCAAGGCGCCGTCGATCGTCATCCTCGACGAGGCCACCGCCCACCTCGACTCGGAGTCCGAGGCGGCGGTGCAGCGCGCTCTGTCGGTCGCGCTGACCGGCCGTACCGCACTGGTCATCGCGCACCGGCTGTCGACGGTGCGCGACGCGGACCAGATCCTCGTCCTCGACGAGGGCCGGATCGTCGAGCGCGGCCGGCACACCGAGCTGATCGCCGCCGGCGGGCTGTACGCCGAGCTGTACCGCACCCAGTTCGCAGTGGCCGACTCGCCGACCCCGTACCTCGACGACACCGGGCTGGATCCAGTGACGGCCGGGTCGGGTCGCGCCTTTCCGACTGAACAGGACCTGCCCCCGCCGCCCGGCGGTGCCGCCGGATAGCGGCCCGCCGTCGACTAGGCTGGGCCGGTGGAGTTGGAGGCTGAGGTTGCGGCGGCACTGCGCGAGTTCGCGCAGCGGCTGGCCCCGCTCGATCCGGCACCGGTCCGGTCGGCTGGCGTGGCGGTTCGCGTCGGCGACGCCGACCCTGTCGTACTGACCGAGTCGGTGGCTGCGGCGCTCTGCGCCGCCCTGCGGTCGTACCACGATCCCCGCGACCGGGGCCGGTGCGCCCAGTGCGGGGGGCCACGTCTCGACGAAGGTCTTCAGTGTCTCGACTGCGGACAACCGGCCGGCCTGTTCGGTCAGCTGATCCGCGAGCGGATGGCCCGCCACCAGTAACACCTATCGTGGCGGTTCGGCCGCCACCGCCTGCCGCAGCCGGTCGAACTCGGCGACGAGCCGGTCGAGCTGGTAGTGGGCATTGAGCCCGCTCGGGTTGGGCAGCACCCAGAGCCTCGCGCCGCCGAGGTCCTCGGGTCGGGGTCCGACGAGCGCCCGTCGCTGGTCGAACGCCAGCCGGTACGCGGTCACCCCGACCACGGCGATCCACCGGGGTCGGTACGCGGCGGCCAACCGGACGAGCCGCGCGCCTCCGGCGACCAGCTCCGGCGGCGAGAGTTCGTCGGCCCGCGCCGTCGCCCTGGCGACCAGGTTCGTCACGCCCAGCCCGAACCCGGGCAGCAGATGGTCCTCGCTGGGGTCGAGCCGTCGGGGCGTGAAGCCGGACCGGTGCAGTGTCGGCCAGAACCGGTTGCCCGGGCGGGCGAAGTGGTGGCCGACGGCAGCGGAGTACAGGCTCGGATTGATCCCACAGAACAACACGTCGAGGTCGGGTCCGACGACGTCGGGCAGGGTACGGCCGACAGCGTCGGCCAGGAGCTGCGCCATCGTGACCCGGTCGGTGGACACGCCGGGAAGCCGTTCAGGGACAGGGCAGCGCGCCGCCGTCGACGGGCAGCGTGATGCCGGTCAGATAGCTCGCCGCCGGGGACAGGACGAACGCCGCCACCCGGCCGAACTCCGCCGGCTCGCCCAGCCGGCCGAGCGGAATGTCGGCCTCGGCCTCGGCCCGGGCCTGCTGCGGATCGTCGGTCGCGGCGAACAGTTCCACGTTGCGATCGGTCATGATCCGGCCGGGCAGCAGACTGACTACCCGGATGCCCCGGCCGGCGTAGCCGTCGGCGAGCTCCTTGGCGACCGCTGCGAGCCCGGGCCGCAGGCCGTTGGAGATGCCCAGTCCGGGCAGCGGCATCCGGGCCGACGTCGACAGCACCACGGCGACCGCCCCGCCGGCGGGTAGCGCGTCGGCGACGGTCCGTACCGCCCGTACCGTGCCGACGAATACCGTGTCGAACGCCGCCCGCCACTGTTCGTCGCTGACCGCGTGGCTGGGACCGGGTTTCGGCCCGCCGACCGAGATCAACGCCCCGTCGAGCCGGCCGAAGTGCTCATGGGCCGTCGCGACCAGGTGTGCCGCGCAGCCCGGCTCGCCCAGGTCGGCGCTGACCGCGATCGCGTGCTGCGGGCCGCCGAGACGTTGCGCCGCCGCCGTCACTCTGGCGGTGTCCCGGGCGGCGAGTACCACCCGCGCCCCGTCGGCGACCAGACAGGCGGCGGTGGCGTAGCCGAGTCCACGGGACGCGCCGGTGAGCACGTACACCCGGTTTTCGAGGCCCAGATCCATGGCCCGATCCTGCCGCATGCCGCGACGCCGCCGGTTGTGACCCCGCCGGTTGTGACCCCGCCGGCCGACGGCCCGGCGGATCATCCGGGACGGCTACCGGCGGCGGCCGCCGAACGTCCGTACCTGACCGCCGACCTGGACCGCCCACCCGCCGGGCAGCCGGCGTACCGCCGGAAGTCGGCGTCGGCGGGGAACCGACGACCCGTCGTAGCGCCAGCCGACCTCCCGGCCGGCCAGCTCCGCCATGGCCAGGCCCGGCAGACGGTTGTCGGCGGCAAGCGCCCGGGCGAAGTCCCAGCCGTCACGCAGCCCGCCCGCCGGTCGTCGGCCGGTTGCCCAGCGGACGAACGCGGCCGGCCAGGCGTCACCCAGCGAGGCGGCCAGCAGCGGCCAGTGCCGGGCCACCTCGCCGGCCCGCTTGCGGGTCAACGCGGTACGGGCGACCGCCAGCCGGTGCGGGTCGAATCCGGGTGGCGGATCGGTGCCGTCGACGAGGGATGCGACCAGCGCACGCTGGGCGGCGGCGAGCTCCGCCTGCCGAGCGGCGGCGAGCTCCGCCCGTCGGGGGGCGGCGCGCTCGGCTCGGGGGTCGGAGCCGACGCCGGACGACACCCGCCCGGTCACGTGATCCGGCCCAGCCCGGCAGCCGCCGCGATGGAGTCCAACTCGGCGCGCAGCACCTCGCCCGGCGGATAGTGCCCGTCCCGCTCCAGCAGCACCGCTGGTGGCCGCCGCCGGGCGCACAGCTCGGCGAGCAGCTGCAGCACCCCGGCCGGGACCGGGTCGGTGTGCGTGTCGTGGTAGATCCCGTCCCGGTCGGCGGCACCGCCGGCGACGTGCACGTACGCGATGCGTTCCAGCGGCAGCCGGTCGAGCAGGGCGACCGGGTCGTCGCCCCGGTTGCGGGCGTTGGCGTAGACGTTCGCGACGTCCAACAGCAGCAGTGCACCGGAGCGTTCGATGATCTCACTGACGAAGTCGGCCTCGTCGAGCTCGTCGTCGGGCCAGTCGAACACCGCAGCGATCGGTTCGAGCGCGACCGGCACCGGCAGTTCGGCGGACACCCGCCGGACGTTGCCGACGACCGTGTCGACCGCCGCCCAGGTGCGGGGCAGCGGCAGCAGATGCCCGGCCTCGACCCCGCCGGCCCGGACGAAGGCGATGTGTTCGCTGACCAGGGGCGCGTCCAGCAGCTCGGCGACGCCCGCGAGCCGGTCGGCCCGGTCCGGCTCGACCGGCTCGGCACTGCCAAGGGACAGCCGTACGCCGTGTGGCACGACGGTCACCCCCCGCTCACGGAGCCGGCGAAGCCCGTCGTCCAGTGGCCGGCCGGGGTCGACGGACTCGGCGATCACCTCGCAGAAGCGCAATCCGGGCAATCCATCGACGAAGCCGGAGATCTCCGGCCGCCAGCCGAGGCCGACCCCGAGGCCACCGTCGGGGTTGGGCGGCCAGACGGCGGCGGACATCGGGCTCATCCGCCGCAGCCGCCGCCGCAACCACCGCCGCAGCCGCCACCTCCGTCACCGCCGCCCCCGCCGCTGTCACCGCCCCAACCGGAGGGCCCGGTGCCGGCGCTCACCCGCTGGATCTCCGCGGTCCCCGCGAACGCCGGGTCCATGGCCCACAAGGACGCCGCTCCGAAAACGCCGACCCCCATCGCAGCGCCGGCGACACCGTACGTCGCGGGGGCCGGCCGCAGGGTCGGCGAGAGGTGACGGTACTGGCTGCGCAGTTTGGTGAGGAGGCGATTCGCGGCCCGGGTGCGGCGCGGCACCGAGAAGAACAGCACCAGTGCCACCGGTACGGTGACCGCGAGCATCAGCACCAGGTAGCCGACCGGCCGGTTGTTCGCGGCGCCGGCGAACACCCGCAGCACACCGACGGCGGCGAGGATCCCGACCGTGCCGGCGAGCAGCCGGGCGGTACGGCGTTGGCCGTCACCGATGGCCAGGCCGGCGGCGACCAGCCCGTCGCGCATCCGGTGCAGCGCGTCGACGACCCACTGGTCGGTCTGCAGGTCGCGGACCCGTACCTGGCGCTGCGCGGCGTGGTGGACCGCCTGGTCGAGCTGCCCGGCACCGGCCGGCAGCGGACCGGCGGCCCGCAACGTGCCGCGGCTGCCGACGTCGACGCTGCCTGCCGAGCGCAACGCCGCCAGGCTGGCGTACACAGCCAACCGGCCCCCGCCGTTGAGGTACGCGACCTCGGCGCCGCCGAGTGATCCGGTGCGGCCGTCGTGCCCGGAGAGCGCGATCCGCCGGTAGCCGAGGTTGGCGACGAGGAGCACCAGCGCGGTCAGTCCGAAGACGACGAGGAAGGTGGGGCCGGGGATGCCCCAAGTGTCACCGGGCGTCATAGGGTCTCCTGGTCGCTGGGCGGGCGTCGGGTCACCGACGCTCCCGCGCTGACGGTGGTCCCTATTGTGGGACAGCCGTGCCACCGGTCAGCGTGGCGGAGGTCGACGTACCGCCTCCTCGACGATGTCGAGGACGGCGCCGAGGTCGCTGCCCGGCCGCCCCATTGCCAGCTGCAGCACCAGCCCGTCGTAGGCCAGTTCCAGGAACCGCGCCAGGACGTCGATCGGTACGTCGTCGCGCAGCACGCCGGCATCGCGTTGGCGGCCGAGCCGCTCCCGGGTCGCCTCGGCGATCGCGGCGGACCGGGCGGCCCAGCGCCGGGCGAAGTCCGGGTCGGTACGCAGCCGCCGGGACACCTCGAGCTGGCTGCCCAGCCAGCCGGCGGTGTCCGGGGAGTCTGCCCGGGTGAGCAGGTCGCGCATCACCTGGACCAGGCCGTTGCGGGCCACCGTCTCGACCATCGCGGCCGCGTCGTCCTCGGCGACCGCCAGGAACAGTGAGTCCTTGTCCCGGAAGTGGTGGAAGATCGCTCCCCGGGACAGCCCGGTGGCCTCCTCCAGCCGGCGGACGGTGGCACCTTCGTACCCGTGCCGGGCGAAGCAGACCCGGGCGGCGGCGAGGATCTCCTGGCGGCGTGCGTCGAGCTGGATCTGGCTCACCCGGGGCATGATGTGATCGTGTCAGGTGGGCAGACCGGTAGCAAGCCGTACGTACGGCTTGCTACCGGTACTCGTTTACATTCTGGGACTGTTCCCCGCCATACGGTGTCGCGTAAGGTGCGCCCGTGCCACTCCTGCTCCTGGATCTGGACAACACCCTGCTCGACCGGGCCGGGGCGTTTCGCGTGTGGGGTCAGGAATTCCTGGACTCGGTCGGTGCCCCACGAGACGACATCGACTGGCTGGTCTCCGTCGATGCCGACGGGCTGACCGACCGGTGGGATCTGGCCGACGCGCTCCGGGAGCGGTATCGACTCCGGTCGTCGTCGGTCGACCTGGTCGAGGAGCTGCACGACGGCGTCGTGCGGCACACCCGGCTGGATCCGCTGGTGGCCTGTTCGTTGGCGATCGCACGGGACGCCGGCTGGGTGCCGGTGATAGTCACCAACGGGACGGCCCGCCAGCAGGAGGCGAAAATCCGCCGGACCGGCCTGGACCGGTACGTGGCCGACTGGGTGATCTCGGAGGCCGCCGGGGTCAGCAAACCCAACCCGAGGATCTTCGCACTGGCCGCGCAGAGCGTGCGGATGCGGCTACGCGGCGCCTGGATGGTGGGTGACAGCCCGGAGGCCGACATCGGCGGAGCCGCCGCGGCCGGACTGCCCAGCGTCTGGTTGCACCGGGGCCGCAACTGGCTGGACGAGCGGTACGCGCCGACCCGGGAAGCGTCCGGTGTGATCCCGGCCGTGGCCGCGGTGCTGGCCGGCTGACCTGCGGTTCTCCTCGCCGCAGCCACTACTGCAGGTAACTCTCCACCTCGCCGGTGGGCCGTGGCTGGACGGCGTCCGGGTCGCCGCCGCCGTCCCGGGCGGCCCGGCGGCGACGCAGCAGGTCCCAGCACTGGTCGAGCGCCTCTTCCAGCGCGCCCAGTCGGGCGTGTTCCTCGTCTGCGGAGAGCTGCCCGGCGGCGAACCTGCCACGCAGCTCGTGCTCCTCGTCGACCAGTTCCTGGATTCGGGCCAGCAAGGTCCTGTCGTCCATGGTCCGAGCTTGGCACAACACGGCGGTGGGTGGTGACCGGACCGGGTCACCACCCACCGCCGCCGTTCATCCGTGACCGGATCAGCTGGCCAGCATCTTGCGCAGCACGAACTGCAGGATGCCGCCGTGCCGGTAGTAGTCGGCCTCGCCCGGGGTGTCGATCCGGACCACGGCCTCGAACTCGACACCCGTGTCGGTGCGCACGGTCACCGTACGCGGAGTGGTGCCGTCGTTGAGCGTGGTCACCCCGACGATGTCGATCGTCTCGGTGCCGGTGAGCCCGAGGGAGGCGGCGTCCTGCCCGGCCGGGTACTGCAGCGGCAGCACCCCCATGCCGATCAGGTTGGAGCGGTGGATCCGCTCGTACGACTCGGCGATGACGGCCCGTACGCCGAGCAGCATGGTGCCCTTGGCCGCCCAGTCCCGTGACGAACCGGAGCCGTACTCCTTGCCGGCCAGCACCACCAGCGGCACGCCGGCCTGCGCGTACGCCACCGACGCGTCGTAGATGCTGGTCTGCTCACCGGTCAGGTGGTTGACGGTGAACCCGCCCTCGACGCCCGGCACCAGCTGGTTGCGCAGCCGGATGTTGGCGAAGGTGCCCCGGATCATCACCTCGTGGTTGCCGCGCCGGGACCCGTACGAGTTGAACTCGTGCCGGGGGACACCGTGCTCGCTGAGGTAGCGCCCGGCGGGGGAGTCGGGCTTGATCGCACCGGCCGGCGAGATGTGGTCGGTGGTCACCGAGTCGCCGAGCCTGGCCAGCACCCGGGCACCGGCGATGTCGGTCACCGGCCGAGGTGTCGGTGCCATGCCCTCGAAGTACGGGGGCTTGCGCACGTAGGTCGACTCGTCGGCCCAGGTGAAGGTGTCGCCGGTGGGGGTGGGCAGCGACTGCCACTGCTCGTCGCCGGCGAACACGTCGGCGTACGCGGCGCCGAACCCGGCGGCGCCGATGGCGCTGGCCCGCACCTGCTCGATCTCGGCGTTGCTGGGCCAGATGTCGCGCAGGAACACCGGCTGGCCGTCGGATCCGGTGCCGAGCGGCTCGTTGGCCAGGTCGATGTCCATCGTGCCGGCGAGGGAGTAGGCGACGACCAGCGGTGGCGAGGCCAGGTAGTTCATCTTGACGTCCGGGTTGATCCGGCCCTCAAAGTTGCGGTTGCCGGACAACACCGACACCACGGTCAGGTCGTGTTCGTTGACCGCGGCGGAGATCTCCTCGGGCAGCGGGCCGGAGTTGCCGATGCAGGTGGTGCAGCCGTAGCCGACCAGGTGGAAGCCGAGCTTCTCCAGGTACGGGGTGAGGCCGGCCCGCTCGTAGTAGTCCATGACGACCTTGGAACCCGGTGCCAGGGTGGTCTTCACCCACGGCTTGCGGGCCAGCCCCCGGTCGACGGCGTTGCGGGCCAGTAGCGCGGCACCGAGCATCACCTGCGGGTTGGAGGTGTTGGTGCAGGAGGTGATCGCCGCGATCACCACGGCCCCGTGGTCCAGCTCGAACCGGGCGCCGTCGGCACCGGTCACCTGCACCGGCTTGCTGGCCCGTCCGCCGGCGCCGACCGAGGCACTGATCAGCTCGTGCGGTTTGTCGGCCGGGTCGTCGGCGCCGTCGGCGGCCGGCGGGTCGCTGGCCGGGAAGGATTCGACGCTGGCCTCGTCGGCGGGGCCGGCCACGGACGGGGTGTGGTCGTCGGCGACGTAGTCGGTCAGCGCCGAGCGGAACATGGTCTTGGCGCTGCCCAGCGGCACCCGGTCCTGCGGGCGTTTCGGTCCGGCCAGCGACGGCTCGATGGTCGACAGGTCGAGCTCGAGCCGCTCCGAGTAGTACGGTTCGGCGGCCGGGTCGTGCCACAGGCCCTGTTCCTTGGCGTACGCCTCGACCAGCGCTACCTGCGCGTCGTCGCGGCCGGTGAGCCGCAGGTAGTTGATGGTCTCCGCGTCGATCGGGAAGATCGCGACGGTGGAGCCGTACTCGGGCGACATGTTGCCGATGGTGGCCCGGTTGGCCAGCGGCACGGCGCCGACACCGGGTCCGTAGAACTCGACGAACTTGCCGACAACGCCGTGCTGGCGCAGCATCTCGGTGATGGTGAGCACCAGGTCGGTGGCGGTGGTGCCGGCGGGTGCCTCGCCGGACAGCTTGAACCCGACGACCCGGGGGATCAGCATGCTGACCGGCTGGCCGAGCATGGCGGCCTCGGCCTCGATGCCGCCGACGCCCCAGCCCACGACGCCCAGCCCGTTGACCATCGTGGTGTGCGAGTCGGTGCCGACGACGGTGTCCGGGTAGGCCTGCCCGTTGCGTTCCATGATCGTCCGCGCCAGATACTCGATGTTGACCTGGTGCACGATGCCGGTGCCGGGCGGGACGACCTTGAACTCGTTGAACGCGGTCTGCCCCCAGCGCAGGAACTGGTAGCGCTCCTTGTTGCGGCCGTACTCCAGTTCGACGTTGCGGGCGAAGGCGTCCTCGCGGCCGAACAGGTCGGCGATGACCGAGTGGTCGATGACCAGTTCGGCCGGCGCGAGCGGGTTGACCTTGGTCGGGTCGCCGCCGAGCTCGCGGACGGCCTCCCGCATGGTGGCCAGGTCGACCACGCACGGCACGCCGGTGAAGTCCTGCATGAGGACCCGGGCCGGGGTGAACTGGATCTCGACGCTCGGCTCGGCGGTCGGGTCCCAGGAGCCGAGTGCCCGGATCTGCTCGGCGGTGACGTTGGCCCCGTCCTCGGTGCGGAGCAGGTTCTCCAGCAGGATCTTCAGGCTGTACGGCAGGTGTTCGTGACCCGCCACTGTGTTGATCTTGAAAATCTCGTAGCTCGCGTCGGCGACGCGCAGCTGGCTCTTCGCACCGAAGGTGTCGAGGCTCGCCACGTCGGACTCCTTACCGCTGTGTCCCTGGTCGTCCTGGCAGTCTTTCGTACGGATTACCGCGGCGTCGGGGTGAGGTAACACTTACCCGGAGCGCGGCTCGCAACAAAACCGTACGTCCGTCTTGCTATTGTCGCAACCCGGTGTCGGCTTCCGGGACGGGTTTGTCGAGCGGTCGCACCGGGCACCGCGGTCTCGTGGACACCTCGACCGACCTCGACACCCTCGCCGGCTTCTTTGACCGGTACGGCGCGGCGATCACCGCCGGCGATGTGCCCGGTATCGCGGACTGCTTCGCGTCGCCGGCGATGGTCGTCGCCGATGCCTACAGCTTCGCGTTCTCCTCGCCGGCGGCGGTGGCGCTGTCCTTCGTCGGCGCCGCGCCCGATTACGCCCAACGGCGGATCGTCGCGTCGCACGCCCGCTTCCACCAGGTTCGGCAGGTGAGCATTGCGTTGGTGGCGGTCGAGGTGGAGTGGGAGTACCTCGACGCCGACGGGCGGTCGGTGCCCGGTCAGCGATTCCACTACCTGTTGCGGCTTCGTCGCGACGCGGTGCGTATCTGTACTGTTACCCCACTCCACTAACTAGTCAGTAACTGGGCCTTTTGCGTTGCGGGTCGAAATCGCTACTCTTCCGCGGGACGTCGGCGCATAAAGGGGGCCATCGTGGACGGCAGACACTCCGCGCGCACCGCCTGGACCCCCTCCACCGTGATCGCCCTGGCACCGTGGGTGGTCGTCCTGAGTGGAGTCGCTGTCATGGTGGTCATCCTTCTGGTGGCCGCCGGCTGTGTACCCGTGCAGACCCGGGCCATCGGTGAGTCACAGCCGACCGTGCGGCCGGAGCCCGAGCCGCGGGTCGCGGTGAGCCCACCGGCGGTGAACACCGGCGGCCAGCTGGTCGCCACAGCCCCACCGCCGTCCGGCGAGGCGGTCCTGCGGCCAGCTCCCTCGTCCTCTCCGGTTCCCTCCTGGCCGGCCTCCTCCTCGCTGCTGCCGTCCACCTCGGCCACCTTGCCGTCGTTGCCGTCCACTCCGTCCTACGATCCACCGCGTGTCACCACGCCCGCCGCGCCCAGCGCCTCGGCGCCGGCGGCCGCTCCCGACGTGATCGGCCGCTACCGGGTGCTCCAGCAGTTCGGCGACGGGTTCATTGCCGAGGTGCTGGTAATGAACACCTCGCGGTACGACCGTGCCTGGACCGTGACCATCAGTTTCCCGGACAACGTCAGCCGGATGCACACCGCGTGGGTCGAAGGTGCGCCCCAGGCGACCATGCGCCGGTCCGGCCGGGAGTACGTCTTCACCGGTTCGGTGCCGGTCGGGGCCCGTTCGTCGGTACCGCTGCGGTTCCACTTCGAACGCCACGGTCACGGCACCACACCGCAGCGGTGCCTGGCCAACGGCGCGCCCTGCGACCTGGACTGACCACGCCTGCAAGTTATTGCAGAATCTTGCAGCAAGGGTTGGCGTGCGCTCATCGTCAACGGAAGGCTGTCGATGGAAGCCGCACCCGTCCGCACCCGTGCGTTTCGCTTGGCGCCGTATGCTCTCGCCGCCGTCCTCGCCGTCACCTTGGCCGCCGTCCCGGCGCCGGTGGCCGATGCGCCGACGGCGACTACACCGGCTGGGGGCTGCACGTCTGGGACGGCGCCGCCACCCCCACCGACTGGGCCGATCCGCTGCCGCCCGCTGACCGGGACGACTACGGCGTCACCTTCCGGGTGCCGCTGACCGACGACGCGACCGGGCTGAGTTACATCGTCCACCGGGGAGACGACAAGGATCTGCCGACCGACCAGCGGCTCGACTTCGACGCCGTCGGCCGCGAGGTGTGGCTGCTCGCCGGTGACCCGCAGCGGCTGCTGCCACCGGCACCCGGCGGTGCCCGCCGCGACCTCGACCTGACCGTCCAGCGGGCCCACTGGATCGACCGGTCCACCGTGGCCTGGGCTACCGGGCCGACCGACGGCAGACGCTACGACCTGGTCTGGGCACCCGCCGGCGGGCTGCGGGTCGACGGTGACGACCTCGTCGGCGACCACCGGTCGATCCCGCTGACCGCGCGGCGCAACGGGCTCACCGAGACCCAGCGTGCGGCGTTGCCGCACCTGTGGGCACACCGCGCCTTCACCGTCGATGCCCGGGACCGGGCGACGCTCGCCGCCGCGCTGCGCGGCCAGGTCGTCGTCACCGAACGCGACCACGAGGGCAACCTGTTGGCGGTCACCGGCGTGCAGACGCCGGGCGTGCTCGACGACCTGTACGCCGCCGCGACGAAAGCCCCGCTCGGCGTCACCTTCGCCGGCCGGCGACCGACCCTGTGCCCAGCTGCTCGCCCTGTCGACGGTGGTCTTCGCCCAGGGGACCGGGTTAGTCACCGCCGGCAGTGAACGGTTGCGGTCCAAGTCGTTGGACCGCAACTCGTACAACTCGGGGGACTGGTTCAACCAGATCCGCTGGGACTGCGCTGCCGGCAACGGATTCGGCGCCGGGCTGCCGCCGACAACGCCGACAAATGGCCGTACGCCGGACCGCTGCTCGCCGACCCGGCCCTGGTGCCGGACTGCGCCACGATCGAGGCGACCGCCGCCCGGTACGCCGAACTGCTGCGAATCCGTGCTTCGTCACCGGTGTTCGCCCTGTCCACCGCCCGCGAGGTGCAGCAGCGGGTCAGCTTCCCGCTGGCCGGGCCGGCCGAGACCCCCGGCGTGATCACCATGCGGCTGCGCTCCGCCGGCCTGGACCGGCGGTGGGGGTCGGTGACGGTGATCTTCAACGCGACTCCGCAGACCGCCCGGCAGCGGCTGCCCGAGCTACGCCGGGCCGCCGTCGAACTGCACCCGGTGCTGCGCGACTCGGCCGCCCCGGTGAGCCGGCAGGCCAGCTTCGACGCCGCCACCGGCACGTTCACCGTGCCGCCGCGTACCGTGGCGGTCTTCGTCGGGCCGACCTGACGGCCCACCGGATCGGCACCGGTGCCGATCCGGTGCAGATCGGGGCCGACAATGGTCGGGGCGGGCGTGCGTCAGGGCAGGCGTGCGTCAGGGCAGCCGGGGGCCGGCGTCGCGCTGCGCCGCCAGCCAGGCCTCGACCTCGTCGGCCTGCCGGGGCAGCCCGGCCGACAGGTTCACCGCGCCGGCGGCGGTGACCAGCACGTCGTCCTCGATCCGGATGCCGACGCCGCGCAGCTCCTCGGGCACCAGCTCGTCCTCCGGCTGAAAGTACAGGCCGGGCTCGACGGTCAGCACGTACCCCTCGCCGAGCTCGCCGTCGCGGTAGCGTTCCTTACGGGCGTACGAGCAGTCGTGCACGTCGATGCCGAGCATGTGGCCGAAGCCGTGCAGCGTCCACCGGCGGTAGACGGTCGACTCCTTCTCCATCGCCTCGTCCACGCTGACCGGCAGCACGCCCAGCTCGGCCAGGCCTTCGGCGAGCACCCGCATGCAGGTCTGGTGCACGTCGCTGAACTTCACCCCCGGCTTGATGTAGTCCATTCCGGCCTGCTGCGCGGCGTAGACGATGTCGTAGACCTGGCGCTGCAGGGCGGTGAACCGGCCGGACACCGGCAGGGTCCGGGTCACGTCGGCGGTGTAGAGGTGGTGCCCCTCCACGCCCATGTCCATCAGCAGCAGGTCACCCGGACGGGTGACGCCGTCGTTGCGTACCCAGTGCAGGATCGTCGCGTGCGCGCCCGCGCCGACGATCGATCCGTAGCCGACGTCGTTGCCGTCGTGCCGGGCCCGCAGCGCGAAGACCCCTTCCAGCAGCCGTTCGGCGACCGGTCGGTCGGCCGGCAGTACCCGGGCCACGTCCTCGAAGCCGCGGACCGTCGCGTCGATCGCCGCCTGCAGCTGGGCGACCTCCCACTCGTCCTTGACCAGCTTCGCCTCGGCGATCGCCGTGGCCAGCTCGCGGTCGCGGGCCCCGGCGTCGTCGCCGCTGTCGTACGGCAGCACCGCCGCGTCCACCCGCGGGTCGAAGCCGCGCAGCACCCGGGTCCGGGCGGGCGCGCACCCGGCCAACGCCTGCGGCAGCTCACTCAGCGGCGCCGTGCGCAGGCCCAGCTCGGTGGACTTCTCCGCCAGGGTGCGCCGCCGGCCCACCCACAGCTCGCCGTCGCGGCTGCGGAAGAACTCGTCGTTGTCGCGCGACGACCGCTGCCGGGTGTAGAGCACCGCGTCGTGTCCGTCGCCGGTCGGGTGCAGCACCAGCACGCTGTCCGGATCGTGGTCACCGGTCAGGTAGACGAAGTCGCTGCCCGGCCGGAACGGGTAGTCGGTGTCGTTGGCCCGGGTCTTCTCGGTGCCGGTGGGCACCACCAGGGTCTCGCCGGGGAAGGCGTCGGCGAGGGCGGCACGGCGGCGGGCGTGGTTCGGCACCTCGGCGCGCGGGGCGAGCGGCAGCGTGTCGTCGCGCCAGCCGGTGCGCATGAACTCCAGGAGCTTCTCCGGGAAGTCCGGGTCGTGCGACTCGGTGCGCGGCTGCTCGGCGGCGACCTCGGCGGTCGTCTCGGTGCCTTCGGCGGTCATCTCGGTGCCGGTGGCTCCGGCCCGGTCCGGTGCCGTGCCCTCGGTCTGATCGTGTGTCACTGCGTCCTCCCCACGGTTGGGCGTACTCGACGGTACCGCGTGACCGGCTCGTGAAAAGATGTCTGCCATGTGCGGACTCCTGGCCTTTTTCAGCGCCCGCGGCGACGCCGGCGCACACCGCGACGCGATCGCCCACGCGTTGGAATGCCTGCACCACCGTGGCCCGGACGAGACCGGCGTGGAGGTGATCGGCGACCCGACCGGCCGGTGGGCGGACGCGGTGTTCGCGCACAAGCGGCTGGCCATCATCGACGTGGCGTCCAGCCAGGAGCCGCTCGCCTACGCCGACGGCCGCTACCTGCTCACCTTCAACGGCGAGATCTACAACTACATCGAGCTGCGGGACCAGCTGGTCCGGGAGTTCGGCGCGCAGTTCGCCACCGCCGGTGATGGTGAGGTGATCGTCGCCGGATACCACTACTGGGGCGAGAAGGTGCTGCACAAGCTGCGCGGCATGTTCGCCTTCGTGATCTGGGACCGGCAGCGGCGTCGCGCGTTCGGCGCCCGGGACTACTTCGGCATCAAGCCGCTGCACTACCTGCAGACCCCGGACGGCATCTACCTGGCCTCGGAGAAGAAAGCGCTGCTGCCGTTCTCCGCCGCCGCGGGTGCCGGCGACGCCGGGGTGGACACCGCGAACCTGTCGCACTATCTGACCCTGCAGTACGTGCCCGAGCCGCGCACCCTGCACTCCGGAATCAGCCGGATCGGCTCCGGGGAGTGCCTGACCTGGTCGCCGCCGGCGCTGGACCCGACGACCGGTGGGCCGGCGCCGGACCCGGCCGGTGGTGTACAGGTCCGCCGCTGGTACCAGCCGATCTTCCGGCCGACGCCGACGCCGGACCCGCAGCGGCTGTACGACGAGATCCGCGAGACGCTGCGGGAGAGCGTACGCATGCACATGCGGGCCGACGTGCCGGTCGGAGCGTTCCTGTCCAGCGGCATCGACTCGACCGCGGTGGTGGCGCTGGCCCGCGAGTTCAACCCGAACATCCTGACCTTCACCGTCGGGTACGACGTGTCGGGCTACTCGGAGATCGAGGTCGCCCAGGACTCGGCCCGGCACCTGAACGTGACCACCATCCCGACGAAGATCGGGCCACAGGACATGATGGAGGCGCTGCCGCGCATCGTCTGGCACCTGGACGACCCGGTGGCCGACCCGGCGCTGGTGCCGCTGTACTTCGTGGCGCAGAAGGCCGCCGAACACGTGACGGTGGTGCTCTCCGGCGAAGGCGCGGACGAGTTCTTCGGCGGCTACACCATCTACCGCGAGCCGCTGTCGCTGGGCGCGGTGCACGGACTGCCGGATCCGATGCAGAAAGGGCTGCGTGCCGTCTCGAAGGTGATCCCACAGGGGGTCAAGGGTAAGAGCTTCCTGGAACGCGGCACCACCCCGATCGAGGAGCGCTACTACGGCAACGCGCGGATGTTCACCGAGGAGGAGAAGCGGCACCTGCTGCGCCGCTACGACCCGTCGGTGCGCTACACCGACGTGACCGCGCCGATCTACGCCGAGTGCGCCGAGCTCGACGACGTCACCAAGATGCAGTACGTCGACCTGTACACCTGGCTGCGCGGCGACATCCTGGTCAAGGCGGACCGGATCTCGATGGCGCATTCGCTGGAGGTGCGGGTGCCCTTCCTCGACAAGGAGGTCTTCGACGTGGCCGCGAAGATCCCGGTGGAGCTACGGCTGCCGCCCCGCTCCGACGCCACCAAGTACGCGATGCGCCAGGCCCTGCAGGCCGTGGTGCCGCCGGCCATCGTGAACCGCCGCAAGCTCGGCTTCCCGACCCCGACCCGGGTGTGGCTGCGCGGCGAGATGTACGAGTGGGCCCGGCACATCTTCGCCACCTCGGGCGCCGGTGACCTGCTCGACCTGTCGTACGCGATGCGGCTGCTCGACGAGCACAAGCGTGAGGAGGCCGACCACTCCCGCAAGGTGTGGACGGTGCTGGTGTTCTGCATCTGGCACGCGATCTTCGTGGAACGTTCGCTCGACCCCGGCATCCGGCGCAACCAGTCGGCGCTGCTCACCAAGCCGGTGGTCGGGTCGATGGTGGCCTGACCCACCGCGGTCCGCGTCGCCGGGACTACCGAGTCACGCGTCGACTCGACCTGCGAGGCCACGCACCGACCGGGCCCGGCAGCGTTTGCGCTGCCGGGCCCGGTCAGGTGGGGATCTGCCGTGTGCGGCGGTGGATCAGCTCGCGGAGCAGGCCGTCGACGGTGTGCCGGGGCTGCCGTTGGCGACGAAGCCGAACGTGGTCGACCCGCTCGGCGACAGCGACCCGTTCCAGGCCGCGTTGCGGACGGTGACACTCGATCCGCTCACCGTGTGGGTGCCGCTCCACAGGCTGTTGATGGTGACCCCGCTGCCGAAGTTCAGGGTCGTGGTCCATCCGCCGATGCTCGCGGAGCTGTTGTTGGTGACCGTCACCTCACCCTGGAATCCACCGGACCAGGAGCTGGTGGTCCGGTAGGTCGCCGAGCAGCCGCCGGTGGGCGGGTTGCTGGTCGGGGGCGCGGTGGTCGGCGGGGCCGTGGTGGGCGGCGGAGCGGTGGTCGGCGGCGGGGTCGGGTTCGGGTTGCCCCCGATCCCGGTGACCTCACCGTTGCCACCGTCGAACGTGACGTCCGAGCAGCCGAAGAAGTTCTCCTGGCTGTCCGAGCGGACCCACCGCGAGTAGATGATGTGCCGGCCGCTCTTGTTGCTGGGCAGGTTGCCGCTGAAGTAGTAATGGCCGTCGTTGGTGCCGACCGCGCCCCGCTGCGGCGGGTTGGTCACCGTCAGGAACGGCGTCGCCTCCAGGTCGCTCCAGGCCAGCGCGCGGTTCGGGCTCCAGCTGTCCTTGGTCACGTAGAAGTAGAACGTGCCAGGGTGGTGGGCCCAGTTGCTGTACTTGAACTCCATCCGGGCACCGGCGGTCAGGTGGGTCAGCGGCCAGTCGTTGCGGGCCAGGTTGTAGCCGGAGAAGCCGGAGTTGCCACCGCTGCACAGCTGTCCGTCGGGGATGAAACCGGTGGTGCGGCCACCCGCGTCGGAGCGCAGCACACTGAACCAGTTGTACAGCGAGTTGGCGCCGCTCTGGGCGACGGCGGCCGAGCAGGCCGGGTTCTGCGGGATGATCTGGCCGGACTGCGACAGACCGTCGACCCAGCAGAGGTAGGTGCGGCTGCCCGGCGCCATGGCGGCACCGTGCGCGGAAGCCGCGTTGGGGGTCACCACCGTGAGCAGGCCGGCGGTGAGCGCGGAAGCGGCGGCGACTACCGCCACTCTGCGTAGAGCTTTCACCGAGACTCCTTCGTGAACCGGTCCACGGCACGGGACAGACCCGGGCCGGCGGACAGGGCGATGGGTTCCGACATGGCGGAACGTCAGGAAACATAAGGAGGAACGGCGACTGGCCGGCCGTGCCGCGGACGCGGTCGACCGACGTGCCGTCCGATGGACGTCTAGCGCGCTCGCGCAGCTCCCGGCGAGTCCGAAGGACAGCGAGTTGCCCCCACGCCGTCCTGGTAATCGATATCCCACCATACATCGATCGGAAGTGCAATAGTCGCTGCTCGATGTGAGGTGCGGGGTGCGGGGTGGCGGCCGGTGCCGGGGCGCCGACCTGGCAGACTTCGGAGCGGCAAAACTGCAGGTGGAAGGAAGATCCATGCGGTACGCGGTGGTGCTCGGCGAGGCACTGATCGACCTGCTCGACGGCGAATGCGCCGGCCAACCGGTCTACCGCCAGGTGATCGGCGGGGCGCCGCTGAACGTCGCGGTCGGCGTCGCCCGGCTCGGCGGTGCGGTCGAGTTCGCCGGGGCCCTCGGCGACGACCCGCTCGCCGACCGGATCCGAGACTTCCTGCGTACCGCCGGGGTCGGCGACCGGGCCATGGTCACCGTGCCCGCGCCCACCACCCTGGCGGTGGCCACCTTCACCGGCGCCGAGCCGGACTTCCGCTTCTACGGCGACCCACCCTCGTACGGGCTGCTCGAACCG
Organism: Solwaraspora sp. WMMA2059; assembly: GCF_027497315.1. Taxonomy (GTDB): domain Bacteria; phylum Actinomycetota; class Actinomycetes; order Mycobacteriales; family Micromonosporaceae; genus Micromonospora_E. Next base: position 3,277,369 of record NZ_CP114908.1, on the reverse strand, counting down.
GCCAGCCTCGATGGGAAACTGGTCGGCGACGCCGCCGTGCTCTACTGCGGCTCTATCGCGCTGCTGTGCGAGCCGACCCGGGTCGCCGCCCGACAGGCCTGGGCGGGCACCGGCGGGCTGCGGGTGTTCGACCCCAACGTCCGGCCCCGGCTGCTGCCCGACACCGCTTCGCTGGCTGCGTACCGGCAGGTCGTCGCCGGCTTCGCGGCAACCGCCGACCTGGTCAAGCTGAGCGCCGCCGACGCCGAGGTGCTCTACGACGGTGCCGACCCGGTGACCGCCGCCGCGCTGCTGCACGATCTCGGTGCCGGTGCGGTGGTGGTCACCCGGGGCGCGGCCGGCGCCCTGGTCAGCGCCGGCCGCGAGGTGCTGACCGTGGCCGCCCCGACGGTGGCCGCGGTCGACGCCACCGGCGCCGGCGACTCGGTGATGGCCGCACTGATCGCCGAACTGCTCGGCACCGGGCTGCCGGCCGACGCCGTCGGCTGGGCCGCCCGGGTCGGGTTCGCCCTACAGGTGGCGGGGCTGGTGTGCGAGTCACCGGGCGGCGCGGTGTCGATGCCCACCCGGGCGGCCGTCGCCGAACGTTTCGGCTGACTTTTTGCGCCCGGCTGACCTGGTCGTCGCTGACGTTGGCGGCGAGACCGGGTCGGCAGCGCGTGCACCCGGTCGGCGACCTCGGTGGCAGTCGGCTCCATCCAGGTGAGAATCCACGTGGGACCCAGGTTTCGCGGACATCTCACACGAGTATCGCTGGAACCTTGACCGGTGTAGGTGAGCGCTAACCGGATGAGGCTCCGGTCACGTCCGCGTCTGGGGCTCGCGTGCAAGCGTCCGTTGGCCGCCATGCTCCCCGCAGCTCGTCCACACGCAGGCCTAGTCCAGTCCGGATCGGGCTCGTACCGGTCCGCCTCGCCAGAGTTGTCAGACGGTGGGTTGCGGCGACCGCCCGGATCTCGGCCATGGTTGGCGCTCACTGCGTCGGACTTCGACGCCGCCTCGCGTACATCACGGCCGGCGTGTCCGCTGCTGCGGGTGCCTCCGGAAATGGGTCGACGGACAGATTGTCCGTCGACATTTATGGAACTGCGGTAAGTTACCAGGATGATAAGTATGCGCTGGTATGAATACTGATAAGCCTTGATGCTCGGGGCCTCTTGGCGCTGAAGTGCTGAGTGCTTAGAGATCCACAAAGTCTCCGCGTCACCCATGGGGCATCCGCTCGTTGTGGTACGGACCGCTGCGCCGTGCGGTAGGGGTGCCCAACGTTGGGAGAAGAATGGGAGCGTTTGGATTCCAAATCCATCCCGATATCGAGGTCAATAACGTCTTGGAGGATCTGAGAATCCGCAATTTCACGGTTGAACTGGATCAACCGGAGGGAGCGATTGTCTGCGCCAAGGGTTGCCATCAGAGAAGTGTAAGCTGGCGCCCGCAGAACGCCGAGAGGTATGCCAAGAGACTTCTGGATTGGGCTAACTCGCTAGACTGTCGGCGGCGCCCCAGAAGGGTGCGGAAGCGGAATTGGAGGCTTGGATCCCATAGGGAGCTGGTGCGGGAGTGGAGGTTAGAGTCGTCTTGCGAGTCGTGCCCCGATGGTGGAGCTCCGGCTTGCGGCCAGTCGAGGCCGAACTGCACGCAGATGCAAAACACATCTTGGAAGGGATCCTCGGGGTTGCGGATGCCGCTAAGGTCGCAGATATTTCGACCTCCAGTGACGCTGTCGAAGGGGTCATCGAAGTCGAGGCCTTCGTCGAGGCGGAGACGGAAGGTGCTGCAGTCGACCGGCTCGTGAGTGATTACCTCATTGCGGCGCGTGCTGTTGAGCGCAGTCAGCCAGGTGTTCGTCGTCCGATCGGCTATCGCATACAACGTATCTACGTAGAGTATTCTAGTGGTCAGTTTTCTCGTGGTGACGGTGGTGATGTACCGCGCGGCGACGATCGTGGTGCTGACTCGATGCGCGGTGCATTTCTTGATGGGCAGATTGGTGGCCGATGGGACATAGCCCCGCCGGACGCCGATGATGCCGCAAGAAGACCGCAACCGACGGATGGTAATGGGATCTATAGGGGCGGTAGAGATCGCAGGTTGAAGCCACGTTATCGGGTGGAATCTGGCGTGAGGTGGCATCCCACGTCGGCGCGGCCACCGGGTATGTGACGCAGTCCTGCTAATAGCTCACGGCAAACGTGACGAGTTCCCGGTCACCCGTGAACAGGTGACCGGGAACTCGTGTGCGTTGTCCCCGTTTCGGCCGGTGGAGTGGAATCCGTCGGTGGTCATGGTCTGGCCGGACGAGGACGCGCTGGCCCGGCCGGAGTCGTCGTCCGACGGTGACGCCGGCTACCGTCGCAGGATGAGCGGTCTACGCGACGACGTCGACATCCGACAGGTCACCGAATGGGTCGCCGACGCCCGCCGGATCGTTGCGTCGACCGGAGCCGGCATCTCCACAGACTCCGTCGGCCACGCCGCGTTGGTCGAGTGGGAGCGCGCCGGCAAGCTGGCTGCGATCGTCACCCAGAACATCGACGGGCTGCATCAGCGGGCCGGCAACTCACCGGACACCGTGATCGAAATCCACGGCACGTTGTACGAGGCCGAATGCCTCGGCTGCGCCGACCGTACGGGCATCCAGGAGGTCCTGGACCGGGTGGCCGCCGGTGAGGACGACCCGGCTTGCCGGCACTGCGCCGGCATCCTCAAGACGGCGACGATCTCGTTCGGCCAGTCGCTGCACGGACCGACCCTGCGGCGGGCGGCGCGGGCCGTCGCCGACTGCGACCTGATGCTCGCCGTCGGCACCTCGCTGACGGTGCAGCCGGCCGCCGGCTGGTCGAGATCGCCGCCGAGTCCGGTGCCCGCGTCGTGATCATCAACGCCGCGCCGACCCCGTACGACACGATCGCCGACGCGGTGGTGCGCGAGCCGATCGGTACGGTCCTGCCGGCTCTTGTCTCGGGTTGAGCGGCTCTCGAGATGAGTGGCTCTCGGGGTGAGCGGCGGCAGAACGTGCGCAGCACCTGCGTGGCCGGATCCGGCTGGTCGCCGGAGACCGGTCCTGGCCGGGCGAGACGGGCGACCTGCTGGTCATCCCGGATGCCCGGCACGCGCTGTACGCCGACGAGGACTCGGCGGTGCTGTTGACCGTCGCCCGCCGACGGCGGTGTCGGCGGCTCAGCCTGCCAGCATCCCCGGCCCGAACACCTCGTAGCCGATCCGCTCAGCCGGCATGCCCCGGCGCAGCAGCTCGCCACGAACCTGCGCCATGAACGGCACCGGCCCGCACAGGTGCGCGTACGTGTCCGGTGCGAGCGGGATCCGTGCCGGATCGACCCATCCGGGGTGGATCGTCGCCTTCAAATCGGGGAGCCCGCCGTCGGTGGCGTCCTCGTACCACAGGTGTACCGACAGGTTGGGCATCCGCTGCTGGAGCTCCGGCAGCTCGTGGCGCAACGGGTGCGCGGCCGCCGACCGGTCGGCGTGCACCAGCACCACCTCGCGGGCCGGCGCGACCGCGCCCAGCTGGGCGAGGGCGGCCATCGCCGGGGTGACGCCGATCCCGGCACTGACCAGCAGCAGCGGCACGCCGAGCGCGCCGATGGAGCTGACCTCGCCGAACGCCGGGCTCAGCCGCAGGACGTCACCGACGGCGGTCCGGTCGTGCAGCTGGCTGGAGACTGTTCCGTCCGGTGCCGGCGACCCGGCTGACCCGCCCGCCGCGCCGGCCCCGCCCCGGAGCCGTTTGACGGTGATCCGCCAGGTCGCGGCGCCGGGACGGCCGGACAGACTGTACTGGCGGATCTGCTGACCCTGGCCGCCGGCCAGATCAACCGCGACCGAGACGTACTGGCCGGGGGTGAAGGTGGGTGCCGGGTCGCCGTCGGCCGGGGCCAGGATCAGCGACACGATGTCGGCGGTCTCCGGAATCCTCTCGACGATCCGCCACGGCCGCCAGCCGGCACCGGCCCGCAAGGGAAGGCCGGCGACGGTGTACAGCCGGGCCTCCCGGGCGATCAGCTCGCAGGCCAGTAGCCAGTAGACCTCGTCCCACGCCGCCGCGACCTCGGGCGTCACGGCGTCGCCGAGCACCTCGCCGACGGCGGCGAGCAGATGGCGTCCGACGATCGGATACTGAGTGGCGGTGATGCCGAGGGAGGCGTGCTTGTGTGCGATCCGGTCCAGGATCGGCGCCCAGGGCAGCGTGCTGCGCCCGGTCAGGTGCTCGGCGTAGGCGACCACCGCGGCGGCCAGCGCCGCCTGCTGGCGGCCGGTCGCCTGGTTACCCCGGTTGAACAGATCCAGCAGCTCCGGATGGGCGGCGAACATCCGCTGGTAGAACCGGCTGGTGATGGCCTCGCCGTGGGTCTGTACGACGGGCAGGGTCGCGGTCACCACCGCTGCTGAGGACTTCGAGAGCACGGTCACTCCTTTGGGGATCGGACGGGTACGACGCCACTAAACAGGAATCTGTGACTCCTCTTTTAGGGCCATTGGTCCCGAGCCCCGATCACACCGCGCCGGGCCGGGCCGTTCACGCCGGGCCGTGCCGTCTGCCGTGGCTGACTAGGGTCGGGACGTGAAGCTCAACCGGTCCACGGACATGGCGTTACGGGTCGCCATGTTCACCGCCGCGTCTCGCACCCGTACCACGGTGGACGACCTGGCCGCCCGGCTCGCCCTGCCGCGCAGCCACGTCGCCAAGGTGGTGCAGCGGTTGCAACGGATCGGCGTTCTGGTCACGGTGCGGGGCCGGGCAGGCGGCACCGCGTTCGTCCCGGCCGCCGCCGAGATGACCGTGGCCCAGGTGGTACGGGCTTTCGAAGGCGACGGTGAGGTTGTCTCCTGCGACCAGCCGGCCTGCCCGCTGCGCGCCGACTGCCGACTGCGCGTCGAGCTGCGCCGGGCCCGAGCGGCCTTCCTCTCCGCGCTCGACGAGGTTCGCCTCGGTGACCTCGTCGACGCCGACGCGGGTCCGCTGCCCGCCCTACTCACCATCGACTCCGGACCGCCGTCGCCGGCTCCCGTCGGTCGCGCCGAGTGCGGTCAGGCCCGGTTGGACAGTTCGGCGTAGCCGCGGACGACCGCGGTGCCCGCCGCCTGCGGCCCGAACGGTGCCCGCGCGGCGACCTGTTCCGGCGGCGCCCCGTCGGCGTGCCCGTCGCGGATCAGCCACTCCAACGCCACCAGGTCAGCGTGCTGGGCCCGGACGAAGTCGACGCCGACGCAGGTGCCGTGGCCGGGCACCACGACACTGGCCGGCCCGAGGCGCCGCAGCACCGCCGCGAGGGTGTCCGGCCACTCCAGCGGGTAGGCGTCGTCGAACGACGGTGGGGCACCCTGCTCGACCAGGTCACCGGCGACCAGCAGGTCCGCGTCCGGGACGTGCACCACCAGGTCGCCGACTGTGTGCCCGCGCCCGGGATGCCACAGCTCAACCACCCGGCCGCCCAGGTCGAGCGTCGCGGCGCGGGTCACCGTACGGTCCGGTGGGTGGACCACCGCGTGGCTGAGCTGCTCGGCCAGCTGCGGATCGTGGCCGATCATCTCGCGGTACGCCTCGTCGCGGACCACCTCGACCGGGCGGGCCAGCAGCCGGGCCGCCTCCTGGTGGGCCCACACCGGCGCGGGCGGATCCCCGGCGGCCACCTGGTTGCCGAAGCAGTGGTCGAAGTGGTGATGGGTGTTCACCACCGACCAGGGCAGGTGGGTGATCCGCCGGGCCGCCTCGACCAGCTCGGCGGCCTCGGCCGGCGTACTGCCGGTGTCGACGAGCACGGCGGCGGCCGCGCCGACGACCAGCGTCGAGTTGACGTCGAGCCGGGGTCGGCGCAGCACATACACCCGGTCGCCGACCTCGACGAACCGGGCACTCATCCGGAGACTGCCCGCTCACCGGTGGGGTCGTCGCCGGCCCGCGGCGCCGGCGTGCGGTCGAAGGCCCGCTCGACGAACCGGTGCCGGTCGACCAGGGCCCGCTCGATACGGCCCTGCGCGATGGTCGTGCCCGCCTCGAACACCACCACCTCGAAGACCAGCCGCCGCCCGTCGACCTCGGTCAGCCGGGCCAGCGCGGCCACCGTACGGCCGACCGGCGTCGCCGCCCGGTGGTCCAGCTCGACCCGGGTGCCGACGGTGGTCATGCCGGGTGGCAGCCCGGTGGCGGTGGCGGCGACCGTCGCCGCCTCGGCCAGGGCGAGCAGCCGCGGGGTACCGAGGACCGGTACGTCGCCCGAGCCGACCGCCTGGGCGGTGTCGGAATCGGTCACGGTCAGCTCGACCCGGGCGGTGGCACCCGGGCGGAAGCTGTTCTCCGGCGTGTGTCCCATGACCAATCAGCCTAGGTGCTCGACCTGTGTCGGACCACGAAAGCCGGACCGCGCGCCGACGGTGCTCTGCCGGACTGCCATGGTGAACGGGGTCCGCACATCGTACGGCGGCCGGGGCGGACGCCCTTCGATCCGGTCGACCAGCCGTCGGACCGCCAGCCGGGCGATCGCCGCCTTGTCAGGGGAGATACTGGTCAGGCTCGGGTTGGCGTACCGTCCCTCCTCGATGTCGTCGATCCCGACGACCGCGACGTCCTGCGGGATCCGCCGGCCGGCGTCGGCGGCGGCGCGCATCGCGCCGAGCGCGATCAGGTCGTTGTACGCGAGGACCGCGTCCGGTGGCTCGGTGAGGGTGAGCAGCCGACGCATCGCGGCCGAGCCGTCGGCCCGGCCGAACCGGTCGGTGACCACGGTCAGTTCCGGTCGGTCGGGCAGCCCGGCGGCGGCGATGCCCGCCCGGAAACCGCGCAGCCGCAGCTGCGCCGACTGTCGGTCGTCGTGGCCCCGGGCCCCGATGAAGGCGATCCGGCGGCGGCCGAGCGCGACCAGGTGCGCCACCGCCGCGCGGCTGGCCGCGACGTTGTCGATGGCGATGTGGTCATGCGGCACGTCGGAGACGCCCTCGCCGATGAGGACCAGCGGTAGCGCGTCGCGGCGGGCGAGCACCTCGGCGCGGCCGATTCGCACCGGGCTGAGGATCAGTCCGTCGACCACGTGCCGGCGGGAGCCGCCGAGCAGCGCCAGCTCCGTGTCGGGGTCGGCGTCGGTGCTCTCCATCACCAGGGTGTAGCCGAGGGCCGCAGCCTCCCGGATCGCCGTCTCCGCCAGCTCGGCGAAGTACGGGTTGGTCAGCTCGGGAATGGCCAGCGCGATCAGTCCGGTCCGGCCGCGCCGCAGGTGCCGCGCGCTGAGGTTCGGGGTGTAGCCGAGTTCGTCGATGGCCTGCTGCACCCGGCGTCGGGTGGGTTCGGCCACCGGCCGGTAGCCGTTGACCACGTTGGAGACCGTGGCCAGTGAGACGCCCGCGCGCTCGGCGATGCTCCGCAGACTGGCACCCATCCGTCGATCCTGGCACACATCGACGGGCGGAGATTGACGGCGGTCGACCGGGCGTCTATAACGTTATAAACAAACCTCGACGTGCCTCGATGTGTTCCCTGATCCGATCCCGTCCCCGGCCCGTCCACCGATGGAGACGACATGCGATCGCCCACTCCCACCGCCCGTCCCGGCAGCCCTCGTACCCGCTGGACCGCCCGTACCCGTTGGACCGCTGTTGCGGCAGCGACCGCAGCCGCCGGCCTGCTCGTCGCGCCCTCGGCCGCCGTCGCGGTGCCCGCCCGCCCCGCGCCGCTGACCACCCCGTGGACCGCCGAGGCGCTCACCGGCACCCCGCTGGCCGAATACCCCAGACCGCAGATGACCCGCCCCGACTGGCGCAACCTCAACGGCGAATGGCAACTGCGACAGTCCACCACCGACGACGCTCCACAGTTCGGCGTCGATCTGCCCGAACGGGTCAACGTGCCGTTCCCGGTCGAATCGGCGCTGTCCGGCATCGGCCGGGCTGCCGACGACGACCGGCACCATCTGACCTACCGGCGCACCTTCACCGTTCCGCGCAGCTGGACCGGGCGGCGGGTGCAGCTGCACTTCGGAGCCGTTGACTGGCAGGCCACCGTCTGGGTCAACGGCAGGCGGCTCGGCGATCACACCGGCGGTTACGACGCCTTCAGCTTCGACATCACTCGTGCGCTGCGTCGCGGCCCCAACGAACTGATCGTCGCGGTCTGGGACCCGACCGACAGCCGGCAGCATGGCAGCCTGCCACCGATCGGCAAACAGACCCGTACCCCCGGCGGCATCTTCTACCACCCCGGCCTCGGGCATCTGGCAGACCGTCTGGCTGGAACCCACCCCGGCCACCTCGATCAGCGACGTCGACCTGCGCCCCGACCTGGCCAGCGACACCATCCGGATCCGGGTGGCCACCCGAGGCGACACCACCGGCCACACCGTCCGCGCCGAAGCCCTCGCCGGAGCCACCGTCGTCGGCACCGCCACTGGCGGCTTCACCGAGTTCGCCGTACCGGTGCCGGACGCTCGCCGCTGGTCCCCGGACGACCCGTACCTCTACGACCTGCGCGTCACCCTGCGGGACCGCAACGGCCGGGCCGTCGACCGGACCACCCACTACTTCGGTATGCGGGAGGTCGGCGTACGGACCATCGACGGGGTACCGCGACCGACCCTCAACGGCGAGTTCGTCTTCCAGCTCGGCACCCTCGACCAGGGCTACTGGCCCGACGGTGTCTACACTGCGCCGACCGACGAAGCACTCGCCTTCGACCTGCGCAAACACAAGGACCTCGGGTTCAACATGGTGCGTAAGCACATCAAGGTCGAACCGCAGCGCTGGTTCTACCACGCGGACCGGCTCGGCCTGCTGGTGTGGCAGGACATCCCGTCGATGACCGCCCAGGACATCGACCCGGCCGACGCCCAGCAGGCCCAGTTCGAGGCCGAGGCGCGCCAGATCGTCAACGAGCACCGCAACTCGCCGTCGGTGGTCGCCTACGTCGTCTACAACGAAGGCTGGGGCGAGCGGGCCCTGGCCGACACGATCCGGGTCGGCCAGGCCGTCAAGGACCTCGACCCGACCCGGCTGGTCAACACCCACAGCGGGTACAACTGCTGCCAGTCGCTGGGGCGCCGCCGTCTACACCGAGATCACCGACGTCGAGGGCGAGCTGAACGGCTTCCTCACCTACGACCGGCAGGTGGTCAAGATGGACGAGGCCCGGGTCGGGGCGGCCAATCTGGCGCTGATCGCCACCTCCCGGGCGCTGCCGTCGCGTACCCCGGTCGCCCTGCCGCTGGACACTCGGCTGTCGCTGCGGGTCACCACACCCGGCTTCACCGACCGCTACCTGCGGCACCGCGACAGCCTGGCCTACACCGACGTGGTCACCGCCGACAGCCCGCAACTGCTCAAGGACGACGCGACGTACGCGATCCGACCCGGTCTGGCCGACCCGGACTGCTACTCCTTCGAGTCGGTCAACTTCCGATGGTTCTTCGGTGCGACCGTCGCCGGGCAAATCGCCGATCGGTTCGTCTACCTCGCGCTGCCGCTGGTGGCGATCCTCTGGCTGGACGCGGACGAGCTCGAGGTCGGCGTGCTGACCGCGATGACCACGGCCGGGTCGCTGCTGATCGGGCTGCCGGCGGGTGCGTGGGTCGACCGGTGGCGCAAGCGCCCGGTGATGGTCAACACGGATTCCCTCCGAGCCGCGCTGCTGATGACGCTACCGCTGGCCTGGTGGGCCGATGCGCTGTCGATCTGGCTGCTGTACGCGATTGCTCTCGGCCACGGACTGCTGACCGTACTGTTCGAGGTCGGATATACAAGCTATGTCCCTACGTTGGTCGGTCGTGACCACCTGGTCGAGGCGAACAGCAGGATCGCTGCGGTCCGTTCCGCCGTCAGCATCAGTGGCCCCGGTCTGGCGGGTCCCCTGGTCGGCTGGCTCGGTGCACCGCTCACGCTGATCGTGAGCGCCGCCGGGATGCTGTTGTCCGCGCTCGGCATGCTGCGAATCCGTACTGTCGAGGTGGTGCGGCCGGAAGCAACCGATCGGCAGCTGATCCGGGAGGTTGCCGAAGGACTGCGCTTCGTTCTCGGTCATCGGCTGCTGCGGCCGATGCTGTTCACCGACGGCTTCTTCAGTCTCTTCCTCGTCGTGTACCAGACGATGCTGCTGGTCTTCCTGGCCCGGCAGCTGGATCTGAGTACGTCCGGCATCGGCTCGGTGCTCTCGGCGATGGCCTGCGGTGGGTTCGTCGGCGCGCTGCTGGCCGGCCGGCTGATCGCCAGGGTCGGCCCGGGTCCGGCGATCTGGCTGGCGCCGCTGTGCACCGCTCCGGCCGCCGCGCTGCTGCCAGCAACAAGTGTCGGCTGGCCGACCTGGCTTGCTGTGGCCGGGCTGGCACTGCTGTCCTTCGGCGGGGTGGTCCGGCTTGTCGCGCAGGCAGGCCTGCAACAGAGCGTCACTCCGGATCGGCTGCTGGCCCGGATGAGCGCCACGGTCCGCTTCGTCCAGTGGGGCAGCATGCCGGTCGCAGCGCTGCTCGGCGGTGCGCTCGGCGGCCTGTTCGGGGCGTCGGCCGTACTGTGGATCGGCACGGCCGGGATGACCGCCACCTTCCTGCCGGCCCTGCTGTCGTCGCTGCGGACGACGTACCGGCTACCGGCGAGCGAGAGCGCCGCAGCTCAACAGGACGACCCAGGCTTGGCTCCAACCGCGAGGGCGGAGCCAAGCCTGGGTGATCCGGCCTACGGCTGACTCGGCGCTGTCCGATGGCTCAAGGCTTCAGAGTGGCAGCCGTCGACACGAAGGACCGCCACGCGGTCGGTCCGAAGGTCAGCATCGCGCCGTCGCGGTCCTTGGTGTCCCGCACGAGGACGCGCCCGGTGATGTTGTCGGCCACCTCGACGCAGGCCCCTGTGTCGGACTTGGTGCTCTTACGCCAACGAGGCTTGGTCAGGTCCATGTCTCTCCCGCCTTCGTGATCAGTTCGAGCGACTGCGCGCAGGGTAGAGCGTACTGCCGGATCGACTCCCAGTCGCTCTCCAGGCTCGCGGTGCGGTCGGGCGACTCCACCACCCGGCCTTCCTGGTGGCCTTCGAGGAAGCCAACTGTGCGACCCTCAACCGAGGCCAGGACGATCGGGCCGTACATCCCGACATACGCCGGGGTGGCCAGTGGCACCACGTGGATCTGTACATTCGGTCGATCGCCCACCTCCGTCAGTGCTTTGAGCTGCTCGCGCATCACTTCCGGCCCGCCGGAGGTGCGGCGGATCGCCATTTCGTCGAGTATCACGACCAGGCGGCACGGGCTGGTGGTTCGGGTGATGATCTCTTGCCGGTCCAGCCGTGCCGCGAGCGTCTGTTCGACGTCCTCGGCCGGGACGTTCATCGCCGGCAGGAGTGCGCGTGCGTACGCCTCGGTTTGCAGCAGTCCGGGGATCAGCGTCGGATGGTAGACCCGCAGCAGGGTCGCCCGGCCTTCGTACTCGACGAACGGCCGGTACCACACGGGTGTCCAGTCGCCCCGGACGAACTCCCGATAGAACCTGACCAGCGCGGTGCCGAACACCTTGTCGACGGCCTTCAGGTAGTCCGGCAGTGCGGGCCGCTCGCCGCGCTCGATGGCACCCACGTGCTTCGCCGAGAAGTGGATCCGGTCGGCCCACGCATCCTGGGTCAGCCCGAACGACTCGCGCAGCCGGCGTAGCTCCGATATCAGATAATCGCTCCCAGCCATAGACCTTCACATCCCCCAAATCGCTCAAACTTGTTGATCTTCTGCTGGCGTGGACAGCACGTGCATTCCCTGGGCCTAACGCCTTCTTTCATTGAGCATGGTCAGCAATCCAGGGTGGAACCCAACAGAAAGATACACGCTGTTCGTAATCGATCCGAGGGAGCAACGATGATCAGAAACGACGGGATCGGTGGGACGCCAAGGCTGGCCCGCTGCACCTCAGTCGGCGTGCCGCGGAACGTCGATCCGACACCGAACCGGCCGCCGCTGCCGAAGCGCAACCCGGGGGAGACAGATCCGGACCAGGACGACCGTTTCCAGCTCGCCGGGGGACACGGCATCGCGCCAACTTCCGCTGGCGCCCCGGACGACCCGACGCGAGGCGGCGACCCTACCTGGTCACCGGAGCTGGCCCGAGTCGTCCATGATGCGAACTCCACCGCCCGCACCCACATCCCGAACCGCACCACCGGGGAGTGTCACCGGTGCGGCGGCATCCCGGCACCGTGTCGGCCGTTCCTGCGGGCACTCGCCATCCTGGACCGGTGGGACGCGAGCTCCGCCCGGCGCATCCGGGCTGTGCTGCACCTGTCCGGGCTGATGCCGGCCGGCGAGCCGGACGACGACGGTGACGGGTGACCCGGCGACCGGCACCTGCGGTGGACGCGGCTCGCCTCGCCCGCCGGGATCGCGGCGGGCGACGCCGCGGACCCGGACTGCCGCTTGTAGGGCGGCATCCTGAAGACGGCGACGATCTCGCCCGGTCAGTCGTCGCACGGACCAACAGAAGGATCTGGCCGGTATATCGACCACGACTCTTCTAGATCGACGGCTGCGGCGAGGGCGGATCGGCTGGCGTGCTGCGGGCGGCGCGGGCCCGGTCGCTCAGCTCCGCCGCCAGCCACCACGCCTCGGCCACGTCCCGGTCCTTGGCGGCGGCGCTCGGCCCGCCGGCGGTGTCGGCGTACACGGTGGCCAACCCGAGCAGCCGCTGCAGCGGCCCGCGCACCACCCGTACGCTCTGCATCCTCGCGTACGGCACGACCAGCATCTGCCGGGTCAGCAACCCGCTGCGGACACTGAACACGTCGTTGGCAAGCCCGGCACCGAGCTTCGGCTGCACAAGCGGGTTGAGCCAGCGGGCCCGGCGCGGCGGCGGCGTCATCGGCAGCGCGTCGAGCGCGATTCCGGGCAGCACGTCGGCGAGGATGTGGTTCGCGGTGGGCAGTACGCCGACCGGCAGCAACTGGTCGGACTGGGTGCCGCCACCCTGCCCGTCCGGTGCGGCGTAGCCGGCGACGTGCAACCGCAACCGCAGCCACTTCTTCCCCCGCCACAGCAGCGGCCAGGTCGCACCGATCGCCTGGATCCGGTGCAGCGGTACGGTCTGCGACCGGGTCTCGGTCAGCCCGTGCCGGACCCGCAGACCCACCTCGTCGCGGGCCAGCCGGAAGTTCCAGTCGCTGAGCACCCGCCGGATCGGCTGCAGGATCACCCCGGCGGTGGCGGTCAGGGTGCTGGCGACCGCCACGAATGACCAGGTGGCGTCCATCGCGAACTGGGTGATAACGAACGCGACACCGAACGGCAGGAACATGGTCTGCGGGGTGAGCAGTTGGCTGATCAGCAGGTCCCGGTTGACCACGGTGTGTAGTAGCCGGCCGGGTGGCGGCGCGGACGGGTCGGGCAGGCCGGCCGGGGTGCCGTCCGGCAGCGGTGCCGTCCCGTCGGGAGCTGCCGCGTCCGGGGCCGGCTTGGCGCGGCCGGCGAGCGCCAGCAGCCGGGCCCGCAGCGTGGCGGCGTCGGCGACGGTCAGATATGCCAGCGGCGCCTCGGTCTGGCCACCGCCGACCACTTCGAGCCGCAGTTCGGCCAGGCCGGTCAGTTGGGCGAGCAGCGGCCGGACAACCTCGACCGCCTGCAGCCGCTCCAGCGGGATGGCACGGGTCCGCCGCCACAGCAGACCTTCGTGAATCCGCAGCTCACGGCCGACCACGTGGTAGCCGGTGTTGTACCAGCTGATCACCGCCACCGCCAGGTAGCCGAGCAGACACAGCACGACCAGCAGCGCGAAGCGACCGAAGCCGACCCGGCCGAGCGTCTGCCAGGACAGGCCGGCGATGATCACCACGAGGGCCCTGCTGCCCTTGAGGATCGGGCTCAGCGGATGCAGCCGCTGGCGGGGCTCCTCGACCGGACCGTGCGGCGGGTACGGCTGGCCCGGTAGCGGGTAGGCCTGTCCGGGCAGCGGGTACGGCGGCGGGACCGGATCGTGCGGCTGGCTCACAGACCCTCCGCCCGGATCTCGCCGAGCGCGGTGAGCCGGTCCCGTAGCCGGGACGCCTCGGCGGGCCGCAGCCCGGGCACCCGGGCGTCGCTGGCCGCTGCGGCCGTGTGCAGCTGCACGGTCGCCAAATCGAAGGCCCGTTCCAGCGGGCCGGCGGAGACGTCGACGAACTGCATCCGGGCGTACGGGACAATCGACAGCCGGCGGACCAGCAGCCCGTGCCGCACCAGCAGGTCGTCGTCGCGCTCGGCGTACCCCCAGGCGTAGACGGCCCGCACCGTCGCCACCACCCGCAGCACGGTGAGCAGCACGGCGGCGGCGAAGCCGACGCCAACGAACCAGAAACCGGTGACCGCCCAGCCGACCCCGAGCCCGACGAGCAGGAAACTCATCCCGATGGCGAGCCGGATCAGCTCCACCCAGACCAGGTCGCGGGAGACGGGCTGCCACTGCACCGTCTCCGGCCAGGGCTCCAGAGGGCTGATCGGGGCTGCCGGTGCGGCGGACTGTTCGGTCACCCTTACGAGCGTAGGCGATCAGCCAAGCGGCGCCACGTCGCGGAGGAATCCACGTACGTGCAGGAAGTCGCCGAGCCGGTGCCGGTGGTCGGCGCAGGCCAGCCAGGTCTTGCGGCGTTCGGGCTGGTGCAGCCGGGGGTTGTTCCAGTTGAGCGCCCAGATCGCCGGGGCACGGCAGCCCTTGGCAGAACAGACCAACTGCTCGCCCGGTGCGGTGTCGGCGGAATCGGGGGGTGCGGCCACGGTACGAGTCTAGGCCGGCGCCAGGCGAGTCCAGGTCGGCACCGGGCGAGGTCGGCAGCATGCCGGGGACGGCACCGGGACAGGGCGGCACGCACCTGAAGGAGTGAGCGCCGGGCGGCCACGGGGGAAGCCGCCCGGCGACGGCTGAATCGTACACACGCCGATCCCCCTCGTGTCTACCCACCTGGCGGTGCTTTCTCGGCCCCTGCCCGCCGGTTCGGACCGGCGTGCGACGCTTAGTGCGGCACGACCTTTTCGACCCGACGACGCCAGAACCCTGACGACACCAGAGCACGCTGTGGAGGACCGGTGGCCCAGCCGACCACGCCCGAATCTTCGACACCGACCGCTGCGCCACCGTCGCCCCCCGAGGCGACACCGGCCGCCGACGCGACCCTGCTGGAGCGGGCGATGTTCGAGGTCAAACGGGTCATCGTCGGTCAGGACCGGATGGTCGAGCGGATGTTCGTCGCGCTGCTCGCCCGGGGGCACTGCCTACTGGAAGGCGTCCCCGGGGTGGCGAAGACGCTCGCCGTGGAGACTCTGGCCACCGTCGTCGGTGGCTCGTTCGCCCGGATCCAGTTCACCCCCGACCTGGTCCCCGCCGACCTGGTCGGCACCCGGATCTACCGGCAGTCCAGCGAGAAGTTCGACATCGAGCTCGGTCCGGTGTTCGTCAACTTCCTGCTCGCCGACGAGATCAACCGCGCGCCGGCCAAGGTGCAGTCGGCGCTGCTCGAGGTGATGAGCGAGCGGCAGGTGTCGCTGGGCGGGCAGACGCATCCCGTACCGGATCCGTTCCTGGTGATGGCCACCCAGAACCCGATCGAGCAGGAGGGCGTCTACCCGCTGCCGGAGGCGCAGCGCGACCGGTTCCTGATGAAGATCGTGGTGGGCTATCCGACCGACGCGGAGGAGCGGGAGATCGTCTACCGGATGGGGGTGGACGCGCCGCAGCCGAGCGTCGTTTTCAAGCCCACCGACCTGGTCGACCTGCAGCGCAAGGCGGACAAGGTGTTCGTGCACAACGCGCTGGTCGACTACACCGTACGCCTGGTGCTGGCCACCCGGGCGCCGGCCGAGCACGGCATGCCGGACGTCGCGCAGCTGATCCAGTACGGTGCCAGCCCGCGTGCCTCGCTGGGCATCGTGCGGGCCACCCGGGCATTGGCGCTGCTGCGCGGGCGCGACTACGCGTTGCCGCAGGACGTGCAGGACATCGCCCCGGACATCCTGCGTCACCGGCTGGTGCTCAGCTACGACGCGCTCGCCGACGACGTGCCCGCCGACCACGTCGTCGGGCGGATCATGCAGATGGTGCCGCTGCCGTCGGTCGCTCCCCGGCAGAACGCGACGCCGCAGCCGGTGGGACCGATGGGACATGCCGCGCCGGCCGCCGCGGTGCCCGGCCCGCCCGGTGGCGCCGGCTGGCCCGGGCAGTCGCAGTGACCGCTGCGGTGCCGAGCTCGGGCCGGGCGGAGGCGGTGCTGTCCCGGCTCTACCTGACCGTCACCCGCAAGCTCGACGGCCTGCTGCAGGGCGACTACGTGGGGCTGCTGCCCGGTCCGGGCAGCGAGGCCGGTGAGTCGACCGAGTACCGGCCCGGTGACGACGTGCGCCGGATGGACTGGCCGGTGACGGCCCGGACCACCGTGCCGCACGTACGGCGTACCGTCGCCGACCGGGAGTTGGAAGCCTGGGTGGCGGTGGACCTGTCGGCCAGCCTGGACTTCGGCACCGCCCGCTGTCTCAAACGGGACCTGGCCGTCTCGGCGGCGGCGGCGATGGTGCACCTGAGCGCGCGGGGCGGCAACCGGGTGGGCGCGGTGATCGGCACCGGTGATCCGGCGCTCGGCGGCGTCCTTTCCCGGCTGCCGGCGCGGACCGGCCGCAAGGAGGCGCACGGGCTGCTGCGGGCAATCGCCGGCACCCAGTCCCGACCCGGCCGCAGCGACCTCGGTGCCCTGATCGACATGCTGAACCGGCCGCCGCGTCGCCGCGGCGTCGCCGTGGTGATCTCCGACTTCCTGGCCCCGCCGCAGCAGTGGGGCCGGCCGGTCCGAAAACTCGCGGTCCGCCACGACGTCCTCGCCGTCGAGGTGGTCGATCCGCGTGAGCTGGAGCTGCCCGACGCCGGCGTGCTGACCCTGGCCGACCCGGAGACCGGCACGCTGCACGAGGTGCAGACCGCCGATCCGCGGCTGCGCCGGCGGTACGCCGAGGCGGCCGGGGCGCAGCGGGCGGCGATCGCGCAGACTCTGCGCGGTGCCGGCGCGGCCCACCTGCGGCTGCGGACCGACTCGGACTGGCTGCTGGACATCGTCCGGTTCGTCGCCGGGCAGCGGCACGCCCGTACCCGTGGCATCGCCCGCCCGGCCCCCACCCCGCGCCCGGAAAGCGAAGCTCGATGATCCGTTTCCTGCAGCCCTGGTGGCTGCTCGCCCTGCTGCCGGTTCTGGCGATCGCCGGGATGTACGTGTGGCGTCAGTTCCGCCGCAAGGCGTACGCGGTCCGGTTCACCAACGTGGACCTGCTGCGCACGCTGGCCCCGCGTGGCCTCGGCTGGCGTCGTCACCTGGCCGCCGGGGCGTTCCTGCTGAGTCTGCTGGTGCTGGCGTCGGCGCTGGCCCGGCCGTCGATCGACGCTGAGGAGTCGCTGGAGCGGGCCACCGTCATTCTCGCCATCGACGTGTCGCTGTCGATGGAGGCCGACGACGTGACTCCGAGTCGGATCGAGGCGGCCCAGCAGGCGGCGAAGGAGTTCGTCGCGGAGCTGCCGGAGGGCTACAACATCGGGCTGGTCGCGTTCGCCAAGTCGGCGAACGTGCTGGTCTCGCCGACCAAGGACCGGGCTGCGGTGTCCCAGGCGATCGACGGTCTGGTGCTGGCCGAGGCCACCGCCACCGGCGAGGCCGTGTTCACTTCGTTGGAGGCGATCCGGCTGGTGCCGACCGACGGTGCGCAGGGCCCGCCGCCGGCCCGGATCGTGCTGCTGTCGGACGGCTACCGCACCTCGGGCCGGTCGGTCGAGGAGGCCGCTGCGTCGGCGTCGGCGGCCAACGTACCGGTGTCGACGATCGCGTTCGGCACCGACGACGGCCAGGTGCAGATCGGTAACCAGGTGCAGCGGGTGCCGGTGGACCGGTTCGCGCTGGCCGAGCTGGCTGAGGCGACCAACGGCTTCTTCTACGAGGCGGCGTCGGTCGGCGAGCTCAACCAGGTGTACGAGGACATGGGCTCGTCGATCGGGCAGCGGACCGTGCCCCGGGAGATAACCCAGTGGTACGCGGCCCTGGCGTTGCTGCTGGCGTTGGGCGCGGCGGTACTCAGTCTGCTGTGGACCTCGCGGCTGCCGTGAGACGGCCCGACCGGACCAGCAGGTGACAGGGCCCGGCCCGGCAGGCGACGGACACCCGCCGCCGGCCGGGGCCCGTCACCGTGCGCCGCTGGCCAGCGCGAAGATGACGGCGATCCAGACGGCGGCCAGGGTGAACCCCAGCGGTGCGACGTAACGGTTCATCGAGGGTGGACTCCGGCGACGGGCCGGCCACCTGTGGATCAGGGTGACCGGCGGGCGGGCTGACGGGCGACACGGGCAGATCGCACGGGCGCACCAGGAGCCACGCCGACCTCAGCGCGCTCGACCGGTGGCCCGGCGACGACTAGGAGGATCGCTATCTCGCACAGCGATCACCTCCACAGGTCGTCCGGCCGTTGAACCGGGCAAGAGCGTACACCTGGGCCGGCAGGTCGGCACAATCCGCAGCAACGTGATCAGTGTGACGGCGAGAACCGGCAGATAGACGGCCCGGTCGACCAGCCACCCGGGATGCTCCGGCGCGGTGTGCACCCCGGCGACGGCGGTCCCACCGGCCAGCCCAGCGCGGCGACCGTCAGCCCGATGAGTACCGGCTGGTGCCACAGGTAGACGCCGAGCGCGTGCCGGTTCACCGCCGCGACCACCGACCACCACCGGGCGGTGGTGGCGATCCGGCCTCGCAACCACCGGATCGCCAGCCCGGCCGCACCGACCTGCGCGGCCACTAACTTCACCACTTTGCGGCTACGACCGGACCGACCTGGTGTCAAGACACCACAGGGGTAGTACCCCCGGGTTACTGCTTACCCGGCGGTAGCACCTAGTCTCCAAGGCCGGATCATCGACGACGAGGGGGGAACGTGGCCCGCACCGTACTGGTCACCGGCGGTAACCGGGGCATCGGCCTGGCGATCGCGCAGACGTTCGCGAAGCAGGGCGACCGGGTCGCGGTCACCTACCGGTCCGGCTTCGCCGAGCAGGCCGGCCTGTTCGGCGTACGCTGCGACGTCACCGACGCCGACTCGGTCGACCAGGCCTTCGGCGCGGTCGAAGCCGAGCTCGGGCCGGTCGAGGTGCTGGTCGCCAACGCCGGCGTCACCGACGACACGCTGCTGCTGCGAATGTCCGAGGAGCAGTTCACCTCGGTGCTGGACACCAACCTGACCGGCGCGTACCGCTGCGCCAAGCGCGCTTCGACGAAGATGCTGCGGGCCCGCTGGGGCCGGCTGATCTTCATCTCGTCGGTGGTCGGCCTGCTCGGCTCGCCCGGTCAGGTCAACTACGCGGCGAGCAAGGCCGGCCTGGTCGGCATGGCCCGGTCGATCACCCGCGAACTCGGCGGACGCAACATCACCGCCAACGTCGTCGCCCCCGGCTACGTGGAGACCGACATGACGGCGGCGCTGCCCGAGGAGCGCAAGGCCGAGTACCGCAAGGCCATCCCGGCCGGTCGGTTCGCCACCGCCGACGAGGTGGCCGCCGCGGTGACGTGGCTCGCCGGCGACTCCGCCGGTTACATCTGCGGGGCGGTCATTCCCGTCGACGGCGGCCTCGGCATGGGGCACTGACCGTCGACGCCGCACCGACCTGTGACACCGCACCGACCCGACCTGGCTACGAAACACCGAACGGAGAAACCTGTGTCCGCACTGCTGGCCGGTAAGCGGCTGCTCGTCACCGGCGTCATCACCGACCAGTCGATCGCCTTCTCGGTGGCGAAGCTCGCCCAGGAGAACGGTGCCACCGTCGTGCTCACCGGGTTCGGCCGGATGTCGCTGGTGGAGCGGATCGCCAAGCGGCTGCCGGCCGAAGCGCCGGTGATCGAGCTCGACGTGACCAACCCGGAGCACCTGGCCGGGCTGGCCGACAAGGTTGCCGGACACGTCGACGGCCTCGACGGGGTGGTGCACTCGATCGGGTTCGCCCCGCAGAGCTGCCTCGGTGGCGGCTTCCTCGACGCGCCCTGGGACGACGTCGCCACCGCGCTGCACATCTCCACCTTCTCGTACAAGTCGCTGGCGATGGCGGCGCTGCCGCTGATGCGTCCCGGCGGCGCGGTCGTCGGGCTGACCTTCGACGCCACCCTGGCCTGGCCGGTCTACGACTGGATGGGGGTCGCCAAGGCCGGCCTGGAGTCCGCGTCCCGCTACCTGGCGCTGCACCTGGGACCGAAGGGCATCCGCAGCAACCTGGTCTCCGCCGGCCCGCTGCGCACCATGGCGGCCAAGTCGATCCCCGGCTTCGAGGCCTTCGAGCAGGCCTGGACCGAGCGGGCGCCGCTGGGCTGGCAGTTGACCGATCAGGAGCCGGCGGCGCGGGCCTGCCTGGCGCTGCTGTCAGATTGGTTCCCGGCGACCACCGGTGAGATCGTGCACGTCGACGGCGGCTTCCACGCCATCGGCGCCTGATCTTCGGGATGCGCCGCCGCCCGGCCCGGCCCGACCAGGAACAATAGGGCCCATGGCGTACGACGCACTGGTTCTGCTGTCGTTCGGCGGCCCGGAAGGTCCGCAGGACGTGCTGCCCTTCCTGCGCAACGTGACCCGGGGCCGCAACGTGCCGCCGGAACGGCTGGCCGAGGTCGCCGAGCATTACCAGCACTTCGGCGGCGTGTCGCCGATCAACCAGCAGTGCCGGGAGCTGCTCGCCGCGATCCGCGTCGACTTCGCCGCCCACGGGCTCGACCTGCCGGTCTACTGGGGCAACCGCAACTGGCATCCGATGCTGACCGACACGGTGGCCCGGATGCGCGACGACGGGGTCCGCCGCGCCCTCGCCTTCGCCACCAGCGCCTACGGCGGCTACTCGTCGTGCCGGCAGTACCAGGAGGACATCGCGGCGGCGCGGTCGGCGGTCGGCCCGGACGCCCCGGTGATCGACAAGCTGCGGCAGTTCCACGATCACCCCGGGTTCGTCGGTCCACACGTCGAAGCGGTCCGGGCCGCGCTGGACACGATCGACCCGGCGCTGCGTCGGCGTACCCGGCTGGTGTTCACCGCCCATTCGGTCCCGACCAGCGCGGCGGCCGCTGCCGGCCCGGAGGGCGGGCGTTACCAGGCCCAGCTGGCCGAGACCGCCCGGCTGGTCGCCGCCGACGCCGCCCCGGACCTGCCGTACGACCTGGTCTGGCAGAGCCGGTCCGGGCCGCCGCAGGTGCCCTGGCTGGAGCCGGACGTCAACGACCACCTGCGGGAACTCGCCGGTCAGGGGGTCGACGCAGTGGTGGTCAGTCCGATCGGTTTCGTCTCCGACCACTTGGAGGTGGTCTGGGACCTGGACACCGAGGCCGCGGCGACCGCCAAGGAGCTCGGTCTGGCGTACGCCCGGGCGGCCAGCCCCGGCACCCACCCGGCCTTCGTGTCGATGGTCCGGGACCTGGTGTCGGAACGGCTGCGCCCGGACGGCGCCCTCACCCGGGTACGGCTCGGTACGCTGCCGGTCTGGGACACCTGCCCGGTGAACTGCTGCATTGCCTCTTCCACCCCCCGGAGATCCTCGTGACCGACCGTAAGCCCGTCGAGAGTTGGCTGACCGACATGGACGGTGTGCTGGTGCACGAGGGCCAACCGGTCCCCGGTGCGCCGGAGTTCATCAACCGGTTGCGCGCTTCCGGTAAACCGTTCCTGGTGCTGACCAACAACTCCATCTACACCCCCCGCGATCTGCAGGCCCGGCTCACCCGGATGGGTTTCGACGTGCCGGAGCAGGCGATCTGGACAGCGGCGCTGGCTACCGCGCAGTTTCTCGCCGACCAGCGGCCGGGTGGCACCGCGTACGTCATCGGTGAGGCCGGGCTGACCACGGCGATGCACGCGGTCGGCTACATCCTGTCCGACTACGCCCCGGACTACGTGGTGCTGGGGGAGACCCGCACCTACAGCTTCGAAGCGATCACCAAAGCGGTCCGGCTGATCAACGGCGGTGCCCGGTTCATCTGCACCAACCCGGACCCGACCGGGCCGTCGACCGAGGGCGCGCTGCCGGCGGCCGGCTCGGTCGCGGCGATGATCTCGAAGGCGACCGGGGTGGAGCCGTACTTCGTCGGCAAGCCGAACCCGATGATGATGCGGTCGGCGTTGAACACGATCGACGCGCACTCGGAGAGCACCGCGATGATCGGTGACCGGATGGACACCGACGTGCTGTGCGGGCTGGAGGCGGGGCTGCAGACGATCCTGGTGCTCACCGGGATCAGCAGCCGTACCGACATCGACCGCTACCCGTACCGGCCGTCGCGGATCGTCGCGTCGGTGGCCGACCTGATCGACGAGATCTGATCGAGACGAGATCTGGTCGGGGCGTCCGGCCGCGCTCGGCAGTCAGGGCCGCAGCGGGGCGTTGCAGGCGGCGACCAGCGCCCGGCGGCAGGCAGTGGTCAGCGGCCGCAGCGCGGCGTCGCGCTGCTGGGCCTCGTAGCCGTTGACGGCGCCGCCGGGGGCGACGTGCTCGGCGAGCGCCAGCACCTGGTCCAGCACGCTGGCCCGGGCGAACAGCCGGCGAGCCCGCGGATCGAAGCCGGGTGGCAGGTCCATCCCGCCGTCCGGGCGGCGCAGCGCGGCCAGCGCCCCGGCCAGCTCCGGCCGCCAGTGCGCGACGTCCAGCCGGGTCAGCGCCGTGGTCGTCTCGGCCAGTGCGGTGGACAGCTCGGCCTCGGCTTCGGCGGCGCTCGGCCCGGCGTGCCCGGCGGCGGGTAGCTCCTGCGGCAGCGGGTAGATCCGCCACAGCACCGTCTCGAAGGTGACCCCGGAACCGGACGTGTGTGAGCGCACCTCGGGGATGACGCCCAGCCCACGGGCCACCACCGCCTCGCCGGCCAGCAGCGCGGCGCCGGTGAACTCACCTGGACCGGGCAGACCGCGTGGGTCGCCGGGGGCCGGCAACGCCAGCCGGATCTCGTCCGGTGGCAGCTTCGCGAAGCAGGACAGCGCGTCGCGCAACGGCAGGTCGGTCCAGGCACCGGGTGCGTCGGCGACCAGATGCTCCTCGTCGCCGGCGATCTCGTCGGCGATCTCGTCGTACGGCACCAGGCCGGCGCGCCATGCGCGCACCCAGGCCACGAAGCGGCTGGAGCGGCGCGTCGCGAGGGTCGCCGCGCCTGCTGCGGGGGACATGCACGCTAGGGTACGTGCCGCGCTGTCGGTTGTCTCGACACCGGGCGGCAGGTCCCCGTCGGGGTGTCCGGTCGGCGCGTCGGCGGGCCACCGTCGCCCGGTGCGGTTAGCCTGCCGGACGTGGGTGGTGACCAGCGGTACGGCGACGACGTGTTGGCGGGCAACTGGCGCCGCCGTCGGGTGGTGCCGGAGGTCGACGCCGAGCCGGACCTCGTGGTGGAGGACGCCGACTCCGGTTTCTGCGGCGCGGTCGTCGGTTTCGAATCCGGCGCGGTGACACTGGAGGACCGGCACGGTCGCCGACGGCACTTTCCGCTGGCACCGGCCGGTTTCCTGCTGGACGGCCAGCCGGTGACGCTGCGCCGGCCGCCCCGGGCACCCGCCGCGCCCCGGCAGCGGCAGCGCACCGCTTCCGGTTCGGTCGCGGTCGGCCACCGACCGGCCCGGGTGGCCCAGGCCAGTCGGATCTGGGTGGAGGGTGTGCACGACGCCGCGCTCGTCGAGCGGATCTGGGGTGACGACCTGCGGGTCGAGGGCGTCGTCGTCGAACCGCTGGACGGCATCGACGGGCTGGCCGCTGCGGTGGCCGGTTTCGCGCCCGGACCGCAGCGCCGGCTTGGCGTGCTGGTCGACCATTTGGTCCCCGGGTCCAAGGAGAGCCGGGTCGTCGCCGCGGTCACCTCGCCGTACGTCCTGGTGACCGGGCATCCGTACGTGGACGTGTGGCAGGCGGTCAGACCGGACCGGATCGGATTGCGGCAGTGGCCCCGGATCCCACCCGGACAGCCGTGGAAGGAAGGCGTCTGTGCGGCTGTCGGCGTGGCCGATCCGGCGCAGCTGTGGCGTCGAATCCTGTCCAGTGTGGACAGCTACCAGGACGTGGAGACGCCGCTGATCAACGCGATGGAGCGGCTGATCGACTTCGTCACCGTACCGCCGCAGTGAGCCGGCGGCCGGTCAGCCGAGGTCGTCCGGTCAGCCGGGGTCGTCCGGTCAGCCGGGGTCGTCCGGTCAGCCGGGGTCGTCCGGGTCGCGGGTAAGGACGAAGGTGGCCAGGTCCAGCGCTGTCGGGGTGCCGGTCGGTCCGCGCCGTACGGTGAGGATCTCGCCCTGCTGGGCGCCGCTGCGGCCCTGCCAGCGGTCCGCGCCCAGCGCGGCGAACCGCGACGTCACCGGCTGGACCGGCCCGAGCAGGGTGAGGACCAGCTCGGCGGCGTCGGCGTCCCAGGAAACCTGCATCTCCCGTCCCATCCACCACCACCGGCCGCAGACAGCGTCGATCTCCGGCGGCGGCAGGGTGCCCGGTCGCCAGGGACGCGGCGCGACCGGTTCCCGGTCCAGCACCCCGGCCAGTACCCGCAGCCCCAGTTCGCGGATGGTACCCCGGGCGAAGCCGTACGAGTTGGCGAAGGCCACCACGGCGGTGCCGGTGCCACGGTGCACGGCGAGCAGCGCGACGTAGCCGGGCATCGAGCCGCCGTGGCCGGCGAAGACCCGCTCCCCGACCCGGTAGAGCTCGGGGCCGAGCCCGTGGCCGCCGGTCCACCGCTGCGGGTCGTTGATCGCCACCGGCAGGCACATCTCCGCCATCGTGTCGGGGCCCAGCACCGCCGGGTCCGGGTCGGCGAGGAACGCCGCCCACCGGCTGAGGTCGGCGACGGTGGACCAGAGCTGGCCGGCGGGGGCCATCGCCCGGGTGTCGGTACGCGGCTCCTCGCGCAGCGTGCCGTGCCACGGGTGCACCACGTAGCCGGCGGCGTACGGGGCGGTGGGGTGGTAGGTGGTGCGGGTCATGCCGAGTGGTCCGAGGATGTCGGTGGCGACCAGGTCGCTCCACGGCGTGTCGGTGATCCGGTGCAGGGCGGCGCCGAGCAGCCCGTACGCCAGGTTCGAGTAGTGGTACGTGCGGTGCGGCGGGAAGGCCATCTTGTCCGGTCCGAGCCCGGCCAGCAGAGTGGCGACGTCGGTGCCGGTGCTGCGTTCCCACCAGGTGTCGCTGTCCGGTTCGCGTTGCAGGCCGGCGGCGTGGCCGAGGAGTTGGCGCAGGGTGATCCGTTCGAACGGGGCGTCGGGCAGGTGGTCGCGGAGCCGGTCGTCGAGGTCGAGCCGGCCGGCGTCGCGTAGCCGCAGCACCAGGGTGGCGGTGAAGGTCTTGGTGATCGAGCCGATCCGGTACTGCAGGTCGGGGTGGGGTGACGGGTGGTCACCGGCGGACGCGATGTGCACCAGCCGCCGGTCCCGGAGCACGCCGAGGACGACGGAGGGTGCCCGGCCGTTCGACTGGGTCTCGGCGACCGCAGTGTCGATCATGCTGATGGTGTCGGGGGACAGGGGTGCGGACACGCCTACATGCTCCTTGCTCGTGACTCAGGTGGGTTGGATCGTGACTTAGGGTGGCCGTATTGGTCCGACTCACTAATGGCTGCCCGATTTGTCGGTCCGAGGGTCGCCGGTGGTGCGCATACATGTCACGATCGGTGTGTGGAACCCGTCCTGTGGATCGTATTGGGCGTCGTACTGGCGGTCGCGGAATTATTCACCGCGACGCTGTTCCTCGTCATGTTCGCCGCCGGCGCGTTCGCCGCGGCGTTCGCCGCCGCTCTCGGTGCCCCGGTGGCCGCCCAGGCGCTGGTCTTCGCCGCGGTGTCGGCGCTGACCGTGGTCGCCGTCCGGCCGGCCATCCAGCGGCACCGGCAGTCCGCGCTCAGCGGTGGCGAGGAGCCGTTCGGCGTGCAGGCGATCGAGGGCGCCTCGGCGCTGGTGCTGGAGCGGGTGGATGCCGACGGCGGCCAGGTCAAGATCGACGGCGAGCTGTGGAGCGCCCGCTCGTATGACGGCATCCAGGTCTTCGCCCCTGGCGAACGGGTACAGGTGATCCAGGTCAAGGGCGTCACCGCGCTGGTCTGGCGGGACGACGTCACCGGCGGCGGACCGGCATGAACACCCCGAGCCGGCATGAATTTCCCGAGCCGAGAAGGTGAACGACGATGGACTTAGTGATCGCGGTGCTGGTCGGGGCGGTCGCTCTGATCACAGTGATAACCCTGATCCGGGCGGTGCGGATCGTCCCGCAGCAGCGGATGGACCTGGTCGAACGGCTCGGCCGGTACCAGCGCACCCTGACGCCCGGTCTCAACCTGCTCGTCCCGTTCGTCGACACCGTACGGGCCAAGGTCGACATGCGGGAACAGGTGGTCAGCTTCCCGCCCCAACCGGTGATCACCTCGGACAACCTGGTGGTGTCGATCGACACCGTCTTGTACTTCAAGGTCGTCGATCCCCGGGCCGCCACCTACGAGATCGCCAACTTTCTGCAGGCGATCGAGCAGCTCACCGTCACCACGTTGCGTAACGTCATCGGCTCGCTCGACCTGGAGCGCGCGCTGACCAGCCGTGAGGAGATCAACCAGCACCTGTCCGGCGTGCTGGACGAAACCACCGGCCGGTGGGGCATCAAGGTGACCCGGGTGGAGATCAAGGCGATCGAGCCGCCGCCGAGCATCCGCGACTCGATGGAGAAGCAGATGCGCGCCGAGCGGGACCGCCGCGCCGCGATCCTCACCGCCGAGGGGCACAAGCAGTCGCAGATTCTCGGTGCCGAGGGCGAGAAGCAGGCCGCCGTGCTGCGCGCCGACGGTGACCGGCAGGCCCGGATCCTGCAGGCCGAAGGCCAGGCGAAGGCGATCCGGACCGTCTTCGACGCCATCCACCAGGCCAACCCGAGCCAGAAGGTGCTCGCCTACCAGTACCTGCAGGCGCTGCCGCAGATCGCCAACGGCCAGTCCAACAAGATGTGGATCGTCCCGGCCGAGCTGACCAAGGCCCTCGAAGGTCTGGGCGGGGCGCTCGGTGGGCTCAGCCAGATGGTCGGTGACGCGCCGTCGCAGCAGGTCGACTCCAGCGCCGTGGAGCGGGAGGCGGCCGAGGCCGCCGAGGCCGCCGCCGCCGAGGCGCAGCGGGTCAACGACGAGGTGCGGGCCGCCGAGCAGGTCACCAGCGGCGGTACGGCGGCCGGCGGCGCCAAGGCCCGGCCGGCCGGGCTGCCGGCGCCCGAGCCGGTGCCCGCGTCCGAGCTGCTCGGCGAGCTGAACTCCGAGCAGCAGCGCCCGCAGGCCGAACGCGGCTGACCTGTAGCCGGGGTAGCTGACTGTTGGCGCTCCGGGCATCTATGGCGCTCTTGAAGCTGCTATGATGCTCGCGTGAACCTCAAGGAGTGGGCAGCGTCGACCGGCATCGCGTACATCACCGCTCGGCGACAGTACGCAGCCGGGACGCTGCCTGTTCCCACCTACCGGATCGGTCGACTGATCATGGTCGGTGAGCCGGTCACCGGCACGTCGGCCGAGACGGGGCAGACCGTGGTGTACGCCCGGGTGTCCTCAGCCGATCAGAAATCCGACCTGGACCGGCAAGTCGCCCGGGTCACCGTGTGGGCCACCGGGCGGAAACTCGGCGTCGACCGGGTGGTGACCGAGGTTGGATCCGCGTTGAACGGGCACCGCAAGAAGTTCCTCGCGCTGCTGCGCGACCCGAAGGTGGCAACGATCGTGGTTGAGCATCGGGACCGGTTCGCCCGGTTCGGGGCCGAGTACGTTGAGGCGGCGCTGGCCGCGCAGGGCCGCCGACTGCTGGTGGTCGACCCGGCTGAGGTCGACGATGATCTGGTCCGCGACGTGACGGAGATCCTGACGTCGTTGTGCGCCCGCCTGTACGGGCGTCGCGCTGGCGCGAACCGTGCCCGCCGGGCGGTCGAAGCCGCCACCGAGAGTGGCCCGGCGTGAAAACGATCCAGGCGTACCGGTTCGCCCTCGACCTCACCTCGCGCCAGGAACGCGACGTCCTTGCACACGCTGGGGCCGCCCGGCTCGCCCACAACTGGGCGCTCGCGAAGGTCAAGGCGGTCATGGACCAGCGCATCGCCGAACGCTCCTACGGCGTACCAGACGAGTTGCTGACGCCGTCACTGTCCTGGTCGCTGGCCGGTCTTCGGAAGGCATGGAACGCCGCGAAGCCCGAAGTCGCGCCGTGGTGGGGTGAGGTGTCGAAGGAGGCGTTCAACACCGGTCTCGACGCGCTCGCTCGCGGGTTGAAGAACTGGACTGACTCCCGCAGCGGGAAACGCGCCGGTCGGCCGTCGGGTTTCCCCCGGTTCAAGTCCCGCCGCCGTACCACGCCCAGCGTACGGTTCACCACCGGGGCGATCCGGGTCGAACCGGACCGGATGCACGTGGTGCTACCCCGGCTGGGCCGGTTGAAGTTGCACGAGTCCGCCCGCAAGCTCGCCCGCCGTATTGAAGCCGGCACCGCCCGGATCATGTCCGCGACAGTGCGTCGTGATGGCGGACGGTGGCATGTGTCGTTCACCGTCGAGGTCGAACGCGCCGAACGCAGCCCGGCCCGACCCGGCTCGGTGGTTGGTGTGGACGTCGGTATCCGGCATCTCGCGGTGCTGTCCACCGGCGAGTTGGTCGACAACCCGCGCCACCTCGTGGCCGCGCGGCAACGGATGCATGCGCTCGGCCGGACGCTGTCGCGCAAGCAGGGCCCGGACCGGCGTACCGGACGACGTCCCTCGAAGCGGTGGGAACGGGCCGCGAGCCGGCTCGGTCGCGCTCACGCCCGGGTCGCTCATCTGCGCCGTGACGGGCTGCACAAGCTCACCACCCGGCTCGCCACGACGTACGGCACCGTTGTGGTGGAAGACCTCAACGTCACCGGCATGCTGCGCAACCGGCGGTTGGCCCGGCACGTCGCCGACGCCGGATTCGCGGAGATCCGCCGCCAGTTGGCGTACAGGACCGGACGGAACGGCGGCCGGCTTGTGGTGGCCGACCGCTGGTACCCGTCCAGTAAGACCTGCTCGGGCTGTGGCACGGTGAAAACCAAGCTGGCCCTGTCCGAGCGTGAATACCGGTGTGAGGCGTGCGGTCTAGTCATCGACCGTGACCGCAACGCCGCTGTGAACCTGGCCGCCCTTGCGGCGGCAACCGCCGGGAGTGGCCCGGTGGCAGCACGTGGAGCCGACCAGAAGACCCGCACACGCGGGCAGGTGGCCGTGAAGCGTGAACCCGGCACCGCTCAAGCGGATCAGACCGGGACCGTCCTACCGCAAGGCAGGACTACCAACCGTGCGCTCACTAAAGCCCACTGAGAGGTAACGGCAGGACCCGATCCGGCCCGGCCGGCGCTGGCCGGGCCGGCTGACCCGACCGGCTGAAATCCGAGGAACCCGCGCGTACCGCTGTCGGCGGCTGTCACGATCGGTCGGTCAGTGAGCACAGCCGACGGGGCCCGGTGCGGGCCCCGCAGCGCGGGGAGGCGACACCGTGACGCGTGCCGTCAGGAACACCCGACCCCGGACCACCGCGTCCAACGCCGGCCGGTCCGGCCCGGTACGGGTGGTCTCCCGCAGCGACGCCGGTGTCGCCGTGGTAGCCGCCGCCGCACCCGAGAACACCCCGGCCGGCCCGGCAACCAACGCCGCCTGGGCGTGGTCGATCCGCCGGTTCAGCCGGGTCGCCATCTGGACGTTGCCGCTGTACGCGATCGCGTTCGGCATCGGCGGCCTGAGCGGAGTGCGCGGCGGCGGCCCGGCACCCGACCTGGTCGACGGCCGGCCGGCGTACCTGGCCTCCTGGGTGATCGCCAGCTGGCTGGGGCTGGTTGCGCTGGTCGCGATCGCTGGGATCCACGCCGCCGCCCGCAGCCGGGGCACCGCCGTCTCGGCGCTGCTGGTCGGCCTGGCAGGTACGGCACTGACGGTGCCGTTCGTCGGGCTGCCCGACGGCACGACCGTCTACGGTACGTCGGCCCGGTCGATCGCCCTGGTCGGTGCCGCACTGTACAGCTTCGGCTGGCTGCTCGCCGGTGCCGCGGTGCTGCGTTCGGAGCTGTTCAACCGGCTCGACGGCTGGCTGCTGATCGTCGCGTCCCCGCTGCTCGGGCTCGTCGGGCTGCTCTCCGGGCCGCTGCAGACCGTCGGCGCGGTCCTCACCCTGACCGCCGGGATCGGCCTGGCCTGGTCCGCCGGCCGGATGGTGCCCAGCATCCAGGTGCCGGCGACCGCCCCGGCCAGCTCGCGTTAAGCCGGGTCGTCGCGGCACAGCTCCCAGAAGGCGACCGCCGCCGCCGTCGCCACGTTGAGCGAGTCGACGCCGCGTCGCATCGGCACGGCCACCCGTACGTCGGCGGCCTGGACCGCCGCAGTGCTCAGCCCCGGCCCTTCCGCGCCGAGCAGCAGCGCCGGCCGGGCCCGGGCCGCGGAGTCCAGCCGCTGGACCGGCACCGCGTCCGGTGCCGGGGTCATCGCGAGCAGCCGGAACCCGGCGGTACGGACGGTGGCCAGCGCCGCCGGCCAGGCCGCAGCCCGGGCGTACGGCACCGCGAACACCTCGCCCATGCTGACCCGCACCGACCGCCGGTACAGCGGATCCGCGCAGGTGGGGGAGAGGACCACGGCGTCCATGCCGAGTGCCGCCGCGCTGCGGAACAGCGCACCCAAATTGGTGTGCGTGTTGATCCCTTCGCAGACGACCAGCCGGCGGGCCCGGTCGAGCACCTCGTCCAGGCTGGGCAGGGCCCGGCGGTGGAACGAGGCGAGCACGCCCCGGTGCACGTGGAATCCGGTGATTGACTCCAGCACCGCCGGGGTTGCCGCGTAGACCGTCGCGTCCGGCGGCAGGTCGGCGAGCTGGTCGACCCGCTTGGCGTCGACCAGCACCGACCGCAGCCGGTAGCCGGCCCGCAGGGCCCGCCCGATGACCAGCTCGCCCTCGGCGATGAACAGGCCGTTCGGCGGCTCCCACCGGGTCCGCAGCTCGACGTCGGTCAGCGCCCGGTAGTCGGCGATCCGCTCGTCGTCCGGGTCCATGATCTCCGTTGTTGGCACACCGGGCATTGTGCCGGTCGCCGGGGTAGCGTTCTGCGGGTGTTCCCGACCGTCCGTGAGGTGCTGGCGCTCGACCCGGTGCGAAACGGCGGACCCCGGGTGGTCGCCGCCGAGGAGGGTCTGGACCGACCGGTGCGCTGGGTACACGTTACCGAGGTGCCGGACATCGCCAGCCTGCTGCGCGGCGGTGAGCTGGTGCTGACCACCGGGATCGGGCTGCCCGCCGACGACGCCGGCGTGCGGGCCTTCATCGCCGACCTGGCCGAGGTCGGCGTCGCCGGCCTGGTGGTGGAGCTCGGCCGCCGCTACCACGGCGGGGTGCCGAAGGCGATGGTCGCGGCCGCGCACCGGCGCGGGCTGCCGCTGGTGGAGCTGCGCCGGGAGACCCGGTTCGTGTTGATCACCGAGGCGGTGCACGCCCTGATCGTGGACGCCCAGCTGGCCGAGCTGCGGGCGACCGAGGAGATCCATCAGCGGTTCACCGAGCTGTCCGTGGAGGGCGCGGAGGCCACCGAGGTGGTACGCCAGGCGGCCGAGTTGGCCGGCGCGCCGGTGGTGCTGGAGAACCTGTCCCGTCGGGTGCTGGCCTACCACAGCGTCGGGGAGAATCCCCGGCTGCTGCTGGACGGCTGGGAGCAGCATTCGCGCCGGATCCAGCCGACCGGGCGTACCGCGTACCACGCGGACACCGGTTGGCTGGTGACCATGGTCGGTGCCCGGGGCCAGGACTGGGGTCGGCTGCTGCTGCGCTGCCCGGCAGCCGGTCTCAGCGGCTCGGGTGTCTCCTGCGGCTCGGGTGTCTCCGACGGGTCCACCGGGTCGGGCGGTCCGCTGCTGCGGTGGTCGATCCTGCTCGAACGGGCCGCGTCGACCCTGGCGCTCGGCCGGCTGATCCGCCGCGACGCCGAAGGGCTGGAGCGGCAGATTCACCGGACGCTGCTGACCGCGCTGCTGGACGGGTCGCAGCCGGTCGACGAGGTGGCGGTGCGGGCACGGGCGCTCGGCGTCGGCCTGGACCGTCGGCACCTGGTCGGCGTTGCGGTCCGGTTCCGCGACGCAGGTTCCGGTGCCGAGCCCGGTGCGGCCACCGATGCCGGCGGGGCCGGATCGGTGCCGGCGGCGGACAGCGCCGAGGCGGTCCAGGCCCGGCTGCGCGACCTGGCCGAGACGGTCGGCCTGGCGTTGCGGGAAGCCGGGCTGACCGGTCTGGCCAGCCCGTTGGACGAGCACGCGGTCGGCGTACTGCTGGCGGTCCGGGACGCCACGGCGGCGGACCCGGCGCTGGACGGTCTGCTGGCCGCGCTGCACCGGTTGCGCCGGTCCGAGCCGGTGCCGGTGGTGGTCGCCGCCGGCAGCGGGGTGGACAGCGTCCGGGAGGCCCGGCGGACCCTGGTCGAGGCCCGTCAGGTGGCCGAGGCCGGCCGCCGGGACCGCCGCGCCGACCAGGTGCTGCGGCTGCCGGACGTCGGCCTGGCCGGGCTGCTGCACCTGCTGCGGGAGGAACCCCGGTTGCAGGTGTTCGTCGAGCGTGAGCTGGGCGCGCTGCTGGCGTACGAGGCCCGTCATCCCCGGGAGCGGATGCTGGCGACGTTGCGGGCGTACCTGGAGCACGGCCGCAACAAGTCGGCGGCGGCCGCGGCGGTGCACCTGTCCCGGCCGGCGTTCTACGAGCGGTTGACCAGGCTGGGGCGGATTCTCGGCGTCGACCTGGACTCGGTGCAGGCGTGCCTGTCGCTGCACGTCGCGGTGCTGGCGCTGGACGAGGTACGGGCCCGCCCACCGGCCTGACCGCTCACCGGCCTGACCGCCCGCTGGCCAGACCCCCGCCGGGTCGGGAGGTCCGGCGCCGTACCGGGTCGAAGGTCCTGAATCTTCGGGACCCTTGAGTCGCTGCCGGTACATACCCCCCGGGGTATGTTGGGATCTGAATCCGGCAGCCACGAACCACCCGCCGAAGGAGGTCCCGGGCATGTTCTTCGCCCAGTACTACCTGGACTGCCTGTCCCAGGCGTCCTATCTGATCGCCGACGAGACCACGAAGCGCGCCGTCGTGGTCGACCCGCGCCGCGACGTGACCGAGTACCTGGCCGACGCGCAGGCGCACGGCCTCACCATCGAAGGTGTCGTCAACACCCACTTCCACGCCGACTTCATCGCCGGCCACCTCGAACTGGCCGCGCGCACCGGCGCGTGGATCGGCTACGGCCGGCGGGCCGAGGCCGACTACCCGATCCGCAAGCTGGCCGACGGGGAACGGATCAGCCTCGGCGACGTGACCCTGGAGATCATGGAGACCCCCGGGCGCACCCCGGAGTCGATCAGCATCCTGGTCTACGAGCACGCCGACGACCCGGTCGCGTACGGCGTACTCACCGGCGACGCACTGTTCATCGGCGACGTCGGCCGGCCGGACCTGCTCGCCTCGCTCGGCGTCACCGCCGACGAACTCGGCCGGATGCTCTACGACAGCGTGCAGCACAAGCTGATGGCGCTGCCCGACCCGGTGCGGGTCTTCCCGGCCCACGGCGCCGGATCGGCCTGCGGCAAGAACCTGTCCACGGAACGCTCGTCGACCATCGGCGAGCAGCGGGCCACCAACTACGCCTGCGCCCCGATGGACACCGAACAGCTCCTGGCGATCGTCACCGCCGGCCAGCCGGCCGCCCCGGCGTACTTCGGCTACGACGCGGTGCTCAACCGCCGCGACCACGCCCTGTTCGACGTCACCGCCGCACCCACGCCGCTGAGCCCGGCGGAGTTCGCCGCCCGGCAGGCCGTCGGCGCCGCCTGAGCCTGCGACCATCCCCACCTACCAGTTGAGGAGTATCGACAACCATGAGCGAGACTGCCACCCCGGCTGCGCGGCTGCCGCTGATCGGTGACCGGGCACCCGACTTCGCGGCGGAGAGCACCCACGGCCCGGTCCGGCTGGCCGACTACGCCGGCCGCTGGCTGGTGCTGTTCAGCCACCCGGCCGACTTCACCCCGGTCTGCACCACCGAGTTCGTCGGCTTCGCCGAACTGGCCGACGAGTTCGCCGCCCGCGACGTGGCGCTGCTGGGCAACTCGGTGGACTCGGTCTTCAGCCACCTGGCCTGGACCCGGTCGATCCACGACAAGCTCGGCGTGCGGATCCCGTTCCCGATCATCGCCGACCTGGACATGGCGGTGTCGCACGCGTACGGGATGCTGCACCCGAACACGTCCGGCACGGCGGCGGTACGGGCCGTGTTCGTCATCGACGCCGAGCAGATCGTCCGGGCGGTGCTGTACTACCCGATGAACGCCGGCCGGATGATTCCGGAGATCCTGCGGCTGATCGACGCGCTGCAGACCGCGGATCGCGACGGGGTGTCCTGCCCGGCGAACTGGCGATCCGGTGACGACGTGGTGCTCGGTGCGCCGCGTACCGAGGCCGACCTGGACGCGCGGCTGACCGACGACACGGTCAAGCTGACCGACTGGTACCTGGCCACCCGGCCGGACCGGGGCTGACCCGGCGACCTGCCCGGGGCCCGGCGACCCACCGGGCCCCGGCGATCGTCGGGCTCCGGCGTCAGGCCGGTCCGTCGGGCTCCGGTGTCAGGCCAGGGAGAGGAACAGCTTCTCCATCTGCTCCAGGTTGGCCTTGCGCTCGGTGACGTCGGCGTCGGGGCCCATGCACTGTTCGAGTCCACTGGCGATGACCTTGAAGCCGGCCCGGTCGAGCGCCCGGGAGACGGCGGCGAGCTGGGTGACCACCTCGGCGCAGTCCCGGCCGGACTCCAGCATCGCGATGATGCCGCGGATCTGGCCTTCGGCCCGCCGTAGCCGCTTCACCACGTCCGCCGTGGTGTTCTCCTCGACCTGCATGGCGAGTTCCTCCTGGTTCGGGTCTCCCGCTGGTGCTTCGGGCCTGCCCAGCTGGGTTTACACGATACACCCGGGGGTATCACTTGCAGATGTCCGTTCATTCGAACATACTGGGTCTGTAGATACCCCCAGGGGTATACGCGAGAGCGGAGGAGCACCCGTGGAACTCATCTCATTCCGTACCCCCGGCCTCGGCGACCAGTCCTACCTGCTGGTCCACGAGGGCAAGGGGGTGCTCGTCGACCCGCAGCGCGACATCGACCGCTTCCTCGACGCCGCCGCCGAACGTGACGTCGACCTGCGGTTCGTCCTGGAGACCCACCTGCACAACGACTACGTCTCCGGCGGACCGCAGATCGCCCGACGGACCGGCGCCGAACTGGTCCTCCCGGCCGGCGCGGCACCGACCTACCGGCACACCCCCGCCTTCCACCTCGAGGACATCAAGGCCGACAACCTCACCCTGCGCCCCGTCCACACCCCCGGTCACACCCCGGAACACACCAGCTACCTGGTGCTGATCGACGGCGAGCCGGTCGCCGTCTTCTCCGGCGGCAGCCTGCTCGTCGCCTCCGCCGGCCGACCCGATCTGCTCGGCCCCGAGCGGGCCCGCACCCTGGCCCGGCTGCAACACGGCTCGCTGCACCGCCTCGCCGGTCTGCCCCGGGCCGTCGAGCTCTACCCGACCCACGGTGAAGGTTCATTCTGCACCGCCACCGGCGCCGGCCGGTTCACCTCCACCATCGGCGACGAGGTCGACACCAACCCGCTGCTCGGCATCGGCGACCCGGAGACGTTCGCCGACCGGCTGCTCGCCGAGCCGATGCCGATCCCGGCCTTCTACCAGTACATGGGCCCGGCCAATCTGCGCGGCGGCGAGCCGATGCCGGCCGTCGAGATCCCGGAGATCACCGCCGCCGATCTGCCGACCACCGACGACACCCGGTTGCTGGACATCCGGCCCCGGCCCGCCCAGGCCGCCGGCCTGCTGCCCGGCTCCGTCGGCATCGAGCTCACCGACGACTTCGGCAGCTGGGCCGGCTGGCTGCTGCCGTACGGCGCACCCGTCGTGCTGGTCGCCGAACCCGACCAGGACGTCACCGAAGCCGTCGTCCAACTGGCCCGCATCGGTCTCGACACCGTCCAGGGCGTCCACCGGCCGGCCCCCGCCGACCAGCTCGGCCCCGGCTACGAACTGCTCGACCTGGACAACTTCCGCCAGCGCCTGGCCCAGCCCGACGCGCAACTGCTCGACGTACGGATGCCCAACGAGCGGGCCCAGGCCAGCTGGCCGGGGGCGGTCGAGCGCTTCCTCGCCGACCTGG
Organism: Solwaraspora sp. WMMA2059; assembly: GCF_027497315.1. GTDB lineage: Bacteria > Actinomycetota > Actinomycetes > Mycobacteriales > Micromonosporaceae > Micromonospora_E. Next base: position 3,241,164 of record NZ_CP114908.1, on the reverse strand, counting down.
TCACCGACGGCATCCCCGCCGAGCTCGACCCGCAGCGACCGGTCCTGGTCGCCTGCGGCAGCGGCCGACGGGCCGCCATCGCCGCCAGCCTGCTGGTCCGCGCCGGCCACCGGCCCGCCGTACTCAGCGGCGCCGGCGTCGCCGACCTGACCACCGAATCCTGACCACCACCGCACGACCCCGACCACCGCACGGAGGAACGACATGCCCCCCACCACCAACCCGAGCATCCAGGTGCCCGCCGCCCGCGCACTGCTGGCCGGCAACCCCGACACCCTGGTCGTCGATGTGCGTACCCCGGCCGAGTTCGAGACCGCTCACATCGACGGGGCGATCAACCTGCCACTGGACCAGGTCGACGCCCACCTCAACCGGATCGTCGCCGACGCCGGCGGGCGGATCCTGCTGATCTGCCAGTCCGGCAACCGGGCCAACCAGGCCTGCGCGAAACTCGCCGACGCCGGCCTGGACGGCGCGACCGTGCTCGACGGCGGGATGAACGCCTGGATCTCCGCCGGTGCCCCGGTGAACCGGGGCCGTCAGCGGTGGAGCCTGGAACGTCAGGTGCGGCTGGTCGCCGGCGGGATCGTGCTGGTCTCGGTGCTGGCCAGCATCTGGTACCCACCGGCCCGGTACGTCGCCGGACTCATCGGCGCCGGGCTGACCTTCGCGGCGCTGACCAACACCTGCGCGATGGGCATGCTGCTGGCCCGCCTGCCGTACAACCAGGGCGCCGGATGTGACGTCGACGCCTCGCTCACCCGGATCAGCCGGGCCGGCGCGGCGAGATGACCGCCACCGCGTACCCCCGCCAGGAGCGCACCGGCCCGGCGCGGGTCCTGCCCATCCTCGGCTGGCGGCGCGGCTACGACCGGCACACACTGCGGCACGACCTGATCGCCGGCCTCACCGTCGCGGTGATGCTGGTGCCACAGAGCATGGCGTACGCCGCCCTCGCCGGCATGCCACCGGTCACCGGGCTGTACGCCGCGATCGTGCCGGTGCTGGTGTACGCCCTGCTCGGCACCTCCGGCTCGCTCGCCGTCGGCCCGGTCGCCATCACCGCGCTGATGACCGCCACCGCGCTCGCCCCTCTCGCCGACGGCGACCCCGGGCGGTACGCCGCCCTCGCCGGCCTGCTGGCCCTGCTGGTCGGCGCCATCCAGATCCTGATGGGGGTGCTGCGCCTCGGCGCGCTGGTGAACTTCCTGTCCCACTCGGTGCTGTCCGGGTTCACCTCGGCCGCCGCGCTGGTCATCGCCGCCAGTCAGGTCAAGGACCTGCTCGGGATGCGCGTCGAACGCGCCGAGAACCTGCCCGGCATCGTGGCCAGCCTGTGGCACGGCGCCGCCACGATCCATCCGCTGACCGTGGCGGTGGCCGCGGCCAGCATCGCCGGGCTGCTCCTGCTGCGCCGGTACGCCCCGAAGGTGCCCGGCGCGCTGCTGGTCGTCGCCGCCGTCACGACGGTCAGCACCGTCCTGGCGCTCGGCGGGCGGGGCGTACCGATCCTGCGGGACGTGCCGAGCGGGCTGCCCATCCCGGACCTGCCGGCGGTCGCTCTGGCCGACCTGCGGGCCCTGCTGCCGGCCGCGATCGCGATCGCCCTGGTCGGCTACATGGAGGGCATCGCGGTGGCGAAGTCGCTGGCCGCCCGGTCCCGCCAGCACGTCGACCCGAACGCCGAACTCGTCGCGGTCGGCGCGGCGAACGCCGCCGCCGGTGCCTTCCACGCGTTTCCGGTGGCCGGCGGGTTCTCCCGCAGCGCGGTCAACTTCTCCGCCGGGGCCCGCACCCCGGTCGCGTCGGTGGTCACCGCCGTCGTGGTGGGGCTGACCGCGCTGCTGCTCACCCCGGCCTTCCACCACCTGCCCAAGGCGGTGCTCGGGGCGATCGTCGTGGTCGCCGTGCTCGGGCTGGTCGACTACCGGGGCGCCTGGACTGCCTGGCGGATCCGGCGGGTCGACGGGCTGACCCTGGCGCTGACCTTCGCGGTCACCCTGGTCGCCGGGGTGGAACCGGGCCTGGCCGCCGGGGTGGTGTTCAGCCTCGCGGTGTTCCTGCGCCGTTCGGCCCGCCCGCACACCGCCGAGCTGGGCCGGGTGCCCGGCACCGCGACCTTCCGCAACGTGGCCCGCTATCAGGGTTTGGTCACCGATCCGCAGGTGGTGGTGCTGCGCATCGACGGGCCACTGTACTTCGCCAACGCGCAGTACCTCGCCGACCGGCTGCTGACGCTGGCCGAGACCCGCACATCCCTACGAGCGGTGGTGGTCGACGCCAGCGCGATCGGCGACGCCGACGCCGACGGCGCGCACGCCCTGGCCCAGGCCCGGGAGCGGCTGGCCAGCCGGGGCGTGGCGCTGCACCTGGCCACCGTCCGGGGACCGGTGCGGGATCTGCTCACCCGCTCCGGCCTGTGGCCAACGATGCGGGAGGCCGGGCAGCTGCATCCGGAGGTGGCCGACGCGGTCGACGTCGCCACCGGCGAAGGCGGGGCGACCGGCGGTGACGGGACCGCGGACACCGGCTCAACGCCCCGCCTGCCGCAGGAGGTGTACTGACGTGCCGGACCATGTTCCGGGAGCGATTGTCCATCGCACGTCCGGCTCCGCCCCGAACCGGATCTCAGGCCAACGCGCTGAGGACCTTCGCGTACGCCGCCGGCACGTGGTGCGGCCCACCGGGCAGCAGTACGTCGGAGGCGTCGACCGCCGGCCAGGCCTGTTCCGGCACCGCCGCCATCAGCTCCCGTACCAGCGGGGCGTCGCGCCACTGCGGCGACCCGGCGAGCATCCGCAACGCGACGAGGGACTCCTCGATCTCACCGACACACTCGAACGGCTTGTGCCCGTCGAGGCCGAGCAGCTCCCGGTAGCCGGCCAGCTGGGCCGGGTCGGCGAGCAGGTCGACGCCGAAGATGCCGACCAGTCGGTCACGCGCCATGAACGGTGCGAACGCCAGGAACACGAACCGGCACTTCGGGCACGCCCCGCACCAGCGTTCACTGCGGTCCCGCAACTTGAACGCCGCGTTGCAGCTGGTCACCACCGGGTCGTAGCCGGTCGAGCGGGCGTACAGCTTCGCGATGTGCAGCTCGGACAGGGTCCGCAGCAGCGAGAAGTACGGCTCGGTCAGCCCGGCGTGGCCCTGCAGGGCGGCCCGCAGCAGCCCTTCGGCCTCGACACCCTTGGACCACTGATGGTTGATCTCGTGTCCGTTCCAGATCAGGTTCGGGTCGGACGCGGAGCGTTCGTTGGACATCACCACCGGGCCGAGGCCGTGCAGGACCGCCGTACCGACCGCGATCAGCGAGTTGATCGCGGTCACCGGGATGTGGCCGTTGTACGCCCCGGCCGCGTTGAGGTCGAACAGCCGCGGGTCCAACGCCCGGCGGGCGGCCAGCGCCGGCAACCCGGAGGCCGCGTTGACCGCGACGATCACCGGGTTGGGGTTGACCGAGAACGGCACCGGATCGAAGCCCGCCCGGCGCAGCGCCTCCAGGGTGACGATCGAATCCTTGCCGCCGCCGACCGCCGACAACGGCCGCCGGTCGGCGGTGTCCACCGGCGTCGGCGCGCTCGGCACCCCGTCCGGCACGACCGGGGCGAGGTCGAGCACGTGCGGCAGGGCGTTGCGGTACGCGTACTCGGCCAGGCCCTTGGTGTAGACGGCGGTGACCAGCGCGACCGCCTCCGGCCCCAGCGGCGCCGGCACCACCAGCCGCGCCGGTGCCGCCGCCTTGTAGTAGCTGACCCCGGCGACCAGGTGCAGCAACTCCAGGACCCGGCGCACCGTCGACCCGGGTCCGCTCGGCGGCGGGGCGCCGTCGGGCATCGGGAAGGTGATCCGCTCGACGAAGGTCAGCTCCGCGCCGTCGTCGCCGGTGAGTGCGTAGCCCAGCTCGGCTACTCCGATCGCCGGGTCGAACTCCAGCGTGGGAAAGGTGAACGTGGTGAATCGTCCTAGCTCGTCACGGGTCACCCGTGCCTCCTCACTGATCACCGACCAGACATACTAGTCCCGGTTCGGGCCCCTGACCCGGCGCCCGATGACATGCTGGCTCGTGGAGGAGATGACCGGTGCGCCTGGCTGACCTGCGCGGCCGTACCGTCGCGGTGTGGGGAACCGGCCGCGAGGGACGGGCCGCGGTGACCGCGATCACCGCCCAGTCCCCGGCGACGCTGGTCGCCGTCGACGACAGCGCGACGGCCGCCCCGGCGGACTGGGACAGCGGCAGCGCGCCGCTGTTCACCGGCGAGGACGGCTTCGCCCGGCTGGCCGCCGCCGACGTCGTGGTCCGCTCACCAGGTGTGCCGCAGACCCACCCGTGGGTGATCGAGCTGCGCCGACGCGGTGTGCCGATCACCGGCGGCACCGCGCTGTGGATGGCCGATCACGCCGCCCGGACCGTCGGTGTCACCGGCAGCAAGGGCAAGTCCACCACGTCCAGCCTGATCAGCCACCTGCTGACCGCGCTGGGTCGGCGCAACGCGTTCGGCGGCAACATCGGCGTACCGCTACTGGCGATGCCCGAGGCCGACCTGTACGTGCTGGAGCTCTCCTCGTACCAGTGCAGCGACCTGACCGACTCGCCCCGGACCGCCGTGCTGACCTCGCTGTTCCCCGAGCACCTGGACTCGCACGGCAGCGAGGAACGCTACTACTCCGACAAGCTCAACATCATCGCGCACGGTCCGGAAACGATCATTTACAACGGTACGGATCCGAGGCTGACCCGGCGGCTGCTCAACGAGGAGGCGACCGCCGCCGGACTGCCCGACGGCTACCACGTCGCACCCGGCCCGGACGGTCGGCCGTACCTGCACCGGCGGGCCGAGCCGCTGTTCGCCCGAGCGGTGCTGCCGCTGGCCGGCCGGCACAACGAGAGCAACCTCTGCGTGGCGTTGGCGGTGCTCGAAGCACTCGGCGTCGACTGCGTCGCCGACCGGGACGCGGTCGCCGACGCGGTCGCCGGCTTCGCCGGCCTGCCGCACCGGCTCGCCGAGATCGCCGACCCCTCCGGGCTGACCTTCGTCGACGACAGCATCTCCACCAGCCCGTACTCGGCGATGCACGCGATCGACGCGTACGCCGGCCGCCCGTTGACCGTGATCGTCGGCGGCACCGACCGAGGGCTGGACTACACGCCGCTGCGCGAGCACCTCGCCGAGTGTGAGTTGACGGTGATCGGCGTACCGGACAGCGGTCCCCGGATCCTCGACACCCTGGCCGGGCTGCCCGGGGTGCGGACCGCACGGGCCGACGACCTCCCGACGGCGGTCGCGCTGGCCCGCGAGCTGACCCCCGACGGCGGGGTGGTGCTGCTGTCCCCGGCCGCGCCCAGCTACGGACACTTCCGCAACTTCGAACACCGCTCGGAAGTCTTCGCCGCCGCCGTGTGTGACACCGCCCCGGTCCCCGCTCCTCATCCGGCCGGGTGAGGCAGCGGCACGCGCCGGTACGGCTGGCAGCGGCCGGCGTGCCGTCGTTCACCATCGGTCCGGCGCTGGCCGACGAGCTGCTGCGCGACGACCTGACCGACGGGGCGGTGGCCGAGTTCCTGGCGGCCGCGGCCCGCAACGGCTGAAGCCAACCGGTGCATTCCCTGGTAACAGGTGGGCCGGACCGGCTGAATTTCGCGTCGGGTGCTATATAGGACGGCATGATTCGTGACCGGGTAATCGCCTGTCTGCTGTTCGCCGTCGCCTTCGCCGGGCTGGTGATGCAGCGGATGTCCCCGTTCAGCGACTTCCCGTTGGTGGTGGAGGCGGTGGTCGCCGTCGCTGCGGTGACGAGTGGCCTGACCGGTGTGTGGCTGTGGGTGCGCTCGTCGCGGCAACGCTCCGGCGACCCGCAGGCGCAGGCGGGGGCGGAGACGGGAGCGACCACCTCGGACAACTGACAACCCGCGCAGGCCGTCCGGGGCCGTCGGGCGACGCAGTGTCAGGCCGAGCCGGGCCGGCCGCTACACGATGGCAGTTGCTCCTTGTCCGGTCCCGGTGGGAAGGTGCTCCCATCGACGACCCAGGGAGCGTGGTGCCGCAGATGACCGCCGACGACCTGCTCACCCGGCACCGGGCCGTGATGCCCGACTGGATGCCGCTCTACTACGCCGAACCACTGGAAATCGTCGCCGGCTCCGGCCGACGGGTCACCACCGCCGACGGCCGCAGCTACCTCGATTTCTTCGGCGGCGTGCTGACCAACATGATCGGCTACGACATTCCGGAGATCCGCGAAGCGGTGCAGCGTCAGCTCGCCACCGGCGTGGTGCACACCTCCACCCTCTACCTGATCCGCCACCAGGTGGAGCTGGCCGAACGGATCGCCGCGCTGTCCGGCATCGCCGACGCCCGGGTCTTCTTCACCAACTCCGGCACCGAAGCCAACGAGGCGGCCCTGCTGGCCGCCACCAACTACCGCCGGTCGCATCAGATCCTGGCCGTGCGCAACAGCTACCACGGCCGGTCGTACGCCACGATGGGCATCACCGGGCACCGCAGCTGGTCGGCGAGCGCGCTCAACCCGCTGCAGGTCGCCTGGCTGCACTCCGGTGACCGGCTGCGCGGCCTGCTGGCCCGGCTCGGCGCCGACGCCCAGCTCGACGCCGCCGTCGAGGACCTGCGCGAGGTGCTGGCCACCCAGACCGCCGGCGACGTCGCCTGCCTGATCGCCGAACCAATCCAGGGCGTCGGCGGCTTCGTGCACGGCCCCGACGGGCTGCTCGGCGAATGGAAGAAGGTCCTCGACGAGTCCGGCATCCTGCTGATCTCCGACGAGGTGCAGACCGGCTGGGGGCGTACCGGCGAGCACTTCTGGGGCTACCAGGCGCACGGCGTCGTGCCGGACCTGCTCACCTTCGCCAAGGGCATCGGCAACGGCTTCGCCCTGGCCGGCGTCGTCGGCCGCGCCGACGTGCTCAACTGCGTGCCGGCGATCTCGTTCTCCACCTTCGGCGGCAACCCGGTCAGTACGGCCGCCGGGGTCGCCGTCCTCGACTACCTGCGCGACCATGACCTGCAGGCCAACGCCGCCCGCACCGGCGACCTGCTGCGTACCGGGCTGACCGGGGCCGCCGCCGCGCATCCGATCGTCGGTGAGGTACGCGGCAAGGGCCTGATGCTGGCCGTCGAGTTCGTCCGCCCCGGCACCCGCGACCCGGACCCGGCGGCGACCACCGCGGTGTTCGAGGCCTGCCGGGCGGGCGGCCTGCTGGTCGGCAAGGGCGGCCTGTACGGCAACGTGCTGCGGATGGGCCCACCGTTGACGATCACCGACGACGAGGCCCGGGAAGGGTTGAGCATCCTGGTCGACGCGATCGCGTCGGTGTCGGCCTCGGTTGTGGAAGGAGCTGCGGCGTGAACCGGATCCCGCATTTCGTCGACGGTGCCCGTACCACTGGGGAAGCCGGCGGCGACGGACGGCACGGTGAGGTGTTCGACCCGGCGACCGGGCAGGTCGCCGCCACCGTCGGGTTCGCCACGGCAGCGCAGGTCGACGACGTCGTGCAGGTCGCGGCGCGGGCCGCCCGCGACTGGCGGGACGTGTCGCTGTCGCGGCGCACCAGCGTGCTGTTCGCCTTCCGGGAGATCATCAACGCCCGGCGCGACGAACTGGCCGCGGTCATCACCGCCGAACACGGCAAGGTCCTCGCCGACGCCGCCGGCGAGGTGCAACGCGGCCTGGAGGTCGTCGAGTACGCCTGCGGCATCCCCTCGCTGCTGACCGGCGGCTTCAGTGAGAACGTCTCCACCGAGGTCGACTCGTACAGTCTGCGCCAGCCGCTCGGCGTGGTCGCGGTGATCTCGCCGTTCAACTTCCCGGCGATGGTGCCGCTGTGGTTCGTGCCGATCGCCGTCGCCTGCGGCAACGCGGTCGTGGTCAAACCGTCCGAGAAGGACCCGTCGGCGGCGGTGCTGCTCGCGCAGTGGTTCACCGAGGCGGGCCTGCCGCCCGGGGTCTGCAATGTGGTGCACGGCGACCGTGAGGCCGTCGACGCGTTGCTGGACCATCCGGGCGTACGGGCGGTGTCGTTCGTCGGCTCCACCCCGGTGGCCCGGCACGTCTACACCCGGGGCACCGCCGCCGGCAAACGGGTCCAGGCCCTCGGCGGGGCGAAGAACCACATGGTGGTGCTGCCCGACGCCGACCTCGACCTGGCCGCCGACGCGGCGGTCAACGCCGGCTTCGGCTCGGCGGGGGAGCGGTGCATGGCGATCTCCGCCCTGGTGGCGGTGGAGCCGGTCGGCGACGACCTGGTCGCCCGGATCGTCGAACGGCTCGGGAAGATCCGTACCGGGGACGGCCGCCGGCCCGGCTGCGACATGGGTCCGCTGATCACCGCCGCGCACCGGGACCGGGTTGCCGGGTACGTGGCCGCCGGTGCCGCAGACGGAGCGAAGATCGTCGTCGACGGCCGGGGCGTGCCGGTCGACGGCGACGCCGCCGGTTTCTGGCTCGGCCCGACCCTGCTGGACCAGGTGACGCCGGAGATGTCGGTCTACACCGACGAGATCTTCGGCCCGGTGCTGTCGGTGCTGCGGGTCGACTCGTACGACGCCGCGTTGGAGCTGGTCAACGCCAACCCCTACGGCAACGGTACGGCGATCTTCACCAACGACGGCGGTGCCGCCCGGCGCTTCCAGCACGAGGTGGAGGTCGGGATGGTCGGTATCAACGTGCCGATCCCGGTGCCGATGGCGTACTACTCGTTCGGCGGCTGGAAGTCGTCGCTGTTCGGCGACAGCCACGCCCACGGCCGCGACGGGGTGCACTTCTTCACCCGGGGCAAGGTGGTGACCAGCCGCTGGCTCGACCCCCGCCACGGCGGCGTCAACCTCGGCTTCCCCACCCAGACCTGACCGGTCGTTCGGTGAGTTGTCCGGAGCCACGGTATCTTGGTGCTGGTAGCCGATCGTCATTCAGGAGATGTGTATGACTGTAGAAATGGTCGCGCCGGACTGGATGCATGAGCAGGTCACGGCCGAGCAATACGCGACGTGGACAGAAGAGCAGTGCGCGGGTATCGAGATCGTGGATGGGATGGTCCTCGTGAGTCCGAGCGCCTCCAAGCGGCACAACCGCCTCGCCAGGCTTATGGCGAACGCTTTGGACGTCGCGGCAGGGCCTGATTGGAACGCGGATACTGACTTTGATCTCCGGCTACAGGACGTGCCGCTGAACAACCGCCGCCCGGATGTGACGGTCTACCGAGCGGACACCATCGACGTCACGCCGACCCGACCCGAGCATGTGCTTCTCGTGGTCGAGGTGGTCTCTCCCGGATCGGAGACAACCGACCGGATCGTCAAGGCAAGTCAGTACGCACAGGCTGGTATTCAGTTCTACTGGCGTGTAGAACAGGCAGTCACTGGCGCGCCCATCGTTTACACGTACGTGCTCGACCCGGCAACGGGCCGCTATCGCGACGACGAGATCTTTACCGGCCTCGTGAAGCTGACCGCGCCCTTCTCCGTCGAGGTCGATCTCGGCCAGCTTTGAAGATCAAGTTTCTTGACTATGGTCGATAGCATGAGGTCATCATGAGCCTGATGTGAAGGGCGATTCGGATGGCTGCCAGCGGGGCGCGCACGGTCGCCGAAGGCGTCGCGTGGCTGGCAGCGGTGCTGCCGATTGCGCCGCCCATCGGAGACCATCCGATCCGGTCGACGACGGCGACCCACTCACCATGATCGACCCACTGCCGCTGGCCGTACAGCAGCGGTATCCCGACCCGGGAACGGCCGTCCGCGACGTCGCGGCCCGGCTCAGCGTCGCCCGGGACTGGCGCGACGCCCCGCAGCGTGGTCAGCTGACGGCGGTCGAGGGGGTCGTCCTGGCCCTGCGTCGATCGGTAGTGACGTCGGGTCGCGCGGGAACCTGTCTGGCGGCGACCGTGCGGCTGCTGGCCGCACTGACCGAGCATGATCAACCAGGGTACGGAATCCTTCGGGTCCGGCCACCCCGGTACGCTCCGTGGAAGCGCCAGCCGGTCTCGATGTGATCGGCGGTGGCTGCCGATCGTTGACCACGGACTGGCGATTCCGTAGCCCAGCCGCGAAGGCTCCGTCGTGACGGCCGTGAGCGCGGACCCTTTCGCGGACCTGTTTCCCCTACTTGATACCTGTTCTGTAGTGGACGAAGGCGGCCCTGGGGGCATCCTGAAGCTCTCCGTTGACGGACCCTTCGCGGACCGGTGGCTCCGCCGCAGGTCAGAAGGGGTAGAACTTCGACCCAGTCGCAGCTCCCTCGGGAGCTGCCCCTTCATTGAGGCGGCGAGGACCTGGACACGCCCGCCGACCACCGGGGTGATGTCGCAGCTCCCTCGGGGGCTGTCCTTCGTTGAGGCGGGGGCACGGCGGTGGGGGGCACCTCGGGTACCGAGGTGCCCCCCACCGCCGTGAGGTGGGTCAGTGGGGGAGGGTGCCGGTCTGCAGGGCGGTGGTGAAGGTGCCCCACCGGGCGGTGCTGAAGGTGAGGGTAGGGCCGGTGCGGTCCTTGCTGTCGCGTACCTCGGCGCGCCCGGCGTGCCGGCGTGCCTCGACGCATGCTCCGCCGTTGCCGCCGCTGCGGCTGGAGGTGAACCAGGGGGTGTCGGGCTTCATCGCAGGTGCTCCTCGATCGGGATCGACTGCTCGCGGACCTCTCGGAAGATCCGACGGTACTCGGCCAACTCTTCCGGGCGCTCCAGGTAGCGAGCGCCCATATGGGACTCGACGTAGGCGATGTCGGGGTCGTCGGGGTCGGCGAAGTCGAGCAGGATGAACGGGCTGACCATTGCGGCGTGGGCACCGGCGGACCAGGGGAGAACCCGCACCTCCACCCGGACCCGTCGACCGACGCTGGCCAAGTGGGCGCGTTGCTCGGCCATCACAGCCGGGCCGCCGACCTCACGGGCCAGGGCACCAGCACCGAAGACGGCAACGATCCGGGCCGGCTCGGCCCGGTCGTAGTAGGAAATCTGCCGATCCAGCCGCAGCGACACCAGCCGTTCGATCTGCTGCTCCGACGCCTGCCGGTCGGCGGCCCGGAACACCGCTCGCATGTAGTCAGGCGTCTGGAGTAGACCGTGGATCAGCTCCGGGTCATAGAGCTGGATCTCGGTGGCGGCGGCTTCGAGGCCGAGGTACAAGCGGAACCAGTCCGGTACGGCGTCGCCGTGCGACTCCCACCAGCCGTGCTCGTCACACGCTCCGGCGAGCCGGGTCAACGCGTCCGTCGTCTCCGGGTCCGCACCGTAGAACCAGCACAGACCCCGTACCGTGTTCATCTTGACCGGGAACTTGCCGTTCTCGATGCGCCACAACGTCGTACGCGAACAGACCTTCGCCCGCTCCACCTCCTGCTCGGTGCGGGACGACTCCTCCCGCAGTCGGCGCAGCCGTCGCCCCAGCTGACGGCGCACCACAGTCGGTCCGGTGACCGGCATCGCTTCACCTTCCTCTCATCCGACACACACACCACCCATGCCGATGTTTCAAAATGAAACACCGGGCCGGGTTAGCCGCCGAACTCGCACGTCAGAGCCGTCACGGGTCGGCGTCCACCATCGAGTTTGCCGTAAGCGGGCGGAGGATGTGGTCCGCCACCAGGGTGGACCGGGGCGGACGGCTGGCGGCCGTTCTGCTGACTCGGCTGGCCGGGTTGGAAGCGGGCGTGTACCGCCCGGGCGTCGGGCGGGTGAGGATCAGCCGTCGAGGAAGTCGTCGACGTGGCGGATCAGCTCGGCCCAGGCGGGTTCGGCCGCGGTGAACAGGTGGTTGGCGCTGTCGAGCAGAACCAACCGGCTGTCGTCGATCAGCGCGGCGAGTTCCGTGGCGTCCGAGGCGGGGACCCGGGGGTCGTTTCGGGCGTGCAGGATCAGCGTGGGGCAGCGGACCTGTCCCGCCAGCGGGAACACGTCCATTGTAGTGATCATCTGGAAGAAGCGGACCAGGTTCTCCAGTGACGTGGTGCGTCGGGTGAAGGCGATGTACGCGTCCAACTCGGCCGGGGTGGCGTTGGGCAGGAACTGGGCGGCGTAGGCGCGCAGGAAGCTCGGGTCGGCGGACTGCCAGGCGACCGTGGCCAGGTCCAGGTCGACGTCGGCGACCCGGCGGTCCAGCTCGGTGCGGGCGCGGGCCAGCCGGCCCCGGGCGTGGCTGCTGATCAGGACCATCCGGGTGACCCGGTCCGGGCGCAGCGCCGCGTAGGCGATCGCGGTGGCGGCGGCCTGGGCCGTACCGATGATCGCGAAGGTGTCATATCCGGCGGCGTCGGCGACGGTGTCGAGGTCCTCGACCCACACCTGCGGTGAGGCCGACGGCGGGCACCAGTCGGACAGCCCGCAGCCCCGCTCGTCGTAGCGTAGCCCTCGCCGGCTGTCGCGCATCAGGTCCCGGTACCAGTGTATCCACATCGGATCGCGTCGGTCCAGGCCGAGGTGGGTCAGCCAGTTGGCGGTGGAGATCAGCGGGGGACCGGCGCCTCTGACGGTGTAGGCGAGCCGGGCGCCGTCCCTGGTCTGGCAAAACCGGACCGTGTCGTAGTCCTTGGGGGCGGCGACCGGGGTGACGTCGGCGACGAACTGGTAGCCGCGCCGGTGGACGGTGCGGATGACCTCCTGATGGCCGCCGGTCTCGCGGACCGAGTGACGGACGGCGCGCAGGGTCGAGGCGAAGACGGACTCGGTGACGTGCTGGCCGGACCAGAGCGTGTCCAGCAGTTCCTGCCTGGTGACCAGCCGGTCCCGGTGAGCGGCGAGGTGACACAGCAACTCGACGGCTCGCGGCTCCAACAGGATCTGCTGGCCCCGGTGGCGTAGTTGCCTGTGTTCCAGGTCCAACTCGTACTGGCCGAAGCGGAGTCGTGCGTGTGCCACCGCCGGAGCATAGCGGCATCGATGCCGCGGTCCTGATCGTGATCGAGGGGTTTGGCCAGGTAGTAGCGCTCCCAGCCGGTAACGGTTTGAAAACTTCACCCACGGTCTTGACACGGAGGGGGTGTTAGTAAGAACTTTTACCACTAACAGTTAACAGTCCTTCCCGAAAGGTTGGCGCCGATGGCTGACAGCGAGGTGGAGATCCCCGCGGGGACCGCGGTGGTCGACGCCCCGGGGCCGGCCGACACGGTGCTCGCCCGGATCCGGCTCACCGAGTTCACCGGTGCGCTGCGCCGGGTCGCCGACCAGGTGTTGACCGACCCGGCCGCGGCCGCCCGCGCCACCATCGTCGAGCTGGCCGAACGCAGCGGTACGTCGCCGGCGACGGTCACCCGGTTCTGCCGGGCACTCGGCTTCGACGGCTACGCCGACCTGCGGCTCGGCATCGCCGCCGAGACCGGCCGGGCCCGCGCCGCCGGCTGGACCGTCGACATCGGCCGGGAGATCCAGCCCGGCGACCCGCTCGACCGGGTGCTCGGCCAGATCATGGCCGCCGACACCCAGGCCATGCACGACACCGCCGCCCTGCTCGACCTCATCCAGGTGGAGCAGGCCGCCGACGCGGTCGCCGCCGCCAGCCGGGTCAACATCTTCGGCGCCAGCGGCAGCGCCCTGGTCGGCGAGGAGATGCAGTTCAGCCTGCACCGCATCGGCGTACCGGCCTGGGCCTGGACCGACCTGCACAACGGCCTGGCCAGCGCGGCGCTGATGCGCGACGGCGATGTGGCCCTCGGTATCTCGCACACCGGCCAGACCCGGGAGACCATCGAGATGGTCGCCGAGGCCGGCAGTCACGGCGCGACCACCGTCGCGCTGACCAGTTTCCCCCGCTCCACCCTGGCCGACCTGGCCGACATCGTCCTGCTCACCGCCCCCCAGGCGACCACCTTCCGACCGGACGCGCTCTCCGCCCGGCACCCGCAACTCGTCGTCCTCGACCTGCTCTACGTCGCCGTCGCGCAGCGGACCCACGACCGTGCGCACGCGGCGTTCCGCCGCACCGCCCGAGCCGTCGACGGTCACAAGGCCGTCGACCGGATCACGATCCGCCCCGCCGAAACCTCCAGCTGAGGAGCACACATCATGTCGATCTACCCCGATTCCGTGCGGATCCCGTCCGCCGTCGCCGGCGCCTCGGTGCGTCGGCGGACCCTGCTGCGCCGCGCGGCCGCCGCCGGGCTGCTGGCTGGTCCGGCGGCCGGCCTGCTCTCCGCCTGTGCCGGCAGCGACCCCGGCACGGGTACGGAGACCGGCACCAAGAGCGCCGACAACCCGTTCGGTGTCGCCGACGACAGCAGCGTCGACGTCGTCGTGTTCAACGGCGGCCTCGGTGACGAGTACCCCGAGTTCGACAAGACGCTCTTCGTGGCCAAGCACGACAGCGTCACCGTCAACCTCAGCTCCACCCAGAAGATCAAGACCGAGCAGCAGCCGAAGTTCTCCACCACCCCGGCCGACCTGATCAACAACTCGGGTGCCGACCTGATGGCGATCGACACCCTGATCAACGAGGGCGCGCTCACCGAGCTGACCCCGCTGCTGGACGCGCCGAGCTGGGACGACCCGGCCGTCAAGGTCCGCGACACGCTGCTGCCCGGCACCGTCGACGACGGTACGTTCGACGGCGAGTTCTTCCAGCTCAACTACGCGTACACGGTGTTCGGTCTCTGGTTCGACCAGGCGTTGTTCGACCGCAACGGGTGGGCGGTGCCGACCAGCTTCGACGAGTTCTTCACCCTCGCGCCGAAGATCAAGGCGGCCGGTGTCGCGCCGTTCGCCTTCGCCGGCAAGTACCCGTACTACATGCGCTGGCCGATCATGACCTGGATCTGGCTGGCCGGTGGCCGGCAGGCGGTCGTCGACATCGACAACCTGACCGAAGGCGCCTGGCAGACCGACGCGGTCACCGCCGCGATGAGCGCCGTCGAGAAGATGGTCGCCGACGGCTACACCCTCACCGGCAGCGACACCCTGACCCACACCGAGTCGCAGCAGGCCTGGCTGGACGGCAAGGCGGCGTTCCTGCCCTGCGGCACCTGGCTGGAGAACGAGATGCGGGCCACCATCCCCAGCGGCTTCCAGATGAAGATCGCCCCGGTGTGGAGCGTCGGCGCCGACGACGCCGCCCCGTACGGCACCGTGCAGGCCGGCTCCGGCGAAGGCTGGATCGTGCCGAAGAAGGCCGCCAACGCCCCCGGCGGCATGGAGTTCCTGCGGGCCATGCTCTCCAAGGAGGGCGCCGGCAAGTTCGCCGAGCTGACCAGCTCGCTCGCCTCGGTGAAGGGCTCCGGTGACAACGTCACCACCTCCACCGCGCTGACCTCGGCCAACGAGCTGATGAGCAACGCCCCCGGCGACCTGGTGTCGTTTCGTCACCCCGACTGGTACGCCGACCTGGACAAGGTGGAGCAGAACGCGATCGGTGAGCTGATGGCCGGTCGGATGACCGCCAAGGAGTTCCAGGACACCCTGCAGCAGGCGGCCGACGAGATCGCGGCGGACGACGCGGTGAACAAGTTCACCCGCTCCTGAGTCGTCGCTCCGCTGACCCGACCGAGCAGAAGGTGACCTGACGATGCAGCACGGAAAGGCCCGGTTCGTGACGGGCTTCCTGGCACTGCCGGTGGCGCTGTACGTGTTCTACGTCGTCTGGCCGTACGCCCAGGCGGCCGGCTACTCGCTGACCAACTGGGGCGGCTACTCCGACACCCAGGAGTTCGTCGGGCTGGCCAACTACGTCCAGATGTTCGGCGACGAGCTGATCCGTACGGCGTTCTGGCACAACGTCTTCTTCCTGGTCACCCTGCCGTTGTTCACCATCGCGCTGGCCCTGTTCCTTGCTTTCCTGCTCAACGTGGGCGGGCGTGGGGACAGGGCCGGCGTGCGGGGCGTCCGCGGCTCCGGCGTCTACAAGGTGATCTTCTTCTTCCCGCAGGTGCTGTCCCTGGTGCTGGTCGCCATCATGTGGGGCGCCATCTACCGGGGCGACAGCCAGGGGCTGCTCAACGGCATCCTGATCAGGATCGGTCTGGTCGACGCGGAGCAGCCGCTGAAGTTCGTCTCCGACCCGACGCCGTTCCTCGGCGTACCGGCGGTGCTGTGGTGGCTGCTGCTGATCGCCGTCTGGGGCGGGGTCGGCTTCTACATGGTGCTGTTCTCCGCCGCCATGCAGTCGATCCCGAAGGACATCTTCGAGGCGGCGATGCTCGACGGGGCCAGCCGGGTGACCAGCTTCCTGCGGATCACCCTGCCGCTGCTGCGCGACAGCATCTCGGTCGCCTGGGTCTACCTCGGCTTCATCGCCCTGGACATGTACGCGCTGGTCTTCGTGATGACCCCCAACCAGGGCGGCCCCGACCACGCCAGTGAGGTGTTCGCGTCGGTCATCAACTTCACCGCCTTCAACAAGGGCCAGTTCGGCTACGCCTGCGCGATCGGTGTCGCGCTGGCCATCTTCACGCTGCTGCTCGCCGCGATGCAGTTGCGGATCACCCGCCGTGAGCGGATCGAATTCTAGGGAGGGCCGCGCGATGAGTACTGTCACCAACCCACCGACCAGCGCGGCCAGCCCGCCGCCACCGCCGTCGAAGACCGCCGACGGTCGGCGTACCGCCCGGGCGCGGCCGCCCCGGCGGGCCGGCGCGGTCAGCGACTCCTTCTTCAACGGCTTCTCCCACCTGTTCCTGCTGATCTGGGGCGCGATGGTGGTGCTGCCGCTGCTGTGGGTGGTGATGTCGTCGTTCAAGGACGACGCGCAGATCATCCGGGAGCCGCTGTCGCTGATCCCGGACCAGCTGCACTGGGAGAACTTCGCCCGGGCCTGGGTCGACGGCGGCATCGGCGACTTCTTCGTCAACACCATCCTCATCGTCGGCGGCGGGGTCTTCCTGACCATGCTGCTCGGTTCGATGGCCGCCTACGTGCTGGCCCGGTACGAGTTCCCCGGCAACCGGGTCATCTACTACATGTTCCTGTCCGGGCTGACCCTGCCGGTGTTCATGGCCGCGGTGCCGTTGTACAAGGGTGTCTACAACACCGGCGTGTTCATCCCACTGCTCGGCCCCAACAGCCACGTGATGCTGATCCTCGTCTACGTGGCCTGGTCGCTGGCGTTCACGGTCTTCTTCATGCACTCGTTCTTCAAGACGCTGCCGACCACGGTCGCCGAGGCGGCGATGGTGGACGGCGCCTCGCACAGCACACTGTTCTTCCGGGTGATGTTGCCGATGTCGAAACCCGGGCTGATCAGCATCGGCATCTTCAACGTGATCGGCCAGTGGAACCAGTGGTACCTGCCGTACCTGCTGATGCAGCCCAACGGCGGCGAGGCGAAGAACCAGGTGATCGCCCAGGGCCTGATCGACCTGTCGGTGAACCAGGGCTACAAGTCCGACTGGTCGGGCCTGTTCGCCGGGGTGACCATGGCGATGCTGCCGGTGCTGCTGGTCTACATCGTCTTCCAGCGGCAGGTGCAGTCCGGCCTCACCGGCAGCGTCTCCAAGTAGGCGACGCCTCCAGGCCGCCGGTGGTGGTCAGTGCACGTATATGACGTCGACCATGTGCGCGCCCCCGGTGCGCGGCGGCGACAACAGATAGGTGGTCGACGCGGGCACCGCGAAGTAGAACGTCCAGCTGCTGGCATACCACCAGTTCGTCTGGTACAGGACCCCGCCGATCGGGTTGCACATGTAGTTGCTCACCGCCGCCTCGGCGGCATTCGCCGGCAACATGACGGCGATGATTGCGCTGAACGCGACGAGGGTACGGCGTAGTGCTTTCATAATCGTCCTCCCGGTGATTGAGGCGGATCTCGAATCTAACCGGCTGATTGACCCTGAGAAATGTTTCACTAGGTTCTCGACATACGCATTTCTGCGTTCTTGACGTGATCCTGACCATTGCCCGCCGGCACGGTTGCCCACCTGGGGTTCGCGGGTCTGATGCATGTGTGGCATTGCGATGCCACACATGCATCAGACCTGGAGAGCACCTGCCTCCGGCCCGGCAGGCGCGGGGACTGCCGGGCCGGCGGCCGTCGCACCCACGACCAGGGCCGATGTTGTCGTACGCCGGGGCAACAATGGTCGGGTGCTGGTGGCGGTGGCGGCGGGTCCGGGCGGCGGCGGCGCGCGGCGGCTGCTGCACGCCGACGGGCGACCCGCCGGCCCGGTCGAGGCCGTGCCCGACCTGGCGGCGGCCGCCGACCGGCCACCACCGTCGCAGCATCCGGCGGCCGGGCCGTCGCCATCGCAGGCACCGGCGGCGCGTCCGGTGCCCGAGCCGCGCTGGCTGTGGGCGACCACTGCGGCGATCTACCCGGCCATGCTGCGGGTCGGCGTACGGATCGATCGGTGCCATGACGTCGAGCTGACCGAGGCGCTGTTGCTCGGCTACGACGGACGCTGGGGCGAGCCCCGGTCACTCGCCGCCGCGTACGCCCGGCTGACCGGCGCACCGGTGCCACCCGACCCGCCCGCGCCGGGTGCCGCGCCACCCGGGCACGGTCAGACCGCGCTGTTCGACGGCGTGCCGGCCCCGACGACGGTCGCCGACCCGATCGACGCGCTCACCCGGGTGTACGCCGACCAGCAGCGCCGCATCGCGGGCACCGCCCGGCCGGACCGGTTCCGG
Organism: Solwaraspora sp. WMMA2059; assembly: GCF_027497315.1. Classification (GTDB taxonomy): domain Bacteria; phylum Actinomycetota; class Actinomycetes; order Mycobacteriales; family Micromonosporaceae; genus Micromonospora_E. The sequence continues at coordinate 3,222,611 of NZ_CP114908.1, read as the reverse complement.
TTGCTGGTCGCCGCCGAGTCGGCCGGCGCGTTGGTCGCCGCCGAAATGGGTGCCGCCGGGCTGCCGTTACGGGCCGACCTGCACGACGCACTGCTCACCGAGCTGCTCGGCGCACCGTCGCCGGTCGGCGGGCCGCCGCGCCGGCTGGCCGACCTCGCCGTTCGGATCGCCGCCGCGTTCGGAGTCCGGCAACTGCACGCCGACTCACCGGCCGAGGTGCTGCGGGCCTTCGCCCGGGTCGGGATCAGCCTGCCGAACACCCGGGCCTGGGTGCTGCGCGGCGTGGACCACCCCGCCGTCCCGCTGCTCATCGAGTACAAGGAACTGCACCGGATCTGGACCGCGCACGGCTGGGCGTGGCGGCAGGCCTGGGTCCGCGACGGCCGGTTCCGCCCCGAGTACGTGCCGGGCGGGGTGGTGTCCGGCCGGTGGGCCACCCGGGGCGGCGGGGCGTTGCAGATCCCCAAGGCGGTCCGCCGGGCGGTGGTCGCCGATCCCGGCTGGTGCTTCGTGGTGGCCGACGCCGCCCAGCTGGAGCCCCGCGTGCTCGCCGCGATGTCCGGTGACCGCCGGTTGGCCGCGGCTGGCGGCGCCGGTGACCTGTACGCCGCGCTGGCCCGCGACTCGTTCGGCGGTGACCGGGCCCGGGCGAAGGTCGCGTTGCTCGGTGCCATGTACGGGCAGACCGGCGGTGCCGCCGTGCCGGCCCTCGCCGTGCTGCGCCGCAGCTACCCGGTCGCATTCGAGTACCTGGAGGCGGCGGCCCGGACCGGGGAGACCGGTGGTCTGGTGCGTTCCTGGCTCGGCCGGACCTGTCCACCGTCCGACGTCGGCACCCCGGCCCGGGGGCGGTTCACCCGCAACTTCGTCGCCCAGGCGACCGCCGCCGAGTGGGCACTGGTCCTGCTGGCCACCGTCCGCCAGGCGATCGCCGGTACCGCCGCCGAGCTGGTCTTCTTCCAACACGATGAGGTGGTGGTGCACTGCCCGGCGACGCAGGCGGCGGCGGTCGCCGACGCCGTGCGGGAATGCGCCGGCCGGGCCACCACGGTGCTGTTCGGCGACACCCCGGTCCGGGTGCCGCTCGAGGTGTCCACCGTCACCTGCTACGCGGACGCCACCTGATCGCCACCTGATCGTTGGGCCCGTTGTGCGTTCCATCGGATCGGGCAGCGTTTGGCGGGCGCTGTGACCGCCGGCCGGGCTGGACCGGCCGGGCAGACGTTGCGGGGGTGGCTCAGCTGAGTCGGATCGCGGGGATGATCATCGCGGCTGGCGGGGGTCGGCGGATCGGCGGGCCGGAGGCCCTGCTGTACCGCGGCGACCAACTGCTGGTCGAGCGGGCGTTGCGGATCGTGGGGGAGACCGGCTGTGATCCGGTCGTGGTGGTCCTCGGCGCCGCCGCCGACCAGGTGCGCGACACCGCCGACCTGACCGGCGCCACCGTGGTGGTCAACCGGGCCTGGGGGACCGGGCTCGGCTCGTCGCTGCGGGTCGGGCTGGACGCGCTGAAGGACAGCGACGCGGAGGCGGTGGTGGTGTTCCCGGTCAACATGCCGGGGATCACCGCTGACGCGCTGCGCCGGGTGGCCGCGCTGCCGTACCCGGAGGTGCTGGTCTGCGCCACCTATGCCGGCACGCGCAGCTACCCGATGGTGTTCGGCCGACGGCACTGGGCGGCGATCGCGACCCTGGCCAACGCCGACGGCGGTGCCCGGCCGTACCTGCTGGCGCACACCGGCGAGGTGATCGACATCTCCTGCGACGGGGTCGCCGAAGGTGGGTTGGTGGACACCCCGGAGTCGGTGGCGGCGTGGGGGCTGGCGGTGCCGGTGCAGCGCACCCCGGCGTGACCCGAGGGCTCAGCTGGCGGTGAAGTGCCGGTGCACCGCCGGGATGGCCAGCCCGATGATGGCCAGCACCGACACGACGCTGAACACACCGCGGAGCACGACCACTTCGAACTTGCTGCCGGCCCTGATGGAGTACCGGTCCGGCGGGCCGAACATCCGCCACATGCGCCGGCCGATCGGGATCGGCCACAGGATCGGTACGCCGGCCCGGGTGATCAGGTCACCGAGGATGTGCACGAAGCAGCCGACCCCCATCGCCAGGCCGAGCATCGGGTAGCCCCGGTCACCGGGCAGGTGCAGGTAGGTGAAGTAGGCGGCGCCGAGCGACAGCAGGGTGACGATCACCCAGCCGGCGCGTTTGGCCCACTCGTCGAACAGCCCCCGCAACGCCAGGCCGATCATGAAGAACAGGATGGCGATCACCGCCCACTTGCCGTACGCGGCGCACAGCGCGGTGGTGCCCCAACCGACCAGCACGGTGAATGGAATGGTGTGGGTGAGGGTCCGGTGCCCGTTCTTGCGGTTCGGATCCTTGCTGAGCTTCGTCGCGTGGTAGACGCCGAGGGAGATCTTCTCGATGACCTCGGCGACGAACAGCGACGCCACCCCGAAGGTCCGGGCGACGGTGGCGCCGCCCTGGTTGCGGGTGACCTTGCCGGACAGGTCCAGGTCCGGGAAGAGCGCGCCGCCGGCGCAGACGGCGGTGCCGACCGCGATCATCAGTGGCGACTGCTCGTAGCCGGCGAACTGGTCGAGCGCCCAGGAACCGGCGAGCCACACGGTGGCACCGGACAGCGCGTGGGACGGACCCATCATGGTCGAGCTTCCTCCAAGGTCAACTTCTCGGCGGAGGCAACTCTGTCAGATGGTCGGGGCACCGTCCACACCGGTACGGCGGTCAGAGCACCCGGGTGACGCCTTCGCTGTCCACCCTGGGGTCGAGCCGGTCCGGGTCCAGGTTGACGCAGAGCACCACACTCGCGCCGACGGCGAGCGGCGCGAGCAGCCAGAACAGCGGGTGTTCGTGCTGGCCGCCGTCGACCATCACCCGGTCGCCGGCGGTGACGTCCTGCTGCGCGGCGATCTCCAGCGCCAGCGAACCCCACTCGGCGTAGCTGATCCCGTCCACGCTGGCCAGATCACCCGGCCGGACCAGCCCGTACGCCGGTGGCTGACCGGGGTACCGGCACGCCTCGGTGAGGAAGTCCCGGTAGCCCTCCGGTGGCGGGGTGCCCGCTGCGGCCCGGGCACCGATGTCGAGCATGAACCGGTGCCGCGCCCCGGGCACGTCCTCCAACCAGTCGTCGATCCGGCCGCGGGCGGCGAACACCGCGTCCAACGGTTCGTCGCCACCCGGCTCGATCACCGGCAGGCCGGCGGTGGCGGCCAGCCGGATCGACACCGACACCCCGATCGACCAGGCACCCAGCAGAACGGCGGCGGTCTGCCAGTGCGGCGGCAGGAGGATCGCCGCCCGGTCGCCGGTGACCAGCCCGCAGCCGTCGCGCAGCACCGCCGCGGTCCGGGCCGCCCAGGCACCAAGGGCGGTCGCGGAGAGTTCGGTCCGCTCGCCGGTGGCGTCGTCATAGCAGGTCAGCAGGGGCGTTTTCGGGTCGCCCGGGTAGATGCCCAGGCCGGGCGCGCTGGCGAGGGCGGAGGCGTCCATGCGTACTCCAGGGTGTGAATGATCGTCGCGGCCGACCCTACCGGGTCAGGGCGCCGGGGACCCGTAACCGCGCGGCCACGTCGCGCAGCCGGGGCCAGGTCACGGCGGTGGTACCGGGCGGGGCGCCGGAGGTCACCCGGCGCAGCATCCGGTCGGTCTCGTCCACGTCGGGCCGTCGTCTCGGGTCGCGGCGCAGCAGACCGGCGAGCACCGGCCGCAGCGGCCCGGCCCGGGTCGCCGGGTCCGGTGGCGCGGTGGCCAGCGCGGTCAGCGTCGCCATCGGAGTGGACCGGGCGTACGGGGGACGGCCCTGGACGGCGGCGTACAGCGTGGCGCCGAGCGACCACAGGTCGGCTGCCACGGTGGACGCCCCGTCCCGGGCGCGTTCCGGCGAGATGTACTGCGGCGAGCCGATCACCATCCCGGTCCGGGTGATCGAGCCGTCGCCGTCCAGGGTGGCGAGTCCGAAATCAGTCAGTACCACCCGGCCCCGGTCGCCGATCAGCACGTTGTGCGGCTTGACGTCGCGGTGCAGGACCCCGTGGCCGTGCGCGGCCCGCAGCGCGGCCAGCACCCGCCGGCCGATCGCCGCGACCCGTACCGGCGGCAGCGGGCCGTCCTCTGCGACGACCTGGTGCAGCGAGCGGGACCGGACGTACTCCATCACGATCAGCGGGCAGCCGGCGACGTGCCGTACGTCGTAGATGCGGACCACGTTGGGGTGGTTGAGCCGGGCGGCGCTGCGCGCCTCCCGCAGCGTACGGCGGCGCAGCGCCTCGCGTTCGGTGTCGTTCATCCAGTCCGGGGGCAGCACCTCCTTGACCGCGACGTCGCGGTGCAGGACCTCGTCGCGGGCCAGCCAGACACGTCCCATCCCGCCGCTGCCGACCGGACGCACGAGCCGGTAGCGGTCCGCGATCAGCTGCGGTCGCACGATCACCGTCTCCCATCGTCAGCCCACGACTGCATACAGTAGTTGTGGGCTGACGATGCCGGATCAGCTGGAGAAGTGGCGACCATCAGCCGTTTCGCTGCGCCGGGTGACCTAACAGCCGAGTGGCCACCGAGCAGCCGAGTCCGTCGACGAGTAGCTGAGTGTGTCGACGAGCCGCCGGGTACGCCTACGAGACGGCACCTCCGACCGCCGCGAGCAGGTTGCCGTCCGGCACGACGAGTTTGGCCGCGCCGCCGGCCAGCTGAGCGGCCGCCCGCCGGGTGTTGAAGCCCGGCGCCTCGCGGACCGCGGCGGCGTACGTGGCGGCGGTCTGCGCCGCGATCGTCGCCCAGCCGTACCGCCGGGTCACCAGTTGCCGGGCCGACCGGGCCACCCGCCGGGCGAACAGCTCGTCGGAGAGCAGCGTGTGCACTGCCTGGGCCAGCCCGTGCGGATCCTGCGGCCGGAACGTCGTACCGGTCACGCCGGGTTCGACGATCTCGGCGAGCCCGCCGGTGGCCGACACCGCCAGTGGCGCGCCGGCCGCCGCCGCCTCCAACGCCACCATGCCGAACGGCTCGTAGAGGCTCGGCACCACGGTCGCGTCGGTGGCGCCCAGCACCGCCGGCAGCTGCGACTCGGTCATGAACCCGGCGAAATAGATCAGATCGGCGACGCCGAGCCGCGCGGCCTGCGCCTGCAGCTCACCCCGGTACGGCCCGTCACCGGCGACGATCACCCGCAGCCCGGGATGGCGCTGGCGCAGCCAGGGCAGCGCCGCGATCAGGTGCTGGACGCCCTTTTCGTAGACCAGCCGGCCGGCGAAACCGATCAGTGGCCCATCGGCGGCGTACCGCTCCCGGGCCGCCGCCACCGCCCGCGTCGACGAGCGCCACACCCGGTCGTTCACCCCGTTGGCGATCACGTCCACCCGCGACGCCGGCAGCTCCAGCAAGTGGCTGACCTCCCAGCGCATGTAGCCGGAGCAGGCGATCACCCGGCACGACTCGTGGCCGAGCCAGTGTTCGATGGAGTGGATGGACTTGTTCATCTCGTCGGGGAGCCAGCCCTGGTGGCGGCCGGCCTCGGTGGCGTGGATGGTGGCGACGAGGGGGATGTCGAGGTGTTCCTTGAGGGTGACGGCGGTGTGGGTGACGAGCCAGTCGTGGGCGTGGATGACGTCGTATTCGGCGGTCTGGGTGGCGCGGAGTGCGGCGCGGGTGAGGGTGTGGTTGAAGGCCATGGTCCAGGCGAGGAGGCTGGGGGTGGCCAGGGGGAACAGGGGTGGGTCCTCGGCGGCGCGGATGATGCGGACGCCGTCGGCGTATTCCTCGAGGGGGGCGCCGGTGGCGTGGCGGGTGACGACGGTGACCTCGTGGCCGGCGTTGGCCAGGGCGACGGAGAGGGCGTGCACGTGCCGGCCCAGTCCGCCCACCACGACAGGTGGGTACTCCCAGGACAGCATCAGAATCCGCTGCGATCGTGGTGCGCGGATGTCGATCACGTCGGCGGCAGGTGACATCGACAGACCCCCCTCAATTCAAATCGGCGCGGACATGCGCGACCAGACACCTATTGCGGGTGCTGACGCGTCTTTGGGTTGCCGACGATACTGCCGGCAACGGGATAACCAGGGAAGACATTCGCGTTGCGCTGATGTAACAGGAACTGATCAGACTTGTCGGACCCGCAGTAGTTCGGCTACCGACCACGCCTGGAACGGGCAGCCGGTGGCGCCGTGTGGCGGATCCCCGTCGGCCGTTTCGCTGACCGAGCCGAGCCCGTACTCGCTCAGGTGGGCGGTCAGCCCGAGGAACACGTCGGAGACGTCCAGACCGGACCGCCGGGCCGCCGACACGTACGGGCCGATCAGCCACGGCCATACCGTGCCCTGGTGGTAGGCACCGTCACGGCGGGCAGGACCGCCCCGGTGCTGCCCGAGGTAGCCGGCTGAGTCCGGCGCCAGGCTGCGCAGACCCAGCGGGGTCAGCAGCGCAGCGCCGATCGCCCGCAGCGGTGCCGGGTCCGGCTCCAACGGGGCGTACGGCAGCGACCAGGCGAGCAGCTGGTTCGGGCGCAGCGCGTCGTCGTCTGCGTGCGGATCCCCGCCCAGCGGGTACTGCGCCGGGGTGTCCAGCACGTCGTAGAGCCAGCCCGACGGGGCCGGGTAGCGGGCCCGGAACGACTCCTGCGCCTTCGGGTACAGGCTCGCCGCCGCCCCCGGGTCGCCGTCCACCAGCTGCGCCAGTTCGCTCACCGCCGCCAGCCCGTTGACCCACAGGGCGTTCACCTCGACCGGCTTGCCTTCCCGGGAGGTGATCGGCACCCCGTACACCCGGGCGTCCATCCAGGTCAGAGCCTCGCCGCCGGTGCCGCCGGTGAGCAGCCCGTCGGCCTCGTCGACCCGGATGCCGAACCGGGTGCCGCGCAGGTGCGCGGCGACCACCTCGCGCAGCGCCGGCAGCAGCTCGGCCGCCAGGTCGATGTCGCTGGTCGCGGTGACGTGCCGGTCCACCGCGTGCAGAAACCACAGGGTGCCGTCGACGGTGTTGTACTCCACGTGCCCGGTGTCGGCGGTGTTCGCCAGCATCCCCTCGGACAGCGTCGCCGCGTAGCCGCGCAGCAGCTCACGTCCCTCGTCGGCCCGCCCGGTCGCCAGGAACAGGCCCTCGTACGAGGTCATCGTGTCCCGCGACCACGCCCCGAACCACGGGTAGCCGGCCACCACGTCCGGCCCGGTGCCGGTGCGCACCACGAACGCGTCGGCGGCCAGGGCCAGGGTGGCACCGACGGCGTCGGCGGGTTTCGCGGCCGCCACCACCGCCCGGTTCCGGGCCCGGGCGGCGGCGACGATCTCGGCCGCTGGTGCCGGGGACTGCTCCAGCTGCTCCGCCCACGCGGTCACCTCGGCCACCGCGCCGGGACCGTCGAGGGTGGCGGTGAAGCTGCCCGCGTACCACAGGTCCTCCTCGGCCCGCAGCCCGCGCGTCGCCTCCTCACGGTGGTACACGCCGTCCCACCAGGTTCCCGCCGGCACCCAGTCCGGTCCGTGTAGCCGGAACGCGCCCTCGACCACCGTCCCGCCGTCGACGTTGTCCATCCTCGGCGGGGGAGCCTGCCCGTCCCGTTCGCCGTGCGCGTCCCGCCAGGTGGTCACCGCAGCCAGGGTGAGGGTGACCGGTCCGCCGCTGACCAGCCGGTGGGTGACCGCCACGCACGGCGAGCCGTGCGTCATCGCGATCTCCCGTTCGATCACCACGTCGCCGATCCGCCACCGCCAGCGCGGCACCCCGTCGGTCAGGTCGAACCGCTCCAGCAGGGTGTGACCGGGCGGGTCGACCACGCCGGACGACCATTCGTGTACGCCGAGGCGGACCTGCGCGCCGGACGGCAGGGTGACCGCCGGGTCGAGGCTGACCAGTCCGATCCGCCGGGCCGCCGGGGTGGTGCCGGCGACCACCAGCAGGCCGTGGTAACGCCGGGTGCGCAGGCCACTGACCGTGCCCATCGCGTAGCCGCCCCGGCCGTCGGTGACCAGCCACTCCCGGCTGGCTCCGGCGGCCAGGTCGCCGCAGACCTGCGGGCCGAAGCTGATGTCGAGCAATGTTCCTCCATGGCTGGTCGACCGGCGCGAGCGGGCTGCGGGCCGGTGGCGGGACAGGGCTGGGGCGGTGGTACGGCGGGCGTGCTGGGCGGTCGGGCCGGCGAAACGGCGCTGGTGTGCCGGCAAGGTGACGGTCCGACAAGTGCCGGAAACACGTCCCAGGAAGAATGACCGACATGGTCAACTCCAGGCGGACGTATCGTGATCCGGAGCGCACCCGATTGGCGGAAGCCGACGCGGGTGAGCAACCGTGGCGGGCATGGGGGCCCTACGTGTCAGAGCGGGCATGGGGAACGGTACGGGAGGACTACAGCGAGCACGGTACGGCGTGGGACTACTTTCCGCATGATCATGCCCGATCCCGGGCGTACCGCTGGAACGAGGATGGCATGGCCGGCGTCTGTGACGACCGGCAGACGTTCTGCTTCGGCCTGGCGCTGTGGAACGGCGAGGACCCGATCCTCAAGGAGCGTATGTTCGGCCTGGGTGGCGACGGCGGCAACCACGGCGAGGACGCGAAGGACTACTGGTGGTACGAGGATTCCACGCCCACCCACTCCTGGATGCGTTGGCGCTACCACTATCCGCAGGCCGCCTTTCCGTACGACGATCTCGTCGCGGTCAACGGTATGCGCGGCCGCGACGAGACCGAGTATGAACTGGTCGACACCGGCATCTTCGACGACGACCGGTACTGGGCGGTAACCGTCGACTACGCCAAGGCGGGGCCGACCGACATGTGCATCGAGATCACCGTGGCCAACCGGGGCGACGCCGATGCCCGACTGCACGTCCTGCCCAGCCTGTGGTTCCGCAACACCTGGGGGTGGGGGCTGCCCGGCCGCGACCAGATCCCGGTGCTCACCGGCGACGGCGACCGCCTGGTCGGCCACCACTGGGTGCTCGGGCAGCTGGTGCTGCAGGGCGACGGCGACCCCACCCCGCTGCTGTGCGACAACGACAGCAACGCCGAGCGGCTCTGGGGCCAGCCGTCGCGTACCCCGTACCCGAAGGACGGCATCAACGACCACGTCGTCGACGGCGCCGACACGGTCAACCCGGAGCTGACCGGCACCAAGGGCGCACTGCACTACGTCCTCGACGTGCCGGCCGGCGGCGAGGACCGGATCCGGCTGCGGCTGACGTTGACCGCGCCGCCGCCGGGCAACAACCCGCCGCCCCGGCTCAACCTCGGTGCCGGGCACGCCGCGACGCTGGCCGCCCGGCACGCCGAGGCGGACCGCTACTACGACACCGTCATTCCGGCCGCCGCCACTGACGACGAACGTCTCGTCGCCCGCCGGGCATTCGCCGGTGTGCTCTGGGGCAAGCAGTTCTACCACTTCGACGTCGCCCAGTGGCTGGCCGGCGACCCGGCCAGCCCGCCGCCGCCGGACGGGCGCGGCCACGGCCGCAACGCCGCCTGGTGGCACATGAACAGCTTCGACGTCATCTCCATGCCGGACCCCTGGGAGTATCCCTGGTACGCCGCCTGGGATCTGGCGTTCCACTGCTCGACGCTGGCCCGGGTCGACCCGCAGTTCGCCAAGGACCAACTGCTGTTGCTGCTGCGCGAGTGGTACATGCACCCCAACGGGCAGATCCCGGCGTACGAGTGGGCTTTTGCCGACGTCAACCCACCGGTGCACGCCTGGGCGGCGCTGCGGGTGTTCGACATCGACGGCCGGCGCGACTTCGAGTTCCTCGCCCGGATCATGCACAAGCTGCTGCTCAACTTCACCTGGTGGGTCAACCGCAAGGACATCAACGGCAACAACGTCTTCGAGGGCGGCTTCCTCGGGCTGGACAACGTCGGGCCGTTCGACCGGTCCGCCGCGCTGCCGGTGGCCGGGGTGCTGGAGCAGTCCGACGGCACCGGCTGGATGGCGACGTACGCGCTGAACATGCTGGACATGGCGTTGACCCTGGCGGTGCACGACCACACCTACACCGACATCGCCACCAAGTTCCTGGAACACTTCGCCTACATCGCCGCCGCCGCGTACGACCAGGGGCTGTGGGACGAGGAGGACTCGTTCTTCTACGACCAGCTGCGGCTGCCCGACGGCGACACCCTGCCGCTGAAGGTACGGTCCGTGGTCGGCCTGCTGCCGCTGGCCGCCACCACCACGCTGCACTCCGGCACCCTGGCCCGGCTGCCGGAGCTGGCGGCCCGGCTGCGTTGGTTCCTGACCAACAAACCGGAGTACGCCGACGTGATCGGCGCCCGCCGGCTGGCCGGCGACGGCCGGCAGCACCGGCTGCTGTCGATGGTCGGCCCGGAGCAGATCGTGCGGATCCTCGCCCCGATGCTCGACGAGGAGGAGTTCCTCTCCCCGTACGGGCTGCGTACCCTGTCCCGGCGGCACCTCGACGAGCCGTTCACCGTCTCCCTCGGCGGACAGGACTTCACCGTCGGCTACGAGCCGGCCGAGTCGGCCAGCGGGCTGTTCGGCGGCAACTCCAACTGGCGGGGCCCGATCTGGATGCCCACCAACTACCTGCTGGTCTGCGCGTTGCGCGACTTCGCCACCTTTTTCGGCGACGACCTGCTGATCGAGTACCCGACCCGGTCCGGCTCCAAGCGCACCCTCAACGCGATCGCCGACGACCTGTCGCACCGGCTGATCTCGCTGTTCCTGCGCGACGGGTACGGCCGGCGGCCGATCTACGGCGCCGCCGAGACGTTCCAGCAGCACCCCGACTGGCGGGACCTGATCGCCTTCCCGGAGTACTTCCACGGCGACAACGGCGCCGGCCTGGGCGCCTGGCACCAGACCGGCTGGACGGCGCTGGTCGCCGACCTGATCCTGACGGTGCGGGCCGATCGGGGGGCTCAGCCGGGCTGAACCCGCCGGTGGGCGTACCCGGGTGCGTGCTCGGGACGCGGTCCGATGCCGATCAGGTAGGCGGGCAGTAGCGACGCCGGTGGGAACCGGCGCATCAGGGCCAGCAGCGGTGCCGGAGGGCCGCCCCGTCGACCCTCCAGGATCGGCCGCACCACGGTGCGGTGCATCACCTGCTGCAGGGTCTGCACCACGACGGTCGGCAGGGCCCGGCGGGCCCGTACCGTGGCCAGCTCCGCCGGGGTGATCCGGCCCCGGCGCAGCGGCCCGGCCAGCCGGGTCGCCGCCGCGACGGCGTCGGCGACGGCGAGGTTGATCCCGACCCCGCCCACCGGGCTCATGGCGTGGGCGGCGTCACCGATGCAGAGCAGGCCGTCGCGGTGCCAGCGGCGTAGCCGGTTCACCCGTACGTCCAGATGTTTGACGTCGTCCATGCTGGTCAGCGCGTCGAGCCGGTCGGCGAGCCGGGGCGCGACGGTGGCCACCTGACGCTGGAACGCCGCCAGCCCGCGGCTGCGCAGCTCGGCGTCGGTCCCCTTGCGGGCGATATAGGCGACCTGCAGGTGGCTCTCCCGGGGGAACACCACGACCATCGCGCCGTGGCCGGCGGCCGGTACCAGGCCCGACAGGTCGTCGGTGTCCCGCTGGGGCAGCCGGAACCACCAGACGTCGATCGGCACCGGAAACTCGCGGGGCCGCAGCCCGGCCGCCCGCCGTAGGGTCGACCAGCGTCCGTCGCAGGCCACGGTCAGCGCGGCCCGGATCTCGCCGGTCGCGCCGTCCGTGGTCCGGTAGCGCACCCCGGCGACCCGGTTACCGTCGTGCAGCAGGCCGGTCACCTCGGTCCCCATCCGCAGGGTGAAGGTCGGCTCGGCCGACGCCGCCCTGGCCAGCAGGTTGAGCAGGTCCCACTGCGGCACCATCGCGATGTACGGGTGCGGGGTGTGCAACCGGCGTAGATCTCCGATGACGATCCGCCGGCCGTCGCCGGTTGGAAAGGCGACCTCGTGGATCCGGCTCTGTGGCAGGGCGGCGAACTCGTCGCCGAGGCCGAGCTCGTCGAGCAGCCGCAACGTCGACGGGTGCACGGTGTCGCCGCGGAAGTCCCGCAGGAAGTCCTCGTGCTTCTCGCAGACGACGACCCGTACCCCGGCTCGGGCCAGCAGCAGGCCGAGCATCATGCCGGCCGGTCCACCACCGGAGACCACACAGTCGGCGGTGTCAGTGTCCAACGCGACCACCTCCATCGATTTCATCAGGCGTTGAATAAATCGACGATAGCGCGACCACGGCAATCCGTCCGACTCATCGGACCGGGTGTGGGCAACGACACCGATCGACTGAACGCGGGCGGGTCAGCCGACGAGCAGCGGCAGCAGAGTGAGCGAATTGACCGCACCGTGCACGGCGACGATCGCCCACACGTTGCGGTACCTCGACCACAGGTAGCCGAGGAACAGGCCGAGACCGCCGTTGAACATCAGCACCACCGCGACCGTGTCGGCCAGCGGGCCGGTGCCGACCCGATGGGTGTGCATCGCCGCGTACAGCAGCGCGGTCGCGGTGATCGCCGGCCAGCGGCCGAGCAGCGCCTCCAACCGCGTCTGCAGCAGCAGCCGGTAGAAGACCTCCTCCAGCACACTCGCGGTCAGGAAGGTCAGCAGCATTGCCGCGAGCAGGACCATCGGGTCGTACGCCCGGTAGCCGGACAGGTCGGACGGTCCGGCCAGCGGGCTGTGGTACGCCAACCAGGCCCAGCCGACGACCGCCGGCACTGGGCCCAGCCAGTACCAGCGCCCCGGGAGCGCCCGTCGATGCTCCCGACCGCCGGGCGGTGCTGCCGGCCAGGTCCGCAGCACCCACCATGCGCCGCCGAGCAGCAGTGCGACCTTCACCGGGCCGTACCAGACGCTTCCCGGCCCGAGGGGCAACGCCAGCGTGGCGAACGCCACCGCGACCGCGCCCAGGCCGACCACCTGCCGGGTGAGGGCCGCCCGCGCGTCGGCAACCGCCGGGCGCAACACCGGCAGTCGCGGCGGCACCAGCCTGGCCAGCAGCATCCCGGCGACCAACGGCACCACCACCGCGGCGACCGTCACCGGGGACGCCTCGACGTCCGCCGAGGTCGTCAATTCGCTACGCTCGGTGGCGAGTAGCCACAGCGGTGCGCCGCCGATCATCGTCAGGCCGAACCCGGTCAACAGCCGGTCCGGTGCGACGACGCGTGACGGCATGGCGCCGAGGGTAGCCAGCGGTCGCATCCCGACGTATGCGCGTACCGCCTCGAGATGGCACTGTCGCTGCCCTGGCCGACCGCACGGGTAGGGTGGCGGGCATGGCTGTCACCTCAGAGATGGTGCCGTTGGGCACCCCCGCGCCCGACTTCGCGCTGGCGGACGTCTCCGGTCACGTGGTCCGCCGCGACGACTTCGCCGACGCCCCGGCGCTGCTCGTCGCCTTTGTCTGCAACCACTGTCCCTACGTGAAGCATGTCGAGGTCGGACTCGCCAAGGTGCTCGCCGAGTTCCCGAACCTGGCAGTCGTCGGCATCTGCACCAACGACGTCGACGCCTACCCCGATGACGCCCCCGCGCAACTCGCCGCGCAGGCCCAGCGGGCCGGCTGGACGTTCCCGTACCTCGTCGACGCCACCCAGCAGATCGGGCGCGCCTACCAGGCGGTGTGCACACCGGACTTCTTCCTGTACGGCGCCGACCGCACCCTGGCCTACCGGGGCGCGTTCGACGACTCCACCCCGGGCAATGGCAAGCCGGTCACCGGGGCGGCGCTGCGGGCCGCGATCGAACTGGTGCTGGCCGGGCAGCCGGTACCCGAGCCGCACCAGCCCAGCATGGGCTGCTCGATCAAGTGGCGATCCTGACCGGACCGTCGGTGCGGGCGGCTTCCGGCCCCTGGTAAACCCCGATCGGCGGCCGCGCGTCAGTCCGGTATGACCCATCTGCGCGTACCGCTGATCCTCAGCCTCGCCGCACTGCTGGCCGCCGCCGGCTGCACCGCGGCCGACCCGACGGGAGCCGGCGTCGGCCAGCGGGAGTCACCCGTGGTGGTGGACCCAGGCTGGAGCGGACCGGGGGGACCGGACGGAACCAACGGCCCCGGCCCGGGCGAGCGCCGGGTGCGGTACGGCTGGTCGGTGCCGTCGCAGACCGTCGTGATCCGCAACGGCGTCCATCCGCCGGTCGCACCCCGGCCGGCTCCGCCGCTGCCGTACCTGGTGGAGGTCGAAGCCACCGACCACGCCGACGCCGACCCGGCGTACAGCCGGATCTCGTTCGTGTTCCGGTCCGGATTTCCGTCCTACGAGGTCGGTTACCAGCCACGGATCGTCTTCGACGGCACGGGTGAGCCGGTCGACCTGCCCGGCGACTGCTTTCTGCAGATTCGGTTCGTCACCGCGCAGGCACACGACGCGTACGGCCGGACGTCGGTCCGCCGATCGCCCGGCACCCAGCTGCGGCTGGGCAGCCTGCGTGGCTACGGGTTCGCCGGCGACTACGAGGGCCGGGTCACCTACGGTCTGGGTCTCGACCCGGCCGACGGGCCCGACCAGCCGCCGCCGGTACGGGTCGCCGAGGTCGGCCTCGACGGCCGGTTCATCGTCGCCGTCGACGTCGGGTACTGACCGCTGACCGCTGACCGCTTCCGGCTGGGGCTGTCACGGGGCCGCTGCGGGTTGAGGCTGTCGCGGGGCCGCTGCGGCTGGGGCCGTCGTACGGACCGTGACCCGGTCCGGCAGGATGTGGCCCGGCGGGTACGGGTACCGCCCGGAGCGGACCGACCGGGCGGACGGGACAGACAGGAGAGACGGTGTCTGACGCGGTGGTGGTCGGAGCCGGCATCATCGGGCTCAGCTGTGCCGTCCGGCTGCAGCAACGGGGACTACGGGTGACCGTGGTCACCGCCCACCCCGTCGAGCAGACCGTGTCGGCGGTGGCCGCCGCGGTCTGGTACCCGACCCGGACCGACGGCACGTCCCGGGTGCTCGACTGGGCCCGTCGCACCTTCGACGAACTGGCCGACCAGGCCCGGCAGCCGGTCCCGGGGGTGGTGATGCGACCGACCCGGATGCTGCTGCGTACCCCGGTCGACGATCCACCGTGGTGGGCGGCGGCCGTTCCCGACCTGCGTTACTGCCCGGTCACCCCGGTGGTGCCGGCCACCGGCGCCGGTCCGGCCGGTGAGGTGGTTGCCGAGTGGCGGTGCACGGTGCCCACCGTGGAGATGCGACCGTACCTGGACTGGCTCACCCGACGGTTCGTCTCCGCTGGCGGCGTCCTGCGCCAGCGTGACCTGTGCAATCTGGCCGAGGCGGGCCAGCTGGCGCCGGTGGTGGTGAACGCCACCGGCCTGGCCGCCGGTCGGTTGGCCGCCGATCCGGCGGTACATCCGATCCGCGGCCAGGTGGTGCTGGTGGCCAATCCAGGCATCGCCACCTCGGTACGCGACGAAGACCACCCCGACGGCGCCACGTACGTGCACCCCCGGCGACGCGACGTCGTGCTCGGCGGCACCTTCGAGCCAGGCGTCGACGGCGAACTGCCCGACCCGGCGACGAGCCGGGCGATCCGGGCCCGCTGCGCCGCACTCGTTCCCGAGCTGGCCGGTGCGGCGGTCCTTGCCCAGCGGGTCGGCCTGCGGCCTGGGCGGCACGGCGGTGCCCGGGTGGAGGCCGATCCCGCGCCGCCCGCCGGGGTCACGCAGCTGATTCACTGCTACGGCCACGGCGGTGCCGGCGTGACGCTGAGCTGGGGCTGCGCCGACGAGGTGGCGTCGCTCGCGGTCGAGCCTGCGTGACGGCGCCGGGCCGCCTTCAGCCGTCGGGCTGGTCGAGCGCGGTGACCGTCACCTGGTACGACGGCTCGTCGGCGTACTCCTCGCGGTAGCAGATCCGCTGGATCTGCCGGTCGGTGACAAACAGCGCCACGTCGACGAGGACGCCGAGGTGGGCGACGGTGCCGGCCGGTTCGTGGCGCTTGTCCTGCAGTACGTCGCCGATGCCGCCGAGGAAGTTCGTCGCGTAGCCGAACTGGTGCCCGCTCGGACGACGTACCACGACCTCCAGCGCAACCGGATCGGCCAGCGGCGTCCAGCCGCTGCGCTGCGCCGCGTCGCACGCTGCGGTCAGCAGGGTACGGACCCGCGCCGCCTGCCGATTACCGGCGGTGAAGATGGACAGTGTCTGATTCTTCAGTGGTGGCAGGCCCGGGACATCGAACGCCAACGCGAGCGCCTGACGGTCACGCATCAGGACCTCCTCAAAGATCGACGGCGGGGTGCGCCGGACGGTCGGCGGGCGTACCGGCGGGAAGAGCGGGTCGGCGGCGGCGACCGAGTCGTAACGAAAACTACCTACCCTGTTCACGCGTCGCCCAGGGTCCGTTCGTTCACGATCCCGGATCCAGCGTTGTGAACGGACCGGCTGCGCGGGCGCCGCGCTCCCGGCACCGGACGGATCGGCGGGCACCGTCCGGGCCGATGCCGGCACCGGTGTTTGCCGGCGCAACGAACGGGTAGCGCGGTACCGGGGGCAGACCCGAGCCGAAGGAGCTATCGATGGACGACCCGATCAACCTGTCGGTGATCTACTACAGCGCCACGGGGACCACGTACCAGATGGCGCAGGCCGCCGTGGAGGCTGCGGAGAAGGCCGGGGCGCAGGTGCGGCTGCGCAAGGCCCGCGAGCTCGCCCCCGAGGAGGCGATCCGGTCCAACTCCGGCTGGCACGCGCACCGGTTGGAAGCCGAGGACGTGATGGAGGCCGAGATCGACGATCTGGCCTGGTCGGACGCGGTCATCTTCGGCACCCCGACCCGGTACGGGGTGATGGCCGCGCAGCTGAAGCAGTTCATCGACGGCAGCGGGCCGCTGTGGGCCAAGGGGGTCCTGGTCAACAAGGTGTTCTCCGGGTTCTGCTCGACCGCCACCGCGCACGGCGGACAGGAGGCGACGCTGTTGTCGCTGTACAACGTCGTCTACCACTGGGGCGGCATCGTGGTCACCCCCGGCTACGTGGAGCCGAGCCAGTTCGTCGGCGGCAATCCGTACGGCGCCTCCCACACCAGCAACAACGGCGAGATCCCGCCGGACGAGGCGGCGCTGACCGCGACCGCCCTGACCGCCCGGCGGGTGGTCGACATCGCTGCGGCGGTCAAACGCGGTCTGGCCGCCGGTTGACCGCGACCAGATCGACCAGCAGGTCCCGCAGTACGTCCAAGCCGTCCGGGCTGAGTACCGACTCGGGATGGAACTGCACCCCGGCGAAACGCGGGCCGACCAGCGCGTGCACCGCGCCGTCGGTCTCGTCCCGGCACAGCCGGACCTGCCCGTACGGAGTGGGCAGGCTCGCGGTGGCGCTGCTGGCGGTGAAACTTGAGTAGAAGCCGACCCGGCGCGGGACACCGAGAAGGTCGATCTCCCGCTGCAGTCCCTGGCTGGGCAGTGGCCGCCGGGTCACCGCCAGGCCGAGCCGGTCGGCAAGCACCTGGTGGCCCAGACAGATGCCGAGCAGCGGCTGCCCACGGTGCAGCGCGGCCTCCACGACCCGGCGCAGCACCGCCATCCGGGGCTGCGCCGGATCGGTCGGGTCACCCGGGCCGGGCCCGGCGACCAGGACGTCCGCGGTTGCCAGGTCTACCGTCGCGATCCGGTCCCAGCGGACCTGCCGGACCGCCGCGCCGAGCGCCCGCAGCAGGTGGGCGAGCATGCCGGTGAAGCTGTCCTCGGCGTCCAGGACCAACACGTCCAGATCGGTCAACCGGGACTCGGCCACCGCACCGGAAACCCGCTGCTCCAGCCAGAAGCGGGCCAGCCGGTCGTTGCGGGCGGCCAACGCGCGTACCACGGTGGGGTGTTCGGGGTGGGCGAGCGCGGCGGCGACGCCGGTGCCGGCAGTCCCGGCCGGCAGCCCGATTCCGCAGGTCACGGCCCGGTCGGCCGCCGGCCGGTCCGAAGGCGCCGCCGGTGCGGAGTCCGGACCGGAGAAGGGCGTGGAGGCCGGACCGGAGGCGAGCCCGAGCGACGCGAGGACCGCCGACGCCTTCGCGTGCGTCTCGGCCACCTCACCGGACGGTGTGGAGTGACGCACCAGGGTCGCGCCGACCGGCACGCGGATCTCCCCGGTCAGATCGATCTCGGCGGCCCGGATCAGGATCGGGGCGTCGAGTGTCTGCGCGCCGGCCAGGTCGTGGCCGAGCAGTGCGAGCACCCCGGCGTAGTAGCGGCGTCCACCGGGGCTGTACCGGGCGATCACCCGGCAGGCGCTCTCGATCGGGCTGCCGGTGACGGTCGGCGCGAACATCGTCTGCCGGAGCACCTCCCGCACGTCGTGGCAGTTGCGTCCGGCGAGCAGGTACTCGGTGTGGCTCAGCCGGGACATCCGCTTCAGGTAGGGGCCGATCACCTGGCCGCCGTGCTCGGCGACCGTCGCCATCATCTTGAGCTCCTCGTCGAGCACCATGTAGAGCTCCTCGACCTCTTTGGGATCGTCGAGGAACGACAGCACGGTGGCGAGATCCGGCTCACCCTGCGGATGCCGCAGGGTGCCGCTGATCGGGTTCATCATGGCCAGTCCGTCGCTCACGCTGACGTGGCGTTCCGGCGTCGCGCCGACCAGCACCCGCTCGCCGGTGTAGACCAGGAACGTCCAGTAGGCGCCGAGTTCGTCGCACAGCAGCCGGCGGAGCGCGCTCAGCCCGGCGACCAGCGCCGCCGAGCGGCCCATCCGGTCGGCGGCGGACCCGCCCGGTGCCACCAGCCGGGCCCGGTAGGTGCGGTGCAGTACGAAGTTGGCGCCGGCACCGTTGCCGATCTCGTCCCGCAGCACCCGGGCCACCAGGTCGGCGTACTCGTCGTCGGCGATGTCGAAGCCGCCGCCGTCGGTCGCCACCGGCGTGCCGGGCAGGTCGCGGACCGCCGCCGCGACCGGTACCTGACGGTAGGTCGACACCCGGATGCACTCCAGCGGAAGCCCGTCGTCGACGTGGGCGAACCCGCGTTCGGCGATCTGCCGGTACGGGACCACCGCCAGCGTCGCCGGCTGGTTCGTCGGTCCGGCCGGCAGCGGGATGTCCGCCAGCCGGTCGGCGCGGTGCGGTGTGCCACGGAGCAGTTCGATGACGTCGGCGCCGTCGCGCCGCAGCAGCGCGAACGGACCTGGGTCGACGCCGTCGTGCACGGCGCGCAGCAGGCTGGACAGGTGGTCGGTCATCGGGTCCCCTCGGGCTTCGGGCGGCCCGGCGAGGAACTGCCCGGGTGGGGTCCCGGTGGCCGCCTCGACGGGCGGCCGGATGGTTTCGCGCTAGACGCGCGGCGGGGCCGCCAGGTCGGCGGGCCACCAGCAGCGAGTGAGCGCGAGCATGGCGCCAGCATACCGGTCCGGGACCGTGGCTGGGTACGGTGATCGACGATGAGCATCCTCGCCCTCGATCTCGGCACCTCGTCGGTGCGCGGCCTGATCCTCGACAACGCGGCCGTGCCGCAGCAGGACGCGTTGGCCCGCCGCAAGGTGGCGTTGGCGGTCGACCGGGACGGCGCCGCCACCCTTGACCCGGCCGACTACCTGGCCGCTCTGATCGACTGCATCGACGAGCTCGACTCGGCCGGCCGGCTCGACGGTGTCGGCCTGGTCGCCTCGGCGGCCCAGTGGCACTCGGTGCTGCCGCTGGATCCCGCTGGTGCCCCGATCGGCCCGCTGATGACCTGGCTGGACACCCGACCGGCCACGTTGCCCGGTGCGGCCGCGCCGGCCGACGAAGCCGACTTCCACCAGCGCACCGGCACCTGGTGGCACCGCTTCTACTGGACGGTGCGACTACCGTGGCTGCGCCGCCACTGCGGCGGCCGGCCGGCGCGCTTCGTCGGCCTGCCGGAGTACGTGCTGGCCGGTCTGCTCGGGCATGCGCCGATGTCGGTGTCCCAGGCGTCCGGCACCGGCATGCTCGACCTGGTGACCATGCAGTGGGACCCCGAGGCCGTGCAGCTGGCCACGGTACGTCCTGGTGAGCTTCCGGAGCTGGCCCCGGCGGACTGGCGCGGGCAGCTGCGGGCCGAGTTCGCCCGGCGTTGGCCGGCGTTGGCCGGCGTGCCGTGGACCCCGACGATCGGCGACGGCGCCGCCTCCAACATCGGCTCCGGATGCCTGGACCCCAGCCGGGCTGCGGTCACGGTCGGCACCTCAGCTGCGGTACGGGTGGTCCAGTTGGCTGCGCCGGGCGTGCCGTTGCCGCCATTGCCGGCACAGCTGTGGCGCTATCGTGTCGACCACACCCGGATCGTCACCGGCCGGGCCTACTCCGCCGGCGGCAACCTCTACAGCTGGGCGAACCGGGAACTGCGCCTGCCGCAGGGAGCCGAGCTGAACCGGGCGCTGGATCTGATCGAGCCGGGTGAGGGCGTTCCTGCGGATCCCCGGTTCGGTGGCGACCGCCCGCCGGGCCGTGCCCCGGCCGGCTCCGGCGAGCTGCGCGGACTGGGGTTCGGCACCACAGCGGTCGACATCTTCGCCGGGCTGATGGAGGGCGTCTGCCGGCAGGTGGCAGGTGACCTGGACGAGATCGAATCGACGATGGACGGCCCCGTGACCGAGGTCGTTCTCGGCGGCGGCGCACTCTCCGCATCCGATTGGTGGCGCAGGGCGTTCGGTGCGGCACTCGCCCCGCGTCAGGTGCGCTATATGGCCGAGCCCGAGGTCGGTGCCACTGGGGCCACGCTGGTCGCTCTCGGCCGGTTCGACGGGCCGGGGCCGGCACGCGACATCGGCCGGACGGATGATGGTGAGTCGGCGGGTAAGCTACCCGCCAGTCAGCCACTGTATCCTTCGTGAGCCTTCCCGCAGGTCGCCGCATTGACAGCGGAACGTGGCCTGGTTGGATGGACCCCGCTCCTCGGCTTGGCCGGTGTCGGGGAAAACGGCGAGGAGGCGTGGTGGTTGCTCCCGGTGGCCCGTACGACAACGCGGTGCCGTACCCCCGCCGCCGCGTGACCAATGGTGACGGTGTGACGCCACACCGTCGTCGGCTCCGGCTGCGTCCACGGGACTGGCGGATGGGCGCGAAACTCGCCGCGGTGCTGGTCGTCCCGTCGGTGGCGTTCCTGGTGGTCGCCTCGGTGCAGACCGGCTCACTGGTCGGCCAGGCGACGGCACTCAACGAGTTCGCCCGGCAGGTCCAGATCGGCGAGCAGGTCACCGCGCTGGTACACGAGTTGCAGCAGGAACGCGACCGGACCGCCGGCGAACTCGCCGCCCGACAGAGCGGCACCGGGTACGACCCGGAGCGCAGCGTCGAGGCGCTGCAGCCGCACTACGACGCCGTCGACCGCCGGATCGCCGACTTCCTGGCCGCCGCCGGCCCACAGGCCGGCGGGGACGCGGCCTGGCAGACCGCCTACAGCCGGGTGCTCGAATCGCTGGACCAGCTGCCACCGCTGCGTGAGTCCATCTCCGGCGGCGCGGTCGGAGCCGACACCGTGTTCGGCAACTACACCCGGGCCATCGACACTCTGCTGGAGCTGCTCGCCGAACCGTCGCCGGGTCAGGACCGGCCGGAGCTGACCCAGGCGGTGCTGCGCAGCGTCCAGCTGGCCCGGGTGAAGGAGCTCGGCTCCCGGGTCCGGGCGCAGCTGTACGCCGCCGCCCGGGCCGGCCGGTACGGACCCGAGGACCAGGTCAGTCTGACCGACCTACGGGCGCAGCAACTGACCGCGCTCGCCGAGTTTCGGGTGACCGCGACCGGCAACCAGATCGCCCGGTACGGCCAGGCCGCCGCCGACCCCCGGTTCGTCGCCGCGGTGGACCTGGAGGAAACCACCATCGTCGGTGGCGCCGCCAGCCCGGCGGTGCTGGAACCGGACGCCTGGTGGGCCGCCAGCCAGGACCGCCACCAGCTGCTGCGTCAGGTCGAGTCGGGCGTGCTGGGCAGCGCGGTGAGCCTCGCCGATGCCCGCAGCGACCAGCAGCTGCAACGGACAGTGCTGGTCGCCGGGGCGGTGCTCGGGGTGCTGTTCATCGCGTTGTTCACCTCGGTGGCGATCGGGCGGTCGATCGCCCGATCGCTGCGGGTCCTGCGGAGCCAGGCGTTGCAGGTCGCCCAGCTCGACCTGCCGGACACCCTGCAACGGCTCCGTTCGGTGGAGTCCGGGGTCCCGCAGATCGAGATTCCTCCGGCGGCGGTACGCACCCGCGACGAGGTCGGTGAGGTCGCCGAGGCGTTCGTCGCGGTGCACCGTAGCGCGGTGACCGTCGCGGTGGAGCAGGCGGTGATGCGCCGCAACGTCAATGCGATGTTCGTCAACCTGGCCCGCCGCAGCCAGGTGCTGGTCGAACGGCAACTGGAGCTGCTCGACGAGCTGGAACGCGACGAGGGCGACCCGGACCAGCTGGACAACCTGTTCAAGCTCGACCACCTGGCTGCCCGGATGCGCCGCAACGACGAGAGCCTGTTGGTGCTGGCCGGGACCGAGGCTAGCCGGCGGTGGAGCCGTCCGGTGGCGCTGTCGGCGGTGACTCTGGCCGCCGCTGCCGAGATTGAGCAGTACCCGCGGATCCGCCACGACGTCGAGGACAAGCTGCACATCGTCGGGCACGCCGTCGGCGACCTGGTGCACCTGCTCGCAGAGCTGCTGGAGAACGCCACCGCCTTCTCCTCGCCGTACACCAACGTGCACGTCACCGGACACGAGTACGCGCCCCAGTCGGTTCTCATCGAGATCACCGACGAGGGGATGGGGATGTCCGCCGAGGCGATCGAGCAGGCCAACGCGACCCTGGCCGAACCGCCCGACGCCGACGTCGCCGCCTCCGAGCGGATGGGGCTGTTCGTCGTCAGCCACCTGGCCGCCCGGCTAGGGGTACGGGTGCAGTTGCGGCCGGCCGAACGGGGGCTGGTGGCCAACGTGTGGCTGCCCGGCACGGTGCTCGCGGCGCCGGACGAGGACTCGCCGTACGTCGCGTCGGTCGGCCGTAGCCCGACCGACTACCCGACCAGGGAGATGCGTGCCGTCGGCGCGGCGGTGCGGGCCAGCGCCGGTGACCCGGTGGCCGGCCGGCCACCGGCTGTGTTGGGTGGTCGTGGGCCGGCGTTCGCCCCGCCGGCCGCTCGTCCGTCGATCCCGGCGGACGAACCGGTTCCGGTGGTGCCTGCGCAACCAGCTGTGGTCGAGCAGCCGCGTGCGGTACCGGCGTTGCGTCAGATGACCGCGCTGCCGGCCGGACCGGCCGCCGGTGACCGGACCGTGGCGGTCCGGCGCGGCGGTCGCCGACCCACCCCGGCGCGGGCCGAGGCCATCCTCGCCTCCGCCGGTGGCGCCGCGGCCGGCGGCGCCGCGGCCGGCGGCGGCAGCGTCTGGTGGGAACGTCAACGTGGACCGGTCGCTCCGCTGCCACCCGCCCCAGCGCCGCCGGTGGTTCCGGTAACCGCCGGGACCAGCAGCAAGGGACTACCGGTACGGGTGCCGATGGCTTCGTTGCCCGTTCCCGCCGAATCTCCCGCAGCTCCCGTTCCGGCGCCGGTCGACGAGCCGGATCCGGATGCGGTCAGTAGCGTGCTGTCCCGCTTCTACGGCGGTGTGCGGCGGGCTGAGTCCGAGGACACCAGCGAGATGACCCTGGCGCCGGCCGGCCGCCGTGGTGAGGAGGAGCAAGAGTGAAGACTTTGAGCAAGGAGGCCCGCGACCTCAGCTGGTTGGTGAGCGCGTTCGCGGAGCGCGTGCCGGGTGTCGCGCATGCCATCGTGGTGTCTTCGGACGGTCTGCTGGTCGCGGTGTCGGAACATCTGCCCCGGGACCACGCCGACAAGCTATCGGCGGTGACCTCCGGGCTGATGAGCATCACCAGTGGTGCGGCCCAGATGTTCGACAACGACGTGGTGAAGCAGACCGTGGTCGAGATGGGCCGCGGCTACTTCCTGATCATGAATATCCGGGACGGTTCGATCCTCGCCACCCTCGCTGCTGGCGATGCGGACATCGGTGTGGTCGGCTATGAGATGGCGCGGTTGGCCAAGCAGGCCGGTGAGATGCTGACTCCGGCGCTGCGCGCCGAACTGCAGCAGGCGCTGCCGCGCTGAGCTCTCAGTCGGCGACCTCCACCAGGAGCGTGGCGAGCATGAGGTCGAGCTGGATGGAAATATCGGTGCCCACTGTGCCCTCTTGTCGGTGTGCGGCGAGTCTCGACCTTAGCTCGCCGGCCCGGTGCCGTAGCTGCTCAGGCGTGGCGCCTTCCGCCACCGAGACGCGAAACTGGTCGGCCGCGTCGCGTAGGTCAGCTGCGGCATCCGCCCTGATCCGCCCGTCAGTGGAGCCGTCGGCCACGAGCAGATCGAACTGCTCCACCACCCGCGCCGCCGTGGCCAGCAGCTCCGGCGGTGTGTCGTCCGGCCCGGTCGGGGGCCTGGCCGCCCCGGCGACCGGCGCGGTCGCTATCGGCGAGGGGGCCGCCGCGTGTTCGGCGGCCGGCAGAGGCGCGCCGAGTACCGCGGCCGCCACGACCGCGAAGGCCAGTAGCGCCGCCGCGCCGGCCCCGGCAAGACCGACCGCCGTCGAGGACATCCGGGCCCGGCCGGCGGGTGGTCGCGCGTCCGGCGGGACAGCCGGCCGCGCCGCCATCGCGGCCCGGCGCGGTGCCGGTTGGTCCGACTGGGCCACCATCGCGGCCCGCCGCAGCATCGGCCCGGCCTGCCGGGCCGGCGGTAGCCGGTCCACCAAGGTCCGGCCGCCGGGCGAAGCGCCGACCGGGCGCGGTCCGGGCAACGGGAACTCGACCATCACGCCGAGCACCGCGTGCAGGGCGTCGGCGATCTCACCGGCGGCCGGCCGCTGCGCCGGATCCCGGCTCAGGCAGGCGAGGCAGAGATCGGCGGCGGGGGCGGGCAGTCCGTCGGCGCGGGGTCGGGCCGGCGGGTCCGGTCGCTGTAGCCGGACGGCCGCCTCCCGCCAACTGCCGGCCGGTATGGGTGGTGACCCGGTCAGCATCTCGTAGCAGAGCGCGCCGAGGGCGTAGACGTCGGCCGCCGGATGGGCCGGCCAGTGAAGCAGCCGTTCCGGTGCGGCGTACGCCGGAGTGCCGAGCAACCAGCCGGCATCGGGCGCGGGTCGGCCGTCGGTCAACGCGGCGATGCCGAAGTCCAGGATCTTGGCGCCACTGGCGGTGAGCATGACGTTGCCCGGCTTGATGTCCCGATGCACCACCCCGATCCGGTGGGCGGCGGCCAGGCCGCTGGCCACCTGTGCGGTCAGCCAGACCGCAGCCTGCCAGGGCAGCGGCCCACCGGCCAGGCGGGCAGCGAGGTTCTCCCCGTCGACCAGTTCGAGGACCAGAAACGGCACCACATCGGTCTCGGTGATCGCCGCCTCGCCGTAGTCGTACACCTGGGTGACATGCGGATGAGTGATCCGGGCCGCGGCCCGGGCCTCCTGCCGACAAGCGGCCCGGACCGCTGGCGCGATCGGCGGCGTGAGCGCCTTCACCGCGACCGGTCGGTCGAGCAGTTCGTCGCTGGCCCGCCACACCTCGGACATCCCACCCAGCCCGATCCGTTCGACCAGTACGTATCTCCGGTCGAGACGCAACCCAGGACCGAACCCCATGGGCACAGTCTGTCCTGGCGCGTACCCGGCGTGGTGCGGTTTTCTGGTTACCGAGGGCGAGTTCCTCCGGAGGATGTAATCCCGGTCGTCTTCCGCGCGGCCCGGCCGTGGAACATCATCGCTGTCAGATGGCGTTCTCCGCGATCACCCGCCGGTACCAGTGCGCGCTTCGCTTGAAGATCCGCCGTTGCGTCGGGTAGTCGACGTAGATGAGCCCCCAGCGCTGCTGGTATCCCTCGGCCCATTCGAAGTTGTCCAGCAGCGACCAGACATGGTAGCTCTCCACGTTGACACCGGTGCTGATCGCCCGGTGCACGGCGGCGAGGTGATCCCGGAGGAAGGCGACCCGGCCGGGATCGTCCACCGAACCGTCCGTCGCCAACCGGTCCGGGGTGGGCAGGCCGTTCTCGGTGATCGTGATCGGCACGGTGCCGTACTCCCGGTGTACCCGGGTGAGGGCGTCGAACATGCCGTCCGGGTGGATCTGCTGCCAGCCCGCCTCCGAGGTCGGCCAGCGGCGGACCGTGCTGCCGTCTGCGGCGACGTAGAACGGGGTGTAGTACTGGACGGCCAGCAGGTCGATCGGCTCGGCGATGACATCGAGGTCACCGTCGTGTATCCCACCGGCCAGCCGGCTGGCCGGGCCGAGATCGGCCAGGACGTCCGCCGGGTAGCTGGCGAGGAAGATCGGGTCCAGGTACAGCCGGTTCTCGTAGCCGTCGTACAGCCGGGCCGCAGCGGCGGCTGCCGGGCTCGCGTCGGCTGGGTAGCAGGGATGCAGGTTGAGCGCCGGTCCGATCCGGCACGCGGCCCGCTCCGCGCGTAGCGCCTGTACGGCCAGACCGTGCGCGAGTTGGAGGTGGTGGGCCACCAGGTACGCTGCGTCCGCGTCCGGCCGGCCCGGGGCGTGATGCCCGCTGAGGTAGCCGTTCTGTACCACGGTCTTCGGCTCGTTGATCGTCAGCCAGACCGGCACCTCGCTGCCGAGGGCGTGGAACAGGATCTGGGCGTACTCGGCGAAGCGGTACGCCACGTCGCGCTGCTCCCACCCGCCGAGGTCCTGCAGGGCCTGTGGCAGGTCCCAGTGGAACAGGGTGGCCATCGGCTCGATGCCCCGCTCGAGCAGCCCGGCGACCAGTCGGCGGTAGAAGTCCAGCCCGCGCCGGTTGGGCTGACCGGTGCCGTCGGGCTGGATCCGCGGCCAGGAGATGGAGAACCGGTAGCTGTGCAGTCCGAGCTCACGCATCAGGTCCAGGTCGTGGCCGTACCGATGGTAGTGGTCGGCCGCGACGTCGCCGGTATCGCCGCCGCGGGTCCGACCGGGGGTGTGGCTGAAGGTGTCCCACACCGATTCGCCCCGGCCGTCCTCTTTGGCGGCACCTTCGATCTGGTACGCGGAGGTCGCCGCGCCCCAGCGGAAGTTGTTAGGAAAGTGCAGACCGATCGGACGTTCGGGATCGCCGCGGTGGCGGATGGCCGGGGTCGCGGAACCATCGCCTGCCGGGTCGGGCCCGGTCGCGTCGACGGGGCCGGCTTCGGTCGCGTCGGCGATGGCTCGGCCGGGGTCGGTGCCGGTGATGCGGCCGGTGCCGGCGGCGCGGCCTGGATCGCCGCTCGGATCGCCGCTCGCGGCGCGGACGGCGGAACGCTCGGCCCGGCGGTGCAGGTGCCGGCGGGACAGTACGGCCATCGGGCTCTCCTGACAGTGGTGTCCGATCCACTGCGGTGCGGCACGGGTGCGCGGATGCGCCGGTCAGGTGGCGCGGATGGGGGGATCGGCGGTGGTGGAACCGGGTCACGTCGGCCGGACGGCCGGACGGGGTGCCGGGTCGACCGATTTCCTGCCGGGTGTGGGGAAGTAGTGTGGGGACGGGGAGGGCAACCCCCGTCCCCACCATCAGTTGCTTTCACGCACGAGCGGTTTGGCGTCCAGGTCGTGCGTGACGCGCGGGAGCCGGGCCACGCGAGTGGCTCTGGATCCACCTCCTCTCCCGGGTGGTGTCTGCAGCTGCCGGCGGAGTCCGGGCTGGCCCGCCACCAGCTGTACGACCGGTAGTGGTGTGCTCCACCGGGGCGGCGGGGCACGGCAGGTACGGTGTACTCTCACGTGTTGCAACATCCATCGATGGAAGCGCTCCCATCGACGTTGGTTCTGGACTGTAGTCTCCGTCACGGGTTTGTGAAAGACCCAAAACGAGATCGAAACATGTTGGTGGCGTGAGTGAGTCCGGCCGCGCCCGACCATCGCTGATGAATTCCCTGCTCAATGCGGGTTCGTCTGGGTTCTCCGGTGGGTTGTCAAAGGTTGCCACTTGCTGCGGGAGCGCTCCCATGTAACACTGTCGACCATCGCAGGTGGGAGCCAACAGACCACGCGACAGCGGCAGCCGAGGGCATCCGACCCCGTGTCGGTACGGCGCCACGCAGTGAACCGGAGCCGCCGGTCCGGCGCTCTCCGTCGTATGCAGACCCCGGTCCGGGACGGGTCACACCCATCCGGCGCCTGGCGTCCGACGCGCTGCTCCACGACATCGCCCACCGCGCCCAAGGCGCCAAGCCGAGGTGTACCTCACTGCCTCGGCCTGGTTCGCGAGGAGAACCCCGCACATGAGATTGACCGCGACGAGACAGCGGCTGGCAATGCTCGCCGCTGGCGTGATGGTCGTCGGAGGTGTCGCCGCCGTCCCCGGCGTCGCCAACGCGGCCACCGCCTGCGACGTCGTCTATTCGACCAACGACTGGAACAACGGCTTCACCGCCAACGTGACCATCGAGAACCTCGGTGATCCGCTCACCGGGTGGACCCTGCGCTTCACGTTCCCGGGCGGCCAGCGGGTCACCCAGGGCTGGTCGGCCAACTGGACCCAGTCCGGCAACGTGGTGACCGCGACCAACGCCGCCTGGAACGGCAATCTGGCCACCGGTCAGTCAACCAACATCGGCTTCAACGGCTCGCACACCGGCTCCAACCCCCGGCCGACCTCGTTCTCCATCAACGGTGTGACCTGTAACGGCGCGTCGGAGAACCAACCGCCCACGGTCGGTTTGACGGTGCCGTCGGGGCCGTTCATCGCGCCGGCCGACGTCCCGCTGACCGCGACCGCCAGCGACGCCGACGGCACCGTCGACCGGGTCGAGTTCTACCGCAACGGGCTGCTGGTCAACACCGACACGACCAGCCCGTACCAGTACGTCATGGAGGACCTGCCCGCAGGCAGCTACACCGTGCAGGCCCGGGCGTACGACAACGCCGGCGCCAGCGCCACCGCCGAGCGGGCGTTCACCGTCAGTCCGGCCTCTGGACCGAGTCTGATCGCCACCCCGTCGTCGGTGAGTGTCAACGAGGGCGGCAGCAGCAGCTTCAACCTGCGGTTGAGCTCGGCGCCGAGCGGTAATCTGCCGGTCAGCCTTGCGATCTCCGGCGACAACAGCATCACCCGGTCGCCGTCGTCGGTCACCCTCACCCCGAGCAACTGGAACACCGGGGCGACGGTCACCGTGTCGGCCGCCGAGGACAGCGACACGGTCAGCGGCACGGCCACGATCACCGCCACGGCGAGTGGCCTGGCGCCACTGGCCATCGTGGTCACCGAGATCGACAACGACTCGCCCGGCGGCGACAACGAGTACATCGAGCGCTTCCTGGAGCAGTACGGAAAGATCAAGAACTCGGGTTACTTCAGCCCCGAGGGCGTGCCCTACCACTCCATTGAGACACTGATCGTCGAGGCCCCGGACCACGGCCACGAAACCACCTCCGAAGCTTTCAGCTTCTGGATCTGGCTGGAGGCCAACTACGGCCGGGTCACCGAGAACTGGGCGCCGTTCAACAACGCGTGGACCGTGATGGAGCGGTACATCATCCCGGGCACCGCCGACCAGCCGACCGCGGGTGTCCCCGGCACCCCGCAGTACGCTGCGGAGTACCTGCGCCCCGACCAGTACCCGTCGCGGCTGAACCAGAACGTTCCGGTCGGCACCGATCCGCTGCGCAACGAGCTGCAGTCGGCGTACGGCACCGGCGAGATCTACGGCATGCACTGGCTGCTCGACGTGGACAACGTCTACGGCTACGGCCGCTGCGGTGACGGCACCACCCGACCCGCGTACATCAACACCTTCCAGCGCGGCCCGCAGGAGTCGGTCTGGGAGACCGTCCCGCAGCCATCCTGCGACACCAAAGCGCACGGCGGCCCGAACGGCTACCTGGACCTGTTCATCGCCGAGGACAACGCCCCGGCGTCGCAGTGGAAGTACACCAACGCCCCGGATGCCGACGCCCGCGCCATTCAGGCGGCCTACTGGGCGCTGGTCTGGGCCGAGGAGCAGGGCAACGAGAGCGCGGTCGCGGCCACCGTCGCGAAAGCCGCCCGGATGGGCGACTACCTGCGCTACGCGATGTTCGACAAGTACTTCAAGCGGATCGGCAACTGTGTCGGCCCATCCAGCTGCCCGGCCGGTACCGGTAAGGACTCCGCGCACTACCTGATGTCCTGGTACTACGCCTGGGGTGGCGCCACCGACACCTCGGCGGCCTGGTCGTGGCGGATCGGCTCCAGCCACAACCACTTCGGCTACCAGAACCCGTTCGCCGCCTGGGCGCTGACCAACGTGCCGGAGCTGCGGCCGCGCGGCGCCACCGCGGTGCAGGACTGGACCGAGAGCTTCGACCGGCAGATGGAGTTCTACCAGTGGCTGCAGTCCGCTGAAGGTGCCATCGCCGGCGGTGCCACCAACAGCTGGAACGGCTCCTACGCCCAGCCTCCGTCGGGCACCCCGACCTTCTACGGCATGTACTACACGGAGCACCCGGTCTACCACGACCCGGGCAGCAACGAGTGGTTCGGCATGCAGGTCTGGTCGCTGCAGCGGGTGGCCGAGGTCTACTACGTGACCGGCGACGCCCGGGCCAAGCAGATCCTCGACAAGTGGGTGCCGTGGGCCATCTCGCACACCGAGATCGGCACCGGCGGGGACTTTGCGATCCCGTCGACCATGGAGTGGACCGGCGCGCCGGACACCTGGAACCCGAGCAACCCCGGTGCCAACAACAACCTGCACGTCGAGGTCGTCGGTACCGGTCAGGATGTCGGCGTGGCCTCGGCCTACGCCCGGACCCTGATGTGGTACGCGGCCGCCTCCGGCGACACCGAGGCCCGCGACACCGCCAAGGGCCTGCTGGACGCGTTGTACGCCAACGCCGACGCGCAGGGCTCCTCCACCGTGGAGACGAGAGGTGACTACCGTCGCTTCGACGACGTCTACAACGCCTCCACCGGGCAGGGTCTGTACATCCCGAACGGCTGGTCGGGCACCATGCCCAACGGCGACACGATCGAGCCGGGCGCGAGCTTCCTGGACATCAGGTCGTTCTACCTGGACGACCCGGACTGGCCGAAGGTTGAGGCGTACCTCAACGGTGGGCCGGAGCCGGAGTTCCGCTACCACCGGTTCTGGGCACAGGCTGACCTGGCGATGGCCTACGCCGACTTCGGTCACCTGTTCCCGAACAACTGAGACCGGTGTCCGGGTGGGCGGCCGGCCCCGCCCACCCGGACACCTCCACCGCGATCCATCACCTGAACCAACACCTACGTACCGCCGCCCCACCAAACGGTCCGGCACCGCCTGACGGCGCCGAACCTCCGCAGACGGCCTGATACCCACGGTCAGGCCCGCCCGTGGTGGGTCGGCCGGGATTGGCCAACGCAGCGATCCCGGTCGGCCCACCACATCCTTGTGTTCGTCGGCTGACGTCAGCCCCGGTAGCACCGCCAGCTGTACGCGTCCCGACGACTGCCGGCCTCGGCGACGACCGGCTCGCCGTATCGACTGGCGCAGGCGCGTCGGACGTCGAGGTCTCGGTCATGAGGGGTCCACGGCCGGACGCACTCCCATTCGGTGCCGTTGCCCGGCCACTCGCGCGGCCACGCCATCCACCCGCCGCCGTGCTCCTGCTTGCAGTAACTGTCCAGCATGCCACGGAGATCGTCGCTGTTGTCCGGGCCGAGCAGCACCGGCTCGCCGCCGCCCGGCGGTGCGGCGCTGGACGCCGGCGGGTCGTCCGATGGGGGCGGGGGAGGAGCCGGGTCCGACGCGGGCTGCTCGGGGGGCACGGCCGGCGGGTCGGCCTGGCGCACCTCGGGTGACTCCCCGTTGTCGCCGGCGGCCGGCGAGGTGTCGGTGACCTCGGCCGTGACCGTCGCGGTAGGGGCGCTTTCCGGGGTCGCGGTGGGGGTGGTCGGCGAGCCTGTCGAACTCGCCGGGTTCCACAACAGTCCGTTTCCGGAGACGAACGGCGCCGAGCACAGCAGCGCCACTGCGGCGACCGAACCGGCGGCCACCACCCAGCCGTACCGGCGGGCCAGCGCGATGAACCGGTCCGGCTCGTCCGGTGGCGCGCTCCGGGACGGTGCCGGCGCGGTCGCTGCCGGTCCAGATGCGGTGCCGGCCGGTCCCGTCGGTAGTTGTGCCGGGGCGGCGGTCAGGCCCGCGACAGCGGCGGCCGCGGGTCGGACGGCTGCGGGGCGTACCACCGGCTGCTCGACCGTCGGTTCGTCGAACGCGTCGGCCGAGCGGTTCGCGTCGGCCGATAGCTGGACGACTGGCTGCTCGACCGTTGGCTGCTCGACCGTCGGTGCGTCCGGAACCGCCGGGCCCGGCGGCCGACCGCCAGGCAGGGCCTTCAGCTCGACGGTCGGCTGCGTGAGGGCACCGTCCGCAGCGGAGTCGCTGCGTCTGGCGCCGCGAGCGGAGTCAGCAGGTTTCTCGGCCACGGGAACGCCTGCCTCCTTGTGCGGATGCGGTCGGGACAGCGTGTCACTCTAGTCACATCAGCACCGGCCCGGGTCGTACGGGAGGCCGATTCGTCACCGTAGGTCGGCCGGTACCGGACGGCGTATCCCCGGGTGCCCGGCCGGAAGCGACCGGCGGAGCACCCACCAGCTCACCGCCAGGCAGGCGGCGACCAGCGGCCAGGCTAGCGCGACCCGTAAGGCGGCCAGCGCCATCGCCTGGTCGGCGAGATAGAGCGGGACGAAGACGGCCACCCGGGTCACGTACTGCCCGACCCAGACCCAGCTGGCCCGGCCGTACGCCCGCAGCAGCGCCGGATCCCGGCGCCACCCGGTCCGTTGACCCAGCACCGCTCCCACTACCACGCCGAGCAGCGGCCGCCGGACGACGATGCTGAACGCCCAGGCCAGTGCGCTCGCCGCGTTCGACAGCAGCTGCACCAGGAAGAAGTCGGACGCCCGCCCGGTGCGTAGCGCGATCACCGCGGCGACGCAGACGGCGAGCAGCCCGATCAGCACCGACCGGGGTCGATCACCACGCCGTAGGCGTACCCCGGCGATCACCACGCCGACCGTGACCGCGCAGCACACGCCGACCCAGATCGACTCTCCGCCGGCCACCCATCCGACGCCGAACGCCACTGCTGGCAGCGTGGCGTCGATGGCGCCTCGTCGCCCACCGAGCAGTTGCGCCAGTGACTCCGCCTGGGTGTCGTCCGATGTACCGGTCACCGTCCGCCTTCCGCCGCCGTCCTTAGGTAAGGCTAACCGTTTACTGCGGTGTTCGCGGTGGCGGCTGTACGTCGGCGACGCTCCCAGCGCAGTGGACCGGGGTCCAGCGACCAGATCACCCGCTGCCACCACGGCCGCCGGGCACGCAGCGCCGCCACCCAGACGGTGGCGTAGCCACCGGCGCGCCGGGCCTGCTCGTCGTCGGTCTGCCCCGGTGCGAAGCTGGCGAGGTTGACCAGCTCGGCCAGCGGGTCGAGCCGGGGCAGTGCCGCACCGTCCGGCAACGCCCGACCGTGTCCGGCCACCTCGCTGGCGGACATGTGCCCCCCGGCCGGGTGACCAGCCAGCCGGAGCGCGTCGACCACCTCGAGCCAGGCCCCGCAGACCCGGTGCGCGGGCAGGCCGCTGTCGAGTCGCCGGTCGCGTAGCCGGCGACGCAGCAGCAGGACGACGCCGGCCCATCCGGCCGCGCCGGCCCCGGCCACCGTCGCCGCGACGACGCCGAGCAGCCAGCCGGACGGCCGACCGCCCGGCGGTGCGGAGGCCGCCGAGGGCGGTGTCGACGGCGTCGGGTCGACCGTCGGTAGCACGGACGGCGCCACAGACGGCGTCGGCTCGTCCGGTGCCGGCCGGAACTCCTCCTCGATCGGGCGCGGCGTACTGTCCGGTCGGGGCAGCGGATCGAACGGCACCCAACCGACACCGGAGAAGAGCACCTCCGGCCAGGCCACCGCGTGCCTGCCGTGCACCGTCGCGTCACCGGACGGCACCACGAACCCGACGACCACCCGGGTGGGTAGCCCCATCAGCCGGCTGAGCAGCGCGTAGGCAGCGGCGAACTGCTCGGAGGTGCCCTGCTGGCCGCCGGCGTCGCGCGGCCCGAAGAGGAAGAAACCCAGATTCGGGTACGCATGCCCGCTCGGCGCGTCGGCGACAAGCTGGTAGTGGTCGGCGAGGAACTGCTCGACGGCCAGCGCCCGCTGGTACGGCGCACCGTTGTCCCGGGCGAGCTGCTGGGCGAGCCGACGGATCTCCGCCGGCACCCCGTCAGCCACCCGCAGGGTCCGGGCCACCGACTCCCCGGCCGGCACGTCTGCGGTGGTCAGCGCGTTCAGCGGTGGTCGACGCGGCACCGAGTCGACGGCGTACGTGACGCCGGGAGTGAGACCCTCGGGGTGCAGCAAGGTGCTGCTGGCCCGGTCGTAGGCCACCCGGACGCCGTCGACCCGTACCGGGGCGGTGATCGCGGGCAGCAGCCGGCCGGACAGCTCGGCCACGGTGATCTCCTGGCGTACTGCGTCTGTCGACGAGGCGTCGGTTCGCGACGCCGCAGCGTCCTCGACCGGCGGCAGCACCCGGCCGGCGTTGCGATAGGTCCCGCCGACCCGCCAGGTGACGCCGTCGTAGTCGTGCAGCACGGCCAGAGTCAGCCGTAGCGCACCGTCTGCGGTCGGACGCGGGCCGGCCCCGGAGGCTTGCGGCCCGTCCACGGCCGGAGGCGGTGACGCGCCGACCCGCAGGTCGAACAGCGGCTGATCGGGATTGAGTGCCCAACCGGAGATCCTGATCAGGGGATTCTCGTCGAGGATTTCCACCTGCGGTGGTGCGACGTAGCGGCGTGGGTCGACGTCGGTCGTCGCGATCCGGGCCACCACCCACGGGGCGCTCACCGCCACCAGCAGCAGTACGGTGGCCGCGCCGGCGAACGACACCGCCGCCGTCCGCAGCCGTACCGTCGTCAGCGCGCCACCACCGCCACCGCTGCGCGGCCCGGACGGCTGGTTGACCGTTGCCGCCGACCCGCTCCGCCGGGCAGCGGGTGCCGGCGCCGCGGTGACCAGCAGCCCGACCGCCGCCGCCGCGACGAACAGCAGCGCCGGCCACCGGGCCGGCTCGGCGTTCGGCCCGACCACGAACGCCGCCGCGCCGAACAGCAGCAACGGCGGCAGGCAGCCGAGCAGCATGCGCCGGGCCCGCACCGCGAGCTCGGTCGCGGTGAAGCCGGCGAGCCAGCTGGCCACGACCGGAACCACCACCGTGTCCGGCACCGCCTCCATCGGGATCATCGCGGTCAGCAGCCGGGGAACCCCGTTCGCGGCGGCGTCGGCGAGCAGCCGGGTCACCGGGCCGGCCAGCTCCGCCCGGTCCGCCGCCCACCATCCGGCGGCCAGCAGGTAGCCACCCATCAGCAGGACGGACAGTGGAGCCACCTGCCAGTTCGGCAGCCGCCGGGCGCACGTGCCGACCAGCACCGCCGCCGCGCCGGCACCGGCGATCAGCCAGCTGGCCGCCGCCCCGTCGTAGATTCGGCCGAGCAGGACCGCGGCTGACCCGGTCATCGCGATCAGCGCCGCCGCCACCGCACCGAGACGCGCCAGCCCGGTCGTCCGGTCACCGGTCACCGGTCACCTGCCGCATCCCAGCCGGCGGCGAAGCTGACACCGTCGGCCGCCTCGACGAACAGCACTCCGGCCAGCCCGGTCGGGGCACCCAGCGCCGGTGCCCCGCCTGCCGACGGGTCGACGGCGCCGGTGATCCGGCCGACCAGAATGATCGCGAAGACTGCGCGCAGCGCACCGATGCGGGCGACGGCATCCGGATCACCGGTGCCGGCCAGATAGACCAGCGTGTCGCCGGGCCGTTGCTGGCGCAGCTGGTCGCAGACCTGTCGGACCGGGTCCTCGCCGGTCAGCCGGTCGGTCCCGGCCAGCGTGACCTCGGCCAGCCGGTCCAGCGGGTGCCGACTCGGCGTGCCGTCCGGCGGCGGCTGGTCGACGACCATCCGCAGCAGCACCGGAAGGTCGGCCCGGGTCGCCGCGTCGACCACCGACGCCGCCGCCTCACAGGCCGACTCGAACGTCGCCGACGCCCCGTCGGCGTGGTCGTGGTACGCGACCGTCCGGTTGTCCAGCAGCACCACCAGCCGGGGCATACTGGTGTCGACGTGTTCCCGCACCATTAGCTGGCCGATCCGGGCGCTGGTCCGCCAGTGCACCCGGCGTAGTTCGTCGCCGACGACGTACTCCCGTAAGGAGTCGAAGGTGATGCTGCCGTGCGGTACCCGGTCGATCCGGCCGTCCAGGCTGCGGGCGATCCCGGCCGGCACCGCGCGCAGTGGATGCATCTGCGGCCGGACCCATACCCGGACCGGTTCGCCGTCCGCGCGTGCGACGGCGACCAGGCCGAACGGGTCGCGCCGGAGCACCCGCAACGGGCCGACCGGGAGCACGCCCCGGCGATCGGTGGGTACCGGATAGCGCACCGTGGTCGTGGCGCCGGAGCGCAATCGGGCCAGCGGCACCGGAATCCACCGCCGGCCGCACCGTTCCTCGGCGAGGACGCTCGCCGCGCCCCAGCGCCGAAGGTTGCCGACCTGCAGCGTCACGGTGCACACGTCGCCGCGGTTCACCCGGTCGGGTTCGACGGTACGGCGTACCGACAGCCGGGGCTGCCACAGCGCGTAGCCGGCCGCATAGCCGACCACCGTCAGACCGGCGGTGCCGAGCAGCGCGAGCTCCGGATAGCCGAGCACGGACCCGACGGCGGTGAGCAGCGCGGCGGTGACGCCGAGGCCGAGACAACGGGCGGTGACGTTCATGGGCCGGTCGGCTCAGACCCCGGCCGCTGCCGGCTGGCCGGCCGGCAGCGGCACCGGGACCGACCGGACCACGTCGGCGAGCACCTCGGCTGCCGTGACGCCGCGCAGTTGGGCGTCCGCGGTGAGTAGCAGCCGGTGCGCGAAGACCGGCTCCAGCAGGGCCTTCAGATCCTCGGGCAGCACGAACCCCCGGCCGCCGATCAGCGCGTACGCGCAGGCCGCCCGGGTCAGGGCGATCACCCCGCGTGGACTGACCCCGACCCGGATCTGCGGGTGTGTCCTGGTCGCGGCCGCCAGCCGCACCGCATACCCGTACAACGGGTCGGCGATGTGCACCCGCTGCGCCAGTTGGATGAGCCGGCCGACGGTGGCCGTGTCGGTCACCGGCTCGAGTGCCTCAGGGGACCGCAGGGTCGCCCCGCGCAGCACCTCGATCTCGGTCTGCTCATCGGGGTAGCCGACCGACAACCGGACCAGGAACCGATCCAGCTGGGCCTCCGGAAGCCGGTAGGTGCCGTCCATCTCGACCGGGTTCTGGGTGGCCACCACCAGAAACGGCCGGGGCACCGGATGCCGGACCCCGTCCACTGTGACCGTGCGTTCCTCCATCACCTCCAGCAGCGCCGACTGGGTCTTGGGTGAGGCGCGGTTGATCTCGTCGGCGATGACGATGTTGGCGAACACCGGGCCGGGATGGAACTCGAACCCCTGGGTGGACTGGTTGAAGATGGTCACCCCGGACACGTCGGCGGGCAACAGGTCGGGGGTGAACTGGATCCGACGCCAGTGGCCGTGCACCGTGGCGGCGACGGCCCGTGCCAGGGTGGTCTTACCCACCCCCGGCACGTCCTCCAGCAGGACGTGGCCCTGCGCGAACAGGGCCGTCAGGGTCAGTCGCACCACCTGCGGTTTGCCCAGCACCACGGTGGAGATCTCACCGGCCAGTCGAGCGGCGGTCGAGGCGAAGCCGGTCACCTCGTGGGGCGTCAGCTGGGTGGTCGTGGTCACTGCGGCTGGTCTCCTCGCCGGGGTGGATCGGTGGCTGCCCAGGTGGGCGGGGTCAGCAGGTGGGCAGCTGGTTCAGGTCGTCGCCGCCGGCCAGGTTCAGCCAGGCCCACGGGATGTAGTTCTTCCCGCTGTACTCCACCCGGATCCACCAGGTGCTGGCCTTACCGCCGTTGTAGATCCAGGCGTCGACGTGCCCGCCCTGGCGGCGGCACAGCGCGGTCAGTCGGGTGCCGTCGGGCACCCAGCCGACCTGGCGGCTGTTGTCCTGCTCCGGCACGGCGAAGATCTCGTTGCCGTTGCGACCGGGAACGTCGTCGTCGCAGTAGGTGCGTTGCCCGCCGTCCGGACCGTTGACGCAGGTCGCGATGCCGTACAGGTCCGCGGTCGCCCGGCTGTGGGTGGCGGTGCCGGTGCCGGCCGCGTTGCTGGCCCGGACGGTGAACCGGTAGGACCGTCCCGGGTAGAGTCCGCCGACCCGGATGCTGTTGCAGCTGCCGGTGACGGCCGCCGCGCCGTCGGCCGCCGCGCTGCAGCTGACGTTCCCGCCACCGGCGTCCACCGAGAAGCTCAGGGTGACCGCGTTGGTGCCGGCGGTGGCACCGGTGACGGTGACCTTCGGCGCGGCGACGGTACGGGCCGTCGTACTCACCGACGGGCCGTCACCGGCCTCGTTGACCGCATGCACCGAGACCGTCACATCGGCCCCGTCGCCCAGCCCGGTCAGGGTGACGACGGTGCCGTCGGCAACCTCGGTGCGCTGGTCGCCGGCGGTCACCACGTACCCGGTGACCGGACGCCCGTTGTCCGGTGCCGGCGACCAGCCGACCCGCAGGGCACCCCGCTGGTCGGCCACGGTGGTCGCCTCGACCGCCGCCGGCTCGCCGGGGGCCGTGTAGGGCACCACCGAGTTGCTCAACGGCGACGCTGTCGAGTTGGCTCCCTGGTCGCTGACCGCGACGACGGTGAACGCGTACTGCGTGCCGTAGTCGAGCGAGCCGGGCGGGAGGACCAGCTCGGTGCCGGAGACGTCGCCGACCGGGGCGGTGGCCTCGGCCGATACGGCGGTGACCGTGTAGCCGGCGATGACGTTGCCCTGGCCGTCGGCGGCCGGCCAGCTCACCGCGACCGAGCCGTCCGCGCGGGCCTGCGCGGTGACGTTCACCGGGGCGTCGGGCACCTCAGCGGTGGGAACGACCGGGTTGGACTCCCGCTCGGGCCCCGCGCCCTCGGCGTTGACCGCGTGGACCGAGAACCGGTACGTCTCGCCGTTGACCAGCCCGGTGACCTCGAACGACCGTTGGTTGGCCCCGACCTCGAAGCTGCGGCCGTCGCCGGTGACCACGTACCGCTGGATGCTCGCGCCGTTGTCGGCCGCCGGCTGCCAGCTCACCCGCACGGTGGTGTCGCCGGCTGCCGCGCTGACCGCGCGGGGCGCACCCGGCCGGCCGACCGTCGGCTTCGGCGGTGGTGGCGGTGGCGGTGGCTCCGGCGGTGGGTCACCGCCGAGGATGTCGTTGGCGTACTTGTCGACCTGCCGGACCTCGTGGGCGTCGGTGACGACCCGGGCGGTGGCCGCGTCGGGCGCGTTGATGAACAGGTGGTTCTCCCGGACCTCCAGGTCGAGCGGGCCGGCGGTCTCGGTGACGTCGATCGACGCAAGCAGCGCCCCCGCCCCGTCGAACGCGAGGATCTCCCGGCTGCGTTCGTCGGCGCAGTAGACCCGGCCCGCCCAGCTGACGGCGGGACGGAGCGCGGATCCGCTGCCCGGCACCGACAGCTGCCGGACCCCGTCGTCGTCGACCAGGACGATGCGTCGCCGTTCGGGCACGGTGACCGCGACCAGGCTGCCGGTCGTGCGGGCCGGCAGGACGCCCGGACCGTCCAGGTCGAGCGGCACCTCGTGGCGGTCCCCGCCGCGCAACAGGGTCAGCGCGCCGGCCGTCCGGTTGAGCACCGCGACGCCGTCGTCGAGCGCGGAGATGGCCAACTCGTTGCTGGGCGGGGCGACCGCCACGGTCCGGATCCGGGTCGGCCCGGCGGTTTCGTCGGTGGCGTCCGCATCCTGCCCGGCGGCGGCCGGCTGGGGGATCGACGAGTCGAAGACGGCCTCCGCCGAGCCCTCCGCCGAGCCCTCCGCCGAGCCCTGCGTCGGGTCGCTCGGCAGCGGCGCTGCGGTGATCGCCGAGACGGTGCCCTCGCTCGGCACTGCGATCCACAGCCGACCGGCGCCGTCGAAATGTCCACCGGCGATCCCCGGCGGGTAGCGCACCGGGTCGCCGACGGGCCGCAGTGACCTGGGGTCGATCTGGCGAACCACGCCCTGGACGGCGTCGATGACGAAGGCCGCGTCGCCCTGCATCGCCACGCTCACCCCGAACCCGGTCGTGCTCTGGACGGTCGCGCCGACCTGCAACGTGGCGAGATCGAGCGAGCTGACCTTGCCGGTGGCCAGTTCGCGCAGGATCAGGAACTGGTCCGTCTGCAGCACCTGAGTTTGGCGGCCCTGTGCGTCGGCGACCTCGACCCGGGTGTCGACCCGCCCGGTGAGCCCGTTGACCCTGGCCAGCTCGCTGCGGGCGGAGCTCCACAACCAGGAGCTCGCGTCGTAGCCGGCCGCCGCGTGGTCGGCCGCGCCGAGCCCGAGCACGGTGAGCCCCATGCCGACGACGAGCGCGGTGACCGTGCCGACGGTCACCAGCGTGCCGCGGCCGCGGCGTCGTCGGCCGTCAGGGCTGGGGCCCCGCCGTGTGCCGCCGCCGGCTGTGCCGCCGGCTGTGTTGCCGTCGCCCGTGGTGCCGTCGCCCGTGGTGACCACAGTAGGTCGCCTTCCGCCCGTCGGTCGTATGGTGTCCGTCGCCCGTATAGTCGGTCGTCGCCGGCCCGGGGCCGCTCCCGACGCTGGGCCGGAGGCCATCCTAAGGGGCCGTCACGCTGACCGGAAACCGCTCTGGCAGCCCCTGTGGACAACGTCGGACGGGATTACCGAAGAACTGCTCGGAAATTCATGTTTCCGCTGATCAACATGGAGTTTTTCGACTAGTCCGGGTCGGCTGTCCGACGGTCGGTGCAGACCTGGTCCGAGGGGACGTACTCGTCGGCGGAGTAGACGGCGAGCACCGCGAAACAGTAGTCGAGTTCGGGATTCAACCCGTTGACGGTGAATACGGTCTGGCCGGGATTGACCGTGGCAAGTGCGCCGAGTTGTTGTCCGCTGCGGCCACTTGCGACGATGAACGGCACCGTTCCCGCGGTCGGGTCGGACCAGGCCAGCGTCACGGCCGTGGTGTCGTCGGTCAGCCGCAGGGCGGTCGGCGGGTCACCGGCCGCGGTGCGGTCCGACCCCGGACGCCCCGGCCCGGTCGGTGTGGTGGTCCGCCCGTCGAGCAGGACGGTGACGCCCACGATGACCACGACCACGGCGGCGATGACCGCGGCGGCTGCGGCGCCGACCGCGACGACGACCGGTAGGGACCGCGACGGTGCCGCAACGCTGGCGGCCGGTCCGGTCCCGGCGGCGGGTAGCGGTAGCGGTCGATCGACGGCGGTTGTCGCCTCCCGGTCGGAAGCCGGAGGCGTCGGTGCCGGTGGTGCCGGTGGTGCCGGCTGGGCCGGTGGTGCTGGCTGGGCCGCTGGTGCCGGCCGGTCTGGCTCGCGCTGAGCAGCGATGGAAGCCGGATCGGCCGGGGCGACCGGTGAGCCGGCCAGGTACTCCCGGGCGGCCCGGACCTGCCAGTGGTCGTCGCCGAGCTGCGCCGGGCCGGCGGCGGCGACTCGGGAGAAGTTGCGGCGGGCCTCATGCCGGTTGCCCAGTTCTTCGGCGAGCGTCGCGAGCTCGTACGCGATGGCCAGCATGACCGGCTCCCGGTCACCCAACCGTAGTTCGCCTGCTGCCAGCGACTCCTCCAACAGCCGCCGGGCGGCTGCCGGGTCGCCGGCCTCACGTCGGAGACGGGCCAGTAGGTGCGCAGTCCACAGAACCTCCGGTTCGTCCGCACCGAAGGCGTCACGGGCCGAGTCCAGCGCCCGCAGCAGGTATCCGCACGCGCCGGCGAGGTCGTCGCCGGCACGCATGGCGGCCGCGTTGTCGCGGACACCGACGAGGAGGGAAGGCTGGGCCACCTCGCCATGCTGCCGGGTGCCGTCGGTCCACCCTGCCCCGGGGTACCCAACGGCAACATCGGGAGTCTGGATCCAAGTCCACGGATCTACTGTCTGTCCGTCCGATGTGACCTGAGTCACCGGATTGTTTCGGCGGATCTGGCCATGTTGCCGGTTGCCGTCGGAAGCCGGGCAGTTGCCCTGGTTCTGCCCGCACCGGGTTGGCGTTATTGGTCGACAGAGTTCACACGGTCGTAACTGATCGCCGCTAAGTTTCTCCGAAGAGTGACATTGATTGATGCGGAATATTCGCTCTGAGCTGCCGCAACGGTGGATCCTCCGGCGGTCAGCATCGAATCCGGGACCACTGCTCACGAAGCGGGAGTCTGATGAGTACTGCAGTCGACATGCGTGACCTGGTGATCGCCTACACCCCCTGCGGCGAGGTCGAGTCGAGCCCACGCATCGCCAGCGCGGTCCGCCGGGGCGGCGGCACCGGCGTGCTCGACCTGGCCGGAACCCGGCCACAGGTCCTGCGCGCAGTGGAGCAGCTGGCCGCCTGGTCGGACGGACCCATCGCGGTCCGCGTCCCGGCGAGCTGTCCGGCCTCGGTGGACGACGTCGAACGGCTCGCCCCCGGCCAGATGGAGCTGGTGGTCGTCACTGGCGAGCTGCCGTGGGACCTGTCCGGACTGGTGACCCGTTACCGCGTACTCGCCGAGGTGACCAGCCTCGCCGCGGCCCGGACCGCGGCGGCGGCGGGTGTGCACGGGCTGATCGCCTGCGGCATGGAGTCCGGTGGTGAGGTCGGCGAGCTGAGCACCTTCGTCCTCGTCCAGCAACTCACCGCCGCCGACCTGGGCGTACCGGTCTGGGCGCTGGGTGGGATCGGGCCCTACACGGCGGCCGCCTGCGTGCTGGGCGGTGCCGCTGGCGTGGTGCTGGACAACCAGCTCGCCCTGATGCCCGAGTCGGACCTGCCGGCCGACGTACTGGCCGCGATCCGGCGGATGGACGGCTCGGAGAGCGTCCTGGTCGACGGCTACCGGGGGATCCCACGGGCTCCGCGCCGGCCGGGCGCGGCCGGTGTCCCCGCCCGCGCCGACCTGCTGCCGGTCGGCCAGGACGGCTGGCTGGCCGCCGAGTTCGCCGGCCGCTGGTCCGACACCGCGGCCGCGGTCCGTGGCATCCGCGAGGCGATCGTCGACGCGGCGACCGACGGCGCGGCGGCCGAGGTACTGCGCCCCGGCGGTCCGTTGGCCCGGGACCTCGGACTGCGGGTGCCGGTCGCGCAGGGCCCGATGACCCGGGTCAGCGACGAGGCCGGCTTCGCCGCCGCGGTCGCCGCCGACGGGGCGCTGCCGTTCATCGCGCTGGCACTGGCCACCGCCGAACGCACCGAGGAGATGCTCACCGACACCGCCGCCCGTATCGACGGACGGCCCTGGGGCGTCGGTGTGCTCGGCTTCGCGCCCGAGGAGATCCGTGCCGCCCAGCTCGACGTGATCCGGCGGATCCGCCCGGACTTCGCCATCATCGCCGGCGGCCGCCCACCACAGGCCAAGGAACTGGAACGGGAAGGGATCCGGACCTTCCTGCACGTGCCGTCACCGGGGCTGCTGCGCCAGTTCCTGCGCTCCGGTGCCCGCCGGTTCATCTTCGAAGGCGCCGAGTGCGGCGGCCACATCGGCCCCCGGGCCAGTTTTCCGCTGTGGGAGGCGCAGCTCGCCGTACTGGCCGAGCACCTGGCCGGCGCGACGCCGGAAGAGGCGGCCGAGATCCAGGTCTTCTTCGCCGGCGGCATCCACGACGACCGGTCGGCGGCCATGATCGCCGCGATGGTCGCCCCGCTGACCCGGCGAGGCGTGCGGGTAGGGGTGCTGATGGGCACCGCCTACCTGTTCACCGCCGAGGCCGTCGCGCACGGCGCGATCCAACCCACCTTCGCCCGGATGGCCCGGGAAGCGACCCGGACCGCGTTGCTGGAGACCGCACCCGGGCACGTGACCCGGTGCCTGCAGAGCGACTTCGTGGACGACTTCCATGCGCTGCGGGTCGAGCTCGAGTCCGCCGGCCTGGAGAACCGCCAGGTGTGGGAGCACCTCGAGCTGCTCAACGTGGGCCGGCTGCGGATCGCCAGCAAGGGCAAGCGACGCGACGGCGACGCGCTGGTGGACGTCGACGAGGCGGCCCAGCTCAGCGAGGGCATGTTCATGGCCGGTCAGGTCGCGGTGCTGCGGGAACAGGAGACCACCGTCGCGGCGCTGCACGGTACGGTCACCGACCAGGCGGTCGCCTTCCACACCGCCCGGTCCGAGCGGCTGCGGGCCGACTGGACCCCGGCCGAGCCGGCGGAGTCGGCGGAGCCGCTGGACATCGCCATCGTCGGCATGGCCTGCATGCTGCCGAAATCGCCGGACCTCGCCGCGTTCTGGCGTACCGTGCTGGACGGCGCCGATGCCGTCACCGAGGTGCCACCGCACCGGTGGAACCCGGACATCTACTACGCGCCCGAGGTCGGTCCCGGTCAGACCGGCCGGTACAGCGTCTCGAAGTGGGGCGGGTTCCTCGCCGAGGTGCCGTTCGACGCCATCGGGTACGGGATTCCACCGTCCGCCCTGGCCAGCATCGACCCCACCCAGCTGCTGGCCCTGGAGGTCTCCCAGCGGGCCCTCGTCGACGCCGGCTACACCCCGGGCCGCGACGGGGTGGACCACTCCCGCACCGGGGTGATCTTCGGAGCCGAGGCCGGCAGCGACATGGGGCACGCGCAGACGCTGCGGACCATGCTGCCGGCCTACCTGCCGGAGGTTCCCGGAGAGCTGGACGAGCAACTGCCGACCGTCACCGAGGACTCGTTCCCCGGCATCCTGGCCAACGTCATCGCCGGTCGGGTCGCCAACCGGCTCGACCTGGGCGGCCCCAACTACACCGTCGACGCGGCCTGCGCCTCGTCGCTGGCGGCCATGGACGCCGCCTGCAAGGAACTCGCCAGCGGCGGCAGCGACCTGATGATCTGCGGTGGCGCCGACCTGCACAACGGCATCAACGACTACCTCATGTTCACCTCGGCGCACGCGCTGTCTCCGACCGGGCGGTGCCGTTCGTTCGACAGCGCCGGTGACGGCATCGCGCTCGGCGAGGGCGTCGCCGCCGTCG
Organism: Solwaraspora sp. WMMA2059; assembly: GCF_027497315.1. Taxonomy (GTDB): domain Bacteria; phylum Actinomycetota; class Actinomycetes; order Mycobacteriales; family Micromonosporaceae; genus Micromonospora_E. Next base: position 3,177,718 of record NZ_CP114908.1, on the reverse strand, counting down.
TGCTCAAGCGACTGTCCGACGCGCAGCGCGACGGTGACCGCGTCTACGCGGTGATCAAAGGGCTCGGCGGGTCCAGCGACGGACGGGCCCTGGGCCTGACCGCGCCCCGGGCAGCCGGCCAGCGGCGGGCCCTGGACCGCGCGTACCGGCAGGCCGGGGTGTCGCCGGCGCAGGTCGGCCTGATCGAAGCACACGGCACCGGCACGGTGGTCGGCGACCGTACCGAGCTGGAGACGCTGACCACGGTGTTCAGCGAGGCGGGTGCCACGCCCGGCAGCTGCACTCTCGGGTCGGTCAAGTCGCAGATCGGGCACACCAAGTGCGTCGCCGGTCTGGCCGGTCTGATCAAGGCGACCCTCGCGCTGTACACCGGGGTCCGGCCACCGACCCTGCACGTGACCCGACCCAACCCGGCCTGGCACCCCGACCGGAGCCCGTTCGCCTTCGAGACCTCGGCGCGGCCGTGGGCGGCACCGGCCAGCGAACGCGTCGCCGGGGTCAGCGCCTTCGGGTTCGGTGGCACCAACTTCCACGCGGTGCTCAGCGCCTACGCCGACGCACCCGAACCGCGACACGCACGCGACGAATGGCCGGCCGAGCTGTTCTGCTTCCGGGCCGGCGACCGGGCCGGCACGCACCAGGCGATGCGGGCGCTGCTGGGCACCATCGACACCCGCGACGCGCTGGGCCGACGTTGGCGGTTGCGTGACCTCGCCGCCGCCCAGTCCCGCCAGGCTGAGAACCGGTCCGGCCCGGTGCAGGTCGCCATCGTCGCCAGCGACCTCGACGACCTGGCCGGACTGCTGCACCGGGCGATCGCCGGTGAGCACGATCCGGCGCGCGGGCTGTTCCAGCCGGCTGAGCCACCGGGCGCGGGCGGCAAGGTCGCCTTCCTCTTCCCGGGCCAGGGCAGCCAGCGCCCGGGCGCACTGGCCGACCTGTTCGTCAGCTTTCCCGAGCTGCGGCGGTTCCTGGACATCGGCCGCGACTACGTCGAACCGCTCTTCCCCCCGGCCGCGTTCGACCCCGAGTACGACCGGGGTCAACAGGACCGGGTCCGGGACACCCGGATCGCCCAGCCGGTGCTCGGCATCGGTGGGCTCGCCGTGCATCACCTGCTCGGTCGGCTGAACGTTCGGCCGGACCTGGCCGGCGGGCACAGCTACGGCGAACTGGTGGCGCTGTGCGTCGCCGGTGCCTTCGAGGACCGGACACTGCTCGAGCTGAGCCGCGAGCGCGCCGACGCCATCCTGGCGGCCGCCGGCGCCGATCCCGGCACGATGGCCGCGGTGGCGGCCACCGCCGAGCAGATCGGTGAGGTGCTGTCCGGCGCCGGGCTGGCCGGTGAGGTGGTGCTCGCCAACCACAACGGCCCGCAGCAGGTGGTGATCTCCGGCCCGACCCCGGCGGTGCGACGCGCGGTGTCCGTACTCAAGGAGAAGGGTCTGTCCGCCCGGCCGATCGCGGTGGCCTGTGCCTTCCACAGCCCGGTGGTCGCCGACGGGGTCACCGCCTTCAGATCCACCCTCGACGGGCATCCGGTGGCCGCACCCACCGTTCCCGTCTGGTCGAACAGGACCGCCCAGCCCTACCCGGGTGGTGCGGACCAGATCCGCGACGAACTCGCCGCGCAGATCGGTGCCCCGGTGCGGTTCGTCGACCAGATCGAAGCGATGTACGCCGCCGGGGCCCGCGTCTTCGTCGAAGCCGGCCCTGGCCAGGTACTCACCCGCCTGGTCGACGCCGTCCTGGGTGAGCGCCCGCACGTGGCGGTCGCCTGCGACGGTCGGCGGGCGGACGGACTGCGTGGTTTTCTCTGCGCCGTCGCCGAACTGGCCTGCGCCGGGGTTCCGGTGCAGACCGACTGGCTCTACCGCGGCCGGCGAGTCGCCGAGATCGCACCCGCTCCGCCGTCTCCCCGTCCGGTCTGGACGGTCGACGGTCAGCTGGTTCGCGACCAGCATGGCCGGCCGCTGCCCGGCGGCATGACGCCTCCCCGACAAATCAAGGAGCTGTCGATGAGTGCATCCACCGAGGCCGGAAACGGTCGTGGTCTCGGCAACGTGTCCGGAAACGATCCCGGCAACGACGTGGCGCATGTGTCCGGTAACGGCAACGGGGTCGCGCATGTGTCCGGCAACGGCAACGGACATGGCAACGGCAACGGGATCAGCCCTCTTACGTCTGCCGGTGCCCGGCACGTGCCCACAGCAGGCTACCGGGACGGGCGCGACGAACTGATCAGCGAATTCCTACGGACGAGCCGGGAACTGATCGCCTCTCAGCGGGACGTGATGCTGGCGTACTTCGGGGAGCGGCCACCAGCCGGCAACGGGTGGGCCGAGGCCGGAGTGTACCCGTCGATGATGGCCCAGCCGGCGATCGCCGCGCCGAGTAGCTACCCAGAGGTGGTCGTGCCGACCAGCACGCCCCCGGCGACCGACGTTGCGGCCATCCCGGCGTCGCCTGCCGAGACGACGGCTTCGGCGGCACCCGCCGTACAGGCTGCTCCGGCGGCACCCGCTGTCCAGCCCACCCCGGTGGTGCGCGAGTACGTGCCAGCGGAGCCGGCGGTCCGCGAAGCCGTCACCGCGCCGGTGACGGCCCCGACGGAGCCTGCGCCGAAGGCGAAGGTGACCGCGACGGTCGCGGTGCGGCCGGCGGCGTCGGTGGGGGTGGCGCAGTTCCAGGAGGCGATCCTGGAGGTGTTGAGTGAGCGGACCGGGTATCCGGTGGATCTGATCGAGTTGGATCTGGATCTTGAGGCGGATCTGAGTATCGATTCGATCAAGCGGGCTGAGGTTGCTGGTGAGGTGGCGACCCGGTTGCGGTTGTCGGTGGATGGTGACGAGTCGGAGTTGGAGGAGCTGGTTCGGGCGCGGACGGTGCGCACGATGGTGGCGTGGTTGGCCGAGAAGATGGCGGCCGTACCCGCGACTGCCGAACCGGCCGCGTCGGTGACCGCACCGAGCCCGGTGCCTGCCGTCACGGCGTCTGCGGCGTCCGCGTCGGTGTCTGCGGCGTCGGTGTCGTCTCCGGCTGCCGGATCGGTGGGGGTGGCGCAGTTCCAGGAGGCGATCCTGGAGGTGTTGAGTGAGCGGACCGGGTATCCGGTGGATCTGATCGAGTTGGATCTGGATCTTGAGGCGGATCTGAGTATCGATTCGATCAAGCGGGCTGAGGTTGCTGGTGAGGTGGCGACCCGGTTGCGGTTGTCGGTGGATGGTGACGAGTCGGAGTTGGAGGAGCTGGTTCGGGCGCGGACGGTGCGCACGATGGTGGCGTGGTTGGCCGAGAAGATGGCGGCTGATCAGACACCCGAGGCGGCGCCCGCGGCTCCTGCGGCGCAGCGGGCTGGGTCCGGCCCGGACAACGGTACGGCCCCACGTCGACTCGTCGCCCGGCCGGTTCCCGCCACCGGCGCGGTCGTCGCGCCGGAGGCGCTCGCCGGTGCCCGGTTCCTGATCACCGGCGGGTCGCCCGCCCTGGCACCGCTGGCCGAGCAGCTCGCCCAGCACGGCGCGGCAGGCGCCACCGGCTCGATCCACTCCGGTGAGTCGGACCAGACGGCCGGCTACGACGGCGTGATCATCCTGGACGGGCTGAGTGACAGCGGCGGACCGCTGCTGCCCGGCATCTTCCCGTTCATCAAGCAGGCCCTTGCGGCGGGTGTGCGGTGGCTGATCGCCGCCGGCACCGCCGGTGCGCGTACCGACGGATTCGCCGGCCTGTTCCGGACCATCCAACGCGAGTACCCGCAGGTCTCGGTGACCTATCTGGAGGTACCGGCAGGCGCCGACCACAATCAGCTTGCCACCGGCCTGGTCACCGAACTGCTCAGTGGCGGACAGACCCCGATCGTCACCTGGTCGGCGACCGGCCGGCAGACCGTCGACTTGGCCGCGGTCGATCTCGGCCCGCTCGCTGCGGGCGGTGCCGGACCGGCCGGTGACGGCGTCGCGGAGACCCAGGCGATCGGTCTGGACCAGGACTCGGTCGTGGTGCTCGTCGGTGGTGCCCGGGGCATCACCCCATGGTTCGCCCGTACCTTGGCCGCCGCCAGCCGATGCCGCATCGAGCTGGTCGGCCGTACCCCACTGTCGCAGGAGGCGGAGTCCCCGGCGCTGGCCGCCGCGGTGGACAAGCCGGCGTTGCGGGCCGCCCTGGTCGCCCAGGGGATGCGCGCACCGGCGGAGATCGACCGTACGGCCACCGCGATCCTGGCCGCACGCGAGGTTCGCGCGACCCTGGAGGAGCTGCGGGAACTCGGCAGCCAGGTGCGCTACCACAGCCTCGACGTCACCGACGCCGACGCCACCCGGCAACTGCTCAAGGAGATCCACGGCGAGCACGGCCGGATCGACGGTCTGGTCTACGCGGCCGGCCGGATCGAGGACAAGCTGATCGCGGAGAAGGATCCGGCGTCTTTCGACCGGGTGTTCCAGACAAAGATGCAGGGTGCGGTGACGGTGCTCGACGCGCTGCGCGACGGCGCCGATCCACGCTTCGTGGTGCTGTTCGGCAGCATCGCGGCCGCGTACGGCAACCGGGGTCAGAGCGACTACGCCGCCGCCAACGACGCGCTCGACCGGATCGGTGGCCGCTGGGCGGCCGGCACCGGGGTGCGCTGCGTGACCGTGCACTGGGGGCCGTGGGCGCCAGGCTCGGTGCACGGCGGGATGGTCAGCGCGGAACTGAGCCGGGAGTACGCCCGCCGGGGCATCGACCTGATCGATCCCGAGGAGGGCGCGCTGAGCCTGCTACGCGAGCTGGCCTGGGGCGACCCGGCGGTCACCTCGGTGGTCTACACCGCCTCGGGATGGTGAACCAGATGTCGGACCTGACTGACCCGCACCAGACGATCGCCATCGTCGGCATGGCGGCGTTGATGCCCGGAGCTCCCGACCTGGACGCCTACTGGCGCAACCTGGTCGACGGCGTCGACGCCATCACCGACGTGCCGGCGCACCGCTGGGACGAGGAGTTCTACGACCCCGACGAGGCGCACCGCCCCGATCGGATGTACTGCCGGCGTGGTGGGTTCGTCGACGACCACGCGAGCTTCGAGCCGCTGCGTTTCGGCATCATGCCGACCTCGATCGGTGACATCGAACCCGACCAGTTGATCACGCTGCAGGTGGCGGCCGCCGCCATCGACGACGCCGGTGGCCAGGACCGGCTGCCGGACCGGGACCGGATCGGCGTCCTGCTCGGCCGGGGCGGAATCCTGAGTCCGGCCCAGGCCCGCTACGCCCAGCGGGTCCGGATGTCCAGCCAGGTCATCGGCATCCTCAAGGAGCTCATCCCGGAGTTGCCGCCGGAGAGCCTCGACCGGGTCCGGCGCAAGTTCGATGAACGGCTCGGGCCGCAGCAGCCCGAGGGCACGATCGGATTGGTGCCCAACCTCGCCGCTTCCCGGGTGGCGAACCGGTTGAACCTGCGGGGTCCGTCGTACACCATCGACGCCGCGTGTGCCTCGTCGCTGATCGCGGTCGACCAGGGCATGACCGAACTGCGGGCCGGCCGGTTGGACGCGGTGCTCGCCGGCGGTGTGCACCACGTACACGACATCAGCTTCTGGTCGGTGTTCAGCCAGCTCCGGGCGCTGTCCCGGCAGGGTGAGATCCGTCCGTTCGACTCGTCGGCGGACGGTCTGCTGATCGGCGAGGGCACCGGGATCGTGGTGTTGAAGCGCCTGGCCGACGCGCTGGACGCCGGTGACCGGGTGTACGCGGTGATCAGCGGCAGCGGCGTGTCCAGCGACGGCCGCTCGGCGAGCATGTTCAACCCGGCGAGCAGCGGACAGTCGCTGGCCATCCGGCGGGCCTGGCAGTCCGCCGGGCTGGATCCGACGGCGCCGGACGCGCTCGGCCTGCTGGAGGCGCACGGCACCGGCACGCCGACCGGGGACGCCGCCGAACTGGTCACTGTCGCCGAGGTGTTCGGCGGTTACCAGGGCGGCCCACGGCCGGTGATCGGCTCGGTCAAGTCGATGATCGGGCACACCATGCCGGCGGCCGGGATCGCCGGCCTGATCAAGGCGACCCTCGCCGTGCACCGGGGCGTTCTGCCACCCACCCTGCACTGCGGGCAGCCCCGCGAGGAGATGGCCGCGACCCGGTTCGCGCCGATCGCCGCCGCCCAGCCGTGGGAGAGCGACGGACCACGCCGGGCCGGGGTCAACGCGTTCGGCTTCGGTGGGATCAACGCCCACGTGATCATCGAACAGCCGCCCTCCGCTCCGTCCGCCTGGGCTGCCGTGCCGAACGGCGCGGCCGGGCAGTCGGCCCGCTCGGCCAGCGTCGAGGTCGAGGAACCGGACCAGGTGCTGTGGCTGGCTGCCGACGACCCGGCCGGTCTCGCCGCGCTGCTGGACCGCGACGATTCGCTGGTACGGCGCGAGGGCACCGCGTTCGCCGACGGCCCGCATGCGCACGCCGCGCCGCCGTGCCGGATCGGGGTGGTGGATCCGACCGACAAGCGGCTGGCCACCGCCCGCCGCGCGGTGAGTCGGGGGGAGCCCTGGCGGGGTGCCCGGGACATCTGGTTCACCACGGCCCCGCTGCTGACCGCCGGCGGGAAGCTGGCGTTCGTGTTCCCCGGGCTGGAGGCCGAGTTCACGCCCCGTACCAGGGACCTGGCCGCGCACTTCGGGCTGGTGGACCGGGAGTGGTCCGCCGCCGATCTGGGCCGGCACGGTGCCGGTCTGATCGAAGTGGGCAAGTTCCTCGACGAGGTGCTCGGCCGGATCGGCATCCGGCCGGACGCGGTCGCCGGGCACAGCATCGGTGAGTGGTCCGCTGCGGCGGTGAGCGGGCAGGTCAGCACCACCGACATGGACGGTTTCCTCAAGTTGTTCGACGCCGACTCGGTGGCGGTGTCCGGCTATGTCTTCGCCGCCGTCGGTGCCGGTGCCGACCAGGTGACGCCGGCGCTCGGCGGCTATCCGGGAGTGGTCCTGTCCCACGACAACGCGCCCGCGCAGTCGGTGGTCAACGGCCCGGAGGAGCAGGTCGACCGCCTGGTCGACGAGCTACGTCGGCGCAACGTGCTGTGCCAGAAGCTGCCGTTCCGGTCGGCCTTCCACACTCCGGCGTTCGCCGACGGACTGAGGTCGATCGGGGTCGCCCTGCAGTCCTGGCGGGTGCATCCGACCACGGTGCCGGTCTGGTCGGCGACCCTGGCGGCGCCGTTCCCCACCGACGAGCAGCAGGTCAACCAGATCTTCGTCCGGCACATGATGGAGCCGGTCTGGTTCCGGCAGTTGACCGCCGCGATGTACGACGCCGGGTTCCGGGTCTTCCTACAGGTCGGCGCGGGACAGTTGGCGTCGTTGGTCAGCGACAACCTGCGCGGGCGGGATCATCTCGCCATGCCGGTCAACGTGGGTCACCGTACCGGTCTCGACCAGTTGCGCCGGGTGGCCACCGCGCTGTGGGTGGAGGGCGCGGCACCGGACCTGCGGGCGCTGCGATCACCCGCTGCGGCCGCGCCGGCACCGGCCGCCCCGGCGGCACCACCGCGCCGGGGGCCGAAGATCCAACTGGACCTGGGTGGCCCGTTGGTGCGCCTCGGGCCGGGTGCCGACACCCTGCTCGGCCTGGCCGACCTGTCGTCACACCGGCCGTCCGGTACGCCGGTCGCCGAGGCCCAACCGTCGGCTGCCGCGGCGGCGCAGGACACATCCGCACCGCCGGCTGAGCCCCGACCGCCTGCTGCACCCCGGCCACCGGCTGGGCCCCGGCCGCCGGCTCACGCCGAATCGTCGGCAGAATCCGAGCAGTCGGCCGCCGCCCAGCAGTCGGCCGTCACCGAGCCGCCGGCCAATTCGCTCACCGCGTTGCACCGGCTCGCCGGCCGGTCCAAGGCGGCCGCCGAGCTCGCCGCGCTGCTGCGGGACACCGCGGACGGCGCGGTGACCGTGCTGGACGCCGCCACTCGACCCGCCAGCCCGGCTCCGGTGTCCCCGGCCGCGCCGGCCCGGCCGGTCGCCGCACCGCCAGCTGACGTCCGGCCGGTCACCGTACCGGCCGTAGTCGGGCCGACCACGGCGGCGCCGACGCCGAAGGCCGTCCCGCCGCCCCGCACCGAGATCGCCCGGACCACGTTGCGGGTCTCCGTGCAGACCATGCCGTACCTGCTCGACCACTGCTTCTTCGTGCAGCCGGACGACTGGCCGAACCCGGAGGACCGGTGGCCGGTGGTGCCGGCGACGACCGTCGTACAGCACATGATGGACGCCGTCGCGCAGGCCGTCCCCGGTCTGCGGGTGGTCGGCGTGCGCGACGCCCGGTTCAACCGGTGGACCATCGCGGCACCGGCGCAGGACGTCGAGATCGTCGTCCGGTCTGCCGGCCCGGACTCGTACGCGGTGAACTTCGGCAGCTTCGCCCGGGCGACGGTCGACGTCGCCGCCGACTATCCGGCCCCGGTGAGCGCACCGTGGACCCACGACCCGGCCACCGAGACCGCTCCCCGGATCAGCGCCGAGGAGATGTACGCGGAGCGGCTGATGTTCCACGGCCCCCAGTTCCACGGGGTGACCACGGTGCACGCCCTCGGCGAGATGCACGTACGCGGCGTGGTCACCGCGCCCGTCCCGCCGGGCGCCCTGCTGGACAATGCCCTGCAGCTGATCGGGAACTGGCTCATCACCACCCAGCCGATGCGTACCGTGGCGCTGCCGGTGGGTCTCGGCCACGTCCGGTTCTTCGGCCCGCCGCCCGCGCCCGGCACGGCGTTCGAGTGCGTCGCCCGGGTTCGTTCGATCGACGACGCTCAACTGGTCGCGGACACCCAGCTGTCCGTCGACGGCCGGGTCTGGGCGCAGATCGACGGCGCGGTCGACCGTCGATTCGACAGCCATCCGCAGGCACGGCCGGCGGAACGGTTCCCGGAACGTCACCCGATGTCGGTGCGTCAGCCGGAAGGGTGGACCGCGGTGTTCGACTGCTGGACCGATCTGGTCACCCAGTCGATGGCCGCCCGGGGCATCCTCGGCACCGCCGCGTCAGTCGACTACGAGCGGCAGCCGGGGAAGACCCGCAAGCAGTGGCTGCTCGGTCGGATCGCGGCGAAGGACGCGGTGCGGTTCCGGCAGTGGGACGCCGGGCACACCGACGTGTACCCGATCGAGTTGACCATCGCCAACGACCCGAACGGTCGGCCACGTGCCGATCTGCGTCCCGACCGGGATCTGCGGGAATGCGACCTGTCCCTGGCACACTGCGCCGAAGCCGCCGTGGCGATCGCCGGCCCGGCCCGGTCGACGCCGGACGGCCCCGGCGTCGGTATCGACATCGTCGAGGTGACCGACCGGCCGGACAGCACGGTCGACTACGCCCTGTCCGGTGCGGAGGCCGCGTTGCTCGACCAGGTCAGCGCCGGCGGTGACCGGCGGTTCTGGTTCGCCTGTTTCTGGGCGGCCAAGGAGGCTGCCGGTAAGGCAGAGGGGACCGGGCTGGATGGAGCGCCCCGCCGGCTACGGGTGGTCGCCGTCGACGCCGGCACCCTGCTGGTCGAGGTCCCCTCCGGCAGGTCCTACCGGGTCACCTGCCGGAGCCTGGAGAACCCGCCCGACCTGCCGCAGCGGCGCTACGTCGTGGGGTGGACCTGGGGCCCGGAACCCGCCCGGTAAGCGGCGAACCCAGCCCCGATTGACCTGCCGAGAAAAGCCGATCGACGTCCTGACAAGGAGACCCGCATCATGCCAGCCGACCACGACACCATCCTGACGGAGATCTCGCAGATGCTGCGCGCGGTGCTGCCCGGCATCGATCCGGACGAGGAGATCACGATGGACACCAGCTTCCGTGACGACCTGGAGATGGAGAGCATCGACGTCATCTCGCTCGCCGGGCGGCTGCAGGCCCGGTACGGCGACTCGGTCAACTTCGCCCAGTTCGTCGCGGGGCTCGACGTGGACTCGCTGCGCGCGTTGCGGGTCGGCGAGCTGGTCGAGCACATCTCCGCCGCGCTGGACGGCCCGCCGGCCAGCGTGGCGCAGGTGGCCGGCCAGTGACGATGATCCAGGTCAACGGCCTGGTGACGCATGTCCAGGAACTCCCACCGGTGGCTGCCGACGCTGCCGCCGGGGGAGTGGCCGCAGCAGCGGCGGCCGGTCCGGGTGGCGGTCCGGCGGCCGGTCCGGCAGCCGAAGCTACGGCCGGCCGGCCGGTCGCGGTCCTGGTTCACGGTATCGGGCCGGACAGCCTGGCCAGCTGGTATCTCAGCCTGGCGCATCCACTGGCCGACGCCGGCTTCCGGGTGATCATGTACGACCTGCGGGGCCATGGACGGACCGAGCGGCCGCCGACCGGCTACCGGATGGACGACCTGGTCGAGGACCTGGCCGCGCTGCTGGACCGGCTCGGTGTCGACACACCGGTGCATCTGCTGGGCAACTCGCTGGGCGGATCCATCGCCTTCGGGTACGCGGCCCGGCATCCGGACCGGGTCGCCTCGCTGGTCGCGGTGGAGTCGGCCCCGGCCACCGCCCAGTGGCTCGCCCGGGTGGGCCGGCAACTGGTCCGGGCCGCGCAGCCCGACGGCGACGGTGATTCGCTGTTGGCCACCCGTGGGGGTGAGCGGGGCGCCCGCTACACGGCGGCGGTCCGCCGGCTCGTCGCCACCACCACCGCCGGCCGGGACCTGCCGGCCAGCACACCCGCCGACCCGGCCGCGGTACGGGCGATCACCTGCCCGGTGCTCGGCGTCTTCGGTGGCGACTCGTCCGCCGCCGATCTGGCGCCGGCACTGGTCGAACTGCTGCCGCAGACCGAGCTGGTGGTGGTCCCCGGGCACCGGCACGCGGTGCTGGTCACCGCCCGCGACCAGGTCCGGCGCCAGGTGTTGCCCTGGCTTGCCCGGCAAATCGCCGACACCGGTCAGCCCGCCCTGCACGGCTGACGTCGTCGTTTTCACCAGGAGGTTTCGATGCAGTTCGAGGCGCCCGGACGGGCGATCATCATCAGCAGCGGGCGGTGTGGTTCCACCCTGCTGTCCGACCTGATCGTCGAGGAGCCGGCGACCCTGTCCGTCCAGGAGTTCTTCATGGCCACCCCGTCGTGGGCGAAGGCCGGCGAGCCGATCACCGGGGCGGCGTACTGGCAGGTGCTGAGCAGCCCGAAGCCGGAGCTTGCCACGCTGTTCGCCATCGGCCTGCCGCCGAAGGAGGTGCGCTATCCGGCGGACGGCAGGTGGGCCGGCAACCTGACCGAGCTGCCGCAGTTGCTGGCGATCACCCTGCCGAAGCTCACCGACGATCCGGACGGCCTGTTCGACCAGCTCGCCGGCCAGGTGCCGGATTTCCCGGAGCAGCCGTTCGTCGACCACCACCGGATGTTCCTGGACCTGCTCACCCGGTTGACCGGCAAGCAACGCTGGGTGGAGCGGTCCGGCGGGTCCAGCCAGATCGCCCCGCATCTGCTGCGGTCGTTCCCGGACACCCGGATCGTCTATCTGACCCGCAACTGGGCGGACACCGCGCGGTCGATGAGCCGGCACTCGTCGTTCCAGCTGATCCAGCTGCGGCTGGAGTTCGTCTCCCGGTGCGGCGTGGACCCGTTTCGGATGGGTCCGGACCAGCAGGTGCCGGCGGAGCTCGAGCACCTGCTGCCCGGCCGGATCACCGCCGACCTGCTTCGCGAGCGGGGCGAGGACAGCACCCGCTACCTCGGGCTCTGTGCGTTCATGGCGGCGCAGGCCGAGCAGGCGCTCGCCGACAATCCGCCGGCGCACCTGCTCACCATGACCTACGAGGACCTGGTCGCCGACCCGGAGCCGCAGCTGGCCCGGCTCGGTGAGTTTCTGGAGTTCGACGACCCGTCCGGCTGGGCCCGACAGGTCGCCGGCCGGGTGGGCAAGGGTGGCGCGGTACGGCAGACCGCCACCGTGTGACCCGGAGACATCCCGCACCAGCCAATCACAGTAGAGGGAGAGAGTGTTTGATGCGTAGGTTGCGCCCATCCGCGAGCCGGTCGGTCGCCGCCGCCGTGCTCGCCGGGCTGCTTCTGGCCGCCGGTCCGGCCGCCGCCGCACCGGTGGCCGGTACCGAGTCGGCAGCCACCACCGACGGCAGGCACGGTGGACACCACGGCGGGACCCGCTACCAGAGCACCCTGTTGGCCAAGGCACCGGCCGACGAGTGTTTCGTCGACATCGGTGTCGACTACCCGGCCGGCCCGCCGTGTGAGGCCGGCCAGCCCAAGGTCAACCAGTCGTACGTCTGGGGGCTCACCCGCTACAAGCACCGGCTGTGGTTCGGCACTGGGGCCAACATCAACTGTATGACCAGCGGCAACAACTTGCGCAACACGGAGCCGACACGCAACGACGACTGGGTTTGCGAGTACGGTCAGAGCGAGATTGCCCGCCGCAACCCGCAGCTGCCACCGACCCTCGGCGACCACCGCACCCCCCGGCTCTACACGTATGACACGAAGAGCCGACAGATGACCGAACGCACCGATGCGGTCCGCGCCGCCTCAGCGGACGACGCGAACCGGTTGACCACGACCGCCGGTATCCGGGCGGCCGGAAACCACCGCGGCGTGGTGCTGCTCGGCGGTCCCGCGCTCGGTGCCACGCTCAACCTGTTTGCGTTCGACGCCGACACGGGCACATTCCTCGGCTCGCGCAACTTCACCGAGTACGGCAACATCCGGCATTTCCTTGTCGCCGACGGCGAGCTCTACACCGGCGTCGGGGTGGGGCCCAACGGCGGTGAACGCGGCCTCGTGCTGCGCTGGACAGGCAGCAAATCGGACCCGTTCAGTTTCACCGAGGTGGCGAACCTGCCGGCACAGGCGGTGGACCTGACCGTCCACCAGGGCCGAATCTTTGTCACCACCTGGGTCGGTGTGGAGGCCGACGTTGCCACGATGCCCGGTCCGGCGTCACCCACCGCGGACATCGCCGACATGCCGACGGCTGACGATCCGAGCCCGCCGAATGTCGCCGGGGTCTGGATGAGCCCGAAACTGTCTGACAACGGGCCGGGCCTGGACGGCCGCGACGCCGACGGGTGGACCCGGGTGTGGAGCGTGCTGGAGTACGAGCCGGATCCGATCATCGCCCGTACCTACGGGCTGGGTGGGCTCGCGTCCTACGGTGGCTACCTCTACTGGGGGACCATGCACGTGCCCTTCAAAGCGACGACGGTGCACCTGGCGGCGTACCCGCCGACCGACGAGCAGGGGGTACGGGACTCGGTGCGCAACACCCAGCGTGCCATCGGCATCTTCCGGGGCAGCTTCGGCCACCGTCATCACCACGGCCAGGGCCAGGGCGGTGGCGGCCACGGCGACCGGGTCGACCTGCTCTACGGCGCCAGTGAGCTACCGGCCTACGACCCGGTGGCCGGCGTCTGGGCCAGCACGTCGACCGGGTACACCCCGCTCTACGGGGCGTCCGGGTTCGACAACCCGACGCTCAACTACACCTGGAGGATGGTCGTCGCCGGTGGTCGGCTCTACGTCGGCACGATGGACTGGAGCTACCTGGCGAAGGAGCTGCAGCAGGAGGAGCCGGTGCCGCCGGCCGACGTCGCCCGTGGTGGTGACGACGATGAGGAGGAGGAGCTGGCCTTCGGCGCCGATCTCTGGGTCTTCGAGTCGCCACACCGGCCGGCCAAGATGGTGGACAACGCCGGGCTCGGGAACTACCTCAATTACGGCGTCCGTAGCATGGTGGTGGCCGGGTCCACGGTATACCTCGGTATGGCCAACCCGATGAATCTGCGGACAGATCCGACAGATGACGTCCCCGAGGGCGGCTGGGAGTTACTCAAGTTGACTCCGAAACACCACCACCACTAAGAGAAGCAGGTGAGCGATGTCGCGGTTCCGGCGCCGGTCGGCGGTTCTGGTCGTCACGGGGGTCCTCGGGACACTCGTCGCAGGCTGCACGTCGGCGCCGGACCCGGCACCGCCGACATCGGGCACCACCCCGCCGGCCACGGACGGCGGGGTGGTCGCTCCGGTCGACACCCCGCCGGTCGGCTCGTCGGCCGGGTCGATCACCGTCGACGGGCAGGAACGGACCTACCGGGTGTACCGCCCGGCCGACGTCGCCGAGAAGACGCCGGTGCCGGTCGTCGTCATGCTGCACGGCCTGCTCGGCAGCGGCCGGCAGGCCGAATCCTGGTACGGCTGGAACGCCGTCGCCGACCAGCACGGCTTCGTCGTGATCTACCCGGACTCCCGTAACCGGGCGTGGGCGGTGACCGAGGAGTGCTGTGGTGCCTCGGCCCGCGACGGTGTCGACGACGTGGGTTTCGTCCTCACCCTGGTGGAGTCGCTGGGTCAGCGGCTCGCCTTCGACCCCGACCGTCACTACCTCGCCGGCCTGTCCAACGGCGGCATGCTGGCGTACCGGATCGCCTGCGACAGTTCGACGTTCGCTGCGGTGACCGGGGTGGCGACGACCATGCTCGGCGACTGCCCGGCCCCGGAGCCGATCTCCGTGCTGCACATCCACGGCACCGGCGACGAGACGATCCCGTACACCGGCGGGCCGGGGCGCCGCGACGGTGCCGGCAACGGCCGGGTGCCGGACAAGGTCGACGGCCCCGCCGTGCCGGACCTGGTCGGCCGGTGGCGCCAGGTCGACGAGTGCGGTGCCGCGCGGACCGCCACTGAGGGGAGTGTCACCACCTCGGTGGCGGACTGTCCGGCCGGCCGGGGCGTCACCCTGATCACCATCGACGGCGCTGGGCATCAGTGGCCCGGCTCCGAGATGACCGCGGCGGGCCGGCTGCTCGGCCTGGACCAGCCCTCCACCGCACTGGACGCCACCGCGACCAGCTGGCAGTTCTTCGCCTCGCATCCCAGACCCGCCTGAGCAGGAGAGCAGATGTCCAGTACCGGCACCCACCCGTTGGTCGACGATCCGGCCGCCAATGCGGCATCAGCCGCCCCGGGACCGGCCGTCCAGCCCGGCTCCGGCCCGGCGGTCGAGGTCGTCGATCTGGTCAAGCGGTATCCGGGCCAGGACCGCAACGCCATCGACTCGCTGTCGTTCGCGGTCCGACCCGGCGAGGTCTTCGGCCTGCTCGGGCCCAACGGTGCCGGCAAGTCGACCACGGTGGGCGTGCTCACCACGACGATCCGGGCCAGCTCGGGCACGGCGCGGGTGGACGGCGTCAACGTCGTCCGGCACCCGGTGGCGGCCCGGACCCGGTTTGCCGTGGTACCGCAGTACAACAACCTGGACCGGGCGTTGACTCCCCGGCAGAACCTGCTCAGCCACGCCGCGTACCACGGGGTGCCCCGGGCCGAGCGGCGCCGCCGGGCCGACCGGCTGCTGACCGAGTTCGGGCTGGACAAGCAGGCCGACTCGCGGGTCGACTTCTTCTCCGGCGGGATGGCCCAGCGCCTGATGATCGCCCGGGCGCTGATGCACGACCCCCGGGTGGTCTTCCTCGACGAGCCGACCAATGGGCTGGAGCCGCAGGCCCGGCTGCTGATCCGGACCCGGATCCGGCAGCTGCGCGAGCGTGGGGTGACCGTCGTGCTGACCAGCCACGAGATGACCGAGGTGGCGGAGCTGGCCGACCGGGTGGCGATCGTCGACCACGGCCGGTTGCTCACCCTGGACACCCCGGCCAACCTGGTACGCGGCGTCGCCGGTCGGGCGGTGCTGGACCTTGCCCTGCGCCCCGGGCCGGGTGACGGTGCGACTGATCTGGTCGCCGCGCTCACCGCGCTCGACGGGGTCCGTACCGGGGAGGTCACCACCGGCGGCGCGGCTGTCCCCGCCCCGGCGGGTCGCGGCGGTCCGGGGCTCGCCGGGCTGGCCGCCGATCCGCGGATCGCGGCCCGGATCGCCGCGGCCAAGGCCGATCCGCGCAAGGCCGCGAAGCTCGCCGCGGCCCGCAACGATCCACGGTTCGCCGCGTTGTTCGCCGCCGCACCGGCCGCTGCGGCCGGCGGATCGGCGGGCGAGATCCGGCTGCGGCTGCACCTCGACGCCGACCCCGCCGCCGTGCTCGGTCCGGCGTTGACGGTGTTGACCGGCCGCGCGGCCCAGCTGACCGACGTGCACATCGGCAAGCCCGGCCTGGAGGACATCTTCCTGAGCCTGACCGGTAAGGAGATCCGTTGAGCCTGGCCGAGGTCACCCCCGTACCGTCGTCGGAGACCACCGTGCCGGCCGCGCCGCCGCGACCACCGGTGGCGCGGGCCTTCGGCGCGATCCTGTGGCGGGACCTGTTCGTCGCCGGCAAGGACATCTGGTTCGTCCTCGCGCAGGTGCTGATGACCCCGCTGTTCATGCTGTTCATCTTCACCCAGGTGCTGACCATGCAGGGCATCGTCGGCGCCGGGTTCGCCGACATCCTGCTGCCCGGTACGGTCGCCCTCGCCACCTTCACCACCGCGCTGCAGAGCGTGGCGGTGCCACTGGTCAAGGAGTTCGGCTTCACCCGGGAGATCGAGGACCGGCTGCTGTCGCCGCTACCGACGGCGCTGGTGGCGGTTGGCAAACTGATGGTCGCCACGCTTCGTGGTCTGTTTGCAGCGGCGGTTGTCTATCCGCTCGGCGCGCTGGTCGTCGGGTCCGCACCGGGCGGCTGGTCGGCGTTGCCACTGTCCCTGGTGGTGGTGCTGCTGGCCGGCTGGGTCGGCGCGGCCCTGGGCATGACCCTGGCGACGGTGCTGCCGTTGCAGCGCATCCAGGCCACCTTCTCGCTGTTCGTCACCCCGATCATCTGGACCGGGTGTGTGCACTATCCGTGGCAGCGGCTGGCCGAGATGCCATGGTTCCAGGTGGCGACTGCGGCGAACCCGATGACGTACGCGGCGGAGGCGCTCCGCGCGGCGATGGCACCGCACGTGACCCACCTGCCGGCGGGTCTGTGCCTGCTGGTCCTGTCAGGGGTCGCGGCAGCGGCCACCGCCGCCGCGTTGCGTGCCTTCGCCCGACGCGCCGTGCGGTGACGTCACGCCACGCGTCGGCGGCCTCCCGCCTGGCGGTCTGCGGTCAGCCGATCCGGTAGACCCGCCGGGCGGCCCGCTCCCGCGGCACGTGGGCCACCACCGCCCGGAGCATCGGCCATCCGGCGGCGAGCTGTTCGACCCAGTCGACCTCGGCGTCCGTGTCGGCCCGGCCGGCCTCGAGGTCGGCCAAGCTTTGACCCGACTGATCCGGATTTACCGCCTCAACCGATGATTTATCAAGTTACCGTCGGTTGACGTGCTGGGCGGGAGGCGGCCATGACGGAGCAGACCACGGCGGTGGGTACGGCACAGACGGCCCCGCCGCGGCCGGTGGAGCTGGGAGCCGGCGGTGCCAACCCTGGCCCGGTCCGCTCCGCGGTACCGGGCAACTCGCTGACCCGGCTGCTGCGGACCACCGACGCCAAGCAGATTGGACTGTTGTACCTCGGCACGTCCTTCGGCTACTTCGTGGCGGGCGGCGTCATGGCCCTGCTGATGCGGGCCGAGTTGGCCCGGCCCGGAATGCAGATTCTCTCGCCCGAGCAGTACAACCAACTGTTCACCATGCACGGCACGATCATGATGCTGCTGTTCGCCACCCCGCTGGTGTTCGGGTTCGCCAACTATCTGGTGCCGTTGCAGATCGGTGCCCCGGACGTGTCGTTTCCCCGGCTCAACGCGCTGGCGTACTGGCTCTATCTGCTAGGTGGGCTGCTGGTCATGGGGGGATTCCTGACGCCCGGCGGCGCTCCCGACTTCGGCTGGTTCGCCTACACCCCGTTGAGCCGGATGGAGCACACCCCGGGCGTCGGCGCCAACATGTGGATCGTCGGCCTGGTCGTCTCCGGCCTGGGCACCATCCTCGGCTCGGTCAACCTGATCGCCACCATCATCACCCTGCGTGCGCCGGGCATGACCATGTTCCGGATGCCGATCTTCACCTGGAACATCCTGATCACCGCGCTGCTGGTGGTCCTGGTCTTCCCGCTGCTGGCGGCGGCGCTGCTGGCGCTGCTGGCGGACCGGCTGCTCGGCGCGCACGTGTACGCGCCGCAGACCGGCGGCCCGATGCTCTGGCAGCATCTGTTCTGGTTCTTCGGCCATCCCGAGGTCTACATCGTCGCGCTGCCGTTCTTCGGCATCATCAGCGAGGTCATCCCGGTCTTCGCCCGCAAGCCGATCTTCGGCTACAAGGGCCTGGTGGCCGCGACGATTGCGATCGCCGCGCTGTCGATGAGTGTCTGGGCCCACCACATGTTCGGCACCGGGCAGGTGCTGCTGCCGTTCTTCGCCATGCTCAGCTTCCTGATCGCGGTGCCCACTGGAATCAAGTTCTTCAACTGGATCGGCACCATGTGGAAGGGGCAGTTGACCTTCGAGACGCCGATGCTGTTCGCGGTCGGCTTCCTGGTGACCTTCTTGCTCGGCGGGCTGACCGGCGTGCTGCTGGCCAGCCCACCGGTCGACTTCCACGTCACCGACAGCTACTTCGTCGTGGCCCACTTTCACTACGTGCTGTTCGGTACAATCGTCTTCGCGGCGTTCGCCGGCATCTATTTCTGGTTCCCGAAGATGACCGGCCGACTGCTCGACGAAGCGCTCGGCAAGGCGCACTTCTGGACGATGTTCATCGGCTTCCACGCCACCTTCCTGGTCCAGCACTGGCTCGGCAACGAGGGTTTTCCCCGCCGGTACGCCGACTATCTGCCGACCGACGGCTTCACCGTCCTGAACACCATCGCCACCATCGGATCGTTCATCCTGGGGGCGTCCACGCTGTTCTTCATCTGGAACGTGTGGAAGTCGTACCGGTTCGGCGAGCAGGTGAGCGTGCACGACCCGTGGGGGTTCGGCAACTCGCTCGAGTGGGCGACTACCTGCCCGCCGCCGCTGCGCAACTTCGACCGGTTGCCCCGGATCAGGTCCGAACGTCCGGCCTTCGAGGCCAAGTACGGTCTGTTCGTCGCGGATCTCGGTCGCGACCTGCCGCAGCGGGACACCGAGCCGCCGCAGCACTTCGTCGACGAACTGCACCGTGATCCGGCCGCCCACCGGATCGTCCCGCGCGGTCCGGCGCAGGGTCCCACCGACGTCGCCACCTTCGTACCGGACCCGGTGTCCGGTGCCCGGGCCGTCCAGGTGCCCCGGCCGGAACAGGTCCGTCGGCCCAGTTTCGAGCACACCACCGAACCGGAGAACACCCTCGGCGCCCAACGTGGTCCGCAGGAACGACGGTGGCGGCTTCCGTCCGCGGACGAGGACGAAGACTCCTGACCGACTCTGCGGTACGCGCGCCGCCCGGCGGTCGCCGGGTGGCTGCTGCCGTACCGGTTCCTGGTGGGTTAGCCTCCGATCCCTGGTCGCCATGACTGCCGTGGAACCGCCGAGGAGGCGTAGACATGTTCGAGGAAGTCGCGGGAATCCCCGCCCATCCACTGCTGCTGCATGCGGCGGTGGTCTTCGTCCCGCTGCTGGCGCTGCTGGCGGTCGGGTACGCCCTGGTCCCGTTCATCCGGGCGCACACCCGGTGGGTGCTGGCCGTGCTGGCCGTTGTCACGCCGATCGCCGCGCTGGTCACCAAGCTGTCCGGCGACGCGTTCCTCAACCGGATGGACACGGCCGGTCGGATCACCGAGAGCTTCCGGCCGGTGATCGAGGAGCACGAACAGTTGGGGAACCTGACGCTGCTCGCCTCGATCGTGCTGGCGCTCGCCACCCTGGCCCTGGTGTACCTGGTCGGTCCCCGGGCAGCCGCCGCGCACGGCGCTGCCGCCGCCGGGGCGCGTGGCAACGGGCTGCTGGTTCTGGTGGTGAAGGGTTTGGTCGTCGTCGCGGCCGGGGTAAGCCTCTACTTCGTGGTGCGGGCCGGCGATTCGGGAGCAAAAGCCGTCTGGACCGGCTACTGATCGTCACCAAGTGCTGGTTGGCTGCGTCGGCCGTCACGGTGTCCGGGTGCCGACTTGAAATTCCGGCCCGGCCAGTGAACTCTTCGCACCGAATCGCCGTTGGTGGGGATATGGGCACCGGGGCGTACTACGCCGGTGGCCATTCGGTGACGGAGGAGAAGTGACGGTAAGTGCACGTAGTGAAACTGTTGGGTCGGTACACGCGCCGAGTATCGGGCTGCTCGCCCAGATCACGGTCCTGCTGATCCTGGCGGCGACCAGTGGCCTCGGCGTGGCCGGCTGGTCGGCCGGACTGGTCTACGGCCTGGTGACCTGGGCGCTGCTCATCCGGGCGATGCAGCATCCCGAGGTGGCCGGCTGGGGTCCGGCGGACAGCGTCACCCTGGCCCGGGGCACCCTGGTCGGCGCGGTGACCGCGCTGGTGGCCGACTCGTTCGTCGGGCCGGTCCCGGTCGCGTTGCTGGTGACCCTGGCTGCGGTGGCCCTGTTGCTCGACGGCGTCGACGGTCAGGTGGCCCGCCGGACCGGCACCTGTTCGCGGCTGGGCGCCCGGTTCGACATGGAGACCGACTCGGCGCTGGTCCTGGTACTCAGCGTGTTCGTAGCCGCGTCGGTCGGCTGGTGGGTGCTGGCGATCGGGGTGTTCCGCTACGTGTTCGGTGCCGCCGCCCGGTTGCTGCCCTGGCTGCGGGCGCCGCTGCCGCCCCGGTTCAGCCGCAAGACGGTGGCCGCCACCCAGGGTGCCGTGCTGGTGCTGGCGGCTGCCGGGATCGCGTCGCCGGCGCTGGTCACCGCGCTGGTCGCCGGCGTGCTGGCCGCGCTGCTCTGGTCGTTCGGGCGGGACGTGCACTGGCTGTGGCGCGGCCGCGTGCCGCAGGTCGACCGGTGGCGGGCGGAGCTAGCCGGCTGACCCGCCCGGCAGCACCGCGTAGACGTCGCCCGAGTTGGCCGCGTGCGGCAGTGCCCGCAGATGCGCGGCCATCTCCGCTTGCGGCACCCACCGGTCGAAGGTCAGCTGCTGGCTCTCACCCAGCGCGACGTCGAACCGGTAGTCGCCGAGCTTGGCCAGCCGAGTCAGACAGCGCAGCGCCGTGTCCCGCTGGATCGTGGTGAACTCGAAGGACAGTGCCGGCAGCGGCCGGGACAGTCCGGCGAGCACGGCCTCCTCGAACCCCTCGACGTCGATCTTGACGAACGTCGGCCGGCCGTACTCGGCGATCAACTGGTCGAGGGTCGTCGCCGGCACCTCGATCTCGCCGTCCCAGACCTGGTCCGACCAGCCGTCGGCACCGTCGGCAGCGCCGACGAAGTCGGCCGACGCGGTGGAGACCGTGGGATTAACCGAGTTGATGTACATCCGCACCGGGCCGGCGGTGTCCCCGCACGCCGCCGGCAGTACGGTGACCGCCGGATCGTCCGCGTAGACGAGCCGCACCGCGCGGGCGCACAACGGCTGCGGCTCCACCGCCACCACCCGTGCGCCTAACCGCCGGAAGCTGCCCACCCGGTCGCCGACGTGCGCGCCGATGTCGAAGACCAGATCGCCCGGTGCGACGAACCGCCGGTAGAGCAGATCCATCGCGGTGTCCCGGTCCGGATCGCCGTAGTAGAACTCCAGCGACCGGCGCAAACCGGCGAGCTGCGGATCGGCGGCCAGCACCCGGGACGGCACGGCGGTGCGTGGCTGGTCAGCGGCGGTCACCGGGACGATGGTACGCCGCCGGTGGGCTGCCTGGCGGTGAACGCCTCCCGGGTCAGGAACGCCAGCCGGGCGCGCTTGTCGGCCAACGCCAGCTCCCCGTCGAACTCGAAGCCCAGTCGCTTCCAGCGGCGCAGCGCCCGGTCGTTGCGGACGTCCGGCTCGATGACGATCCGGCGCCGGCCAGGATCACTGAACAGGTAGCGGGTGAACGCGTCCGCCACCGCGCCGGTGAACCCGGCGACCGGCAGCCGGGCCGGGGCGAGGAACAGATGGATCCCGATGTCACCGTCGCGTACCGGGTAGTGCTCGCCGAGCGGGTCCTCGGCCGGCAGGTAGGTCTGGAAGATGCCGACCGGTTCGTCGTCGACGGTCATCAGGTACGCGTGGTGCGAGTCCAGACCGTCGAGGAACCGGTAGACGTCGCCCACCTGATCCCGGGTGTGCCCGGTCATCCCCCAGAACCGGGCCCGTGGCTCGGTGACCCAGCCGTACAGCAGGTCGAGGTCCTCGGTGGGGTCCAGCACCACCAGACGGAACCGGCCGATGCCGGGCAGTTGCTCGACGTAGACGGCCGGCCGTGCCGTCCCGCCGGGACCGGCGGTCCAGCGCACCGGCGCGACCGGGACCAGCTCGCCCGCCGCCCACCGGGGCAACTGGTCGGCGAAGTGCCGGTCACCGGGCCTTCCCGAGGCACCGAACGGCACCACCCAGCGGCTCGCCGCCGGGTCGGCGAGGTCCCAGACGTAGCGGGCCACCGGTCCGCGCCAGCACACGTCGGAGACACCGGGCACGCTGGAGGTGGCCAGGACACTGCCGGTGTCGCCGTCGAGCGGGACCGGATCGCCCAGCGCGCCGGTGGCCGGATCGGCGGCGCCGGGCAGCACCCGTACCGGGTGCAGCAGGTGCCGGTCGCCCCACGGACCCGGCGGCGGTCCGTCGGTCACCTCGACCAGCGCGGCTACCGCACAGCGGCCCGGGTCGCCACCCAGCCGGGGCAGCCCGTCGACCAGCCGGTCCAGCGCCAGCCCGATCCGGCCCACCGGGTCGGTCCACGGGGCGAACAGTTCGTCGAAGCCGGGTTCGCTGTGCAGCGGCCGTAGGCAGGGCTCGGCGGACAGCCGGTGGACCAGCGCGGCCCGCCAGGCGGCGAACAGTCCGGCGTCGGCGCTGCCGGCCGCCATCCGGCCGTCCCAGTCGAGCAGCGTCTCGCGCAGCCGGCGCACCGGCACGGGCTGGTCGGTCAGGTCCAGGCCGCGCAGCAGCCGGCGTAGCCCGGCCAGCGGCACCTGGGAGTCCATGTGCACCAACTCGGGTGCGGCCCCGCCGTCGACCAGCTGGCGGATCCGTCGGGCCCGGTGCGGTGCGGCGAAGTCGACGCCGAGGTCCGCGGTGTCGCCGCCGCGCCGGTCGTTGGCGTTGACCACCACATCGGACACCTCGGCGGCGGGCAGGGCGGCGCACCCGGGTCGCCAGGCGTACCGGGGTTCCCAGCCGGGCACCGGCACCTGCCGGCACCGGTCGTCGCGCATCGGCACCCGGCCGGCGACCAGCCGGCGCACCGCGCCGGAGCGGTCCGCGACCAGCACACTGTTGACCGGCTCCACCCAGTGCCGCAGCGCCCGTTCGACGTCGCCGACCCGGCGGGCCCGCAGCAGCGGCAGCAGCGCGTCGAAGCCCAGCGCCCCGCCGACCCGGCTCGGCGTACGCAGGCTGATCGCCTCACCGGTGCGTAGGTCCACGTCGATCACCGGTCCGCGCGGGGTTTCGACCACCTCGACCGGCACCGGGTCGGCGTCGCGTACCTCGATCAGTTCGGTGTGCGCCGGCACCGGGGCCCAGCCGTCGACCTGGCGGACCAGCACCCGTCCGTCGACCCGGCGCAGCTGTTCGCGGTACAGGTCCTGGTAGTCGGCCATGGCGTTGGTGATCGCCCAGGCGACGTCGCCGGCGTGGCCGAAGTGCGGCAGCCCTGGCACGCCGGGGAAGGCGAACCCGAAGACGTCGAACTCGGGGCAGGTCAGCTGCACCTGCTGGTAGACGTTGGGCAGCTCCAGAATCCGGTGCGGGTCGCCGGCGATGACCGGGAATCCGGTGTTGCTGTTCCGTCCGGTCACCGCCCAGGCGTTGCTGCCCGACGACGCGGGCGGCTCCATGGCGAACAGGTCGACCGCCGCCGGACCGAGGGTCGCGGTGACGTGCGCCCGCCACAGCTTGTTGCCGAAGGTGCCGAACAGCACGTGCTGCACCAGGAACACGCCGAGTGGGGTCCATGGCCGCCAGGTGCCGGCGGTGGTGCCGGTGGCGGCGAACTCGGGTGCCGCGACGGCGCCCTGGGCGAGACCGTCGTTGACGCCGTCGACGTACGCGCCCACCCAGCGGCGGGTCGCCGGGTCCAGCCGGTGGAAGCAGCGTTCGGCGGTGTCGTCGAGGCGGGCCCGGCGGGCGAACCGGTCCCAGCCGACCTCGGCCCGGCCGAGCCGGCTGGCCAGCGCGCCCTCCGCGCGCCACCGTTCGACCTCGATCTGCCAGGCCCGGTCGTTGGCGGCGGTGTGCCCCTGCAGGTAGGCGAGGTCGTCGACGTCGGCCGCCCACAGGTGCGGTACGCCGTACCCGTCCCGGTGCACCCGCCCGGACCGGCTGGCGGCGTAGCGGGCCGTTTCGGGGCCGGTGCCGGATGGGGCCGTCACGGGGCCGGGGCCGGGGCCGCGACGGTGGCGATCGGATTGTCCTGCGCCCCGACGAAGATCAACGACCCGGCCTGGTCGGTCAGGTCGACCATCTGCAGCGTGTTCCGCAGCTGCAACCGGTTCAGGCAGGAGTGCCGGAAGGTGGGCGCGAAGAAGTCCAACCTGTCCCGCAGCTGCGGGTGGTCGTCGCCGTGCCGGCGGACGCACTCGGCGACCAGCTGCCAGAACCGGTCCGCCGGCAGCACACCGTCGGCGTCCAGGATCGCGGCCAGGAAACGCAGGAAACCGTCGAAGACGTCGGTGAACACGGCCAGGACCCGGAAGTCGTCGTCGACCGGCATCCGGATCCGTTCGACCGTGGCCGGCAGTTCGCGGTCGTGCATGGCGACGACCTCCTCGCCGATGTCCTTCATGAACACCCGGACCGGTACGTGGTCCGCCAGCACGAGGATCAGGTTCTCCCCGTGCGGCATGAACGCCAGGTCGTGGCCGAGCAGGCAGTGCAGCAGCGGGCGCAGGTAGGCCCGCAGGTACCGGGCCAGCCAGTCGGCGGCCGGCAGGCCGGACGCCGCGATCAGCGCGGTGGCCAGGTGCGCGCCGTCGCGGTCGCGGTGCAGCAGGCTGGCCATGGTGGCCAGCCGCTGCCCGGGCGCGATCCGGGGCACCGGGCTCTCCCGCCACAACGCGGCGAGCATCCGCTGGTACGCCGAGACCGGCGCTCCGCTGCGGTGGTACGCGTCCCCGGTGTAACCGACCGACGCCAGCTCCCGCAGCACCTCGAACCCGCAGTCGCGCAGTGTGTCGTCGGCGGCGACCAGGTCTGCGACCCAGTCGTTGATCGGCGGGGTGGCCCGCATGTACGCCGGGGACAGCCCGCGCATGAAGCCCATGTTCTGGATGGACAGCGCGGTCTTGACGTAGTGCCGGTGCGGGTGGTCGACGTTGAAGAAGGTGCGGATTGACTGCTGCGCCCGGTACCGGTCCGGACTCGTCCCGACCGGGACGATCGCCCGGGACGCCACGTCGGCGGCGAACGTGACGCCGACCTTGTGTTCCCACTGCCACGGGTGCACCGGCAGGTACCGGTAGCCGCCCGGGTCGAGGCCGAGCCCGCGGAGCTGGTCGGCGAACCGGTGCAGCGTCTCGGCACCCAGTTCGTCGAGGTAGTGGCTCTGCTCGTCGACGCCGTGGCCGGCGGTGAAGGTGCTCAGGTCACGGCGTACCGCCAGCCAGACCAGCCGCACCGGGGCGCCGGCCTCCGGCGCGTACGCCTCGTGGTCGGTCAGGCCGAAGCCGATCCGGCCGTTGTTGGCGACGAACAGCGGGTGGCCTTCGGTCATCGCCGATTCGATGGTCTGGAAGTCGGCCTGCACCAGGTCGGCGGCGCGTTCCCGGCGGTGATGGTGCTTCCAGGCGGCACCGGCCAGGGTGGCGCTGATCTCCTCCAGGTAGGTGCCGAGCAGCTTGGGTGGGATGCCCAACGTCTCCCGCAGTTCGACGACCAGGTCGAGGGCGTTCAGCTCCGCCGGGGTGCCGTCGACCTGGCGGGTCAGTGACGCGGCGTCGATCAGCCAGTGGTCGAGGGCGTACCGGCGGGCCCGGAACAGGTACGCGACCCGGTCGTCGGTCGTCAGCCGGTACCCGTCGCCGCCGGGGCCGGCCGGGAGCGTGTCGTCGGGTAGGGGCTGGATCAGCCGCTCGTGGCTGAACTCGGCGATGGCCTTGGCGACCAGCTGGCGGTGGGCGGCCGCGATCGGGCCCGGCGCGAGGTGGGCGGGGGGTGTCATCGGGCTCTCCGCAGCGGATCCGTCGGCACCGCCCAGCCGGCTGACGCGGAACGCGGACCGGGAACAGAAGCTGAGCCGGGCCTGCTTGTCGGACAGTTGGATCAGCCGGTCGACGACGAAGCCGGCTTCGGCGTTCTTCGCGGCGATCGCCTCGTTGCGCACATCGGGTTCGACGACGACCCGGTGGTGCGCCGGGTCGGCGAAGACGAAGGTCATCACCGTGCGCATCACCGCCGACGTGACCCCGTGCCGGGGCTCGCCGTCCGGCGGTGCGACCAGCACGTGCATCCCGACGTCGCCGGGCTGTACGGGGTAGTGGCCGGCGAGTTCGCTGTGCGCCGGTTCGTAGGTCTCGGTGAGGAACAGCGGTACGCCGTCGAGCCGGCCGAGCCACGCGTGATGATGCGGATTGGCGTCGATGAGCTGGTACTCGCGCCGTACGGTGTCGAGGTCGGCGTCGGGCATTCCCCAGAACACCGACCGGGGGTGGGTGATCCAGGCGTGCAGCAGGCCGGCGTGACCGGCGACGTCGAGCGGTTCGATGGTCATCCGGCCGAGCGGGTCGTCGAGGGTGAACCTGGTCGTCGTGGCGGCAGTCACCGGATGAGCGCCTCCTGCCGCTGCGGGGCCGAACTGTTCGGCGGTGCGGCCTTGTCCGACGGTGCGGCCTTGTCCGACGGTGTGGCGCTGTCCGACGGTGCGCCGAAGTGCTGGAAGGCGATCTTCCGCTCGATCGGGTAGACCTCGTGGCCGAGCATGTTGGCGATGATCACCGAGTTGCGGTAGGGCCCCATGCCCAGGTCGGGTGCGGTGAGGCTGTGGGTGTGCTCCTCGGCGTTCTGTACGAAGATCTCCCGGTCGCCGTGGTCGACGGTGTAGCCGAGCGCCACGTCGAACCGGCCCCGTTCGTCCCACCGGATCCGGTCGCGGACCGGGTCCAGGAACGTCGGCACAGCCGGCCGGTAGCCGGTGGCCAGCACCAGACCCTCGGTGTCCAGGGTGAAGCCTCGGTCCTGTTCCTGGTGGTGCAGGCCGAGCCGGTACCGTCCGGCGTCGGTGTCCCAGTGCGCGCCGGTCAGCGCGGTGCCGGTGAGCAGGGTGGTCGGTACCGGGCCGGCGACGTCCTTGCGGTAGAGCGTGTCGAAGATGCTGTCCACCAGGTCGCCGCTGATGCCCTTGTAGAGGCTGCGCTGGTCCCGGTTGAGTCGGTCCCGGCTGGCCGCAGGCAGGGCGTGGAAGTAGCGGACGTACTCCGGTGAGGTCATCTCCAGGGTGAGCTTGGTGTACTCCATCGGGAAGAACCGGGGCGACCGGGTGACCCAGTTGAGCTGGTAGTCGTGGGCGTCGATCTCCTCCAGTAGGTCGAGGTAGATCTCTGCGGCGCTCTGCCCGCTGCCGACCACGGTGACCGACCCGAGGCTCTGCAGCCGGGCCTTGTTCGCCAGGTAGTCGGCGCTGTGCACGGCAGGGCCGGGCAGGTCCCGGACCACCGCCGGGCGGTACGGCACGGTGCCGATGCCGAGCACCAGCCGCCGGGTCCGTAGCGTCGTGGTCGCCCCGGTGTCGGCCCGGGTGACCCGTACCAGGTAGTCGCCGGTGGCGGCGTCGTGCTCGACCCGGTCGACCCGGCTGCCGAACCGGACGTTGGGCAACTGGGCCGCCGCCCAGCGGCAGTACGCGTCGTACTCGGCGCGCAGCGGGTAGAAGTTCTCCCGGATGTAGAAGCGGTAGAGCCGACCGGTCTGCTTCAGATAGTTGAGGAACGAGTACGGCGACGTCGGGTCGGCCATCGTCACCAGGTCGGCCAGGAACGGCACCTGGATGGTGACTCCCTCGATCATCAGCCCGGGGTGCCAGGCGAACTCGTCGCGCTGCTCCAGGAACACCCCGTCCAGGTCGTCGAGCGGCGCGGTCAGGCAGGCCAGACCGAGGTTGAACGGCCCGAGCCCGACGGCGACGAAGTCATACGTTCGCATTGGCGCACACCTCCGGGGTGACCGGCTCCGGGGCGATCAGCGCCGGATCCCATTCGGCGTCGAGCAGCTCCTGGCCGGTGCGGCGGATCAGCTCGATCACGGTACGCAGGTCCTCGACGGTGGTGTTCGGGTTGAGCAGCGTGAACTTGAGCCAGTAGTGCCCGTCGACGACGGTGCCGGCGATGATCGCGGTGCCGTCGGCGAACAGCCGGGCCCGCAGCCGGGGCAGCAGCCGGTCGCAGTCCTGCACCGGTAGCCAGTCCGGTCGGTACCGGAACAGCACGGTGCTCAGCACCGGTCGCATGACCAGCTCGAAGTCGTCGCACTCGCGGAGCAGACCGTAGGCCTGCTGAGCCAGGTCGACGACCTGGTCGAACATCTCGCCGAGCTGGTCGGCGCCGATCGCCCGCAACGTCATCCACAACTTCAGGGCGTCCAGCCGGCGGGTGGTCTGCAGGCTCTTGTCGACCTGGTTCGGCACGGTCGCGGTTCGTGGGTTCAGGTAGTCGGCGTGCACCGCGACCCGCCGCATGGTCGGCGCGTTCCGGACGATTATGGCGCTGGAGCTGATCGGCTGGAAGAAGCTCTTGTGGAAGTCGACGGTGACCGAGTCGGCGGCGGCGATGCCGTCGAGCAGGTGCCGGTGGCGGGTGGAGACCAGCAGGCCGCAGCCGTACGCCGCGTCGACGTGCAGCCACACCGCCCGGTCGCGGCAGACGGTGCCGATCGCGGCGAGCGGGTCGACACAGCCGCGGTCGGTGGTGCCGGCGGTGGCGACGACCGCCATCGGCACCAGGTCCTGGTCGAGCAGCCGGTCGATCTCGGCGTCGAGCGCCACCGGGTCCATCCGGCCGGCGCCGTCGGTGGCGACCGGGACGACCGCGTCGGCGGCGAGCCCGAGCAGACCGGCGGACTTGCCGACGCTGAAGTGGCTCTCCGCCGTGGCCAGGACCCGCAGCCGGGGCAGCATCGTGTCCCGGTCGGCGTCGGCGCGGACCAGGCGGTCCTCCCGGGCCAGTAGCAGACCGTGCAGGTTCGACTGGGTGCCACCGCTGGTGAAGACGCCGTCGGCGGTCGGGCCGAACCCGATCCGCTCGGCCGTCCAGGCGATCAGCCGTCGCTCGATGAGCGTGCCGGTGGTGCTCTGGTCCCAGGTGTCGACCGAGGTGTTGACGGCGGCGAGCAGCAGTTCGGCGTTGAGCGCGGGGATCGCCACCGGGCAGTTCAGGTGGGCCAGGTAGGTGGGTTCGTGGAACCACACCGCGTGGTCCAGGTACAGGCCGGCGACCTCGTCCAGCGCGGCGTCGGTGGTGCCGAGCGGTGCGTCCAGGTCGACGCCGTCGACCTTGGCCTGCAGTGGTGCCACGGCGCCGCCGGAGTACGGCTGGCGGACCGCCCGTACGCGGTCGGCGAGAACCGCTGCGGTCCGGTCGATGCTGGACACATAGGTGTCCAGCGTGTGCCGGCCGAACAGATGCGGGTACATTGGCCTCTCCAACACCGCCTCCATAAGGGTAACCTAACCTAACTTAGGCGAGGCTACTGGGAGGGCCGGTGAAACGGAACTGGGCAGGACCCCTTCTCCACGGGGTACGGGGCCGGCGGGTGCGTCCCACACCCCTCGGCGGGACCGCTGTCGTACGTCGTGACCAGCGGATTCATGCCGTCAGCGGAGGCCGAGCGAGTGCTTGTGACCTGCATCCCACCAGGTGGATTACCCAGTGGATTCCGGGGCGGCCGCTCGGCGTCGGCGGGAGGGCGGCCGGATGACCGCTGCCGTCGCCGCCCGCGGGCGGACCATGTCGACCCTGACCGCGCTGTACGTCACCCAGTACCTGGGATTCGGGTTCATCACCGTCGGGCTGGCCAGCATCCTGCGCGCCGGCGGCACCTCGCTGGACACGCTCGCGTTGCTCAACCTGATCGGCCTGATCTGGCCGGTGAAGTTCCTCTGGGCACCGGTCCTGGACCGGTACGGCCCACGGCGCGGCGGCCACTACCGCTCCTGGCTGCTGGTGCTGCAGAGCGGCATGGTGCTGGCCCTGCTGGCCCTGCTCGCGGCCGACCCGGCCACCGGGCGGATCGGCCCGGTGGTGCTGATCTGCGCGCTGTTCGTCTTTCTGTCCGCCACCCAGGACATTGCCGCCGACGCGGTCGCGGTGCGGATGCTGGCCGACTCGGTCCGGGGTACCGGCAACGGGATCCAGGTGTCGGCGAGCTACCTCGGCAGCATTCTGGGCGGCGGCGTCTGCGTGGTGGTCTACGACCGGCTCGGCTGGCAGGCGGCGGTCGGCCTGCTCGCCGCGCTCACCGCGACCGGGCTGCTGGTGGTGTGGCGGTTCCGCGAGCCCGAGCGGATCGCCCGGCCGGCCGGGGCGCGTCAGGCGTACGGTGCGCTGCTGTCCGTCCTCGGCCAGCCCGGCTGCCGCCGCTGGGCGCTCGGCGTGGTGCCCCTGCTCTACATGGGAGCCGGGGCGGCCTACGGCCTGGTGTCGCCGGCCCTGGTCGACGCCGGCTGGTCGTTGCAGCGGATCGGCTTCGTGACCGGGATCGTCACCAGTGTCCCGGCCGTCGTCGCCGGGCTGGTGGCCGGTGGCCTGGTCGACCGGATCGGGCGGTCCGGGGTGCTGGTGGCCGGTGGCGTGTCGCTGGCCGTCGCCACGGTGCTGCTGCTGCCGATGCTCACCGGACGGGCCGCCGGCGGCTTCACCACGGTCGCGTTGTGCTGCTTCATGGCCGCGTACACGGTGGCGAACGTCGCGCTGTACACGGTGAACATGGACTACTCGCGGCCGGGCACCGGGGGGACCGACTTCACGGTGCTGTCGTCGTTCGGGCTGGTCTGCTCCTACCTGGCCGCGGCGTTCGGCCTGACGGTGGCGGCCCGGGTGGGCTACCCGGCGGTCGCGGTGGCCGCGATTGTGCTGGTCCTCGCCGGAGTCGCCGTCGGCGTCCGCCACCAGCGCCGGTACCGGCCGGCGACCGGCCCGGAGTCGTTTCCGGGACCGACCGGGTCACCAGGGCAACGGCCGGACGAACATGGCGTGCTGGCGCCAGCCGGGGAAGGGCACCAGGTCGCCGACGTGCTGCCAGCCCAGCACCCGCATGCTGCGCAGCACCCGGGTGTTGGAATCGGCGACCGCCAGTGACACCCGTTCCTCGGTGCGGCTGGCCAGCAGTTGGGAGAACAGCGGCACGCCGACCTGCTGGCGTTGGAACTCGGGTAGCACGAACGCCTCACAGACGGCGAAGGTCCGCCCCGGCCACTCCCGGGCGAGGTCCGGGTCGGCGGCCGACCGCAGGTCGCGCCACCAGAGAGTCTCCGGCGGCAGCGGACACCCCATCACCGTCCCGACCAGCTGGTCGCCGACGTAGCCGACGGTGGCGGCGAATCCGGGTGCCTGCGCCGTCCACTCCAGCCGTTGCTCCACCGACGGCTCGGTGTGGTCGGTCAGGTGCAGGTCCTTGGCGTGCACCTGGCGGTAGACCTTCGCGAGAGCATCGATCTGTACCTGGTCGGTGAGCACCACCCGGTGGCGGCCGGTGCCGGTCTCCGTCGTGCGTTCGAGGCCCATCCCACTCCCTTCAGCGATGAGGTGAGCCTAACCTAACTGTATGCCCGGGTTCTGCCAAGGCCGACGGTCCCGGCGACCGGCGGCCGGTGCCCGGCCATCGCCGGGGCCGCGTCCGGCACGACCCGGTGCCCGACCAGCAGCCGGTGCAGACCGATCCCGGTCGCGGCGACCAGGACCGCGTTGCGGGCGGCCAGCAGCACGGCCCCCGGCCAGCCCGGCGTGCCGATCACGTCCGGATAGAACCACGGGAAGTAGGCACTGGTCAGTACGGTCGCCACGACGATCAGCAGGGCCGGTGCCCGTTGTGTGGTGTCCCGGCGGGTCAGAGACCGTGGCGTAGCCGGTCCGCGTCGACTCGGCGAGCCAGCCGACCGCGACGAACAACGCCGCCGCGCCCGGCGGGTACTGCCACATCGGGTCGGCGCCCGGCACCCGGCCGTCGCGCAGCTGCCCGCTCCACCGTCGGTACAGGTCGACGTCGGCGAACACCTCACCGGCGTCCAACCCGGGAACGAGCTGTGCGTAGACCGCCATCAGCGCGGCCCGGGTGATCAGCCACACCAGGACCGTGGCCGGCGCCGCCCACCGGCTCCGTAGGAGTCTCATCCGCGTCGGCAGCGTCAGCTCGACGGCGGTGCGACCAGCTGCGGGCCGGGCCGACCGCGCAGCACCCGCAGCGCGACGGCCGGGCGGACCACTGCGGACAACGGTGCGACCAGGTGGAACACGTCGGTCAGGGCGCGCTGCACGTACGGATCGCGGTTGGCCACGTCGGCTGCCCGGTCCAGGTACCAGCGGGACAGTCCACCGCCGCGCCGTGGCCGTGGCCCGACGGTCGTCGGGTACCGCAGGTCGGCGCCGGTGGCGATCAGCCAGGCGGTCTCGCTGCAGTCGGCCACCCGGGCCTGCGCCGCGCGGCCCAGCGTGCCACCGCTGTCGCGCAGCTGCTCGGCCAGCACCACCGCCGTCCGGGCAGCCACGGCCATTCCCTGGCCGTAGACCGGGTTGAAGGTGCACGAGGCGTCGCCGACCACCGCGAACCCGTCCGGCCAGCGTGGCATCGCCTCGTACCGGCGGCGATGGTTGGCGGTGTTGCGGAACCCGTGAATCGGTGAGTCGGGCGTGGCGTCGCGGATCGCCTGGTGAATCAGCGGGCTGCGCAGCCCGCGGGCGAACTCCAGGAAACCGGCCTCATCGGTCGGCGGGTGGTCCCCGCCGAGTCCGCCGAGGGTCACCATCCACCGTCCGTTCTCGATCGGGTAGATCACCCGCCCCGACCAGAGCGTGGCGGCTGCGGCATCACCACGATGTTCTTCCACCCGTTACTGGCGCCCGGCGGCAGCAGGTAGCGCCGGCTCGCGTAGCCGAGTCCGGAGTCGACCCGGGTCTCGTCGGGGCGGCCGTAGCCGAG
Source organism: Solwaraspora sp. WMMA2059 (assembly GCF_027497315.1). GTDB lineage: Bacteria > Actinomycetota > Actinomycetes > Mycobacteriales > Micromonosporaceae > Micromonospora_E. Next base: position 3,144,737 of record NZ_CP114908.1, on the reverse strand, counting down.
CTCGGCCAACCAGTCCGGCACGTGTGAGCCGCGGCCGCTGGCGTCCACCACCAGGTCGGCCGGCAGGTTCCGCTCGGCGGCACCCGCCGCGCGGGGACGCATCCGTACGCCGGTGACCGCGTCGCGGCCGTCGGCGCCGAGCAGCCCGACCACGTCGTGGGCCGGCTCGAACCGGATGCGTGGATCGACGGCCAGCCGCTGACGCACCGTCCAGTCGAGCAGTTCCCGGCTGGTCCCGACCAGCTGGTGGGTCGCCGGGAACCGTTCCCGCCAGCCGGTCGCTGTGAGGTACAGGACGTCGGTCGGCGCGTCGACCCGGACCGCGCCGGCGGCGTGCAGTTCGGCGATCAGACCGGGGAAGAGCTGATCGAGCGCGCGCTGCCCGGCGGTGATCAGCACGTGCAGATGGTGCGCCTGCGGGACGCCGGCGCGGACCTGCGGCGTGTCGGGGAACCGGTCGCGGTCGACGACGGTCACCCGGTCGACGTGTTCGGCGAGGGCGCGGGCCGCGCACAGCCCGGCGAGACTGCCGCCGATGACGACCGCGTGCCGAGTGGCGGGAACGGATCGGACCATGCCGCTATCTTCGTCGATCGGTCCGATGTGCACCACCGGGCATCCGCCGGTACACCGGGGCGAGTCGGCGGTGCAGTTCCCGGTAGACGTCGAAGAGTTCGTCGTAGCGGACGCGGTGCGCCGCCGTCGGGGCGAACACCTGGTCGGTCCGCAGCAACGCCGGGATCTGCCCGAACGTCAGCTGCCCGGTGCCGACCGCGCCGATCCAGCCGGCGCCACGGGCGTTGACCGCGACCGGGTCCGGGTCCCGACGCACCTCGACGCCGAGCACGTCGGCGAAGATCTGGCACCAGGCCGTCGACCGGGCACCGCCACCGGTGACAGTCAACGAGGTCACCGGGGTGCCGAGGAACCGGTCGACCGCCGCCGACAGCCACCGGGTGTTCAACGCGACGCCTTCGAAGACGGCCCGCAACAGATCGGACCGGTTGGTGTCGAGCGAGATGTTGACGAACGCGGCACGCAGGTCCGGATCGTCGACCGGGGCGCGTTCGCCGTACAGCCACGGCAGGTAGAGCACCCCGTTCGCGCCGGCCGGCACGGTCGGCAGGATCGCGTCGAACGCGTCGAAGATCGACGTCTCGTCGGTGGCGAGGCGGCCGGCACCGACCAGCGGATCGTCGTACTCGACGATCTTGTCCTTGAGCCAGGTCAGGTTCGCCCCGGCGGTGGCCTGCAGCGCGGTCATCAGGTACCGGTCGCCGATCGCGCACGGCACGGCGGCGATCTGCGCGACCGGGTCGGTCTTCTTGCGCCGCACGTGCGCCGCGATCCACGACGAGGTACCCAGGTACAGGTGCGGGTCGTCGTCGGCGGTGGTGCCGGCGCCGATCGCCGCCGCCGTGGTGTCGATCGCCCCGGCCACCACCTGGACGGTCGGCGGCAGACCGAGGTGGGCGGCGGCGTCCGGGCACAGCGTGCCGATCACCTCGGTGCAGGCCACGATCGGCGGCAGTTTGTCCGCGTCGATGCCGCAGTCGGCGACCAGGGCGGGGGAGTAGCGGACCCGGTCGGGTCGGCGGTTGTCCGTCACCCACGAGGTGAGGATCGAGTCGACCGTGGCCACCGTACGGCCGGTCAGCTTGAGGTTGATCCAGTCCAGCGCGTTGAGGAAGGTCGCGGTCCGCGCGTACACCTGCGGCATGGTGTCGCGGACCAGCAGCATGTGTGCGGCCGGGTCCTTACCGGTGGCGGACGGCATCCCGCCGGTCAGCCGCAGCCAGCGGACGATCCGGCGGACCGACATTCCGCCGTACGCCGGAAAGCCGCCGAACTGCCGACGCAGGTGCGCCGCACCGCGCATGTCCAACCAGGTGATACAGCGGGTGAGGGGTTCACCGGCGGCGTCCACCGCGATGGTCCCCTCACCCTGCGCGGACGAGCAGACGGTGGTGACCGCCCGCAGGTGTTCCGGATGAGCCCGGCCGAGTTCGGCGACCACCTCGGCGAGCGCCCGCCACCAGTCGTGCGGGTCCTGCTCGGCACCGCCGCCGGGCAGCACCACCAGCGGCACCGGCCGCTGAGCCCAGCCGGTCACCGTGCCGTCCACTGCGACCAGCGCCGCCTTCATCCCGGAGGTGCCCAGGTCGATCGCGAGAACCTGCGGGGGCGTGGCCGGCACCGGGTCAGACCCCTTCCACCTGCGCGAACACCCGGTCGAAACGGTCCAGCGCGGAGTCGATCACCTCGTCGGTGTCGGCCATCGAGGTGTACATCCGGGAGCCGGCCAGGGTGACGACACCGTGCGCCGTGTACGCCGCACCCATCTGCTCCATCAGCCGCTTGCGGGACTTGTTCTCCCTGAGCAGCTTGATCGGGTTGCGCATGTCGAGCAGCATGACGCCACTGCACTCCAGATGCACGATCGACCCCTGGTTGTAGGCCACGTACGGCAGACCGTACCGGTCGATCAGCCGCTGCAGCCCCCGGGTGAGCCGGTCCCCGGCCCGACCGGCGATCACCGGGGCGTTCGTCCGGGCCATCTCGGCGATGGCGAAGTAGCCGGCCGCGCAGGACAGTGGGTTCGCCGACAGGGTGCCGCCGACCTGGATGTGCGTCCCGCCGCGCCCGTCGAGCCCGGCGCCGAAGACGGCCATCACCTCGGCCCGCCCGCCGACGCCGCCGGCCATCGGGTAGCCGCCGGAGACCGCCTTGCCGAACACGGTCAGGTCGGGGATGACGCCGAAGTAGCCGGCCGCCCCGCCGAGCCCGACCCGGAACCCGGTGACCACCTCGTCGAAGATCAGCAGCGCGCCGAACTCGTCGCACAACGCGCGGACCCGGGCGTTGAAGTCACGTGGCACCGGTCGGGTGCCGGACTCGGGGCCGAGCGGCTCGACGATCACCGCGGCGGTGCCGCCGCGGACCCGGTTCTCGATCAGTTTGCGGCGCAACGCGCCGAGATCGTGCGGGAACGCCTCCCGGGTGTTGGCGGTGGCGCCGAACGGGATGCCCTTGGCGTTCATCCGGTACGTGCCGGGCACTCGCAGCCCGTACACCATCGTGTCGGACCAGCCGTGGTAGGCGCCGCCGACCTTGATCACCATGTGCTTGCCGGTGAAGGCGCGGGCACCCCGGACCGCCGCCATCACCGCCTCGGTGCCGGAGCCGAGCGACCGGTACATCTCGATGTGCGGCAGGTACCGGTGGATGATCTCGGCGAGCTTCAGCTCGTACTCGTGGAACAGCCCGGTCACCGGCCCCGACTCCTTCACCACCGCGGCAACCTGCTCGTTGACCGGGCCGTAGTTGCTGCCCAGGATCGTCGGGCCACCGGCCTGCAGGAAGTCGATGTAGGTGTTGCCGTCGCGGTCGGTCAGGTAGGCGCCGTCGGCCGCGTCAATCGCCAACGGGAACGGGTAGTTGAAGGCCAGGTTGTGCTGCACCCCGCCCGGGATGCGGCGTTTTGCCCGTTCGGTGATCTCCTTGCTGGCCCGGCACCGGTCGTTGAAGTAGCCGAGCACGTCGAGCATCGCGTCGTGACGCAACCCGCGTACCGGCTGAGCGACCAGGGCCTTGAGCCGGCGCATCGTGTCGTCGACGTCGAGGTACTCGGTGATCGCGTAGCCGAGTCGCGCGGACTCGCTGCCCGGGGTCTGCACGGTGGTGGTGTCGGCGACCGGCGGCCCGGCGGCGGCGATCGCCGCCGCCACCGCGTCCGCACTGGGCAGTTGCTCATCTGCGGGCACCCGCACCGGCGGAACCGCCTCGGTGATCTGCGCGGCGATCCGCTTCTCATCGGCGCGCAGCTTGGTGAACGCGACCTCCCGGACCGCGGTCGGGATGGTGTAGACCTTGCCGGCTTCGCTGGTCAACGCCAGGAGATAGGCGATCGACACTTTCTCCAGCAGTGCCATGTTGAACACCGCGCGGTCCGGTTCGGTCCCCAGCGCGACGACCCCGTGGTTGGCGATGATGAACGCGTTGTCGCCGCTAGCCACCTTCTTCTGCACGTTGCGGGCCAGCATCCCGGTGCCGGACGGGGCGTAGTCGACGATCGCCACCTCGCGGCCGAGGAAGCGCACCTGCTCGTCGGTGAGCGCAGGGATCGGACGGCGCAGGAACGCCAGGGCCGAGGCGTACGGCTGGTGGGTGTGCACGATCGCGTTGACGTCGGGCCGCTGCCGGTAGATGTTGGCGTGCATCCCGGCCTCGATCGATGGCGCGAGGTCACTACCGGTGCCGTCGGGTACGTGCGTACCGTCGAAGTCGACCAGGCAGACGTCCTCGATCCGCATCCGGTCGTAGTCGTAGTTGCTCGGCGTGACGGCGTACAGCCGGTGCCCCGGAACCCGGACCGACACGTTGCCCTCGGTGGCCTTCAGATAGCCCCGGTCCAGCATGGTTCGACACATCTCGACGACGTGTCGGCGGGAAGTGTGGTGGTCCATGGCGGGTCCTCCGGTCCTCCGGGGTACGCGGCGAAGAACCTATCCTCGCTGCCGGCCGGCGCTGGGACACCGTCCCGCCGGCAGCGGAAAACAGCGACCGGATTGTCACCATGTGACAATCCTCGCCTGCGTACGCTGCCGTCTACCCGCTGCTCTGGGCCGGATTCCCCGACCGGATTGTCGCCAAGTGACAGGATGGCGGGGTGCCCGTCCGTCCGGTGACCGTCACCCCCTGGCAGCGGCTACCCGTCGAGCTGGCCCCGGCAATGCGGCCCCGGCTGGCGGCGGTGGTCGACACGGTGGCCGCCGCGGTGACCGAACTGACCCCTGAGTTCGTCGGGATCGACGACCCGAAACTCCAGGCCGACGTCCGGACCGCGGTCGACGTGGCCCTCCAGCGTTTCCTGGATCTGGTCGGCACCACCGAGCCGGCGTTGCCGCCCCGGGTGCGGGAGGTCTTCGTCGCGCTCGGCGCGGCCGAGGCCCGGGAGGACCGTGGCCCCCAGGCACTGCTCGCCGCCCTGCGGGTGGCCGGCCGACTGCTGCTGCGTCAGGTCGGTCAGGCGCTCGCCACGGTGCGACCGGTCGACGCCGAGGCCCTTGCCGACTGCGCCGACGCGGTCACCGGCTTCGTCGACGATTTGGCTGCGGCCGGCACCGACGGGTTCGCCCGCCAGCTGCGCGAACAGTCCGGTGAGGGCGACCGGGCCCGCCGGCAGCTCGGCGAACTGCTGCTGGTCGGCGGAGCCGGCGCCGCCACCGTCGCGGCGGCCGCCGCCCGGGCCGGCTGGCGGGACCTGGCCACCGTGCTGCCGGTCGTGCTGCCGGCCCGGCAGGCCCGCGACGCACGGTTCCGGTTCGGTACCGACGGGATCGTGGTCGACCGGGGCCGCGACGCCGTACTGCTGCTGCGCGCCGGCCCCCGGACCACCCGACCGGCGCTGGCCGACGCACTGCGCGGCTGGCGGGCCACGGTGGGCCCGGCGTTGCCCTGGCCGCAGGTGCCCCAGGCGGTACGACTTGCCGAGCTCGCGGCGACCGTCGTCCGGACCGGCGGAGCCGACCAGGGCGGTCCCGTCGACCGTACCGCCGTCTTCGCCGAGGACCACCTCACCGTGCTGGCGCTGCACGGCCAGCCCGACGCGCTGGCGGTGCTGACCGGCCGCCGGCTGGCGCCCTTCGCCGCGCTGCCGCCCGCCCAGCGCGACGGACTGCTGCGTACGCTGCACAGCTGGCTGCGGCACTGGGGGTCCAGGTCGGCGGTCGCCGCCGACCTGTTCATCCATCCCCAGACCGTCAGCTACCGGCTCAGGCGGCTGCGGACGCTGCTCGGCGGCGACCTGGACGACCCGGACCGACGGTTCGAGCTGCTGGTGGTGCTCGCCGCCGCTGACCCCCGCTGACCGGTCCTGCGCCGGCCGGTCGGTGGTAGCGGCGCTGCCGCCACGCCGACTCGCGGGCCTCGTGGGTCAGCCGCTCGTGCATCGACGCCTCCCGCAGCCGCCGGCGGGACTTCCGCAGCAGCACCAGCTCGGCCAGGACCAGGCCGACGCACACCACGGCCAGCAGCGCGGTACCAGCCAGCGCCGGCGCCCGGGCGGCGACCGGAACGAGCCCGACCAGCACACCGACGACCGCGACCCGGGTGACGGTGACCGTGCCGAGCATCCGGGCCTGGAACCCCACCTGGGCGACAAAGAACAACGTGGCGTGGAACGCCTGCAGCGCGGCCGGCGCGACCAGGTCGAAGTGTGACCACCACAGGGCGGCGGCGACCGCCACCGCGAAGGTCGCGCCGCCACCCGCCGGCCAGGTGACCGGCCGGGCGATCAGGTCGCTGCCGACGCCGACCGACACGATCAGTTCGGCCAGCGCGATCATCAGGATGAGTTCGAACCGCTCCACCCAGTGGTTGGCCGCCCGCACCGCCCATCCCCAGGTGGTCAGCAGGTATCCGGCGGCGTACTCGACCGTCAGCGCGGCCAGCCAACAGCCGACCTGCAACGCGAACACGACGTTCGACGACAGACCCAGGTACGGCAGCAGGTGCAGGCCCCGGACGACCAGGTAGCAGCCGGCCATCAGCAGCGGACCGGGCAGGCCGCTCGGCTTGTCGGTGAACGCCTGCGGGATGGTCAGCGCGGCGGTGAAGACCGCTGCCATCGCCGCGAACATCACCAGCGGGGCGATGCCCTCCCGAGCCGGATTCGGTTGGCGAGCATCAGGTGTGAACACCACGCCCACCACAGCAGCGCCAGGATCAGCATCCCGGCGACGAGACCCTGGCCGGTGAGGTCACCCGGGCGTTGTTGTAGAACGCGAAGACGAAGACCAGGTCGAAGAAGATCTCCAGCCGGTCGACCCGGGCGCCGGGACGGACCGAGCGCAGCCCGCCGCGCGCCGGCCGGGTCTCGTCCATGCCTGCCTCCGCAGCGGCCTCGCGGTACCTGCGTCCGGACGTACCGACCCAGACCCGTCGGTGTGCGCTTGTTCACCTACGGTGATCGTAGTTCGTTGACGGGTGGCGGACCGAAAATCGACGCCGGGCAGTGGTCGGGCCGCCGTCGGCCCGGGCCGGCTGACAGCTGATACGGACTGGAAAACCCGGAAATGGCCCGATGGATCTCGTCGCTGTGCACCAGTGCGATCATCCCGTGGCACTGTCTGGACTCGATGATCCCACTTATAGTTGCCGTGCCAGCATTCGTGTTCGCGGGCGCGCCTGTCCGGTGTGTCCGTCATCTCGCTGAAGGGTCGTGCAAATGACGGCAACTATCGGACAGTCGGGCGATGTACGAGCCGATGTGGAAAACGCCAACATCGCCCGAATCTACGACTATTACCTTGGTGGACTGTACAACTTCGCGATCGACCGTGAGCGGGCCGAACGCATCAAGCTGATGCTGCCCAGCGTCGACCTGCTCGCCCGGAGCAACCGCGACTGGCTGCGCCGTTCGGTGCGCTACCTGGTCGGCCGGGGCGTGCGGCAGCTCATCGACATCGCCTCAGGACTGCCGACGGTCGGCAACACGCACGAGGTGGCGCACGCCCTGGATCCGCAGGCCCGGGTGATCTACGTGGACAACGACCATTCGGCTGTCGTCCATGGTGACGACATCCTCGCCACGGAACCGCTGGTGGCGATGGCTGAGGTCGATGGCAAGTACCCCGACCAGGTGTGGTCGCATCCGGCGGTCCGCGAGCTGATCGACCTGTCGCAGCCGGTCGGCATCGTCCTCGGCGGGCTGCTCGTCTTCGTGCAGGACGACGAGGATCCGGCCGGGCTCGTCGCGGCCTACCGGGACGCGCTTGCACCGGGCAGCTACATCGCGATGTCGCACCTCAGCGCGGACACCGCGGACGAGGAGACCCGTGGGCAGGTGGACCGGATGGTCGCCGCCTACCGGGCCGGCGTCGGCGCGAACCTCTACGTCCGGGACAAGGCCACCATCACCTCCTGGTTCGACGGGATGGAGTTGGTCGAGCCCGGCGTGACCCTGATGGCGGACTGGCGGCCCGACCCGGGTCTCGACGTGGACGCACAGACTCCGTCCCGGCAGCTCGGCTACGGCGGGATGGCCCGCGTCGGATAACCGATCCGGTATGAGCGGTTCGGTATCCTCCCCGGCTCTTGACCGGACACTTCGGACGTCGCACGCCTGGCGCAGGAGCCGACGCGACGGCGTCCGAAGGTCGGTCGGGAGCCGCCTGACGGGCAGCCGGCGGCGGCGATCGCAGCGACGGCAGGGGAGGCCCGGATGCGAACCCGATGGACGACAGCCGCTGTCACACTGGCCCTGGTCGGCGGGCTGCTCGCCGGACTACCCGGGGCGTCGTCGGCTCACGACCCCGACACACCCGCCGGCCGGTCCTCGGCCGTGGCCTTCATGGCCCAGCGGGAGCCAACCCAGCAGCTCACCGCGCTGGCGCAGGTGAACTGCAGCAACGGCCAGGCCGGCGGCTACCCATGCCGCAACGTGGACCTGATGGCCTTCCTGCCACTGAGCCAGATCGGCGGCAGCCAGGCCAACGACATCTGGGGCTGGACGGATCCGGGCACCGGCCGCGAGTACGCGATCGTCGGGCGCCGCAACGGCACCTCGTTTGTCGATGTCACCGATGCCACCGCGCCGGTGTACCTCGGCAACCTGCCGGCCTACCAGAACCGGACCGCGATCTGGCGCGACATAAAGGTCCACCGCAACCACGCCTTCGTCGTCGCCGACGTCCGTGGCCACGGAATGCAGGTGTTCGACCTGACCCGGCTGCGCGGCGTGGGTAGCCCGCAGACCTTCACTGCGGACGCGCACTACAACCGGTTCGGCAACTCGCACAACATCGCGATCAACGAGCAGACCGGATACGCGTACGCGGTGGGATCGAACACCTGCCGGGGCGGCCTGCACATGATCGACATCAGGACGCCCACATCTCCGGCCTACGCCGGATGCGTCAACCAGGACGGCTACACCCACGACACCCAGTGCGTCGTCTACCAGGGCCCGGACAGCGCCTACACCGGCCGGGAGATCTGCGTCAGCTCCAACGAGGACACCGTAACCATCGTCGACGTGACCAGCAAGGCCAGTCCTCGGCAGATCGTCCGGGCCGCGTACTCCGGCCGGCAGTACACCCATCAGGGCTGGCTCACCGACAACCACCGGTACTTCGTCCTCGACGACGAGCTGGACGAGACCCGCGCCGGTGGCGGGACGAGGACCTTCGTCTTCGACCTGTACGACCTTGACGCGCCCCGGCACATCGGTACCCATACCTCCTCGGCGGCGGCCACCGACCACAACCAGTACGTCAAGGGCAACTACAGCTACCAGGCCAACTACCGGGCCGGACTGCGCATCCTCGACCTGAGCGGCATCGCCGCCGGGACGCTGACCGAAGCTGGGTACTTCGACGTCTACCCGTCGAGCGACTCCGCCTCGATGAACGGGGCATGGAGTGTGTACCCGTACTTCGCCAGCGGAACGGTGGTGGTCAGCGGCATCGAGCAAGGGCTGTTCGTGCTCCGGCCGAACCTGCCCGCTGTCACGTCGGCCGCAGACCGGCCGGTGACCGTCGACCGCCGGATTCCGGTCTGATGACGACCTCCACCACCCGACACACGACCCCGCCGGCTGCCGCGCCGGCGGGGTCGCCGGCTGCCGCGCCGGCGGGGTCGCCGGCTGCCGCCCCGCCAGGGTCGCCGGGTGCTGCCCCGGCACCGACCGGCCGCCGACCGACCAGCCGGATCGTCACGGCCGCGACGCTGACCCTGCTGGTCGCCGCCGCCGGGTTCGTCGCCGGCCGGGCGACCGGCCCGGCTGCCGGTACGTCGGCGGTCGGCGGGTCCACCGCCGCCCACGCCGGACATGTGGTCGGCGGTCTCGGTGTCAGCCAGGACGGATACCGGCTGGATCTGCTGGATGCTCCGACCACCGCCGAGGCCGCCGCCGAGCTGGCCTTTCGGATCCTCGGCCCGGACGGTGCACCGTTGACCGGCTACCGGCGTAACCACGAGCGGGATCTGCACCTGGTCGTGGTCGGCCGGGACTTCGCCGGCTACCAGCACCTGCACCCGCAGCGGGACCCGGCCGGCACCTGGCGGGTGGGCATCACCCTGCCCGGCGGCGGCGCCTACCGGATGATCGCCGACTTCGTCCCGGCCGGTGCCGACACGTCGTTGACGCTCGGCGCGGACCTGCTGGTCACCGGCGGGTACACGATCCGCCCGGCTGCCCCGGTGGACGAAGCGACCGTCCTGGTCGACGGCTACACAGTCACCCTGGACGGCGGACTGCGTCCAGGTGAGGCCTCCCAGGTACTGGTCTGGCTCGGCCGCGACGGCGAGCCGGTGCCGGACCTGGAGCCGTATCTCAGCTCGTTCGGCCACCTCGTCGCGCTGCGCCACGGCGACCTCGGCTACCTGCACGTGCATCCGGCCCCGGCGACCAACCCGAGCTCGGTGGTGGCGTTCGCCGTCCAGGTCCCGTCGGCCGGCACCTACCAGCTGTTCTTCGAATTCCAGCACGGTCAGGTGGTGCGGACCGCAGAGTTCAGTGTCACCGCGATCTGACCAGCACCGGTCAACCTCCCGGCCCGGTCCCGCGTCTTGGCGGTGTCCGCTCGACCAGGAGGTTTCCCGTGACCGTCACCCCTAATCCGGGCAGTTCCGAACCGCTGTGGTCGGTGGGCGGCATCACCGCCGCAGTCACCGCGCTGCTGGGCGTGGTGACCGCGTTCGGCCTGCCGCTCACCGAGGCACAACAGGCCGCGGTCCTCGGCCTCGCCGCGGTCCTCGCTCCGCTCATCGTCGCGCTGGTAGGCCGTGCCCGGGTGTACGCGCCGGCGACCGTCGAACGACTGGTCGGTGAGACCGCCCCGGAGGCCGACAGGTGAGCCGTTCCGGTACCTGCCGGCGCCGGCGCCGTCGGCGACCGCGAGAACACGCTCCGGCGGATGGTGGACAATCGGCCGGTGCCGTGACGCGGTGGGAGGTGGCGGGTGCGGATCCTGCTGGTCGACAACTACGACTCCTACACGTACAACCTCTTCCAGCTGCTCGCGGCGGTCGCCGGCAGCGAGCCGACCGTGCTGGCCAACGACGACCCCCGGCTCGCCGCCGTCGACCAGATCGCCGCGCAGTGCGTGGTGATCTCGCCCGGCCCAGGTCGGCCGCACCGGGTGACCGACCTCGGCTGGGGGTGGGAATTGCTCGACCGTCGGCGTGATCTGCCGGTGCTCGGGGTGTGCCTCGGTCACCAGGCGATCGCGTTGCACGCCGGCGCGCGGGTCGACCAGCGACGGGCCCGGCACGGCCAGGTCGACCGGGTGCGGCACACCGGCACCGGACTGTTCGCCGGCATACCCCAGGGTTTCGCGGCGGTCCGGTACCACTCGCTGCAGGTGACCGAACCGGTGCCGGCGGACCTCATGGTGAGCGCGAGGGCCGCCGACGGCACGGTGATGGCGGTGACGCACCGTCGGTTGCCCCGCTGGGGTGTGCAGTTCCATCCGGAGTCGATCGGCACCGAACACGGCGCCCGGTTGGTCGGCAACTTCCTGGCCCTGGCGCGGGCCGTCGGGCCAGCCACCGCCACTGATACCGCCACCGTCCGTCCGGTGACGGCCGGGCCGCGCCGCGCCGCCACCGCGTCGGTGACAACCCGGCAGCCGGCCCCTGACCCTGCGGCTGCCGACCCCGGCTGGCGGTGCGACGTGACGGTCGTCGACACGGAGATCGACACCGAGGCGGCCTTCCTGGAGCTGTACGCCGACGCACAGTACGCGTACTGGCTCGACGGCGCCGACGTCGCGGCCGGGCGTTCCCGGTTCTCCTTCCTCGGTGACGCCGACGGACCGCTGGCCGAGGTGCTCAGCTACCGGGTCGGCAGCGGCCGGGTCGAGGTGCGCCGGCCGGCCCGTCCGGTCGAGCAGGAGCCCGGCGGCATACTCGACGTGCTGCGCCAGCGGTTGGCGCGGCGGCGGATGCCCCCAGCCGAGCTGCCGTTCGACTTCGCCGGCGGCTACGTCGGCTATCTCGGCTACGAAATGAAGGCCGACTGCGCGCCCACCACCGCCCGCCGGGCCGACACCCCCGACGCGGTCTGGATCTTCGCCGACCGGCTGGTGGCCGTCGACCATTTACACCGGCGCACCTACCTGGTGGCGCTGAGCGTCGACGACGCCGGGCAGCGCGCCGCCCGGGACTGGCTGGCGGCGACGGCGACCCGGCTGCGGGTGGTGCCGTCGTCGGCGCGGCCCGGGCCGTCCGGCAAGTCGGCGGCACCGCCCGCCGGGACGGACCTGCGGCGGTGGGTGACGTCCGCCCGCGACCGCAGCCACTACCTCGCTGACGTCGACGCGGCCCGCACTCAGCTGCGCCGCGGCGAGAGCTACGAGATCTGCCTGACCAACCAGTTGCGGCTGCCACCGGTCGCGGATCCGCTGGCCTACTACCAGACGCTGCGCCGGACCAACCCCGCGCCCTACGCCGCCTACCTGCGGCTGGACGACATCGCCGTGGCCAGCTCCTCACCGGAACGGTTCCTGCGCATCCGCCCGGACGGCCGGGTCGACAGTAGCCCGGTGAAGGGCACCTCGGCCCGCGCGGACGACGCCGACGAGGACGACCGTCTACGTCGTACGCTGGCCAGCTCGCCCAAGACCCGGGCCGAGAACCTGATGATCGTCGACCTGCTCCGCAACGATCTCGGCCGGGTCTGCGAGGTCGGCTCGGTGCGCGTTCCCCGGTTCCTGGCCACCGAGACCTATTCCACCCTGCACCAACTGGTGTCCACCGTCGAAGGGCGGCTGCGTCCGTCGGTAGGCGCGGTCGACTGCGTACGGTCGTGTTTCCCCGGCGGGTCAATGACTGGTGCGCCGAAGCTGCGCACCATGGAGATCATCGACCGGCTGGAGCAGCGGGCCCGGGGGATCTACTCCGGTGCCCTCGGCTACTTCGGCCTTGGCGGTGGTGCCGATCTCAGCATCGTGATCCGTACCGCGGTGCTGACCGGCGACGGATTCACCGTCGGCACCGGCGGTGCCATCGTGCTGGACTCCGACCCGGCCGACGAGTACGACGAGACGATGCTCAAGGCACGGGCACTGCTCGTCGCGTACCGGTCGGCCACCAGGTCGGTCCAATAACGGGGTGAGCTGGACACCGGCAGCCAGGGCGATCCGCCGGCCAACGGTTGATCGTCAAGTCGCAGGCATGACCGGTCGCCGGCCGGGTATCCGGCCCAGGTGGCCCAGGACACTGCGACCCGCGTCCCCGCCGTCGACGTCGCGCTCGACGCTGACGTGGTGGTGCCCGCCCGCACCCGCGCGGTGGTGCTGTTCGCCCACGGCAGCGGCAGCTCCCGGCTCAGTCCACGCAACCGGATGGTGGCCGGCCGGCTGCACGCGACCGGCCTCGCGACCGTCCTGGCCGATCTGCTGACCAAGGAAGAGGAGCAGATCGACGCGACCACCGCCCAACTGCGCTTCGACATCGCCCTGCTCAGCCGGCGGCTGACCGCGGTGGTGGACTGGGCCGTCGAACAGCCGGAGCTCGACGGCCTACCGGTAGGGCTGTTCGGCGCCAGCACCGGCGCGGCGGCGGCGCTGAGTGCCGCCGCGTCCCGGCCGGAACGGGTCGGTGCCGTGGTGTCGCGGGGCGGTCGGCCGGACCTGGCCGGGAACGTCCTGGCCGAGGTGCGGGCACCGACCCTGCTGCTGGTCGGGGAGCTTGATCCGCAGGTCGCAGAGCTCAACGCGGCGGCTGCGGCTGCCCTGCGGGCTCCGCACGACCTGCGGGTGGTGCCAGGCGCCGGTCACCTGTTCGCCGAGCCGGGCGCGCTGGACCGGGTCGCCGCCGACGCCGCCGGATGGTTCGACACACACCTGCACTGAAGTCGCTGCTTTCTGTAGCTGACCCGTCACTTAGTCGCGCTACCGGTGAGTGACGTGCGCGCACTTGTTACGGTCGTCGACCGGTGCGACGTGCGGAGGACGGCGGCGATGATGAACGGGACCATTGCTTACCTGGTGACCGGGCTGGGATGCCTGATCGCGACGGCTGGTGTGGTGGTGGCGGCGATCGCCGTGTGGCAGACCCGGACCCGCGGCGGCAGCTCTCGAAGAAGGTCCGGTGGGGGACCGGTCGACCCGTTCCACACCGGGGACACCGACGCGCTGCGTGGCGATCCGCGTCGCCTCGGCCCCGGCGACATCGTGGAGATCCGGGCACAGTCGTACGCGGTCCGCGGCAGCCTGCACTTCGCCGAGGGCAGCTGGACCTGGAGCGAGCACTTCCTCGACGACGCGCGGGGCGACAAGCTGTGGCTCTCCGTCGAGTCCGATCCCGACCTGGAGCTGGTGTTGTGGCGGGCGGCCGGGCCCGACCTGCAACACCTGCAGCCCGGCCCGGCTGCGGTGGACGTCGCCGGGCGCCGGTACCGGCTTGACGAGTCCGGCCAGGCCCGGTTCACCAGCGTCGGGGCGACCGGGCTGGCCCCCAGCGGCTTCGTGCGCTACTTCGACTACACCGCCCCGGACAACGCCCGGCTGTCCTTCGAAGGCTTTGGCGACTCGGGCCGGTGGGAGGTCGGCTTCGGCGAGGTGCTGCACCGCGCCGAGGTGATGATCTACCCCTCCGCCGGTCAGGCACCTACCGTCGGGAAGGCCTGACATGCTGGTCGCCCTGGACGCACCGTACGTCGACACCAGCGCGGCGGAGCTCAGCTTCGCGCTGGGTCTGGCCGAGCGACCCGCCCTGCACGTGCTCGAGCTGCCGCTGCCGGGCGCCGGCGGCGGTGCCCGCTCCAGCTCCGGTTCGCAGCCGCCCGGTTCGCAGCCGGCAGGGCTGCTGCGCCTGCGGTTACTCGGGGCCTCGCACCAGGTCGTGCTGCGTACCGCCGGCCATGACCTGGTCGAGACGCTCGCCTGCCTGCCCGGTCACCCGCCCGACCTGCCGGCGGTGGTGGACGCCGATGACGGCTACCGGTTCGCCGCGCGGGCGCTTCGGCTGTCGGCCGGCGAGCTCGCCGGGCGGGCCGACCACCTCCGCCGGCAGCTGACCGGCGACCCGCATGCCCTGGTCGGCGTCTTCCCGGGCAGCCCCGACGCACTCACCGCGCTGCACGCCCGGATCGATGGTGCACGGATCAGTTGGCGCACCTGGCATGCGTACCCGCAGACAGCCGAGTTGGTCGAGACCGAGACGGTGGTGACAGTACGGTGACTTCCCGCAAGTGGATCGTCGGTGGCGTGGTCCTCGCTCTGGTGGGCGTGATCGTGTCGTGCTGCGGGCTGGCCGCCGGCACCTTCTCCGCCCGCGGCTACGTCGAGCGCAGCTACGCCCGCTCGGTGGTCGACGACATCGGCTCCGACGCCGAGGGGTACCGCTCCGACCTGCCACCGCGCCAGGTGGCGCAGCAGCTCACCCGGGCGTTCAGCCCGGCCGACCAGTACACCGTCGGTGACCGTCACTACCTGCGCTACGGCGACGACTCGGTGGTCATCCTGCCGATCGCCGCCGGCTCGCTGATCCTGCTGGAACGCATGACGACCGCGTACCCCCGGTACCGCTCCGTCGTCGGCAACTCGTGGAACTGGCAGCGCGGCAGCACGATCCGGGGCGGCGGTCCCGGCACCGGCAAGTAACCACCCCCATCCCACCACCTGGAGTTGGCACATGTTCCGCACTCTGTTCGTCGATCTGCTGCTCACCCTGGCGTACGCCGGGGTGGGTCTGGTCCTGATGGCGCTCGGCTACCTGCTGGTCGACCTGGTCACCCCGGGCAAGCTGCACGAACTCATCTGGGCGCAGCGCAACCGCAACGCGACCGTGCTGCTCGCCTCGAACCTGTTCGCGGTGGGCACCATCGTCGTGGCCGCGATCGCCGCCGGGGAGAACAGCTTCGTCACCGGCCTGGTCGGCACCGCCGGGTACGGGCTGCTCGGCCTGCTCGTGATGGCGGTGTCGTTCGTGCTGCTGGACGCGGTCACCCCGGGCCGCCTCGGGGACATTCTGGTGGACCGGGAGCCGCACCCGGCGGTCTGGGTCAGCGCGACCATCCACCTTGCCACCGGTGCCATCGTGGCGGCGGCGATCAGCTGATGTCGGCGAGCAGCTGTCGTCGGTGGTCGGTTGATGTCGGCGGTCGTGGTGCCGGCGCCGGGTGACGGTGCCGGCCCCGTCACCCGGTACGCCCGGCTGGCCCGCCCGGCGGTCCTGGCCGCGGTCTTCGTCTGCGCGGCCTGCGGCCTGGTGTACGAGTTGGCGCTGGTCGCCCTCGGCAGCTACCTGATCGGTGACACTGTCGGCCAGGCGTCGATCGTGCTGGGCGTGATGGTCTTCGCGATGGGCGTCGGCGCGTTGGCGGCCAAGCCGCTGCAGCACCGCGCGGTGGTCGCCTTCGCCGCGGTCGAGCTCACCCTGGCGCTGCTCGGCGGGTTGTCGGTGCTGGGCCTGTACGCCGCCTTTGCCTGGCTGGACCTCTACGCGCCCGCGCTGGTGGCGACCGCGTTCGTGCTGGGGCTGCTGATCGGGGCGGAGATTCCGCTGCTGATGGTCCTGCTGCAGCGGATCCGGGCGCAGTCGGCCGGTAGCGCGGTCGCCGACCTGTTCGCGGCCGACTACGTCGGTGCCCTGCTGGGCGGTCTGGCCTTCCCGTTCCTGCTGATCCCGTTCTTCGGCCAGTTGCGTGGGGCGCTGCTGGTCGGCGCGGTGAACGCGCTGGCCGGAATCCTGCTGGTCGGCACGGTCTTCCGGGGTGATCTCGGCCGGCGCGGCCGGGCCGGGGTCGTCCTGGCCGCCACCGTGGTGATGGCGACGCTGGCCGGTGCCTATCTGGTGGCGGCGGACTTCGAGGTGACCGCGCGCCAGCAGCTCTACCGGGATCCGGTGGTGCACGCCGAACGCAGCCGCTACCAGGAGATCGTCCTGACCCGGGCGGTGTCGCCGGTCGCCGACGGCTCCGATCTGCGGCTGTACCTCGACGGGGATCTGCAGTTCAGCTCGGTGGACGAGTACCGCTACCACGAGGCGTTGGTCCATCCGGCGCTGGCCGGTCGGCGGGACCGGGTGCTGCTGCTCGGCGGCGGGGACGGGCTGGCCCTGCGCGAGGTGCTGCGCTACCCCGATGTCGCCTCGGTGACGGTCGTCGAGCTGGACCAGGCGGTGGTCGCGTTGGCCCGGGCCGAGCCGGACATCCGGGCGCTCAACGGCGCGGCCTTCGACGATCCACGGGTACGCCTGGTGCACGCCGACGCGTTCGCCTGGCTGCGCGGCGCACCGGGGCTGTTCGACGCGGTCGTCGTCGATCTGCCGGACCCGGACCAGACCGCGACGGCGAAGCTCTACTCGGTGGAGTTCTACTCGCTGGTCCGGCAGGCCCTCGGCCCGCAGGGCCGGATGGTGGTGCAGGCCGGGTCCCCGTACTTCGCGCCGCGTGCCTTCTGGTGCATCGAGGCGTCGGTGCGGCATGCGGGCTGGACGACGCGGCCGTACCACGTCGATGTCCCGTCGTTCGGTGACTGGGGTTTCCTGCTCGCGGTCGCCGACGGCGAGGGGGACGGCCCGGTGCCGACGCCGCAGGTACCTGCGGAGGCGCCCACGCTGCGCTTCCTGGGCCCTGAGGTGCTGCGGGCGGCGCAGGTCTTTCCGCCGGACCGGGGTCCGGTGCCGGTCGAGCCGTCGACGCTGCTGGACCCCCGGGTGCTCACCTACAGTCGGGCGGCGTGGCGCGGCTACTGATCCACCGTGTCCGCTGGATGTGTGGACGATCACCGGCGACGGGTGAGCGGTACCACCGGCAGCCAAGCAAGCGACCGGTATTGTCGGTGGCCGGTTGGTCAGCACGAGGGGGCGCCCGATGGCGACGGGGTCGGACTGGATGACGCCGGGGGCACACCCGGTCGCGGACGGGGTGTACCGGATTCCGCTGCCGATGCCCGACGACGCGCTGCGGGCGGTCAACGTCTACGCGATCGAGGACGACGCCGGGCTGGTGCTGGTCGACGCCGGTTGGGCGGTGCCGGCCGCCCGCAAGGCTCTCGAGGCGGCGCTCGGTGACCGAGGTCACGACCTCGCCGCGATCCGCCGCTTCCTCGTCACCCACATCCACCAGGACCACTATTCGCAGGCGGTCGCGATCCGCCGGGAAACCGGGGTGCCGATCGCGCTCGGGGCGGGGGAGCGGCCCAGCCTGGAGTTCATGGCGGCCGGCACCGACGAGCCGTACGCCGCACCGCTGGCCCAGTTGCGTGCCGCCGGTGCCGCCGACCTCGCCGACCAGGTGAAGCGGTTGACCGCCGACGCGGAGCAGCCGGAACTCGACTGGCAACCGCCGGACGAGTGGCTGTCCGGTGAGCGTGAGGTGCCGTTGTCCGGCCGCCGGTTGCGGGCGTTGCCGACCCCGGGTCACACCGCCGGGCACTACGTCTTCCGTGACCCGCAGGCCGGGCTGCTCTTCGCCGGTGACCACGTGTTGCCAGGCATCACCCCGTCGGTCGGCTTCGAGGCGGTGGCGGCGCACCGCCCGCTGGGCCGGTACCTGGAGTCGCTGCGGGCGGTACGTGCGTTGCCGGACGCGCTGCTGCTGCCGGCGCACGGGCCGGTGGGCGACAGCGTCCACCGACGGGTGGACGAATTGCTGGCCCATCACCGGGACCGGTTGGCCGAGATGGCGGCCGCGGTCGGTGCCGGCGCGTGGACCGCGTACCAGGTGGCGCGGACCCTGCCCTGGACCCGACGTCGCCGGGCGCTCGACGACCTGCCGCCGTACCACCGGATGCTGGCGGTCAACGAGACGGCGTTGCATCTCGACCTGCTGGCCGAGCAGGGCCGGGTGGCGACGCACCGGATGGACGGCGTGACAGCGTACCGGCCGGTGGCCTGACCACGGGTTTACCTGTGGACTGACCACGGGTTTCGCGGCGGTGTGGGATGCGGTAGTGTCAGGCGCCAAGCAAGCGCTTGTGAGGTGATCGTGATGCTGTCAGCCGACCCGACACCAATCCTGGCCCACGGTGGCCGTCGATGACGGTGATCAACCGACCGGCGGACCCGACCAGCCTGCTACGCCCCGGCATTCTGATCGACGGACAGTGGCGCGACACCGGCACCGGCGGTCGACGCGACCACATCGACCCGGGCACCGGCCGCGTCCAGCAGAGCTTCGCCCTGGCCGGGGCCGCCGAGGTGGACGAGGCGGTCGCCGCCGCCCGGGCAGCCGCCCCCGGCTGGCGCAGTTGGCCCACCGACCGGCGCCGCCAGGCGCTGTCCCGCCTCGGCGACCTGATCCGGGCCAGCGCCGCCGACCTCGCCGCGATCAACGCGCTCGAGGTCGGCACCCCGGCGGCCCTGTCGTACGGCCGCTACACCACCGGCCAGACCTTCTTCGACTACTACGCCGGCTGGCTGGACAAGGCCGCCGGCGATGCGCTGCGGATGCCCGGAGCGCTGGACCTGACCCTGCTGGAACCGGTCGGCGTGGTCGGCGCGATCCTCACCTGGAACCATCCGCTGGCCAACATCCAGACCACCGTCGCCCCGGCGCTGGCCGCCGGGTGCACGGTCATCGTCAAACCACCGGAGCAGGCCCCGTTCGCGGCGTTGCGGTTCGGCCGACTCTGCGCCGAGGCCGGGCTGCCACCCGGCGTGGTCAACGTCCTGCCCGGCGGCCCGGCGGTCGGCGACGCCCTGGTCCGCCACCCCGAGGTGGACAAGATCGGGTTCGTCGGCGGTCCGGCGACGGCGGCCCGGATCCAGGCGGCGGCCGCCCCGACGCTCAAGCCGCTGCTGCTGGAACTCGGCGGCAAGAGCGCGTCGCTGGTCTTCCCGGACGCCGACCTCGACCGGGCCTGCCGGTTCGCGCTGCTGATCACGGCCAACAGCGGCCAGGGCTGCACCATCCCGACCCGGATGTTCGTCCACGACGACGTGTACGACGAGGTGCTCGGCCGGCTGCTGGACGGTCTGCGCGCGGTCACCGTCGGCGACCCGTTCGACCCGGCGGCCCGGATGGGACCGCTGATCGACGCGGCCGCCTGCGAGCGGGTCGTCGGGACCATCGACCAGGCCCGGGAGAACAACACCGGTGACCTGGTGCTCGGCGGGCACCGGCTCGGCGGCGACCTGGCCGACGGCTACTACGTCGCCCCGACCGTCTTCTCTGACGTCGACCCGCACAGTGAGCTCGCCACCGAGGAGATCTTCGGCCCGGTGCTGTCGGTCTGCCGGTTCGACGGCGAAGCCGAGGCGGTCGAGGCGGCCAACGCCAGCCGGTACGGGCTCGCCGGCTATGTGCACACCCGCGACGTCGACCGGGCGATGCGGGTTGCCTCGGCGCTGGCCGTCGGCAACGTCGGGGTCAACGGGGCCGGCGCGCCCGCCGGGCCGTTCGCGCCGTTCGGCGGGGTGAAACAGAGCGGCTACGGCAAGGTCGGCGGGCTCGCCGGACTGCTGGAGTTCAGCCGGGTCAAGAACGTACTGCTGGCGATCGACGAATGAGCTTGTCCGGCGGACCGTCGGTCGGCGGAGAAAGAGGGGTCGGGATGACAACACTGGCGGACGGAGCGGTGCTGGTCACCGGTGCCGGATCGGGGATCGGGGCGGCGACCGCACTACAGGTCGCGGCGGCCGGAGCGGCGGTCGCCGTCAACGACCTCGACCCGGCCGCCGCCCAGGTCACCGCCGACACGGTCGTCGCCGCTGGCGGCACCGCCCACCCCGTCGCCGGGGACGTGGCCGATCCACGGGCCGCCGCGGACGTCGTGGCCGCCGCCGTCGACCGACTCGGCCGGCTCACCGGCCTGGTCAACAACGTCGGCGTGGTACGCGGCGGAGCGCTGCGATCGGTCAGCCCGGACGACTGGGACGCGATCATGCGGATCGACTGCGCCAGCGCGCTCTACTGCAGCCAGGCAGCGCTGCCCGCGATGACGTCGGGCAGCGCGATCGTCAACATCTCGTCGCTGTGCGGCATCCACGTCGCGCCCGGCGCCGGCGCCTACAACGCCGCCAAGGCGGCGGTGATCTCACTGACCCGGCAGATGGCGCTGGAGTGGGGCCCGGACGGGATCCGGGCCAACGCGGTCGCGCCGGGCATCGTCAGCGGCACCAACTTCTCGGCCAGCAGTCGCGACCCGCAGGCCGCGCAGCGACGCGGCGCCGCCGTACCGCTCGGTCGGACCGGGTCCGCCACGGACATCGCCCCGGTCGTGGTCTTCCTGCTCGGCGACGCCGCCCGGTACGTCACCGGCCAGGTGATCGCCGTCGACGGCGGGCTGGGCGTCGCGCTGCAGACGCTGCTGCCGGCATGACCGGAGGGCCGGGCGGTGACCCGCTGGCCACGCCGCTGACCGTCGGCCGGCACCGGCTGCGCAACCGGATGGTGATGACCCCGCACCTCGGCCGCCTGCCGCCCCGGCGGCTGCGGCGCTACGTGGCCGAGCGGGCCGCCGGCGGCGTCGCGATGATCGTGCTCCCCGCCGGCCAGGGGGTGTACGCCAACCCGGTCTACCCGCTGAACGTCTGCGCCGGTGACCCGGACGGCTACGCCGACCCCGACGCCGTCTCGTTCCACGTCCGCGACCCCCGGCACCGCCAGGTGCTGCTCGCGGCGGCGCACGAGCACCTGGCCGGACTGGCGGACGCGGCGCACGGCGGCGGGGCGCTCGCCGTCGGCCAGATCCACCACCCCGGCGCGGAGCGGGGCTGGGACAACTTCCAGCCGACCCTCGCCCCGTCGCAGGTACGGGCCGACGACACGGGAGCCGTCCCGCACGCGCTCACCGTCGCCGAGATCGACGACCTGGCGACCGGCTACCTCGTCACCGCCACGACGATCGTCGCCGCCGGGTTCGACGGTGTCGAACTGCACGCCGGCCACGGGTACCTGCTGAACCGGTTCCTGTCCCCGCACTACAACCGGCGCACCGACCGGTACGGCGGCTCCCCGGCCGGCCGGCTGCGGCTGATCCGCCGGATCCTGCGTACGGTGCGCGCCGAACTGGGGGACCGGTCGCTGCTCGGCGTCCGGCTGACCGCCGGCGAGGAGGTGCCGAGCGGCATCGACGCCGCCGGGGTGGCCGGGATCGCCGCCGGGCTCGCCGACCTCGTCGACTACGTCAACCTGTCGCTGGGCAACCACGACGGGCTGCGCGACGGCCGGCCGGCCACCGCGTACACCGGATCCTGGCTGGTGCCGCCGGCACCGGCGGCACAGACCGCCCGGCGGGTCCGCGCCGTGATCGACGTGCCGGTCCTGGTCTCCGGCCGGATCACCGACCCGGCGATCGCCCGCGGCCTGGTCGCCGACGGCGCTGCCGACCTGGTGGGACTGGCCCGGGCGCTGATCGCAGACCCCACCTTCCCCCGGCGCGCGGTCAGCGGGGACGACGCCGGCATCGTCCGCTGCGTCGCCTGCAACGAGTGCGTACGGGTGCCGTTCTCCTGCCCGGCGAACCCGGCCGCCGGTCGGGAAGCCGAGTTCGCCCCCCGGCCAGCTGCGCCGCCGGCCGGGCCGGCTCTCGTCCGGCGCCGGCGGGCCCGTCGGCGGATCGCCGTCGTCGGTGCCGGGCCGGCCGGGGTGGAGGCGGCGGTCGGTGCCGCGGCGGCCGGAGCCGAGGTGACCCTGATCGAGGCCGCCGACGTGGTCGGCGGGACACTGCGCCACCTGGTCGGCACGCCGCTGCTCGCCGACTGGGCGCCGCTGCTGCACCGGCTCGAGCGGCGGCTGGCCCCGCTGCTGGACCGGCCGTCTCCCGCCGGCGGGCGGGTGGTCCTGCGTACCGCCACCACCGCCACCGCCGACCACCCCGACCTGCTCGGCGCGGACCTGGTGGTGCTGGCCACCGGCGGCCGGCCGGGCCCGGCCGGCTTCCCCGTCGACCGACCGGTACTGACCACGATGGACCTGCTGGCCGGTCGTCGACCGGCGCCGGGCGTGCCGGTGCTGGTGGTCGGCGGCGCCGAGCGGCATCTCGAGCCGCTGATCGCCGCCGACCTGCTGGCCGGGGAGGGCTGGCCGGTCCAGGTGTGCACCGAATGCGTCGACATCGGACCCGATCTGGATCAGCGGACCAGGCCGGCGGTGCTGCGTCGGCTGTACGGCCGGGCGGTGGTGTTCGCCCCGATGAGCCGGGTGCACCGGTGGTCCGGTGGGGCCGTCGAGGTGGAGCAGTTGTTCACCGGGCAGCGGTCGATCCTCGACGCCGGTGCGGTGGTTCTCGCGCACGGCCGTACCGCCGATGACGGGCTGCGCGCCGCGCTGCCCGCGGACCTCGAATGTCAGGTGGTCGGCGACGCGTTGGCGCCGCGCCGGCTGACGCACGCCGTGCTGGAAGGAGCCAGGTTTGGATACGCGCTGTCCGCCGCCGACCGGCGATAGCCCCGCACCGCGGGTCGACGTGCTGGTGGTCGGTGCCGGCCTGGCCGGCTGGTGCGCGGCGGTCCGCGCCCAGCAGGCTGGCGCGTCGGTGGTCGTCGTCGAGCGGTCCCGGCGGCGCCCCGGCTGGGGCAACTCGGTGCTGTCCGGCGGTGCCCTGCATGCCGCGTTGCGCGATCCGCAGACCCCGCCGGGCCGGCTGCGGGCGCTGGTGCGGGAGTCGACCGACGGCTGGGCCGACGAGGCGGTGCTGCGTACCTGGAGCGAACGCCTGCGGCCCACCCTGGACTGGCTCGTCGAGCACGGTGCCCAACTGGTCACCGACGGCGACGCCGCGCACCGGGCGCGGGTGTTCGCCCCGGTGCGCCGCACCGAGCCGGGTCGGCGGTACGCCGGCTTCGGCGTCTGGACCTTCCTGCGCGGGCTCGCCGACGAGTTCACCGCCGCCGGCGGCACCCTGCGGCAGCCGGCCCGGGCCCGACGACTGCGGCCCGCGCCCGGTGCGGCCTGGCAGGTCGGGCTGGACCTGCCGGGCGGTGCCACCGGGTGGATCACCAGCCGGGCAGTGGTCCTCGCCGACGGCGGGTTCCAGGCCGATCCGGGTTTGCGCCGCGACCTGCTGGACACCGACCAGGTGCTGCTGCGCGGCGCCGGCACCGCGACCGGCGACGGCCTGCGGATGGGCTGCTCCGCCGGCGCGGCGCTGGTCCCGGACGCCGGGTTCTACGGCCACCTGCTGGTCCGTGAGGCGCGACAGGACAGTCGACTGTGGCCGTACCCGATCCTGGATCCGTTGGCGGCGGTCGGGATCGTCGTCGGCCCGGACGGTCGGCGGCTGGTCGACGAGAGCCATCACGGGGTGACCACGACCAACGCGGTGGCTCACGGCCCGGTGCCGGACGGCTGCTGGTTGATCGTCGACGACGACGGGTGGCGCACCGAGGGCCGGATCGGCGACCCGGCACCCAACCCGTACCTGCTCGACTGCGGCGCGACCGTGCTGACCGGCTCCGGTCCGGCGGACCTGGCCGTTCGAGCCGGCATCGACCCGGCCGGGCTGTCCGCCACGGTGGCGCAGGTGCTGGCGGCGCCGGAGGACGCGTCGCCGCCGCGCACCGGCCGGCTGCGGCTGGCCGTACCGCCGCTGCGGGCGGTGCCGCTGGTGGCCGGGGTGACGTTCGCCCTCGGCGGGCTGCGGGTCGACGGCCGGGCCCGGCTGTGCGACGCCGCCGACCAGCCGATCGGCGGGCTGTACGCGGCCGGGGCGACCATGGGCGGGCTGCACGGCGGCCCGCGCGCCGGCTACGCGGGCGGACTGCTCGAGGCGGCCGTCTTCGGCCTGGTCGCCGGCGAGGAAGCGGCCCGGTAGCTTGCTCAGCCGGTGAGGTGACAGGCGGACCAGCCGCCGCCGGCGACCGGCACCGGCTGCGGGGTCACCTCGGCGCACACCGGCATCGCGTGCGGGCAGCGGGTGCGGAACCGGCAGCCCGACGGCGGGTCGATCGGGCTGGGGATCTCCCCGGTCGGGGTGGTCCGGCCGGCGAGCCCGTGACTGGCCGGGGTCAGCATCGAGGCCAGCAGCGCCCGGGTGTACGGGTGTGCGGGGTGGCTGTACACCCGGCTGGCGGGACCGCTCTCCACCACCCGCCCCAGGTACATCACCGCCAGCTCGTGACTGACATGGTGGACCAGCGCGAGGTCGTGGGCGATGAACAGGAAGGCGATGCCCTCAGCCTCCTGGATGTCCTGCACCAGGTTGACGATCTGCGACCGGGTGGAGACGTCCAGCGCGCTCACCGGCTCGTCACAGATGATCAGTTGAGGTTCGAGCGCCAGCGCGCGGGCGAACGAGATCCGCTGTCGCTGGCCGCCGGAGAGCGCTCGCGGCGACCGGCGGGCCAGCGCCGGGTCCAGGCCGACCCGTTCCAGCAGCTGGCCGATCCGGCGGCGGCGCTCGGCCGGGGTGAGCCGGGAGTGCACCACCAGCGGTTCGGCGATGCTCTGCCCGACCGTCATCGACGGGTCCAGCGAGGCGTACGGGTCCTGGAACACCATCTGCATGCCCCGTCGGTGTGACCGCAGCTCGCCCCGGCTCATCGCGGCGAGGTCCCGACCGAGGAAGGAGACCTCCCCGCTGGTGGGTTCGATCAGCCGCAGGGCGAGCCGGCCGACGGTCGACTTGCCGGAGCCGCTCTCACCGACCAGGCCGAGCGTCCGGCCACGGGCCACCGTCAGGTCGACGCCGTCGACCGCGTGCACCACCACCCGACGCAGGCCGAGCGCTCCGCGCCGGACCGGGAACTGCTTGCCGAGGCCGCGCAGCCGCAGCACGGCTCCGTCCCCGGCGTCGGTCGGATCACCGGCGCCGGCATCCTCGACGGCTGCCTCGATCGCGGCCGGGTCCTCGCCCGCCGCCAGGTCCTCGCCCGCCGCCGGGTCCTCGGGACCGGTGGCCGGTGCCGCGCCGGTGCCGGGCAGCTCCAGCTCGGCGTGCCGGCCGCACCGGGTACCCCGGTCGCCGCCGTCCAGCACCGTCCACGGCGGGTCCATGCGGGTCCACTCCGGCCTGGCGTGGGCGCACCGGTTGGCGAACCGGCAGCCGGCGGCGGGGAAGTTACCTGGGCGCGGCACCTGGCCGGGAATGACCGGCAGCCGGGTGGCCTTCTCGGCGACCTCCGCACTGGACGAGATCAACGCCGAGGTGTACGGGTGCCGGGGCGCGGCGAACACGTCGCGGACCGGGCCGGACTCGACGACCTGACCGGCGTACATGACGCTGAGCCGTTGCGCCATCGTGGCGATGACGCCGAGATCGTGCGACACCAGCAGCAGCGACATCCCCAGCGCGTCGCGCAGGTCGCCGAGCAGCTGCAGGATCTGCAGCTGGACCGTCACGTCCAGGGCGGTCGTCGGTTCGTCGGCGATCAGCAGCTCCGGTTCGCCGGCGATGGCCATCGCGATCAGCGCCCGCTGGGCCATCCCGCCGGAGAGTTCGTGCGGGTAACTGGCCACCCGCTGCTGCGGGTCCGGGATCCGGACCAGGTCGAGCAGTTCCACCGCACGGGCCCGGGCCTGCCGGCGGTTCATGCCGGTGTGCCGCAGCAGGCTCTCGACGATCTGGTTGCCGACGGTGAACGCCGGGTTCAGGCTGCTCAACGCCTCCTGGAAGACCATGCCGACCCGGTTGCCGCGGAACCGGGTCAGCTCGGCGGGGGAGCGGCCGGTGAGCTCCTGCCCGGCGAAGCGGATCGAACCGCCGGTGATCCGGGCACCGGGCGGCAGCAGCCCGGCCAGGGCGAGACAGGTGATGCTCTTGCCGGAGCCGCTCTCGCCGACCAGGCCGAGCGTCTCGCCGGCGGCGACGCTCAGGTCGACCTGTTCGACCAGGTGGACGGTGTCACGTCCGGAGCCGATGCTGACGGTCAGGCCGTCGACCTCCAGCAGCGGGCGGGTCGTCGTGGTGGCGGCGCTCATCTGCGGCCTGCTTTCTGCGGGTGCCCGCCGGACAGGGCCTGGCTGAGTCCGTCGCCGAGCACCTGGAAGGCGACGACCGTCAGGGTGATGGTCAGGCCGGGGATGAAGATCAGCCAGGGTGCCGAGGCGACCGACGAGAACGCCCGTTGCAGCAGGTTGCCCCAGCTCGCCTCCGGCGGCTGGATGCTGAGCCCGAGGTAGCTCATCGCGCCTTCGGCGACGATCGCCACGGCCATGGTGATGAAGACCTGGACGACCAGTGGACCCGCGATGTTGGGCAGCACGTGCCGCAGCACCGACCGCAGGTGGGAGACCCCGATCGAGCGGGCCGCCTCGAGGTAGGTCTCCTCGCGTACCGCCAGTGCCTGGATGCGGCTGAGCCGGGCGAAGATCGGCACGAAGATGACCGCGAGGGCGAACATGGCGTTGCGCAGTCCGGGCCCGAGCACGCCGACGATGGACATCGCCAGCAGCAGGCCGGGGACGCTGAGCACGGCGTCGATCAGCGTCATCACCAGCCGGTCCACCCAGCCGCCGAAGTAGCCGGCGGTCACCCCGAGCAGGACCCCGCCGAGCAGGCCGAGGCCGACAGCCTGCAGGCAGGCCAGTAGGGAGGAGCGGGAGGCGTACAGCAGCCGGCTGAGCATGTCCCGACCGAGGTCGTCGGTGCCGAGCCAGTGTGCGGCCGATGGCGGGTCGAGGATCGCCCGGAAGTCGGTGGCGTACGGGTCGTACGGGCTGACCAGCGGCGCGGCGACCGCCAACAGGCTGAGCAGCACCAGGTAGCCGAGAGCGACCATGGTCATCGGCTGACTGCGGATCCGGGCGACGAGCGTGTCGCCGCGGTCGCGACGGTCGAGCCCGTCCGGTTCCGGCCCGGCACCGGGCTTGGCGGGGGCGGCGGTGGACGCGGTGTCGTCGGTGCTCACTGGTCGGCTCAAGAGATCCGCACCTTCGGGTTGAGGAGTCCGTAGGCGATGTCGACGAGCAGGTTCGCGGTGAGCACGACCACCGCGGAGACCAGGACGACGGCCTGTACGACGGTGAAGTCCCGGTTGAGGATGGCGTCGATGGCGAACTTGCCGAGCCCTGGCATGCCGAAGATGGACTCGACGATCACCGCGCCGGACAGCAGGTGGCCGAGGCGGATGCCGAGCACGGTGATCGCCGGAGCCGCCGCGTTCTTCAGCGCGTGTTTGCCGATCACTGTGCGCGCCGGCAACCCCTTGGACCAGGCGGTACGGATGTAGGGCTGGGCGTACGCATGAAGGAAACCGGTCCGCAGCTGGCGGGCCATTTCGGCGGCGGTGAACACGCCGAGGGTGATCGACGGCATGATCAGGTGCTGGGCCCAGGGCAGCACACCCTCGCTGAGCGGGCTGTAGCCGGTGGCCGGCAGCCAGCGCAGTTGCACCGCGAAGATGGTGATCAGCATGGTGGCCAGCCAGAAGTTCGGGACGGCCAGACCGGCGGCGCTGCCGAGCAGGCCGAGCCGGTCGACGGCGCGGCCGGCGTAGACGCCCTGCAGGATGCCGGTCGGTACGCCGATCAGCAGCACCACGACGAGGGTGCCCAGGGCGATGCTCGCGGTCAGCGGTGCGCGGCGCAGGATCTCGTCGCTGATCGCCCGGCCGGTGACCAGCGAGTCGCCGAGGTCGCCCTGCGCGATGCCGCCGAGCCAGTGCGCGTAGCGGACCAGGAAGGGGTCGTCGAGGCGTAGCTGCTGGCGCAGCGCGGCCAGCTGTTCCGGGGTGGCGTATTCGCCGGCGATCGCCATCGCCTGGTCGCCGGGGAGCAACGCGACCAGGGAGAACGCGCCCAGCGAGACGATCAGCAGGAGCGGGATCGCCGACAGGAGGCGCCGGAGGACGAGGGTGACCATTCGTGGGTGATCCTTTGGCCGCCGGAACGCTGGCTGACCAGCATCTGACTGTCCGGGCAAGGTACCTAACGAGCGCTTGTTCGTCAACGCCGGGCATCGCCGATCGTGAGGTTGACGAACAAGCGCTTTGTTGATTAGCGTCGCCAGGGATGACCGGTGTGGTGCACGGCTTTCCTCATTCAGCCTCGCCAGGTGGGCACCTGCCGGACCGCGACCGGGCAGGTGTTCGCCGCGCTGCGGGCGGTGCCGGGTGACTGAGACGCGGGTCGCGGTGGTCACCGGGGCCGCCGCCGGCATCGGACGGGCCGCCGCCGAGCACCTCGCGGCGCTCGGCGACACCGTACTCGGGGTGGACGTCGACACCGACGGTCTGGCCGCGCTGCGCCAGCAGGTGAGAGCCGCTGGCGGCCGGGTCGGGACGCTCACCGCCGACCTCGTCGACCCTGCGGCGGCGGCCACCGTCGTCGAGACCTGCCTGCGCCGGTACGGCCGGATCGACGTGCTCGCCCTGGTCGCCGGCGTCGGTCAGGCCGGCCCGTCCGACGCGGTCACCGTCGCCGAATGGGACCGGGTGCTCGACGTCAACCTGCGGGCGCCGTTCCTGCTGGCCCAGGCCGCGATGCCGCACCTGGTGGCCACCGGCGGCACCGTCGTGGCGGTCTCCTCGGTGGCCGGGCTGCGCGGCTGGTCCGGCAGCGCGGTGTACGCGGCGTCCAAGGGTGGGCTGATCGCGTTGATGCGCTCGCTGGCCGCCGAGTACGGTCCGGCCGGGGTACGGATCAACGTGCTCTGCCCCGGTGCGGTGCGGACCCGGCTGGCCGACGAGATGCGGGCCGCGTTGAGCGGCGGTGCGGCCGCGTCGACCGGCGGTGCGGCCGCCGCCCCGGCCCCGGCGCGGCCGACCGGTCGGCGGGCCGAACCGGCCGAGATCGCCCGTACCATCGCGTTCCTGGCCTCGCCGGATGCGTCGTTCGTCGCCGGCAGCGTGCTGCGCGCCGACGGTGGGACGCTGGCCTGACCGGCCGTGACTCCCTACTACGGTGCCGTTGCGCCAGACGCTGAAGCGCCGACACCGGGACGAGTCACTCGTCGACGCCTTTACTGAGGTACTGCTCCACGGCCTCGACCTTTGCGGTCAGCGCCCCGGAAACACCTGGTCGGTAGTCGACCTTCACCACCGTGCTCACCCGTGGCGCC
The DNA here is from genome assembly GCF_027497315.1 of Solwaraspora sp. WMMA2059. Lineage (GTDB taxonomy): Bacteria > Actinomycetota > Actinomycetes > Mycobacteriales > Micromonosporaceae > Micromonospora_E. The sequence goes on along the minus strand of NZ_CP114908.1, from coordinate 3,114,843 downwards.
AACGCGGCCACCGCCTCCACCGCCTGCTTGACCACACCCATCACCTCATCCCACGTGTCCCCCTCGACCAGCGTGAACATCGCGTCGGTCTGGTTCGGCAGGCCGGAGGCCCGGACCACCCGGATCCCCTCAGCGACGATCCGACCCACGTCCTCGCCCACGCCCAACGGCGTCACCGAGAAGGCCACCAGCACGGACATAGTCGCTCCCTCCGCTGCGCTTTTCCGACTGCCCGTCCAGGGTAGAGCGGCGGGTCCGGCAACCTCACCGGCCAGCAACAGGACTTCCCGATGCACACCGCGGCGCCGCGGGATCCGTCCGACGGATCCCGCGGCGCCGCTGGTGCGTCCGCCCGCGAAGGGCGGTCCGGGTGGTCAGCCGACCGGTACCCGGCCCTCGGTGATGTACAACCCGTCGAAGATCATGTTCGACCGGGTGGAGCCGCGTTGCACCCCGCCGACGTGGGCACCCATCGCGGTGTGTCCGGCGACGAAGAACAGCGGCACGCCGGCGGCGGCCTCCTCGGAGACCAGGGTGGCCGCCTGGCGCAGCAGGTCGGCCCGCTCGTCGGGGTCGACGGCGGCGTCCGCCTGGACGACCAGGTCCCGCAGGCCGGGGATGGTCTCGCCGGACGGGTTGTACCGGCCGTCCTCGAAGAACCGTTCCCGGAACCGGCTGGACGGTGACCGGGCCGGTGCCATCGCCAGCGGCGCGGCCGCGATCTGCGGCGGCGAGTCGGCGGTGCCGTAGAGCCGGGCCAGCATCTGCGCCGGGTCGATCAGCTGCAGGTCCATGGTGAACCCGGCCTGCTCCAGCTGCGCCTGCACCAGCTCACCCATCCGGACGTACGCGGTGAAGGTGCCGCCGATCTCGGCGGTGAAGGTCACCCCGTCCGGGTAGCCGGCCTCGGCCAGCAGCTCGCGGGCCCGGTCCGGGTCGTACGGGTAGGCGTCGGCCAACTCGGGCGAGTACGGCACCGATCCCTCCGGGAACCACTGGGTGGCCGCCTCGGACCGGCCGTCGGTCAGCGCCTCGGTGATCGCCTCGCGGTTCAGGGCGTACTGCAGGGCCTGCCGGACCCGCACATCGTCGAACGGCTCCATCGCCTGGTTGATCAGCAGCGCGCGGACCTCGTTGGTCGACGAGGACATCACCCGCAGCCGGTCGTCGGCGCAGGCCGCGGCGACCTTGTCGTCCTCGATGTACTGCAGGTCCAGGTCACCGGCCTGCAGCGCGCCGAGGCTGGCGTCGGTGGAGGTCTCGATGAAGTCGATCCCGCCGAGCAGCCGCTCCTGCGCGTTCCAGTAGCCGTCCCAGGCCCGGACACTGACCTTCTCCCGGGCGTACCAGGGGCCGTCGACGGCGTACGGGCCGGCGCCGACCGGGGCGTCGCTGAACGCGGTCGAGGAGCCGGCGGCCTGCACTGCGGTCGGCGAGGCCATCAGCCCGGGCCGGTCGGACAGGACGATCGGGAAGGCGGCCGGGTTCGGCGGGTCCAGCTCGAACCGTACGGTGTGCTCGTCGACCACCTCGACGGCCTGGACGTTGGCCAGGTCGCCCTTGATGTTCGACTCCTCGTCGTTCATCGCCCGGTCGATGTTGAAGCGCACCGCCTCGGCGTCGAACGGGGTGCCGTCGGAGAAGACGACGCCGTCGCGGAGTTTGAACTCCATGCCCCCGTCGTCGACGACGCTCCACTCGGTGGCCAGGCCAGGGATGGGCAGGTCGTTGGCGTCGAGCTTGACCAGCGGGTCGAAGATCGTCTGCAGCACGGTGATCTCGTTGGCCTCGACCATCCGGATCGGGTCGAGCGAGCTGGCCGGCACGCTGCCGTACTTGAGGATCGCGGTCGGGTCGTGGGCCACCGTGCTGGACGTCGCCTGCGGGCAGCCGGGCGCGGCGGTGGCGTTGTCGTCGGTGGTGTCGGAGTCGGTGTCGGAACTGGTGCTGCAAGCGGCGAGCGGCAGCAGGGACAACGCCAGCATCGGCGCGAGTGTGCGGTGTAGGGATCTCACTTTTCGGTCCCACCTTCGGTAGGCGGCAGTTGCTCTACCAGCGGTGCGGCACGGCACGGCGCCGGCGAGAGTAGGCGAGGAAGCTACCAACAAAGCGCTTGCTTCGTCAACGGCACGTTGCGCCGATGTTGCCGCCCGATGCCGAAGGTCAGTTCCCGCCCAGCTCGGCGGCGATCAGCCCGGCGGCGGTCCGCAGCGCCGCCGCGACCTCGGGGATCCGGATGTTCGGGCAGCGCGCGGTGGGCATCCCGGCCGCCAACGCGCCGCGCACCCGCCCCGTCGTGTCGCGCAGGCAGACCCCGATCCCGGTGATGCCCCGCTCGCTCTCCTCGCGGTTCACCGCGTAGCCGAGGCGACGTGCCGTGGTCAACTGGCGACGCAGGGTGGCCAGATCCTCGACCGCAGGGCCGTACACCGCCGGCAGCCCCCGCGGATAGAGCACCTCCAGCTCCGCCGGGCTGAGCTGGGCGAGCAGCACCTTGCCGCCCGAGGTGCAGTGCGCCGGCATCGACATCCCGGCCCGGGATCCGACCCGCAGGCCGTGGGTGGCCTCCACGCCGTCGAGGAACCGGACCGCAGTGCCCTGCAGCACCGCCAGGTGCACCGTCTCCTGCAGCTCACCGCTGAGCCGCTCCAGATGTGGCCGCACCACGGTGCGCAGGTCCGGACCGGCCCGGCCGGCGAGCAGCCCCAGGTCGGCGAAGACCGGCCCGGGAAGGTACGCCCGGCGGCCGTCCTGGACGGCGAAGCCGTGGTGCTTCAACATGCCGAGCAGCCGGTGCGCGGTGGACGGCGCCACCCCGAGGTGGCGGGCGGCCTCGGCCACCCCGAGCCGGGACCGTTCCCGCAGCAGCAGGATCAGGCGCAGGGCGTTGTCGACGGACTCGATGGGGTACGGCACGGCGTTCTGCACCAGAGAATTATGACCACGTGATCATTCCGTCGTAAAGAAGGTTCCTAACCTGGCGGCATGGTTGACCTGGACTCCGAGGCCGCTGCCGGCACGGTGCAGGACCGCGCTCTGCAGCAGCTCTACACCGACTTCGACGCCGCTGGACTCAAACCGTTGTGGACCGTTCGGGACGGTCTGATGCCGGTCGCCCCGACGCCCCGGGCGGTGCCCCACGTCTGGCCGTGGGACCGGCTGCTGCCGCTCGCCGCCCGCGCCGGCGACCTCGTCCCGGTCGGGCGCGGTGGCGAACGACGGGCCATCGCCCTGGCCAACCCCGGCGTGCCCGGTGACCCGTTCGCCACCGCCACCCTCTGGGCGGCGGTGCAGTACCTCGGGCCCCGCGAGGTCGCCCCGGCCCACCGGCACAGCCAGAACGCGTTCCGCTTCGTGCTCGACGGGGAAGGTGTCTGGACGGTGGTCGACGGCGACCCGGTCGCCATGCGCCGGGGCGACCTGCTGCTGACCCCGGGCTGGGCCTGGCACGAACACCACAACACCGCCGACACCGCGATGGTCTGGCTGGACGGACTCGACATCCCGCTGAACGCTCAACTCGACGCCGGGTTCTTCGAGTTCGGCCCGGACCAGCTCACCGACACGTCGACCCCGGCCGCCTCGCGGGGCGAACGGCTCTGGGCCCACCCCGGGCTGCGCCCGCTGTCGGCCGAGGCGGACACCGTCCACTCGCCGCTGCCGGCGTACCGCTGGACGCACACCGACGCCGCGCTCACCGCGCAGCTGGAACTCGCCGACGAAGGGCATCCGGCACTCGTCGAGCCAGGCCACGCGGCGGTACGGTTCGTCAACCCGACCACCGGCCGCGACGCCCTGGCGACGCTGCGCCTGGAGATGCACCGGCTGGCCGCCGGGACCGCCACGGCGACCCGCCGGGAGGTCGGCTCCTCGGTGTGGCAGGTCTTCAGCGGGCAGGCCACCGTGCTGCTCGACGGCCGGGAACACCAGGTCGGCACTGGCGATCTGTTCGCCGTACCGTCCTGGTGCCCGGTGAGCCTGCGGTCACCGGACGGCGCCGACCTGTTCCGGTTCAGCGACGCACCCAGCTACCAGGCTCTGCACCTGGACCGGCACCAGGTGGGTGACCCGGCATGAGGCTGGCCACCATCCGTACCGGCGACCGGACCGCCGCGGTCCGGGTCGACACCGACGCGGCGGTCGAGATCGGTGCCGCCGACCTCGGCGAGCTGCTCACCGACCCCGGTTGGGCGCAACGCGCCGCCACCGCCGACGGCACCCGGCACCCGGTCGACGGACTCGACCACGCTCCGCTGGTCAGCCGACCGGAGAAGATCATCTGTGTCGGGCTGAACTACCGCCGGCACATCCTGGAAATGGGCCGCCAGCTCCCGGAACACCCGACGATCTTCGCCAAGTACCCGCCGGCGCTGATCGGGGCCACCGACCCGGTCGTACTGCCAGCTGCCTCGACCGCGATGGACTGGGAGGCCGAACTCGCGGTCGTCGTCGGCACCACGGTCCGGCACGCCGACCCCGAGCAGGCCGCCGCCGCGATCGCCGGGTACACCGTGCTCAACGACGTCACCGCCCGGGACTGGCAGTACCGCACCCCGCAGTGGCTGGCCGGCAAGACCTTCGAGGCGACCACCCCGCTCGGACCCAGCCTGGTCACCCCGGACGACCTCGACCTCGACGCCGGGCTCAGCGTCGAATGCCTGGTCAACGGCGAGGTGGTGCAGAGCTCCGACAGCACCGAGCTGGTCTTCGACCCGCCCGCACTGGTGGCGTACCTGTCCACCATCTGCACCCTGCGGCCCGGCGACGTGATCGCCACCGGGACGCCCGGCGGCGTGGGCCACGCCCGTAAACCACCCCGGTACCTGGCCGACGGTGACGTGCTGGTCACCCGGATCGGTGGGGTCGGCGAGTGCCGCAACACCTGCCGGGCGGAGCGACCGTGACCGGCGCGGGGGCCGACGCCACCATCGGCTGGCTGACCGCCGGGGAACAACGGTGCCGGGAACTGGTCGACCAGCTCACCGACGCCGACGCGGCGGCACCGAGCCGGCTGCCCGGCTGGACCCGCGCCCACCTGGTCACCCACCTGGCCCGCAACGCCGACGCCCTGGTGAACCTGTTGACCTGGGCGCGGACCGGGGTGCCGACCCCGATGTACGCCAGCGCCGCCCAGCGCGGCGCGGACATCGACGCCGGTGCCGGGCGCGGTGCCGACGAGCTGCGCGCCGACCTGGCCGGCGCGGCGGGTCGGCTCGCCGACGCGGTCCGGGCGATGCCCGACGACGCCTGGTCGGCCACCGTCCGTACCGGTCAGGGCCGCGAGGTCCCCGCCGACCAGGTGCTCTGGCTGCGGGTCCGGGAGGTCTGGGTGCACCAGGCCGACCTCGACCTCGGCGGCACCCTGGCCGACCTGCCCGGTCCGCTCACCGACGCGCTGCTCGACGAGGTGACCGCCACCTTCACCGGCCGTGGTACCGGCCCGGCGGTCGAGCTGCGGGCGACCGACCGGTCGCGGGTCTGGCGCACCGGCCCGGACAACGTGGCGACGGCCGGTACGGCCGGGTCCGGTGATACCGCGCCGGTCCTGCCGGTGGAGCTGTCCGCAACCGGTTGGCAGCTGCTCGGCTGGCTGATCGGGCGAGTGCCGGCGGACCGTTTGACGGTCCGACCGGCCGGTGCCGTGGTCGCGCCACCGCCGCCGTGGATATGACCCGGTCCGCTCGTCGGACCCCGCTGACCAGGCACGATGACATGATCGATTTCTGGTGGCCGCCGACTACGGCGAGTCACCGACGATAGGAGGGAGGCACCGGTGGACGGCAACGTGATCGAGTCCGACGTACTCGTCATCGGTGGGGGAATCGCCGGCTGCGTGGCGGCCGTGCGGGCCGCGGAGGCGGGTGCCTCGGTGGTCCTGGTCGACAAGACCAGGTCGGTACGGCGCTCCGGCGACGCCGGCCGGGGACTGGCCTTCCTCACCACCTACCTGGATCTGGGCGAGCCCTGGGACACCCCGGAGGTCTTCGCCGACTGGTACTGCGACATCGCCCTCGGGCTGGTCGACATGGAGGTGGCCCGGCCGCTGGGCATCGAACCGCTGCCGGCGGTCTGTCGGTTCCTGGAGGAGTCCGGCGTGCCACTGCGCAACGCCGACGGCGACTACGAGCGGGTCGGGCGGATGTGGACGCCCGGTCCGATCGTGCTCAAGTTCGACGGCGCCGACATCAAGCCCCGGCTGGCCGAGCGGGCGGCCGCCACCGACCGGGTCCGGATCATCGGCGGGGTCCACGCCACCAGCGTGCAGCTCGACGACACCGGCCGCGCGGTCGGCGCCACCGGCTTCGACATCCGGTCCTGCGAGTTTCTGACCTTCCGCGCCGGCGCGGTGATCGTCGCCACCGGCAACGCCGAACGGGTCATCTTCAACTCGCCCCGCCGCGACGCGTTCCACACCTACCACCGGCCTTACCACGCCACCACCGGGTTCGCCCTCGCCGCCCGGGCCGGCGCGGTGGCCGCCAACATCGAGTTCCTCGGGACCTTCCTCTTCCCGCGTGGCTTCGCCACCGGCGCGATGGGCAACCTGCTGGAGGCCGGTGGCCGGCTGGTCAACGGCAACGGTCAGCTCATCGCCGACCTGCCGGACGTCGCGGGGGAGCGGCGGTTCGGGTTCGGCATCGTCGGCAAGGCGGCCGGTGAGGTGCTCGCCGGCCGTGGCCCGGTGTACATCGACTGCACCCATCTGCCGCCCGCTGAGATCGCCGCGATCAGCGACTACATCTCCTACGACGCCCCGCTGTTCCTGGAGTTCCTGGAGCAGTCCGGCATCGACCTGTCCCGGCACCCGGTCGAGTTCGAACTGTTCAACGGCGCCTGGTCGGCCACCGGATCGCCCAAGGGCGTGGTGGTCGGCGCGGACGGGCAGACCCGGGTTCCCGGCATGTTCGCCGCCGGTGACCTGGCCACCCCGGCGTACGCCCTGGCCGGCTCACTGGCCAGCGGGTACGTCATCGGCCGGACCGCCGCCGAGTTCGCCCGGTCCGCCGCCGCACCGGTGCTGGACGCCTCGGCGGTGGCCGCCGAACGTCGGCGGACCCTGGCACCGCTGAACCGGACCAGCGGGATCGGCTGGCGCGAGTACGAGCACCAGCTGCAGGACCTGATGACCAAGTACGTCGGAATGGACCGCAACGAGATCGGGCTGCGGCAGGCCGCCGAGTACCTGCGCGGGTACGCGGCGGCGGCCGGCGAGGTCCACGCCGGCAACGGCCACGAGCTGATGCGCGCCCACGAGGCGTTCGACCTGCGGCTGTTCGACGAGATGATGACCGCCGTCGCGCTGGAGCGCGACGAGAGCCGGTTCAGCTTCCTGATGGGCCACTACCGCACCGACCGGCCCGGCGCCGACGACCAGCGGTGGCTCGGCGTGTCGATCCTGGCCGGACACGACGGCGAGCAGCCGGTGCTGGAGCACACCGTGCCGACCCCGTCCTGGCGTGCGGCGCAACTGGAGAACCGGTCGGTCGTGGAACTGGTCGGTGAGCGGGGAGCACGGCTCGCCGGAAAGGTGGGATAGGCATGGCACCACGGATCAATGAGAACCTCTGCACGCTCTGCGGGATCTGCCAGGACGTCTGTCCGGGCGACATCCTGCACATCGACCGGGGCGTGGCGGAGATGGTCCGCTACCCGGACGAGTGCAGCTACTGCGACGTCTGCCGGGTGGAGTGCCCGGCCGGCGCGATCGACATCGAGTTCACCTGGAGCATGCGGCAGCAGCCGATCTCCATCCTGCCAGGTCGGCCCGACCATGATTGAGGCGAGCTACACCCTGGACATCGACGTCGGCGTCGACGAGGTGTGGTCGTTCGTCGAGGTGATCCCGAACTGGGCGCACTTCCTGGTCGGCTTCCAGAAGCTGGACCTGGTCGACGACCGGCGGTCGATCTGGACGCTGCGCGGTGACGTCGGGGTCCTCGCCCGTGAGGTGGACCTGCAGGCCGACATCACCGTCTGGGAGCCGGGCCGGCGGGCGGAGTTCACCATCACCGGGCTGACCGAACGGATCACCGGGCAGGGCAGCTTCGACATCGAGCCGGTCGACGCGCCGTCGGTGCCGGGCGCCGCCGCTGCGGTCGGCCCGACTGACGGTTCCCCAACCGACGGTTCCCCAACCGACGGTTCCCCGGCCTCGGGAGAGCAGCGACGGCCCGAGCGCGGCGACGAACAGACCCGTCCCGGACTGCTGCGCCGGATCAGGTTCGCCGTGGCCGGCCGCCTGCTGCGCTGGTTGAACCGCCGCCGGGCAACCCACCCGCCGGCGGTCGACGGCCAGCAGGCGGGTCCGACGGCCGGGCACGGCCAGCCGGCCGCTGCTACCGGTGCCGCCGCGGTCGGCCGGGAGGCGGGCCCGCCGACATCGGCCCGGACAGGCCGGTCCCGGTTGCGCTTTCATCTGCAGCTCACCCCGGGCGGTCCGATGGCCCCGATGGTCGAGCTGTTGATGGGGCCGATGGTGGAGCCGACCGCCGAGGACTTCCTGCGCAACATCCGCCAGGCACTCGAAGCCCGGCGGGCCAGCGCCTGACGAGGGGAGCAGACGAGCCATGCACGAGTTGCCACGCCGTACCGATGTGGTGGTGGTCGGCACCGGCGCCGCCGGGCTGACCGCGGCGTTGACCGCCGCCGCGGCCGGCCGGCAGGTCACCATCCTGGAGAAGGCGCCGGTGATCGGCGGCACCACCGTGGTCTCCGGCGGCTCCATCTGGGCGCCGGCGAACCGCTGGCTGGCCGAGGCGGGCGTGCCGGACAGCCGCGACGACGCGCTCACCTACCTGCGACGACTCGCCCTGGACCGGGTCCCCGACCAGGTCATCGAGGCCTTTGTCGACCAGGTCAACCCGATGCTGGACCTGGTGGTGGCGCGCACCGGGCTGCGCTTCACCCCGAACCGGGAGCACCCGGACTACCAGCCGGACCTGCCCGGGGCGCATCCGGGCGGACGCACCCTGCAGAGCGACCTGTTCGACGCGACCGTCCTTGGCGAGCTGCGCGGCAAGCTGCGGCCGACGCATTCGACGGTGCCGGTCACCAAGCTCGAACTGGACCAGTGGGGGATGGACACCCTGGACCGGTGGGACTGGGCGCTGATCGCCGAACGCACCGCGAAGGGCGTGGTCGGCATGGGCGCCGCCCTGGTCGGTGAGCTGCTGTACGGCTGCCTGCAACTCGGCGCCACGGTGCACACCGACACCCGGGCGGTCCGGCTGCGGCGCACCGGCGGACGGGTCGACGGGATCACCGTGGCCACCGGCGACGGCGAGGTGGAGATCGTCGCGCAGCGGGGTGTGGTGCTGGCCTCCGGTGGGTTCGAGTGGGACCCGGCGATGGTCGGGCAGTTCCTCGGCGTACCGATGGACGCACCGGCCAGCCCACCGGCGAACGCCGGTGACGGGTTGCGGATGGTGATGGAGGTCGGTGCCGCGCTCGGCAACATGAACGAGGCCTGGTGGGGGCCGATGGTGTACGCGGTCGGCGACACCTACGACGGCGCGCCGCTGTTCCGGCCCACGTCAGGTCTGCGGGCGCTGCCCGGCGGGATCATCGTCAACCGGCACGGCCGGCGGTTCTCCAACGAGGCGATGAACTACAACGACCTCGGCAAGGCGATGGCCACGTTCGACCCGATCCGCTACGAGTACGCCAACCTGCCCTGCTGGCTGGTGTTCGACGACCGGTTCCGGTCGTCGTACTCGGTCGCCACGGCGACCCCGGACGCGCCGACCCCGGGGTGGATGGCGACGGCACCGACCTTGGCGGAGCTGGCCGGCGCGGTCGGCATCGACCCGGACGGGTTGGCCGAGCAGGTCGCCGAGTTCAACCGGCACGCCGCGCAGGGCCGGGATCCGCAGTTCGGTCGGGGCACGACGGTGTACGACCGGTACCGGGGCGATCCGACGGTGACTCCGCACCGCAACCTGCGTCCGCTCGGTGACGGTCCCTACTACGCGGTACGGCTGCACCTGGGCTGTCTGGGCACCAAGGGCGGCCCGCTCTGCGACGAGCACGGCCAGGTGCGGGACGTCGACGGTGGGCTGATCGGCGGCCTGTACGCCTGCGGGAACGTGGCGGCCAGCCCGTTCGGACCGGGCTATCCGGGTGCCGGCGCGACGCTCGCCGCCGGGATGACGTACGGATACCTGAGCGGGCGCTCGCTGGCCGCCGGATGAGCCGGCCGGTTACCGGCCGGTCAGCCGGCCGGTGCCGGCGCCGCCCCACCGACCGCGTCAACCGCGGCTGGTGGGGTCGGCAGGGCCGGCGCGGCGGCATCGGTCGGGCGTGCGGCCAGGCCGTCGAGGAAGATCGCGGTGCACTGGTCGGCGAGCCGGCTGGTGGGATTGTCGGGGCTCGGGTGGAACCACCGGACCGACAGCCATACCGCGTCGCGGATGAAGCGGTAGAACACCCGGGTATCGATGTCGGGGCGGAACGCTCCGCTGCTGACGCCCGCTTCGATCACCCCGAGCCAGGCGCTCTGCACTTCGCGGGCGACGTCCTTGAGGTAGTGGAACCGGGCCAGGCCACGCAGGTAGTTGACGTCGTTCTGGTAGATCTCGGTGGCGTGCGGGTGCGCCGCGGCGGTGTCCAGCGAGGCGCGGACCAGCTCGCGCAGCCGGGTCGCCGGATCGTTCTCCCCGGCCAGCACCCCGGCGTACCGGTGGCGCAGATCCTCCAGGTAGGGGCCGAGGATCGCCTCGACGATCGCTTCCTTCGAGTCGAAGTGGTGGTACAGGCTGCCGGACAGGATGCCGACCTCGTCGGCGATCTGCCGGACCGTGGTGGCGGCCACGCCGCGACTGGCGAAGAAGGCCGCCGCGCAGGCGATGATCTGCTGTCGTCGATCCAGCGACTCTGCCACGGTGCCTCTTTCGGGTCTGCGGTGCAACGGGCGGGCGTCAGCATAGCAGAGTCAATCAAGCGCTTGGTGCGACGGGTGTCGGGGTTGGGCTGGTCGCCCCAGGTCGAGCTCGGGTAACAATCTCCAAGCGAGCGCTTGATTGGTGGCCGGTACGTGGCTAGTTTACATGGCATTCACAAAGCCTCGGGCTTCACGGCTACCAGGAGAAGCAGATGGCAACTGGTCGGAAATACAAGTGGAACGGGGCGCCCGTCCGCGTCGCGGTGGCCGGGCTGCTGCTCGCCACCGTGGCCGCCTGCGGCGACGACAACGAAACCAACGAGACCGGCGGCACGATCACCATGGCCACCTGGTCCGCCACCCAGTCACTCGATCCGGTCCAGGTGGCCGGCACCGGCAACTCCGGCGGCGCGGAACTCGCGGCGCTCTACGACACGATCATGCGGTACGACCCGGCCAGCGGGGCCTTCGAGCCGCAGACCGCCGAGTCGCTGACCCCCAACGACGACTTCACCCAGTGGACCCTCACCTTGCGGTCCGGGATCACCTTCAGCGACGGCGCGCCGTACGACTCGGCGGCCGTCGTGGCGAACATGCAACGGCACACCGAGGCACGGTCCAACGCCAGTTCGCTGGTCGCGCCGATCACCGACTACGCCACCCCCGACGATCTGACGGTCGTGTTCACCCTCGCCTTCCCGTGGAACAACTTCCCGTTCGCCCTCGCCGGGACCCCCGGCATGGTGGTCAACCCGGCGGCGGTGGCCGCCCAGGGCGACGCGTTCGGCACCAACCCGCAGGGTGCCGGTGCCGGGCCGTTCGTCTTCGACGAGTTCCGCCCCGACGAGTCGCTGACCCTCACCCGCAACCCCGACTACTGGGGCGGCGAGGTCCCGTTGGACGGGGTGCGGTTCATCCACGCCGGTGACGGGCCGCAGACCTACGAGGCGTTCCGCGCGGGCAGCGTCGACCTGGCCTTCCTGCGTGACGCCGGGGCGATCGCGGACGCCGAGGCGGACGGTGCCGAGGGCATCCGGGTCCAGTACTCCGCCAACGACACCCTGATCATGAACAACGGATTCCCGATCACCTGCCAGGAAGGCGAGCCGGCACCGCAGTGCGAGGGCCAGCCGGACGGCACCGAACTGGAGTCCACCGCACCCACCGCCGACAAGCGGGTCCGGCAGGCGGTGGCCGCGGCCATCGACCTGGAGACGCTCAAACAGCGGGTGTACGGCGGCGCCGGCTTCATGTCCAGCGCCCTGATCTCCGAGGACTCCCGCTGGTACGACGGTGTCGAAGGTCCGGCCTACGACATCGAGCGGGCCCGCGACCTGGTCGAGCAGGCCAAGGCCGACGGCTGGGACGGGCGGATCCGGGTCAGCTGCCACACCGGCCTGCCGACCTGGGGGACCGCGGTGCAGGGCATGCTGGAGGCGGCCGGTATGCAGGTCGACCTCACCGACCAGCAGGAGATCGCCGCGAACACCTCGGCGGTCATCGTGCGCAAGGACTTCGACCTGGCCTGCTTCGGCTCGTCGATCTCCGACGCCGAGCCGTTCTTCGCCCTCAACCGCGACTTCAACTCGACCTACGTCACCACCGGCGGTGGCAACTTCTCCGGCTACGTCAACCCCAGCGTCGACGAGGCGATCGCCGCCGGCCGGGCCGCCGGCAGCGAGGCCGAGGTGAAGGCCGCGATCAGCACCATCGCCCGGGCGTACGCCGAGGACGTGCCGTTCCTCGCGCTGACCGCGCAGCCGGAGGTCGTGCTGATCTCCGACGAGGTCGGCGACGTGCTGCAGAGCGTCAACACCGTGGTGCTGCTCGGTAGGGCGACGCGGGGATGACCGGACGATCCGCGACCGACGCCGCTGACCCGTCGGCGCGGGTCACCGGGCGGGGTGGTGCCGGCGCTGCCGGCGCCACCCCGGCACCCCCGGTGGCCCTGATCACCGCAGCCGCCCACGGGATCGGGGCGGCCACCGCGCGGTCCTTCGCCGAGGCCGGCTACCGGCTGGTGCTGGCCGACGTCGACGCGGCCGGGCTGGCAGCGACCGCCGCCGACCTGGCCGGTGCCGACCGCGTGACGACCGTGGTCGCCGACGCGACCAGCGAGGCCGGCGCGGCCACGGCGGTCGACGCGGCCACCACCCGGTACGGGCGGCTGGACGCGCTGATCAACGTGGTGGGCGGCAGCCGGCCCGGCCGTACCGTGATCGACATCGACCTCGCCGAGTGGGACCGCTGGCTGTCGCTCAACCTCACCTCGGTCTACCTGATGTGCCGGGCCGCGCTGCCGCAGCTGACGGCGGTCGGCGGGGCCATCGTCAATGTCTCGTCCGGGGCGGGACTGCGCGGCATGCGGGCCAACCCGGCGTACTGCGCCGCCAAGGCCGGGGTCGTCGGACTGACCCGGGCGCTGGCCATCGACCACGGTCCCGCCGGGATCCGGGTCAACTGCGTCGCACCCGGACCGGTCCGTACCCCGTTGATGGAGCGCAACCGCAGCGCCGCCGAGATCGACGCGATGGGCCGGATCGCGGTCCTCGGCCGGATCGGCGACCCCGCCGAGATCGCCGCGGCGATCCGGTGGCTGGCCAGCGACGCGGCGTCGTACCTGACCGGTCAGACCATCGAGGTCGACGGCGGCCCGGCCCCGCTGGTGTGAGCCGGCGGCGACGAGAGGAGGAGCACTGATGTTACGGACGGTGGCCATCAAGCTGGCCCTGCTCGTCCCGGTGCTGTTCCTGGTCAGCGTGGGCACGTTCGTCCTGCTCCAGCTGGGGCCGGGCGACCCCGCCGCGCAGGTGCTCGGCAACACCGGTACGCCCGCCGACTACCAGCGGATCCGGACCGAGATGGGGCTGGACCAGCCGCCGGTGCAGCGCTATCTCGATTGGCTCGGCGGTGTGCTGCGTGGCGACCTCGGCCAGAACCTGGTCCCGCCGATCGAAGACGTCTCCGACCGGCTGCTGCGGGCGTTCCCGGTGAACCTGCAGCTCGCCGCGATGGCCATCGTGCTGGCCCTGCTGATCGCCGTCCCGTTGGCGATGTGGTCGGCGTACCGGGCCGGCGGGCTGGTCGACCGGTGGATCTCGGCCGGCACCATCGGCGTCATCTCGGTGCCGCCGTTCCTGGTCGGCCTGCTCCTGCTGCTGGTGTTCGCCATCCACCTGGACTGGTTCCCGCTGGGGCAGTGGTCCCGGCCGTCCGACGACGGTCTCGGCCAGAACCTGTGGCACGCCTTCCTGCCCGCGCTCACCCTGGCGTTGGCCGAGGCCCCGGTCTTCGCCCGGCTGCTGCGCGGCGACCTGGTCGCCACCCTGCAGGAGGACTTCATCCTGGCCGCGAAGGCCAAGGGCATGCCCGGCTGGCACATCATGCTCCGCGAGGCGCTGCGCCCCTCGTCGTTCTCGCTGATCACGCTGGCCGGGGTGAGCGCCGGCCGGCTGCTCGGCGGCACCATCATCGTCGAGGCGGTCTTCGTGCTGCCCGGGGTGGGCAACGTGATCATCAACGCCGCGCAGAGCAACGACTACAAGCTGGTGCAGGGCGGCGTACTGCTGATCGCGATCATCTACCTGCTGCTGAACCTCACCGTCGACGTGCTGTACGGCTATCTGGACCCACGGATCCGGAGGCGGCATGCCTGAGCCCAGCCGTACCCGACGCCGTCGGATCGACCTCGCCTTCTGGATCAGCCTCGGCTGGCTGGTCGCCCTCACCGGCTGCGCCCTGCTCGCCGACCTGCTGCCGCTGGGCAACGCCGACGACACCACCCAGACGATCGGGATCGCCGGCTACGCCCGCCCCGACCTGTTCTCGGCCAACCCGCTGGGCACCAACGGCTTCGGTCTCGACCTGCTGGCCCGGTCCATCTACGGAGCCCGGGTGAGTCTGCTGACCGTCGGCTGCACCGTACTGGTCAGCCTGCTGATCGGCGGTGCGGTCGGAATGGTCGCCGGCTACTTCCGTGGCTGGGTGGACGTGGTGATCGGCATCTTCGCCGACGCCGCCCTGGTGATCCCCGCCCTCGTCCTGCTGATCGCCTTCGCCGCGGTGCTCGGCCCGCCCCGGACCGTGCCGGAGGCGGTGCTCAAGAGCGGTCTGGCCCTGGCCGTGGTCGGCATCCCGACGATGATCCGACTGGCCCGGGCCAACACGCTGCTGTTCGCCCAACGGGAGTTCGTCACCGCCAGCCGGGCGATGGGCGCCCGGCACACCCGGATCCTGATCCGCGAACTGCTGCCCAACGTGGCACTGCCGCTGGTCTCCTACGCCTTCATCGTCGCCGCCGTGCTGATCGTCGCGGAAGGATCGCTGGCCTTCCTCGGCCTCGGGCTGCAGCAGCCCGCCCCGTCCTGGGGAAACATGATCGCCGAGGGTGGCCTGCGGGAGCTGCGCCGGCACCCGCACGTACCGCTGATCCCCGGCGTGTTCATGTTCCTCACCGTCTTCAGCCTGAACATCGTCGGGGAACGTGCCCGGGCCCGCTGGGATCCCCGGGACTCCCAGGTCTGACGGCAACGTCCGGGACCGGGCCGCCCTCGACCCGAGCAGCAGGAGGTACGTCATGCGGATGGACGAGTCGGCGTTCCGGCTGGACGGCCGCGTCGCCGCGGTCACCGGCGCCGGCAGCGGAATCGGCCAGGCGGTCGCACAGACCCTCGCCCGCGCCGGCGCCGCCGTGGTGGTCGCCGACATCGACGCCGAACGCGGCGCGGCGACCGTCGCCGACATCACCGTCGCCGGCGGACGGGCCAGCTTCCAGTACACCGATGTCAGCCGTCGGGCCGACCTGGACGCCCTGGCCACCGCCGCCGTCGACCGGTACGGCGGCCTCGACATCCAGTGCAACATCGCCGGCGTGCCGTCCCTGGTCCGCGAGTTGACCGAGGTCACCGGCGCGGACCTCGACGCCGAGCTCGCGATCAGTGTCAAGGGCGTGCTGTACGGCTGCCAGGCCGCCGCGACGGTGATGACGCGCCAGGGCCGCGGGGCCATCGTCAACATCTCGTCGACCGCCGCCGATCTGCCCGCCGCCGGCTACGGGCTCTACCACCTCGGCAAACTCGCCGTCGTCGGGATGACCCGGACCCTCGCCCTGGAGCTCGGCCCGAAAGGGGTACGGGTCAACGCGATCGCGCCTGGCGCCACCCTGACCAATTTCAGCGCCCGCAACTTCACCGCCGCCGACGGCACCGTCGACGAGGAGCGGCGCAGCCAGTGGCTGGCCGGCATGGCGGCCCGCTCGCCGCTGAACATCGTCGGGGAGCCGCAGGACCAGGCGCTGCTGGTGCTCTATCTGGTCTCCGATGCCGCCCGGTTCGTCACCGGGCAGTTGATCCGGGCCAACGGCGGATGGTCGATGGGGTGACGCCGACCAGCGTCCACGGAAGGAATGCGATGACGTCCCGACCCGAGTTCGCCGCCCGTACCGCCGGGATGCGTCCGTCGAAGCTGCGGGAGCTGGTCGCGGCGGCGGCCCGGCCGTCCGCCGGCGACGTACCCGGGCCGGCGCTGCTGTCGCTCGGCGGCGGGCTGCCGCCGGCCGAGGCGTTCCCGGCGCGGGCGGTCGCCGCAGCGGCCGAGCGGGCGCTGGCCGGCGGGGCCGGCTCCGCCCTGCAGTACTCGGCCACCGAGGGCGACCCGGACCTGCTCGACCTGGTCGGTGCCGACCTGGCCGGCCGGCTGCGGCTGCCCGATCCGACCGGGCGGTTGCTGGTCACCACCGGTTCGCAACAGGCGCTCGACCTGATCGGCAAGGTGCTGCTGGACCCCGGTGACGTGGCGGTGGTCGAGTCGCCGGCCTACGTCGGGGCGCTGCGGGCGTTGGCCGGCTACCAGCCGAGGATCGTCGAGGTGCCGGTCGACGACGACGGGATGGACACCGAGGTGCTGGCCGGGCGGCTACAGGCCGGGCTGCGGCCGAAGCTGTGCTACCTGGTGCCGAACTTCTCCAACCCGAGCGGACGCACCCTCACCGCGCGACGGCGTACCCGACTGGCGCAGCTCGCGGCCCGGTACGGTTTCCTCGTCGTCGAGGACGACCCGTACGGCCAGCTGCGGTTCGCCGGAGTCGACCTGCCGCCGGTCGCCGCCGACGACGCCGAGCAGGTGGTCTACCTCGGCAGCTTCTCCAAGCTGGTGGCACCCGGGCTGCGGGTCGGCTACCTGGTCGCACCGAGGTGGCTGCACCGGGCGCTGGCGGTGGCCAAGCAGGCGACCGATCTGAACTCCGCCGCGTTGAGCCAACGGCTGCTCGTCGAGCTGCTGACCGACCCGGACTGGTTCGCCGGGCACCTGGCCTGGCTGCGGGACCTGTACCGGGCCCGGGCCGAGGCCCTGACCGGGGCGGTGGCCGACCGGCTGGCCGGTCGGCTGGTCACCTCGATGCCGGACGGCGGGATGTTCGTCTGGGCCGGCGTCCAGACCCCGGAGATCGACGCGTTGGCCCTGGCCCGCGCCGCCATGCGCCGGGCCGTTTCGGTGGTCCCGGGTAACGAGTTCTCGCTGGCGGACGCCTACCCCCGGCAGCTGCGCCTGTCGTTCAGCATGCTGGGCCCGGCGGGTCTGGTGGCCGCGGTCGACCGCCTCGGGGATGCTTTCGACGACCTGACGGCGTCCGGGTGAGTCCGGCAATGCCGGACCCGCCCGGACATGCCGGGTGGGACCGGGCGGGTCCGGGCGGCGACGACCGGTCAGTCGGCCGGCTGGGCGGCGGTGGTGAACCGGGGCACCGGCCAGGTGGTCGGCGAGCTGGTGCTCCAGAGCACCTGGTGCACCCGTTCGCTGATCCGCCAGCCGTCGCCGGTGCGGACCAGCCGGTCGGCGTAGTGCAGCCCCCGGTGCACCACCTCGTGGCCGTCGGGCACCGGCCGGACCAGGTGGGCAACCGTGTACGAGCTCGCGACCGCCGAGTCGCCGTCGACCTCGACGGTGGCCGAGCCGACCACGTGCTGGCTGGCGGCCAGTCGGGCCAGCGGCGCCATGTGCGCGACGATGTGGCGCACCCCGCGCGGCAGCCGCTTGCCGGAGTACTCGGCCTGGGCGTCGTCGGTGAAGCAGCCGCCGACCGCCTCGAACTCACGCCGGTCGCAGCACTGCGCGTACCGGTTCAACAACTCGACGATGGCCGCTCGGTCATCGGCGTATCCGGGCATCATGCACACCTTTCGACGGGGCGCCGCGGCGCGGCACCGTCAATTCGAGGACAGGAGATCGGGTCATGGACACGTCACGGACGCAGGGTCGGGTCATCGACCCGCTGACCGCCGACCGGCTTGCCATCGCCGACGTGGTCAACCGGTACTTCATGGCGATCGACAGCCGGGACTGGGACCGGCTGCGCGGCTGCTTCACCGACGACGTGGAGGGGATCTACGAGGGGGTACGGGTGGCCGGCGGGATCGACCGGATCATGGCCTTCTTCACCGGCCAGTCGCCGGTCCGGTTCCCACTGGAGATCGTCGACCTGCGGGCGTCGATGCACTTCATCGGCAACCACTTCGCCGAGGTGACCGGCGACCGCGCGGTGGCGCAGACCTACGCCCAGGCCCACCTGATCGACCGGCCGGCCGCCGGCCCCCGGATGCGCACCCGGGGTCTGCGTTACCTCGACGAACTGGTCCGGGTCGACGGCCGCTGGCTGATCAGCCGCCGGGAACACGTGCTGGACTGGATGCGCCGCGACGACCTGCTCGTCGCGCCGGCCGCTGCGGACTGACCCGCCCGTCACGGCCGCGACCGGCCGGCGGTGGGTCCGTCGGCCGGCGCGTCCTGCGGAAAGTGGCAGGCGACGTACTGGTCCGGGCCGGTCTGGCGCAGCTGCGGCTCGGTACGGGCACAGACATCCGCCGCGCGTGGACACCGGGTGCGGAACCGGCAGCCGCTGGGCGGGTCGAGCGCCGACGGCAGCTCACCGCTGGTGCGGGCCGGGGCCGGGGAGCCGTCGTCCAGCTCCGGGATCGAGCGCAGCAGCAGCGCCGTGTACGGGTGGGCGGGCCGGGCGAACAGCACGTCCGGCGGGGCGACCTCGCAGATCTTGCCCAGGTACATCACCACGATCCGGTCGCTGACCCGCTTCACCACCGCCAGGTCGTGGGCGACGAACAGCAGCGTCAGTCCGTACCGCTGTTTCATCTCCTCCAGCAGGTTGAGGATCTGGGCCTGTACCGAGACGTCCAGCGCGCTTACCGGCTCGTCGCAGAGCACCACGGCCGGTTCCAGCACCAGGGCGCGGGCGATGCAGACCCGCTGGCACTGCCCGCCGGACAGTTCGTGTGGTCGCCGGTCGCCGACCAGCCGGGGGTCCAGCCCGACGGCGTCGAGGACCTCGTCCACCCGCCGCCGGGCGGCGGGACCGCCCTCGCGGTGCCAGATCCGCAGACCTTCGGCGACGATGTCCCGGACGGTCCGGCGGGGGTTGAGCGACGAGATCGGGTCCTGGAAGATCATCTGGAGTCGGGTGCGGGTGCGGCGCAGCCGCTCGCCGTGTAGCGCCGTCAACTCGGTGCCGTCGAACCGGACCGAACCACTGGTCGGTGGGGGCAGCTGCAGGATCGCCCGGCCGGTGGTGGACTTCCCGCAACCCGACTCGCCGACCAGGCCGACGGTCTCCCGGACCCGGGCGTCGAGGCTGATCCCGGAGACCGCCTGCACGCTGCGTCCCCGCCCGGCCGGGAACCGTACGGTCAGGTCCTCGACCCGCAGCACCACGTCATCGGTGTCGCGCAGGTGCGCCTTGCCGGTGCCGGCCATCAGTTCACCGCCCCGTCGAGGGTGGACCGGTCGGTGGGGACCGGTGCGAGGTCCAGTCCGGCCCCGGTCCGGCCGTCGGCGAGGTTCTCGGCGAGCGCGCGGTCGCCGGCCTCGGTGCCGACCGGGTAGAAGCAGGCGTACCGGTGCCCGGGTTCGTCGGCCAGTGCCGGGTCCTCCTGCTGACACCGGGGCCGGGCCTGCCGGCAGCGGGGGGCGAAGCGGCAGCCGGGCGGCGGGTGCACCAGGTCGGGGGCGCCGCCGGCGATCACCTCCAGCGGGGTGTGGCTGGGCTGGTCGATCCGGGGGGTCGAGCGCAGCAGGGCCGCCGTGTACGGGTGCCGGGTGTGCCGGAACAGCTCGGCGGTCGGACCGATCTCGGCCACCCGGCCGGCGTACATGACCATGGTCCGGTCGGTGCGGCCGGACACCACGGACAGGTCGTGACTGATCAGGATCATCGCCATCCGCAGTTCGGTGCGCAGCCGGGCGAGCAGGTCGAGGATCTCCTTCTGCACGGTCACGTCCAGCGCGGTGGTCGGCTCGTCGGCGATGAGCAGCTTGGGTGAGCAGGACAGCGCGATGCCGATCATGACGCGTTGCCGCATACCGCCGGAGAGTTCGTGCGGGTACTGCCTCAGCCGCCGGACCGGCTCACTGATGCCGACCTCGGCGAGCAGTTCGGCGGCGCGGGTGTCGGCGGCGCGTCTGCTGAGGCCGAGGTGGTGACGCATCGGCTCGGTGAGTTGCCGCCCGATGGTGCGGACCGGGTTGAGTGACGTCATCGGATCCTGGAACACCATGGCCACCTCGGCGCCCCAGAAGTGCCGGGCGGCGGCGCCTCGACGGTCGCGGACCTCGTGTCCCTCGAACAGGATCCGACTTTCCGCCGCGACCTGCGCCTGCCGGGGCAGGATGTTCATGACGGTGCGGACCAGCACCGACTTGCCGGAGCCGGATTCGCCGACGACGCCGAGCGCCTCGCTGGGCGCGAGGGTGAAGGAGACCCCGTCGACGGCGCGCAGCACACCGCGCGGCGTCGGGAAGCTCGTGGCGAGGTTCTCGACGGCGAGCAACGGAGCCGGTTCATCGGATCGCACGTTGCCAGCCTAACAAGCGCTTGGTACTTTGAGCGAGACCCCGTTACCTGCCTGAAACGTGGAGACCCGATGACCGACGACGAACTCGACGAACTGATCGCCGTAGTCCAACTGCCCGAGCGGACCCCGGACACGGTCGAGCAGCGGGTGGCCCTCGCCGAGGACCACCGCCGGATCGCCGACCTGGTGATGCTCTACGGCTGGCTGTGCGACCGGCGCCGCTGGGACGACCTGCTGGAGTACTACACCGACGACTTCGAGCGGCAGCTGCGCGGCACCCTGAACGAGACCGTCAAGGGCAAGGAGAAGCTCCGCGAGCTGTACTTCCGCCCGGTCCTGCCCCGCTCCGGTGACGCCGACGGGCCACCGTCCGCCGACGTGATCAACTCCTACGAACTGCGTCACCTCATCCACCCTCCAGTGATCCGGGTCGCCGATGACGGCCGGACCGCCTCGGTCGCCGCCGTGTACAGCCTCGTCGCGACCAGCGGCGACGGTCCGCAGTTTCGCCGCGGTGAGCACGAAGGTGCCTACCTGTTCGGCATGCGACGTGAGCCCGACGTCGGCTGGCGCTTCGCCACCATGGTCGTGATCAGCGAAAACGCCCGCAACCCCCTGTTCCAGAAGGGCTGACGCGATGCCCGGAAGTTTCACCGGAAAGGTTGCTCTGGTCACCGGCGCCGGCCGGGGGATCGGTCGGGCCACCGCGCTGCGGTTCGCCGCCGAGTCAGCGACGGTCGTCGTCAACGACATCAATCCCGACGGCATCGCCGAGACCCGGGCGGCCGCCGACGACCTGCCCGGTCGGGCGGTCGCCGGTCGGGCCGACGTCACCTCGGCCGACCAGGTGGCCGACCTGGTCGCCGAGGTGGCCGACCGGTACGGCCCGGTCGACATCCTGGTCAACAACGCCGGTGGAGCACTGCCCGGAGCCGCCTGGGCGGCGGTGGCCGACGCCAGCATCGAGGACTGGAGCGGATTCCTCGCTCTGAACCTCACCTCGGCGTTCCTCTGCGCCCGGGCCGTGCTGCCCGGCATGCTGGCAGCCGGGCGCGGGCACATCGTCGGCATCGGCTCCATCTCCGGCACCAACGGCCAGGTCAACGGTGCGGCCTACGCCGCCGCCAAGGCCGGGATGAGCGCCCTGGTCGCCTCGATCGCCAAGGAGTACGGATCCCGCGGGGTCTCGTCGAACGGGATCGTCGTCGGCAACGCGCCGTTTCCCAACCGGAGCCCGGACCGCCAGCAGCATCTCGATCGTGCGGTGCACCTGGGCCGGGTCGGCGGGTACGACGAGTTCGCCGCAGCCATCGCCTTCCTGTGCTCGGAGGACTCGTCGTACCTGTCCGGGGCGATGGTCCCGGTCGACGGCGGATTCCACCGGTCCAACTTGTTGTGACGTACTGGTCGCTACCACCGGTAGCTCGGCTCACGGTATCCACCGAACAGTCCACCAGGGACACCGAACGCTGGAGTGTCGGCCCCCCAGGCCATGATCGTAGGCCGTAGTCTGGCGTACATGGCCCCTGGACGCCACCGTCAGTGGCTGACCGCGCTGCGATCCTGGGTGAAGGTCGGCGCGAACCAGCCGTTGCTGCCGGTGGTGCGCCGGGCCTTCCTGGCCTTCCTACTGACCTGCCTGGCCATTGTAGTTCCACAGTGGCTGATCTCACCGGTCGTCGAGCCGAGCCGGTCCTGGCCGGTGCTGCCCGCTGTCGGCGTACTGGCGGTGCTCGCCGTGCGGCTGTACCGGCGGGAACGCCCGACGATCGCCCACGACCTGCTCGCCGCCGTCGCTGTCGGCGTGGTGATCTGGGCAGTCGGGGCGTTACCGGCCGGCGGGGTGCTGTTCGTCGGCACCGCGCTGCGCGCGCTCTACGGCGGCCTGCCCGCGGCGTTGCTCTCGGTCGGGTTCACCCTCGCGGCGATGACCACCGGCGTGCTCGCCGCCGGCGGCACCCTGACTGAGGTGCAGCTCGGCCAGTACGGCCCCGGACTGCTGCTGTCGTCGTTGGCGCTGCGCCTGGTGCTGCTCGCGGTCCGCCGGTACGAGGCCGGCACGGCGGCCCGGTTCGAGGCGGTCGTCCGGTCGTCGCGCGACGTGATCGTGCTGACCGACCGGGACACCACGGTCAGCTACCTGAGCCCGGCGGCGGCGGACGTGTTCCGGCTCACCGACGGGCTGCCCGGCGACCGGCTGCTGTCCTGGATCGTCCCGGCGGACCGGCCCGTGGCCGACGCCTGGATTTCGCGGTTGCTCGGCGAAGCCGGTGCGGCGGAGACGCTGCAGTGCCGGGTCCCGGCCCCGGACACCGGGCAGCCGGCCACGGTCGAGATCAGCGGGCAGAACCTGCTGCACGATCCGAACGTCCACGGGCTGTTGTTCGCCGTCCGTGACATCACCGAGCGGGTGCGGCTCACCGAGCGGCTGCGCCATCAGGCGTACCACGATCCGCTGACCGGCCTGGCCAACCGGGCCCTGCTGCGGGAACGGCTGGCCGCGGCGCTCGGCAGCACCACCGACGTCGCGTTGCTGCTGGTCGACATCGATTCGTTCAAGGTGGTCAACGACGCTCTCGGCCACCAGGCCGGTGACGACCTGCTGGTCGAGGTCGCCGG
Organism: Solwaraspora sp. WMMA2059; assembly: GCF_027497315.1. Lineage (GTDB taxonomy): Bacteria > Actinomycetota > Actinomycetes > Mycobacteriales > Micromonosporaceae > Micromonospora_E. The sequence goes on along the minus strand of NZ_CP114908.1, from coordinate 3,091,485 downwards.
CCTGCTGCGGCGCCGGTTGGCGGCCACCGACCTGCTGGCCGCCCTCGGCGGTGACGAGTTCGCGGTGCTGCTGACTGCCGAGCGGGCCGCCGCCCGCGACACCGAGCGGATCGCCGACGACCTGTTGGCGGTCTTCGACCGGCCGATCGAGGTGGCCCGCCACCTGCGGCTGATCGGCGCCCGGGTCGGCATCGCGGTCAGCGACGGCGACGCCGACGCCGACCGGCTGATGCGCGAGGCCGACATCGCGTTGCAGATCGCCAAGGGCGCGTCCCGGGCCCGACGGGTGCGGTACCGCACCGAACTGCACCAGCCTGCGGTCGACCGGGTGCGCCTGCAGGTGGAGGCGCAGGACGCGTTGTCGCGGCGCGAGTTCGTCCTGCACTACCAGCCGATCCACGCCCTGTCCGACGGTGCGGTACGCGGCGTGGAGGCGCTGGTCCGATGGCGTCACCCGCAGCGCGGCATGGTCCGGCCCGACCAGTTCATCCCGCTGGTCGAGGACAGTGGGCTGATCGTTCCACTCGGCCGTTGGATTCTCAGCCAGGCCTGTGTCACCGGTGCCGGATGGCAGCGGCTCAGCGGCCGACCGCTGCAGATCAACGTCAATGTCAGTGTGCGCCAGTTCATGCTGGGCGACGTGGTCGCGGACGTGCTCGCCGCGTTGGAACGTTCCGGCCTACCGCCGGCCACGCTGACCCTGGAGATGACCGAGAGCGTCCTGGCCACCGAGCACGACGCGATCGAGTCGCAGCTGTCCGCGCTGCGTCGACTCGGCGTGCGGATCGCCCTCGACGACTTCGGCACCGGATTCAGCTCCCTCGGCCACCTGCACCGCTATCCGATCGACGAGTTGAAGATCGACAAGATTTTCGTGGGCCGGATCGGCGCCGAGGATCCGACCTGCCTGCCGGTGGTCCGGGCGATCCTGGCGATGAGCCGAGGGCTACGGCTCAGCACGGTGGCCGAGGGGATCGAGAACGACGATCAGCGGGCCGAGCTGACCGCGATGGGCTGCGAGTTCGGGCAGGGGTTCGGCCTGTCCCGGCCGGTGGAGGAGCCGGCCCTGCGGGCCCTGCTGCGCCGGTCCGCCGTGCCGTAGCGGCCCGGACCGAGACCAGCGTGTCGGGTGTCGGGTTCAGACGAGGGTGTCGGCGAGGGTCTCCGGGGCGAACAGCTCCGCCGGGTCCAGCCGCCGCCGGGCCAGGCCCTGCTCGTGCGAGTAGCGCAGGAACGTCTCCAGCACCGTCCGGTTGGGTTCGACGCCGTACGGCCAGAAGTCGTCGCCCAGCAGCGCCGCCGCTTCCTCCGCGGCCGGCACCACCCACGGCAGGCTGACCTTCAACGCGGTCACCTCCCGCAGCTCGGCGTAGACCCGGTCCTTCGCCTCGGTGAACGCGTCCAGCAGCGCCCGGGCCAGCCACCGGTGCCGCTGGTAGACGTCGCGGCGCAGCACCACCGTGTGCATGATCGGGAAGATGCCGGTGGCCCGCAGGTACGCCCGTTCGGCGGCGGCCGGGTCGGCGAACAGTCGACGGACCTGGTCCGGTCCGCCCCTCGGGTCGAACGACCGGGGTGCCCGGGCGGTGTAAAGGGCGTCGATCGCGCCGGTACGCAGCAGCCCGTCGAGCGTCTCGCCCACGCCGATCGGCCGTACGTCGAACCGGTCCGGCAGGTCCAGCCGCAGCTTCTCCTGCCGGCCGGCGTGGTGCAGACCACCGGTGCGGTAGCCGACCCCGTCCACCGGCAGTCCGTGGTGTTCGGCCAGGATGCCGCGGATCCAGACGGCGGCGGTCATCTGGTACTCCGGGATCCCGACGGTACGGCCGGCCAGCTCGGCCGGGTCGCGGACCGTCGACGACGGCGCCAGGTAGATCGAGCCGTGCCGGAACACCCGCGACGGGAAGACCGGGATCGCCACGAACGGCGGTTCGTCGGCGAACAGCGACAGCACGTACGACGACAGGGACATCTCGGCGACGTCGAACTCCTGCCAGCGCAGCATCCGGAAGAAGGTCTCCTCCGGTGACAGCGGCAGGTAGGTCAGGTCCACGCCGGTCGGCCGTACGGTGCCCTCCCGCAGTGCCCGGGTGCGGTCGTAGTCCCAGCAGGCCAGGCTGATCGGCAGCCGGTGTGCCATGGTGCCTCCAATCCTCGCAGCGATGTAAACATCCTCAGTGGAACGCCGCGCCGCCGTCGACGTTGACCGTCTGTCCGGTGATGAAGTCGCTGTCCGGCCCGGCCAGGAAGGCGACCACACCGACCAGGTCGGCCGGCACCTGCCGCCGTTTGATCGCCTGGCCGGCGACGATCGCCGCCTCCTGCTCCGGGGTGACGGTGGCCCGTGGGATCTCGGTCCGGGTGGCGCCGGGGGTGACCGCGTTGACCCGTACCCCGGCCGGGCCCAGCTCGGTGGCCAGCGCCCTGGTCATCCCGATCAGCGCCGCCTTCGAGGTCACATAGTGCAGGTAGTGTGGTCGGCCGATCCACACGGTGGCCGACGAGATGTTGACCACCTTGCCGTAGCCGGCCTGGCGCATCACCGGTGCCACCGCCCGGGTGCACAGGAACGGGCCACGGACGTTGACCGCCATCACCCGGTCCCACTCGGCCGGGTCGATCTGGTCGAACGGCCGCATCGCCAGAGTCGAGAAGATCGCCGCGTTGTTGACCAGGACGTCGATCCCACCGAACGCCTCGGTGCCGCGCCGGACCATCGCCGCCACGCTGTCCGGGTCGGCGACGTCGACCTCGACGGCGAGCGTGCCGTCGCCGATCTCGGCGGCGACGGCACCGGCCGCCCCGGTGTTGCGGTCGGCCACCACCACCCGCGCCCCGTCGGCCGCCAGCCGGTGCGCGAAGGCCCGGCCGAGCCCCTGTCCGCCGCCGGTGACGATGGCCACCCGGCCGGCCAGCCGGTCAGCCATCGCCGAGCCGGGACAGTTCGGTACGGGCGTCCATCGGCTGCCACCACGGCTCGACACCCAGGTCGCGGGCGATCACCCCGGCGGCGATGTACCCGGCGCCGCCGCTGATCGCCCCGTTGGGGTGGCAGGCCGAGCCGGCCAGGTAGAGGTTCGGCAGCGGGGTGCGGTAGCCGAAGTGGTTGTGCAGCACCTGGTCGGCGCTGAGCGCCCCCATGAAGATGTCGCCGTGCCGCATGTTGATCAGTTCCTGCGCGTACTCGTAGGCGGTGTAGGTGTACGAGCCCAGCACGGTGGCGTCGGTCAGGTTGGGCGCGTACTCCCGCCACCTGTCCATGATCGACGCGGCCATGTCGCCCTGCATGCGGCGCAGGTTCTCGTGGTCGCCGTCGGGTGCCCACGGCACCACGTGCCAGGCGTACGCGGTGTGTTTGCCCGGCGGCGCCTGACTCGGGTCGAGCACGCTCAGCGCCCCGGCACCGAACTGGACGTTGGTCGGCACCCGACCGTTGTCCACGTCGTCGTGCGCGGCCATCAGACTGGCGATGGTCTCCGAGCCGATGTTGTACTTCAGCGCCCCGTTCACGTGCGGGTCGAAGGCCGCCGAGGTGTACGCCGGGGCCTCGTCGAGCGCCAGGTGCAGGCCGAACAACGTCCAGCCGGTGTAGTGGAACTTGTCCAGCCGGGCCAGGTAGTCGGCGGGCAGCTGGTCGCGGCCGACCAGCGTCTCCAGGGTCTGGTGCAGGTCCAGCGTGCTGGCCACGAACTGGCGGGCCCGCATCGAGCGCCCGTCGGCGAGTTCGATGCCGGTGGCCCGGCCGCCCTCGACGACGATCCGCTCGACGTGCGCCTGGTTGACGAAGTGTCCGCCGGCGGCGATGAACTCCTCCATCAGCCCTCGGGCCAGGTTCCAACTGCCGCCGGCGCACAGCTCGTAGCCGGTGGTCAGGTCGAAGGCACGGATCAGCGAGCCGAGCGGGCTGTGCGTACCGAGCGTCTCGTGCAGCACGGTGCCGAACAGTGACAACTTGAACAGGAACAGCACCTTGACCCGCTCGTCGGTGAACAGCTCCTCGACCACCTCGCCGGGTTGCCGCCGGGTCAGCTCCAGGAAGTCACGACCCAACGCGGTACGGCCGAGCAGCTCGTCGCGGTCGTCCGGGCTCAGCGGCTCACTGAACCGCTCGCGCAGGAAGATCCGCTGGGTCATCTCCTCCGCCTTGGCGTTCCACTCCCGGAACGTGTCGGCGTCGGCCTTGCTGAACCGGCCGATGCTGGCGAGTGTCTCGTCGAGGTCGCGGGAGAAGACCAGCGCGCTGCCGTCGCGGTGCGGCTGGGCGAACTCGTACCGCGGCGTCAGGTAGCGCACCCGGGCGGACAGCCCCAGGTCACGGAACCACGGCGTCGAGGTGACGCTGAAGTGGTTGATCGAGTGCAGGTTGTGCTGGAAACCGGGCAGGGTCCGTTCCTCGGTGCTCAGCCCGCCGCCGTGGCGCAGCCGCCGTTCGACCAGGAGCACCCGCAGCCCGGCCCGGGCCAGGTAGGTGCCGAGGATCAGGCCGTGCTGGCCGGCCCCGATGATGATGCCGTCGTAGGTGTCGGCCGGGTGGTCAGTGGTCGCCACGGTCGCCTCCTCGTGGGTCGTTCGTCGGTCCCAGGTGGACGGTTACCGACTTGGGCTGGGTGAACGAATGCAGTTCCTCGACGCTCTCCTCGCTGCCGAGGCCGGAGTCCTTGACCCCGCCGAACGGCAGGCCGGCGAAGTGCCGGGACGCGGTGTTGATCCACACGTAGCCGGCGTCGACCGACCGGGCCCAGCGGTGCGCCCGACCGACGTCGCCGGTCCACACGCTGGCGGTCAGGCCGTACGGCGAGTCGTTGACCATCCGCAGCGCCTCCCGCTCGTCGTCGAACGGGGTGACGCAGAGCACCGGCCCGAAGATCTCCTCGCGGGCCAGCGGGTTGTCCGGCGGCACGTCGACGAAGACGGTCGGCTCCACGTACGCGCCGGGCCCGTCCGGCAGGCCACCGCCGGTGGCCACGGTCAGCCCGGTGTCGCGACCCTGCCGCAGGAAGCCGGCGATTCGGTCCCGGTGGGCGGCCGAGACCATGGTGCCCATCTCGGTGGCCGGGTCCAGCGGGTCACCGACCCGCACGGCGCGGGTGCCGGCCACCACCCGCTCGACGACCTCGTCGACGAGCGAGCGGTGCACCAGCAGCCGGGAAGTGGAGCCGCAGGACTGCCCCCCGGTCCAGTGGAAGTTCATCCCGGCGACCGCGCCGGCGCTGGCGGCGGCCACGTCGGCGTCGGCCAGGATCACCATCGGGTTCTTGCCGCCCAGCTCCAACGACACCTGTTTGACGCCGTGCGCGGCGGCGGTGCGCAGCACCGCCCGGCCGGTACCGGTGCTGCCGGTGAACGCGATCCGCCGCACCAGTGGGTGGCCGACCAGCGCCGGCCCGACAGTGGCGCCGTCGCCGGTCAGCACCGCCAGCACCCCGGCCGGGAGCAGCTCGGCGACCAGCTCACCGAAGCGCAGCGCGGACAGCGGCGTCTGATCGGGGGCCTTGAGCACCACCGAGTTGCCGGCCAGCAGCGGTGCCGCGACCCGGGAAGCGGCGAACATGACCGGATGGTTGTACGGCACGATCCGGGCGACCACGCCGTACGGCCGTCGGGTGGTGTAGTGCAGATGGTCGTCGCCGCCGGGCAGGGTCCGGCCGCCGAGCTGGTCGGCCCAGTCCGCGAACCGGTCCAGCAGCTCGGCGGCGAGGTCGACGTCGGCGGTCATCGCGGTCACCGGGTTGCCGCCGTCGGCCGCGTCGAGGTGACCGAGTTCGGCGCGGTGTGCGCGCAGCACGTCGGCCATCGACCGTAGTACGGCGGCCCGTTGGCGGGGCGGGGTGGCCGCCCACTGCGGTTGTGCGGCGTGTGCCGCCCGTACGGCCCGGTCGACGTCGGCGACGGTGGCGGCGGGTGCCCGGCCGAGCACCGCGCCGGTGGCCGGTGACCGGGTCGGGGTCGCCCCGCCGTCGCCGGCCGGGACCAGCCGACCGTCGATCAGCAGACGCCAGTCGCGTCCGGGGTCGGGGATCATCGCGCCTCGTCTCGGCTCGTCGTCGGGGTGGCGGTCGGCGCGTCCGGCGCCAGGTGCGCGGTGGGACTAGTAGTTGGGTTCGCAGTGGGGTTCACGGTGGGGGAGGAGCCGCGCTGGGCGGCGGTGTGGCCGAAGAGCCAGTCGGTGGACCGGTAGTCGGTCGGTCCACGGTGGGCCAGCGCGTCGTCGCGAAGTGCGGCGGCGACGCCGTCGACGTGCCAGATGTCGCCCCAGGCGCGGGCGTTGCGCTGCACCCGGGCGGTGCGGGGGGCCCGTTCGCGGACGAACTCCCGCAGCGCGAGGTGGACCGGCGCGTCGGCGTTGATCGGCCCGGCGGGCAGGTGCCGGGTGACGGCGGCGGCGAGCGCGGCGGCGTCCTCCAGCGCCTGGCAGGCGCCCTGGGCCAGGTACTGCAGCATCGGATGGGCGGCGTCGCCGAGCAGGGCGACCCGGCCGCCGTGCACCCAGTCGTCGATCGGCGTTCGGTCGTACATCGGCCACCGCTGGTCGGTCCGGATCGCCTGGACGGCGGTCCGCACGTGCGGACAGGCCCGGGAGAACGCCTCCTGCAGCTCAGCCGGGCCGCCCCAGTCCGGGTCGCCCTGCCGGTACCGTTCGCTGCGGAACACCGCGACCTGGTTGTAGTAGCTGCCGCCGCGCAGGGCGTACTGCACGAAGTGCATCCCGGGGCCGATGAAGGCGACCACCTCGGACAGGTCGGCGGTCCGGCTGGCCTGTTCGATCGGGATCGCGCCCCGGTAGGCGACGTAGCCGCTGCATTCCGGCTTGTCGTCGCTGACCAGGGCGCGGAACCGGGAATGCAGGCCGTCGGCGGCGACGACCGCCCGAGCGCGGTAGCGCTGCCCGCCGGCGCAGTCGATCTCGACGGCGTCCGGGCCGGGCCGGATCGCGGTCACCTCGCGGTCGGGTTCGAGTACCGCGCCGGCCTCGGCGGCCCCGGCGAGCAGCAGGTCGAGCAGGTCACGGCGGTGCGCGACGACGTACGGGGCCAGGTAACGCTCGGTGAACGGCCCGGTGAGGTCGAGCCGGTTCAGTTCCCGGCCGGTGCGGGCGTCGGCGAGAACCAGGTGTCGGGGCGCCAGCCCGGCGGCGATCAACCGGTCGAGCAGGCCCCACTCGCGCAGCAGCCGGGTGGCGTTGGGGGCGAGCTGGATGCCGGCACCGACCTCGCCGAAGGCGGCGGCCCGTTCCAACACCCGGACCTGCCGCCCGGCGCGGGCCAGGGCGAGAGCGGTGCCGAGCCCGCCGATGCCGCCACCGACCACGATGAACTCATCGGTCTGCCCGTCGCTGGCCGTCAACGTGCCTCCTGGTGGGTGTGGGCGGGACCGGTCTGCGGACGCGGGGCCGGCCGAGGTTGCCCGACGCTAACCCCGCTTCTGTTCAGAAGAATCTGCGTCGACCGGCGTTTCTGGTCAGCAGAACGACCGCCGGTCGTCGGGCTACCGGTCGGGTCGACCGTGGCGTACCAAGCGCTTGTTAGGGTACGCTGCCCGCCATGTCGCCCCGAGACTCCGCCACCCCGCAGGCCGTGATCGTCGCCGCCGCCCGCTCGCCGATCGGCCGGGCGCGCAAGGGCTCGCTCGCCACGCTGCGCCCCGACGACCTCGCCGTGGACATCACCCGGGCCGCGCTGGCCCAGGTGCCCGCCCTGGACCCGGCGCAGGTGCAGGACGTCCTGCTCGGGTGCGCCCAGCCGGCCGGTGAACACGGCCACAACCTGGCCCGGATGGTCGCCGTCGGGTTGGGCCTGGACGGCACTGCGGGCACCACCGTGCAGCGCTACTGCGCCTCGTCGGTACAGACCACCCGGATGGCCTTCCACGCGATCCGGGCCGGGGAGGGCGACGTCTTCGTCTCCGCCGGGGTGGAGATGGTTTCCCGGTACGAGGCCGGCAAGTCGGACAATCTGCCGGGCACCCGCAACGAGCGGTACGCAGCCGCCGGTGCCCGCAGCGCGGCGCGCGCCGCCGGCGACGGTGGGCGGTGGCAGGACCCCCGGGACACCGGGGCGCTGCCGGATCCGTACATCGCGATGGGGGAGACCGCCGAGAACGTCGCGCAGGTGTACGGGGTGAGCCGGGCCGACCAGGACGAGTTCGCGGTGCGCAGCCAGAACCTGGCCGAGCAGGCGATCGCCGACGGCTTCTACGCCCGTGACATCACCCCGGTGACGTTGCCGGACGGCACGGTCGTCGACCGCGACGATGGCCCTCGCCCCGGGGTCCGGTTGGCGTCGGTCGCCGCGCTCAAGCCGGTGTTCCGCCCGGACGGCACGGTCACCGCCGGGAACTGCTGCCCGCTCAACGACGGTGCCGCGGCTCTGGTGGTGATGAGCGCCGCCCGGGCGGCCGAGCTGGGCGTCACCCCGCTGGCCCGGATCGTGGCCACCGGTGTCTCCGCGCTCAGTCCGGAGATCATGGGCCTGGGCCCGGTGGAGGCGACCCGGCGGGCGTTGGGGCACGCCGGGCTGACCATCGGCGACATCGACCTGGTGGAGATCAACGAGGCCTTCGCCGCCCAGGTGCTGCCCTGCGTGCGGCTGCTCGGCATCGATCCCGACCGGGTGAACGTCAACGGCGGGGCGATCGCGGTGGGTCACCCGTTCGGGATGACCGGTGCCCGGATCACCACCAGCCTGATCCGGGCGCTGCGCGAACGTGACCGGCAGTTCGGGCTGGTCACCATGTGCGCGGCCGGTGGTCAGGGAATGGCGATGGTGATCGAGCGGGCGAGCTGAACCCGGGCTGGCCAACCAATCAAGCGCTTGGTACATTGCGGGTGCGCCGGTTCCGGCGTACCCGCACCCGTGACCAGCCAGGATCGAGTAGGTGGCGATGACCGACAAACGGATGACCGCCGAGCAGGTGGTGAGCGAACTGCGCTCCGGCATGACCATCGGCATCGGCGGCTGGGGCTCGCGCCGCAAGCCGATGTCCCTGGTCCGGGCGATCCTGCGGTCGGACCTCGAGGACCTGACCGTCGTCACCTACGGCGGCCCCGACGCCGGCCTGCTGCTCGCCGCCGGCAAGGTCCGCCGGCTGGTGTACGGCTTCGTCTCGCTCGACTCGATCCCGCTGGAGCCGCACTTCCGGGCCGCCCGCCAGGCCGGCGCCGTCGAGGCCGTCGAGTACGACGAGGGCATGCTCTACCTCGGCCTGTACGCCGCCGCCTGCCGACTGCCGTTCCTGCCCACCCGGGTCGGACTCGGCTCCGACCTGATGCGGATCAACCCGGACCTGCGGACCGTGCGCTCGCCGTACGACGATGAGGAACTGCTCGCCGTGCCGGCGCTGCGGCTGGACGCCGCCCTGGTCCACCTGCACCGCGCCGACATCCACGGCAACGCCCTCTGCCTCGGGCCCGACCCGTACTTCGACGACCTGTACTGCGCGGCCGCCGACCGCGCCTACGTCTCCTGCGAACAGGTCGTGCCGACCGAGCAGCTCACCCCGGCGTCGGCGGTGCTGGTCCGCCGCCACCAGGTCCGCGGCGTGGTCCCGGCCGCGCGGGGGGCCCACTTCACCTCGTGCGACCCGGACTACCCGCGCGACGAACCCTTCCAGCGGGAGTACGCCGCGGCGGCCGGCACCGAGCAGTGGGCCGCGTTCCGGGACCGCTACCTCGACACCGACGAGGCCGGCTACCAGCGGGCCGTCGCCGACCGCAACGAGTGGACGGAGGTGGCCCGGTGAGCGCACCGGCCGAACCGACCCGCGCCGAGGTGTGCGTCGTCGCCTGCGCCGAGGCGTGGCGCGGCGACGGGGAGATCCTGGCCAGCCCGATCGGGCTGGTGCCGACGGTCGGCGCCCGGCTGGCCCGGGCCACCTTCTCCCCGGATCTGCTGCTCACCGACGGCGAGGCCGCGCTCGGCGTCGGCACCTGGCCGGTCGGCGGATCCCCGGCACAGACCGAGGGGGCGCTGCCGTTCCGGCAGATCTTCGAGCTGATCTGGTCCGGCCGCCGGCACGTGATGATGGGACCGGGCCAGATCGACCGGTACGGCAACATCAACATCTCGGCGATCGGCGACTTCCACCGGCCCAAGGTTGCCCTGCTCGGAGTACGGGGCGCGCCGGGCAACACGGTCAGCCACCCGTGCAGCTACTGGGTGCCCCGGCACAGCCGCCGGACCTTCGTCGAACAGGTCGACCTGGTCTGCGGCATCGGCTACGACCGGGCGGCCTCGGCCGGGACGTCCGCGGCACGCTTCCACCAGCTGCGCCGGGTGGTGAGCGACCTGGGGGTCTTCGACTTCACCGGTCCGGACCACCGGATGCGACTGGTCTCGACGCATCCCGGCGTGACCGTCGAACAGGTCCACGAGGCGACCGGGTTCGAGCTGTGGACCGACGGGGAGGTGCCGCAGACCCGGCTGCCGACGGCGCAGGAGCTGACCCTCATCCGTACCGTCATCGACCCGGCCGGCCACCGCGACGCCGAGGTGCGGCGATGACCGACCGCCCGGCGCGGCCGGCCGCCGGCCCGACCCGGACCCACCCGGCGCTGCGTACCCCGATCTGCGAACTGTTCGGGGTGCGCTACCCGATCGTGCAGACCGGCATGGGCTTCGTCTCCGGCCCCCGGCTGGTCGCCGCCACCGCCGAGGCCGGCGGGCTGGGCATCCTCGCCGGCGCCACCCTCGACCTGCCCGACCTGGCCGCCGCGATCGCCGAGATCCGGCGGAACACCACGCGGCCGTTCGGGGTGAACGTGCGGGCCGACGCCGCCGACGCCGCGCAGCGGATCGACCTGCTGATCCGGGAGAACGTCCGGGTCGCCTCGTTCGCCCTGGCCCCGAAGCCGGAGCTGGTCGCCCGGCTGCGCGACGCCGGGGTACGGGTGGTGCCCTCGGTCGGTGCCCGCCGGCACGCCGAGAAGGTGGCCGCCTGGGGTGCCGACGCGGTCATCGTGCAGGGCGGCGAGGGTGGCGGCCACACCGGAGCGGTACCGACCAGTCTGCTGCTGCCGCAGGTGGCCGACGCCGTCGACATCCCGGTGATCGGCGCCGGCGGGTTCTTCGACGGCCGGGGGCTGGTCGCCGCCCTCGCCTACGGCGCGGCCGGGGTGGCGATGGGCACCCGGTTCCTGCTCACCAGCGACAGCACGGTCAGCCCGCAGGTACTGCGGCGCTACCTCGACGCCGGGTTGGACGGCACCGTGGTGACCCGGGCGCTCGACGGCGTACCACAGCGGGTGCTGCGTACCGACTTCATCGACCGGCTGGAACGCGCCGGGCCGGCCCGCCGACTGGTCCGCTCGGTCCGCAGCGCCGCCCGGTTCCGGCGGCTCACCGGCACCCCATGGCGGCACCTGCTCACCGAGGGCCGGGCGATGCGCCGCAACCGGGAGCTGACCTGGGGCCAGGTGCTGCTCGCCGCGAACACCCCGATGCTGCTGCGGGCCGCGATGGTCGACGGCCGGGCCGACCTCGGGGTGATGGCGACCGGGCAGGTGACCGGGTTGATCGACGACCTGCCCAGCTGCGCCGAACTGATCGACCGGATCGTCGCCGAGGCGTCGGCGGTGCTGGACGGACTGCAGGAGGGACGAGCCGATGGCGACCGTTGAACCACCGACCGGACGCACGCCCACCGGACGCACGCCCACCGGACGCATGCCCACCGGACGCACGCCCACCGGGCCGCGCCCGCCCGGCGGGGCGGCCGGGGCGCAGCCGCCGGTCGGGCACGGCCTGCTCGCCGGCCGGACCGTGCTGGTCACCGCCGCCGCCGGCACCGGCATCGGCGCGGCGACCGCCCGACGCTGCGCCGAGGAGGGTGCCCGGGTGGCGATCAGCGACCGGCACGAGACCCGGCTGCGGTCGACCGCCGCCGAGCTCGCCGCCGCCACCGGTGTCGAACCGCTCGCCGTCGTCTGCGACGTGACCGTCGAATCCCAGGTCCAAGCCATGATCGACCAGGTCGTCTCCGGCTACGGCCAGCTCGACGTGCTGGTCAACAACGCCGGCCTGGGCGGCACCGCCCGGATCACCGAGATGACCGACGACCAGTGGCACCGGGTCCTGGATGTCACCCTGACCGGTACCTTCCGGTGCACCCGCGCCGCGCTGCGGCACATGATGCCGCGCGGCAGCGGCGTGATCGTCAACAACGCCTCGGTGCTCGGCTGGCGGGCCCAGCAGGGCCAGGCGCACTACGCCGCCGCGAAGGCCGGGGTGATGGCGCTGACCCGGTGCAGCGCCGTGGAGGCCGCCGAGGCCGGGGTCCGGGTGAACGCCGTCGCGCCGAGCCTCGCCATGCACGCCAACCTGGCCAAGGTCACCGACGACGCCCTGCTGGCCACGCTGGCCGACCGGGAGGCGTTCGGCCGGGCCGCCGAACCCTGGGAGGTGGCCAACGTGATCGTCTTCCTGGCCAGCGACTACGCCTCGTACCTGGTGGGCGAGGTGCTCTCGGTCAGCAGCCAACACCCGTGAGGACCCGACCATGACATCCACAGCGGACAGCACGATGGTCGTCGCGACCACCGGCACCGACGGAGTGACCGAGATCGTGGTCGACCGGCCGCCGGTCAACGCCCTGCCGGTCGCCGGCTGGTACCGCCTCGCCGAGGCGGTCACCGCCGCCGGCGCCGACCCGGCCACCCGGGCGGTGGTGCTGCGGGCGCAGGGCCGCGGCTTCAACGCCGGCGTCGACATCAAGCAGATCCAGGCCGACCCCGGCAACGACGCGCTGATCGGCGCCAACCGGGGCTGCTTCGCGGCGTTCGCCGCCGTCTACGACTGCCCGGTGCCGGTCGTCGCCGCCGTCCACGGCTTCTGTCTCGGCGGCGGCATCGGCCTGGTCGGCAACGCCGACATCATCGTGGCCAGCGACGACGCCACGTTCGGGCTGCCCGAGGTGGACCGGGGCGCGCTCGGCGCCGCCACCCACCTGTCCCGGCTGGTGCCGCAGCACCGCGCCCGGGCGATGCTCTACACCTCCGCCACCGCCACCGCCGCCGAGCTGCACGCCTACGGCTCGGTGCTGCGCGTGGTCCCGGCCGCCGAGCTGCGGTCCGCCGCGCTGGAGGTCGCCCGGCAGATCGCCGCCAAGGACCCGGTGGTGATCCGGGCGGCGAAGGAGTCGCTCAACGGCATCGATCCGTGGGACGTCAAACGCAGCTACCGCTACGAACAGGGCTTCACCTTCGAGTTGAACCTCTCCGGTGTCGCCCACCGGGTCCGCGACGGCTTCGGCGACCAGGCTGCCCCCGAGCCGGCACAGCAACACGGCGATGGCCGGGCTGGCGACCCGGGCCGGGAGGGCTGACCGATGGACCTGCGCCCGGATCCCGCCAACGAACAGTTCCGCGCCGAGGCCCGCGACTGGCTGCGCGCCCACCGGCCGGCCGGCCCGCTGCCCTCCGGCGACACCCGCGCCGGCTTCGCCGCCCACCTGGAGTGGGAGCGCACGCTGTACGACGGCGGCTGGTCAGTGGTCTCCTGGCCGCGCCGCTACGGCGGCCGGGACGCCTCGCTCTGGCAGTGGCTGATCTTCGAGGAGGAGTACGCCGCCGCCGGTGCGCCGCAGCGGGTCACCCAGAACGGCATCTTCCTGCTCGCGCCGACGCTGTTCGAGTTCGGCACCGACGAGCAGCGGGACCGGATCCTCCCGGCGATGGCCGCCGCCCGCCAACTGTGGTGCCAGGGCTGGTCCGAGCCGGGTGCCGGCAGCGACCTGGCCGCGTTGACCAGCCGGGCGGTCCGCGACGACGCGGCCGGCGGGTGGCGGCTGACCGGGCACAAGACGTGGACCACCCGGGGCGCGTTCTGCACCCACCTGTTCGGTCTGTTCCGCACCGACCCGCAGCAACAGCGGCACCGGGGGTTGACCTACTTCCTGGTGCCGCTGGACACCCCCGGGGTGACCGTGCGGGGATTCGGCCGGTTCGACGGCGACGAGGGGTTCGCCGACGTCTACCTCGACGACGTGTTCGTGCCCGACGCCGACGTGATCGGCGAGGTCGGATCCGGCTGGCGGGTGGCGATGGCCACCACCGGCTCCGAGCGGGGCCTCACCCTGCGCCCGCCGGGCCGGTTCACCGCGGCCGCCGCCCGGCTGGTCCAGTTGGCCGGCGACCGGCCGGACCGGCTCACCGGCCGGCTGCGCGAGCAGGTGGTCCGGGCCTGGCTCGGCGCCCGCGCCTACCAGCTGTTCACCCTGGCCCAGGTGACCCGGATGCTCGACGGCGACCCACCGGGCGCGGCCGCCAGCCTCAACAAGATCCACTGGTCCGAACTGGACATCGCGCTGCACCGTACCGCCCTCGACCTGCTCGGCCCGGACGCCGAGGTCGACGTCGACTGGACCCGCGGCTTCCAGTTCTCCCTGGCCGGCCCGATCTACGCCGGCACCAACGAGATCCAACGCGGCATCGTCGCCGAGCGGCTGCTCGGCCTGCCCCGACGCTGAGGAGGAGACGGCATGCGGTTCGCCCTCACCGACGAGCAGGCCACGCTGCGTGACGCGGTCGACGATCTGCTCACCGCCGAATGCCCACCGGCGGTGGTCCGCGCCGGCTGGCCCGGTGGCGACCCCGCCCCGCTGGACCGGCTCTGGACCGCGCTCGCCGAGATGGGTCTGCTCGCCGCGGCGGTGCCCGAGTCCGCCGGTGGACTCGGACTGACCGAGGTGGACCTGGTGCCGCCCCTCACCGCCGCCGGGTACGCTGCGGTGCCGCTGCCGGTGGCCGAGACCGCCGCCGTCGCCGGCCCGCTGCTGGCCGCCGCCGGCGACCCCGGCGGGCAGCTCGCCGCGCTCGTCGAGGGCCGCTGCCGGATCGCCGTCGCCGGGCCGGGTGGCCTGGTCCCGTACGGGCAGCGGGCCGACCTGCTGCTGCTCCTGACACCGCCGGACGGACCCCGACTGGTCCGGCCGGCCGAGGTCGCGACCACGCCGGTGCCGACCATGGACGGCAGCCGGGCCGCGCTGCGGCTCACCGGCGACCCCGCCGTCGGGCCGTCCGTCGGTATCCGGCTCGACGTGCCGGCTGACCTGCTGGCGCTGACCGCCGACCGGGCCACCCTGGCCGCCTCGGCCCAGCTCGTCGGGCTCGGCCGCCGGATGCTCGACCTCACCGTCGCGCACGTCGGCACCCGCCGCCAGTTCGGCGCCCCGGTCGGCAGCTTCCAGGCGGTGCAGCACCAGCTCGCCGACGCCCTGCTCGGGCTGGAACTCGCCGCCCCGGCCGTGCTCGCCGCCGGCTGGGCCGCTGCCACCGGTGCCGACAGCCGCCCGGCCGATGTCTCGGCCGGCTACCTGCTCGCCGCCGACGCCGCCGAACGGACCGCCCGCGCCGCGCTGCAGTGCCACGGCGCGATCGGCTACACGACCGAGTACGACCTGCACCTGTACGCCAAGCGGGTGTGGGCGATCGTGGCCGCGACCGCCGGCACCGACTACCACCTCGACCGGCTCGGCACCGCGATCGGACTGCCCGCCGCCACCGCCGAGCAAGGAGGACGACCGTGACCGACGCCGCCGACGACGCTACGGCCCACGACGACGAGGCGGTGGTCCGGTACACCACCGACGGGCCGGTGGCGGTGGTCACCATGAACCGCCCCCGGTACGCCAACGCGCAGAACTCCGCGATGACCTACGCCCTCGACGACGCCTTCTCCCGGGCAGCCGCCGACGACGACGTACGGGTGGTGGTGCTCGCCGGTGCCGGCAAGCACTTCTCGGCCGGGCACGACATCGGCACCCCCGGGCGCGACGCCGACCGCAGCTTCCCCCGCCGGGCCGGGCTGTGGTGGGACCACGTCGGCAAGGCCGGCGCGGAGAGCCGGTTCGCCCGTGAGTCCGAGGTCTACCTCGGCATGTGCCGGCGCTGGCGGGAACTGCCCAAACCGACCATCGCCATGGTGCAGGGCGCCTGCATCGCCGGCGGCCTGATGCTCGCCTGGTGCTGCGACCTGATCGTCGCCGCCGACGACGCCCGGTTCGCCGACCCGGTCGTGCGGATGGGCATCCCCGGCGTCGAGTACTTCGCCCACCCGTGGGTGATGGGACCCCGGTTCGCCAAAGAGTTCCTTTTCCTCGGCGAACGGGTCGACGCGGACCGGGCGCTCGCACTCGGCATGGTCAACCGGGTGGTGCCCCGGGCCGAGCTGCAGCCGTACACGATGGAGCTGGCCGGGCGGATCGCCACCATGCCCCGGCTCGGCCTGGCGCTGACCAAGAAGGCGGTCAACCAGGCCGAGGACCTGATGGGCCTGCGCGCCGGGATGGACTCGGTGTTCGGTCTGCACCACGTGGCGCACGCGCACAACGCGGAGGTCGGCGATGATCCGCTGGCCGGCCACGACGCCCGCAGCATGCGTGAGCGGACGGACGGTGCCGGCTGATGCGGTTCGACCTGCAGTTGTTCGGTCTGCCGGCCGCCGAGTACGCGCCGCTCGCGGTGCACGCCGAGCAGCTCGGCTTCCACACCGTCTGGCTGGCCGACCACGTGATCACCCCGGCAAGCTACGCACCGACCTACCCGTACCGGTCCTCCGGCGACCCCGGCATCCGGCCGAGCACCCCACTGGCCGACGTGACGGTGACGCTCGGCCACCTGGCCGCCCGGACCACCCGGATCCGGCTCGGCACCGGCGTGCTGATCGCCCCGCTGCGGGACCCGTTCCACATCGCCCGCGCCTGGGCCAGCCTGCAGCAGCTGTCCACCGGCCGGGCGGTGATCGGCGTCGGGGTCGGCTGGATGGCCGAGGAGTTCGCCGCGCTCGGCGCCGACTTCGGCACCCGTGGCGCCCGCACCGACGAGATGCTGCGGGTGCTCGACCTGCTCTGGTCGGGCCGGCCGGTCGCCCACCACGGACGGTTCTTCGACTTTCCGACCGTGCACTTCGGCGCCGCGCCGCAACCGCCGGTGCCGGTGGTGGTCGGCGGGCACAGCCAGGCCGCGCTGCGCCGGGCGGCCCGGCACGGCGCCGGCTGGTTCGGGCCGGACGTCGACCTGGCCACCTCCGCCCGGTTGTGCGCTCGGATCACCGCGCTACGGGAGGAGCTCGGCCGGGCCGACGACGACTTCACCCACCACGTCCGGCTCTCCGGCGAGATCAGCGTCGCCGCCGTCGAGGCGTACCGCGACGCCGGTCTGGACCACCTGGTCGTCGCGCCGTTCACCCGGCTGCCACCGGCGGCCACCCGGGCGGACCGGCTGGCCGCCCTCGACTCCGTCGCCGAGCGGCTCGCGTCGCTGTGGCCCGACCCGGCACCGACCGGCCGTCCCGCAGGAGAAAGAACCGGCCGCACCACAGGAGAGAACGTATGACCGCAGCCACCGGACCGGCCGTCTTCGACCGGGCGACCATCGACGAGTACACCCGGGCCGGGCACTGGGACGACGACACCATCGCGTCGATGGTCGCCCGGCACGCCGCCGCCCGCCCCGACGACCCGGCGTTCTTCGCCACCGACGCCACCCTGAGCTGGTCGGCGTACGACACGCTGAGCACCCGGCTGGCCGGCGGTTACGTTCTGGCCGGCCTGCGGCCGGGGGAGCGGATCGCCACCCTGCTCACCAACGGCGCACTGGTGCACGTCGCCTACCTGGCGGCGCAGAAGGCCGGCCTGGTGACGGTCGGCATCGGCCCGCGGACCGGCACGGCCGAGGTACGGCACCTCATCCGGCGTACCCGGGCGACCGCGCTGCTCACCCGGCCGGTGCACCGGGGCCGCGCCGCCGCCGACCTGGCCGCCGAGCTGCGCGCCGGTGAACCGCCGGCCGGTGAACCCCCGGCCGACCGGCCGGCGCACCTGACCGTGCAGCTCACCGCCGCCGGCGAGGTCAGCCTGCTGCGCGACGGTGAGCCGCTCCCGCTGCCGGACGTGGCCGCGGCGGCCGCCGCCCTCGCCGGCCGCGGCCTCGGCGCCAACGACCTCTTCTTCCTCAACTCCACGTCGGGCACGACCGGGCTGCCCAAGTGCGTGATGCAGACGATGAACACCCGCAAGTACTTCGGGCCGCTCGCGGCCGAGGCCGCCCGGTTCGGCCCGGACGAGGTGTTCGCCAGTGTGCTGCCCGCCCCGTACGGCTTCGGGCAGTGGAGCGGGCACGTGGTGCCCACCATGTACGGCTACCCGACCGTGCTCGCCGAGGAGTTCGACGCGGAGCAGACCTGGCAGCTGATCGAACGGCACCGGGTCACCGTGCTCGCCGCCGTGACCAGCCAGTTCGTGATGATGCTCAACGCCGGTGGGTACGCCGGGCGGGACGTGTCGTCGCTGCGGGTGCTGTTCACCGGCGGGGAACGGGTGCCGGCGCAGCGGGCGGCGCGGTTCGAGGAGGAGACCGGCTGCGCCGTGCTGCAGTTCTACGGTTCCAACGAGGCCGGACCGATCAGTGTGACCCGGGTCGACGACTCCCGGGAGCACCGGTTGGGCACCGCCGGCCGGGTGATCCCGCAGATGCGGGTGCGGCTGTTCGACGCCGACGGCGCCGACGTGACCGCGTCCGGCGGGCCGGGGCAGTGCGCCGCCCGAGGCCCTGGGCTGACTCCCGGCTACTACGACGACCCGGATGCCAACCGGCAGCTGGTCAACCCGCAGGGCTGGATGCTCACCGGTGATCTGGTGCGGATCGACCCGGCCGGCTACCTGACGGTCACCGGCCGGGTGGCGGACTTCATCATCCGGGGTGGGCACAACATCAGCGTGCTGGCCGTCGAGGAGGCGGTCGGCGGCTGTGAACGGGTCGCCCAGGTGGCGGTGGTGCCGGCCGCCGACGAGGTGCTCGGCGAGCGGGCCTGTGCGTACGTGGTGACAACCGACGGAGCCGAGCTGACCCTCGACGAGCTGCGGGCCGAGCTGGCCGCCCGGGGCGTCTCCAAGTACGAGTGGCCGGAACGGCTGGTCACCCTGGCCGAGCTGCCGCTGAGCGCGGGCGGCAAGGCGGACAAGGCCCGGCTGCGGGCCGACGCCGCGACCAGGTTCGGCTGACGGGCCGGTTCGGCTGACGGGAACCCGAGGTCACTCCGCGAGCGTGAGGCCACAGGTGCATCAAGATGCACCTGTGGCATCACGCCCTACCGGTACCTCGGCCCCACGACAGTGACGCCGTGCTCGCCTGCCGGTGCGGGGTCAGGAGCCGGACCAGACCGCGACGACCTGATCGCTGGTGGTCCAGTCCTCCGGGGCGAGCAGGGCCCGGAACGCCGGTTCGCAGGCGGCGGTGAGCTCGGCGTTGTTGTTGGCGACGCAGTCGGCCGGCACGACGGTGAAGTAGTCCCGTTCGATCGCGTCGCGGACGGTGGACTCGACACATCCGGTGCCGGCGACACCGGCCACCACCAGGCTGCGGATGTCCCGGCTGCGGAGCAGGTTCTCCAGCTGGGTGCCGACGAACGCGCTGCGCCGCAGCTTTTCGAACACCACGTCGCCCGGCTGCGGGGCGAGCTCGTCCACGATCTCCCAACCCCAGGTGCCCCGCATGCAGTGCAGCGGTTCGAAGCCGTGCCGCAGGTTGTCGGCGAGCCAGACCGGTGAGGCCAGCGACCCGTCGGGATGCTGCACCACCCGGCAGTAGAGCACCGCGACGCCGGCGGTGCGGGCTGCGGCGGCGAGCCGGGCGATCGGCGTCACCACGCTCTGAAAGCCGGCCACCATCGCCGTGCCGAAGGCCTTCGCGCAGTATCCGTCGTCGTGCACGAAGTCGTTCTGCATGTCCACGACGAGCAGCGCCGTCCGGGTCGGTTCGATCTTCAGGTCGAGGCGGTCGGGTAGGACGTGACCGAGGTAGCTACGGGCCATCGGAGCTCCCGGGGGATCGGCGGGCGTGCGGGTGCCCGGGCGGGACCCGAGAACCCGCCAAGCAAGTGCTTGGTTGACCTGATGGTATGCCCGGTCCGGTCGACCGGGCAATGCCCCGGCCCGGCAATCCGCCCGCCGACGGCGAGCCGGGGGCGACCCGGGGGTGCGCCGACGACCGTCGGCGCACCCCCGGGCGGTGGTCACCAGGTGGCGCAGTACCCGACGCTGAACGTCCGGGCACCCGGCTTCAACGTCCGGTTCCAGTCCACGCCGGTGATCCGCCAGGTCCCGTCGCCGAACGACTCCCGCTCGAAGTTCCACGCGGTGTAGATGTCGCCGGGCAGCTCGACCGCCGCCCGCCAGTCGACCGGCTGATCGGTGGCGTTGCTGGCGACGATCTCCGTGCAGTACCCGCCGCCGCCGTCCGAGTCCCACTGCGTGATCGGCTCGAACGCCACGTCGACGTTGGTGCCGTCGACCAGCCGGCCGACCCCCCACCGCGCGGTCGTCTGGTAGCCGACACCGTTCTGCTCGGCCCAGTTGCGGATCGCCGTACGGGCACCGTCGGCGGCGTCATTGACCTGGAAGTCCAGCCCGTGGAAGGTGTCCAGACCGCCGTACTCGAGCAGACTGATCGCCGCCTCGACGGTGTAGCCCGTGTCGGTACGCACCACCGCGCTGGTCAACCGGCCGGCCTGGAACGCCTCGTCCCCGGTGCCGAACGAGACGACGTTGTCGGCGTTGATCCGGATCTGCGTGTCGTCGTAGCGGTAAGGGCCGTTCTTCGCGTTGCCGGCGTCGACGTAGATCTCCACCGAGTCCTGCGTCCACGGATCGGAGCCGGTGACGTCGACCACCGGGTCGGCCACCTCGGCCAGCACGTACAACGTCTGGTCCTGCCACAGGGTCCGGACGGTGGCCACCGCTCCGTCGGTGCCGGACACCTGCTTGGCGGTGGTGACCTCGGTCGCGTGCGACCAGCCCGCGTCGACCGTACCGTCGATGGCCGGTGCGCTCGGCGTCCGTACCACCTCCAGGTAGGACAGCTCCTCGACCAGGGTGAGGGTGCCGACGGTGCCGGCCGTGGCCCAGCCGGTGGTGGCGGCGTCGTCGGTGACCCGCACGTCGAAGGGGACGGTGCCGCCTTCCGCCGGGTCGGACAGCGGCAGCTGCGCGACGACGGCGTAACCGCCGTCCCGCTCGGTCGCCACCGCCGGTACGTCACCCGATCCGTCCCGGAACACCGGGTACGTTTCCCCGTCGAGCACGAACTCGACCCGGTCGTCCGACGACGGGTTGGC
Organism: Solwaraspora sp. WMMA2059; assembly: GCF_027497315.1. Classification (GTDB taxonomy): domain Bacteria; phylum Actinomycetota; class Actinomycetes; order Mycobacteriales; family Micromonosporaceae; genus Micromonospora_E. The sequence continues at coordinate 3,070,381 of NZ_CP114908.1, read as the reverse complement.
GTCGGTGACCGAGACGTACGCGGTCAGCCGGTCGGCCGACCAGCGCAGCTGGAACCCCGCCGTCTCCTCCACCTGATGCAGGGGCAGCTTGCGCCAGGTGAGATCCGAGGTGACCCCGGCGGACAACGCGACGTCGCCGGCGAAGACGTTCGCGGTGCGCAGCCGGGCCGGCAGCTCCGCGTCGACCGCGCCGTAGTACGCCGGCTTGGCCTGGTACCCGTCGTCGAACAGCAGCGGGGCGCCGTTGTCGGAGCGCCACGACCGGCCGTCGGTCAGCCCCCACACGGTGACGACGGCCAGCTTCTCGCTGTACGCCCGGAAGATCCGGAACGCGTCCCGCAGGAAGTAGCCCTGCTCGATCAGGTTGGCCTGGGTCACCGGGGTCCCGATCGTGACGTCGAGCTCGGTGACCGCCTGGACCACCGGCAGACCGGCGAACCTCTCCAACGTGGTTTCGAGGCTGCCGACCGGTGTCGACAGCGACACGTGGAACTGGTGTCCCACCCCGTCGAGCGGCACCCCCCGGTCGAGTAGCCGCTCGACGAGCGCGTGGTAGCGCGCCTGCTTGCCGCTCTGTTCGGTGTTGTAGTCGTTGATGAACAAGGCGACCGGATCGGTGTCCGCCACCGCGTACATGTCGTTGAACGCCTCTTCGGCGTACTGGAACGACAGGTCGATGAACTCCTCGCCGAGGATCCGGTACCACTCGCTGCGGCGCAGGCCGTCGGAGTACTCGCCGCTGTCGCTGACCACCTCGTTGACCACGTCGAACGCGTTCAGCGGGTTGGCGGCGGAGCCGAACCGGCCGTACCGGTCGCTCAGCGACTCGGCCACCGCGAAGATGTGCCCGCGCAGCCGGTCGCGCAGCACCTGCTGGTCGGCGGCCGACGAACTCAACGGCTCGCCGTCGGCGTCCTGGAACATCCACTCGGGGGTCTGGCTGTGCCAGACCAGCACGTGCCCGTACACGCCGATCTCGTTGGTCTGCGCGAAGTCCATCATTGCGATCGCCTGCTCGTGCGGCCGGAAGTTGCGGTCCGCGTCGTACCACGCCTCCGGCTTCATGTGGTTCTCCGGCGTGATGTTGGTGAAGTGCCGGGTCAGCAGCTCGGCGGCGGACCCGACGGTCTCCCGGCTGTCGATCGCGACGCCGACCGGGAAGTCGGTGGTCTCGTGTATCCCGGTGAGGTCCTCGACGACCGGTGGCTCGGGCACCCGCACCACGACGTCGTCGAGCAGGAAGTCGCTGGTGTTGCCGGTGACGTCCGCTCCCTGCCAGCTGGTCTCCAAGTAGAGGAACGCGCTGGTGAAGGTCGGCGCGGTGAAGCTCGCGGTCACCTCGGTCCACCCGTCGTCGGTGACCGTGTCGAACTGGGCGAGGGTGCTGAACGACTGACTACCGTCGGCGGTGGTGGCGGCGATGCTCAACCAGATGTCATCGGTCGGCTGACCCTGCGCGAACCGCAGCCAGCCGGACAGTTCGTAGCCTACGCCCGGCTCGAACGCGGTGGTGACGTCGCGCCCGATCCCGGCGCCCTGGTTGACCCGGTCGGTGACGAGCGCGGCCGCCTCGCCGCCGTGCGCGACACCGGTCAGCTCGACCGTCGGTGCTCCCGGGCCACCGTCGCGCGGCACCCAACCGTCGAGGCCGTCCTCGAAGTCGCTGTCGATGACGACGGTGCCCGGCGGCGCCCCGCCCGGTCCGGTGTCCGGCGCGGTGATCAGGATGTCGTCGACCAGGTACGTGGCGGTGGCCTCGGCGGCTTCCAGGTAGACCTGGTGTGTGGCCGGGTCGGCGTCGGTCGGCACGGTGAACTCGCCGGTCACCGTGGTCCAGTCGTCGGCGGTGACCGTGGTGTTGCCGATCCAGTTGTAGTCCGGCTTCATGACGAACCGGAATCCGGACGACGCCGGCCCGTCCGGGGCCAGCCGGACGCGCGCCGAGAACGTGTGGGTGACGCCGGCGGTGAAGATTCCGGCCGGGCTCTGCAGCCCGTCGAACCCTTCGACACGGTCGCTGACCCGCAGCGCCCGGCCGTTCTCGGTGTCCACGACGGTCAGGGTGGGTCCACCGCTGGCGGACCAGGTGCCGGTGGTGCCGTCCTCGAAGTCGACCGCGCTCACCGTGACTACGCCGGGTGTCTCGTCGGGGCTGGTGACGAGGACGTCGTCGAGCAGGAAGGGAGTGGTTCCGGCGGCTTCGACGTACAGCGTCGCCGAGGTCAGGCCCGTCGGCATGGTGTACTCACCGCCGATCTGGACCCAGGTGTCGGCGGTGGTCTCGGCGGCGTCGCCGATCCAGGTGTAGGTGTCGTCGCCGCCGTCGGCCGGGGTGGCTGCGACGGTGAAGTGGACACCGGCCGCGCCCTCGGTGCCGGCCGGCAGCTTCACCCAGCCGGTGACCGAGTGGACGACGCCGGGCGAGAACAGGTCGGTCGCGCTGGTCGCGGGGCCCTGCCAGTCGGCGGTACGGCCGGTGACCGACAGGCTTGCCGCGCTGTCCCGGCCTTCCTCGGCGATTGCCAACGTCACGTCACCGCGGGGGCCCCACGGTGCGTACGAGCCGGACTCGAAATCATTGGCGAGCAGCGTGGTGTCCGCCGTCGCGGACGGGGCGGTCGCGATCGTGGCGACCAGCGCGGTCGCGACGGCCGCGGCGAGGGCGGCCAGTCGCGCAGGTGGACGGGGTGGGTGGTATCTGAGGCGCATGAAGGCTCCTGCACGGACGTACGTACGTGTGGTCGGTGCCTGGTGAATCGCGCCAGCAGATCCAGACGGCGGAAATGTTAGCCGGGCGGAGCGGGTACGTCGAGGGCCCGGCTCGCCGGGCCGTGTGGGGGTCAGCAGTTGTTGCTGGTCAGCCGTACGGTGTACTCGTAGTCGTCGTGGGTGATGCCCGACGGCAGGCCGTCGAAGTAGGTCTCCACCTTCTGCCAGCCGCGCCGTTGCTCGTAGTGCAGGTGTGGCGCGCCCGAGTTGCCGGTGCTGCCGAGCAGCCCGATCTGCTCGCCGCGCGCCACCCGCTGACCTTCCCGGACCATCGGCGGTTCGAGTAGATGCAGGTACTGCGTCTCCCAACGGCCGCCGTGGTCGATCTTGACCCAGTAGCCGCCACCGCGCCCCCGGGGCCCGTCCGGATCCTCCGGGTTACGACCGCCGACCGAGCCGTTGACGCCGGCCACGGTGACGACACCGTCGTAGGAGGCGAGCACCGGCCTACCCCACGGGTCGCCCTCGGTCGGGAACAGGTCGACGTCGTAGTCGTCGTGGCCGGGGTAGGTGCCCAGCTGCCAGGTCTCGCCGCAGGCGACCGGGAGCTGGAACAACGGCCGCGGCCCCGGCTCCCGCAGCCACGGCACCACGACCACACCCAGCGCGACGACGGCCGGTACCGTCGCGACGGCGACGAGGATCAGCAGGGTACGCAGGGTCCGGCCGCGACGTCGGCCGCGACGCCGGCCGGTAGGAAACCCGGTGGTCACACTTGCGAGCATGGCAGACGTCGGCACCGTGCCAGGAGGTGGGCCGTCGTACTGCCAGTTGACCGTCAGCTTTCGTCCAGGTGGAGCTGGACACCGCGAGCTACCGTGGCGGGCGTCGGGACCCAGGGCTGGAGGAGCCTACGATGAGCAGCTTCGTCAAACGTTCTCTGCTGTCGATGCTCGCGTCGAAGCTGAGCCGGCACGCCCGGCGGCGGGGGCACGGCTCGCCGGTCGACAGCCTGCTCCGTGAGGTCGACCACCGGCTCAACCGCCGGCACCGTGGTGGTCACTACGGTCACTACGGCAGCGGTCACCACGGCTACCACGGCCACTACCGGCGCAAGCGCTGGTGACCGCCGCCGGCCGGGCAGGTCAACTGTCGGAAACGGTGGCGAACCCACGCCGCCAGTTCTTGGCGTCGGTGTCCGGCTTGTAGTTGTTCTCGATGTTGCCCGCCGCGTCCACCGAGAACCAGAAGACCTTCGTCCCGTACGGCACGGTCAGGGTCTCGCCGCCCTCCCGTACGCCGCCAGCGGTGTAGAGCGTCGACCCGAAGGTCGGCTGACTACCGTCCAACGTGTAGAAGATCGCCGCCGGTTCGCTGACCTCGAACCGGACGTCGACCAGGGTGTCGTCCGGACCGGGCGAGGTGACCAGGGAACTCGTCGGCCGTCTGCGGTCCTTGTCGTGGTCACGGGCCACCCGCATCAGCTCCACGAGACCGTTGGCGTACTCCATGGTCTGCTGGTGTGCCTCGTCCCAGGCCGGCTGGAACGAGGTACCGACCTCGAAGTTCCACGCGTAGATGCCGTACCTGTACCACAGCATGTCGCCGGAGTTGCCGGCAGCGGAGTAGAGCACGTCGGAGATGGGACCGGTCCTGGCCGGGGTCACCGCCAGGTTGCGGTGCCGCTTGATCGCGGTGAGGATTCGCGACGACGCGCCCCAGAAAAAGGACTCCTCCGCCAGGGTCGGCCGTGGTGCGGTGACCCGGCCCGGGGTGACGTATGCACCCGGCGACCACATGAAGTAGTTGCCCGACGAGTGCAGGTTCATCGAGAACTTGATGTTCGGCCGGCTGGCCAGCCAGTCCAGGTTCCGGTTCTCCGGCTCGGACAGTTCGCTCGGGCCGGCGTACACGTCGCTGGTGCAGCTGGTTGACGCGCCGGAGTACCCGTCGAAAAGGCTGTACTCGGTGTAGTTGCGGTTGTTGTCCACACCCCACGAGTTGCGGGCCAGCGCGTCGGTCGCCCCACCGGCGGCGCAGTGGTTCGTCATGTTGCGGCGCTGGAATCCGTAATCGTAGAAGGAGTAGTGGCCGCCGTCGGGGTTGATCGACGGTGCGATCCAGATGTCCAGCGTACGGAGCAGCTGCTTGGTGTTCTCGTCGGCACGGTGGTTGCGGAGCAGGCGTTCGGCGGTCTCGATCGCGACCAGCGGGGGAACCCATTCGCGGGCGTGCTCCTGCGCGTAGGCGAGCACCCCGGTGCGCGAGCCGTCCCGGTACTTGCCGATCCGCAGCGCGTACACCGGGTGCGGGTCGCGGGAGACGGTGGCCGGCGCGGTCAGGTTGTCGCTCAACGGGGTCACCGGGGCCGGGGTGACCACGCCGTCGCCAGCGCCGCCCCGGTAGGTGTAGGCGCTGACCAGGTCGCCCGCCGAGGCATTGATCGCGGCGGTGACCTGCGCGGCGGTGCTGACCACCGTGCCGCCACCGTCGGTGCCCAGGTCGACCCGGATGGCGCTGCCGTCGACGGTGACCGACAGGGGCCGGTCGCCGGCACCGGGGTCGACCAGTTCGACGGTGATGTCGTTGCCGCCCTGGTGCCCCCACGCGTGCGAGTCGACGGCGACCCGGCTCGCCGTGGTGTCACCCAGCACGACCTGTGCCTTGCGCCGGTACCCGTTGGTCCGGTACGGCAGTTCGACGACCTCGGCGAGGTGGGGGAACTCGTCGGCCAGCCGCTGGATCCGGTCGTACAGTTCGGTCGGGGTGAGGTAGCTGGTGACGAAGTCCTTTTGGTATCCGGGTCCCTCGGGGGAGTCGTCCGGGATCGGCAGCCACTGCTCGACCTCGGCCACCGCCACGTCGCCGGTCGGGCTGACGATCTGGATCCGGTCCGGCCGTACGCCGACTGTGCCGGCGCCCCGGTGGTAGAGATAGACGCCGGCGTCGACGAACCGTGTGATGACCTGTGTGCCACCGGAACCCATGGCGGTGCCCGGGCCGCTGTCCCGGGACACGGTCAACGTGCTCGGTGAGCTCTGCCCCTGGGCCCACTTCGCCTCCACCGACAGCACCTGGTCGGTGCCGGAGGTGTAGTAGTCGGCCCGGATGATCCTGATGTCGGCCACCGCGGCGTCCTGCCGCACCCGCGCGGTGAACGTCTGGTTGTCGGCGCGGTGGCGGGCTATCGTCGCCTCCCGCTCGGCGACGCGTGCCCGGGCGTCGGCCGGCTCGTGTAGCAGTTTGCCGATCCGGAAGCCACCGGCCCGCAAAGCGTCGATCTCGGTCGGGGTGACGACGGCGTGGACGACGATCCCGGCGGCGGTCTGCGACACGTGGTGATCCAGGTCGACTCCGGTGGCGACGAGAGCGTCGAGCTCGTCGCGGTCGGTCACGACGACCTCTACGACGCTGGCCTGCTCGTCGGCCAGCCGTTCGAGCGGGGCCTGGATCCGCGGCCGCTCGGTAGCCTGCGGACGGTCGACGGACGGCGCAGTGGCCGGCACGGCGGTGGCCGGCCCGGCCAACAGGACGACGGCACCGGCGGCGGCCACGGCCGCCGCGAGTTGCCGTCGCCACTGGGATGCAGGTGAGGGAACCATGTGGGACCTTTCACTCGCGGTGCCGCTGATCCATGGGTGGGAGCAGGGCGACGGCCGGAACGACCCGCGACGACGCACCGTACGGCACCGCCACGGGTAGGCGAGAAGGATCGACCAGTACGGATTCGATCATCCTGGCCGGCAGCGGTGTGCTCTGTCAACGACCTGCCGGTGCGGCGCGCCGGCGGTCAGACCGGCGGATTGCCGCCGGCGATCGCCGACCGCAGCTGAGCGCAGGCCTGGTCCGCCGTACGCGTGAGTCGCTCACTCGCGTCGGGGCTCAATCCGCGCTCGGTGGCGGTCCAGCCGACCCAGGCGGCGGCGACGTCGGGAAGCACCGGTCCGGCCACCGGATCGGCACCGGCTTCGGCGGCGAGCGCCGGCAGGCCGAGCACGGCGAGCACCCGGCGTGGCCCCAGCTGCAGCGGATGGCAGGCGGCCTGCTCGACGAACTGCTCGACGAGCAGGTCGACCGCGCGGCTGGCGGTGCCGTCGGTCGGGAACCCGGCCGCCGCCTCGGAGGCCAGGAACGCCCGCTTCAGCAGCTCGATCTCCACGGTGGTCGGAAACGGATCCGGCGGGGCCGCGACGTCACTGAGCGCGCGGGCCCGGGCCAGCGTCAACGCCCGCATCTTCCGGTACGCGTCGGGCATCGGTCGCAGTTTGTACTCCGGGTTCTCCATCAGCTCGTCCGACGTGGCGACGGCGTCCTCGATCAGCCGTCGGGCCAGCGCCGGATCGAGCGGTTCGGTCACGAAACCGTCCTCGCCCCCGTGTGTCCGGTCGAGCAGTTGCCGCAGCGAGTCGACCCGGGTGCCGAGCAGGATCTCCCGGATCCGTCCACCGCCGATCGCCTGGTCGATCACGGTGAGGATGCCGTGTTCGTCGGTGCCGCCGTAGGAGAAGCCGCAGAGCAGCACCGCCGTCTCACCGTACGGGTCGTGCGCCCACCGGCAGCAGTCGACGTCGACCCGGCCGATGCTGCCGGTCCAGGGCGGTTCCGGCAGCCCGTGCCCGACGAGCCGGTCGGCGTTGAGCCGGGCGAGTTCCCGTTGGGTGTCGATGGTGCTCATCGCCTGGAGACCGCGTAGCGCGGCGACCGCCGTCGGGGTCCGCCGCCGGCCAAGTTCGTGAATGACCGCGGCGTCGGCCTGTACGGCGTCGGCGAGTGGCAGGCTGATCCCTTCGGCGCTCTCGTGGGCGAGTAACTGGGTCATGCTCTGCTCTACCGACCACGGGGAACTTCCTCCTTTCAGGGAGAAGCTCCATTCCAGGAAGTCCGCGCTCGCCGAGGCACGGTCGAGGCTCTCATCGCTGTCACCCATGGCGCGATTGTCGCAGTCGGCGGGCCGTGGTGCGACGAAGGCCGTCAGTGGGTCGAGTAACTGTCGATTCCTCTGCCCGGCGGACTCGTTGGGATGGACGATGCTGAGTACACTGGGCGGTGCGACAGAATCCGCGGTCAGCGTGCTGATCCTGGGCACGGCCGAATGGGATTCGGCTGTCGCCACCAACCAGCACTACGTCACCCGTGAGTTGGCGGTCGGTGCGCAGGTCACCTTCGTGGAGTCGCTCGGTCTACGTCGACCGACACTGCGTCCCGACGACCTCGCCCGGATGGTCGGCCGCGTCCGGCGGGCCTTCGGCGCGTCGGCCGGTCCGTCCACCCGCCAGCCGGCCAGAGCGAGGCCGGCGAACACCACGATCGTCTCGCCGCTGGTGGTACCGGTGCACCGGGCACCGACGCGACCATTGAACCGGGCCGTCCTGCGCCGGGCGACGGCGACCTGGCTCACCAGTGACCGGCCGCGGGTGCTGTGGACCTTCACCCCGGTGACCTACGGCCTCGAGGCCGCGGCGGACGTGGTCGTCTACCACTGCGTCGACCTGCTGGCCAGATTCCCGGCGTCGACCCGGGGGCCGTGGCGAACGGCGAGCGCGACCTCGCCGTCCGGCCCGACGTGGTGGCGATCGCGACCAGTGACGCGGTACGCGTACACCTGGCATCATCCGGTTTCTCCCGGATCGAGCTATTGGAGAACGTTGCCGACACCACGGTGTTCCAGCGGGGCAGCCGCCCGGCGGCCGAGCGCCGTCCGGCGGTCATCGGATTCCTTCTGTGGATACTCCGGCCTTCAGGACTCCGTTGGGGAACGGCCAAACCCGTTGGATTTGTCCGTTGGCATGATTACCGGGTTGATCGGGTGGAAAGGGTTCAGTATGTCGCTGCAGTCGTGGGACGACCGTGGGATGCCGGAGTGGACCGCGCGGGTGGTCAGGGCGTCGTTCCCGAAGGGCACCCTGGCCATGCGGATCCGTGACGCGCTGGGCCCGGTGTTCACCGATGACATGTTCGCGGAGGCGTTCCCGGCGGGAGGCCGTCCGGCGGCGTCGCCGGGGGCGTTGGCGCTGGTGTCGGTGCTGCGGTACGCCGAAGGGCTCAGCGACCGTCAGGCCGCCGACCAGGTCCGGGCGAGGATGGACTGGAAGTATCTGCTCGGCCTGGAACTCGACGATCCCGGGTTCGACTTCACGGTGCTCAGCGACTTCCGTGCCCGGCTGATCAAGCACGGCATCGAGGAGAAGATACTGGATGTGGTCCTGGACCGGTGCGCGCGGCAGGGACTGCTGCGCGCTGGCGGTCGACAGCGGACGGACTCCACGCATGTCCTCGCGGCGGTGCGCACGCTGAACCGGATGGAGTTCGTCGGGGAGACCCTGCGGGCGGCCCTGGAGGTCCTGGCCGCAACCGTACCGGGGTGGCTGACGCCGCTGATCGACGCCGGCCGGGTCGAACGCTACGGCGCCCGGGTCGACTCCTACACCAGAACCTGGCGACGCGCAGGCTGATGCCCGAACAGCATGTGGTCGATGCGGGCTACGTCACCGCCGCGCATGTTCTGACCGCCCGCGATGAGCACCGGGTTGACCTGCTCGGACCCGTCGGGCCCGATACCCACCAGGGTGAACGTCTCCCGCAGTCGGCGTTCCGCGTCGACTGGCAGGCCAGGACCGTGACCTGTCCGCAGGGCAAGGCCAGCATCAGCTGGTCCACCCAGCGCAAGAACAGCGGCACCGAGCTGGCCCGGGTCCACTTCGCCGCCACCGACTGCACCGGCTGCCCCGTCCGCGCGGCCTGCACCACTGCCGCGGTCAACAGCGAACGGGGACGCAGTCTCACCCTGCTTCCCGCAGCCCAGCAGCAGATCCTGGACAGCCGACGTCGCGAACAGACCACCGAAGCCTGGCAACAGAGCTACCACATCCGCGCTGGTGTCGAGGCCACCATCTCCCAGACGACCCGACGCACCGGCATCCGACGCACCCGCTACCTCGGCATGGACAAGACACACCTCGGTCACCTCCTCGCCGCGACCGCCGTCAACGTCATCCGCATCGACGCATGGCTCACCGACACGCCCCTCGGCCGCACCAGAACCAGTCACCTCACCCAACTCGACCTCGCCGGCTGACAGGCGGTACATCATGTCTTGGCCGTTCCCCAACGGAGTCCTTCAGGGCGGGGAGGATTGTCAAGTGGCGCTACTGGGGTCCGGTCACCATCGGTGTCGCCGCGACGGTCGCCAGCCTCGTGATGCTGGTCGGCTCGGCGTTGTCGCTGCAGCTGCTGCGCCAACTGGTCCGGCTGCTGTCGCTGCTGGCGCCAGCGGTGGCAGCCACGGCCGTCGTCGGTTGGGCGCTGGCCGGGGACGGACTGCTCCACACAGCCGCCTCATGCAGCGCGATCGGCCTGATCTGGTCGGGCTACACGGTGCTGGTGCCGTCGTTGCGGCGGGTCGTCGTCACTGAGCTGTGGGCGAAGGTCGCCGGCCGGACGACCTGACGTGCCGGGCCCGGACGCATTGTCCGGGCCCGGCACGTCACCGGTCAGAGAGTCCGTAGTCGTACGTCGCGGAACTCCATCACGTCGCTGTTACCGTGGTTTTGCAGACCGATGAATCCGCTGACGAACTGGCGCAGATCGGTGGGCGGGTCACCCGCCCGGGACGACTGCTTGCCCGGCACGTTGTCGAACTCGCTGATCGTCACCCCGTTACGGATGATCGTGTAGTGCTGTCCGACTACCCGGATCTCGTAGTCGTTCCACTCGCCCTTCGGTGCGGGCAGCGCCTGGTCCAGGTCGTTGGGCTGGAAATTGTAGATCGACCCGGTCTTCTGCGGTTCTCCGCCCGCTCCGTCGTAGAGCTGGATCTCATGGCCGCAGAAGATCGCCACCCAGGCCTGGGAACTGCGGGCGGAGCCGACCGTGCCGCAGCTGCCCTCCGGCCGCTCGTCCACCGGCACTCGTGGATCCGGGAACCGGACGAACACCCCGCTGTTGGCCCGGGTGTCACCCGGTGACACGTCCTTGAACCGCAGCCGTAGCGAGTAGTCGGCGAACTCCTCCTCGCCGTACCAGAGCATGCCCAGCCCGCCGGAGCTGCTGATCGACCCATCCGGTAGCAGCCGGAACGTGCCTCCGGGGGCCTGCCGCCACCCTGACAGCGAATGGCTGGTGCCGTCGAACAGCGTCCGGTAGCCGGCGGTCCGACCGACGGGTGAGTCGGCACCGGCGGTCCGCAGCGTCGCCGCCTCCTGCTCGTCGAGCACCTCGCCGTCGGTGAGCTGCGCCAGCACCTCGTCCAGGTGGCTGGTGAACGAGCCCTGGTTCGGCCACTGCCGCTCGTCGTCGATCAGATCGTTGACCGTGCACCCGGCACCGGCGTCGTGGTTCGTCACCCCGGTGTCGGTGTCCAGCAGCCAGACCGTTTCCCGGGCATCCGGTGCATCGCAGCCGGTGTCGACCACGACGGTGTGCTCGGCCACCTCGCCGTCGGCGTAGGTCACCTTCACCGTCGCCTCGAACCGCCCGTGCTTGCGGTAGGTGTGGGTCGGGTGCGGCAGGTGCGACACCCGGTTGCCCTCACCGAAGGTCCACTCCCAGGCCACCCCGCCCACCCGGTGGCTGGAGAAGGTCACCGTTCGCGGGTCGCTCGGATCCGGGACCCGGGCCGAGGCGTACTCCGGTCCCGGGGTCGGCGCGCCGCCGTCGTAGACGATCCGGATCAGCTTCTGATTGCCGTGCAGGGTGAAGAATCCGCCGCCGTAGTCCAGCAGGTAGAGCGCGCCGTCCGGGCCGAACTTGGCGTCCATCCAGTGCTGCAACTGGGTGCCGCCGTTGCCACCGGGAATGATCGCCCGAAGGTCCTCCGCGTAGGCGGGGGCGCCCTGGTCGGGCACCACCGCCGGGTCGACGGTGACCGCCACCCGGTTGTCCGCGTTGGACTGGTCACCGATGAACCACTTGCCGTCCCAGTGCACCGGCCAGGCCACACCGCTGTCGGTGTCGACCTGTGAGCGGTGGTACGTCGGGCCGTTCATCACGGCCTGGCCGCCACCGCGCAGGTAGGGCCGGGTGAAGGTCTCTTCGCCCGGCTCGTACGTGGGCAACCCGCTGCCACCGGCACGGGTCGGGAAGACCGGGCCGCCGCCCTGCGGCGAGTACCAGATCATGTTGTCGCGCACCGGCGGCAGATTCACCAGCCCGGTGTTCCGCGGCGAGGTGTTCCGCGGATTGTCGCAGTCGTACCAGCCGGTCAGTACCGACGCGTCGGTGTTGCTGCGGTCCCGGTACGGCTGCCGGTTGCCCATGCAGTACGGCCAGCCCTGGTTACCGGCGGAGGTGATGATCGTGGCGTGTTCGTACTTCGCCGGACCGAGTTCCGGATCCGGGTTGGTGGCGTCCGGGCCGACCCAGGCAGCGGTCAGCCAGTCGTTGACCGGGTCCCAGGCGATGCGCGACGGGTTGCGTACCCCCATGACGTAGATCTCCGGGCGGGTCTTGCCGCCGCCTTCCTCCTCGCCGGTGAACAGGTTGCCGTCCGGGATGCTGTACGTGCCGTCCGGTTTCGGTGTGATCCGCAGGATCTTGCCGTTGAGGTTGTTGGTATTGCCGGCGGTACGGCGGGCATCCTGGAACGAGACGCCGGCGTACTCCTGGGTCCAGTTGTTGCCGGAGTAGCCGCTGGAGCCACCGGACGAGTTGGCGTCACCGGTGCTGACGTACAGGTTGCCCGCGTCGTCGAAGGTCATCCCACCCCCGGCGTGGCAGCAGCTGTGGATCTGGGTGTCCCAGCTGAGCAGGTCTCTCCGGGTGGCCTGGTCGATGCTGGCGTTGTCGTGGTCGTAGGTGAACCGGGACACGGTCCGCTGGCCGATCCGGTTCTCCCGGTCGATCGACTCGTGGGGCATCCAGTACACGTAGAACCAGCCGTTGTCGGTAAACGCCGGATCCAGGGTCATGCCCAGCAGACCCTCCTCGCTCTTGACCAGCTCGCTGCCGCTGCCCCGGTTGCCCATCACCTCCAGAGTGGTGAGCAGCTTCACCTCCCGAGTCCGCGGATCCCACTGGTGGATGGTGCCGCAGCCCTTGCCGATGTCCGGGTTCGACCAGTCGGGGATCGCCCCGGAGGGGCAGGCGGCGCGGCCGATGTAGAAGACCGTGCCGTCCGGCGCGATGGTCAGGCCGTGCGGCTCACCGACCTGATCCAGTTCACCCTGCTGGTTGGTGCCGGTGAGCCGCTCGATCCGGTAGTTGGCGGCTATCGTCGCCTGGCAGTCACCGCGTACCGTGCCGGCGGTCCACTGGATTGCGCCGAGGATGTGGTCGCGGAACTGGAGGTCCTTGGCCCAGCTTGCCTCGGTGCGGCCCATTCCGGTGTAGAACGACCGGCCACCGTCGTAGTCGTGGCACCAGGCCACCGGGTGGAACGGTCCGTTGCCGCTGAGCCCTGCGTCGTAGCTGGTCTCGTCGACCTGGGCGACGACGTGCACCCGACCAACCGGGTTCGGGTCCCAGCTGATCCACTGGTCGTCGCGGGTCCAGTTCATCGGCAGGTCGCGGGTCGCCGGGTGGTTGCGGTCGGTGACGTCGACCTCTGCCTGCTGGATCTGGGTCTCCGGTGCCGCGCCGGCGTCGGCACCGATCAGCCAGAGCTCGGCGAGCTGGGTCAGCGGCTCGCCGCTGTTCGCGGTGATGTCCAGCCGGTAGTGCCGGTAGGCCTCGGTGTTGTCGAACGCGAACTGCCGGGTGAGGAACCGCTGTGGGAAGCTCTGCCCGGTCCGGCGGTCCAGATCGGTCCAGTTCTTGCCGTCGTTGGACCCCTGCAGCGTCCAGTCCCGCGGGTCGCGGCCGGGGAAGTCGTTGGCCGAGGTGAGCGCGTACCGGTTGACCACGGTCGGCTCAGCCAGCTCACCGGCCAGCCAGCCGGTCGGGGAGCGGGTCAGCCACTTGGTGCCGGTGGCGCGGTCGAACGCGTGGCTGGCGGTCTCGTTCGGCGGGTTGTTGCCGCTGGCGCTCGACTCGACCACCGTCTCCGCCGGCGGCAGGGTGGGTGCCGGCCGGGTGCCGAGCAGACCGGTGAACCATTCCGATCCGGGCTGGGTGTACGCCGCGTCGTGCACGCCGACGAAGCCGCCGCCGCCCTTGACGTACGCCTGGAACGCCGCCTCCTGCGCGTCGTCGAGGGTGACGCCGGCAGTGGAGAGGAAGACCACGCTGCGGTAGCGGGCCAGGTTGTCGGGGTTGAACACGCTCGGATCGTCGGACGAGTGCACATAGAAGCCGTGCTCGTTGCCGAGCCGCCGGATGACGTTGGTGGCCCGGCGGACCGGGTCGCTCTGTTCGGCCTCGGGGCCGTGGAAGACCAGCACGTTGACGACCCGGTTGCCCCAGGTGGGTGGCGTGGGGTCAGCCTGGGCGGGGGAGACCGGCGCGGTCAGCAGACCGCCCAGCAGGGTGACGGCCGCGGCCGCGGCGGCTGATCGGTGGCGCAGTCGGGGGAATCTGAAATGGCGTCTGTCGGCCATTCCTGCTCCTTACAGCGGCCGGCGCGGGATGCGCCGGGGTGGGGTGGCTGGGACGGTTCAGTTCTGGTGGCCGTCGTGTCCGGCACCGGCCTGGATGTCGGCGGCCGGCTCGCCGCCGACGTCGACACCCGACTGGGCGAGCACCGCACGGTGCTGGTGACCGCCGGGCGGCATCTGTCCGTTCTCGTCGAGGACGTGCAGGGTGGTGGCCATGCCCAGGTCGGAGTGGAACTGCATGTGGCAGTGCAGCATCCAGTGGCCCGGTCCGACCGAGTCGCCGGCGACGATGGTCACGCCGAACGAGTCACCGGGACCGAGGGTCTTGTTGTCGATAACCGGGATGGAGTCGACGATCGCCTTGTTGTCGCCGGCGACCACGCCGGTGCGGGTGTCCGCCCAGGAGTGGCCGTGGACGTGCCAGGTGTGCATGTCGTCGCCGGTGCCGACCACGATGAACTCGACCCGCTCGCCGACCTTCGCGACGAAGCAGGCCGGGCCGGGCACCGGGTTGTCCAGGTCGCAGTCGTCGGTCGCGGCCCCGCGACGCAGGTTGATCGACTGGCGGTCGCCGAAGACCGTCACGTAGGTCCGGTCCGGCCGGGGGTCGCCCTGCCGGCGTACCACCAGGCCGCCGAACAGGCCCGAGCCGATGCCCTGGGTGCCGTGCGGGCCGCCGACCACGTGGTCGTGGTACCACCAGTAGCCGGCGGTGCCCGGCGAGCCGGTCCGGGAACTGCGCGGCTTCGCGTACCAGGTGTAGGTCCGGGACTCACCCGGCCCGACATAGGAGCCACTGTGTACGGTCCCGTCGGAGTCCTGGGTGTACTTCACCCCGTGTGCGTGCAACGAGACGCCGAGCGGGTGCTCCGGATCGGTCCGCAGCTGACCCAGCGTCTCGGCGGTCACCTGGTTGTGCAGGGTGATCGCCAGGCACTCGCCTTCGATCATCTCCATCGTCGGGCCCGGGTAGGAGGCGGTCTGCGGGGTCAGGCCGTAGCCCAGCCGGATCTGGTTGGTCACCGGGTCGCGGGGCAGCTCCACGGCGTACAGCTGCAGCTCCCGGTCCGGAGCCACGCAGCCCCCGGGCACCACGCCGTCGGCTGGTTCGACTGCGGCCACCGGGTCGGTGGCGCGGTGGTTGACCGCGTACGCGGCACCCGCGCTGGCGAAGGTGACCGCCAGGACCGCCAGGACCACCAGGGCCCGGCCCACGCCGTTATCAGGCGGGCCACCCGGTCTGGCCGATTCGTCGATCGGGCCGGTGCTCAACTCTGTCGTCTCGTTCAACGTCCGTTCCTGTTCGTCGCGTCGGTCATCGCCGGTCGGGGGTGGTGGTCTGTCCGTCGGGGTCCCGGGCCGCTCACGGCGTCAGCGGGGCGATCCGGACGTTGCGGAAGCTGACGATGTCGTCCGCGCCGTGCACCTGCAGGCCGAGGTAACCTTCGGTCCGCTGCCGACCGGCACCGCCCGGGTCGTCGGCCCGAGGCGGGTCGAACACCAGGTCAGGGGTGTTGACGAACTCGTTGACCAGCTCCCCGTTGCGGAAGATCGAGTAGTGCTGCCCGACCACCCGGATCTCGTAGTCGTTCCAGGTGCCCTTCGGGGTGACCCCGGCGGCGTCAACGTCGACGCCGTCGAACCCGTACACCGAACCGGTCTTGTAGCGGTCGCCGACCGGGCCGTCGAAGATCTGCACCTCGTGGCCGTACTTGATGGCCACCCATTCCGGCCGGGGCTCCTGCGGATGCTGGTGCACGCCGGGAAACCGGACGAAGACGCCGCTGTTGGCCCGGGCGTCACCCGGGGCGTCGTCGCGCCACTGCAGCTTCACCGAGAAGTCGCCGTAGCTGCGGATCGGGAACCAGAGCAGGCCGAGTCCGGCGACCGGCCGGCTGGTGATCGAACCGTCGGCGTTGCGGGTGAACCCGCCCGCGCCGACCTGCTCCCACTGATCGAACGACGCGCCCGACCGGTTGAGGATCGGCTGGTAGCCGGTGTGGGCGTCCGACTTGCCGACTGCCGACAGCTTGGCCGTGTCGATCAGGGTGACCCGCTCGGCCTGGCTGATGACACCCTGTTCGCGCAGGTTCTTGACCACCGCGCGGACGTGCTGCATGAACTCGTTGTGGTTACGCCAGATCCGTTCGCTGGCGATCAGGTTGTTGATGGTGCAGCCGGGACCCACCTGCCGGTTGGGCACCGCACTGTTGCGGGTGCCCAGCCAGACCGTCGGGCGGGTGTCCAGCACCGGGCACTGCGGATCGCCGCCGCCGGCGACCACGGTGAAGGTGACCGATCCGGGATCGGAGGTGTTGCCGGCTTCGTCGGTGGCGCGGTAGCTGACCGTGTGCGTACCCGGGCTGTTCACCGTGACCGGGGCGGTGTAGCCGGTGTAGGCACCGCTGTCGAGGGAGTACTCGACACTGGCGACCCCGGAGTCGTCGTCGGTCGCGGTGACGGTCACCGTTGCGGTGTCGAGGTAGGAACCGTCCTCGCTCTGCGCGCCGGACACGGAAGCGGTCACCGTGGGTGCGGTGGTGTCCGGGTCCGGGGGCGTGGTGACGGTGAAGGTGACCGACCGCGGGTCCGAGGTGTTGCCGGCGATGTCGGTCGCCCGGTAGGCCACCGTGTGCTGGCCCGGCTCGTTGACGGTGACCGGGGCGGTGTACTCGCTGAACTCGCCGCCGTCGAGGGAGTGCTCGATGGTGTCGACACCGGACATGTCGTCGGTGGCGGTGAGGGTGACGGTGGCGGCACCGAGGTAGGCCCCGTCGTCGTCGCGCGGCCCGGACAGTGCCGCGGTCACCTGGGGTGCGGTGGTGTCCTCGGTGTTGTCGTCGCTGACCACCAGTAGCCCGTTCATCAGACCGTGGCCGGGGATGGCGCAGAAGTACCGGTACGTCCCCGGAGTGAGTACCACGTCGACGGTCCACAGGCCGCCGTTGGCGTCGTACGGGTCGGCCAGGATGTTGACGTTCACGTCCTGGTTGTAGGTCGGGTCAGCGGTCTCGAAGGTGAGCGTGTGCTGCATGCCGCTGGTGTTGCCGGTCGCTGCGCTGTTCTCGAAGACCAGCGTCGCCGGGCCGGGCTCGGCGGTGGTCGGCGCCGAGGTGTACGCGGTGACGTCGTTGCCCGTGGTCCAGGTCAGTACCTGGGCGGCCCGGTACTCCGGTGGACCGCCGTGGGTCGGGCGGGCGTTGACCGGCGCCGCGGCCAATGTGGTGGTGAGGACCATGCCGACCACGGCCGCCAGCGCGGTCAGCGACCGTCGCGGTCGGGTCGGTGCTCTGCTCGGGCGGACAGCTCCGCCGTGTTGGTCAGGGTTGACTGCCATCTCAGCGTACCTTTCATCACAGGCCGGTCCGTTTCGGACAGACTCGGTGCATGGTCGGCCACCGGCCGGGGTGATCCGGGCGCGCGGAAACTGCACCAGTGGGGGTACGGGTGCGGCCACGCTTCACCGGCACCCGGGGCAGGCGGCCGACGCCGGGCGGGTGCGGTGGTGATACCGGGTGTGCGGGTAGGTAGGTGACGGGAAACGTTGGGCGGGTCCGACAGGTGACGACTGCCCTGGCGGCCAGGGAATGAGTAGGGCGACGGGGGTGCGGGCGCGCGCCGCCGCGCCGATCGGATGCGTCCAGTGTTTCCGGGGGGTGCCACGGCCCCGGCGAGGTCGTCGCCGTCGGGCGGGTGCCGTGCCCGCCCGACGGCGTCCGGTCGGGGCAGCCAAACTGTTTGGTTACCTAACCGAATGCCTCGGTGATCTGGAGGCTATCGGACTTGGGATCGAGGTGTCTACATCTTTCGGTGGTTCATCCCAGACTTTCGCCAGTGTCGACAGAAGGTGTGGAAGGGCGTTAGGTCACGAGCAGTGACCACAGTGTTGGCTGAAGCTGTCCGGAGCCGCCGGGATCAGGCCCGGGACCGGGCCAGTAGGTAGACGAAGTACGGGGCACCGATCAACGCCACCGCCAGGCCGGCCGGCAGTTGGGCCGGCGCGACGACGGTACGGCCCACGGTGTCGGCCAGTCCGAGCAGGACCGCACCGAGCAGCACCGCGACCGGGATGATCCGCGCGTGCCGGCCGCCGACGAGCGCCCGTGCGGCGTGCGGCGCGACCAGTCCGACGAAGCCGACGACACCGATCGCGGTCACGCTCAACGCGGCCAGCACGGCGGCGACCGCCAGCACCAGGAGACGGATCCGTTCCAGACCGACACCGACGATCCGGGGCGAGTCCTCGTCGATCGCGATCAGGTCCAGCTCGCGGTGGGCGGCCAGGGCGACCGGCAGCGCCACCAGCAGGGCGACCACCACCGGGACCACCTGGGTCCAACTGCGGCCGTACGTCGTGCCGGACAGCCACGTGTAGATCTTCGGCGTGTCCCACGGATTCGACCGCACCAGCAGATAGGTCGTCAGGGCGGTCGCCGCGTACCAGACCCCGACACCGATCAGGACCAGCCGGTCGGTGTGCAGCCCGCCCCGCCAGGCCACGGAGTAGACCAGACCGAAGGCGGCCAGCGCGGCGCCGGTGGCGGCGGCGATCATCGTCGCGTTGCCGCCGACGCCGCCGGTCACCACGATCACTGCGGCCAGCCCGGCCCCACCGGTGATGCCGAGGATTCCCGGCTCGGCGAGCGGATTGCGGCAGGTCGCCTGGACCAGGGAACCGGACAACGCGAGGGCACCCCCGGCGGCCAGCGCCGCCGCCACCCGTGGTGCCCGTTCGTCCAGTGCGAAGCGGATGACGGGCGGTCCTTCACCGGACAGCCAGAGCGCGATGTCGCCGGTGAGCAGCCAGGTGTTGCCGGCGAGCAGGCCGAGCAGCCCGGCGCCGGCGGCGGTCGCGCTGACGACCGCCAGGACCGTCCGGTACCGGCGGCGGCTCCGGGGCCCCATCCGGCTGCCCGGCGGTTGCCGGGTCGGGCCGAAGTCGCGTACCCGGCGGGCCAGCACGATGAGCAGGACGGCACCGACCAGGGTGGTGGCCACCCCGGTCGGCACCTGACCGGCCCGGTCCGCGCCGAGCAGGGCGCGGATCACCCCGTCGGCCAGGACGACCGTCAGCGCGCCGACCAGACCCGCCGCCGGCACCAGTACGGCGTGCCGGTGCAGCGCCGGTACGAACCGTGCCGACATCCGGGTCACCGCCGGCGCGCAGAGACCGACGAACCCGATCGGGCCGGCCAGGGTCACCGCCGCCGCGGTGAGCAGCACCGCGAGCACCGTCCCGACCGCCCGGGTCGCCCGGACCGGTACGCCCAGCGCCCCGGCCGTGTCGTCGCCGAGACCCAGCAGGTCGAGTCGGCGGGCCAGCAGCCCGGCCACAGCCGTGGCGCCGACCACGACCGGCGCGGCCTGCCCGAAGGCGGTCAGCCCGAGCTGGCTCAGCGATCCGCTGCCCCAGGCGAACAGCCCGGTCGTTTCCTGCTGGAAGCCGATCAGCACCGCGGCCGTGGCCGACTGCAACGCCATCGCGACGACGGAGCCGGCCAGGACGAGACGAGTCGTCGAGCTGCCCGCGCCGCCAGCGAGACCCAGAACGAGACCGGCGGCCAGCAGCCCGCCGACGAAGGCGACGACGCCCGACGCCCAGAGCGGCACACCGAGGCCGAACGCCGCGACCGCACTGACGGCGAAGTACGCCCCCGCGGTCACCGCGAGGGTGTCCGGTGAGGCGAGTGTGTTGCGGGCCAGCGACTGGAACAGCGCGCCGGCGACGCCGAGGGCGAAGCCGACCGCGATTCCGGCCGCCAGCCGCGGGAGCCGGGAGCCGAGCAGGATCTCCCGGACCGCCTCGTCGGCACCTGTGTCCCCGCCGCCCGCCGCCGCGAGCAGGTCGGCGAGCCCCACCCCCGAGGTGCCCTGGGTCAGGTGCCAGCCGGCGGCGACCACCAGGGCCAGCCCGAGCGACAGCAGGGTGCCCAACCCGCCGACCACGGCCCGGCGGTCCGCACCGGACGCCGCCACCGGTCTGGTGGCGACGGTGCCCGGCGTCGGACGGAGCCCCGTGGGCACCCGTGGACCGTCGTTCACGATGGTCAGCTGGCCAGGACGTCGACGTAGGCGTCGAGCACCTGCTGCGACGAGCGGGGGCCGCCGAAGGTCCAGATGCCGGCCGGGAAGGCGTACGCCCGCCCCTGCTCGACCGCCGGCAGCGACGCCCAGATCTCGTTCTTCTCCAGCTCGGTCAGGACGCTGCTGGCGGGGTCGGTGGTGCCGGTGTACAACAGGGTGGCGTCGCCGACGGTGGTCATCCCCTCGATGTCGGTCTGACCAAGGCCGTACGCCGGGTCGACCTCGCCGGTCCAGGCGTTCGTCAGGCCGATCGCCTCGCCGAGTTCACCGACCAGCGATCCCTGGCCGAACGGCCGGATAGCGACGTTGCCGCCCTGGACCCAGCCGTCGAAGTAGACGAACTCGGTGCTCGTGAGCTCAGCGCCGGCGATCTGCTGCTTCGCCTCGTCCAGGCTGGCCTGGAACTCGTCGGCGACGAGGTCGGCCCGATCGGAGCGGCCGAGGGTCTCGGCGATCATCGCGAAGGTGTCCAGCATGTTCTGGACCGGGTCGGCGGCATCCGCCCCCCGGGTGGCCAGCACCGGGACGTCGTACTCGGCGAGCTGCGCGATGACCGGGTCGTCCTCGGCGGTGGCCTCGACGATCACCAGGTCCGGATCGGCGGCGAACAGCGCGTCGAGGTTGGGCTCGCCGCGCAGTCCGACGTCGGCGACGCCGTCCGGCAGCTCCTCGGCGGTGTCCCAGGTGCGGTAGCCGTCCGGGTCGGCCACCGCCACCGGGGTGAGGCACAGGGTGAGGACGTCCTCGATCTGCTGCCATTCCAGTACGGCCACCCGCTGTGCCGGCTCGTCCAACGTCACGGTGCGCCCGAGCGCGTCGGTGACCTCCACCGGTCCGGTAGAGGTCACGGTGGTGTCGTCGGCGCAATCACCGGAGGCGTTGGCCGTGGGCGTCTCGTCTGCGGTCTGCGGGTCGCTGGTGCCGCAGGCGGCCAGCGCCGACGGGATAAACAGGACGGCGGCCAGGGCAGCCGTCATCGATCGGGTTCTCATGGGTTCCTCACTCGTTGGTTGACCGGGCGATCAGCGGCGCCGGTGGTGTCGCCCTCGGGGCTCGACCCGCACCAGACCGGTGGCCGGGTCCACGGTGGTGTCGATCGGCAACCCGTAGACCTCGGAGAGGTGCTCCGTGGTCAGTACCTCGGCCGCCGGGCCGGCGGCCCGCACCCGGCCCTGGCTCAGCAGCACGATCTGGTCGGCCACGTCGGCGGCCTGGTTCAGGTCGTGCAGGACGACGCCGAGCGCCGTCCGGTGCCGGTCCGCGAGGTCACGGACCAGGTCGAGGATCTCGACCTGGTAGCGCAGGTCGAGATGGTTGGTCGGCTCGTCGAGCAGCAGCACGCCGGTGTCCTGGGCGAGACAGGCGGCCAGCCACACCCGTTGCAGCTCACCGCCGGAGAGCTGGTCGACCGCGCGGTGGGCCATCGGCGTGGTCCCGGTCAGCTCCATGGCGTGGTCGACCATCGCCTGGTCGGTGTCGGTGAGCGGGCTGAACCGGCGCCGGTGCGGGTGGCGCCCGAAGGCGACGACGTCGCGGACCCGCAGGCCGGACGGGTGCGGTCGCGACTGGGACAGCAGCGTCACCCGGCGGGCGAAGTCGCGGGCGGACAGCGGTGCCGCGTCCTCGAGGTCGCCGTTGCCGCGGCTGAGCATGATCCGGCCGGACGATGCCCGGTGCAGTCGGGCGAGCGAACGCAGCACGGTGGACTTGCCACTGCCGTTGGGGCCGATCAGGGCGGTCACCACGCCGGGGTGGATGGCGACGGACACGCCGTGGACGACCGTGGTGCGCTGGTATCCGAGCACCAGGTCGTCGCCGTGCAACGCCGTCGCGATCATGTTAGGTGAGGCTACCCTAAACGTTGATCGAGGCAAAGTCGCCGGGCACCGGCCGCCCGGCGTACCGGCGGCGACGCCGGATCCCCGGCCGCAGGACGCCGCTCGGGCATCCCGCGGACCGGGGATCCGGCACCGGTCAGGGCAGGGTGTTCAGCACCAGCGTGCCGATCTCGGAGCCGAGCACGCCGGCCCGGTTCTCGCCGGCCACCCCGTCGGCCCGGTTCATCAGTACCGCCACCACGATCCCGTCGTCCGGGTACATCTGTAGATACGCGGTGGAACCGTCGGCGCCACCGGTCTTGCCGATCCGGCGGTGCCCGTCCTCGGTGCTGATCGACCACCCGTACGCGTAGCTCCACCCGGTGTCGACCCACATGGCGTCGAGCGAGTCCGGGCCGACGATCTCGCCGCCGGTCAGCTTGTCGCCGAACCGGGCCAGGTCGGCGACCGAAGACTCCATCCCGCCGCCGAGGACCTTCCAGCTCACCTCGTCGCCGCCGTACTCGTCGTTGGCGCCGTCGTAGAAGGTGCTGCGCCGTACCGAGGTGTCCGACAGGTTCTCGGGCCGCAGGGTGCCCAGGTTGAACGCGGCGGTCAGCTCCGATTCGGTCAGCTCGCCCACCGGTGCGCCGGTCGCGCCCTCCAACGCCGCGCCCAGGATGGTGTAGCCGTGGGTGCTGTAGTGCGGGTCACCGATCGAGCAGACCAGGTCGGAGTCCCAGAACTCGGCCGCGGCCGCGGTGGCGTTGGCGTTGGCGTACCAGGTGGTGCCGAGATCGGTGTCCTCGGCCTGCCACTGCGCGACGTCGTCCGGGTCGGCGCCGTCGTCGGCCTCCGTGCCCGCGTAGTGCCGCACACAGGCCCGGTTGCTGGCCACCTGCTCCACCGTGTCGCCGCGATCACCAGAGCGGCGAGTACGCGGCTTCCCGTGCCGCGTACGGATTCGGATCTCATGGTTTGCTGCTCCTCTCGATGGTCCGGCTGATGCCGGACACCAGATGGGAGAGCAGCGACCCGGCCTGACCAACAGGTTCTGTTGTCAGGTGGACGACAGACCGAACGGCATTGTCCTTCGCGCCCAGGTCCAGGAACGTGACCCGGGCGTGGCCAGATCGGCCCGATCAACGCTGTCGTTACCGGTAGTGCGATGCTTCGTTGGTATATGAGGAGATTGCCCGCTTTGCGTGGGTGGTGGTGCCCCAGGCGTCCCGAATCGGCAATGAAGGAGTCGGTCATGACCCGCGTGATGACGGTTGTCGGCACCCGGCCGGAGATCATCCGGCTGTCCCGGGTGATGGACCGGCTGGACCGCACCGTCGACCATGTCCTGGTACACACCGGGCAGAACTGGGATCCGGTCCTCTCCGAGGTCTTCTTCACCGAGCTGCGGCTGCGCCCGCCGGACCGGTCGCTGGGCGTGGACACCACCTCGCTCGGTCGGGTGCTCGGCGGCGTCCTGGTCGGCATCGAGGCCGCCCTCGACGACTGCCGGCCGGACGCCCTGCTGGTGCTCGGGGACACCAACAGTGCCATCGCCGCCCTGATGGCCCGCCGGATGCGGGTGCCGGTCTACCACATGGAGGCCGGCAACCGGTGCTTCGACCTGAACGTGCCCGAGGAGACCAACCGGCGCCTGGTCGACCACGTCTCCGACTTCAATCTCGTCTACAGCGAGCACGCCCGCCGCAACCTGATCGCCGAAGGCCTCCATCCGCGCCGCATCCTGCACACCGGCTCACCGATGCGGGAGGTGCTGGAGCACCATCGGGCGGATATCGCCAGGTCCACCGTGCTCGACCAACTCGGGCTGACCGCCGGCGGGTACTTCGTGGTCAGCGCCCACCGTGAGGAGAACGTCGACCGGCCGGACCGGCTGCACCAGCTGCTCGACTGTCTGCGGGCGGTACGCGACGAGTGGGCGCTACCGGTGCTGGTCTCCACCCATCCGCGTACCCGCAAACGGCTGGAGGTGCTGGCCACCGACCCGACCAGCCTCGACCGGATCACCTTCCACGAGCCGTTCGGGCTGTTCGACTACGTACGCCTGCAGTGCGCCGCCCGCTGCACGCTGTCGGACAGCGGCACGATCAGCGAGGAAGCGGCGATCCTGGGCTCTCCAGCGGTGACGCTGCGGGAGTCGATCGAACGGCCGGAGGCGTTGGACGCCGGCGGCATCATCATGACCGGGCTGGACCCGGCCGGCGTGGTGGAAGCCGTCCGGGCGACCGTCGAGCAGGTCGCCTCGGCCGGGGTGCCCTGCCCGGCGGACTACCAGGTGCCCGACACCTCGCGGCGGGTCGTCGACTTCATCCTGTCCACCGTGCGGCGCCACCACGAGTGGGCCGGGCTGCGTCGCTGAGCGCGGCAGCCCCGTACGAATCGAAGGCTGAGCCGACAGTGCGTGAAACGACGACCCGGGTCCGCCCCGCCGCCGGCGGGGCGGCGACCCGGCAGAACGCCGGCGGGGCGGCGACCAGGACCTTCCGGATCCTCGCCACGGCCGCGGTGTTCGAGCCGGGGTTCCGTGGCGGCGGCCCGATCCGGTCGCTGCGCTTCATCCTGGACACCCTGCCCGACGACCTCGACGTCACCCTGGTCACCCGCGACCGGGACCTGCACGCGAGCGACCGGTACCCGGGGCTGTCCGGCGAACTGGTCCACCGCGACGCCCGCTCCGCGGTGTTCTATCTCGACCCGGTGCGCCCCCGGCAGTGGCTGCGGCTGCTGCGGCAGATCCGGTCGCGGCCGGTTGATCTGCTGTACGTCAACAGCCTGTGGTCGATGTACTCGGTGGTCCCGATCCTGGCGGTGGCCCTGCGACTGCTGCGGATACCGGCGATCATGATTGCCCCGCGCGGCGAACTGGCCCCCGCCGCTCTGGGCATCAAGGGCGGCAAAAAGCGGCTCTTTTTGGCGGTGTGGGCACCGGTGCTGCGTCGCCTCGGCGTGCGGTGGCAGGCGTGCAGCCAGCTGGAGGCGGATCAGATCGCGGCGGCGCTGCCCTGGGCACGGGTGATGGTCAACGGCAACGAGTGTCCGATCCCGGATCGTCCGCCGCCACCGGTCGTGGCGCACGACGGTCCGTTGCGGCTGGTCTTCATCGGCCGGATCTCACCGATGAAGAACCTGGACACGGCGTTGGCAGCGGTGGCCCAGGCAACCCGGCCGGTCGACTTCGACATCTTCGGGCCCGATGAGGACGAGCCGTACTGGGCGCGGTGCGGTCAGCTCATCGCGACGGTGCCCGGCCATGTCCGGGTGCGGTACCACGGCGAACTGCCGGCCGCCGAGGTGCTGTCGACCTTCGCCCGGTACGACGCATTCCTGTTCCCGACGCTGGGCGAGAACTTCGGACACGTCATCCTGGAGAGCCTGGCGGCCGGCTGCCCGGTCGTCTGTTCCGACCGGACCCCGTTCAGTGAGTTGATCTCCAGCGCCGGCGGGGTGGTGGTCCGGCCGCTGACGGTGTCGGCGCTGGCCGAGGCGGTGAACGAGCTGGCTGGCCGGTCGGCGGGTGAGCGGGCCGCGGCGAAGGTGACGGCGGGGCGGCGGTACCGGCTATGGCGGCGGCAGGCGCGCGAACTCAACGTCCTCGACCACGCCCGCCACTTCTGCCGGTGACCCGCCGTCACCGGTGTGCTGCCAGGCTCGTTGGACTGGGTGTGTCCAGTCGTCTTCGTACGATCGTCCGGCGGGTGCGGGACCATCTGGCGGCCAGCCGGGATCCCGAGGCGTTCGTCAGATCGTTGGGAGTCAACCTGACCGGCCGGGTGCGCTTCTACGGCGTGAACCGGGCGATGTTCGGCTCGGAACCGTGGCTGATCACGATCGGCGACAACGTCTACATCACCTCCGGGGTGCAGTTCGTCACCCACGACGGGGGAACCCTGATCCTCCGCAAGGAGCATCCCGAACTGGACTGGACGGCTCCGATCGTCATCGGTGACGACGTCTACATCGGGATGCGGGCGATGATCCTGGCCGGGGTGACCATCGGCAACCGGTGCGTCATCGGCGCGGGTTCGGTCGTCACCCGCGACATCCCGGACAACACGGTGGCTGCGGGGGTGCCGGCCCGACCGCTGCGCACGACCGACGACTATCTGCGCAGTCTGCAGGCCAAGTCGCTGGGTATCGGCCACCTTCCGGTGGCCGCCAAGCATGCGGAGATGAAGCGGATCTACGGCGTACCGGCGCGGTGATCAGGCCCGGCGGTAGGCGATCCGCGGCGGCGGGAACTGGTGCACACCGGCGACCGCGACCGGCCCGAGCAGGCCGGCCACGCCGGACATCTGGTAGCCGAATCGGTTACCGGTCATCGCCGCCGGGCCGGAACCGATGTTCAACGTCGTGGCACCGCCGACCTGGCTGGTCCGCAGGGTGGGCGGGGTGGTGGCGGAGCCCTGCCACACGACGGCGTACCAGTGCCAGCTGGCGGGCAGCGTCACCGGCGTGGTCAGCACGTACTCCCGGATACCGGCGGTGGCCACACTGAGCGCGCCGAAGTCGGCGATCGGTCCCTGCGACGCCGGTCGACCGGTCGTCGGGTCGTGGGCGTACACGCCATGGCGCAACCAGCCGCTACCGGTCGCCGTAATCTCTACACACACCCGGTCGACCCGGGTGGCCTCGGCCAAGTACATCGGGTGCAGCAGCAGCCGCTGGAACGCGTCGGTGCAGGTGGTGGTCCCGGTAGGGCCGGCCAACGGCAGGAAGTAGCTGCCGATCCCGGAGGTGGCTCCGGGCAGCGGCTGCGGGCTGGCCTGGTCGGGATCCGCCCGCCACATGCCGTACCCGGGGGAGACCGGCACCTGGTAGGCGATGCCGTCGGCAGCGACCCGCTCCGCGACGGCGAGGTTCGTCGGTCCGACCGGGACCAGCCGGCGGTGGAACAGTTCCGGCGCTGGTATCCGGGCGGCGACGACGGTACCCACCCGCTCGATGATCACGAAGTCGCTGCTGCCGTCCGAGACGACCAGCTCGGTCGCGGCCGACGGCGGTGCCAGATAGCGTCGGTACGCGGTACCGGTGACCGTCTGTCCCGGCCAGAGCTCGCGACCCCACACCAGCTGCGGGTAGTTCTTCTTCAGGCTGGACGAGACGAACCAGCTCTTCGCTGTGGTGTGCCGCACCCTGGTCGCCGGCTCTCCGTCGTCGACCGGCAGCAGACCGGCGGCGATTCCCCACAGCTGGACCCCGCCGCCGCTGACCGCCCACTGGGTCATGCCGGTCGCCGGCATAGTCGGGTCCCGCAGACTCGCCGGGGTGATATCGGTGATCGCGGTGATCGCGGTGATCGTGTCGATCCGCGCCCAGGACGACCAGTTCAGTGTCCCGGCCGCCTCGACGTTCGGCATGAACTGCAGGCGGCTGCCGCCCGCCGGCACGGTCAGCGCCGAGCACTGGGTGACCCCGGTACTCAGGGTGAACCGGTCCATGGCGGTCACCCGCTGGGTGACCAGCAGGCCCCCCGGCGACCAGCGGTAGTCGTTGTCGATGCGACACATCGGCGGGATCCGGGTCATGATGGTGGCGAGCGGTGTGCCGATGTTGGCCTGGGCGGTGTCGATCATCCCCCGGTACGAGGGGATCACGTAGGACTCCCGGATCCGCAGCTGCTCACCGGTGGACCGGCCGACGGGCACCGGCCGGCCGTCGAGGTCGACGACCACGGTGTGCGAGTGGGTGGCCGGGCGGATCTGGACGTCCGGGGTCAACCAGGTGATCGGTACCGAGGTCCGGTTCGTCGCCCCGGCGACGTGGGTGAGTGCCGCCGCCGGCCGCACCCGCACGCCCTGGGTGACCCCGTCGACGATCGTGTACGGGTTGCCGAACAGCAGGCTGTTGCCGTTCGGCACGGCGAGCAGGGTGAAGGTCCGGATTCCGTCGGTCCACCGGGAGCCCAGGTCGGCGGTGGTCTTACCGTGGTTGGTGAGCGCGACCTGGGTGCCGATGTTGTAGCCGTGGTTGCCGCCGATGTACGACCAGCCGGTGTGGATCGGGCAGTTGTCGTCCGAGGTGTCGTGGATCCGGGTGCCCACCGCCGACATGACCGGCCAGACCTGGGCGTCGGTGGCGGTCGACGGCACGAGGGTGACCTGGGGCAGGCCCGCGTGCCACATGCCGACCATGGACTCGGCGTAGGCCAGGTTGGCCGGCATCACCAGGTCCCGGGTGCCGTCGAACCTTGACCTGATCGACATCAGGGCGTTCGACCGGTAGACCGTCAGTCCAGGCATCTCGGCACCTCCATGGCGAGCCGCGCGACCTGCTGTCACTGTGCGCCTTTTCTCAGTTCAGGACGGTTTTCGGTCGGTGACATGACAACGCTGCCGGCCGTTCGGCGATCCTTGCGGGCGGTATAGACAATGTGAGGCGATATCTCTGACAAAAGATGTTATGAACCCGTTACCCGCTCCTCGGTCGGCTCGATGTACAGGTGACCGGGCGGCACTGCGAGGAGTTGTCCCATGCGCATTCTGATCACCGGCGGAGCCGGCTTCATCGGCTCCAACCTGGCCCGTGCCGCACTGGTCGAGCCGGCGGTGAAGGAGGTCACCGTCCTGGACGACCTGTCGGTCGGACTGCGCGACAACCTCACCCGGCTGGACGTCGAGGTGGTCGAGGGGTCGATCCTGGATCCGGCCGCACTGGACGCCGCGATGGCCGGCCGGGAGGCCGTGGTCCACCTCGCCGCCCTGCCCAGTGTGCCCCGGTCGCTACGCGACCCGGTGGCCTCCCATCACGCGAACGCGACCGGAACCCTGCTGGTGCTGGAGGCGGCCCGCCGGCACGACGTTGCCCACCTGCTGGTCGCCTCCTCCTCGTCGGTGTACGGCATGAACCCGACGCTGCCGAAGACCGAGCTGACCTGGACCCGGCCGATGAGCCCGTACGCGGCGAGCAAGCTCGCCACCGAGGCGTACGCCCTGGCCCACCAGGCGTCGTTCGGGCTGCCCACGCTGGCGTTGCGGTTCTTCAACGTGTACGGCCCCGGGCAACGGCACGACCACGCCTACGCTGCGGTCATCCCCCGGTTCGTCCACGCCGCGCTGCGGGGCGAGCCGGCCCTGGTGCACGGCGACGGCACCCAGTCCCGGGACTTCACCTACGTCGGTACGGTGTGCGCGGTCATTCTGGACGCGCTGCGGCGCCGCGTGCACCACCCGCACCCGGTCAACCTTGCCTTCGGCGCCCGGGCCAGCCTGCTGGAGGTCCTCGACGACCTCGCCGGACTGCTTGGCCGGCGCGTCGACCGCGAGCACGCGCCGCCGCGTCCCGGCGACGTCGCGCACTCCCTCGCCGACACCGCCACGTTGCAGGCGCTCTTCCCTGGCATCAGCCCGGTCGACCGTCGGGACGGCCTGCGGGCGACCGTCGAGTGGATGGCCCGTCGGCTGGCCGTCGAGCCCGTCGCGAGCCGGTGACAGGGGCCGCCGACCGGACCGGACCGGACGGCCGTGACCGTGACCGTGCCGTACGGTCCGGCATCGCTGCGGCAATGGCGGCGAAGGCGACCGGCATGGCGGCCCCGCTGGTCATCACCCCGGCCTGCTTCCAGTACCTCGGTGACCAGCGGTACGGGCTGTGGATGGCGGTCACCGCGCTCACCGGGATGGCCTGGTTCGCCGACCTGGGGCTGGGCAACGGACTGCTGACCCGGCTCAGCCGGCTCGGTACCGACGTCGGGCAGCAGGCCAGGGAGATCTCCAGCGCGTTCGCCACGGTCGGCACGGTCGCCGTCGCCCTGCTCTGCGGCCTGTTCGCGATCAATCCGCTGGTGCCCTGGGAACGACTGTTCGGGGTGACCGATCCGCACATCGCCGCCGAGACGTCGACGGTGGTCCTGCTGTCGTTCGGAGCGTTCGCCGTCAACATCCCGCTGTCGCTGATCCAACGGATCCAGTACGCCGACGGTCAGGTCGTGCAGAGCAGCGTCTGGCAGTCGGCCGGCTCGCTGGCCGCCATGGTGGCGGTGCTGTGCGCCATCGTCGGTGGATGGGACCCGCTGGCGGTGATCGCTTGTGCGGTACTGGCGGTGCCCGCCGTCAACCTGGTCAACACCGTGGTCTACTTCGGCGTGCAGCAGCCGGCCAAGCGCCCCGGCCCCAGGTTGGTCGACCGGGCGACTGCGGCCGGCCTGCTCCGGCTCGGCCTGCGGTTCTTCGCGCTCACCGTGATGTCGTCGATCGCTGTCAACGTCGACAGCCCGCTGGTGGCGAACATCCTCGGACTCGCCGTGGCGGCGCACTACGCCGTCGTGGTGAAGCTCTTCGGTGTGCTGTCCATCTTCGTCGGCCTGGTCGGTATGGCGGTCTGGCCCGTGAACGGTGCGGCGTTGGCCCGTGGCGAGGTGGCCTGGGTACGCCGGCACACCCGACGGTTGGTGTTGCTCTACGGGGCGGTGGTCGGGGTGGCGGGCGCGGCGCTGGCCGGCTGGGGGCACCCGTTGATCGAGTTGTGGGTCGGCGGCATCGACCCTGCCGTGGTGCCGGTCCCGGTCCTCGCCGGACTCGCCTGCTGGAGCTTGCTGGTCGCCGTCAGCTCGCCGCTGATCCTGGTGCAGAACAGCGCCGGGCTGCTCCGGCCGCAGGCCGTCGGCTGGGCCGCGTTCCTGGTCCTGGCGACCGGCCTGAAGATCTGGGGCCTGCACCATCTCGGTCTGGTGGCCGTGCCGTTGGCGGCCTGCGTGGCTTACCTGCTCACCATCTGGCCCGCTGCGGTGATCGGCTACCGGCAGGCAATGGACCGGGCCGGCCACGGCGCCGGCCCGTCTCCCGCAGCGCCCGACAATGCAGCGCCCGACCCGGGCGCTGGCGGTGGCACGGCGGTCCGGCCGACAGTCGACGGAAGGGGGACCGGTGTCCGAGTTGGCGGTTGACCCGGACGACGTCCGTGACCATCCGGCCCCGCCCGGCGGTGGGGCGACCGCCCCACCGCCGGGCGGGGCCCGTCGCCGTGTCCTGCGGGTGGTGGGCGAACTGAACTACGGCGGCACCGAGACGCGTACCGCGGAACTGCTGCCACGGCTCGTCCGTGGCGGCACCGTGATACATCTGCTCACTCTCAGCGACCACGTTGGACCGGGACCGCTGGCCGGGACGGTCGAGCGGTACGGTGGCTCGGTGACCGCCGTACCGCTCGGTGCGCGGTTTCCGGTCCGGTTCCACCGTCTGCTGCGCCAGCTGCGGCCCGACGTGGTGCACGTCGACTGCGCCAACTTTTCCGGCGTGCTGCTCGCCCTCGCTGCGGTCGCCGGGGTGCCCGGCCGCGTCGCGCACTTCCGAGGGGACGACAACGCGCCGAGGAGCCCGCGCCGTCGGATCCTCCGGTGGCTCGGCGGGCGGCTGCTGCGGACCTTCGCCACCGACGTCCTGGGCGTGTCGCCCGGCTCGCTCACCTTCGGCTTCCACCGGGCCTGGCGGGACGATCCACGCTGCCAGGTGGTGCTCAACGGGCTCGACCTGGACCGCCTGCGTCAACCGTCTGTCGATGACCTGCGGGCGATGATCGGAGCGGGCGTCGCCGATCTCGTCTGCGTCAGCGTGGGACGGGCCTCGCCGGAGAAGCGCCGCTGGCTGCTGCCGCCGATCCTGGCCGCGTTGCGTGACCGGGGGGTCACCGCGCATGCCGTACTCGTCGGGCCGGGTGATCCTGCCGACGACGCCCGGGTGCGTGCCGCGGCGGACGCCGTCGGGGTGACCGGCCGGGTGCATCTGCTCGGCCCCCGAGGCGACGTGGGCGGCCTGCTGGCACAGGCCGACCTGGTCGTCCACCCGTCCAGCCTGGAAGGGTTGCCCGGCGGGGTGCTGGAACCGGTCGCGCTGGGTATCGGCACGGTGGCCTGCGACCTGCCCGGCGTGCGGTTCATCGACGAGCGGCTACCCGGCGTCGTGATCGTCGATCCCGGGGCGTCGGCGGCGGACTGGGCGGAGGCTGCGCTCGTCGCGGCCGCGTACACCGCCGCGACCACCCCCTCGGCCGCGAGCGATCGATTCGCCCACAGCCCGTTCGCGATCGATGCTGCGGCCGAAACCCATCTGGCGATCTACCGGCGGCGTCCGGGCCGCGTCCGGACCTGCACCGAAGGAGTCTGATGACCGAGCAGACCACGACAGTCGAGGTTGGACCACGAGCCGGTCACCGGCCGGCAGACCGGCAGCGTCGGCCACGGCCGCTGCTGATCGGCGCGTACGCGTTTCCGCACGGTGACGCCACCTCGAACCGGCTGCTGCAACTCGCCCGCTGCGCCGCCGGTGAGGGCGGGCCGACGCTGGTGGTCAACGACTGGCCTTGCGAACTGCCGTTTCCGCCGGACGGGCCACGGGCCAGCGGCGTCGAACTGATCACCTTGCGGATCCGGGGAGCCAACCACGTCAGCCGGATGTCGGCCCGTCTGGCCCGTCCGGTCCGCGTGCTGCGGGCGTTGCGGCGCCGTGGCGTCGGCCGCGGCGACGTCTCCGTGGTCCTGCTGCCGATGGCGATGATGACGTTCGGCAACTGGGCGGTGCTGCGTCTCGGGCTGCGCTGCCCGGTCGTGGTCGACGCCAGCGAACGCCACGACCGGCGACAGTTCCGGCGTGGCTGGTCCGACCCCTACTTCCTGCGCCACCGGTGGTCGACGTTTCTGGCGACCAGGCTCGTCGACCGGTTCACCGCGGTGTCCACCACCCTGGCCGGGCACTTCGAGCGCCGCGGCGGGGCCGTGCTGGTGGTGCCACCGCAGGTGGACTGCGACGAGTTCGCGCCGCCAGGGCCGCCGTCGCTCGACGCCGGCCTGCGTCTGCTGTACGCGGGCACGCCGGGGCGCAAGGACCTGCTTCACGTGATCGTCGCGGGGATCGGCCGACTGGCACCGCAGGACCAGCGGCGGGTCCGGCTGACCATCGCCGGGA
This sequence comes from Solwaraspora sp. WMMA2059, assembly GCF_027497315.1. Lineage (GTDB taxonomy): Bacteria > Actinomycetota > Actinomycetes > Mycobacteriales > Micromonosporaceae > Micromonospora_E. Next base: position 3,037,387 of record NZ_CP114908.1, on the reverse strand, counting down.
TCACCCGCGACGACGCGGCGAACCTGTCCGACCTGGACCCGGCGGTGCTCGAGTCCGTCCACGCCGAGGTGGTGTTCCTCGGCCGGGTACCCCGGGAGACCGTGTTGGAACTGCTGGCCGAGTCGCACTTCGCCATGCTGGTGCGGCCCACCGGCGGCTACGCGGCGAACGGCTTTCCGTCCAAGGTGCCGGAGAGTCTCGCCGCGGGGTGCCCGGTGCTGCTCAACCACACCAGTGACCTGGCCGAATACGTGCGTGACGGTACCGAAGGGCTGGTGCTCGACGGCAGCGGTCCGGACGACGTCCGCCGGGCGGTGCAGCGCGCGTTGCGGCTGCGCGACGAGCAGTGGACGGCGATGAGCCAGGCGGCCCGGTCGCGGGCCCGCCGTTCGTTTGACCACCGGGCCTGGTCGCAGCGGGTCAGTACGTTCGTCGTCCCGGCCGAGGGCCGGAACTGACGACTACCGCAGGACCGGGGTCCGCCCCCGGTTGGGCGACCTGCCCGGCTCGGCCGACGGTGCTGGCTGCGGCGAGGCAGCTGGCTGTGGCGACGCGTCCGGTCGGGGCGACGGCGGTGGGACGTCCGCCGCCGCCCGGTGGTGTCCGGCCCGTCGTCGGGCGGGCAGGTGCAGCAGGACGGCGACCACGGCGAGCCAGAACACGTACGGGTACGTCTGCCCGGTCCCGAACATCGCCGACTCGGTGACCTGGATCAGCAGGCCGGTGACGATGAGCCAGACCAGACCCGAATTCGCCCCGTTCACCGGAGCCCGGACGGCGGCCCATCCGGCGGCGAGCACGGTGAGCAGCAGCGGCACTGCGGCCACCAGCCCGAGTTCCAGCATCATCTGCAGGTAGCTGTTGTGCACCAGCCCGACGTTGAAGCCGCGCAGTTCGTCGTAGCTGGCCAGCTCGTAGAGGTGGTCGCGGGACGCGTACCCGTAACCGAGCGCCGGATGGTTCTCCCACCACAGGTCGACCGTCATGTGCCACAGCCGAATCCGGCCATTGGACAGGTCGCTCTGGGTGAACCGGCTGACGAACTGCTGCATCCAGGAGGCGGCGAAGACGGACGGCAACAGGCCGGACAGGTACCCGGCCAGCAGGGCCGCGGTCGTGCCGACGACGACCCGGATCAGGGTACCGATTCCATGCCGTAGCACCACCCAGAGCGCCCCGACGAGCACGGCGCCCAGTCCGGTGCGGGACTGGGACAACACGAGGGCGCCAGCCACCGGCAGGATGCCGAGCAGTTCGGCCCGTCGCCCGGTCTCCCGGTAGACCGCCCAGCCGAGCGGCACGGCCAACGCACAGACCATGCCGAGCATGTTGGGGTTGCTGAACAGCCCTTGGAACCGGGAACTGCCGGACAACGCGGGGGCCAACGTGCCGTTGGCCGCTCCGTAGCCGATGCTGACCACGACGGTTACGGCCAGCACCAGGTAGACCACCCGCAGGTCGGCCATCATGACCGCCCGGTCCGGCCACCGCCGCCGAGCCAACCCGTGGACCAGCCCGGCCAGCAGCAGCAGGGCCAGACCACGTTGGAAGGACTCGAACGGAGCGATCGACCAGACCGCGCTGAGCGTGGCGAGACCGGCGAGTACCCAGAGCGACCCGATCAGGACACCGGTAGCCGGACTCGTCGGCGCGGCAGCGGCGGGTCGGCGCTGGCACAGCGCCCAGACGACCAGGCCGCCGACGGCCACGTACCGTGGATAGAAGCTGGCGTCGGCCAGCGTCTCGACATCGGACGACGCGCCGATCAGCAGCGCCATCGTCAGCGCCAGGAGCCATCGCCAGCCGTCCATCTGGGATGCGCAGATGAGCATGACGAGCAGCGCGACGGCGGCCGAGGCGACCAGCGGATTCCGTACCGCAAGAATGGTCGTGACCCCCAGCAGGGCCGCCGCGCCGACCAGCACGGTCAGCCGGCTCATTCGGTCTACCACGTGTCGTCCTTCGGCTTGCGGTGGGCCGGGGTGAACCCGAGCGGTCTGTCTGTCGGTCCGGCACGTCAGACCACGAGGTGTCGCCGGTCCACCTCGGCCGGGGCGCCGGCCCAGCGGGCCCGGGCGGCGTACAGCGACCGGACCATCTCCGGCCAGGAGGGCGGACGGTATCCGGTGACGTCGGCCAGCCGGTCGGCGCGCATCGACCGGTCACAGGCGAACCCGTCGTCCGGCACGATGTCACCTGGCCACCGGTACACCTCGGCGATCAACCGGAGCAGGTCGTACTTTGAGATCGGCTCGGCGGCCAGGTGGTACAACCCGGTGAGATCGGTCCGGGGCAGCACCACGGTCCGCAGCAGCCGGGCGAACTCGACGGTCGTCACGCCGGTGTAGATCGCCCTGGTCCAGCCCTTGACGCCACCGGGGCGAGACAGAAACCAGTCCACCAACGACCGGTTGCTGGTCAGCTCGTGACCGATGATCGAGGTACGCAGTGTGAGCGTTCCTTCGCCGGTGACCTCGCCCAGCAGCTTGGACCGTCCGTAGAGGTCCGGTGGGTCGGGCAGGTCCTCCTCGACGTAGCCGCCCTGGCGTCCGGAGAAGACACAGTCGGTGCTGACGTGGACCAGCCGGCTGCCGATCTGGCCGCAGGTCTGCGCCAACATATGCGGGAAGAGAGCGTTCAGGGTGACGGTGTGCGTGGCGTCCTGCACGTCGGGGCGTTGCTTGATCACCCCGACACAGTTGACGACCACGTCCGGCCGGAGCTCGTCGACGATCCGGCGGACCTGGTCGAACCGGGAGGCGTCGATGTCGCTGGCGATCCGCTCGACCAGTGGCGCGGGGAAGTGGGGTGCGCGGTCGGCCAGGTCGCGGGCGGTGCCGTGAACGTCGAGCGTCGGGTCGGCGCTGAGTTCCCGCAACAGGGTGTGACCGAGCATCCCGGTGGCTCCGGCGATGAGGACCCGCTGTCGAGCGGGACCCGGTCGGTCGGTCCGCCGCCGCGGCACCCGATCCAGGTGCCCGCCAGCGTCGGCGAGGGCGCTCATGCCGCGCCGACCAGGCTCGCGTCGACCGGGCTCGCGGCGGCATCGAGGTGTGCCCGCACCTCCGGCAGGGTGAGCAGCAGCGACTCGACCTGCGGCACGGTCAGCCGCCGGGCATTGTGCGAATTGAAGTCGGTGAGCCCGCCGCTGTCGACGTCGCCCTCGTCGACGTAGAGGGCGTAGTTGAGATCGCGGCTGTCCACCGGGACCCGGAGGAACTCACCCAGGTCTTCGGCGTGGGACAACTCCTCGCGGCTGGCCAACGTCTCGTACATCTTCTCGCCGTGCCGGATGCCGAGCACGTCGAACTTGGCCGGTACGCCGAACAGGTTGCACAACGCGGTGGCAAGGTCGCCGATGGTGCAGGCGTCGGCCTTACGGATGAAGACGTCGCCCTGCCGGCCGTGGTGGAACGCATGTTCCACCAGGTCGACCGACTGGGCGAGGGACATCAGGAACCGGGTCATCGACGGCTCGGTGACGGTCGGCAGGCTGCCCTGGCGGATCTGGTCGATGAACAGCGGGATGACCGAGCCGCGCGAGTACATGACGTTGCCGTACCGCACGCAGCAGACCCGGGTCCGGGCTGTCAGGTTGTCCCGGGCGTGTGCCTGTGCCACCTTCTCCATCAACGCCTTGGTCATGCCCATCGCGTTGACCGGATAGACGGCTTTGTCGGTGCTCAACAGCGCCAGCGCCTCGACCCCGACCCGTTCACACGCGTCCACCAGGTGGGCGCTGCCGAGGACGTTGGTCCGGACCGCTTCGAGTGGGAAGAACTCGCACGACGGCACCTGCTTGAGCGCGGCGGCGTGGAAGACGAAATCCATGCCCCGTACGGCTTTGAGCACACTGTCGTAGTCCCGGATGTCGCCGACGTAGTAGCGGACGCGCTCGTCGGCGAGTCGGTGCCGCATGGCGTCCTGCTTGGACTCGTCGCGGCTGAATACCCGGACCTCCTGGGCGCCGGCGTCCAGCAACCGGGAAACCATCGTCTGGCCGAAGGACCCAGTGCCACCGGTGATCAAGAAGCGCCGGTCCGATAGCGAGGAAACCACATCTGCCCCTGTCTTGCTTCTCCCGTCGGGCCACCCCCCGGGGGACGGTGGATGTCGTCGTACGTGACGATATAGTCACATAACTGGCGTAGAGGTCATTTTCCGGCAAGGTGAGGAAGGCTCGGATGATCCGGTGGCCCGCGATCCCGGGCCGAGTCGTCATTAACCGCAAAAGGGGCAAAACAGCCCGTAGCGACTGGTAGTTGTATTGCATGCTGATCGGTCTGCTCACCCAGTGGTTCGATCCCGAGCCCGGGCCGGCCGCGTTGCCTGGCCGGCTCGCTCACGCTCTCGCTCGACGGGGGCACGAGGTGCGGGTGGTCACCGGATTCCCGAACTATCCGACCGGCCGGCTCACTCCCGGCTACCGGATGGCGCGCCGGCTCGATGAGACGGACGGCGACGTGCGGATCCGCCGGGTGGCGCTCTACCCCAGCCATGACCGGTCCGCCGCACGGCGACTGGTCAACTACGGCTCGTTCGCCGGTTCGGCGCTGGTCTCCGGCGCCGACGCGCTGCGCGGTCTCGACGCACTCTGGGTCGGCAACTCGCCGATCTCGGTGGCGATTCCGATGTGGTATGCCCGGTACGTCCACCGGGTACCGGTCCTGCTGCATGTCCTGGACGTCTGGCCGGACAGCGCGGTGGCGAGCGGATTCCTCGGCAGCGGTCCATTGTCAAGGAGTCTCGCGCGGGGGATGGCCCGTTGGTGCGCGGCGATGTACCGCAGCGCGGATCGGGTGGCCTACGTCTCGCCCGGGGCGGGTGGTCTGCTCGCCGGGCGAGGCGTACCGCAGGAGAAGCTGATCCACATTCCGATGTGGGCCGACGAGGCGGCGCCGGTCCGCCGCACCGATCTGCGCGCCGAGCTCGGGATCCGTCCCGATCAGGTGGTGCTGTCGTACGCCGGCGCGCTCGGTGAGGCACAGGCCCTCGACCCGTTGATCGACGCGTGCGTCCGGATCGACGATCCGAGGCTGGTCTGTCTCATCGCCGGGTCGGGCACTACCGAGGACCGGCTGCGTGTCCGCGCGGCCCGGGCAGGTGCCACCAACGTCCGGTTTCTCGGCCGGCTGCCCCGAGACCGGATGCCCGCGCTGATGGCCGCAGGCGACGTGCACTACGTGAGCCTGCGCCCCGGTGGGATGTCGGCGTACACGATGCCGAGCAAGGTGCAGGCGATCCTTGCGGCAGGTCGGGCGCTGCTCGTCGCGGCCGAGGGCGACGCCGCGACGGTCGCCCTGGACAGCGGCGCGGGCTTCGTCGCCCGGGCGGGGGACCCGGACTCGATCGGAACCGCGCTGCGCGAAGTGTGCGACCTGGGCCGCGAGAAGCTCGAGCTGCTCGGGCAGGCTGGCCGGTCCTATTACGACAAGGTGTTCTCGGTCGCGGTCGGTGCCGAGCGGGTCGAGCAGGCGCTGCGAGTGACGGTGGAAGGCTGTCGGCCGCGCCGAGGAGGAGCCCGATGACGAATCCTCTCGACGACGAGAGTGGCTGCTTCGTGGTCCTGATCAACGACAGGGGCCAGCATTCGCTGTGACCGGAGTTCTTCGCCGTGCCCTCCGGTTGGCGTGTCGTGCAAGGGCCCGTCGGCCACGCCGACGCTCTGGCCTGGGTCGAGCGGGAGTGGACCGACCAGCGGCCAACGAGCGTCGCCGGGCTGCGTCGACCGGGCATTGGCTGAGGAGCGGTCCGAGAGATCTCCGGAAACCTGCTCGATCATCCCGGTCGCCAGCGGCGCGGCGGCACCCACCCCGGTTCTTGACATCCGGCTCGTTCGCACCCACCGACTGGCGGAGAACAGCCAATACCAGCGGTACGGGGTTGGGCCCACGGGTTCCGGAGGTTTCCAGGGCATCTCCGGAAGTCGTTGACAGGACAATTTCGACGGTCCGATACCGGCGGCCGTCGCCCGGCCACCGGCCGGCCCTCTGTTCGTCCTGCCGGCCCGGCCCTGCGTCTTCGACATCGGCGCGAACATCGGCCTGTTCACGTTGTTCACCAAACGACGCTGACCCGACGCGACGGTCCGGGCCCTTGAACCGGTGCCCCTACCGCTGACTACCTGCGCCGCAACATCGCGCGGCACCAGCTGACCGACGTTACCGTCATCCAGCAGGCCCTCGGCGACCAGCCCGCTGGCAACGCCAGTTTTGTGCACTATCCGAACATGCCGGGAAACTCCACCCGGTATCCGGAGGACAAGGAACTCCAGAAGGCGGTGGTGGCCCGCAGACGCCCTGACTGGGACGTGGCCGAGCAGTACCGACCGGTGAACCTCACCGCTCGCTGTCCTCGCGTCCCAGGGCTTCGGGTGCGAGTTCAACCCCGCGCCACTCGTCTACCCCGAGGTCCGCACGTACCTGGTCCCCGCGCGACGGTCCATGGCCCGGCCCGCCGCTTGACGCGACACGGGAGGTCAGCCCTCGGCATCGGCGAGCAACGGTTCCAGCACCAGGTCGGGGTCGCGATTGCGCACGGTGGACAGTCGCCACTTGTCGGGGAACAGGGCGAGCAGTTCACCGTCGCGCACCCGGGTCATCACCTCGACCCCGGGTGCCGCGTTCAACCCGGCCACACTCGCCGCGTCGGTGCGCCGGGCCAGGGTGTACGGCAGATGGTCGACCGCGGTCGGTACCCCGAACTCGGTCGCCAGCCGGTGGGTGGCGACCTCGAACTGCATCGGCCCGACGGCGGCGAGCACCGGGGACTGCTCGCCCCGGCGGTCCGATCGCAGTACCTGGACCACGCCTTCGCCGTCGAGTTGTTCGACGCCGCGGCGGAACCGTTTGAACTTCGACGCGTCGGTGGCTCGGACGGCGACGAAGTGTTCGGGGGCGAACGACGGCAGTGGCGGGAACGTCACCGCCGGCCCGGGCGCGTAGAGGCTGTCGCCGATGCTCAGCGCGGTGGCGTTGACCAGGCCGACCACGTCGCCCGGGTACGCCTCGTCGATGGTGTCCCGGTCGCGGCCGAAGACCTGCTGGGCGTACTTGGTGGCGAACGGGCGGCCGGTGCCGGCATGGGTGACGACCATGCCGCGTTCGAACCGGCCGGAGCAGACCCGGACGAACGCCACCTGGTCGCGGTGGGCCGGGTTCATGTTCGCCTGGGTCTTGAAGACGAATCCGGCGAACGGAGCGTCCAGCTCGCGGAGGGTGCCGGTGGTGTCCGGTCGGGCCGTCGGCGCGGGGGCGGTGTCCACCAGCACGTCGAGGAGCTGGCGTACGCCAGCGTTGGTGACTGCGGCGCCGAACAGCACGGGTGTGGTGGTCGCAGCGACGAAGCCGGCCTGTTCGTGCTCGGCGCCGGTGGCGGCGAGCAGGTCCAGCTCCTCGATCGCCTGAGTCCAGTCGGCGCCGTAGCGTCGGGCGGCCTCGGCGGCGGTGAGTGGTTCCTCGATGACGGCGGTGGCTCCGCCAGGGGTACGGGTGAACGCGACCATGCCGCCGCTGCGCCGGTCGGCCACCCCGTGGAACTGCCCCGCGACACCGACCGGCCAGGTCAGTGGGGTGCACCGCAGCCCGATCCGTTGCTCGATCTCGTCGAGCAGTTCGAGCGGCTCCAGCCCAGGGCGGTCCCACTTGTTGATGAAGGTGATCACCGGCACCCGGCGGTGGCGACACACCTCGAACAGCTTCAGCGTCTGCGGTTCCAGTCCCTTGGCGGCGTCGAGCAGCATCACCGCGCAGTCGACGGCGGTCAGCACCCGGTAGGTGTCCTCGGAGAAGTCCGCGTGCCCTGGCGTGTCGAGCAGGTTCACCACCGTGTCGCGGTAGGTGAACTGCAGTGCCGCCGAGGTGATCGAGATGCCGCGCTGCTGCTCCAGGGCCATCCAGTCGGAGACCACGCCACGGCGGTCGCCCTTGCCGTGCACGGCACCGGCGGAGTTGATCGCCCGAGCGTGCAACGCGAGGGCCTCGGTGATGGTGGACTTGCCGGCGTCCGGGTGGGAGATCACCGCGAAGGTACGCCGTCGTGCCGCCTCCGTGGTGACTTGTTGTATGACTTCCACTACTCCTGGCACCTGAGGTCCTCCTCTCGCCACCCGTTGCCCAGCAGCAGGTCGACGACCGAACTCTAACGTGCGAGGCGCTTGTTTCTCGGTCGGTGCGGTGTCAGCCCACGTCAACCGTCGGGTCGTGACGATGAACACTTACCACCCGTGTCTACCCTCGCGCGACGGTACTGTCTCCTAGGCACGTCCGCGAGACCCTGCGCGTTGCCGCGCGCCCTGATCGGAAAAGGCTGTATGTCGTCGTTCTCGCCTGCGGTGTTGCGGCCGCGTCTGTCCCGCCCGTCGTGGTTGTCCCCGAAGGTGTTCCGTACCGAGGTCCTCGCAGGCCTGGTGGTCGCGCTCGCGTTGATCCCGGAGGCGATCTCGTTCTCCATCCTCGCCGGGGTCGACCCACGGGTCGGGCTGTTCGCGTCGTTCACCATGGCGGTGACCATCGCGGTCTGCGGTGGCCGGCCGGCGATGATCTCCGCCGCGACCGGCGCGATCGCGTTGATCGTCGCCCCGTTGGCCCGCGACCACGGGCTCGGCTATCTGCTGGCGGCGGTGATCCTCGGCGGGGTGCTGCAGGTGCTGCTCGCCGCGCTCGGCGTCGCCCGACTGATGCGGTTCGTCCCGCGCAGTGTGATGGTCGGCTTCGTCAACGCCCTCGCGATCCTGATCTTCGCCGCGCAGGTGCCGTACCTGATCGGGGTGCCGTGGCTGGTCTATCCGATGGTCGTCGTCGCGCTGGTGATCATTGTCGGGCTGCCCCGGCTGACGAAGGCGGTGCCGGCACCGCTGGTCGCGATCGTCGTGCTGACCGTCGTCACGGTCGTCGCCGGCTTCGCCGTGCCGACCGTCGGTGACCAGGGATCCCTGCCGGACAGCCTGCCCGTGCTCGGTGTGCCGCAGATCCCGTACACCTGGGCGACCCTGCAGGTGATCGCACCGTACGCGGTCGGGATCGCGCTGGTCGGGTTGATGGAGTCGTTGATGACCGCCAAGCTGGTCGACGACATCACCGACACCCACTCGAACAAGACCCGCGAGTCGTGGGGTCAGGGCGTGGCGAACATCGTCACCGGCTTCTTCGGCGGCATGGGCGGCTGCGCGATGATCGGCCAGACGATGATCAACGTCAAGGTGGCCGGTGCCCGTACCCGGCTGTCGACCTTCCTGTCCGGGGTGTTCCTGCTGATCCTGGTCGTCTCCCTGGGCGACGTCGTCGCCCGGATCCCGATGGCCGCCCTGGTCGCCGTGATGATCATCGTCGCGGTGTCGACGTTCGACTGGCACAGCGTCGCCCCCGCCACCGTGAAGCGGATGCCGTGGGGGGAACTCGCAGTGATGGTTTCCACCGTCGCCGCGGTGCTGATCACCCACAACCTGGCCATCGGCGTGATCATCGGTGTCCTGGCCGCCATGGTGATCTTCGCCCGCCGGGTCGCACACATGGTGGAGGTCACCAGCGTGCTCGACCCCGACGGCAGCACCCGGATCTACTCGGTGCACGGCGAACTGTTCTTCGCCTCCAGCAACGACCTCGTCTACCAGTTCGACTACGCCGGCGACCCGGACCGGGTGATCATCGACATGACGCATGCGCACATCTGGGACGCCTCGTCGGTGGCCGCGCTCGACGCCATCACCACCAAGTACGCCAGCCGCGGCAAGAGCGTCGAGATCATCGAGCTGAACCAGCCCAGCGCCCGGATCCACGGCACCCTCGCCGGGCAGCTCAAGGTCGGGCACTAGACACACCGGCGTTCCATAGATGCCGGCCGCCGTGCTGTCCCGTGCCAGGGGCACGGGACAGCACGCCAGGTCATCACCGCTGCCCTCCGCCGACGCGGATCAGCAGGACGGGACCATGCTCTTGACGTCGTGGGTCGTGTTGATCCAGGTGTCTGCGGCGAATCCGGTGACACCGGTGGCCGGATCGGTGATCCGGTCCCACGTCGATGACGGCCAGTATCCGCCGCCGACGTACTCACCGAAGGTGTAGCAGGAGATGGTCACCGTACTGCCGTAGTAGGTGTATCCGACGACGGCGGACGTGGTGCTGGGACCGGCCCGGACGTTGAGCCACGGGCTGGCCAGGATCGTCCCGGTCACGCCGCCCGGCGTCCCGCCGCCACCGAGCCGGTTCACCGCCGCCTGCGCGGCGGACAGGTGGTTGGCGTACACGCCGCTGTTGTAGGTCGACCACGGCTGCCAGTTGCTGCCGCCGCTGGAGATGTTGTACGCGGCGTTCGCGTTGCACTGGGCGTCGTAGGCGCAGGTGTCGGTCACGGTGGGGTGGTAACAGTTGTTGATCTGCCAGAGTCCGCGGTCCAGTGATCCGTTGGGACATCCGGCGGTGGGGCCGTTGCTGCCGACCGCCGACGGGTTGCACGAGGACTCCGCCATGGCCACCGCGACCGCAGTGACCAGTGGGCTGCCCCGGAACCCGGCGGCGTACCCCACCTGGGCGCACAGGTCGATACCGACGGCGTTGACGTTGACGGTGTCCGGTGCCGGCGTGGCGGCCGGCTCGCCGACGCTGGCCGGGACGGCTCCGTCGACGGCACCGCTGGCCGGTGCGGCGCTGGCCGTGCCGGGCACCGCGAGAGCGAGCACGCCGACGACGGAAAGCAGGGCGAGGCCCAGCGTAAGTCGGGGACGGCGCCGACGGCGGCTGTCGGAGGCGGGCGGGAGACGATCGGGATCCATCACGTTCCTTCCTGGAAACGACGAGCAGTGACTGAGTTACGACGGGTGAAGCGGAGGTCGGGTGACGCGGTGGTCAACGTCCCGGCCACTCCGGGTCCGCGTACGACCAGCCGAGGTACGGCGCGCCGGGCCAACTGAGCGAGACACGCCGGATAGTGGGGGCGGTGGTGATGTAACTGCCGTTGCCCTCGGAGAGCATCACGTGACCGGCGTAGCCGTTGATCTGCGCTCCGGCGAAGAAGACCAGGGCGCCGGGCGGCGGCGTGCCGGTGGTGTGGATGAGGCCGCGCTGGTACAACGCGTTGTAGTGGACCAGTGCGGTGGCGTAGCCACTGGCGGCGCGTCCGTACGCGTGCCCGACGAAGTTGTCGCACCAGCCGTCCCACGGATGGTTGCTGTCGCCGAGGTCGCCGTTGGTGTGCGTGTGTCCGAGGACCGACCGGGCCCAGGCGAGGGCGCGCTGCTCCCGGGTGCCGGTCGGCGGCGGGGTGCCGGAGCCGCACTCCGGCTCGCCCGGCAGGTACTGGTTGAAGCCGGGCGTGGTGGTGTAGTAGTCGCTGATCCAGCCGTTCACCGGCGCGCTGATCTGGTGCCAGACGTTGTTGCCGTAGATGTTGCGGCCGCGTACCGCGCACTCGGCGGTGAAGTACGTGCCGTCGGCGAGGACGGTGACCGCCGGTGCCGAGGCATCGTGCGGGTTGGTCCGCACGATCAGCCCGGCGCCACCGGTGCCGGTAATCCGGTAGCCGGTGATCCCGGCGATCGCCGGTGCGGTGGCTCCGACCAGCACCATCACCAGCGCGGCGAGGGACGCCAGGACGCCCCGTACGAGCCGGTGGAAAGTTCTGGACACCGGTCGGTGGGCGGGTTCGGATTCCTTGAGGTGGTGCACGTGGTCCTCCTGTCGTAGAGCGGACTGCCCGTCCACCCGATACCGCGTCCATGCCGGACGACGTTGCGGGCGGCTCTCGTCGCCCGAATGCGCCGGCCGGTCAGGATGCGGACGCGTACGTGGTCCAGTACGGACTGTGAGACGCTGTTCGCTGGCGTCTATCCAACGGGCAGCTGCGTCGAGGCTGATACTGGCGCGGACCTGCTCGTAAAGCACTGGCTTGACCGCTGTTGACACCAGGTTTACGCGTTCAGGAGAGGCCATGACGGATGAAAATGGACACGCCGGCGCTCGTGGTTCCGCCGCCGGCCCGATCGGTGCCTTCGTCGCCGATCTCGAACAGCTTCGACGCGACGCCGGGCAGCCCTCGTTGCGCAAGATGGCGGAGCGGGCCCACTACTCGCACACCGCGCTGTCCAGCGTGCTGTCCGGAACCCGGCTGCCCTCTCTGGAGCTGACCTTGGCGTTCGTCCGTGCCTGTGACGGCGACGAGGACACCTGGCGGCAGCGGTGGGGCCAGGTCGACGCACTCGTCAACGGTGCCGCGCAACCGGCCGACCGGACCGCCGTACGGGAGCCGCACGTCTCCCGCCGGGCGCTGGCGGCGACCGGGGGGATCGCGGCTGTCGTCGCCGCGGTTATCCTGGTGCCGACGTCGGTACTCGACCGGCTCGGCGGCGCGGCGCAGGAACCCGTGGCTACCTCGGCCGCCGTGTCACCGGCGGCGGACGGCGCGGATCCGCAGCAGGAACAGTGCCACCTCGACGCGGTGAGCACCCACACCGTGCAGGTTCCCGACCGGGATCCGGCCCAGCCGCCCTACGGCAGCCTCACCCTGCGCTACTCCCAGCGATGCCAGGCGGCCTGGCCACTCTTCGTCTCCACCGAGCGGGTGCCGACCGGGGTCACCATCCGGCTGTCCATCAGCCGCCCGTCCGACGGGGCCGTCAGTCGGTTCGACTATCCCTACCTGGTGCCGAGCCAGGTGTACAGCGTGTACGGCAACGTCCTGCGGACCACCGAGGGGTGCGTCGAGGTGGCCGTCGAGATCAGCAGCGCGGACGACCGATCCGCGTTGGCCACCGCGGCGACCCCGTGTGCCCGTCCCGACCCGGTCGGCACACCAACCGCGCTGCAGATTCGCGACCTGCGTGTTCCGGTGGCGGCTCCGCCGGTCGCCGCTCAGCCGGACGGAGGCTGACCCGGGTCCCCCGGCTGCCCTGCCTGGGTCTGCGCCAGGTACACGGTGTTGGCCGAGTCGGTGCCGAGCAGCGGGTTGCGAAACGTCACCACTTCAGTGCGGACCTGTGGGAACACCCGTCCGAGCGCTGCGGTGAACCCGGCTTCCGGTGGGTCGTCGGACCACAGCGCGAACACGCTGCCGGGCCGCAGATGGCCGGCCAGGTGCCGTAGACCCTCCGGCCGGTAGAAGGCGGCGTGCGACGGGTGCAGGAGATGCCCGGGGGAGTGGTCGATGTCGACGAGGACGGCGTCGAACCGTCGCCCAGGTGCAGCCGGGTCGGGGCCCTGCGCCGCGGTCAGGGCGAAGAAGTCGCCGGACACCAGCCGGCACCGGGGATCCCCGACGAGCGCTTCTCCGCCCGGCACCAGACCCCGCTGGTGCCACCCGATGACGTCGGCCAGCGCCTCGACGACGATCAACGACCGGACCCGTGGGTCCCGCAGCACGGCGTGGGCGGTGTAGCCAAGGCCGAGCCCACCGACGACGACGTCGAGTTCTTCGCCGACCAGGTCCGCCAGGGCGAGCCGGGCAAGCTCGACCTCGGCGACGGTGAACAGGCTCGACATCAGGTACTCGTCGCCCAGTTTGACCTCGTACACGTCGCGGTCCACGACGGGGTCCCGCCGCCGCCGCAGGCTGATCTCTCCCATCGGGGTCTGCCGCCAGTCAAGTTCCTCGAAACGCGCGGCCATCGGCACTCCTTCTGATGGGCGCAGGTCGGCCCGCCGACTCTACCGTCTCGTGCCGGTGTGCCGGGTGGACACACATTCCGCCGACCGCCCTGACGGCCGGTCCTTCGACGGACGTCGCGGCCTCTGCAGGATCTTTTGTCTGTCTAGAGTAAAAGTTTGATCCGATTGCTCAGAAGATCTTGCCACTTCAGCGAATGTAACCCATGATGTGCCGCAGCCGTGCTTCGAGATCATCTCGTCCACCGGGCAGGCAACCCCTCGGCGATGGTTGCGATCGCGGCATTCATCAGCACCCTCGAAGGGGGAGGAATGTCTCCATGCCCGCCAAGAACACGTGGCCCGGCAATATTCGTTGTCACCGCCCTGCTCGCCTCACTGACCGCCGTCAGTTCGTCACCAGCCGCTGCCCAGGTCGCTGACCTGCCGCCGCAGGAGCCGGGTGTCACCCTGCGTACGTATGACATCGGCGTACCGCTGACCGAGATCTGCACCCTCAAACCCGGGCAGACCCCGAACGTCGACAAGTTGATGCCGATCGTCGACTGGTCCACGGCGGACGACTTCGGGCAGGAGGACAACTTCGTCACGCACGCCCTCGCGAACCTGCACGTCGCCGCCGCAGGCACGTACACGTTCCGGCTGGTCAGCGACGACGGCTCCCGTCTCTACCTCGACGACGCGGTGGTCATCGACCACGACGGGCTGCACGGGGCGACCTTGATGGACGGCGCGGTGACCCTGACCGAGGGTTACCACGCGTTGCGGGTCGAGTACTTCGAGGCCGGCGGTGGGCAGGAGCTCACCCTGTCCTGGCAACCGCCGGGCGCCGAGGAGTTCGCCGTCGTGCCCAACTCCGTACTGAGTACCGACGCCGGCGTGGTCCGGGTGACCGCGCCCGGCCGCAAGGCATGCCAGGGGGTCACCGACACCCCCGGCGACGGGCTTCCGCTGGACGCGGTGCACCCCGACTACACCCTGACCGACCTACGGCCGGACGGGTTCGAGCCGCAGGTCTCGGGTATGGACTGGACCGAGGACGGTCGACTGGTCATCGCCACCTGGGGCGGCAGTGAGGAAGTTCTCGGCGAGGTCTACATCGTCGAGAACGTCACCGGGCCGACCAGTGCCGAACAGGTCACGTACAAGAAGGTCGCCAGCGGCCTGCGGGAGCCGATGGGCCTGGCGGTGGTCGACGGCACCATCTACGTCGCACAGAAGCACGAGCTGACCGAGCTGCACGACATCGACGGCGACGAGGTCGCCGACGAGTACCGGACGGTGGCCAGCTGGCCGTACGGGGGCAACTTCCACGAGTTCGCCTTCGGCCTGCTCTACCGGGGCGGCCACTTCTACCTCAACCTCTCGGTGGCGATCGACTACGGCGGCGCCACCACCGACCCGCAGCCGATCGGCAACCGGGGCACCAGCATCAAGGTGAACCGGCGCACCGGCGAGGTCAGCTACATCGCCGGTGGTCTGCGGACCCCGAACGGCATCGGTTGGGGCCGGGACCAGGAGCTCTTCGTCACCGACAACCAGGGTGGCTGGCTGCCCGCCTCCAAGCTGGTGCACATCGAGCAGGACCGGTTCTTCAACCACTACACCAACCCGGACGGTCCGTTCGACGCCAACCCGGTCAGCCAACCGGCGCTCTGGCTGCCGCAGAACGAGATCGCCAACTCGCCGAGCACCCCGGTGCGGATCAAGAAGGGCCCGTACCGGGACCAGTTCCTGATCGGTGACGTCACCTACGGTGGCCTGCAGCGCGCGTACCTGGAGGAGGTGCACGGCGAGTACCAGGGCGCGGTGTTCCGGCACACCCAGGGGCTGGAGGCCGGCGTCAACGAGGTCTCGATCGGCCCGGACGGGTCGATCTACGTGGGTGGGCTCGGTGCCGACGGCAACTGGGGTCAGGCCGGCAAGCTGCGGTACGGACTGCAGAAGCTGACGCCGAACGGCAACCGGACGTTCGACATGAAGTCGATGAGCGCCACCCCGAACGGCTTCAAGATCGAATACACCCGGCCGCTGTCAACTGACACCATCCAGGACATCGCCGAGCGCTTCCAGATCAAGCAGTGGCGCTACGCGCCGACCCCCACGTACGGCGGACCGAAGGTCGACGAGGAGACGCTGACCGTCCGCGAGGTCATCGTCTCCAACGACCGGCGTACCGTCCGGTTGATGGTCGACGGCCTGCAGCAGGGCCGGGTGGTGCACCTGCGCTCGCCGCGCTCGTTCACCGCCTCCAACGGCGAGGAGCTGTGGAGCACCGAGGCCTGGTACACCCTCAACGCCATTCCCGGTGCCCAGCCGGACCGGATCTTCTATGAGGCCGAGGAGGGCTACCAGCAGGGCAGTGCCCGGTACGACACCGAGCACGCCGGCCACTCGGGCGTCGGCTTTGTGGCCGGGTTCGGCGAGTTGAACGCCGCCAACACCGTGCACGTCGAGGTGAAGCGCAACGGCGAGTACGAGGTGGGGCTGCGCTACAGCAACGGTCCGAACCCGTTCCAAGGGGACAAGACGGTCAGCATCTATGTCAACGGCGAGAAGGTCCGGCAGACCGTCCTGCCCAGCACCGTCACCTGGCAGGAATGGGCCACCAAGACCGAACTGCTCACCCTGCGTCGGGGCACCAACGCGATCCAGTACCGGGTGGATGCCACCGACACCGGTCACGTCAACCTGGACCTGGTCACCGTCCGTAAGCCGGGTGAACGGATCGTGCTGTTCGACGGCGGCAACCTGTCGGAGTGGCAGCACACCGACGGGCGCTCGGCGAGCTGGCCGGTGGTCGGTGACGGGGCGATGGAGGCCTGCTGCGGCGATCTGCGCACCCGGCAGGCGTTCGGCGACTTCCGGCTGCACGTCGAGTTCAAAGTGCCGCAGCTGCCGCCGGAGGTCACCGGGCAGAACCGCGGCAACAGCGGCGTCTACCTGCAGGAGCGGTACGAGATCCAGATCCTCGACTCGTACGGGGACCCGACCCTCGACAACAACGAGGCGGGTGCGATCTACCTGCAGAAGGCACCGGATGTCAACGTCGCGAGGCCGCCGGAGACCTGGCAGACCTACGACATCACCTACCTTGCGGCCCGCTACGACAGCGCCGGTGAGAAGACCTCCGACGCCAGGGTCACCCTGGTCTGGAACGGCGTGACGGTGCACGACGACGTCGCCATCACCGGCCCGACCGGCGGGAACATCCCCGAGGGGCCGGCGACCGGATCGATCCGGCTGCAGGACCACCAGAACACCGTGCAGTACCGCAACATCTGGGTCGAGCCGCTGAGCTGAGCCAGGTACGAAGGCCGCGCCGGACCGGGAATCCCGGTCCGGCGCGGCCTTCGTGGTGCCACCGGTCAGGCAGCGATACTCAGCTTTTCCGTGACGTTCGTCAGACCTTTGTTGATATCTGGCGACCTCGTAGTCGAGCATGGCCACCACGGCAGGGTGACTCCGCTCACATCAGTTCGCATTTTCGCGGGGTGGGCCTATTGCCGGGATCGACGCACCCCACGACCTCCGCTCCGGAAGGCCTCGTCAGCGAAGAAGACACTTACCTTCGGGCTGATTGCCACCATGGCGTTCGCCCTTACCGCCTGCACCGACTCGGACGCGACCCCGACCGACGACCGGACGGACGGCGAGCTGCGTCAGGTCAGGGTCGCGGCGCTGCCGAGCACGGAAACCGCCGCCCTGTGGGGCGGCATCGGAGCCGGCATCTTCGCCGAGCGGGGGATCGAGGTGGAGGTGCTGCCCGCACAGGGTGGCGCCCAGGCCATCCCCGCCCTGATCAACGGAGACATCGGCTTCGCCATCGGTCAGCCGTTCGGCGAGGTCGCCTTCCCCGACGTCCCGGCCCAGCTCGAAGCCGGCAACATCGAGGCGGCGTGGGTGCCGGAGCCGTTCGTCACCCAGCTGCGCGACTGCGGCGACGCCGTCGTCGTCGAGCCCTACCAGGCGGTCATGGTACCGGCATCCGCCCAGGTCGGACCTATCGCGCCGGCACCTACCGGCGCGCCGAGCACGCTGGCCTGAGGAATCCGGCGAGAGCCGACCGGCACCGGTGGCGGCAACCGCATCGAGTGACATGGTCGTTACTTAGTCGGACGCCCTATGGTGTTTCCAGCCGGCAGGCGTAAGGGTGATCCTGTCGGAGTCGCATCAGCGACGCGTGGATCGTAGGCGTACCGGAGGGCCGATCGGGTGTTCAGCCGCATTGCCATCGTCAACCGTGGTGAGGCCGCGATGCGGCTCATCCACGCCGCCCGGGAGCTGGCCGCCGAGACCGGGGCGCGGATCGAGACCGTCGCCCTGTACACCGACGTCGACCGTACCGCGACGTTCGTCCGTGAGGCGGACATCGCCTACGACCTCGGGCCGGCGTCCGCCCGGCCGTACCTCGATCTGACGGTCCTGGAACGCGCCCTGGTGGCCACCGGCGCCGACGCGGCGTGGGTCGGCTGGGGCTTCGTCGCCGAGTCCCCGGCGTTCGCGGAGCTGTGCGAGAAGACCGGCGTCACCTTCGTCGGACCGAGCGCGCACGCGATGCGTCAGCTCGGCGACAAGATCGGCGCAAAGCTGATTGCCGAGGAGGTCGGCGTACCGGTCGCCCCGTGGAGCCGGGGCGCGGTCGAGACCCTGGAGGCCGCCGTGGCGGCGGCGAGCGGCATCGGCTACCCGCTGATGTTGAAGGCGACCGCCGGTGGCGGCGGGCGCGGCATCCGGGTGATCACCAACGAGGCCGAGCTCGTCGACGCGTACGAACGCACCAGTCAGGAAGCCGCCCGCGCGTTCGGTAGCGGCGTCGTGTTCCTGGAACGGCTGGTCACCGGTGCCCGGCACGTGGAGGTCCAGGTGATCGCCGACGGCCAGGGCACCGCCTGGGCACTCGGCGTGCGTGACTGCTCAGTGCAGCGGCGTAACCAAAAGGTGATCGAGGAGTCGGCGTCGCCGGTGCTCAGCCCGGCGCAGGCCGCCGACCTCAAGGCCGCGGCCGAACGGCTCGCCGTCGCGGTCGGCTACCGGGGCGCGGCGACCGTCGAGTTTCTCTATCACCCGGGTGACCGCATGTTCGCGTTCCTCGAGGTCAACACCCGGCTGCAGGTGGAGCACCCGATCACCGAGTCCACCACCGGGTTCGATCTAGTCAAGGCGCAGCTGCACGTGGCGTCGGGCGGGCGGCTGGAGGGCGCGCCGCCGTCCGAGCGCGGGCACGCCGTCGAGGCCCGGCTCAACGCCGAGGATCCGGACCGCGACTTCGCGCCGTCGCCCGGTTGGATCGCCCGGCTGGACCTGCCCTCCGGGCCCGGGATCCGGGTGGACACCGGGGTCAGCGAGGGCGACACCATCCCCGCCGCCTTCGACTCCATGATCGCCAAGATCATCGCGTACGGACGGGACCGTGAGGAGGCGCTCGGCCGGCTGCGCCGGGCGATGGCGAACACCACCGTGATCATCGAGGGTGGCGCGACGAACAAGAGTTTCGTGATCGACCTGCTCGATCAACCCGAGGTGATCGACGCCAGCGCGGACACCGGGTGGATCGACCGGGTCCGCGGTGCGGGCCGGCTCGTCGCCCACCGGCACGTCGCCGTCGCCCTCGCCGCGGCCGCGATCGAGGGCTACGAGGCCGACGAGCGCGTCGAACGGCAGCGACTGCTGTCCACCGCGTCCGGCGGCCGCCCGCAGGTGCAGCACGCCAGCGGCCGCCCGGTGGACCTCAAGCTGCGGGGCGTCGGCTACCGGGTACGGGTGGCGCGGACCGGGGCGTACCGGTTCCGCGTCGGCATTGAGGTGGCAGACGTCGTGCACAGCGCCGACGTCGAGTTGGACCGCTTCGACCGGCACACCGGGCAGATCGTCGTCAACGGCAGCCGCCATCGTCTGGTCACCGCAACGCACGGGCCGGTCCACCTGGTCGAGGTCGACGGGGTGACCCACCGGGTCAGCCGCGACGAGGGCGGCGTGCTCCGCGCGCCGATGCCCGCCCTGATCGTCGCTACCCCGGTGCCGGTCGGTGCCGAGGTGGAGGCGGGAGCGCCGGTGCTGGTGCTCGAGGCCATGAAGATGGAAACGGTGCTGCGGGCACCGTTCAAGGCCCGGCTGAAGGAATCCGGCGTGTCGGTCGGGAACCAGGTCGAGGCGGGCGCACCGCTGCTGAGGCTGGAACCGGTCGCGGACGACGCCGCCGCCGGCCCGGCGTCCGGCCCGGTCGCGCCCGTCGAGCTGGAGATGCCCGCCGCGTCCGGGGCGCTCCCGCCGGCCGAACGGTGCCGACAGGGTCAGGAAGGCCTGCGCGGACTGCTCCTCGGCTTCGACGTCGACCCGCACGACGACCGCCGCGTCCTCGACGACTATCTCGTCGCGCGCCGGGCCGCTGCCGAGGACGGCGACCGGCCGTTGGCCGCTGAGATCGATCTCATCGAGGTCTTCGCCGACCTCGCCGAGCTGAGCCGCAACCGACCGACCGACGCCGACGGCGACGGGCACGTGCACAGCGACCGCGAGTACTTCCACACCTACCTGCAGAGCCTCGATGTCGAACGGGCCGGCCTGCCGGACGCCTTCCAGACCAAGCTCGCCAAGGCGCTCAGTCACTACGGCGTCACCGATCTGGAGCGCTCCGCCGATCTCGAAGCCGCCGTCTTCCGGATCTTCCTCGCTCTGCAGCGTGCCGCCGCCGACGCCACCGTCGTCGCGACACTGCTTCGCGCGTGGCTGCGGGAGCCGCCACCCGGCCAGTCGTTGCACGAGCCCGCCGGTCTCGCCCTGGAGCGACTGGTCGCCGCCACCCAGGTCCGCTTCCCGGTGATCGCCGACCTCGCCCGAGGTGTGGTGTTCGCCTGGTTCGCGCAGCCGTTGCTGCGCCGCAACCGGGCCACCGTCTACGCCCGGGTCCGCGCGCACCTGCGTCACCTGGACGCCCATCCGGAGACGCCGGAGCGCGCCGAGCGGATCGCCGACATGGTCCGCAGCACCGAACCGCTGGTCCGGCTGCTAGGCCAGCGGATCGTCCGTGACCACCTCGACAACGCGGTCATGCTGGAGGTGCTGACCCGCCGGTACTACGGCAACAAGGGACTCACCGCGGTCCACGCCCACCAGGTCGCCGGCTGCACCTTCGTGGTCGCCGAGCGGGCGGACTCGAGCGTGGTCACCACCGCCGTGGCCATCGACGCCCTGGGGTCCGCCCTCGGCGGGCTCGCAGAGCTGGCCGGTGGCCGGGAGTCCATCGACGCCGACGTCTATCTCGCCTGGGAGAACCAGCCGGAGGACTTCGACGCCATGGCGGCGGCGCTGCTCGACGTCGTCGCCGCGCATCCGCTGCCGCCCCAGGTCCGCCGGGTGACCACCACCATCGCGGGCCGCGCTGGCGCGGTGATGCACCACCATTTCACGTTCCGCCCGTCGAGCGGGGGAATGGTCGAGGAGCGGCTGATCCGCGGCCTGCACCCGTACATCGCGCAGCGCATGCAGCTGGAGCGGCTGCGCAAGTTCGACCTGACCCGGCTGCCCTCGCTGGACGAGGAGGTCTACCTGTTCCAGTGCGTCGCCCGGGAGAACCCGTCCGACCAGCGTCTCGTCGCGTTCGCGCAGGTACGTGACCTGACCCGGCTGCGTGACCATGATGGACGCCTGGTGTCGCTGCCGACCACCGAGGACACCGTCGCGGCCTGCCTCGACTCGATCCGCCGGGCACAGTCGCGCAGACCGTCGAAGACCCGCTTCACCACCAACCGGATCGTGATCTACGTCTGGCCGCCGAACGACCTCACCCGCCAGGAGATGGAGATGATCGCCGGGCGGATGCGCCCGACGACTGCGGGTGCCGGGTTGGAGGAGATCCTGTTCATCGGGCGCCGACGCGACCGGGTGACCGGCGAGCTGACGAAGATGGCCGTACGGATCGCCTTCGACGCCACCGGCGGGGCCGAACTGGTCGTCGGCGAGCCGCCGGCCGAGCCGGTCGAGCCGTTGGACGACTACCGACTGAAGGTGCTGCGGGCGAGCAGCCGCAACACGGTGTACCCGTACGAACTCACCGGCCGGCTCGGCGACTTCGTCGAGCACGACCTCGACGAACACAACGCGTTGGCGCCGGTCGACCGGCCGAAGGGGAGCAACCGCGCGGCAATCGTCGCCGGTGTGGTCAGCACGGTCACCCCCCGCCACCCCGAGGGGGTCACCCGGGTCGCGCTGTTCGGCGATCCGACGAAGTCGCTCGGCGCACTGTCCGAGCCGGAGTGCCGCCGGATCATCGCGGCCCTGGACCTGGCCGAGCGGATGCGGGTGCCGGTGGAGTGGTACGCGTTGTCCGCCGGAGCCCGGATCTCCATGGAGTCGGGCACCGAGAACATGGACTGGGTGGCCGCCGCGCTCAAACGGATCGTCGAGTTCACCCAGGCCGGCGGTGAGATCAACATCGTGGTCGCGGGCATCAACGTCGGCGCGCAGCCGTACTGGAACGCCGAGGCGACGATGCTCATGCACACCAAGGGCATCCTGGTGATGACGCCGGACTCGGCGATGGTGCTCACCGGCAAGCAGTCGCTGGACTTCTCCGGCGGGGTGTCCGCCGAGGACAATTTCGGCATCGGCGGCTACGACCGGGTGATGGGTCCGAACGGGCAGGCGCAGTACTGGGCGCCGAGCCTGACCGCCGCGCGGGACGTGCTGCTGGCCCACTACGACCACACGTACGTCGTACCGGGAGAGACCGGACCGCGCCGGGCGGCCACCACCGACCCAACCGACCGCGACGTCTCCACCTTCCCGCACACGCTGGCTGGCAGTGACTTCACCACCGTAGGGGAGATTTTCTCGGCCGAGGCCAATCCGGACCGCAAGAAGCCGTTCGACATCCGGACCGTGATGCAGGCGCTGGCCGACCAGGACCACCCGATGCTGGAACGCTGGGCGGGCATGGCCGACGCCGACACCGCCGTGGTGCAGGACGTGCACCTCGGCGGCATCCCCGCATGCCTGCTCGGTATCGAGTCGCGGACCGTGCCGCGGCGTGGTTTCCCGCCCACCGACGGCCCGGACACCTACACCGCGGGCACGCTGTTCCCGCAGTCGTCGAAGAAGGCCGCGCGGGCGATCAACGCGGCCAGCGGCAACCGGCCGCTGGTGGTGCTGGCCAACCTGTCGGGCTTTGACGGCTCGCCCGAGTCGATGCGCAAGCTGCAGCTGGAGTACGGCGCCGAGATCGGCCGGGCGATCGTGAACTTCCGTGGGCCGATCGTGTTCTGTGTGATCTCGCGGTACCACGGTGGCGCGTTCGTGGTCTTCTCGAAGGCGTTGAACCCCGCCATGACGGTGCTCGCGCTGGAAGGTTCGTTCGCCTCGGTACTCGGTGGCGCTCCCGCCGCTGCAGTGGTGTTCTCCGGCGAGGTGGACGCCCGTACCGCGCGCGATTCGCGGATCCGAGAACTGGAGGGCCGGGTGGCCGCGTCGTCGGGCACCGATCGCGCCGCGTTGGCCGCCGAGCTCGACGAGCTGCGGTCGTCGGTACGGGCGGAGAAGCTGGGCGAGGTGGCCACCGAGTTCGACCGGATCCACGACATCCGGCGCGCCGTCGAGGTCGGCTCGGTGGATGCCGTCATCAGCGCAGCCGAGCTGCGCCCGCGGATCATCGCCACCATCGAATCCCGGCTGCGGGAGGGGCGGTGACAGCGAACCTTCCGACCGGGCGGTAGGATTGTCGGGCTCTGAGTGGAGCGGGAAGTGGAGGCCACCGATGGCTCGTGCGACGTCGAACCGCCCGGCGGCGACCCGGCGCAGGCAACGCTGGGCCGACGGATACGACCCGGAGAACACCCGCAAGTCGTTGATCGCCAGCGCGCTGGAACTGTTCGGGCGTCGGGGTTTCGACCGGACGTCGGTGCAGGAGATCGCCGACCAGGCCGGGCTGACCAAGGGTGCCTTCTACCACCACTTCGAGAGCAAGGACGACCTGCTGCGGCACATCCAGGAGGAGTACCTGGAAGCGCAACTGGCCGCAATCCAGCAGATCGAGTCCGGCAGCGACGACCCGGCGGTGCGGGTGGCGGAGCTCATCCGGTTCAGCCTGACCAGCGTGGCCGAGTACCGGGCACACGTGACGATCTTCTACCAGGAGCGGCGGTACCTCGCCGGAGACATGTTCGCCGAGGTGACGCGCAAGCGTGACGCGGTGGAGGCGGCCTTCGCCGGCATGATCTCCGACGGTATCGCCCGTGGTGTCCTCCGCACGGACATGGACCCGCGGATCGTCACCTTCGGGCTGGTGGGCATGTGTGCCTGGGCGTACCAGTGGCTCAACGTCGACGGTCCGCTCAGCATCGACGAGGTGGCGCGCCAGTTCAGCGCGATGGTGCTCGAAGGGCTCCGCTGAACCGTGCGGGGCCGGTCAGCCGGCGAGCAGTTGGCGGGCCATGACGACGCGTTGCACCTGGTTGGTGCCCTCGTAGATCTGGGTGATCTTGGCGTCGCGCATCATCCGTTCCACCGGGAAGTCACGGGTGTACCCGTAGCCGCCGAGCAGCTGGACGGCATCGGTGGTGATCCTCATCGCCGCATCTGAGGCGAAGCACTTCGCCGCCGCGCCGAAGTAGGTCAGGTCCGGCCCGCCCCGCTCGGACCTGCCGGCGGCCGCGTAGGTGAGCTGCCGTGCCGCCTCCAGGGTCATGCCCATGTCCGCTAGGAGGAACTGGACGCCCTGGAAGTCGGCGATGGCCCGGCCGAACTGTTGTCGTTGCCGTACGTAACCCAGGGCGTAGTCCAGCGCGCCCTGGGCGATGCCCAGGGCCTGAGCGGCGATGGTGACGCGGGTGTGATCCAGTGTCCGCATCGCCGTCGCGAAGCCGGTTCCCGGCGCACCGATGATCCGGTCCGCCGGGACGCGGACGTTGTCGAGGTACACCTCGCGGGTCGGGGATCCCTTGATGCCGAGTTTGCGCTCCGGTGCGCCGAAGCTGACGCCGGGATCGGACCTTTCCACCACGAAGGCGGAGATGCCGCGCGTGCGTGCCGCCGGGTCGGTGACGGCGAAGACCGTGTAGTAGTCGCTCAGTCCGGCGTTGGTGATCCAGCGCTTGACCCCGTTTAGTACCCAGACGTCGCCGTCGCGTTCGGCGCGGGTCCGCATGCCGGCCGCGTCGCTGCCGGCGTCGGGCTCGGACAGGCAGTACGAGAACATCGCCTCGCCCCGGGCGACTGGTGGTAGATACCGCTGCTTGAGGTGCCCGCCGGCAGCGAGCAGTAGCGGCATGGTGCCGAGCTTGTTGCCAGCCGGGATCAGCGAGGAGGTGGCACATGCCCGTGCCACCTCCTCGATGACGATCGCGGTGGCGAGGGCGTCCGCGCCGGCACCGCCGTACTCGACGGGGATGTGCGGGGCGTGGAAGTCGGCGGCGCGCAGCGCATCGTAGGAGGCCTGCGGAAACTCGGCGTTCTCGTCGGCGGCCGCCGCATGTGGCGCGACCTTGTCGTCGCACACCTCTCGTACGGCCTGCCGCACTGCTGCGTGCTCCTCGGGCAGCTGGTACGCCTCGAACACCACGGAACCTCCCTGCTCAGTTATCCGAAGCTGATGATACCATCCGGTCGGAATGAAGAAGGCCGCCGATGGCCGTTCTCCGTTGGAGTGACCATGCGAACCGCATCACGGACGATCGTGCGTAACCCGGGTGACCTGCTCGACCTGGTCGGCGCGGAGCTGGGGGCCAGCGCACCACAGGTGGTGACTCAGCGGCAGATCGACCAGTTCGCCGACGTCACCGGGGACCACCAATGGATCCACGTCGACGTCGAGCGGGCGCGGACCGGCCCGTTCGGTACCACCGTCGTGCACGGATTCCTGACCTTGGCACTCGTCCCGCGCCTGCTCGCGGACATCCTCGAGGTGCAGACCTTCGCCATGGGTGTCAACTACGGGCTGGATCGGGTCCGGTTCGTCCGACCCTTGCCGCCCGGTGTGCCGATCCAGGGCACCGCGACGTTGGTGTCGGCCCAGCCGATCACCGCCGTCCCTGGTACCGGGGACGGTGTGCAGGCCAAGGCTTCGGTGACGGTGGAGTTCGCCGATGGGCCGACGCCCTGCTGCGTGGCCGAGATCCTGTTCCGGTACTACAGCTGATCCACGTCGACGATCGGCGACGGCGGGGCGTCACCCGCTCACTCGGTCGTGGTGGCCGACGGACTGACGAACCGCCCCCGGTAGAACGACAACGCCGGCACGTTCGTCGGCTTCAGGTGCACGTGGTCGATGTCGAGCAGGAAGATGACGTGGTCGCCGCTGGTGATCACCTCGTCACGTCGTCCGGCGAGCACCGCCGGTGTGCCGGGCAGCAGCGGAACCCCGTCGGGGCCGGGCAGCCAGGACACCCCGGCGAGTTTCTCCGCGCCGGTCAGCCCGGATGTGGCGAACCGGCGGGCCACGTCCTCCTGGTCCCGGCTGAGGATGTGGATGGCGATCCGTCTGGATCCGACCAAAGTCGGGAAGCTGGACGAGGAACTGGTCACGCAGAACAACACCTTCGCTGGCTGCAGCGAGACCGAGGTGAACGAGTTCACGGTCAGCGCGGCGACGCCGCTCTGGGCGGTGATCGCGGTGATCGCGGTGACGCCGGTGGGGAAGTGACCACACACCTGACGGAACTCCGTCGAATCGAACAGCGGCTCGGCCGTCAAGGGAGGTCACCACCTGGGGGAGGAGTCGTGCCCGGGGCGCAGACCGCCGTCGAGCTGGATGAGGCAAAGTGAATGGCCGCCGGGATCCTTCACCAGGTGAAGACGTCCGTACGGGCTCCGGACCGGGCCGACGGTCGGCGTCCCGCCGAGCGCGCAGACCCGCCGCAGCGCGTCGTCCAGGCAGTCCACAGCGAAGTAGGTGATCCACTTCGCCGGGATCAGGTTCGGCCATTCGTTGTCGAGTGCCAGCACACCGGCGACCGCGACGTCGCCGAGCATCAGCAGGGTGTACGGGCGGGCGGTGGGCGTGTCTGCCGTCCGCCGGGTGGCGTAGCCGAACAGGGACCGGTAGTAGCTCACCGAGGCGGCGGGCTCCCCGGTGTTCAGTTCGTTCCAGCACAGTGCGCCGACCGAGTTGAGCAGTTGCGCACCGGTGCGTGACTCGCCCTGGTAGAGGCCGAACGCGGCACCGAACGGGTCGATGACGACGGCGCCGGTTCCGGCGGCCGGCAGATATCGCGGTGGGGTGACCAGCTCGCCGCCGAGCTGGACCGCCCGGGAGGCGCTCCGACTCACGTCGTCGACCGCGAAGTAGACGATCCACCCCCGGGGCCGGCCGGCGTGCAGCGCGGCGGCGTCGGAGATGCCGGCCACGTCGCGTCCGTCGATGCCACACATCCGGTAGGTGGTGGCACCGAGCCGTTCGGCACGCACCGT
Source organism: Solwaraspora sp. WMMA2059 (assembly GCF_027497315.1). Classification (GTDB taxonomy): domain Bacteria; phylum Actinomycetota; class Actinomycetes; order Mycobacteriales; family Micromonosporaceae; genus Micromonospora_E. Next base: position 3,010,394 of record NZ_CP114908.1, on the reverse strand, counting down.
CCAGCCGAGTAGTGCCCGGTAGAAAGGTTCGACCTGGTCCGGATCGGGGGTGGCCAGCTCCACCCAGACGGCCTCGCCAGCCTGGAACCGACCGCTCATCGGTCCGCTCCGCGCGCGGTGACACCGGCGACGATGGTGCGCGCCGAGACGTCGTAGACATGATCCGGCCGTCCGGTGGCCCGGCTCGACTCGACCACCTCGACCACCGCTCGCAGCGTGCGGCCGGGTACGGCGAGCAGCGTCTCGACCAGAGCCCCGGCCGCGCGGTCGAGGTCGTCGTCGGCGACGACCTCGGCGACCAGGCCCCAGGCGAGCATCTGATCGGCGGACGCGGTCGTGGCCCCGGTCAGCAGGTGGTAGGCCTGCGGGCGGGGTAGCGCCCGGGCGATCGCGTAGCCGACTCCGGCGGGGGCGAAACCGAACCGGGCCTCGGGTAACGACAGGCGGGCACTGGTCGCGGCGATCGGCAGGTGCACGGCGTCGAGCAGGCCGGCACCGAAGCCGATCACCCGGCCCCGTACCGCGGCGACCACCGGCACCGGGAGTCGCCGGATCCGCCGCAGTGCGGCGTCGCTGGCGCGCAGACTGTCCGCCACCGTCTCCGACGAACTGCCGGCCAGCTCGGTGAACGCCGTGGTGTCCCAGCCGCCGCAGAAGTTCCGGCCGGCCATCTCGAGCTCGACGACCGCGCAGCTGTCGATGGCCGCAGCGGTCTCCAGTGCGTGGACGAGTTCATGCAGCGCGGTGTCGTCGAAGCAGTTGCCGCGGGCCGCGTTGTCATAGCGCACCCGGATGAGGCGTCCGTCGTGCCGAGGGGTGAGGGTAGGGGCCACCGGGGTATCATACATACCGGTCGGTATGTTCACAACGCCGCTGGTTGGCTGGCCTTTGTCACGCGAATGTCATAGTCGAGATACCTGCTTGAACGTTGACTTGATACCGGCTGGTCGGTACTTTGTGGCGAGCGTCACCGGCGCGCAACGCGGCGACGTGAACGGGTCCATCGCTGTGAAGGACACCCCTGATGATCATGAAAATCCTGCGTTCCCGGCGGCCCCTCGTGGCCGCCGCCGCCATCACTGTCGCCAGCGTCGGCCTGACCGCCTGCGGTGGCACCGAACCCGACGACACCGGTTCGTCCGGCCCGACTGTCATCCGTGCGCTGCTCGCGGCCCAGCCCGCCACCCTCGATCCAATCGTCGGTGCGCGCTCCGCCCAGGTCGTCTGGGCGACGATGCTCGAACCGCTGATCGACACCGGCGACGACCTCGCGCCCACCGACACCGGTCTCATCACCAACTGGACCCGTACCGACGCCACGACCTGGACGTTCACCGTCCGCCCCGACATCACCTTCAGCAACGGGGAAGCTGCCGACGCCGCCGCCGTCGCGAACACCATCACGCTCACCCGCGACACTGAGGGGTCACCGCTGAAGTCCTACTTCGGCAACGTCACCTCGATCGAGGCCACCGACGACGCCACCGTCGTGGTCACCACCGGCACGCCGCAGTACAACATTCCCGACCTGCTCACCACGGTCTATCTGGTCCCACCGGCCTACTACCAGGAGCAGGGGTCCGAAGGCTTCGCTGCGGCCCCGGTCGGCACCGGCCCGTACGTGTGGGCCGGCGCCAACGCCGGTCGTGACATCTCGGTCACCAAGAACCCCGACTACTGGGGCGACGAACCGACGAACGACGGTGTGACCTTCACCTGGGCAAACGAGGCCGCGCAGCGGCTCGCGTTGATCCAGAGCGGGACCGTCGACGTCTCCTTCGACCTACCGCCGGCCCAGGCGCAGGCGGCCGAAGCGGCCGGGGTCGACGTGGTACGCACCGAGACCGCCATAAAGATCATCGCCTTCCTCGACTCGACCAAGGCGCCGTTCGACGACCCGCAGCTGCGTGAGGCCGCGGCCCTGGCCATCGACCGGGACGCGATCGTCAGCGGCATCTTCGACGGCCAGGCCGCTGCCGACGCCGGACTGCTCAACGTCCGGCCCGGCCAGCAACCGCAGGACAGTGTCACCGCCGACCCGGCGAAGGCCGCGCAACTCGTCGGTGACGCCACCCCGGCCGTACAGATCACCTATCCGGCGGCGCAGTACACCAACATCGAAGAGGTCGCCCAGGCGGTGGGCGGCAGCCTCGAACAGGCCGGCTTCACGGTCAGCTACGAGCCGCTCGACTACGGCACCCTGGTTCAGCGGATCATCGGCCGCCAGGTCCCCGGTGTCGCCATCTTCGCCGGAGTGCCCAACGTCGCCGTGCCGGACTACTTCGTCAGCGGCTTCATGAAGACCGCGTCGTTGACCGGCAACTGCCCTGACCCGCAGATCGACCAGCTCGCCCAGCAGGCGCTCGAACAGGACAGCGCCGAGCAGGCCGCCCCGATCTACGAGCAGCTCAACACCATCGGAGTGGTCGAGAAGCACTGCTACGTGCCGCTCTACCGGCAGATCTTCAACTACGCGACCGGTCCCGGTGTCACCGGTGTCGAGTTCGGTCCGCTGAATACCGTGGACTTCACGAAGACGACCCTCTGACGATGACCGGAGCAGCGCAGACGGGGGTGCCCGGCGACCTCGCCGGGCACCCCCGCACCTCGGACACCGACACCGCCGTGCTGGTGGTCGACGATCTGGTCGTCGAGCACCGCGACCGGAGCACGGGGGCGGTGCTGCGCGCGGTCGACCACGTGTCGCTGCGTATCGGCGCCGGCGAGAGCGTCGCCGTCGTCGGCGAGTCGGGGTCCGGCAAGACGACGCTCGCCATGGCGGCCACCGGGCTGGGCACCCGTGGCGACGGGGCAATCCGGCTGCTCGGGCACCAGCTCTCCGCGATCAGTCGGGCACGGCTGCGGCGGCTGCGCCCCGAGGTGCAGGTGGTCTTCCAGGATCCGCACGGATCGCTCGACCCCCGGCAGTCGGTCCGCTCCGGGCTGCGCGAACTGCGTCGGCTGCAACCCGAGCGCACCTCCTGGATCAGCGACACCGAACTGCTCGACCGGGTCCGGCTGGCACCGCAGATCCTGGACCGCTACCCGCACCAGCTCTCCGGCGGCCAGGCCCAGCGGGTCTGCATCGCCCGCGCCCTGCTGATGCGGCCGCGGCTGATCGTGGCGGACGAACCGACCTCCGGTCTCGACGTGTCGGTGCAGGCCGACGTGCTGGCGCTGCTGACCCAGATCCGGCAGAGCACCGGCGCGGCCCTGCTGATGATCAGCCACGACCTCGCCGTCGTCCGCTCGATCTGCGATGTCGTACACGTCATGTACCAGGGCCGGGTGGTCGAGTCGGGGCCGTGCGAGGCGGTCTTCGTCACCCCCCGCGACGACTACACCCGCGAACTGCTCGCCGCGATGCCCGGCGCCCGCTGGAGGTCCCGCCGATGAAGGCCAGCACCGTCCGACGGGTCGGCAGCCGCCTGGCGTCGCTGCTGGCGTCCCTGCTCATCGCGCTGAGCCTGGCGTTCGCGCTCGGCCGGCTTTCCGGTGATCCGACCGTGGCCATCCTCGGACCGATGGCCACCCCGGAGCAGCGGGACGCTCTGCGGCACGAACTCGGCCTCGACCTGCCGCTGGTCGTCCAGTACCTCGAGTACCTGAAGGGCATCCTCACCGGTGACCTTGGCCAGTCGCTGCAGTTCTACCAGGCCAACACCACCCTGATCGCCGACCGACTGCCGTTCACCCTGCAACTGGTCGCCGCCGGCATGGCACTCGCCGTACTCGTCGGAGTGCCGCTCGGGGTGCTGGCCGCGACCCGCGAGGGCACCTGGTGGGACCGCGCCGCCTCCACCGTCGCCCTGCTCGGCCAATCGGTGCCCGTCTTCTGGTTCGGCATGATGCTGGTGGCGCTGTTCGCCGTGAACCTCGGCTGGCTGCCCGCCGGGCAGTCCGGCACCCCGCAGCATCTGGTCCTTCCCGCCGTCACCATGGCGGTGTACCCGATGGCGCAGATCGCCCGGCTCACCCGGGCGTCGATGAGCGAGACGTTGGCCGAGCCGTACATCGACTCCGCCCGGGCCCGCGGGCTGCGCGGCCGGCGGGTCGTGTGGCGGCACGCGTTCAAGAACTCGATGATGCCGATCCTGACCATCGTCGTGCTGCAGACCGGGATCCTGCTCTCCGGCGCAGTCGCGATCGAGTACGTCTATTCCTGGCCCGGCCTCGGCCAGCTGGCGCTGCAGGCCATCCAGTTCCGTGACTTCCCGCTCGTCCAGGCGATCGTCGTCTTCGGCGCGTTGACGTTCGTCCTGCTGAACCTGCTCGTCGACGTGATCCATTCGGTCGTCGACCCGAGGGTGAGGTGACGGCCGTGAGCCGATCCGATCTGCACCCGGCGCCGCCGGCGGCGCAACCGCCACGACGCCCGGCACGGCGGTCCCGTACCTCGGTGTTCTGGCTGTCCCTGCCGCTGGTGGTCGTCGCCGGCCTGGTGCTGGTGTTGCCGCTGACCGGACTGCTGCCCGACACCGGGCAGGACCTGGCGGCGACCCGGCGACCGCCCGCCTTCCTCGACGGCGGAACCTGGGCGCACCCGCTCGGCACCGACAAGCTCGGCCAGGACGTCCTCACACAGTTCGTCTCCGCCGGCCGGCTGACCATTCTGATCGGCCTGGTCGGCGCGCTGGTCGCGATCGGCCCCGGCACCCTGCTCGGCGTGCTGGCCGGCTACTTCCGCGGCTGGGTCGACCGGGTCATCTCGGTGCTCATCGACGCTCAGCTGGCCCTGCCGTTCATCCTGGTCGCCCTCGCGATCATCTCGAACCGGGGCAGTTCGCTGCCAGTGCTGTTCCTGGTGCTGGCGCTGACCGGGTGGGCGGTCTGCGCCCGGGTCACCCGGTCGGCGACCCTGGCGATCCGCGAGCGGCAGTTCGTCACCGGCCTGCGGGCGGCCGGCGCGTCGGAGGCGCGGATCGTCTTCCGACACGTCCTGCCCAACCTCGCCGGCACGGTCGTCGCGCTCGGCACCCTCCAGGTCGGCACGGCGATCCTGATCGAGAGCGCGCTGAGCTTCCTCGGCCTCGGCGTACCGCCACCGAGCGTCAGCTGGGGGTCGATGCTGGCCTCCGGCCAGGACGAGCTGAGCCAGGCCTGGTGGATCGCGCTGTTCCCCGGGCTCGCCATCACCCTGCTGGTGCTGCTGGTCAACCTGTTGGGCGACGCGCTGCTCACCCACCACGACCCACGGAAGAGGCGCCGATGACCGCGCTGCTGAGCGTCTGCGGCCTGTCCGTCGTCGCCCGACTCGCCGACGGCGACCTGCGACTGCTCGACGACGTCGACCTCGACGTGGAACGGGGCCGCATCGTCGGCGTCGTCGGCGAGTCCGGCAGTGGCAAGACCACCCTGGCCCGCACCGTCGTCGGGCTGCTCGAACGCAACGTCGATGTCGAACAGGGCCGGGTCACCCTCGCCGGCGACGAGGTGGTGGCCCCCGGCGTGGACCGCACCGACCGGGTCCGGGGCAGCGCCGTGGGCATGGTCTTCCAGGACGCCTCCCGGTCGTTGAACCCGCTGATGAAGATCGGCACACAGCTCGTCGAGGTGCTGCGCCGCCACGTCCGGGGCATCACCCGGGCCGAGGTCGAGCGCCGCTCGGTGGAGGTGCTGGCGCAGATGCGCATCACCGACCCGGCCCGGGTGCTGGGCAGCTACCCGCACCAGCTCTCCGGCGGGCTGCGCCAGCGGGTCGCCATCGGGCTGGCCGTCGTCACCCGTCCGGCGCTGGTGATCGCAGACGAGTGCACCACCGCCCTCGATGTCACCACCCAGACCAAGGTCGTCGAGCTGTTCCGCACCCTGGTCGACGAACTCGGCATCGGCCTGCTCTTCGTCACCCACGACCTGATGCTCGCCAGCGACCTCTGTGACCGGATCGCGGTGATGAGCAGCGGCCGGGTCGTCGAGCAGGGTGCGGCCAAGCAGGTGTTGGACGAGCCGCAACAGGAGTACACCCGGCGACTGCTCGCCGCCATCCCCTCGTGGAGTTGAAGGAGAACCGCGACACATGCCCGATCAGCCCGGCATCGACGGCTACGCGGTACACCTGCCGGCGTACGCCCTGCACGACAACAGGCTCGACGCGACCGGACCACCCAGGCCGGGCGGTCCGGTGCGCGGCGTCGCCGCCTTCGACGAGGACGCCGTCACCATGGCCGTCGAAGCGATGCGGCACCTCACCGCCGCCGACCACGCCGGTCGGCAGCTGCTGCTCGCCACCACCAGTGCGCCGTACGAGGCGAAGACCTCGGCCGGGGTCGTGCACGCCGCGCTCGGGCTCGATCCGGCCGTCAGCGCGGTCGATCTGCGCGGGCACCGCTGCGGCGCGACCGCCCTCAACCTCGTCGCGTGCTCCGGCGACGCGGCGGTGCTGGCCGACCTGCGGACCACCCGACCGGGGGCACCGGACGAGCTCGCCCAGGGCGACGGCGCCGCGGCGTTCGTCGGCGGCGGCACCCGCGCCGCGACGCTGCTCGCCCGCGCCGGACACACCACCGAGATCCTGGAACGGTGGCGGCTGCCCGGGGAACGGCACGACCGCGTCTGGGACGAACGGTTCACCGCCGACGTCCTCGTCACCGCCGGCCTCGACGCGGCCCGCCGCGCGTTCGCCCTCGCCGGCCTGGACGCCGTCGACGAGGTCGTCGTGTCGTCGTCGAATACCCGCGCCGCCGCGGCGCTGCGGCGCACGCTGGGCGGATCGGGGGCCGACGCGAAGGTCGAACGGGCCACCGGTTTCACCGGTGCCGCCCACCCCGCGCTGCTGCTCGCCGCCGCGTTCGACGAGGCGCGGCCCGGCCGGACGATCCTGCTGCTGTCGGCGACCGAGGGCGCCGACGCCTTCGTCTGGCGGGTCGGCGACGGGGTACGGGAGGCGCGCGGCGGCCCGGCCGTACGGCAGCAGCTTGCCGCCCGGCAACCCGTCGGCTACGGCCGCTACCTGCGCTGGCGCGGACTGCTGGACGTGCAGGGCCCGGCCCGGCCCGCGTCGCCGGCACCGGCGTCGCCGCCGATGTTCCGCCGGTCCGGCTGGAAGTTCCGCCTGGAGGGCAGCCGGTGCGACGCCTGTGCGAAGGTCACCACACCGCCGGCCCGGGTCTGCGCCTCCTGCGGCAGCGCCGCGTCGGGACAGACGCCAGCGACGGTCCCGCTGCGGGACAAGAGCGCCCGGGTCGTCTCGGTGACCAGGGACCATCTGACCACCATGCCGGAACCGGAGGTCGCGGTCGTCGTCGCCGACATCGACGGCGGCGGCCGACTCAGCGCGTACGCGACCGACGTCGCGCCGGGCGACGTGGCCGTGGGCATGGTGATGACGCCGACGTTCCGGCGGCTGTGGACCACCGATTCGATCCCCAACTACTTCTGGAAACTCCGGCCACGGAAGGAGACCACCGATGGCCAGTAGGCGGATGGCCCACGACGTCGCGATCGTCGCGATGGGCTGTACCCCGTTCCGCGACCACTGGCACCGGTCCGCCGACGATCTGCTGGTCGACGCGGTGCACGAGTGCGTCGGGTCGCTGCCCGGTGCCACCCTCGACGACATCGACGCGTTCTGGGTGGGTACCCAGGGCTCCGGCATGTCCGGGCAGACTCTTGCCCGGCCGTTGCGCCTGGTCGGCAAGCCGGTAACCCGGGTGGAGAACTACTGCGCCACCGGCTCGGAGTCGCTGCGCAACGCGGCGTTCGCGGTCGCGTCCGGGGCGTACGACATGGTCATGGCGACCGGGGTGGAGAAGCTGAAGGATTCGGCGTACTCCGGTCTGGCCGCCGTCTACCCACCCGCCGACGGCACCGACGTCGACTGGACCGCACCCGCCGGATTCTCCCTGCTCGCCCCCGCCTATCAGCAGGCGTACGGCGTCGGCGCGCGGGACATGCGCGATGCGCTCACCAAGGTCGCGACGAAGAACCACGAGAACGGCGCGTTGAACGAGCGCGCCCAGTTCCGTAGGGCTGTCTCCGCCGAGGCCGTTGAGAACGCGCCGCGCGTCGCCGGGCAGCTCGGCGTACTGGACTGCTCGGGCGTCTCCGACGGCGCCGCCGCGGCCATCCTGGTCCGAGCCGAGGACGCCTACCGTTACACCGACAAGCCGGTGTTCCTGCGGGGGATGGGGTTCGTCGCGGGCTCGGGCTCGGGTCTGGCCACCGACGGCTACGACTTCACCACCTTCCCGGAGGTGGTGCAGGCGGCGCGACAGGCCTACGACCAGGCGGGTGTCACCGACCCGGCGACACAGATCTCGCTGGCCGAGGTGCACGACTGTTTCACTCCGACGGAGGTGGTGCTGATGGAGGACCTGGGATTCTCCGAGCGGGGCAAGGCCTGGCGGGACATCCTCGACGGCCGGTACGACCGCGGCGGCGCGTTGCCGGTGAACACCGACGGAGGTCTCAAGTCGTTCGGCCACCCGATCGGCGCCACCGGGCTACGGATGGTGTTCGAGTGCTTCACCCAGCTGCGGGGTGCGGCCGGTGCCCGCCAGGTGCCCGACGCCCGGTTGGCCCTCGCCCAGAACCTCGGTGGGCAGCCGGGTTCCTGCGTGGCGTTCGTCGCGGTGCTGGGGAGTCAGCGGTGAACGCCCAGGTGCGCCTCGACGGGCAGGTCGTGATCGTCACCGGCGCCGGCAACGGGATCGGCCGGGCGCACGCCCTGCTGCTGGCCGAACGCGGTGCCCGCGTGGTTGTCAACGATCTCGGCGGGGCGGTGGACGGTTCGGGTTCCTCCGGTGCGGCGCAGCGGGTGGTCGACGAGATCCGCGCCGCGGGCGGCGTCGGGGTCGCGTCGACGGACTCGATCGCCACCGCAGCGGGTGGCGCCGACCTCGTCGCACGGGCCCTGCAGGAGTTCGGCCGGATCGACGCGGTGATCCACAACGCCGGCATCCTGCGGGACGGCACGCTGGCCAAGATGCGCGAGGAGGACGTCGCCGCGGTCCTCGACGTGCATCTCGCCGGTGCGTTCCACGTGTTGCGGCCCGCGTGGGGGCAGATGGCCGATCGGGGGTACGGGCGAATCGTGCTGACCAGCTCGTCGTCCGGGTTGTTCGGCAACTTCGGCCAGGCCAACTACGGGGCGGCCAAGGCCGGCCTGATCGGTCTGATGAACGTGCTCGCGCTGGAGGGTGCCCGCCGGGGCATCCTGGTGAACGCGATCGCACCGACCGCCGCGACCCGGATGACCGAGAACCTCCTCGGTGAGCTGGCCGACCGGTTCGACCCGCAGCACGTCGCTGCGGTGGCGACCTTTCTCGCCTCCGGGCAGTGCCAGCTGAACCGGCACATCCTCACCGTCGGCGGTGGCCGGGTCGGGCGAATCTTCATCGGCGTCACCCCCGGCTGGTACGGCGGGGCCGAGCCGGTCTCGCCCGACGACATCAGCGCGTCGATCGACGACATCTGCCGGCTCGACGACTTCATCGTCCCCGACAGTGGCGCCGACGAGGTCACGCTGATCCAGCGGGCCCTGTCCAAACCCGCCGGCCCAACCGCCTGAGCCGTCAAGGAAGGGAGCCACCATGCCGGTGAGCGAGGTACACCATGTGGCCGTGACCGTTTCCGACGTCGACCGGGCTGCGGATTTCTACGAGAAGGCGCTGGGCTACCGCCGGACGCTGCGGGCCGACGTGGCCGGCCCCGGCATCGAGGTGTCGCTGGGACTGCCCGCTGGCACCACCGGCCGGGTCCAGTACCTGCAGGGGCCGAGCCGCATCGGTCAGCTGGAGCTGATCGAGTGGAACGGCCCCGCGACCCGGACGGCGACCGGTGGACATCTGGAGCTGGGCACCTTCCTGCTCAGCTTCGCGGTGCCGCTGGCGGAGATGGACGAGCTGCACGCACGACTGGTCGAGCTGGGCGCGCAGTGTCTGAGCCCGCCGAATGAGGTCATGCTCGACAACTACGGGCTGATCACCGCGTTCGCGGCCCGTGACCTCGACGGCAACCTGCTGGAGTTCGTGGCGCTGCCGTCCCGGGAGGAGATCCTGGCCCGGCGGCGGGAGGGCGGCAGCTGATGGCGACCAGCAACTTCACCGAAACGCTGCGCCGGCAGGCGCTGCGCCGCGCCGAGCGGGAGGCACTGGTCGACGGGGATTCCCGCTGGACCTATGCCGAACTGGACGCCGACGTCGACCGGCACGCTGCGGCACTGCGCGACGCCGGCATCGTCGACGGCGACCTGGTCGGGGTGCTCGGGCGCAACACCGCCACCTACGTCATCGAACTGCTGGCGCTGAGCCGCCTCGGTGCGATCTCGGTTCCGCTCAACTGGCGGCTGCACCCCCACGAGCAGGCGTACGTCCTCGACCAGGCCGGTGTCACCGGGCTGATCTACGACGACGACTTCGCCGACGTCGCCGCCACCCTGGCGGCCACGACCGGGCTGCGGACGGTCGTGGCCAACGGGGCCCGGGTCGTCGTTGACGCCCGTCGGCTGGCCGATCTGCTCGCTGCGGCGCCGCCCGGGGTACGGGTGCCGGACGCCGAGAAGACCGCTGCCGACGTACACCGGCTGCTCTACACCTCCGGCACCACCGCACGGCCGAAGGGCGTCATCCACACCTGCGGGAACCTCACCGCCAACCACCTGGCGCAGGTGCTCGAACTGGAGCTGACCGCAGCCGACCGGATCCTCGTCTCCGCTCCGCTGTTCCACGTCAGTGGGCTGGAGGCGCCGGGCCTGGCGACGTTCGTGGCGGGCGCGACGATGGTGCTGACCCCGACGTTCAAGCCTGCGGACATCGCCCGGACCGTGGCCCGGGAGCGGATCACCGGCATGGTCCTGGCCGCGCAGATCCTCTTCGGCCTACTCGACCGCGACGACCAGTCGGATCTCGGGTCGCTGCGTTACCTGCTCTTCGCCGGGGTCGCGCCCAGCGTGCGGCGCGAGGTGAAACGTCGGCTGCCGCACGTCCGGCTGGTGGACACCTTTGGCATGACCGAGCTGTGCAACGGCGTCTGCTACCTGGATGCCGCCCACGAACAGTGCAAGGTCGGCGCGCTCGGCGCGCCGTTTCCCGGGGTGCACATCCGGATCGTCGACGAGCACTTCCAGCTGGTGCCGCCCGGCGTGGAAGGAGAGATCATCATCCGGGGCGAGAAGATCTCACCCGGCTACTGGAACGACGACGAGGCCAACCGGCGGACCCGCCGGGACGGTTGGTTCCTGACCGGAGACGTCGGGCGGATCGACGCCGACGGCTACCTGTGGTTCGTCGACCGCCGCGCCGACCTGATCAAGTCCGGTGGGGAGAACATCGCCAGCGCCGAGGTCGAACGGGTCATCGCCGGGCATCCCGACGTCAGCGAGGTCGCCGTCATCGGGGTGCCGGACCAGACCTGGGACGAGGTCCCGAAGGCGTACGTGATCCTGCGCGCCGACGCGACCACCACGGCGGAGGGGATCCGCGAGCACTGCCGGGCCGAGCTGGCCCGGTACAAGGTGCCGAAGTACGTGCAGATCGTGACGTCGCTGCCGCGCAACGACTCCGGCAAGGTGCTCAAGAAGCAGCTGCGCGAGACGGCGGTGACCGGATGAGTACGGCGAACGTCGCCGCGATGCTGGCCGGCAACGCCAGGAGGTTCGCCGACGTCGACGCGTTGGTCTTCGAGGGCCGGCGGTGGACCCACCGCCAGCTCGCCGTCGACGTCGAGGCCCTGGCCGCAGGGCTGGCCGCCGAGGGGATCCGCCGCGACGTCCGGGTGGCGATCATCTCGAACAACGTGCCCGAGTTCCTGCTGCTGTCGCTGGCGTTGTCGAAGCTCGGCGCGGTCTTCGTGCCACTGAACTACCGGCTCACCGCCGCCGAGCTGGCCCAGCTGCTGCGGCACGCGCGGGTCCGGGCGGTCGCGACGGTCCCGGAGTTCGCCGCGTTGACCGACGCGGCGTTGACCGACGCGGCGTTGACCGACGCGGCGTTGACCGACACCGGATCGAGTGAGCCCGTGGCCGACGTGCGCCGGTTCGCGCTGGAGCCGATCGACGACGACGGCTGGGTAGACGTGCGCGCGCTGATCTGGACCCACCGGGGTGCCCGGGTCGCCGACGTCGATCTCGACGACGCGGCCCTGCACCGGATCGTCTACACCTCCGGCACGACCGGGCTGCCCAAGGGCGTGCTGCTCACCCACGGCAACGTGAACATGAACATGCACGCCCAGATCGTCGAGCTCGGGCTGCGGCCGAGCGACCGGATCCTCAACTTCGCACCGCTGTACCACGTCGGCGGCACCGACCTGCCGGGCTTCGGCATCTGGCATGTCGGCGGCACGATGGTGCTGCAACGGCGGTTCGAGCCGGCGGCGGTGCTGCGGGCGATCGAGACCGAGCGGATCACCGGCATGGTGATGGCGGCGACGATGCTCGACATGGTCCGCCGTGCGGCCGATGCCGCCGTCGATCTGACCTCATTGCGGTGGGTCATCTACTCGCAGGTCACGTCGGCGTTGTTCGCCGTGGCGCGGGAGCTTTTTCCGGACGCGCGGCTGATCGAGGGTTACGGTCTCACCGAGACGTGCGGCGCTCTGACGTACCTGGACGAGGCGCACATGCGGTCCAAGCAGGGGTCGGTCGGCCTGCCCGTGCCGTGGGTCCGGGTGCGGGTGGTCGACGCGGACGGCAACGACGTGCTGGTCGGCGACGACGGGGAGGTGATTGCGCGCGGCCCGAAGGTGAGCCCCGGCTACCTCGACGATCCGCAGGCGACCAGGGCGGCCTGGCGCGACGGGTGGTTCCACACCGGCGACATCGGTCGGTTCGACGCCGACGGCTACCTGTACATCCGCGACCGGCTCAAGGACATGATCCGCAGCGGTGGGGAGAACATGTCCAGCGCCGAGATCGAGAACGTGCTGGCCGACCACCCGCTGGTGTTGGCCGCGTCGGTGGTGGCTGCGCCGCATCCGGTGTGGCTGGAGGTCCCGGTGGCGTTCGTGATCGGTCGACCCGGCCTGGAACCCGAGTCGCTGATCGCGCACGCCCGGCAGCGCCTCGGTGGTTTCAAAGTCCCGAAGGAGATCTACGTCGTGGACGAGTTTCCGACGAATCCGTCCGGCAAGGTGCTGAAGCGGAGCCTGCGGGAGCTGCGGTCGTCGGCGCAGCCGGACTGGACGTACGACCGGTCGCGACGGGACTGACGACTACCGGTGGACGCCCGCGGTGTGCCGCAGCAGGGCCTGGGCATGGACGAGGGAGAACCGTTGGGTGCCCCGGCCGAGTTCGTCCCAGGGCTTACGCCACCGCATCCGCCGGGCGACGTCCCAGGCGGTGGCCTGCCCGTCGGCCCCGGCCAGAGCGCTGACGGCGGCGACCTCGGCGCGGTGCAGCGCGGCCAGCTCGTCGGCGCGGGCCGCGACGTCGCGGTACGGGAACTGGTGGGCCGGGCAGGCGATCGTCGCGCCGAGGTCGCGGATGCGCTGCAGCGTCCGGAACAGGTCCGCCGTCGGGTCGTCGTCGGCGCGGCTGACGATCGCGAGCTGGGTGGGCCCCTCGGACATCATCGTGTCGCCGGTGAAGACCAGGCCGCGGGTGTCGACGTAGACGGTGTGCCCGTAGGTGTGCCCCGGGGCCGGCACGGCGCGGATGGTCACGTCGCCGAACCGGAACTCGGTCTCGTCGGCCACGGCAAGGTCGATCCGCAGGTCCTCGTGGTGCGCGGTGACCGCCACCGCGTCGGCGTACATCGCCTCGACGACGTCGGGTGGGGCGCCGGTCGTCGTGAGGGCGGTGCGCAGTTGGGTGAGGAAACCGCCCCTGCTCCGGCGCATGGTGGCGAAGTCGTCGGCCTGCCCCATGACCACCGAGGCGCCGGACAGCGCCCGGATCCGGGCGGCGAAGCCGATGTGGTCCGGGTGGTTGTGGGTGAGCAGGACGGTGGAGATCGTCTCGACCCGGTGGCCGATCGCGGTGACCGACCCGGTGAACGACTCCCAGCAGCTCGGGTGGTCGTAGCCGGCGTCGATCAGGACACTGCCGTCACCGGTGTCGATCAGGAAGACGGTGACGTAGCGCAGCGCGCTGCCGCGCAGCGGGACCGGGATCGCCCAGACCCCGTCGGTGACCTCGGTCGGAGTCGGCATCCGCCGGGCGTGATAGCTGGCGGCGTGCGCGTCGTTCACGGGTCTGGACATCGCCAGATGCCTCCCTTACTGTGGAAACAACAACATACCGGATGGTCGGAATCTAACTCAAGGAGTCCGATGAGCGACGAGCGGACCGGCTTCCGGCTCTGGGCAGCCGCCGAGCCGGAGCTGTGCGCGATCGTGACTGCCGATGATCGGCAGATCTCCTACGGCGAGATGTACGCCGAGGTGAACCGGATCTCGCACGGCCTGCGCACCCGTGCGGGCCTGCGTGCCGGTGACACGGTCGCGGCGGTGATGACCAACAGCGCCGGCATGGTCGCGCTCTACCTGGCCGCGATGCAGTCAGGGCTCTACCTGGTGACGCTCAACTACCACCTGACCGAGCCCGAGATCGCCTACATCCTCGCCGACAGCGGCGCCAAGGTGGTCGTCTGCTCCGCGCGGGTGGAGCCGGTCGTCGCCGCTGCGGCCCACGCCGGTGTGCCCGGGGTGCAGGTGTACGTCGACGGATCCCCCACCACCGGTCGCGTCCGCCCGCTGTCGCAGCTCACCGACGGCATGCCGACCGTGAGCCCGGAGCAGACCCCGGCCGGGTCGCTGATGATGTACACCTCGGGCACCACCGGCCGCCCGAAGGGGGTGAAACGACCACTGGCCGGAGTCGACGCCGACACGGGTGCGTCGACCTACCGGTGGTTGTTCCAGGAGTTCGGGATGGAACGCCCAGCGTTCGGATCCTGGCTCGTCTCGGCTCCGCTGTACCACTCGGCGAACATCACCCCCGCGATGGGCGCACTGCACGCCGGCGGCACGATGGTCCTGATGGACGGCTGGACGCCGGAGGGTTTCCTACGTCGGGTCCACGACCAGCGGGTCACCGGGACGAGCATGGTGCCGACCCACTTCTACCGGCTGCTGCAACTGCCCCAACCGGTGCGCGACAGCTACGACATCTCCTCGCTGCGCTATGTCCTGCACGGCGCCGCGCCGTGCCCGCGCGAGGTCAAGCAGCGCATCCTCGACTGGTTCGGCCCGGTGGTCTACGAGTACTACGGCTCGACCGAGGTCGGCACCACCATCGCCCGCCCGCACGAGTGGCTCGCCCACCCGGGCACGGTCGGTCGCCCGGCGTCCATCTCGACGCTGCGGATCCTCGACGAGGCCGGCAACGAGGTGCCGGCCGGCCAGACCGGCATCGTGTACATGCGTCAGGGCTCCGACCGGGTCGAGTACCACAACGACCCCGGCAAGACCGACGGCGCCCGCCGCGACGGGCTGATGACCGTCTGGGACGTGGGCCACGTCGACGCCGACGGTTTCCTGTACATCACCGGCCGGGCCGCCGAACTGATCCTGGTCGGCGGGGTCAACGTCTACCCGGCCGAGATCGAGGCCGCGTTGCTCGGTCACGACTGGATCGCCGACGCCGGAGTCGTCGGCGTACCCGATCCGGAGTTCGGCGAGGTGCCGCAGGCCCACGTCGTGCTGACCGAGAGCGCACCCGACGCCGAAACGGCGCTCGCGCGGATCCGCACCTACCTAGCCGAACGGTTGGCCAAGCCGAAACGTCCGCATTCGTACGTCGTCTGCGCGGCGTTGCCTCGCGATCCCAACGGCAAGCTCTACAAGGCGCGGCTCAACCGTACCCCGGAGGTGTCGGCGTGACCACGACGTGTGAGGTGTCCGACGACAGGGGAGCCTGCCGTGGACTTCGATGACAGTGACAGCGACCTCGCGTTCCGGCGCGAGGCCGGCAGTTGGCTCGACGACGCGCTGCGCGACGTGCCCGATCAGGAGGAGCTGTCCCAGACCGAGCGTGAGCACTGGTCACGGGTGTGGCAGGAGCGGCTCTGCGCCGGCAACTGGGCCGGGTTGTCCTGGCCGGTCGGGCACGGCGGCCGGGGGATGGACTCGCTGGCGCAGGCGGTCTTCAACGAGGAGGCGGCGGTCCGGGGCGCGCCGTACCCGCTCAACGGCGTTGGCATGATGCTGGCCGGTCCGACGATCATCGCGCACGGCAGCGACGAGCAGCAGGCCCGGTACCTGCCGGGAATCCTGCGCGGCGAGGAGTACTGGTGCCAGGGCTTCAGCGAGCCAGGCTCCGGCTCCGACCTGGCGAGTCTGCGTACCGCCGCGACCCGGGTCGACGGCGGCTGGCTGATCAACGGCACCAAGATCTGGACCTCCAACGCGCACAACGCCTCCCGGTGTCTGCTGCTGGCGCGGACCGACCCCGAGGAGACCCGGCACCGGGGCATCACCTACTTCCTGGCCCCGATGGACCGGTTCACCGTCCGACCACTGGTGATGATCAACGGGGACACCGAGTTCAACGAGATGTTCCTCGACGACGTGTTCGTCCCCGACTCCGACGTGCTCGGCGGGGTCGGCAACGGCTGGAAGGTCGCGCTCACCACGCTCGCCTTCGAACGCGGCAGCATGGCGCTGAACCTGTGGGTGTGGGCCCGCCAGGCGGTGGACCGGGTCGTCGATCTGGCGATCGCGCGGGGACTGGCCGACGACAGCACCGTCGTCGACACGATCGGCGCGCTGCAGTGCGACGCCGAGGCGGTCCGGATCGGGTCGATGCGGATGCTGGCGGAGAGCCGTGCCGGTGGCGTCCCCGGCCCGGAGACGTCGGCGCTGAAGAGTCTGTGGGCCGGCGTGGTGCAGAACGCGAACCGGCTCGCGGTGCAGCTCGACGAGGCTGGCGGTGTGCTGCTCGACGGTGCCGGTGCCGCCGCCCGGATGCACCGCTACCTGCGTGCCCGCGCCCACACGATCGAGGGCGGCACGGAGGAAGTCCAGAAGTCGATTCTCGCGGAGCGGGTGCTGAACCTGCCCCGTTCACGTTGAGCGGAGTGGCCGCGTGCACGCGACATTCACCCAGGAACAGCAGGAGATTGGCGAGACCGTCGCGGCCCTCGCCAAGGCGCAGACCGGCGCGGCGCGAGCCGCGCTGTCGGCCGGTTGGCAGCCCTGCGCCGCGGACGGACCGCTGCTGCGCGACTTCGGGCTGCTCGGCGTGCCGGAGTCGGCCGGTGGTGTCGGATCGGCGCTGATCGACCTGCTGGTCGCCGTAGAGGTGCTCGGTGAGCACCTGGTCCCGAGTCGGTTCGCGGCCCACGCGGGTGCCGTACAGCTGCTCTGCGGCGACGACCGACGGTCGGTGCCGCTGCCCGACGAGATCCTCGACGGCCGCCGGGTGCTCACTCCGGCGGTCGACGTGCCGTCCACGCCTGGTTGGCCGGACCGGTCGGTGCCGGATCCGCTGGTGCGGACCCTGGTGCCGTACGCCGCTCAGGCGGACGGGTTCGTCGTCGCCGGTCCCGACGGGGTCTGGGTCGCCGGCGCCGCCACGGTCGCCGAGCGGGCCGAGGTCACCGAACGGCGGTCGTTCGACCCGTCGGTACCGCTGTCGGACGTGTCGCTGTCCATGCCGCAACGGCTCGATCCGGTCGGCACCGGGTTGTGGCGGGCGACCCTGGTGGTCGCCGCCGAGTTGTGCGGCGTCGCGCAGGGCGCGATCGAGCTGGCCGCCGAGCAGGCCCGCACCCGGATGCAGTTCGGCCGGGTGATCGGGTCGTTCCAGGGGGTGGCGTTCCAGCTGGCTGAGGCCGCCACCGCGCGCAAGGCAGCGTGGGACCTGACGCTCTACGCCGCCTGGGCGGTCGACAACCATCGTCCGGACGCCGGGATCCAGGTGCACGCCGCCAAGGCGGCGGCGGGGAAGGCCGCGGTCTTCGCCGCCGAGCGGGGAATCCAGGTGCACGGCGGGATGGGTATCACCATGGAAGCGGATCCGCATCTGTTCCTGCGTCGGGCGTTGGTGCTCGACGCCCGGGCCGGCCGTGGCCGATGGCACCGGCACCGGGCCGGCGCGCTGCGGGTCGAGGCGCGCCGGGTGGGTTCGGGGCACCGTACGGACTAGTGCGCTGACCTGCGCAGACCTTGCAGTGACAGAAGCGCAGCGGTAACATACCGGCTGGTCGGAATAAACGAGGAGTGGTCGTGAAGTTCGGAATCATGAACCTGTTCCCGGTGGCCGACGGGGCATCGGACCATCAGGTGCTACGGGAGACTCTCGACGAGATCCAGCTGGCCGACGAGCTCGGCTTCGACTCGATCTGGTTGGCCGAGCACCACTTCTCGAAGTACGGCATCCTCGGCAGCCCGGTCAACTTCGGCATGGCCGTCGCCGAGCGGACCAGCCGGATCACGATCGGCACCGCCGTGCTGGTGCTTCCACTGCACCACCCGCTGCGGCTGGCCGAGGACATCGCGGCGCTCGACGTGCTCAGTGGTGGTCGGGTCACCATCGGGGTCGGCCGTGGCTACCAGCCGGCCGAGTTCGCCGGCTTCGGGATCGCCCTGGCCGAGTCGAAGCAGCGCTACCAGGAGACCCTGGAGGTGCTGCGGTTGGCGCTGACCCAGGAGAAGTTCTCCTACCACGGCGAGATCTACCACTTCGACGACGTCACGACCTACCCCCGGCCGTTCACCCCCGGCGGTCCGCCGATCCTGCAGGGCACGGTATCCCCGGACAGCTTCCGGGAGCGCGGCGCGGTCGGCGAGCCGATCATCACCTCACCGAACTTCACGCCGTTGGGCATCATGCAGAAGAACTTCAGCCTCTACCGGCAGAGCATGCAGGCCAACGGTTTCGATGTCACCACCTACGAACTGCCCTTCATGCAACAGGTGTGGTGCGGTGACGGCGAGGACGGCCTGCGTGAAGCCGCCTCGGCGGCGATGAACTACTACAAGTCCGTCGGCAAGGTGATCCCGGGTTCGGAGGAGGCGATCGAGCAGGAGCGGTCCTACTACGCGGCGGTCGCCAAGAACATCGAACTGCTGACTCTGGAGCAGACCCTGACCCACGGCGGCAACTTCGGCTCGGCGCAGCGCGTCATCGAGACCATCGAGATGCTGCGCGAGCAGCTCGGCATCAACCACTACATCGGCTGGCTGCGCATCCCGTCGCTCGACCGGCGGAGCGCGCTGAAGTCCATGGAGGAGTTCGCCACCAAGGTGATCCCGCACTTTCGCGCGGCGGACCAGACGGGCCGCCGGACCGACGGCCACGACCCGGCCGATGACGTCTTGACGACCTCCGCCGCCCAGGCGGTCATCGGATGAAGGTCAGCTGTTTCCTCAGTGCCCAGTTCGATCCGTCGACCAGCGCCTCCGACGGTATCGACCAGGTACTGGACCAGGCCACCGCCGCCGAGGCGGCCGGCTTCCACGCCGTCTACCTCGGCCACCACTTCCTCGCCAGGTCCGCGTTCGTCCAGCCGGTGCCGCTGGCCGGCTACCTCGCGCGGGCGACCACCCGGGTACGCATCGGCTTCGGGGTGCTGCTCGCACCGCTGCTGAACCCGGTCGCGCTCGCCGAGGACCTCGCCTCCCTCGACGTGCTCTGCCGGGGACGGTTGACCGTCGGCGTCGGTGCCGGCTACCGCAAACGGGAGACCGCCGCGTTCGGCGTGGAATGGACCGACCGGCTGCGCCGACTACGCGAGTACGTTCCGATCCTGCGGGCGCTGTGGAACGGCGAGACGATCGACATCGCCGGCAGCTGGGGCGAAGTCCCCGGCGCGTCGCTGGCGCTGCGCCCGGTGCAGCCCGGCGGCCCGCCGCTGTGGATCGGTGCGTTCGCCGAGCCGGCGGTCCGCCGCGCCGCCCGACTGGACGCGCCGTGGCTCATCGGCCCCAAGGGCACTGACGCGGAGCTCGCCCGACTGCTCGGCGTCTACCGGGGCGAACTCGTCGACCGCGGCTTCACCCTCGACCGTGAGTACCCGATGAGCCGGGAGGCGTTCATCGGCGACAGTTACCCCGCCGCGGTCAAGGCCGTCCGACCGCATCTGCAGCGCCAGTACGCCGGATACCGGTCCTGGGACGGCGCCCAGTCCCTGGACATCGACCGGTATCTGGCGCAGGACTGCCTGGTCGGTTCTGCGGACGAGATCGTCGACAAGCTGCGGCGTTGGGAGGCCGAACTCGGCATCACCGAGGTCTCGCTGCGGCACCAGTTCGTCGGCGCCAGCCAGGCCGAGGCGATGGAGCAGCTCGCCCGCTTCGGTGCGGAGGTCGTCCCCCGACTCGCCGGGCCACGACCCGCGTCGCCAGCCGCGCCGGAGGTCGCCCGATGAGCACCGACCCAGTGATGGCCCCACCGGACGCCGACAATCTGGCCCGCGTGTTGGAACGGCGTCGCGCCGACCGCACCGACGTCGTCGGCCTGTACGGCGAGGACGGTCGGTCGTGGACGTTCGACGAGATCGACCTGCTCGCCGGTGGGGTGGCCGTGGCACTGCGGGCCGAGGGCGTGAGCGCCGGCGACCGGGTGGCCTGCTACCTGACCAACGGCCCGGACATCGTCTTCTTCCTCTTCGGCTGCTGGAAGCTCGGCGCGGTCCCGGTCACCGTCAGCAGTTTGTACAACGCGGCCGAACTCGCCGAGTCGCTGGCCAAGACCAGCCCTCGGCTGCTGCTCGTCGACGGGCGCAGCCCGGACGTGGTCGCCGAACTCGCCAGCGCCAGAGCCGGCGTCGCGATCCGCCGCGTCGCGCAGCTGCGCCCTGCGACCGGTGGCGTCGGGGAAGCGGACGTCGAGCCGCTGCCCTGGCGTCGGCAGGTCCGGGTGCCGGCAGTCGACGTCGACCCGCAGGCCGAGGCCTGCGTGCTGTTCACCGGCGGGACGACCGGCCGGCCGAAGGCGGTCAGCGTCACCCACGGCGGGACCCGCGACTCGCTGATGCGGCTGGCCTGCGTCGCCACCGGCACCGACGCCGAAGGCACCGCCCCGGCGGCGGCCAGGCCGAACCTCATCGCCCTGCCGCTGTTCCACAGCGGCGGTCAGCACTCGCTGCTGTTCGCCTTCTTCGTCGGTCGTCCGGCGGTGGTCTGGGAGAGGTTCGGCGTCGACCGGCTCGCCGACCTGATGGACCGGTTCCGGTTCGACAACTTCTTCTTCCTGCCCACGATGGTCTACGACATCGTGTACGCCGAACGGGACCTGCCCTTCGACGGGGTCAAGTCCGTCCTGGTGGCCGGTCAGGCCATCTCGTGGTCGCTGCGCCGAGCTTTCGAGGAGCGGTACCAGGTGCCGATCCTGGTCAACTACGGATCGACCGAAGCCGGGCACATCGCCGGCTGGACCGGACGGGACATGAAGGCCGGCCGCTGGAAACCCGGCTCCGCCGGGCGGGTCTACCCGGGGGTGGAGCTGGAGATCCGGGACGAGACCGGTGCCGCCCTGCCAGCCGGCCGACAAGGCGAGGTGGTGGTCCGCTCCGCGTTGACCAAGGGCTATGTCGACGACGACGCCGCGTCCCGCGAACTGGTCCGGGACGGCTGGGTGCACACCGGTGACATCGGCTACGTCGACGACGACGGGGTGCTGTTCCTGGTCGGCCGGAAACGGGACATGATCAAATGCGGTGGCTTCCAGGTCTGGCCCGAGGAGATCGAGGACGAGCTGCGCAGGCATCCGCTGGTCAGCGACGTGCGGGTGCTCGGGCGACCGGACGACCGGCTCGGCGAGATACCGGTCGCCCTCGTGGTGCGCAGGACCGACGACGCGGTGACCGACACCGAACTCTCCCAGCGCCTCGTTGCGTACGCCCGGGACCGGCTCGCCCACTTCAAGACGCCCCGCCGGATCGAGTTCGTCGCCGCACTGGAACGCAGCGCCACCGGCAAGATCAGCCGAGCGACGCCGGCCACGACGCGGGCGGGTGCGTCCGGATGAGGTTCGGCATCATGGCCTCGCACCAGTATCCGCACGGCGACGACCTCGGTGGGCACCTGGCCGAGCTGTTCGGCACCGTCGAACTCGCCGCTGAACTGGGCTACGACTCGGTGTGGACGATCAACCACTTCCAGTCGAACCTGGCCACCCCGCAGCCGATCTCGATGCTGGCCAGCCTCATTCCGCGCTCCGGTGACATGCTGCTCGGCACCGGCATCCTGCTGCTGCCGATGTTCCACCCGGTGCACGTCGCGGAGGAGTTCGCGACCCTGGACCACCTCTCCGGTGGGCGGGTGGTCCTCGGCGTCGGCGCCGGGTACCGGGACAACGAGCTCGCCGCGTTCGGGATCGACCCGCAGACCCGGTTCCGGCGTTTCGACGAGAGCATCCGGCTGATCCGCGCGTTGTGGACCGGGCGGCCGGTCACCCGGGACGGCGAGTTCTACCCGCAGACCGAGGCGACCATCGGCGTCGCGCCGCTGACCCCGGGCGGACCACCGATCTGGATCGGTGCCGGCGGCAGGAAAGCGGTCCGCCGGGCCGCCCGGCTCGGCGACGCCTGGTACGCGCCGGGCAACTCACCGAGCCGCCGGTTCCTGCCCGAGCATCGGGCCGTCTACGAGGAGGCGTTGGCCGAGTACGGCCGGGACCCGACGACAGTGCAGCGCCCGGTCGGGGTCGAGCTGTACTGCGCGCCCAGCACCGAGCAGGCCGTGGCCGAGGCACTGCCGCACGCCCGGCGGGAGTACGCCACCTACGCCGAGTACCCGGCGCTGCGCTGGCAGCGGGACCGCTTCGACGAACTGGTCCGCAACACGCTGCTGCTGGGCTCACCGGACTTCCTCATCGAGCGGATCTCCGCCCTGCGGGAGCTGGGGTTCGACCACGTCATCTTCCGCCCCGGTTGGCTCGGCATGCCGACCGGGAAACTGCGCGCCTCGCTGCGGCTGTTCGCCGCCGAGGTGATGCCCGCCTTCCGTGCCAGCTGACCTAAGGAACTCGCCGTGAAGAAGACCGAAGCCGAACTTCTGGAACAACAGTGGGACGTCGAGAACATGGAGGTCGACCCCGAGGTCCTGGCGAAGTACGTCCGGTACGACGTCGACGAGCAGCGGTCGGTCGCCACCATCACCTTCGACCGTCCCGAGCGGCTCAACGCCATTCCGGTGGCCGCCTTCGAACGCGTCGGCGACTTGGTCCGCGAGGCCGAGACCGACGACCGGGTCAAGGTCATCGTGTTCAAGGGCGAAGGTGAACACTTCGGCACCGGCGCCGACGCCGCCGAACTCGGGCACTACATCGGCTACCGGACCGGCACCGACAAGGCATCGCGGCGGCGGCCGGCGCAGCGGCAACGCATCCTGCCCGACCGCAACGTGCTCAGCTCCGGATTCACCCGCCCGATCATCGAGTCGCTCAAGGCGACCATCTGCCAGGTGCAGGGGTACTGCTACGGCGGCCATTTCCAGATCGCGCTGTCGGCTGACATCGTCATCGCCAGCCCTGACGCCCGGTTCACCCATCCGGCGTTCCGTTACCTCGGTCCCGCCCCACAGGACATGTACCACTGGATCGAGAAGGTCGGCCTGACCACGATGAAGGACGTCATGCTGACCATGCGGGCCATCGGTGCCGAGGAGGGCGAGCGCAAGGGCCTGGTCACCAAGGTGGTCGAACGTGACGAACTGCAGCGCTGGGTCGACGACTACGCCGACGCGATCGCGGTCATGCCGCTGGACTCGCTGATGATGGGCAAGTCGATGATGCAGTTGGTCATGGAGGCCCGGGGCAAGGGCCTCGGCGCGATGACCGGCTGGGTCGGGCACGGCTGGGCGACCAACGTCAGTTTCGACGACGGGGACTGGAACTTCCTCAAGGAGCGCCGGGAAAAGGGCATCGGCCGGGCGCTGGCCGACCGGGACCGGCTGGTCGCACCGTACTTCCGGCTCAGCGACACCCGGTCGCGCGAGAAGTAGGCGCGGTCGTGAAGTTCGGCATTCTCCTCGACCATCAGTACGAGCTCGGCGACGACCTGCAGCGGCGGACCGGTGAGACGGTCGAGTACGTCCAGCACATCCGCGACCTCGGCTACGACTCGGTGTTCGGCATCCACCACTATTTGTCGTCGCTGGCCACACCCCAGCCGATGCCGCTGCTGAGCCGGCTCGTTGAGCACTCCGGCAGCATGCAGATCGGCACCGGCATCCTCATCCTGCCCCTTGGACATCCGGTGCACTGGGCCGAGGAGATCGCCACGATCGACCAGATGTCCGGCGGCCGGTTCGTCCTGGGCATCGGCTCCGGCTACCGCGACGCCGAGTTCTCCTCGTTCGGCGTCGACCGGCGTACCCGGGTGTCGCGGATGAACGAGGCGCTGGCGGTGATGCAGCGGTTGTGGACCGGTGAGCCCGTCCACCACCAGGGGCGGCACTTCACCCTGGACGGGGTGCGGTGCAGCGTACTGCCGCGGCAGCGGCCGCACCCGCCGGTCTGGGTCGGTGCCAACGGCCCGACCGGCATCGCCCGGATCGCCCGTCAGGGCCTGCCGTGGCTCGCCCCGTCCAACGTGCGCCGCAACTGGGCCGTCGGAAACCTGACCGAATACCGGGAACAGCGCCGCGCGGCTGGTTTCGACGACGACAACGCGGTCTTCCCGATCCACCGGGACCTGTGCGTCGCGGACTCCGCCGACGCTGCGCACGCCATGGCGGGCGACGCGGTCCGCCGATCGTACGGCGAGTACGTCCAGTACGGCATGGACTACTTCGAGTCCCAGTGGGAGGCGATCAAGGAGAAGGCGCTCTTCTTCGGCTCGCCCGACGACATCGCCGCGAAGATCTCCGACTTCGCCGCCGCCGGCTTCAACCACTTCGTCTTCCGCGCCCAGTGGCTCGGACTGCCGATCGAGCGGTCCGTCGAGATCGTCGAACGGTTCGCCCGCGAGGTGATGCCGAGGTTCCGGCGGTGAGGATCGGCCACGTCATCGTTGCGGCCGGGGACCTGGCCGCGCAGGTCGACTTCTACACCCGGCTCGGGCTGACGGTGCGGTTCCGCGACGGCGACCGGTACGTCGCGCTCACCGACGGGACGGTGACCATCGGCCTGGCCGCCGGGTCACAGCAGCCCGTCGCCGGCCGCACCCTGCTCAGCGTCGAGGTCGACGACCTCGACAGCTGCGTCGCCGAGTTGACCGCGGCCGGCGCGTCCGTCGGGGAGCCCGTGTCGGGCCCGCACGAGCGGCGGTCGGTGGTCGTCGACCCGGGCGGCGTCCCAGTCGTCGTCTACGAACGACGGACCTGACCGGCGAGGCGGTGCCGGCCCGGTGGGTGCAATCGCACCGTTCGCGGAAGCGGCACTTCGCTGAGCTCCGGCGCCCGTCCGTCGCCATCGCCAACGGCGCCCCGAACGGGCCCGGCTCCACCACCTCCCAGATGCTCACCCGGTCCAACGACTGGCCGTGGCGGAGAACGCCCGGCCGGGCAGCAAGTACTACGACAAGCTCGACACGACAAAGGTCGCCGTCGCGGGCTTCTCCTGCGGCGGGCTGGAGGCCTACGCCGTCTCCCACGACCCGCGCGTCACCACCACCGGCATCTTCAGTAGCGGTCTGCTGAACGACGCCGACGACTACCAGCTCAGGAGACTGACCGAGCCGGTCGCCTACTTCATCGGCGGGCCCAGCGACATCGCGTACCCGAACGTCATCGACGACTGGGGCATGCTGCCGGCCGGGTTGCCCGCCTTCACGGGCAACCTCAGCATCGGGCACGGTGGCACCTACGACCAGCCCAACGGCGGCGAGTTCGGTCGGGTAGCGGTGCTCTACCTCAAGCGGCACGCCGGCCTGCGCCGCCGCATGCACCGTGCAGGACCGGTGGAACAGCGGCTTCGACGCAACCGTCACCTGCGCCGGAACCTGTTTTCACCACCATTGACGGATCTACCGGCTCGGCGGGCCGGCACTCAGGGTGCCGGCCCGCCGAGCCGGAGTTCACCGTTGCGGTTCATCGGTGCGGGGCCGGGCTCCGGCGACGAACCTGTCCAGCGCCGGTCCGTGCAGCACACCGCCGGGTACCGGGTCGCGCAGCGCCCGTACCACCAGTTGCGCCACCGGCAGTCGGCCTGGCGCCCGTGTCGCAGCGAGTACCACGTTGCCGTACCGCCGGCCGCGCAGCATCCGCCGGTCGGCGACGGCACAGACCTCGGCGAAGACTTCCCGCAGGGTGGCAGCCTGTACCCGGGTGCCGACCAGTGGCGGCAGGTCGGTGACGTTGACCAGGTAGATGCCGTCGGGTCGCAGTACCCGGGCCACCTCGGTGGCGAACCCGACGGTGGCGACGTGCGGCGGCATCCGGGCTGCCTGGTAGATGTCGGCGAGCACCAGATCGTACGCGGCGGCTGGCGCGCCGGCGACCGCCTCCCGCGCGTCGGCGACCATGACCCCGACGCCGGCCGGCCGGGGCGGCAGGTCCCGCGCCACCAGCGCGACCACCTCGGGATCCCGCTCGACGACGGTCTGCGCCGAGCCGGGTCGGGTGGCGGCGACGTAGCGTGGCAGCGTCAGCGCACCGCCGCCGAGGTGCAGCACGTCCAGCGGGGCACCGGCCGGCGCGGCGAGATCGGCTACGGCGGCCATCCGGCGGACGTATTCGAAGCGCAGGTACGCGGGATCGGCGACATCCACGTACGACTGCTCGACCCCGTCGGCGAGCAGTATGCGCCCGGTTGACCTGGTCGGGTCGACGGCCAGGTCGAGCCGGGCGCCGGGTGCCTGCATGACCAGCAGACTAGCGATCCTCAGACGGGCGTACGCGACCACTGCTGGTTGGTGCCGGTGTGGCACGACCACTGTTTGAGGACGACGCCGTCGGCGGTCGAGGCGGCCGGCACGTCCACACACTTTCCGCTGTGCCGCGCCCGGAGCTGGAAGTAGCTGCCGTTGGTGACCATCTGGAACTGCTGGTTGTCGCCGGTGCCGCAGGTGTACTGGATGAGCTCGGCCCCGTCGGCGGTGGAGGCGCTCACCACGTCGAGGCACTTTCCGCTGTGCCGGCTGATCAGGCGCCAGTAGCCGCTGCCGGCGTCCTGGAACTGCCACTGCTGCCACGCGTTGCCGTTGTACGCGTACTGGCCGACCCGCGCACCGTTGTCGGTGTTCGGCTGCTGGACGTCCATGGCCTTGCCGCTGTGCCGCGCGTTGACCCGGTAGAACGTCCCCGTCGGCGGCGTCGAGGGGTCGTCGCTGACGGCGTCGCCCCAGCCGTAGCGGATCCGGTCGGCGCCGGACGGGTTGCGGACCGTCAGGTCCAGGTTGGTGCCGCTGCCGCTGAGCGCGAACATCGAGTACCAGTCGTACCCGATGTTGCCGGTCTTGCCGCCGATGGCCGGCCAGTAGGTGCCGCCCATCTGGTTGTCGCGCATGACCTGGGCCATGGCGCGGATGTGGCGGACGAAGTTGTCGGTGCTGCCCGGGTTGGCGTAGTTGCGACCGTCGTCCATGGGCGCGCCGAACTCGGTGGCGACCGCGCGGGAGGCGCAGTTGCCGAGCCGGGTCTGGATGTGGCTGCGGAAGGCGTCGTAGCTCATCTCGCCGTAGAAGAATGCGTAGTGGTGGAAGGAGAACAGCGTCGAGTTGAAGCGGCTGTCGTTGCAGACGTCCCGCAGGTCCTGGCTGTAGCCGGTGCCGCCGATGAGCACCCGGCCGGGCACCGCCGAGTAGTGGTAGCTGAGCCAGTTGGCCGCGACGTCGCGCCACTGCGCCGAGCTGTAGCCGTGCGGCTCGTTCATCGGCTCGAAGTAGACGTTGGGGTTCGATCCGTAGGTGTTGGTGACCGTGGACCACATCGCGTTCCACGCGGCGAGGTTCGTGATCCGGCCGCCGGAGGCGGCACCGTCCTCCCAGTAGGCCAGGATTACCTTGAACCCGCGTTCAGCGGCGGCGTCGATGGCCCCTCGGTAGGCCTCCCACCATGCCGTCCCGACCGTGTGGGTGTTGATCGGCAGCCGGACGGTGTCGACGCCCATGGTGGCAGCCATGTCGTCGTAGATGGCGTTGGCCTTGGCCCGCACCGTCGCGTTGCTGTCGGACGAGTTGAGTCCGTGCACGACGAGCGGACCGGTGCTGAAGTTGTCACCCAGCACGGCCCAGTTCATGCCGCGGAACTGGCTGGTGGCGGCGGTGGCCGGCGACGACGTGACAACTGCGGTGCCGACCATCGCCGTCAACACGGCCACCAGGGTGATCGACAATCGACGCAACGACCGGGTTCTGGACGATGACTCTGACAAGATCTGGCCTCCCTGGGAAACGGACACCGGGCCGGACGGCTACCGCCGGCACCGCTGTCTCTCCGGTCACACGGGCTATGTGTGCGTTAACGTCAGCTGTCTGCGTTGGGACGAGGGATTCGCAGCTTCCGGCAGGTATGCGCCGTTCCTGGCGGGTGCTCGACGTGACCACACGGGCAGGTCGGGCATGTCCTGCCAGTATGGGAGCCATGTCTTCGACACATTACGTTCGTGTTTCGGACAAGTGTTAGCGATCGCATCTAGAGTGTCAAGGAATCGAACACGATCGTTCAATCCGGGTCTGTCGTCGTGGCCCTCGGCGGACGACTCCGGCGGTCAGAGGTCGGCAAGCAGACGGTTCGGGCCGACAGCCGCCGTGGCGAGCAGGTCGACATACCTCGTCATCCAGCGGCGAACGGTGTCGTCGTCGAGCCGGTCCACCGGGTACTCCAGATAGCCGTCGATCCCGTCCGGGCCGGGCATCAGGACGATGAGCAGCGCCGCCCGCCCGACCCCGGTCGGCACCTCGTGCACCCGTACAGCCAACTCCGGCAGCTCGATCCGGGTGTCGAACGTACTCTGAAAGGCGAAGCTCACCGTCACTCCGGACGACGCCGCGCCCTTGTCCGGCGCGGGTAGCTGCTGGTAGATCCAGGCCGTGGGCAGCAGATTGTCGATGCCGGCGAACAGGCCGTCGGCGGCCTGGCCGACCAGGTGGGCGAACGTCGCGGCGGCGGCCGTGCGGATCCGTACCGGCAACGCCGTCGCCAGCACGGTGACGGTGTCCTCGTACGCCGTGGGTGACCGGTTGGCGTACGGCATCGACAGGGTGACGTCGGGCTGCCCGCTGAGCCGGGCGAGCAGCAGCGCCAACGCCGCAGCGGCGACCGCGGTCACCGTGGCACCCAGCTCCCGGGCGAGCACCTCGACGGCGAGCCGAATCTGCCCCGGGATCTCGAACCGACAGGTGGCGGCCCGCCCGCTCGGCTGCTGCGGTGCGGGGCGGTCGAACGGCAGATCCAGCGCCAGCGGCCCGTCGCCCAGGTGCTCCGCCCAGTAGGCGAGCCGTCGGCGGCGGGTCGGCTCATCCCACTGGCCCTGCTGCCAGCGTGCGTAGTCGGTGCACTGGGCGGTGGGCGGGCCGAAGTCCGGCGTACCTGAATCGCGGGCGGTGCGGTACCCGTCCGCCAGCTCGCGCAGCAGTACGGTGACCGCCCGGCCGTCGCAGGCGACGTGATGCAGCACCAGCACCAGCCAGGACTCCTCGGGCGCCAGCCGGATCAGCGCGTACCGCACCGGTGCCTCGTCCGCCAGCGCGAACACCGGCGCCACCACCTCCCGGCAGAAGGCCTCGGCCCGCCGCCGCGCCGCGTCCGGCGCCAGCGCGGTCAACTCGACGACGGGCAGCGGGACCGACCGGTGGGCGAGGATCCGCTGGGTCCAGGTGCCACCGTCGCGGATCAGCCGGGCACGCAGCGCATGGTGCCGGGCGACCAGACCATCGAGCGCGGCGTCTAGCGCGGCGACATCGAGTTCGCCGACCAGTTCCAGCCGCAACCCGACGTTCCAGCTGGCGGGGTGCGTGCTGCGGCCGGCGACCTCCACCACCCTCTCCTGCTGGGCCGACAGCGGCGCCCGGGTCACCTCCCGCTCGTGCGCCGGTGCGGCCAGCCAGCGCAGCAGTTCGCCCTTGTGCGATCGCAGCGCCGTGACCAGCTCCGGACCCATCGCGGCGGCCGGGGCGTCGTAGTGCAGGGTGTCGCCGGTGCCGGTGAGCCGCACATCGTGCACGGCGACGTACTCCAGCAGCTCGGCGAAGGTCACAGCGTGCCCCGCACCCGGCTGACGGGCCCGCCGTCGGCGGACGCGGCGTGTCCGCGCAGCCGGCCCACCATCGCCGCGATGGTCGGGGCGCGGAAGAACTCCAACGCCGGATAGTCCGCTCCGGTGGCCTCGCGTACCCGGTTCAGCAGGCGCATCGCGTTGATCGAATGCCCGCCGAGGGCGAAGAAGGACGCGTCGTGGTCGATGCGCTCCGGATCCTGGTCGAGTTCGGCGGCCCACAACGCCCGCACCGTCCGGGTCAGCGAGTCACCGGTCGGGTCGTTGTTCCGGGTCTCCCGCCGGGCCGCCGGTAGGGCCACTGCCTGTGGTGTCGTCGGCGGGGCCAGCGGTGGCGCGGGCTCACCGGTACGGATGGTCGGCTCCGGCAGCCCGGCACGGTCGACCTTGTTGTTGCCGGTCTGCGGCAGCGCCGGCAGCATCGCCCACACCCGGGGGATCAGCACGTCGGGCAGTTCGCGGGCCATCGCGGCGACGAGCCGGTCGGCCAGCCCGTCGGGTGCCACGCCCGGCGCGGGTACGGCGTACCCGGCGAGGTACGCCTCGTCGCGCCGGTCCCGGCGGGCCACCACGATGCCGTCGGTGACCAGATCCAGCCTGCGCAGGACGGCCGACGCCTCACCTGGCTCGACCCGGTTCCCCCGGATCTTGACCTGGTCGTCGGTACGGCCGAGGAACACCAGCACCCCGTCGGCGGTCCACCGCACCAGGTCCCCGGTGCGGTAGCGGCGCGAACCGGGGCCGCCGGGCGGGTCGTCGACGAACCGCTGCGCGGTCAGCTCGGGCCGGTTCAGGTAGCCGCGACCCACTCCGGCGCCGCCGATGAACAGCTCCCCGACGGCGCCGACCGGAGCCAGGTTGCCCCACTCGTCGCGGATCTCGACCCGGACGTTGTCCAGCGGCCGGCCGATCGGAATCGGACCATCGGCTCCGGCCACCGCCGGCGCCACCACGTCAAAGGTGGCGATGACCGTCGTCTCGGTCGGTCCGTACACGTTGCGTACGACGTACGGCACCCCGGACTGTGGGCGTACCCGCAGTTGCTGGCCGCCGACGGTGAGGTGACGCAGCCGGGGCTGGGCCGCGACAGGCAGCGAGAGCAACCCTTCCCCGATCGGTGTGGGCAGCATCGCGACGCTCACCCCGGCGGTACGCATCCAGCGCGCCAGCGCCATCGAGTCCAGCCGTACGTCGTCGTCGGCGATCGTCAGGCTCGCACCGACCTGCAGCGGCGGCCAGATCTCCAGCACCGAGGCGTCGAAGCTCTGCCCGCACACCACGGCACTCCGGTCGTCGGCGGTCAGCTCCAGCTCGTCGCGGTACCACCGGCACAGGTTCAGCACGCTGCGGTGGGTGATGACCACACCCTTCGGCCTGCCGGTGGAACCGGAGGTGTACATGACGTAGCACGCCGCATCCGGATCGTCCGCCACGCGGCCGGGGTCGTCGGACCCGCCGACGGGATCGGTGTCGCCGTACCCGTCGACGTGCAGCAGACGGACCCCGTCGGGCAGGTCCGGTGCGGTGTCACCCCCGGTGGCCAGCACCACCCGGGCCGCGCTGTCCGAGACCATGAAACTCACCTGCCGGCCGCCGAGGGACGGATCCAACGGCAGGTACGCGGCTCCGGCGCGCAGCACCGCCAGGGCGGCGACGACGAACTCCGGTGACCGGGGCAGCCACAGCGCCACGATGTCGCCTGCGGCGATCCCGTGCCGGACCAGCCGCTGCGCCAGAGCGGTGGCCTGCTCGTCGAGTTGCCGGTAGGTCAGCACCGTGCCGCCACCGATCACCGCGACCGCCTGCGGCGTGCGTCGCGCCCACTGCCGCACCGCGTCGTGCACACCACCGGGCGGCAGCACGCGCTGTCGTCCAACGCCCCAACCCTCCAGCGCGTCCCGGTCGGTGTCGAGGATGCCGACCAGCTTCGAGATCGGCGTATCGGGCTGGTCGACGGCGGCGGCCAGCGTCGCGACCAGATACGACAGCAACCGCTCGGCGCTGTCCGCCACGAACAGGTCGGTGCCGTACTCCAACCGGCAGTCGATCCCGTCGGCGTGGTTGGTCACGTACAGGGCCAGGTCGGTCACCGCCCGTTCGGCCCGGTGCGCCAGGGTGCGGGCGGTCACCCCGGGCAGGTCGAGCGGGAGCTGGTCGCCGCCGTTGTCGAACTCCACGATGGTCTGGAAGACCGGGGTCCGGCTTGTGTCCCGGTCCGGGCTCACCGCGCCGACGACGGCGTCGAACGGCATGTCGGCATGGTCGTACGCGTCCAGGGCGGTGTCGCGGACCTGCTTGAGCAGGTTGGCGAAGGTCGGGTCGCCGGACAGGTCCAGCCGCAGGGCGACCGTGTTGAGGAAGAACCCCACCACCGCCTCGGCGCCGGTGGGCCGGACCGACACCGGTGTGCCGACGACCAGCTGATCGCTGCGGGTGAACCGGCGCAGCGTGGCCGCGTACCCGGCGAGTACCGTCATGAACAGCGTGACCCGGTGCGCGCTACTGAGCCGGCTCAGCAGCCCGGACAGCTCCGGGTCGAGCCCGCGCAGGACCGACGCGCCGGTGCCACCGCGCACCGTCGGGCGTGGTCGGTCGGTCGGCAGGTCCAGCACCGGCAGTTCACCGGCGAGTTGCTCCCGCCAGTAGGCCAGACCGGCCGGCGCGGCGGGCGAACCGCTGCCGGCGTCCGCCTCCCGCCGGGCCAGGTCCAGGCAGTCCACCGGAAGCTCCGGCAGGTCGGCGGAGCGGCTGCCGAGTGCGGCCCGGTACAACGCGGAGAGATCCCCGGCCAGCACCCGCACGGACTCGGCGTCGACCACGATGTGGTGCACGGACAGCACCAGCACGTGCCGCTCGGCCGACCACCGCAGCAGCCGGGTCGCCAGCAGCGGACCCTGCGCGAGGTCGAACTCGCGCCGGCTCTCCTCGGCCAGCACCTGCCGTACGGTGTCGTTCTCGTCCCGCCCGGCGTGCTCCTCGACGGTGAGGTCCACTGTGCCCCGGCCGAGGACGACCTGGACCGGTTCGCCGTCGCGTTCCCGGAACACGGTACGCAGCGCCCCATGCCGGGCCACCAGCTGCTCCAGTGCGGCCCGCAGCGCCGGCACGTCCAGCGGACCGTCGAGCCGTACGCTGACCGCCTCGTTGTAGGTGCCCTGGCCCGGGTGCAGCCGTTCGAGAAACCACATCCGCGCCTGCCCACGCGACGCCGGCCCGGACCGGTCCGGGCCGGCGTCGCGGACGGCCACCGGGTTGCCGGTCGCCGCCGTCAGCCTGACCGGGGACGTGTCGGTGGGCGGTGCGTCGGTCGGTGACGTCTCGGTCGCCGCCTGGTAGCTGGCCCGTAGCTGGTCCAGCTGCGGCAACCCGGCCCGCACCTGGTCGGGGGATGCGCCGAAGTCGACCAGCGTGGCCACCTCGTCGACGCCGGCGGCGGTGAGCGCGTCGATCAGCCGGATGCCGTCGTCCGGCGACCCGATCAGCGCCCGTGCCTCGCAGTACCGTTGGTAGGCGCGCTGGAACACGTAGTCCAGATCGTCGGCGTCGGCGGTGTCGAGGTCCACCTGGAATCCGAGACTGTTGGTCATCTGCCCGAACAGCGACAGCGAGGAGTGCAGGTACGCCTTCAGCGGCGCGAACGCCTCGGCCCGCGCCCGTGCCGAGTCCGCACCGAGGTAGGTGTGCACGAGCACGACCACCCGGCCGCCGTCCGGGTCGAGCCCGTGCGTGGCCCGGGTCTTTCGGTAACGCCGGATGTTGTCGGCCAACTGTTCCACCGACTGGCTCATCAGGTTCGTGACGATGCCGAGGTCGTGCTCGGCGGCCCGCTGGTACGACTCCGGGTTACCGACCACGGCGACGAACATCGGCGGCATCGCCTGCACCGGGCGGGGCAGGGTGCGGATCTCAACCGGTTCGCCGGTGCCGCTGCGCCGTTCGACGGCCTCGCCACGCCACAGCCGACGTACCTGGTCGAGGTGGCGGTACATCACGTCGCGGTGGGCACCGAAGTGCTCCGGGGCGAGGACGAAGTCGCCCGCGTGCCAGCCGGGCGCACAACCGATGCCGACTCGGCCGCCGGACAGCCGGTCGACCATGGACCAGTCCTCGGCGACCCGGATCGGGTCGTGCAGCGGCAGGACCACCGATCCGGCGTGCAACCGGATCCGGCTCGTCTCGCGGGCCAGCGCGGCGGCCAGCACCACCGGGTTGGGGAACACCCCGCCGAAGGAGTGGAAGTGGCGCTCGGGGATCCACAGCGCGTGGAATCCGTGCTGGTCGGCGAAGCGGGCCGTGTCGACGATCAGCTCGTACGGGTCGGCAGCCCCCGAGCCGGGCGGATAGTCCCCGAAGAAGTACACGCTGAAGTCCGGTGCCGGTCGTCCCGGTCCGCCCGCCGGTTCGAGGCTGCCTGCTGCTGCGGTACTCGCTGCCGGTTCGGTGCGTACCGCCGGTCCGGTTCCTGCCGTAGGCAGGGTGCGCACCGCCGGTCCGGTCGGGGCGGTGTCTTCCGGTTTCGCCGTGGGCACGGCGGGCCCGGCCGGACGGGGGAGCAGCCCGCCGGCACGCATGTCGCGTAGCGAGGCGCGCACCGCGTCGATCACCAGGTCGACGTCGTCGTCGGTGTGTGCGGTGGAGAGGAAGAAGTTGCGCCACTCCCAGACGTACACCCCCTTGAGCAGCAGGTGGTGGTAGAGCAACTCGAGGTCGGCGCGGTGCTCGAAGCGGAACTGCGAGCCGACGTGGCCGAGCCGGACCGGGTACTCCTCCTCGGCGATAAAGTCGTTCAGCGTGCCGACGAGCCGGTCGGTCCGGGCGTTGAGCTCCTGCTGCAGTCGTGGGCTGTACTCGGTCAACCGGGTCAGCACCGCGCGCGCGGCGGCCATGGAGACCGGATGCTGGATATAGGTGCCGCCGAAGAAGGTCGTCTCCCGCTGCGGGCGGCTGTCGTCGCCGTAGCGCCAGAATCCGCCGTCGACGCCGTCCATGATGTCGGCGCGTCCGGCGATCGCCCCGATCGGGAAGCCGCCGCCGAGCAGTTTGCCGTACGTGACGAGGTCCGGGGTCACGTTGAACAGGCCCTGTGCGCCGCGCGGATGGGGCCGGAACCCGGTCAGCATCTCGTCGAACATCAGCACGATGCCGTACCGCCGGGTGATGTCCCGGAGCCGGCGCAGGAACTCCGCCGGCTGCAGGGACGGGTGGCGGCTCTGCACCGGCTCGACCACGACGGCGGCCAACCGCTCCCCGAGTGACTCGATCACCTGCAGGCTCTCCGGTACGCCGTAGTCGAGTACGACCAGGTCCGCGACGGCGCTGGCCGGGATGCCGGTGCTGACCGGGACGGTGGTCCGGTCGGCACCCGTCCCGACCGAGCGGCCGAGCACATTGTCGGCGTGTCCGTGGTACGACCCGTGGAACATGACGATCTTGTCGCGTCCGGTGGCGGCCCGGGCGAGCCGGATCGCGGCCGAGTTCGCCTCGGTGCCCGAGTTGGCGAACGCCACCCGGGGCATCCCGGTCAGCTCGCTCAACAGCACTGCGGCCTCTCCCGTGTCGACGCTGCGCGGTCCGAGCCGGATGCCCCGGGACAGGTGTTCCCGGACCGCGTCGGCGACGAAGTCCGGTTCGTGGCCGAACAGCAGTACCCCGAAGCCCATGGTGATGTCGACGTACCGGTTGCCGTCCACATCCTCCAGCCATGCGCCCTTGGCACGCTGGCCGGCGATCGGGTACAGCATCTCCTTGGTGGCGCTGCGGAAGCCGACGACCGCCCGGCTGTCGGCGAGCACGCCACGGTGGCGCTGGGCGATCTCCTTCGACCGCCGGGTCTTCGCCACGAACCGTCGCCGCAGGTCGTCCAGATGGGCTCGGCCGTGGCCGGTAGCGACCGCGCCGGCCGGACCGCTGTCGGGTGCCACGACCACCCTGGGCCCGTGCACGTCAACGCCCGGTGCTGCCGGTACCGCAGTTGGCACCGGCGGTTCGGCCGGTGCCGGTGTGGCTGGTGCCAGCGGCGCTGGCGGTGCTGGCGGTGCCGGGGTCCGACGGGACAGGATCAGGCGCGACAGTTTGCTCGGGGTGTCCGCTTCCTCGAACAGTTCGCGCATGGCGAGCCGGACGCCGAACTCGCCCTCGAACTCCCGTAGTGCGTTGATCATGGCGAGTGAGTCGGCACCCATCTCGACGAACGGGCGGTCGATGACGATGTCGTCCGGGGCGCAGCCGAGATGTCGGGCGCTGATTTCGCGTACCCGCTCGATTACCGGCGCGAGGTCCGGCGCGGCCGGTGCGGCGGCGACGGTGGCACCAGCGTCGCGGACGGGTTCGACGTCGACCATGAGCCCTCCAGGTTCGGTTCGTGCCAGCGGCGGTCCGGTCCAGTGGACTCGTCGCTGGAACGGGTACGCGGGCAGCGGCACCCGGCGCGCGTGCGCCTGCCCGGCGTCGAGCAGGGCGTTCCAGTCCAGATCGACTCCGTGGACGTGCAGCCGGGCACAGGTGTCGAGGTGCTGATCGAGTTCCGCGCCCCGGCGCTGAGCGGCGAGCGCCGACGACCCGGGCAGTGTCGCGCGCAGCAACCCGACCAGACTCGGTTGTGGACCGAGCTCCAGCACCGGCACACCGGCCGACCCGGCGGCGGCCGACGTCTCGGCGATCGCGGCCGCGACCAGGTCGAACCGGACCGGCATCCGGGTCTGCCGCACCAGGTACGCCGGGTCCGGCCGGTGCCCCGCCGGTAGCACGGTGCCGTCCACGCTGCTGACCAGCGGCGTGTCCAACGGCGCCCACGGGACCGACCCGAACGCCTCGCCGAGCCGGGGGAGGATCGGGTCGAGCAGTGCCGAGTGGAAGGCGCGGTCGACGGCGAGCCGGTGCCAACGCACCCCGAGACGGTCGAGCACGCCACAGCCGGCGTCGAGCGCCTCGACCGGCCCGGCGACGACATGTTGCTCGGCCGCGTTGGTCGCGGCGAGGTCGAGCCGCCGGTCGGTGGCGAGCACCTCGTCGACCGCGGCCCGGGTGGCGAAGACGGCCACCATGCCGCCGGGTGCGGTGTGCTCCCGCATCAGCCGTCCGCGCAACCCGGTCAGCCGCAGGCCGTCCTCGATCGTCAGCGCTCCGGCCGCAGCCAGGGCCGCGTACTCGCCGATGCTGTGGCCGGCGACGAGGCGCGGCGCCACCCCGAGCGAACTCCACAGCCCGGTCAGTGCGACCTGGAACGCGAACAGCGCCGGCTGCGCCACGTCGGCGGGCCAGATCCGGTCGTCACCGGAGAGGCCGTCGAGCAGCGGCGTCAGCACCGACGGTCCGCCGCAGCGGCGCTGGTACGCCTCGCAGGCGTCGAGCACCGCCCGCACCTGCGGGTACCACCGGTACAGCGGCCCGGCCATGCCCGGGTACGAGGTGCCCTGCCCGCCGTACACCACCACCGGCGCCACCCCGCCGGGCCCGCCGGAGGCGATGCCGGCGCCCGGCACCGTGCCGGTGGCCACCCGCCCCGGGCGTTGCCGCCCCGGCGCGGCGAGGTAGTCGTCCAGGGCGTCCGCGAGCGCCGTCGTCGTCGCGCCGGACACGACGAGTCGGTGCGGCAGGTGCGGCCGGCCGAGTGCGGTGGTGGTGGCTAGGTCGGCCGGGTCGAGCCCGGGGTCGGCCCGCAGGTGGTCGCGCAGCCGGCGGGCGAGCGTACGCAGACTCTCCGGGTGGTACGCCGACAGCGGCACCGCCACCGGGTCCGCCGTCGCGGGCGGTGCCGTCGCGGGCTCCTCCGCCCCGTGACGGGCGGGGCCGGGAGGTGCCGTCGCCGGCAGCCCCGGTCGTGCCGGTGGCGGTGCCTCCAGGATCAGGTGGGCGTTGGTGCCACCGACCGCGAGCGCGGTCACCCCCGCCCGGCGCGGCCCGGACAGATCGGGCCAGGCGCGCGCCTCGGTGGGAATGACGAACGGGCTGGCCGCCAGGTCCAACGCCGGATTGGGGCGCTCGAACCCGACCAGCGGCGGAATCGTCGCGTGCCGCAGCACCAGCACCGTCTTGATCAGGCTGGCCATGCCGGCGCAGGCGTCCAGGTGTCCGATGGCCGGCTTGGCCGAGCCGATCGCGCAGTAGCCGGTCCGGTCGGTGCGTCGGCGGTACGCCGAGGTCATCGCCTCGAACTCGATCGGGTCGCCCTTGTAGGTGCCGGTGCCGTGGGTCTCCAGGTAGCCGATCGTCTCCGGGGAGACCCCGGCCACGTCGAGCGCCCGCAGGATGGCGTCGCGCTGCCCGGCGGCGCTGGGCGCGGCGTAGCTGGTCTTCGCGGCACCGTCGTTGTTGACACCGCCACCCAGGATCACCGCGTGGATGGTGTCCCCGTCGGCGACCGCCCGGTCGTACCGCTTGAGCAGCACCGCCGCGACCCCGTTGCCGCCGACGGTGCCGTCGGACGACGCGTCGAACGCGCGGCACCGGCCGGACCGGGACAGGATGGTGCCCTTGACGTGGCGGTAGCCCAGGATCTGCGGGGTGTGCACCGCCGACGCGCCGGCCAGGGCCAGGTCGGCGTCGCCGGCGAGCAACGCCTGGCCGGCCAGGTGCACCGCCACCAGCGCGGTCGAGCAACCACTCTGCACGGTGGCCGCCGGACCGGTCAGGCCGAGCCGGTACGCGACCCGGGTGGCGGCGAAGTCGTTGTAGTTTCCCACGGCCACCTGGAACGCCGGGGCGAAGTCACCGTCCCAGCGGGCGGTGGCCAGGTTGTTGCGCAGGTAGGTGTTGAGCGGATAAAGGTGGTATCCGACACCTGCGAAGATGCCCACCCTGGTGTCAGATCGCGCGCCCGCGTACCCGCCGTTCTCCAGCGCGTGGTAGCAGGTCTGCAGGAACAGCCGGTGCTGCGGGTCGACGGTGCGCGCCTCCTGCGGGCTCATCGCGAAGAACTCGGCGTCGAACGAGTCGATGTCGTCGAGCACCCCGCTGACGGCGACGAAGTCCGGTGACTCGCGCAGCTGCTCGGGCACGCCGGCGCGGGCTAACTCGGTGGGGCTGAACCTGCGTACGCTGGTCACGCCGTCGCGGATGTTGTGCCAGTACGCCTGCGGGGTGTCCGCGCCGGGTAGCCGCAACGCCATGCCGATGATGGCGATCCGCCGGTCGTCGGTGCCACCGCGCGTCGGGGCACTCATGTCGTCGTCCGCCGACGCGCCCACAGCGCGGCCAGGAAAGCCACTGCCAGCAGTACCGCCAGCCCGTGGAACAGGGTGACCACGGTCAACGGACTGAACTGTTCCAGCAGAAAGGAGCAGGCCACCATGCCGACGCCGAAGCCGAGGTTCTCTGCGGTCGCGGAGAACCCGAAGACGTAGCCGCGTTGATCATCCGGGGTGGCCTGCAGCCGGGTGGTATAGGCGATCTCGGTGAAGCCGTCGGCGATGCCGGCGACGGTGGCGACCAGGACGGCCAGCGGCAGCGGCGGCGCGGTGAAGGTGAGGATGAACGCCACCGACATGAGCGCCGCGCCGGCGGCGAACGCGCGCTCGTTGATGGTCCGGCCGGTGCGTCTGGCCCAACGGGCGACGCCGCGTTGCGCGATGATGTTGCCGACCGCCCAGGTGGCCCAGAACTGGGACATGAACGCGGCCGGATGCTGCGGGTCCAGCATGGTGGACAGCACCGGCAGGCCGACGTTGTGCGAGGCCGAGCCGAAGGCGTCGGCGGCGCGCAGACTGATCAGCGCGAGCAGGACCGGGGTGAGCCGCAAATAGCGCAGGGCCGTCAACTGCGCGGCGAGAATCCCGGGCCGCCGCAGCGCGTCATCCGGTCCGGCGTCTGCTGCGGCGCCCGGCACGGAGTCCGCCGCCTCGGCCGCGTCCGTCGCGCCTGCCGGCCGCCGGCTGCGGGTGGTGATCGGCAGCCGGGCCAGGACCGCCGCTGAGAAGAGGAACGCCCCGGCGTCGATGAGAAACGCACCGGTGTAGCCGACCGTGGAGATGAGCACGCCGGCCGAGGCGAACCCGGCGACCATCGCCAGCGAACGGCCGGTGGCCAGCAGCGCGTTGGCCCGGACCCGTTGGTCCTGCCCGACGATCTCGGGGATGCTGCTGCGCAGCGCGACACTGGTGACGGTCGCCCCGGCGCCGGTGACGACCGCGACGGCGTACAACAGGCCGGCCTGGGCCGTGGCTGGCGCGATGACCAGCACGATCAGGGCGAACGCCTGGCTGACGTCGGAGGTCACCATCAGCCGCTTGCGGTCGAGCCGGGACACCAGGCTGCCGGCGCCGAATCCGGTGAGGACACTGGTGGCCAGGCGTAACGCCATGAACAGGCCGGTGTGGGTGGCGCTGCCGGTCAGCGAGTACGCGAACAGGCTCAGCGCGATCATGTCCAGATAGGTGCCGTACGCCGAAACCGCGTTGCCGACCACCAGGAAGCGGAAGTGTCGCATCCCGCTGCCGGTCCGGCCCGGGTCCTGATCCGTGACGGTCACGATCGGCCGGCGGGTACGTCAGGCGCCGTCGGCCTCGGTCGTGGGGGGTGCCCGGCAGAGCGGGAAGGGTGCGGCAAGCTGTGCCCCCAAGGACGGTGGTCGCCATTGGCTCGCGGTTACGTGATGACTACCGCCCGTCAGAGTATGGGACGCCATCGATCTGATCAACATCTACTTTCCCTAGAAAGCCGGCACGAGGCGTCAGCCCACCGAGAACCACAGATGCTGCGGCCGATGGTCGGACAGGTACTCCGCAGACGCCAGTTCGTACCGGTGCACCCTGACCGGACCTGCGGTGAACGTCCAGTCGATCCGCCAGAACGGCAGCGGCAGGCCGGCGAGGGGACTGTCCCACTGGAAGGTCATCGGGGCGTTGAACCGCCAGCTCATCGGCAGCAGGTGACGGCTCGCCGTGGTCGCGTCCTCGGCCACCGCCCGCAACGGGTCGAGCGTCCCCATGGACGAGGTGGCGTTGAAGTCGCCGGAGATGATCGACGGGTTCGGGTTGGCCTGCAGATCGTCGACGAGACCCTGCACCTCAGCCTGCCGCCAGTCGAACTTGCGGCGGAAGTACGCGTCCGGGTCGACCTGGGGCCGCAGGATGCTCAGGTCGATGGCGGTGGGCACGGTGACGTGCACGTTGTAGACCGAAACGGTGCTGTCCCCCACGCGCAGGTCGGTGCGCAGCACTTTGTCCCGGCTGAACACCTGGTTGAACGGTGCGTCCGGAGACAGCTGCGTGGCCGGGCCGAAGACCGGCGTGGCCACGACCGGGAACCGGGAGATGGTGACGAGTTCGCTGCGGTGCACGATGTGGTAGCCGGGGAACTCCGCCTGCAATCTGGCGTCGTCCCGGATCGGGTGGTAGCCGACCTCGCCGGTGCCCGGCACCCAGATCACATGCTCCTGTAGCAGGTACACGTCGGCGTCGAGCCGTTTCAGGAATCTGAGCTGCGCCTGCGGATCCTCGTTGCTCATGCCCCAGTAGTTGGTGTTCCAGCTCACCACGTGCACCGCGCTGGCCGGGACGGGCCGGTCGCCGGGCCGCAGCGCGTGCAGGTTGACGCCGGTCTGGTCGATGCCGGGCAGCAGGCCGGCCAGGGCCAGGGCGGCGGCCCACCGCCGACGCGGACCGCACGCGGCGGCGCTGAGTCCGAGCAGCAGCAGTGGCACGGCGATGAGGAACACCGGCGGCACCGCGTCGAGCAGGATCGACCAGTGCCATCTGCCGGTGGCGGCCCGGCGCACGACGTTGTAGCCCAGCCACAGCACCGCCGCCGCGATCAGCAGCCAGCCGTACCAACACCGCAGGGCCCGGGCCACGCGCTGCCACCGAGGCGCGGTCCGGTCGGTTAGCGGCGGCACCGGTGCGGGGGACCCGGCGATGTCATCGATCGTCACGGCGTGGTCCTTTCGTACATGTGACGGAACTGTCGGCTGGTGAGCCAGGTGAGGACGCCGACGGCGAGTCCACCGGCGACGGTGGCGTTGACCAGCAGGTGCACCGCGGTGAAGAAGACCAGGAAGGGCCAGCCCCGCTCGTGGCGGACGAACGCGTACTGGCCGGCGTCGACGGCGACGAACGCGGCCAGCAGCAGCGCGGTGCCGACCAGCACCGGCGGGTGGACCACCGCCGCCGGCAGGCTGAGCATGGTGAGCAGTGCCAGCACCGAGGCGGCGGCCCGGCCACCGGTCTCCATCCCCTGCATCGCCCGGCCGCGATGCAGATAGAACGGCACCCGCAGCCGGGCGCGGCGAATCGCCTTGCGCAGCAGGGGTATCAGGTGGCTCTCGTCGGAGAGCCGACCGCTGACGCGGGCGGTGAGCAGCATCGGGTACCGCTGGGACAGCCGCTCCGCGTGGTCGATCTCCTCGGTCTGCCGCAGCGCCGGGTTGAACCCGCCGGCGGCGTCGAACGCCGCGCGGGTTACCGCGCCGAGCGCGTAGAAGCCGCCGCTGACCTCGCCCTGCGCGCTGACCCGCCAGTAGTGGTACTGGAGGATGCGGTACTGCCCGACCGGTCCCTCGGGGAACAGCGGCACCTTGTCCGGTACGCCGAAGACCGCGCCGTACCCTCGTGGGCCGCACAGCAGCGCGACCGCGTTCTCGATCGCGTCCGGGTACATGACCATGTCCGCGTCGATGAAGAAGACGATGTCGCCCTTGGCGTGCCGGACACCGAGGTTGCGGGTGGCGCCGGGTCCACCGTTGCGCTCGGCCCGCACGAGGGTGCAGGCGTGCCGGGCGGCACGTACGGCGCTGTCGTCGGTGCTGGCGTCGTCGACCACGATGACCTCGTGCGCCGGGTAGGTCTGGGTCGACACCGACGCCAGGCACAGGTCGATGGTCCGGCTGTCGTTGTACATCGGTACGACGACCGACACCTTCGGCTCATCCATGCAACTGACTCCCTTCCAGCAGCAGCAGCCACAGCGCGGCGTTGACCAGCAGCACCCGGTCGCGCAGCAGCACCGAGACGGGGTTGCCGCCACCCGAGTCGACGAACACGACCTGCAGGTAGCGGAAGAGGGCGAACAGCGCGCACGGGACGGTCAGCAGCCCGGTGGCGCTGACCGTGGCGGCGTACGCCAGGTAGGTGACGAGGGTGGCGGCGGCGGTCAGCACCAGCAGCGCGTCGACCAGGTGCTGGTTGTAGCCGGCCAGCGCCGGCCGGTGGGCCGATTCGTCGGCGAGCAGTTCGTGGCGGCGTTTGCCGAGGACGAGCAGCAGACATACCGACAGCACGCACAGCACGAGCCAGCCGGGCGGACGCGCCCCGACGGTCGTGTAGCCCTGCACCAGCCGCAGCACGAACCCGGTGGCGACGACGAACAGGTCCACCAGCGGTACGTGCTTGAGGCCGAAGCTGTACGCGAGGTTCAGTGGCAGGTAAACCAGCAGCGGCCACCAGGCGGTCAGCGCGTCGCCGACGATCACCGCGAGGGCGGCCAGCAGCAGTACCCCGAGCAGCGCCGCCGTCCGGGGGGTGACCCGTCCAGCCGCGATCGGGCGGTGGCGTTTGGTCAGGCTGGCCCGGTCCTGCTCGCGGTCGGCGATGTCGTTGAGCACGTAGACGGTCGAGGCGGCGAGGACGAACGCGCCGACCGCGACGGCGAGCCGGCCGGCGGACCGCCAGTCCATCAACGCGGGGTCCAGCAGCGCGAGCAGCACCACCAGGTTCTTCGGCCACTGTCCGGGTCGCAGCAGGACGATCAGGTCGCGGGCGAGGCCGGGGCGCGGACGGTCGGAAGAAGACCTTCGGTCAGAAGAAGACCTTGGCGGCGGCGAGAGCACCCTGTCTCCAGGGATCGCGGCTGGTACGTCCGGTGTTCTGGGCAGCATCACGGGGCTCCTTGCGCTGGTCACGCCACCAGGCGTAGGTGTCGAGGATGGCGTCCTGGTTGGACATACGGGGGGTGAATCCGAGCCGGTCCCGGGCCTTGTCGATGCAGACGAACGAGTCGGCGGTGAGCTTGTGCAGCAGGCGCCCGTACACCGGGGACAGCCGCAGCCGTTCGAGCGTGCCGAGCAGCGCGAGCGCCGGGCGGCTCGGCACCGACACCACCCGTCCGCCGTGCCCGGCGGCGTCCAGCACGGCCTGGAAGTCCTCGCGCAGGGTGCCGAAGGAGGCCGCGCCGAGGTTGTACGTGTCGTTGGCCACCGGGTCGGGCGCGTCCAG
The DNA here is from genome assembly GCF_027497315.1 of Solwaraspora sp. WMMA2059. Classification (GTDB taxonomy): domain Bacteria; phylum Actinomycetota; class Actinomycetes; order Mycobacteriales; family Micromonosporaceae; genus Micromonospora_E. The sequence goes on along the minus strand of NZ_CP114908.1, from coordinate 2,966,270 downwards.
CACGGTGGTCACCGCGTCGACGAGGTCGGACAGGGCGAGCATCTGGATGCGCACGTCGCCACGGCCGATCACCGGGAAGTTGCGGCCTTCCTCGGCCCACTCGAACAGCATGGAGAACAGCCCCATCCGGCCGGGGCCGAGGAACGTCTTGGGCCGCACGATCGGCAGGCAGGCGCCGTCGGCGCGCAGCCGTTCGGCGTACTCCTCCGCGGCGGACTTCGCGGCGCTGTACGGGTCGACCGGCTCCCGGGGGTGTTCCTCCGTCGTGGGTACGGTCCGGGGCAGGCCGTAGACGGCGGTGGACGAGATGTGCACCACCCGGGCCACCCCGGCCCGGACCGCAGCCGTCAGCACGGTCCGCGCGCCGTCGACGATGATCGACCGGATCTCGGCGACCGGGTAGCTGGGCAGCGCCGACGCGCAGTGCACGACGGCGTCGGCGCCCGCCACCGCCCGGGACATCGCGGCCGGATCCCTTACGTCGCCGGTCACCGCGACGTCGACGCCGGGGCGCAGATCGATGCCGCGGACGTGGTGGCCGTCGGCGCGCAGCCGGGCGGCGAGGTGGGAGCCGAGCATGCCGGCGGCTCCGGTGACGACGACCGTCCGGCTCACCACAGCGTGCTCACCTTCTCCCGGACGAACCGGGTGACCAGCCGCCCGAGCCCATGGGCGAGAGTGCGGTCCAGGCTGTCCACGGCGCGTTCGACGTCCGCGGGCACGGTCACCAGACTCGGCGCGATGATCAACGGGTTGCGCCCGTTGAGGGTGTAGTAGGCGAACACGTCGTGGTCGTGATAGAGCGCGTTGATCACGGCGCAGGTGACCAGCTTCGTCCTGAATCGTGGGTCCTTGGCCATGCCGCCGGGTGCCAGCTTGGCCACGAGGTCGAGGATCCGTGGGCCGCCGTCGATGAAGACCCCCCACAGCGCACCGGCGCCGGCCACCTGGCTGACGATGTCCGGGTACTGCTTGGCGATCCGCGCCAGGCCGGGACGCAGGACCCGTTCCAGGTCGCGGGCCAGGGCCGGGTAGTCGTCGGCGACCGCGACGTTGACCGCTTCCAACGCGGTGGCGCATTCCTCGCCGAAGCCGTAGTAGGTGGTGCTGGTGCTCTGCAGCAACGCGTCGCCGAGGTTGTCGTAGGCCCTGCGGTACAGCGGTTCCCGGGCCACGAACGCGGAGATCGACGACTTGCCGCCACCGAACGACTTCGACGTGGTCAGCACGTCGGGGATCAGCCCCTCGTGGCGCATGAAGTAGAAGAGGCTGCCGGTCTTGCCCCAGCCGGTGTAGATCTCGTCGAAGACCAGGACGATGTCCTGCTCGGTGCAGAGTTCGCGTAGGCCGTAGAGGAACTCGGCCGAGCACCAGCGGATCGTCGACGCGCTGAACGGTTCGATGAGGATGGCGTAGACGTCGCCCCGGTGGCGGGTGACGGCGGCGCGCACCGACTCCAGATCGCCGTAGGTGAAGGTGTCGATACCGGGGATGGTGGGGAAGGCGTACTGGCTTTGCCCGGTCAGGCCACCCGAGCCCAGCAGCTTGCCGTGGAAGCTGATGTCGGCGCGCAGCACCGTCGCGCGGCGCCCGTCGTGGTACTTGTACGCGAGCTTGACCGCACCCTCCACCGCCTCGGCGCCGGAGTTCGGCAGGAACGACATGTTCAGGTCGCCGGGGAGCACCTGGGCGAGGTTGTGGGACAGCGCCGCCAGGTACGGGGAGAAGTAGGTCTTGTGCACCTCCATCCGGTGCCGGTCGGTGTACCGTCGTCGGGCGGCCAGGATCCGCGGGTGGTTGTGGCCGTGGTTGAGCACGCCGACCCCGCCGGTGACGTCGAGGATTCGGCGGCCGTCCCGTTGGTAGAGGTAGGCGCCCTCGGCGCGGTCGACCAGTTCTCGGCCGAACCCGAACGAGGTCATCAGCGACACCTGGGACTTGTTCACGTGCCGTCGGTACAGGTCGTGGACCTCGCCGGCGTCGAGCCGTTCGGCGTCGTCAAGGGTGAACAGCGTGGACATGCGACTCTCCTCGGTGCAGGAAACGGGCCAGGCCGAGTACGGCGAGGGAGGTACCGATCTCGACGACGACGCAGATCAGCCGGCTGGCGAGGGCGACCGTGCCGGCCACCCCCCAGGGCAGGACGGTGGCCAGAGCGGCGGCGAGCGCGAACTCGCGTACCCCCCAGCCGTCAGGTGCGACGATTGACAGGCTGCCGGCCACGGTGGCCAGTGCGAACGCGCCGACAGCGACCGCTGCCGAACGGTCGGCCGGCGCGCCGAGCGCCACCGCCAGCGCCCACAGGTGCAGGCCGGAGACCAGCCAGGACAGCAGTGCCAGCGCCAGCGCGGCGCGGACCGCCGCCGGCCGAAGCGGGGTGACCGGGCGTCGGACGAGCCGGGCGACCAGGGCGACGGGCCGGTCGAGCAGCGCCGGGCGGACCAGCAGGGCGACGAATCCGACGAGGGGCAGCAGGATCCAGGGCCCCGGCGCGGCGAGCAGTCCCACCCCGGCCCCGGCGAGGATGGTGAGCCCGATACTGACCAGGTAGGCGGTGATCATGCGTTCGGCAGGTGCCCCGGCCTGCCGGCCCAGGTCCACGTGGGTGACCACGCCCCAGACCCGTCCGGGCAAGTACTTGCCGAGTTGGCCGAGGAAGAAGATCCGGGCCGCCGGGAGGCCGCGGACTGGGACCAGGACCCGCCACGCCACCATGCCGATCAGCAACCCGGCCAGGTTCGCGGCGGTCGCCGCCAGCAGCAGCGGCAGGCCGGCCGGGCGACTCAGCGCAACCAGTGGTGTGGTGCCAGCGGCGCGTACCGTGAAGCCGAGCGCGACCACGGCGGCGACCAGCACCACCGGGGTGAGCCAGCGCGTCGGCCGGGTGCCGAGCAGCAGCCGTACGCAGCCCAGCGCCGCCCCGGCGACCAGCGCGACGTGCAGCAGCAGGTGCACCCCGAGGAAGAACGGCAGGAAACGGCGACCACGGTGGTGGGCGACGAACCGCAGCAGCCCGAGGTCGCAGACCGCGAAGACGGCGACCAGCAGCGCCGAACCGAGGGCGAAGGCCGAATGGATCACGGCCATCGGGAGCATGCCCAGCGCCCCCGCCACGGCGAGGATTCCGGTGGGGCGGTTCGCGGTCACGCTGGCGCGGCCCTTACGGCGGGCGGCCAGTACGGTCCGGGCGAGCAGTTGGGACCGGCGGAACTGCTCGGCCAGCAGCGGACCGAGCCGGGCGACCTCGTCGTGCCGGGCGACGACGCGCTCGCTGAGCACGATCCGGGTACGCGGGGCGAGTCGGTCGCTGTACTCCAGGTCCTCGGAGTCACGTAGTTGCTCGTCGAACGGCCCGACCTCGTCGAATATCGAGCGGCGGATCGCCGCCTGGGCGAAGAAGGCGGTCCGGACCGGGCCGGCGTGCCGCCGTAGCCACCAGTACGCGTGCAGCGTGCGGTACCACTCGACCGGTCCGTCGTCGACGAGCGGCTCCGGTGCGATCACCCCGTGCACGCAGCCGACGTCCGGATCGTCGCGCAGGATCGCCACCGCGTTGGCGATGGCGTCGGGCTCCAGCGCCTCGTCGGAGTCGAGGAAGAACAGCACGTCGCCGGAGGCGAGGGCGGCTCCGGTGTTGCGGGCGGCGGAGACGCCCCGGTTGTCGGGGTGGACGACGGTCCGGCACGGGAACCGCGCGGCGATATCCCGCGAGCCGTCCGTGCTGTGGTCGTCGACGACGATGACCTCGTGCGGCGGGTACGTCTGCCCGTACACCGAGCGCAGGCAGGCGTCGAGGGTCCTGGCGTAGTTGTAGTTGGGGATGACTACGGAGACGGTGAGGGCCATGCGATCAGCGAAACAGTCGCCGACTTCGATGGAATATCGCTTCGCTGTCCCGCCCGGCGGACCCGGTGGCTGGCCGATATCTCAGCGAAAGCGGTCGATGTCCGATCGATAGTCGCCGGATACCGGGTCCGGCGGCTACCTGGTGGCGGTACGCGGCGAACCGGAGGCGTCGTCACCGGCCGGACCCTGCCAGCCGAGCCGGGCCGCCTGGTGCACCGCGGCCATCAGGGTGGGCAGTTCGGCGGTCAGCCAGCTGACCGGATCGGCACGCAGCCGGTCCACCGCCGCGTCGGTCACCATCGGCGAGGGCACCACGCCGGCGCCGTCCGTCGGTCGGCTCGCCGTACCGGTCAGGTACAGGCAGGTGGCCCAGACCCGGCGCAGCGACTGCTCCCGTACCACCGCGGTGTCCTCGACCTCGGCGCGTTCAGCGGCGAACACGCGGACCAGCGCCGGCAACCGGTACAGCGGTTGGCCACCACCCGGCACGCGCTCCGCGTCCACCAGCTGCGCGTCGGTCAACTGTTCGAGCAGGTCCTCGGCGATGGTCGGTTCGGCGTCCAGCAGAGCCGCCGCGACCCAGGCCGGGAGCTGGGCGCAGTCCAGCAGCGCGAGCCGGCGCAGCAGCCGTCGGGTGCCGTCGGGCAGGGCCCGGTAGCTACCCGCCAGGCTCGCCCGCACACTGAGCGGCCCGTGCTCCAGCTCGTCGAGCCACCGCGTGTCGTCGCGCATCCGCGCCACGAGCTGGCCGATGCCCCAGTGCTCCCGCGCGGTCAGCCGGGCACCGGCGATCCGCAGGGCGAGAGGCAGCCCGCCACAGAAGGTGACGAGAGCGTCCGCCGCGTCCGCCTCGGTGTCCACCCGCTGGTGACCGATGATCCTGCCGAGCAGCCGCAGCCCGTCGGCGGGACTGAGCGGCCGGGGCCGGACACGGTGCGCGCCGGGCAGGCCAACCAGGGCGGACCGGCTGGTGACGAGCACACCACAGGTGCCGCTCCCGGGCAGCAGCGGCTGGACCTGCGACTCGTCGGTGACGCCGTCGAGCACGACGAGGATCCGCTGACCCGCGAGTCGGCTCCGGTACAGGTGGGTCTGCTCGTCGATCTCCACTGGTATGTCGGCCCGGTCGACGCCGAGCGCCCGAAGGAAGCGCCGCAGCACCTGCTCCGTGCTGCCCTGCGTCGCGTCGAGCGACGCGTAGAGCTGTCCGTCCGGGTAGTCGGGGAGCATCCGGTGTGCCACGTGCAGGGCCAGGGCGGATTTGCCGATGCCGGCGCGGCCGGTGACGGAGACCACCGGCACTGCCCTTCCGTCGGCCCGGCCCGGGGCCAGGGCGTTGCAGGCGGCGGCGATCTCGGCTTCGCGGCCGATGAAGTCGGCCGTGTCGGACGGCAACTGGCACGGCGTGGGGCGCGGTGCGGCCGGCCGGTACCCCCGCCAGCCAGTGGCGTGGTGTGTGGACAGCTCCAGTTGGGTATCGCCGCGGAGAATTCCCTGTTCGAGCCGGCGTAGCTCGTCGCCCGGTTCGATGCCGAGCATGTCGATGAACGCGGTCCGCGCGGCGTGGTAAGTGTCCAGCGCCTCTGCCTGCCGGCCCGAGCGGTACAACGCCAGCATCAGAAGTGCGTACAGCCGCTCGCGTAGCCGGCCGCGTTCGATGAGCCAGATCAGCTCACCGATCACCTCCTCGTGGCGGCCCAGGGCCAGATCGAGTCGGATCCGCTCCTCGATCGCGGCGGTTCGCGACTCCTCGAGCCGTTTACGGCCTGCTGCGATGACCCGTCCCGGCAGGCCGGCCAGGGCGGGACCGCTCCACAGCGCCAGAGCCGCGCGCAGCCGTTCGGCGGCTGCGGCCAGATTGCCGAGGGCCATGATGGAGCGTGCCTCGGCGATGAGCCGGTTGAACACGTCGACGTCGAGTTGACCGTCGCGGACCCGGAGAAGATATCCGCAGCGGTGGGTCTCGAAAGGGCTGGCCAGGTCGCGGCCGGCGAAGGTCCGGCGCAGGGTCGACAGACAGATCTGCACCTGGCCGCGTGCGGTCGACGGTGGGCTCTCCTCCCACACCGCGTCGATGAGCCGTTCCACCGTTACGACACGGTTGGCCTCCAGCGCCAGTATCGCCATGATCACCTGACTGCGGCGTCCCGGTACGCGAAACCGCTGCCCCTGGTGGCCGACGCGAAGGGGCCCCAGTATCTCTACACGCACGCTGTTACCTCCGGTAGTCACTCCGGTTCGTCTGCGGTGTCGTCGACCCGTCGTTTCCTGAGGCTGAATCGTGGTTACCGCCTCTTCTTGTGGTCGTCAAAACCGTCGTCGAGCGGAAATTGCAGCAATAATCCAAGATCCCGAAGATTCACGAAAGTCTATCATTAGTAACCGCATGCTTCCATAGCGCGACTGTGTTCGAAGAGGCGGCACCGGGTACTGTGCCGAATGGTGCTGTGGCATTAGTTCTGGAGATATCCACAGCCAATCATCGATAAATGATCTTTTCTGACTGACGGTCGTCACGGTGTGGTGCCGGTTACCAGCGGCGGTCATCCTGGTGTGTCCGATGGCGTCGGGCCGCAGGTGCATCCTGATTCATCTCCGGCAGCACGCTCGGCCGGTGGTGCCGCCCGTTCCTCGACCTGGGCCGGGGGTAGCCTCGATTCGTCAGAGGGGTTTGGTCCCTGCCTGACCGTTTCGGCTTGACTGTTTTGTCCTCTTGTGGGTGTACGGGCCGGCCGCGTCTCGCTGCGGGCGCGCCGGGTCTCCGGTCCCGGGGCTTGCCTTTCTGCTGGTAGGGGCAGGTTGGGTGGGTCAGGTGGTCAGCGGCAGGTGCAGGCGTTGCCAGCAGATCAGGAACGCGTCGGCCCAGGGCCAGGTGTCGGGGATGGACAGTGTTCGGCGGCGGGCGTGGGTGGTGAGTTTCGCGGGTAGGTGCAGTAGCCGGTAGCGCAGGGTGTCGGGTTCGGCGTGGGCGAGATCGGGTTGGTCGTGCAGGCCGAGTAGCCGGGTCCAGGCGGCCAGGTCGGCGGCGATGTTCGCGGCGAGGATCCAGCCGCGGTTGACGGTCCAGGACTTGCTGGGCAAGTTCCGCAGGCCCATGGCCTTGTTCGTTCGTACCTGGTCTTCCACGCCGGCGTGGGAGCGGTGCGGGGCGTCGAGCCACTGCGGGTGGTGCGAGCCGGGCACGCCGCCGATCCGACCGATGTTGGTGGCCACGATCGCGTACCGCCAGCCGGTCTTCTTCTCCAGGTCGGTGAGTTTCTTGGCGTGCCGGGCGGCCGGGCGGGTGCGCCGCGCGAGCAGCCGCAGCCCGGCGGGCCAGCCGCCGAGGCGGGTGTTGAGGCCGGTCAGTTCGGCGACCTGCGCGGTGTCGGTGGCGGTCCCGTCCTGACGCAGGCTGCTGTCCCAGGCCCGCTCGGGCAGGGCGGCGATCGCGATCTCGTCGGCGTCGGTGATTGTCCATCCGACGGTGAAGCGCACCGTGCGCCACAGCCGGTTCATCTGCTCCAGGTGGTGTAGCAGGTCGTGGGTGGCTCCAGCGCCGTCGACCCGCACGAGGATCCTGCGCCGGTACTTCACGGGGAGTTGAACGATCGCCTCACCGAGGACCCGGATATGGTCGGTGATGGTGTTCGATCCGGCGTTACCCGGGCGCAGCAACATGGCCAGGCTCTCGCCGGTGTTCGCGCACCATGCCCCCAACGGGTGGAACCCGAACCCGCGCTTGAACGTCGCGGCCGCGCCCTGCTTGTCGCTGTGGGCGGTGATCAAAGTGGCGTCCAGGTCGATGACCACCCACCCCGACAGCAGTTTGCCCGCCACGGCAAGCCAGGGGAAACCCTGCGGCCGACCGGCGAGCAGATCCCAGACCCGGGCCCGGACCTTCGCCCGTGCCTTGGCGACGCGGCGCAGCCCGGCCTCGTCCAGCCCCGCCAGGGCGCGACGCACAGTGGCCTGCGACGGCGGCTCGGCGAACACCAGAGACTGATGCGCCAGCAGCCCGATGTCGGACATGCTCGTCGCGCCGAGCACGATCGCGACCGCCAGGCAGACCAGGACCGTGCCCCGATCCCACCAGCCCGGCCCCTTCCCCCGCGGCAGCACCTTGTTCAACCCACCGGTCAACCCGGTCCGGTCCGCACACCGGCGCAGCAGGACCGCACCCGCGTGACCGACCAAACCCTTCCCACCCGAGGCCACGACCAGCCGTTGATCCCAACCGTTACTCTTACTCACCGGAAAGGTGCACCCGCTTCTGCTCTGGACTTGATCTAGACAATCACATCCTCGCAGGTCAGGTGCACCTTTCCTTCATCACCCTCGATCAACCAATTCCCCTCTGAACGGGGGAGGGTAGTCGGGGGTGGGCCGGGGGCGGCGGTGACCGCCGCAGCACCCGGCTGGTGAGTCTCAGCAGGGTCGACCGAGCGCGGCGAGTCGGTCAGGACGACTCGGCCCTGGACGCCCGACCCGTGACGCGAGTTCGTCGCAGGCGCTGCTGGATGAAGTCGTCGAGCGTCGATGCCGCAGGGTGATTGTGCAGAGCGTAGAGTCTCCGAGCCTCGGTGGCGTAGCGCCACGCTGCCGTCCGACGGTGGCACGTCACGCAGATTCCCGCCAGGCCGTGGTAGGCCTCGGCGAGCGCGATGTCGTCAGGGCAGCCGGCCGCCGCCACCGCCGCCCGCTCGTATGCCCGCCGCGCGGCCAGACGCCGACCCTGTCGCAGGAGCGTCTCCGCCAGGGCGTTGAGAATCAACGCGCAACTGCCTGGATCCCCCAACTCCTGAGCGAGATCGAGCGCCTGCTCGTACCGGTCCCGAGCCGACCCGAGCTGGTCCAGGTCCCGCAAGGAGTCCGCATGCTCCCAGAACGCACCGACAAGCATGGTCCGGTCTCCCAGCCAGCTCAGCATGTCGATCGCACGCGTGTGGTGCCCGGTCGCCTCATCGGCCTGTCGCTCCACCGCGGCGACCCGGCCCAGCCCTGAGTGTGCTGCCGCCTCGGCCTGCTCGTCGCGGTGTCGAACGGCCAGATCGAGGGCCTTCCGGTAGGCGTCGGCTGCCGCAGCGCGCTTCTGCTGATCGTGCAGGACAGTGCCGATGCCGTACCAGATCCTTCCCTGCAGCGGCTCGTCACCTGCCGCCACTGCCAGGTCGAGTGCCTCACGGTAGCCCGCCATGGCCCGCGCCCGCTCGCCCTGCCAGAAGGCGGCCAGGCCGAGCAGCAGCAGCACACTCGCCTGGCCGCGGCTGTCGTTCGCCCTGCGCGCGGCGGCCAACGCCCGTTGCCCGTACTCACGCGTAGGGCCGTACCGACTTCGTCGAAGCTCGACGGCCGCCAGGTCGTGCAACGCGGCACCGAACGCCGCCGGATCGTCGAGGCGTGTCGCGGCCCGTACCGCGGCCTCGTGAACGGCGGTCGATGTTGGCAGCATGCCGATGGTGTCCAGGTGTCGGCTGAGAGTCCTGGCCAGGTCGACAGCGTGCCGGGGTAGGTGGCGTTCAGCGGTGGTGACCACGCGCACCAGCACCGGTATCTCTCGTTGAAGCCAGGCCCGGGCGGTCTCGGGTCCGAGCAGTTCAGGGATCTCGGCGGCGGACGAGGCAACCGCAGGCAGCGCGGTGCGTAGTGACGGGTATGACACGCCGATGGCGACCGAGGTGCTCGCGAGGTAGTGGTCGAACAGCCGGCGGCGTGCCTCGTCCACCGAATTCTCCTGGCCGGCGAGGTCCAGTGCGTACTGGCGGAGCAGGTCGTGCAGGGCGAAGCGCCCGTCGCCCCGTGGCTCGACCAGATTCGCCCGTGCGAGCTCGGTCAACAGGCGCCGCGACTCGCCCAGCGTGGTGGACGTCAGCGCCGCCACCGCGTACGCGTCGAAGTCGGGCCCGGGATGCACACCGATCATCCGCAACGCGCGTCGCTCGGCCTCGCCCGGGAGCCTGCGGTACGACCAGGAGAAGACCGTTCGGATCGCCCCGTACGAGTCCCCGGTAGGGCTCAGTGCGGTCATCGCCGTAGTCTCGACGAGTTCCTGCGCAAGCTGTGCCAAGGGCTCGGCTGGATTCTCCGCCAGCCGCTGCGCGGCGATGCGCAGGGCGAGCGGGAGCCCGGAGCAGCCGTCGGCCACCGCGCGAAGAGCAGCCGGCTCGGCCTCGGCTCGCGTGCCGACCAGTTTGCTCAGCAGGGCCAGTGAGTCCGTGTCCGGCATCCGGGACAGACTGATCCGGGTGACGTCGGTGGTGGCCGACAGGCCGGCGAGAGTGTCCCGGCTGGTGATCAGGACCATGGACGGCCCGGTGCCGGGAAGCAGCGGACGGACCTGGTCCGCCGAGGCCGCGTTGTCGAGCACGACGAGTATCCGACGGCCGGCGACCAGACTGCGGTACAGCGCGGTGCGTTCGTCGAGACCCTCCGGAATCGACGGGCCGGCGACACCGAGACCGGAGAGGAAGACTGCCAGGGCGTCGCGTGGCGGTACGGCCTGATCGGGGTGGTAACCCTGCAGGTTCACGTGCAGTTGTCCGTGGGGGAAATGCACGCGGCTCCGATGAGCCCAGTGCATGGCCAGCGCGGTCTTACCCACTCCTGCGGTCCCGGAGATCAGTACCACGGTGGGCGCCGTGGTGGATCGACGTAGCTGCCCGGCGAGCCGCGCGACCTCGGCGGCCCGGCCGGTGAAGTACCGCGTGGCCGCCTCGAGTTGCGCGGGGACCGGGGTGGTGGCCAGGTTCGTGCCCCGGTCCCGTTGGCGCAGTGCCCCGGTCACGGTCGCCGTGGCGGTGATGACCGCCAACAGCAGGCTCAGCACGGACGCTACCTGATCACTCTGCCCGAGACCGATGCGCAGGAACAGCCATGCCAGGACGCCCTCGACACCGACCACCAGGATCAGAACTGCGACGATCAGCAGTCGCCACTTCATTGACCAATGGTATCGACTGATGTAGTCATCTGCGTCTGGCGAGTCATTCAGATTGATGTCGCAGGGATAAACAGCGTAGGTCGGCGTCGCGACATGGGGCAGGTGTCGTGAATCTTCCAGCATCATTGGTGATGATCGTCGGTTTTACTGGTTCCTGCTCGCCGACCGCCAGCGGATCAGGTCATCGCGGGCGAGGGCTGACAGACGGTGGCCGGGTACGGTTGTCGATGATCGGAAGCTGTGGGCGTCTGCTGGCGGCAGCGGAGGCCCGCAGGCGACGGACCGGGGGAGAGAGCGGGCGTGGCGCTGTGGAGAGCCCTTGTCGTCCCAGGCGGTTGGGAAGGGCACCGGCCGGTCGAGGCGACGGGATTGTTCATCCCGCTCCTCGAACGCAGCGGATACGCGGTACGGGTCGAGGAGTCGACGCAGATCTACGCCGACGCCGCCGAACTGGCCGGCACCGACCTCATCGTGCAGCCGACCTGGACGCGGCCCGCGCCGTCGCTGCCGCCGCCGCGATTCCGGTGCCGAGGCGGTGAGCGTCGAGCGGCTACTCCATCACCCCCACGTGACGACGGTACTCAACCTCACGGTCCCGGCGGCGCACGCCGAGATCTCCGGCGCGGCGATCGACGCCGGCCGGAATGTACGTCGAGAAGCCGCTCACCGTCACGTTCCCGCAGGGACGGTCGATCATCGAGCGGGCGGCGTCGGCCGGCGTCCGCGTCGGTTGCGCGCCGGACACCGTCCTGGGCACCGGTACGCAGACCGCCCGAGCGGCGATCGACGGTGGACTGATCGGGCGCCCGCTCTGTGCGTCGGCCATCATGGTCACCCCAGGACACGGGCGCTGGCACCCTGACCCCGACTTCTGCTACGCCCCGGGTGGCGGCCCGCTGCTGGACTTGGGGCCGTACTACCTTGCGGCGCTGGTCCACCTGCTCGGGCCGGTCCGTGCGGTGATCGGGTCGGCCAGCCAGCTGCGTGACGTCCGGGTCATCGGTGCGGGCCCCCGCGTCGGGCAGCGGATCCCGGTCGAGGTGCCGACCCACGTGACCGGTGTGCTGGAACATGCGGGCGGTGCCCTGACGACTCTCACGACCAGCTTCGACGGTGTCGCGACGACAGCCGCGCCGATCGAGGTGCAGGGGGAGAAGGGCACCCTCGCCGTACCCGACCCGAACACCTTCGACGGCGAGGTTCGCCTTTCGCGCTCGACGGCCCCGGCTGGCGTTCCCTTGATCCGCGGGCCGGCTATGTCGCCGCCTCCCGGGGGCGGCCTGATCGACCTGGTCCGGTCCGACGAGACGCGTCCGCCACGGGCCAGCGGTGAGATGGCGCTGCACGTACTCGACATCATGACCGCTCTGCTCCGGTCGACGGCAGAGGGCCGGCGGGTTGAGCTGACGACGGTGGTCGAACGCCCCACACCCGTCCCGTTGACCCCGGCCGAGAAGTGGCTGTCAGCTCTCGCACCCGGGCGCTGAACCGAAGATGTCGACCTCAGTCGACACTCCGACAGGGAGACGCGGTTGGACGCGCGCACAGCTGGCACGCTGGCGCTCGTGCTCGCCGGCGTGCTGGCTACGGCTGCGGTGGGGCGCTGGCTGGCGGGGAGGCTCAAGCAGCCGGAGATTGTCCTTGAGATCACCTGCTGCCTGCTGCTGGGCGCAGTGCTGGTGTCACAGGTGGGCTGGGGCGCGCCGGAGACCGTAGGGCGGGAGGCGCTCGAGTTTCTGGGGCACTTCGGCCTCGCCCTGTTCCTGGTGAGCGCCGCCCATGGCATTCGGCAGGGTGGCGAACGGCTCTCTGGTCGAGCCGTGGCCTGGTTGTCGGCGGGGTCCTCCCTGCCGGCCATGCTGTCCGGCGTACTGCTCGCGGCGTGGGTGCTGACGGTGGGCGGCGCCGACCTGCGGGGCGAGGCGTCGCCCACGGCGTTGACACTGATGCTGGCTGTCTCGCTGGCGGTCACGGCGGTCCCGGTGCTCGCCGGCATCCTGCGGGACCGGCGGATGGAGAACACCGAGATCGGACGGCTCGCCATGACTTCAGCCGTCGCCATCGACGCGGTCACCTGGGTGTTGCTGGCCGTCGCTATCGGTCTCGCCACCGGACAACATGGTGTCGTCAAAGCGGTCGCCATACTGCTCTGCGGTGCCAGCGGTGCTGGCGGTCCGGTGGACCACCCGGACCAAGGCACTCGAAACGCTGGCGAGCCGGTACCCGTACGTGGCAATGATCTTGATCGCTGTCACCGCCTATGCCGCCTCGCAGACCACCAGGCGGCTCGGTCTCACCGAGATCTTCGGGGCTGTCCTGGTGGGCTTCGCCCTTCCGGGCGGCGGGGCCTGGGCGGGGGTGAGCCACCAACTGGGCCGGCTCGGCCGCCTGCTGCTCCCAGTCATCGGATTCCTTCCGTGGATACTCCGGCGTTGCGGCCGGGGAGGAATCGGAACTCCTGCGGAGCAGGGCAGGGAAAGCCGATCCGCCGCCGGGGCGGATTGGTGTCCACCCCACACGCGACCCCACGGCTCACGACCGAATCGCCAGATTGTGGACTGTGTCCAGGACCGTGAAGCGGGCGTTCAGGTACCGCTTCCACCCCACCCCCGGGCAGGCCGCCGAGCTCGCCCGGACGTTCGGCTGTGTCCGGCTGGTCTACAACAAGGCGCTGGCCGCCCGCACCGAGGTGTGGACCCTGCGTCGGGAACGGGTCACCTACAACGCCACGTCGGCGATGCTCACCGGGTGGAAGAAGACCGACGAACTGGCGTTCCTCAACGACGTCTCCTGCGTCCCTCTGCAGCAGGCGTTGCGGCACCTGCAGACCGCGTTCGCCAACTTCTTCGCCAAACGGGCCCGGTACCCGACGTTCAAGTCGAGGAAGAGGTCGCGGCGGTCGGCGGAGTACACCGCCAGCGCGTTCCGCTGGCGCGACGGCCGGCTCACCCTCGCGAAGATGACCGAACCGTTGGACATCGTCTGGTCCCGACCGCTCCCGCAGGGCGCGGCGCCGTCGACGGTGACCGTGTCGCAGGACCCGGCGGGCCGCTGGTTCGTCTCCCTGCTCTGCGACGACCGGATCGACCCGGCCCCGGCCACCACCGCCGCTGTGGTGGGGGTCGACGCCGGCCTCGACAGCCTGTTCACTCTCTCCACCGGGGAGAAGATCCCCAACCCGAGACATGAACGCCGTGACCGGCGGCGGCTGGCCCGCGCCCAGCGGAACCTCGCACGCAAGGCCAAAGGCTCGGCGAACCGGGCCAAGGCCCGGCTGTCGGTGGCCCGGGTTCATGCCCGGATCGCCGACCGCCGCCGCGACCACCTGCACAAGTTGACCACCCGGCTCGTTCGTGAAACCCAAACGATCGGGATCGAGGACCTGACCGTCCGCACCATGATGGCCAACCACCGTCTGGCCCGCGCCGTCTCCGACGCGGCCTGGCGGCAGTTCCGCAGCATGCTGGGGTACAGAGCGGACTGGTACTGCCGGGATCTGGTGGTCGTGGACCGCTGGTTCCCGTCGACCCGACTGTGCTCGGGCTGTGGTGTACTGGCTGAACACCTGCCGTTGGCGGTCCGGTCGTGGACCTGCCGGTGCGGGCAGGCCCACGACCGGGACGTGAACGCGGCCCGGAACATTCTCGCGGAGGGGCTCTCCGTGATTGCCTGTGGAGGCGGTGTGAGACCTCACCGGGAGTCCTCCTCTCGGACGGGGCGGTCGTCGGTGAAGCAGGAACCCCCTGGGGCGACCCAGGGAATCCCCGTTCCTTCAGGGCGGGGAGGATTGTCAAGTTCACCCTTACCGGAACGGCGCTGGCGGCCGGCGTGCCGAACCTTGTCTCCTGGGAGGCGATCGCCGTCGCGGTGGCGGGCGTCGCAGTAGCGGCTAGAAGCGTGGAGTCGGTAGTGACCGTCGCTCGATGTCACATGGCGGTCTCACTGCCGTCTGGTGAGTGCTGTGCTGATAGGACAGCATGCTCCGGCCTCGGCGGACCGGTGGTCGGTCGGTAGGTGGTCCATGGCGCGGCGATGCGTCCAAGGTCGTCGGCGTCGCCCGTTTCGAAGTCGAGTCGCCGGCAGGTCACCTGGCGTTCCAGCAAGCGTCACTGTGGATGATCAAGTCGGCCTAGCCAGAGCCCTGGCGTAAGCAGGGTGATACTACGTAAAGTGGCTATGTGGTTACAGCCCGGCTGACCATTGGTTGGATGCGACGCGGACCCGCGACCACTGTGGTCACGGATGGATCGCCACGCGGATCCGCTCCAGCCGGTGCCACCTGGGCCAGATTCCCGAACTCGATGAGCGACTCCCGGACCGCGACACGCCGACTGCCGGCGACCGCCGCGCGGGCAGCAGGGAATCGCTCGCCGTCGCGGTCGCGCAAGACCGGGCGGATCCGACCGTGCAGTGCCGCTGCCCAGGCGGCGGCCGCGGTCATGGTGACGGGCGGATGCCGACGAGGCACCGATCCCAGGCAAGGGTCGACACCACATGAGGGAGGGCACGTGATTCTCTACAACACGTCCATGGGAGTGGTCGCCGGGCTGGCATTGATCCTGGTGTCGCTTCTGCTTCGGCGGGCGGCCGCAGCCGCCCTGCCGGCTTTCCGCAACCCGGATCCCGATCCAGCGCAGGACCGGCCGGTGGCGGTGGCACCGGCCGGTGGCACCTTCGACCCGCGGCTGTGGGCGGTGGTGCTCGGCGCGCTCGGCCTGGTCCTCGCGCCGCTGGGCGCGCTGATGGCGACCACCTGGCCGTTGACCGTCAACCCGCCGCTCAACTTCATCTTCGGCGAGCCGTGCCTGATCCTGGGCGTCTTGCTGCTCGCCGCTGCGGTCTACCTCTGGCACCTGCGTGGCGACCTCGCCGGTCTGCAACAGGTGGACCTCACCCCGGTCGCCGTGGTCGTCATCGGACTCGGCGGCGTCCTGATTGCCTGTGCCGCCGCCATCGCACGGTTCGAGATCGTGGGCGGCGCGCCGGCCGCCGAACCCATCACCGGGCTGCTCAACGGCTATCCACTTGTGGAGAACACCTTCTTCGTGCTGCTCTACCTGGCTGCCGGCCTCGGTGCCATCCTGGCGCCGCTGAGCCGCCTGCGTCCGGGCTGGCTGCTCACCGCCGCGCGGTGGCTCTGGTTTGGCAGCGGGCTGGTCTTCGCCCTGTTCAGCATTTTGAACTACTACACCCACGCCGGCCTGGATATCAACCTCCGTCTCGGCACGGAGTACCGAATCTGATCAGCCTGCGCCCGGCCTGACCACGAAACGAATCCGCCGCGACCCGTGAGACGCCGGCATCAGCCCGGCGTCTCACCACGAGCAGATGGCAACCAACAGCCGCTGCGTCCAGCGTGCCGGCCAGGGAGAAGCCTCCGATCAGGTACTGTCGTACCGGTTCGGCCGAATCGCGGTCCGGCAACTTCACTACTGCGCGTGTCCGGGGCAAGGCTGTTGGGTAGCAGTCGATCGGCGGCCCGTGCCCGTAGTGCCGGCTGGCCGTACCTGAGCGAGTCGATGATCGACAACGATATACGGACGGTGGTACACGCCAGGGCGCTGGTTCCTAGCCCGACGCCGTGGACCGGCACCTGATTCGATGGGCCCAGAGCAGGCTCCGCCGACCGTTCAGGACAACATGACCTTCGGTCAACCGAGGTGAGGGTGTCGACTCTGGTCCGGCCGTCGTGGACGGACCTATGATTGTGGCCGTATCGTGTCGACGAGAGGATCGAGAGCAGGAACCCGACGAGCAGTACCCAGCGTATCCGTGGGTCCCATGGCCGCAGCCGGGCCGGGCCGGGCCGGGCCGCTGGCGGGCGGCGGCCCGGTCGTGACTGATGGCGGCACCAACACGAACATGAGCAGCAGGGCGGTCAGCACTGCGGCAGGCGCGGCCCACACCGGGCCGAGCAGTCCGGCGAACGCGACCACAGCCCCGATCGCCGGCCCGAGTACGATCGCCAGCCCCTGGGCGGCACCCAGCTTGCCGACCGCGCCGGTGCGCTCCTGCGCGGTGGAGCCGGCGACGACGATGGCGAGCGCGGCGACCGGCACCGCGGCCAGCCCTGCCCCGAACAGCAGCCCGCGGGTCACCAGCATGAGCATGAAGGTGAGGCTCGGGTCGAGGTCACCAGTCAGGGCCAGGGTGGCGACGGCACCGAAGGCGGTCAGACCAGCCAGGGCGACGGTCAACCCGTCACCAGGACGGCACGTGGCCCGAACGTGCTGCAGCGGCGTGCCCACCAGGGTGCGGCCAGCACCAGCACCGCGGCGGCGGCGCCGATGGTCAGGCCGAGCTAGGTCTCGGTGAGCCCGGTCTAGCGGGCGAACGGTGCCAGTGCCGGCAGCAGCACCTGCTGGGCACAGAACGCGACCAGGACGGCCAGCAGCAGCACCCCGGTACCGGCCTTGCCGGTGCCGGTCGGCTGGCCGGTTGAGGTGTGACTCGTCATCGCCGTACTCCTTCGGCGGTCATTCGACGCGGTCACCGGGCCGAATGACCAGCCCGCCCCCGGCGACGTCGTTCTATGGGAGGGGTACCCCCAGCGGGGCGGTTTCGGTATGGAACGCATCGATCTGCCGATGTTCAGCACGAAACTCGGCCTACCAGCGGCGCGGTGGGTCCCGCTGCACACCCACGCCCACTTCAACTGGTCGATCACCCGGCCCGGCGTCTACTGCGTCGCGATGACCATCGAAGCGCAAACCGGGGACGGGCGGCGCGTCTCCGACGCGGAGCAGCTCACCCTCGCGGTCGGGGACGGCACCGACGCGTCCACTGTCACACCGTGCGGACGGACACAGGACTACCCCGAGCGCGCCGCCGCTGCGCCAGCACCGGACCCGGTGTCGGCGCCGTTCGTGCTCGGCGCGGCCGCGTCCTCCCTGGTGAGCACGATCTCCGACGGAGATCTGGATACCCAGCTCTCGGTCCTCGACCCGACGCTGGCCGCGCCTGGCGCACCCCACGACCCGGAAAGCGTGATCTTCCACCGCCCGGCGGCGTTGTTCCGGGCCGGCACCGGCAACGTGCCCGGCTTCGACACCGGCGTGTACGGCAACTCCATGCAGGTGATCCACTGGGACGCCACCGGGATCCGGCCCGAGTAACTCCACGGCGACCTGCGATGGTCGCTGCACTCGGTGGCCGGACCGGGTGACGTGGCGTTGTTCCATGGCCTTACCCAGAGCGGGCCGTTCGTGTTCAACACCGCGATCGGCCCGACGGTGACGTGTTCGTCTACCAGACCGGGCCGTTCGGAGCGCCGGTACGCGTTTTCGGTTCCGCAACCGGGCTGCCGGATTCGACCCGGATCGGCGCGGGCACCTACGCGCACGGCAACTGGATGTTCACGGCGCAGGGCAGCTACTGCCTCGCGTTCGAACGCGCCGGCAGTCGGGCCGACGGCGTCCCGCTGTCGGACGCATTCACTCTGGCGGTCGTCGTCGGTGAGGCCGACCCGACCGGCGTCGACCCCGGCGACTGCGCCGGTTCGTAATGGCACCGTTGCGTTCCGACCGCTCTGGTCGGCAGTCGCGGAATGGAGAGTTCGTTGCTCGATCAATACCAGGAATCTGGCGAATTCCTCGACCTGCTGAGCGTTGATGCCTGGCAGACGCTGCGGACACCGGCCCGGCAGGCGCTCGCCGGTGTCCGGTCCGACGCACCTGCTGTCGACCTGGGCGCGGGAAGCGGCCGCGGCGTCCAGGTTCTGGCCGAGACCGTACCGTCATGCGAGATCATCGCGATCGAGCCGTCGCCGGTGCAGCGCGCGGCTCTGCACTCCCGCATCGTCGCCGCCCCGGATCTCGCCGCCCGGACGACTGTCGTTGCCGCGACCGCCGAGCGGGCCACCCTGCCGAGAACGATCAGCGCGGCACTGGTGCTCAACATGATCGGCCACCTGCAGCCGGTCGACCGCCGCGCGCTCTGGCAGCGCCTGGCTGCCCGACTGCGTGCCGGTGCCCCGCTGGTGGTCAACCTGCAGCCGCCGGATGCGGCAGTGCCTGTCCCCGAGTTCGAGTTCACCACCGTGCGCGTTGGCCGGTTCCGATATCAGGGCAGTGGATCCGCCCGTCCAGCTGGACCTGACCAGGTCATCTGGCGAATGCGCTATCGGGTGCTGGACGATCAGGATCAGCCGGTCCGCGACGTTGCCGCCGAGTACGCCTGGCAGGTCCTGTCACAGGAGCAACTGATCGACGAACTGTCGGCGGCCGGGTTTGCCACCGAGATCGGACAGCTCGGGGTGGTTCGAGCCACGCGGTCCTGAGTAATGCCTGACTACGCTCGGGCGACCCGGATCCCGTCCCGTCCACCTGGTGGGCACTGGAGTCGGCCGGTCGATGCGCGGCGGCCAAGTCACCGACGTCGGTGACTTGGCCGCCGCGCGCGGCGTCAGATCGCGGTGAAGGTGATGGTGGCGGAGTAGGTGCCGGGTGCCTGCGTGGTAGGTGCTTCGATACGCAGACCGGCGCCGAGTTCGCTCGTCCCACGCGCGCCGGCGGCACCGACCGCGAGCGGGCTGCTGTCGAGCAGCCCTTGGCCGGACGGGAAGCCGGGTGCTACAGACGCACCGGCGGTCACCGTAGCGGTGCCGGGTCGCGACACGATCCGCGGGGTCCAACCGAGGAACGCACCGGACAGGGTCTCCGTTCCGGAGGTGAAGTCACTCACCTGGCCGGAGGCGGTCCATCCGGGCGCGGCGGCGCGGGTGTCGGTGACCCGGACCGGCCGTAGCTGGCCGGTCGAGACCCAACGGTCGGCCGTAGCGCTGAGCGCGAACTCGCTCATGACCACCTGGTCGTCCGGGCCGACGCCGATCACCAGAGTGCCCTCGGGCACCGCTGCGATGATCTCCTGGCTGGCTGCACCGGGTTCGCCGCCTGGGTCGGGGACGGCAAGGACGACCGGTACCGACTCCGCGACGACAAGGTGGGCCTCATCGTACAACCGGGCGATGATCTCGATCCCGTCGTGTTCGGTGGTCGCGGTGAAGCGGTACGCCGCCGTGGCGGTGTCCGGCACAGCCGTCCACTGCGTGTCGGTGGAGGTCCGGGTGAACCACTGGTAGTGGTCGAACTCGGTCGCCGGCTCCTGCACCGCGGTCAACGTCACCATATCGCCGGGGCGGTAGCGGTCCGCAAGCCCTGCGACGCGAAGCTCGGTCAACGGCGGGCCGGTGTCCCGTACCTCCAATGTCGCCGGTTCTGACGGGCCGTACGCGAGCTGCCCGGTGGGCAGGACGACCGCGACGCTGAGCTCGCGCCCGTTGTCGGCTGCGGCGGTGGTGAAGGTGTACTCCTTGCCGGTCGCGCCGGGGATGGGCGTCGCTTCTGCGGCACCCGCCGGCTTGTCGAACCACTGGTAGCCGGTGAGAACCGTCTCGGGTGACACCTCGGCGGTCAGGCTGGCGACCTCGCCGACGCGGTACGCCGTGTCGCCGGCGACGTTGACCTGCTGGCTAGGTGGGGCACCGTGGTCGTCGACGTGGATCGTCACGGGCTCAGCGGTCATCGGCTCCGCTCCGCCGCCGAAGGTCAGGGTCGCCCGGACCTGTACCCCGTCGAGCGCCTGCTCGGCGACGATGGAGTGGGTCAACCCGGAGGTTGCGGGTACGGCAAGCCACTGGTCGCTGCCGGGCCACGCCCACTGCCAGTTGACTGTGTCGTCCTCGGCCAGCGGCGGGTCGGCGATCAGCTGGAGGTTGATCGGGCCGCCCTGGTGGTAGTGACCGCTGAGGCCGTTGAAGAAGAACAGCTGGGTGGACGGGTCGGCGTCCGACACGTTGAGCTTGCTGGCCTGCTGACCGGTGTACGTCTCAAACGTCCCGAAATCCCAGACCGCAGCCAGCGTCAAGCGGTGGTTGTCGTGGTCGAGGGTGATCGGCAGTTCCAGCGACTTCGCTGCGGCGTCCGTTCCTTCCTGGACGACAGTGCTCTCATGGGTCTCGAGGTCGAGCAGGATCCAGCGGTAGATCAGACCGTCCTTCTCGGGGTACACCGTGGCGGTCGCCCGCAGGGTCTGGCCGACCCGGTAGACGCCCTGGATACCTTCGACCAGTACCTCCCGCCTGCGGATGTCGACCGGAAACGGTGTGGACTGGGTGACGGCCACGCCGTCACGGACGACCTGTACCGCCCATTCGCCGCTGTCGTCGTAGTACGCCGGCAGCACCCGCAGGGTGGTGGCGTCAACCTGGGTGGCGTTGGGCACCGGGAACCATGGGGAGCCCCACCGCTGCACGAGGCGTAGGCTCTCGCCATCGGCGAGCGCCTGGCCGGTCGTCTCGATGACGACCTCGTCGCCGAGGTACGCCGGGCCGCTCGGGACGAAGCCTGCGGCCAGCGGTTCGCCGGTGACGTCGACCGTGATCGGCACCCAGTCGGAGCTGGCGGTGTAGATGCCGTCAGCGCGGATGCGTACCCGTAGTTCGTACCCGTCGTACCCCGCGTCGACCTGCTGCTCGACGACCCCCTGTGCGGCTTCGCCGCCGGTGCCGTTGAAGGACCAGGCGCTGCTGGTCGAACCGATCGGGCGGATGCTCCATCGGAACTGCTCGCCCTCGGCGAGAGTGGCCCCGACCACGTGCGCCCGGAGCGTGTCGCCGGGTTGGTACGACTCGGCGATACCCTCGATGCCAAACTCGCCGCCGGACTCGTCGGTGACCGTCACGGTGATCGGCGTGGACGTCGACGTGCCGGCGACGTTGCCGACCGCCGGCACGAACGAGGCGGTGAGGGAGTGTGTGCCGAGCGCCAGATCCGTCACCGCCAGGGTGGCCTGTCCGGCCTCGACGGCGGTGTGCCCGAGCACCGTGCCGTCGCTGCGGAACTCCAGGTAGCCGTCGAGGTCCGCAGGCGTCACTGTGCCGGTCAGGGTGACGGGGTCGCCGATCGCGAGTTCGGTGGCCGACGCCTCGACCGTGGTGGTGGTGGCGACGGCGCTGGGCAGGCCGCCGACCACAAAGGTGTAGGTGGCGGTGTCGGTCATCGGTGCGTCGTCGACGGTGACGGTGGCGGTGACGGTGAGCCGGTAGGTCCCCGGAGCCGTGAACGCCCAGTTGGCGTGCATGTGGGTACGGCCTACGGTGAACTCCTTGTGATCCTCGTCGGAGGACCACAGCCGGGTCGGGGTACCGAACGATCCCGTCCTGAACAGTTCGAGATCGCCGGGGCCGGTGAAGCCGCTCAGCGTGAACTTCGTCTGGTCGCCGTCGATCGCGCCCGACGGCACCGACTCGGTCGAGAAACCGGGCCACAGCTGGCCGCCGCCGGGGTTGGACTCGGGGGCGATCCACACGTCGGTGCCTGCAGCGGCGATGAACTCGAAGCCGGTGGGCAACGTCTGCGCCGAGTCGTCGTCGATGTGGAACCAGACCTCGTCGGGGGCGAAGCGGGTCCCGTTGCCCTCCGGCACGTCTGCCCTGGTGCCCAGGACCAGGGCGTCGTCGTCGAGGAACGTCGAGACGGCGTCGGTGTGGATGTCCTGGAGCACGCGGTACTCGTGCGGCTCGGGTGCCGGGCCAGCGGTCGCCGATGCCTGGTTCGTAGGTACTAGGAACGCGGCTGCAGTGGCGGCTACCGCCGTGGCGACGGCGCCGGCTGTCAGCCGGTTGGGTAGGCGGCGTGGACGGAAGGGTAAGTGTGTCGCGGTCATGATCAGTTCCTCCTCCAGCCGCAGACCGTAGCAAATGAAAACCGTTCTCGATAGGAGCTGGAGGGGCAGGTCACTGTGCAGGTCTGGCGGGTCGGTGGTTCAGCCGGGCGACGACCGGCGTACTGGGTGCCTGCGGATCGGGGTCGTGACCGCCGGTTCCGGCGACCGCCCGGCGTTGTTAGAATGAGAATCATTTTCTGCTGGGGGTCGCGCTCTCGCCGTGGTCGGCTCCAGTGTGGTTGGAGGCCGGCCGGGTGGGGCTCGGAGCGCCGGCCGGTGGGCGCGGCACTCGGCAGGAGCCGGTGGCGGATGGAGGCACGGGCGTGACGGGCATCGTCGTCGATCAACGGCTGTGTGTGGGGGCGGGTCACTGTGCCCGCCTCGTGCCCGACCTCTTCGATCAGGATCCGCGTACCGGGGTCGTGGTGTGGTTGGGCGGCGGGGGTGACGTCCCGGGTCGCGACGGACTGCGGGAGGTGGTCGCGCTCTGTCCGTCGGGTGCCCTGCGGTGGGAGGCTGTCGCCCCAAGTTGACAATGGTTTTCATCTCGGTGATGCTGTCGTCTGCGGGGGTCCCCCGCGACTACTGTGCTCGACCCCATACCGAGGAGCATCCCTTGGCGCATAGATTCGAACGACGTACGCTGTTGCGGGCCGGTGCGATGTCCCTGGCCGCCGTCGCAGGCGCGCCCATCCTCGCGGCCTGCTCCAACGACGACACTGCCCCCGCCGCAACGGCGTCCGGCACACCCGCACCCAGGTCCGGTGGGACCCTGCGGGCCGCGTTCGTTGGCGGCGGCGCGGCTGAAACGCTCAACTACCTCTTCGGGCCGACGGGTCTGGACTACGTCCGGGCCCGCAGTATGCACGGCGCACTCGGGGTGCTCGATCCGACAGCGGAGCACGGCGTCCGCTACGGCGTGCTGGAGCGCATCGACATCAGCGACGATCTGAGCACGTACACCGTGAAGGTCCGCCCCGGAGTCACCTTCACCGACGGAACCACTCTGACCGCCCGCGACGTGCTCTATTCGCTCAACGCCCCGGTCACCCTCGGTTCGCTGCCGTTCCTCAAGCCGCCGTCGCAGAACTTCGACCTGGCCGCCGCGAGCGTTGACGACGACCTGACCCTCGTGCTGCCGACGCTGCGTCCGATCGCCGACGGCCGGCTCGTGCTCTGTCAGAGCAGCCTGGTCTTCAAGGACGGCACCACCGAGTTCACCCCGGACATGCCGACCTGCGGGCCGTTCAAGCTGGTCGAGTTCGAGCCTGGTCAGGGCGCCGCCTTCGCCCGGCACGACGACTACTACGGCCTCGCCCTCGACGGAGGGCCGTACCTGGACGGGCTCGAACTGCGGACCATCCCGGACGCCGCCGCCCGGGTCAACGCGCTGACCGGCGGACAGGTCGACTTCGTCAGCGACATCGGGCCGGTTGCCGCCCGGACGGTGGGGGAGGACGAACGGTTCGCGGTGGCCGTCTCCGACCTGCCGTACGCGACGTCGCTGTCCTTCGGGCTCAATCTGTCCTTCACCCCGTTCGCCGACGTCCGGGTCCGGCAGGCGGTCAAGTACGCGATCGACCGCGAAGCGATCGTGCGTAACGTCTTCTTCGGTCGTGCTTTCGTCGGCAACGACCTGCCCTCCCTCGGCTTCACCGACTACGCCGAAGAGATCGAACAGCGGCCGTACGACCCCGACCGGGCGAAGGCGCTGCTCTCCGAGGCCGGGGTCGGTACGGTCAAGGTCGCCGTCACCACCGCGCCCGAGGTGGCCGGGATGGCCGAGACCGCGACGGTGGTGGTCGAGAACCTCAAGGCGGTCGGCATCGACGCCACCCTCGACCAGCGCCCGCCGGGACAACTGTTCTCCGACTTCGCCGCGTACACCCAGTTGCCGTTCGCGGCCAGCTACACCCCGCCGGTGCCGCCGCTGTCCAGCTACGCGGCGACCCGAACCGCCGGCTCGCCGTCCACTTTCGGTTTCAATCGGCCGGACATCGACGAGCTCGTCGCGCAGGCCCGTGGGGCGGTCGACGCCGACCAGCGCCGCGCGGCGGCGGTGCAGGCACAGCAGCTGATCTGGGAGGAAGGCAACCAGGTGATCCCGGTCTTCGCACCGTCGATCAACGGTCAGGTCGCCACTGTGCATGGTGTGCGCGACGAGCCGTTCAGCAGTTTCGAGCAGGCATACCTGGCGTGAATCTGGCCCGGGTCGCCGCTGTCGTCGCCCGACGTACCGCCGCTGCGGTCCTGGTCCTCGCCGTCCTGTCGGTGTTGATCTTCACCGTGACCGAGGTGCTGCCGGGCGACGCGGTCGGCGTCGTCGCCGGTGCCGACGCGACCACGACCGATCGGGAAGAGCTCCGCCGGGAGCTCGGCCTCGACGTGGATCCGGTGCAGCGGTACGTCGATTGGGCGACTGCCGCCCTGCGCGGCGACCTGGGCACCGGGTACGTCGGCCGCCGCGAGGTGACCGAGGTGCTGGTTGACCGGCTGCCGAACAGCCTGTTGCTGACCACCCTGGCGATGGCGCTCGCGGTGCCGCTGGCCGTCGCGGTCGGCCTGGTCGCCGGTATGCGGGCCGGCCGGCGTACGGACCGGCTGCTCAGCACCGCGACCCTGGTCGCGGTCGGTGTCCCCGAGTTCCTCGTCGCGGCGTTGCTGGTGGCGGTGTTCGCCGCCGGCCTCGGTCTGCTACCCGAGGTTTCCCTGGTGCCGCTCGGCGGTCGGCCGTGGGACGAGCCCCGAATCCTGGTGCTTCCGGTCGCGGCGCTGGCGGTCGCGGCGCTCGCCGCCGCCGCACGGCTGCTGCGGGCCTCGGTCGCGGAGATTGCTTCGGCACCGTACGTCGAAGCGGCCCGGCTGCGGGGGGTGACCGGTTTCCGGCTCGCCGTGCGACACGTGCTGCCGAACGCAGTGGCACCCGCCGTACAGGTGACCGCGGTCATGTTCGCCGGTCTGATCGGTGGCGCGGTGGTCGTCGAGACCTTGTTCAACTACCCAGGGATCGGCTACGAGCTTCAGCAGGCGGTGGCCAACCGGGACGTGCCGATGGTGCAGGGGCTGGCCCTGGCGACCTGCGCCACCGCGCTGGTCCTGCTGCTGCTCGGTGACCTCGCCCAACTCGCGCTGAATCCCGCGTCACGGGGGCGGTCATGACCAATACCGCGCCGGCGATGGCGGTCGGGCGGGTCGCCCACTCCCGGGTGACCCTGCTGCTCGCCGGCTTCGCAGCCGTCGGCGTCGTGCTCGTCGCGCTGGCCGGCCCACTGCTGGGCAGCAGGTCACCGACAGCACCGGTGGGACTGCCCTTCGAGGCCCCTACCGGGGCGTACCCGGCCGGCACCGACGCGGTCGGTCGCGACGTGCTGAGTCGCCTGCTGCACGGCGGTCGTGCCGTGGTACTCCTCGCTATTGGCGCGACCGCTCTCGCCAGCCTGTGCGGGGCGCTGCTCGGCGTGTTCGCCGGACTGATCGACCGACGGACCGGCGAACTGGTCGTCCGGGTGGTGGACGTCGTCGCGGTCGTGCCCGGGCTGCTGGTGCTGCTGGTGCTGGCGGCCGGCTTTCCGGGCAGCGACAGCGCGGTCCTCGTCGGGGTGGCGCTGGTCAGCCTGCCGTTCTCGGTGCGGGTCCTGCGTGCGGCGACCTGGCAGGTCGCGGTGCGTGGGTTCGTCGACACCGCGCGGGCGCGGGGGGACAGCCGGTGGCGGATCATCCGGTACGACCTCGTCCCGAACATCGTCGGCACCATGCTCGCCGAGGCCGGCATCCGGTTCTCTGCCGCCGTGCACCTTACCGCCACCGCCGGTTTCCTGGGCCTCGGCGCGGGTCCGCCCACCCCGAACTGGGGCCGGATGGTCAGTGAGAACGCGGCCGGGATCAACCTGACGGTCTGGCCGGTGCTGCTTCCGGCGCTGCTGCTGGTGCTCTTCACCGTGTCGGTGAACCTGCTCGCCGACGACCTCGCCGCCCGGTGGGCGGACCGGTGAGCGCCGATCGGCAGCTCGCGACGATCGACGGCCTCGTCGTCGGCCCGGCTGCGGGTGGGCCGCCCATCGTGGACGGGGTGCGGCTACGGATAGCGGCCGGCCAGGTGGTGGCGATGATGGGACGTTCCGGATCCGGCAAGAGCACGACGGCGCTGACGCTGCTGGGACACGTCCGGCCCGGACTGGCGCTGCGGGCCGGCGCCGTCCGGGTCGCCCGATCCGATCCGTTCACCTCGGCCGGTGCCGCGGCGGTCCGCCATCGACATGTCGCCTACCTGCCACAGGACGCCGCCGCCACGTTGAATCCGTCCCGCCGGCTCGCCAGCCAGCTCGGCGAGGCCGTCGCCGACGCCGCACGGCGCGGCGAGACCCAGGGTGGTGCGACGGTGGCGCACCTGCTGGAAGCCGTACGGCTGCCCGCCGACCGAGACTTCCTGCGCCGGTACCCGCATCAGATCTCCGGCGGTCAGGCGCAGCGTGTCGCGTTCGCCATCGCCCTCGCGGCCGACCCGGACCTGCTTGTCCTCGACGAGCCGACCGCCGGCCTCGACCCGGTGCTGGCCCGTGGTGTACAGGAGCTGATCAGATCGTTGACCGGGCACCGGGCCACCTTGCTGATCAGCCATGACCCGGACCTGGTCCGGGCGGTCAGCGACGAGGTGGTCGTCCTGGACGGGGGCCGCCCGGCGGTCACCGGACCGCCCGGCCGGGTCCTGGCCGCGCCGGCACCGGCCGGGCCCGGCCCCGCCACCGGGTCGGCCGACCCGGTGCTCGCGGTCCGGGGGTTGGGCACCCGGCACGGCCGGCGTACGGCGCTCGCCCAGGTGGATCTCGACGTCGCTGCTGGGGGTTGCCTCGCTGTCGTCGGCCCCTCGGGTGCCGGCAAGTCGACGCTCGCGCGATGTCTGGTCGGGTTGCACCCCTATGACGGAGCCGTCCTGCTCGACGGTGCGCCGCTGCCGGCGACCACCCGGCGACGCAGTCCCGCCCAGCGACGTGACCTGCAGCTGGTGGCCCAGGACAGCGCGGGCGCGCTGAACCCCCGGGAGACCGTCGGCCACGCCCTGCTGCGTCCGCTGCGGCAGTTGCGTGGCCTCGACCCGCGAGCGGCCCTTGCGGCGGCGGGCGAGTTGCTGGACCGGGTGCATCTGCCGGCCGGCGTCGCCGATCGGCGACCGGGCACACTGTCTGGTGGGGAGCGTCAACGGGTCAACCTCGCGCGGGCGCTGGCCTGCCGGCCCCGCGTGCTGATCTGCGACGAGGTGACGTCCGCGCTCGACGTCGCGACGGCCGGTACGGTGCTGGGGCTGCTCGCCGAGCTGCGTCGTGACCTGGGGCTCGCGGTAGTGCTGATCACCCATGACCTGGCCGCCGTGGCCGGGTGGTCCGACGCGGTCGTCGTGCTCGACGCCGGCACGGCGGTGGAGTCCGGCCCGACCCTGGCGGTGCTCAGCTCACCGCGGCATGAGGTCACCCGGGCCCTGCTCGATGCGGCGGGCGGCCGGTGACGAGGAATCGGCCGGGCCTGAACTCATGACGGTTCGGCCGGCGTGGAGTGCGCCGGTGCGGTGTCGTCGTCGAGCGGAAAGCAGCCGGCGAACGGGTCCGGCAGGTCGCGCCAGCGGTCGAACCCGTCGGCGATCTCGTCGTCGGTGAGCAGGCACGCGGTCAACAGGTCGGTGAGCGCCGTCGCGTCGACTCGCAGGCCGACGAACGCCAGCGCCGTGCGGCGGTCACCGTAGTAGGGATCCCAGCTCAGGTCGGCGGCGATGCGACGATAGTCGCTGGCCTCGCCCCACCGGTCCGCCGGCAGTGCCGCCAGCCAGTAGCCGAGGCTGCCCATCGCGACGCCGCCACCGACGAACTCGAAGCCCACCACGGCGTCGGGCTGGCTGGCGATCCACAACTGCCCCCGCCCCCGGAGCAGATCCTCGGTGAGGTCCTCCAACGCGTCGTGCAGCCGCTGGGGGTGGAACGGGCGGCGGGTCTCGAACAGCAGCGACACCACGCCGCAGTCGCTTTCGGGAGCGTGCACGGCGATCGGGAAGCCTTCCAGGGCGCGACCGAGCGGGCCTGGCGCGGCCGGGTCGTGCCGGCCGGTGCGCAGCAACGCGGCCGCCAGATCGCCGTGCTGTCCGGTGTCTTGTAGCCCCGTGTCGTGCTTGGCGCCGATCTTGAGGTGCCGGGCCCAGGGCGCGAGCCGGTAAAGCAGAGCGGACAGCCGCGCCTGCTCGAAGGGGTCACCGGAGCGTTCCCACGACACCACCGTGTCGGCGTACTCGATCTGGCGGACCACCACCTCGGCGACGGCCCGGTGGTCGTCGTCAGCGGCGTGCAACTGCCGGTCACGCAGGTCATCGGTGCTGGTCAGACCGTGACCGCTACCCGCGTTTCGACCGTCAATGCCAACCCGTCCGATCGGAGGAGAGCCGGTGCGTGACTACTACTCGCCGGTGGCCGAGTTCTACGAGATGGTCGCCGCCCGACAGGCGACCAGCAGCGGACCGGCCCTGGCCGCCGCGCTCACCGGTGTCGACCCGTCAGCCGGGCCGGTCGTCGAGATCGGTGCCGGTACCGGTCGGGTCACCGAGATCATCGCCGCGGCGCTGCCGAGCGCGCGGATCGTGGCGGTCGAGCCGTCCACCGCGATGCGGGCGGTGCTGACCAGCCGGGTCGCGGCCGACGACGGGCTGCGGCAACGGGTCACCGTGGTCGACGCCGCCGCACCGGACCTGCCGCTGCCCGCCACCATCTGCGCCGCCGTGGTGTTCGGCGTCGCCGGTCACCTCGACGAAGCAGCGCGGATCCGACTGTGGCGGCTGCTACGGAGCCGGCTCGCGCCCGGCGGTGTGGTGGTGGTCGAGCTGATGGGCGTACGGCAGCCGCGGGAGATCCCGTCGGCGCTGTCGATCCGCGATTCGATCGGCCGGCACGACTACGAGTGGTGGGTCGCCGGTAGCCCGGCCGGCGGTGACCTGATGCGGTTCACCACCACCTGGCGGGTGTACCGCTCCGGTCGGTTGGTGCGTGAGGTGACCGACAGCTACGACTGGCACACCATCGACGGCGACCAGCTCGCCCGCGAGTCCGGCATGGTCAGCCGGCCCGCCGCCGCCGTCACCGGCGCCGGAGCCCCAGAGGTGGTCGTCCTTGCCACCGCATGATTCGACTACGGCCGCCCGCCGCACCCTGGTCACGGTCAGCGTCGCCGCCGCCATCACCACGATGGACATCACCATCGTCAACGTCGCGTTGGCGGCGGTCGCCGCTGATCTGTCGGCTACTCTCCCGCAGCTGCAGTGGACGGTCAACGCGTACCCGCTGCTGTTCGCGGCCTTGC
The DNA here is from genome assembly GCF_027497315.1 of Solwaraspora sp. WMMA2059. Taxonomy (GTDB): domain Bacteria; phylum Actinomycetota; class Actinomycetes; order Mycobacteriales; family Micromonosporaceae; genus Micromonospora_E. The sequence continues at coordinate 2,936,509 of NZ_CP114908.1, read as the reverse complement.
TGCTCGTCGGCGGATCGGTGTCGGACCGGCTCGGTCGGCGGCGGATCTTCGTCGCCGGCGTGATGCTGTTCACCGTCGGTTCGCTGCTGTGCGGCGTTGCGCCTGACCCGGGGGTGTTGATCGCCGGCCGGGCGGTGCAGGGCATCGGTGGCGCGCTGATCTTCGCGCCCGCGTTGCCGTTGCTGGCGGCGGCCTACCCGGGGGAGCGGCGCAACGCCGCGATGGGAGTGTTCAGCGCGACCGCCGCCGTCTCCGCGGCCATCGCGCCGCTGGTCGGCGGTGCGCTGGTGTCGAGTCTCGGTTGGCGGGCCATCTTCCTGGTGAACCTGCTGCCCGGCGCGTTCGTGCTGTTCGGCGCGCTGCGCTGGCTGCCGGCCGCCGGTCGGCAGCGGGGCCGTCGGCTCGACCTCGCTGGGGCGGTCCTCGGGGTGCTGCTGCTCGGGGCGGTCAACCTGGCGGTCATCTCCGGCGCCGACGACGGATGGACGCGTCCGGTCACGCTGGTCGCCGCCGGCGTCGCGCTGGTCACCCTCGTGCTGTTCGTCGCCACCGAGCGGCGGGTCGCTGATCCGATGCTGCAACTGGCGTTGTTTCGGATCAGGGCCTTCACCGGGGTGAGCGTGCTGAGCTTCCTGACCCGGGCGGTCGGGTTCGGCACGATGCCGTACCTGGTGCTGTGGCTGCAGGGCATGCTCGGTTACTCGCCGCTGCAGGCCGGGCTGCAACTGTCCGCGTTGTCGGCGGCGATCGTGGCCGGCAGCCTCGTGGTGGCGCGGCTGCAGCACCGGTACGGCAACCGTACGGTCGTGGTCACCGGTTTCGTCGTCATCTGTGTGGGCTACCTGCTCGTCGCCCGGGTCGGCGCCGACTCGACATGGCTGGTCGCATTGCCGGGCCTGGTACTGATCGGCGCCGGCATGGGACTGCTGTTCGCGCCGCTGATGGGCATCTCGGTGTCGGTGGTACCGCCGCAGCGGGCGGGGATGGCCAGCGGTACGGCGAACGTGTTCTTCCCACTCGGCACGGCGGTCGGTGCCGCCGTCTTCGGCGCGGTGCTCGCCGGCCGGGTCGGCTCGGGGTTGTCTGACGACGCGATACGGACTGCCGGGGCGGCCGGGCCGACGGCCCAGCGGCTGCGGGATCTGACGTCGGCCGGGCGGTTCACCGACCTGCCGCCTGAGGTGGAGGTGCTGGCCCGGGTCGCGTTCGCCGAGGGCCTGGCCACGGTCTCCTGGGTGGCGGCCGGGGCGGCGGCCGTCGGAGTGGCGGTCGCGCTGGCGACGGTTCCGTCCCGACGTGACAAGCCGGACGTCGCCGTCGCGCGGACACCGGCGAGGGCCGACGTACGGCGACCGGACGGCGGCGACTGATCACGGAAGTCGGGCGATGTGGGTACCGGTCATCGTGCCACCGGTGCCCGGCACCCACATCACCACCGATCCTCCTCGCCACCATTATGATAATGGGAATCGTTATGTACAAGGGGGTTGGTGTCGTGAAGCAGTCGCCTGCGGAGCCCGGCCGATCCACCCGGCAGCGCAACGAGATCCTCACCCTGCTGGACGCGACCGCCGAGTTCCGCAGTGCTCAACAGCTGTACGCAGAGCTACGTGCCCGGGGCTCGACCGTCGGCCTGACCACCGTCTACCGGACCCTGCAGGTGTTCGCGAATGCCGGTCAGGTCGACGTGATGCACGGCGCGGGTGGCGAGCAGCTGTACCGCCGGTGCAGCCAGACCGAGCATCATCACCTGGTGTGCCGGCTCTGCGCCCGTACCGTCGAGGTGGCCGGGCCACCCACCCAGGAGTGGATCGGTCAGGTCGCCGATGAACACGGCTTCACCGACGTGAACTACATGCTCGAGCTCTTCGGGGTCTGCATCAACTGCGCCCGGCGCGGCGATGACTGAACGATCGGGCCCGACGGTGACGGCGGGCCGGTTCCGCGAGGTGATGCGCGCCTATCCGACCGGCGTCGTCGGGGTGACCGCCGCCACCGACCGAGGCCCCCGCGCCCTGCTGGTCGGCTCCTTCCTCTCCATTTCGCTGCGGCCGGCGCTGGTCGGGTTCTGCGTGGGGGAGCAGTCCACGACCTGGCCGGACATCCGACAGGCGGCCCGGTTCGGGATCGGCATTCTCGCGGCCGACCAGCAGGACCTCGGCAGAACGCTCGCCGCACCCGGCCCGCAACGCCTGGCCGGAGTGCCGTGGCGGCCGTCCAGTGCCGGTGTCCCGGTCCTCCCAGGCGTGCTCGCACATCTGGAATGTGTACCGGTCGTCGAGCACCCGGCCGGCGACCACACGCTCGTTGTCGCGGAAATCCGCTCCGCCGAGAGCCTTCGCGACCACCAACCGCTGATCTTCTTCCATCGCACCTTCGGCACCGTCACCGATGCCCGCAGCGGCGACCGACAGGTACGGTCCGGCTGATCGCCAGTCCCCGGCGGCGTAGCTGAACGCCGGATTATCGGCCGAGTACGACGTGCACAGGTTGCGCCCCTGGCCCGCCACGGACCACCTGAGGTTCAAGCGTAGAAGTCACCATAAAGGCTGAGCTACGCCAGCTCGCCGGCCATGACCCTCGCCGAGATCAACACCGCGGTCGAGGCGCTCTCCGGCATCGCTGACGTCCTACGCACCGCCGACCCCGTCGACAAGGCCCAGGTCTACCAGCAGCTCGGACTCAAGCTCACGTACAAACCAGGCCCCCGCATCATCGAAGCGGAGGCCAACCCTGATGAATCAGGTACCAGTTTGTGTCCGAGGGGGGACTTGAACCCCCACGCCCTATACGGGCACTAGCACCTCAAGCTAGCGCGTCTGCCATTCCGCCACCCGGACCTACCCGGACCACTCTACCGCCCCCATTCGGTAGGCCGACAGCCGGACGTCGACACCGTGGGGTCGGCGGCTGAGGGCCGCACGGGGCAAGACTGTACACGAACGGAGTGGATCATGCACAACCGTGCCGACGGGCGTTGCCGGCAGGCACGGCAGCTAACCGGACAGGAGCATCTGGATGGTGCCGGCCACTGCGGTCACCGCGTCGAGCGGGGCGTCCGCGAGCCGGCAGATCGCCACACCGAGCAGTAGCCAGGCTCCTCGGCGGCGCAACACGACCCGGACGGTGACATGGAACTCGACCGGCGGCAGGGGCCGGGCCGCCTGGCTTGCTCCGACGCTGCCATCGCCGCCGGCGTCCGCGCGGTGACCTGGTCCGCGTCGGCCTTGGCCTCCGACCGACCGTCGTCCGGTCGTCATGACCGATTCCGATGTCCGGCCGACCGGTCCCGGATCGACTGACGTGCCTCGGTAGCCGACATGCCGAACAGGTGCCTGAAGTCTCGGGCGAACTGGTCCGGACGGGAGTAGCCGTGCGCGGAAACGATCTCGTTGATGGCGGTCGACGACAGTTCCGGGTCGCGCAGGCTGCGGCGGCATTCCGTCAGCCGCAGTTTCTTGACGAGTTGCATCGGTGTCGTCCCGGTGTCTTCGAGAATCCTGTACAGGTAGCGGGCGAGATGCTGGCGGCTCCGGCGATTCCGACCAGGAACGCCGCGACGAGCCCGCGTCCCGGCATCCGTCTCGGTAGGATCGAGCCGACGAGTGGGCGTACCGCCGCCTCGGGCGCTGGCACGAGAGCCCGGGGGAAGGTCACCATTGCCAGCCTCATGGGGGTACGCCCGGGCACGTGCCGGGCATCCCAGGGGCGTGACGTGTCATAGAGCGCGATGTCCCGTGGGCGTAGCGTCCCTGGTTACCGTTCTGCTCGACCCGGAGCTCGCCGCTGACGAGGACGCAGACCCGGTAGGACTCCGGATCACTGGCCCGGATCAGCCGTTGCGTCCGGAGGGCCACGCCTTCGGTGTCGGACAGCCAGCTCGTCGCCTCGACCTCATATTGGCCGACCTGGGCGATCCGAATCGCGGTGGTCAGGGACAGCGACGAACGGCCACGGATCTCCACCGGCGCGACCTCGGCCGTCGCTTCGGTTCGGTAGTACTCGTAGCGGTCCAGGGGGGTGGACCGAACCGGTGTCGTAGAGGGTACGCACTGCAGATCACTTCCTGCTCGAAAACTCTGCTGACAAGAGAAGTGTCGGCACCGTGGACCGGGTGGAGTTGGCTGTGGATGCACAAATCACACTGTCGTACGTCGATATGCCGGCCGCCTTGCCGGTCCACCGTGTCGGCGTCAACGGCCGGCCAGGGGCAGGTCAGAGCATGTCAAGGGTCGTTGTGCCCCTGCCTGACAGGCACTGGAGCCCGGGAAAAACCGCAGCGGCCCCCCTACGATCGGTCGTGGACGTACCCCCTGATGAGGAGGAATCCGCTCGTGACTGCCGTGACCGATCAGCGCACCCCGACCTGGGCCGGCCGCGCCGGCGCGGACGACGGGCTGCTGCGGGTGCTCGCCGCGCCCGACGACGCCGAGCTGGCGCAGTTGGACGCCTGGTGGCGGGCCGCCAACTACCTGACCGTCGGGCAGATCTACCTGCGGGGCAACCCGCTGCTGCGCGAGCCACTCGCCCCGGAGCACATCAAGCCGCGGCTGCTCGGCCACTGGGGGACCAGCCCCGGCCTTTCGTTGATCTACGCCCACGTGTCCCGGTTGATCCGGCACACCGGCCAGCAGGCGATCTACCTCACCGGCCCCGGCCACGGCGGCCCGGCGCTGGTGGCCGCCGGCTACCTGGAGGGCACATACACCGAGATCTACCCGGACGTCACCCGCGACGAGGCCGGCATGCTGCGGCTGTTCCGGCAGTTTTCCAGCCCCGGCGGCATCCCCAGCCACGTCTCGGTCACCACCCCCGGCTCCATCCATGAGGGCGGCGAGCTGGGCTATGTCCTGGTGCACGCCTTCGGCGCGGTGATGGACAACCCGGACCTGCTGGCCATCGCCGTGGTCGGTGACGGCGAGGCGGAGACCGGTCCGCTGGAGGGCTCCTGGAAGGGTGTCTCGTTCATCAACCCCGCCCACGATGGCGCCGTATTGCCGATCCTGCATCTCAACGGCGCTAAAATCGCCGGGCCGACGGTGCTGGGGCGCAAGGACCGCGGCGAGGTCCGTTCGCTGCTGGAAGGCCACGGGTACGAGGTCATCGAGGTCGAGGGCGACGACCTGCCCGGCATGCACGTGCGGTTCGCCGCCGCCCTCGCCGACGCCTGGGGCAGGATCCGCCGGATTCAGGAGGCCGCGCGCTGCGGCGACTGGGACGGCTCCCGCCCCCGCTGGCCGATGATCATCCTGCGGTCGCCGAAGGGCTGGACCGGCCCGGAGCAGGTTGACGGCGTCACCGTCACCGGCACCTGGCGGTCGCACCAGGTGCCGCTGTCCGGCGTCCGGGACAACGCCGACCACCTGGCGATCCTGGAAACCTGGCTGCGCTCGTACCGCCCGGAGGAACTGTTCGGCGCCGACGGCGCGCCGACCGCGACGGTGACCGGCGTCAACCCCGACGGCGACCTGCGGATGAGCGCCAGCCCGCACGCCAACGGCGGCCTGCTGACCCGCGACCTGGACATGCCCGACTTCCGCGAGTACGCGGTCGACGTGCCGCAGCCGGCGCGGCTGCGCGCCGAGTCGACCCGCAAGCTCGGCGAGCTGATGCGTGACATCTACACCCGCAACCCGGACCGGTTCCGGCTGTTCTGCCCGGACGAGACGAACAGCAACCGGCTCGGTGCCGTCTTCGAGGTCTCCGACCGCGGCTTCATGGAGGAGGTGTATCCGACAGACACGGCGATCAGCCGTGACGGCCGGGTGATGGAGGTGCTGTCCGAGCACAACTGCCACGGCTGGCTGGAGGGCTACAACCTGACCGGCCGCCACGGCATGTTCGCCACCTACGAGGCGTTCGCCATGGTCAGCGCGTCGCAGACGGTGCAGCACGGCAAGTGGTTGCAGGAGGCGGCGCACCTGCCGTGGCGGGCCAAGGTGCCGAGCCTGAACATCCTGCTGACCTCGACGGCCTGGCGTAACGACCACAACGGCTTCTCCCACCAGGGGCCCGGGCTGATTCAGGTGGTGCTCAACCAGCGGGGCACCGTGTCGCGGGTCTACCTGCCGCCGGACGCCAACTGCCTGCTGTCGGTCGCCGACCACTGCCTGCGGTCCAGGTCGTACGTGAACCTGATCGTCATCGACAAGCAGCCGCAGCTGCAGTGGCTGACCATTGACGAGGCGGTCGAGCACTGCGCCAAGGGTGCGGACATCTGGGAGTGGGCCGGCACCGACGACGGCAGCTCGGAGCCGGACATCGTGCTGGCCTGCGCCGGTGACGTGGTCACCATGGAGACGGTCGCCGCCGCGCAGATCCTCCGGCAGCGGCTGCCCGGCATGAAGGTCCGGGTGGTCAACGTGGTCAACCTGATGCGGCTGCCCCGGCCCAAGGACCACCCGCACGGCATGAGCGAGACGATGTTCACCGAGCTGTTCACCGACTCGGTCGACGTGGTGTTCGCCTTCCACGGCTACCCGGGGGCCATCCACCAGCTGGTGCACGGCCGGCCGGACGCCGACCGGTTCCGGGTGCGGGGCTTCATCGAGGAGGGCACCACCACCACCCCGTTCGACATGACGGTCCGCAACCGGGCGTCGCGCTACCACCTGGTGATGGACGCGATCAACAACGCCCGGCGGCTGCCACGCGGTGCCGCCGACCTGAAAGTCTGGTGCGAGCAGCAACTGGCCCGGCACGAGGCGTACGTGGTGGAGCACCTGGAGGACATGCCCGAGGTGCGGGACTGGTCGCTGGGCGACTGGGCCAACCAGGGCTGAGCGCGGGTACCCCGACTAGGCTGTCCACATGGCAGTGGTGAAGATCAACGCGATCGAGGTCCCCGACGGCGCCGGCGACGAGCTGGAGCGGCGGTTCGCCGCTCGCCAGGGGGCGGTGGAGAACGCGCCCGGGTTCCTGGCGTTCGAGCTGCTGCGCCCGGTCGCGGGGGAGGGCCGCTACTTCGTCTACACCCGCTGGGAGAGTGAGGAGGCCTACCAGGCGTGGGCGGCCGGCCCGGCCCGGCAGGCCCACGCCGCCGGGGACGGCGAGCGGCCCCGCCCGGCGGTGGCGACCGGCGCCAGCCTGCTCGAGTTCGAGGTCGTGCAGTCGACAACCCGGTAAACGGGGTATAGCTGCCCACATGATGTGGCTGTGGGCGGTACCGGGTGGCGCGTTGATCGCCGTGGTGGTGGTCGACGTCTGGTTGACGATCCTGCACCCGGACGCGGAGGGCCCGCTCGCCGGTGCGGTCCGGCGGTCGGTGTGGCGGCTGTCGTCGTTCGCCGCGAACCGGCGTCGCCGACCCGAGCGTACGTTGCTGGTCTGGGCCGGGCCGGTGCTGGTGACCGGCACCTTCCTGGCCTGGATCGTGCCGCTGGTGTTCGGGGTCGCGTTGGTGGTGTGGCCGCACCTGGACGGCTACCACCGGGTCGCCGGTTACGGCCCGGCCGGTTTCGACGACGCTCTGTACTTTTCCGCCGGCACCCTCACGGTGCTCGGCTACGGCGACCTCACCCCGGACACCTCGGCGCAGAAGCTGCTCGCGGTGTGCGTCGCGGCGCTCGGCTTCGCGTTGTTCGCCGCGCTGGCGACGTACCTGATCGAACTGATCACCGGGTTGACGGTGCGGAACCGGTTCGCGCTCGCCGTGCACGACCAGGTCCGCGGCAGCGACGGCGTCGGGCTGATCGTGCGCAGCCTGACCGCCGAAGGGGTCGACGCCGCCCGGCAGCGCTGCGCGGACTGGGCGGCCGACCTGCGCGCGATCGACGACACCGTCCGGCGGTACCCGTTGGTGGCGCTCACCTACCGGCCGCGGCGGCCGGACTACGACCTCGAACCGGCTCTGGAACATGTCGTCGAGGCGACCGTCGCCGCGCTGCTCACCGCCCGCTGCGCCACCTGGCGTGGTCTCGGACCACGGGCCGAAGAGCTGGCGTACGCGTTGCTGCGCGCCCAGGACACAATTGCCCGCCGCTACCTGAACGACACGGTCCTGGACGTCGACGACGACGCCGACCACGACGACGCCGACCAGATGCTGCGGCGCCTGCAGTCGCGGCTCGCCGCCGAGCTGGGTGACCGGTACGACCAGAAGACGAGCCGGGACGGGCTGGTCGGGGTGGTGTTGGCCCGGTCCGTACCGTTCCTGGCCGGTCTGCGGGGCTGGTCCGCCCCGTTGGTGACGCTGCGCGACGTCGACCGGTCCTCGGCCGGCACCGGTCAATGTGATTAGCTGGCCGCTGCCGACAAACCGATGGGAAGGAGATGTCGGACGTGTCCGACGCCCTGGTCAGCGCCGCGATCGTGATCGGATCGGCGGCTGCGGCGGCCCTCGCCGTCACCGTCGTCTACCGCATCCTCCGCTTCGCGGGCCGCCGCTCCACGCTGCTCACCGACATCTCCCGGCGCGCCTTCTGGCCGACGGCGATCATCGCCGCGCTGCTCGCCGCCCGCTTCACCATCCCGATCGCCACCACCAACGGCTGGCACGAGCCGGTGCAGCACGCGATCCTGCTGGCGACCATCGCCACCGGCGGCTGGCTGGTTGCCACCCTGCTCGGCCTGGCCGCCGACACCGCGCTGCGCCGATTCCCGATCGACGTCAACGACAACCTCGCCGCCCGCCGCGCGCACACCCAGATCACCGTGATCCGCCGGGTCGCCTTCGCCGTCGTCGGCGTGCTCACCGTCGGCGCGATGCTGATCACCTTCCCCGGGGCCCGAGCCGCCGGCGCCAGCGTGCTGGCCTCCGCCGGTCTGGTCGGTGTGGTTGCCGCGCTCGCCGCGCAGAGCACCCTCGGCAACATCTTCGCCGGTCTGCAGCTCGCCTTCGGCGACGCGCTGCGCCTCGACGACGTGGTCGTCGTCGAGGGCGAGTGGGGCCGCATCGAGGAGATGACTCTCGGCTACGTGGTGGTGAAGATCTGGGACGAGCGCCGGCTGATCCTGCCGTCGAACTACTTCACCACCACGCCGTTCCAGAACTGGACCCGGACCGCGTCGTCGGTGCTCGGCACCGCCGAGATCGACGTCGACTGGAGCCTGCCGGTCGAGTCGATGCGTCAGGAACTGCGCCGCATCGTCGAGTCGGAGGCAGCCGCGCCGCTGTGGGACGGCCGGGTCTGCGGGCTGCAGGTGACCGGGGCCACCGACGGCAACATCCGGACCCGCGCGCTCGTGTCGGCGGCGAATTCGTCCGCCTTGTGGGACCTGCGGTGCCTGGTCAGAGAGCAACTGGTGGCCTGGGTGCAGGAACAGCATCCGCAGTCGCGGCCCCGAGTCCGCGCCGAGGTCGGCGGCCACGACGGTGGTACGTCGCACCCGGCGGCCCCGCTGCAGCGGGTCAACCTGTCCGACCCCGCTGCGGTCGAGACCACCCCCGGCGTCGGTGACCAGAACTCGTCCGCCGACCACCGTTAGCAGCACCTACGCCACGGGGTCGAACCGGTGGGAACTTCCGCGCCGCCATGTCCGACTCAACTATCGGAAGACCCCGAACGGGGAGACAAGCGCCGCTACCGGGTGGCCCCGGTAGCCGGCCCACCCTTCGTATCCGAACAGGGAGAACACGACACGTGAACATCAACGGATCGGACCGCTGGCGTACCGCTTTCGCGGTGGTCGGCTTCGCGGCGGTCGGCGTCCTCGCCGGCTGCGGCGACGACTCGTCCAGCTCCACCGACGCCGCCGACACGTCCACGGAGCCGTCGGCGTCTGCCTCCGCGATGTCCGACGGGATGGACGGGATGGACGGGATGGACGGGATGATGATGAACGACCCGTCCGCCACGCCGGCCGATCAGATCGACGGTGCCGTGGAGGCCCCATTCGCCCTACTCGACACCCGGCCACCGGGCACCGACGACGCCGCCGGGACCGCCTGGCTGGCGCAGACCGAGGACGGCACGACGGTCACCGTGAAATTGACCGGGCTGGAGCCCGGCGCACAGTACATGGGGCACCTGCACGCCCAGGAGTGCGCCGTCGACAACGGCGGACCGCACTTCAAGTTCGACGAGAGCGGCCCGGAAACCCCGCCCAACGAGGTCCACCTCGGCTTCACCGCCGCCGAGGACGGCACCGGCACCGCGACCGTCACCAACGAGCAGCAGGTCGGCGACGCCGCCAAGTCGGTGGTCATCCACCCGATGGAAACCATGGACAACCGCCTGGCATGCGCCGACTTCTGAGCCACGCCGCGGTCCTGGCCTGCGCGGGGGTGGCGGCGGTCACGTTCGCCGCTCCCGCGCAGGCGCACACCGAACTGGTCTCCGCCGCCCCCGGGCCGGGTGATGAGGTCGCTCCCGGTGTGGCGACCATCGCGTTGACGTTCGGCCCACTGTCCGGCACCGGCGAACGGCGGATCACCGTCACCGGCCCCGACGACACCGCTGTGGCGGTGGGGGAGGCGGTCGTGGTCAACGCGAAGACCCTGTGCGCCACCGTCGACCCGCTGACTACTGGCGTGCACGCGCTCGCGTACGAAGCGACGTCGGCTGACGGGCACGCGATCAACGGCAAGTTCTACTTCGAGGTCGTTGAGGGCGGCACCGACAGCGCTGACCCCGGCGACTGCGCCCGCGCGGTGCTGCCGGCACCGGACGCCGCCGCCCCGGCCGGCCCGCCCGACCGGGGCGTCGGGCAGGTGCAGGCCGTACTGATCGGGGTCGCGGCAGGCGGCAGCGGACTGCTAGTGATGCTGCTCGCCGGTTGGCTGCTCCGCCGCCGGGCCGAGCGACGCCCGGCCGGCTGACCGACGCCGGCACCCGCAGCCCGCCGGCCCAGCCCGGCCTACCTGGTCGGTCGAGGACGTCCTGCGACACCAGTCCGCCGTGTCCGTAGAACCCGAGCGCTGTGAGGTTGATGCGGGTGGTGCCGGCCGCAGCCCGGTCGGACGGCCACTTCGATTCGAAGGGCACCTTTGGCTGCTGATCGACGACCAAGGGCGACCGCTGCGGGGCCGGGATCTGTCGCCTCGCTGAAGTGACACAATCGGTGGCTCCGGGTACTGGCGCACCTTGCGGGCGAAATGAGAAAGTATGCGCCGCGACGCAGTGACCGGACCCGGACAGGCTGTCAGCCGGAGGTGGGATTATCGATGTCCGACGAGGACATTCAGCAGAATCCGTTGCCCGCCGAGCGCTGGCTCACGTCGGCTGAAGGCCAGCCGACACCCGGTGACCTGCCCCGCCGGCTCGGTTCCTCCCCGCGCTGGCCCCGACCGCCGGCGGACAGCCCGCTCTCGCTAGCCACCGCCCGGCTCGGCCAGGTCAGCTGGTCGAGCCCCACGACGATCGAGGGCGAAGTCACCGACGGCACATCGGCCGCCGGCGCAGGCCCTGCCGCCGACCGCCCGGCCCCGGGCGGCAGCGCGCCCGGCGGCAGGGGGCCCGGTACCCACGCCCTACCCGCCGCACCGGTCAGCCACGCCGACCGCTCGACGGGATCGCCGCGGCGTACCGCCATCGGCGCCGTCGCGGTCCTCACCGCCGCTGTCATCGCCGCGACCGTGGCCACCAACCGGGGTGCCCAGCAGGAGCCGATCCGGGGCGAGTTCGTCGCCGGAGCCCCGAGCGCCAGCACATCCGCCGCACCGCCGGCCGAAGAGCCGAGCGGCGAGCCGATCAGTGAGCCGAGCGAAGAGCCGACCGACCGGGCTGAGCAGGTTCGCCCGGTCGGCGACGGCGTACACACGGCCACGCCCGACACCGACGCACCCGGCGGCGGGCCGACCCCGGCCGCACCGGCCACCAACCCCCAGCCGGACCCGAAACCGACCGCCCCCGCGCACCTCACCCTGACCGTCGGCGGGACGTACGGGCTGGAGCCGGTCAACCTGCCCGGCCGCCGGGTGCGGCACTTCGAGTTCGAAGGCCGCGTCGACGTCGTCGACCAGCGCGGCAAGGCCGACGCCGCGTTCGTGGTCCGTCGCGGCCTGGCCAAGTCGAGCTGCATCTCCCTGGAGTCGGTCAACTTTCCCGGCTACTACCTGCGCCACCAGAACTTCCGCTTCTACCTGCACCGGATCGACGGCAGCGCCCTGTTCCGGGCCGACGCCACCTTCTGCCCGGTCGCCGGACTGACCGGACAGCACACCTCACTGCGCTCCTACAACTACCCGGACCGCTACCTGCACCACGACGGCAGATACCTGAAACTCTCCGAGATCGGCAGAGGCGCCAACGCGTCCTACGCCACCTTCATCGTCCGTACCCCGTTGTAGGCGGAATCGGCCGGGTGCCGGGGTCGCGGCGCATCGACCACAGCGGCGGCCCGCCGGGGGAGAGGTGCCGAGGGCCGGGCGTACGCCAACCGCGCACCGCCAGCAGGTCACGGGCGTACTCCTCGTCGGTGACGGTGTGCCCGACCAACCCGGCGGCGTCCAACGTGCGCTGATGGTGGTCGAGCAGCGCCGCGCCGATGCGGCGGCGGCGCAGCCACGGCGCCGCCGCCAGGTACACCAGCTCGTGGCCGACCACCGGCTCCGGCGCGGACCCGTCGGCCGGCCCCGCCGACAGCCCGGCCGACGGGCCGACCGGCAGCCGCAACGCCGCCGCCCGGTGCTCGTCACGCACCGCCCGCAGGTGCGCGACTCGCCGCCGGTAGATGCCGGCCGCGCCGAGCACCTCCCGCTCGTGGTCGGTCACCGTCGTCAACCGCATCGGGTACAGCTGCCAGATGGCCACCCCTTCCCGGTTGCCGGCGACGTGCACGACGCCGTGCGCCAGCCCGTGTGTCAACTCGACGTCGAACAGCCGCAGGAACGTGGTGTACCGGTTGGACACGTCGGCGATCAGCCAACCGGCCACCGGGTTGGTCACGAACGCCTCGGCGAGCAGCGCCGACAGCTCGGCGATGTCGGTGACGTCGGCGTCTCGGACGGTCATCTCGGATTCCATCGTGGTCTCTCCAGTGGGTTCGGAACGGGTGGCGGCCCGCGCCCAGCCGAGGAACCGGGCGTACGCCGCCGCCGGGGTCAGCCCCGGCAGGTCGAGGGCGGCCTCCGCGGACCGCTCGGCCACGTACATACACAGACCGATCCGGTCGTACGCGGCGACGAGTTGCGCCTTCGCCGGCTGACACGGCCACGGTGCCCGGCACACCCGGCAGCGCCACGACGGCCGTGCCGCCACGTGCTCGACGGTCACCGGCCGGCGGCCCGGGTCGCCGACCGCGCCCGGGGCGACCAGCGCCGCCCGGTCGTCGGCCGGATGTCGAAGGTGACGAACTGCCGGGAGCCGCAGTCGGGGCAGCGCAGTGTCTGCCCGCAGGCCGGGCACCAGCGCCGCCGCAGCCGGCACAGCAGCAGACCCGGCGGAATGCCGAGCACAAAGCCGGCGGCAATGAACGCGAGGGCGGTGGACATTCCATTTCCTCCCGGGCGAAGATCAATTAATCGTGCGGGCAGGAGTGCATGCGCCGGGCCCGCCGCAGCCGGTCACGGGGGTTTCCCGACTGCGGCGGGTGACTATGGACAGCACCGGCATCAGTTATCTAAGTTGGACCGCATGCATAAGACAAGGCGCGATGCGCCCTTATCGTCGTGGGCAACCCCTGGTCGAGGTCAATCATTTCAGTGCCGAGCGCCTTCACGATTATGAAGGCGCTCGTCAGTTGATTGTCCGCCACGTTGGTGACTACACTCACCACAGAGGATGAAGGGGGCGAGCGATTTGTCCGGCTCCATCGGCACAACCCTGCTCCGCCGACACATCGGCCGCTGGCTCACCGTGTTGCGTGAGTCCGCCGGCATCAGCCAGGACGCCGCAGCTCAAGCACTGCAACGCGGCTCCTCCACCATCTGGCGCATCGAGGCCGGTGACTCGCGGATCCGCTTCCGCGACGTCGACGTCGACGCCATGTGCACCCTCTACCGGGTCTCCCCGGAGACCCGCCACCGCCTGCTCACCATGACCAGGGAGACCCGCGACGCCCCGAGGCGTGCCTGGTGGCACGACTACACCGAATCGGCCCTACCCGCCTGGTTCGGCCTCTACGTCTCCCTCGAAGACAGCGCCGCCATGATCCGGCAGTACGAGTCCGAGTTGATACCCGGTCTGTTGCAGACACGGGAGTACGCCGAGGCGGTGAACCGGGTACTGACCGGCTATGTGACAGAGGAAGACATCGAACGGCGAGTCACGGTCCGGATGGAGCGGCAAAGCCTGCTCAGGGCACCACGTCCACCACACCTGCGAGTGATTCTCAACGAAGCAGTGCTGCGGCGGGAGGTCGGTGGCCGTCAGGTCATGGCGGATCAGCTGAGGCATCTGATCGATGCCATCCGGCAGTTCTCAGTGTCCATCCGTATCCTGCCGTACTCGGCAGGTGTCCACGGAGCCATGACCGCGACCTTCACGCTACTCAACTTCCCGAATGCCCCACTCAGCCCCGATCCCGTTGAGCCGCCACTCGCATACGTGGACACCCTCACCGGGGCGCTCTACCTCAACAAGGCTGATGAGCTTCGGGCCTACGAGATGGTCTGGAACCACCTCGACAGCCGTGCGCTCGATGAGGAATCCTCGACGCAGATGATCAGCGATGCATTGGAGGCATTAGAGCAGTGACCAGACTGACCGGCGCCCGTTGGCGCAAGAGCACCCGCAGTGGCGCTGGCGGCAACTGTGTCGAAGTAGCGACGAACCTGCCCGGCGTCATCGCCGTACGGGACAGCAAGGACGCGACCGGCCCGGTCCTGACCTTCGCCCCCGCCCAGTGGGCCACCTTCACCACCCACCTGCCCACGCCTGACGCCCGCTGAGACTCTTGGTGGCGGCTGGCCAGTACCCGGCCAGCCGCCACCAAAACGTACATTCTGCCGTCTGAAGTTGATCTAGGAACCTCCGGTGACCACGCTCTAAGCGTGGGGTTCCGAACCGCCAAACCCCTACGATTGGGACATAAACTGCTCGTGAGCAACGCGAAGCCAATCGTGATTGGTGAGTACTCGCAGCTCGCGAGCCGCTGCGTCGGACCTCCGGGCCCGGCGAGGATCGCAACTGTGCCCAGTGCTGGGCACAAGACCCCGACGGCCGGGCTGCGTCGGACCTCCGGGCCCGGCGAGGATCGCAACGCCCTGGCCTTGACCGTGACCCTGCTGCTCGGCGTGGGCTGCGTCGGACCTCCGGGCCCGGCGAGGATCGCAACCCGATCGCGGCTGAGCTGATCTCGCAGCAGTCCGGCGCGCTGCGTCGGACCTCCGGGCCCGGCGAGGATCGCAACAAAGAGCAGAAGGTTGCACTGCCGCCCGCCTACATGATCGCTGCGTCGGACCTCCGGGTCCGGCGAGGATCGCAACCTACGGGGTGCGTACATTCTCGTCGAGTGCACCACGGGCTGCGTCGGACCTCCGGGTCCGGCGAGGATCGCAACCATCGCTCGCGGGGGTAGTGAGGTGTGCTGTGGCGAACGCTGCGTCGGACCTCCGGGTCCGGCGAGGATCGCAACCGTCGCAGGTCAGAGCCGGTGTGCCGGCGGCGGCGGCCGGCTGCGTCGGACCTCCGGGTCCGGCGAGGATCGCAACGATTGCTCGGGCTTGGCGGTCTGGGCCATCCGGCAGGCTGCGTCGGACCTCCGGGTCCGGCGAGGATCGCAACCTCATCCTCAGACTCACCGCAGCAAAGAATGCCGCAAGGCTGCGTCGGACCTCCGGGTCCGGCGAGGATCGCAACAACCAGCGCGAGATGGACCTGACGGAGGAGATCTGCCGGGCTGCGCCGGACCTCCGGGTCCGGCGAGGATCGCAACCCCGTCCGATTCCCCGAACGTGGAGAAACGCCGGTAGCTGCGCCGGACCTCCGGGTCCGGCGAGGATCGCAACCGCCTTCGCGATCTCGATCGCCTGGGTGGTCATCGCCGGCTGCGCCGGACCTCCGGGTCCGGCGAGGATCGCAACCGGACGGTCCGCCCCTGAACCGCGGTCGTCTGGCTGCTGCGCCGGACCTCCGGGTCCGGCGAGGATCGCAACGGGCGTCCACGTGGTGGTGGCGAGCGGCGGGCCCGGGCTGCGCCGGACCTCCCTGTCCGGAATCCTCGGGGCACCTCAGATCGCAACATGGGCAAGGCCAGCCGCGCCCTGGACGAGAAAGTGTGCTGCGCCGGACCTCCGGGCGGAGCCGGTCAAGTCAAGTGAGACAGATTCTTGATCTTTCTTAGCTTTGTGTTGCTGGGTGTGTGTTCGTGGGCGGGGTGGTGCTCTGGTCGGGGGCGGTGTTGTCGGGTTTGTTGATCCATGCCCGGTCCGGTAGGCGGGGCGGCTGGGGCCGTCGGCGGCCGAACCGGTGTGGGTGGGCCGCGCGGGCGGCGTCGAGGGTGTGTTGCCGTTGCTGACGGATCTGTCCGGCGGTGCCGTGGTGCACCGAGGCGGGGGTGTGCAGCCCGATCCCGGAGTGCCGGTGCTCGTGGTTGTAGTAGGTGTAGAAGGCCTCGCAGTGCTGCCGGGCGTGCTGGATCGACCCGAACCGGTCGGGAAACGTCGGGTCGTACTTCAAGGTCTTGAAGCTCGCCTCGATGTACGGGTTGTCGTTGGATGTCTTGGGTCGGCTGTGACTACGGCCGATCTTCAGGTCGGTGAGGAGCTGGGTGATGGTCTTGCAGGTCATCGCCGCGCCCCGGTCGGCGTGCACGGTCAGCTGGTCGGGGTCGACGCGTTCGCGGGCGGCGGCGTCGGCGATCAGCGCTTCGGCCAGTTGGCCGTCCTCGTGCGCGGCGACCAGGTGACCGACGACGTAGCGGGACCAGATGTCGATCACGGTGTACAGGTGGTACCAGACGCCTTTGACGGGTCCGCGTAGCTTCGTGATGTCCCAGCTCCATATCTGGTTCGCCGCGTCGGCGACGAGTTCCGGCTTGGTGCGGGCCGGGTGCGTCGCCTGGTTACGGCGTTCGCCGTTCTGTCCGGCGGCACGCAGAATTCGGTACATGGTGGACTCAGAGCACCACCAGCGGCCCTCGTCGAGTTCACGTGCCCATACCTGTGCGGGTGCCAGGTCCTGGTAGGGCTGGCTGTTGAGCAGGTCGAGGACCTGTTGTCGTTCGGCCTGGGTCAGTGCGGACGGTGGTGGTCTGCGGGGTGTCCGGGGCTTCGGCGGTGTCGGGTTGCGGTGGCGGTAGATGGTGGCTCGGGACAGGCCGGTCAGTCGGCACGCCGCGGCGGTGCCCCACAGTGGTGTCAGCGCGGTGTGCGCCTCGTCGAGGACGGCGGGGGTGTCGCGGTGTCCGCGCTCTCGGAGAGCAGTTCCAAGAGCGCGTGTGCTTTTCCCATGATGTCCAGTGCTGTGCGTGTCTTGGTCAGCTCGTTCTCGAGGCGGGCGTTCTGTCGACGTAGCCGGGCGAGTTCGGCTGACTCGGTGTTCTTCCGGGTCCGTTCGGCGGACTGGCGTCGGTCGGTCAGGCCTGCCGCTGCGCCCGCATCACGGGCCTTTCGCCAGTCGAGGATGTGTGATCCGTACAGGCGTTCCCGGCGCAGGATCGCACCCCGGGCCGCAGCGTCGGGGGCCGCGTCGTATTCCGCGAGGATCCTGGCCTTGAACTCTGCGGTGAATGTCCGACGAACCGGCTTGGCGTCCAGATCGCCGGAACCGATGGACTTGTCTGCCATGCTGATGATCTCCCCTCAGACCCGTCCGGGGAGCGTATCCCCTGGTAGACGACCTGTCTCAACTCAGCCTGACAGAGAGGGGGGTCCGGCGAGGATCGCAACTACGCGCATTAGCGCTGAATCATCGTACGCGGAGGCTGCGTAGCGTGTCCAACGCGATACTCATCGACGTGACCTGCGCTTGGGCCTCTTGACCGCGCCAAGCCCTGGTCAGGGTCTACCTGCGCGGTTGCCTGACTCGGTTGCCGTCGGTCGCTAGACCTACCTGGCTGCCTACGTCCTCACTGTCCGCAGCGGCTAGTACGGCGTCCAGGAGGCCGGGGAACCGGGTCTGCAGGTCCTCGCTGCGCAGGACGACGTAACACCGAGTGCCTTCCTGCCGGGTACGGGTAAGCCCCGCGTCCCGCAGTACCCGTAGGTGGTGGCTCAACGTCGACTTGGAGACCGGGACTCGCAGCGCTCCCCAGCCGCGTTCCTGGCCGTCGGACAGCAACCGGACCAGCCCAACCCGGATCGGGTCGCTCAGTGCCGCCATGACCTCAGTGAGAACCATCTCCCCGGGATCCGGGTGCCGGGCTTCCTTCATCCCTGCATGGTAGCTTATTCGACGTTCTACGAACATCGAACGAAAGGTGTTGTGATGATGGAGCCCAACGACAGCGGGTCGTTCGCGGAGCGTGTTGCCATCGTTACTGGAGCGGGGTCGGGAATCGGCCGCGCGACCGCGATCGCATTCGCCGAGGCCGGCGCGCACGTCCTCGGCGTCGGGCGCCGTCAAGACGCGCTGAACACCACCGCGCAGCAGCATCCACGCATCGCTGTGCTCGCCGCCGATATCCGCGCCACACACGTACCCCAGGCGGTCATCGCCGCCGCCGTTGACCGATGGGATCGGGTCGACGTCCTGGTCAACAACGCCGGTGCCACGACGATCATGCCGCTGGCCGACGCAACTACGCACGGCATCGCCAACCTATTTGATCTTCACGTCACCGCGCCCAGCCTGCTCGCTCGCGCGGCCCTGCCCCACCTGCAGCAGACCCAGGGGTCGATCATCAACCTTTCCAGCACGTACGGGCACCGCCCGGCACCCGGCGTCGCCCACTACGCCGCCTCCAAAGCCGCTCTGGAACACCTCACCCGATGCTGGGCGCTGGAACTAGCGGCCACAGGAATCCGAGTCAACGCCTTGGCCCCCGGCCCCACCGAAAGCGAGGCCCTGACCGCCGCAGGCCTCCCCGAACCGATGCTCAACCAGATCAAGCAAGACGAGGCCGGACGGATCCCGCTCGGCCGGCGCGGAGAGCCCGACGAGGTCGCCACATGGATCCTCCGGCTGGCTGACCCCGCCGCAACCTGGCTGACCGGACAGATCCTCACCATCGACGGTGGCCTCGAACTCACCTGACATCACCCAGACCAGCGCCGGTGACCCGCGCAAGTGCTCGTCGAACACGACACTCAAGGCGGATGCAGCGCCGCAGCGGACCGGTCACCGGCCGATGTCGTCGCGGGCCTCGGCCGATCTTGCTTCCAGTAGCGCGATAACCTCGTCGAGCCGGCCCGCCTCGTTGAGCGCGGCCCGCCGGGATCGACGCGCGGTGTTGAGTCCGAAATCGAGGTACGCCGGCAGCAGGTGGGGCGCACGGTCGCGCAGCGCCCGCAGGTGAGCCTCGATCGTCCCGACGTCCGCACGGCGTACCGGCCCGGTCAACGCATGGTCCCCATGCCGCAGTGCGTTCTCCATCGAGGCACGCACCAGCGGGGCCAGCACGAACCCGGGGTCCGGCACGCCGACCGCCGTCAGTGCCTCCATCGCCGCGGCCAGCAGGGTGATGAGGTTGTTCGCACCGAGGACCAGTGCGGCGTGGTAGAGGGTGCGGTCCTCGTCGGCGATCCACACCGGAACGCCTCCCACGTCGCGCACCAGTTCCTCGGCGAGTCGCCGGTCATGCGGTCGGGTGGTGACCGCGTACGCCAGACCGGCCAGATTGTCGGCATCGGTCGGGAGGCCCGGAAAGGTCATCGCCGGGTGGACGGCGAGCGGCACGGCACCGGCCTCGGTCGCCGGTGCGAGAACCGCCAAACCGCACGCACCGCTGACATGCATCACGATCTGCCCCGGCTGGAGCAGACCGCCATCCGCCAACCCGGCGGCGACCGATCCGATAGCGTCGTCGGTGACGGAGAGCAGGAGTATGCCGGCGCTCTTGGCGAGCGTGGGTACGTCCAGCAGTGGGGTGCCAGGAAGGACGTCGGCTGCCCGCTGGCGGGACGCGTCGGACCTCGCGTTGACCCCGACAAGCTCGTATCCGGCGCGGACCAGCGCCAGTCCGAGGGCGGTGCCGACCCGGCCGGCACCGATGACACCGACCGGCCGGTCCATCATCGTCGGCACTCGCATCCCTCGCTTCGACCGAGTTCATGATCGGCGGCGAGTAGCCCCCGAATTACATTCGGCAACACCGTACCGGACGTTGGTGGGGTACGTCAGCGACCGCAGGTGGGGCGCTCGGATCAGGCGCCGGCGGTGCGGGATGCTGAAGATCCATCCCGCACCGCCGATCGACCCTACGGCCGCAAGATCGCGTACAGCAGGCCGACGGCGATCATGAACGCCATGACGCCACTCGCCGGGCCTTCGGTGCGTGCGACGAATAGGCCGACCATCGCGCCACCGCCGAGGATCACCGCCCACCTGACTTCAAGGCGGGGATCCGGTCGGGGTCGGATGCCGTCCGTTGACGGGTTGACGGGCTGGTCAGTTAGGCTCACCCGAGCCTCCTTTGCTTGATCAGGATGTTGGCGGGGTCGGCTCGGCGGCCCGCCGCTGCAACGGCGGGCCGCCCACTTCACGGAAAGCCATCGGGCCATCCACTGAAGACCACACTGGTTCTCTTGGGGACGGAGCGAGACTTTACGTGTGAGTCCCGGCGGCGCGCAAGCAACCCATGGCGCTGAAGTTGACTGCCGCCGGACGGTTCGGCCACCATAGCGGGACGCACCCCGGAGAGGTCTGCTCCGGGGCGCGGGTGCGACATCATGGATGTCGAGGATCGAAACAGCGCGATGGGCTGCAGCGAGTCCACTGAACGGCCGGGCGTGGTGGGTGAGTGGCTGACACTCCTCCACCACCCCGTCAGTTGTTTGCTTCAATCGGGAACCTGGTCTTGACAGTGGATTGCTGCGGTGGCTTCATGGACCGGTCCTTTTTGTTTGCACGGAATGTGAGAGATCTGTTCATGTCTGGGGAGCGGTCGCTGTGGGCGCACAGTCCAGGTGGGAACAGCGGTCGCTGGCATCGACTTGAAGATCATTTGCGGGGAACCGCCGAGCTGGCCAGGCGTTTCGCGTCGCCGTTCGGTGGTGGCGAGTTGGCGTACTGGCTGGGTGCGCTCCATGATGTCGGGAAAGCGTCCTGCGCCTGGCAGGATAAATTGAAGAATGTCGCCAACTCCGGTCAGCGGGTCGGCATCGATCACAAGTCATTGGGCACCCGGATCGCGTATGAGCGCGGGCTCGGCGGCTATTCAGGGGCGATCTTCGGCCACCACGGCGGGTTGATCGACACCAACTCGTTGGGGAAGGCCCTCAAGCAGGGATTCAGCCGGGCGCAGGACGTCACCTCTGCCGAGGCCGAGCTGCCCCGGCTGCTGCCCGACCTGCCACCCGACCTGCGGCAGACCATCCCCGACGCGTGGCTGCAGGACCATCTTGTGGGGGAGATGGCGCTGCGGCTGTGCTACAGCGCCCTGGTCGACGCCGACGGTCTCGACACCGGCGCGCACTTCGACGGACTGGCCGCGCCCCGGGTCCGCACCGATGCCGACTTCGGCCACCTGTACAAGCTGTTCGAGCAGCGCCGCGCCGCCATGCTTGAGCATCGTCGAGCCACCATGCTCGCCGCCGGCAAGCCGTCGCCCGTGGACGACCTGCGCGAGCAGGTCTACGCCCAGTGCGTCAGCTTCGCCGACCAGCCGCCGGGGATCTACCGGCTGCCCGCGCCGACCGGGGCCGGCAAGACGCTCTGCGCCGCCGGGTTCGCGCTGCGGCACGCCGAGAAGAACCAGCAACGACGCGTCATCGTCGCTGTTCCGTTTCTGACCATCACTGGGCAGAACGCCGCCGTCTACCGTGGCATGCTCGACGAGCCCGGCGCCGAGCCGGTCGTCCTGGAACACCACAGCCAGGTCAACTTCGAGGACGCCGCCGCCGGCCGGTGGGGCCGACTCGCCGCCGAGAACTGGGACGCACCGTTCGTCGTGACCACCTTCGTCCGCCTCTTCGAGTCGCTGTTCGGCCGCCGGCCGTCCGCGATGCGCCGGGTGCACCGGCTCGCCGGATCGGTCATCGTCCTCGACGAGGTGCAGGCCCTGCCGCACGACATGCTCGTCCCGATCCTCGACGGGCTGCGGCTGCTGGTGCGGCACTTCGGCACCACCGTGCTGCTCTCCTCGGCCACCCAGCCCGAGTTCTGGTCGCTGCCGACCATGAACGGCGTCGACTACACCGACGTGCTGACCGACGTACCCGCCGTCGCCAACCAGCTCAAACGGGTCCGCTACGAATGGCGGCTCGACCCCGCCCCGACCCTCGCCGACATCGCCGACCAGGCCGCCGACGACGTCACCACCCCCGCCGGCCGGCCGCCCGCAGCGATGGTCGTCGTCAACACCACCGCCAACGCCCAGGCCGTCTTCGACACCTGGCGCGACAGCGGCGACCTCGACCACGCCCGGCACCTGTCCACCCGGATGTGCCCGGCGCACCGGCAGCGCGTACTCGAAGACGTCCGTGACCGGCTGACGAACGACGAGCCGGTCCTGCTGGTCTCCACCCAGCTCATCGAAGCCGGCGTCGACGTCGACTTCCCGACCGTCTACCGGGCGATGGCCCCCGCCGACTCGCTGCTGCAGGCCGCCGGCCGGGCCAACCGGGAAGGCCGCCTCGACCACGGCCGCGTCGTCATCTTCGCGCCCGCCGACGGCGGCGCTCCGGAGACGTACAAACGGCTCGTCGGCGCCGCGACCACCCACTTCGGACCCGGCCGCGCCGACCCCGACGACCCTGACGCACTCGCCGCCTACTACCGCTCCATCTACAGCACGCTCAACCTCAACGACCCGCAGCACATCGGCCAGCAGATCCAGCGGTCCCGGGCCGCCTGGGCGTATGAGACCGTCGCCGACGGGCCGCTCGACGACAGCGGACACCGTGACCGCAAGCGCGCCTTCCGCATCATCAGCGCCGACAGCATCTCGGTGGTCACCCCACAAGGCGCCGGTACGCCCGACGAACGCGCCCACGTCGAAGAACTCGTTCACCGGGTACGCACCGCACCCGTACCCGACATGCGTGACCTGCGCCGGTTGCAGCCCTACACCACCACCGTCCACCCGGGCGTGCCTCAGCGCGACGCCGGTGTGCGGGCCCTGATGCAGCCGATCCTCGGCTCGGACGTCCGAGTCGGCGCGCTCGTCGAATGGCGCGGCGACTACGACCCGCACACCGGCATGATCTTCGACCCGAAACTGGAGGACTTCATCCTGTGACCACGGAAGTCGTCAACGGGCTGGCCTTCCGCCGCAGCAAGGACGGCGACCTGCCGATCGCCGTCCAGGTCAGCGGCGACGCCGCCCTGTTCTCCCGCCCCGAGCTGAAAGTCGAACGGGTCACGTACCCGGTGATGACCCCCACGGCGGCCGTCGGTGTCCTCGAAGCGATCTACTGGAAGCCGGAGATCCGCTACGAGATCGTCGCCATCGAAGTGCTGAAACCGATCAAGCAGTTCACCATCCGCCGCAACGAAACCACCGACGTCGCCCCGCTCGCCGACGCCATCCGCGGCAAACGCCGAGTCGACACCGTCGCCCACCGCGACCAGCGCAACGCCGTCTGCCTGCGCGACGTCGCCTACCGCATCCACGCGCACCTGGTGCCCGCCGCCCACGCCGACAAACCCGCCGCCGCCTACCGCGACCAGCTGCGCCGCCGGGTCCGCCGAGGAGCCTGCTTCCAACAGCCCTACCTCGGTACGCGTGAATTCAGCGCCGACTTCAGCTGGCCCGACGACACCCCGCGCGACACCAGCGTCAACGAAGAAGTCGGCATCATGCTGCACACCATCCACCGCGACGGCAAAAACCAACCCCGGATGGAATGGTTCGCCGCCCGCGTCGGCGAAGGCGTCCTGCACGTCCCGCCACGCGGTATGGAAATGGCGCTGCCGTCCGCTGGCGGAGCCGCCTGATGCTGCTGCAACGCCTCGTCGAATTCGCCGCCACCAGCGACGACGTGCTTCCGCCCTTCTACGGCCGCAAACCCGTACGGCTGATCGTCGACATCGACCGGGACGGCGGCTACCGGGGGCAGACCGACACCGCCAGCGACGCCGCCGGTGCCCGATTCGGCATCGAACGGAGCGTGCCGGCCGTCACCCGTACCGTCGGGATCGCCCCCACCCTCGCCGTCGACAACGTCGAATACGCGCTCGGCTGGGTCGCCGACGGCGGCAAAGCCGACCGGATCGGCAAACAGCACGACGCGTTCGTCGAACTCATCCGCGACTGGGCCGAAGCCGAACCCGACGGACCCGGCCCGGCGGTCGCCGCCTTCTACCGCCGCCGCCAGCACCACAAGGTGCAGCAGCCGGACAAGTGGGGCCGGGCCGACATGGTCGGCATCCGGGTCGGCGGAGAGTTCGCCTTCGAGCACGACAGCGCGCGTCGCTACTGGGCGACCGTCGCCGCCGGCCGCAAAGGGCTCGGCCGGGCCGGCCGGTGCCTCGTCTGCGGCGAGGTGCGTGACCTGCTCAAGACCATCCCGCAGCAGATTCCGCAGCGGCTGCTGCCCGGCGCTACCCAGGGAGCGTCGCTGGTCAGCGTCAACGAAGCGGTGCACGGCTACGAGCTGACCAAGTTTCTCGGCAACACCCCGATTTGCGTCACCTGTGGACTGACGTTCATGTCGTCGCTGACCGTGCTGCTCAGCGACACCGACCACCATGCGAGCCTGCCCGGCCAGAACGCCCGGCTGACCTGGTGGGTGATCGGCGGGGCGTCGTTCGACCCGATGGGGCCGCTCGACCAGGAGGACGAGAAGTCCGCGCTGGACATGATCGTCAGCCCGACACGCGGCACCGAAGCCACCGTCGACGACCTGTCGAAATTCTGCTCGGTCACCGTCTCCGGCAACGTCGCCCGCGTCGTCGTCCGCGACTGGGTCGAAATGCCGCTGCCGGCGGTGAAAGCCAACCTCCGTCGCTGGATCGACGACCACAAGATCGCCGGCTGGGACGGCAAGCCGACCCTCGTCAAGCTCGTCCAGCTCACCCGGGTCGCCGGCCGGTGGCAGCCCGGCCGGGGCAGCGGCCCCGGCAGCTGGATCAAACTCGGCGCCCGAGGCGAGGACCGCCCCGGCGGCCTCTACCACGCGCTGTGGCGGTCAGCGGTCTTCGGTGCGCCACTGCCACCCAAGATCCTCGCTCACGTCATCGACCGCATCCGCACCGACGGCCGCGTCGACGCCGCCCGGGTCGCCCTGATCCGACTCGCCGTCCTGCGCCGCCCCGGGCTTCCTCCGTACCACGCAGAAAGGCTGACCCCGACGTTGAACGACGCCAACCGCGACCCCGCGTACCTGTCCGGTCGCGCCTTCGCCGTGCTCGACGACCTGCAACAGGCCGTCTACCGCGCCGCGAACCAGCAGCTCAACACCACCTTCGCTGAGCGCTACATGGGCCGGGCGATCACCAACCCGCAGGCGGTGCTGGTCAACGGCCGTCGCTCCGCAACCGCCTGGCTGCGACGGCTGCGCGGCCCGCTCGGCAAACCGGCCTGGGCCGGCGCGTACGCCAACCGACTCGACGACATCTTCGCGCAGATCGACGCCGACACCTCGATCCCCAGCTCGGCCATGCTGATGCAGAAAGCCGCGTTCGTCCTCGGCTACCACCACCAGCGCGCCGCGATGCGGGCCGAACGGATCGAAGCCGCCGCCAGCAAGAAGAACACCGATTTGCCACCCGCCGACCTGCCGCCCGGTGCGGACGGGACGCCGGCAGCTGACGCACCTGAAGGAGATGCCGCATGAGTGCCGCCCACCTCGACCCCGCCCGCCGTCACGACGTCGTGATGTTCTTCGATGTAACCGACGGCAACCCCAACGGCGACCCCGACGGCGGCAACCAGCCCCGCACCGACGACGAAACCGGCCAGGGTCTCGTCACCGACGTCGCCATCAAGCGCAAGATCCGGGACACGGTGGCCCTGATGCGCGGCGACGACCCCCGGTACGGCATCTTCGTCGAAGCCGGCCACGCCCTGAACACGCGCATCGAGGAAGGGCTCGCCGCCGCACCAGGGCGGGCGGACCAGGCGCAGCAGTGGCTCTGCGAGCACTACTTCGACATCCGCATGTTCGGCGCGGTGCTCAGCACCGGCGCCAAAGGCGGCGCCGGGCAGGTACGCGGTCCACTACAGGTCGGCTTCGCCCGCAGCATCGACCCGATCCTGCCGGCCGACCACGCCATCACCCGGGTCACCCAGACCCGCCAGGAAGACATCGACAAAGGCGAACGCACCGAGATGGGCTCGAAGTGGACCGTCCCGTACGGTCTCTACCGCGCACACGCCTTCTACTCCGCGCCGCGCGCCGCGAAGACCGGCGTCACCCCCGACGACCTCACCGCGCTCTGGCGGGCCATCGCCATGATGTTCGACCACGACCGGTCCGCCACCCGAGGCGAGATGAAGCTCTGCGGGCTGTGGATCTTCAGCCACCCCGACGCGCTGGGCGTCGCCCCCGCGGCCAGCCTCACCAAGCGGATCCAGGTCAGCCGGACCAACCCCGACAAGCCGGCCCGCCAACATCTCGACTACCAGCGGACCATCGCCGACACCCCGCTGCCCGATGGCGTCCAGGTCACCACCGAGGTGGACCTCTGGCTGTGACCGACCCGGTCGAGAGCGACAGCGGGATCCGCGAGGTCCCGCTGTCCGCCCTTGAGCACTATGCCTACTGTCACCGGCAGACCGCGCTCATCCACGTCGAACAGGTGTGGGACGAGAGCGCGGAAACGGTACGCGGAGACCTCAGCCACACCGCCGTCGACCTGCCCGGCGTCACCCGCCGGGCAGGTGTCACCGTCGTGCGGTCACTACCGGTCGGCAGTGAGACGTACGGGCTGCGTGGCGTCTGCGACGTCGTCGAGTTCACCGGACAGGTCGCCACCCCGGTCGAATACAAGGTCGGCCGGTACCAGGCCGGAGGACCAGCCGAACTGCAACTCGGCGGACAGGCGCTGTGCCTCATCGACGCCGGGTTCGAAGTGCCGCTCGGCTACATCTACTCCGTCGCCGAACGCCGCCGCCACCCGGTCACCATCGACGACACACTGATCGAGCAGGTCATCGAAGCCGCCGAGGCGGTACGGCAGATCCTCGGCACCTCGAAGCTTCCGCTCGCCCGCAACGACAAACGCTGCCGGCGGTGCTCCCTGCGCGACGCCTGCCTGCCCGAAGCCACCGATGGGCACAGCCGGCCACTACTCGACCTGTTTACCCCGCGACCACTCGGAACCTGGCGTGACTGAACTGCTGAACACTCTGTACGTCCAGAGGCCGGGCACAAGCCTGCACCTCGACGGCGACACCCTGCGGGCCTTCCACCCCGACGACGAGCCGAAGACCCCACCCAGACGGGTGCCGCTCGTCCGCCTCGACCACCTCGTCGCCTTCGGCGGAGTCAACGTCAGCCAGGAACTGCAACTACGCTGCGCAGCCGACGGTCGGTCCGTCACCTACCTCACCGGCAATGGGCGGTTCCTGATGCGTACGGTCGGGCCGGCCACCGGCAACCCGCTGCTGCGGCAAGCCCAGCACCGCGCCGCCGACGACACTCAACAGCGGGTGTCGATCTCAAAGGCCATGATCGCCGGGAAGATTCACAACAGCCGGCAGGTGCTGCTGCGTACCGCCCGGGACAGCTCCGGGTTCCGTCAGACCGCGCTGCGCGCCAGTGCCGACCTGATCGCCGAACGGCTGAACCTGCTGCGCGACGCCACCACCATCGACGAAGTGTTCGGCGTCGAAGGGATCACCGCCCGGGACTACTTCGCCGCCATGCCGCACCTGGTCACCAGAAGCAAAGAATGGAAGGTCGCCGGCCGCAACAAACGTCCGCCCACCGACCCGGTCAACTGCCTACTCTCCTTCCTCTACGGGATGCTGCGCGGCGCCGTGCACGGAGCGCTCGAGCAGGTCGGGCTCGACCCGTACATCGGGCTTCTGCACGGCGTACGGTCCGGCAAGCCGGCACTCGCGCTCGACCTGATGGAAGAGTTCCGTCCCCTGCTCGTGGACCGGCTGGTCTTCACCCTGCTCAACCGGCGCGAACTGAGCGACAAGGACTTCGATCACCTGCCGAACGGCGCGTACCAACTGACCGACGATGGGCGCAAGAAGGTGTTCACCGCCTGGGAGAAGAGCCGGCAGCGGGCCTGGCCGCACGCGTACCTGCGGCGTGACGTCGAAGGCGCACTGCTGCCGCTCGTACAGGCGCGGCTGCTCGCCCGGCACCTTCGCGGCGACCTGGCCGCGTACCAGCCGTGGACGGTCGCCTGAAATGGACCTGCTCGTGACGTACGACGTCGAGACCACCACCCCGGCTGGTGCCCGCCGGCTGCGCAAGGTGGCGAAGATCTGCGAGGGGTACGGGCACCGCGTCCAAAAGTCGGTGTTCGAAGTGGTGTGCCGGGACGCGGACAAGGTCAAGCTGGTCGCGGCCATCGAGGCGGTCATCGACCCGACCCGCGACAGCGTACGGATCTACCGCCTTCCCGCGATGGCGCTCGACGACGTCGAACATCTCGGACGTCCCCGTGGTATCGACCCGCGCGGCCCGTTCGTGATCTAGGAACCTCCGGTGAGCACGAAATCCCAGGAGGTTCCGAACCAACACATTGGGCAAAATGCCCGTATCGGCTCGCCTGCTAACCGGAAGTCAAGCGATTTACTCCTATTTTCGCAGCTCGCGAGCCGCTGCACCGGGTCCCCGGACCCGGTGAGGATCGCAACCGCCATGCACGCCGGCCGGCCAGCGCCGCGACGGCGAGGCTGCACCGGGTCCCCGGACCCGGTGAGGATCGCAACGATCCGCTCCACCCGGAACGGCCATCCGTGGGTGCCGGCTGCACCGGGTCCCCGGACCCGGTGAGGATCGCAACCCACTCGTCCCAGAGAAGATCATCTCGGAGACGAGCTGCACCGGGTCCCCGGACCCGGTGAGGATCGCAACAACCCCTTGACCACTCAACCCCTTGACGTCACTCACGGCTGCACCGGGTCCCCGGACCCGGTGAGGATCGCAACAACCCCTTGACCACTCAACCCCTTGACGTCACTCACGGCTGCACCGGGTCCCCGGACCCGGTGAGGATCGCAACGGAGCTCGGGACGCGATGCCCTCTCTGTCAGGCTGAGTTGAGACAGGTCGTCTACCAGGGGATACGCTCCCCGGACGGGTCTGAGGGGAGATCATCAGCATGGCAGACAAGTCCATCGGTTCCGGCGATCTGGACGCCAAGCCGGTTCGTCGGACATTCACCGCAGAGTTCAAGGCCAGGATCCTCGCGGAATACGACGCGGCCCCCGACGCTGCGGCCCGGGGTGCGATCCTGCGCCGGGAACGCCTGTACGGATCACACATCCTCGACTGGCGAAAGGCCCGTGATGCGGGCGCAGCGGCAGGCCTGACCGACCGACGCCAGTCCGCCGAACGGACCCGGAAGAACACCGAGTCAGCCGAACTCGCCCGGCTACGTCGACAGAACGCCCGCCTCGAGAACGAGCTGACCAAGACACGCACAGCACTGGACATCATGGGAAAAGCACACGCGCTCTTGGAACTGCTCTCCGAGAGCGCGGACACCGCGACACCCCCGCCGTCCTCGACGAGGCGCACACCGCGCTGACACCACTGTGGGGCACCGCCGCGGCGTGCCGACTGACCGGCCTGTCCCGAGCCACCATCTACCGCCACCGCAACCCGACACCGCCGAAGCCCCGGACACCCCGCAGACCACCACCGTCCGCACTGACCCAGGCCGAACGACAACAGGTCCTCGACCTGCTCAACAGCCAGCCCTACCAGGACCTGGCACCCGCACAGGTATGGGCACGTGAACTCGACGAGGGCCGCTGGTGGTGCTCTGAGTCCACCATGTACCGAATTCTGCGTGCCGCCGGACAGAACGGCGAACGCCGTAACCAGGCGACGCACCCGGCCCGCACCAAGCCGGAACTCGTCGCCGACGCGGCGAACCAGATATGGAGCTGGGACATCACGAAGCTACGCGGACCCGTCAAAGGCGTCTGGTACCACCTGTACACCGTGATCGACATCTGGTCCCGCTACGTCGTCGGTCACCTGGTCGCCGCGCACGAGGACGGCCAACTGGCCGAAGCGCTGATCGCCGACGCCGCCGCCCGCGAACGCGTCGACCCCGACCAGCTGACCGTGCACGCCGACCGGGGCGCGGCGATGACCTGCAAGACCATCACCCAGCTCCTCACCGACCTGAAGATCGGCCGTAGTCACAGCCGACCCAAGACATCCAACGACAACCCGTACATCGAGGCGAGCTTCAAGACCTTGAAGTACGACCCGACGTTTCCCGACCGGTTCGGGTCGATCCAGCACGCCCGGCAGCACTGCGAGGCCTTCTACACCTACTACAACCACGAGCACCGGCACTCCGGGATCGGGCTGCACACCCCCGCCTCGGTGCACCACGGCACCGCCGGACAGATCCGTCAGCAACGGCAACACACCCTCGACGCCGCCCGCGCGGCCCACCCACACCGGTTCGGCCGCCGACGGCCCCAGCCGCCCCGCCTACCGGACCGGGCATGGATCAACAAACCCGACAACACCGCCCCCGACCAGAGCACCACCCCGCCCACGAACACACACCCAGCAACACAAAGCTAAGAAAGATCAAGAATCTGTCTCACTTGACTTGACCGGCTCCGATGCGCGCGGTCGAATCAACGCTGCACCGGGTCCCCGGACCCGGTGAGGATCGCAACCGCAACACCACGCCAGCGTCAGTCAGCGCCTCGGGCTGGCTGCACCGGGTCCCCGGACCCGGTGAGGATCGCAACCTTGGGATTCGGGATGGTGCGGATGGTTCGGGCGGCGGGCTGCACCGGGTCCCCGGACCCGGTGAGGATCGCAACTCCAGCCCGAACACGGTGCGGTGGTGCAAGCCGCCCTGCTGCACCGGGTCCCCGGACCCGGTGAGGATCGCAACCGCGAACACGCCGACCATCTGCCGCATCGCGGTGCGCGCTGCACCGGGTCCCCGGACCCGGTGAGGATCGCAACCTTCCTGGCGGCGGCTACCGCCCCGGGTGGTACGCAGGGCTGCACCGGGTCCCCGGACCCGGTGAGGATCGCAACCGGTGGGGCGACTACCAGCGGACCTGCCCGCCCGACCGCTGCACCGGGTCCCCGGACCCGGTGAGGATCGCAACACCTGACCGGCCGGTACGTGCTGCGGGACCTGGCCCTGCTGCACCGGGTCCCCGGACCCGGTGAGGATCGCAACGGGGCGATCAAGAGGCCCGGGTCGTCGCTGTGGTGGCGCTGCACCGGGTCCCCGGACCCGGTGAGGATCGCAACCTGATCGAGCGGCAGGGCAAGCTGCAATGGATAGAGCTGCACCGGGTCCCCGGACCCGGTGAGGATCGCAACATCCCTTCGAGATCCTTGATCGGGATGTGCGCGAACATGCTGCACTGGGTCCCCGGACCCGGTGAGGATCGCAACAGGTCCTGGTCGAAGGCGGCGGCGACCGACAGGACCGCTGCACCGGGTCCCCGGACCCGGTGAGGATCGCAACGACGACTCGGCCGAGGTGCAGGCCACGATCGGCCCGGCTGCACCGGGTCCCCGGACCCGGTGAGGATCGCAACAGGGCACGTCGCCCTGAAATACGTCATCTACAACCGCTGCACCGGGTCCCCGGACCCGGTGAGGATCGCAACATCGTTGGCCGCATTGCCAAATACCGTCCGGAGTGGAGCTGCACCGGGTCCCCGGACCCGGTGAGGATCGCAACAGCGATCGGAACGGCATGCCGTACAGGGTCTGCCCGCTGCACCGGGTCCCCGGACCCGGTGAGGATCGCAACTCTTGGTTGTCGACGACGAAGCCGAGGAATCCGCGAGTGCTGCACCGGGTCCCCGGACCCGGTGAGGATCGCAACGCGGTGATGAGCCTCGCCCCACAGCACAGCTACCAGGTCGCTGCACCGGGTCCCCGGACCCGGTGAGGATCGAAACGCGCACCTGCACATCGGCCGGAGGCGGCTGCTGACCGAGCTGCACCGGGTTCCAGGACCCGGTGAGGATCGCAACGTGGGTCCGCCGCCCGGATTGGTTCGCTGCTCACGGCTGCACCGGGTCCCCGGACCCGGTGAGGATGCTGGCCACGCTGCTGCCGGCCCGCGCCGTCCGGCAAGGCTCGGTCCGTGGTGCCCTCGGCGGCCAGCGGGGCACGTCGAAGGTCGATGGCCTCGGCGCGGTGGCTGGGTTGGCGCTCCTTGTCGTGGGGGTGGTGGCGTTGCCGGCAACCCACAAGGGCGGCCGCAGATGCTTGCCGCTGGCGGCGTTGCGCTGTTGCTCGGCGTCGTCGCCAGCACGCCGGCGCTGGTGCGGATGAGCGGTCGAGTCGCTGGTCTGCTTCCCACGCCGTCACGGCTGGCGTTGCGCCATGCTGCCCGGCATCGGCTCCGTACGGCTGCGGCTGTTGCCCCGGTGACCGCCGCGGTCGCCGGCAGCGTCGCACTTGCCCTGGCGGGCGCGGCTCGCGGCGAAGTGACCCCGAGCCGACTCGACGCCCGTCCCGGCCAGGTGCTGGTCCCAATGGACGCGGCGGAGAAGCTGGGGCCGGACGGTCTGCGACGGGTCGCCGGTGCCCTGCCGAGCCGGGCCACGGTCAGGGTAGTCACCGCTACGGACCTGCAGGCCGGCCCGACCGCGACGGTGTCCGTCGCCGCCGGGCAGCGGGACGTGGCCGTCGGCGGGGCGGAGGTCATCCGGTTGGTGACCGGCCGGCCCGCCACCCGAACCGAGCAGGAGGCGCTCGACCGAGGTGACGCGGTCGCGTTCAACGACACACTGGTGACGCCCGATGGCCGTGTCGCGCTGTAGTCGGATGGCCAAGGGCTCACGTTGTTGCCAGCCGTTGTTGCCAGCCGATCGGAGTACTACACGAGGCTTCTCGGCCTGGTGATCGCGCCGGAGACCCCGCAGCGGATCGGCCTGGACACCAGGGTCCGGCTCGTTGTGGTGGACACGACGCAGATGCCGGATGAGCAGGAGCTGGCTGCGGCGAACTCGATCCTGCTCGCGGCGCAGCTCACCGCCGCCGAACCTGCGGAGTCGCCGGTCACCGTCGTGGCGAGCAGGTGGCGGTCGGACTGGCGTCGGTGGAGCTGCGGCCGGACTTGGCGACCATGGCTGCGGTCGGCGCGGCTCTCCGCGTCCGCCGACGCATCACGACAGCTCAGGCGTGGCTTATTGTCTGGGTCGGCACCGTGCTCGGCCTGCTTTCCGGGATCGGCCCGGCGGCGGCTTACATTGGTTTCAGCGCCGAGCTTCATTGGTACGTACCGTGGTTGGCGTTGCTGGCCATCGTGCTCGTGCCGCCTCTGCTTGCCGTGATCATGGCAGGGCGTGTCGTCCTCGGCCAGCAGGTGTCTCTGCTCAGCGGTCGAGATGGCTGGCTGTCTCGTCGATCAGCGCGTCCGCCAGGTCGTGCAGGAGCGTGACCGCCTCTGCGGTTTCCCCGGTGGGGGCCACCGCGCCCGCGTACACCACTAGCACCAGGTTTTCGTGGCGGATGAGGTGGGTGACGTCGAGCTGCGAGGCGGCGAAGTCGCCGAGGGTGAAGTCATCGGGATCCAGCACCAGTGCCGTCTGGAGCGATTTACCGCTGTCGCCCCACCAACCGGTCAGATCGGCGGTGGCGGGGTCCGGCCCGGTCTCCTCTGGTAGATCAATGTAGTTCGCGACTTCCTGATCGTAGGCCTGCACCGCGCCCGCCACGCCGTGGTAGACGCGGACCTGTATCGCGCCGGACGGCTGGAACTCGCCGAGTGCGGTGGCGAAGTGCTCGTCGGGTGCGATGGCGCCGAAGTCGCATCGCTCCCGCCAGTAGGTGCGTTCCGTGCGATAGTCCGAGCCGTCCTCATGGGAACGGGCGAGGTCCAGAGCAAACCGACCGAACACCGCCTCGAATTGCAGCCGGGAGCACAGGTCCTCAGGGATCTGCCCGTACCGTGGGTTCGATTCAGGCGGTGGTGTCGGGCCGCCAGCACCGCATCCGGCAGCGACGACCACGAGCGCCACTGCGACGATGCCGCGCCGGAGCCGACCGGTATGTAGACGCATGGCAGTCCTCCAGGGCCGTCGTGTCGAAATGCCGTCAGGGTAGGTAGAAATCGTTGCCGTCGACGCCGGACACGATGTTGGGCTCGACCGGGATGAGCCTGCCATCCCCGTCGCCGATTCGGAGCGAGTCGACGCGGTCGAGCGCTTCCTGGGTCACTTCCTGCAGGGCCGCGTGCTGATCGCTGTCATTCTCGACGATCTGCCCGATCGCGTCCGAGACCGAGTCGAGCAGGTCAGCGGCGGTGCTGCCCTGCAGATTCAGCGCCGCCCAGCCGCCATCTGGGATGGTGGTCGCGGCGATGCTCACGCCACCCGCGACAACGCCCGAACTCGCCACCCACAGGCCACCGACGGTCGCCGTCGCGCCACCGAGGATCCCGCCGAATACGGTCGCTGCACCGCCGGCGATGATCAGAATGTTGCGTAGCGACTCCTGCCGCGCCAGCTCCGCCATGCTCTGGGCAAGTTCCAGCTGTTCACGTAGCGCCTCACCGGTGTAGTGCACCACGTTCATGAGGCTGTGCTGAGTGGACTCGGCGATGGCCTTGGCGGCGGTGACGCCAGCGGCGAGCGCGGTGAGTAGCTGCTTCTGACTACGCAGAATGTGCTCGAACGGGTTGTAGAAGTTGGTGGCGAAGTTGTCGGCCGCCTCACCCTCCCAGTTTCCGAGGCTGTGGCTCAGCTTGCCGAAGTCGGCGCTGACCTCGTCTGCCAGCGCGTCGTGCGCGCTCAGGATCGGCTCGATGCACTGGCTCTCGTACCAGGCGCCAGCAGGCCAGCTATACGGCTTGACCCGGGTGGTGATGGCATCGACCTCGGTGGCCGCCCACGTCGCAGCCTCACGGGCCAACGTCCGAAGATGTTCCTCGACCTCATCCTTGCGGCTGTCGTGCCATGGCATGCGTACGTAGTCCGCCGGTACGTGGTAAATCTTCGTGAAGGGGAACGTGGGCCCGAAACGGACTTCGATGTAGTGCGTGCCGGGGCCGACCGGTGTCTGATGCCACCAGCTGGCTTTCTCTTCCTCCAGGAAGGCCATCGCGGTGTCGATGTAGCGGAGTTCGGCGAAGTAGCCCTGGATTTCCGAGAGCGTGCGGTAGAACTCCTGCGGGTCGTAGGTGATCGAAGGCTCGCTCATCAAACCTCCGTCACGATCGCGAGTAGGGGTCGGAGCAGGGCTCGGTCATCTCAAATACCACCGATTCGTCCGTCATGGGTCGGTCTGCTCGGCGGGGGATCGTGCACCCCGGGTAGTTCAGGGATGTGCGGCGGCGAGGTGCCGTACTCCTCGGCGTTGTCGTGCAGCAGCCGGGAGAATTCGTCTGCGGCCAGCTCGTCGGTGGCGGCGTACGAGTCGGCGATGTCCACGAGCGCCGCACCGACCTCCTGCATGCGCAGGCAGGTCTGACGGAACACGTCGTGCGCCTCGTCCCGCAACTCCATCAGCCGCAGGTGCGCCGGATGCATTCCGAGCCCCGGTCGATCGAACTGCGTCTCCAACCCGTCGACGATGCTGTGCATCCGCCTCGTCAGCCTGGCGTAGACAGAGGCAATCTCCGGAAGCTCGTTCCGGCCGGCCCGGTACAGGTAGTACAGGTGCGCTCCGAGGCGTCGACCGGCACCGACATCACCGAGGCTGTTGTCGCCGGTGTAGTCCGGCCGCCAGTCTGGCTCGGTCGGGTCGGGCATCGCGGCCCTCCGCTCGATCGTTGCAAACAGTGACGGTCATGTTTATGCGATCTGTTGTAGCAGTGCCGCTCCACTGGATCGGTCCGGGGTCGGCTGGTTCGCGTGGTCCACATACCATCGACATATGCTCTCCGAGGAATCCGTCGTCACCGTGCCCGCGGATGCCGGTCCGGGGCCGGTGGCCGGCACCGACGTGGTCCTTCTGCCGCAGGGGTTCGACCACGGCACACCGGTCTACCCGGCGCACACGACCCAGTTGGTCGACCAGTTGACCGCGCAGGGGGTCACCGCGCGTACCTGGCATCCGGCGGCGGAGTTCGAGATCGTGTCCACCCGGGGCCCGGTTGCCGACACGTTGCTGCAGATCGCGGTCGGCATCGCGTCGTCGGCCGGCTGGTACGCGATCCAGTCGCTGCTGCGCAGCCGCTCCGGCCCGCTGCGGGTGATCGCCGTGTTTGAGCAGGACGGTCAGCGGCGGCGGGCGGAGCTGGCCGGCGACGCCGACGACGTGGTCCGTGCGCTGGAGACATTGGACCCGTTCGGGCCGGGACGGCTCGATTGATCCGGGGCGGGTCGGCCCGGTGCAGGCGGAACGGCCGGCCCGATGTTGGACCCGAGTGACGTCGAGCGGCGTGTGCCGTCCCCGCAGGGGGCGGAGCGTCGCCGGATCATCGCCGAGGTAGCCGGTCTGCTCGAGGAGTCGGACGTGGTCCGGGATCCGAGCAGCCGCCAGGTGCTGCTGCGGCTGGTCGAGGAGGCGTTCGGCGGGCCGCTGCGGCTGCGTGACCTGGCGGTGTTACGGCCGCAGTTGGTGGACCTGGTGACGGCCTGCATCGACCGTACCGGCGGGCTGCGGCTGCTCGCCGAGTGTCTCGAGCTACTGGAGCCGGCCGGCGCGCGGACCCTGACGCTGCTCCAGCTGTCCGACGAGTGGCAGGTGTTCGAGCAGTTCGCCGATCACGATCTGGGTTGGCTGCGGGGTGACCTGTCCGAGTTGCGGGTGACGGCGCGGTGGCGTCGGTTCGTGGTCGAGTGCCGGCAGGAGCCGCCGCCGGAGCACTGCACCTCGCTGTGGCATCTGTTCGCCCATCTGGCGGTGGCGCCGTCGAGTGCCGGTGTGGCGGGCGACGGGACGGGGTTTGGCGGGGTGCCGCACTGGTTGCGGCTGCTCGGTCGGCTCGACGACAGTGTGCCGGCCGAGGCGCGGCAGCGGCTGCGCCAGCTGATTCGGGCCCTGGCCGATGAGTGGGACGTGCCGGAGGACGCCCTCGTCGGGGTGGGTGGGACCCGCTTCGGCCGGTCGCCCGTCGCGGCGGTCGCCACCGCCGCCCCCGCCGCCGCCGCTGCCGTGGCGGACGGTGCCGTCGGCCCCGCGACGGCTTACCTGGTCATCCAGTTCGAGAAGTACGGCGGTGACGACGACACGTTCATCATGTCCCACTGGTATCAGTGGGCGTCGCCAACCTGGGCACCGGTGCGGGGTGAGCATCGCCGAGTGCGCTACGGCGACCTGGAGGCTGCGGTCGACGAGGTGCTGTCGGAGACGGAGCGGCGCTGGGCGCACCAGGCGGGGCCGGTGACGATCGAGATCGTCCTGCCGTGGCAGTTGCTCAACGAGCCGGTCGACACCTGGCGCAAGGAACTTCGGTCGCCGGTGCCGAGCCCGTTGGTGGTGGAGTATCCACTGGTGATCCGCTCGTTGGAGCGGCTGCGTTCCCCCGAGTGGCATCGGCGGTGGCGGGTGCGCTGGCGTGGCGTTGCTGCGGAGGGCGGGTCTTCTCGGATATTCTGCGCCGCGCCTGATCAGGTCGACGCCCAACTGGAGGCGTTGCTGACGGGTGACGAGGCGGCGGTCGTTCTGGTGTTGAGCGATTCTCCCTTGCCGGACAGCGCGGCCGAGCGGCAACTGCTTGTCGGCGTACGGTCCGGTGTCCCAGCCATCGTCTGGCACCGCGATCCGGTGTTGGCCGTTGAGCTGTGCCGGGTGCTGCGATCGATGGTCGAGTCGGCGAATGGGTTCGCCGGGGGGATGGCGCAGCTGCCCATGCATGTCGCAAAGTTGAGGAAGTCGGCCTGGGGTGAGGATCCGTCTGCTTCGGGCCGGCACGTCGGGCACGGCTTTGTGATCTTGTGGGACGATCCGCTGCGGCAGCCCGGACAGCCTGGCTCAGCCGGCGACGACTTGGGAGAGGCCCGCGAATGAGCGGAGACGGTCACCGGGGGACGGTCGGCGGCACCATCCGCCCCGGTGGTGCTCCATGATGGATTCGTTGTCGTCGCGTGGGTCGGCCTTTGCGGTCCGTCCGACCCTGCCCGAGCCGGCCCGGCAGTTGGAGATCGCCGGTCGTCGTGAGGTCCTCGTCGTCATCGACGACGATCCGGTGATGGAGTTCTGGTCCGACGAGTTCGCCGACTTCCTGGCGATGCTGCGCGAGCAGGAGTGCTTCGCCTCGGTGTCGGTCCGGTCCGTGGTGGTCGCCGACGGCGCGGTGCGCTGGCGTGACGCCCCGCACGCCCCGCTGACCGTGCCGTCGGGTGACGGCGGGCCGCCGGTGGTCTTCCTGGTGACGCACGGCCGGTCGCCGGCCTGGACCACCGGGCTGATCTTCCCGGTGCTGGTCGGCTGGGCGGCGTTGGCGGCGTTGGCCGTGGTCAACGTGCTGCCGCAGCAGCACTGGTACGACCGGGGAATGGACACCGCCGAAGTGCTGTGGACCCCGGCCAGCGCCCGGCTACCGACCGCCGAGCGTCCATGGCGGACCAGCGTGCCGGACCCGTGGTCGGCGGCGGAGCCCGGCGGGCCGGAGCGGACCGCGGTGCCGGTGATCGAGCGCGGCGGCGACTGGCTGTCGCGGTGGGCTCGGCTGCTGGCCGGGGCGACAGCCGGCACAGTGCGGATGCCGGCGCTGCTGGTGAGTTTGTCGGATCGGGTTGCGGGATCGGGGCGGGTACCGCGTTGGTCGCGGTCGACGCTGCGGGCGAGCGAGCTGGTCGCCCGGTTCCGGGCCAAGGCGTCGCCCCGGGCGTTCGCGTTGGCGACCCGGCTCGCCGCCGCTCCGCTGACCTCGCGGATCATCCGGGCGGTGCAGCGGACCGCCGGTCGGCTCGACCCGGCGCATCTCACCGAGGTGCTGACCAGTGACCTGATGCGGCCGGTCCGACACGGCGGTGGCACGTCCGGCGATGACACCCGGCTGCGGTACGAGTTCCGCCACGGGGTTCGTGACCAGTTGCTGGCGTCGAGCTACCGGGACCGTATCATCGAGGTGCAGTACACGGTGGAGAGTGAGCTTGGCCGGGACATCGAGGCGGTGCGGAACCTGACCCGTCGGGTCCGCAGCCCCCGCCAGGCCACGTACCCCCGGGTGACCCCGGCGTCCGAGCCGTTTCTGCGGGTCGAGCTGGCGGTGCACGTGGCCTTGGGCGGCCCGAACCTGGTCGCCGCCGAACGGCTCGGTTGGGCGTTGGGTTCGCCGGTCCGGGCCCGCAGATCCCGCAATCCGGCGACAAATCCGCAAGCGAGTCATACAGGTATGGAGCCGACGATGTCTGACATAATGGCGTCGCCGGGAGCGCCCTTCCCGTTCGGCGCCCGGCAGCAGACGCCCCACCCCGGACCCGACCCAGAAGGGAGTGCGGTGTCTCCGACCGGCAGTGTCGTCCCGCCGACCACCGCTGTCCTGCGCACCCAGCGACGCGACCAGCAGCCGGCCGTCGTCGGCAACCTGCCGCCGCGCAACGCCAACTTCACCGGCCGGCGGGCGCTGCTCGACACGCTGCACCAGCGGCTGCGCGCCGGCACCACCGCGGTGCTGCCCGAGGCGGTGCACGGTGCCGGCGGCGTCGGCAAGTCCCAACTGGTCGTCGAGTACGTCTACCAGCACCAGCAGGACTTCGACCTGATCTGGTGGATCTCCGCCGAGCGTCCGGCGCAGATCCAGTCCGCACTCGCCGAGCTCGCCAGCCGGCTCGACCTGCAGGTGCCGGCGACAGCGAACACCGCCGTGCCGGCGGTGCTCGACGCGCTGCGCATCGGACGCCCGTACGCCAACTGGCTGCTGGTGTTCGACAACGCCGAGGACCCCGACGACGTGGAACGGTTCTTTCCCCGGGGTGGGCCGGGCAGCATCGTGGTCACCTCGCGCGACCCCCGGTGGGGCCAGATCGCCAGCGGCCTGCCGGTCGACGTGTTCGACCGGCAGGAGAGCATCGAGCTGCTCCGCCGCCGTGGCCCGGACCTTCTGGTCAGCGACGCGGAGCGGCTCGCCGCCGCGCTGGGTGACCTGCCGCTGGCCATCGAGCAGGCAGCGGCCTGGCGCGCGGAGACGACGATGACCGCCGACGAGTACCTGCAGCTGCTGCACGACAGCCAACCCGACGTCGACGACGTGACCGAGGTGGAGCAGGACTACCCGCCGCTGGTCGCTGCCGCCTGGCACATCTCCCTCAACGGGCTGCGGGAGCGGGACCCGTCGGCGCTGCGTCTGCTGCAGGTCTGCGCGTTCTTCGCGTCCGAGCCGATCGGTCGGTCGCTGCTGTCCAAGCCCCGGTTGCAGATCCACCCCGACCTGGATCCGCTGGTGCGCAGCCCGATCCGGCTCAAGCAGGCGATCCGGACCATCGGCCGGTTGTCGTTGGCCCGCATCGACCACCGGACCAACTCGTTGCAGATGCACCGGCTGGTCCAGCGGGTGCTGATCCACCAGATGAGCGAGCAGGACCGCAAGGACCTGCGGCACAGCGCCCACCTGCTGCTCGCCGGCAACGACCCGGACGAGCCGGACGACGCCGACCACTGGCCCCGCTACGCCGAGCTGTACCCGCACATCGTCGCGTCCGGCGCGGAGACCTGCCGTAACGAGCTGGTCCGGGACATGGTGCTCAACGAGGCGAAGTACCTGTGGCGTTGGGGCGACCACATCGGTGCCCGCGACCTCGCCCAGCGGGCGTACCGGTCGTGGATCGACCGGGGTGACGACACCGACCCGGACAGTCTGCGGATGGCGACCTGGCTCGGGTTCATGTACTTCGTCGTCGGCGACTACGCCGCCGCCGCGAAGTTGAACGCCCGGACGTTGCAGCTGTACCGGCAGACGGTCGGCGACATTGAGGAGGAGACGCTCGACGCGCTCGGTGCGGTCGCCGCCGACCATCGCGTCGCCGGTGACTTCGACGGGGCGTTGGAGCGGTCGATCACCGTCTACGAGCAGTCCAAGCGCAACTTCGGTGACGAGGAGCCGTTCACGCTGCGGGCCGCGCACAACCTCGCGGTCAGCATGCGGCTGTCCGGGCTGTTCGGTCGGGCGCTGCAGCTCGACGAGCAGACCTACGAACAGTTGGTGCACATCTACGGCACTGACCACCCGGTCAGCCTGAACACCCTCGGCGGTATCAACCTGGACCGGCGTGAGCTGGGGGACTACGTGACGGCACACGCCAGCCAGGAGAACCTGGTCGCCGACGCCCGCCGGGTGCTCAAGTACGACGACCATCCGGACCTGGTCCGGCAGAGTCACCAGCTGGCCGGCTTCCGGCGTAAGGCCGGCCAGCACCATGAGGCGCTGGACCTGTCCACCGACGCGCTGCGGCGGTTCCGCATCCGCTACGGCGACGACCACCCGGACAGTGTGCTGGCCAACCTGACCGTCTCGATCGACCTGCGGGTCACCGGCGACCTGCGGGCTGCGCGGCAGGCCGGTGAGGCCGCCGTGCAGGGTCTGCGGGCGCTCTACGGCGAGGACCACCCGCACACCGCGGGGGCGCAGGTCGACCTGGCGGTGACGTTGCGCCTGCTCGGTGAGCACGAGCAGGCCCGCGAGATGGCCGATGAGGGCTTGCGCCGGCTCACTCAGCGGCTCGGGGGCAGCCACGCCCTGGTGTTCGCCGCCCGGGTCAACCTGGCCAGCGCCTTGTACGAACTTGGTGAGTACGAGACGGCGCGGGCGCTCGACGCCGAGACGTTCGACAGCTGTACGGAGCAGCTCGGTCCGGGCCATCCGATCACCTTGGCCTGCGGGGTCAACCTCGCGATGGATCTGCGCGGGCTGGGCCAGGATTCCCAGGCGAGTCTGCTGTTCGACGACATCGTCGACCGGTTCCGGTCGACGTTCGGTGAGCTGCATCCGGCGACGGCGGCAGCGGCGGCCGGGGTGCGGGCCAACTGCGACATCGATCCGCTGCCGCTGTGACCTGCCCCGGCGGGTTCGCTCCGGAACTGTACGGCCGGGCCCGGATTCAGTGGCGGGTCCGGTTCAGAAGCAGCCAGCCGGCCGGATCCGCCGGCCGGTGCGCGTCGGCGGGCAGTCCGGCACCGACCCAGGCCGCCAGCTCGACCGGATCGGGTACGTCGACCGGGGCGCCCCGGCGGGCGGCCTGCCGCAGCGTCTCCATCACCAGTTCCGGCCGGTGCAGCAGGGCCCGCACCGCCGGATGCGTCGACCCGTCCGGCCAGGTCAGTCCCAGCCCGATCCAGCTGTGCGCCGCCGTTGTCCCGGCCGCCAGATCGGCTGCCAGCTGCCGCAGGTAGCCGGCGCGGGCCCGGTCGGCGTCGCCGCCGACCAGTGCGACGTCGGCGGCGGTCGCGCCGGTGACCAGGCCGGTTACGGTGTCGGGGGCGGCGGTCAGTCGGTCGAAGCCGGCCGGGTCGGTCAGCCGGTGGCGGGTCAGCACCGCGCGGGCGTCGAACCAGGCCCGGTCGGGGCGGGTCAGCGTGGCCGGCCGGCCGTCCCGGGCGTCCGCCAGGCAGGCCGGCAACGGCCGTCGGCCGGCCCAGGCGGCGGCCAGCTCGGTCCGGGCGGCGGCGTCGAGCCGCAGGTTGTGCGCCCGCCACAGCGCCCGGTGGTCGACGGCCATCCGGTCGGCCAACCGTTGCGGGCCGGCCGGTACCTGCTCGGTCCCGAACGTGGCGACCGTGTCGTGCAGGATTTCGACGAACCGGGTGCCGTGCCCGGTCAGCCGGCCCGAGTCGAGCAGTGACCGCACCGCGTGCCGGGTCTGGCGACGCCAGAGCGCGAACTCGAAGTTGGCCAACGCGACCTGCCCGGCCGGGGCGTGCCGCCGGTGCACTCGCCAGAAGTCGGTGATCCCGGCGAACGCGTACACCCCCTGCAGCAGCCCGGCGACGGGGCGCGGGTCGTCGCGCCATGGTGCGTAGAACCGCCGGTCGGGATCGTCGTTCACCAGGGTCAGCAGATGGGCCAGCGCGCCCAGTTTGTGGTGCTGGATCTCGTGTACCAGCGTCATCGCCAGCTGGGTGGCGTCGTCCGGTTCGGACAGCAGGATGGTGCCGAAGGCTTCCGCGCCGGAGGCGGACAGTTGGCGGAACCGTTCCCGGGCCGGCAACGGCGCGACGGTCCGCAGGATCGCCGCGACCGTCCGGGCGCGCTGCGGCTGCTGCCGTACCAGCAGCTCCCAGGCCTGCTGGAGCTGGGCCTGCCAGCGGCGCACCTGGTCGGTGCTCAGCGGTGCCGGCGCTGCTGGTCCGCGCAGGTCCCGGTAGACGTCCCGATCGAGTAGCTCCACCCGCAGGTCGATCCCGCCAGCGGTGGCGACCAGCCGGACCGGCGGATGCCAGTGGGGGTCGCCGGGGCCGACCGGGTCGCCGCCGCCCGCGGTGACCGTGACCGTGCCGGCGGCTGCGACCACCTGTACCCGCTCGATCCGCGGGGGGAGTTCCACGGCGGCGACGGTGGGCAGCGCGAGGTGGCCGTGGCGGGCCGGGACCACCAGGTCGAAGCTGAGCCCGGCGCGGACCGCAGCGGCGGCGGCCAGCGAGTGCAGGTAGCCGACGTCGACCCAGAGCGGCGGATCGCCGGACCTTGCCGAGGTGAGCCGGCGCAGGGTGTGCGCCACCCAGATGCCGACCTGCGGTTGGGCGACGACCTCCTCGGTGGCGTCCGGGTCGGCGCGGTCGGCACGGACCAGCAGTTGCCACGCAGTGTCGACACCGGACAGCGGGCCGGCGGCGTCGGTACGGCGCGCGACGGCGTCCACCAGTGCGCGCAGCGCGGTCAGCCGCCAGCTACGTTCGGAGCCGCGCAGGGCTGCTGCGGTCCGTTCGTCGCCGCCGGTGGTGGCCAGCTGCCGGAAGTCGTCGACGGCGATTGCGTGGGTGGGTACCGCCGCCCGGCCCGTCAACCGATCCGGTCTTCCGCCAGGGGGTCGGCTCCGGTGGCCCGACTGGCGAACGATCCGCTGTAGCCGCTGATGCTGCCCTCGGCGTCGGCGATCCGCTGCCGTACCCGGACCATCGCGGCGGTCATGTCGGAGTCGTCGACGCCGCGCAGCGTCGCCACGTCCACCGTCGACAG
This sequence comes from Solwaraspora sp. WMMA2059, assembly GCF_027497315.1. GTDB lineage: Bacteria > Actinomycetota > Actinomycetes > Mycobacteriales > Micromonosporaceae > Micromonospora_E. The sequence goes on along the minus strand of NZ_CP114908.1, from coordinate 2,892,446 downwards.
ATCGAGCATCTCGGACTCGATACCGGCCGGGGTGCTGTCCATCAGCGGTAGCCCTTCACGAAAGGTGACGGTCGATGTCCTCATCATCGCTTATCCCCGCACGGCAACGGAAGCGCCGGGGCGCATGCGTCACAGCGCCGACGTCGACCGGCGGTAGCTACCCGGCGAGCCGCCGGACCGTCTCGGCGAGGTGGTCGACGGCAGCGTCGTCGCTGGTGAAGAAGCGTACGGCGGCGACGAGTTCGGACAGTCCGGTGGCGTGGTGCAGGCAGCCTCGGACGGTGCTGACGGCGTCGATCCGGGTCGCCGGGTTGCGCCGGATCGAGGCGTACACCGACGGGGGCAGCAAAGACAGAAGTTCCTCGCGGTCGTTCGGCCGGCGGAACTCCGGAATCTCCAACAGCGCGTCCACCACCGCGCCGATCGCCGCCGTCGACGGCCGCACCGGCCTCTCGACGGGCTTGCGCGACCCGCCCGGGTCCGCCGCCAGCAGCAGACCTTCGTCGCCGGACGCGTCGCGGTACCACAGATAGGTGGGGGTCTGCCCGGTCAGACCGTCGGCCCGTAGCGTGGTGAACCGGGCCCGCAGCCGCTCCGCGAGCCGTTGCGGGTCGGCCAGCGCCGTGAGGCCGTCGGCGTCCATCAACCGCAGCAGCTCCCGGCTGAACAGGCCGGTCCGCTGCCGGTCCAGGTTGGCGGCGGGTTGGCCGACGGCGGCGGCGAACAGCACGTCCTGGCTGCGTCCGGCGACCGGGTCGCCGCTCGGGAAGGTCTCGTGCCCGTCGATCCGGCGCGGCCGGGCCGGGCCGTGCGTCTGGCAGACATCGACCAGCCACAGCTGCCGGTGCAGCACCGCGACGAGGTCGGAGGCGTACGTCGCCAGCAGCGAGTCCAGGTCGAGGTTGACGGCGTCGGCGTCGGTGGCGTCGGCGTAGTACAGCCGGCGTCGCCGACGCGGGTCGACGAAGCCGTGGCCGCCCCAGTAGACGTACAGTTCCCGCGCGGAGCTGGCAGGCAGCTCGCGCAGCAGCAGTTGGCGGACGGTGGCGCGGTCGGCGGGTCGCCGCCGTACCCCAGCCGGCAGGTCGTCGGCCGGGGGTGCCGGGTCGGTGAGCAGGTCCACGTTTCCGGTGGGTACGCCGTGGGCGACGAAGAACCGTGCGATCCGGACGGCGTCGTCGACCGGCCCGGTCAGGGTCCAGCCGTCGCCGGCCTGGTAGGCGCCGACGCCGACGGCGACCACGCGGACGTCGGGGCGCTGCGGCCCGGTCGTGGTCACCGTCCGACGGTACGGGTCGCCGACCCGGCTTGCGTCGTCTGGGGCCGCGTCACCGGCGGAGCGGGTGACGACTGCCCGGACATGTCGTTGGGCGACGTCGGCGAGACTTGTCGTAGACGGCGGCGAAGACCTCCCGGGCGGGATCCCGTAGCCAGTTGGCCGGCAGCAGCTCGACCGGCAGCTGTGGATCGAGGGTGGGGAACCGCCGGAAGGTGTCCATCACTTCGGGTCGTGCAGCGGCGCGAACCCCAGCCACCGGAGCTGGCCGCGCAGCGCCCGCCGTTGCGCGCTGTGCTCCTGCGGCAAGGTGAACGCGACCAGGGCCCACTGGCCGTCCCACGGCCGGGCCGTCGCGGTGGCGGTGAGGATCCAGTGTCCGCGATCGCCGGGCTGGCGGCGGCGTGGGCGAGCCGGTACGAGCTGTGCCGACCGCGTCGACTGCCCTCGAGCACCTCATTGCGGGCGAGCCGGCTGATGGCGGTCCGGGCCCGGCGGGGGTGATGCCGGATTCGACGAGTAGCGCGACGATGGCGGCCGACGGCAGCCAGGCGCGGGTCCGCAGGGTGTAGTCGGCCAGCAGGGTCACCGCGAGGCACTGCGGCGAGTTGCCGGTCTGCCGTCGGGGCAGCCGCACCGGCCGGCCCGCCTCCTCCGGATAGATCTCCTCGATGCTGAACAGGCTCGTCACGAGCGCTCCGGCGTGGCTCGGGGGCAGCGGTACCGACTGTAGACGGCGTGATTCCGATTTGCGCAGGTGACCTGGGTTGCCGGTTACCACCCGGACGTCGATGGTCCAGGTGACCAACTTCGGTAGCAGCCCGGGCGGAACCGACACCCTGGTGCCGTACTCGTTGCCGCAGCAGGCGGTCGACTTCCGGATCACCAACACCGGCTCCAGCGCCATCAACGGTGCCGCCTGCACAATCAGCTGGCCAGCGGCTGAACCACCGGTCCGGGCGGTCAGACAGGAGGGTCCCGGGGCCCGGCCGATCGGCGGGGCCCCGGGACCCTGTCCTGCAGTCGTCGACGTCGTCCGCCGGGTCGGTTTACTCGTAGTGGTAGGGCCAGTACATGTACCGGCCGCTGACCCGCTTCCTGCCGGCCAGTCGGGCGGCCAGGTGGCGCAGTGTCCGCATGGCTACCTCCTCGCTCGATCGAGGTGAGTGATTCTTACGACCTTTGCACACCGGATCTATGTACGCAACGGGATGTGGTCACGACTTTCCGTCGACAAATCGCGCCAGCAGGCCAGCTGGGGTGAGCCGGCCGGCGAACCGCAGCCGGATGGAGGCGGCGTTCGACGACTCCACCGAGCCGCGCTGGGCCAGCCGGGAGACGGTGAGGGTGAGCTGGCGCATGGTCAACGCCGTACCGATACAGACCCGGGGCCCGGCGCCGAAGGGCAGGAACGCCGCCCCCGGTGCCGGCCGACCGGCCGCCCACCGGCCGGGGTCGAACTCGTCGGGCCGCTGCCACCACCGTGGATCCCGGTGGATCAGGTAGGCGCCGATCAGCACCTCGTCGCCGGGCCGCAGCGTCCACGGACCCAACCCGGTGGTCGTACGGGCGGTCCGCGTCATCAGCCACGCCGGCGGATACAGCCGCAGCGCCTCGTTGACCACGGCCTCGGCCAGCGGTAGCCGGGCCGCCGGCGGCGGGTCGCCGGACCCGGCCGGCCCGCCCGCCTCCGCCCGCAGCGCGGCGACAAGCTCCGGTCGGCCGGCGAGTTCCCAGGTCAGCGAGGTCAGCGCGGCGGCCGGCACGCCGTGTCCGCCGAGCAGGACCGGGCGCAGCGTCGACACGACCGCCCGGTCCGGCATGACCGGCCGGGCGGCCAGCAGCACGTCCAGCAGGTCCGGTGTGGACGTGCCGGCCTTGCTGGACGTGCCGGCCCGACGGCGTCGCACCACCGATAGCAGGGCGTCGGTGAACGCGCGGTGCGCGCGGAAGAACCGACGGTTGCGGCGCACCGGCAGCCAGGCCGCGAACCCGTACTTCGCGGTCTCGAACGGCGCGGTGGCGGCGACGCCCTCGGCGAGCAGCTCCGGGAACCCTGTGGCGTCAACGCCAAAGCAATAGTCGGCGATCGTCGCGGCGGCGTACCGTCGCATCATCGCCAGCACGTCGGTTTCCCGGCCGGCGGCCGCGTCGAGGGCCGCGTCGAGGATCTCGACGGTACGCCCGTCGAAGGCGGCGCTGGCCTGTCGGTCGAGACCGGCCCACGCGGCCCGACGCGCCGGCATCCAGGCCTCGGCCCGCTCGGCGGCCCGGTCGAGATCGGGCCGGGCGTCGAACGGGGCCAGCTCGGGCAGGAACGCGTTGCCCGGCCGGGTGAGCACATCGTTGGCCAGTTCCGGGTCGATCACGAACACGGTGCGCTCGTCGAAGGTGAACACATCGCCGTACTCGCGATGATTGCGCTGGATGAAGCCGATCCGGTCGGCCTCGTAGGCCGGGGTGTTGCCGGTGAGCCAGTGCCCGCGCGGCCCCGGTGGTCGGTCGCCCTGCTTCAGTGGTGCCATCTGCGGCTCCTAACCGCGTGCAGGACCCCGCTGCCGAGGTCCTGCCTTTGCTCCCGGTGTCCGACGGGCTCTACGCCTGGTGGTAGTACCACCAGTCGTACCGGCCGCTGATCCGCCTCTTGCCCACCAGTCGGGCTGCCAGGTGCCGCAACGTCCGCATGTCCACCTCCTCGATCGGATTGAGTAGATGCTTCTTGATCGTGTCACCTGAGGACGCCGCACACAACGCCGTCACGGCGTAACTGTCTGTCCGACAGGAATGTGGCAGAGTCTGACGAGGAGGGTCCGACGGATCTGGCGGTGTCACGCGAAGTCGACCGGCGGATGGCGGCGGCCCGGGAATGGGACGACACCGTCGCCCAGGTCCGCAGACTGCCCGGCTTCGAGGACTTCCTGCTGCCGCCCCGGTTGTCCACCTTGCTGCCGACAACCGGCAGCGGACCGCGGTGATCAACGTCAGCCGGTGGCGGTGCGACGCGCTGATCGTCGAACCCGCCGGTGTACGGGTGGTCGAGCTGCCCCGGCTCACCGCACGGACCGTGGCCGAGCGGGCGGACGCCTACCTGACCAGCCTCGGCGTCGCCGAACGCGCCGCCCGGGAGTTCGACACCGTGCCGGCGCTGGCCGACGACGATACCCTCGGCGACGTGCTCGAATGGCTCTGGGACGACGTGGCCGGGCCGGTGCTCGACGCGCTCGGCCTGGCCGACACGCCACCGGCCGGCACGTCGTGGCCGCGGATATGGTGGTGCCCGACCGGGCCGCTGGCGCTGCTGCCGCTGCACGCCGCCGGCCACCACCGCGCCGCCGGTGGTCCGTTGACCGGCACGCCCCCGCGTACGGTCATCGACCGGGTGGTCTCCTCCTACACGCCGACGCTGCGGGTGCTGCGGGAAGCAGTCGAGGCCCGCCGGGACGGTCCGACCGACCCCCGGATGCTGGTCGTCGGGCTGCCACACACCCCCGGCCAGCCGCCGCTGCGCAACGTTGCCCGGGAACAGGTCGTGCTCGACCAGCTGCCCGGGCACAGCTGGGCGCACTTCGCCTGCCACGGCGACCAGAACCTGCAGCGGCCCTCCGACGGCAATCTGCTGCTGCACGACGGCGCGCTCACCGTCACCGACCTCAGCCAGCAGCAGCACCAGGGCGAGTTCGCTCGCGGCCGACCGGTGGAATGCGTTCCGTGACGAGCATGCCCGGGACACCGCGCTGGAGGTGAGCATCCGGCTGCTGGCCGAATTGCCGCACTGGCACCGGGACCGGCCGGCGGCGCTAACCATGCACGCGCTGCGGTTGAAGTCGGTCGGCCGCATCGACGAAGCGGTCGGGCTCGGCGAGGCCGCCGTGCGGGCCGCCGAGGTCGGCGCAGCTGCCGACCTGGTCATCTGGTTGAACAACCTTGTCAGCATCTACCGTCGTCGCTGGCGCCAGGACGGTGACGCCGCCGACCTCGACCGGGCGGTCGAGGCGGGGGAGCGCGGAACGCGGGTGCTGGCGCGGATGCCGTCGGAAGCCGCGTCCGCCGTGTCGGCAGCCTGGCTGCGGTACGGCCTGTCGCTGGCCCTGCGGGACCGTTACCGGCAGCGGCGCGGCCTCGACCCGGACTCGTGGGTGGGCCCGGAATCGGCCGCCTGGCGGCAGGTGCTACAGGACCCGTCGTCGCCGGTCGACCTGCTGGTCAGCTCCGCCGTGGAGTTGGCCGGCCTGCATGCCGGGCGGGGTGAGCTGGCCGCCGCCGACGGCTACCGGCTGGCTCTGGACCAGCTCCCCGGCTGAGCTGGCGTGGGCGCAGCCGCAGCGGCCAGGAGGACGCGCTGGCGCGTTGGCAACTGCTCGGCGCCGACGCGGCGGCGGTGGCGGTGGACGGCGGCGATCCGGGTGCCGGCGTCGCGTTGCTCGACCAGGCTCGAGGTGTGCTGTGGGGGCAGTTGCTCGACGACCGGTCCGCCGCGCGTCGGCTGCGGCAGGCCCATCCGGCGCTGGCCGACCGGTTGGCGGCGGCCGGCGCCGGCTTGGCTTCGGCCGGCGACCGGGATGGGCGGTGATCAGCCCACCCCGGCCGCCGGCCGGCGGTGTCCTCAGTGGTGGTGGTGCAGTGGCCGGGTGACCGCGGCGAAGGCGTCGACGATGCCGTGGCCGTAGAAGCCGTTGAAGCTGGTGCTGCCGTCGCAGTAGGCGTCCCATTCGGGGGACCGGCCCTCATTGGCGTAGGAGACCAGGCGCGGCTCGGGGCAGGCCGTGTCGGCCGCGGTCCGGTACAGGTGCCGTTCCACCTTGTCCGGGTCCAGGGTCAGCCCGCCCCGGTGGCCGTCGCGCTTGCCGTACCGGCTGACGATCAGCGCGGCCACCCCGGAGACGTGCGGCGACGCCATCGAGGTGCCCTGCAGGTACGTGTAGTAGCCGCACACCCCGGCCGACGTGCACTCCTTGAACACGTACGACTCGGCGTCCGGCACGATGTTGCCGTCGGCGTCGACCGCGCCCTCTTCCTGCAGCACGTGCAGCGGGTACGACGACAGGATGGTGTTGTCGTAGGTCCGGTGGGTCGGCGTGCCGTAGCCGTCGCGGAACCAGCCACCGGGCGCGGCGACCGAGATCTCCTCAGTGCCGTAGTTGGAGTAGTCCGCCTTGGCCTTTGACGGGCCGAGCGCCGACACACCGATCACGTGCGCGCCTTCGACCGGCAGGTCCCAGCAGGTGTCGTTGTCGATGGTGCGCAGCCGGGGGGTGCCGCCGTAGTTGGGGCTGGATGAGTCCGGGCGGGGGTCGCCCAGGTCCTCGTGGTTGTTGCCGAGCGAGCCGACCAGGGTGACGCCCCGCTTGTGCGCGTACCGCAGTGCCCGGTTGACCGCCTCGATGGTGGCTCGCTGCGACGCCTGCTCCTCGGCGGAGTCGGCCGGGTTGTCCAGGCAGTTGTACAGCCACGGGTCGATGTAGAACGACATGTTGACCACGTCGATGCCGGCGTCACCGGCGTAGACCAGGGCGTTGACCACCGAGTCGAGGAAGAAGTAGCCGGAGTCCTGGCCGCCCTTGAGTGCCACCAGCGTGACGTTGGGGGCGACGCCGGACAGGCCGAAGCGGTTGGCGGCGGCGCCGATGGTGCCGGCGACGTGGGTGCCGTGGCCGCTGTCGTCCCGATCGACCGGGTCCAGGCAGGACTCCACCTCACACGGGCCGTCGATGTCGGGGATGTCGGGGGCGAAGTTGCGCGACAGCGAGTAGCTGAAGTTGGGCTTGAGGTCCGGGTGCTGCCCGTCGACGCCGGTGTCCAGGATGCCGACGGTGACCCGCCGGTCGCCCGGCTCGACCCGGCGTGACTTGTCCGCCCGCATCATCGGCAGGCCCCACAGCTTGTCGTCCAGCGGGTCCATCCGGGTGCCGCGCCGCCCGGCCGCCCCGGCGGATGCCGCGCCGGCGATGCGGTGCTCCTGCTCCACCGCGTCGAAGCGCTGGCGTGGCGCGTACCCGATGGCCCGCTTCTCTGCGGCGCCGAGCAGCGCGGGAGCGGCGGCGACCTTGGCGGCGAACTCGGCGTCGTCGGTGACGACCTGGTACATGCCCACGTCGGCGGTGCTGCCGGTGACGGTGCCGCCGGCAGTCTCGATGGCCGCCATCGCCTCGGCGGCGCCGGTGCCGGCCTCAGCGACCACCGTGTACTCGGTGACGTCACCTGCGGCGTCGGGGGCGGCGGCGGCCGGTCTGGCCGGTACGGCGCCCAGCAGGGCCAGCGCGGTCGCGGTCGCGACGGCGCCGGCGGTGAAGCGTCTGCTCACCACATCATCCCTTTCTTGGAGTGTGCCGGTTTCACAATGCAGTTGGACGGCGACTCTTCGCGGTCCTGGGAGGTACTGTACCGCCGGTTGATCTCGAGGCGGACCGCCAGTTCGGTCCGGAGTGCTCTGCCGGATCCTCGCTGGACACCCAGGGGGGAGGTGCGCCGCCACGCCTTTGCAGTCTACAGTGGCTCGAACAAACTGCTTGTCCTGACCCTGGCGGCTCGGCTCGCGGCCGCGGATCCTGATCGAGGAGTCGACAAGGGGCGCGGCGTTCGGGGCCGCCGGAGCCACACTGTTCGTGGCGATTCTGATGGTGATGTTCGGCCGCGACCCGGCCTGGCACATGGCACCGGCCGGCTACCTGATCGCGGTGCCGGCCGGCGCGGTCATGCTGCTGATGCAGGGCCAGGTCATGACGGACACGACGCAGGGGGACCGGCCGTCCGGGGTGCTGCGCAACGACCGCAGGGCCGCACTGGTGAGCATGGCGTTCAGCCCGATCGTGACCGGCGTGCTCGCCGGGCTCGTGCTCAAGCTCGTGGTCAGACCCGCCGACAATCCGCCCGTAATGGCCACGGCCTTCACGCTCGGCGTCGGTGCGGCGATCGTGCGAGGTGCCCGAGCGGCCTGGCTGCACTTCACGATCGCACGTATCTGGCTGGCTGCGCGCAGCCCGCTGCCGTGGCAACTGACACGTTTCCTCGATCAGGCGTACGAGTCACGACACAAGGGACTGCGTCGGGTGGGCGGTGTGTACGAGTTTCGGCACCGGTTGCTGCGGGAGCGTCTGGCCCACCGCTGGGAGAACGAGCATCCCGAGCCCGTACGCCGTGACGGGCGCCGTCGATGGTGGGTGGCCATGACGGCCGGCTGCGCCCTGGTGGTGACCGCGGGCGCGGTCGGAGCCACCGCCGGTCCGACCCGGACCACGCCCACCGTCGCGTGTGACGCGGTGGCCGCCCACCGGCCGGTCGAAGCCCCCGTGCCGGTCGCGCTGCACCGCACCGGCTGTGTCCTGCGAGCGACGACGGACGTGATCACCAACTATCGCGACAAGATCGACGCCGACACCGGCGAGCCTGGCCATGGCAGCACCGGGCGGCTGGTCGGCCCGGTCCGCGATGGTGGCCTGGCCGACCTCATCGTCGAGTGCCACCGGATCCGCAGCGCGTCGGACACGCCCTCGTTCGCGCTCGTGCGGGCTGGCCGGCCGGGCGGCTACCAGGCGTGCCGGACGTTTCAGCAGCGACCGGGCCGGTTGGTGGCCACGATCTGGCACAGCGAGATCCGCCGCGGCGACCAGCTGTGCGTGCTGACCGACGAGCGGCGTACCGCGCTGATCCAGGTCGTCGAACCGCCGACTCCGCCCCGACCCCGGATGGTGGTCGACGTCACGGTCTGGGCGGACCGGTGAGGCCCGGGTGACCTACCTCTGCGGGCACCGCGGGTGGCCTCGTCGTCGCGCCGGAGCAGCGCCGGTTCAGTGCGTCTTGCCGAGTCGCCAGTAGCCGGTGAAGCTGATCCGGCGCTTCGGGACACCGATTTCCACCAGATGACGGCGGGCCCCGGCGGGCAGGGCCTGTTCGCCGGCGAAGTAGGCGGACACGGTGGTCGGACTGTCGGTCGTCCAGGCCTGCACCGCGGCGAGCGCGAGGCTGCCCGGCCGGGCCTCGGCCGGGCGGGGCAACCAACGGACCTCGAACCCGGCGGGCGCGTCGACCGGCTGGGTGTCAGCGGGGTCGGGGATCTCGACCACGGCCAGACCGGTGGCGTCGCGTGGTAGATCCCGCAGGATGCCGACGATCGCCGGCAGCGCGGTCTCGTCGCCGGCCAGCAGGTGGAACGTGGTGTCGGGGGCGAATTCGTAGCCGCGGCCCTGGTCGAGCAGAGCGACCGTGTCACCGGCCCTGGTGCGTTGCACCCACCGGCTGGCGACCCCTTCGTCGCCGTGTACGACGAAGTCGATGTCGAGTTCGCGGGCCTGCGGCCGGAACGCGCGGACCGTGTAGTTGCGCAGGTGTGGGCGGGTCGCCGACGGGATCCGCAGGTACTTCAGGTAGCCGATGGTGTCGGCCCGGTTGGGCAGGTCGAAGGTGGTCTCACCGTGTTCCTGCGGCAGGAAAAGCCGGAACCAGTGGTCGAAGCCGTGGTCGGGCAGGCGCTGCAACTGGTCGCCGCCGAGGGTGACCCGGATGAAGTTCGGGCTGATCCGTTCGGTGCCGACGACGTTCACCACACACAGCGTGGTGTGCTTCTTGGCGTCCTTGAAGCTCATCGCTCTCCATAAGTCGCGCGGGAGCGCGCCCGGCCGAGCGGCAGCGGCCGGTGCAGCTGGCGTGGCCACGGACTCCCGGAGTGGTCAGGTTTGGCTAACCTTAGTTGGTGGTGCTGGTGTCCGGAAGGCCGACCCGCAGCGAGCGTCGGGGCACCGTGTTCCGCCGGGTGGCGAACTGCGGGCCGCCCACCCACCGGGTGAACGGCCCGCACCACGCCGAAGCGCGTCGGTCACTGGGTGAGCTCGGCGACCTCCTCGGCGGTCATCCGACCCCGCGACGGCGTCGCCGCCGTGGACCGGGCGGCGCTGGCCGCCCCGGCCGGTGCCGGGGCGACCGCCGGTGGGTCGGCCGGTCGCCGCCAGTGCCAGTCGGTGACCGCCTGGTACGCGGCGGCCACCGACAGCAGACGGTCCTCGGCGTACGGCTGCCCGCCGAGGATGGTGCCGATCGGCACCCCGCCACCGGAGAAGCCGATCGGGAACGCGATCTCCGGCAGCCCGACGATGTCGAACGGCACCGGGCTGGTCTGCACCACCACGTCGCAGCTGCTGAAGATCTGGTCCAGGATTCGGTCCAGCAGCAGCAGCTTGGCGCGCTGGCCGGTGACCCAGCCGTTGGCGCCCAGCAGCGCACCCTGCAGCCAACTGGTCACCGACACCCCGAAGCCACGCAGGTCGGTGCGCAGGTACGGCATGAACGGCTCGCTGCGCTCCGGCAGCCGTACGTTGTTGAACGCGCCTCCGGTGAGCAGGCTCCACTCGTCCGGCAACGGCACCTCAACCAGCTCGCACTCCGGGATGGCGGCCATCTCGGCGAGGAACGCGCGGCGGGCGGCCGCCGTCTCCGAGCTGCCGTCGGCGTAGCCAGGCAGCACCCCGATCCGGGTCTTCCACCGCATCCGAAGGTTGTCGCCGTCGTAGCGGGGCGTCGCCGCGTTGATCAGGTTCGGCACCGGCGGCAGGCCCTGGCTGCGCGGGTCGGCCGGGTCCGGCCCGGCCATCGCCATCAGCATGATCGCCGCGTCCTTGGCATCCCGGGCGAGCGGGCCGGGGTGGTCACGGGTGTAGGTGAGCGGGACGATCCCGGCCAGCGACACCCGGCCCATCGTCGGTTTGATGCCGGTGAGGTTCTGGGCGTTGGACGGCGAGGTGATCGAGCCACCGGTCTGGGTGCCGATCCCCGAGCTCGCCAGCCGGCCGGCGACGGCGGTCGCGGTGCCGGTCGACGATCCGCCCGGGTTGGTCGACGGGTTCGTCGGCGTCCAGGCGTTGACGGTGGTGACCTGACCATTGGGCAGGGTCGCCCGGGTGGTGGCCAGCGGACCCATCTGGGTCTTGCCGAGCACGATGCCGCCCTGCACGACCAGCTTGGCGACCGAGGTGGCGTCGTACGGTGGGACGAAGTCCTGGAACAGGTACGAGTTCGCGGTGGTGGGCACGCCCTCGGTGAAGTAGTTGTCCTTGATGGCCAGCGGGATGCCGTGCAACGGCCCCCGGTGCGGTCGGTTGGCCCACTGCCGGGCGGCCTTGACCGCCGCCTCCGCGAGCACCACGTTGAACGCCTGGTACGTCGAGTCGTACGCGGTGATCCGGTCCAGATAGGCCTGCACCAGCTCGACCGGCACGATCTTGTTGTGCCGGATCATCCAGGCGGCTTCCGAGATGGTCCATTCGGTCGGGTCGGACATGGCCGACTCGCGTGGTTTGTTGTACGCGGCCCCCCGGTCCAGCTCCGGGTTGAATTTCACGGCCGGGGCGCTGGTGCCGCTCGGCGCGGCCGAGGCGAGCCCGGCCAGGCCGGGCAGCGCCACGGTGCCGACGGTGGCGGTGGCGGCAAGCGCGGCGGTGCGGGCCAGGAACGCGCGGCGGTCGAGGAGCCGGTCGAGCGGCAGTTGTACGTCTGTGGATGAGTCTGTCATGGCGTCCTCTGTTGTCATCGGGGCTTGCGCCATTCGGTGCTGATCGACGGGTAGAGGACCGGTGCGGGCTGCTGGGACAGCGCCATGGCGGTCGCCGGGTCGTCGGCGTCCGGGGTCGGCATCTGGTACGCGGCGAGGGTCGGCACCGTACTGCGCATGAAGGACCGCAGCGAGGCGAGGACCGAGTCGCGGCCGGGAGAGCCGGTGACCGGGTCGGCGGTGGTGCCGGCCGGCAGCTGGTCGAGGTCGATGCCGAGCGAGGCGAGTTGGGCGACGATGAACGTGTTCAACTCGTCGTCGGTCGGAGGGGTGGGGGCCATGGAACCTCCTGGCGGTGAAGCGGTGGCCACAATCTCCGGCCGGTTGATGTCGGCACCGTGACGCAGCTGTCACGTGATCATGAATCCGTGCAGCTCAGGCCAGGTGGCAGGTCATTGGGTCGGCCGTGGTACGGATCGCCAGCTGATTCCGTCGACGGTGACCGAGCCGGGCGCGCCGGGCTGCCCGGCGGAGACCCACAGCAGCCCCGGCAGGGCACCGAGCTCGCCGTACGGGCCGGCGGTGCCGGCCGTGAAGGTCGTGCCGTCGTCGTCGCTGGTCCACGTCGGCGCCGTGTGCCGGCCGATGCCGCCCACCAGCAGCCGGCCGTCGTCGCCGACGGTGAGCGCGCTCTGGCCCAGCCGGGGCAGCGGGGCGGCCAGGTCCTGCCAGCTGCGTGCACCGTCGGTGGTACGCCACAGCACCGGCCGGGCGGCCGACGAGCCGGTCCCGCCCGCGTCGATCGGGTCGAACAGGACGAACGCCTGCCGGGCGTCGCGGGCCGCGAGGCCGGCGACCAGGGCGCCGGCCGGTCCGGCGGTGGTCCGCCAGCTGGCGCCTCGGTCGGTGCTGACCGCGGTCACGGTGCCCGGCCCGGTTCCGGCCTGCCCGGCGGTCCAGATCGCCCCGTCTGGGGCCACGTACACCCGCCCGCCGACCGTGGGCGGGTCGGCCAGCCGGTACACCGTGCCGTCGACCGGGTCGACCGCGACCGGCGGGCGCAGGTCGGCGCAGGGGGTCAGACAGTCGACCGGCTGCGCTCCGGGTGGGAACGCGGTGACGGTGCGGGTCGTCGCGGTGGCGTCCCGCCAGGTCCGGCCGGCGTCGATGGACACGTGATCGGTGACGCCGACGCCGACCAGGAAGACGTCCGGGGTGAGGCTGAACGCCACCGCCCGGGACACCGGGTGGCTGGCCGCGTCGTGCAGGCAGTCCGCCGTGGTGTCCGGTCCGTTCAGCGGCAGCCACGTCGATCCGGCGTCGTCACTGCGAGTGAACCGGAACCGGCAGTCGTCGCCGGGGCCGTCGACACCCACCACGGTCCGGTCGTCCCACACGGTGATCCGCAGCGGGCCGGACGGCACAGGGCTGTCGGACCGGTGGCGGCCCACCGTCGCGGCCAGGCCCGGCGCGACCAGCGCCACCAGCAGCAGGCCGAGCGCGGCGGCGACGATCATGGTCCGCCGCCGGCGTCGGGCCCGCGCCCGGAGCCGGTCCAGCGCCGGCTGGATCACCGCTTCGCTGATTCGCTCCCGGTCGAAAATGGTCAGCCGCAGGTCAGGCATGGCTGCTCCGGGTGTGACTGGTCGACGTGTCGACGAGCAGGCCGGCGAGGGCCGTCCGGCCCCGGGATAGTCGGGACTTGACGGTGCCTTCAGTCACGCCGAGCGCGTCGGCGACCTCGGCGACCGGCAGGTCGGCCAGGTAGTGCAGGGCGATCGCGTGTCGTTGACCAGCCGGCAGTTGGCGTAGCGCCCGCATCAGCGCGACGTGCTCGGCCGAGCTGTCGGCGATCAACCGTTCAGTGTCGACCGGGGCGGCCAGCCGGGGCAGCAGCCGGGCGAGAACGGCCCGGCGGCGGTGCCGGCTGCGGGCGACGTTGACCGCCACCCGGCGTAGCCACGCCTCCGGGTTGTCCAGCTCCGCGAAGCGGTGCGGAGCGAGCAGGGCGCGGACGAACGCCTCCTGCACTGTCTCCTGTGCCTCGCCCAGGTCGCCGGTGACGGCGTACAGCTGCACGACGAGCCGCCGGTAGCTGCCGGCGTACACCTGGCCGATGACGTCGTCAGGGCGCGCCGGGCCGCCGCCGTCGGCGTCCGGCGGGGATTCTCCCATGCAGTGCCCGACTCCCCGGCGGTCCGGAAGGTTCCATTGGTCGCCCGGTGGGCGGTCAGCCGGTGTCACCGCTCGGGGCCGCCGGTGCCGGATGGCAGCCGGGCGGGTCCTCCGGCTGCGCCCGGCCGCAGTAGAAGACCTCATGCGGTTCCCGGTCGACCTGCGGCACGCTGGCCACGTACATCAGCGACAGTCGCTTCTCCACCGGCTCGCCGGTGTCGGCCGAGAACCGGGTCGGCCCGGTCACCCCCGGGTACGCCGCCGCGGCATTCTGCCGCAGTACCTCGGTGAAGACCGCGACCGGGCTGACCGCCCGCGCGTCCCACGGCCGGGAGCCGACGTTCAGCCGGGCCGCGAGCTGCTCCACCGCCGCGATCAGCATCATCGTCGCGTCGTAGGCCAGCGCCACCCGTTCGCCGACCGGCGGACCGGAGCCGTCCACGCACCGCCGCTCGCCGAGCAGGTCGTCGCGGCGGATCAGGTCGAGGAACCGGCGGCGTGACTCGTCGGCGACCGCGTCGGCCACCAGCCTGGTGCACATCGCCAACGCGGCCTTCGACACGTACGTCACCGGCAGGTTGCCCGGCGCGTTCGCCCGCAGCTGGTGATTGGCCAGGTACCGGTTGACCGAGTCGTCGGCCACCAGGTGCAGCGGGGGATTGTTCCGGCAGCCCCGTAGCGCCTCCAGGAACTCGTCGAACTCCGAGTACCGGCCGGCGAAGAAGAGCAAACCGGGGTAGCCGCATTCGTGACCGAGCGAGTCGCCGACCCGGAACGGCCGCGCGGTGGCCTGCTCGCCGAGCCGGTCGGTCAGGCCGGTGACCAGCGTGTTGACGTACAGGTCGTCGGCGAGTGGGCTGTTGTCGCCGGTGGTGTAGTAGATGTGCGCCTCGGACAGGTCGAGCACCCGGGTGGCGTACGCCGACACCAGCTCGGCCTGGTCGGCGTTGGGCGGGACCATCTGCAGGTACAGCCGCGAGTTGCGGTGCAGCCCGTCGGCGGACAGCGTCGGAGCGACCGCCGGCAGCCCCACCTCGTTGAGTCGCCGCAGCGCCCGTGCCGTGGTGGTGCGGCTCTCCACCAGGCCGACCACGCCGACCACCGTCGGATCCCGGCGGGCCAGCCCGGCCAGCAGCTCCACCGTCCGCTCCGCGTGTCGCATCTGCTTGCCACCGTTGGCCACCACGATGCGCAGCAGCGCTTGGCCGTCGGTGCTCGCCGACGCCTTCATCCGGGCATACTGGGCGACCGCCATCCCTTCCAGCTCTTCGCGTTCGGAGACGTAGGAAACCTCCCGGGGACCGGTCCGCTGGCCGGTCATGATGCCCAGATAGACCAGCGTCATCAGCGGGCGTCGGCGCTGGCTGCTCCGCCAGACCTGCATGACCTCCTCGTTCTGCCGGAAAATGCGTTCCTGTACCCCGCGCAGCGCCTCCTGGCCCGGGTCGTGGTTGAACACGTACGCCGGATTGTCGCTGTAGCCGATGCACTCCCCGTCGATCAGTCGCAGCGAGATCTCGCCCTGCCCCGGGTGCGGCAGACAACCGGGACCCCACCGCCCGCCGGCCCAGAACAGCCCACCGGCGAGCAGGGCCAGGACCACGGCGGCGGCGACGGTACGCCGGGCCCACCACGGTGGCGCGGGCGGTGCCAGATCGGTGGCGGTCGGGTGTCCGTACCGGTCGTCGGGGTCGGCGGTCGCCGCCAGCGGCAGCATCCACGCGTCGGCGCGGCGCAGCCGCCGCTGCTCCGGCAGGGCCTCGCGCCACTCGTCGAGTCCGATGTCCACCTCGGTCAGCCGGATCGGGGTCGCGGCACCGGGTACCGGTGTGTAGCCTTCGGCCGCGGTGGCCAGGATCAGCAGGGGGTCCCACCGGCCGGTCTCGTTGCGGACATCGTTGACCAGCCGCAGCAGGGCGTGCCCGGCGTTGTCCGGGGCGACGTCGCGCAGCAGCAGCACCGGGTAGGCGGTGCGCTGCCAGCCGTTCGGTGACCAGACGCGGCGCAGGTGTCCGGCGCGCAGGTCCTCCAGGAAGGCGTGCACCAGCAGCTTGCGCACCTGCCCGGGCTGTTCCCCGGTACGCAGGTCGGTGGTGAGTCGTTCGGCGAAGCCGACGAAGGTGCCGCTCTGTCGTGGCGCGAGGTACTGCTGGCGCATGAACCAGCGGTACCGGCCGCCGATCACCGGTAGCCGCCCGGACAACGCGGCCCGGAAGACCACGTCCGGGACCGCCCGCAGGACCAGCCAGAGCAGCAGCCGGTACGCGGTGGCGAACATGGTCTCGGCGTCCGAGGCGCCGCTCAGGTTCTCGGTGGCGGGCCGGCGGCGCCAGTCGCGCAGCATCTGGGTGAGCCGGGCCCGGCGTTCGGAGACCTCGACGTCGGCCAGCCGCTGGTCCATCAGCCAACGGGCCAGCGGATAGTGGCGGAAGGTGAACGGCTCACCGCCGAACGCGTCGAGAGCGAGCTGGTGGTGCATCGCGTCGAGTATCGGGCGGATCCCGGCTGCGTCGGGGAATTCGGCGGCGTCGACGTCGACGTGCGGCACCCGACGGCGGGCCGGCCGGCGCAGCCGGCGCAGCACCCCGGCGTGCACCTCGGACCCGGCGGCGCCAACGGCCACGACGACCGGCAGGTCGTGCTCGCCGCGCCGGGGCCGGCGCAGCAGCCGGCCGACGAGGGTCAGCAACTCGGCCACGCCCCGGGAGACGAGCCGGTCACGTGCCCGGTCAGCACCGGCCTCCATGGTCACCTCGGCACTCCGATCCTGCAGTTAAGCGGACGGTCCATCCAGTGTCGGTCAGGCTGCCACCCGCCGATTCTGCGGACCGGACGATTAGGGCAGAATGCCCGGCGGTCTGACGGGAATCTGTCAGGTCCGCCGGCCAGTTAGGAACGATGATCCGCTGTCCCGGGCCGCGCCCGGTAGGAAGGTGAATGCGGATAAGACCGGCGTGGATGATTAAGGTGGATCTTCGACTGTCCCGGGCGGACATCATCCGGAAATCTCCGCCAGTACTATCACTGACATGTCACGTCGAGAACAGCTCGCGGACCCGACGGCCGCCCAGGAACTGGGCGGGGTGGCCGACGGGGTGCGGCCGGGGACGCAGGATCCCGGATCGGTAGTGGACTCCGCCGCCGCGCCACCGCGTCGCCGTCGCCGCGGGTTGCGGGTCGTTCTGACGGTGCTCGTGGTCCTGGCGCTACTCGGTGGCGGTGGGCTGCTCGCCGGTGGGCTCTACCTGCGGTCGATCGAGTCCGGGATCGAGCGGGTGGAGGCGTTCGTGGACGTGCCGGAGGAGTTCCGGCCGGAAAAGGTGACCACCGCCACGAACATTCTCATCCTCGGCAGCGATACCCGGGACCCGCAGAGCACGTCGGGCTCCCGCAGCGACACGATCATCCTGGCGCACATCGCGGCGGACCGGCAGAGTGCCCAGTTGATCTCCATTCCCCGGGACACCTGGGTCTTCGTGCCGGAAAACCAGGAAGGAACACGCGGTGGACGGGAAGCGAAGATCAACGCCGCGTACGCCTGGGGTGGTATTCCACTAATGGTGCAGACCGTCGAGGAGTTCACCGGAGTGCGGGTGGACAACGTCGCCCTGGTGGACTTCGCCGGATTCCGGGAGATCGTCGACGCGCTCGGCGGGGTCGAGATCGACGTCGAGGAGGCGTTCACCTCCAACCATTCCCTCAACCCTGACAACCGACGGTCGTTCGCCGCCGGCCCTCAGACGATGGACGGCGCGGCGGCCCTCGACTACGCCCGCGAGCGGTACGCCTTCGCCGATGGTGACTTCGCCCGGATCCGCCACCAGCAGCAGGTCATCAAGGCCATCCTGGAGAAGGCGGCATCCGGTGGGGTGCTGTCCAGCCCGGCCACGCTGAACTCGTTCGTCCGGGCCACCGCCGACGCGGTGGCGGTCGACGAGACGTTGTCCCTGATCGACTTCGGCATGGATCTGCGACACCTGCGCGGCGACGACCTCACCTTTGTCACCAGCCCGACCGAGGGCACCGGGCGGGTCGGTGACGAGAGCGTGGTGTTCGCCGACACCGAGGCGGCCGACTCCTTCTACGACGCGGTCCGTCGCGACGCGGTCGACGAGATTCTCGCCGCGGCGCAGTGACCTCCGGTACCGACCACCAGCCCCGAGCCATCGAACCGGGAAGGCATGGCCAAGTCGTGGAAGCCCCGTTGCTGCCGCTGGTGCCCCGGCCACGGCCGGACGAGGGGCCGGACCCGTCGGCTGGCGCCACCGCGGTCCTGCCGTACGCTGGTTCGCGGGCATCGAGCCGCACTCGGCCGCTACGGGCCTGGATGATCGCCGCGCCGGTGGACCTCGCCGCGTTGCTCGCTCCGCTGCTGATCTCCGACCGTTACTGGCGTGGCACCCTGTTCATGGCGGCGTTGACCATCGCAGTCTTCGCGTTCAGCGGGCTCTACCGGGCCAGACGCCATGTCAGCTTCCTCGACGAACTGCCGACACTGTGCGGACGCCTGCTCACCGCGTCCGGCACCGTCGCGATAATCGCCGGGTTGCGGCACGACTCGGTGGAGTACGTGGCCGACCTGATGCGGGGGATCGCCGTGTCGGCCGTGCTGCTGATCATCGGACGCTCGGTCACCCGGGCGGTGGTGGTGTTCGCCCGCCGTCGCCGCTGGGTCGAACACAACGCCCTGATCCTGGGCAGCGGTCCGGTCGCGGCCGAGCTGGCCCGGCTGATGCGCCGCTACCCCAGCTACGGCCTGCGGTTCGCCGGCTGCGTGGACTCGGTCACCCGGCAGACCGACGGCGCGTCGTTGCCGCTGGTCGGGACCTTCGACGACCTCGGCCGGCTGATCGACATGGTCGAGTCCGAGGTGCTCATCATCGCCGATCCGGACTGCCCCGAAGCCGGGCTGATGGATTTGCTGCGCCGACCCGAGTGCGCCAGCCAGGACCTCTGGGCGGTGGCCAGACTGTGGGGGTCGGGATCGTACGGTCGGCAACCCGACCACATCGGCGCGATCCCGCTGGTCCACGTACGGCACATCGCGCTGTCCGGTCCGCGCTGGATGGTCAAACGGGCCTCCGACGTGGCACTCGCCTCGGTGGCGCTGGTCCTGCTCAGCCCGGTGCTCGCCCTGTGCGCAGTGGCGACCTTCATCGACGGCGGCCGGGGGATCTTCTTCCGGCAGGAGCGCATCGGCCAGCACGGCCGGACCTTCAACGTGATCAAGTACCGGTCGCTGCGCCCCGGAACCGACCAGGAGGCCCGGACCACCTGGTCGATCGCCGACGACCGCCGGGTCAGCCTGATCGGACGGTTCATGCGACGTACGTCGCTCGACGAGCTGCCACAGCTGTGGAACATTCTGCGCGGCGACATGACCGTGGTCGGTCCCCGGCCGGAACGTCCGTACTTCGTGGCGAAGTTCTCCGCCGAGCTGCCCGGCTACGCGATGCGTCACCGGGTCCCGGTGGGCCTCACCGGGCTGGCCCAGGTCAGTGGCCTGCGGGGAGACACACCGATCTCCGACCGGGCCCGGTTCGACAACTTCTACATCGAGCACTGGTCACTGTGGCTGGACATCAAGGTGGTGCTGCGTACCGTCGCCGAGGTGCTCCGTGGTCGCGGGCGCTGATCCAGCCGACCGGCGCACCGACGCCCACGAGGGGAGCTCGCCGAGTTGACGACACCACTTGCCGGCCGTTCGGTCGCCCTCGTCCATGAGTGGTTCGGCGAAACCGGCGGGTCGGAGCAGGTGTTCCGGCGGATCGCCGACCTCGTCCCGCACGCCCAACGGTTCGTGTTGTGGTCCGACCCCGGGGTGACCGACCAGGGCCTGCGGGAATCCTGGCTGGCCCGGACACCGCTGCGCCGCAGCAAGACCCTCGCCCTGCCGCTGATGCCGCTGGTGTGGCGGACCCTCAGCCGGGAGCACTTCGACGTGGTTCTGTCGTCCAGCCACGCCTTCGCGCACACCGTACGGCTCGGTGTGCCGGGGCGGACCCGGCATCTGAGCTACGTCCATTCGCCGGCCCGCTACGTGTGGAGTCCCGACCACGACGGCCGCGGCTCCGGCCGGTTGCTCGCCCTGCCCCGGCGCGTCCTGCAGACCGTGGACGTGCGGCTGAGCCGGCACGTGGCCAGCTACGCCGCGAACTCCCGTGAGGTGCGGGACAGGATCCGGCGGTTCTGGCACCGCGACGCGGTGGTCATCCATCCGCCGGTCGACGTCGACTACTTCGCCACGGCACAGCCGGACGACCCCGTCGCGCAACGCGACTACCTGCTCGGGGTGGGGCGCTGGATCCCGTACAAGAACTTCGATCTGATCATCTCGATCGCCGCGGCCGCCCGGATGCCGGTGGTCATTGCCGGCTCCGGGCCTCAGGAGGCCTATCTGCGCCGGCACGCCGATCTGGTCGGCGCCGAAGTGACCTTCGAGGTACGTCCGGACCGGGCCCGGCTGCGGCAGCTCTACCGGGGCGCCCGGGCGCTGCTCTTCCCGGTACACGAGGACTTCGGCATCATCCCGGTCGAGGCCCAGGCCTGCGGTACGCCGGTCCTCGGGCTGCGTCGTGGCGGGCTGCTGGAGACCGTCGTCGACGGTGCTACCGGACACCTCGTCGACTCGACCCGGGCCGACGACTACGTCCCACTGCTGCGTCGGCTCGACCAGCTCGACACCGCCGGTATCGAGGCACATGCCAAGTCGTTCGCGGCGGCTGAGTTCGCCGCGAAACTCGCCGACTGGATCGAAGCCGAGTGTGGTTGACGGCACCGCCGTCAGCCGACTACAGCAGCAGTGAAGTGCGGAGATAGTTCGCGATCATGCGCAGCGGGCTGGCCCCGTCGGCCGGGCCGGTCATCCGTAGCACCAACTGCCGGTCGATCGACCCGTCCTGCCCACCGCGCCAGTAGGCGACCATCACCAGCCCGTGCCGCCGCTCACCGTCGATCTGCAGGGTGCTGATCTCGGCGTACGCGGTCGCGATGCCTGCCTGCAGCCATCGCTGACTCCATGCCTCCTCGGCCTGACGCATTGTCGCCTGCCGATGCGGGGTGCACCGCTGTGGACAGGGTCGGACCACGACCTCGCCACCGACCTCGTCCTGCTGCTGATCGCCGAACGTGCCGCCGCACCGCAGCCGGCGGGTCTGTGGGTCCCGGTCGTCCGGGACGGGAGAGCAGTCCCAGCTCCACGGCACCTTGAGGACCAGACCAACGTCGGCCAGGTCGGTGTAGGTGCGGACCGTGTCCTCCGGGGTGAACCGGGGCCAGTCGGTCCGCCAGGAGCTCGGCGCCGGTGGCTCCAGCCCGGGCTGGTCCGGGGTGGCCGGCGGCGGGGTGGCGCCCGCCCGGCTCGGCGTTGCGCTCGGCCCGGCCACCGGTAGGGAGTCGTCGGAACGGTCCGGCCACCGGATGACGGCGGCGGCGCCGGCGAGCAGGACCGCCACGACCGCCGCCCCGGCCAGCAGCGGGCGCGGAACGCGTCGGCGCGGTGGTCCGGACACGGCGAACCGGGGCACCGGAGGGTAAGCCGGTCGATAGTCCTGGCCGAGGGTGAGGAAGACCCGCTCTGCCCCTTCACCGGGCCCGGCACCGCAGGTGACCCAGGGGATCCGGGCGGTGAAGTTCGCGTAGCGGAAGGTCGGCGCTCCCGCCGTCGGGTCGGCCAGCGCCTCGGCGGCCGAGGAGAAGGCCTCCCGCCACCGTTCGTCGGCGGCCGCGTCGGCGTCGAGTATCGCCACGGTGATCTGCTCGCCGTGGGGTTCCACAGCCGACCAGACGCTGCCCGCCGGACATGATCCCAGCATCTCGACGAGCTGGTACGGATCTACCGGTTGCATTCGGCCTCCCGCCCTGCGCTTTGCCGGGATCATAGCGACTCGGGGTGACTACATGACTGCTATGAGTGAGCAACGCGGTCCGGAGGCTCTGCGGACCGGTCCGCGTGGTCAACCGGTCAGGCAGCGGTGTCGCGTACCCATGCCTCGGCGTGCGGCCCGGCGCCGACGATCCGGAGCAACTGGACCGACTGGGCCGGATCGTCCACCGTGACGAAGTAGGAGTTGCCCCGCCGCACATGCTGGTGCACGGCCAGGCCGAGCGCGTCACCCGCCTGGGCCAGCGCGGTCAACGCAGCCGGATCCGGCACCCGCACCCGGACCTGGCTGCGGCGGCGGGAGCCGTTGGCGACCAGCAGCGCCGCCCGCCACATCGTCCGGGCGGCCGGCGTACGCAGATCCGGCCGGGCGTGCGGGCCGACCTGCTCAGCCGCCGTCTGCCACAGCCGCGCGAGCCAGCTGAGCACCTCGTCGGCCCGGCCGCTGGGGACGAGTACGTCGAACCGGTCCCGGTCGTCGCGTCCGCTCATCCGGGCGGTGGTGGCGATCCGCACCCAGGGGAACTCGCCGTCGACCACGGTGGCGATCCGGTGGGCGAGCGCCGGGTAGGCGGTGCTGACCAGACTGACCAGGCCGGAGCGCCGCTGCCAGGGCACCGGCCGCAGCAGATGGGTCACGGTGGCGGTCTCCACTCTGGGCAGCCGGTCGGCCGGGACCGCTGCGGCGACCGCGTCGAGCAGCCTGCGGTGCGGGATGGCACCCCACCGGCCGGCGGTCGCACCGCCGCATCTGCGGGGTTGGGCGTCAACCGACACGGTCGGCCACCTCGACCTCGACGAGGGACCGGTACGCGGGCTTGATGACGTCGTCGATGACCGCCAGCCGCTCGTCGAACGGGATGAACGCACTCTTCATCGCGTTCACCGTCAACCACCGCAACTCCGACCACCCCCACCCGAACGCCTCCACCAACAACCACATCTCCCGCGACATCGACGTCCCACTCATCAACCGGTTGTCCGTGTTCACCGTCACCCGGAACCGCAGATCACGCAACAACCCCACCGGATGCTCACCAATCGAACCCACCGCACCCGTCTGCACATTCGACGACGGACACAACTCCAACGGAATCCGCTTGTCCCGCACATACGACGCCAACCGCCCCAACCGCACCCCACCCCCACCCACCTCGATGTCATCCACGATCCGCACCCCATGCCCCAACCGATCCGCACCACACCACTGAATCGCCTGCCAGATCGACGGCAACCCGAACGCCTCACCCGCATGAATCGTGAAATGAAAATTCTCCCGCTGCAAAAACTCGAACGCGTCCAAATGCCGCGTCGGCGGAAAACCCGCCTCCGCACCCGCGATGTCGAACCCCACCACCCCCACATCCCGGTACCGCACCGCCAACTCCGCGATCTCCTGCGACCGCGCCGCATGCCGCATCGCCGTCAACAACGTCCCCACCCGGATCACCCGACCCGCCTCCGCCGCCTCCGCACACCCCGCCGCGAACCCCGCCAACACCGCCTCCACCACCTGACCCAACCCCAACCCCCGCGACAGATGCTGCTCCGGCGCGAACCGCACCTCCGCGTACACCACCCCGTCCGCCGCCAGATCCACCGCACACTCCGCCGCCACCCGGAACAACCCCGCCTCCGTCTGCATCACCGCCACCGTGTGCGCGAACGTCTCCAGATACCGCTCCAACGACCCCGAATCAGCCGCCGACACGAACCACCGACCCAACTCCGACGGATCCGTCACCGGCAGCACATGACCCACCTCGTCCGCCAACTCCACCACCGTCGCCGGCCGCAACCCACCATCCAGATGGTCATGCAGCAACACCTTCGGCGCCCGAACAATCTCCGCCAACGAAACAGCCACCATGATCTATTCTTCCTTCAGTCGTTACTCGCCGATGTCGTTACTCGCCGTCGGCCCGGTCGTGCTGCAGCCGGTTCCACACCCGGTCGGAGGTGAACGGCAGGTCGGTGAAGCGGACTCCGGTCGCGTCCCGCAGCGCGTTCGCCAGCGCGGCGGCCACCGGGTTGAACGGGCTCTCACTCATCGACTTCGCGCCCGCCGGCCCGAGCGGGTCGCTGGTGCGGGCGAACAGCACCTCGGTCAGCGGCACGTCGGCGTAGGTCGGCAGGTGGTAGCTGCGGAAGTCGTCGGTGACCACCCGACCCTGGTCGTCGATGTCAACATGTTCGGTGAGGGCGGCACCGAGCGCCTGAGCCACCCCGCCCTCGACCTGCCCCCGGCACTGCATCGGGTTGAGGACGGTCCCGGCGTCCGCGCTGTGCACGCTGCGCAGAATCTGGATCTCCCCGGTGTCCGGGTCGACCGCCACCCGGAACCAGTGCGCGTCGAAGGCCACCGAGCGGTGCGCCCCGTCGGCGTGTCCGTCGGCGGTGAGCGGCCGGCCCGCCGCCGACGCGACCCGGGCCAGGTCGACCAGATCGACCAGCCGGCCGGCGCACCGCACCGTCGTCCCGTCCACCCGGCAGTCCCGCCGGTCGACGCCGGTCGCCCGTGCGGCGGCGTCGACCAGCACCTCCCGCAGTGCGACCGCGGCGCGGTGCGCGGCGGTGCCAGCCACCACGGTGCCGGTCGAGGCGAACGCGCCCGTGTCGTGACCGACCAGTGCGGTGTCCGACTGCCGGATCCGTACCCGATCCACGGTGCTGGTCAGCGCGTCGGCGACCAACTGCCGGTGCACGGTGGTCGACCCGTTGCCGAACTCGGCCATCCCGATATCCAGCTGGTAGCCGCCGTCGGCGTCGAGGGTGACCCGGGCCCGGCCGTGGTGACCGCCCGGTGGTCCGGTGGCGATCATCGCCACCGCCATGCCGTCGCCGACCAGCCAGCCGGCTGCAACGTCCTCCTGCCGGGTCTCGGTCCGGGCCCGCTGGATCAGCTCCAGGCACTGGTCCAGGCCGTAGCTGTGCACCCGTACGGTGTCGTCGTGCCCGACCGGGGTGACCAGCGGATCCTGCGGGCCGATCACGTTGCGGGCCCGGAACGCGACCGGATCGAACCCGAGCCGGCGGGCCAGCTCGTCCACGGCGGACTCCACCGCGAACGACACCTGACCCAGTCCGTAGCCGCGGAACGCGCCGGCCGGAACCGTGTTGGTGTAGACCGACCAACCGTCGACCTGCTTGTTCGGGCACCGGTAGAGGGCCACCGACTCGCTGCAGCCGTGCGCCAGCACCGCCGGGCCGTGGTTGCCGTACGCGCCGGTGTCCGCGACCACGTGCAGCCGGATCGCGGTCAGCGTACCGTCGCGGCGCCCCGCCACCGTCACCCGGGTGTCGAACGGATGCCGAGTGGTCGCCGCAGTGAACTGTTCGGCCCTGGTGAACTCCAGTTTCACCGGTCGTCCGGTGCGCAGCGCGGCCAGCGCCGCCACGTCCTCGACGAGCATCTCCTGCTTGCCGCCGAACCCGCCGCCGACCCGGCCGGCGACCACCCGGACCTTCTCGGCCGGCAGGCCGAACAGCCGGGCCAGCGCCCGTCGGGTCAGGTACGGCGTCTGGGTGCTGGACCGCACGGTCAGCCCGCCGTCCAGCTCCGGCCAGGCGATCGCCCCGTGCGTCTCCAGGTGAGCGTGCTGCACCCGCTGGGTGCGAAACGTCGCTGTGTAGACCTCGTCGGCGTCGGCCAGCGCCCGGTCGACGTCGCCGATCTCACCGTGCACCTCACCGGCCACGTTGTCCGCCGGCCGGGCGATGCCGCTGACCGCCGGATCCACGTCGTGCAGGACAGGCGCGCCCGGGAGCATCGCCGCCGCTGGGTCGAACACTGCCGGCAGCGGCTGGTAGCTGACCCGAACCAGGTCGGCGGCCGTCTCGGCGGCCGCCTCGGTCTCGGCGACCACCGCCGCCACCCGCTGCCCGACGAAGCGGACCACGTCATCAAGGAGCCGGGTGTCAGCCGGGTCCTCGCGCGGGTTCTCGTGCTGGGCGGTGGAGTACCGCAGGTCGGGGCAGTCGTGGTGGGTGAGTACCGCCAGGACCCCGGGGACCCGCATCGCGTCGTCGGTGTCGATGTCGACGATCCGTGCATGCGGCACCGTCGAGCGGACCAGCTTCAGATGGGTCAGCCCGGGAACGTCGACGTCGAAGGTGAACCGGGCGGTGCCGGTGACGATCTGCCGGGCGGCCGGGGCGGCCACGTTGCCGCCGACCGCCGGGCAGCCAGGGCCACCGCCGGGGGTGCCGTCGGCGGTGCCGCTCACGTGCCGTACCCCGTCGAGCGCGTCGCGGATCGCCCGGTAGCCGGTGCACCGGCACAGGTTGCCCTTCAGCGCGCGCGGCAGGTCGGCGCGCTGGGTCTCGTCGAGCGCGGCGACCGTCATCACCAGCCCGGCGGTGCAGAACCCGCACTGGAATCCCTGCGCGTCGAGGAACCGCTGCTGCACCGGGTGCAGCGTGTCGCCGTCGGCCAGTCCTTCGACCGTGGTCACCGACCGGCCCTCGGCCCGTACCGCAGGGTAGACACAGCTGTGTACGGGGACTCCGTCGACGTGCACGGTGCACGCTCCGCAGTCCCCGGCGTCGCAGCCCTTCTTCACGCCGTACCAGCCCTGCTCGCGTAGGAACGTGCGCAGGCACTGGCCGGCGGCCGGCTCCCCGGCGGCGGCGGTGCCGTTCACCACGACGCTCACCGGCTGCACTCTCCGTCGGTGCCGGCCGCGGCCAGTTCGACCCGGACCTGGTCGGCCATCCGCAGCGTGCGGTGCCGCCGCCAGTGCGGCAGGCCGTGCACGTCGTCGCCCCAGCCGGCCGCCGCGCATCCGGCGTCCACCCGGTCCAGCAACTCGGACCCGGTCGGCGCCGCCGGCAGCGACAGCACCACCGGGCGGCGGGTGGCCGCGGTCACCGACATCGTCCACCCGCCGGTGTCCTGGTCGACCGAGCCGATGACCAGCGCCGCCGACCGGCCGTGCCGGAACAGCGACGCCCGGCGCATCGCGTACCGGGCCCGGGCGGCCGCTGCCGGTAGCCGGATGCTGCGCAGGAACTCGCCGGTGTCCAGCACCGTCGTACCGACGTCGCGGATGAACCCGTCGGCGGGCACCCGGCGCTGCCCGCCGGCCAGATCGGTGAGCAGGTACTCGACCCGGGTCGCCACCGCAAGTGATGTCATCGGACCGGCCGGCAGCGCCGCGCAGATGTTGCCGCCGACGGTCGCCACGTTCCAGATCTTGCGGGAGGCGAGGAACGCGTCGCAGCAGCCTGCGGCCAGCTCCGTCACCCGATTCCAACCGGGCGGCGGGGCGAACCGGGCGAGTTCGGCGACGGTGCACGTGGCGGCGATCTCCAGCCCGTCGTCGTCGACCCGGATCGACGGCCAGCGCAGCCGGGTCAGGTCACGCAGCCGGTGCACCCCGGGCTGAGGTTGCGAGAACAGGTAGCTGCCGCCGGCGAGCCAGCGGTCGCCGGGGCGCCAGGCGTCGCCGTCGGCGGCGATCACGTCGGAGACGGTATGCAGATCCACAGTCCGCATCGTCCGATGCCGCCGCCGGCCCGGACAATGACGGCGGAACACAATCCCGACCCGCCAATCAGGCAGGTGGTTGGACGAAGCTACAAGGCGTACCGGGGCGCCTTGACCGGGTGATCAGCCGCTGCCCATCGTTGACGGGTGCTTGCCGGAATCGTCCTCGCCGCCGGCGCCGGCCGCCGCTACGGTCGGCCCAAGGCGCTGGTCCGTCTCAACGGGACCCCGTTGGTGTCCCGGGCCGTCGAGACGCTGCGCTCGGCCGGCTGCCGGCCGGTGATCGTGGTGCTCGGAGCGGCGGCCGACGCGGTGCGTGCGAGTGCCGACCTGGCCGGCGCCGTGCCGGCGGTCAACCCTGACTGGGCCACCGGGATGGGCTCGTCGTTGCGGGTCGGCCTGGCGGCGGTGGGCACCAGCCCGGCGGACGCCGCGGCTGTCCTGCTGGTCGACATGCCGGGGATTGGTCCAGCGGCGGTCCGCCGGGTGGCGGCCGGCGCCGACCGGCGGACGCTGGCCGCGGCCAGCTACGTCGACGGGCGGCCAGGGCATCCCGTGGTGCTGGGTCGGGAACACTGGACGGCGGTGGCGGCGTCGGCGACCGGTGACACCGGCGCCCGCGACTATCTGCGGGCCCACCCCGACCAGTTGCGTCTGGTGCCCTGCGGCGACGTGGGCGACCCGACCGACCTGGACCGCCCCGGCGACCTGGACCGGCCCGGCGACCTGGACCAGCTCGCCTACCCCCACTGGCTCCGCGACCCCGACCGGCTCCGCGCGGGAGGCGGCGCCTCGGCCCGGACGGCGGCGACCGGATGAACGGGCCGGTCCTCGACGAGGCGATGCGCTGGTGGTACGCCGGTGAGCAGGTGGCCGTCGCGACGGTGACCGCCACCGCCGGCAGCGCACCCCGGCCACCGGGCACGAGTATGCTCGTGGCCCCGGACGGCACGGTCACCGGAAGCGTCTCGGCCGGTTGCGTCGAGGCCGCCATCTACCAGCTGTGTCGTACCGTGCTGGACACCGGCGAGGGGCGGCTGGCGCGCTTCGGCGACCCTGGCGACGAGCTCGTCGAGCCCGGGCTGACCTGCGGCGGCACCATCGAGGTGTACGTGCAGCGGGTGGACCGCGACAGCGTGCCGCAGCTGGAGCGGCTGCATGCGGCGACCCGGGCTGCCCGCCCGGTCGCGGTGGTCACCTGCCTCACCGGGCCGCCAGCCAGCCAGGGTCGTTGGCTGCTGGTCGACGCCGAAGGTCAGTGGGGTTCGCTCGGCGGGCCGACGCTGGACGCGGCTGCGGTCCGGGTCGCCCGCCCGGCGCTGGACACCGGGCGGACCACGCTCGCCCAGCCCGCCGCCGGCACCACCCTGCTGGTCCGCGGCATCCTGCCGCCGCCCCGGATGATCATTTGCGGGGCGACCGATTTCACCGCCGCGCTCGCCCGGCAGGGCCGGTTCCTCGGCTACCGGGTGACGATCTGCGACGCCCGAGCGGTCTTCACCACCCGGCAGAGGTTTCCGGACGCCGACGACGTGGTCGTCGACTGGCCGCACCGCTACCTGAGGGCCGAGGCCGCCGCCGGTCGGATCGACCCGCGTACGGTGCTCTGCGTACTCACCCACGACCCGAAGTTCGACGTACCGCTGCTGCGGACCGCCCTCGACCTGCCGCTGGCCTACATCGGGGCGATGGGGTCACGGCGCAGCGCCGCCGACCGGGCGGCCCGGCTAGGTGCCGTCGGGGTGCCGCCGGCCGCGTTGGCTCGGCTCTGCGCGCCGATCGGGCTGGACCTGGGGGCGGTGACCCCGGAGGAGACCGCGGTCAGCATCGCCGCCGAGATCGTGGCGGCCCGCAGCGGCCGCGACGGCGGACGGCTGACCGCAGGCCGGGGCTCGATCCACGCCGCGGTGTAGGGCCTGCGGCACCCGGGCCTGCGGCACACGGGTCTCAGTCGGCGGTGAGCCGCAACGCCAGGAAGAAGTCCACCCGGTCCTCGAACCGGCCGAGGTCCCGGCCGGTCAACTGCTCGATCCGGCCGATCCGGTACCGCAACGTGTTGACATGGACGTGGAGCCGTTGCGCGCAGCGGCTCCACGATCCGTCACAGTCGAGAAAGACCGACAGCGTACGCAGCAGGTCGGCATGGTGCGCCCGGTCGTACTCCTCGACCGGCCCGAGCAGCCGACTGCGGAACCCCTGCCGGGTGCCGGCCGGCACCCCGGCCAGCAGCAGTGAATGCGACGCCAACTCACCGGCGGCCACCACACTGACCGGACCGGTCGCGGTGCTGGTGGCGGAACGGTGCGCGTGCAACGCCTCTTCGACCGCTCCGCCCAGCCCGGCGGCACCCACGCTGGCGGCGGAGACGCCCAGGACGAGCCGGCCGCCGCGCAGTCCCGGCACCATCCGGTCGGCGGCGGCGACCAGTGCCGACCCTATGGTGCCGGCGGCCTGCGGAGCCAGCGCCAGCACGGCGAGCGCTCCGCAGGGCAGGTCGGGTTCGAGGACGGTGACCGCCCGGTCGGGTGCCAGCCGGCTGAGGAACTCGTCGACCACGGCGACGGTCAGCGTCGCCGGTGCGCGCATCTCGTCCAGCGTGGCGGCGACCGCGACGAACGTGGCATCCGGGTCGAGCCGGGCGGCCAGCAGCGCGGCCCGCAGCCCGGCGAGGTCCCCCGGCGCCCGCAGCGCCGTTCGCAGTTGGCCGGCCAGCCGCGCCTCCACCCGGGCGGCCTCGTCCAGGTGCGCCCGTTCGAGCGCCACCACGCTGGTCAGTTCGTCGACCGTGCCGGGCAGTGTGTCGAGCGCGCCCCGGCAGGCCACCAACCAGGCTGCCAGCCGGTGCTCGGCTCGGCCGGGAACCCCGAACACGGAGAACCGCGCGCCGTCGACCGTCACCGTCGCGGGCAGCCGCTGCGCGGTCAGGAAAGCACGGCTCAGCGCCTCGGCGACCGGATCGGCCAGCTCGGCCGTGCCGGCTACCACCCGGCCGCTGGTGGTCAACGTCCAGCAGTCGGTCTCGACCGCAGCGGCCACTGTCGGCAGCAGATCGGTCAGCCGGGCACCGGCGGCCATCGCGGCGACCAGTCCGCGCTGGCGGCCCAGCACCGCCGCCAGTGAGCTGGCCCGCTGCGCCCACAGGGTCGGATGGACGTCGTCGATGATGTCGCGAAACGACACGTCGGCGGGCACCTCGAACAGCGGTAGCCGGTGCCGGCGACAGGCGGCGACCAGGTCGCGGGGCACGCTGCCGTGCAGCGCCTCACCCGCGCCCAGCGCGGTCACCCCGGCGGCGGCCAGCGCCACGACGAAGACCTCGGAGTCGTCCGGCCCCTGGTGCCACATCAGGCCGGTGAGCACCAGATCTGCGGTGGCCACGTAGCGGCCCGGGTCGGGCAGGTCGATGACGTTGACCCGGCCGACGGTGCGGTCCCGACCGTCGTCGCCGGTCAGCGGCACCAGCTTCAGGTGGGCCTTGTCGAGCACGTCGGCCAGCAGCACGGGGGTCGCCTCCGGTCACGGTGATTGGATGAATCTCCAAAAAGCGTACGGTGACGATGTTTCGTCTTTGGTTCCTGCGCCGCTATCGGCCGGCTCGCCGCAACTGCTTGACTGCTGCTGCCCAGCGAAAGGGGACCGGATTGGACCGCGGACTCGACGTGTTCAACACGCTGCCCGCCGATGACGTGCGGGAACTGCTGCTCAGCTGCTGCGCCGCGCCCGGCTGGGCCGCCGCCGTGACGGCCGGCCGGCCGTACGCCGACCGGGCGGCGCTGACCGCCGCCGCGCGGGCGCAGGTCGGTGCGCTGCCCTGGCCGGAGGTGGCCGACGCGGTCGCCGTCCACCCGCGGATCGGTCGGCCGCCCACCGGCACCGGCCGGGACGCCCAGTGGTCCCGTCGCGAGCAGGCGGCGGCTACGGCCGCTTCCGGCACGGTCGCTTCCGGCCCCGGCCCAGGCACCGTCGCTTCCGGCCCCGGCGTCGCGACCGAACTGGCTGAGGTCAACGACGCCTACGAGCAGCGGTTCGGGTACCGCTTCCTGATCTTCGCGAACGGCCGTGGCGCCGCGGAACTGGTGGCCGCCGCCCGGCAGCGGCTGCACCACGACCCGGACACCGAGCAGGGCGTGGTCCGCACCGAGCTCGGCGACATCGCCGCCCTGCGCCTGCGCCGACTCGTCGACGACCTCGCCGGGCCGGCGCCGCTGTCCAGCCACGTGCTGGACACCACCACCGGCACCCCGGCGACCGGTATCACCGTGCGACTCGACGCTGCCGACCCGGGGGGCGGCTGGCGCACCGTCGCCACCGGACACACCGACGCCGACGGCCGGCTGCGTGACTGGGTGCCGGGCGCCGGCTGGGCCGCCGGCACCTACCGGCTGGTGTTCGACGTGGCCGACCGGCTCGGGGTGGATGCCTTCTACACCGAGATCCCGGTGGTGTTCACCGTCCGCGACGCCGCCCGCCACTATCACGTGCCGCTGCTGCTGAGCCCGTACGGCTACACCACTTACCGAGGGAGCTGACCGGATGGGAATCGTTCTGGGGCCGAACCGGTACGGCAAGGCGCAGACCCGGGTGGTCCGGGTGGACCGGGACGGCGACCGGCACACCCTGCGCGACCTCAACGTCTCCGTCGCGCTCGCCGGTGACCTCGCCGCCACTCACCTCACCGGCGACAACAGCCAGGTGCTGCCGACCGACACGCAGAAGAACACGGTGTACGCGTTCGCCCGTCGTCACGGCGTCGCCAGCGCCGAGGAGTTCGGCCTGCTGCTGGCCCGGCACTTCGTGGACAGCCAGCCCGGCATCAGCCGGGCCCGCGTCGACATCGAGCAGTACGACTGGCGACGGCTGGGGCCGCACTCGTTCGAACGCGACGGCGGCTCCACCCGTACCGTCACGGTCCGCTACGACGGCGACCGGGCGGAGGTGATCGCCGGCCTGTCCGACCTGGTCCTGCTCAACTCCACCGACTCGGAGTTCCGGGGCTACGTCGTCGACCCGTACACCACCCTGCCGGAGGCCGACGACCGGATCCTCGCCACCGCCGTGGACGCCTGGTGGCGCTACGCCGGCACCGCGCCGCCCGGCGGCTTCGACGCCGCCCACGCGGCCGTACGGCAGGCGCTGGTCGACGCGTTCGTCGGCACCTACAGCCGGTCCCTGCAGCAGACCCTGTACGCGATGGGTGAGCGGGTGCTGACCGACCGGCCCGACGTGGTGGAGGTGCGGCTGGCCCTGCCGAACAAGCACCACCTGCTGGTCGACCTGAGCCCGTTCGGCCTGGACAACCCGAACAGCGTGTTCGTCGCCGCCGACCGGCCGTACGGGCTGATCGAGGGCACCGTCACCCGCGACGACGCGCCGCCGGAGCTGGGGCAGTGGTGATCGTCGTCACCGGCGCCGCCGTCGCCACGGTCGACGCCGCCGGCACCGAGCACCGCGACGGGCATCTCGTCGTCGGCGACGACGGCCACATCGCCGCCGTCGGCCCCGGCGACGTGCCCGCCGGCCTGCTCGACACGCTCACCGGCGGGGACCAGCGCCGGGTACGCCGGGTCGACGGCACCGGCTGCCTGGCCACCCCCGGCCTGGTCAACACCCATCACCACCTCTACCAGTGGGCCACCCGTGGCCTGGCCCAGCAGCAGAACCTGTTCGGCTGGCTGACCACCCTCTACCCGGTCTGGTCGCGGATGGACGCCGACACGGTGCATGACGCAGCCGCGGCCAACCTCGGCTGGCTGGCGCTGTCCGGCTGCACCACCAGCACCGACCACCACTACGTCTTCCCCCGCGACGGCGGTGACCTGTTCGCCGCCGAGATCGACGCCGCGCGCCGGATCGGGCTGCGGTTCCATCCCTGCCGGGGTTCGATGGACCTCGGCCGCTCGGCCGGTGGGCTGCCCCCGGACTCCACCGTGGAGGACACCGACGCCGCGCTGGCCGCGACTGAGGCGGCGATCGACCGCTGGCACGACCCGGCGCCGGAGTCGATGCTGCGGGTCGCCGTGGCCCCCTGCTCGCCGTTCTCGGTCACCCCCCGGCTGATGCGCGAGTCGGCCGAACTGGCCCGCCGCCGGGGGGTCCGGCTGCACACCCACCTCGCCGAAACCGTCGAGGAGGAGGAGTACTGCCGGACCACGCACGGCTGCACCCCGGTGCAGTACGCCGAACAGCTCGGCTGGCTCGGCGACGACGTGTGGCTGGCACACGGCGTCCACCTCGACGACGCGGCGGTGGCCCGGCTCGGCGCCACCGGCACCGGCGTCGCGCACTGTCCCAGCTCGAACGCCCGGCTCGGCGCCGGCACCGCCCGGGTGACCGATCTGCTCGCCGCCGGCGTACCGGTCGGCCTGGGCGTCGACGGCGCCGCCAGCCAGGAGGTCGGCCACCTCGGCGCGGAGCTGCGCCAGTCGCTGTACGCGGCCCGGCTGCGCGGCGGGCCGGCGGCGCTGACCGCCCGCGACGCCCTCGCGTTGGGCACCATCGGCGGCGCGCGCTGCCTGGGCCGGGCAGCCGAGATCGGCTCGCTTGAGGTGGCCAAGCTCGCCGACGTCGCGCTGTGGCGGGTCGACGGGCTCGGCCACGCCGGCATCGACGACCCGGTCGCCGCACTGGTGCTCGGCCCACCCGCACCGGTGGAGCTGCTCCTGGTCGGCGGCCGGCCGGTCGTCGAACGCGCCGAGCTGCGCACCGCCGACGCCGCCGACCTGGCCCGCCGGGCCGCCCGCGCGCACCGGGCCCTGATGTCCCCGGCCCCGTCGAACAGGAGTGACCTTTGATACCCCGCAGCCAGGTCGACCCGCTGCCACCTACCGGCGACGTGCTGACCGGCGACGCGGTGGCGTTCCTCGGCGGGCTGCACCGTCGGTTCGCCGGCCGGCGGACCGAGCTGCTCGCCGCCCGGAGCCGCCGCCGGGCCGACATCGCCCGCACCGGCCGGCTGGACTTCCGGGCCGACACCGCGCAGGTGCGGGCCGGCAGCTGGACGGTGCCGCCGCCCCCGCCCGACCTGGCCGACCGGCGGGTGGAGATCACCGGGCCCACCGACCGCAAGATGACCGTCAACGCGTTGAACTCCGGTGCCCGGGTCTGGCTGGCCGACCTGGAGGACGCGAACACCCCGCACTGGGCGAACGTGGTCGACGGGCAACGCAACCTCGCCGACGCCGTGCGACGCACCATCGAGCTGCGGACCGAGACGAAGACCTACCGGCTCGGCCCCGGGCCGTACCCGACGATCGTGGTCCGGCCCCGTGGCTGGCACCTCGACGAGCGGCACCTCGTCTTCGACGGCGCGCCGGCCGTCGGCGCGCTGGTCGACGCCGGCCTGTACCTGTTCCACAACGCCGCCGAGCTGCTGCGTCGGGGCAGCGGCCCCTACCTCTACCTGGCCAAGACGGAGAGCCACGAGGAGGCCGCGCTGTGGCATGACGTGTTCGTCCATGTCGAGCAGACGCTCGGCCTGCCGGCCGGGAGCATCCGGGCCACCGTGCTGATCGAGACGATCACCGCGGCGTTCGAGATGGACGAGATCCTGTGGGCACTCGGCCCGTACGCCGCCGGGCTCAACGCCGGCCGGTGGGACTACCTGTTCAGCCTCATCAAGAACTTCCGCGACGCCGGTGGGCGGTTCGTGCTGCCGGACCGGGCGGCGGTGACCATGACCGCGCCGTTCATGCGGGCCTACACCGAGCTGCTGGTCGCCACCTGCCACCGGCGCGGCGCGATGGCGATCGGCGGGATGTCGGCGTTCATCCCGAACCGGCGGGACGCCGACGTCACCGCCCGCGCCGTCGACCAGGTCCGGGCCGACAAGAGGCGGGAGGCCGCCGACGGCTTCGACGGGTCCTGGGTCGCCCACCCCGACCTGGTGCCGGTCTGCCGCGAGGTGTTCGACGAGGTCCTCGGCGACCGGCCCAACCAGCTCGACCGGCAGCGCCCGGACGTGTCGGTCACCGCCGCGCAGCTGCTGGACGTCGCCGCCACCGGCGGTGCCGTCACCGAGGCCGGGCTGCGCGCGAACGTCGCCGTCGCGGTGCGCTACCTGGAGGCCTGGCTGCGCGGCAACGGTGCGGTGGCGATCGACAACCTGATGGAGGACGCGGCCACCGCCGAGATCTCCCGGTCCCAGATCTGGCAGTGGATCCGCAACGAGGTACGGCTGCCCGATGGCACCCTGGTGACCGCCGATCTGGTCCGGACCATCGGTGACGCCGAACTCGCTGCGATCCGCGCCGTGCTGACCGAACCGGACTGGACGGCGAGCCGGTTCCCGCAGGCCCGGGCGTTGTTCGAGGAGGTCGCCCTTGGTCCCGACTACGTCGACTTCCTGACCCTGCCGGCGTACCGGTTGATCGACTGATGGCCCGGCTCGATCCGGCGGTGTACGCCGCGTTGGACGACCGGCTCGCCGACGTCGACGCCGCGCTGCGGGCCCGCTATCCGGGCGAGGCGTCCGGGCGCCAGCCGGTGCACACCGTGTACGTGCCCGCCGACCGGGTCACCGCCGACCTGGTGCCGACCTGGGGTGCGGCGGCGTTGGCCGCGCTGGACGCCCATCCGCCGGCACCGTACCCGGTCGAGCTGGACCGGCGGGTACGCGCCAAACTGGCCCGCGAGCCGGTCGAGGACCTGCGCATCGACGTCGAGGACGGGTACGGCGTACGCGACGACGCCATCGAGGACGCCGACCTGCGGGCCGCGGCACGTGCGTTGACCGAGGCACGGGCCGCCGGCGTGGGCCCACCGCGCGTCGGGGTGCGGATCAAGTGTCTGGAGGCGGCCACCCGGCGGCGGGCGGTCCGCAGCCTCGACCTTTTTCTGGACGCCTGCGCTGGGCCGCCCGACGGCTTCGTGGTCACCCTGCCGAAGGTGAGCCACCCGGCCCAGGTCGCCGCGATGGTCGACGTCTGCGGCCGGCTGGAGCAGGCGTACGGGCTGGTGGACGGGGCGCTGCGGTTCGAGATCCAGATCGAGACTCCGGCGGCGATTCTCGCTCCCGACGGCACCGCGACCGTCGCCCGGCTGATCGGTGAGTCAGCCGGACGGTGTGCCGGACTCCACTTCGGCACCTACGACTACGGAACCGCCTGCGGCATCGCCGCCGATTACCTGAGTATGGACCATCCAAGTTCCGACCACGCGAAGGCCGTCATGCAGGTGGCCGCCGCCGGCACCGGTGTACCGCTCAGCGACGGCTCCACCAACATCCTGCCGGTCGGCGACACCGAGACGGTGCGCTCCGCCTGGCAGCGCCACGCCGGCCTGGTCCGCAGATCCCTGGAACGCGGCTTCTACCAGGGCTGGGACCTGCACCCGCACCAGTTGCCGACCCGGTTCGCCGCGACCTACGCGTTCTACCGCGCCGGCCGGGAGCAAACCGTCCGGCGGCTCGACGCCTACCTCGCCCGCCGGTCCGGCGGGATCCTCGACGAGCCGGCGACCGCCCGGGCGCTGGCCCGGTTCCTGCTGCGCGGGCTGGACTGCGGCGCCGTCGACCCGGCCGACGCCGGTTTCGACCGCACCGTACTGACCACCCTGGCCGGTCCGGGCTCCGCCGAGGCCGCTCCGGCCGCCGACCGCGATGCCGGGCCGACCGCCCACCTGCCGACCGCGTCCGGTGAGGAGCCCACCGACCATGCCCGTTGATCTGGTACTGCGGTCCCGCCGCACGGTGCTCCCCGACGGCGAGCGTCCGGCCGCCATCGCCGTCGGGGACGGTCGGATCGTCGCCGTCGCCGACTACCGGGAGCACGTGCCGGCGACGGTCGACAGCGACCTCGGCAACGTCGCGCTGCTGCCCGGACTCGTCGACACCCACGTGCACGTCAACGAACCCGGCCGTACCGAATGGGAAGGGTTCGCCACCGCCACGCTGGCCGCCGCCTCCGGCGGCGTCACCACCATCGTCGACATGCCGTTGAACAGCCTTCCGCCGACCGTCGACCCGGCCGCGCTGGCCGTCAAACGGCGGGCCGCCGCCGGGCAGTGCCATGTCGACGTCGGCTTTTGGGGCGGCGCGGTCCCCGGCAACCAGCAGGTGATGCCCGACCTGTACGCCGCCGGGGTCTTCGGGTTCAAGGCGTTCCTCGCCGACTCCGGGGTGCCGGAGTTCCCCCCACTGGACACCGGTCAGCTCGCCGCCGCGTTGGCTGCCGTACCCGCCCTGTTCGTGGTGCACGCCGAACAACCCGACCAGCTCATGGCCGCCGCCTCCTCGACCCGCTACCGGGACTTCCTCGCCAGCCGGCCGCCGGCCGCCGAGATCGAGGCGGTCACCGCCGCCATCGACGTCGCCCGTCGGGTCGGTGCCCGGCTGCACATCCTGCACCTGTCCGCCGCCGGCGCGGTGCCGGTGCTGGCCGCTGCCCGCCGGGCCGGGGTACCGGTCAGCGCCGAGACCTGCCCGCACTACCTGACCCTGGCCGCCGAGGAGATCCCGGACGGCGCCACCGAGTTCAAATGCTGTCCGCCAATCCGGCAGCGCGACAACCAGGACGCGCTGTGGGCAGCCCTGGCCGACGGCACCATCTCGTGCGTGGTCTCCGACCATTCCCCCTGCCTGCCCGCGCTGAAGGCACCCGACACCGGGGACTTCGCCGCCGCCTGGGGAGGCATCGCCTCGGTGCAGATGGGGCTGCCGGCGGTCTGGACCGAGGCCCGTCGGCGTGGATTCGGTCTCGGTGACGTGGTCCGGTGGATGTGCCAGGGCCCGGCCGACCTGGTGGGGCTGCCCGCCAAGGGCCGGCTCGTCGTCGGCGCCGACGCTGACCTGGTCGCCTTCGACCCGGCGCCGAGCTACCACGTCGATCCCGGCCGGCTGCGGCAACGGCATCCCATCACCCCGTACGCCGGACGACGCCTGACCGGCATCGTCCGGGCCACCTGGCTGCGCGGCGCACCGGTCACCCCGGATGCGCCGCGCGGCCGCCTTCTGTCGCGAGAGGGGACCGTTGACCGGTAGCCACGCATCCACGCCACCGCCCGGTCCGCCGGACGGGCCTGACCCGACCCGACTGCCTGACCCGACCCGACTGCCCGACCTGGCGTCCCGTGCCCTCGGCGGGGGAGTGGTCGCCGCCAACGACGAGTTCTTCGCCGCCGCCGACAACCTGGTCGACCCGAACCCGCCGGTCTTCGCCGCCGGCACCTTCGGGGCGAAGGGCCAGGTGTACGACGGTTGGGAGACCCGCCGCCGCCGCCAGCCCGGCGCGGACCACGCCGTCGTCCGGCTCGGTGCCCCGGGCGTGGTCCGGGCCGTGCTGATCGACACCGCGCACTTCACCGGCAACTACCCGCCGTACGCGGCGGTGGACGGTTGCTCACTCGACGGCTA
The DNA here is from genome assembly GCF_027497315.1 of Solwaraspora sp. WMMA2059. Lineage (GTDB taxonomy): Bacteria > Actinomycetota > Actinomycetes > Mycobacteriales > Micromonosporaceae > Micromonospora_E. The sequence goes on along the minus strand of NZ_CP114908.1, from coordinate 2,853,801 downwards.
TCCCGGCCCGCAGGAACTCGCCGCGGCGCGGTGGACCCCACTGGTGCCGCGCACCGCGCTGGCCGGGGACAGCCAGCTGATCGTCCCGGTCGACCTGCCGGCACGGCAGACCCACGTACGGTTGACGATCTTTCCCGACGGCGGGGTCGCCCGGCTGCGGGTGTACGGCGAACCGGTGCCCGACCCGGATCTGCTGACCGAGGTGCTCGACCTTGCCGCGGTCGAGCACGGTGGCCGGGTCGAGGCATGCAGCGACCGGTTCTACGGATCCCCGCAGCAGCTGCTGCTACCCGGGCCGGCCCGCACGATGGGCGAGGGCTGGGAGACCGCCCGCCGCCGCGACGACGGCAACGACTGGGTCCAGGTCCGGCTCTGTGCCGTCGGCGTCGTCGAGTTCGTCGAGCTGGACACCAGCCACTTCAAGGGCAACGCCCCGGCGGCGGCCCGGCTGATCGGCACCGACCTCACCGGCACCGGTCCGGCCCTCGACGGCGGCTCCGGCGTTGACTCCACCGACTGGCCGGAGCTGCTGCCGTTGACCCCGTTGCAACCGGACACCCGGCACCGTTTCCGGCTGGACCGGCCCCGCCCGGTCAGCCACGTCCGGCTGGACATCCATCCCGACGGCGGGATGGCCCGGCTGCGGCTCTTCGGCCGGCTCACCACCGTCGGCGCTACCGACCTCGCCGCCCGGTACCGGACGGCGGCTGCGGCCGGCTGACCTCGCCTGGGCATACGTCGAAGGGCCGGACCCCGCACCCGGGGTCCGGCCCTTCGACGCTGTGTCTGCGGTCAGCTGTTCCAGTGCTGGGCGACCAGTTCGGCGGCCTGGGTCTCCCACTGGGCGTAGTGGAACGGGAACGCCGACACCTGGACGGTCTGGGCGGCCTGGGTCAGCGGCATGTCCTGCCAGCCGTCGACGGCCTTGAGCCCGGTGAGGAACGCGGTGGTGGAGTACTCCACGTCGGTGATCTGCTCGACGGTGCCCCAGCCCGACGACGGGCGCTGCTGGAACAGGCCCTGCGAGTCGTGGTCGTTGCGGTCACCGAGGTGGCCCAGGTTCTCCAGCTTTGACTCCTGCAGGGCGGTGGCGATGGCGACCACGGCGGCCCGCTCGTCCATGCCGGCCTTCTTCGTGGCGGCGATGATGCCCTTGACGTTGTCGGTCTGCTCGCCGGACAGGCTGATGCGGGACTGCTCGCCCTGCACGCCGTGCGGGGTGAGCTTGTCGGTGTCGACGCTGTCGCTGCTCGCGGCGGCCACGGGTGCGGCCAGGGCGGTGGGGGCGTGCTCGGCGGCCAGGGCGGGGGCGGCGACCGCGCCGCCGGCCAGGGTCAGCCCGGCGATGCCGAGGGCGGTGGTGCGCAGGCTGGTACGCAGGGTACGGGTGATGATCGTGGTCATGGGGGGTCCACCTTCCGTCTGCCGAGGGGGCACACCCGTCACGGGCGGGCGGGTGCGCGGTAAACGGTCATCCGGGTGGTACGGGATCTCAGACGTGCGACGTCGGCTCGCGGGCGGCTCCGGCACGCCCCGGGGTGGGGCGCGGGTGCGCTGCCGCGCGCCGTGACCATGTACAACCACGCCGGCCCGCCGACGATTCCCGACCGGGCCCACCGACCGGGGCTGCCCGGCCGGGCCCGGAGCCTGACTGCCGATTGGCGGCTGCGGGCCGGAGTGCGTGGCGCGACCATGCACAACGACCCCGCCCGCCGGATCATTCCGCGTCGGCCGCCGGGCCGGGGATGGTCGTCTCCCGCCGAGGTGTCGGCACCTGCGGCGTACCACCGGCCCCGTCGGACTCCATCACCAGGTAACGGGGTCGGCGCTTCGTCTCGTAGTAGATCCGACCGATGTACTCGCCGATCACGCCGAGGATCATCATCTGGATACCGCCGAGACCGATGACGCTGACGATGATCGTGGTGTAGCCGGGGGCGTCGATCCCCCGGATCAGCGCGGCCGCGACCACCCAGGCCGCATACGCCACGGCGATGAACGTGAGCCCCATACCGGCGTAGATCGCCGACCGCAGCGGCCGGTCGTTGAACGACAGCAGCCCGTCGAACGCGTAGTTCAACAGGGACCGGAAACTCCAGCGGCTGCCACCACCGGCGCGGGCCTCGTTCGGGTACGCGAACACCACGGTGTTGAACCCGATCCACGAGTAGAGGCCCTTGGAGAACCTGTTGTACTCGGGCATGGCCCGAAGCGCGTCGACCGCCCGGCGGGACAGCAGCCGGAAGTCGCCCGCACCGTCGAGCAGTTGCACGTCCACCCAGCGGTTCATCAACCGGTAGAACGTCCGCGACGCGACGGTACGGACGAACCGGTCACCCCGTCGGTCGCGGCACGCGATGACCTGGTCGTACCCCTGCCGGTACAGGGCGACCATATCGGGCAGCAGGCGTGGAGGGTGTTGCAGGTCGGCGTCCATCACGATGACGGCGTCCCCGCTGGCCCGGTCCAACCCGGCGAGCATCGCCGACTCCTTGCCGAAGTTGCGGCTCAGCGCGAGATATCGGACGGCCGGGTCGGCTGCCGCCAGCCGGCGCAACTCGGCCAAGGTGCCGTCGGTGCTGCCGTCGTCGACGTAGACGTACTCGACCTCGACGTCGTCGAGCGCGGTCACCGCGGCGGTCACCGCCGTGTGCAGCCGGGTCAGCGAGGCGTCCTCGTTGAAGCAGGGCACCACGACCGACAGCCGCAGCGGCCGACCGCCCGGCGCGGGTGGTTCGGCCTGTGGTCCGGCCGGCCCGGGACGCTCAGTCGAGCCGGTAGACGAGGACACCGTCGATCTCCTCACGGGCGATGCCCAGCCCGTCGACCGGACGTTGGGCGACACCGTCCCACGGCGTCCCGACCAGCCGGTCCGGCATCACCAGCACCGTACGCACCCCCAGGTCGCGCAGGTATCCGACGCTCGCCGGGTCGGGAAAGAACGCGGTGACCGCCCGGGTCTGCTCCTGGCTGGCCGGGACGAAACCGGCCAGGCCGTTGGCAACCTGCGGGAAATCTCCCTCGGTGGTCCACAGCATTACGTTCAACTCGAACGCGCCGGCGTCGCTGGGCAGCACCAGTACCGGCCCGGTGAGCTGGTCCCAGGCAGCCGGTGGGGTGGGCACCTGCGGGTGAGCGGTCCGGTTCATCCCCTCGACCACCACCAGCGCCAGGGGGATCGCCAGGACGGCACCGGCGGCCCGCCGGGACCACTGCGACCATCCGGTGGTGGCCCGGCGCAGCGCGGCGGCTGCGGCCGTGAGGGTTCCGGCGGCCAGCACTGCGAGGAGCAGGCTGGTCCAGATCATCATCCGTCCCGGGGTACGCAGCGCGTCCCAGCCCGGCAGGTGCTTGGACAGCGTCAGGTAGCCGGGGTCGCCGTCGCCGCCGAGCGTGGCGCCGAGGGCGAGCAGCGCTGTGCCGATGACTCCGGCGGCGAGCGCCACCCGGTGCCGGATCCGCAACGACGAGACGATCAGGCCGGCGGCTGCCAGGGCGATCAGCGTCACCCCGGGCAGCAGCGTCATCTCCGGCGGCCAGAAGATCTGCTCCCGGGTGCCGGCGTGCCGTTCTCCCCACAGCCAGGACTCGGCGGGTGCGGTGATCAGGCCGACCACCGGCGGGGAGAACATCTCGGTCCAGGCCAGGCTCCGCTCCGCCTGCGGGTTGAGCTCGACGACGCGGAAGTAGGCCGCCGCGATCGCGAGGGTGACCGCGCCGAAGATCACCCCGCCGACGGCGTCGGCGACGAGTAGCCGCCGGCCGAACGGTGGGCGGCGGCGGTGTCGCCACCAGGAGATCCCGTAGCCGCCGGCGGCGACGATCCCGGCGGCGAGCAGGAAGTAGACCAGTGGCAGTCCGATGCCGAAGCCGAGGCTGATCTGCCAGGCGGCCACCAGCCAGCCGGCGAGGGCCCAGCCCGGTCTGCGCCGTTCGGGGCGGTAGCCGTGCCGCAACGACCAGCCGTGGCCACGGGCGAGCATCGCCAGACACAGCGCGATCCCACCAGTGGAGAGGATGTTCATGTGCCCGGAGTGGGCCAGCCGCCAGGGGGCGAAGGCCCACGCGACCCCGGCCACCGCCGCGCCCATCCGGCCCGCGCCGAGCTGTCGGATCAGGGCGTACGCGCCGATGAACGCCAACGCGTACAGCAGCACGTACAGGATGTTGTAGCGGATCAGCGCGGCTTCGAAGCCGGAGCCGATCATCCCGGCCGGTGCGTAGCCGAGGAGTGTGTCGCTGTACGCGTAGGTGTAACGCTCGGGGAAGAACGTGTTGGAGTGCCAGAGCCCGGTCGGGTCGGTCGACAGCGCGTGCCCGCCCCAGGCCACCTGCCAGGCCTGCAGGGTGGGGTCGGCGATGTCGCCGGGGATGGTGCTGGCGGGATGTCGCAGGGTGGGCCAGGTCAGCACCACCGCGAGGAGCAGTCCGCCGAGCACGGCCAAGGTCCATTCGTGCCGCAGGAACCGCCACAGCGGGGGCCGGGGGGCGGACGGGCGATCTTGAGCGGTCTCCACGAGAATCGATGATCTCAAATCAGGACGTGGGCTGTCGAACCCGCCCGTCACTTGCCGGGCCGGATCTGGTCCGCCGATCATCGTCGCTTCCGGTGACCCCGCGCAAGCCCGGCCGGACCTGCGAGAACCAGGTTTCGTTGTCGCTGACGTCGGCCCCAGCGGCTGTGGCGGGGTCCGTGCCGGAGCGCAGGTCGTGCCGGAACGCAGATCGCACCGGAACTGGTCGCCGGGCAGACCGGGTGACCGCGGATCCGTTGCACAATGAGCCGATTGCCCGGGATTGACCCAGAAAGCCATCTTCAGGCCTGTTGTCCTGAGCGTCGGGTGTGTAACGCTGACGTTTCGCATCTGCCCGACGTCCTGACAGACGTCCAATGGGGAGGTATTGGTGACACGTTCGAGAAGACTCGTGGCGGCCGGACTGGCCGCCGTACTCGTGATCGGGCCGGGGCAACCTGGCCGGGCCACGCCGACGGACGGAGACAGCGCCAGTCGGACCTCTGCCGGACAGGCGCCGGCCGGTCAGCGCGCCACGGTCACCCTGCTCACCGGCGACCAGGTCACCGTCACCGGTTCCGGCGCCGCTGCACTGCGCCCGGGCGAGGGTCGCGACGGCATGCAGTTCCGCACCTACCGGATCGACGGGGAGCTGCACGTCGTCCCACGCGACGCCGCCGAGCTGGTTCAACGCGGCACGCTGGACCGCCGACTGTTCAACGTCACCAAGTTGATCGAGTGGGGCTACCACGACGCCGCGCGGGACACCCTGCCGCTGATCGTCACCGCCGCGCGGGGCGACGTCGCCGCCCGTGGCGCCGCCGTGCTCGCCGTTGACGGCCTCGACGTGCAGCGCGACCTGCCGGCGATCGACGGCGCGGCGGTGACCGCCGACAAGTCCACCATCGCCGATCTGTGGACCACGGTGTCCGCCGGCCCGGCCGCCCGTGGCACCGACACCGGTATCGAGCGGATCTGGCTGGACGGAAAACGGCAGATGCTGCTGGACCGCAGCGTCGCACAGATCGGTGCACCCGCCGCCCACCGGGCCGGATTCACCGGCGCCGGCGTCACCGTCGGCGTCATGGACAGCGGCGTCGACACCGGACACCCCGACCTGGCCGACGTCGTCATCGAGACGCGCAACTTCACCGACGCGCCGGAGGACGGCGACACCACCGGCCACGGCACCCATGTCGCTTCGATCATCGCCGGCAGCGGCGCCGCGTCCGGCGGCAGGTACCGGGGCGTCGCCCCGGACGCGAAGATCATCTCCGCGAAGGTCTGTCCGGCGGCCTGGTGCGACGACTCGGCGATGATCGACGCGATGCACTGGTTCGCCGTGGACAAACAGGTCCCGGTGGTCAACATCAGCATCGGCGGCGGCGACGGACCCGAGATCGACCCCCTCGAGGAGGCGGTCAACACCCTCACCGAGCAGACCGGCACCCTGTTCGTCATCTCCGCCGGCAACGCCGGCGCCGACCGTACCGTCGGGTCACCCGGCAGCGCCGACGCGGCACTGACCGTCGGCGCGGTCGACCGCGACGGCTCGCTGGCCGACTTCTCCAGCCGTGGCCCGCGGGTCGGCGACGACGCTGTCAAACCCGACATCACCGCACCCGGTGTCGACATCGTCGCCGCCCGCGCCGAGGGCACCACCCTCGACGTCCCGATCGACGAGCACTATGTTTCCGCGCCGGGCACCTCGATGTCGGCGCCGCACATCACCGGTGCCGTCGCGCTGCTCGCCCAACAACAGCACCAGTGGACCGCGCAGCAGTTCAAGTCCACCCTGATGGGGTCCGCCGCGCCACACCCCGGCACCGGCGCGTACCAGCAGGGCGCCGGCCTGGTCGACGTCGCCCGCGCCGTCACCCAGACGGTGACCGCCACGCCGGCCAGCATCTCCTACGGCCGCGCCCTCTGGCCGCACCAGGACGACGAGCCGGTCAGCCGGACCGTGACCTACCGCAACACCGGCACCGAGCCGGTCACCCTCGACCTGGCCTGGGAGATCACCGGACCGGCGGGCGCGTCAGTGCCGGCCGGCATGTTCGCCACCAGCGCCGCGCGGGTCGAGGTGCCTGCCGGCGGTACGGCCAGCGTCGACGCCACCGCCGACACCAGCGCCGACGCGGTCGACGGCTACTACAGTGGACACCTGGTCGCCACCGCCGGGCAGACCCGGGTCGTCACCCCCGTCGGGGTGCACCGCGAGGTCGAGAGCTACGACGTGACCGTGTCGCACATCGACCCGGACGGCGGACCGTCGGAGTCGTACTGGACCGTGCTGGCCGGCCTGGACACGTCGCACTTCGACTTCCCCTACGACGAGGACGGCACCGTCGTCACCCGGCTGCCCAGGGGCGAGTACGGCCTGTTCGCCACGATCGACGAATTCGACGAGGAGGGCCAGGCCACCAGCAGCGCCATCCTCGCCCAGCCGCGACTGACCGTCACCGGGGAGACCACTGTCACCCTGGACGCCCGGCAGGCGGCACCGGTGCGGGCCACCGTGCCGCAACCGGCCGCCCGGGCCGCGATCGTCGACGTGACGGCCGGCTTCGACACCGTCGACGGTCCGACCGGCATCGGTGCCGCGTACCCCGGATTCGACGGGGTGTCGACGAAGCAGCTCGGCGGTGACGACCGGGCACCTGGGTTCAGCTCATCCATCTCCCACCAGTGGTTCAAGCCGGACCCCGACGGCGGGTACGCCAACAGCCCGTTCGCCTACGCGCTGAGCGAGGTCTTCGACGGCCGGCTGCCGACCGGGTACCAGCGTGACTACGCCACCGACGACCTGGCCCGGGTCCGGCAGGACTTCCGGGGCACCCCGACCGGTGACGTCTCCGACCGGCTGCTCGTCGCCGAGTTCGACGACCCGGCGCTGGGCGCGCTCAGCGAGGTCACTGTCGTGCCCGTCCCCGGTGAACGGGTCGAATGGTTCAGCACCGACCAGGTGAACTGGTTCTCCGACCTGTACTTCTCCGACCCCGGTGAGGACGGCTGGCTGACACCGGTGTCGTTCCTGTTCGACCCGGCCCGCGCGTACACCGCCGGTGCCCGGCACACCGACACCTGGAACCTGCCACCGTTCGGCCCGGCAATGCCGGCGACGACCGTACCGCGCGGCTGGGTCGGCCGGATCGGCGACGAGATCGTGGCGGAGGTCCCGCTGTTCGGTGACGCCGCCGGGCACGCCGGCGACTCGCAGACCGTCACCGCACGTACCGCCCTCTACCGCGACGGCGAACTCGTCGACGAGTGGGAGGTCGGTGGGTTCGGCTACTTCCTAGTCCCGCCCGGTCAGTCCGACTACCGACTGGAGACCGCGGCCACCCGCGACGTGGGTGACCTGGCCACAGAGGTGAGCCTGGCCTGGACGTTCCAGTCCGGGCGGGCAGGCGGTGACGAGTGGCGCAGGCTGCCGGTGATGGTGGCCCGCCCCGCGCCGCCGGTCGACGACGCCGGCACCGCCCCGGCCGGCGAGCAGGTCGACATCCCGGTGACGGTCCGCCGGCAGACCGGCGTCACCGTCAACCTGGACGCACTGTCGGTCGAGGTCTCCTACGACGACGGCACCACCTGGCTGCCGGCCCCGGTCCGCGCTGACGGCCGCAACTGGGTGGCCACGGTGCAGCACCCGGACAGCGACGGGTACGTGTCGCTGCGGTTCGGTGCCGAGGACCGCCGGGGCAACACGTTCACCCAGACGGTGGTCCACGCCTACCGGCTGGCCGCCGCCGACTGACGTCACGCACACCGCGAAGGGCCCTGGTGGCCGTGACCCGGACCCGGGTCACGGCCACCAGGGCCCGCGCCGTCCCTAGCCGCCCCCAGCGCGTTGATCCACTTCGCCTGGTCGACTCGACACGCCGACACCCTGTCAGATCACCCGCATCCGATCACGGCCAACCCGGCCCGCGTGGGACGGCCCGCCGACCCAGGTTGCCCCGGCCCATAGGATCGCAGGCATGCAGGAGGGCCGGTGGACGTCGATCACGCCGTCGCAGTTCGCACACGAGCGCGAGGCGCTGGCCCACCTGCAAGGGCTGCTGCCCGACACCGAGCCGTTCCGGGCCTGGTCCAACTTCACCTTCACCGCCGACACCGGGCATCCGTACGAGGTCGACCTGCTGGTCGCCACGCCCGGCGGGCTGCACCTGATCGAGATCAAGAGCTTCACCGGTCGGCTGATCTCCAGCGGGTCCAACTGGATCCAGCAGCAGTCCGGTGGCGGTGTGCACACCCTCGACAACCCGCTGCACCTGGCCGACGCCAAGGCGAAACGCCTCAAATCACTCCTGCAGGCGGCTGCGGCGGCCAGCGGCGGCGGGCGCAACCGGATCCGGGTGCCGTTCATCCAGGCGGCGGTCTTCCTCAGTAAACCCGGCCTGAAGGTGGCCCTGTCCGACCACCACCGGCACAACGTGTACGGCCCACAGTCGCCCGCCGACCGTGAATCTGCCGGCCGCGACGGCGGCGACCTGCCGCCGATCGGCACCGGCCTGCTACTACGTCCACCCACCGATGAACGCCACCGGGTCACCCCGGAGCTGTCCCGCGCCCTGCCGGGCCTGCTGGAGAAGGTCGGCATCGCCCGCAGCCGCCGGCACCTGCAGATCGGCTCCTGGGAGCTGCAGCCCCGCCCGTTCGACGTCGGGCCCACCTGGCAGGACCACCACGCCACCCACCGGGACCTGCCCCGGGAGCGCCGCCGGGTGCGGATCTACCTGGTGGAACGCAACGCGGTGCAGGCCCAGCGGGCCAGCATCGAGCGGGCCGCCCGCCGGGAGATGCGGGTGCTGCACGGCATCAGCCACCCCAACATCGTCCAGGTCGACGCGATGGAGCCGCACGAGGCCGGCCCGGCGCTGGTGTTCCGCCACGACCCGCGCTGGCTGCGGCTGGACCACTACCTCGCGCAGTACGGCGACCGGCTCGAACCAGCCAGTCGGGTCACGATGATCCGGCAACTGGCCGAGACCCTGGCGTACGCCCACGGCCGGCACCTGCACCACCGGGCGTTGTCGGCGCGCAGCATCTTCGTCACCCCGGCACCGGGCCGGCGGCGGCGCGGCAACGATGAGGAAGGCTGGCTCTACCCGCAGTTGCTGGTCAGCGACTGGCAGGCGGCGACCCGGGCCGCCGACGGCGCGGGCAGCGCCACCGTCGGCACCGGCTCCGACGAGCCGATCCTCGCCTCCAGCCACGCCGCCGACCATCTGGAACGCTCCGCTGAGGCGTACCTCGCCCCCGAGTTGAGCTCCCCGGCGCCGGACCCGGTGGCGATGGACGTCTTCGGGCTCGGCGCGGTGGCGTACCTGATCCTCACCGGGCAGCCGCCGGCCGGCAAACGCACCGAACTGCTCGCCCGGCTCGCCAAGGAGAACGGGCTGCGGGCGTCGGCGGTGACCGACACGGCCTCGCAGTTCGCCGACGAGCTGATCCAGGCGGCGACCGCACCGGTGCCGACCCAGCGGCTGACCACGGTCGCCGAGTTCGTGGAGATGCTGGAGGTGGTCGAGGACGAGCTGACCGCCCCACCGTCGCCGCCAGCGGTCACCTCGACGACGGCACCAGCGGACACCACGGACCCGACGACCGGCACCGCCACGGATCCCGCGAGCGCCACCGCGCCGGAGCCGGGGCCGGTGTCAGGCCAGGAGCGGGTCCAGATCGATCCGCTGGAGGCGCGGCCGGGCGACACGGTCGGCGAGTGGACGATCACCAAACGGCTCGGCACCGGGTCGACCTGCCGGGCCTTCCTGGCCCACAACGATCGGACCGGCCGCGACGAGGTGCTCAAGGTCGGCCTCTCCGACGAGAAGGCAGCCCGACTGGCCCGCGAAGCCGAGGTGCTCGGGCCGCTGACCGACTCCCGGGTGATCCGGCTGGCCCGACCCGATCCGCTGCGGATCGGCAACCGTACGCTGATCGTGCTCGAACACGCCGGTGAGCGGACCCTGGCCCGGCAGCTGCGCGACGAGGGCCGGCTCACCGTCGACGAGCTGGAAAACTACAGCGACTACCTGTTCGGCGCGCTGGACTACCTCGAAGGCGAGGGCGTCTACCACCGCGACATCAAGCCGGACAACATCGCCATCCGGATCCGTACCAACCGGACCCGTCAGCTGGTGCTGTTCGACTTCTCGTTGGCCGCCGTGTCGGTCAAGGAGATCACCGCCGGTACGCCGCGCTACCTCGACCCGTTCCTCGGCACCGCCGAGCGGCCGGTGTTCGACCGGTCGGCCGAGTGGTACGCCCTGGCGGTCACGCTGCACGAGATGGCCTCCGGTGAGCTGCCGGTGTGGGGTGACGGGGCCACCGAGCCGCAGTTGACCGACGGCCCGCCGCTGCTGGCCGCCGAGGCGTTCGACCCGGCGATCCGTGACGGCCTGATCGCCTTCTTCGAGGAGGCGCTGCACCGCGACGCGCGTCGCCGGTTCGGCTCGCTCAAGGACATGCGCGACGCCTGGCAGCGGCTGTTCCGCCAATCTGACGCGAGCGCCCCGGCCGGCACCGACCATCCGGAGCCGGTCGACGACGAGATCGACGCCGACGCCGCCGCAGCGGCCCGCGACGAGGCGGCGACCCGGGCGACCCGGGCGACGGCGTTGGAGTCCGCCGGGCTGACTCCCCGGGCGATCTCCGCCGCCCACCGGTTGGACGCCAACACTGTCGGTGACCTGCTCACGGTGGCGCCCCGGCTGGCACACCTGCGCGGGCTCGGTGCCCGTACCCGCCAGGAGCTGCAGCGCCGGGTGAAGGAGTGGCGGGCCCGGCTCGGTGAACGGGAGCCGCTGGCGGCCAGCCAGGCGGAACGCCGCGCCGCCTCCGCCGAAGCGACCCCGGTCGCCGCTGGCGCCGACGGCGACGTGGAGCTGCTGCGGGTCGGCCTCGACGCGGTCGCCGCGCTGCTGGTGCCCGCGCCGAACACCCGTAACCCGACCGAGGCGCAGGCCACCCGGCTGCTGCTGGCCCTGCCCGACGCCCGTGGCGTGCTGCCGGACCTGCCGCCGTGGCCCCGGCAGCCGCTGGTCGCCAAGGCGGTGTCGGTCACTCCAGGCCGGATCGCGCAGATCCTCGGCAAGCAGCGCCGCCGGTGGCGCGGCCTACCGGTGGTACGCAGTCTGCGTACCCAGGTGATCGGGTTGCTGGCCGACAGCGGCCGGGTGATGTCGGTCGACGAGTTGGCGGCCGCGTTGCTGGCCAGCCGCGGTTCGGTGCGCACCGGCGAGCAGGTGCGGATGGCGGTGGCCCGGGCGGCGGTGCGGGCGGCGATCGAGATCGACGCGTTGGAGGAGGATCAGCGGCTGCTGCTGCGCCGGCACAGCGACACCCACTCCGGGTCGGCCGGCGACGGCGGCACCGCCGCAGGCCCGCAGTCCACCGTACGGGAGCCGGTGGCGGACCGGTTGCTGGTGGCGTTGGAAGCCGGTGACGACGACCAGCCGGACACGCCGACCGCGCCGGCGCTGCTGGACTACGCCGACGCGCTCGGTCGGGCCGCTGACCGGCTCGCCGACAGTGAGGTGCTGCCCAGCCCGGCGACGGTGCTGCGTACCCTCGCCGGGGTGAGCGCCCCGGGCGGCGCGGCCGAGGTGGTCGACGAACGCCGCCGGGTGACCCTGGCCGCCGCTGCCGCCCAGCGGGCGGCGGCCAACGCCCGGCTGGAGATCTACCCGAAGGATCTGTCGCCGGTGCGGGCGTTGCGGCTGTCCCAGGCCGGTGTGCTGCCGGCGGCCGGCCCTGGCCAGCCGACCGCGTCGAGGACCGCACCGTCCACGCCGTCGACTGACGGGTCGGGCGCGACGTCAGGTGTCCCCGGTGCGGTGCACCGGCAGGCGACGCTGACCGCCGAGCAGATCGCCGCCCGGGTACGCGGCCGGTTCCCGGAGCTGGCCCCACTGCCGCCACCGGCGCAACTGGACAAACTGCTCGCCCAGGCCGGCTTCGATCTGCGGATGGTCGGTGACGTGTGGGTGGCTCCACCCCGTCCACTATCGTCGTCGATGTCGATCATCCGGCGTCGGTCGTCGGCGTCGACTCCGACGACGTCCTGGCTGGCCGACTCGCCGGAGTTGGCGGCGGCGCTGCGCGCCGAGGAGCGGCTGTCCGCCCCTGGTGACGGTTTCCGGGCGTTGACGGTGCGGTTGAGCCGCTACCCGGCCGCCGCCGACGAGCTGGTCCGCCGTTTCGGTGCCCGGCCGGTGAGTGTGGCCGACCGGTTCCTGCGGCACCTGCGGGCCCTGGTCGACTCGCGGCCGAAGCCGACCTGGGCGACGGTGCTCGGCGCGGACCTGGCCGAGCCGGGTTCGCGGGCGGCGCTCAAACTCGGCGAGTATGTCGACGAGGCGTGGCAGCGGGCCCTGCCCGAACTGCTGGCCGAGCTGGGTGCGACGACCGCGTCGGCTGACTTCGGCTCACCCGCTGACTCCGGCTCACCCGCTGACTCCGGCTCACCCGCTGTCTCCGGCTCGTCCGCTGCGTCCGGCTGGTCTGCCGGGCCGTTGCTGCTGCATGACGCGGCACCGTTGGCCCGCTGGCGGTCGATGCCCCGGCTGGACATGCTCGCGGAGGCGGCCCGCTCCGGTGCTGGCACCCTGTGGCTGCTCTGCCCGGCCGAGGATCCGCAGGCGCTGCCGAAACTCGACGGCGAGGTGGTGCGGGTCAGCGAGAACGAGTGGATCCCGCTGCCCGACGCCTGGGTGGCCAACGCCCACCGCAGCGTAGCGGCCTGACTCTCGCTGTCCTCCTGCCCGCTCTCCTGCTGGTCTTGTGATCCACTTCGCCTGGTCGACTCGCCACGCCGACACCTCGTCAGATCACCAGCATCCGATCAGGGCAACCCCGTCCACAGCCGCCCCGGTTGTCCACAGACCACGCTGGTGACGGCCACGCCAGCGCGGCTGGGCGGGCACCCTCGGCGGCATGGACCCGCAGCTGCGTACTCTGCTCGACCGCAACCATGGCGTGCTCTGCCGGCGCGACGCCGCCGAAGTGGTGCCGTCCTGGGCGATCGACGTGGCCCGCCGCGAAGGGCGGGTGCGCCGGATACTGCCCGGCGTGTACGCCGACACCACGCTGCTCGGCACCAACAACGCCACCGGCACCGTTGACGCGACCGGCACAGGCGACCACGGCCGGTTCCCGGCCGCCGGGCTGGGCGGGCTCGACCCGGCGCGCGCCCGGCGGGCGGCACTCGGCTACGCGGACGGGCGGGGCGCGTTGAGCCACCTGACCGCGCTGCACCTGTGGGGGCTGTGGCAGCCGGCCGCTGGCGAGCCGGTGCACCTGACGGTGCCGGCGACGGTACGGCTGAGCAACCACCCCGGGCTGGTGGTGCACCACGTACGCGGGTTCAGCCTCGACGCGCCGGACACGCTGACGCGCCACGGGGTGCCGGTGACCCGGCTGGACCGGGCCCTGGTCGACTCGTGGCCGCTGCTACCTGCCGGGGAGCGGCGCGGCCCGGTGATCCAGGCGGTGGCGGGGCGGCACAGCACCCCGGCGCGCATCGGCGCGGCGCTGGCCGGCGCACCGAAGCTGCCCGGCCGGGCGCAGCTGCGGGACCTGCTGGGCAAGCTGGCGGCCGGCTGCCACAGCCCGTTGGAGATCTGGGGCCACGACCACGTGTTCACCGGTGCCGGGATGCCGCCGCTGCGCCGGCAGGTGCGGGTCAGCGACGGGCGACGTACCTGCTACCTCGACGTGTACGCCGAGGCGCAACGGGTCGCGTTCGAGCTTGACGGCGCGAGCGGGCACGGCGCGCCCGGTCAGCGGGAGGTGGACCTGCGCCGGGACGCCTGGCTGGCCACGCTGGGCATCCAGGTGGTGCGGTTCAGCCACCGGCGGCTGGTGCACGACACCGCCGAGGTGCGCCGGGAGATTCTCGCCGTGCTGGCCGCCCGCCGCTGACCAGCCGCGCCGGTCAGCCGGTCCGCGTCAGTAGTCGACTTTCAGCAGCGCGTACGCCTGCGCCGGGGTGAAGCCCGCACTGAGCAGGGTGGTAACCGGGTCGGCGACGTCGCCCCGGAACGTCCGGTCGCGGCCCAACGGGTCGAGCGTGTAGACGTGCACCTTGGTGCCTTCGCCGACCAGGCAGTCATTGTTGTGACAGGAGACCCAGTCGGGGAAGAAGAACTCCGAGCCGAAGTAGAGGTACAGCCTCTGCGGCCCGTCGTTGGCGTCGGTCGGCCAGCCGAGCACCGGATCCTCGGTGGGGCTGGGTGACGGGGTCGGCGACTGCGTCGGGGTGGGCGTCGGTGTCGGTGCGGGTGACCCGGTGGGCGTCGGGGTCGGCGACGGCGTGGGAGACCAGATGGGCGTCGGTGACTTCTCGTCCTCGGGGCGGGGCTGGCCACTCGCCGAGGGCAGCCACACCACCAGTGCGACGGGCAGCACCAGCACCAGGAGCAGCAGGGACCACGGCAGCGGTACGGCCACCCGGCCTTGCCGGATGCGCCTCTGTTGCGCCGCGTACCACCCCCAGGCCACGAAGGGGCCGATGCCCCCGCCGACCGGAGCACCGACAGCCATACCATCGACGCCTCCAGCGGCGAAGCCGATGATCGTGCCCGCCGTGATCATCACGGGCACGATGACAGTGAACGCGTTCGGCAGCGACGGCGGGTCGACCGGTGCCTGCGGTGGGGTGCCCGACCCTGTCTCACTACGCCACATGATCACTTCCTGTGTCCGGCCCGTCGCAGATCATTGTGACCCGGCGTCCGGCGTGACCGAGCGCGAGGGGTCGACCAGGGACCACCCGTGATCCACTACCGCGGAACCACCGTTGATCCACTTCGCCTGGTCGACTCGCCACGCCGACACCCTCTCCGATCACCCGCATCCGATCTGACGGACCGCCGACGTCCAGCTGTCCGGAAGGCGACTCAGGGCACCTGTGACGGGACACGGGGTAGCGAGCGGCCGGGGTTGGCCGGTAGACCTGTGTGCCAGATGCGATGCTGTGAGCGTGTTGGCGGACGGAAGGGGAGCGGTGATCGACAAGCTGCATGACGCGCTCCTCACCCCGGTCGACACCGCCCGCTACCTCAGGATCCCGCGCAGCACGATGTACTCGTGGCTCGCCGAGCGGGCCGCCGGTGCACCGCTGGTGCACAGCGTCCCACCGGTCAAGCGCGGCTGGCCGTCGGTGCCGTTCGTCGCTGTCGTCGAGGCGTACGTGCTGCGTTCGCTGCGGGAGATAGGGCTGCGCAAGGACAAGATCCGGGATGTGGCGGAGCAGGTCCGCAACGAGTTCGGCAACCCGTACGGGCTTGCCGACCGACGGATCGCCACGGACGGGATCGACGTCTTCGTGCACTATCTCGACAGCGACGAGATGGCCCGGATGGGGGATCAGCAGATGCCGATCCGGGAGGTGATCGCTGACTACCTGGAGTACATCGTGTGGGAGCCGTCCGACGAGTACCCGGCCCGGCTGCGGCTCAGCGGTTATCCAGCCGAAGCCGAAGTGGTGATCGACCCGCAGTACAGCTGGGGCGCTCCTGTCATCGCACGCAGTAAGGTCCCAGTGGATGCGGTCGTGGGGATGTGGCGTGCGGGTGAGTCAGTCGATGTTGTCGCCGACGAGTACGGCCTGACCGTTGCCGAGGTCGAAGCGGTCGTCGGAGTCGCTGCCTGAGTTCTTTGTCGACCGCTGTGTCGGCAAACGCGTCCCGCGTGCCCTGACCGAGGCCGGCTGGCGGGTGCACCTGCTCTCGGGACGTCTACCCGAACGACGGTCAGGACGTCTCGGATCCCGAGTGGGTCAGGCTGGGCCTGAGTCGTGGCTGGTCGCTGCTCACCCAGGATCGGCGAATTCGCACCCAGGCCCCGGTGCTGGAGTGGGTCCGGGAGAGCGGCGGGACGATCCACTGCTTGAGCAGCGGCAACCTCCACGTCGACGAGTGCGCCGACCGGCTGTTGCGGCACCAAGCAAAGATCTGGCGGTACGCGACGAACGGGCCAGCGGGCTTCTACGTCGTCTACGCCGACAAGGTCGTCCGCCGCTGGCCGACCACCCGCGAGCCGTGAGCCGCGTGACTCGCCGTCAAGTGCACGCGCCGTCTGTCGGCCAGGGCTGCCGTTCAGGTCTTGGTGACGCTGGTGTCTATGGTGGTCACCACCAGCGACCGACGATTGTCCAGGAGTGTAGACGTGCCGTCAGCAGGTGACACCGGCATGAACGCCTCGGCGGATGGGCAGGGGCGGGTGTTTCAGGCTGGGCGAGACATCGTGATCTCCGGTCAGCCGCACGCAAACGCCCGCAAGCTGACGGTGCTCAACGTCGAAGCAGCGGCGCAGGTCCTTACCGAGATGGCGGGCAACGCCAAGACCCGCGACGAGGCGGTGCTGACCGTCGCCGACATGGAACCGGGGGTGGCGGCGAGTCGCCTCGCGGCGATGCCGCCGGAGTCGGCCGCGCAGATCCTGGCCCGGATGGACCACCGGCTGGCCCGCCAGCGGCTATTACTGATTCCGAGCTGGGGTGGCGGTGAAGGTGGTGCCATCCTCGGCCACCTGCCGGCCCGGGTGGCCGCCAAGCTTGTGGAGGACGTTCCGCGCGATACAACTCTGAGTCTACTGGGTCAGATAGCACCCAAGCATGCGGCTGCGATTCTGGCGGAGTTTCCGGATTCGCTGGCGGGTGAAATCATTATCACGAATCCCGCTAACTATACGAGGGAGGAGTACACTTTAGAAGGATTCCTTGCGCATCCGTTCTCTACGGAATACGCTGCAACTTGGCTGTTGATCCTGCCGCTCGCACAGGCCGCTCGTGTGGTGGCTGCTGCATCTGCTGAGGCAACGGCTGTGATTTTCGCCTGTATGTCGGATGAAGCGCTTGTTGGTCATGGGTCAGGGCTACTGTCCAAGGTGGACGTCAGCTACCTGGTCACGGTGCTCGCTTTCCTTCAGCCGGTCTGGCGGGCTGGTGCGCTGCTGAGCGGACTGGCGGATGACCGGGTGGCCGCCGCCCTGGCGGATCTGCCCGAGACTCGTTGCGCGGTGCTGCTCGCCCGGCTACCCGAGGAGCGGGCCGCTGAGATCGTGCGGCAGCTGCCGGAGACGAAGCAACAGGCTGTCAAGCCTCACCTGTGGTAGGCGGCACGTCGGTGACGCTGGTGTCTATGGTGGTCACCACCAGCGACCGATGATTGGGCGGGAGGGTCGGCGTGTCGTCAGCGGGTGACACCAGCATGAACGCCTCGGCGGATGGGCAGGGGCAGGTGTTTCAGGCTGGGCGGGACATCGTGATCTCCGGCCAGCCGCACGTCAATGCCCGCAAGCTGACGGTGCTCAACGTCGCGGCGGCGGCGCAGGTCCTCACCGAGATGGCGGCCAGTGCCGACACTCGGGACGAGGCGGTGGTGATCGTCGCCGACATGGATCCGGAGGTAGCCCGCCTCCGGCTGCAGGCGATGCCGCCGGAGTCGGCTGGGCAGATCCTGGCCCGGATGGACCACCAGTTGGCCTACGAACGGCTGGTGAGGATCCCCGACACGAAGGCTGCCGCCATCCTGGGTCACATGCCCGCCGAACCAGCCGCCGAGTTGGTAGTACAGCACTCGCAGGAGTCGAGGCTGCGGCTGCTGTCGAAGATGGAGCCCGAGCGGACAGCCGGGATCCTGTTGAGCATCCCGGCCAAGCAAGCAGCCACACTCGCCTCAGACTTGTCGCCCAGGCTTACCGCCGCCAAGAACACAGCCCTTTTCGCTGCGATCCCGGTACCTCGCCTGGCCAACCTCCTGGCAGAGCTTTCCTCGCACCAAGTGTTGGCGCTGATAGAGGTCATGTCGGCTGAGACCGTCGAGAGGCTGCTCTACGGCATTTCATCATCGAAATCCGCCAGCCTCCTGGCCGCGATGTCGGTAGGTCAAGCCGCCAGGGTGGTGGCTGTATCAGAAAAGGCGGTGGTGGCTGAATGGCTTACCGAGATGCCCACTGATGTGCTGTTCGAGCGGGCCTCGGATCTACTATCGGAAGTTCACAACATCAGTCTCATCATGCTGCTTCTGCAGGTGCCGGCGCGGCGGGTATGTCACATTGTGGCTGGGCTATCCGTCGAACGGGCGGCGAAAACCGTCACCGAGTTGCCGGACGGACGAGCCTTAGTACTACTTGCTCTGGTACCTGAGGACCGCGCGAAGTCGATTCTGCAGAAGATGCCGGAAGAGAAGCGCCAACGGCTGGAGGAGTATCTGGCGTGAGTCGGTGCTGTGCCGTCGAGGGATGGCTGGTTGTTGGGGGAGGATGGCCGGCTGGGTGGTGCCGGGTGGGGTGGCGGGGGCACTAGAGTCGTGCCGTGATCGACCGAAAACTGCTACTTGCTGACCTGAAGAACCAGGTGAAATCGCTGGAAAACGACCTGCGGGGGCAGGTCGACGCGGTCGAGGAGGTGCGCGACCGGCTGAAAGGCGAATACGACCGGGCCCTCAAGATCGGGCGTACGGCGGCGACCTGGGCCGTGTGGCGCGATGAGCGGGTGACGCAGGCGGCGGTGGCCTGGGTGCTCGGCAGCGTGTTCGTCCGTTTCTGTGAGGACAATTCGCTGCTGACCGATCCGTACCTGGCCGGGCCGGGGGAGCGGATGGTGATCGCCGAGGAGGCCGAGGCGCAGTTCTTCCGCGACCAGCCACACGAGACGCTGCGCGGCTGGCTGCTGACCGCGTTCGACGCGATCGCCGCCAGCCAGGCCGGCCGGTCACTGTTCGACAAGCGGCACAACCCGCTCTACCAGATTCCGCTCTCGCACGACGCGGCGAAGTCACTTGTCGCGTTCTGGCGGACCCGGGGCGCGGACGGCGCGCTGGTGCACGACTTCACCGACCCCGACTGGGGTACGCGGTTCCTCGGCGACCTCTACCAGGACCTGTCCGAGGCAGCCCGCAAGACGTACGCGCTGCTGCAGACCCCGGACTTCGTCGAGGAGTTCATCCTCGACCTGACGCTGACCCCGGCGATCGACGAGTTCGGCCACGACGTGGTCAAGATGATCGACCCGACCTGCGGCTCCGGGCACTTCGTGCTCGGCGCGTTCGACCGGCTGCTGAAGCAGTGGGAGGAGCACGCCCCGAACCGGGACCCGCAGGAACGGGTCCGGCTCGCCCTGGACGCCGTGCACGGCATCGACATCAACCCGTTCGCCGTGTCGATCGCCCGCTTCCGGCTGCTGATCGCCGCGATCCAAGCCTGCGGCTTCAAGTCCCTCGCCGACGTCGCCGGCTACACCTTCCCCATGCATCTCGCCGTCGGCGACGCCCTGATCAAACACCGGGCCGGCACACTGTTCGGCGAGGACCCGATGGTCGAGTTCGCTTACGCCACCGAAGACATCGACGAGCACCCCGGCATCCGTGAGGTCGGCCGCTACCACGTCGTGGTCGGCAACCCGCCCTACATCACCGTCAAGGACAAGAGCCTCAACGAGGCGTACCGGGAGATGTACGACGCCTGCTCCGGGCAGTACGCGCTGTCGGTGCCGTTCGCGCAGCGCTTCTTCAACCTGGCAAAGTCGGGCGGCGGCGACGGCAAGAGTGCGGGTTTCGTCGGGCAGATCACTGCGAACTCGTTCATGAAGCGGGAGTTCGGCAAGAAGCTGATCGAGAAACTCTTCGCGCTCGACGTCAATCTGACCCATGTCATCGACACCTCTGGTGCCTACATCCCCGGTCACGGTACGCCGACGGTGATCCTGGTCGGCCGCAACACCAACCGCAGCCGCCCCGGCACCATCCGGACCGTCATGGGCATCCGCGGCGAGCCCAGCGCCCCGGAGAACCCGAGCCAGGGCCACGTCTGGCGAGCCATCGTCGACCAGATCGGCCGCCCCGGCTCCGAGTCCCCCTGGGTGAGTTCTGCGGACCTACCTCGCACGCGCCTTCATCGTTATCCGTGGAGCCTAAGACCGCATCTCATTTGGGGTTGTCGCTGGTCAACAGGTTGAGACGGGCTGCTCGGCGGTAGCAGATGACAGCGCAGGCGAGCTGTACGAATCCGAGGAAGTGGGAAGCCTTGCGTTCGTAGCGGCGGGCCAGGCGCCGGAACCGGGTGATCCACTCCAGACAGCGTTCGACAACGTAGCGGTGGCGGCCGAGCCGTCTCGAGGACTCGATGCCCTTGCGGGCGATGCGTGCCCTGATGCCCCGTCGGGCGAGGGTGTCCCGGCAGTGGCGGTAGTCGTAGCGTAAACATTCACGTCTTGCTGGCGGGTTCGCTGTTGGGTAGCGTGACTCGCCGGGCCGAGCTGGGGGTGGTTGCCGTCTCGGACCGATCGTGATCTTGTGCCCGGGTGGTTGATCCGGAGGCGCTGTCGCGGGACGAGCTGATCGCGGTGGTCCGTGATCAGGCCGCTCAGTTGGCGGATCAGACGGCCGAGGTGGAACGGCTACGTGCGGAGTTGGAGCAGATCAAGCGGTTGATCTCGCGGAACAGCCGAAACTCCTCGATGCCGCCCTCGACCGATGATCTGCCTGGCCGGTCGGGTAGGAGCAAGCCCGCCGGCGGTGGGCGCTCGGGCGGGAAGAAGCCGGGGCGAGGTAGACAGCCCGGTGCGCCGGGATCGTATCTGCCCTGGTTGGACGAGGCCGACGTCCGGGTGGTTGACCAGCGTCCGTGCGGGCCGTGCGAGTGCGGGACGGACCTGGCGGGGGCTGTCGACGAGGGGGTGGTGTCGGCCAGTCAGGTCACCGACGTGCCGCTGGTCACCGCGTCGACGGTGGAGTACCGGCAGTACCGGGTCCGGTGCGGCTGCGGCCGGAAGCACGTCGCCGCCCCGCCGAAGCAGGCGGGGGTGGGTAACACCCGGGTGTACGGGGCGAACCTGCGCGCTCTCGCCGTGTACCTGCTGATCGTGCAGCACGTGCCGGTCGAGCGGTGCGTGCGGCTGATCGCCGATCTGGCCGGCACCCGCGTGTCGGCCGGGTTCGTCCACAAGGTCCTCGCCGCCGTCGCGGCGGCGGTGACCGACATCGTCACGATGATCAAGGCGTTGATCACCCTGGCCGAGGTGGTCCATTTCGACGAGACCACGATCCGGGCGGGTGCCGCGGGCCGCAACGGGTACGTATGGTCCGCGTCGACGGGCCTGTAGGGAGATCTGTGTAACGGATGTCAGTAGAAGTCCGTTATGACCGGTGGGTAGCCGGTCGACACAGTGAGGACCAGTTTCGATGACACTTTCAACGGTGGAGCAGTACGACTCCGGCGTCGATGCCGACGCGGAGGTCGCGGCGTTGACGCGGCGGATCGCCGCTGACGGTCCCCGGCTGCCTCTGGCGGCGGTGCCGGACGAGGCGGCGGCGCGTGAATCGGCCCGCCGGGCGGTGGCGGATCTGATCGACAAGCAGGCCCTGGACGCGTTGCTGGCCCAGGTCAAGGGTGACGGGTTGCGGCTGACCGGGCCGGGCGGGTTCCTGTCCGAGCTGGTGCGCGCCGTTCTGGAACGGGGGCTGCGGGCCGAGTTGACCGAGCATCTGGGCTACGCCCGTCGTGACGCGTCGGGTAACGGCTCGGGTAACTCGCGTAACGGGTCGACCGCGAAGACGGTGCAGACCGAGATCGGCCCGGTCGATGTGAAGGTGCCCCGGGACCGGGCGGGCACGTTCACCCCGATGCTGGTGCCGAAGAACGCCCGCCGGCTCGGTGGCCTGTCGGACGTGATCATCAGCCTGTACGCGGGTGGGATGACGGTCCCCTCTCTGTCAGGCTGAGTTGAGACAGGTCGTCTACCAGGGGATACGCTCCCCGGACGGGTCTGAGGGGAGATCATCAGCATGGCAGACAAGTCCATCGGTTCCGGCGATCTGGACGCCAAGCCGGTTCGTCGGACATTCACCGCAGAGTTCAAGGCCAGGATCCTCGCGGAATACGACGCGGCCCCCGACGCTGCGGCCCGGGGTGCGATCCTGCGCCGGGAACGCCTGTACGGATCACACATCCTCGACTGGCGAAAGGCCCGTGATGCGGGCGCAGCGGCAGGCCTGACCGACCGACGCCAGTCCGCCGAACGGACCCGGAAGAACACCGAGTCAGCCGAACTCGCCCGGCTACGTCGACAGAACGCCCGCCTCGAGAACGAGCTGACCAAGACACGCACAGCACTGGACATCATGGGAAAAGCACACGCGCTCTTGGAACTGCTCTCCGAGAGCGCGGACACCGCGACACCCCCGCCGTCCTCGACGAGGCGCACACCGCGCTGACACCACTGTGGGGCACCGCCGCGGCGTGCCGACTGACCGGCCTGTCCCGAGCCACCATCTACCGCCACCGCAACCCGACACCGCCGAAGCCCCGGACACCCCGCAGACCACCACCGTCCGCACTGACCCAGGCCGAACGACAACAGGTCCTCGACCTGCTCAACAGCCAGCCCTACCAGGACCTGGCACCCGCACAGGTATGGGCACGTGAACTCGACGAGGGCCGCTGGTGGTGCTCTGAGTCCACCATGTACCGAATTCTGCGTGCCGCCGGACAGAACGGCGAACGCCGTAACCAGGCGACGCACCCGGCCCGCACCAAGCCGGAACTCGTCGCCGACGCGGCGAACCAGATATGGAGCTGGGACATCACGAAGCTACGCGGACCCGTCAAAGGCGTCTGGTACCACCTGTACACCGTGATCGACATCTGGTCCCGCTACGTCGTCGGTCACCTGGTCGCCGCGCACGAGGACGGCCAACTGGCCGAAGCGCTGATCGCCGACGCCGCCGCCCGCGAACGCGTCGACCCCGACCAGCTGACCGTGCACGCCGACCGGGGCGCGGCGATGACCTGCAAGACCATCACCCAGCTCCTCACCGACCTGAAGATCGGCCGTAGTCACAGCCGACCCAAGACATCCAACGACAACCCGTACATCGAGGCGAGCTTCAAGACCTTGAAGTACGACCCGACGTTTCCCGACCGGTTCGGGTCGATCCAGCACGCCCGGCAGCACTGCGAGGCCTTCTACACCTACTACAACCACGAGCACCGGCACTCCGGGATCGGGCTGCACACCCCCGCCTCGGTGCACCACGGCACCGCCGGACAGATCCGTCAGCAACGGCAACACACCCTCGACGCCGCCCGCGCGGCCCACCCACACCGGTTCGGCCGCCGACGGCCCCAGCCGCCCCGCCTACCGGACCGGGCATGGATCAACAAACCCGACAACACCGCCCCCGACCAGAGCACCACCCCGCCCACGAACACACACCCAGCAACACAAAGCTAAGAAAGATCAAGAATCTGTCTCACTTGACTTGACCGGCTCCGGTCCGCGACATCTGTCACCACCTGCAGCGGGTCTACGGCACCGAGGTGTCACCCGACACGGTCTCCACCATCACCGACGAAGTTCTGGAGGAGGTGAAGGCGTGGCAGCACCGGCCGTTGGACGAGGTGTACCCGATCGTCTACGTCGACGCGTTGATGGTGAAGTAACAAGGCCTGTTACCTCGTCGTGGGGGTCAACACCGACGGGGTCAAGCACGTCCTCGGTATCTGGGTGCAGCAGACCGAGGGGGCGAAGTTCTGGATGCAGGTCTGCACCGAGCTGCGTAACCGTGGGGTGCGTGATGTGCTGATCGCCTGCTGTGACGGGTTGACCGGTCTGCCCGAGGCGATCGAGGCGGTGTGGCCGCACACCACCGTGCAGACGTGTGTGGTGCATCTGATCCGGGCGGCGACGAAGTTCGTGTCCTACAAGGACCGTAGGGTGATGGCCGCCGCGTTGAAGGACATCTACACCGCTCCGACGGTGGAGGCGGCCGAGACCGCGATGCTCGGTTTCGCCGACAGCCCGCTCGGTAGGCGGTACCCGGCCGCGGTCGCGGTCTGGGAACGGGCGTGGGATCGGTTCACTCCGTTCCTGGCGTTCCCGCCCGAGGTCCGCCGGATCATCTACACCACCAACGCGATCGAGAGTTTCAACTACCAGATCCGGAAGATCATCAAGAGTAAACATTCACCTCTTGTGAGGGCGCGGGGTCAGCCCTGGAGGATGTGGGCGGTCTGCGGCATCCAGGGGTTCCCTGTGACGGCGTCGCGGAGTGCGGTCATGGCGTTGACGCCGTGTTTGACCGCAGTGGATAGGTAGCTGCGGATGGTCAGCCGGTCGCGGGTGGCTTTCTCGCTGGTGAGCCGGCCGGAGATCTTCTGCTGGGTCTTGTTCGGCCGTAGGTCACGCTCGGCGAGGTTGTTCGTCGGCGGAATGGTGGTGTCGTAGCAGAACCGCAGGACGTCGTCGTGGCGGTGGTGGAGATCCTCGAGTAGGTTGCGGCCGGGCGGCTGCCTGTCGCGGGGGCCGCCGACGCGGGGGACGTCCTTACGGCCGACGATCACGCCGTCGCGGAACTCGCGGACCAGCGGGTCACGCACGGCGGGGTCGATCTCGGCCTGTCCGGCGGCGCGGGCGAGGTTCGCGGCGTGGATCAGGCCGCGTAGCGCCCGCTGGCACTGGACCGGCCAGACGTGGTCGGGGTAGGTCTCGGCCGCGTCTTCGAGATCGCGGAGCAGATGTGCGCAGCACAGTTGGTGCCGCACCCCGTCGGCGAAGTTGCCGGCCTGGTCGTAGACGGTGTACCGGTCGTGCACGGCGACCCCGGTGAACGCCGGCCCGATCCCGATGGTGCGGAACTGTTCGCCGCTGCGACGCTCAGCCAGCGCGTACAGGGTGTACCGGCCGGTCGACGCGGACCATACGTACCCGTTGCGGCCCGCGGCACCCGCTCGGATCGTGGTCTCGTCGAAATGGACCACCTCGGCCAGGGTGATCAACGCCTTGATCATCGTGACGATGTCGGTCACCGCCGCCGCGACGGCGGCGAGGACCTTGTGGACGAACCCGGCCGACACGCGGGTGCCGGCCAGATCGGCGATCAGCCGCACGCACCGCTCGACCGGCACGTGCTGCACGATCAGCAGGTACACGGCGAGAGCGCGCAGGTTCGCCCCGTACACCCGGGTGTTACCCACCCCCGCCTGCTTCGGCGGGGCGGCGACGTGCTTCCGGCCGCAGCCGCACCGGACCCGGTACTGCCGGTACTCCACCGTCGACGCGGTGACCAGCGGCACGTCGGTGACCTGACTGGCCGACACCACCCCCTCGTCGACAGCCCCCGCCAGGTCCGTCCCGCACTCGCACGGCCCGCACGGACGCTGGTCAACCACCCGGACGTCGGCCTCGTCCAACCAGGGCAGATACGATCCCGGCGCACCGGGCTGTCTACCTCGCCCCGGCTTCTTCCCGCCCGAGCGCCCACCGCCGGCGGGCTTGCTCCTACCCGACCGGCCAGGCAGATCATCGGTCGAGGGCGGCATCGAGGAGTTTCGGCTGTTCCGCGAGATCAACCGCTTGATCTGCTCCAACTCCGCACGTAGCCGTTCCACCTCGGCCGTCTGATCCGCCAACTGAGCGGCCTGATCACGGACCACCGCGATCAGCTCGTCCCGCGACAGCGCCTCCGGATCAACCACCCGGGCACAAGATCACGATCGGTCCGAGACGGCAACCACCCCCAGCTCGGCCCGGCGAGTCACGCTACCCAACAGCAAACCCGCCAGCAAGACGTGAATGTTTACCATCAAGAACCGTGGGCATTTCCCCACCGACGACGCCGTGATCAAGCTGATCTGGCTCGCGATCGCCGACATCGAGGACAAACGCGCCCGGCAACGCGCCGCCGAGGCCGGTAGACCCGCGAACTCCCGCACCGCGCCGCCACGGCTGGTCGAAGGCGCCGGCGTGCACGGCTGGAAACAGGCCCTCAACGCGTTGGACCTGTTCTTCCCGAACCGTATCCCCATCGATGCCCGATAGTTGGACAGGATAGGGCGTTACACAGAAATTCGGACAGGCTCGCGTCGACCGGCCGGTACACCCTGTACGCGCTGGCTGAGCGTCGCAGCGGCGAACAGTTCCGCACCATCGGGATCGGGCCGGCGTTCACCGGGGTCGCCGTGCACGACCGGTACACCGTCTACGACCAGGCCGGCAACTTCGCCGACGGGGTGCGGCACCAACTGTGCTGCGCACATCTGCTCCGCGATCTCGAAGACGCGGCCGAGACCTACCCCGACCACGTCTGGCCGGTCCAGTGCCAGCGGGCGCTACGCGGCCTGATCCACGCCGCGAACCTCGCCCGCGCCGCCGGCCGGGCCGAGATCGACCCCGCCGTGCGTGACCCGCTGGTCCGCGAGTTCCGCGACGGCGTGATCGTCGGCCGTAAGGACGTCCCCCGCGTCGGCGGCCCCCGCGACAGGCAGCCGCCCGGCCGCAACCTACTCGAGGATCTCCACCACCGCCACGACGACGTCCTGCGGTTCTGCTACGACACCACCATTCCGCCGACGAACAACCTCGCCGAGCGTGACCTACGGCCGAACAAGACCCAGCAGAAGATCTCCGGCCGGCTCACCAGCGAGAAAGCCACCCGCGACCGGCTGACCATCCGCAGCTACCTATCCACTGCGGTCAAACACGGCGTCAACGCCATGACCGCACTCCGCGACGCCGTCACAGGGAACCCCTGGATGCCGCAGACCGCCCACATCCTCCAGGGCTGACCCCGCGCCCTCACAAGAGGTGAATGTTTACGTCGTAGCCCTTGTCCGCGTGCAGCTTCACGGGCCGTCGGCGAGGCCGGCCGACCGGCTGACGCACCGGTGTGATGGCGTCGACCATCTCCTCGAGGAACTGTTGGTCGTTGACGTTCGCGGCGGAGATGTCGGCGTGCAGCGGGATCCCGTTGCGGTCGCTGACCGC
Source organism: Solwaraspora sp. WMMA2059 (assembly GCF_027497315.1). Taxonomy (GTDB): domain Bacteria; phylum Actinomycetota; class Actinomycetes; order Mycobacteriales; family Micromonosporaceae; genus Micromonospora_E. The sequence continues at coordinate 2,826,516 of NZ_CP114908.1, read as the reverse complement.
GTGGATCTTGGAGCCTGGCTTGCCTCGGTCCACCGGGCTGGGTCCGGTCAGGTCCCCCCTTTTACCGCCCGTACGTGCATGGCGTCGATGCTGGCCCGTGACCAGTCCACGCGGCCGGCGGCGCCGAGTACGTCGAGGGTCGCCTGGTGGAACGCGGCCATGACTCCCTGAGCGACCCACTCGGTGAACCGACGGTGCGCGGTCTTCGACGAGATCGGGAACGACTCCGGTAGTTCGTCCCAGGCGCAGCCGGAGTCCAGGACGTACAGGATCGCCGCCAGCGTGGTCCGGTCGTCGATGCGTCGCCGGCCGCCGCCCTGATGGCGTTTCGGATGCTCGGGCAGCAACGGCTGCGCGAGGTGCCACAACGAGTCCGGGCAGTACTTCTCCACCCTGGATATTCACGGGGTCGTGATCTTGTAACGGTTTCGTGAGGCCCGGAAACGCGGAAGTGCCTGCCAGGCAAGGGAAAATGGTGATTGCGACATCTACCAGGATCTCTAGCGAGGAGGCACTTCCGACGTGCGTGAGCTTACCGGATGGTCGAAGGACCTGCGTGTCACCGCCGACGGTGACGGGGTGGTGGCGATGGTCGGGGTGGCGGGCCTACGCATGCTCGCCGACCGCACCGGCCTGACGGCGGGCATCTCCACCGTGCTAGCCAGGCCGGGATTCGATCCGGTCCATGACCGGGGCCGGGTCCTGACTGACATCGCGTGTTCGATCGCCGCTGGCGGGACAGACGTGTACGACATCGAGGCGCTACGGGCCCAGGCCGCGTTGTTCGGGCCGGTGGCCTCGGACACCACCGCCCTGCGCGCGCTGGGTGAGATCAGCGACAGCGGTCTGCACCGCATCGACGCCGCGCGGGCGAAGTCGCGCGCGCATCTGTGGAGCCTGCTACCGGCCGGCGTGCCGGAGGCGACCTACGCCGGTGGCCTGAGCATGGGCGAGACGATCGTGCTGCGGGTGGACGGCACCATCACCGTGGCCCATTCCCGCAAGGAACACGCCGAGGCGACGTTCAAGAAGACGTTCGGGTTCCACAGCCTCGGCGTGTGGATCGACAACACCGGTGAACTGGCCGCCCTGATGCCCCGCCCCGGCAACGCCGGGGCGAACACCGCCGCCGATCTGATCGAGGTCCTGCGCCAGGCCATCGCGCAGATACCCGCCGACCGACGCGACGACCTGCTGATCACCTCCGACGGTGCCGGCGCCTCACACACGCTCATCGACTGGCTGCACAGCCTCGACCAGACCGGTGGGCGTCGAGTGGCGTACTCGATCGGGTTCGACGTCGACGAACACGTCCGGGCGGCATGCAACCGCCGACCCGACGACTGGTGGGTCCCGTGCCTGTCCAACACCACCGGCGAGGTCATCGACGGCCTTCAGGTCACCGAGATCACCGACCTGCTCCGCGAGCGGCTGACCGGCCTGAAGTGGCCGAAGACGATGCGGGTCATCGTGCGCCGGCGCAAGCTGTTCGACCACGAACAGGCCACCCTGTTCGACACCTGCGGCTACCGGTACTCGGCGTTCGTCACCAACACCGGCGCCCACGGCCCGGACGGCCTGTCCGTGCAACGCGCCGACGCCCGTCACCGCGTACACGCCCGCGTCGAAGACGACGTACGCACCACCAAGGACACCGGCCTCGGGCATCTGCCGTCCAAACAATGGCAGGTCAACAAGGCCTGGTGCGCCGCCGTCACCATTGCCGTGGACCTCACCGCGTGGATGCGCCTCTACGCGCTGACCGGCGCCCTGGCCAAGGCCGAGCCCAAGACACTGCGTTACCGGATCTTCCAGACCCCCGCACGCCTGGTCCGCGCCCGCCGCTACCGGTGGCTACGCCTACCCCACACCTGGCCCTGGGCCACCGACCTGGCCACCGCCATCGAGATCATCCGCCGGATGCCCATGCCCGCCACCTGACCACCCACACCACCGCCCCGACGACCAGGAGGAACCCCAGGAGACCACGCCACCGGCGCGACAGCCGGCCCACAACCACACCCAACGGAGCCGATACATCCACCGCCAACGATGCAGACTCGCTGGTCATCGAACGGCGTCAGACCCACGAAGAATCAGGGTCCACATCACCCATACCGACCCAACGAATCACCCCGCGCTACAGCAACCCCAAATGAGATGCGGTCTAAGTGGCGGTGGTGCGGCGAACCTGTTGCAGGTGATCGATCAAGCAACGCCGAAGCTCGCGTCGGTCGTTGATGCGATCGGATTCATGGCAGTTACAAGAGCGGATGATGCTTACGTCGTCGGTCGATCACTAGGCGCTCGGATTGCACTGGATACCGCTGTTTATCCATTCGTTACAGGCACCTCCCTGCGAGACTATCTGGTAGTGGAAGCGGAGAGCTTGTTGTTTCCATACTGTGGCGACGGTAGCCGTGCGGGGATAGGGGTATCGGCGCAACGGCTGTTGTGGACCTGTCGTGCGCAGTTGAGGACTCGCCAAGCGCTATCTGGGACTCAGGAGGAAAGAGGGCTTGAGTGGTTCGAATACTCCGACTTCCATCCGACTAGGTGGTCGGCGCAGTCTAAGATTTCCTTTGCGGTAGTCGCGACACATAACCACTTCGTTCTTGAGCGCGGGAGTAAGGTCTTCAATCGCCATGCGCCGGTGATTAAGTTGGGGGAGAGGGCTTCGGAGGAGGATCACCTGCGGTTGCTCGGCGTACTCAACAGCTCGACGGCGTGCTTCTGGCTCAAGCAGGTCAGCCAGGACAAGGGGAACCGGGGTGGCGAGCGGTCGACAGCCCGATATGAGTGGGAGCACTTCTACGAGTTCACGGGGACGAAGCTGCAGGAGTTTCCGTTGCCGGCGGCGTACCCGTTGGGGGTGGCTCAGCAGATCGACGCGCTGGCGCAGCGGCTCGCGGCGGTGAGTCCGGCGGCGGTCGCCGCCGAGAGTGTGCCTACCCGGGACCGGTTGGCGGCGGCGCGCGACGAGTGGCATTCGACGCGGGCCCAGATGATCGCGTTGCAGGAGGAGCTGGACTGGCAGGTGTATCAGCTCTACGGCCTGCTCGACGAGGAGTTCACCGCGCCGGCCGGATCGGTGCCGGAGCTGCGGTTGGGGGAGCGGGCGTTCGAGATCGTGCTGGCCCGCAAGGTCGCGGCCGGCGAGGCGGAAACGGTCTGGTTCGACCGGCACGGGTCGACGCCGATCACCGAGATCCCGGCGCACTGGCCGCAGGAGTACCGGGCGGTGGTGCAGCGGCGGATCGATGTGATCGAGAGCAACCGCAACATCGGGCTGATCGAGCGGCCAGAGTGTAAGCGGCGTTGGTCCACCGACGGCTGGGACAAGATGGAGCAGGCCGCGTTGCGGGACTGGTTGCTCGACCGGTGCGAGGCGCGCGAGTTGTGGTTCCACACCGTCGACGGGATGGAGCAGCCGCGTCCCTTGACCGCCGCCGAGTTGGCCGACGAGTTGCGCCGCGACGCCGATGTGTTGGCGGTCGCCCAGCTGTACGCGCCCGGCCAGGATCTCGGCAAGGTGATCGTCGACCTGGTCGCCGACGAGCACGTGCCGCACCTGGCGGCGCTGCGCTACAAGCCGTCCGGTCTGGTGAAGAGGGCCGACTGGGAGCAGGTGTGGCAGCTGCAGCGCGAGGAGGACGCCCAGCCGGACGAGCCGGCGAAAAAGCGGGTGCGGGAGCGGATCCCGGTGCCGCCGAAGTACACGTCGGCCGACTTCGTCAAGAACAGCTACTGGCGGCATCGGGGGAAGCTGGATGTTCCAAAGGAGCGGTTCATCTCGTACCCGGGGGCGAGCCGCGACGGTGATCCGACGCTGCTGCTCGGCTGGGCCGGGTGGGACCACCGGGAGCAGGCGCAGGCGCTCGCCACGCTGATCGTGGCCCGTGAGCAGGAGGACGGCTGGGAGACCGACCGGCTGCTGCCGCTGGTCGCCGGTCTGCGTGAGGTGCTGCCGTGGGTGAAGCAGTGGCACAGCGAGTTCGACGTGGCGTGGAGCGCGTCGCCGGCTGACATCTACGCCGGCTTCCTCGACGAGACCACCAACCGGCTGCACCTGACCGACGAGGCGTTGACCTCGTGGCGCCCACCGAAGGCGACCCGAGGACGTAAAGCGAAGGCGTGACCCGTTGAGCCCTACCATCTCGGGTCGACCGGTGCCACTGCGGTCGACCCGAGATGGGGAGAAGGTGCCGGTCAGACCGTGCCGAAGAAGGACTTCAGCGCGGGCACCCGGCGGATGAGGAGCTGGTCCAGCGCCAGGACGACCAGCAGGGAAAGACCGAACAAGGGCAGGAAGACGCCGAGTACGACCATCGCGGCGAGCAGCACCCAGTTGCCCCAGACCGGGAGTTTCGCCCGCGGTGCGGCGAGGCCGGAGGCGGTGGCCCGGCGGGTCCACCACATCATGGGCCCGGTGACGCACATGAAGATCACGGCGAGGCAGAAGAGTGTGGACATGATCGTGTTGAAGGTGCCGAGGCGGCGTCCTTCGTGCAGGGCGATGCCCTGCGAGACCACCTTCGCCATCGCGCTGTAGTCGTCGTAGCCGTACTGGCCGACGACGTCGCCGCTGTACTGGTCGACGTGGATCGTCGTCTCCTGGGTCACGTCGGATTCGGCGGGATTGCCGACGTCGTACCACTGGCTGCTCATCACGCTGAACACCCCGGTCTCGCCCTCCGGGTAGAGGACGAGATACGGCCCGGGGGCACCCAGCGCCTGGGCCGCGCCGACCGCCCGGTCGATCGAGATCGGGGTGCCGCTTCCGGTGCTGCTGCCTTGCGGGGCGTTGCCGGAGGCCCACCCGGCGGGAGCCGACTGACCGTCGGCGTCCTCGATCTGCTGCCGGATGGTGGATTCGGCACCGGGGTCGTCGCCCCACAGCCCGGAGCCGGAGTCGGCGGCGATCTGCTGGGCCTGAGCACCCCATACACCGGTCCAGGGCAGCCCGGAGACGACCAGCAGCAGGATGCCGAGGCCGACGGGGAGCCCGACGAGGGCGTGGTAGCTGCGGAGCCGAGCACCGCGCTTGCCTTTGGTCTGTGCGCCACTGCGCGCCCGGCGGCCGAGGAAGAAGATGATGAACCCGGTGATCGTCAGCACGATGGCCCAGGAGGCACCGAGTTCGACGATGCGGTCGCCGAAGCCGCCGTCGCCGATGAGCAGGTCGCCGTGGACGCGTTCGGCCCAGGTGGAGATGAGCTGGTCCTGGCTGAGTTCGCCGGTGACGGTGGCGGTGTAGGGGTCGACGTAGATGTTGGTGCTGCTGCCGTCTTCGAGCCCGGCGACGAACAGGGTCGCCCGGTCGCCGGTGCCGTCCTGCACGGACAGGATGGGGCGGTCCGGGAATTCCGCGCGGACGGCTGCCTCCTGGGCCGACAGCGCCGTTCGTTCGGCGCCGTCGGCCACCGGCACCTGCAGCACCCCGGGGTGGGCGAGGGCGTCCACCTCTGCCCGGAACATGTAGGTCATGCCGCTGACGGCGAGGCAGAAGAGTACGGGTATGACGAGTACCGAACCGTAGAAGTGCCAGCGCCAGAACGCGGCGAACCAGTTGGTCTTGCGCGGCCGGGCCGGGGACGGGGGTGCCTCCCCGGGCGGGGTATCCCCGGAGGGCGGTGTCTCGGCTTCTACGGTGGTCATCGCGGTGGGCCCTTTCCCTGATCGTCCCGTTGTTCGGCGGCTTGGCCTGTGGTACTAGCTAGAGTCGTGCTGGAGACGCCCTGGGTTCCCGTCCTGACGATCGTTTTTCTGCTGACCGGGCTCGTCTGCGTCGGTGACCTGGTGATTCGTCGCCGTGGCGTGTCGCGTGACCAGGCGTTCTCTGACGCGGAGCTGATCGATATCAATCACTGCGTGATGAGCGCCGCGATGATCCTGATGGCCTGGCTGATGGTGGGTGGCGTGGTCGCCTGGGCGCAGGTCGCGATCTTCGGCATCCTGGTGCTCGCGTTGCTGCCCGGGTACGGGCGGGCGCGTGGCAGATCGGAGCGCATCGACGTGCTGGGCCACGTCACGCAGAACCTGGCGATGATCTGGATGCTCGCGGCGATGCCGACCCTGATGTCGGAGATGGGGATCGGCGGTGGCTCCGGGCACGTGCACGGGGTAGCCGCTGCCGGGGCGACGCCCACGCAGACTCCGGCGTGGGCGGACCTGACAAACGTCGTCTTCGTGGTCCTGAGCGCGGCCGGCGCGCTGTGGTGGCTGTACCGTGCCGCGACGACGTCCAACCATCGGCTGCATCTGCTGAGCTACGGCGTCATGAGCGCCGGCATGGCGACGATGCTGCTGCTGATGAACGTGTGAGATTGGCCGGCGGTACGGCGTCAGCCCCTGTCCGGCCCGCGTCGTGGGCCGGACAAGGGGCTACGGTGGCGCCGGTGGCCGGGCCGGTCAGTTGCCGGCCGGCCGGTGGTTCAGCGGTTGACGGTGATCTCGGCGAGGAACGACCGCCAGGCAGCCGGGGCGAAGGCGAGGGTGCCGCCGTCGCGGTCCTTGGTGTCCCGTACGTATACCCGACCGGGCAGGTTCTCGGCCACCTCGACACATCCGTTGGTGTCGCTGCGGCTCGACTTGTGCCATAGTGCACCGTTCATGTCCATTTCTCGGCCATCCTCTTGATCAGGTCTAGGCTCTGCTGGTACGGCAGGGCATGTCCTCGGGTCGACTCCCACGCGTCCTCCAGCTTGGCCGTGTCATACGGGGCCTCGATGATCCGACCGCGTAGGTAGCCGTCCAGGAACCCAACAGTACGCCCCTCGACAGTCGCGAGCACCAGGCCGCCATGAAGCCCGGCGTAGAGGCCAGTGCCGAGCGGGATCACATGTACCTGGACATTGGGCAGCTCGCATGCGGACACCAGCGCGTCGACCTGTTCCCGCATCACCTCTCGGCTGACAACTTCACGATGGAAGACCAGCTCGTCAACCACCGCGACAAGCCGGATCGGGCTGTCCTTGGTCAAGATCGACTGTCTGGCAATTCTTGCCTGGACCAGAGCGTCAAGATCGGATGCGGGTTCGTCAAAGATCCGCAGCACCTCCCGGGCATACGCCTCGGTCTGCAACAGTCCGGGCACGACGAACGGGTGGAAGACGCGAAGTAGGGTCGCTCGCGCCTCGTAATCGACGAATGGCTTCAACCACACGGGAGCGTGTTCGCCGATGACGAACTCGCGGTAGAACTTCATGAAGGCGGTGCCGAACACCTTGTCGACCATGCCCAGGTAGTTGGGCAGGGCGGGGCGTTCGCCGCGCTCGATGGAGCCGACGTGCTTCGCGGAGAAGTGGACGCGCTCGCCCCACGACTCCTGGGTGAGACCCATCGACTCGCGTACTCGCCGTAGCTCCGATATCAGATACTCGCTGCCGCTCACAAGCCCCTCGCATCCCTCGGATTCCCTCGTGCACACGCGGTGGAGACATCGCCGAGAGGCGTCCCCGTTGCGTGATTTCGCCAATCATCTTCCTCGACGAGCGCTGAGGCGTCCAGCATGGATTTCGGTCCTGTGGACAACTGCAAGATCAGGTTGAGTAATTGATCTTCGGGCTTCTATCAGATGGACTCTTGACGTTGCAAGGCTTTCGCATCCCTCAGTTTCCCTCGTGCTGGTCGAGGTTCGCGTCATGGGACTCCCGGCGTGCACGGGGTCACCGGTCGGGTTCCGCCAACCGTGACACCGAGTCCAGGGTGGATGTCACGACTCATTGGCTATCCAAGGAGGATCTTGGTGGTGCACAGGAACGACGGGATCGGCGGGACGCCCCGGCTGGCCCGCTACACGTCGATCGGGACGCCACGGCGTACCGATGCGACCCCCAATCGGCCGCCGCTGCCACGACGCACGCCGGGGGAGACGGACATCGGCCGCGACCCGCGGTTCCGGCTGACCGCCGCCCGTGCGGTCGCCCCCGCCCCGGCCAGTGCGCTCGACGCCGCGCTCGACCCCGGTGACACCGTGGTGGCGCAGGCGGTGCACCGGGCGCGGATCGACATCGCCGAACATCTGCCGTCGGCGCGGCTCGGCGAATGCCGCACCTGTGACGTCGCCGCGCCGTGCCGGCCGTTCCTGCGGTCGCTGGTCATCCTCGACCGCTGGGATCCGGGGAAGGCCCGGCGGGTGCGGGCGGTGCTGCAGCTGTCCGGGCTGATGCCGGACGGCTACCCGCACGGGGAGGACGACGACGATGTCTGACGAGCCGCTGCGGGTCGGTGAGACGCTGCACCTGGGCAAGGCCGACTGGGTGTACGGCGACTGTTCGATGCGGGTACGGGTGTCTGACATCCGCTACGGCGACGACAGCGACGAGTCGCCGGTGATCGGCGTCATCGCCACGATCGTCGGCGGTGGACGCGACGGCCGGATGGTGGCGATCGCGATCTACAAACAGGCGCTGACCCGGCCCGGAGTGCGGGAATCGGCGCGTGCCGTCAACGGGACCGACCCGTACCAGTGATAGAAGGCGGCTGCGGCCGGCGCGGCGCTGACACCCGTCGTCGGTGCCTGCCGTGCCGGCCGCGTCGGCGGGTGTGATGGGATTGTCAGCCCGACGGCGCTGACCGAACGGACACGGTCAGGTTCCGGAGGGACCTGTTTCCTTGAGTTGCTGCCGATACATCTGCATAGTCGCGATACGGCCCAGATCGCCTATTCGTCAGGGGGACCGTGGTGCGGGCATCCGACTATCTCCACGATCGGGAGCGTGAGTGGGCGCCGGCGCTGCGGGCGGTATCGCTGGTCGCCGAGATCGCGGTGCCCGAGCTCGAAGCCCGCCGAGCGGTCAGTGCGCTGGGAAAACTGTACGGCGTGGGCAGCGAGTATGAGCAGCGTCAATGCCTGCACTACCGCTACCCGGCCTGCCTGCTGGTCGGCCTCAGCGGGATCGGTGCGTCCCGCTACGAGCAGGGCAACTACTGGGGTGCCGTGCGTGAGCACACCCGCCACCAGGTCGACCAGACCGCCTGGGGGGCGGCGTTCCGGGCCAACCTGGACCAGTTCGGCCTGGCCCGATTCCCCGGCCTGCCGCAGATCAACGTCGGTGAAATCCTCATGCACGGCGGGATTCCCGCCTACTGCCTGGGTGATCTGCTGAACCTGCTGCTGCAACGACAGTCTCGCGAACCCGGCACCACTGTCGCCGACTTCTTCGCCTGGGCGTTGACACCCGGCCGGGAATCGCGACTGAACACCCTCGACATGCCGGTGCGGCGGCTGCTGCAGCACGGCGGCGAATACGCCGAAGACCTCGTCGACCGCTGCATCGACCTGCTGGACCGGTTCCGCGCGCCGGCGTTCACCGCCGACGGGCTCGGCCTGCCGCCGTACCTGATCGACCAGGCCCGCCGCTGCGTCGACGACGGGCAGCTCGACTGGGCCGGCACCGCGACCCGCACCGGCCCCGCCGCCGGGGGCACCGGCGGGACGGCGCCCCCCCGACCGCACGTGGAGCTGGAGCCGTACGGCCGGGGCCTGCTGGTGCGGCTGCCGGCGGTGCCCGACGCACCCGGCGGCCGGGTCGAATGGCGGGTCCGGGCCGGCGAGGACGTCCACACGATCATCAGCCGATCCCGGATCCCCGGTGACGTCGACACCGCGCCACCGGCCGTCGCGACGATCTCCCGGCCGGTGCGGCAGGTCACCGTCGAACTCGCCGCGATCGAGCGGGAGTTCGAACTCGACCTGATCGACCCCCGCGAACCGATGCTGATCTTCACCGACGAAGGCCGACGGGTGCCGCTGACCTCCAGCCTGCCGCCGGAGCCGGTCTGGATCCTGCACGCGGCGCACGACGGCAACAACCAGCCGGTCACGCTGCACATCGACCGGGCCGCCGCCGCGTCCACTGGCGCAGGCGGTGCCGGCCCGGCGGCCGACGACGACCTGCCGGTGCCGTACGGCTGGTTCGGCTGGACCCTGCGCCGAGTCGACCTGGCGCAGGTCACCGCGCTGCGGATCGCCGACGGACCGGACCGGCGAGTCGGCACCGCCCGGCGAGCCCAGCTGCGCCTCAGCCCGCCGCTGCCCGACGTGACCAGCCTCGCCGGCACCCCCGTATACGGTGCCGCGCCGCGACTGTTCCTGCCGACCGAGGCCGGCGTGGCCACCGAATGGTCGATCCGGGTCCGCCGGCCCGGCGGCGCCGAACTGCTCCCCGCCACCAGTGTGCGGATCACCGACGACACCGTCACCGACCCGTGGCAGCAGCTGCCCCGGCCACTCGTCGGCAGCTACGAGATCACCGTCCGGGGCCCCCTCGGCCGGGGCCTGTCACGCACCATCGACCTCGCCGAAGGGCTGACCGTCGCCGGCCACCCGGTGTGGCGGGAGTTGCGGCCCGACGGGCTCGCGCCGGCGACCGTCCGGCTCGGCGCGACCGCGTCGGCGCTGCGGGTCGATCCGCCGCTGACCCGGCTCGACCCGACCCAGACCAGCGCCGATGTGCAGCTCACCGCCGCCGGACACACCGCGACAGTACGGGTCACCCCGCCGCACATGTCCGTCCAGTGGGTCAGCGCCGGCCGCACCACCCCGTGGACGCTGCAGCCGCTGCGCCTGGACACCGAAACCGTCGGCGACGGCGAACTGCTGGTCCGGCTGCCGGCGGCAGTCGACGCCGACCTCGTCGTGGCCAGCGGCGGCCAGCAACGGCAGACCGTCGCCTCCCGGGCCACCTACGGCCAGCCACTCGCCCGGTTCCCGCTCGCCGCGATCGCCGACACCGTCCGGGTCTGCGGCTCCGCCCAGCTCTCGGTCCGCCTGGGCGGCCAACAGTTCCCGGTCGCCCGGTGCCTGCCCCGACAACTCGCCCGCACCGTCCACCTCAAAGACGACCAGCTGGCCCTCGACGACGCCAGCCCGGTCAACGGGCTGACCGCCGGCGTCTACCAGGTGCTGGCCCCGTGGCGGCCACCGCACGTCACCCCGATCGGCACCGACCTGGCCAGCGAGCCGCTGCCCGCCGACCTGACCCGGGCCGGGCCGCTCGCGGTGCTGCTGCGCGTCGACGACCCGTGGCTGCCCGAACCCTGGCCCGACTGGCCCGGACAGGACAACAGTTTCACCGTCGACGGCGACTGGGACCCGCCGCTGCCCGACACCCCCGACACGGCGCTGTCGCGTCACCTGGCCGGGCTGACCGACCTGCCGGACCGCCCCGACGTCGCCCCGCTGATCTTCCCGCTGTACCGCCGCGCCGAGGACCTGCGCCGCCACGGCGTCACCGTCGCCGTCCGCGACACCGCCGCCGTGCTGCGCCGACACCCGGTCGCCGCGCTGACCGCGTTGACCCGCTCCCGGTCACCCGCGTCCGAACTGGTGGCCCCGCTGGTGCACTCCGCGCTGGTGGCGCTACCGCCGCTGGCCTACCTCGGCGCAGCCGACGAGGCGAGGCTGTGGCAGACCAGCCCGCTGGCGGCGCTGCTGGCCACCGCGTACCGGATCGGGGTCACCGCAGCCGGCGACGACCTGCACGAACGGGCGGCGACGGCGTGCGGCGACGTGCTCGACAAGCTCCTGGCCGGTGAGCCCGACCCGCACCGGGTGGTCGGCCGCTTCGACCAGGCCGCGCAGCAGATCGCCCGGCTGCCGGCCGAGCAGCTCGACGAGCTCTGGCGGGCGATGCGGATCGTCCCCGGTGGACTCCTCGACGCCGACGAACGGGTCGCCGCCGCCCGCCGGCTGTTCGACGTGCGAAACCGGCCCGGCGTGGCCCGGGTCGCCGCCGCCGCCGACCTGCTGCGCACCCTGCGGCCCGCACTGGCCGCCGCCGGCGGCCCGGCCGTCGACGCGGCGGTCGGGGCCCGGCAGTGCGGCCCCGGCTGGCCGGACCTGCCGGCACTGTCGCTCGCGTTCGCCTTCACCGCCCGGCTGATCGCCCGGGACCGACTGCCGGCCGCCCTGCTGACCCGGACCACAGCGCACCACGCGACCCTGGCCCGCCACGCCCCCGACCTGACCACCATCGACATCTTCCTCGCCGAACTCACCCTCACCGGAGACGCCGAATGATCCTGGATCCCCTGGCCACCAGCGACGACATCGTCGCCACCTATCAGCGGTACCTGCGCAGCCTGGTCGAGCCGAGAGATCCTCGGCTCGCCGCCGCACTGGACACCGCGATCGCCGACGCGATCAGCCAGGAGATCACCAAAGGACCACTGCTGGAAGCCACCCCGCCGTACCGCACCGGGCGCACCCCGCGTCAGCTCATCGACGCCGGGGCGCTGCACCCGGGCGTCGCCGCGCTCGGCGCCGGCCTGGCCCTGGACCGGCCGCTGTACCGGCACCAGGAACGGGCGATCGGCAAGGTACGGGCCGGGCGCAACGTCGTCGTCGCCACCGGCACCGGGTCGGGCAAGACCGAAAGCTTTCTGCTGCCGATCCTGGACCGGCTGATGGCGCAGCGGGCCGCCGGCACCCTCGGCCCCGGTGTCCGGGCGCTGCTGCTCTACCCGATGAACGCCCTCGCCAACGACCAGATGAAACGGCTGCGCACCCTGCTCGCCGGAGCCCCCGACATCACCTTCGGCCGCTACACCGGCGAAACCAGGCACACGCTGCGCGAGGCCGCCGAGGTCTTCGCCCACCAGCACCCCGGTGAGCAGCGGCTGCCCAACGAACTACTCAGCCGCGAACAGATGCAGGCCACGCCGCCGCATCTGCTGCTGACCAACTACGCCATGCTGGAATACCTGCTGCTGCGGCCACTGGACATGGACCTGTTCGAAGGCGACCACGCCGGCCACTGGCAGTTCATCGTCGTCGACGAAGCCCACGTCTACGACGGGGCGCGCGGCGCCGAACTGGCGATGCTGCTGCGTCGGCTCGTCGACCGGGTCGGTCAGGGCCGGTCCGTGCAGTGCATCGCCACCAGCGCCACCGTCGGCGGCGACCTGGCGGCCGTCGCCGATTTCGCCAGCTCCCTGTTCCCGGTGCCGTTCCAGCATGACCCGGCCGACGCCGCCGCGCAGGACGTCATCACCGCCGAACGGGTGGAGGTGCCGGCCGGGCCGGAATGGGGTCCACTGCCCGCCGCCGCGTACCGGCAGCTGCGCGAGGCCCCGTCGCCGGCCGCCGCCCTGCTGGAGCACGCCCGCCGCGACGGCGTGCCCGCCATGTCGGATGTGCCGGCTGCCTCGGCCGTGCCGGTCGGGTCGGCAGATGACGCCGCCGCCGCGGTGCTGGAGCAGGAGCAGCGGGTACGCCGCCTCAAACGGCTGCTTTCGCACGGGCCGATGCCGCTGCGTGAGGTCGCCAAGGCGCTGTTCCCCGACGCCGACCAGGCGGCCGTCACCGACCTCGTCGCACTCGCCAACGCCGTACACGACAGCACCGGCACCCCGGTGCTGTCCGCCCGCTACCACCTGTTCGCCCGCGCCACCGAAGGCGCCTTCGCCTGCCTCGGCGCGAACGGCCCGCACGTGAGCCTGACCCGGCACGAACGCTGCACCCACTGCGGCGACGCCGCCTTCGAGATCGGCACCTGCCGCCGGTGCGGCACCGAACACCTGGCCGGCACCGTCGAACGGGTCGGCAGCACCGCCGTCTTCCGGTCCCGCCGCTCCCGCGACGAACAACAGACCTGGCTGGCCCTCGTCGACGACGTGACCACCGACGAGGACGAGGAGACCCTGCAGACCAACAGCGTCGCCAAAGCCAGCGAGACCGGTGCGCTCTGCGCCCGCTGCGGGGTGTTCCAGGTCGGACCGGCCGGCAACTGCCCACAATGCCCCGGAGGTCCGATGCGGACGGTGCGGTTCGTGCGGCAGAACGCCGAAGCACTCACCTCCTGCGTCGGCTGCGGCGGACGCGGCGACGGACTCATCCGGTTGTTCGCCAGCGGCAACGAGGCATCCGCCTCGGTGCTCGCCACCGCCCTCTACCAGCGGCTGCCGCAGGCCACCGACGCGGCGCAGCAGGCCCGCCCCGGCGGTGGCCGCAAAGTGCTGCTGTTCAGCGACAGCCGCCAGTCGGCGGCCTACTTCGCCCCGTACCTGGAAGACTCCTACCAGCGGGTGCAGCGCCGCCGCCTGCTGCGCGAAGGCGCGCTCGCCGCCGCCGCCCGAGGTGACGCCGAGATCCGGCTCGACGACGTCGTCCACGACACGGCCCGCGCCGCCGACCGCTACGGCATCTTCCAACGCCGCGACTCCGCCCAGGCCCGTCGCCGGCAGGTCGCCCTCTGGGCGCAGACCGAGATCGTCGGCGTCGACGAACGCAACTCCCTCGAAGGGCGCGGCCTGCTCGCCTGGGGCATGTCCCGCGACCCCGCCTGGCAGGCACCCCAACCGCTGATCAGCCTCGGGCTGACCGAGACGGAAGTGTGGGCACTGCTCGACGAACTGCTGCGCTCCGTACGGCTGCAGGGAGCCGTCGCCGCCCCCGACGGGGTCGACCCGCGCGACGAGGCGTTCGCACCCCGCGTCGGGCCGATCTACCTGCGCGGCACCGGCTCCGACGCCCGCCGTAAGGTGCTGAGCTGGCTGCCGACCAGCGGCACCAACCGGCGGGTCGACTACCTGCGGCGGGTCCTCGCCCGCCTCGGTGTCACCGCCGACCCGCACCAGCTCCTCGACGGCATCTGGCGGCTGCTGACCGTCGGGCCGATGAGCGAACTGCTGCGGCCCAGCCTCGAACCCGGCATCGGGCAGGTCTACCAGCTCGACCATGAACTCATCACCTGCACGGTCCCGGGCGACGACCACCCGGTGTGGCAGTGCGGCACCTGCCGGCGGATCACCCCGTACACCGTCCGAGGAGTCTGCCCGACCATGAAGTGCGTCGGGGAGCTGACCCGCTGGGTGCCGCCGCCGGCCGACGTCGACCACGACCACTACCGGTCGGTGTACCGGGAGATGAACCCGGTGCCGATGCGGGTGCTCGAACACACCGCTCAGTGGACCAGCGAGCAGGCCGCGTTCATCCAGCAGCAGTTCGTCGAGGGCAAGGTCAACGCGTTGTCCTGCTCCACCACGTTCGAGCTCGGCGTCGACGTCGGCGAGCTGCAGGCCGTCATGCTGCGCAACATGCCACCCACCACCGCCAACTATGTGCAGCGGGCCGGGCGGGCCGGTCGGCGCACCGACTCGGCGGCCCTGGTGCTGACGTACGCGCAGCGCCGGTCACATGACCTGTCGCGGTTCGCCGAACCGGACCGGATGATCGCCGGTGAGGTCCGGGCGCCGTACGTGCCGCTGACCAACGTCCGGATCGACCGCCGGCACGCCCACTCGGTGGCCCTGGCCGCGTTCTTCCGGCACCACTTCCGCACCTACGGCACCATCTGGCGTACGGCGGGGGAGTTCCTGCTCGCCAGCGATGACGGCGTCGCGCCGGTGACGTTGGTCGCAGGCTTCCTCGACCCGGTACCGGCGGAGATCGTCGAATCGCTGGACCGGGTGCTGCCGGCCGAGGTCCGCGACGAGATCGGCGTCGCCTCCGGCGACTGGGTCACCCACCTGGTCGGCCTGCTGGAGTCGGTGCGTGCCGAGCTGCAGAACGACGTCGACATCTACGAGGAGAAACGGGCCGAGGCGTTCGCCGCCCGCAAGGACGACAGCGCCGCCCGGTTCGGCCGGGTGATGAAGACGATCACCGGCCGGGAACTGCTCGGCCTGCTCGCCAACCGCAACGTCCTGCCCAAGTACGGCTTCCCGGTCGACACCGTCGAACTGCGGCTCACCTTCGCCGACGACCAGATGTCCCGCCAACTGGAGCTGTCCCGGGACCTGTCGTCGGCGATCTACGAGTACGCGCCCGGTGCCGAGGTGGTCGCCGGTGGACAGACCTGGCAGTCGGCCGGGGTGTACCGGCTTCCCGGCCGGGACCTGGAACGGCGCCACTACGCCGTCTGCGCCGGCTGCGGCCACTACCGGGACTCGATCGAGCGGCTCGACCCGCAGTGCCCGGCCTGCGGGGCACCGGCCACCGGCGTCCCCCGGCAGTACGCGGTACCGGTGTTCGGGTTCGTCGCCGACCGGTCCGGGGGCCGGCGGCCCAGCACCGCGCCCCGGCGCACCTGGCACGGCGCCACCCACGTGGTCTCCACCGGCGCCGAGATCTTCGAGGACAAGGTCGACCTGCCGGGCGGCTCCGTGACGGTGCGGGCCGGCTCCCGCGGCGAACTGATCGCTATCAGCGACGGTTCCGGTGGCGCCGGCTACCTCATCTGCGACCGATGCGGGTTCGCCCAGTCCAACACCAGCAAGAAGCAGCGCCAGCACTCCAGCCCGCTCACCGGCCGGGACTGCCGGGGCCGGTTGGAACTGCTGTCGCTGGCCCACAAGTACCAGACCGACGTGCTCGACCTCAGTGTCGACAGCGCCGCGCTGGGCGGTATCGACGACAACGGTTGGCGGTCGCTCGCGTACGCGGTCGTCGAAGGGGCGGTGCAGGCGCTGGAGATCTCCCGCGACGACATCGACGCGACGGTGTACCGGACCGAAGCCAACCGCAGCGTGATCATGTTGTACGACACCGTGCCGGGCGGTGCCGGACACGTGCAACGGATCGCGGCGCGGGTACGTGACGTCCTCGACGAGGCGCTGCGGCGGGTCCGCGACTGCGAATGCGGGGTGGAGACCAGCTGCTACCGGTGTCTGCGGGTGTTCCGCAACGACCGCTACCACGAGCACCTGCGCCGTGGTGTCGCCGCCGATGTGCTGGGTCGGCTGCTCGGCCGAGACGACCAGACCCCGCTCGGCGCGCTGCGGGTCACCCTCGCCGAGCACGCGGCCGCGGTCGACGCCGACCGCAGGTTCCTGATTGACGACGTACCCGGTGAGGTGTTCGAACCGGTGACCCCCGGCCAGCTGGACCTGTACGAGGGGCGGATCGTGTTCGCCCGGCGGGCCGGGGCGGCGGCGGTCGGTCGGCTATGGCTGCGTCGCGACGGCGAGAACGGCGACATCGTCGGCGCGGGGGTCGAGCCACTGGCCGGCGAACCGTTGGACGGCCTCGACGACCTTTCCCTCATCGGCGTCGCGCTGCTCTGACCAGGGCACACCGCCGTACGCGTGTCGCCGGACCTCATCACCAGATGTCGCCTAACGTGCAGTGTTGGTGACATTTGGTGACGATGGGGGTGGTGCTCGTGTCAACTGGGGCATGGTGGACGGCGGAAGACGTCGCCAACGTCGAGAAGGACCTGGCCCGGCATCCCAAGTCCGGCCTGTGGAGCTACACCAGTCCGGCGGAGATGGCCCACTGGGTTTTCGCCGATCCGGCCCTGCCTGCGGCTGGGGAGTCGGCGGCACCGAGCGCGGATCCACTCGGTGCCGACCTCGACGAGGCGGCGCGTGCCTCGTGGGCACTCGCCGGCTGGTACATCCGGATGACCGTGCCGAAGCCGATCGAGACCGACGGCAAACTGTGGTTCCTGAACCAGCGGCGGGTACGGGGCCGGTCGCTGCTGCGGGTGACCCTCGGCCGGCTGGAGACACTGTGGCTCTACGAGGACGGCGACGGGATCAACTTCCACCTGGACAAGGCTGCCCTCGATGCGGCCTTCGACACCGGTGTCATCGACGAGGACGCCTGGGTCACCCGGGTCGCCGAATATGAGAACGACCCGTACGACACCCTGCGGGGCGAGAAGATCGGCTGCGTGTGCGACACCGTCGAAGGCGCGTTGTGGGCGCTGCGGCAGCCACCGGTCCTCGCTGCGGCGCGGCTGCTCAACGTCAAGTGTCTGGCGGTCGGCGGCTTCTCGTTCCAACGGCTGCACCGGCCGGAGCGGCTGGCCCTGGCCTGGTCCGCCGGGCAGGTGCACTTCGATTCCCTGATGCCGCAGCCGGTACCGGGGGCGGCGTTCGATCGTCCGTACCGGTCTCCGGTGGTGGACCCGGCGGCGCTGACCGACATCCGGGCCTTCGACAAGCAGCCGTACGTGGCCGGGTGCGACGAGCACGACCGGCTGAGCCGCTGGCTGATCGACACTCTGGCCGCCACCGGTGTTTTGGTGGGCACCGGGCTGGCGAAGGTGCCGGTGGACCTGGCCTGGCAGGACGCTGACGGCCGGCAGTACATCGCGGAGGTCAAGAGCCTCGTCGGTGCCAGCCCGGAGGATCAGCTGCGACTCGGTCTCGGGCAGGTACTCGAGTACCGCCACCGGCTGTCCCTGCTCGACCGGGTGGTCACCCCGATTCTGCTGACCTCGGCTCCGGTCGACGTGGTGTGGCGGGACATCTGCCGGGACAACGGGGTGACCCTGCTCGTCGACGGCGACCGATTCCCGGGACGGTCCCAGTAGAGCTCGGTGGGGCTCGGTCGACTCCGGGTTGGGAACGGGAAGTTCGGGCAGTCGGCTAGGCTCACGGCGGTGGCCCCAGCGCGCGTGACGCTTGGCTGTACTGCTGTGAATCGAGGTGCGCGATCATTTCATCCGTGACCGACGATGTCGTCGAGGAGCTTGACTCCCTCGGCCTGCGCACGGGCATCGAGATCGAGGAGGATCCCGACGCCCGCGAGGGCGTGTCAGGCGAAAGCATCCGTACCCCGTTCGATCCGGAAAAGATCGACGTGGTGACTCGTAACACCACCGTAGACCTGCTGCTGTCCAGGGTGCGGAGCGGGCGGATCGACCTGCAGCCTGACTTTCAGCGGCGCGCGGGCATCTGGAAAGCCAGCAACAAGAGCCGACTCATCGAGTCGTTGCTGCTGAGGATCCCACTGCCGACATTCTACGCCGCCGAAGGCGACGACGAGGTCTGGGCAATGGTCGACGGGATCCAGCGGTTGACCAGCATCGTGGAGTTCATCGAGCCGAAGTCGATCGGGGCGCAGCCGCTACGGCTGCGTGACCTGGAATATCTTGGTACCGAGTACAACGACGCCGTGTTCGCGGATCTCCCCGGTCGGCTGCAGACCCGGCTGCGAGAGACCGAGCTGATCGTGCACCTCATCCGGCGTGGTACGCCGGATGAGGTCAAGTTCAACATCTTCGCCCGCATCAACACTGGTGGACTTCCGCTCTCCCGCCAGGAGTTGCGACACGCCCTGATACCTGGGCAGGCCCGCGACATCCTCCGTGACTGGGCCGGGTCCGAAGTGTTCCGGCAGGCGACCGGTAACAGTGTCCGTAGCGAGCGGATGGCCGACCGTGAGATGGTCCTGCGGTTCATCGCGTTTCAGCTCACCGATCCATACAGGTACGGCGAGGAGGATTTCGACGCCTTCCTGCGCAGTTCGATGAAGCGCCTTAACGCCTTGCCGCGTTCCGAGTCGGACGCGCTCTGGACCAGGTTTGAGAGGTCGATGGTGGCGGCGGCTGAGATCTTCGGGGTCCACGCCTTTCGCAAACGGGACCGCGCAGGTGGTGAGCGGAAGCACCCGATCAACAAAGCGCTGTTCGAATCGGTTGCGGGCAACCTCGCCGCCATGTCGGATGACGAGCTGGATCGTCTTGTGCAACGTCGCAAGGCGGTGGGAGAGAACATTGTTCAGCTGATGGGGGATGTGGACTTTCAACTGTCGATCAGTCAGGGAACCGGTGACCCTGGGCGGGTCCGTCGACGTTTCGCGACGATCCGGGCGGTTCTGCATACGGTCGGTAACTCATGATTGATGGCGTACGGCTGCGCAACTTCAAAGCGTTCCGGGAACTCGAGCTCCGGCTCGGTCCGCTCACCTTGTTGACCGGGGTCAACGCCGCCGGTAAGAGCACGATCATCCAAAGCCTGGCGCTGGTGCGGCAGAGCTACGACGAAGGCATGCTCGACGCCGGTGGTGGGTTCCTACTCAACGGCGACTTGGTGGAGCTGGGTGTCGGGCAGGACGTGCTGCACGAGGACTACACGGATGGGCGAGACGACGCGCCGATCCCGATCATGGTCGGCTGCACCGTCGGTTCCCGTGACCTCTGGTGGCGGGCCGAGTACGAAACCAGTCGGGATCGTGAGGCGGATCTGCTGCGGTTCGCTGCGGGCCAGCCCCTGCCGGGCATCGCAAGGGACGTGGCTGGCGGGCTCCTGGGGAGCGGGTTTCAGTTCCTGAAGGCTGACCGTATCGTTCCCGCCGTCCACTACCCGAAGTCCTACCAGGCGGTTATTCGCAGAGGTTCGCTGGGCGCGCGAGGCGAGCACACCGTCAACTTCCTCAGGGCACGACGTGATGATCCGGTGGCTGCCTTGCCGGTGCGGCATCCCAGGGCGAAATCCACCGGTCTGCTCGACCAGGTCGAGGCCTGGCTGCAGGCGGTGTGCCCCGGAGTCAACCTGATCGCGGAGGACGTGCGCGGAACAGATTTCGTCAAGCTGAGCTACGGATTCGGCGGGACCGCTGGGATCGGTTCGTCGAACATCCGGTACCGGCCGACGAACGTCGGGTTCGGACTCACCTACGCCTTGCCGATCATTGTCGCCTGCGTCGCAGCCGGACCCGGTAGTCTGATCATGCTGGAGAATCCGGAAGCTCATCTGCACCCTCGGGGTCAGACCGCGATGGCGCGACTGGCCACGCTGGCCGTCGCGGCGGGTGCCCAGGTCCTCATCGAGAGCCACAGCGACCATATCCTCAACGGGATCAGGCTGGCGGTCAAGGAGTCGGTCGTCGGCCCGGACAGTGTGGCGCTGCACTACTTCGATCGAGACGATCACGGCAAGATCGAGACGAGCTCGCCGCAGATTGATGTGGACGGTATGCTCTCGCGGTGGCCCATCGGTTTCTTTGACGAATGGGACAGAGCACTCGATCGCCTGCTTGACTGACCCTGATCTCGGAGTCCACAGTGCCGCTGCTGTTGGTCCTGAACGAGCTTTCGTACCGTGAGGTCAAAGCGCGCTACGATGATCTCTCTGACGCGCTGCACAAACTGGTATCGGTGCTGCGACAGGCACGCCGGCACCGCACCGACGTCGCCCTGGTCACCGAGCGTCAGTTCATCGATCTTCCGATGTCGGATGACTTCTCGCTGCGAAGGTGGGCTGCGGATGGGCGCAACGCCGATGCGCTGCGGTACATCAGAAGCATGCGCAACCGGGCACCGTTCCGGGCGGTGGTGACCACAAGCGCTGACTCAGAGGCGGAGTATTTCCACGCCGGTGTTCCGGCAGACGGCCTCGGGGTTGCCCATCTGATGGGCGGACTGGCGCTCAGCCTGCCGCTGGAGGCGAAGTGGGACCACGGCGTGCTGCCACTCGTGCAACGGACCCTTCGCGAGACGGCTGCTGGTGATGTGGTCCTCGCCGACGGCGAGGCGTCCGTGCGCCACGCCTTCTCAGCAGGCCACGTCGATGTTCATCGGGAGTGGATGTGCACTTCCGCCCTGACCGGCCTGATCAGCCCTGGTGATCTGTGGGACGCCCGTGAGGACGTGTTTCCGCACCTGCGTTTCCTCGCCCGCGTCGCTGATGACCTGCACAAGCTTCCCGCCACGGCGCTTGACGCGGTAAAGGTTCGGCTGGCAGAGCTGGAGTTGGCCGCGGCTGAGTGGAGCGCTGCGGGCGGCCCCTTACCGAGCTGGCGCAGCAAGGTGACGCCGGACAGCGACAGTCGTAAACCTTTGTGCTGGTTCACCGACGACGAGGACGGCGAGCGCCGCCTGTTTGACCTGCATGCGCGGTTCACGCCCGGCCCGGGGCGGCTGCACCTTCGGCTCGACAGTAGCCGTAGAGCTCTCGTGATTGCTTATATCGGACGCAAGCTGGTGTAGCTGGCGCTGATCCACCTCCTCGCGGTGGCTGATCCACTGCGCCTCACCTACGCGACACGCCGATGGACAGTTTGCTGAGGCGCATTGGATCACGAGTCGGACCGGACGCCTCAGCTGCGCTCGGCGCACTCGTCGATCACGCGCTGGACCTCGGTCATCCAGATCGCCTCATTGCTGCCGGAGCGCTTGTAGGGTGCCCGCCGCGCCATGGCGAAGAAGCCGCCGGACGGCATCGACGGCCGACCGTCGAAGCCCTGCTGTACGACCAGCGCGGAGATCAGCCCACGGCCTTCGGCGTGCTCGCGGCGTGACGCGTGCTCAAGGATGTGTGGCAGCGGCCCCTGGTGGTAGGGCACCAGAAGACCGTCAACGGCGAGCCGCTCGCTGAGCTGGCGGTAGGTGATCAGCGCATCCTCGAAGCGCCTCGCTTGCCGGGCAAGATCCCGAAGTACGTCGATGCTGAGGTCGACAGCTCGGTCGAAGTCTGGGTCACCAACACGCATCCGTCCATCGTGCCGTCGTGCCGGCAGCGTGCCATCGGGGGATCGGTCGGCCTGCCGCGTCGGATCAGGTGTCGACGCCGACGCGGGCGGCGAAGGTGCGCAGGTCCGGCAGAGACCGGTGGCGGTCGCTCGACAGCAGGTCGACGGTCAACCGCTGGGCCCAGGGCCGGTAGCGGACCTCCTGCGGCGCGGTCTGCTCGGCGGCGAGCAACGCCCGGTACGCCTCTGCGTTCGCGCCTCGGCCGTGCAACGCCAGCGCGGTGTCCTGCCAGTAGCGGGCCCGACGCTCCACGGTGCCCAACTGCTGCGGGGTGATGGCCCGAGCGCATTCGACCGCTGCGCCGAAGTCACCCAGCGCTCGGCAGACTCCGATCCGGTACAACGCGACATCGACGCTGCCGAAGGCGGCCTTCAGGTCCGCTCGCCGGGTGGCCTCGTCCGCCTCGGCGAGTAGATCCAGAGCGGTTTCCCGCTGGTCGCCGAGTGCGGCCGTGTAGGCGGCGGTGGCGAGCAGTCGTCCGTACGCGGTGACGTCATCGCGTTGCCGCAGCCCGGTCGTGGTGTCGAGCGTCGCCGCTCCGGTGAGCACGACCTCCTGCGCGGTGTCGCGGTGCCGGGTCCGGCGGAGCACGATCGCGGTGATCCGGGCATGTTCGGCCTGCAGCAGCGGGTCCCCGCAGGCCCGCGCCGTCTGACCAGCCCGGTCCATGATCGACCAGGACATGCCGTCCTCGTGCAGCTTGATCAGCACCTGTGCGGTGAGGTGGTACGCCTGGGTCGCCAGGGCGGTGGCCGCACATCGTCGGTCATCGGCGGCGTTCGCGGTGACCGTCGCCGCGCCGGTGACCAGCTGCGGTAGGCGGGTGGCGAGTCGCGCGTACCGACACGCCTGAAGGTCCGCCGACGCGGCGGCCAGCGTGGCGCGCAGCTCGACCGGGCCGACAGGTGGGGTGGTGCTCGGCTCCGCGCCGAGGAGCAGGCCCGACAGCCCCGCCGCCAGCTGCGGCGGGCGGGCAGTGGCGTGGCCGGTAGAGCCTGGGCCCGTGGGGATGGCCGCACCGGCGAGCCCCGCCAGACCGCTCAGTACCGCGCGCCGTCGGATCACGTCCTCTCCCGTCTCAGGCCAGGATCGGCTACCGGGAAGCCTAACGATCGAAGTGGACCCGTGGTGGCTGGCCGACGTGCCAGAGTTGGTCAAGCCGAACAGCTCCGGTGGAATGTCGAACACGTCGGCGAGCCGTCGTAGGGCGGACACGTCGGTCAGGCGCTGGCGGCCGCGTTCTATCCGCGACAGGCTCGCCGCGGAGTAGCCGCAGCGTCGTCCTGCCTCCGCGAGGGTCAGCCGGGCGGCCGTGCGGGCCAGCCAGCCGGATCAGGTTGCCGTAGTCGCCGGCTGCCGCCGCCCGACGTGTCTCGGGAAGGCCAGCCCACCGGCGGTCGCCGCTCATCGCAGTCTCCCACCATGGTCACGCTCGGTATTGCCTCCACTGTGCAACGGACGTGCCAGCGCGTGCAAAGCGCTTGCGTATCCGGTAACGGGGCGTGTCGGCGCTACCTGGTCGCTGCTGTCCTGGAAGGGCGGCGGTGATGGCGCCGGACGGTGGGTGAGGAGCGAAGACAATGGACCAGTCGGATCAAGGTCGACCTGGCCTTCGCCGGGTCGCTGTCGTCAATCGGACACTTGGCGTGGGCCTGTTCGGCGTCGTGGCGATTGTCGTCATCATGCTCGTGGCCGGTGGCTCCGGGCGATCGGCTGCGGTGAGCGCGATCGGCGGGATAGTCGCCGCGCTGGCCGGCCTCGCCGCCAAGTACCTCCGTCAAGGATGAGCCGGGCGTCATAGATCCACCACTGATGGTGATTGCTGGGCTGCCCGGTGGGCGGAAACGGTCCGCGTGGTCGATGCGCATTCCGTCGCTCTCGGTACGGAAAGCGATCATTTTTCGGCAGCAGCCGGTGGGATGGCCTTGCGGAGCTGGGGGCGACCATGAGCCCGAGATCGGGGCCCATCTCCGGAGCGAGGACGACACGAACGGCGCATGACCGAAGTCTGAGCGTAGTGGGGATATAACGAGCGGAGCCGCCCCTGGCAGGTCGATGATGTTGGCAGGTGTCCATGACGGCAGCCGCCGCGGCCAGTGCCGAGACCGCCAGGATCGATACGTGGGTGCGCGACCGCAACACCGGTGCCCGGGTGGCTGGCGTATGCGTGTTCGCGACCCCGGTCCGGGTGTTCAGCATTCCAGCGCAGTGCCGGCCGAACAGCGGCCGTACCGGTCGGGTGTCCATCGATGTACCAGGGCCCGGCTCCTACCACCTCTTCGCGTTGCCGGCTCCGGGCAGCCCGTACGGCGCGCAGTGGGTTGGACCGGACGGCGGCACCGGGGTCCAGTCCGGGGCCCGCCGCGGTGTGGTCGGTGTCGCCGGGCGTGCCCAGGCCGACCTCGTCCCGGCGGTCGTCGGCACCCCGGACCCGGCGACCTACCGGCTGCGGCACGGCGGCGAGTTGACCGTTCACATCCTCGACGAGCCGACGAGCCGACGAGCCGACGAGCGCCGGCCGGCAACTGGTCCTGTACAACTCCGGATCCGGCGAGCATGTCGGGTCGGTGGCGATCGGCGACGACGCCACCTGGGGATTTATTGCGGGTCAGCGGCGGGCAGCACGTCAAGATCCGGTGCCGCTGTACGGGTGGCGACCGCTGGTACGGCGGTTCGGACTTCGCCACGGCCGCCTCGGTGCGGGTCCGTCGCCGGGACTGGTTGAACCTGATCCTGTGAGTCGGTGCCGGACCGGGTCAACCGATCCGGACTCCGACCAGGCTCAGCAGGTAGACGACGGCGAAGGCGCCGAAGAACACCCCGGCGGTGCCGAGCGCCACCTGGCTGGTCCACGACGGCCGTACCCGTGCGGGGAGCCGGCGGTTGACGTACAAGGTGAGGCCGACGACGACGGGGGTGTGCGCGGCGGCGATGATACCGCCGACCGACAGGATCTCGACCGGGTTGCGGACCAGCAGGAACAGCACCAGCGGGGCGAGAGTCATGGCGACCGCGACATAGGTCAGGTAGACCGCCCG
Source organism: Solwaraspora sp. WMMA2059 (assembly GCF_027497315.1). Taxonomy (GTDB): domain Bacteria; phylum Actinomycetota; class Actinomycetes; order Mycobacteriales; family Micromonosporaceae; genus Micromonospora_E. The sequence continues at coordinate 2,801,270 of NZ_CP114908.1, read as the reverse complement.
TGGGTGGCGGCTCAGGCGGGCCAGCCTGCCGGTCTGTTCGCCGTCATCAGCCGGTTCGTCGTCGGATCGGCCGGCGGTGATCAGTCTGGTGGCGTCGGCGTACGTGCGCGCCCAACCGTCCTGGTTGGCGAAGATGGTGCCCCAGAGAGCAACCACCACACAGGTCAGCAGCAGCACCTCACCGAAGGTGCCCCACAGGTCGCCGAGCAGCGCGGTCAGGTCGCGGGCGACGTCGACCCCGTCGGGTACCCGCCCCTGCGGGGCGAGCAGTTCGGCGCCCAGCACCAGGAAGGAGACGATGACCAGTCCACCGCCGGCGACGCCGAGCGCGGCGGTCCGGCTCATCGTCCGGGTCCAGCCGCGTACCCGCTCGATCCGCTCGTCGCCGCCGACCTGCCCGTTCGAAGGCACATCGTCGCGGGCCCCGGCATCAGTCTGATCCGTCGACGAGGACGGGCCCGTCGGCCCGCCGAAGCCACGCGCCGCCACCCAGTAGGAAAACCACATGATGCCGACGGCACCGGCCAGGATGAATCCGACCCAGGGCAGCACGAAGTACAGGTCGAGGTCGTCCGGCACGCCCGGCACCAGGCCCGTCGCGATGTCGCCGCTGACCGTGCTGGCCGCCGCGGTGATGGCTGCGCCGACCAGGACCAGGGCCATCACGGCGGTGATCCGTTCCACGCCCTGGTAGCGGCCGGCCAACACCAGTGCCCCGGAGCCGAGGATGACGGCGCTGGCGTAGACCGCCTGTCCGCCGGGCAGCGCCACCATGAGCGCGCTGCCGACCAGGGCGGCGATACCGGCGATGGTGACCACCCCGGCGACGATCTGCGGCACGAAGATCACCCAGATCGCCCAGTTGGCCAACCCAGGTACGTCGCGGAAGCCGTCGAGCAGGGTGCGGCCGGTGGCAACGCTGTACCGGCCGGCCTCCCGGATCATGATCCACATGAAGACGGTCACGATCAGCGCCAGCCACAGCAGTTCGTAGCCGTACCGCGCGCCGATCCGGGGGGTGAACAGCACCGAGCCGGAACCCACCGACGACACCATCCACAGCAAGCCGGGCCCGTACCACCGGAGCTGGCCCCGGCCGGCCGGGACGGGGGTGGGCTGTTGGCGCAGAAGGAAGGCGGTCGGCACGGTGAGTTTCCCTGGGTCGTGTTCGAGCGGAGGGTCGGACCTCTCCGGACCTACCCACGCACCGGCCGGCGACACCTGGATGACGGACACTCGTCGACACGCCGGCTGTCCGGGCCCTCGACGTCCCCGACGATCATCCATGCGCGTGGTAGGCCTTTGATTACTCGACGTGCAGGAAGGATTGGCAGGTGGGCAGTGACGAGCAGTAGGCAGTGGTTTCCGGATGCCCGGTCGGGTGTCCGCTCCGGCCACACTCGGCGGCTGTTGTCGGTTGCGGCCGGGGTAGCGCTGGCAGTGGTGATGACCAGCGGCGCGGCGGCGGTGCCAGCCTCGGAGAGCGACGTTGGTGCCGCCATCACCACCCGGGTGTTCGACCGGGCCACCAGCGAGCCGGTCAAGGGCGTCTGCGTGCTGGCCATGCCGGTGCCGACGTTCAGCCTGCCGAACGCGTGCCCGGCCCGCAGCGGCGGTGGTGGTCGGGTGACCGTCGACGTGCCGGGGCCGGGGCAGTACAACCTGTTCGCCCTGCCGAAGCTGGACAGCCCGTACGGTGCCCAGTGGGTAGGCCCGGACGGCGGCACCGGCAGGCAGCAGGACGCCCGGCGGGTCACCCTCGCCGCTGGCGAGACGAAACGGGTCGCACAGATCCTGCTGGATCCGCGCGCCACGATTAGCGGCGTGGTCGACCACTGGGCTGGGGACCCCGCAGGGCTGATCTCCATCGCGCAGCCGGAGCTCGACGTGCACCAGGAGCCGCGATCCGTGCCGGTTGACGTCGACGGGACGTTCGACATCGACTGGGTCGGGCCGTACGAGTGGCCGTTGTTGTTCCGGCCGCAGCTCGACTGGGCACTGTGGAGCGGGCAGGTTGGCAATCGACTTCTTGCCGAGACGGTTCCCGCGGTCGTCGGCGGCTCGGCCGACCGGTACACGTTCCGCACGCTGCAGTTCAGGGGAGCTGCCTTCGGAGTCCAGGTCAGCAGCTTGCCGACTGGCCAGGCGGGGCGGGTCGTGTTCTACAACAGCGCTACCAGGGACGTGATGGGGGTAGGTGAGTTCGACGGGGGGAAGAACGCAGCTCGTGCGCGAGTCGTCGGTGGCCAGCAGGTCAAGGTCGAGTGCCACTGCCCCGACGGGACACGCTGGTACGGCGGGACCGACTTTGCCAGCGCCACGCCGATTGCCGTGGCCTACTACGAAGGCATCAACCTTGACATGCGGTAGCGCGGACAGACGTCCTTGAATAGGGAGTGACGACATGGCAGGCAGCAGCAGGGGATCGTCTGGTGAGGTGCATGGCCAGCACCATCAGAGGGTGACCAGGTTCCGGATGACAGGTGTGGCGGTCGTGATCGCAACCCTCGTCGTCACCATGGTCGGCGGGCCACCGGCGCGTGCCGCCGCCGCACAGTCTACCGAGGCGTACATCAAAACCTGGGTGTACGCCCGCGACACCGGCCTGCCGATGAAAGGCGTCTGCGTCATCGCCGTTCCCGCGCGAGGCACCTTCAGCTTCCCGGACGGGTGCCGGCCGAAGAGTACCGGACTGGGGCGGGTGAACGTGCCGGTGGCGGCGCCCGGGTCGTACAACCTGTTCGCGTTCGTTCCGCCCAGCACTATGTACGGGTCACAGTGGGTGGGGCCGTCCGGTGGCACCGGGACACAACAGTCGGCTCGTTTGATCACCGCGTCGGTGCCAGGTGAGACCAAGACCGCCCCGACGATCTTCATTGATCGGCGTGGCTCGATTCGGGGTAAGCTCCCGGCACCGGAGGAGATCCCGCCCCCAGGGCAGGGCGGCACCGTCGGGATCGTCGCCCCGGAGCCGGAGAACCGCTGGCAGCCCTACGCCTCCGGGATCGCTTCCGACGGCAGTTTCAGCATTCTCTGGCTCGGCCCGTACGAGTGGCCGCTGCTGTTCCGGATCCCCGGCCATGCAGACCAGTGGAGCGGCGGTGGCGGCAACCGACTACGAGCTGATCTGATCCAGGCCGCTGTACCGGGCAATTCGCCTATCATCGACTTCACTGTCAAGCGTGGCGTATCCGCCATCGTCAACTTTCCTGACCCGCCGGCGGGCTCGGACAATCGGGTGGTGCTGCGCAACGTGACCACCGGTGAGTCGGTGGGCGTCGGATCACTCGGCTCCGGTTCCAAGGTGCGGATCCGGGTCGTCCTGGGGCAGCAGGTCAAGATTCAGTGTCTCTGCGGCGGCACCACCAGTTGGCATGGCGGCACCGACTTCGACAGCGCCACGCCGGTAGTGATCACCGGCGGCGGGCCGACCGAGGTCACCTTCCTGCCGCCGCAGTGAGCCGGGCGGCCTTGTCGTCGGTGGTCGGGCCGTGCGAGGTCAGCCGCACCGGTACGCCGAGCGCCGCCTCGACCGCCGCCACCCAGGAGTCCGGGTCGGGCTCCGGGTCGGTGGCGTACCGGGGTCGGCTGGTCAGCAGCCGGGCGGTCAGCGCCGCCTGCCGGTCGAGGTCACCGGGCGGGCCGGTCGGCAACCGGTCGGTCCAGTCGTACGCCGCGCACAGCCGTAGCCGGTGCGCGCCGACCAGGTCCAGATGGGTCAACGCGAGGGCGTCGACGCCGCCGGTGACGTCGAGCGCGTACCGGTGGGCGACGGCGTCGAAGTGGCCGAACCGGAACCGCCCCTGCCAGGCGTTGGTGCCGTTGTGCCGCTCCGGCGGCCGCAGCGCCGGGTCCTCGGTGACCAGCGGGCCCGGCCCGTGCCGGGGGGTGAGGGTTCGCAGCACCCCGAGCCGGGTCACCGTACCGGGCATGCCCGCCTCGGCCAGCAGCGCGTCGACGTTGCCGTACGTCGTGGTGCTCCACGTGGTGTACGGGTGAAAGCCGTGCCACTCGTCGAGCAGCACCCCCTGAGCGCCTTCGAAGACGACGGTTCCGGCGCGCAGTAGCCGGGTCGTCCATGACCGGTCGACGATCGACACCCGCCGCGCGAACGCGGTGAACGCGGTGACGGTGTCCGCCACCGGCGGGGCGTCCAGCGGCCCCAACTCGGCGGTGAGCCGGTCACGCAGCAGGGTCAACCGGTGTCGCAGCAGTCCTTCGTCGAGGCAGTCGCCGACCCGGGGCGCGGTGTCGGGGTGGGCGAGAGCGTACGACATGCTCTCGCCCACCCCCATCCCGCAGGAGCCGTGCCGGTCGGCCCCACGGGCGATCTCCCGGGCCTGGTTCGCGGCCCGGTGGTACGGGGTGGCCAGCAGCGCCTCCCGGTCGACGGTCACCCGGTCCAGTGCGTCGGGCAGCCCGACCCCGGCCAGGTGCGTCGCCTCGCCGGCCAACGCCAGCGGGTCGACGACCACGAACCGGGACAGGTGCGTCGGTACGCCGTGGAAGGTGCCGGCGCCGAACTGGGCGAAGGTGTGGGCCCGGCCGTCGGGCAGGACGACGTTGTGTGCGGCCTGCCCGCCCCCGTTGAACCGGATGACCGCGTCGACCGGCCGGCTCGCGCACAGCCAGTCGACGACGGTGCCCTTGCCGGCGTCGCCGTAGCCGAGGTCGACCACGGCGACGTGCCGGCCGGTCGGGTCCCCGGTCATGCTGCTGGTCACCGGGTTCACAGCCGGGTCACCCGGTCGGCGTGGCCCGAGGCGGCCGGCAGGGTGCCGCGTACCGCGGGGGTGCGGCTGCTGCCGATGCGGGCGAGCGCCCGCGACACGGTGGTGGCGGCGTCGCCGGCACCGACGTCGCGCAGGTCGGCCAGGGCGGTGTCGAGGTCGCAGGCCTCTTCGCCGAGTGCCACGGTGGTGGCGATGGTCTCGCAGACCGCGTCGAGGTCGTCGAGTTCGACGGCGTTCTGCCCGAGCAGGTCCCGCCAGAAGTCGAGGATGCGGCGGTTGCCGGCGTAGTGGCTGCCGGCCGGCATCAGGTAGTAGGTGTCCCACCGGCGACGGACCTCGTCGACGACGGCGCTTAGCGGGACGTCTTCGTTCAGGTCGTCCCCGATGAACTTCCGAACCTCGCGGGCCTTGACCTTGGGGTACGCCATCTCGTCGCCGATGACGAACAGGTAGCCGCGCTTGCCGCGCCGCTCGTGGCAGTCGATCGACGTGTGCCGGGCCATGAAGTACATGGCGAGCTCGTACGACTCCATCATCTGCCCGCCGCCACCGCCTTCGAGCACGATGTTGCCCAGGTGGTCGTCCATCCGGTTGTCCGACTCGAACTGGCCGATCTGCAGCGGCACCCGGTCGCAGGTCGCGTCGCCGATCGCACCGAACAGGATCTGCGGGTCGGTGACGTAGCCCTTGCGCAGCAGCAGGCCGAGCAGCTGCGGCAGCTTCTGCTGCAGCGTCCGGGGCACGCCGCCCATCGATCCGGTGACGTCGAACAGGACGGCGACGGCCAGCGACTGCGGGTGTTCGGCCGAGTCGCGGCTTTCCCGGGCGGTGACGCCGCGCGGGTCGAGGGTCGGGTGGACGGTGCGGGCGCCGCCGTCGCTGTAGGCGAACGCGCTGGCGCCGGTGGCCTTGCGGTAGGCGCTCGCGGCGCGGTACACGTCGGTCGACCAGGCTCCACTGCCCATGTCCGGCCTCCTTCGAAGCGGGTGATTCTTAACGGTGATTGCGGTCGGGGATGGTGAACGGCCGGAACCGGCGGCGGCCCCAGAGCCGTTCGAGCAGGTCGTCGAATTCGGCGAGCAGCCGCCACGCGTCGTCGGGCCGCTGCCGCAGCGATGCCAGTTGGCAGCTGCCGGTGAACCGGCGCATCGGTTCCGGTGCCTGACCGCCGGTCAGCCAGTCGAGGCAGCGGGCGGCCATCGCGAGGTCGGTGCCGGGCCCGGGACTGCGGCGTCGGCGGATCTCGTCGGGGTACCAGTCGGCGTACGCCGGGACCAGCGCCGGCACCGGCGTTGCGTCGATGCTGGCGTAGCACCAGTCGACCAGCACCACGCCGTGCTGGTCGGGCTCGATGAGGACGTGGTCGGGCAGCACCGCGCCGTGGACCAGCCCGGCGCGGTGGGCGAAGCCGAGCGCGACCAGCAGCCGCCGCCACATCCAGGCCGCGTCCCGGGCGTCGACCCCGTCCGGGTACGCCCGGCGTACCTCGGCGAGGCTGCGTAGCCCGGCGGCGGTGCCCAGCACGGTGACCTGCCGGACGGCGCCGGTGCCGGTGTCGCGGTGCCGGAACTCGTCCGCCACCCGGGGCACGTACGGCAGGTAGCGGGGGTCGCCCTGCTCGGCGAGCCGGGTCAGCGCGGTCGCCTCCCGGGCGATCAGATCGTTGTTGGCCGGATCCCGGGGCACCTTCACCAGTTGGTCGTCGCCGTGCCGGTACAGGTCGGCGAGGTCGCCGGTGTAGCGGGCGGTCCGGTCCACGACGTACCGGTGCCGGCCGGTGTCGATGGTGACGGTGTCCCGGCCGTCGGCGAGGTGCTCCCGCCACAGCTCGGTCAGCTGCATGAACGCGGCGGTGGCGCGCGGGTCGGGTGTGGCCGCCCCGGCGGTGTCCGGGTGCAGCAGCCGGGCCAGCTGGTGGTAGCGCCCGGTCGTCTGGTCGGTGCCGAACACCTCGGCCGGGTGGTGCGCGGTCAGGACGAGTTCGATCGCCTCGGTCACGGTCACCTGACCTCATCCTCCCGGGCGGGTCGCAGCAGCGCCGGGTGCAGCAGCCGGGCGTCGCCGGCCCGGTAGATGCGCGACCGGGGTCCGCCGCGTGGGCCGCCGCGTTCGGTGGTGGCGCCGACGCTTTCCAGGAAGCCGGGTACGGAGAGCACCTTGCGGTGGAAGTTGCCGGCGTGCAGTTCGACACCCCAGACGGTCTGGTAGACGCTGCGCAGCTCGCTGACGGTGAACTCGTCGCCGACGAACCGGGTGGCCAGTGGGGTGTACTCGAGCTTGGCGCGGGCCCGGTCCAGGCCGTCGACGACGATCCGGGCGTGGTCGAAGGCGAGTCGCCGGCTGGTGCCGGGCAGTTGCCGCACCGGCCGGTCCGGGTCGGCCCGTTCGGGTAGGCCGAGCGCGTCCACCGGCACCCAGGCCGCTGCGGCGGCGTCGCTGCCGGCCGCCGGGTCGGGCAGCTCGGGCGCGAAGGCGAGGTACGCCACGGAGACCACCCGCATCCGCGGGTCCCGCTCGGGTGCGCCGTAGCTGGCCAGCTGCTCCAGATGCACCCGGTCCATCGCGGCGGCCCGGCCGGGCCGGGTGTCCAGCCCGGTCTCCTCGGCCAGCTCCCGGGCGGCGGCGGTGGGCAGGTCCTCGTCGGGCTGGACGAAGCCGCCGGGTAGCGCCCAGGCCCCTTCGTGTGGCGGCGCGCCCCGCCGCACGAGCAGCACGTGCAGCTGTGCGTCGCGGATGGTCAGCGCCACCACGTCGACGGTCACGGCGACCGGCGGGAACGCCCGGGGGTCGTAGCTGGCGAGGAACTCGGCCTCCGACATCGCGGTCCTTCTCGTTACTAGAAAGTCTCTGATTAAGAACAACTCAATCTGAGAATAACCTATCTCATGGTGGACCGGATGTCACCCCAACGTGGCGACTGTCATGTCCGGTGCCGGTGATCGACGATGGAGCCCGGTCGCGGCTTAGGTTAGCCTCGGCTCACCGGTAGCCGGTCGGTGAGCCGGACCGTCACCGACCCCGCCGGAGAGAGACCTGCCGTGCCCGTACCCCGACCCGCCCCGCTGACCACGGCCCGGCTGCTGCGGCGCACCCTGCGCCGGCACCGCGGCCGGCTCACCGCCGGTGTCGTACTGCTCAGCCTGCACCAGGCGGCCGAAGCGGCGGTACCGCTGGCCATCGGACTGATCGTCGAGCAGGCCGTCGCGACCGGCGACTGGACAGCGCTCGCGGTCTCGGTGGCCGGACTGGCCGCTCTGTTCACCGTCCTTACCTTCGCCTGGCGGTTCGGTGCCCGGCTGACCGAGACCGCGATCCACCGGGAGACCCACCGGCTCCGGGTGGAGGTCGCCGGGCGCGCACTCGACCCACGCGGGCACCGCACCGGGCTTCGCTCCGGCGAGCTGCTCGCCATCGCCGCCGCCGACGCCGAACGGACCGCGTTGATCATCCGGGCCGCCACGGTCGCCGTCGCCGCCGTGGCGGCGCTGGCGGTCTCGTCCGTGGTCCTGCTCACCATCGACGTGCCGCTCGGCCTTGGTGTCCTGCTCGGCGTGCCGGCGCTGGTGCTGGCCCTGCAGGCGCTCGCCCCAGTGGTCATCCGGCGTACCGGCGCGCAGCAGGCCGCCGCCGGGGCGACCACCGCGCTCGCCACCGACCTGGTCAACGGGCTGGGTGCGCTGCGCGGATTCGGCGCGCAGCGCAACGCGGCCCGGCGCTACCGCGAGTCGAGCCGGCACACCCTCCAGGTGACCCTGCGGGCGACCACCATGGCCGGCGTCTACCAGGGGATCACCGCCGGTGCCAGCGGGCTGCTCCTGGCCGGCGTCGCGGGCGCGGCCGGCGCGATGGCGGTCCGGGGCCGGATCGGCGTCGGTGAGTTCATCACCGTGGTTGGTCTGGCCCAGTTCATCGCCGAGCCGGTCCGTGTACTCGGCTTCTGTGGTCAGCTCGCCGCCGCCGCGCGGGCCTCGGCCGAACGGGTCGCCCGGGTGCTCGCCGCGCCACCCGCCGTGCTGCCCGGCCAGCGTCCGGTGGCCCGGCCGCAGCCGGTGCGCCTGGCACTGACCAGGGTCAGCCACCGCTCACTGCGCGACGTCGACCTGCGGCTGGCGGCGGGAGAGCTGCTCGCAGTGGTGGCGTACGAGCCGCGCGACGCCCAAGCGCTGCTCGACCTGCTGCGCGGCGCCGTCGCCGCCGACGACCATCGGGGGACGGTGGCGGTGGACGGCGTACCGGTCGCCGAACTGACCCTCGACGGCCTGCGCGAACGGGTCCTGGTCGAACCGCACGACACGGCGCTGTTCGCCGGCACGCTGCGCAGCAACCTGCTGATCCGACCCGGTCAGACCGCGGATCCGTTGCCGGCGGCGGTCGGCGCTGCCTGCGCGGACGATATCGTCGCGGCGCATCCCGCCGGGCTCGACCATCCGGTCACCGACCGGGGCGCCAGCCTCTCCGGTGGCCAGCGACAGCGGATCGGGCTGGCCCGGGCGCTGGCCGCGGACCCGCCGATCCTGGTGCTGCACGATCCGACGACGGCGGTCGACGCGACAACCGAGGAACGACTGGCGGCCGGTCTGCGGGCGGCCCGCCACAGCCGTACGGTGAATCCGGCAGTCGAGCCCGGAGCACCGGCCACCCTGGTGGTGACCAGCAGCCCGGCGTTGCTCAGCAGGGCCGACCGGGTCTGCGTCCTGGCCGCAGGTCGGGTGGTGGGCGTCGCACCGCACCACGGTCTCGTCCGGACTGACCCGACCTACCGCGCGGCGGTGCTGCGATGACCGGTCCTGCCCGCGACCGGCTGCCGACCGCCACCGGCGCGCGGACCTGGCTGGTGCTCGGCGGGCAGCTGCGCCGCGCCGGTGTGCTGAGTGGATCCGCGCTGGTGACCGTCCTGGCGGCCAGCGCCAGTGGGCTGGTCGCACCCTGGGCGCTCGGTGTCATGGTCGACGACATCCGAGCCGGCGTCGGCACCGGCGAGGTGGTCCGTTCGGTGGTGCTGATCGTGCTCGCGGCCACCGTCGGCGCCGTACTGACCGGCATCGGTGCCGCGCTGGTCGCCCGGACCGGCGAGACCGTGCTCGCCCGGCTGCGCGAACGGGTGCTCGACCGCGCTCTGCACCTGCCCGGTCAGACGCTGGACCGCACCGGCACCGGCGACCTGCTGGCCCGGGTCGGTGACGACGTGTCGGTGGTGACCCAGGTGATCACCGACACCGCGCCGGTACTGGTGTCCGCGCTGCTGACCGTCGGGCTCACCGTCGCCGGACTGTTCGCGCTGGACTGGCGACTCGGCCTGGCCGGGCTGACCGCGGTGCCGATGTACCTGCTGGCGCTGCGCTGGTATCTGCCCCGCTCGGGACCGTACTACGCCCGGGAACGGGTCGTCACCGGGGAACGGTCCCAGGCGATGATCGGCGCGTTGCGCGGCGCGGCGACGGTCCGCGCGTACCGGCTGGAGGCGGCGCATCTCGCCGAGATCGAGCAGCGTTCGGCGGCGTCGCGCGACCTGTCGGTGTCCGTGCTGCGGATGTTCACCCGGTTCGGCTCCCGGCTCAACCGGGCCGAGTGTGTCGGCCTGACCTCGGTCCTGGTGGTCGGCTTCCTGCTGGTGCGGGCGGACCTGGTGACGGTCGGGGCTACCACGGCCGCTGCGCTGTACTTTCACCGGCTGTTCAATCCCCTCGGCGCACTGGTCGCCGAGTTCGACCAGGTCCAGCAGGCCGGGGCCAGCCTGGCGCGACTGGTGGGGGTGGCCGACCTGCCCCCGACGCCGGCCGCGACCGGGCCGGTCGTGCCAGCCGACACCGGGATCGAGATCGACGACGTCAGCCACCGGTACGAGGACGGCCCGCTGGTGCTGCGCGACGTGACCCTGCGTGTCGAGCCGGGGCAACGGGTGGCGCTGGTCGGGGCCAGCGGCGCGGGCAAGAGCACCCTGGCCGGCGTGGTCGCCGGCCTGCTCCGGCCGATCGCGGGCACGGTCCGGCTCGGCGGGGTGCCGGTCGCCGGGCCGGACCGTGCCGGTCACCCGGGGCTCGCCGGCAGGATCGCGCTGGTCAGCCAGGACGTGCACGTGTTCGCCGGCCCACTGGCCGAGGATCTGCGGCTGGCCCGCGCAGACGCCACCACCGACGAGATCACCGATGCGCTGGCCACGGTCGGCGCGCTCGGCTGGGTCCGGGCATTGCCGGACGGCATCGACAGCGTAGTCGGTGAGGGCGGTCACCAGCCGACCGCCGCCCAGGCGCAGCAGCTCGCCCTGGCCCGGCTGGTGCTGGCCGATCCGGACGTGGCGATCCTCGACGAGGCGACGGCTGAGGCGGGCAGCGCCGGGGCGCGGGACCTGGAACGGGCCGCGTTCGCCGCGACCGCCGGCCGGACGACTCTGATCGTCGCGCACCGGCTCACCCAGGCCCGGCGGGCCGATCGGATCGTGGTGCTCGACGCCGGCCGGGTCGTGGCCTCGGGTACGCACGACGAGTTGATCGCCGCCGACGGCGACTACCGGCGGCTGTGGGACAGCTGGACCGGCGGTCCAACCTCGACGGTTGACCTTACTGAAGATCCCGTTTAACGTCGCACGTCGATATGTTGTGCCCGCTGACCTGAGGGAGGGCGTCGTGCGTCGTTGGAGATTTGTCGTCGCAGTCGGAGGACTAGCGGCGGCCGTCGTCGGGGCGGTGGCCCTGCTCGCGCCGTCGGCCAGCGCCGCCACTGCGGCCTTCGTGAAGGTCAACGACTGGGGCAGTGGCTACGAGGGCCGGTTCACCGTCACCAACGACACGGCCGGCACCATCACCTCCTGGCAGGTGGGCTTCGACCTGCCGGCCGGCAGCCGGATCAGTTCGTCGTGGAACGCGCGGTCGACCACTGTCGGTAACCGGTACACATTCGACAACGCCAGTTGGAACGGCACCATCGCGGCCGGCGGCAGCACGACGTTCGGGTTCATCGTCGTCGGCAGCGGCACACCCGGCAACTGTACGGTCAACGGGGCCGACTGCGCCGGCGGACCGGCTCCGACCACCCCGCCGCCGACGACGGCTCCACCGACGACCCCACCGCCGACCGGCACCACGCCGGTCGCGATCAACGGCCAGTTGCGGGTCTGCGGGGTCAACCTGTGCAACCAGCACGGCCACCCGATCCAGTTGCGCGGCATGAGCACGCACGGACTGCAGTGGTACGCCCAGTGTCTTGACGATGCCTCGCTGGACACGCTCGCCACCGACTGGCGGGCCGACGTCCTGCGGATCTCGATGTACATCCAGGAGGGCGGCTACGAGACCGATCCGCGCGGCTTCACCGACCGGGTGCACGGACTGATCGACGAGGCGACCGCCCGCGGCATGTACGCCATTGTCGACTGGCACATGCTGACCCCGGGTGACCCCAACTACAACCTGGACCGGGCGAAGACCTTCTTCGCCGAGATTGCCCAGCGGCACGCCGGCAAGCCGAACGTCCTCTACGAGATCGCCAATGAGCCGAACGGAGTCGGCTGGGCCGGGATCAAGAGCTATGCCGAGCAGGTCATTCCGGTGATCAGGGCGGCCGACCCGGACGGCGTCGTGTTGGTCGGCACCCGGGCCTGGTCGTCGCTGGGCGTGTCGGAAGGCGGCAGTGAGGCCGAGGTCATCGCGAATCCGGTGGCCGCGACCAACATCATGTACACCTTCCACTTCTACGCCGGGTCGCACCACGACGCGTACCGCTCGGCGCTGTCGCGGGCGGCGGACCAGCTGCCGATGTTCGTCACCGAGTTCGGCATCCAGACCTACACCGGCGACGGAGCCAACGATCTGGTCAACGCTCAGTTGTGGATCGACCTGCTGGAATCGCGCAAGATCAGCTGGGTGAACTGGAACTACTCCGACGACTTCCGCTCCGGGGCGGTCTTCCGTGCCGGTGTGTGCGGCAGTGGCTCCTACGCCGGTACCGCCCCGCTCAAGGAAGCGGGCGTCTGGATTCGGGAACGGATTCGCAGTGCGGACGACTTTCCGACCCGCTGAAAGCCGGCATTAGCCACCGAGCGGGAGTATTCGCGTTCGGCCGGTGGCGCCGTGTCGGCCGAACTGGAAGGTCGTCACGGCGCCCCACCGCCTTTCCGGCATGTGCCGGATAGGAACTATGTGGCGTAGGGGAGTGGGAGTACGTGTTGTCGGAAATAGTCGTCACGCAAAGTTAGATGTTTTCACCTCCGCCTGTTTGGCATAACCTCTCTGGGTGATGGTCCGATCGCAGTGAGTTTGTGGTCGTGTCGATCGGCGGCGCGCCGTCGCCAGGGGAGGACAGCGGAATGGCATCCGAACGTGTCCAGGCCAGCGACGGGACGGCGGCATCCACCCGGGTGGCCCCGACTGTGGCGACCTACCGCACGTCCTGTGCCGGCGGCCGGACGTCGATCGACGAAGCCCAGGCGGCCGTTTTCGGTGCGCTCGCCGCGCTGGAGACCGCAGCCCGGTTGGACCGGCCGGTGCCGATCCGGTCGACCACGGCGACGCTCGGCCTCGACCTGGTCGATCCCCCTGAGCAACTGCGCCATCTGGCCGGACCGGCGGTCCGCTCCTGGCTGTCCCGGCGGCTGCGCCCGGTGGACCTGCTGCCGGAGCGTCGGGACGCCCTGCTGGTGCGGGCGACCACCGGGGTGGCGGCCCCGCCCGGCCCACCCACCGCCCGCATCGACTGGCGGGTCACCGCGAACCACCTGACCATCCACGCCAGCTGCCCCGGCGGGGACCCGTGGCGGCACTGCCTGCCGGCGGTCGCCGAGCTGTATGCGGAGGTGCTGCGCGAACTGGTCGACGAACCCGGCCAGGCCAGCTGGCGCACCGCCGGCATCAGCGGTGCCTCGCGTGACCTGCTCCTCGACCGGTACGCCGGTCGTCGGGTGGACCGTGGGCCGTTCCGTCCGCTGTCCCTGCTGGTCGAGCAGGCGGTGGACCGGCATCCGGGGCGGGTCGCGGTCAGCGGCCCGGGGGGCCGCCTGACCTACCGTGAACTGGACGACGCCGCCAACGGACTGGCCGCGTCCCTGGCCGAGGTCGGTGTACGGGCCGGCGATCCGGTGCCGGTACTGCTCGCCGCCGGCCCGGCGCTGTCGGTGGCCAGTCTTGCGTTGCTCAAGATCAGGGCCGTCCACGTCACCGTCGACCCGCACTGGTCCCCGGCCAGGCTACGGGCCGTGCTGGCCTCGGTGCCCGGTGCGCCCGTGCTTGCCGCCGCGCCGCCCGGGGACCCGGCGCTGTCCGGCGCACGCGTGATCGACGTACGGCCGGGTCAGGTCCCGCCGTCGCCCCGGCGCCCGGAACCGACCGGGACGCCTGACGACCCGGCGCACGCCCTGGTCACCGCCGCCGGGGACGGGGTGCCGCGCTGCACCGTCAGTCGGCATGTGGCACTGACGGACCGGGTGCACTTCATGACCCGCTTCTTCGCCGCGACCGGCGGCGAGGTCGTGCTGCCGGGCGGCCCCGGGCCGGGTCCGGCCGTCGGCAACCTTATCTGGCCGTTGACGACCGGTGGACGGCTGGTGCTGCCGCCCCCCGCCGCTGGTCGGCCGGATCTGTCCACCGTGGTCGCCGTCGTCGCGGCCGAGCAGGTGACGATGATCGAAACAGAGCCGGACACGCTCGACGCGATGGTGGCGGCGATTGAGCGGGACGCTGCGGTCGCCGGGCGTCTTGCCAGCCTGCGGCATGTCGTGGTGCCGGGTCCGGGACTGCGGCCGGCAAGCGCCCGCCGGCTGCGACGCCTGCTACCGCAGGTCGAGGTCAGCACCGGGTACGGTCCGGTCGGGACGGCCGCCGTCGCCTACCACCGGGTGGGCGAGACAGACGGTGACGTCATCCCCGTCGGTCAGCCGGTCGACAACTGCCACCTGCTCGTCGCCGACCATCGGCTGCGGCTGCTGCCGCCCGGCGCCACCGGCGCGATTCTGATCGGTGGGGCCGGCGTCGGCCCCGGCCGGCACGGCACGCCATGGCGCGCCGCTGCCGGGTACGTCGCCAATCCGTTCACGGAGATCCCGGGTGAGCTGCTTTACCACAGCGGGGACCTGGGCCGCTTCGACGAGGACGGCCGGCTGCACCTGGTCGGCCGGAGTGACCGCCGGACCAGCAGCGACGAGTCAGCCGAGCGATCCGGGGTGACCCGGGCCGCCGGGCCGGAGCCTGAGGGCCGGCGGCGTGGCGAGAACCGGGAGGTGGTCGCGGCCAGCGCGGGCGTCGTCGGTCGTGGTGGGGGCCTCGGACCGGGGTGACCCCCGCCGACGTCGATCGGCGGGCGGGCTACCGCTCGGCGGCCGCGTACCGGATGATCGATACCGGCGGTGGACCGGAGACGGAACGCGGACGGGAGGCGGCCACGGTGATGGTACGGCAGATCGGCGGCGACGGGGAGGCCACGGGGACGGCACCGACGCTGTGGGCGATCAGCGACCTGCACATCGCGTACCCGGAGAACCGCCAGATCGTCGCCGACCTGGCGGCGCCGGCGCCGCAGGACTGGCTGATCGTCGCCGGCGACGTCGCCGAGACGATCGCCGACGTGCGGTGGGCACTGGCCACGCTGCGCGAGCGGTTCGCCGAGGTGATCTGGTCACCGGGCAACCACGAACTGTGGACCACCGCGCACGACCCGGTACAGCTGCGCGGCGTGGAGCGCTACGCGCACCTGGTCGACCTCTGCCGGTCGCTCGACGTGCGAACCCCGGAGGACCCGTACCTGATCTGGTCCGGTGCCGGCGGACCGGCGGCGGTGGCACCGTTGTTCACCCTGTACGACTACAGCTTCCTGCCACCGGGCACCGGCACCAAGGCGGAAGGGCTCGCGTACGCACACCGCACCGGCATCGTCTGCACCGACGAGGCGATGCTGCACCCGGACCCGTTCCCGACCCGGGAGCAGTGGTGCTGGCAACGGCTGGCGGAGACCGAGGAGCGTCTCGCCGAGGTGGGACCGCAACTGCCCACCGTCCTGATCAACCACTACCCGCTGGTGCGCACGCCAATGGACGTGCTGCACTACCCGGAGTTCGCCATGTGGTGCGGCACCGACCGGACCGCCGACTGGCACCTGCGGTACCGGGCGGCGGTGATGGTCTACGGCCACCTGCACATCCCGCGCACCACCGTCTACGACGGCGTGCGCTTCGAGGAGGTGTCGGTGGGCTACCCCCGGGAGTGGCGTCGCCGCCTGGCGGTGCCCGGCCAGCTGCGCCGGATCCTGCCCGGCCCGCAGCCGGGCTGATCAGCCGCCGGTCAGCCCGGGGCTGCTCAGCGTCCGGTCACCCCCCGACCGCTCGACCGGTCGCCCCCGCCGTCGACGGGCCCGGTGAACGCCGCCAGCAGCTGGGCCGCGGCCTGCGCGGGAGTGATTTCCCCGGCGAGCACCCGCTTCTCGGTCTGCGGGGTCAGCGCGACCACCGCCGGATGCCCGCGCAGCTGGTCCAGCAACCCGTCGCGCACCATCGCCCAGACCCAGCGCAGCTGCTGCTGCCGGCGGTGCCGGTCCAGCTCCCCGCTGGCCCGCCGCCGGTCCTGGTGGGCGGTCACCTGCTGCCACACCTCGGCCAACCCGGTCCCGTCCCGGCCGCTGGCGGTGAGCACCGGGACGGCCCAGTCGTCGTGCCCGCCGCGCAGCATCCGTAACGCCCCGGCCAGCTCACGTGCGGCGGACCGGGCCTCCGTCGCATGCGCGCCGTCGGCCTTGTTCACCACCACGACGTCGGCGAGCTCCAGCACACCCTTCTTGATGCCCTGCAGCTGGTCACCGGTGCGGGCCAGGGTAAGCAGCAGAAACGTGTCGACCATCTCGGCAACGGTCGTCTCGGACTGTCCGACCCCGACGGTCTCCACCAGCACCACGTCGTAGCCGGCTGCCTCCACCACCACCATCGCCTCCCGGGTGGCGCGGGCCACCCCGCCGAGCGTGCCGGCGGTCGGCGACGGGCGGACGAACGCGGCCGGGTCAACGGCCAGCCGGGCCATCCGGGTCTTGTCGCCGAGGATGCTGCCGCCACTTCGGGCCGACGACGGGTCGACCGCCAGCACCGCGACCCGGTGCCCGTCGCCGGTCAGCCGGGACCCGAGCGCGTCGATGAAGGTGGACTTGCCGACCCCGGGTACGCCGGTCACCCCGACCCGCCGGGCCTGCCCGGCGTACGGGGCCAGCGCCACCAGCACCTGCTGGGCGTGTGCCCGGTGGTCCGGCCGGGTCGACTCGACCAGGGTGATCGCCCGGGCCAGCCACGCCGGTGCCGCCGCACGCACTCCGGCGACGTAGTCGGCCACCGGCGCCGGCGCGCGTCGTCCGCCGGTCATCCGGCCTCGGCGGTGTCGTGCCCCAGCCGACGGGACAGTTCGGCGAGCAGGTCCACCGCGGCGTCGGCCAGCACCGTGCCGGGCGGGAAGATCGCCGCCGCACCGGCGGCGTGCAGCGCCTCGAAGTCCTGCGGCGGCACCACCCCGCCGACGATCACCATGATGTCGTCCCCGCCGAGGGCGGCCAGTTCGTCGCGCAGCGCCGGCACCAGGGTCAGATGCCCGGCGGCGAGGGAGTTGACGCCGACCAGGTGCACGTCGGCCTCGACGGCCTGTCGGGCGACCTCGGCCGGGGTCTGGAACAGCGGACCCACGTCGACGTCGAAGCCGAGATCGGCGAATGCGGTGGCGACCACCTTCTGTCCCCGGTCGTGCCCGTCCTGGCCCATCTTCGCCACCAGGATCCGGGGCCGGCGTCCCTCGGCGACGGCGAACGCGTCGGTTGCGGCCCGGGCCCGGTCGATCCCGGCCACCGCGCCCGCCTCCTGTCGGTACACCCCGCTGATGGTACGGATCTGCGCCGCGTGCCGGCCGTACACCCGCTCCAGCGCGGCGGAGATCTCCCCGACGGTGGCCCCGGCCCGCGCGGCGTCGACCGCCAACCCGAGCAGGTTGCCGGACAGTGGTTCACCGCCGGAGTCGGGCCCGGCGTCGGCGGCACGGGTCAGCGCGGCCAGCGCCGCGTCGCACGCCGCCCCGTCCCGCTCGGCGCGCAGCCGCCGCAGCTTCTCCAGCTGCGCGGCCCGTACCGCCGTGTTGTCGACCTTGAGCACCTCGATCGGCTCGTCGGCGTCCGGCCGGAACCGGTTCACCCCGATCACCGGTTGCCGGCCGGAGTCGATCCGGGCCTGGGTACGGGCGGCGGCCTCCTCGATCCGCAGCTTGGGCAGCCCTTCGTCGATCGCCCGTGCCATCCCACCGGCGGCCTCCACCTCCTGGATGTGCTGCCAGGCCCGCCCGGCGAGGTCGTGGGTGAGCCGTTCCAGGTAGTAGCTGCCACCCCACGGATCGATCACCCGGTTGGTGCCGGACTCCTGGGCCAGCAGCAACTGGGTGTTGCGGGCGATCCGGGCGGAGAAGTCGGTCGGCAGCGCCAGGGCCTCGTCCAGGGCGTTGGTGTGCAGCGACTGGGTGTGCCCCTGGGTGGCCGCCATCGCCTCCACACAGGTGCGGACCACGTTGGTGAACACGTCCTGCGCGGTCAGTGACCAACCGGAGGTCTGGCAGTGGGTGCGCAGACTCAACGACTTCGGGTTGGTGGCGCCGGCGTCGCGGACCAGCCGGGCCCACAGCAGCCGGGCGGCCCGCAACTTGGCGACCTCCATGAAGAAGTTCATCCCGATCGCCCAGAAGAACGACAACCGGGGCGCGAAGGTGTCCACCGCCAACCCGGCGGCCTGCCCGGCCCGCAGGTATTCGACGCCGTCGGCGAGGGTGTACGCCAGCTCCAGGTCGGCGGTCGCCCCGGCCTCCTGGATGTGGTAGCCGGAGATCGAGATCGAGTTGAAGCGGGGCATCCGTGCCGAGGTGTAGGCGAAGATGTCGGAGATGATCCGCATCGACGGCCCAGGCGGGTAGATGTAGGTGTTGCGGACCATGAACTCCTTGAGGATGTCGTTCTGGATCGTCCCGGTGAGTTTCTCCGGCGGCACGCCCTGTTCCTCGGCGGCGACGATGTACAGCGCCAGGACCGGCAGCACCGCGCCGTTCATGGTCATCGACACGCTCATCCGGTCCAGGGGGATGCCGTCGAACAGCTGGCGCATGTCGTGAATGGAGTCCACCGCGACCCCGGCCATCCCCACGTCCCCGGCGACCCGGGGGTGGTCGGAGTCGTACCCCCGGTGGGTGGCCAGGTCGAAGGCGATGGACAGGCCCTTCTGTCCGGCGGCCAGGTTGCGCCGGTAGAAGGCGTTGGACTCCTCAGCGGTGGAGAACCCGGCGTACTGGCGAATCGTCCACGGCTGAGTGGTGTACATCGTCGGGTACGGTCCGCGCAGGTACGGCGGGACGCCGGGCACCGTGTCGAGGAAGGTCAGGTCGGCGGTGTCCGCCGCGGTGTACAGCGGCGCGACCTCGATCCCCTCCGGCGTGTGCCAGCTCGGCCCGGGCGGCTGCGGGCCCGGTGCCGCGGCCGGCCCGCCGACGCTGCCCGCGGCGTCCGGTGGCAGCAGTGTGGCCTGCGTGAAGTCCGGGATCATCGGGGGACCTCCAGGTCGTCGAACGTGGCGTCGAGGACGGCCGTCGCGTCGCAGCCGGCGTACAGGTAGCCGTCTACCTGGGCATGGTCACCGGGCCGACCGGCCAGCCAGACCCGCCGGGCCCCGGCGGCGGCCAGCGCGGCGGCCAGCGGCGCCGCTGCCGCCGCGTAGCTGGCGTCGGTGCCGCAGATGCAGGCCACGGCGGACGGGTCGGCGGCGAACGCGGCGGCGATCGCCGCCGGATCGTCGGCCGGGTCGCCGCCCCGGGTGGTGGCGATCCCACCGGCGGCGAAGAGGTTGCCGGCGAACCCGGCACGGGCGCTGTGCGCCGCGAGCGGGCCCAGGGTGGCCAGGAAGACGCTCGGCCGGGAACCGGTGGCCGCCAGGTACGCGTCGGCCCGGTCCCGCCGGGCCTCGAACGCCCCGGCGTGGAACCGTCGCGGCAGGCCGCCGCCGGGCGGTACGGGCGCCGGGGTACGGGCGGGCAGTCGCTCGTCCAGGTTGGGGAACTCGCTGACCCCGGTGACCGGGTCCCGCCGGCGCGCCAGGTTGTCGGCCCGACGCCGCCAGGTGTCGTCGATGCGGTCGGCGATCAGCCCGGCGGACAGCGCGGCGGCGGCCCCGCCGGCCCGCTCGATCTCGGTGAACCAGTCCCAGGCGGCCGCCGCCAGGTCCGCGGTGAGCTGTTCGATGTACCAGGACCCGCCGGCCGGGTCCAGCACCCGGCCGAGGTGCGCCTCGGCGAGCAGCACCGACTGGGTGTTGCGGGCGATCCGCCGGGCGAAGCCGTCCGGCAGCCCCAGTCGGGCGTCGAACGGCGCGACAGTGACCGCGTCCGCCCCGCCGGCCCCGGCCGCGAAGCAGGCGACGGTGGTGCGCAGCATGTTCACCCACGGATCCCGGGCGGTCATCATCGCGGCGGAGGTGACCGCGTGCTGCCGCTGCCGACCTGCCTCGGGCACCCCGCAGAGCTGCCCGACCCGGGCCCAGGCCTGCCGAGCGGCGCGCAGCTTGGCGATGGTGGCGAATTGGTCGGTGGTGGCGGCGAAGCGGAACTCCAGTTGCCCGAAGGCGGCCGGTAGGTCGAGCCCGGCGTCGGTGAGGGCCCGGAGATAGGCCAGCCCGGTGGCCAGGGCGCAGCCGATCTCCTGGGCGTCGCCACCGCCCGCGTCGTGGTACGCGGTGGCGTCCACAGTGACTGTACGCAGCATCGGCGACCGCTCGGCGTACCCGGCGAGGACGGCGAGTTGCGCGAGGTCGCCGGCCTGGCCGGTGCGGGCCTGCCAGCCGAGCGGGTCGGCGCCCAGGCAGCCGGCCAGGGCGTCGCGTTCGACGCTCCGGTCGTCGGCGAGCGCGAGCAACGCCTCGGCCGCGGCGACGCTGTCCGCGCCGGCGTCGAGCACCACCGGAGCGAGGCCGAGGTGGACCCCGTCGAGCGCCTCCGGCAGGTCGCTCGCGCGCAGGCCGCCCGCGCTCAGATCGATCCAGACCGAGGTGGCACCGTTGGCGAGGTCGGTCAGCACCGCCTCCCGGACCGCCTTCGGATCCGGGTCGACGTACCGCTGCCGGACGTCCCAGCCGGCAACCGTCGCGGCCGGGTCGGTGCCGCCCGCGCCGCCACCGTCGCGCCGGGCCTGGGCACCGCGTACGTACGGTGCCGTACCGGGCACCCCGACCCCCGGTGGGGCCGCCTGCCGGGTGTGCAGCGGGGCGATCCGGACGCCGTCGTAGGTGGTGGTGGCCAGCAGTTCGTCCACGGATTCGGCCGGGGTGTCCGGGCCGGCGGCGCCCGACTTGCGCAGGACGCCGAGCGCGAGCCGTCGCCAGTCGTCCGGCGTGGCCGGTGGGAATCCAGCGGCCGGGTCGAGGCTCTCGGATGGCACCGTCATGCACGGGATGTTAAGGGTGCGTCGCACTGATGGTCGGACCCGTACCCGGACTGTGACCACATCCACCGAACGTGATCGACTTAGCGTGTCTGCTCGACTACGACGATCCCTGGGTGTGATGGCCGGGTTGCGTCGTGACCGGGCCGAGCCGGGATATGTCGTATCCGTCCGGATACGTAGGTGTGTGGATTCCGTCGGCGAACAGCGGGGTCTGCCGAGGTCGGCCGGCCCAGCGCAGCATCGCGGCGCGTAGCCGCAGCCCGACGTGCAGGCCCGCGCGCACCGCCGGGCTCGGCGTGGCTACCCCGGTCGCGGCCCGCAGCCGTTCGTCGTACATGGCGGCGACCAGCGCGTCACCGACCGGCGCGAGCGGTCGCGGAATCTTGCCGCGCAGCAGCGCCCGGGTGGCCCGCTCGATCGAGGCGGCGTCGTCGTTGTAGCGCAGATGCGTCCGGTCGCGGCCGTCGAACCAGGTGGCGAACTCGCGGAAGGAGCCCGGAATGTCCCGGATGCCCATCCTTCGGCCTAGCTCCTGGTAGTAGTGGTAGGCGGCGGTCCGTTCATGGCAGCAGGGCCGCCGCCAGCCGTACCGCTCCAGCCAGCGGATCGGGACGACCACCAGACAGCCGAGGACGTAGCGGTAGTCGTCGTCGGCAATGTCGTAGTGGCGGTGGATCTGATTGGTCCGCCGGATCGCGTCGCGACCGCGCGGGGCGTCGAAACCGTGCAGCATCACTTCGTACATCAGCAATCCGGTGTCGTCGATCCGCTTGCGCGTGTGGTGCAGCAGCTCACCGGTGCGCACGTGCACGGCGGCGACCCGGGGCAGCGAGAAGGAGCGGTTGAACGCCAGGTTCAGGCCGAGTTTGCTGTCCCACGGGAACTCGTATCGCACCATCGTCTGATAGATCTCGAGGTAGTCGTGCTGCGGGTCGAGGATACGGATCCGCCGGAGGTCGGCGTAGCGGTGCGGCTGCACGAAGACCCCGTTCAGGATCGGTATGGCGGCGGCGCGGGCCGTAGCTCGGGCGACGACGCATCGGCGGCCAGCACCTGGCCGACCAGCGGAGAGCGGCTGAACCACTCGGCCACCCGACTCAACCAGGCGACCTCGCCAGAATAGCCGTTCGGCGGATCGTGCGGCTCGGAGAAGTCCGGCTCCCGCACCGGCCCGCCGGTGGCGGCCTGCCGCGTCCCGGCGGCGATCATCGCCGCCTCGACCAGCGCCGCGCGGTCGGTGCCGGCCAGGCCGGCAGCCGCGGCCAGCCGGTCGGCCGTCGGCGCGATCCGACAGTCAATGTACGGGCGCAGTGCCAACCGGCCGTCCCGGATCTCGGTGATCCGGCGGTGCAGCGCGTAGTCGATGTCGCGTAGGGCCACCCGCCGGTGGTGGGCCCGGTCGTCGAGGACCAGGTGCGGTTGCGCCGCGCTGACCGCCCGCCACAGTGGCGCCAATCGGTGCCACGACCGGTGCCGCCGCAACCAGGCCCGCCCGGTGTCCACCATGGGACCCCAGGTCGGCAGGGTGAGCCCGATCAGCATGGCGAGCGCACCGACGGTCACCAGGACCGCCGCGATCTGCGGTTCGCCGGCCGGTTCCCGGCCGATCCGGTAGGCGATCAGGTAGCCGGCCTTGGTGGCGCAGTACAGTAGTGCGGCGGCCGCGCCGAAGGCGGTGATCCGCAGTCCACGACGGAGCCACCGACGTGGCGTGACCAGGGAGAAGCGCCAGCAGAGCCGGGCCAGGTCGGTGGCGTAGCAGACGAAGACGACCAGGTAGACGACCAGGTAGCCGGCGACCGCCGGATGAGCGGCGTCCTCGACCACCAACCGGACCGGTGCGGCACCGGTCAACGTGGACGCCCAGAGTGCGGTGAGCAGTCCGGACGCGGTCACCGAGGCGATCACCCGACGCCGGACCCGGCGGGCCGCGACCGTCGGCGGCAGGGCCAGGAACAGCAGCAGGATCTCGGAGTTGGCCGCGACCCCCATCACCCCGGCGTGCGCCAGCAGCTTGGCCAGGTTCGGCAGCCCGGTGATCCGGTCCACCGCCTCGGCGACCGGCCGGACGGCGACGGTCACACCGGCGGCGAACGAACAGAAGGCGTACACCATCGCCCTCAGCACCCGGTTGTCGCGGTCCCGCCGCAGGTCACGCAGTTTGTAGCCGAAGGCGAGCCAGCCGGCGGCCGCGCAGACCGCGTACAGTGGGGTGTCCATCGGCGCTCACCGGGGCGGTGGTTCGAGCCCGTGCCGCAGCCGGGCCGCCAACGCGGCGTCGGTGACCGGCCCGGCTTCGTCGTGGGCGGGAGCCGATCCGAGGTCGGTCTCGCGGGCGGCGGCCTCCAGCAGGATGGTCGCCATCATCTCGGCCTCCTGTTCCTCGCTCCGGCTGTACACCCCGGTCCGGGCGAGTACCCGGTGCACCAGGGTGGGGCGCAGTGCCGGCATCAGCAGTTGGCTGGCCTCCTGGTCGTCGAGGGCGAGGGCACGGTGGCCGAGTAGGATGTGGCCGATCTCGTGGGCGATGATGTGGTCCCGGTGCACCCGGCTGGTGCGTTCCTCGTAGGCGACGACATGACCGGCGTCGGTGAAGAAGGTCAGGCCGAACGGCGCACCGGCGGGCATTGGCACGCCGACCAGGGTGATCTGCTGGCCGAGCACCGCACCGACCCGCTGGCACAGTTGTGGCGCATCGAACGGCCGGGGCGTCCGCAGGCCCTGTTCCTCGAGCTGACGCAGCCGACTGCGGCAGGTCCGGCGCAGCGGGGATGACTTCATATCCGTGCTTCCCTCAGCTTGGTCCGTCCTTCGCCACTGCAGGACGATCACGGGTCCTGCCGTCCTTCGGCACCGGGGCCGCCCTCGGCGTGGCGGGTCTGAAGCGCCTGGACCACCCGGTCGAGGATCTCGCCGACCGCGTCGAGTTGCGCCTCGGGCAGCGTACTCAGCCGGGTCGCGACCGCGCGCACCTTGAGGTTGCGCATCGCCTGCAGCGCATGCAGGTCCCGTTCGATTTCGCCGGAGCGACGCCGGTCGAAGAAGTACGCCGGGTCCACGTCGAAGAAGTCGGCGAGCGCCTCCAGATGCTCCTTGGTCGGGTTGGTCCGTCGACCGGTGCGCAGCTGCCAGATGTACACGTCGGAGATGGAACCGCCCCGGTCGCGGATGGCGTCGGCCACCTCCCGTGAGGTGTACGGGTCGCGGCGGGCCGGCCGGACCGTCTCGAAAAGCAGGTTGAGCTTGTCGGCGAGGCTGGATCCCGATCCGCCAGGGGGGGTGGTGCCGCCCGTCACGGCTACCTCCGTCGGATGTGCAGCTAAGATCTGGTCCGGAACTACAGCTAAGATTAGCCACGTTAGCGTTGTCGGTTAATATCGGTTGACGACCGTACGCCGAGTCAGTATACGATCACGACTTGAGGTTGACCAACCCGTTGCAGTGGCCGACCTTGATGCCGCTGGTGCGGTGAGGGGCGCGGAACGGGGGCGCCCCTCACCCCACCAGCCAGCGGTCGCCCTGGACGTCCTGTCAGATCGCCCCGTCCACCGCGACCCTGGTGCTGCCCCGCTGGCCGGCCTCGCAGGGCATGTACCACCGGCCGCGGTCGGTGCCGAATGCCGGTGCCGCCGAGCGGCGGTAGTCGGGTACGCCGGGCAACGGGCGTACGACGACTCGGTGATGTTCTTCTGGCGGATCGCGCTGCCGTTGGCTTGCCCGGCGTTCGGCGCGGTGGCGATCTTCACCTTCCTGCACGGCTGGAACCTCTACCTGGAGCCGATCGTGTTCCTGTCCACCCCGGAGAAGCTCACCCTGCCGCAGGCGTTGACCCAGCTCGTCGACGCGTACGGCGGGCCGATGTGGAACGTGCAGCTGTCGGCGGCGTCGTTGACCGCGATCCCGGTGCTCATCGTGTTCGTCATCGTCACCGATGGAGAACCCGACCAGAAGCAGTTCGATTCCCAGCAGCAGTGCCACTACGGGTGAGCCTATGGAGTGCTGCACGCGCGGGCCGTCAGGCTGCTGGCTTTCACCAGTACGCCTCAAGACGGTCAGCGAGGTCTGCCCAAAGTCCCGGTCGCTGATCGCGGCTCGTCACGTGTCGTGAACGTGAGATCGACATAGGGGAATCATGCATGCGTGGGCGAGGAGATGCAAATGCACCTGCACGTGCCACTGCACATGCACCACACTTATGCGAGGTTGTGTACGGGTCTGAATAATATCCGGCCGGTCTCCGCGTGGAAGCCGCCTGATCACGCAGCGGACGCCCGGCGCCCACCTGCGCGGCCAGCTCGACTGTCATGCGGAGCTATCGGTCCGCCCCGATGATCTGCCGGGCGGCGGCGATCGCCTCCGGAGTGTCGGGAAAGACCCGGTTGAGTCCGCTCAGCCGGGGGAGCAGCCCGAACGCGGTGAGCGCCTTGTGGTGTCCGTCCCGGATCCCGGACAGATAGACGGTGATGCCCCGTCGCTCCAGCCGCTGCACCACGTCGCGCAGCACCAAGGCGCCGGAGGCATCGATGGTGGACACGCGAGACATCCGTAGGATCACCACCCGTACCTCGGCGACGTCGGACAGCTCCAGCAGGAACCGGTGGGCGGCGGCGAAGAACAACGGCCCGTCCAGCCGGTACGCCACGATGTGCTCGGCCAGCAGCGCCTGCTCCTCGGCGTGGTGGTCGCCGGTGTCCAGCGGCACCCGATCCAGCCGTACCGCCTGGGCGATCCTGCGCAGCGCCAGCCCGCCGGCCACGACCAGGCCCACCAGCACGGCGGTGACCAGGTCCAGCAGGACGGTGGTCGCTGCGGTGAGCGCCATCACCAGCCCGTCGGAACGCGAGGCTCGGGCCAGTGCGGCCAGCGCGCTCACCTCGACCATCCGGATGGCGGTGGCGATCAGCACCCCGGCCAGCGCGGCCAACGGGATTCGGCTGACCAGCGGAGCCGCCACGAACATGAGCAGCGCGAGGATCAGCGCGTGCGACAGCGCGGCCAGTCGGGAGGCGGCACCAGCCCGGACGTTGACCGCCGTCCGGGCGATCGCCGCGGTGGCCGGGACCCCGCCGAACAGCGGTGTCACCAGGTTGGCCACGCCCTGGCCGAACAGTTCCCGGTCGGGATCGTGCCGCTGCCCGACCGACATGCCGTCCGCCACTGTGGCCGACAGCAGGCTCTCCAACGCGGCCAGGGCGGCGACCGCGATCGCCGCGGTCGCCAGTGCCGGCACCGCCGCCAGGTCCAGGAACGCCAGCGACGGTGCCGGCAGGGTGGCCGGCAGTGCGCCGATGGTCGGCACCGGCAATCCGGACAGCATCGTCGTGACGGTCGCTGCGGCAACCGCGAGCAGCGAGAACGGCACAGTTGGCCGCCACCGCGCCCCGGTCAGCATCGCGGCGGCGACGGCGAGGGCGATCAGCAACGACGGCCACTGCGGCTGCCGGACGAACGCCGCCACCGCCTGCCCGACCAGCGGCAGCACCCGGTCGCCGTGGACGTCCACGCCGAGCGCCGTCGGGATCTGCTGCAGCAGGATCACCCCCGCGATGCCGGCGGTGAAGCCCTCGATCACCGGGGCCGGCATGTACCGGGCGACCTGACCCGCCCGGACCAGTGCCAGCAGGATCAGGATCACCCCGGCCAGCAGCCCGACGGTGAGCACACCGCCCGGACCGAACTGCGCCACGATCGGCACCAGCACCACCGTCATCGCCCCGGTGGGCCCGGAGACCTGCAGGTTCGACCCGCCGAAGACCGCCGCGAGGGCACCGGCGACCACAGCGGTGACCAGCCCGGCGGTGGCGCCCAACCCGGAGGCGACACCGAAGCCGAGGGCGAGCGGCAGGGCCACGACCGCCACGGTGAGCCCGGCGAGCAGGTCCCGGCCCGGTTGCCGGCGGACCGCCCGCCAGTCGGTGGCCTGCGGCAGCAGCCGGCGCCCCCCGGCGACGGCGTTCATCCGCGTCCTGACGGGGCATGGGCCGACGCGTCCCGCAGTTCGGCCAGCAACTCGGTCTGGTCGACCAGCATCTCGGTGAGGATCCGCCGGGCCGCCCGCATCAGGTCCGCGACGTCCGGCCCGGCCAGGGCGTAGGTCACGGCGGAGCCGTCCCGGCTGGAGACCACGATGCCGGCCCGGCGCAGCACCGCGAGCTGTTGGGACAGGTTGGACGTCTCGACGTCGATCTCGGCGAGCAGTTCGCGGACCTGGCGGGGGCGCTCGCCGAGCAGTTCGAGCACCCGGATCCGCACCGGGTGCCCGAGCATACGGAAGAACTCGGCCTTCTTCTGGTAGAGCGGCACTGGCATGTGTGCAATTGAAGACTTCTTCAAGTAGTCATTCGCCGCCGGGGGTCCGTGCTGTGCGAGTCGTCACGTCGAGTCCGGCCTGCCGGGTGCGCCGCGAGGCTCAACCAGCGGGATGCGCTATGAGCGAAATGGGATAGGTGTGTGTCGATTAAGCCGGTCTACGGTGAGCGATGTCAGTCGATGCCAGCCGGTATCGCGGCCCGTTTCCAAGGAGGCATGCCATGCCGAGACAACGCACCGTCCGGGCGATCCTCGCGACGGTCACCGTCATCCTGTCGCTGATCGGTGTCCAGGTCGTGGCCACCGCGCCGGCCTCGGCCGCAGTGACCACGATCTACTACGACGCGAGCCGCGCCGGCCAGTTCGCGACCAACTTCGCCCAGGCCGCGCAGATCTGGAACAGCAGCGTGGACAACGTCCGGCTGCAGCCGGGCAGCCCGGCGTCGGTCGTCATCTACGTCGACAGCGGCTGGCCCCGGGCGTACGTCACCCGGCTGGGCGCCGGCCGCATCTACATGGGTACCCAGGCAGTGGACCAGGGCTACGACCGGACCCGGATCGCCACCCACGAGTGGGGACACATCCTCGGGCTGCCGGACCGGCGTACCGGGCTCTGCTCCGACCTGATGTCCGGCAGCAGCGCGCCGGTGTCCTGCCGCAACGCCTACCCGAGCGCCGCCGAGGCGGCCCGGGTCGACCAACTGTTCGCCCGCGCCGCCGCGACAGTCACCGATCAGGCGCCGAGCGGGAACCGGTCCAGCACGACCGGTGCGACATCGGGGGTACGCATGTCGTAGCGGTAGCTGGTCACCTCGCCGGTGCCGGTGTCCAGGACGCTGAACACCGAGTAGTCGTTGCTCTGCACGAACGGCAACGGCGTACCGGCCGGGTCGGTCAGCGGCGCGACCGTCGGCACCTGCGGCTCCAACCCGCCCGGGTTGCCCTGGGCCAGGTAGTTGTCCGGGTTCCACGGCGCCGGCGGGACCGGCCGGGACCGGCCCGACAGCGGGTGGAACGCACCGTACGAGTTGCCCACGTTAGAGGTCTCCAGGTAGTGGGTGCCGGACTCGGCAGTGAACCGGTTCCACAGGTGTGAGTGGCCGTTGAGCACCAGGTTCACCCCGGCGGACTCCAGCAGCGGGGCGACGTCACGGGTCAGCACGTTGTCCGCCTGTGGGTAGTCGTACCGGACCAGGGGGTTGCCGTCGGTGTCGGTCTGCTCGGTGCGCACCGGGTCGGTGAACGGCGGGTTGACGTTGTCGCCCAGCCCGTGTGGGCCCTCGTGCAGCATCACCACCGTGTACTTCGCGTCCCGGAACTGCCGGCTGGCCACCTCACGCTGCAACCACCGGTACTGCCGGCTGCCGACGCCGATTTCCTCGAAGATGTGCGAACCCCAGCCCTGGGCGAGCAGGTCGTCGGTGCTCGCCGGTGCCTCGGTGTACCGGGTCCGCTGCCAGTTCGCCGGGTCGGCGGCGATACCGGTGCCCCGCCAGATCCGGGTGGCGTACAGCGAGATCAACCGGACGTCGCCGACGGTCGTCGCGTACCAGCGCTCCCCGCCCGGCCCGCTGGTCGGCAGGGAGAAAATCTCCTCGTAGGTCTCGGTGTTGAACGAGTTCTCCAGGATCCAGCGTTCCTTGATCTTGCGGTTGTTCCGCGGGTTCACCTGCCTGGCGACCTTGCGGTATGCCGCCTCGGCCACCTCACGCGGCACCGGCGCGTTGAACGACTCGTTCAGCGTCGGCAGCCCACTGCGGCCCTGCACCTCGTGGTTGCCGATCGCCGGGAAGATCGGCGCGTGCTGCAGGATCTCACCGCCGGTCCAGGTGACCCCGCCGACCGTACGCGACGCCCGGCCCTGCAGCGCCGGGAAGAACGCCCCGCCGCGCTGGTCGTCGAACCACTCCGAGGCCCGGTCCGGGATGTTGACCAGGTCCCCGGCGAGGAACACCGCGTCGACCCGGCCGACCGTCTCGACCGCTTTCTGCAGGTTGGCCGGGGTGTTCGGCATCGACTGGTGGTCGCTGGTCAGCAGGATCTTCTGCGGCTGGCCGGGGGCGGCGGCGGGCGCCAGGGTGTAGGTGTCGGAAGCGACCATCGCACCACGCTCGATTGACACCACCCGGTACGGCGTCCGGCTGCCCACGCCGAGGCCGCGTACGGTCGCCTCGTGCCGCCAGATGTGCCGCCGGGTGATCTGCGTCGGCGGGTCCGGGATCTGCGAGGCGGCGTCCTCCGCCACCCGGGACAACTCGCCGGTCCGGGCCCGGAACACCCGTACGCCCCGGATCTTGCCGCCGGTGGCCGCGGCCCGTAGCTCGGCCCGGTTGAGCTCGTCGGCCCGGTCACCGACCACCACGACGTGGTGCCGACCGGCGAACTCAGTCAGCCAGACAACCCGGACGGAGTTCTTCGCCGGGGACTGCAGGAACGGTTCGGTGAGCAGGACCGGGTCGGCACCAGCGCCGGCGCTCGCCCCGGACGGCGCCGCCGCGCCCATCAGTAGGGTCAGGACCGCGACGATCGCGGTGAACTGCCAGATCGGTCTGGACACGATGCCTCCACGCTGCGGGGATCAGACGAGCCGCAGCATCCTCGGCACAGGTGAACAGCACCGTCGAGCGACGCTGACCAGCGGATGAACGCCTGTACCCGGCGGGTCAGCGGTGTACCAGCCCGCCACCGACCTCGATCACCTGGCCGGTGACCGCACCGGAGTCGGGGCTGGCGAGGAAGCGGGCGGTGGAGACCATGTCGTCGGGGTCGAGCCGGCGCTGCACCGCCTGCCGGTGCAGGATCGCGGCGTCGACCGCGGCCTCGTCGACCGGGGCGTTCCCGGCGAGTTCTCGTTCGCCCTCGGTTCGGATCGCGCCCGGCGAGATCGCGTTGACCGTCGTGCCGTCGGGTCCGAACGCGCGGGCCAGCGAACGGGTGAGACCGACCAGTGCTGCCTTGCTCGACACGTACGACGGCCCGGACGGGCCGCCCAGGCGGACCGTGGCCGAGGTGACGTTGATGATCCGGCCGCCGCCACGGGCCCGCATCCCCGCCGCCAAGGCCTGGCTGAGCAGCATCGGGGCGGTGACGTTGACCGCGAACGTCGCCTCCCATTCGGCCAGCGGCAACTCGTCGATCCAGACGTTGGACGCCCGCGCCGCGTTG
This sequence comes from Solwaraspora sp. WMMA2059, assembly GCF_027497315.1. Taxonomy (GTDB): domain Bacteria; phylum Actinomycetota; class Actinomycetes; order Mycobacteriales; family Micromonosporaceae; genus Micromonospora_E. The sequence goes on along the minus strand of NZ_CP114908.1, from coordinate 2,770,647 downwards.
TTGACCAGTACGTCGACCGGCCCAGCCGCCTCGGCCAAGGCCAGCACCTCGGCGGGGACCGACAGGTCCGCCTCGACGATCCGGGCGTGCGCGCCGGCCGCCCGGCACCGTGCGGCGACGGTCTCTGCCTCGTCGGCGGCGGCCAGGTGGTGCAGCACCAGGGCTGTCCCGGGTGTGGCGAGACCGGTCGCGAGGGCCGCGCCGATGCCGCGTCGCGCCCCGGTGACCAGGATCGTCCGACTCATGCACTGATCCTGCGGCCGGTCCGCGGCCGCGTCAACGTCGACCGGCGGTCAGCCGGCGGCCGGGCCGGCTGAGACCGCCGCGCGGGCGGCCGCCGCGTCCGGCGCGGCCAGCGCGGCCCGGGCCAGGCGCTGACAGTCGTCCAGGGTGTGCGCGGCGAGCGCGGCCCGCACTGCCGGCACCGACCGGGCCGACATCGACAGGCTGGACACCCCGAGCCCGGTCAGCACCACAGCCAGGGCCGGGTCCGCGGCCGCCTCACCGCAGACCCCGACCGGTTTGCCGGCGGCCGCGCCGGCCTGCGCGCAGGTGGCGATCAGCTCCAGCAGGACCGGCTGCCACGGGTCGAGCAGGTCGGCCAGGTCGCCGCAGAGCCGGTCGGCGGCGAATGCGTACTGGCTCAGGTCGTTGGTCCCGATGCTGAGGAAGTCGACGTGCTGCAGCAGCGCCCCGGCCCGCAGCGCGGCAGCCGGCACCTCCACCATCACGCCTACCGTGGGTAGCCCGACGGCGCGGGCCAGCTCGACGAACTCGGCCGCCTCCGCCGGCGTGGTCACCATCGGTGCCATCACCCACACCTCGGTTCCGGTGGCCCCGGCGGCCTGTGCGATCGCGTCGAGCTGGGTGCGCAGCACCTCGGGGCGGCGCTGGGCGGTCCGTAGCCCGCGTACGCCGAGCGCCGGGTTCGGCTCTTCGCCGGCGTGCAGGAACGGCAACGGCTTGTCCGCACCGGCGTCCAGGGTCCGCAGCACCACCTTGCGGTCACCGGCGGCGGTGAACACCTTCGCGTACGCGGTGACCTGCTCGTCGTGGCCGGGCGGCTCGGCCCGGTCCAGGTAGAGCAGTTCGGTGCGGAACAGGCCGACGCCTTCCACATCGTCGATGAGGTCGGCGGCGGAGCCGACGTTGGCCAGCAGGGCCACCGAATGTCCGTCGGCAGTGCGTCCCGGGCCGCTGGTGGCGGCCAGTTCCGCCCGGCGGTGCTGTTCCCGTCGGCGGGTCTCGGCGACGGTGTCGTCGTCGACTCCGGCGGTGACGTCGCCGGTGGTGCCGTCCACGGTGACCAGGGTGCCGTCCGGCACGTCGAGAATGCCCGGGCACCGTACGATCGCCGGCAACCCGAGCGCGCGGGCCACGATGGTGGTGTGGCTGGTCGGCCCGCCGGCTGCGGTGACCAGGGCGAGCACCCGGGCCGGGTCGAGCCCGGCGGTGTCGGCCGGGGCCAGGTCCTGGGCGCTGAGGATGAACGGCACGCCCGGGTCGGGCACGCCGGGCATCGGTTCGCCCAGGCAGACCGCGACCGCCCGGTCGCGCAGGTCGTCCAGGTCGGCGACCCGTTCGGCGAGGTACCCGCCGGCGGCCGCGAACGCCGCCCGGTGCTCGGCGAGCGCGGCGTCGATGGCGTGCGGCGCGCCGGCACCGGCGGCCACGCGGGCACGTGCCGCCTCGTGCAGCACCGGGTCCTCAGCCATCATCACCTGCGCCCGCAGGATCTCCGCCGCCGTCGGGTCGGTCGCGGTGCTGGCCCGCCGGCCCAGCTCGGTGGCGACCGCCACCAGCGCGGCGACCGCCCGGTCCGCCTCGGCTGCTGGGTCGTCGACCGGCACCGGCGCGGGCAGCCTGGGTGCCTTGGCCACCCGGTGGATCGGGCCGGCGGCCAGCCCGGTGCTGACGCCGAGCCCGGTGTGCAGCTCAGCCACGACCGGCCGCCGTGGCACCGGCGCCGTCACCGCCGGGCTCGGCGTCGAGGTCGCGGGCGAGCAACGCGGCAAGCTCGTCGAGCGCGGCGTCGGCGCCGTCACCGTCGGCCTCCAGGGTTACCTCGGTGCCCTGCTTCACGCCGAGGGAGAGCACCGAGAGCATGCTGCGGGCCGGCACCGCCGGTCGGCCGGCGGTGCTGATCATCACCGGCACCGGTGCGGTTGCGGCGGCGGCGACGAACAACGCGGCGGGCCGGGCGTGCAGGCCGCTGGCGGAGCCGACGGTGACGGTACGGGTAGGCATGTCTGCCTCCTTTGTCCCTGGTGGGGTCAGGGTTCGTTGGGTTCCCGGGTCACGGGTTCGTTGGGTTCCCGGGTCAGGGCTCGATGGTGACTTTGATGGCTTCGCCGCGGGCGACCACGTCGAAGGCGTCGAGGGCACGGTCCAACGGCAGCCGGTGGGTGATCAGATCGGCGACCGGAACCGCGCCGCTGGCGATCAGGGCGAGCGCCTCGGCGTTGTGCGACGGGCTGGAGCCGTTGGCACCGACGATGGTCAGCTCCCGGTAGTGCACCAGGTTGGAGTCGCAGGCGATGACCGGCTTGTCCTTGGGTAGACCGCCGAAGAAGCTGATCCGGCCCTGCCGGGCGGTCATCTGCAGCGCCTGTTCCTGGGCGACGCCGGCGGCGGTCGCGGTGATCACCACATCGGCGCCGCGTCCGTCGGTCAACTTCTTGATCTCGTCGATCACGTCGGTTTCGGCACCGCAGACGGTGGCGTCGGGATGCACCAGCGCGGCGGCCAGATCGAGCCGCTCACGGTTGACATCGACCAGGAAGACCCGGGCGGCGCCGCGCGAGCGGGCCAGCCGTACGTGCAGGCAGCCGATCGGGCCGGAGCCCATGATGACGACGTCGTCGCCCGGGCCGACCCGGGCCAGGTTCTGCCCGTTGAGTACGCAGGCGAGCGGCTCGGCCACCGACGCCTCGGCGTAGCCGACCCCGTCCGGGATGCGGTTGAGCCCGTCGACGGCGAGCACCTTGGCCGGGACCACCATGTGCTCGGCGAACCCACCGTCGTAGTGGTAGCCCATCGACTCCTGGTTGGGGCAGACCGTCATCCGGCCGCGCCGGCACTCGCCGCAGGTGCCGCACGGGATGGCCGCGATCACCTGGATCCGGTCGCCGGCGTGCCACCCGGCGACCTCGGCGCCGACCTCGACGACCTCGCCGGCAATCTCGTGGCCCATCACCCGGGGCGGGGCGAGGTGGTGGTGACCGTAGTTGCGGATCTTGACGTCGGTGCCGCAGGTCGAACAGGCCCGGACGCGGATCAACACGTCGCCGGGGCCGGGCTGCGGCTGCGGTGCCGCCTCGATCCGGACGTCGCCGGGGGAGTGGAACCGGACGACCTTCATGTGGAGCTCTCCTCTCCTACCGGCGCGAGCAGCCGGAGCACGTCGTCGATCTCGGTGGCCTCACGCAGCTCGCGGGCCTGTTCCGGGTCGAGCAGGATCTGGGCGAGGGCGGCGAGCAACTCCACGTGGCCGTCGCCGCGCGCCGCGATCGCCACGCAGACGGTGACCGGGGATCCGGCCCAGTCCACCCCGTCGGGGAAGCGCAGCACGGCGAGCGCGTCGCGGCGTACCGCCTCCTTGCCGGCCAGGGTGCCGTGCGGGATCGCCACACCTTCCCCGACATAGGTGGAGATGGACTGCTCGCGCTGCAGCATCGCGGCGACGTACTCCTCGGTGACCGCACCGAGCTCGACCAGCACCTCGCCGCAGCGGCGCACGGCGGCGACCCGGTCGCCGGCATGTTCGTTCAGCCGGACGGCCCGGCGCTCGAGCAGAGCGCCGGGGTCCGATTGCGGTTCAACCATCGAGTTGGCCGCCCTGCTGCACCACGGCCACCAGCCGGGCGACGGCCGGGTCGCCGAGAAAGATCTGCACCGGGACGACCACCTTGCCGGGCGCGCTGACGCGGGCCCGGTCGGCGAGCCCTTGGTGGCAGACGATGACGTCGGCGTCGGCCGGAATGGAGTTGACCGGGGTGTGCTCGACGGTCACCTGCTGCTTCTTGAGCTGCTTGCGCAGCTGGCTGGCGAGCATGACGCTGCTGCCCATGCCGGCGTCGCAGGCGACGACGACCTTGTGGATGCTCTGGGCATCGATGGTGGCCATCGTCATGCCTCCGTGGCGGTCGGCCGGTGGGTACCGGCGGTCGGGGTGGCGTGGTACGCGTGCGCGGCGGCGGGCGTGTCCGGGGTGGCGGCCTGCGGACCGGTGTTCTCCTCTACCGGTTCCTTGCCCTCGCCCCGACCGAAGCCGAGCAGCACCGAGGCGACCGCGAAGGAGACCGCCGCCGAGATGATCACGCCGAGCAGGACCGGGAACCAGCCCCCTCGCGGGGTGACCGCCAGGTAGGCGAAGATGCTGCCCGGCGACGGGGTGGCAACCAGACCGGCACCGGTGACCATGAAGGTCCAGACACCGGCCGCGCCACCGGCAATCATGGCGAGGATCAGCCGCGGCTTCATCAGCACGTACGGGAAATAGATCTCGTGGATGCCGCCGAGGAAGTGGATGATGATCGCCGCCGGGGTGCTGGCGCGCAGCAGCCGGGGCCCGAACAGGAGGAAGGCGACCAGCAGGCCGAGACCCGGCCCGGGGTTCGACTCGATCATGAACAGGATGGACTTACCGTCTTCGGCGGCCTCGGCGACGCCCAGCGGTCCGAACACGCCGTGGTTGATCGCGTTGTTGAGAAACAGCACCTTGGCCGGCTCGACCAGGATCGACACGAACGGCAGCAGGCTGTGGCCGACCATCCAGTCCACTGCGGAGCCGGCGGCGTCGGTGACGGCCTGCACCACCGGGCCGATCACCCAGATACCGACCAGTGCCATGCCACCGCCGATGATGCCGGCGGAGAAGTTGTTGATCAGCATCTCGAAGCCGGCCGGAATCTTGTCCTCGACCAGGCCGTCGAAGAGCTTCAGCAGGTACGCGGTCAGCGGGCCGATGATCATCGCACCGAGGAACATCGGTACGTCGGCACCGACGATGATGCCGACCGTGGCGACCGCGCCGACCACCGCGCCGCGCTGGCCGTGCACGAGCCGGCCGCCGGTGTAGCCGATCAGGATCGGCAGCAGCGTCGAGATCATCGGCCCGACCAGTTCGGCCATGGTCGCGTTGGGGATCCATCCGGTGGGGATGAACAGCGCGGTGATCAGACCCCAGGCGATGAACGCGCCGATGTTGGGCATCACCATGCCGGCGAGGTAGCCGCCGATTCTCTGGATCGTGGCCTTTACCCCGGTGCCCTGCACCTGGGGTGTGTAGTCGGTGGCCATGGTCTGCTGCTCCTTCTATGTGCGGGGGTAGGGAGTAGGCGATCGGTCTGGGGTATCGAGGTGACGGGTCATCCTTGGGTGACGAGTTGTTGCAGGTCATCCGGTCGGGGGTGCAGTCGTACGGTGTGCCGGCGCAGGTCGGCCGGCCCCGGCATCCGGCTGCCCGGCAGGCTGACCGCCGCCGCCCCCCAGGCCAGCCCTTCGGCGAGGGCGTCCGGCCCGCTGGCACCGGCGGCGAGGAAACCGGCGAGCAGCGCGTCACCGGCGCCGACCGTGCTGCGCGGCTGGTCGACGGGGGAGTCGCCGGTGCGTACCCCGTCGGTGTCGACCAGCACGGCACCCTGCGCCCCGAGGCTGGCCAGCACGGTGCCGGCACCCCATGCGCGGACCTGTCGGGCGGCGTCGACCACGTCGCCGAGGGCGTCCAGCGGCCGCCCGACGGCCTCGGCCAGCTCCTCCTGGTTGGGTTTGACCAGATCGGCTCCGGCCTCGGCGGCGGCCCGCAGCGGTGGGCCGCTGGTGTCGACGGCGAGCCGGAGCCCGGCGTCGAGCAACTGCCGGCACAGCGCGGTGAACCCGTCCACCGGCAGCCCGGGTGGCAGACTGCCGCAGACCACCACCCAGTCGGCCTGGTGCGCGGTGTCCAGCAGCCGGGCGGTGATCGCGTCGAATTCGTCCCGGCTCAGGGTCGGACCGGGCTCGTTGACCTTGGTGACGGTGCCGTCCGGCTCGGCGAGGGTGATGTTGGACCGGGTTTGCCCGGCGATTGGCACGGCGACCACCTCGACCCCCTCGGCGGCCAGCAGCCGGACGAGTTGACCGCCCTCGTCGCCGCCGCAGGGCAGCACGGCGACCGACGGTACGCCGTTGGCCAGTAGCGCCCGGGACACGTTGACGCCCTTGCCACCGGGGTCGAGGCGGGCGCCGGTGGCCCGGATGACCTCGCCGCGGACCAGGTCGTCGATCTCGACGGCGCGGTCCAGGCTGGGGTTGAGGGTGAGCGTGAGGATCATGCCCGCACCACCCGTGGCCCGGCCGACTCCACCTCGGCGACGAGGTCCGCGTTGAGGCCGTTGTCGGTGATCAGCGTGTCGATGTCGGCGAGCCGGCCGAACCGGGCAAGGTAGTCGTTGCCGATCTTGGTGTGGTCGGCCAGCACGACCGACCGGCGGGCGGCGCCGATCATCGCCCGCTTGACCGCCGCCTCGGCCGGGTCGGGTGTGGTCAGGCCACGTTCGACGGAGCAACCGTTGGTACCGATGAAGGCCACGTCGACGTAGACGTCGGCGAGCGGGCGAAGGGCCCAGTCGTCGACGGTGGCCATCGTGCGACCGCGTACCCGACCGCCCAGCAACAGGACGTTGAGGTTGCTGCGGGCACCGAGGACGGTGGCCAGCGCCGGGGAGTTGATCACGACGGTGAGTTCCCGGTCGGCCGGCAGGATCGCGGCCAGCCGGGCGGTGGTGGTGCCGGCGTCCAGGATGATCGCGCCCTCGTGGGGCAGCTCGGCCAGCGCGGCCTTGGCGATCCGTTCCTTCTCGGTGGTCAGCACCGCGTCCCGGGCTGCGAGCGCGGGCTCGAAGCCGATCCGTTCGACCGGGATCGCACCGCCGTGCACCCGACGCAGCACGCCGGCCCGCTCGAGGGTGGTGAGATCGCGCCGGATCGTCTCGGCGGTCACGTTGAGTGACTCGGCAAGCGCGGTCACGTCGACTCGCCCGTCGGCCCGGGCCAGCCGGACGATCTCCTGCTGCCGTTCCTCGGCGTACATGTGGTTTCACCACCGTTTCGTTTTGCTTCAGGTTTGTTTACGCCCGGCTCTGTTGGATGTCAAGAGGGGTGTCGAACGAATTCGGATCTTGACCTGTCGGTTGACCTGCGGAACCGGCGGTGCCGCAACTGGGTTGGCAGGCCGCGGACGGGGATCCGCTCATCCACCGGCCGTCCGCCGGTCGCCCACCCGAACATGGCTGTCTGCCTGGCTGCGCCGACCGCAGCGAATGGGGTAGGTCGGCCCGCCGACGCAGGCCGGCCAGGGTCAGCCCGGCGGGGCCGGGCCTGACCAAGGGTCAGGCCGGGACGCCGTGACCCGGGGCCGCCGCTGCCGGGCCGGGCCTGACCAGGTCGGGTCGGGTCGCCTCCAACGCTGCCGCCACGGCGAGGACGGCGAGGTCGTCGCCCGGCCGTCCGCCGAGCTGCACCCCGATCGGCATCCCGAGGTTGTCACGCCCCCAGGGCAGACTGATCGCCGGTCCGCCGGTCACGTTGAACATCCCCACGAACGGGGAGATCGCGAAGATCTCCCGGAACAGCTCGCTGCCCGGCCGGTCGGTGTGCAGCTGCCCGAGCGGTGGCGCCGGTTGCGCGGTGGTCGGGCTGAGCAGCAGGTCCACGCCGTCGAGGACGGCAGCCAACTCACCGGCGAGTCGGCGCAGTGCCGTGGTCGCCCGGACCTGGGTACGGGCGTCGGCCCGCCGTCCCCGCTGCACCAGGTCGAGCACCGCCGGTTCCAGGGTGTCCGGCCCGGCGTACCGTCCGGTGGCGGCGCAGATATCGTCGACCGCGGCGGCCAGATGACCGGCGATGACCGCACCGAGCACCGGCCCGAGCCGGCCGGCCGGCTCCACCGGCCCGATCGGGACCACCCGGTGACCGGCGGCGGCCAGCTCGGCGGCGACGGACTCGGCGGCAGCCCGGTACGCCGGATGCACCGGGGCGCCGCCGGGTGCCTCGGTGAGCAGTCCGACCCGTAGGACCCGGCCGGGGCCCGAACCAGCCGGACCGGTCCACTGGACACCGTCCACCGGGTACGGCTCGCCAGCGGCCATCCCGCTGCTGACCGACAGCAACAACGCGGAGTCCGCGACGGTGCGGGTGATGGCGTGTTCGTGGCTGAGCCCCGACCAGTCGTCCATCCGGTACGGGCCGGCAGGGTTGCGGCCCCGCGTCGGCTTGAAGCCGATGGTGCCGCACCAGGCCGACGGGATCCGGATGGACCCGCCACTGTCGCTGGCGTGCGCCGCCGGCACCATCCCTGCGGCCACCGCTACCGCCGCGCCGCCGCTGGAACCACCGGCGGACCGGTCCGGCCGCCACGGATTGCGGGTCGGCCCGTGCAGCACCGGTTCTGTGGTGATGTTCAGCCCGAACTCCGGCGAGTTGGTCCGTCCGATGATCAGCGCTCCGGCCTGTTCCAGCCGGCGCAGCAACGTGCTCGTGCCGGCCGGTGCCAGGCCGACGGCCAGCCGGCTGCCCCGGGTCAACGGAAAGCCGGCGACCTCGGCGTGCAGATCCTTGACCAGGTACGGCAGCCCGGCCAGCGGCCCGACCGGTCGGCCACCGGCGGCGGCCAGGCGACGCAACGCCGGCCCGGAGTCGACCGCCACCACCGCGTTGAGCCCGGCGTCACGCTCCTCGATGCGGCGTACCGCTGCGTCGACGACCTCTCGAGCGGGCACCTGACCGGACCGTACGGCGGCAGTCAGCTCGGTGATCGACCCGTCCAGCAGTTCCATGCCCGCCTCCCGCTCGGTTGCCACCCGGTCGACGGGTGGTCAGTCCGCTGCCGCCTCGATCAGCTTCGCCGCCAGCAACTGCGGATCGGTGAACAGCACCTCGTGCGAACCCGGCATCTCGACCAGCCGGAATTCGCCGAGCCGCTGCGACTGGCCGGGATGCCAACGGAACTCGTCCGGCGGGAACGCGACGTCGTCGACGGCGTACAGGTAGGAACGGGGGACCGGCAGGTCGGCGAATCCGGGCAGCGCGACCGGTTCCGCGGCCCGGGCCAGCGGCTCCGGGGTCAGCCGCGCGTAGGCGACCCGGGCGGTCTGCTCGTCGGCGTCGCTGATGAACGAGCGGAACGCCCCGTACGGCAGCATCAGGGTGCCTTCCGGAGTAGCCAGGCTGGTGAAGGCGGCGGCGGCCGACGGTGGCACATGCTGGAAGACGGTGTCGCCGTCGGCGAGGACGTACGCGTTGTGGAACACCAGCCGGCGGAGCCGGTCCGGTACGGCCACCGCGACGGCCTGTACGACCGCGCCGCCGAGGCTGTGCCCGACAAGCACCACGTCGCGCAGGTCGGACCGCCGGATCAGGTCGGTGACGGCACCGGCGGTCCGGGCGAAGGTCACCGTAGGGTCGGCGTTGGTGCCGTTGCCCGGCAGGGTGGGTGTGTGGACCTCGTGTCCGGCGGCGGTGAGTACCTGCCGGACGCCGTCCCAGCAGCTGCCGTCGTGCCAGGATCCGTGGACGAGAACGAAACGCATCTCGGGTGCCTCCGTCGCGGTCGGTGGGCCTGACGGTAGGCCGGCCTGCGTACGCAGGGTTATCGCCGGCGCGCCGGATCGCTGTCGGGATCCTGCCCGCGCTGGCCGGCCGGCCCGTCGGCGCGGTGTTCGCTGCGCCACTGTGCGGGTGGTGCGCCGTACCGGGCGCGGAAGAGCGCTCCGAGATGCGACGCCGACGCGAAGCCGTATCGGTGGGCTAGCTGCGCGACCGGGACGTCGGACCCGGCGAGCGCGACAGCGCAGGCGTGCAGCCGACGCTGCCGGATCCATCGGTACGGGGTGGTGCCGCCGGCGGCGAACGCCCGGTGCAGCTGCCGGGGGGACACCGCCAGCCGGCGGGCCAGCCACGGCACCGACAACGCCGGTTCGGCCAGCGAGTGCTCGATCAGCCGCTCGGCCGCGGTGCGCAGCGCGGCCAACGGGTCGGCGTCGACGGCGACGCCGGCACCGAACAGCGTGGCGGTGATGACGGTGTCGACCATGGTCGCGACCTCCGCTCGCTGCCCGGCCCCGGCGGCCGCGGCTGCGGTCATCAGGTGTGGCAACTGCCGACACAACGCCCGGCCCACCGGACCCAACATCGCGGAGCGCACCGGTCCGTCGAGGCCGGGGTAGCGGGCCGTGACGAGTGTGCGGGGCAGGGCCACGAACAGTACGTGGGCCGGTGCTGGGTAGTCGACGTCGAACGTCTCCGGGCCGGGGACGACGACCAGCCGGTCCGGGCCGATCGGGTCGGTGCCACCCCGGTGCGTGATGGTGCCGGTGGCCCGCTGGCCGAGCAGCAGGAACACCGCATCGGCGGCGTTGGGGTCGGTGGTGTCGTGCGGTCGGCGGGAGGAGTGCAGCGCGCCGACCGCGGCGGAGATGAGCCGCAAGGATCCCAGTGGTACCTCGGTGATGCGGGCGCGGAATCGGCTTGGATCGCGGATCGTGACGGTCTGTTGCACCAAGGTGTGTCGCAGCGCGGAGTTGAACTCGTGCAGCCCGGCCGGCCCGTCGAAACCCTGGCGTCGCAGCGGCACGCGTCCCTCCCTCGGCCGGCCTGGTCGGTGCTGCTGACCTGCCGATCAGCGTACTGGTCCGGGTCCCGTCGTCACCCGAGCCGACGGCAGCGGCTCAACCGATGTTCCGATTTACGGCGAACGACACGCTTAGTCTTATTCATTCTGTTACAAAGCTTTTGTCAGTTGAGCAGCTACTTCCGGAGGCCCGTCCATGACCTCGCCAGCGGCCTGCCTCGCAGCCGAACCGACGATGCCGACCAGTCGTCCCCGCCGCTATGACCGGGTCAAGCGGGTGCTCGACGTGGTGGGCGCGGCGACCGCCCTGGTCGTCGGCGCGCCGCTGCTGGCCGGGGTCGCCCTGCTCATCCTCGTCACGCTGGGCCGGCCGGTGTTCTTCCGGCAGGTGCGGCCCGGCCGGGACGGCGAGCTCTTCGAGATGGTCAAGTTTCGCACCATGCTCGAGGTGGATCCGGCCCGCGGCCTGGTCACCGACGCCGACCGGCTAACGCCGGTCGGCCGCTGGCTGCGCGCCACCAGCCTCGACGAACTGCCCGAGTTGTGGAACGTACTGCGCGGTGAGATGAGCCTGGTCGGCCCGCGTCCCCATCTGGTGAAGTACCTGGAGATATACACACCCTCGCAGGCCCGACGGCATGAGGTGCGACCCGGTATCACCGGCCTCGCCCAGGTCCGCGGCCGCAACGAGCTGGCCTGGGAGGACAAGTTCGCCTACGACATCGAGTACGTGGACAACCGCAGCCTCCGGCTCGACCTGCGGATCATGGTCGAGACCGTCCGGGTGGTGCTGCGCCGGGAAGGGATCGCCGCGCCAGGGTCGGTCACCTGGCACGAGTTCACCGGGACCCCGACGCCGCCGGACCCCGTCGGGGCCAGCACCGTCCCGGCCGACCCGGTCCTGGCCACGGCACCCGACGGCTCGGCAGCCACCTTCCGTCGACCCCGCGGTGACCTGGCCGGCCGGTGCCGCAGTTGAGCCGGACCAGGATCCTGCTCTTCGGCTCCACCGGACTGCTGGGTCGGCAGATCCACGCTGCGCTGATGGCGGACGCGGTGGTGACCGCACCGACCCGGGCCGACTGCGATCTCGCCACGGCGGGCGTGACCGAACTCGCCCGGCTGCTCGCGGCCGTCCGGCCGGACGTCGTGGTCAACTGCGCCGGCCGCACCGTTGGTGACAATGCCGAGCTACTCCGGATCCACCTACTGGCCGTGGCCGCGCTCGCCGAGGCGATGGTCGACGTCGTGCCGGGCACCCGGCTGGTACGGCTCGGTTCCGCCGCCGAGTACGGCGTCGTGCCCAGTGGCCGCCCGGTGCGCGAGGACGACCCGGCCAACCCGGTGAGCGCGTACGGGTTCAGCCACCTGGCCGCCACCCAGTTCGGCGAGCTGGTCAGCACCGACGAACGGGTCGAGGTCGTCACGTTGCGGGTGTTCAACCCGGTTGGTCCGGGTCTGCCGGTGGACAGCGCGCTGGGGCGGGCGGCTGATCTGCTGCGCGTCGGCGGACGGTCACCGCTGGCGATGCGGCTGCTGGACACTGTGCGCGACTTCGTCGACCTACGTGACATCGCCGCTGCGGTGCGCGCCGCCGCGCTCGCCACCCACCTGCCCTACCGACTGTTCAACGTGGGCGGCGGGCGGCCGGTCGGGGTCCGGGACGCGGTCACCTGTCTGGCCCGGGCAGCTGGTCACAGCGGTGAACTCGGTTTGGGGGAGTTCTCCCCGACGGTGAGCCGGTCCGCCGCCGTTCCCTGGATGTGCGCCGACATCAGCCGCGCCCGGCAGGTGCTCGGCTGGTCACCCAGCTACGACCTGACGGACTCGGTAAAGGCGCTGCTGGCGGATTACCACGATGGTGGCCCCCACAGCCGTAGGTAGCGACTCACCATCGAGTTGGTCTGCCGCGGCACCTCGAACTGGAAGAAGTGGCCGGAACCCACCACCTGCCCGATCACCGCCTCGGGTACCAGCTCCCGCAACCGTCCGTAGTCGGCGAACGGTGCCGGGCCACCGATGTACAGCAGCCGGCGTCCCCACGCGGTCAGCGCGGCGTCGCCACCGGCCTCGACGAAGTCGGCGAGACCGTCGAGGGTGGCGGCGGCGACGGTGTCACTCGGCCGTAGCATCTGGTCGATCGCCCAGTCGATCAGCCGAGGGTCCGACTCGGGAATGAAGAACGACCGGATGATGTCGATCCGGGCCTGGCGCGGGTCCTCGCCGCGGATGGACTCCGCCAGCGCGGCCACCTGCTCCGTCGTGCCGGGCGGCACGGCCACCGACGCGTCCAACAGCAGCAGCGCCGCGACCCGGTCGCTCGCCTGCGCGGCTGCGGCCAACGACCAGACCCCGCCCATGCTGTGCCCGATCAGCACGACGTCGTCCATCTCGAGCTCGATCATCAGGTCCCGCAGGTCCGCACCGAGCTCGGGAACACTGAAGCCGCGGTCCCCGGCCGGGCTCGCGCCGTGTCCCCGCATGTCCACCGAGATGATCCGTCGCCGCCAGCTGGCCAGACGGGCGGCGAGGGGCTTCATGAACCGGTGGTTGCAGCACCACCCATGCACGAGCAGTACATCCTGTCGGCCGCGGCCGGTCTGCCAGTAGCGCATCCCGGCGGTCGTGCGGTCGTGACTCATGTCGTTGGCCTCCTTCGCTTCGGCGCATGCCGCGCCCTCGATACGGCCTGTAATCATTGTGCCTCATCTGGTTACTTTCGGCATCCGTGGTCTACGGCCCGTCTCCTGTCGGTCACGGATCACCCGCACTGGGTGATCCCCTGCGGGTGGTAGACGGGTCATGCTGGCACCCAGGTGGACCGACCGAGGACGACTGAGGGGAGCGGCGATGACCGACGTGATCGGTCGGTTCTTCGACGGTCTCCAGACGCGCGGCGACGGTCGACTGCCGCCCCCGGCCAGTGGCACGATCCGGTTCAACCTCACCACCCCGGACGGCGGTGTCCGCAGCTGGTCGGTTACCTATCATGACGGGCATGCCGTGCTCGAGCGTGACCCGAAGCGGGTCGACTGCACCATCGACACCTCGGTGGAGACCTTCCAGGCACTGATCGACGGCCGGGAGAACACCATCTCGTTGCTGCTGCGCAACGGCGTGTCGGTCCGGGGCGATCTGCCGCTGTTCCTGACCTTCCGCCGCCTGCTGCCGCTGCACGCGGACAGCGCCGGGGCGGAGTCGAGGGCCCGGCCGGTCGCCGAGCCGGTCGGCGCTCGGTCGGCCACCGCGAAGCCGGTCAGCATCCTCTACGGAAACATGTTCATGGTCAGCGACCGGCGGGGCGACATCGAACCGGTGCCATCCGCACCGTTCGGCTTGTTCTTCTACGACACCCGCTTCCTGTCCTACTGGCGGCTGACCGTCGACGGGCAACGGATGAACACGCTGTCCATCGACGACCTGCAGTACTTCGAGTCGCGGTTCTTCCAGGTGCCGGGAGAGCCGACGCACTACGTGGACGCCACCATCTCGGTGTTCCGGCACCGCTGGATCGGCGACGCGTTAACCGAGCAGATAGCCGTGTTCAACCACCGGGAGGAGCCCGTCCAGCTGAGCCTGCGCATCGACGCGGCGGCCGACTTCGCCGAGGTGCTGGAGGTCAAGGAGGGTTACCACACCGAACGCGAGATCGCGGTTACGGCCGAGCCGGACGCGCTGCGGTTCCGCTACGAGCGGGGCACCTATTTCCGTGAGACGATCCTGTCCAGCAGCGTGCCGGCCCGCATCGATCCCGGTGGCTTGACCTTCGAGCTGGCCCTCGACGCCCACGACACCTGGTACACCGATCTGACGGTGAAGACCTTCGTCCGTGGGGCCGGAAACCGCGATCTGCGCGAGAGTCTGCGCAGCTACGCCGAGCGGCCCAAGCCCGAGGTGCAACGGGAACTCGACCAGTGGATGGCCAGTGCGCCGAAACTGACCTGTGACCATGAACCGTTACGGGAGGCGTACCAGCAGAGCGTCGTCGACCTGGCGGCGCTGCGCTACAAGGGGGTCAACTTCCGTGACATGCTGCCGGCGGCGGGCATGCCCTGGTTCATGACGTTTTTCGGCCGGGACAGCCTGATCAGCTGCCTGCAGACGCTACCGTTCCTGCCCACCACCACGATTCCCGCGTTGGCGATCATGGCGCTGGCACAGGGTACCCGCGAGGATCCGTTCCGGGCCGAACAGCCCGGCAAGATCCCCCAGGAGAGCCGGTACGCCGAGTCCGCGCTGTTCAACGAGGTCTCGCACGCCGCCGACTTCTCCGCCGCGGACACCACACCCCTGTTCATTGTGCTTCTCGACGAGTACGAACGGTGGACCGGTGACACCGCACTGGTGCGCGACATGGAGTTTCAGGCCCGCGCGGCACTGGACTGGATCGACCGGCACGCAGACCTCGTCGGCACCGGCTACGTCTGGTATGGGCCCCGGCCGACCCGGACCGGGCTGTTGAACCAGAGCTGGAAGTGCTCACCCGGTGCGATCAGCTTCCACGATGGGCGGGAGGCAACCTTCCCGCAGGCGACCTGCGAGATTCAGGGCTACGTGTACGACGCGCGGATGCGTGGTGCCCGGCTGGCCAGGATCTGCTGGGGCGACCACGCCTTCGCCGACCAGCTCGAGAAGCAGGCGACCGAGCTGCGAGACCGGTTCAACCGGGATTTCTGGCTTGCCGACCGCGGCTACTACGCCCACGCGCTGCAGGCCGACGGCAGTCCGGTCGACGCGCTCACCTCCAACATCGGGCACCTACTGTGGAGCGGCATCGCCGAACCCACCAAGGCGCGGTCGGTCGTGCGGCACCTGATGGGTCCGCAACTGTTCGGCGGCTGGGGGATCCGCACCCTCGCCACTGGGGCGCGGCGGTTCAACCCGGTCGGCTACCACACCGGTTCGGTCTGGCCGTTCGACAACTCCCTGATCGCCTGGGGACTGTGGCGGTACGGCTACCGGGAGGAGGCGGCCCGGGTGGCCGGGGCGGTGCTGGAGGCGTCGCAGTACTTCGGGGCCCGGCTGCCCGAGTGCTTCGCCGGCTACGACCGGTCGTTGACCAAGTACCCCGTCCCGTACTCCGCCGCGGGCAGCCCGCATGCCACCTCGGCCGGCGCGACGCTGCTGTTCCTGCGGGTGCTGCTCGGTCTCGACCCCTACGACGGGGATCTGATCATCGACCCGGCCGTTCCGGAGGGGATGGGCCACATCGAGCTGCACGACATCCCGGGATGCTGGGGGATGCTGGATGCGCTGGGCCGGGGCCGGCGGGACCTCGCCCGGCCGCGTCGCCGCACCCGCCGCCCCGGTGACCCGCTGCGGGCGGCGCTGTGACCTCGCCGTCTGTCACCGCTACCACGACTTGGCGCAACTGGTCCGGTGGGTTGACCTTCGAGCCGGCCACGGTGGCCCGGCCGGAGTCGGTCGCCGCGCTGTGCCGCGTCCTGCGCGCCGCCGCCGAGCAGGCGGTGACGGTACGGCCGGTTGGCGCCGGGCATTCGTCCGCGCCGCTCGTGCAGACCGGGGACATCCTGCTGAGCCTGGACCGGCTGCCCGCCGGGGTACTCGAACCGCCGCACAACCGGCAGATCTGGGTCGGTGCCGGCACCCGGCTGCACGACCTGGGCCGTCAGCTGCGCCACCACGGACTCGCGATGCCGAACCTCGGCGACGTCGACACCCAGGCGTTCGCCGGTGCCGTCTCGACCGGCACCCACGGCAGCGGCCTCGGCCTGCCGAACTTGTCCGCCCAGGTGACCGGGGTCCGACTGGTCACCGCGGCCGGACAACCGGTGCAGATCGACGCCGACGGCGACCCCGACCTGTTGCCGGCTGCCCAGGTGTCGCTCGGCGTGCTGGGTGTGTTCACCGCGTTGCGGACCCGGCTGGTCCCCGCGTTCCAGGCCCGGCGGCGGGAGTGGGGCCTGCCGGTGGAGGCGTGCCTGACCACGTTCGACGAGCTGCTGAAGGTCAACCGCAACGTCGACTTCTACTGGTATCCGCGGCGTGACGACGCGCACCTGCGGACGGTGAACCCGATTACCGACGATCCCGGCCCGGACACGCTGCCCGGCAGCGGCTGCACCGAGGAACGGACCGGCTCCAGCGACGCCGCGCTGATCAAGCGGCGGTCCCTGCGTTTCCACGAGATCGAGTACTTCGTTCCGGCCGCGGCCGGTCCGGCCTGCTTCCGAGAGGTCCGGCACCGGATCCGGACCCGGCACCGGCAGCACGCCGCCTGGCGGGTCCTCTACCGCTATGTGGCCGCCGACCAGGCGTTCCTCAGCCCGGCGTACGGTCGGGACAGCATCACCATCTCGGTGCACCAGAACGCGACGCTGCCGTACCGCGAGTTCTTCGCCGACATGGAACCGATCTTCCTGGCCCATGATGGGCGGCCGCACTGGGCGAAGATCCACGGGCTGGAAGGCCGGGACCTGCTTGCCCGCTACCCGCAGGCGGACCGGTTCCTCGCCGTCCGTGAGCGACTCGATCCCGACGGGCGGTTCCTCACCGACTACCTGCGTCGGCTGCTGAGCCTGTGACCGAGCTGCTCGGCTGCTGGTGGGGCCGGTGACCTGGCTCGCAGGTCCGGCCCCATCCGGCGGGCCTAAGATTGCCCCGTCCCGCAACCGGGTAGCAGGGGCACCGTCCGCCGCATCGACGGGCCACAAACCCGCCGCGCCACGGGCGGGCAGGAACTGGAGTGGGGTAGCTGACTGTTGGCGCTCCGGGCATCTATGGCGCTCTTGAAGCTGCTATGATGCTCGCGTGAACCTCAAGGAGTGGGCAGCGTCGACCGGCATCGCGTACATCACCGCTCGGCGACAGTACGCAGCCGGGACGCTGCCTGTTCCCACCTACCGGATCGGTCGACTGATCATGGTCGGTGAGCCGGTCACCGGCACGTCGGCCGAGACGGGGCAGACCGTGGTGTACGCCCGGGTGTCCTCAGCCGATCAGAAATCCGACCTGGACCGGCAAGTCGCCCGGGTCACCGTGTGGGCCACCGGGCGGAAACTCGGCGTCGACCGGGTGGTGACCGAGGTTGGATCCGCGTTGAACGGGCACCGCAAGAAGTTCCTCGCGCTGCTGCGCGACCCGAAGGTGGCAACGATCGTGGTTGAGCATCGGGACCGGTTCGCCCGGTTCGGGGCCGAGTACGTTGAGGCGGCGCTGGCCGCGCAGGGCCGCCGACTGCTGGTGGTCGACCCGGCTGAGGTCGACGATGATCTGGTCCGCGACGTGACGGAGATCCTGACGTCGTTGTGCGCCCGCCTGTACGGGCGTCGCGCTGGCGCGAACCGTGCCCGCCGGGCGGTCGAAGCCGCCACCGAGAGTGGCCCGGCGTGAAAGCGATCCAGGCGTACCGGTTCGCCCTCGACCTCACCTCGCGCCAGGAACGCGACGTCCTTGCACACGCTGGGGCCGCCCGGCTCGCCCACAACTGGGCGCTCGCGAAGGTCAAGGCGGTCATGGACCAGCGCATCGCCGAACGCTCCTACGGCGTACCAGACGAGTTGCTGACGCCGTCACTGTCCTGGTCGCTGGCCGGTCTTCGGAAGGCATGGAACGCCGCGAAGCCCGAAGTCGCGCCGTGGTGGGGTGAGGTGTCGAAGGAGGCGTTCAACACCGGCCTCGACGCGCTCGCTCGCGGGTTGAAGAACTGGACTGACTCCCGCAGCGGGAAACGCGCCGGTCGGCCGTCGGGTTTCCCCCGGTTCAAGTCCCGCCGCCGTACCACGCCCAGCGTACGGTTCACCACCGGGGCGATCCGGGTCGAACCGGACCGGATGCACGTGGTGCTACCCCGGCTGGGCCGGTTGAAGTTGCACGAGTCCGCCCGCAAGCTCGCCCGCCGTATTGAAGCCGGCACCGCCCGGATCATGTCCGCGACAGTGCGTCGTGATGGCGGACGGTGGCATGTGTCGTTCACCGTCGAGGTCGAACGCGCCGAACGCAGCCCGGCCCGACCCGGCTCGGTGGTTGGTGTGGACGTCGGTATCCGGCATCTCGCGGTGCTGTCCACCGGCGAGTTGGTCGACAACCCGCGCCACCTCGTGGCCGCGCGGCAACGGATGCATGCGCTCGGCCGGACGCTGTCGCGCAAGCAGGGCCCGGACCGGCGTACCGGACGACGTCCCTCGAAGCGGTGGGAACGGGCCGCGAGCCGGCTCGGTCGCGCTCACGCCCGGGTCGCTCATCTGCGCCGTGACGGGCTGCACAAGCTCACCACCCGGCTCGCCACGACGTACGGCACCGTTGTGGTGGAAGACCTCAACGTCACCGGCATGCTGCGCAACCGGCGGTTGGCCCGGCACGTCGCCGACGCCGGATTCGCGGAGATCCGCCGCCAGTTGGCGTACAGGACCGGACGGAACGGCGGCCGGCTTGTGGTGGCCGACCGCTGGTACCCGTCCAGTAAGACCTGCTCGGGCTGTGGCACGGTGAAAACCAAGCTGGCCCTGTCCGAGCGTGAATACCGGTGTGAGGCGTGCGGTCTAGTCATCGACCGTGACCGCAACGCCGCTGTGAACCTGGCCGCCCTTGCGGCGGCAACCGCCGGGAGTGGCCCGGTGGCAGCACGTGGAGCCGACCAGAAGACCCGCACACGCGGGCAGGTGGCCGTGAAGCGTGAACCCGGCACCGCTCAAGCGGATCAGACCGGACCGTCCTACCGCAAGGCAGGACTACCAACCGTGCGCTCACTAAAGCCCACTGAGAGGTAACGGAGCCGTGCAACCGACCGTAGCCAGCAACGAACCGTCCACCGACCGGCCGGCGGACGTGCCGGACGGCACGCCACCGGGGACGTCGCGTCGGGCGTTGGCCGCCGTCGCCGTCGTCGCCGCCCTGCTGGTGGCGGCGACGATCGTGGCGGTGGTGGTGAACGCAGTGGGCTCACGCCCGGTTACCGACGGCGACGTGGCGTGGACGGTGCAGACACCACGCGAGGGGCGGTCCGAGGCGCGGCTGGAGATTCCCGACGGTGCGCCAGAGATTCGGGTGGTGGCCGCTGATCTCGGTGATCAGCTGCTGCGGGCGGAGACTCCGGTCGGCGGTGCGGCGGCGCCGGAGGTGACCACCTCCGACGGCGTGGTCCGGGTCGGACTGACCGATACCGGGTACAACGGTTCCGGCGAGCTGCGCGTCACCGTCCACAGCGATCTGCTCTGGTCGGTCCGGGTGGCGGGCGGGGCAACCCGCACCCGGGTCGATCTGACCGGAGCCCGAGTCTCCCACGTGGACGTCGCGGGCGGTGCCAGCGCATTGGACCTGGCGCTGCCGGAGCCGTCCGGCACGGTCGACGTCCGGATGTCCGGCGGGGTCAGTACCTGGCGGATCGAGTTGCCGCAGCAAACGCCGGTGCGGATCCGGCTGGGCTCCGGGGCGGGCAGCGTCGACCTGGACGGCGAGCGGAGCGACGGGGTCGCCGGCGGCGAGACGGTGGCCTCGACGGACTGGGAGGAGGCCACCGACCGCTACGATGTCGATGCCGTCGCCGGGGTCGCCGACCTCACGGTGACCCGACGGTAACCAGTTGCTGTGACGTTCACCGCGGCGCCGAGTCGGTGGGTGGTGCTGACCGGCTCAGCGCCGCGTCGGAAGGTCCTGTCGCTCCGCGGCATGCGCGCCGAGCGTCGGTGCGCCGCCGTGCAGGAGCGCCTCAGCGGTGCGGACGGCGGCCTCGGGGGCCTCCTCCGGCGCGGGGAACGCCGGCAGGTGCCGGTCGGCCCGGCCGGCGAACAGCGCCACCTCGTAGGCTACCGAGTCCATGTCGGAGCCGGCGTCGAAGACGGCCGCGATGATCGCACCGCCGGGTGTCGCGGCGATGAACAGGAACGCCGTACCCATCTGGACGACGATCTGCCGGACCCGGCCGGTGTCGGCATGCTGACCGACCGCGACGGCGAGGGCGCGTAGACCCGCCACCAGGCCGGACAACTGCTCGCCCAGCTCGTGGTCGACCCCTTTGGACCAGGCCAGGAGGATTCCGTCGGGGGAGAGTGCCACCGCCTGTTGCGCCTGCGGCACCCGGTCCACCAGGTCGTCCAGCAGCCGGGAGACGTCACCAGTGGTGACCACGGGGTATGCCATGGAGGGTCTCTCTTTCGGTCGGTGCGCGTTGCCGGCCAAACAGTACCCTCGGCCCGACCCGTCAGTGCGTAACGGCACGAATCACCGGAATAGATTTCTGATCCACGGTGGAGGCGCGGGCAGCGCCTGCGGCGAGTGGGACGACGAGCGGGGTGCCGCTCACCGGATCCTCGATGACCAGCACCCGCAGCCCGAACACCTCCCGGACCAGTTCGGGAGTCAGGATCTCTGCCGGGGCGCCGCTGGCCAGCACCTGTCCGTCCTTCATCGCGACCAGGTGCCGGGCGTAGCGCGCGGCGAGGTTGAGATCGTGCAGCACCATCACCACGGTGCGGCCACCCTCCCGGTGCAGTCGGTCCACCAGTTCGAGTACGTCGATCTGGTGTGCCAGGTCGAGATAGGTGGTCGGCTCGTCGAGCAGCAGGATGTCGGTGCCCTGGGCGAGTGCCATCGAGATCCAGGCCCGTTGCCGCTGACCGCCGGAGAGCGTGTCCACCGGACGTTCGGCCAGATCGGTGAGGTCGGTCCAGGCCAGTGCCTGGGCGACGACCTCTTCATCGGCCCGGGACCACTGGCGCAGCCAGGTCTGATGCGGCTGGCGGCCGCGTGCGACCAGATCGGCCACGGTGAGCCCGTCCGGCGCGGTCGGAGCCTGCGGCAGGATGCCGAGTCGGCGGGCGACCTCCCGGGTCGGCAACCGCTGGATCCGCTCGCCGTCGAGGAGTACCTCCCCGGCGGTGGGCCGCAGCAGCCGGCCGAGGGCGCGGAGCAGGGTCGATTTGCCGCAGCCGTTCGGCCCGACGATCGCGGTGACCGATCCGTCGACGATGTCCAGGTCCAGCTGCGGGACAACCACCTGGTGGCCGTACCCGAGCCGCAGCGCCCGGGCCCGTAGCCGGGGTGAGTTCCCGGTAGGTCGGGTGTCCCGCGGTCCGGGTCCGGACGCAGTCACCGGCAGTTCTGCGAGGTTGGTCATGGGTTGCTCCTCGGCGTCGGTCGGCGTCCCGCGTTTCATGAAGGGTAGCCTTACCGAAGCTCCGGTTCCACATCAAGGCCTGGTGTCGAGTCTCCGCCGGCTAGGTACTCTCGGTAGTGGCCCGTCGAGTTTCCGTGACGTGCAATGGCCTGAACTGGGCATCTGTTTCCGGTTTTCGACTACTCGAGGTGACCTTCGTTGGTCGACGAGCTCCGTTCGCTGGCTTGGCCGCACCCTTGACTCCCTCTCGTGGTGCCCAGTAGCGTCTCAGAATAAGAACCTAGAACCACATTATGAGTCGCAATGAACTGGGGACAGCCATGAGATTGCGTACCTTGCGGGTGGTCGGCGCCGCGCTGCTGATCACTGCCGTCGCCGCGGCCTGTGCGGAGAACCAGGACCCGGGCGGTGAACCTGGCACACCGGCCGAGACGACGACCATCGACTTCGGGGTCGGCGTCGATCCCGCGTACTCGCCGATCTACCTGGCCGATCAGCAGGACCTGTTCGCCGAGGCCGGGCTCGACGTCACCGTGACGCAGTACCAGGAAGGCACCGGTGGCCTCGACGCGATCCTCGCCCGCGAGGGTCAGGTCACCGCGAGTACCGAATCGAGCCTGCTCAACCGGGCCACCCGGGGAGACGTGAAGGGCATCGCGGTCTTCTCCCAGTCGCCGGACTTCATCAAGCTCGTGGTCCGCGACGAGATCGGCGAGGTCGCGGACATCTCCCGCTACGGCGTGGTGACCGGAACGGTCAACGAGTACGCCACGAACAAGATTCTCGACAGCTACGACATCAGCCGGGACGCCGTCGAATTCGTCACCTCCTCGCCGGCGGAGATGCCGGCACTGCTGCAGCGCGGTGACATCGACGGCTTCATCATGTGGGAGCCGTGGCCCTCGCGCGGTGTCGATGGCGGCGGCAAGATCCTGCTCACCAGCGGTGACGTCGGCTACGTCTACAACCTGATCATCGGGGTGGACGGAGCCTGGTACGAGGCCAACCAGGAGGCCGCCGCCACTCTGGTGGACACCATCGGCGAGGCATGTGAGCAGATCACCGCAGATCCGCAGGTCGCCGGTACCGCGACCGAGAACGCCATCGAGGTGCCCGCGGCTGAGGCTGTCGACCTGCTCGACGGCGTGCAGTGCCAGGTCCGTGACTTCACCGACGAGGACCTGCAGCGCTACGCCGAGATCGCCCAGTTCCAGCAGGACAGCGGCATCGTGTCCGACCCGGCCGACCCGGCCGAGGTGATGATCCGGGGCGTGGCGTGACCGGGCGGACCGCCACCTCCGCCGGACGGGGACCGGATTCCGGCCCCCGTCCGGCGGGCTCCCCGGTGCAGGTCCGCGACGTCGACATCCGCTTCGACGACTTCGAGGCGGTCGCCGGGGCGACGCTCGACATCGCCGGTGGGGAGTTCGTCTGCCTGCTCGGCCCCAGCGGCTGCGGCAAATCGACCCTGTTGAATGCAATCGCCGGGTTCGTCCGGCCGGCCGCCGGGCAGGTGCTGTGCGCGGGCGAGCCGGTCACCGGCCCGGACGTCAGCCGGGGCGTGGTGTTCCAAAGCGCAGAGGCCTTGTTCCCGTGGCTGACCGTACGCCAGAACGTCGCGTTCGGCCCCCGGATGCGGGGTGTGCCGCGTGGCCAGCGGGCCGGGATCGTCGACCGCTACCTGACCATGGTCGGCCTCAGCCACAGCGGCGACCGATTCCCCAGCCAACTCTCCGGCGGCATGCGTCAGCGGGCCCAGCTCGCCCGGGTGCTGGCCAACGAGCCGTCGGTGGTGTTGATGGACGAGCCGTTCGGCGCGCTGGACGCCCAGACCCGGCTGGTCATGCAGGCCGAACTCGACCGCATCTGGCGCCAGTCCCGGCCCACCATCCTGTTCGTCACCCACGACATCGGCGAAGCGATCCTGCTCGCCGACCGGATCGTCACCATGACCGCTGGCCCGGCGGCCCGGATCAAGCAGGTGTACCCGGTGGACCTGCCACGGCCGCGGGAACTGACCGATCCGGCCGCCGCCGGGCTGTTCCGCGAACTGCGCGAGGACATCGGCACCGAGGTCGCCCAGACCCTGCGCGCCCAGGGTCTGGACGACGGGCACGGTCTGAACGGAGGTGGCGGCTGATGGCCGTCGACGTGCAACGTCCACCGGCCGCCCGGGCGGCCGGGTTTCGCCCACGCCGCTTCGCTGGCCGGCGTCGACACACCCGTGTCGTGCTGTCGGTGCTGTCGGTGCTGCTCGGCCTGCTCATCTGGGACCTGGTCAGCCGCAACTACACCGCGTTCTTCCTGCCCTCACCCCGGTTGACCTGGCAGGGGGCGGTGGAGCTGGCGACCAACGGGACGCTGTGGGACTCCGTCTGGGCGTCCAGCCAGCGCATCCTCAGCGGCTGGGGGCTGGGCGTACTGATCGGGGTGCCGGTCGGGTTGCTGATGGGCCGCAGCCGGCTACTGCGGCTGATGCTCGACCCGTACATCCAGTTCTTCCGGTTCGTGCCGCCGATCGCCTTCGTCACCCTGGCGATCATCTGGCTCGGTCCGGGTGAGGCCTCGAAGATCGCGTTGATCTTCTACACCACGGTCTTCATCGTTGCGCTGAACACCCTGGCGGGGGTGCTCGCCGTCGACGAGTTGAAACTGCGGGCGGCGCGGGCGCTGGGCGCCGGGCCGGTCCGCACCCTGGCCTCGGTGATCCTGCCGGCCACGGTGCCGTACGCCGTCACCGGCGCCCGGCTGGCGATGGGCAACTCGTTCCTCACCATCGTCTCCGCGGAGATCGTCGCGGCGCAGAGCGGCCTCGGTTCGCTGATCTGGACCGCCCGCAACTACGCCAAGACCGAATGGGTGTTCGTCGGCATCATCGCTCTCGGCCTGCTCGGCTACCTGTTCGACTGGGTGCTGCGCACAGTCGCCCGCGCCAGCCTGCGCCGCTACGGCGTCACCTTCTGACCGGTTCGGGCTCCCGGCACTGGTCGACGCAATCAGCACCCCGTACCGGTGACGTGACCCCATCTGACCGAAAGGTTCCCTCATGCTGTGCATCGGCGTCGACATCGGCGGAACGTTCACCGATGTCATCGTGTACGAACCGGCCACCGGCCGGCTCGCCGAGGCCAAGACACTGTCCACCCCGGCGGACCCGGCGGCGGCGATCCTCGACGGCCTGACCAAGCTCGACGTCCGACTGTCGGACGTCGAGCGGTTCGTACACGGCACCACCAGGGTCACCAACGCCCTGCTGGAAGGTGACGGCGAACCGGTCGCGGTACTCACCACCGAAGGCTTCCGGGACGTACTGGAAATGGGTTTGGGCCACCGTCCCCGCCTGTACAGCGTCAAGGAGACCGCCCGCCCGGCGCTCACCCCACGTCGGATGCGGCACACCGTCCGGGAACGGGTGACCGCCGCCGGCGACGTCGCCGTCCCGCTGGACCTGGCCGGACTCGACGAGGTGACCGACCGGCTGGCCGCCGGTGGGGCCACCGCGGTGGCGATCTGCTTCCTGCACTCGTACCGCAACCCGGGGCACGAGCGGGCCGCCGCCGACCGGATCAGCCGTCGGCACCCGCACCTGTCGTGCAGCATCTCCGCCGAGGTGGTCCCGGAACACGGCGAGTACGAGCGGTTCGCCACCACTGTGCTCAACGCCAGCGTCCGAGGCCCGGTCAGCGAGTACCTGTCGGGCCTCGGCTCGACCCTCGCGGGCAGCGGCTACCGCCACCCGTTGGCGATCATGACCAGCAGCGGCGGCGTGGTCTCCACCGACCAGGCCGGCCGGCTGCCGATCAACCTCGCGCTGTCCGGTCCGGCCGGCGGCGTGGCGGCCAGCGCGTACGTCGCCGGGCTGGCCGGCTTCGACAACGTCATCACCTGCGACATCGGCGGTACGAGTACGGACGTCTGCCTGATCAAGGGCGGCGTGCCGCTGATGACCAACCACGGCACCATCGCCGGGCACCCGAACCGGACCTTCCAGATCGAGATCAACACGATCGGTGCCGGTGGTGGCTCGATCGCCTGGCGTGACCGGGGTGGCGAGCTGCGCGTCGGCCCGCGCAGCGCCGGCTCCGATCCCGGTCCGGCCTGCTACGGCCGGGGCGGCGCGGAACCGACGACCACCGACGCCCACCTGGTGGTCGGCCATCTCGACCCGCACGGGCGGCTGGGCGGCGAGGTCACCCCGCGGCTCGACGAGGCTCGTGCCGCACTCGGGCGGCTGGCCGCCGAACTCGGCGACGGCCTGACCGAGACCGAACTCGCGTACGGCATCCTTCGCCTGGCCACGGTCAAGATGACCAGCGCGATCAAGGAGATCTCGGTGGCCCGCGGCCACGACCCGCGGGAGTTCGTGCTGATGCCGTTCGGCGGCGCCGGACCGATGCACGCCACCGCACTCGCCGACGAGCTGGGTATCCCGCGGGTACTGGTCCCACCGGTACCGGGGAACTTCTCGGCGCTCGGCTTCGTCGCCGCCCGGGCCCGTCACGACTACGTCCGTACCGCGCTGGTCCCCGCCGACTCCGCCGGCCTGGCGAGTGCCCGCGCGCTGGTCGATGAGCTGAAGGCGGCCGCCCGCGACCAGCTCAAGGCCGAGGACGCGGTGGAGGCCGACCAGGTCACCTTCCGGCTGTCGCTGGGGATGCGTTTCCGTGGCCAGAGCTTCGACCTGGCCGTGCCGATGGACGAGCTGCCCGACGAACCCGCCGATCTGATCCGCGCCTTCCACGCCGCCTACCAGGAGCGGTACGCCTACCTTCGTTCGGAGCACCCGGCCGAGATCGTGAACTGCCGGCTCACCGCGTTCGGGCCACAGCCCGCCGTCACCTTCGCCGCCCCACCTGACGGCCCGGCACCCGAGCCCACCACCGTGCCAGTGTGGGGGCCGGACGGCTGGACCGACGCCGCCGTCTGGCAGCGGGGCGAGCTGACCGCCGGCGTACGGATCAGCGGGCCGGCGGTCGTCCGGGAAAGCGGAAGTACCACAGTGGTCGGCGCCGGCTGGTGGGGGCGGGTGGATCCGCACGGGAACCTGCTGCTGGAGCGCGCCTGATGGCCCTCGTCGATCCGCCGGCGTACGACGCCGTACTGCTGCGTCAGGCCCGGCACCAGCCGGACCGGCCGCTGTTCGCCGTCGCCGGCCGGCCCGTCGTCACCGCCGGCGAGTACGCGGCGCTCGCCGGCCGGACCGCCGGCGTGCTCGCCGCAGCCGGTGTCGGCCGCGGCGACCGGATCGCCGTCTGGGCCGAGAACAGCATCGCCTGGCTGGTGCTGCTCGCCGCCGCGGCGTGGCGCGGAGCGGCCCTGGTCACCCTGCACCCCGCCGCGACGGAATCGGAGCTAGCCGCCGCATTGCGTCGGACCCGGCCGGTCCGGCTGTTCGCCGCGCGAGAAATCCGGGACCGCGACGTGACGTCGTGCGCCCGGCGCGCAGCGACCGGGCCGGTCACCTTTCTGCCGGCGGACCAGGCCGGCGACGCCCTCGCCGGCCTGCCCGGTTGGGCCGGACCCCCGCCGGATCCGGTCAGCGACCCCGACTCCCCGCTGAACGTCCAGTTCACCTCGGGATCGACAGGCACCCCGAAGATGGTCGTCCTGACCGGGCGGAATCTGGTCCGCAACGCGACCTGGACGGCCCAGGCCGCCGGGATCGGCTCCGCCGATCGGATCTGCTGTCCGCTACCGTTCGCCCACGCGGCCGGCCTCAGCAGCGGCGTGGTGCTGGCGGCGGTCACCGGGGCGCAGCTGTTCCCGGTGCCGCGGTTTCGTCCCGACGACGTGCTCGACGTCGTGCACCGGCACCGGTGCACGGTCGTGCAACTGGTGCCGACGATGGCGACCATGCTCGCCGAACGACTCGACGAACAGCCGGGGCGGTGGGACCTGGCCGCGCTGCGCCTGGGCTTCCTCGGCGGTGCCAACTGCCCACCGGCCCTGCGCACGCGGGTACGCGACACGCTGCGGCTGCGGCGGTTGGCGGTCGTCTACGGGCAGACCGAGGCCGGTCCGACCATCAGCGTCGACCCCGACGACGGCAGTTGCCCGCCGGACGGCTCCACCGTCGGACGGGTACTCCCCGGGTTGCAGGCCCGGATCGTCGCGGTGGACGCCGACGGGTCGCCCCGGCCGCTGCCCGCCGGAGCAGAGGGTGAACTGCAGGTCCGTGGCGAGTCGGTGAGCCCCGGCTATCTCGACGATCCGGCGGCGAACCGGACGGCGTACGACCCGCAGGGCTGGCTGCGCACCGGCGACCTGGCCCGGCTCGCCGCCGACGGCACCCTGACCCTGACCGGCCGGGTGAAGGACCTGATCATCCGGGGCGGGGAGAACGTCAGCCCGGCCGAGGTCGAGGCGGTCCTGCTGACCTGCGAGGGCGTCGCGCAGGCGTGCGTCGTCGGGGTCGCGTCCCCACGCTGGGGCGAGGAGGTGGTCGCGGTGGTGGTCGCCGCCCCCGGGGCGACCCCGCGCCGCGCCGAACTCGCCGCGGCTGCCGCCGGCAGCCTGTCCCGGCACAAGGTGCCGACCGACTGGCACCTCGTGACCGAACTGCCGCTGCTGCCGTCGGGCAAGGTGGACCGGCGGGCGGTCACCGCGATGATCGACGGAGCGGCACGGTGAATCCAATCAGTTCCTGCTTCCTCGACTCGTTGACGGTGACCAGCTTCTTCGGCAACGCCGAGATGCGTGGGGTGTTCAACGACCGGCAGCTGATGCAGGCGTGGCTCGACGTGGAAGCGGCACTCGCTGGCGCCCAGGCCGACACGGGCGTCATCCCGGCCGGTGCGGCGGCGCAGATCGCCGCCGCCGCCCGGGTCGAGTCGCTGGACCTGGCCGCGGTGGCCGCCGACGCCGCCGACACCGTGCATCCGCTGGTGCCACTGGTACGGGCCCTGACCAGGGCGGCCGGCGACGGCGGCCGCTACGTCCATCTCGGCGCCACCACCCAGGACGTCATGGACACCGGGTTCGTGCTGCGCGCCCGAGCCGGACTGGACATCGTCAGCCGGCAGATCGACGAACTGGTCCGCGTACTGCGCCGGCTCGCCCTGCGGCACCGGGACACGGCGATGGCCGCCCGCACCCACGGGCAGCAGGCCCTGCCGACCACGTTCGGATTGCGCTGCGCGGTCTGGCAGAGCGAACTGCAGCGCCACCGGGAGCGGCTGGCCCAGCTCCGGCCCCGACTGCTGGTGGTCAGCATGGGCGGGGCAGCCGGCACCATGGCCGGCTACGGGCCACGGGCCTTCGACATCGAACGCGCCGTCGCCGACCGGCTTGGGCTGGGCGTTGCCCCGACCCCCTGGCACGCCACCCCGGACCGGGTGGTGGAGTGCCTCACCCTGCTCGGGCTGATCGCCTCCACGGCCGAGAAGCTGGCCCGCGAGGTGTACTTCCTCGGCCGTACCGAGATCGGCGAGGCACACGAGCCGCAGCGCGATACCCAGGTCGGCAGCAGCACGATGCCGCACAAGCGCAACCCGATCCGCTGCGAAGCGGTCATCGCCGCGGCCGGCACGGTCCGTGCACAGGTGCCGCTGGCGATGCAGACGATGGTGTCCCAGGACGACCGGGACATGGGCGTCGGGATGGCGCTGTGGAAGCTGGTGCCGGAGTGTTTCATCCTCGTCGGCGGTGCGCTGCAGCGCCTCAACGAGGTCTTCGCTGGGCTCCGGGTCGACGCCGCCCGGATGCGCGTCAACCTGTCCGCCACCGGCGGCCTGGTGCTGTCGGAGGCGCTGATGCTGCGCCTGGCCGGTCCGCTGGGCCGGGAACAGGCGCACCACCTGGTGATGCGAATCGTGCGGGACAGCCTCGACCACGGTCGGCCGTTCGCCGAGCTGCTGCGCGCCGACCCGCAGGTCAGGGCGGCCCTGTTGGACGCGGAGCTGACCCGGCTGCTCGATCCACTCAGCTACGTCGGACACGCGGCGGCCCTGGTCGACCGCGCCCTACTGCAATCGGAGGCGACGTGACGTCGGTACACCTGCACCGTGCGGAGCGGCTTGCGGTGGTGACACTGGACCGTACCGGTCGGCGCAACAGCTTCGACCTGGCCATGCTCGGGCAGTTCGAGCAGGTGCTGCACGAGCTCGGCCGCGACGACACTGTCGAGGTAGTGCTGCTGACCGGTGCCGGCACCGCGTTCTGCGCCGGCACCGACCTGACCGAACTGGCGACTCTTGACGCCGCCACCACCATGGGCGTGCAGCGGCGCACCGCCGAGCTGGTCGAGCGCTGGTACCGCCTGGAGCAGACCACCGTGACCGCGTTCAACGGTCCGGCGATCGGCTCCGGTGCGATCCTCGGGCTGGCCAGCGACCTGCGCCTCGCCGCCGACACCTGCTTCTTCACGTTCCCCGAGGTGGGCTTCGGCATCCCCTTGACCTGGGGCGGCATGGCGATCCTCGCCGACCTGGTCGGTGCCGACCGGGCCAAACGCTGGCTGCTGCTCGGCGAGCGGATCGACGCGGCCCGGCTGCACCAGCTGGAACTGGTGACCGAGTTGGTGCCGCCCGACCGGGTGGCCGATGCCGGCACCGAACTGGCCCACCGGCTGCTGGCGGTGCCGGCGCTGGGCCGGTCGATGACCAAGCGGACCGCCCGGCTGGCCGGCCCGCGCTTCGACGCGGTGGCCACCGACTCCTATCTGGGTGCGCTGAGCGTCGCGCTGCGGCCTGCCGGCCCGTACCGCCGCCCAGCGGCGGACCGGCATCCGGCGGTGGACCGGTGAAGGTCTACCAGGCGATCGCGGACGCGTTGGTCGATCACCGGGTGGACACCGTGTTCGGCCTGCTCGGCGATGCGAACATGTTCCTGGTGGCCGATCTGGTCGCCCGGCACGGGGTCCGGTTCGTGGCGGCCCGCAACGAGAACGCTGCGGTGATGATGGCCGACGGGTGGGCGCGGGTCACCGGCCGGTGCGCGGTGGCCACGGTCACCCAGGGTCCGGGTCTGGCCGCTGCCGGCCCGGCGTTGACCATCGCCCGGCAGGCGGGCACACCGCTGCTGCTGCTCGCCGGGGACACCCCGGCGAGTGACCCGCTGCACGTGCAGAACTTTCCTCAGCAGCCCTTCGCCCTGGCCACCGCCGGTGCCTTCGTGCCGATGACCGGCGTGTCGACGGTGTCGCGCGACGTCGCAGCCGGGGTCCGCGAGGCCGTCGGGCGACCGGGGCCGGTGGTGCTCGACATTGGGTTGGACCTGCAGGATGAACCGGCCGGGGACCGGCCGGCCGTACCGCTCGGGGCCGCTGTCGCGCCGGCCGGACCACTACCGCTGGCACCCGACCCGATGGCGGTCGCCGGGTTGGCGGACCGACTGCGTCGGGCCCGGCACCCGGTGATCCTCGCCGGCCGAGGCGCGGTGCACGCCGGACCTGAGCTGACCGCGTTGGCCGACCGCGCCGGAGCCGTGCTGGTCACCAGCCTGATGGCCGCCGGCCTGTTCGCGGGCCATCCTTACGCCCTCGGCGTTGCCGGTGGGCTGGCACGCCCGCTGACCCGGGACGTGCTGCGCGAGGCGGATCTCGTCGTGACGTTCGGTGCCTGCCTTAACCGGTGGACGGCCGATCACGGACAGCTGTTCGGCGCCGCGCAGGTGTACAGCGTCGACCGGGATCCGGCGGCGATCGGTGCCCGCTGGCCGGTGCACGGTGGGCTGGTCGGCGACGCGGCGCTGGCCGCCCGGGCGTTGACCGGGGCACTGGAGTCGGCGCGGCCCGGGTCGGAGCCGGACGGCTGGCGTACGCCGCAGCTGGCCCGGGCGATCCGCGACGCCGACCCGTTCGCCGGACTCGGCCCGGAGCCCACCGGTGCCCGGCACATCGACCCCCGCCGGCTGATGGCGATCTGCGCCCGTCGGTTGCCGCTGCCCCGCACGACGGTAGTCGGCGTCGGCCACTTCGGCGGCTGGCCCAACCTCTACCTGGACTCGCCGGCCGTGGACCGCTCGCTGGTCGCGCCGTGGGAGTTCGGCAGTATCGGCGTCGGTGTGGCGTACGCGATCGGTGCCGCGCTCGGCCGCCCGGACCGCCCGGTGGTGGCGTTCGAGGGCGACGGCAGTCTGCTGACCGCGTTGGGTGAGCTGGACACCCTGGCCCGGGTCGGCGCTCCGGTGCTGGTGATCGTGCTGGACGACGGCGCGTACGGGGCGGAGGTGCGCAAGCTGCGACCGGCCGGTGCTGACCCGGGCATCGCCCGCTTCCCGTACCGGGACCTGGCCGCGGTGGCCGGCGCGCTCGGTGTCACCGCGTACCGGGCGCATGACGAGGCCTCCGTTTCGGCGGCGTTCGACGCGCTGCTGCCGCTGACCGGGCCGGTGCTGCTGCACGTGAAGGTAGATCCGGATGTCGTGCAGCAGCACTTCTGAGCCGGTCGCCGGTCAGCTGCCCCAGATCTGTCCGACGCCGTGGCCCAGCTGGCGGGACAGCTCGTCGGCGGTGCGGACCGCGGCGGTGGCGAGCGTGGCGACCTGTTGCGGGCTGTCCAGCCGGAAGATCGGGCCGGAGACGCTGATCGACGCGGTCACCGCGCCGAGCCGGTCCCGCACCGGTGCGCCGACGACCCGCAGGCCGTCCTCACTCTCCTCATCGTTGAGCGCCCAGCCGCGTTCCCGCACCCCGGCGAGATCGGCCAGGAAGACGTCGATGTCGGTGATCGTGCGTCGGGTCAGCCGGGTCCAGGCCGCATCGGCGAGCAGCTCGCGGACCTGGTCGTCGTCCATGTCGATCAACAGCGTCTTGCCGGCCGCGCTGCACCACAACGGGATGCGCCGGCCCAGCCGGGAGACCAGCTGCAGGCTGTGCGACCCGGTCACCAGGTCGATCGAGATCGCGTCCAGGCCGTCGCGGATGGCGAGGTTGACCGACTCGCCCTGCTCCTCGGCCAGCTGGTGCAGCAGCGGTCGGGCGATGGCGTGCATGTCGAGCCCGGCCAGGAAGCGGGCGCCGAGGTCGAACACGGTGACCCCCAGCCGGTACGCGCCGGTCTCCTCGTTGCGCTGCAGGAAGCCGGCGTCGGCGAGCGCCCGGAACAACCGGCTGGCGGTCGACTTGTGCAGCCCGAGCTCCCGGCTGACGTCACTGACCTTGCGTTCGGGGGTGTCGCGCCGGAACGCGAGCAGCACGGCCAGCGCGCGATCGAGTGCCTG
Organism: Solwaraspora sp. WMMA2059; assembly: GCF_027497315.1. GTDB lineage: Bacteria > Actinomycetota > Actinomycetes > Mycobacteriales > Micromonosporaceae > Micromonospora_E. The sequence goes on along the minus strand of NZ_CP114908.1, from coordinate 2,737,804 downwards.
GGTGCCGGACTCGCGACCGGGGTCGGTGACAGACGACATCTTGCCTTCCCATCCCTGAAGTTGGTAGGTTCATAATATAACACAAGGCTCACATCATGGTCCAATCGGTGGTGGTCCATCCGGTTGTGGTCCGTCCGGTAGGTGCCCGTCCCTGTCAGCATTGCGAGGCCCGCATGCCCCTGAACCCGATCGATCTCGAGATCGTCACCGAAGGGCTGATCTCGATCGTGCGGGAGATGCGCCAGACGATCTTCCGCACGGCGCACTCCCCGGTGATCGCCGACGCGCAGGACTTCTCGTGCGCGTTGTTCAACGCGGACGGCGAGATGGTCGCCCAGGGCCGCGACATGCCCGGCCACGTCATCGCGATGCCGGCATCGGTGAAGGAGATCTTCGCCGACTACCGTGACGAGTTCCGGCCCGGTGACATCTACCTGGTCAACGACCCGTACCGCGGCGGCAGCCACCTCAACGACGTCACGCTGATCAGCCCGGTGTTCGTCGACGGAGAGCTGTTCCTGTTCCCCTGCGTACGCATGCACTGGGCCGACATCGGCGGCATGACACCCGGCAGCGTCTCCGGGAAGGCCACCGAGATCCTGCAGGAAGGGCTGCGGGTTCCACCGATCCGACTGGTCGACGCGGGCCAGCCCAACATCGCCGCGACGCGGATCCTCTTCGCCAACGTCCGGATGGCCGACGAACGTCAGGGAGACCTGGAGTCCAGCATCGCCGCCTGCCACACCGCGCAGCGCCGGCTACGCGAACTCGTCGACCGGTACGGCCGCGACCTGATCCTCGGCTGCGTCGAGGCCAACATGGACCGCACCGAGCGGCGACTACGCGACCAGATCCGCGACCTGCCGGACGGCACCTACCACTACGAGGACTACCTCGATCTCTACACCGACGGCGAGTACGACGCCGCCCTGGTGCGCTGCGCGTTGACCATCACCGGTGACCAACTCGTCGCCGACTTCCGCGGCTCGTCGCCGCAGGTCGCCGCCGTCGTCAACTCGTCGCTCGCAATGACCACCGCCGGGGTCTTCATCGCCGTCAAGTCCGCGTTGGACCCTGGCGGGCTGGTCAACCACGGCGCCTTCCGGCCACTGACCGTGCACACCGACCCGGGAACCGTCGTACACGTCACCTACCCGGCACCGGCCAACGCGCACAGCGAGGTCCGCAAACGGGTCATCTCCGCGGTGATGGCCGCCCTCAGCCAGGTCGCTCCGGACCTGATCGCCGCCGACCAGTTCGGTACGACCTTCCAGAACCTGATCGGCGGCATCGACGAACGCACCGGCCAGCCGTACCTCTACTACGATTACCCGGCCGGCGGTAACGGAGGATTCCTCGGGTCCGACGGCCCGAGCGCGATGAACCCCGTCGATCTCGGCGACATCTCCACCATCCAGTCCGTCGAACGGCTGGAAACCGAGATCCCGATCCTCGTCGAAGCGTGTGAGCTGCGTACCGGCTCCGGCGGCGCCGGCCGGCACCGCGGCGGCCTCGGTGCCCGACGGGCCACCCGGCTGCTGGCCACCAGCGGTGCCTACTCGGTACAGACCGACCGCACCACCGTCGCGCCGTACGGACTCTCCACCGGCGCGCCCGGCGCCCCCACCGCCACCTACCTGCGCCGCACCGGCCGGCGGATCGACTTCGACACCCCCGGCAAGGTCGCCGGGCACCGGATGCGCGAAGGCGACGTCCTGGTGATGGAGTCAGCCGGCGGCGGCGGCTGGGGCGACCCGCTCACCCGCGACCCCGACCTGGTGGCCGCCGACGTCGCAGCCGGCTACCTCACCACCGACCAGGCCCTCGACCGCTACGGCGTGGTCTGCGACGACACCGGTCTCCTCGACGAAGCGGCCACCGGCGGCGCCCGCGACCAGGCCCGCGCCGCTCGCCACTGGTACCAGGTCACCACCAGTACCGGGCCGGCCTACACCGGGCAGCGGGGCCGCCGTCGCCTCGTCTACACCAACCCCGCCGACGGTCTGCCCGCCGACACGCTGATCGAACTGCACGGCGCCCACCCCGCACCGCTGCGTGCCTGGGTGCGCCACGACCCCGGCGTCGCCCGGCACCAGGCCGCGCTCGACGACGACGGGCTGCGGATCCTCGGCGCCCAGCCCGGTGACCGCTGCCTGCTGCGGGTCCTGCGCGACGCCCCGGCCCCGTTAGGAGGACCGCGATGAGCAAGGTGTTCCGACTACCCGCACCGACCCGGGGCACCACGACCCGCACCCGGCGACCGGACTCCGCTGACGCCGCCCGCCCCGCCCCGGCAGGCCGCCGACCCGGTATCGTCGCCGGTTACCTCAGCCCGCACCCGCCGCACCTGATCTACGGCGAGAACCCGCCGCAGAACGAACCCCGGTCACAAGGCGGTTGGGAAGTGCTGCGCTGGGCGTACCATCGACTCCGCCGCCGGATTCGCGAGGTGCACCGGCCCGACGTGCTGATCGTGCATGCCCCGCACTGGATCACCATGGTCGGCCACCACGTCAACTGTGTACCCAACCCGCGCGGCATCTCCGTAGAGCCGATCTTCCCGCATCTGTTCCGCTACCACTACGACTTCCACACCGACGTACCACTCGCCGAGGCCATCGCCGACGAAGCCGCCGACCTCGGCCTGGTCACCAGCAAGCTGCACGACCCCGGGGTACGGGTCGACTACGCCACCATCGGCGCACTACACATGGTCAACCCCGACTGGGACATCCCGGTGGTGTCGCTGTCGGCCAACAACAACCCGTACTTCTACTCCGACGCGTCCCTCGGCCAGATGGAGGTGCTCGGCGAAGCGACCCGCCGGGCGATCGAGAACACCGGCCGACGCGCCGTGCTACTCGCCTCCAACTCCCTGTCCCACCTGCACTGGCACGAGGAACCCCAGCTGCCCGAGGACATGGAACGCGAGCACCCGTACAACAACCACCAGTACCGCTGGGACATGAAGCTGCTGGAAACGATTCGCCAGGGGCCGACCAGCCGGTTACGCGAACTCATCCCCGAGCACATCGAAGCCACCGCCTCCGAGACGAAGGCCGGCAGCCTCACCTGGCTGCTGTCCGCGCTCGGCTGGCCGGACATCGCCGGCGACGTGCTCGGCTACGGCACGATCATCGGAACCGGCAACGCGGTGGTCGAGTGGACACCGGAGAACGTCGATGACTGACCGTGGAATCCAGGCCGGCGTACTGCTGCCCGGCATGCCGCATCTGCTCGCCGACAAGCCCGCCACCAGTTGGGCGGCGCTGGCCGACTCCGCCCGTACGGTCGGCGACCGGCTGCGCGCCATCGAGCCGGACGTCGTCCTGCTGCTGTCCACCCAGTGGTTCACCGTGCTCGGCCACCAGTTCCAGTGCGACCCGAACCCGCGTGGGGCGCACACCGACGAGAACTGGTACGCCTACGACTACGGCCACCTCAGCTACGACCTGCGCTTCGACGTAGAGTTCACCGAACGCTGGGCGGCCCGGGTGGACGCCGACGGCATGCAGGCACGCCGCACCCGCTACCAGGGCTTCCCGATCGATACCGGGACCATCGTCACCTCCACGCTGCTCGACCCGCAGCGCACCCTGCGCTGGGCGCAGGTGTCGTGCAACCTGTACGCCGACGCCGACACCCTCGCCCAGGTCGGCCGGGCCGGCGCCGAGGCGGCCCGTGACGCCGGTGTCCGAGCGGCGGTGGTGGTGGTCAGCGGACTGTCCTCCGGGCTCATCCAGCAGTGGATCGAGCCGGACCAGGACCGCATCGCCGAGCCGGCACACGACCGGTGGAACGAACGAATCTTGCAGATGCTGACCGCCGGCGACACCGACCAAGTCCTCGCGGTCCGCGAAGACTACGCCCGCCAGGCCCAGGCCGACAGCCAGTTCCGGGCTTTCGCCTTCCTCGCCGGCACCGGAGTCGCCGCAACCCCGGGGCAACTGCACAGCTACGGAGCACTGTGGGGCACCGGCGCTGCCGTCCTGTCCTGGAATCTGCCGGCACCCGCGTGAACGGCGCCGGCCCGCACCGCATGACCGACAGCCCGACCAGCGGGCACCCGAAACACCAACGACAGGAGGAACCCGATGCGTAACGCCGCTGCGGGCTTCGTCGAAGCCGAGGGATTCATTCCGATCTTCGACGCGGTGGACGCCATGGTCAAGGCGACCGAGGTCGAAGTAACCGGAGTCGTACGCCTCGGCGGCGGAATCGTCGCCGTGGCGGTCCGCGGCGACCTCGCCACAGTGGAGGAAGCCGTCGACATCGGCGAGGAGACTGCCCGAGCCAAGACCGGTCGCCCGGTCCGGTCGATCGTCTTCGCCAGCCCATGCGACGCGGTCACCGCGCTGGCCATCGACCCCGGACTCGTCGGCAACTGAGCCGGCCCGGCCGGCGACACAGCCAGAAGGAGAAGTGCCATGTCCTCAGAGAAGGCGATCGGAATCGTGGAGACCCGGGGCATCGTCGCCCTCTCCGCAGGGATCGAAGCCATGATCAAGACCGCGGACGTACGGTGTATCGCCGTCGAACGGGTCACTAGCGGCTATCTCGCCGCTGCTGTGCAGGGCACCCTGGCGGCCGTACGGCAGGCAGTGTCAGCCGGCGAGGCCGCCATCCGTCAACACGGTGACCTGCGCAGCTCGCAGATCTACCCCAAGCCGCATCCGGCCACCTCGGCACTGCTGGAGGAGGGCGAGTCGACCCGGATCCGGGTTGTCATGGCGTCGCTGCAAGGTGACAGCTGATGATCCTCGCGGAAGTGCTCGGCAAGGTCTGGCCCGACCGGATCGTCGCGACCCTTCAGGGTCGCCGCCTGGTGTTGATTCGCGAGCATCCGGACGGGCCGCAGCGGGTCGCCGTCGACCTGATGAACGCCGGCACCGGCAGCACCGTCCTGGTCGCCACCGACGAGGCGGCCGCCGCCGCGACCGGTGAAGCGACAGTCGACGCTGCCGTCGTGGCCCTGGTCGCTGACCAGGGCAGCGGCGTCGCCACCAAGGACTGACCCCCGACACATCCCCGTACCGGCAACGGAAGGTTGAACATGGCAGCCATCGCACCGACGTCGCCCGCTCTGTGGCACCCCGACCTGTACGTCGGTCGGCCCGCCGCCGACGGTCCCGGCCTGTTGCGTAGTTTCGTCGACGGCCGGTTCGTCGATGCGGGGAAGTGGTTTGCGAAGGTGTCGCCGGTGTCCGGGGAGACGGTGTTTGAGGTGGCGGAGGCCGATTCTGCGACGGTCGACGCGGCGGTGGCGGCGGCGCGGTCGGCGTTGCGCGGGCCGTGGGGCGGCATGGCTGAGCGGGACCGGGCGGCGGTGTTGCGGGCGGTGGCCGACGAGTTGGATCGCCGGTTCGATGATCTGGTGGCTGCTGAGGTGGCGGATACCGGTAAGCCGGTCGGTCAGGCCCGGACGTTGGACATTCCGCGTGGGGCGGCGAACTTCCGGGCGTTCGCGGAGATCGCTGCGACGGCGTCGACGGAGTCGTTCACGACGGTCACGTCGTCGGGTGGTCGGGCGTTGAACTACGCGGTCCGTAAGCCTGTCGGCGTGGTCGCGGTGATCGTGCCGTGGAATCTGCCGCTGCTGCTGCTGACGTGGAAGGTGGCTCCGGCGTTGGCGTGCGGCAACGCTGTGGTGGTGAAGCCGTCGGAGGAGACTCCGGCGTCGGCGACGTTGTTGGCGGAGGTGATGGCGGCGGTCGGCGTGCCCGACGGGGTGTTCAACCTGGTGCACGGGTTCGGGCCGGGTGCGGCGGGGGAGTGGCTGACCACCCATCCGGGGGTGGATGCGATCACGTTCACCGGTGAGTCGGCGACGGGGTCGGCGATCATGCGGGCGGCGGCTGACGGGGTGAAGGCGGTGTCGTTCGAGTTGGGCGGCAAGAACGCCGGCCTGGTGTTCGCCGACGCCGACCTGGACGCGGCGGTGGCCGGTTCGGTGCGGTCGTCGTTCACCAACGGCGGTCAGGTGTGTCTGTGCACGGAGCGGCTGTATGTGCAGCGGCCGGTGTTCGACGAGTTCGTGGACCGGCTGGCGGCTGCCGCCCGTGACGCCCGGTACGGTTGGCCGGCCGACGAGACGATTGCGACGATGCCGCTGATCTCGCGCGGCCACCGGGACAAGGTGCTCGGCTTCTACGATCTGGCCCGCGCCGAAGGCGGGCAGATCCTTGCCGGTGGTGGCGTGCCGGCCTTCGGCGACGCCCGTGACGGCGGCGCGTACGTGCAGCCGACAGTGTTGACCGGGCTCGGTCAGTCTGCGCGGCTGGTGCGGGAGGAGGTGTTCGGCCCGGTCTGTCACATCGCCCCGTTCGACACCGAGGAGGAGGCGTTCGCGCTGGCCAACGACTCCGACTACGGGCTGGCCGCGACGGTGTGGACCCGGGATGTGGGGCGGGCGCACCGGGCCGGTGCCCGGTTGGACGCGGGCATCGTGTGGGTGAACACGTGGTTCCTGCGGGACCTGCGGACCCCGTTCGGTGGGGTGAAGGCCTCCGGGGTGGGCCGGGAGGGTGGCGTGCACTCGCTGGACTTCTACTCCGAGTTGACCAACGTCTGCGTGGACCTGACATGAGCGTGACTGTGGATGTTGATGTCGAGGCGGCTGTCGCGGCGCTGACCGGGGCGTACGACTCCGGGGTGCCGTGTGCGCCGTTGCGGGACCGGCTGCTGCCGGTCGGTGACGTGGCGGCCGCGTACGCGGTGCAGCGGGAGTTGGTGGCCGGTTGGACAAGGGCCGGGCGGCGTCGGGTCGGGGCGAAGATCGGCCTGACGTCGCCGGCGGTGCAGGCCGCGTTCGGCGTCTACCAGCCCGACTTCGGGGTGCTCTTCGCCGACATGGCGGTCTGCGACGGCGACGAGGTCGACCTGGCCGGGCTGATCCAGCCCAGGGTGGAGGCGGAGGTGGCGTTCGTGCTGTCGGCGGATCTGCCGGACGGGCCGGCGACCGTGGTCGACGTGCTGCGGGCCACCGACTTCCTGCTACCGGCGATCGAGATCGTCGACTCCCGGATCACCGACTGGGACATTTCCATCGTGGACACGGTGGCGGACAACGCCTCGTCGGGGCTGTTCGTGCTCGGCGACCGGCCGGTGCCGCCCGCCTCGGTGGACCTGCGGGGGTGCGGCATGGTGCTGGAGTCCGCCGGTGAACCGGTGTCGGTCGGCGCCGGTGCCGCCTGCCTCGGCAACCCGGTGCACGCCGTCGCCTGGCTGGCCTCGACCCTGGCCGCCGCCGGGGATCCGCTGCGGGCCGGCGACGTCGTGCTCTCCGGTGCGCTCGGCCCGATGGTCCCGGTCATCCCCGGGGCGGCGTACGAGGCGCGGATCGCCGGGCTCGGCAGTGTGCGGACCAGATTCAGCGCCAAGTCAGGGGAGGGACGGTAGTGGGTGTCGGGGTGGCGGTGATCGGGTCGGGCAACATCGGTACTGATCTGATGATCAAGGTGCTGCGGTTGTCGGAGTCGCTGGACATGGTGGCGATGGTCGGCATCGACCCGGAATCCGACGGGCTGGCCCGCGCCCGCCGCCTCGGCGTGGCGACCACGAGTGATGGGGTCGACGGCCTGGTCGCGATGCCCGAGTTCGCCGACGTCGGGTTGGTGTTCGACGCCACGTCGGCGGGCGCGCACCGGCGCAACAACGAGATCCTGCAGGCGTACGGGCGGACGGTGGTGGATCTGACCCCGGCCGCGGTCGGCCCGTACGTGGTGCCACCGGTCAATCTGGACGCCCATTTGGCCGAGCGCAACGTCAACATGGTCACCTGCGGTGGGCAGGCGACCGTGCCGGTCGTCGCCGCCGTCGCGGCGGTGGCCCCGGTGGCGTACGCGGAGATCGTCGCGTCGATCGCGTCCCGCTCGGCCGGTCCCGGGACCCGGGCCAACATCGACGAGTTCACCCGGACCACCGCCCGCGCCCTGGAGGTCGTCGGCGGTGCCGGCACGGGCAAGGCGGTCATCGTGCTGAACCCGGCGGATCCGCCACTGCTGATGCGTGACACCGTCTACTGCCTGATCCCGGCCGGGGTCGACGCCGGCGCGGTCGCCGACTCGGTGGCGGCCATGGCGGCGTCGGTCGCCGAGTACGTGCCCGGCTACCGGCTCAAGCAGCGGGTGCAGTTCGATCCGGTCGACGCGTACGTGCCGGCGCTGGGCAGCCATTTCACCGGCATCCAGGTGTCGGTGTTCCTGGAGGTCTCCGGTGCCGGGCACTACCTGCCCGCGTACGCCGGCAACCTCGACATCATGACCTCGGCCGCTTTGCGCACAGCGGAACGTCTGGTCGCTGTCCGAGCGGAGGCACGGTCATGACCCGGCTGTACGTCCAGGACGTCACGTTGCGCGACGGCATGCACGCCATCGGGCACCGGTACGGCGTCGACCAGGTGCGGCAGATCGCCGCCGCGTTGGACGCGGCCGGCGTCGACGCGATCGAGGTCGCCCACGGCGACGGCCTGGCCGGCTCGTCCGTCACCTACGGCCACGGCGCGGCGTCGGACGCCGACTGGATCCGTGCTGCCGCCGAGTCGATCAGCCGGGCGACGTTGACCACGCTGCTGCTGCCCGGGATCGGCACCGTCGACGACCTGAAAGCGGCCCGTGACCTGGGCGTGACCAGCGTCCGGATCGCCACCCACTGCACCGAGGCCGACATCGCCGCCCAGCACATCGGCTGGGCCCGCGACCAGGGTATGGACGTCGCCGGGTTCCTGATGATGTCGCACATGAACACCCCCGAAGGGCTCGCCGGGCAGGCCAAGCTGATGGAGTCGTACGGGGCGCACTGCGTCTACGTCACCGACTCCGGCGGCCGGCTGCTGATGGACGACGTCGCCGCCCGGGTCGACGCCTACCAGCAGGTGCTGGACCCGGGCACGCAGATCGGTATCCACGCCCACCACAACCTGTCGTTGGGCGTGGCCAACAGTGTGATCGCCGTGCAGCACGGCACCACCCGGGTCGACGCCTCCCTCGCCGGGATGGGCGCCGGGGCCGGCAACGCCCCCCTGGAGGTGTTCACCGCCGTCGCGGACCTGCACGGCTGGAAACACGGCTGCGACACGTTCGCGCTGATGGACGCCGCCGAGGACCTGGTCCGGCCGCTGCAGGACCGGCCGGTCCGGGTCGACCGGGAAACCCTGTCGCTCGGCTACGCCGGCGTCTACTCCAGCTTCCTGCGCCACGCCGAACGCGCCGCCGACCGCTACAACCTGGACGTGCGGTCCATCCTGATCGAACTCGGCCGCCGCAGGATGGTCGGCGGCCAGGAAGACATGATCACCGACGTCGCCCTCGACCTCGCCGACGCCGCCAACACCGCCCACGGAGGTGCGCAGTGACCACCAGCGCAGACGTCGACCTCGCCGGGTTGGCCGCCCAGCTCGACGAGGCGGCCGTCACCGGCACCCCGATCGGGCAGCTCGCCGACGCCCACGGCATTGACGTCGACGCCGCGTACCGGGTGCAGCGGGCGCTGATCGCCCGCCGCACCGGCCGGGGCGAACGCCTCGTCGGCGCCAAGATGGGCCTGACCAGCCAGGCCAAGATGGTCCAGGTCGGCGTCGATGAGCCGATCCTCGGCCAGCTCACCGACACCACGCAGGTGCCCGACGGCGGCAACGTCGACATCTCCGGACTGATCCACCCCCGGGTCGAACCGGAGATCGCCTTCCTCCTCGACAGGCCACCGACACCCGGGACGCCGTTCACCGACGCGGTGCGGGCCGTCGCCCCCGCGCTGGAGGTCATCGACTCCCGCTACCGCGACTTCACCTTCTCGCTGCCCGACGTGATCGCCGACAACACCTCCGCCGCCCTGTACGTCGTCGGGCCCTGGCAGCCGGTCCCCGACAACATCGACAACCTCAGCGTACTCCTCGACATCGACGGACACACCGTGCAGACCGGGTCGACGGCGGCCATCCTCGGCGACCCCCGCCGCGCCCTCGCCGCCGGCGTCGCCCTGGCCGACCGGCACGGCCCGGACCTGCGGGCCGGGTGGATCTTCCTGGCCGGCGCGGCCACCGCCGCGGTGCCGCTCGCCCCCGGCGCGCACGTGCGGGCCACCGTCCAGGGGCTCGGCACCGCCGCCTTCACCACCACCGGCGGTACGCCCCTCACCACCACCGGCGGTACGCGATGACCGCGCACCTGGTCGCGGGCAAAGCCACCCCACGCGGCAAGTTCCCGCACGTCAAAACAGCCGCCGGCCTCATCTTCGTCTCCGGCACCTCCAGCCGCCGCCCCGACAACACCATCGCCGGGGCCAGCGTCGACGAATACGGCACCACCCAACTCGACATCCGCGAGCAGACCCGCGCGGTGATCGCCAACATCGCCGACCTGCTCACCGCCGCCGGTGCCGGCCTGACCGATCTGGTCTCGGTCACCACCTACCTGGTCAACATGAACGACTTCGGCGGCTACAACCAGGTCTGGGCCGAGCACTTCGACCACACTGGACCGACCCGCACCACCGTCGCCGTCCACCAACTACCCCACCCGCACCTGCTCATCGAGATCCAGGCCATCGCCGTGGCACCGGCACGACGGTGAGGCTTCGGCGTAGCCGGTGCCGTGGCTCGGCGACACCGCGACCGTGCTCGCCGGTGGCGCAGTCGGCGACAACCTGTGGATCGGGTGCGCTGCGACGTGGGTGAGCGCGACACCAGGTTGCGGGGTCGTCGCATGACCATCGCGGTACGGCAGGATGGGCGACGGAGACGCCTGTACCCGTGACGACGACTGCCGGAGACGCCGTGACCACCGACATCCACCCGCAGACCGCAACGCCGGACCGGTTCGCCGTACCGGCCGGCCTGGAGACTCCCACCCTGCTGCTCGACCTCGATGTGCTGGAGCGCAACCTCGACGAGATGGCCGGTCTGTGTCAGCTGCATCAGGTGGGGTTGCGGCCGCACGCCAAGACCCACCGGATCCCCCGCATCGCATCGATGCAGCTGGATCACGGGGCAGATGGGATCTGTGTGGCGAAGCTCGGTGAGGCCGAAGCGTTCGCGGCGGCCGGGGTGGCCCGTATGACGGTGGCATATCCGCTGGTCGGCCGCGACAAGGCCGAACACGCGGTGCGGTTGGCGCAGCGCTGTGAACTGACCGTCGGCGCGGACAGTGTCACCGGCGCCCGGACGCTCGGGGAGGCGTTCGCGGCGGCCGGGCGGCTGTTGGACGTGCTACTGATCGTCGACAGCGGCCTGGGCCGGTGCGGGGTGGCTCCGGCGGAAGCCGTACGGGTCGCCTGGGACATCGCCGAGCTGCCCGGCGTCCGGTTGACCGGGGTGATGACGTACGAGGGCTCGGTGTACGCGGCGACCGACCGGGCGGATCTGATCCGGCGTTCGCGGGCGGTGGCCGGTGCCATGGTGGACACCGCTGCGGCGATCCGGTCGGCCGGGCTGACCCTGTCGACGGTGTCGCTCGGTGCTTCCGCTTCGGCGCGGATTGTGGTGGCCGAGCCCGGAGTGACCGAGATCCGGCCCGGTATCTACGCCTTCAACGACCTGGGGCAGATCGCGCTCGGCAACGCCACCGTGGCGACCTGTGCGGTCCGCGTCCTCGCCACCGTGGTCAGTCATCCGGAGCCGCACCGTGCCTGTATCGACGCGGGGTCGAAGACGTTCGGCCAGGACGGTCTGCCGGCGTCGGCGCATGCCGACGCCTACGGTGGTCACGGCCTGCTGGTGGGGTTGCCCGGATGGCGGATCGACCGGCTTTCCGAGGAGCACGGCTGGCTGCGGTGGGTCGGGCCGGGTCAGCCGAGTGCGCTCACGATCGGGCAGCGGGTGCAGGTCGTTCCGAATCATGTCTGCATGGTGTTCGCCGGTCTCGGCGAGGTGACAGCGGTGCGCGGCGGCGAGGTGGAGGCGGTCTGGTCGACGATCGGGCCGGGCGCGTCGAGGTGACCAGAGGTAGATGCACACAATGTGTAGTTGCGAACTACTTGCAATAGAGCATACTGGTCGGGACCGCTGAGCCCGCGACCGGAGGGTGGACGATGCCCGTCTACACCTTGCCCGACATGCCGTACGACTACGGTGCCCTCGCCGAGGCGCGCGACAAGGGTGACTTCTCGACGTTGGTCGGCCTGGAGAAGACCTTCGCGTTCAACCTTTCCGGCCACGTACTGCACTCGATCTTCTGGAACAACCTGTCCCCGGACGGCGAGCTGTCTGCCGCGATCGACGAGCACTTCGGCTCGTACGAGGCGTTCGCCGGGCAGTTGTCCACCGCCACCAAAGGGGTGCAGGGCTCCGGCTGGGGAGTGCTCGCCTGGGAGCCGATGAGCCGTCGGCTGATCGTCGAGCAGGTCTACGACCACCACGGCAACGTAGGTCAGGCCACCACTCCGATTCTGGTCTTCGACGCCTGGGAACACGCCTACTACCTGCAGTACCGCAATGTTCGTCCGGACTACGTCGACCGTCTGTGGGAATTGGTCGACTGGAGCGACGTCGCGGCCCGCTTCACCGCCGCCAGCTCAGCAGGCAGCCCGATCGTCGTGCCATGAGCGGCGACGACAGCCGGGTATTCACCGAGTCGGCGTTCGTCGCCGCGCAGCGCGCCGCCGGGTTCATCGCCGCCCGCCAGCGCGGAGACCACGACGGCGCGGCCGCGCTGCTGGCGGAGTTCCCCGACGAGGCGGCCCGGACCGGCGGCTTCTGCGTACTCGCCGAGTTGGCGCTCGCGTTGGTCCGGGCACAGACCGGGCAGAGCATGGACGACCTGGTGCAGGAGCTGTCCCTGCAGATGGCTGCCATGCTGGCCGACCCGCCGTCCGAGCCGCCGGCAGCGGCCTGACCGGTCGCTGATCGGTCAGGCCGCCCCGGTGGACCCGTTCTGGCTCGCGATCGGTGTGCCGCTCGGGTCGTCCGGGGCCGGGAGACCAGCACCGCCTGCCGGACCGACGGCACCGGTTCGTAGAGCGCCCCGCTGCCGCCGCGCTCCGACCGGCGGCCGGAGCGGCGTGCAGAGCGCGGCAAGGTCGTCGACCAGATCGTCCGGTCGGCCGTACGGGTCGAGCAGGTGCACGTGCACCGGATCCAGCGCCGGCACCGGGACCTGAGAGATCAGGGGGTGCAGCGGCCGACAGTCCGGCTCTCCGGCGCCGAGCAGGTCCTCGTGCAGCTTCTCGCCGGGGCGCAGCCCGGTGTAGATGATCCTGACCGGGTTGTCGTACTGCTCGGCGATGCTGCGGGCGACGTCGGCGATCCGCACCGGTTCGCCCATGTCGAGCACCAGCGACTCGCCGTCGCGGCCGACCGCGGCTGCCTGGATGACCAGTTGCACCGCCTCCTGGATGGTCATGAAGTACCGGGTCACGTCCGGGTCGGTGACGGTGATCGGTTTGCCGGCTGCCGCTTGGGCAAGGAACGTGTGCAGCACCGAGCCGCGGCTGCCGAGTACGTTGCCAAACCGGACACTGAGGAACGTGCCCTGGTTGGTCCCAGCCGCGAAGGCCGTGAGCCGTTCGGTGATCCGCTTGGAGTAACCGAGCACGCTGGTCGGGTCGGCGGCCTTGTCGGTGGAGATGTTGACAAAACGCTCCACACCGGATGCCGCCTCCAACAGGGTCTGAGTGCCCCACACGTTGGTCTTGACGGCCTCACCCGGGTGGCGCTCCAGCAGCGTGAGGTGTTTGAGTGCAGCGGCGTGGAAGACCACTTCGGGGCGACGGGCGCACATGATCTGCCGGATCGTGTCGCTGTCGCGCAGATCGGCGAGGATCAGGTCCGGGCTGTCCAGCAGTGCCCGGCCGCGCAACGACAGTTGTACGGCGTGCAGCGCTGACTCGTCGCGGTCGAGCATCATCAGCTCACCGGGCTGGAACCGCTGAATCTGCCGGCACAGTTCGGAGCCGATCGAGCCGCCGGCCCCGGTGACCAGCACCCGCTTGCCGGTCAGATAGCCGGCGATCGAGTCGAGGTCGGTCTCGATCTGGTGTCGGCCGAGCAGGTCACTGAAGTCGGGGTCGCGCAGGTCGGTGACGGCTGGCTCGTTCTCAAGCAGTTCGCCGACCGACGGGACCACCTTGAACCGGGCACCGGCCTGGTTCGCGAGGTGGCGTACTTCTCGGATCAGCGCAGCGTCGGCGTTGGCGACCGCGGCGACGACAGTGGTGGCACCGGTACGGGCGGCGACGGCCGGGATGTCCTGCCGGCTACCCAGCACCGGCACCCCGCTGAGCCGTAGCTGCCGCTTCGCCGGGTCGTCGTCGAGCAGGCCCACCGGCAGGTACCGCCCGCTCGGCTCGTCCAGCATCGCCCGGAGCAGCGACTGCCCGGCGGCACCGGCACCGAACAGCAGCACCCGCTGGATGTCCCGGCCAGCGGGCCGGCGGCGGCGTTGCCGGTGCAGCCGGCGCAGGTACCGGACGCCGAGCATCTGGACGAGCGCCAGGCAGCCACCGACCAGCGGTGCGCTGGCCGGCACCGGCCGTTGCGGTGCGGCGAGATCGAGCAGCAGCAGCAGGAGCATGGTGGCCAGCACGCACCGGGACACCACCCACACCTCGTCGAAGCTGCCCAGCCGGTACCGGTCCCGGTACAGGTAACTGAGGTGACCGGCCACCGTGTGCAGCACGATCGCGGCCAGCATGACCAGGACCAGACCGTTGAGGTGTGCCCCGGCGAGGGCGAATTCGTAGCGGGTCCAGACGGCGACGACCAGGCCGGCGCACCAGGCGCCGAGGTCCACCAGCCACATCGGTGCGACGGCGCGTTCCCGGTTGCGGCGGGTGGTGATGTCCGCAGGTCGGGTCGATGTCTGCATTCCAGCCCCGTTCAGTCGGCGTACGGGCAACCGCCGGGTACAGCCGGCGGTGCCTGCGGTCTCGTCCATTCGGTGTGGAGACTGCGGTAATGCCACTATTTGACCAGAAAACCTCCTTAGCTAGTGCAGATTGGTACAAGATGGTGCTGACCATGACGGAGCAGTGTTTTTGGAGGCCGTACCGATGGAACTGCGTGACTACTTCGACGCGGTGCGGAAACGATGGCTCTGGGTACTCGCCGCTGTGACCGTCGCGGTCGCCGCCGCCGTGCTGATCAATGTCCGGACCGCCCCGCAGTACGCCACCTCGGTCACCTTCTTCGTCTCCACCTCAAGCAGCCAGGGGGTGACCGACGCATACCAAGGCGGGCTCTTCTCCCAGCAGCGGGTCAAGTCCTACAGCGGACTGCTCACCAGCAGCCGGCTCGCCGAGACCGTGGTCGACCGGCACAGCCTCGGCCTGACCGCCGGTGAGGTGCAGTCGCGGGTCAGCGCGCGGCCGGTTCCCGACACGGTCCTGTTGCAGGCGACGGTGACCGACAGCTCACCGAACCGTTCGGAGCAGATCGCCGAGGCGATCGTCGCCGAGTTCGTCCGCCTGGTCGAGCAGTTGGAGACCTCCCCGGGTGCCGATCAACCGGCGATCAAGGTCGAGGTGATCGCGGGCCCGCTGCTCAATCCGGCGCCGGTCGAGCCGCAACCGGTGCGCAACATCAGCCTGGCGCTGTTCCTCGGGCTGCTCAGCGGGGTCGGCCTAGCGCTGTTGCGCGGGGTGCTCGACAACACCGTACGCACCGTCGATCAGATGCGTGACGTCACTGCGGCCGGGGTGCTCGGCACCATCCCGTTGGACAACGCTGCCCGCCGGGAGCCGTTGATCATCGGCCGGCAGGCGCACTCGCCACGGGCGGAGGCGTTCCGCCAGTTGCGGACCAACCTGCAGTTCGCCGATGTCGACAAGCCGGTGCACAGCCTGGTGGTGACCAGCGCCATGCCCGAGGAAGGCAAGACCACCACCGCGACGAACCTGGCGTTGAGCTTCGCTGAAGCGGGCAGCTCGGTGCTGCTGGTAGAGGCAGATCTGCGCCGCCCTCAGGCGGCCTCCTACCTGAACATGGAGGGTGCGGTCGGGCTGACGAACGTGCTCGCCGGCCAGGCCGAGCTCGACGACGTTCTGCAACCCTGGGGGGCCAGCGGCATGACACTGCTACCCAGTGGCTTCGTTCCGCCGAATCCGAGCGAGCTGCTCGGCTCACAACAGATGGCGGACCTGCTCGCGACGCTGCGCGCCCGCTTCGACGTGGTTATCGTGGACACCGCGCCGCTGGTGCCGGTCACCGACGCGGCGCCGATCGCCGCCCAGGTGGACGGCGTGATCGTGGTGGGACGGTGCGCCAAGACCAGCGAGACGCACCTGCGGGCGGCGGTCGCCGCGCTGCGCGCGGTGGACGCCCGGCTGCTCGGCTGCGTGTTGAACATGACACCGCACCGCGGTGGTGCCTACAACTACTACTACCACGAGCACGGCCGTCGACGTCGGTCCGCGAACGCGGCGGGCCCGACCCGGCAGCGTCAGGCAGTCGCGGAGCCCGACACCACGGCGACCGCCGAGGAGCAGGCAACGGCGGACGTCGGCGTACCGGTCAAGACTTCGTGATGATGTCCAGCAGGATGTCGACGGTCTGGTCGATCTGGCTGGCGCACCCGCGGAAGTCCTCCACCGGCCGCAGCACCGGGTCGGCGAGGTCGTCCTGTTCGGCGGAGACCGGCTGGACCCGGCTACGGGCCGCCGCCGCGGCGGCCACCAGCGACCTGGCCCGGCCCGCGGCGCCGGGCGGCGAGGCCGCCGACGGCAGGGCCGCGGCCTGGGCGAGCCGCCCGAACTGGCGGACGGTGAAGGTGCGGGTCAGCGCGGCCGGGGCCAGCGCGACGCAGTACGCCCGGTGCCGGCGGCTGGCGGTGAGCACCAGGTCCGCCCCGGTCAGCATGGCGGCGTCCACCTGCCGACTGACGAACCCGTCCGGATCGGCCTGGCGTTCCCGCAGGACCTGCTCGGTGTGCGGGTGCATCGGCTGGCCGGTCAGCGCTTCGGTGCCGGCGCTGTCCACGACGACCCCGTCGGAGTCCGTGCCCAGCCGGGTCTGCACGGCGTACCGGGTCAGCCGTTCCGCCAGCGGTGAGCGGCAGATGTTCGCCCGGCAGACGAACAGGATGGTGAACCGATCAGTGGTCATCAACGCCAGCCAATCCGGTGCGTCGGCGACCGGCCGTCGGACTGCGCCGGCCGATCGGTCGTGGCCGCCGACCCGACCACGACCAGGTCAGCCTAGCCCGCGAGCAGGACATTTCGCCGGAGCCGCGCGGTGACCCGGCAGATCTACCTGTCCCCGCCGGACGTCGGCCCGCTCGAGGAGGAGTTCCTGGTTCGGACGCTGCGCTCCGGCTGGGTGGCCCCGTCCGGCCCGGAGGTGGACGCCTTCGAACAGGAGATGGCCCGGCGGGTCGGCGTCCCTCACGCGGTCGCGGTCAACTCGGCGACCGCCGGCCTGCACCTGGCCCTGCTGGCGCTCGGAGTGGGACCGGGACAGGCAGTGGCGGTACCCACCCTGACCTTCGTCGCCACCGCCAACGCCATCGTCTACACCGGCGCCCAGCCGGTCTTCGTCGACTGCGACCCACGGACCGGCAACGTCGATGTCGATCTGCTGGCCGAGGCGCTCACCCGGCGGGAGCACGGTCAGCCGCCGGTACGCGCGGTGGTGCCGGTCGACATGTTCGGCCGCTGCGCCGACTACGACGAGATCGTCCCGTTGTGCGCGGCGTACGGCCTGCCGGTCGTTGAAGACGCGGCGGAGGCGCTCGGCGCCTGCCTGCGCGGTCGTCCCGCCGGCAGCTTCGGCCGGGCCGGGGTCTTCTCCTTCAACGGAAACAAGATCATGACGACCTCGGGGGGCGGGATGGTGGTCACCGACGACGCGGCGATCGCCCACCAGTGCCGCTACCTGGCCAGCCAGGCGCGCCAGCCGGTGGCGCACTACGAACACACCGACATCGGCTACAACTACCGGCTGAGCAATCTGCTCGCCGCGCTGGGCCGGGCGCAGCTGCACCGTCTCGACTCGATGGTCACCCACCGCCGGGAGATCCGTCAGCGGTACGCGAAGACCTTCGCCGGTGTCCCGGGGGTGCGCCTGCTCGGCGACCTCGGTGACGAGGCGGACCTCGGCGGCAACGCCTGGCTCACGGTGATCGTCGTCGACCCGGTCGAGTCCGGCTGGGACGCCGCCGAACTGGGCCGTTACCTGACTGACCGGCGGATCGAGACCCGGCCGGTCTGGAAACCGATGCACCGGCAGCCGGTCTTCGCCGCCGCGCCGCGGCTGCTCACTGGAGCGGCGGACCGGCTCTTCGCGACCGGACTGGCGCTGCCCAGCGGCTCGTCGTTGACCGACGAGCAGATCGGCCGGGTACTCGCGGCGATCGGAGCGTTCCTTGACGGCGACCGGAGCGGCCGATGAGCGTCCAGGACCTGGTGATCGTCGGCTGCGGCGGGCACGGCCGTGAAATGTTCGGCATCGTCGACGCCGTCAACCGGGCCGGTCCGGCACCGGCGTGGCGGGTGGTCGGCTTCGTCGACGACGATCCCAGCCCAGCCAACAAGGAACGCCTCGACCGGCTCGGTGCCGCGCTGCTCGGCGCGGTGAACTGGCTGACCGGGCAGAGCGACCCGCCCGCTTACGTGATCGGGATCGGCCTGCCGGCGTACCGTCGTGCGGTCGGTTGGCGGATCGACGCCGCCCGGCCGGCGGCGGCCCCGCTGGTCGCCGCCACGCTGATCCACCCGAGCGCCACGGTCGGTCCGGACAGCCGGATCGGCGCGGGCTCGGTGCTGTTCGCCGGGGCCAGGGTGACCACCGACGTGACGCTCGGTCGGCACGTGCACATCAACCAGAACGGCGTGGTCGGTCACGACACGACGGTGGCGGACTACGGCTCGGTGGGACCACTGGCGGCCGTTTCCGGATCCTGCGCGTTGGACGAGGCAGTCCTGGTGGGGACGACTGCGGCGATCCTGCAGGGCCGTCGCGTCGGTGCCGGGGCGACGGTCGGCGCTGGGGCGTGCGTGGTACGTGATGTGCCGCCCGGCGCGGTGGTCAAGGGGGTGCCCGCGCGATGAAGGTCCGTTGGTGGCCGTGGCGGGTGTCGCCGGTGTCGAGGGAGGCGTCGGGCATGCGGGTGGTCGTGATGCTGAAAACGGCCGAGGGCGGCCGGTGGATCGTGCCCCAGGTCGAGGAGCTGTGCCGGCGTGGCAACGAGGTCATCGTGGTGCTGCCCGCCGGCCCGGGCCGGTTACGCGAACAGTTGCGCCGGGCCGGGGTACCGATGGTCGACTCGCCGTTCCAGTTCCGGTTCCGCCCGACGCCGACGACGGCCGCGCAGCTGTGGTCGCTGCGTCGGCTGCTGCGTCGGCTGCGCCCCGACGTGGTGCACTACCACCACTATCACGCGGCGCTGGCGGTCCGGCTGAGCCTGTCCGGGCTCGACATGGTCAGGATCTTCATGGTGCCCGGCCCGCTCTTTCTGGAGTCGACGCCGATCCGCACCGCGGAGCGCTTCCTGGCCCGGCTGGACGATCTCGTCATCGCCGGCAGCGCGCACACCGCCGACCGGTACCGGTCCCTGGGCCGTCGTGCCGACGCGCTGGCGGTGGTGCCGTACGGCGTGGACACCCGGCTGTTCCGCCCGGCGGACGCCGCCACCCGGGCCGCCGCACGTCGGCGGCTGGGTCTACCCGCCGACGTCTTCGTGGTAGTCATGGTGGCGTACGTGTACGCGCCGAAGGCGATGGTGCACCGGGGGACCGGCATCAAAGGGCACGACGTCCTGCTGGCGGCGTGGCGGTCGTTCACCCGCGACTGTCCCCGCTCCCGCCTGATCCTGGTGGGTGGGGGCTGGGACGCGGCCGGTGAGGAGCACCGGCGGGAGCTGATGCGACGGTTCGACGTGGCGGCCGATCCGACCGTCGACTGGTTCGCCGGCGTCATCGACGTGCGGCAGTACTACGCAGCGGCGGACGTCAGCGTCAGCCCGTCGCGCTCGGAGAACCACGGCGCGGCGCTGGAAGCCGGGGCCTGCGGGGTGCCCTCCGTCGTGTCCGACGCCGGCGGCCTGCCGGAGACAGTCAACGGGGACAGCGGCTGGGTGGCCCCGACCGGTGACGTCGAGGCGCTCGCAGCCGCGCTGCGCGGCGCACACGCGGAGTTCCGGTCCGGTCGGCTCGCCCGGCGTTCGCTGGCCGCACGGGAACACATCGAGCAGCGGTTCGACAGCGGTGACTGCGCCCGGGCGGTGGCCGACCTCATCGAGACGACCGGCGGGCGCCAGCCGGCGCCACGCCGTCGGCCGGCCGCCGCGCCGGTCGGCTGATCTGCGCGGATCGCTGTCGCCGGCCGCCGTGCCGGCACCTGACTCTGACTACCGGCTGATGGGGAGTACAGTGGAGAACTCGTTGGGTTCCGCGATGGGCACCGTCGCGGTCAGTACCCAGACTCGGTTCCAACGCACACCGGACGGCGCCGTGTGGACGGTGAACGGGCCGGCGCACGCCTTCTGGACCCGGTACCTGTCGGCCTTCGACCGGGTCCGACTGCTCGCCGAGGTCACCGAGGAACCGCAACCGCCGTCCGGCGCATCCCGGGTGGACGGCGCGGGGGTGGAGGTCTGGCCGCTGCCGTACCGGCGCGGACCGCTCGGCCTGCCGCCGGGCCGTGCAGGGCTGCGCCGGTCGTTGCGGTACGGGGTCGACGACGTCGATGCCGTCATCCTGCGCAGCCCGTCACCGGCCGCCGGCCTGCTCGTACCGATCCTGCGTCGTTGGCACCGTGGCTACGCGGTTGAGGTCGTCGCAGACCCGCAGGACATGTTCGACGGTCCGGTGACGATCGACCCGGTGCGCCGCTGGCGCGTGCACCGGGCGGCGCGCCAGCTGCGGGAGCAGTGTCGGGACGCCACCGCCGTGGCCTACACCACCGGCACCGGCACATCGCTGCGGCTGCGCTGTCCGCCCGGGCCGAACACCGTCGCCACCGACTACCCGGACGTCGACCTGCGGGCCGACGCGTTCGTCTGCGAGCCCCGTGAACCGTCGGCGCCCGGCGGCCCGGTGACGCTGATCTCGGCCGGGACGCTCGACCACTCCCGGCACGGCGTCGACGTCGTCCTTGCGGCGATGCGTCGGCTGGCTGACGACGGCGTCTTGGCGGACCTGGTGTACCTGGGCGACGGCCGGTCCCGGCCGCGGCTAGAACACCGCGCGGCCCGGCTGGGACTGACCGACCGGCTCGTCATCGCCGGTGACCGTCCCGCCACCGAGATCCGGTCCTGGTTGGACGCCGCCGACGTGTTCGTGTCGCCGGGTTCCGCCGGTGTGCACTCTCCGGTAGTGGTCGAGGCGATGGCCCGGGGCCTGCCGGTGGTCGCCGTCGGGGCGGTGGGCCCGCCGGACCTGATCGAGGCGGACTGTCTGGTCACCACCGGCGGTCCGGCGGCGCTGGCCGAGGCGGTCCGGCGGCTGCTGACCCGGCCGCAGCGGATGGTCGAGGTGGCGGCGGCCGGTCTGGTCCGGTCCCGCGCCTACCGCACCGAGCTCGTGGCACCCCGACGGGCGATGTTCTACCGTGCCGTCCGGATGGCCGGTCGCCCGACGCCGGTGGCACCGGCAGCCCGGGGGCGGGAACACGCCCCGACGAGCTGACCGCGTCAGCGCCCCGCCGCCTACTTGCCGCGTCAGCGATCCCGCTGCCCAGGTAGGCGGCGGGGACGGGTCACAGCAGTTCCGTGCCGGCGGTGGCGGCCAGCCTCCGGCGGGTGTCCAGCACCAGTGGCGCAGCACTGAGCAGGGAGTAGTCGATGCCGTCGTGGTCGGTCAGCACGACCACCGCGTCAGCGGCTTCGACCTGGTCGACGGTGAGCGGCACCGCCTGTACGAAGGCCGGCATCTGCTCCGGGCGCAGGTGTGGGTCGACGACGTGCAACTGGGCGCCGGCCAGGTGCAGCAGTTCGGCGACGCGGACCGCCGGGGACTCGCGACAGTCGCCACTGTTGCGCTTGTACGCCAGCCCGATGAGCAGCACCCGCGCGCCCCGTAGCGCCCGACTGCGCCGGTTCATCGCGCTGGTCAACCGTTCCACGACGTACATCGGCATGTAGTTGTTCACGTCGTTGGCGAGTTCGACGAACCGGAAGTTGCGGCCGAGGGTCCGCTTGACCTCCCAGGACAGGTAGGACGGGTCCACGGGCAGGCAGTGCCCACCCACGCCCGGGCCGGGGGTGAACCGCAGGAAGCCGAACGGCTTGGTGCTGGCGGCGTCGATCGCGTCCCAGATGTCGATGCCGAGCATGTGGGCGTACACCGCCAGCTCATTGACCAGGGCGATGTTGACGTGTCGGAAGGTGTTCTCCAGCAGTTTGGTGGTCTCGGCCTCCCGGGTGCCGGTGACCGGCACGGTCCGGTCCACCAGACCGTCGTAGAACGCTCGCACCGACCGCAACGACTCGGGGGTGATCCCGGAGACCACCTTCGGGGTGTTGACGAAGTTCCATTCGTGGTTGCCCGGGTCGATGCGCTCCGGGCTGTACCCGAGGTGGAAGTCGAGCCCGGCCTGCAGACCGCTGCCCTTCTCCAACAGCGGCCGGAGAAACTCGTCGGTGGTGCCCGGGTAGGTCGTTGACTCCAGGATCACGGTCGCGCCGGGAGTGAGCTGCTCGGCGAGCGAGCGGGCCGCCTGCTCGATGTAGCGCAGGTCGGGTGCGCCGTCACGCAACGGCGTCGGCACGGTGATCACCGCGGTGTCGAATCCCGCTGCGGCGGCGTAGTCGGTGGTCGCGGTGTAGCGGCCGCTGCCCAACGCGGCGTGTAGCTCGGCGTCGGTGACATCCTGGACGTACGAGGTGCCCGCGCGCAGCATCCGGATCCGCTCGGTGTCGGTGTCCAGACCGACCACCCGGTGCCCGACCTCTACGGCGCGCATCGCCACGGGCAAGCCGACGTACCCCTGACCGACGATCACCACCGGTGCGTTCGCCATGTCTCCCACTTTCCGGATGAAAGCCCGATAACCGGCATAGGTATTTTAAGCACCGTAACCGTCTATCATGTGCCCGAATCTGGTTTGTCAGGTCTGCTGAAAAATCGTTCGTGCCGGTGTGGCGGCCTGCCAGACAATCGCCGGATGACAGCGACCACCGAGGCTCCGTCACTTCCTGCTGGGTACACCCAGCGGCCCGCCGGGCCCGATGATGCATCCACCGTCTTCCAGCTGATCGCCACCTGCAACACCGCGGTCATCGGCCGGCCCGACTACACCCTTGACGAGGTCGCCGACGAACTCGCCGACCCGGACTTCGACCCGACGCGGGACGGTTGGCTGGTGCGCGACCCGGGTGGCGTGGCGGTC
Source organism: Solwaraspora sp. WMMA2059 (assembly GCF_027497315.1). GTDB lineage: Bacteria > Actinomycetota > Actinomycetes > Mycobacteriales > Micromonosporaceae > Micromonospora_E. The sequence goes on along the minus strand of NZ_CP114908.1, from coordinate 2,714,550 downwards.
GGCTGGGGTTGGGCGTGCCGCAAGGGGAGCAGCGACAACATCGACGTCGAGGCCTACCACCTCGACTCCGAACCGGTGGTCGGCGACTGGCTCTGGCACCGTGCCCAACGCCGCGCCGTCGCGATCGCCGCCGAACTGGGCCACTCCCGGGCCGTGCTGGACGTCGGCTGCTACCGGGAGGACACCGCGACGGCCGGCCGACTGGCCAACTTCGGCTTCTCGGTGGCGACCGTGTACAACCGGCTGTTCGTCCCGCACGATCCGGCGAGCCCGAGGGCCGACCCCGGGGCACCCGAGGGTGTGCGGATCAGCAGCACCGGTGACGATCCCGAGGCCCGTCACCAGGCATGGACCGTGCACCAGGCCGCCTTCGCCGACCACTTCGGTTTCGTGGCCAAGGCCTACCCCGACTGGGTCAGGCAGCTCGAGTCACACAGTGACCACGACTGGTCGCTGGGCGAGGTCGCGTACCTGGACGGCGTCCCGGCCGCGATGGTGCTACGGTCGCATGCCTTCGTGGCCGACGAGCAGAGCGGCTACGTACGGCTACTCGCGGTCCGACCTCAATGGCAGGGGCGTGGCCTGGGTCGTCTGCTGCTTCGCCGGGCGTTCGCCGCCGACGCCGCCGACCGGCGGCGGGGCACATTCCTGCACGTCGACACCGACCCCCGCCGGCCGGCGCTGCGCCTGTACCTCGCCGAGGGCATGCGGCCGGTCCAGATCATCGATGCCTGGCGACGGACCGTCCCGGTGACGCCCTGACCCAGTGAGGTGCCCGACCCGACAGACTGGACGGCGATGACAAGCCGGACCGGCTCACCGCTCGGCCGCGAGCCCGGCCACCGTCCGCCGGATAACCTGCTCGAACAGCTCCCCGTCGACGACGGCCAGTGACGCGGTCATCGACACCACGATCAGCGTGGTGTCGACCTGTACGACAGCCAGCGCGGTCGTCGCCGTGACCCGTCCGGCACCGCGGCCCAGCGTCCGGACCACGTCCATCCGCCAGACGCGGTCGCCGATGGCCGGTGCCACGCGGGGCAGCGACTGTACCCGTAGTCCGGACCGTCCGTCGGTGAACTCCCGACAGGCCGCACCGGCCCGTTCGACCGCGGCGAAGACCATCTCCACCGGCCTTGCCGAGGACATCGCGTCCGGCCGGTACGACACGACGTCGATCTGCAGGGTGCTCCGGCCGAGCCCAGCGCCGCCGGGTGCGGCCCGCGTCGCGTAGCGCGCCACGCCCCGGCCGGTCCGTCCAGCGGCGGCGCGGCGCAGATAGTCGTCAACGATCGACGGCTGGCAGCCGGCCGGTCGACTCCCCGCCGGTGGCGGTGCCGGAAGCGGATCCGCCCGCCACGCCGGGCCGAGCACGGGCTCGACGGCCCGGGCGGCCCGGTTCGCCGCAGCCGTGTCGATCGGAACCGGACCGGCGCTTCTCGGCGTGTCCGGAGCCCGGTGGGCGTGGTCCGGGTCGGGCCCGCCGCGCGGGCCGGATCCGCTGTCCGGGACGGTGGGCGACGGCCGGATCAGCAGCGGCGCGGCGAGGTCCGGCGCGGCCGCGGTGCCCACCGGAAAGGCGAGCAGCCCGGCGACGACTCCGGCCAACGTCGCCGGGACGGCCGCCGCGCCGGGCGAACCGGTCCGCCCGGCGGTCAGCACCGGCAGCAGACCGGCCAGGACCAGCAGGGCGGGTGCCAGTGCAGCACCGGCGACCAGCTGATCTCCAACGGCCGGTGCCAGGTGCCACAGGACGGACGCCCCGGCTTGGCCCCCCGCACCGGCGATCACCCCGGCGGCTGGCACGGCGTACCAGGTTACCGTCCGGGCACCACCCGGTCCGCAGCGTAGTCCGACGGTCAGGCTGGCGACGGCGACGGCCAGCAGCAGCACGCGGCTCATCGACCCGGCAGGCGTGCCCTGCCCCGGGCCGGTGCACGCGGCACCGGCGGCCAGCGCGGCGCTCGCCGAGGCCAGTAGCCACGGCCAGCCGCGCAGCACGGCGCGGCGAGCGCTCTGGCCCGAGGCGATCCGGTCCAGCTCGGCGCGCACGAGCGGGTCGAACACCACCGGAACCAACGGCAGTCGGGCCGCCGCCGCCGGTAGCACGACCGCCGGCCGCTGGCCTGGACCGGCGGTGCTGTCCGTCCTGCGGCCGCCGATACGCAACCGGGGTCGGTCGGAACCGACCAACCGGTGCTGCCGGCAGAGTTCCTCGAAGCGCGCCTCGGCCATCGGATGGGCCGGGGGCAGCCGGGCGATCCGGCGTTGGGCGCACACCGTCGTGACCAGCGTCCCGGCCAGCCCACTGCCGAGCGCGATCGCTGCCCCGGAGGCCATCAGGGCACCGACGGCCCAGGTCGCCTCGGTCAGGCACATCGCCTGGTCGCCGGCGGAGGGCGGGCAACGGGTCAGCACGTCCAGGTACGCCAGCCCGATGGGACGGTATGCCAGGGCCAGTATCCCGCCGGTTGCCGCACCGAGCGCGGCGAGTGCGACCGCGACCACCAGCAGGGGCCATGTCCTGCCACACCTGGGCGTCATGCCGACAGACCCCCGCATATAGCCATCCGTGCCGGACCATATACCGAACGTAGACATGATGGGGGATTCCGTCCCGCTGGTCCAGCGCGACCTGCGGCGACCGTCAGGTGGAGTAGCCTCGGAAACACTGTGGAAGGCGACTACGGGGTCAACAAGCGGGCCGGTGCCGAGCGCGCCGGTGGTGAGCGGGTCGGTGACGCGCAGCGCAACCACGTCGTCGAGTTGCTCGCCCGGGCACTCGGTGAGGGCTACCTTGACCTCGCCGAGTACGAGCGGCGGCTGGTTGAGGCGACTGCGGCGACAACGTCGGGGGAGCTCGTCGTGCAACTGACCGATCTGCCGCGGCGGTTCCACTGGGACCCTCGTACGCCGGTCGTCGGGTCGTCGGTCGCCGACCGGGCCCGAATCCGGCGCACCACTGCCGCGTTGATCATCGCCGTCGCGTCGTTGCCGTTCGCCGCCTGCTACGGCGTCGGCGCGGTACCCGCTGTCGCGGCGATCGTCCTGGCGGGTCCGGGCCGACGGGTTCCAGGTCAGCGGGCCATGGCGCTGGCAGCGACCGTGGTCGGATTGGTCGGCGTGGTCGGGTCCGTGCTGAGTATCGTCCTGCTACTCGTCGTCGGCTGAGACGCCCGGCCGTCTCCCGGTAAAGTGCCATCTACGGACCGGCCGGGCCCGGCCGTCGCGGACAGGTGCGATCGTCGATGGCATGTGCCCGTCACGAACGGCCCGACATGCCGGGGTCATCCTTGTTCTACTGCTGTGTCTGACCGCCTGCGCCGCGACCAGCGCGAAATGCCGCAACAACAGTTGTACGGTCGCCGTCAAGACAACCGAAACTGCAAGCGTGGAGATTCTCGACCACCAGATGGAATTCCGCGATCTCGTCGCCGGATCGGTGACCGTGGTCTACGCCGGACAGCCCTATTACATCCCGGTCGGGCAGACGGCGGGGGTCGGTCCGCTGACCGTGACGGTGACCTCGGCGGACCCGGGTCGGGCACAGCTGGTCATCTCTGCGGACCAGCACACCGGCGCGGATGCCGGTCGTGGTCACCGCTGAATCCAGAGACGCAGTTCCTGTGGGTCGAGGCAGGCAAGTACCGCTTCGTGCAGGATCATGCTGGCTGCCCGAGCCAGGGTGAGGTCGAACTGTCCGGTGCGGCCGTCGGGCATCCGCAGCGCGACCGTGCCGGTACGCCGGTCCACGGCACAGCGCAGCGGCAGCTCGGCGGCCCGGCCACCCGGCGAGCGGACCAGGACCCGCAGCTCGACCACGCCGTCGGAGACCCGTCGATCGACCATGGGACCGCTGCCCGGCGGGGCAGGTCGACCGGCCGGCGCAGGCCGGTCGCGTGCTGCCGGCTGGCGTTGGGGACGCCGGGGCGGATCGCGCTCCGGGCGGCAGGTCGCTGTCGTGGTGCGTCCGGCGGGTGGGCCCGGCGTGGTCGCGGGCCTCGCCGGCCGGGCGGTACGCACGGGTTCGGGTGGTGGCCGCCGGTCGGCGCGGGGCGCTAGTTCGGGGCGGCCGAGCACCACGGTGTCCACGCCGGTGCCCTCTGCGCCGGTGACTCGGTACCGGACGGTGACCGCGGTGTCGGACAGGTTGAGCACCACTCCGGGCCGCCAGGCCCCGCTACGGTGGATCCAGATCGGATCACCTCGCCGGTACGCCGTCACGGTGTGCGCCGTACCGGCTGGCGGCAGGCGCGAGCTGCGGCCCGTGCCGCTCACCGGAACTCGTACCGCATTATTGGGAACTGCCTCTGATCGCCGGGACAAAGTCGTTACGTTGCCCGGCCGACGATACTTCCTCGATGACCGGGTGCGGCAGGGGTCGATGCCTGGTGCCTATTCGGATATTGCGGACCAGGGGGTGGGGAGGCCGAGTCGTGCCGTCTTCCCGACGATCAGGAAAGATGGTCGGGTGCTCCGCCGGATATCGTGCGGTTCCTGCCGCGTTGCCGAGGACCGTTTGACATGACTCGGCGTGAACACGTTTTCGAGGACCATGCGCTGTCGGGTTTCCCGTACCGCTGCGGCCTCGCCGCTGGCATGCGTGGACGTACCGGCCCGATGGTCGATCGGACGGCTACCGCCGCCTTGGCGAAGCGGTCTGCCAACTCTCCGTAGTGTTCACGCGGGTGGCCGACGTCTGTCGGTCGAGAGCCCGCTGACCGACAGACGTCAAGGGGAGGCGGGCGCGTGCGGCACCGGCAGGCAAGGGAGACCAACCCAGCTTCCTAGGAAGCATCAGGGGCTGTGCCACCAGTTGCCCCCGACGGACCTCAAATGTCCATCAGATACTCAGCAGGGCAAGTGTCTGCAGTGGAGCGCGAGAGCTGGATCGGCCGACCGGCGTCAAAGCTGCAGCGGCGGGTGGGAGCGTTGCTCAACCATCCAGTGGACTGCGGCGCATCGCCGGGCCGGCCGGAGCGCCGCTGATCAGCGGCGTGCGGCGATGCCGTCCAGGAAGAGGGTGGTGCAGTCGTTGATCAGCCGGTTGAGCGAGTACTTGCCGCCCGGCCTGAACCATCGCACGGTGAGCCACACTGCATCGCGGGTGAGCCGGTAGAAGGTCTTCGGGTCGATGTCGGAGCGCAGAGTACCGTCCCGGCGTCCGGCGTCGATGACGGTGAGCCAGACGCTCTCCACCTCCTTGGCCACGCCCTTCAGGTAGCCGAACCGGGGTAGACCACGCAGGTAGTTCGCGTCGTTCTGATAGATCTCGGTGGCGTGCGGGTGGCTGGCGGCACACTCGAGCGAGGCCCGGATGAGTTGCCGCAGTTGGTCGTCCGGCCCTTCCGGCCCGTCGAGGATCTGCTGGTAGCGGGCGCGCAGGTCGGCGAGGTAGCTGGAAATGATCTCGTCGACCATCGCTTCTTTGGACTCGAAGTGGTGGTAGAGGCTACCGGAGAGGATGCCCACGTCGTCGGCGATCTCGCGGACGGTCGTGCCGGCGACGCCCCGGCTGGCGAACAGCGCGCCAGCCCGGTGGAGTATGTGCTCTCGTCGGCTGCGGGAAGTCACCATTGTCTCCCTGGTCGTGTAGCGGTGAAGCGGACACTTGCTTGGCACCTTCCGCGACGAGCCGGCCCGGCGGATACAGCCGGATTCGGCAGTCAACCATGGCGGCTCTCTGACCAATGTGATCGGTGACCGGGTGGTCATCACGAGGGGCGGAGGAGGTACGTCCGTCAGTCTAGGACCCAGGCAAGACGATTAACCGTACGCGGCGCGATCTAGTCCAGTGTGTCCTGATCGGCGCTCCCTGCGCTGTGCTCAGGCTCAGGTGTACGGTCAGCATGGACGGTCGGATCCGGGCGGCGTCCGCCGCGACTGCGGATAGGCACACCCGAGTAGTGCAGTCGCCGGTGCACGTAGCTGTACGACACGCCGAGCTCGGCAGCGATGCGCCGGATCGGCGCTCCGGCGAGGTACCTGCTGACGATCTGGGCGCTCGTCGGACGCTCGTCGGGCGTGGTGGCCGGCATGACTGCTCCCTGGCCGTGACGGGACGGTGGTGTCGTTGCGGATGTCTGCCGGACGAAGCCGGAGGCTGGTCCGTCGTCACCATGTCCCGTCAGGGGGAGCGGAGGTTGTCCGGCCGGGTTGTCAGATCAACGGCACCCGGGACGACGGGTCAGGCCGCCCGGTCCCGGCGGTGGCGGATGCTGGCCACGCCGCCCCGGACCACCCGCAACGGTGTCGGGTTGGCCGCCGGTGGTTCCTCGTCGAGTTCGACGCGCCAGCGTGACCGCGTGCGGCCAGCGTCGCCCGGTGACGTGTCTGGGTCGCCACCGCGTCTGCGCAGCGCCAGGATGAGCAGGTACCCGGCGACGACCAGGCCGTGGCTGAGCAGCCGTGGGTAGTCGACCCGCCCGGTGATCACGTCGTTGACCGACAGCAGCGCCAGCACCGCGACGAACGCGGTCAGGGTCGGCAGCATCCCGGCCGGCCGGGTGCGCCGGACGGCGATCCACACGAAGCCGGCGCCGAGGGCGACGTTCCAGGCCGCGGACTCGTGCCACAGGTGGTTGGGTGCGGTCCCACCGACCGGATCGGGAACATGCAGATGGCCGTCGGCGACGCCGCCGATCTGGGCCGCGCCGAGCAGGAACTGCGCGATTCCGAGGACGCCGAGGGCGTACCGCAGCAGCAGGGCGACCCGGGCGGCGGCCAGCCGTCGGGGCGGCGCGAGTGCGTCGAGCACCGACTCGTCGATGGCACCGACCGGTTCCGGGCCGGTCCGCCGGGCGAGACTGGTGACCACGGCGGCATCGGCGTACCAGTCCCGGCAACCGGCACAGCCGGTCAGGTGGTCCCGCGCCGCAGCCGACTCGGCGACGTCGGTCTCCCCGTCGAGTTCGGCCGACAACAGCTCACGAAAGTCCACGCACCCCACATGTCAATAGTCGGCCTGCCCGCCGGGACGGTTCCCACCGGGGTGGCGCCCGGCCGGGAAGACGCCACCGGGCGGGTGGACTATGGCGGGGGAGGCTTGCCGGATACCCTTCCAGTCATGCCGCACGCCGCACCGGACGACGCCCAGATCACCCGTTGGGCCCTCGCGGCCCGCGACGGTGACCGGGCGGCCGCCACGTCGTTCGTCCAGGCCACCCAAAGTCAGGTGCAGAGGTTCCTCACCCATCTGGTGGACAGCACCGAGGCGGAGGACCTCGCCCAGGAGACGTTCCTGCGGGCGATGCGGTCGTTGCCGCGCTTCGCTGGACGCTCCAGCGCGCGTACCTGGCTGCTGTCCATCGCCCGGCGGGTCGCCGTCGACCATATCCGCGCCGTCGTGGTGCGGCCCCGGGTCGCCGATCTGGCCGACTGGCAGGCGGTGGCCGAGGCCGTGGTCGTCGGCCCACGCTTCGAAGAAGCCGTGGCGCTGCGTCAGCTGCTGGCCGGCCTGGCCGCCGACCGCCGGGAGGCGTTCGTGGCGACCCAGGTGCTCGGGTTGAGCTACGCCGAGGCCGCCGAGGTCTGCGGCTGCCCGGTCGGGACGATCCGGTCCCGGGTCGCTCGGGCCCGCGAGGACCTGGTCGCCGCAATGACGGAGTCGGGGCGGCAGTCCGGCCGGCAGCTACGAGCGATCAGCTGATCTCTCGTGCCCCTGTCCCGCGGGACAGAGTCGGCGGCGGCGTTCGACGCCGACCTGGCCCGCAATCCGGTGGGCACCGGGATGTACCGGGTCACCGAGTACCAGCCGAGCTCCAGCGCGACATACGAGCGCAACCCCGACTACTGGGACCCGGATGCGGCCGCCGCCGCTCGGATGGAGTTCACCAGTATCACCGACTCCCAGCAGCGGCTCAACGCGCTGCGGACCGACTCGATCGACGCCACCATCCTGGACGCGGCGAACGTCGCCGCGGCCGAGTCGGCCGGTCTGGTGGTGGACTCCGCCCCGGTGCTGCAGTTCTACCACCTGCAGCTCAACCTGTCCCGCGAGTACCTCGACGACGTGCGGGTACGGCGGGCAATCAACCATGCGATCAACCGTGAGGACCTGGTCAGCGGCCTGCTGTTCGACCTCGGCGAGCCGGCGGTCCAGCCGTTCCCGAGCGGGTACTTCGCCCACGACGAGTCCGTCGCCGACCTGTACCCCTACGATCCACAGCGGGCCCGGCAGCTGCTCGACGAGGCCGGCGTACCCGAGGGCCACACCCTGGAGTTCATCAACCAGAACGCCCCCGCGTAGACCCAGCTGACCGAGGCGCTGCAGGCACAGCTGGCGGAGGTGGGTCTCAATGTCGAGATCACCCAGACGGTCAACTTCGCCAACTCCTTCTACGTCGAAGGCCAGGGCGACGCCGGAGCGATCAACTGGACCGGCCGGCCGGATCCGTCACAGACCGTCGGGCTGGTCATCGCCGAGAACGGTTTCGCCGACCCGGGCAAAGTGACCACGCCCGAGGTGACCGCCCTCTACCAGGACCTGCAGGCCACCACGGACGAGACGCATCGGCAGGAACTGGCCCGGCAACTGTCGGCCCGGATCATCACCGACGCCCTCGACGTCGTCCTCGACTTCCCGTACAGCAACGTCGCGTACAGCGACAAGGTGGTGGCCTGGAGAACTGGCTCGCCGGCAAGCTGGAGTTCCCCGGCGTCGGCACGACGACGATCAGGCATGGTGAGGACATGATCGGACTCGTCGGCCGGCGCCTGTTGACCATGGTGCCGCTGCTGCTGTTCGTCACACTCGTGGTGCACGGCATCGCGATCTTCGTCGCCGGCGACCCGGCGGTCCGGATCGCCGGGGAGAACGCCACCGCCGAACAGATCGCTCTCACCCGGGACCGGCTCAACCTCGACGAGCCGTGGCCGGTGCGGTACTGGCGGTGGCTCACCGACGCGGTCCGGGCGATCTCGGCAACTCAATCTTCAACGCGGTGCTGCAGCCACCCACCGGCGGACACCTGCTCGGCACCGACGACCTGGGCCGGGACCTGCTGAGCCGGCTCATCGTCGGCGCCCGGCCGTTGCTGCTGGCCGTGCTGCAGTCCCTCGCGGTCGGGGTCGGCTTCGGAGTGCCGATCGGGCTGCTCGCGGTGCTGCTGCCGGCGTTGCCCGGTGGGCTGCTGATGCGGATCGTCGACGGGTGATGGCCTTTCCGCCGCTGCTGCTGGCGATCGGCGTGCTCGGCCCAGGGCTCAGCCAGGCGATGATCGCCGTCGGCGTGGTGTTCGTGCCGCGGTTCGCCCGGCTGACCCGCACCAGTGTCCTGCAGGTCTACCACGAGACGTACATCGACGCCTCGCGGGTCATCGGCACCCCGCTGGGTCGGCTGGTCCGCTGGCACGTGCTGCCGAACATCACCGGCCCGGTCGTCGTGCAGGTGGCGGTGGCCAGTGGGTTCGCCATGCTCGCTGAGGCCGGTCTGAGCTTCCTCGGGCTCGGTGTCCAGCCGCCGGACGCGAGCTGGGGCGCGCTGCTCGGCCGAGCGCTGCCGTACGTCGACACCGCCTGGTGGCTGGCGGTCGCCCCCGGCGCGGTGATCACCTCGACCGTGCCGGCCACGAACGTGCTCGCCGACGGCGTCGGTGACTCGCTCGGCCGCGAATCCAGGAGCCCGCGTTGACCACACCCGCCAGGAGCACCGAATCTGCCAGGAGCACCGCTCAACCGGCGCCGGTCACCGGCGCGGTGCTGCAGGTCACCGACCTCACCGTCGCGGTGGGTAGCGCCGCCGCCGGCGGCTGGACCGACCTCGTTCACAAAGTGCCGTTCGAGGTGGCCGCAGGTGAGACCGTGGGGCTGGTCGGGGAGTCGGGCTGCGGCAAGAGCACCACCGCGCTGGCGTTGATGGGGCTGCTGCCGCCCCGGGACCTGCGGGTCGGGGCGGCACGGTCCGGCTCGACGGGACCGACCTGTACCGGTTGTCCCGTCGGGGCTGGGAGGACGTCCGCGGCGACCAGATCTCCATGATCTTCCAGGAGCCGATGTCCAGCCTGCACCCGGCGTTCACCGTCGGCGAGCAGATCGCCGAGTCGGTACGCCGGCACCGGGGGCTGTCCCGCCGGGCGGCCGCCGACCGGGCGGTCGAACTGCTCGACCTGGTCGGCGTGCCGGACGCCCGGTCCCGGGCCCGGGCGTACCCGCACGAGTTTCTCCGGCGGCATGCTGCAGCGGGTCCTGATCGCCATCGCGCTGGCCTGCGAGCCGAAACTGCTGGTCGCTGACGAACCGACGACGGCCCTGGACGTCACCGTACAGGCGCAGATCCTGGATCTGCTGCACGAGATGCGCGACCGGTTCGGGCTGGCCGTCCTGCTGGTCACCCACGACCTCGGGGTGGTCGCCGAAGTGTGCGATCGGGTGGTGGTGATGTACGCCGGCCAGGTCGTCGAGGAGTGCGACATCGACACCTTCCTCGCCGGTTCCCGCCATCCGTACAGCCGGGCACTGCTGGCCGCCGCGCCGGACGCCGCCGTCGACGGCGAACTGACCTGGATCCCCGGTGCCCCGCCCGGCCCGGACGAACTGCCGTCCGGCTGCCGGTTCCAGCCGCGCTGCCGGTACGCCCGCGACGCCTGTCGCAGCGGACCGATCGTGCTGCGTCGCACGGCCGACGGACACGCGAGCCGTTGCCTGCTCGACCCGGAGGCGATGACCGATGAGTGAACTACTGCGCCTTTCCGACCTGCACGTCACGTTCCCGGGCCGGTCGCTGTTCGGCCGCCGGGCCGCGCCGGTGCAGGCGGTACGCGGCGTGGACCTGACAGTGGCGCCGGGCGAGACGGTCAGCGCACTGGACGTGTCGACCCAGAACCAGATCCTCATGCTGTTGCGGGTGTTGCAGCGGGAACGGGGGGTGGCCCTGCTGTTCATCAGCCACAACCTGCTCGCCGTACGGCATGTCGCGGCCCGGGTGGCGGTCATGTACCTGGGCCGGGTGGTGGAGACCGGGCCGACCGCGCGGGTGTTCGCCGCACCGGCCCACCCGTACACCCGGGCGTTGCTCGCCGCCGTGCCGGGCGCGGCCCGGCGCCGCCAGCGCGGCGTGCGGGCCGCGTCGCCGGTCGGTGAGCTGCCCAGCCCGGTCGCGCCGCCGTCCGACTGCCCGTTCCATACCCGCTGCCCGCTGGTGCTGGACCGCTGCCGGGTCGAGATGCCGGCGGCGGTGCCGGTGGACGACGGCGGTCACGTCTCGTGTCACCTGCAGACCAACGGTCCGGCGCTCGGCGGCCGGCCGCTGCCGGCGTCGCTGGCGGCCGGCGTCGGACCCGCGACGGCGGCCGGGTGACGCGGCACCGGTCGCGAAATGCCGGTCAATGGCCGCGGGCGATCCACTCGTCGAGGTGCGGCCGTTCGGCGCCGATCGTGGTGCTGTCGCCGTGTCCGGTGTGCACGATCGTGTCGTCCGGCAGGGTGAACAGCCGGTCGCGGATGGACGCGATGATCGTGCCGAAGTCGCTGTAGGAGCGGCCGGTGGCTCCCGGGCCGCCAGCGAACAGCGTGTCGCCGGTGAACACCACGCCCAGCTCGGGCGCGGACAGGCAGCAGGCACCGGGGCTGTGCCCGGGGGTGTGCAGGACCCGCAGCGTGGTGCCGCCGACGGTGAGCTGCTGCCCGTCGGCCAGCGCGGCGTCCGGCGGCCGCCGCGGGTGGACCTGGTCCCAGAGCACCTGGTCGGCCGGGTGCAGTAGCACCGGCGCGCCGGTCTCGTCGGCCAGGCGCGCCGCGACCCGTATGTGGTCGTCGTGGGCGTGGGTGGCGACGATCGCCCGGACGGTACGCGCGCCGACGACGGCGCGGATCGCCTCGACCTCGTGCGGGGCGTCGATCACCACGCATTCGGTGCCGTCGCCGACCACCCAGACGTTGTTGTCGACATCGAAGGTCTGCCCGTCCAGGGAGAACGTCCCGGATGTGACGGTGTGGTCGATCCGGGTGGACATCAGAACACCACCACCGAGCGGAGCACGTCACCGTGGTGCATCTTGTCGAAGGCTTGCTCGACCTGGTCGAGCGGGATCTCCTCGGTGACGAAGGCGTCGAGGTCGAGGCGGCCCTGCCGGTTCAGTTCGGTCAGCATCGGGAAGTCGCGCGACGGCAGGCAGTCGCCGTACCAGCTGGATTTGAGCGCGCCGCCGCGACCGAACACGTCCAGCAGCGGCAGTTCGACGCGCATCTGCGGGGTCGGTACGCCGACCAGGACGACGGTGCCGGCCAGGTCCCGGGCGTAGAACGCCTGTTTCCAGGTTTCCGGGCGGCCGACCGCGTCGATGACGACGTCGGCGCCGAACCCGCCGGTGAGCTCCTGGATCCGTTCCACCACGTCGGTCTGCCGGGCGTCCACAGTGTGGGTGGCGCCGAAGCCGCGCGCCCAGTCCAGTTTCCGGGGGTCGGTGTCGACGGCGATGATGGTCGTCGCACCGGCCAGGGCGGCCCCGGCGATCGCGCCGTCGCCGACGCCGCCGCAACCGATGACCGCGACGGAGTCGCCGCGGCCGACGCCGCCGGTGTTGATCGCGGCTCCCAGCCCGGCCATCACTCCGCAGCCGAGCAGGCCGACGGCGGCCGGCCGGGCCGCCGGGTCCACCTTGGTGCACTGGCCGGCGTGTACCAGGGTCTTCTCGGCGAAGGCGCCGATGCCCAGCGCGGGGGAGAGCACGGTGCCGTCGGTCAGTGTCATCTTCCGGGTGGCGTTGTGGGTGGCGAAGCAGTACCAGGGTCGGCCCCGGACGCAGGCCCGGCAGGTGCCGCAGACGGCACGCCAGTTCAGCACCACGAAGTCGCCGGGGGCGACGTCGGTCACCCCGTCGCCGACCTGTTCGACGGTGCCGGCCGCCTCGTGGCCGAGCAGGAACGGGTAGTCGTCGCTGATGCCGCCGTCACGGTAGTGCAGGTCGGTGTGGCAGACACCGCAGGCCTGTACCCGCACCACCGCCTCGCCCGGGCCGGGGTCCGGTACGACGATCGTGGCGACCTCGACCGGCGTACCGGTGCTCCGGGAGATCACACCCCGGACGTGTTGGCTCATCGGAACCCTCCTGGAACATCGTCGTCACACAGGTCCGGTCCGAACCTACCGCCGGGCGGGCCGGCGGGGAACCGTCCCGCCGGCCGTATCCCCTGGTGGTGGTGACGTCTACCGCTGGTCGGCGGCCGATTCGACCTCCGCCTCCACCTCGACCAGGTCGGCGCCCTCCTCGACCCGGTCACCGTCGGCGGCGTACCACTGCATCACCTCGGCTTCGGACATGCCCATGCCGAACTGCGGCAGACGCACCTCGGTCTCCATGCTCACCTCTCTCCGAGCGTGCGGCGATCTCGCTGGCCGCGCTGCAGGTGCGGTTGGCCGGGTCGACGACGACGGCGCGGCCGGTCCTGGCCACCGACGCGACGATGGTCGGCCAGTCCATCGGGACCAGGGTGCGTGGGTCGACGACCTCGACGGAGATGCCGTCGGCGGCGAGCTGGTCGGCGGCATCGAGGGCCGCCGCCGATGCCGATCACGGCCACGTCGGAGCCGGCCCGGGGAATCGCCGTGACGCCGAACGGGACCAGGTGCTCGTCGTCGGCCGGTGCCGGCCCCCGGCCGCGGCGGGCCCACAGGTTGGCGTCCTCGAAGCACAGCACCGGGTTGTCGTCGCGGATGGCTGTCCTGAGCAGGCCCTTGAGGTCCGGTCCGTTGCTGGGCACGATGATCTTCAGCCCGGGGACGTTCATGCACATCGGGTAGGGGCGGTCGCCGTGGTGGGCGGCGGTGCCGCCGTGGTAGTAGAGCGCCTGCCGGTACACCACCGGCAGGCGGCGCGGCCGACGACGGCCGGCCGGCGGCCGGTGCTGGCCCGGGTCGACCCGGGCGCCGACGGGCTGCACGTCACCCCGGGTACCAACCTCGCCGGCGAACCCCGGGACTGGGTCGCCCTGCGGGGCTGCGTACCGCTACGGGTGGCGATGACCGCACCGCACGTCGCCGACGTGCGGTGCCGGGAGTCGCTGCTGCGGGCCGCCGCGCTGTTCGGCGCCGTCGAACGGACCTGTCAGTTGACGATCGAACACGTCCGGGTCTGCACCCAGTTCGGTCGGCCGCTGCTGGCCCAGCAGGCGGTGGCGCACGCGGTGGCGACCATGGCGGGGGAGCGGGAGCAGAGCCGGGTGGCGCTGCGCGGCGCCTTGGCCGCCTGGGGCGGCGACTACGCGGCGAGCCGGGTCGCCGCCGCCCGGGTGGTCCTCGGCCGGGCCGCCACCACGGTGGCCCGGCTGGCGCACCAACTGCACGGCGCGGTGGGCGTCACCCGGGAACACCCGCTGCACCGCTGCACCGGCCGGTTGCTCGCCTGGCGCGACGAGCCGGTCGCCACCCGCGTGGCGTCCCATATCCTGGGCATGGTGGTCGCCGACGGCGGCGACCTGTGGCGGTGGACCGTGACCGACCGGATCGGGAGTTGACATGCAGACCGTATCGTTGCGTACCGCCGACCATCCGGGCGTGCGGGTGCTGACCCTCGACGATACCGACCGGCGCAACGCGATCGGCGCCGTGATGAAGCGGGAGCTGGCCGAGGCGGTGTCGCGCGTCGCCGCTGACCGCGACGCCCGGGTCCTGGTCGTCACCGGCGCCGGCACCGCGTTCTGTTCGGGTGCCCACCTCGACGAGATCTTCGGCGGCCCGGTCCGGCCGGTCAGCCAGACCCGCCGCGACCTGGAGGACATCTACCGCAGCTTCCTCGCGGTGCGCGACCTGGACCTGGTGACCATCGCCGCAGTGCAGGGACCTGCGGTGGGTGCCGGCCTCAACCTGGCGATGTGCTGCGACCAGCGGATCGCCGGCCCCCGCGCCCGGTTCGGGGCGACGTTCACCCGGATCGGCCTGCACCCCGGCGGCGGCTGCACCTATTTCCTGGTCGACGCGCTCGGCCCGCAGCGGGCCATGCAGATCCTGCTGGACGGCGCGATGCTCGACGCCGCCCGGGCCCACGAGCTCGGCCTGGTGCTCGACGTGGTCGACGATCCGCTGGCCGCCGCGTTGGCCGCCGCGCACCGCTACGCCGACCTGGATCCGCATTTGGTACGCCACGTCAAGCAGAGCGTCCGGGTCGCCGCCTCGTCCGGCCTGGACGCCTCGGTGCAGTACGAGGCGTGGGCCCAGGCCGCGTCGGCCAGCGACCCGGCGGTGCTGGCCACCCTGCTTGGCGACCGGCGCTGAGGCCGCTCGCCGCCCGGGGGTGTCAGGCCACCCCGATCGGCCCTTCCCGGGGCCCCTCCTCCTGCGCCGGCTGCACCGCCAGCGACGGGAAGTCGGCCAGGTCACCGTCCGGTTCGGCGTCCCACTCCGGGAACACCAGCTCACTCTGCAGATAGAGGCAGAGCAGTTGGGTGAGGTGCCGCAGCCCCTCCAGGTGGGTGCGTTCGTGACCGTGGGTGGCGTCCACCCCGAAGCCGAGCAGCGCCACCCGGGCGTGCGCGCCGGCCTCGACCGCCGCCGCCACGTCCGACCGGTAGTAGTCGAACACGTCGCGGACCAGGTCCACGTCGTGATCGACGGCCAGGCCGGCCAGCTTGCGCGTCAGGTGGTAGTCGAACGGGCCGACACCGTCGCCCATCGCCAGGGTCGCGGCGTCCTCCCGGGACTGCTGGCCGGGGGCCACCACTGCGGCGTCGACCGAGACGATCTCGGCCACGTCCGGGTCGAGCCCGTGGCTGGCGCCGTGCCCGACCTCTTCGGTGCAGGTGATCAGCAGGTGGGCGGTGACCGGCGGCTGCTGGCCGGCGTCAACCATCGCCTTCACCGCGGTCAGCACCGCCGCCACCCCCGCCTTGTCATCCAGATGGCGGGACTTGACGTAGCCGCTGGGCGTGATCGTCGGTGCCGGCAGCATCGCCACGAAGTCGCCGACGTCGATGCCGAGCGCGCGGAGCCCGGCGATGTCGGTGACCGGTTCGTCGACCCGCACCTCGACCTGCTCCCAGCCGACACCCTGCAGGTCGACGCCGTCGTTGTAGCGGTGGCCGCTGGCCTTCAACGGCAGCACCTGGCCGGTGATCACCCGGTCCAGGCTGTCGGTGTATACCCGCACGTGGGCGCCTTCGGCGAACCGGGCGCTGTGGGTGCCGATCTGCTTGAGCTCCAGCCGGCCGTTCTCCTTCAACCGTTTGACCATGCCGCCGATCGTGTCGGTGTGCACCACGATCGCCCGGTCCGCGCCGGTGGTCCGCGGCCCGCACAGCGAGGCGCTGAGCGCGCCCCGCCGGGTGACCGTGAACGGGATGCCGAGAGCGGACAGCCGTTCCCCGACGTACTGCTGCACGTGGTCGGTGCGGCCGGACGGGCTGGGGATGTCCAGCAGCTCCAGCATCACCTGCTGCAGGTAGTCGAGGTCCAGTTTCAGGGGGGCGGGGAGGTTCGGGTCGGCCGGCATGCCAAGACCGTACCGCCGCCGATCACGGCGTTGCCGGCGCCCCGCCGGGTCCGGGCGGGCTCCACCGCCGCTGCTGCGCGCTGGTGCCGGGGAACAGCAGGTCGATGAAGCGTTCCGCGGTCGGCTGCGGCTCGTGGTTGGCCAGTCCGGGCCGTTCGTTGGCTTCGATGAAGACATGGTCGGGCTGATCAGGAGCGGTCACCAGCAGGTCCATCCCGGCCACCGGAATGGCCAGCGCCCGGGTGGCGGCCACGCACGCTGCGGCCAGCTCGGCGTGCAGCCGGTCGGTGACGTCGTGGATCGTCCCGCCGGTGTGCAGGTTCGCGGTCCGCCGCACGGTCAGCACCTCGCCGGTCGGCAGCACGTCGTCCATCGCGTGCCCGGCCTCGGTGACCACTTCACGGGTCAGGTCGTCCAGCGGGATCTTCGACTCGCCGCCGGTGGCCGCGGCCCGCCGCCGGCTGTGTCGCCGGATCAGCTCGGCCACCGTGTGTACGCCGTCGCCGGTCACCGCCGCCGGGCGGCGGACCGCAGCGGCCACCACCTCGTGGTCGATCACCAGGACCCGCAGGTCCTCCCCCTGGTGCCGCTGTTCGATCAGCACCTGCGGGCAGTGCCTGCGGGCCAGGTCGACGGCGGCCCGTAAGGCGGTCGGGTCGGTGACGCCGACGGTGATCCCGGTGCCCTGTTCGCCGCGGGCCGGTTTGACCACCACCTCACCGACCTTGGCGAGGAACGCCTCGTCGTCGGCGTCGCCGGTGGCGGTTCGGCCGTGCGGTACGGCCAACCCGGCGTCGAGCAGCACCCGCCGGGTCACCCGCTTGTCGTCGCACCGGCTCATCGCCACCGCCGAGGTCAGCTCGGACAGCGACTCGCGGGTGACGATGCTGCGGGCGCCGTTGGTCAGCCGCAGCTCGCCCCAGGACGCGTCGATGACCTCGACCCGGATGCCGCGGCGCATCGCCTCGTCGGCGACGATCCGGGCGTACGGGTTCAGCTCGTCGTAGCCGTCCGGCATGCTGGCCAGGAAAAGCCGTTCGTTGATCGGGTTCTTGCGTTTGACGCACAGCGTCGGTGTGCGTTCGAATCCGAGCCGTTCGTAGAGGCGGATCGCGCCGTCGTTCTCCGCCAGCACGGACAGGTCGACGTAGACCCGGCCGCGGTCGGCGAGCCGGCCGGCGAGCTCCAGCAGCAGCGCCTGGCCGGTGCCGGGTGGCGCGTGCAGCGGGTCAACGGTCAGGCACCATAGGCTGGAGCCGTTGTCCGGGTCGTCGAAGACCGCCACATGGTCGATGCCGGTGATGGTGCCGACGACCTGACCGGTGACGTTTTCGGCGACCAGGTGCACGAAGCGTTCGGTCGTGGCGTTGTCGACCAGAATGTCGACCGGGGCGGTGACCATCCCGTTGTGGGCGTATATCCGGTTGACCGCGTCGGCGTCGGAATCGTCGCGTAGCGGCCGGATCCGCAGCCCCGGCTCCGGTGGCTGTGGTTCGCGCACCTGGGTGAGGTCCAGCCGGAAGGTCAGCGACGGGTCGATGAACAGCTCGTCCGGCAGCCGCGACACCAGCACGTGCGGGTCGGGCAGGTAGATGCAGATGTCGCGGGACCCGGCGGCTTCCGAACGCAGCACGTCGGCGACGTCGGAGGGGTCGGCGAACGTCTGACCGAAGACCAGCCGGCCCCAGCCGCACTCCAGGATGACGTCGGCGCTGTCGGTGGGCTTGGCCGGCGGATCGCCCGGGACGACCGGGTCGCCTCCAGGGCCGATCCGTTCCCGCCGGGGGGCGGGGGAGTCGGGGCGGGGGGCGCTCGTGTCGTCAGTCAATGCCATGGTTCTGCAGCCACATCTCCAGCAGTCCGAGTTGCCACAACTTGTTGCCCCGCAGCGGGGTGAGTTCGGCGTTCGGGTCGCGCAGCAGCCCGTCGACGTACCCGTCGCGGAACAGCCCGCGTTGACGGGCCGGCGGCGCGTGCAGGGCGTCGCGGACCCGGTCGAGCAGCTTGCCCTCCAGGTGGGTCAGCCCGGGTACCGGGAAGTACCCCTTCGGCCGGTCGATCACCTCCCAGGGCAGCACCCGACGGCCGATCTCCTTGAGTACCCCCTTGCCGCCCTGGGCCAGCTTGAGCTCGGGCGGGCAGGTGGCGGCGAGCTCGACGAACTCGTGGTCGAGGAAGGGCACGCGGGCCTCCAGGCCGTGCGCCATGGTCATGTTGTCGACCCGCTTCACCGGATCGTCCACGAGCATCACCGTGGTGTCGATCCGCAACCCCGCGTCGACCGCGTCCTGCGCGCCGGCGCGGCCCAGGTGGGCGGCGGCGAACTCACGGGCGGGATCACCGACGGCGAGGTACTCCGGGTTCAGCACCTGGGCGAGACCGGCGGCGTCGCGGTCGAAAAAGGCCGTGGCGTAGGTGTCCAGCGCCTGGTCACGGCCGACGCGGGCCAGCGGCGGGTACCAGTGGTACCCGCCGAGGATCTCGTCGGCACCCTGGCCGGACTGCACCACCTTGAGGTGTTTGGCGACTTCCTGACTGAGTAGGTAGAACGCGACGCAGTCGTGACTGACCATGGGTTCGCTCATCGCCGCGACGGCGGCCTCCAGCGGCGGCACCAGGTCCCGGGCGGCCACCCGGATCTGATGATGGTCGGTGTCGAACCGCTGCGCCACCAGGTCGGAGTAGACGAACTCGTCGCCTTCCCGCCCACCGACTGCGTCGAAGCCGATCGAGAAGGTGGCCAGATCACGCTGACCCTGCTCGGCCAGCAGTGCCACGACCAGCGAGGAGTCGAGCCCACCGGAGAGCAGGACGCCGACCGGCACGTCGGCGACCATCCGGCGCTGCACCGCGGTGGTCAACGATTCGAGCAGAGCGTCCTGCCAGTCCTGCTCCGACCAGTCGGCGCGGCGGGGGTCCCGGCCGAACGGCGGATCCCAGTAGCGGCGCTCGTCCACCCGGCCGTCGGGCTGGTAGACCCGGACGGTGGCCGGTGGCAGCTTGCGGATGCCGTTGAGGATCGTCCGCGGCGCGGGGACAACACTGTGGAAGCTGAGGTAGTGGGCGAGTGCCACCGGATCGATGCCGGTGTCCACCCCGCCGCCGGCCAGCAGCGCCGGCAGGGTGCTGGCGAACCGGACCACGCCGGAGCGCTCGTCGACGTACAGCGGCTTGATGCCGAGCCGGTCGCGGGCCAGGACCAACCGGCCGCTGTCGCGCTCGGTGATCGCGACAGCGAACATGCCGACCAGATGGTCGACGAAGTCGACGCCCCACTCGGCGTAGGCTTTGACGACGACCTCGCTGTCGCCCGACGAGAAGAACCTGTGGCCCCGTGCCTGCAGTTGCTCGCGCAGCTCCCGGTAGTTGTAGATGCAGCCGTTGAAGACGCCGGTCAGGCCGGCGGCGGAGTCGACGATCGGCTGGTTGCTGGCCGCCGACAGGTCGATGATCTTCAGGCGCCGGTGTCCGAAGGCCACACTTCCGTGTGACCAGGAGCCTCCGTCGTCGGGCCCCCGGTCACTCATTGTAGCCGCCATCCGCTCCACCGCGCCGATGTCGGCGCGGGAACCGTCGCGGCGCAGCTCACCCGCAAGTCCGCACATGCGTACCCATCCTGCCAGACCGTTGCGGCATCGCCCAGTTGACGGCCGGATCCGGTGTCCCGACCAGTGCTCCTGAGTCGTCCGATCCCGCTCGGTGCCCCGTGCCGGGTCTCGCTACGCTGACCCGGCGACAGGGCAGTTGCGTGACTAATCAATCAAACAGTTGGTAGGTGCCGTCGTCGCCCCGGAGTTCGGCTCGACGTACGGTACGCGGTAACGTTTGGTCGGTTTTGGTGGCCGGACGGTGGATAGCTCCATCACCCGGCTGGCGTGGGCGCTCCGTCCGGGTTCGGGACGGATGCCGACCGGGGAGGGCTAGTTGCTGACCACGCTTGAGGGACACCACCTGCGGGCCTGCGTCCTCGGCCAGTCCTGGCTCATCCACCGGTTGGAGCGCCGGGGCGCCGGCCTGGACCCGATCGCCCTGTTCGGGGTGGTCGAGGGGGCCTTCGTGACGGTTGTCGACCAGTTGAGTCGTAGCGGGTTCCCGCTGACCGAGCTGCGCTGCTTCGCCGACACCGCGGTACGCCTGACCGCCGCCGGCCGCGAACCGGTCTCCGCCGATGAGGTGATCCGCATCGTCGGCTACCAGTTCGGCGAGCACGTCGACGTCGCCGACATCGAGGCCCGGCGTGCCGTGCCGGTGCGCCGTGCGGTGATCGGTACGGCGGTACGGCGGTTGCGGCTCACCCTGCACGATGTGGACAACCTCCTCCGTCGGGGGGAGAGCCTGGCCTCCCAGTGGGGTTTCGCCGCCACCACGTACCACCCGGGTCCGCTGACCGCCTGCTACCTGCGGGTCGTGGAGGCCCGGTGGGCCAGTCGGCAGTCGCGGCGCAGCCGGCACACCCAACTGGGCCGGGTGCTGTGACCGTACGGTCAGCGCCCCACCGGCAGGTCGGTCGGCGTCGCGTGGTCGGCGGGGAAGCCGAACAGTCCGAGTAGCCCGGTCGCCCACAGCTGCCGTCGGGTGAAGCTGCTGATGTTCTCCAGCTCGAGCCGGCTGCCGCTGACCCCGGCAGCCTGGTGACAGGCGACCAGGCTGCCGATCCCGGTCGAGTCGATGAAGCTGACGCACGTGAGGTCCAGCACGATCCGCTCGGGTGCGGACCGGGCGAGCAACGCGGTGACCGCGTCGCGGACCTCGCCGGCTGTGGCGAGGTCAAGTTCACCGTGCAAGGCGAGTCGTACCGTGGTGCCCTGGTAGCTCCTGGTGATGACGAAATCCACGTCGAACCTCCGGTCGGGTGGCGACGGACGCCGGGGAGGGAGGATGCTGAGGCATTCGCATGAGCCGATATCCGCTGATGCGCGCGGTGTGTGAGCCGTCACGTTACGGTATGTGCGGTCGATGTGCCAGCCCCGTTTCGGACTGTGCACCACCCCGGTCGACCACTGTGAGCGATCATCTCGTCCGGTTCCGCGCCGGTGCGGTCGGTCCGGGCCGACCGCACCGGCGCGGAAACGCGGCCCGCAGGTCAGCTCTGCGCCGGCAGCGGCGTCTGCGGGTCGACCGTCGGCGACGGCAGGGTCGGGCTGACCGTCGGCTCGGGCGTCGTCGTGCCCGGCGCGGTCGGGTCAACCGTGGGGCTCACCCCGGGACTCGGCGAGGTCGGCAGCCCGAGCTGTGCGGCGAGGCCCTGCAACGCCGCGTACAGGTCCTCAAGCACCGGTCCGGCCTCCTGCGCCAGGTTCACCACCCGCTCGTCGGAGCCCTGCGAGATCTCGGCGTTGTTCACCTCGATCGCCTTGGCGTAGCCCGCCAACTGGCTCTCCACGAACGCCGTGTCGAACTCGGCACCGGACAACCCGTTCAGCTGGGTGACCACGTCCTGCTGCTCCTGGGTGGGTGAGTCGGGCAGGGCGACGTCGACCTCACCGGCCACCCGGGCGACCTCCTCGTCCAGCCGGGTGTGGTCGGCCACCATGTCACCACCCAGGTCCTTCACCGCCTGGTCGGCATCCTGCTTGTCCTGCGCCAACTGCCCGATCTGCACAGCGGCCAGATTGACCTGGTGGATCGTACGCAGGTATTCGCTGTCCTGCTCGGACGGTGCTGTCGCGTGCGCGGTCGCCGGGATCAACGCGACGGCGGTCAGCCCGGCCAACAGCCCCAGCCGGGTCACTACGGTCCTTCTCATCGTGGTTCCTCCTCGCTCAGCGCTCGTCGGGGCACCGAGATACCCGGCACCCCGGACGCCATGCCCGCCGGCCGGGATGAGCGCCGCCGGCCGGCGGGCGGATGACCAGCCACCCTCGGTCGGGCTAGCCCGACCCCCCCGCCGGCATGTCACCGCCGGTACCGGGTAGCCGGATGACGACCGACCAGATCACCGGGAGGGATCGTGACCAACATCCAGCAACCGGAAATGCGTCGCAGCGGGGACAACCCGCTGGTCCAGGAGAGCAAGGATCCCGACGGAGCCGACCGCCGACCCGGGCGTCGCGGCGGCGGCGACCGTCCCGTCCCGGCCGGCCAGGCCTCACCGTACGGTCCCCATCCGCCGGTCGCCGACGACGACAGCGAACCCGAAGACCGGCCGGACTGACCACCTCGGCCGGCCCACGGCACCCATGCAGACGTTCCTGCCGTACCCCGACTTCACGGCCAGCGCCGCCGCGCTCGACGCCCGACGCCTCGGCAAGCAGCGCGTCGAAGCGTTGCAGGTGCTACGCGGCCTGACCGTGCCCGGGTACGGCTGGCGTCACCACCCGGCGGTCCGGATGTGGCGCGGCCACCCCGAGGCGCTGGTCCGGTACGGCCTGACGGTCTGCGCCGAATGGACCCGGCCCGGCCGGGCCGACACCGTCGCCGACACCCTGCGCCGCGAATTCACCGCCGCGACCGGCCGCACCCTGATCCGCGACCAGGCCGAACTCGGCGCCGCCTGCGCACTACCGGCCTGGCTCGGCCGCGCCGACCTGCACCTGTCGCACCGCGCCGCACTGGTACACAAGGACCCCGACCACTACCGCCCCCGCTTCGGCGACCTCGCCCCCGTACCGTACGTGTGGCCATGCCCACCCGCGGTGCCGCCGCCGATCTCCCCCGCCCCACCCGGCGAAAAAGGTCCGTGGTCGGATTGAACCGTTCGGCCCCGTCCGCCGAACTCCTTACCGGTGGATCAGGTTCCGGCGGCAGCGGCCGCTGACGTACGGGAGGCGAGGCTCATGGTCAACTGTCTGCGCGCGAACGCCGTCCGGATCGGCGCGGTGCTGTCCGGTTCGGTGCTGGCGGTCGTGCTGTCCGGGTCGGCGGTGGCTGCGGCCAACATCGGCCTGGAACCGACCCAGGCACCTCGTGGGGCCGGCATTCAGCTGACCTTCGAACTTCCGCAGGAACGGCCGGACGCACACACCGCCGAGGTGCGCCTCGATCTGCCGGCGGACCTGCCCATCGCCGAGGTCTACCCGATGTCGGTCGACGACTGGGCACCCAGGATCATCAACCGGGCCCTGCCGGAGCCGCTGCCCGGCCTGCACGGAGGCCTGATGACCGAGGCCACCGAGAGCATCACCTGGCAGCTGGTCTCTCCACCCGCCGACGAACCGGCGCCGGTGCTGCTGACCGTTTCGGTCGGCCCGCTGCCGGACACGGACCGGATCGAATTCGCGGTGACCCAGACCTACTCCGACGGCACCGTGGTCCACTGGGGCGGCCCGAACGCGCCGCGGCCCGGCCCGGTGCTGACCCTCGGACCGGCCGACCCGACGGCCGCCGGTCACGGAGCCCACCACGGCGACCCGGCACCGGCAGCCGCCCAGGACCCGCCGGCGCAGGCCGCCGCAGCGGGCTCGGACGGCAACGCCGGCACCGGGATGGGACTGCTGCTGGCCGGCCTGGCCGGCGGAGCGGCGATCGGCGCGGCCGTCGTCTGGTGGCGCAGCCGCCGCCACCGCGCCGTCCCGGCGGACCCGACCGGGGCCGGGCCCGCCGACGACGAGGGCGAACTGGTCGGCTCCGGCGGCACCACCCACTGGCGGCTCACCGAACAGTGACCGCTGTCGCCTGACCAGGTCTCCTTGCCGCAGACCGGCCCGCCAGCCGGTTCAGCGGACCGGCACGGTGGTACGGACCGTCGCCTGGTCGACGTCGGACAACCGGATGGTGAAGCGCAGCTCCCACTCGCCCGGCACGGGAAACGCGACCGCGCCGACCGCGTGGTTGTCGTCCACGCCCAGCAGCAGAGTCGTTACCGGCTCGACGTCCTGTGCCGGCAGCGAAGTGGTCATCGTCCACTCCTCCACCTGTACCGGCGCGCCCTCCGGCGTGTACACGTAGGCGTGCACCGTGTTGTGTTCGCCGAGCTGCACCGGGTAGATGTCGAACTGGAGGGTGTACAGCGAGCTGGTCAGCGTCTGAGCGAAGGTGTCCTGCCCGAGGGCCTGAGCCTCGACGACGGCGGTACGGGCCGGAGTCGTCTGCACCAGTACCGCGCTGGCCCCGAGAGCCGCCACCGCCACCGCGACCTCGACACCGACCAGGCCGGTGAGTCGCCGTACGTGCGACGCCCGCCACCGCCCGACCAGCCGTCGCGCGTACCCGGCGGTCAACAGCAGCACCGCCACCAGCGCGATCTTCACCAGCACCAACCGCCCGTACCCGGTGGTGGCCAGTGCGGTCGGGCCGCCGGTCTCCATCAGCGCCTGGACGGCACCGGCGAGCAGCAGCCAACAGACCGCCACCGTCGCCCACCGGGACCAGACCGGCAGGATCCGGCCCAGGACACGGGGGTGGGTGCGGCGCAGCAGGACCGCGCCGAGGGTCACCAGCCCGCCGATCCACACCCCGACCGCGGCGATGTGCACGGTGTCGGCGGCGATACTGACCGGCGGTACCGGCGCCGCCACCGCGTGACCGGTCAGCGGCCAGGTGACCAGCCCGGCCACGCCCAGCCCGACGAGGGCCAGCCCGCGACGGGTGCCGCCGACCCCGGCGAGGGCCGGGGACACCAGCGCCGCCACCGCGGCCAGGACCACCAGCCGGCCGAGCAGCGCAAGCCCGTACCCGCTGTCGACGACGGCGGCCAGGTCCCCGGCGGAGACCTCCAGCAGGCCACTGCCGGTCGAGTACGGCGCCTGCAGGTACAGGCCGGCCACCGTGGCCAGGCCGATCAGCCCGAGCCCGGTGCCGACCATGACCTTGCCGGGCCGGCGGCCCAGCCGGGGCGGCCACAGCAGCGCCAGCAGCAGCGCGGGGCCGACGGCGAGTACCACCCCGGCGTAGCCGACGTACTTCGCGGTGGTCACGGCGACCGCCACCGGCAGCCGCTGCCCGCCGTCGCGCGGCTCGGGCACCGTCGCGGACGGCGCTCCTACCGAGTACGTGTAGCCGCTGCCCACCGGGTGGCTGTCCGCCGAGATCACCCGGTAGCTGACCAGGTAGGTGCCGAGCGGGCGGTCGGCGACCCGGACCGGGAGGGTGACGGTGGTCCCGTCGGTTCGTGGTGTTCCGTCGTCGATCCGCTTCCCGTCCGGCGCCAGTACCTGCAGGCGCCCGGTGACCGGGCGCACCGGTTCGCTGAAGGTCAGCACCACTTCCCGGGGCGAGTTGCCCAGCACCGATCCGGGGGCGGGCTCCGCCGTCACCAGCACCGCGTGTGCGGCCGCCGGGCCGGCGGGGGCGACCATTACCAGCATGCCGCCGAGGAGCAGTGCCGCGGCACCGGCTGCGGCGTGCCGGGCCCACCGGGCGGCTCGTCGTTGCTTCACCCCTGGTAGTTCGGTGCGGACGGGGCAACGGTTCATCGCGATCGACTCCGGGCGGGTCAGGGAGGTACCGACCGCAGGTGAGTCGGTCGTCTCGTGGGCCGAGCGCCGGGACCGGACGCATGCGTGCCGGGAGGAATCGTGGTCGACCGGGGCGGCCGTGAGCAAGTCGACCGTCGGTGGTGGTCCGGTCCGCCTCCGGTCAGATCCGGATGGCCGTCGGTCGGCCCCGACCCGCCGGGTCAGGGCAGCGGTGCCAGCGGGGTGCCGTCGGCGTCGCGGACCAGAATTGCCTCGACCGGGCATGATTCAGCAGCGTCGATGACTGTTTCGGCCGGATCGATGTCGGACGCGGGCCCCTGGGACACCCCGTCGACCAGGCTGAAGTGCCCCGGCGCGGTACCGGCGCAGATGCCGGACCCGACGCACCGTTGCTCGTCGACGCTGACCTGCCAGGACCGCTGGTTCATCGCCACCTCCGGGGTTACCCACGGCACCGGCCGTGGGGGACTGGAACGGTTCACGTCCGATGGCCGGCATGGTCCGGGCCGCGCGTCGGGCCCGGCGGAGGAGGATCAACCCCAGGTCACCGGCATCGCGTTCAACCCGCGGACCAGCAGGCCGGTCTTCCACACCAGCTGATCCTCGGGTACGGCCAGCCGTAGCTGCGGCAGCCGCCGCACCACCGCCTCCACCGCCACCTGCAGCTCCATCCTGGCCAGTTGGGCGCCGAGACAATGGTGTACGCCGTGGCCGAAGCCGACGTGCGGGTTGACGGTCCGGGTCAGGTCCAGCCGGTCCGGGTCGGTGAAGACCTCGGGGTCGCGGTTGGCCGCCGACAACGATCCGATGACCGGTTCACCGGCCCGGACGAGTACTCCGCCGACCTCGACGTCGACGGTGGCGTACCGGGCGAACGAGGAGGCGGCGCCGAGCGGAACGTACCGGGTCAGTTCCTCGACGGCGCCCGGCACCAGGGCCGGGTCGGCGCGCAGGGCGGCGAACTGGTCCGGCTGGGTGAGCAGGACGTAGACGAAGTTGGGGATCTGGGTCACGGTGGTCTCGTGGCCGGCGGCCAGCAGTCCGGCGGCGAGCTGCACGAGTTCGGTCTCGGTGAGCCGGCTCGCGTCGGTGTCCCGGGCGTGGACCATGGCGCCGAGCAGGTCGTCGGTCGGGTGCCGGCGGCGCTGTTCCACCAGTCCGGCGATGTAGCCGTGCAGGTTCTCGAGATACCCCGTTACCTGCTCGGGGGAGAGCGAGGTGGTGGACACGACCGCTTCGCTCCAAGTGTGGAAGTGTTCCCGGTCGGCGTAGGGGACGCCGAGCAGTTCGCAGATGACCCGGACCGGCAGCGGGGTGGCGAACCGTTCGACGAGGTCGGCTGGCGGCCCGTCGCCGATCATGCCGGTCAGCAGTTCGTCGGCGAACTGCCGGGTCTGTGGTCGGAGCTGTTCGACCCGCCGGCCGGTGAACGCCTTGGCGACCAGGCGTCGGAGCCGGGTGTGTTCCGGCGGATCCATCGACAGGATTCCGCCCTCGATCTGTCGGGGGGTGATCCGTGGTTCGTCACGGCCGACGCTGGCGGCGCGGGAGAACCGGGCGTCGCCGAGGACGAACCGGACGTCGGCGTGCCGGGTGGCCAGCCAGGCCGGTTCCCCAAACGGCAACTGGACCCGTACCAGCGTCCGGTCCTGCTGCAGTTGCCGGTAGGTGTCGTCGAGGTTGAGACGGTCAGGCGCGGTGAAGGGGTAGCTGCGGGGTTCGGCGGCACGGAGTTCGGGCATGGTTCACCTCCTGGCGGGGGGACGGTCGCGTACCGGTAGTGACGCCCAGCCTGCGTGACCGGCACGTGACGCTCTGATACTAGAGAGGTCTCTCGATTGATCGCAGCCCGGTGGCGTCTTCGGTTCCCTCAACCTAGCGTCCTAGCCTGCTCTACGAGGTGTGTCAACATAGCGCACGGAGAACCAAACTCCATCGAATCGGAGGCTCGGCAGTACCTCTGGGGTCAGCTCCGGCCGGCGGCATCGTCGGGCTGGGCGTGGGAGA
Source organism: Solwaraspora sp. WMMA2059 (assembly GCF_027497315.1). Taxonomy (GTDB): domain Bacteria; phylum Actinomycetota; class Actinomycetes; order Mycobacteriales; family Micromonosporaceae; genus Micromonospora_E. Next base: position 2,686,766 of record NZ_CP114908.1, on the reverse strand, counting down.
ACAGCACCGGGGTCACCGGCCGGGCCCGGGAAGGCTCGGGGGTCGGTGGGTTGCCCGCCCCGGACTCCGCCGGCTGGTGTTCACCGGTGAGTACCAGCAGTTCGTAGGCCCGTTCGGCGGGCAGCCGACCGGTGACGATCGCGATCCGGAGCGGCACGGGCGGGGTTCCGGCGACGACGGCGACGGGCAGATCGAGCACTCTCGGGTTGACCTGCCGACCGGCGAGGTGCCCGGCGGCCGCCGGGGGCAGGTCCCGCCAGGGACGTACGGTCTGCTCGGTGAATCCGTGGCTGGCCCACTGGTCAGCCTCCGCGTTGACCCGGTCGGCGACGTGCTGTGGCACCACGTCGCGGCCGCCGAGGTCGTCGCTGAGCAGCGCTCGGGCGAGCGGGCTGAGCTGGTCGACCGGATACCACCGGGTCCGCTGGGTACGACGGCGGGAGATGTCGCCGGGTGAGGCGTCGGCCGCGGACCGGTCACGCCGGGCGTCTGGTTCAAGGTGGGCCGGCATGCCCACCATCCAAGCATGATCGACCGCCGTCCGATGGCAAGGGGTCGCAGGTAGCGGGGATGTCGGAACCGGGGGGGCGGAGTTTGCCGGCAACCCGTGCGGGTAGCCGCGCCGGGTGGCCGAGGAGCGGCAGACGGTGGCACCGACGGCGGGCGTCGGGTCGCCGCTCGACGAACGGTGGGAGTACGGGTACCTGTACTTCGTGCAGACGGTGGCACCTGCCGAAGGGGGTAAGCGGCCGGCTGCCGGGCCGACGGTCACCGTGGTCGCTGACGGCGCGGGGCACCGGTGTCGGGTGCTGACCGGTCGACGGCTGGAGGTGCTCAACGAACTGGGTGGACAGGGTTGGATCGTCAGCGACGGTCTGTGGAGCCCGGAGCAGGCCCGGTGGCTGGCTGAACTGGTGGCCGGGGTGGACGGGGTGGAGCGGATGGTCGGTTACTGGCAGTCGTTCATGCGCCGGCGGGTGGCCGTCGGCGGCGACGGCCACGGTGAGTCGGAAGGTGGTGGGTGAGGGGCGCGTTATAGTGGCGCTCGCCAGGTGACAGTGCCCCTTGGGGGACCGTCGGGCTCGTTCGCCGCCGCTCGTTTCCGGTCCGGTGGGACAGGCCGGTCGGGGCGGGGGAGAGGAAGTGTCGGTGTCGCGTCCGTCCGCGCAGTCCGCGTCGACGCGGACCGATGTGGCGAGTCAGGTCTTCACCATTCCTAATCTGATCAGTCTTGTCCGTTTGCTAGGTGTACCACTGTTTCTGTACCTGTTTCTGGTGCACCGTGCGGACGTCGCGGCGTTGCTGGTGCTGGCCGTCGGCGGGACCAGTGACTGGGTGGACGGGTTCGTCGCGCGCCGGATCCGTCAGGTGTCCCGGCTCGGCGAACTACTGGACCCACTCGCCGACCGGCTGTACATCCTGGCCACGTTGCTGGCGTTCACGGCCCGCGAGGTGATGCCGTGGCAGTTCACGGTGGCGTTGCTCAGTCGTGAGGTGCTGCTGGCCGGCTGCCTCGTCGTGTTACGCCGATTTGGCTACGGACCACCACAGGTGCACTATGTAGGAAAGACTGCGACTTTCGTACTTTTGGCGGCGTTTCCTATTCTGTTGCTGTCCGCAGTGCTGGGATTCACCCCGACGGCGACGGTGGTGGCCGCGGTCGGGTGGGGTCTGGCCTGGTGGGGTCTGGCGCTGTACTGGATCGCCGGCCTGTTGTACGTACGGCAGACCATGGCGTTGGTCCGGGCCGCCGGAGCAGAAACGGAGCGGGCATGAGCGAGGCGGACCGCAGCGGTTCCGGCCCGCACCGTGGGTACGCGCCGGACTTTCTGACCGAACTGTTCCGGGCACCGCTGGATCCCGGCTACACGGACGCGGCGGCCCGCCGTTCGGTGGTAGGACCACCGCAGGGTTGGCGTCGGGTGACGGCACGGGCGGCGATGGCCGTGTCGATGGCCGCGGTCGGCTTCCTGGTGGTGCTCGCCTACCAGAAGACGGTGGCGGAGGAGCCAAGCAGGTCGCAGGCACGGGCCGGCCTGGTGGAGCAGGTTACCCAGCGCCAGACGGAGACCGACGAGCTGCAGAACCGCGTGGACACATTGCGGGACGAGGTGGCCCGGGAGCGCGACACGGTGCTGGACGGGGCCCGGGCGGCGGACCTGCGCGACCTGGAAGCCGCCGCCGGGCTGGCCCGGGTCACCGGGGACGGGGTGGTCGTCGAGTTGGCGGATGCGCCGGAGGTGGTGGATCCGGTGACCGGTGAGGGGTCGGTCAGTGAGTTGGGTCGGGTGTTGGACCGGGATCTTCAGGACGTGGCCAACGCCCTGTGGAGCGTCGGCGCCGAGGCGGTCGCGGTCAACGGGAGACGGCTGACCGCGACCTCGACGATCCGGGCGGCGGGCAGCGCCATCCTGGTCGATTTCCGGCCGGTGACCGGCCCGTACGAGGTGACGGCGATCGGCCCGCCGTCGATGGTCGAGGCGTTTCGGACCAGCCAGGCGGCCGCGGTGCTACGGGCGGTCTCGGCCGATCACGGGTTGTCGTTCGGGGTCCGTTCGGCTGATGATCTGATGTTGCCGGCGGCGAGCGAGCCGCAGCTGCGGTACGCCCGTGCACCGTCGGCGTCGGCGTCGTCCAGCCCGTCCGGGACGGGAGGCGCCGACCCGTCCGTGACCGCCTCGGGAGGAGGCCCTCGATGATCGCCGTGTTGGCGCTGCTCGCCGGAATGCTGCTGGGGATCTATTTCGACCCGGTGGTGCCGGCGGTGCTGCAGCCGTACCTGCCGATCGCGGTGGTGGCGGCGTTGGACGCGGTGTTCGGCGGGGTCCGGGCGAAGTTGGACGGGATCTTCGACGACAAGCAGTTCGTGATCTCATTCATCTCGAACGTTCTGGTGGCGGGTCTGATCGTGTATCTGGGCGATCAGTTGGGGGTGGGCGGGCAGTTGTCCACCGGCGTCGTGGTGGTGCTCGGGGTGCGGATCTTCGGCAACGTGGCGGCGATTCGACGTCATCTGTTCCGGGCGTGAGGCGTGGCTGATGGTGGAACGTAGGAGTACCGGTACGGGCTGGCCGGTTGAGGGTCCGGCGCGGTCGCCGGGTGCGGGTGGGCGGGTGCCGGCAGGGTCCGAGGAACGGGCGGACGCCGCCGGGGTACCGCCGGTGGACGGTCCCGACGCCGCGGTCGGCGGTGACGGGCCGGCGGGTGCCGGCGCGGGTCGGGGTTCCCGGCGGGTGTCCACGGCCGGGCTGATGATCGTGGGTCTGCTGGTGCTGCTCGGGTTCACCCTCGCCGTTCAGGTCCGCAGCACGTCGACGGACCCGACGTTGGCGGCGGCCCGCCAGGAGGATCTGGTGCGGATCCTGTCGGATCTGGAGGCCCGGGAGGAGCGGCTGCGGCAGGACATCGCGGAGCTGGAGGCGAGTCAGCGGCAGTTGACCTCGGGTGCCGAGGGCCGGGCGGCGGCGTTGGAGGAGGCGTCGCGTCGGGCGGACGAGCTGGGGGTGCTGGGTGGCAGTCTGCCGGCGCAGGGGCCGGGCCTGCGGGTGCGGTTCGTCGCCGGTCGGGAGCCGATCCGGGCGTCGGATCTGCTGGACGCGGTGCAGGAGCTGCGGGGTGCGGGCGCCGAGGTGATGCAGATCAGCGGCGGGGACGGTCGGTCGGTGCGGATCGTGGCGAGCAGCTACCTGCTGGACGTCGACGGCGGCGTGGAGGTGGACGCTGTGCGGTTGACCGGCCCGTACGAGGTGCTGGTGATCGGGGAGCCGTCGACGATGCGGACGGCGTTGAACATTCCGGGTGGGGTGGTGGCTTCGGTGTCCGGTGACGGCGGTACGGTGATCGTCGAGGAGCGCGACGTGGTCGAGGTGTCGGCCTTGAGCGATCCGAGCCAGCTGCGGTACGCCCGCCCGGTCTCCTGATCGGACGGGATGTTGTCGGCGGGTGGAGCGTCAGTGGTGGTGAGTGGTGCACAGACCGAAGGACCGGCCGTGATTCCAGAGGATCTGCGGTATACCGCGGAGCATGAGTGGGTGGCGGGCGACGCCGCTGGTCCTGTGCGGGTGGGTGTGACCCATTTCGCGCAGGAGGCGTTGGGTGACATCGTGTTCGTCGAGTTGCCTGCGGTCGGTGCCGAGGTGACGGCGGGTGAGCCGTGCGGTGAGATCGAGTCGACGAAGAGCGTGTCGGAGATCTACGCGCCGTTGACCGGCACGGTGGTGGCCCGTAACGAGACGCTGGTGGACGCACCGGAGACGGTCAATGCCGACCCGTACGGTGCCGGTTGGCTGGTGCAGTTGGCACCGGCTGATCCGCAGGCGGTGAGCGGGTTGCTCGACGCCGCGGCGTACCGGGAGCTCACCGAGCGCTGACCCGGCGGGGGCGGCGAGGTATCGTGTGCCCGCGAGTCTTGTTGACCCTTGTTTTCGGCGCTGGCTAGGCTCGCCCAGTCGACCGAGAAGCCAACAACAGTTGAGCGTTGCGGAGATTGCCGTCCTGGCACGGGGGAGCTTGCGCCTTGCGATCGTTCAAGGTCTGGTGGCCGACCCGACACACCCGACGCCGACCGAACAGATCCGTGAGGTGGTCCATGACTCGCCCAGACGACGAGTTCCCCCCGCTCGACGTCACGTCGACGTTGAACCTCGGTTCGCTCGACGAAGTGCTGGAGGGGCCGGACGCCGACGTGGTGCCGAGCCGGATGTCGGGTTCGTTGCCGCCGGGGATGGCGTTGCTGGTGGTGCGGCGGGGCCCGAACGCGGGGGCCCGGTTCCTGCTGGACCACGATGTGACGACGAGCGGCCGGCATCCGGACAGTGACATTTTCCTGGACGACGTGACGGTGTCGCGGCGGCATGCGGAGTTCCACCGGGACGGCGGTACCTTCACGGTGCGCGATGTGGGTAGCCTGAACGGCACCTATGTCAATCGTGAGCGGGTGGAGGCGGCGACCCTGAGCAACGGTGACGAGGTCCAGATCGGGAAGTTCCGGCTGGTCTTCATCGCCGGTCCGCGGCCGGACGAGGAGGCCGGCCGCGGTTGAGGTCCGGGGCGCGGACGGAGGTGGCTTCGTGCGCGGTGTGTGGCTGACGCCGGTCGGTGAGCCGGGGGTGTCGTGGTGAGTGAGCAGGCGGCGGCCCGGGAGGACGTGGCCGGTTCGTCGTTGATGAGTATCGGCGAGGTGCTGGCCCAGCTTCGCCCGGAGTTTCCGGACACGACGATTTCGAAGTTGCGGTTCCTGGAGGCCGAGGGCCTGGTGGAGCCGCAGCGGACGCCGTCGGGTTACCGCAAGTACAGCTGGGACGATCTGGACCGGTTGCGTTTCGTCCTGACGGCGCAGCGGGACCAGTATCTTCCGCTGCGGGTGATCCGTGAGCAGTTGGCGGCGCGGGACGCCGAGTCGGCGGCGGGCCGGTCGCGTCCGACGTTGGTGGCGGTCGGTCCGTCCGGTGAGGTGCCGGGCCGGTCGCCGGTGCCGGCGCAGGCTCAGCCGGCGCAGTCCCGGCTGAGCCGTACGGACCTGCTGTCCCGAAGTGGTCTCGAGTCGGCGACGTTGGCTGAGGTGGAGCGGCTGGGGCTGGTGGTCGCGGTGGCGCCTGGCTGGTACGACGCGGATGCGCTGGTGATCGCCACGGCGGTGGCGGGGCTGCTGAGGCATGGCCTCGAGGTGCGCCATCTGCGGGCGGTGCGGGCGGCTGCGGACCGCGAGTCGGGTTTGTTCGCCCAGCTGGTGGCGCCGTTGGCGCGGCAGAGTGATCCGGCTGCCCGGGCTCGGGCGGCGGAGACGGCGCGGGAGCTGATCGGGTTGTCGCAGCAGCTTCACGCGGCGCTGGTGCGGGCGGGTCTGCGGGAGGCGCTCGGCCGGTGAGGTGACTGGCGGGACCGGACGGTGGCGCTGTGGTCCGTGTACCGTGCAGGGAGGGCCGGAGCGGGTTTGGTGACGACGACACGGAGGCGGCGGTGCGTGAGCTGAGCGTGGTCGGGGTGCGGGTGGAGTTGCCCACCAACCAGCCGATCGTGCTGCTGCGTGAGGTGGACGGGGACCGTTACCTGCCGATCTGGATCGGTGCGGTGGAGGCCACGGCGATCGCGTACGAGCAGCAGGGCGTGAAGCCGGCGCGGCCGTTGACGCATGATCTGTTGCGGGACGTGTTGGCCGCAGTGCGGGCACCGCTGCAGGCGGTGGAGATCACCGAGTTGAAGGACAACGTCTTCTACGCGGACCTGGTCATCGGTGACAGTGTGCGGGTTTCGGCGCGGCCGAGCGATTCGATCGCGTTGGCGTTGCGGGTCGGTGCTCCGATTCGTTGTGCTGAGCAGGTGCTGTCCGAGGCGGGCATCCTGATTCCGGATGAGCAGGAGGACGAGGTCGAGAAGTTCCGGGAGTTCCTGGATCAGGTGCGTCCGGAGGATTTCGCGGGCTGACCGCCGCCAGCGGGTGTCATGCCCGTGGCGTGGTCGCCCGCACGCGGCGTGTCGCGGCCCGGGTTGCCTGGTACGGCCCTCTGCCGGCGTTACGCTGGTCCTGTCGATCGGCTCATGTTCCGTCCTGGTGTGGGCCGCACTGACGGGGAGGTTTCCGTATGCCCGCACAGCGAGAGCCGGAGCCGGGGTCGTCTGATGATGTGGACGGGGCCGGTTCGGACGCCGACGCCGTCGGCTATCGCGGAGTGACCGCCTGCCACGCGGTGGGGATCAGTTACCGGCAGTTGGACTATTGGGCGCGGACGACGCTGGTGGTGCCGAGCGTGCGTGACGCGTCAGGTTCGGGTTCGCAGCGGCTGTACTCGTTCCGCGATCTGGTGGTGTTGAAGGTGGTCAAGCGGCTGCTGGACGCCGGTGTGTCGCTGCAGAACATCCGTAAGGCGATCGAGACGTTGCGGTCGCGCGGGGTCGGGGACCTGGCGGGGATCACCCTGATATCGGACGGGACGACGGTGTACGAGTGCCGTTCCCCTGAGGAGGTCGTCGACCTGTTGCAGGGCGGCCAGGGTGTGTTCGGCATCGCGATCGGCGGGGCGTTCAAGGAGATTCAGGGGTCGTTGTCGCAGCTTCCGGCGGAGCCGGCGGTAACTTCCGAGCCGGAGGTGGTGGCTCCGGTGGCCGGGGGCGACGAGTTGGCGGCGCGGCGGGCGCGGCGACGCGCCGGCTGAACCCGCGGGGCGGTGCAGCGGCAGCGGTCGGGGCGGGCTTCGTGATCGACGTCACCGCCCCGCCCCGTAGGGCGGGTGCTGCCGGTAGCGTGGAGACCGCCGTACATCCCGTGTGGGAGAGACCGTCCGCTACCCGGTGGGCGGCGCCGAAGGGGCAAATCCTCCCCGGAACCTCTCAGGCAGAAGGACCACGCGGGTTGGCGACTCTGGAGGCGGCGGCGCCGACAGAGGGGGAGGTTGCCTGCCGACCTCGTCCCGGGAGCCGCCTGGTGAGTGCCTCGTCCTTGTTCGTCGACCGCCACGTCGGCATCGATCCGGTCGCCCAGCAGCGGATGCTGGATGTCGTCGGGTACGCCAGCATCGCTGACCTGATGGACGCCGCCATTCCCGAGGTGATCCGCTGGCGGGGCCGGCTGGACCTGCCGGAACCGGCCAGCGAGCCGGAGGTGACGGCCGCGTTGCGGCGGCTGGCCGACGCGAACACGGCGGCGGTGTCGATGATCGGCGCCGGCTACCACGGCACCCACACGCCGGCGGTGATTCGCCGCAACGTGCTGGAGAATCCCGCCTGGTACACCGCCTACACCCCGTACCAGCCGGAGATCAGCCAGGGCCGGTTGCAGGCGCTGCTGACGTTCCAGACGATGGTGTCGGATCTGACCGGGCTGGCCACGGCGAACGCGTCGATGCTCGATGAGGCGACCGCTGCGGCGGAGGCGATGACGTTGGCGCGGCGGGCGTCGAAGGCACGTAGCGACGTGTACGTGGTGGACGCCGACACGTTGCCGCAGACGGTGGCGGTGCTGCGGACCCGGGCGGAGCCGCTGGGCGTGCAGGTCCGGGTGTGTGACGTGCAGGCCGGCCTGCCGGACGAGTTCTTCGGGCTGCACCTGCAGTTCCCGGGCGTGTCGGGGCGGCTGCGTGACGACGCCCCGGTGGTGGCGGCGGCGCACGCCGCCGGGGCGCTGGTGACGGTGGCGGCGGACCTGTTGGCGTTGACGCTGCTGCGCCCGCCGGGGGCGTACGGTGCGGACGTGGCGGTCGGCACCACGCAACGGTTCGGGGTGCCGATGGGCTTCGGCGGTCCGCACGCCGGCTACCTGGCGGTGCGTTCCGGTCTGGAACGGATGCTGCCGGGACGGCTGGTCGGGGTGTCCCGGGACGTGGCCGGTGACCGGGCGTACCGGCTGGCGTTGCAGACCCGGGAACAGCACATCCGCCGGGAGCGGGCGACCAGCAACATCTGCACGGCGCAGGTGCTGCTGGCGGTCATGGCCGCCATGTACGCGGTGTACCACGGCCCGCAGGGGTTGACGGCGATCGCGCAGCGTACCCATGCGATGGCGGCCCGGTTGCGGGCCGGTCTGGCCGACGGCGGGGTCACGGTGGCGGACGGGCCGTTGTTCGACACGGTGACCGCGGCGGTGCCGGGTGGGGCCGCTGCGGTGGTGGCGCGGGCGGCGGACCGGGGGGTGAACCTGCGGCTGGTGGACGCCGACACGGTGGCGGTGGCGTGTGACGAGACCACCACCGAGGAGCATCTGGCGGTGGTGTGGGCGGCGTTCGGGGTGGCCGGGTACGCGGGGGAGACGCCGGCGCTGCTTCCGGCCGAGTGGCGGCGCACCGGTGAGTTCCTCACCCATGAGGTGTTCCACGCGTACCGCAGCGAGACGGCGATGCTGCGGTATCTGCGGCGGCTCGCGGACCTCGACTACGCCCTGGACCGGGGGATGATCCCGTTGGGGTCGTGCACGATGAAGTTGAACGCGGCGGTGCAGATGGAGCCGGTCAGTTGGCCGGGGTTCGCCGACGTGCACCCGCTGGCGCCGGCCGGGCAGACGGCCGGGTACCGGCGGTTGATCGGCGAGTTGGAGCGTTGGCTGGCGGAGGTGACCGGCTACGACGCGGTCAGTGTGCAGCCCAACGCCGGGTCGCAGGGGGAGCTGGCCGGGCTGTTGGCGATCCGCGGCTTCCACCGGTCGCGGGGGCAGGCGCGCCGGGTCGTGTGCCTGATTCCGTCGTCGGCGCACGGCACGAACGCGGCGAGCGCGGTGATGGCGGGCATGCGGGTGGTGGTGGTCGGCTGCGACGCCGACGGCAACGTCGATGTCGACGACGCGGCGCGGCTGATCGCCGTACACCGGGACGACCTGGCGGCGATGATGGTGACGTATCCGTCGACGCACGGCGTGTACGAGGACGGCATCGCCGAGTTGTGTGCCCGGGTGCACGACGCCGGCGGGCAGGTGTACGTCGACGGGGCGAACCTGAACGCGTTGCTGGGGTTCGCCCGGCCGGGCCGGTTCGGGGCGGACGTGTCGCACCTGAACCTGCACAAGACGTTCTGCATTCCGCACGGCGGCGGCGGGCCGGGGGTGGGGCCGGTCGCGGTGCGGGCGCATCTGGCGCCGTTCCTGCCGGGTGATCCGGTCGGCGGCGACGATGCCGACCGGCCGGTGGTGTCGGGCGCCCGGTACGGTTCGGCCGGGATTCTGCCGATCCCGTGGGCGTATCTGCGGCTGATGGGTGCCGACGGGCTGGTGCGGGCCACCTGGGCGGCGGTGCTGGCGGCCAACTATGTGGCGGCGCGGCTGCGGCCGCATTTCCCGGTCCTGTACGCCGGCAACAAGGGCCTGGTGGCGCACGAGTGTGTGCTGGACCTGCGGGCGTTGACCCGGGCAACCGGGGTGACCGTCGAGGACGTGGCGAAACGGTTGATCGACTACGGGTTCCACGCGCCGACGATGTCGTTCCCGGTGTCCGGCACGCTGATGGTGGAGCCGACCGAGAGTGAGGACCTGGCCGAGCTGGACCGGTTCTGCGACGCGATGATCGCGATCCGGTCGGAGATCGACGACGTCGCGGCGGGCCGGTGGCCGGTGGCGGACAGCCCGTTGCGGCAGGCACCGCACTCGGCGGCGCTGGTCACCGCCGACGAGTGGGTGCTGCCGTACCCGCGGTCGGTGGCGGCGTACCCGGCGGGGCCGGGGCAGCGGGCCGGGAAGTACTGGCCGCCGGTGCGGCGGGTCGACAGCGCCTACGGTGACCGGAATCTGGTGTGCGCGTGTCCTCCGCCGGAGGCGTTCGCCGCCGGCTGAGTACGGGTCGGGTCGGCTCGACGGTGAGCCTGCGGTGGCCCCGGCCGGTCAGGCGGCGAGGGCGTGCCGGGCGGGGCCGCGGTGCGGGGCGATGCTGCTGCCGTCGGGAAGCAGCTCGCCGGTGTCCTCGAAAACGATGACACCGTTGCAGAGCAGGCTCCAGCCCTGTTCGCGGAAGCAGGCGACGACGCGGGCCGCTTCCCGGTCGACGGCGTCAGCCGAGGGACAGATCGGTTGGTGCTGGCACATCGGGATCTCCGGGAACTGTGGGGGGTGCTGTGTCATGGTTCACATGACCAGTGATGAACGTTACCAAGCCGAACGACACCGTTCCGGGCAGGTGACGGCCTGCGGAACCAAGAATCCTCCCTTCGGCCGATGCATGTCCGACCGGTCGGCGTGGAAACGCTCCCACACATCCTAGGCCCCGGCCGCCACCCGCCGCCGGCTCCGACGAACTCCACCATCCGCACACCCGGCCCGCCGCCCGCCACCCGCGCCACGCCCCGGGTAGCCTGACCGCCATGACCATGCGCCCGATCCGGATCATCGGCGACGCCGTGCTGCGCACCCCCGCCGAGCCGGTCACCGACTTCGACGACACCCTGCGCGCACTGGTCACCGACCTGATGGACACCCTGCTCGGCGCCCCCGGTCGCGCCGGCGTCGCCGCCCCGCAGATCGGCGTCAGCGCCCGCGTGTTCGTCTACGACGCCGACGGCCACCGCGGCCACGTCGTCAACCCCCGGCTCGAACCACCCGCCGGCGCCCTGTCACCCGACGACACCGACACCGACGACGAAGGCTGCCTGTCCATCCCCGGCCTGTACTTCCCGACCACCCGCGCCCGCCACGCCACCGTCCACGGCGTCGACCAGCACGGCCAACCCGTCACCGTCACCGGCAGCGGATTCCTCGCCCGCGCCCTGCAACACGAAACCGACCACCTCGACGGCCGCCTCTACGTCGACACCCTGCGCGGCGACACCCGCCGCCGGGCGCTGCGTGAGATCCGCGCCGCCCACTGGGCCCGCCGCTGACCCCCGGCCCGACCCCGACCCCGGCGCCGGCTCGACCGTGGGCGGCCGGCACCGTCACACCACCACCATCCGCGGGTACGGATGCCGCAGGAAATCATGATGCGAAATGTCCCACCCGTACGCGCCGGCCCGGCCGAACACCACCACGTCGCCCACCCGCAGCCGCCCCACCACCTGCCCCCGGCACAGCACATCGCGCGGCGTACACAACTCACCGGCCACATCCACCGCCACCTGCGCCACCTGCGGCCGGGCGAACGGGTACGGCCACCGGTCCACCGGCACCACCCCGAACGGATGGTCGTACCCCCACGCCGCCGGCAACCGGAAATGGTGCGTACCGCCCCGCACCACCGCGAACCACCGGCCCTGCGTCCGTTTCAGATCCACCACCTGCGTCACATACCAGCCGGCGTCCGCCACCAGCAGCCGACCCGGCTCGAACACCAGCCGCACCCCCGACGGCACCGCCAACCCCGCCAACCCGGCCCGCAGCGCCGCCACGTCGAACCGCCGCCCACCCCGGTAGTCCACCCCGAACCCGCCGCCCACGTTCACGTACTCCAACCCCACCCCCAACCGCCGCGCCGCCGCCACCGCCCAGCCCACCGCATCCACCACGAACCCCGCATGCGCCACCGCGTCCACGTTGTTCGACACCGCGTGCAAACTGAACCCCACCAGCCGCACCCCCGGCAACCCCGCCGCCACCTCCACCACCGCACCCAACTCCGCCTCATCCACCCCGAACTGCGTCGCCGCGCCCGCCATCCGGTGACTGCCCACCAACCCGCCACCCGGCCGGTTCACCCGCAGCGCCGCCACCGCCGACACCCCCGCCGCCCGCGCCACCAGATCCAGCCGCCGCAACTCCAACACACTCTCCACGTTCACCACCGCACCCGCCGCCACCGCCGCCGCCAACTGCCCGTCCGTCTTCGCCGGCCCACCGAACACCAGCTGACCGGCACCCGCCGCCACCGCCGCCGCCAACTCGCCACCCGACGCCACCTCCACCCCGTCCACCGCCGCCGCCAACTCCGCCACCACCGCCGGATGCCCGTTCGCCTTCATCGCGTACAACAGCACCGACCCCGCCGGCAACGCCGCCCGCAGCCGCGCCGCCATCGCCCGCAGCACCGCCCGGTCGTACACATAGGCACACACCGGCTCGTCACCGGCCGCCAACTCCGCCACCACCGCCGCCACCCGCGGCGGCACCACCACACCCGTCACCGCGCCCCCACCGGCGGACCGTCGTCGAACCCGGCGTCACCCAACGGGTTACGCACCGGCACGTACACGTCCCCGGCACCGGTCAACCGCATCCGCACCAACGCCTTGTGCGCCACCATCGGCGCCGTCCACGCCCGATGATCATCGGCCGCCCACCCCGCGGCGACCCCACCAGCCGACCGCAACCCGTCATACGCCTCATCCACCACCTCCCGCACCACCCGCCACGCCGCCGCCTCGTCGACCCCCCACCCGGACACCAACCCCAGCACCACCTCACCCAGATGCGCCTGCAACGCCGTGTACCCCAACTTCGCCCGCATCACCGCCGCGTCGTCGGTACCCACCACCGAACCCGCCGCCAACCCCACCTCGACCCCCGCCTGCGCCAACCGCGGCAACAACAACCGCAGACCCGCGAAGTCCCGCACCACCAACCGGAACGGCACCCCGCCACGGAACGTCGGCAGACAGTTCTGCAGATGCGCCTCCAACGCCACCCCGAACCGGCTCGCCAACCGCAGCAACGGCGGCAACACCACCCGCGCGTACGCCCCCAGGAACCCCAACCCGGCCGCCGCCCCCACCAACCCCCGCACCCCACCGAAATCCGCCACCCGCCGCCCCAACTGCGCCGCCGTCACCAACGCCACCCCCGGCACCGCCACCTCACCCGGCACCAACCGCCCCGCCAACCCGTCCCGCACGATCACCGACATGTCCCGCCCCGACCCCACCCGCACCGCCGCACCCGCCACCTCCGGCAACAGCACCAGCCGCCGCGCCGCCACCTCATCGGCCGCCACCAACGACGCCAACACCGTCGACAACGCCGGACCGTTACGCACACTCGCCACCGAGATCGTCCGCCGCGTCGACGTCACCTGAATGTCCACCGACACCTTCAGATACCGCCGCGCACCGTCGCGCCCCGCCGGCAGCAGCACCGTACGCACCGCCGCCGTCGGCACCGCCGGCACCACCCCCGGCAACAACCGCACCACCCCCCGATCCAGCAGATCCGCGTACCGCGACGACACCACCGACCGCTGCCACACATGCACCGGCTGCACCACCCAGCCCGGCGGCGCCACCGGCACCTGCGGATACCAGCGCGCCAACTCCGCCGTCACATCCTCACCCACATGCAGATCCCGGCGCACCGCCACGAACCCGACCCCCGTCGCCGGCGACTCCACATCATGCGCCACCACATCCGCCACCGACCACCCCAACCGGGTCCGCCCACACGGATGCAGGTTGTGCCCCGCCACCGCCAGCCGCTCAGCCCACACCCCCCACCCGTCCGGATCATCCGGACCCCACGCCGGACCAGGCCGCGCCGCCGCCACCGCCAGATTCACCACCGCGTCGGTCAACTCCACCGCCAACGCCCACCCCCGCCGCCTCGCCAACACCGACACCGGCAACACCGCCACCGGATCCGGCACCGACCCCGCATCGGCCACGAAGCGGTCGAACCCGTGCCACCGACCCGCGCCCCGCCACACCCGGCGCACCCCACCCACATCCTCCCGGCACAACGCATCCACCAACCGCCCACCGACCACCCCCGCCGCCCACGGCACCGCCTCCCGGAACCCCACCACCAGGTTCGGCGCCACCCGCCCCAACCCGGCCACCGCCGACGCCACCGCCGCATCCACCCCGACCACACCCAACCCGCAACCACACGACCGGCCCCCGGACAGCACCCCCACCGCCGACCCGGCCCCGCTCACCACGCACCCGCCAACGGACTCGTCACCCACGCCCACCGCGGCATCAACGGATCCGACGCCAACCGCATCGACAACGTCGCCTTCACCGGCCACCGACCACCCAGCACCGCCGCCGCCACCAACCCCCGCACCGCCGCCGGCAACCCCGCCACCACATCCCGCGCCACCACCGCCACCGCCCGCCACAACACCTGCGGCTCCACCCCGAACTCCCGGGCCAGCACCGCCACCGGCTCACCCAACGCCGTCCCCACCGCCGCCACCGCCGTCACCGCCACCTCCGCCGGATCCTCGGCCACCACATCGCCGTGCACCACCGGCACCGCCACACCCGCCCCAGCCAGCCGCCGCACATCCAACCGCACCCCACCCACGTCCCGGTACCACACCCGCACCAGCCGCCCACCGCGCCACACCAGCAGGACGTTCTGCCCGTGCGCCTCCAGCCCCACCCCCCGACCCAGCAACTCCACCACCGGCCCCAGCACCACCCGCGCCAACCGCGACACGAACGCCACCGGATCACCGCCGTACCCCGCCCGCACCAGCCCCGCCACCACCGACGGACCACCCGGCACCCCCACCGGCGCCGCCAACGCCGCCACCGGCATCACCTGCACCCCCGGTCCCACCCGCGGCACCCGCCGACGCACCACAGCCAACGACCGGCACAACCCCCCGTCGACCACCACCGCCCCGGCAGCCACCTCCGGCAACACCCACAACCCCGGCACCCGCCGCGCCAACCGCGCCACCAACGCCGTCACCACCGGACCATTGCGCACCGCCGCCTCCGACACCGTCCGCACCGCACTGGTCATCTGCACATCCACCGCCGTCTTCCACTGCCAACCCCCGCCCGACGCCACCGTCCGCAACGACAACAACGGCCGCACCCGCACCACCCGGCCGGTACGCCGCAACCACCCGAACCCGCCCAGCACATGATCCCGCTGCCACGGATGCACCGGCAGCAACGGCGGCAACCCCGCACCCGAACTCACCCACCGGTCACCCGGCACCGCCACCAACTCCAACTCCACCACCGGCCGATGCTCCGGCGCGTACGCCAGCACCTCCTCCGTCGACATCCCCACCCGGGTCCGGCACCCCGGATGCACCGGATGCCCGTCCACCACCACCTGCTCCCACCCGAGCGCCGACCGGACCAGACCCCCACCGCCACCCGCCACCGCCCGCGCACCCCGCGCCAACGCCAGATTCGCCACACTGTTCGCCAGCTCACCGGCGACCGCCCCACAACCGGGCAACCCCAGCACCGACAACAACTCCGCCGGATCCGCCACCGCCCGGCCACCCGCCGGGTCCTCCACCGACACCCGCAGCCCCGGGCCCGCCGCCGCGAACAACTCCGCCGCCGCCACCGGCCCCACCACCCGCCGCCCGTCAACCAACCCCAGCACCAGGCGGCCGTCAACCACCCGACGGTCCGTCACCTCCGGCACCGGTTCACGCCCCAACGCACCCCACAACCGCGCCAGCACCGCCGCCCGCGCCCCCGGCACCGCCGCTGCCACCGCGTCCACCAGCTCCGGCCGGCACCGCCGCACCGTCGCCACCGTCGCCGCCACGTCCGGACACTCCACCGACGACACCGCACCTCCCACGGACCTCGACCTGCGCCACCCACCAGGCAACCGACACACCACCGGCACGCCTCACCGTCCCCGACGCCGCCGCAGCCACACCCCGCACCAGCCCACCACCAGGAACACCAGCGCGCTACAGCACAACGCCTTCACCACCATCCCGCCACCCTGCCACACCACCCGCACCCCGTAAGGTGCCCGTGTGCGCATGGCCACCTACAACCTGCTGCACGGGCGCTCACCCCACGACGGGCGCATCGACCCCGACCGGATCACCGCCACCATCGCCGACCTCGACGCCGACATCTGCGCCCTGCAGGAAGTCGACCACGCCCAACCCCGCAGCGGGCACCTCGACCTGACCGCGCTGGCCGCCGCCGCGCTCACCGCCGGCACCCACCGGTTCGCCGCCGCCCTCGTCGGCACCCCCGGCACCACCTACCGGGTGCCCCGTCACGACCACGACGGACACGACGAACCCCGCTACGGGGTGAGTCTGATCAGCCGGTACCCGGCCCGGCACTGGCGGACCGTCCGGCTCGCCCCCGCCCCCGTACCCGCACCGGTCGCCGTCGGCGGACCCGGCCCCCGGCTGCTGCTCCTACGCGACGAACCACGGGTGCTGCTCGCCGCCGTCCTCGACACCCCACACGGCCCGGTCACCGTCGCCGCCACCCACCTGTCGTTCGTCCCCGGCTGGAACCTGCGCCAGCTACGGATCGTCACCCGCGCCCTGCGGGCCATGCCGCCACCGCGGCTGCTCCTCGGCGACCTCAACATGCCGGCCGGGGTGGCTGCAGCGGCCACCGGCTGGCGGCCGCTGGGCCGGCTGCCCACCTACCCGGCCGCCCGACCCCGCATCCAACTCGACCACATCCTGCTCGACCCGCGTGACGCGCCGCCCGCGCTGACCGCCGTGACCGCCGTCGCCGCCCCGGACGTCGCCGTCTCCGACCACCGCCCACTGACCGTCACCGTCTCGACCGGCACCCGGTAGCCGCGCTGGCCCCGACCGGGCGGGGCCAGCGCCGTCACCACCCCAACCAGCCCCAGTTCAGGCAGGCCCGACGACTCGACGCAGCGACCGGTTCGACCGGTTTGCCCGTGCCGCCGCCCGCTGCTGGTCGGCCGTCACCTCGATGTAGTTCTGGCTTGCCGTGAGGCTCGCATGCCCCAGCAGCCGCATGATCTCGGCGGCGTTCGCCCCGTCCTCGGCCAACCGGGTGGCGAACGTGTGTCGCAGCGCGTGCAGCTGCGCACCCCGCGGCACCCGCTCGGTGATCCCGGCCCGCCGGAAACACGACCGCACCAGGTACTGCAGGCCGCCGCGCCGCAGGGCGGCACCGCGCCGGTCGACCAACAGCGGACCTCCGGGGCGTACCGACCGGGGGCCGAACCGTCGTCGGCGGCTGGCCAGGTAGCCGTCGACGACGACGTCGACGGCGGCCTCCACCGGGACGGTCCGCAGCCGGCCGCCCTTGCCGGTCAGCTCGATCCGGCGTTCACCGGGACGTCCCGCGACCGAGCCGACCCGCAGCCCCAGCAGCTCGCCGAGTCGCAGACCGGCGCACAACGCCAGAGCGACCACCAGCAGGTCACGCTCCGGCCACGGGTCGCGCTGGCGGGGGTCGCTCCGCGCGGCGGCGGCCAGCAGCGTCTCCGGGGTCTCCTCGCCTCGCAGCGGCTTCGGTAGTGCTGCCGGGGCCCGCGGGCGGCCCACTGCGGGCATCGGGTTTCCGGCGGCGATGCCGTCGGCGACCAGGAAGTTGAACCACGAGTTCCACGTCGACCAGGCCCGGTGCACAGACGCGGGGGAGCGGGGGGCCGCGAACCGGGCGAACGCGGCGCGGAGCCGTCGTTGGTCGAGCGCCTCCAGTGGTACGTCGGTCCAGGGCAGGGGAGTCGGTTCGGTGGAGTCGCCGATCAGGCGTAGGACGGCGACGAGGTCGCGGCGGTAGGCGTCCAGGGTGTGCGGGGAGGGTTTGCGGGAGGCGCGGTCGGCGAGGAAGTCCTCGACGAGCCGTACCGCCACCAGATCCACAAATTGGTGCATAACGCATATTATGCATGTCTTCTCGGTGTGCCACCAGATCCGGCCGAGGACCCGCGAGCCCCGGCCGGGGGGTGGCCGCGTCCCAACATGTGTCGCGGTGGCCGCACCGAAGGGCCGGCGATGCGCCTCGGGACGCGATGCCGGAAGTTCGGCGGGTCACCGGCGACGCTGGGGCTCGCTGGGAAGTGACGGACACGGGAAAGCCCGTGATCCGCCGGGTCCACGCCGTCAGAGCCGGTCGGTCACCTCGACCCACGTCTTCAAGTTGACATAATGTATATTATCGACCTGATATCGGCGGTGTCCCGGAGACCCCGTCGCGCGCGGCGGACTGTGAGCCCCCGACGGGGTCTCACAGTCCGCCGGCGACCCGCAGTACCGTCCCGGTGGTGTACGACGCCTCGTCGCTGAGCAGCCAGGCGACGGCGCCGGCGATCTCCTCCGGCCGGCCCGCCCGGCGCAGCGGCACTACCGGCGCCACCCGGGCCGGCCGGTCCGGTTCGCCGGACAGAGCGTGGATGCCGGTCAGCACCGTGCCCGGCGCGACGCCGTTGACCCGGATGCCACGGGGGCCGAGTTCCTTGGCCAGACCGACGGTCAACGCGTCGGTGGCGGCCTTGACCGCGGCGTAGTGCACGTACTCGCCGGGGCTGCCGAGGGTGGCGGCGGCCGACGACACGTTGACGATGGCGCCGCCGGCGGACATCCGACGGGCGGCCTGCTGGGCACACAGGACGTAGCCGACCAGGTTGACGTCGACGACCCGGCGCAGGTCGGCGACGGTGAGGTCGACGAACGGGCCGATCCGGCTGGTGACGCCGGCGTTGTTGACCAGTCCGGTGACCGGTCCGAGTTCGGCGGCGTCGTCGAACAGGCTCGTCACCGCGTCGGGGTCGGTGGTGTCGACGGCGACGGTGACGGCGCGCCGGCCGAGCGCTTCGACGTCGTCACGTACCGTTTCGGCGGCGCCGGCGTCGGTCCGGTAGCCGATGACGAGGTCGTGTCCGGCGGCGGCGAGCCGGCGTACGGTCGCGGCGCCGATCCCCCGGCTGCCGCCGGTGACCACGGTGACCGGTGTCATCCCGGCACTCCTCTCCCCTGCTGTCCGTGTCGGGTCTGGGCCCGCCGGTGACGTTACCGGCGGCGGTGGCGGGCAATAGACATGGCGTGGCGGGTACGCGGGCGTTGGTGCTGGGCAGCGGCGGGGTGACCGGGGTGGCCTGGCAGCTCGGGGTGTTGTCCGGGCTGGCGCGCGCCGGGGTCGAGCTGGGCGGGGCCGATCTGGTGATCGGGACGTCGGCCGGTGCGGTGGTGGGCGCGCAGCTGTGTTCCGGCGTGGATCTGGCGCGGCTGTACGCGGGGCAACTGGTGCCGGGTGAGTCGTCGCCGGACCGGATGGGGCCAGGTGCGGTGTCGTGTCTGCTGTGGTCGGCGGTGGCTGCCCGGGACGGCCGCCGGGCGCGGGTGAGGATCGGCCGGTACGCGGTGTCGGCGGCCAGGTCGGGGGTGTCACGGCGGCCGGTGTTCGAGGAGGCGTTGCCGTCGTGGTCGTGGCCGCGGCGGCGGTTGTGGGTGACGGCGGTGGACGCGGACTCGGGGGAACTCGTGGTGTTCGGCGGTCCGGGGTGCGGGGCGGATCTGGTGGATGCGGTGTCGGCGAGTTGTGCGGTGCCGGGGGTGTGGCCGCCGGTGCGTATCGGTGGTCGGCGGTTCGTCGACGGTGGGATGCGGTCGGCGACGAACGCGGATCTGGCCGCCGGGTTCTCGTCGGTGGTGGTGCTGGCGCCGATCAGTTGGGGGCTGGGTCATCTGCGGCCGGTGTCGCGCCAGGTGGCGGCGCTGTCGGCGGATGTGGTGGTGGTGTCGCCGGACCGGTGGGCGCGGCGGGCGATCGGGCGGCGGCTGCTGGATCCGGCACGGCGGCCGGGGGCGGCGCGGGCCGGGTACCGGCAGGGTCTGTTCGTGGCTGACCGCGTGCGTGGGGTGTGGGGTGGTGCTGCCGGGCCGGGGTGATCGTGGGTGGTGGGGTCGCGGTCGACGGTGTCGGCGGCGGCTGGTAGGAAGGTCAGCACTCAAACAGGTGTACGGAAAGGGTGTCATGGCTGCCGCGGGTGCTGTTGCGGGTGGGTTGTCGGATGAGGAGCTGGGGGTGATCCGGGAGGCGGTGTCCGCCGGCCGTAAGCCGAAGGTGATGTTCACCGAGTCGGCGGGGCAGATCGCCGGTCAGGTCGGTCAGGTGGTGGGTCTGGGTGACCCGGCGGTGTCCGACGAGTGGGTGGTGGTGCGGTTCGGTCGTGACGAGTTGCCGTTCTCCCCCGCTGATCTGGTGGTGGCGCCGCGGGGCGCGGCGGGTCGGCGGGCGGAGTCGAAACCGGAGCCGGAGCCGGTGGAGCCGGTGGCGGAGCCGGAGTTCAAGTTGGGTGAGCCGCCGCCGGTGCCACCGGTGGCGCGTCGGGAGGACACGGAGGGGTCCACGGTGGATGCTGGTACGGACAAGCCGGTGCGGCGGGCGGCGAAGGCTGCCAAGCCGAAGGCGCCGGCCGGGTTGACGGTGACGTTGGCGTACACCGACGGCGAGTGGACGGTGGCGGCGACGCAGGGGGCGAAGGCGTTGGCGAAGCCGTACGTGGTCCGGCCGGCCGAGGCGTTGAAGATGGTGGCGTTGGTGGACGTGCCGGGAGTCCATGAGGCTGTGGAGCAGATCCTGGCGGCGGAGCGGGCCGAGGCGCAGCGGCAGGCGGAGAAGTTGCGGGCGGAGCTGGCTGAGGTGGAGGCACGGTTGGCGGAGTTGCCGGAGGTCGGTTGACGTCGTCGCGCACCGTCGGTGTCCGCTCGACACGGCGGATGGTCCAGCAGGCATCGACGGTGCGCGACGGCTTCGCCAGCGACAGGTCGACGTGGCGCGGGTCAGTGGCTGGGCTGGTCGGTGACGCTGACGCGGCGGCGGAAGATCCAGTAGGTCCAGCCCTGGTAGAGCAGAACGACGGGGGTGAGCGCGGCGGCGACCCAGGTCATGATGGTCAGGGTGTAGGGGGTGGACGCGGCGTTGGTGGTGGTGAGGGTGCCGGCGGGGTCGGTGGTGGACGGTAGGACGGTCGGGAACAGGGTGGCGAACAGGGCGGCGACGGCGAGGCCGATGGCGGTGGCGGTGCCGGTGAAGGCCCATCCTTCGCGGCGTACCTGATTGGCGGCCAGCCCGGCGACGAGGGCGAGCGCCGCGGTGACGGCGAGGGCGACGGCGGTGGGGTTGGCGCGGATGGTGAGGGTCCAGGTGAGGAAGGTGCCGGCGAGGGCGACGGCGGCCAGGCCGGTCCAGCTGGCGACGCGGCGGGCGCGGTGGCGCAGGTGATCGGTGGTCTTGAGGGCGAGGAAGACGGCGCCGTGGGTGATGAACAACGCGGTGGTGGTGGCGCCGCCGAGCAGGGCGTACGGGTTGAGCAGGGTGAGCAGGGTGCCGGTGTATTCGTGGTCGGCGTCCAGTGGTACGCCGGCGACGATGTTGGCGAAGGCGACGCCCCAGAGCGCGGCGGGGATGACGGAGCCGGCGAGGATGGTGTTGTCCCAGCGGGTCCGCCAGTGGGTTTCGGGGCGTTTGTCACGGTATTCGAGGGCGACGCCGCGCAGGATGAGGGCGATGAGGATGAGCAGCAGCGGTAGGTAGAAGCCGGAGAACAGGGTGGCGTACCACTCGGGGAAGGCGGCGAACATGGCGCCGCCTGCGGTGATGAGCCAGACCTCGTTGCCGTCCCAGACGGGTCCGATGGTGCTCAGCGCGGCGCGTCGTTCGGGTTCGGTGCGGCCGATGAGGCGGGCGAGGACGCCGACGCCGAAGTCGAATCCTTCGAGGATGAAGTATCCGGTGAACAGGACGGCGATGAGCCCGAACCAGACGGTGGTGAGTTCCACGAGGGGTCTCCGGTTGGTGGTCAGTGGGTGGCGGCGAGGGGCCGGTCGGTGGTGGTGTCGTCGGTGTCGTCCGGTGGTGGCGGGTCGGTGAGGTCGGGTAGGCCGTTGCGGGCGTAGCGGATGAGGAGTTTGACTTCGATGACGGCGAGGGTGGCGTAGATGAGGGTGAAGGCGGTGAAAGAGGTGACGACTTCGGTGAGGGAGACGCTGCGGCTGACGCCGTCGCGGGTGAGCATTTCGCCGAAGACGATCCAGGGTTGGCGGCCCATTTCGGTGAAGATCCAGCCGAAGGTGTTGGCGAGCAGGGGCAGGACGGGCAGGGTGAGGCCGGCGCGCAGCAGCCAGCGGCTGGTGGGGGTGCGGCCGCGGCGGGTGGTCCAGAGGGCCCAGAGGGCGATGGCGGCGGTGGCGAGGCCGAATCCGATCATGAAGCGGAAGCTCCAGTAGGTGACGGGGATGATCGGGGTGTAGCTGCCGGGGCCGTACTGGGCGGCGTACTGGGCCTGCAGGTCGTTGATGCCCTGGACTTCGCCGGTGGGGTCGCCGGTGGACAGCCAGGACAGCAGGTACGGGATTTTGAGGGTCCAGATTTCGCGGCTGCCGTCGAGGGTGCCGACGGTGACGATGGAGAAGGACGCGGGGCTTTCGGTGGTGTAGAGGGCTTCGGCGGCGGCCATTTTCATGGGTTGGACCTGGGTCATGATCTTGCCTTGGATGTCGCCGGTGCCGATGACGGCGGCGGTGGCGAGGATGGTGGTCCAGGCGCCGAGTTTGGTGGCGGTGCGGAAGGCGGGGGTGTCGGGGCCGTCGGGGTGGCGGACGAGGTGCCAGAGGGCGACGGCCAGGACGAGGGCGCCGGCGACCATGAAGCAGCCGGCGAGGGTGTGCGGGAAGGTGATGAGGGTGACCTTGTTGGTGAGTACGGCGATGAAGTCGGTGAGTTCGGCGCGGCCGGTGTCGGGGTTGATGCGGTAGCCGACGGGGTTCTGCATCCAGGAGTTGGCGGCGAGGATGAACCAGGCGCTGATGATGCTGCCGAATGAGGCGAGCCAGATGGTGGCGAGGTGCAGTGCCTTGGGGAGTCTCCCCCAGCCGAATATCCAGAGTCCGAGGAAGGTGGATTCGAGGAAGAAGGCGAGGAGGGCTTCGATGGCGAGTGGTACGCCGAAGATGTCGCCGACGAAGCGGGAGTAGTCGCTCCAGTTCATGCCGAACTGGAATTCCTGCACGATGCCGGTGACGATGCCCATGGCGAAGTTGATGAGGAAGAGTTTTCCGTAGAACTTGGTGAGTTTGAGGTAGCGGTCGTCGCCGGTGCGGTGCCAGGCGGTCTGCAGGATGGCGACGAGGAGGCTGAGTCCGATGGTGAGTGGGACGAACAGGAAGTGGTAGACGGTGGTGACACCGAACTGCCAGCGGGCTATGTCGAGCGCGTCCACGGCTCCCCCATCTAGATACTACGAAGCGTAGTACATACTACAACCTGTCGTTCTGGCGGCCAGGGCCGGAGGTCCCCTCTCCCCCGGGACGTCCGTCCCGGCGGCGGGATCCACCGACCGGCCCGGCTGTGCGACGATCGACGGTCGATGGACGACACCGCCGCCCCGCCGCCCCGCTGGCGGGCCCCGCTGCTGTGGCGGGTGCTGCAGGTCACCGCCCGGCTGGTCGTCGCGCTGGTCGCCCGGCTACGGGTCAGCGGCGACGTGCCCGACGAGGTACGCGACGGCCCGTTGATCCTGGCCGCCAACCACATCAGCCCGTTCGACCCGGTTGTGCTGGCCGCCGCCTGCCAGGTGCGGCGGGTCGCACCCCGGGTGCTGGCCACCGGCGGGTTGTTCCGGGCGCCGCTGGTCGGTCCGGTGATGCGCCGGGCCGGGCACATCCGGGTGGACCGGCGAACCAGTACGGTCGCCGAGGCGTTGGGGTCGGCCGCGCGGGCGGTGGCCGACGGTTCGGTGGTCCTGGTGTACCCGGAGGGACGCATCGGGCTGGACCCGCAGATGTGGCCGGAGCGCGGCAAGTCCGGTACCGCCCGGCTCGCGTTGGCCAGCGGCGCGGTGGTGGTGCCGGTGGCGCAGTGGGGGGCGCACGTGGTGCTGCCGTGGGCGGCGCCCCGCGGCCTGGTCCGGGCGGTGCTGCGGTCGATGCTGCGCCGTCCGGTGGTCACGGTCCGGTTCGGGCCGCCGGTGGACCTGTCCGGGATCGACCCGGCCCGCCCGGGTGCCGCGCAGCGGGCGACGGTGCGGATCGTGGACGCGATCACCGACACCCTGGCCGGGTTGCGGCCCGACGAGCCGGCGACGCCCCGGCATGTCGACCCCACCCGGCCGGTGGACCTGAGCCGGCGGCACCGGCGCGGCCGGGGCGCCGTGGTACCGGACGCGGCGACCGCCGACGTGCTGGCCGCCGACGACGCCGACCAGGCCGACCCGGCTCCGGACGCGACCTGACGGCGGATGTGACCGGGCGTGAGCGCCCCGCTCCGGCTCAGGGTGCCGGTCGTTGCCGCAGGTAGGCGAGGACGGCCTCACGGGTGGTGCGGACCCCGAGGGCGGCGCGGGCCTGGGCGATGCGCCGGTTCGCGGTACGCAGCGACAGGAACTCGGCCGCTGCGGCGGCGGCGATGGTCTCGCCGTTGGCGAGCCGTTCCAGCAGGGCCCGCTGCTCGGGTACGAGGGTGACGGTGTCGGTGGCTGCCGCATCCGGCGGGTCGGCCTCGGCGTGGCGCAGCACCGGGCCGAGGCGGGACAGGTCGTCGACCAGGGCGCGGCCGAGGTCACCGGCCGGGTCGCAGATGGCGACGACGGCGGCGCCCCGGGCGGCGGCGAGGACCACCAGGGCGACGGTGTCGGTGTCCGGGACCCGCCCGTACAGGGCGAGCCGGGCGGTGGTGAGGTCCCAGGTCGGGTCGGTGACGGCGAACCCTTCCCGGGTGGTCCAGCCGTCGCGGGCCAGTCGGCGCAGCACCGTGGTGGCGTCGGCGGCGCTGTCGAGGACGTAGCGCGGCGGGTCGCTCATCGGTCGGGCTCCATGGCCAGGGCCGCGGCCTCGGTACGGGTGCGGGCACCGAGTTTACGCATTCCGGCGCGAACGTGGGTTTCCACGGTTTCGGTGGAGATGCCGAGTTGGTTGGCGATCCGGCGGGTGGGTTCGCCTTGGGCGACCAGCCGCAGCACGTCGCGTTCCCGCACGGTGAGCAGGTCGCCGCTGCGGGGGCCGCGTTCGTCGCGCCGTACCGCGTGCCGGCGCAGGGCGCGGCGGACCCGGCCGAGCAGGACGACCAGTCCGGCGTGGTCGGCGAGGGACTCGGCGGCCAGCAGGGCGGGCACCGCCTGAGCGGGGTCGGGTTCGTGCAGGCCATGGGCGAGCAGGCAGCGGACCTGCTCGCGGACGGCGACGTCGCGCCAGGTGTCGGCGGCGTGGGCGAACTGCCGTGGGTCGCCGGCGGTCCACGCGGTGACGGTGGCGGCGGCCGGCGGCGGAAACGCCGCCGCCGGAGTGCCGTCCGGCGGGGTGGCGGGTCCGGCGCCGTCGTGCGCGGCCCAGTGGGCGGTGATCCGCCGCAGCCCGTCGACCAGCGGCGGTACGGGGGCGTGGGGTGCCCCGGTGGTGGCCTGGTCCGGTTGGCCGTCGAGCCAGGCGGCTTCCCGGGCCACCCAGTCCAGCACGGCGGTGGTGGTGCTGGGGATGCCGGGGGCACCGGTGAGCCGGGCGCGGGCCGGGGCGAGCAGGCCGCCGTCGGCTTCGAGTAGGCCGGCGGCGGCGACGGCGTAGTCGCGGGCGGCGGCCGGCAGGGTGCGGTCGGTCAGGTCGACGGCGGCGCGCAGCAGGTCGTCGCCGACCGCCGGTGGCAGCCCGGCATCGTCTCCGGGCTGCGGGGCGACGGCTGGACCGGTGCCGTCGGCGGTCGGGCTCGGGGGCGGGCCGCCGCGCAGGGCGAGGCACCACAGCCGGGCGGCGGTGAACCGGACCTGCCAGCTGTAGGCGAGGTCGGCGGCGCAGGCGGCGGCCGCCGCCTGCGCCGCCTGCGCGGCCTCGGTGAGTCGCCCGTCGCCGGCGAGGGTCTGCACCAGATGCCAGGCGGTCCACCGGGCGGTGAGCAGGTCACCGGCGGCGCCGGCGGCCGCTGCGGTGCCGGCGAGGGCGTACTCCCAGCCGGGTCGGCGTCCGGCGGCGGCGGTGGCGGCGAGTGCGGCACGTAGCCCCAGGTGGGCCGGTTCGGGTCCGTGCCGGCGGGTGATCGTGGTGGCGCGGGCGGCGGCGGAGGTGGGGTCGGTGGCCAGGTCGGCGAGCAGCAGGACCCGGTCGCGGGCGGCGACCACCGGTGGTGGGGCGTCGTCGGGCACCGGCGCGGCGGCGGCGCGGGCGGCGGTCGGTTTGCCGGCCTGCAGTAGTGCCTCGGCGCGCAGCACGGCGGTGTCGGGGGTGGGCAGGGCGCCACCGGTGAGCAGGTCGGCGGCGCGGCGGGGCCGCCCGGCGGTCAGCGCGGCCGAAGCGGCGGCGCGGCGGACCGGTTCGGTGGCGTCGGGTTGTGCGCTGGCGAACAGCAGCAGCTCGGCGCGGGCGCCGCCGGTAGCGGCGGTGTCGGCGGCGGTGACCGCCCGCCGGTAGGCGGTGGTGGTGTCACCGGCGGCGGCGAGGTGCCGGGCGGCGGCCAGCGGGTCGGTGACGAGGTCGGCGAGGCGGCGGTGCAGGGCGCGGCGGGCCGGGTCGTCGAGCAGACCGGCGGCGACGGCGGCCTGGTACGGCGAGGTCGGGGTGACCAGGTCGTCGGCGGCGGTGTGGACCAGGGCGGCGGCGGCGAGTTCGGTGACGCCGTCGCCGAGCAGGGCCGCCGGGGCGCCGTGGCCGAGCAGGCCGAGGGCGGCCAGTGCGGTGCGGGCGGGGCGGGTGAGGGCGGCCAGTGCGGCGGCGACGGCGTAGCCGACCTGATCGAGGTCGCCGCCGGGGACGCCGGCGGTGGGTGGGGTGCCGGTACGGGCGGCGTGGCGGGCCAGGGCGGTGGCGGCGAGCGGGTTGCCGCCGGCGTGGCGGGCCACCGCGGCGACGGTGGTCGGGTCGAGTGCGGGTGCGGTGCGTCGGATCAGGTCGGCGAGGGTGTCCGGGTCGGGTGCCGGCACGGTCAGCCACAGGCCGGTGTCGCCGCGCAGCGGGTCGAGCGCGGCGTCGGGCAGTTGGTGCGGGGTGCGCAGGGCGGCGACGACCCGGCAGTGCCGGGCGATGCCGGGCAGGGCGGCGACGGTCGCCGGGTCGGCCCACTGCAGGTCGTCGAGGACGAGCAGGCCGTGGCGGACCCGGGAACGGACGGCTTCGGCGAGCAGCGCGGTGTCGTGGCCGGGCAGCCGTACCCGCAGGGCGTGGCTGAGGGGGAACGCCGGGACGTGGCTGAGGGCGGCGAGGCCGCCGCCGGTGTGGACGGGCCCGGTGGCGGCGGCGGCGACCCGGCGCAGCAGGGTGCTGCGTCCGCAGCCGGGTGGCCCGGTCAGGACGACGATCCCGGGGCGGGTCAGCCGTTGCGTGGCGGCGGTCACGGCGTCGGCGACGGTCCCGGTGGGGACGCTGCCGCCGGCGGTGGTGCCGTCGGGTCGGGTGCGGGCGGGGTGTCCGCCGGCTGGGTGCCGCACTTGTCCTCCTCCCCCGCTGCTACGGCTCGTGGCCCCGCCGGGCGAGGTTGGCACGAACATGGGATCCTGCGCCGGTGAGGATATTCGTACGGTGGATGCCGGTGGTGGGCGCACCACCGGATGCCGTGCTGTCGGGAGGACGACCAGCGAGATGAGTGTGTGCCGCCGTCGGATGCCCGTCGTCGCCGTTGACCGGGCGGCGGGGGGTCGGCCATGAACGCCGGTCCGTTGAGTGGCCGGGTCGCCGCGTTGTGTGACGAAGTGGGTCCCCGGGTGAGCGCGGCCGTCGGCGGTGAGGTGCTGCGGGTGCGGCGGCGGCTGGACGAGCCGCTGCGGGTGGCGATCGCCGGCCGATTGAAGGCCGGTAAGTCGACGCTGGTGAACGCGTTGATCGGGCGGCGGGTGGCGCCGACCGAGGTGGGTGAGTGCACCCGGGTGGTGACCCAGTTCCGGTACGGCACGGCCGACCGGGTCGACGTGGTACGCCGGGACGGCACCCGGGTGAGCCTGCCGCTGGACGCGACGGGGGTGATTCCGCAGCGGCTGGGGGTGCCGCGGGCGCAGGTCGCGTTCGTCGACGTCACGTTGACCAGTGACCGGCTGCGGGAAATGACGGTGATCGACACGCCGGGGTTGTCGTCGACCAGCGCCGGGGTGAGCGAGTCGGCGCGGCAGTTCCTGTTCGCCGGGCAGGCCGGTGCGCCGGGCGGTGGCGGCGGCCCGGTGGTGGACGACACGGCGCCGTTCGACGCCGGCATCGACGGTGACTCGGTCGGGGCGGTGTCCGGGGCCGAGGCGATCGTGTACGTGTTCACCCAGGCGGTCCGCGACGACGACGTGCGGGCGTTGGAGGCGTTCCGGTCGGTGTCGGCGCGGCTGTCGAGCAGTCCGATCAACTCGGTGGGCCTGTTCAACAAGGTCGACAAGTTGGTGGCCGGTGGGGCGGATCCGTGGCCGGTGGCGGCGCCGTTGTCGGCCGACCAGACCCGGGTGCTGCGGCGGGTGGTGTCCGATGTGGTGCCGACGGTGGGGCTGTTGGCGGAGACGACCGAGGCGGGCCGGTTGACGGCGGCCGACTGTGAGGCGCTGCGGACGTTGGCCGGGTTGCCGGCGGCGCAGCGGGCGGTGCTGCTGGCGTCGGTCGACCTGTTCGTGTCGCGGGAGGCTCCGGTGCCGCGCCGGCAGCGTGAGCGGCTGCTGGCGTTGCTGGACCTGTACGGGGTGGGGTTCGCGGTGGCGCAGCTGCAGGCGTCACCGCAGTTGGCGTCGGGGGATCTGGTGCGGGCGTTGTACGCGGCGTCGGGGTTCGCGCGGCTGCGGCACACGTTGGACGAGGCGTTCCGGTGGCGTACCGACGCGATCAAGGCCGGGTGGGCGTTGTCGTGCCTGGAGAAGGTGGCCAGCCACACGGCGCATCCGGGTGACCGGGAGCTGCTGCGCGACGCGGTCGAGCGGCTGCTGCACCAGCCGGAGTACCACCGGCTGCGGCTGCTGGAGGTGGCGCAGCAGGTGACGACGGGCGCGGTGGAGCTGCCGGAGCCGATGGAGCGGGAGTTGACCCGGTTGGCGTTGTCGGCGGATCCGCGCTGGGTGCTGGAGCTGCCGTCGGCGTCGGCGCAGGAGTTGTCGGCGGCGGCGGTGGAGGCGGCGACCCGGTGGCGGGTGTTCGCGGTCGCCGGGGCGTCGCCGACGCAGTCGCGGGTGGCGTTGGTCGCCCACCGGGGGTTTCATCTGCTGTCGCAGCAGGCGCGGGCGGTGTCGCGGTGAGCGGCGGCCCGGCGGCGTTGGGTGCGCTGCTGTCCGGGGCGGTCGACACGTGTCTCGGGTTCGTCCGCACCGTCGACGCGGACGCGGCGGCGGAGATCGACGCGCAGCGGCGCCGGGAGGTGACCCGGCCGTCGGTGGTGGTCGTCGGTGAGACGAAGCGCGGCAAGAGTTCACTGGTGAACGCGTTGATCGGGGTGACCGGCCTGTCGCCGGTGGACGCGGCGGTGGCGACGTCGGCGTACCTGGAGTTCGGTCACGGGGCGATGACGTCGGCGCAGGCGTACGCGCCGGGCCACGACGAGCCGGTGCCGGTGCCGGTGGACCGGCTGGCGGACTGGGCGACGGTGGCGGCGCTGCCGGACGGGATGCGCCCGCCCCGGCGGATCGCGGTGACCTGCCCGGCGCCGCTGCTGCAGTATCTGACGCTAATGGACACCCCCGGTGCCG
This sequence comes from Solwaraspora sp. WMMA2059, assembly GCF_027497315.1. Lineage (GTDB taxonomy): Bacteria > Actinomycetota > Actinomycetes > Mycobacteriales > Micromonosporaceae > Micromonospora_E. The sequence continues at coordinate 2,657,092 of NZ_CP114908.1, read as the reverse complement.
GCGGGCTGGATCCGGCGCACACCGAGATCGCGTTGGACGCGGTGTCACGGGCGGCGGCTCTGCTGTTCGTGGTGGACGCGTCGACGCCGTTGACCCGGCCGGAGCTGGACTTCCTCATCGAGGCGAGTAAACGGGTCGACGTGGTGGTGTTCGCGTTGACGAAGGTCGACGCCTATCCGGGGTGGCGGACGATCCTGGCCGACAACCGGGCGCAGCTGCAGGCGCACGCGCCGAGGTTCGCGTCCGCCGCCTGGTTCCCGGTGTCGGCGCGGCTGGCCGAGTTGGCGTTGACGCTGCCGGCGGAGGCCGCCGGTGAGCTGGTCGGTGAGTCGCGGGTGGCGCCGCTGCAGCACGCGTTGGTGGGGTTGGCCGGCAACGGGCATCTGCTGGCCCAGGCGAACGTGCTGCGGACGGTGCGCAGCGAACTGGTCCGGCTGGATCTGGCCGCCGGTGAGCGGGTCGCCGCCTGTGACCCGGATCCGGCCGAGGTGGAGCGGGCGAAACGGGACCGGGCCGGGTTGGCGGCGCGGAAACGGACCGAGGCGCGACAGTGGTCGTTGGCGTTGAACACGGAGACGCAGCGGGCCCGGGTGGAGGCGACAGGGCGGCTGCGGACCGCGGTCGGCGGGTTGCAGGAGCAGTTCCTGACCCGGATCGACGCCGCCCGCGGTGAGACGTTGAAGAACCTGCCGGCCGAGGTGGACCGGGCGTTGCACGCGCTGTCGCTGCAGTTGTCCTACGATCTGCGGTTCCGGTTCCACAAGGTCGCCGAGCGGACGTTGGCGCAGGTGTTCGCGCCGGCCGAGTTGCAGTTCGTGCTGCAGCGGATCAACGGCACGTTGCGGCACGCGTTGGCGACCCGGCCACGGCGTGACGGTGGCGGCGGTGACAACGTGATGGTGGCGTTGTCGGCCGGCGGGATGGCGTTCATGGCCGGCCGGGGGGTCGCGGCGGGCGCGTCGGCGTTGGGTGCCGGGGCGTTGGTCGGCGGTGGCCTGCTGATCCCGGTCGCCGGTCTCGGTCTGGGGTTGGCCGCCGGCGCGTTCATCCTGTTCCGGCGGCGGGTCGCCAGCGACCGGCAGCAGGCCCGGGTGTGGCTTCGGGAGGTGCTCGGGGAGGCACGGGCGGCGTTGACCGACGAGTTGGCGCAGCGGTTCACCGACCTGCAGTACGCGTTGACGGTGGCGTTGGACGACGCCGTGGAGCGGCGGTTGGCGCAGTTGGACGCGCACATCGCCGACATCGACGCGGCGTTGGCGCGGGACAAGGCGGACCGGGCGCGGCGACGGTCGGCCGCGCAGGCCCGCCGCGACGCCGTCCGGGCGCGGGTGAAGCAGGTCGACGAGGTGCTGGCCCGGGCCCGGGTGTTGACCCCGACAGCGGAGGCGGTGCCGCGATGACCAGCGAGTTCGGTGACTGGACCGGGGACGACCCGGTTGGTGACGACGCCGACACCGCCGACCTTGGCGGCCCGGTCGACGGGTCGGGTGACCCGGCCGTGGAAGGGTTCGGCGCGGCCGACCCGGTGGAGGGGTTCGGGGCCGCCGATCCGCCGGTCGACGACGACCTGTCCGGCGACGACACCACCGGCGGCGGGTACGGCGGGGGTGACGCGGTGCCGGCGTTGGGCTACGGCGACGACCTGTCCGGCGCGGAGCCGGTGGACGCCGGGTTCGGTGCGGAGCCGGCGGCGGAGCAGGGTTTCGGTGCGGCGGACCCGCCGCCCGGCGTCGACCCGGACGCACCGGCGGGCGCCGACGGGTGGCCGGAGGCGCAGTTCCCGCCGCCACTGGATCCGGCGGGGGTGCCGACGCCGGTGGACGGCTGGCCGTGGGCGGATCCGCAGCTGCTCGGCGACGGCGGCCCGGTCGGTGCCGCCGTGCCGCACGTCACGCCGGTCGACCCGGTCGACCTGGCCGGCTACGCGGGGGCGGACGCCGCCGCCGGCGGTGACCTGTGGGCGGCGCTGCTGGCCAGCGACGACCCGGCGACGGGCACGCTGGCCCGGTTCTGGTCCGGGAGCTGACCGGCCGGGATCAGGGCCCGGCCCGGTCGGTCAGCCGACCGGGCAGGCAGCGGGTCGGGTGGTCAGTGCGTCGGGGTCGGTGCCGCAGCGGGCGGTACGGCGCAGGCGGCGGTGCCGCCGGGCAGCCGGTGCCGGTTGTCGGCGACCCACCGGTACACCGGCCAGGCCAGGGCGGTGACCGGCCGCAGCCCGAGGACGGCGCCGGCGGCCCGCCACAGCGGGTTGCTGGTGCGCAGCAGCGCGGCGATCGCCGCCGGCCCTGCGGCGGAGCCGGCCCGGTCGGCCGGCACCCACTGCACGGCGGTCACCGCCTGGTCGCGGGTCAGGCCCAGGGCGGCCAGGTCGGTCCACTGCCACGGCGCGACGGTGGCGTCGATGGGCACCCGGCGTTCGATGAACCGGACGCACATGGTGCAGAACGCGCAGTCGCCGTCGTAGACGAAGGTGCCCGAGGGTGCGCTGGCGTCACTCATACGATCATTGTCCCGCGTCGGCGCCAGCCGGTGCCACCGGATGTGTCCGATCCCGCACAGCCGACGTGTCGGCGCCGGGGCCGGCGAGGCGCGGCGGTTCACCGCCCGGCCCGGGATCGTGGCCGCCGTCACCGTCGGGCCGGTCCGGGTCGGCGCCGCGGTGGCGGCCGGCCAGCCGCCGCGCCCACACGACCGGCCGGACCTTCTCCAGCGGCAGGAACGCGCCCATCGCCACCAGGTGCGGGGCGAACGAGATGGAGATCGTCGCGAACGACAGCAGATGGAACGAGTAGAAGAAGCCGACGACCGCGTACCGCAGCCGACCCCGGGTCAGGAAGACCAGCGGGCTGAGCGCCTCGAACACGACGATGCCGATCTGGGCGGCGATCAGGGCGTACGGCACGGCGGCGATCAGGTCGGCGAACTCCGAGCCGCGCCGCAGGAACGCGCGGGCCAGGACGCTGCCGGTCATCCAGCCCCAGCCACCGAAGCGGATCTTCGCGTACGCGGCGAGGAAGTAGGTGCACACCACGGCGATCTGGATCATCCGCAGTGACCAGCCGGCGGCCTGGCTGGGCCGGTCGTCGCCGTGCCGGGCGGCGCCGACGGTGGGCAGCACGGCGAGCGCGAGCAGGAACGCGAACTTGTCGTGGTCGACCTTGCCGTAGCTCATCGCGACGATCAGCCACGCGAAGTAGAACGTGAACACCGACCAGCCGAGTGCCCGCGGGAACCGGCCGGTCGCCGCCAGGGGCGCCAGCAGCAGCAACGACCACCAGATGAGATCGACGACGACACCTGTCGGTGCCGGCAGGTGCAGGACCCGGGCGAACGCCAGCGGCTCGTACAGTTCGGCCGGCACGTCACCGCGGGCACGCACCCACGACATGTATGAGGGGCCTCGCGTTTTCCGGACAGTGGTTCGGCCGGTTCTTTCACGCCGCGATTTGAAGGTTCTCGAACTCTGCGTGGACTTCCCGGGGAGGTCGGTAGCCCACCGCTGAATGCAGACGCTGACGATTGTACCAGAATTCGATGTAGGCAGTAACGTCCCGGCGTGCCGCCTCACGAGTGGGATACTTCACACGCGACACGCGTTCGTTCTTCAGCGCACCGAAGAACGATTCCGCCATCGCATTGTCGAAACAAATTCCGGTCCGGCCAGCAGATCGCCGCAACCTCAGATCCCGAAGCGTTCTGCCGGAGTCGTCCGACATGTAGTTGCTGCCCCGGTCCGAATGAAAGATGGCGTTCTTCCTGAGTTCGCGATTCCGGGCGGCGTTACGGATGGCGCGGGACATCAACGGCGTCTGGTAGTGGTCGTCCATCGCGTATCCGATGACTTCCTTCGTGCAGCAGTCGATGACGGTCGCCAGATACAGCCACCCCTCGCCGGTCGGGATGTACGTGATGTCGCCGACGAGCTTCTCGCCAGGCGCGTCGGCGGTGAACTCCCGGCCGACGAGGTCAGGCACCGTGCCGGACGACGACTGGGTGAGACCCCACCGCCTCGGGCGGGGCTGGCACGGCACGAGCCCGAGCTCGCGCATCAGCTGGCGGACGAGTTCCGGCCCGGCGGACACGCCCTGGCGCCGCAGTTGCGCGTGGACACGTCGATGCCCGTAGGTGCCGTCGGACGCGGCGAACACCTCCTCGATGGCCGATCGAAGGTGGGCGCGGCGGGTGGCGGTCGCGGAGTCGGGGCGGGTTCGCCATTCGTAGTATCCGGACCTGGACACGCCGAGTTGTTCGCACATGAAGTCGACGGGGTAGGCGTACTTCGCGGTGTCGAGTCGCATCGTCTCGATGAACTCGTACAAGCTCGTTACCGAGGGTCCTTCGCGAAGTACGCCGCGGCTTTTTTCAGGAAGCTGTTCTCCATTTCGAGTTCCCGGTTGCGACGTTCGAGTTCCTTCAGTCGAGCGCGCTCGTCGACGCCGATCGGTGGGCTGTCCTGGGCGCCGCTGTTTTCCCGCCGGTACTGGCGGACCCAGGAACGGAGCGTCTCCGGGTGAACGTCGATCTCCCGGGCAACCTGCGACACTGGCTTGTTCGACTGTAGAACGAGTTGCACTGCTTCTTCACGGAACTCTGGGGTGTATGAGCTTATGCGTGCCATCGCGCTTCTTCCCTCGACTTTCCTTACAGGGTAACCTTATTGGCTCCCTGTCCGGAATCCTCGGGGCACCTCAGTAGACCAGCAGGTCGAACACAATGAACAGGTAGGTGACGGTCCGCAGCGCGGCGACCCGCCCGAGCGGGACGGCGGCGAACAACCAGCGGCTGATCACGGCCGATCCCATTCGGCGCGGGTCTCGTCGTGCCACCGCCCGGTGAGGGAACTGTTGCGGATCTCGTGCAGCCGCACGATCACGGTTACCCGTACGATCGGCGGCGCGTCCGGGTTCATCCGCGCGTAGCTGTCGGCGATCAGTTCGAGCCGTCCCGGGTCGTCGACGTAGGCCGATTCGAGTCCTTCGACCTCCGCGCGGCGCACCCCGGCGTTGTGTTCGTTGAGCACCAGGGTCCGTCCGGTGACGTCGACGCCTTCGACCCGGGTGTCCGGCGCCGGGTCGTTCGGGCCGTTGACGCCGGCGTACATGCTGAACGGTCCGAACGGGAAATGGTCGTCGGTGCCCCACAATGTGCCTGCGGTCAGCAGTGCGAACACCACGACGGCGGCCGACGCACGGACCAGACGACCGGTCGCCGTCAGGGTGTCGGTCTGCACCGGCGCACTGTACCGGACCGGCCGGGGCGGTCGGGGCCGTGCGGGCGGGGTGTCGGGATGTCCGGTCAGCCCGACAGCAGCAGCACGACCACGACCACGGCGGCGATGCCGACCATGGTGGCCAGTGCGGCCACCAGGACCGGGCCGTGTTCGTCGTACCAGGGGCGGCCCGGCGCGGCAGACACCGGATACGGCGACATCGGCGCCAGGTGCGGTGAGACCGGCGTCGGCATCGGCGCCGGCGACATCGGGGTCGGGTGCACCGGCGCCGGTGGACGCGGGCCGGGCAGGCCGGCGCGGGCGGCGGCACCGAGGCGCAGCGCGCCGTCGGCGACGACGGTCTCCGGCTGCTCCAAGGTGGTCGGTGCAACCCCCAGTTCGGTGTGGATCAGCTGCGCGGCGAGCGGGATCCGGCTGGAACCGCCGACCAGGAACACGCCGACCAGGTCGGCCGGGGTAAGGCCGGCGGCGGCGACCGTCTGCGCCAGACACGTCACGGTACGGGCCAGGTGGTCGCGGATCAGCGACTCCAGTTCGTCGCGGGTGACGTGGGCGGCGATGTCCAACGCCGGCAGGTGCACGTCGGCGCTGACCGTACGGGACAGCATCTCCTTCGCGCCGCGGACGTCGTCGTAGAGCAGGGCGCGGGCCCGCCGCGACCCGGTGTCGGCCGGCGCGACCAGACCGTTCCACACGCTCGTGCGGCTGGGCGAGTAGACGCCACCGAGATGCTCGACCAGCGCCTGGTCGAAGTCGAGTCCGCCGAGTTCGGCCAGGCCCTGCTCGGCGAGCACGTCGAACCCGGTGGCGGTACGCCGGACCACGGCGGCGTCGAACGTGCCGCCGCCCAGGTCGTAGACGGCCAACGCCCGCCCGGGCGGTATCGCCGTGCCCAGCGCGGACGTGTAGTAGGAGGCGGCGGCGACCGGTTCGGCGATCAGCGTCGGCCGGGGCAGCCCGGCGGCGTACGCGGCCTGGATGAGGACCATCCGCCGCCGCTCCCCCCACCGCACCGGATGGGTCAGCCGGACCTCGTCGACGCCGCCGAGCTGGCGGCGGGCCTCGGTGGCGACGTGGCGCAGCAGGGCGGCGACCAGCTGCGACACCGCGACGTCGGCGTCGCCGAGCAGCACCGTGCCGTCATCGACGCGGCGTTTCGGGTTGGGCTCGAACCCGGACGGGTCGATGCGGGCGCGGCGGTGCGCGTCCGCGCCGACGAGCAGCCGCCCGTCGGCGTCGCGGTACACCGCCGACGGCAACAGCGGGGTGCCGTCGAACAGCAGCGGCCGTACCCGGCCGTCGCCGCCGCGTACCACCGCCACCGTGTTCGAGGTGCCGAAGTCGATGCCGAGTGCCCGCATGGGGGCACCCTACTGCCGGCGGTGCGGCGGCCCGCACCGGTCACCGGCCGGTGACCGGTCGGCGTCGCGCAACCTGCCGTACGCCCGCAGGTTGCCGGCGGCGGGCATACTGCGCTGCGTGTCGCACCGGTTCGCGTACCTGGACTCGCCGGCTCCGATCGCGTTCGCGCACCGGGGCGGCGCGGCCCGCGGTGACGAGAACACCGCCGAGGCGTTCGGCCGTGCCGTCGGGCTCGGCTACCGGTACGTGGAGACCGACGTGCACGGCACCGCCGATCAGGTGGCAGTGGTGTTCCACGATCCGACGCTGGACCGGGTGACCGGCGACAAGGGCAGCATCGCGCGGCTGCGCTGGGCGGACCTGGCCACGGTGCGGGTCGGTGGGGCGTCGGTGGTGCCGCGGCTCGACGACGTGCTCGACAGCTGGCCGCAGGTGCGGTTCAACATCGACGTGAAGGCCGACGGCGGGGTGCAGCCGACGCTGGCGGCGGTCGACCGGTGCGCCGCCGCCGACCGGGTGCTGCTGGCGTCGTTCTCCGACCGGCGGCTGCACCGGCTGCGGACGTCGACCGGCGGTCGGGTGGCGACGTCGCTGGGCATGCAGGCGGTGACCCGGCTGCGGGTCGGGTCGTTGACCGGCCGGCGGCTGCGGCTGCCGCCGTCGGTGGTGGCCGCGCAGGTGCCGGTGCGGTTCAACCGGGTACGGGTGGTCGACGCCCGGTTCGTGGCGTACTGCCACCGGCTGGGGTTGCAGGTGCATGTCTGGACGATCGACGAACCCGCCCAGATGCACGAGTTACTGGACCTCGGGGTGGATGGCATCATGACCGATCACGTCGAGGTGTTGCGTGACGTGTACCTCGCCCGTGGCCACTGGCCGCCCGACCGGCGGGTCGACATGGACCACGCCGCCCGTTGACCGACAGTGAAGGATCCGATGGCCGACCCCACCGAGCCACCCAGCGTGCCGCCCACCGGGCCGGCGCCCGTGCCGCCCGCCGCGGCGTCGCCCGGCGCCGCGCCGTCGAGCACCCGGCGGGAACGCACCGGCTGGTACTTCTACGACTGGGCGATGTCGGCGTTCTCCACCACCGTCATCACCGTGTTCCTGGGGCCGTTCCTGACCACGGTCACCAAACAGGCCGCCGGCTGCGCGGCCGACGCCGACGAGTGCACCGGGTCCGTGTACCCGCTCGGTATCGAGGTCGCGCCAGGGGCGTACTTCCCGTACCTGGTATCGCTGTCGGTGGCGTTGACGGTGCTGGTGCTGCCGGTGATGGGTGCGCTGGCCGACCGGTCGATGCACAAGAAGCGGCTGCTGGCGGTGTCGGCGTTCGTCGGCGCCGGGGCGACCGTCGCGATGGTGTTCGTCACCGGGGACCGCTACCTGCTCGGCGGTGGGCTGTTCGTCCTGGCCAACATCGCGTTCGGCGCCAGCGTGGTGGTGTACAACTCGTTCCTGCCGCAGCTGGGCGGCCCCGACGACCGGGACCGGATCTCCAGCCGGGGCTGGGCGCTCGGCTACCTCGGTGGCGGGCTGCTGCTGGCCGTCAACCTGGTGGTGGTGCAGTCGTTCAGCGTCGACGGCGACCCGCAGCGCACCCTGGACCTGGCCCGCTGGTCGATCGTGTCGGCCGGGGTGTGGTGGGCGGTGTTCACCCTGGTGCCGCTGGCCTGGCTGCGGGAACACCCGGCGGTCGACGCCCGGCCCGGCGGCAACGTGCTCACCGACGGGTTCAAACAGCTGGGCCGTACGGTACGCGGGCTGAAGGCGTACCCGTTGACGTTGTTCTTCCTGCTGGCGTTCCTGGTCTACAACGACGGCATCCAGACGGTGATCGCCCTCGCGAGCCAGTACGGAACCGAGGAGCTGCGGCTGGGCCAGTCGACGCTGATCGTGACGATCCTGCTGGTGCAGTTCCTGGCGTTCGGTGGGGCGCTGCTGCTCGGGGCGGTCGCGCAGCGCATCGGCGCGTGGAAGACGGTGCTGGGCAGCCTGGTGCTGTGGACCGGGGTGATCGTGGCGGCGTTCCGGCTGCCCGCGGAGGCGCCGGCGCAGTTCATGGCGCTCGGCGCGGCGATCGGCCTGGTCCTCGGCGGCTCTCAGGCGCTGAGCCGGTCGCTGTTCAGTCAGCTGATCCCGGCCGGTAAGGAAGGCGAGTACTACGGCTTCTACGAGATCAGCGACAAGGGCACCAGCTGGCTGGGGCCGCTGGCGTTCGGGCTGGTGTTCCAGCTGACGAACTCGTACCGGGTCGGTCTGGTCTCGTTGTTGATCTTCTTTGTGGTCGGGTTCGTGCTGCTGCTGGCGGTGCCGATGCGCCGGGCGATCGTCGCCGCCGGCAACACCCCGCCCCGGGTGCTGTGACCCGGGAGCGGGGCGGGGTGTCGCGGTGGCGTCACAGGATCGGCTGCGTCGCCTCGATCTGCGCGATGGCGGTGCGGGTGGCCGCCACGAAGTCCCAGAACAGCGTGTTGGTGGTGTTCTTGCGCTGGGAACGGGTGTTGGTGCCGAACATCGCCGCCCGCAGCGGCGTGGTCAGCTCCAGCTGGGCGCCCATGCCGAGCAGCGTCCGGTTGACGATGTTGTCGGTCGACGTGCCGGCGATCGCCGGGATGCCGGTGGCGTCGAACGCGCTGATCCCGGCCGTGGTGTAGGCGGTGATCAGCGCGGCCCTAAACGCCGCGTTGCGTCCGCCGACGGCGACGGCCTGCGCGTTCGACGGCAGCCCGGCGGTGCCCGGGGTGCAGCCGTGCAGGGTGACGACGTTCAGCGCGCCGGCCGCCACCGACAACGCCGGGACGTCGTCGCAGTGGCTGGCGGTGACGTGCAGTTCGGCGTTGCCGGACGAGCGGATGCCTTCGAACATCCAGTAGTCGTACGTCGGGCCGGCCGGTGGGGTCGCCGCCAGGTTCGCCGGGTGGTAGCCGGCGATCGCCAGGCACAGCTCCGAGGTGCCGCCTTCGATGCCGCCGCCGTGCGGGGCGATGATCGCGGTACGCGGGAACGCGAACGCGGTGGCGTCGGAGTTGTCGAGCAGCGGATGCCGGCGGTAGCGGCGCGCGTAGTCGACCCCTTCGGCCAGGTTCGGATCCGAGTACAGGTCGGTGTTCGAGGTGTAGATGTCGGCGGCGGCCGCCGGGGTGGCCGGCAGCGTCGCCAGGGGTCCGGCGACCGCCGCGGTGGCGAGCAGGCCGAGGACCGTCCTTCTGCTGGTGTTCACGAGGTGTCTCCTCAGATGTGGTTGCGGTTCGCCCTCCGGTGTCGGGCGACGCACACCGTGTCACGGCCGCCGGCAGCGCCGCGAACCATTTGCCGACCAGGTTTCCGTCCGCACAGGCCCTGTCCGGCTGAAAAATGCAGCGGTACGGGGCCATTTGCGCCGAAGAATCGTCGGATCAGTGACACATCCGGTGTTCGTGACCCGACATCGACAGCAGACCACCGGTCACCGACTGGCCTGCCGTACGGAGCGGTTCAGACAGTGAGCCGGGTCCGGTCAGCCGGCGAGCCCGACCGCCAGGGCGACCACACCCAGCAGCGGCGGCAACCCCTGGATGAGCGCGGCACGCAGCATCGCCGGCCGGGAGACCACCAGGACCAGGCTGGCGGCGAGCATCGTGCCGGCGCCGGTGAACACCAGGGTCGCGCCGACGGCGGTGGCCCCGGCCGCGACCACGACGATGCCGGCGACGACCGCGACGGCCAGGAACAGGTTGTAGAAGCCCTGGTTGAAGGCGAGGGCCTGGGTGGTGAGCGCGTCCTGCTCGCTGCGGATGCCGAACACCGCTCGGGTACGCGGCGCGGTCCACACCACCGATTCGAGGTAGAAGATGTAGCCGTGGATCAGCGCCGCCGCACCGGCGAGGACCAGACCTGCGACAACCACGGTGTCCCCGCTCCCACGAGTCGTGTACCGACCGGACGAAATCTATCGGACCGGCCACGCCGTAGGGTGGCGGCCATGGAACGTACGCCGGAACGACAGTGGCTCGACGCGCTCAGCGACGTGCTGCTGCGCTCCCACCTGTTCCAGCCCGACGAGCTGGGCGGCGCGTTCGCCGACGTGATGGCCACTCTCGGTGTGCACGCCACCATCTACCTGGCCGACGAGGAGCAGCACACGTTGCGGCCCGTACCGGTGCCGGGGCGGGCCGACCCGCAGCCGCAACCGGTCGAAGGGTCCGTCGCCGGACGCTCGTTCACCCTGGTCGAGTCGATCCCGGCGTTGAACGCGCCCGCGTGGTGGATTCCGATGGTCGACGGCACCGACCGGCTCGGCGTCATCGAGTACGTCTTCGACGATGCGGCTGACGCCGACGGCCGGCACACCCGCCGCCGTTGCGAGACCGTCGCCGGACTGGTCGGGCACCTGATCACCGTCACCCGGCCGAAAGGTGACCATCTGCGGCTGGTCGGCCGGTCCCGGCCGGCGACCGTCGCCGGGGAACTGCTGTCGCAGGTGCTGCCGCCGCTGACCGCCGCCACGCAGCGGATCACCGTCAGCGCCGTCCTCGAACCCTGCTACGACGTCGGCGGCGACGGCTTCGACTACGCCATCGACGGCGACCACGCCTTCCTGGCGATCTTCGACGCCGTCGGACACAGCCTGAAAGCCGGCCTGGCCTGCACGACGGTGATCGCCGCCGTCCGGTCGGCCCGCCGCTGCGGCCACGACCTGGTCACCCAGGGCCGCACCGCCGACGCGTCGCTGACCGACCAGTTCACCGACGCCCGGTTCGTCACCGCGTTCCTCGCCGATCTGGACCTGGAGACCGGTCTGCTGCGGTATGTCAACGCCGGGCACCCGAGGCCGCTGCTGCTGCGCGGCGGCAAAATGGTCCGGGAGCTGCGCGCCGGCCGCCGACTGCCGCTGGGCATCCCTGACACCGCCGCCCGCGTCGGCGAGGAGATCCTCGAACCCGGCGACCAGCTGCTGCTGTTCACCGACGGGGTGCCGGAGGCCGGGGTGCGCACCGGTGAGCCGTTCGGTCTGCGCCGCCTGGTCGACTTCGCCGAACGGCAGGCCGCCACCGGGCTGCCGGCCCCCGAGGCGGTACGCCGACTGGCCCGCGCCGTCGCTGAGCACCGGGGCGGCGCACCGGACGACGACGCCACCCTGCTGCTGGCCGAGTGGTCCCGCACCGCAGCCGTCCGCGTCCTGCCCACCCCGCTGTGACACCTCCGCCGTAAGGCATCCGACACCGCGCCGGTCCGACCCTTCTGGCGGTACGGATCTACTGTGGTGCCCCGAGGATGGCTTTCGGCGGACGGCGGGACACCCGGGTGATCAAACACTGGAAGGCGGCGACGCCAGCGGCCGCAGGTGCGGTGGCCCTGCTCGCCGCCGCCGTACTGCTGCTGCCGGGTCGGCTGTGGACGATGCTGGGGCGGCTGATCGTCGGCCACTGGCTGGTGCTGCTGCTTGCCGTGGCCGGCGCGACTGGGCTGGCCGTCGGCGGGGTGCTGTGGCGGCGGGCGCGGCGGGCGGGCGAATCGTCGGCGGCACCCGTACCGCCGCAGCGTCCACTACGTCCACTGCCGACCTGGATTCTCGGGATCGGTTTCCTGGCCGTCGTCGCTATCACCTGGGCGGCGGTGTGGGGCCTACAGTCCACGGTTCGCCGGTGTCGGGACGCCGCTGGAGCAGGCGCAGCTTCAGGTGGAAACGATCCGCACCGGCTTATCGGTCGGCGCGGGTTTCGGTGCCGCCGCCGCGCTGCTGCTGGCGTTACGCCGCCAGCAGGTCACCGAACGGACCCAGCAGGCCACCGAGTACGACGCGGGCGAGAAACGGGTCACCGAGCTGTATGTCAAGGCCGCCGAACAGCTCGGCTCCGACAAGGCACCGGTACGCCTGGCCGGCCTCTACGCCCTGGAACGCCTCGCCCAGGACAACCCGGTGCACCGGCAGAGCATCGTCGAGGTGATCTGCGCCTACCTGCGCATGCCGTACACCCCGCCGACCGAGGAGCAGGCAGATCAGAACACCGCCGAACCCGATACCGGCCAGGAACCGGGTGCCCCGAAGCAGCCTGACCCCCGGGAGGAGCGCCAGGTACGGCTGGCCGCACAGCGCATCCTCGCCCGTCACCTGCGGCCGACGACGCCGAACGGCACCCCGAGCCAGGCCTACTGGAATGGCATGACTCTCGACCTGACCGAGGCCACCCTCCTCGACACCGACTTCAGTAACTGCCATCTGAACGACGCCCGGTTCGTCGGGGTGACGTTCGCCGGCACCGCCCGCTTCGCTGAAGCGACATTCATCGGCATTGCCTGGTTCGACGGAGCGATGTACCAAGAAAAGATCGATTTCATTGATGCCCGCATCGGGGACGGCAATCGTGACAGCGATATGTGGCCGGCGGGGTGGCGGGTCGATCTCGACACGCGGCGGGTGGTGCGCGTACCGGTGGAGGAGGAGACAGAAGGGGACGCGGAGTCGGAGTGACGGCAGCCGTCACTCGTACAGGTGGTTCAGCGCGCCACGATCACCCCTGCTGTAGCGGATCCGACAGCGAGGCGGTCCGACTGGCTGGCGGTATGGGTCTACTGTGGTTGCCACCTCGGACGGACGGAGTGGCTGGCATGGTGGACATCGACCCGGTCGCGGCGGCGACCGGTGCCGCGTTGATCCAGGCGATCGCGACGGACGCGTGGGAGAAGGCTCGTGACGGGGCGGTCGCGCTGTGGCGGCGGGTACGCCCGCAGCAGGCCGACGCCGTCGCCGCCGAGCTGGCCGAGGTACGCGAGGAGGTCATGGCCGCTCGCCGCGACGGTGACACTGACGCCGAGCGGGGCCTGGTCGACGACTGGCAGCGCAAACTACAGCGGCTGATCCGCCAGGATCCGGCGTTCGCCGCCGAGCTGCGTCGCCTCCTCGACGACACCCTCACTCCCCTGCTGCCGCCCGCCGACCAGCAGCAGGTCGGCAGCATCACGATGACCGCCAACGCCAAAGACAACGCCCGCGTCTACCAGGCCGCCCGCGACCAGCACATCAACGAGAAGTGACCAACCCGGACATCCACCTGCACGGCGAGGCCAGCGGCCACGGGCAGGTGTTCCAGGCCGCCGGTGACCAGCACATCACCATTTACGAGCAGCGGCCGGCGTACCGGGTGGAGCGGTGGCAGCCGCAGCGGCCACCGGACCCGCGTACGTTGGTCGACCAGCCGAGCATGTTGCTCGCCGCCAACAATCAGGTGGTGCCGTTCACCGCCCTGCGCGACGCCGACCGCGCCGAGTTGGCCGCCTGGCGCGACGACCCGGCGCGTGGCGTGGCGGTGCGGCTGCTGCACGGTCCGGGCGGGCAGGGCAAGACCCGGCTCGCGGCCCAGTTCGGCGAGGACAGCATCGCCGCCGGCTGGGGGGTCGCGGTCGCCCGGCACCGCAGCCAACTCGCCGCCGACGACCCACCCGAGGCCACCCAGGTCACCGGGCGTGGCCTGCTGATCATCGTCGACTACGCCGAACGCTGGCCCGCCGAAGACCTGCGAGACCTGCTCAAGGACCGGCTGCTGCGCCAGGGAGTGCCGACCCGACTGCTGCTGCTCGCCCGTCCGGAGTCGACCCTGTGGCCGTACCAGCACGACCTGACGACACTCGGGTACGCGGCCGACGTCACGGCGCTGACCCCGGCCGCCGACAGCCCGGCGAACCGGCAGCGGATCTTCACCGAGGCAGCTGACCGGTTCGCCTACGCGTACGGAATCGACGACACATCAATCCAGCCATCGGCCGACCTGGCAAGCGGGGAGGCGTACCGGCAGATCCTGGTGATCCACATGGCGGCGCTGGTCGCGGTCGACGCCGCCGCGCGCCAGCGGACCGCACCGACCGGGGATTGGGACCTGTCGGCCTACCTGCTGCGCCGCGAGGTCGACCACTGGCAAAAGCTGTACGAGCAGCGGGCCAGCTTCGTCACGACCCCGCAGGTGCTGAGCCGTACGGTCTGCACGGCGACGTTGACCCGGCCGCTCGACTACGACGGCGGTATCAACGCCTTGACGACGGCCGGAGTGTGCACGCCGGACGCCGCCGACCAGGTCCTGACCGACCATGCCGTCTGCTACCCGCCGGCCGAGCCGGACAAGGTGCTGGAGCCGCTGTATCCAGACCGGCTCGGCGAGGACTTCGTCGCGCTGCGGCTTCCCGGTCACGGGGTGGCCGGCTCCCCTACCGATCCATGGTCCAGTACGGCGATCACCCGGTTGATCACCGACACCGACCCAGACGGCGCTGGTCTTCCACCCTGGTCGGCAGCGGCGTTGACGGTGCTGGTCGAGGTAGCCATCCGCTGGCCGCACGTCGCGTCTCGGCTCCTCTCCCCGCTGTTGCGTGACCGCCCTGAGTTGGCGGTCGCCGCCAGCGGAACCGTCCTGAGTTGGCGGTCGCCGCCAGCGGAACCGTCCTGGCCCGCATCGCGGACGTCGAAGCACTCGACATCGCCGCACTGGAGGCGATCGAGCCGCATCTACCGCAAGGTCTTCATGTCGGCCTGGCAGTTGCCAAAGCAGCCATCACGAAGCGACTCACGTTACATCGGCTGACCACCGCATATGAGCCGACGCGGGCGTCGTTGCTCAACACTCTCGGGAAGCAGTTGTCGGAGGCGGGCCGGCGCGACGAAGCGTTGACCGCCACCACCGAAGCCGCCGACATCTACCGCCGGCTCGCCCAGGCCAACCCCGCCGCCTACGAACCCAACCTCGCCGGATCGCTGAACAACCTCGGCATGATGCTGTCGGAGGCGGGCCGGCGCGACGAAGCGTTGACCGCCACCACCGAAGCCGCCGACATCTACCGCCGGCTCGCCCAGGCCAACCCCGCCGCCTACGAACCCAACCTCGCCATGTCGCTCTGGACCGAAGCCTGGGTACGGACAGCTAACCAGTACGAGCTGCCCGAGGCGTTGAAGGCCGCAACTGAGTCGGTCGGGCGCTACGAGAAGCTGTTCCAGCAAATCCCGATGGCGTACGCACGTGAGCTTTCCGGGGCGCTGGAGACGTTGGCGGACGTACTCGACGGGCTTGGTCGCGGGGACGAGGCAACAGCGGTCAGGGCTCGCCGGGACGTGCTGACAGACGAGCAATAGCCTCGGATTCGGCGACCTGATCGGGCCAGCGGAGGAACCGGCGGTACAGGTCCGGCGGGCTGAGCTGCTCGGCATCGCATTCCAGCAGGTCGTCGATCGCCTCGTACATTAGGGTGGCGAGGTAGACGCACATCCCGATCCGGTCGTTGGCCCAGTCGGCGGTGATCTCGATCTTCGCGGGTTCGCACGGCCATTCCGTACCGCACTCGCGACAATTCCAGTGTGGGCGGGACGCGATGTGCATCAGTGCACCCCGTTCACTCGGGCGCGCTGTCCGCGCGTCAACAGGCCGGCTACCCACACGTACTCGGTGGGGTGGTTCCATCGGGGGCCGCGATCCCACTGCGGCGACTGGTTCGGCGGCCGATCCGTCGGCTTCGGACGCGGGGCCGGCGTGTTGCGCAGGTACGGCGCGATGGTCGACGGCAGGTACTTGTCGGGGCAGGGCCAGCGCATTCCGCAGCGACAGTACCGGCCGAGTCGACGCCAGTTGCGGGCGTGTCGCGGCTCAAACCGTATCCGGTCGTCGCGTGTGGACCTCGATCCCATCTGTCAACCCTTCTCACAACACATTTCCCATGATCACTGAACTCTTCCTTCACATCATGCTTATTCGCCACCTGGCTCAGCGCAATCTCGCACCGGTAGGTTCGGACCTAACATCCACCCGCCATTACGCGACACGAGAGGACGGGGTTTCGTGGACGACACCGGCAGCACTGTCCCCCGCAGGCAACTGGGTCGATACCTGAGAGAGCTTCGTGAAGACGCTCATGTCACGGTCGCCGCAGCAGCCAAGGCGCTCGAATGGTCACCGCCGCGCATCTGGCGCTACGAGGGCGGCCAGGTGCCGATCCACCCGAACGACGCCGAGGCGATGTGCCGGCTCTACGGCGCACCCGCAGAAACGATCAAGACGATGCGCGACCTAGCCCGCGAGACCAAGTCACGCGGCTGGTACCACAGCTACGACCACGCCATCAAAGAATGGTTCAAGCTGTACGTCGGTCTCGAAGCCGCCGCTTCGACGATCCGTCAGTACGAGCCGAACGTCATCCCCGGCCTGCTCCAGTCCCTGGAGTACATGACCGAGATCATCACCACCGGAAACCCCGATCTCAAGCCCTCCGACCAACAGGCCAAGATTGAAGTCCGGTCCAAGCGGCAAAAGCTGCTCGCCCGTGTCGTCCCGCAGGCCCCTGACCTCGACGTGGTGATCGGCGAAGCGGCCCTACGCCGCCCCCTCAACGATCGGGCCGCGATGGCCCGACAACTGCGGCATCTCGCCGCCGTCGCCTCCCAACGCCACAACGTCACCGTCCGAGTCCTCACCTTCGCGGCTGGTCTGCCGATCAGGCCAGAGGTCGGGCCGTTCTCCATCCTGACCTTCCCCAAGGTCAGCGTCCGCCCGCCCGAGCCGACCACCGTCTACTCCGACGGCCCGTGCGGTGCCGTTTACCTCGACAAACCCGCCGAGATCGACACCTACGAGGACATCTGGTCGTCACTCAAGCAACAGTGCCTCCCCCCGCTAGAATCGACCGAGTTCATCACCCGGATCGCCAAGGAGTACGACGATGAAGGCTGACGGCGTCTGGCGTAAGTCCACCCGGTCCGGCGCCGACGGCAACTGTGTCGAGGTGGCCGGCCACCCGTACCGCGTCGCCGTCCGCGACAGCAAGGACCAGACCGGCCCGGTCCTCACCTTCGACACCGCCGCCTGGCAGCACTTCGTCGACACGGTGAAGACCCCACACTGACCCGCACCACTCCCGACCAACGACGAAGCCCTGGTCCGCCGGCAATGACGGAGCGTCGGACCAGGGCTTCGCGCCGTTCGGCGGCAGCACCCGAAACGGCATCCGAAGGTTCCTCACCCCGCGATGCCGCCAACATCACGCCCCACGTAGGGAAAGTTGATGCCGGCGGCATCACCTGTGGGCTGTCCGTGCCTCATGGTGGCGGCCGTGGCTGGACGTCGAGGCTGAGGCCACCCGACGCGGCATGGTGCTGCGACGGGCTCGAATCATCTCCGAGCCGATCAGCCCCTACATCCGTTACGAGTACGACGGGACCTGCACCAACATCGCCGCTGGCGAGCAGGCCCGATGGCTGCCACGGCGACGCACCGCCGACCTGCTGCTGCCCGGGGTGGATGGACGAACGGCTCGACTACATCTGCGGCCCGACGCTTGATCCCAGCCGGGCAATCCGACGCTGAGGCGGCCGACGCAGCGCCAGTCCTGGACCTTGCCGGCATCGGTCGTACAACACTCGTAATCCCATTGACTCCGATCTTCGTCTTGGGTTTACTGGACCTCACTGTCCTCGATCGAGCGACGCCGCACGTGTGTCGCGGATTTGACAGCCGTCTGGCAATGGCAATCAGGTAACGGGGGAATATGAGCATCGCTGCGCGCGCAGCGACCATCGGCCGATGGTCGCTCGCCCCGGTCGTGCTGCTACGGCAGGCGGGCTTTCCGCTTGCCGTGGCCGACGGCCTTCTCGACCCGGACTGCGCTGGCTACGCCGATGATGTGCTCGATCAGCGCGACACCACGTGGCGCCTTGCCCAGCGCCTCAAAGTTGCCCTGCGTGCAGCGAGGGCCGGGTGGCGCGGCGATCTCGCGTCCGGCGTCGGCATGCTGCGCCCTTTCCACGCGACTGATCTCGACCGGCTGCTGCGCGACCATCCCGGCGCGGTGGCCGGTGCCGCGACGGCATACCAGCAAGCGGCGACCGACCTCGACACCGCCTGGACCGCCTGGATCTCACGGCTTACGGCCGCGATCGACCGGAACCGCCGCGAGGTGATCCGGATTGCCGCGGAACCGGACTTCCAGCAGGTACTCCTGCTGTCCAACGACGCCCGGTACGCCGAGTTCATCGCCTGGCTCGAGCGAGGCGCCACCGGCTCGTCCGGCCACATCCGACGGATGACCGACTTGCTTACCATGTATGTGCAGCGAGTCACGACCAAGAACGAGACCCACTCACACTTCGGGCCGCTGGCGGTGGCTCGGGTGATCCCCGCCGCGACCGGTGTCTCATGGCGTGCCGGTCCGCTGCGCCGCGTCGCGCATCTCTCGCACTGGGCCGGTGAACGGCTCGCCGAGACGTTCAGCGGACGGCCAGGCAACCACGAGTTGGTGCGGCCCCGCCGACGGCCGTTGGCGTTTCTCGACGACGGAAGCCTCGTCCGGTACGCCTTCCGCGCCACCACCGGGATGCCTGACGGCTGGCGGTTCGAGGCCGTCTCCACCACACCGCTCGACGAGGACCAGCGGTGGCTGTGGCAGCACTGCGACGGCACACGCACGATCGGCGAGCTACGGGCGGCTTGGGGCGACCGGCAAACCCACCTGGACGACGTGCTCGACAGCCTGGTCCGGGCCGACCTGCTGATCGACCGCTGGGAAATCCCGATCGGCACCGCGGATCCCCTGCGGGCTCTGGCGGGACTGCTGCCCGACACCGACGACGACGCCCGGTCCGTGGCGTCCTTCCGCGAGCAACTCGACAGGTTCGCCGCCGCCCCCGCCGAACACCGGGCGCCGCTGCTGGCCCGGCTCAAGGAGGACTTCGCCGCCGTCACCGGCACCGTGCCCAACCGTGCCGGTGGTGCCCACTACGCCGACCGCGCAATCTTCTACGAGGAGGCGTACGGCCCAGTCAAGGATCTGCGCCTCGGCGGCGACATGGCCGCGCTGATCGCCGAGGAGCTGCGGATCGTCTACGACCTGGCCCTGACCGGACCCCGAATCCGCGTCCACCGCGAGCGCCGGCTGCTCGGCGAGTGGATGACCAACCGGTTCGGTGCGGGGACGAACGTCGGGCTCGACCGTTTCTACGCCGCGTTCTACGTCGATGCCGACGCCCTCGCCCGCCAATGCGAGCAGGTCGACGAGGAGATCGCGGCAGCCGGGCGCACCATCCTGGCGACCCTGCTGGAGGACTGGCGCCTCGGCGACGCTGAGGCGGTCACCGACCGGAGCCGGCTGGAGCAGACCCTGGCCGCGC
Source organism: Solwaraspora sp. WMMA2059 (assembly GCF_027497315.1). Taxonomy (GTDB): domain Bacteria; phylum Actinomycetota; class Actinomycetes; order Mycobacteriales; family Micromonosporaceae; genus Micromonospora_E. The sequence continues at coordinate 2,637,380 of NZ_CP114908.1, read as the reverse complement.
TCGCCGTGCCGGAACCGGCGGTATGCAACCCCGACGTAATGATCGCCGCACCCAACGCCGCCGCGATCGGCCGCGGCGAGTTCCTCGCGGTCGTCGGCGACTGCCACGGCGTCCGCGAGGCACTGACCCACTCGAGTTTCGCGCCGCTGATCGCAGCCGAGGCGCCGGACATCCTCGACGAGGTGGTGCGGCGCTACCAGGAGCTGCTCGACGACGACGAACTCCTGGTCGACCTGTCCCGCTCCCACCCGGACAAGACCGGCGCGCAACTGACCTATCCATGCCCCGACCTGGAGGTCTATGGTCGATCGCCCAAGGGGCCCGGCGAGGTCCTGCACCCCGGACAGCTGTTTCTGACCGTCCGCGACGGCCGGCCCGAACTGCGTGCGCACGGAGTCGACCGGCGGCTGAGGCTACTCGCCCCGCTCGCGGGCGGACCCAGCATCCGCCAGGACCCCCTGTCACCGTTCGCGTTCCCCCGGCACTTCGGCGGGATCGGCCTGCACACCGATGACCGCGAACACCTGCCCCGGATTCGCTGCGGCCGAGTCGTGCTGCACCGGGCCCGATGGCGGCTGCCAGCGACCGCGCTGCGTGGCTGGAGCCCGGGCGTGCACCCGGCCTCAGGCGATGCAGCCGAGTTTCTGGCCGCTCGCGATCTGCGACGCCGCCGGGGCATGCCCGACACCGGCTTCGTGAAGATCCCCGGGGAGCCCAAACCCATCTTCGTCGACTGGAGGTCGCCGCTATTGGTGCGGCAGGTGTGCCGGCTGGCGCGTCGAACCGGACGCCCCGTGGACTTCAGCGAGATGTTCCCCGCCCGTACGGACCTCTGGCTCGACCTCGACGGCAAGCGATACACGAGCGAGCTGCGCTGTGCTCTCTTCTCCCGGGGTACCGGCGCGCAGCTCCCCTGACACGCACCCACTGGAGGAACTTTGCTGCGCGGCTGTGTGGTCCAACTGCCCTTCCCATCCACCGCGGCGCCCGACAGCCGCCTGTCCGACTACTACCTCGCCTACGACCAGGCGTTCCGGTCGTTCCTTCCCGAGTACTTCATCCCAGCCGACGGCTTGTGGGAGATGCCACTCTGGGTCGCCCACCTGACGGCTCTACTGGACACCGCCGGCATCGACTCCACGTTTCAGGACCTGTCGCGGATCCCCGCCGACGCCGCCGCCTGCACCGAGCCACTGATGGCCGCGACCAAACCCGGCGACCTGGTGCTGTGCTCCCCGCTGGCGCAGAATTTCCGGCTCGCCCTAGAGGTCGCCGGCCACCTGGAGGCCGCCGGCCGCCGGGTGGTCCTCGGCGGAAACATGGCCCCGCTGGCTCCGGAAGGCTCGGTACACCTGGTGCACCGAGGACAGCTCGACACCAGGTTCGTCCGGCGGCTCGTTGCCCTCGACTACAGCCGCAGGGCCAGCGAGAAACCCTTCGTCAAGGGCCTGTCGGAGGAGCGCATCACCTGGATGCCCGACTACCGGCACCTCGGCGGCTATCGGGGCCAGGTGCCGCTGCTGCGCCTCAACGCCAGCCACGGCTGCCTATACGAGTGCGCTTTCTGCGGTGACGCGTGGAGTAAGAGCCTTACCTTGGTGGATCGCAAGGCCCTGGAGGCCGAGGTCGACGATCTCGCCACCCGATTCCCGGATACCCGGCTGATCTACATCGGCGACAAGACGTTCGGCCAGTCCCGTGAGGCAGTGCGCAACCTCATCGACGTGTTCTGTGACCGACCCGGCTACCGGTTCATCGTGCAGACCCATGTCCTGCAGGTGAAGCAGCAGGTCCTCGACCAGATGCAGGAACTGGGCGTGGTGGCGGTGGAACTCGGCTTCGAATCGGCGGACTCGGGGATGCTCAAGCGGCTGGGCAAGCTGTCGCGCGGACTCGACCACTACACCGGCCGGATCCGCGAGCTCAGCGACGCGGGCTTCAAAGTGGTGCTTAATCTGATGGGCGGCCTCGACGAGGAGACCGAGGAGTCGCACCGGGTGACGCTGGACTGGCTCGACGAGAACCGCGACCGGCTGTGGCTGTTCAACCTTTACAACTTCGTCCCGTACCCCCTGGTACCGGACTTCCCCCGGCTGCGCGGCCGGATCTTCGACTGGGACTTCGCCAACTGGCGCGAAGACGCGCCGGTCGTCTACCGCCCGGCGTACCTGACCCCGCAGCGCAGCTGGGAACTGTTCCACGAAAAGGTCGCCACCGCCCACCGCATCGTCCGCGGCGGGTTGGCAGGTGCCCTCGCCGCAACCAGCGATTCGGAGGCGCGATGAGCGAGCTACCAGATTTTGAGGCCCTACAGAACAGCGTCAAACCTGACGACTTCGAACAGGACCCGCTGCCCGGCTGGGCGGGACTGGGTACGCTGTTCGGCGCGCCCGACGCCCGTGGCGCCACCCCCGATCTCGGCGGGGAAGGCTGGGCCGTGGCCGGCATACCGTTCGACGGCACGGCCAGCTCCCGACCCGGCGCGGCCGAGGGCCCCCGGGCAATCCGCCAGGCAAGCCTGGTCTTCGCCAGCTACCTGAACAGCCTCGGCGAGTGGCAGATGCTGGACACCCGCCGCGGCGACACCTTTCGCTACCGGGCACCCCGGATCGCCGACGTGGGCGACCTGCACACCTACCCCACCAACACGGTCAAGACGTTCCAGGCGGTCGCCGCCGAGGCACGCCGGGTCAGCGCCGCCGCCCCGCACGTTATCTTCCTCAACGGCGACCATTCCTGCACGTTTCCGACGTTCGCCGGGTTCCGGGCCGGCCGGCTCGACAACGGCCCGAAGCGGTTCGGATTCATCAACATCGACCACCACTTCGACTTCGGCAACGTAAATGTGCTGCACGGGCCGCTCTACCACGGGTCGAACTCCCGCCGGATCAGCGAGATTCCCGGCATCCGGCCCGAAGACATCGCATTCGTCGGCGTCGGTGATGTCACCAAGTACGACCAGTTCCGCAGCCTGCTCGACCGGGGCTTCCACGTGGTGCCCGGCGCCCAGATCCGCCGCGACGGCGCGGCGGCCGCGCTTGCCCCGGTGATCGCGCGGCTCGGAGAACAATGCGATACCGTGTACATCTCGCTCGACATCGACGTGCTCGACAGCGCGTCGGCCACCGGCACCGGGCACGTGACCATGGGCGGCATCAGCGTCGGCGAACTGCTAGACGTGTACGAGGAACTGCGCGCATTGCCCGTCGTCGCGCTCGACATCGCCGAGGTCTCCCCCCGCTACGACCCGTCGGGCAGCACCGCCCAGATCGCCGCGCACCTGCTGTTCAACTTCCTGTTCCGCACCGACTCGCAACCCTCCGGACTTGCACCCTGGACCCCCGGCAGTACTCAGGAGCAACGATGAGATTCGCCCCCGCCGCCGCATTCATCGACTGCTCCGACCTGCCGTCGGCCGCCGAGCGGGAACGTCCGGACCTCGCCGACCGGCTCAGCGGCCGGGCCGTCGACCTGCTGCACGACATCGGGTTCGCGGTGTTCCGGATCGGACGGCTGCGGCTGGGCGTCGATGAGAGCCGACGGATCGCCCTGGATCTGGCACAGCGGATCCGCCGGACACTGATTTTCCGCGGTGCTCCCGCAGACATGCGGCTGGAGGTGGATAAGCCCCAGAGCACCTACGTGCCGGCCGGATTCTTCACCCGCACCCTGCTACCCCACCACGACGGCCAGCACTGCTCCTACCTGACGCCCAGCCGGCTGGACATGCCCGAGTGGGACCCGGCCATGCGTGAGTTCGGGACCACCGGATACACCACGACCCCGGCGCACAAGATGTACCAGGGGATCTTCCTGGCCGACCCCGGCGAGGGCTTGAGCGTCACCACGTACTACGACTGGATCTCGATCGTGCACGAGGTGCTGGGCGCACGGGGCATCAAGGACGCCGACGACACGGTCACGGCCGCCCGGTGGCTGGGGGAGAACCTGCGTACGGCCGTGCTGCGCCAGCCGGAGCACGGCTGCCCCTACCCCTCCTATGGCGCGATGCTGGGGTTGGGCGAGACGATGTGGCACGGCCTGTCCTTCCACCATAGCGAGAGCCCGCTGAGTTCGGCGGACGCCGAGCGCTTCCCGGCCGCCGTGCCGCTGTCACGGCGCTGTGCGTGCGGGCGATGCGAGGGCGACGCCGCGCGCCTGTTCTGCCACATGATGCTGTCGGCGACCGGTTCGACGTGGAGCGAGCTGCGCGAGCGCTGGGAGGTCGCCGCCCCCGGTGAACACTGTGACCTGCTGATCGGCCACAACCTAGCCATGATTCACGGTGGGTTGCGGGGCGGGCCCGGTCGCGTCCTCGAACCACTGTGCATGGTGGTCGACAAGCCCGAGGGTACCGAGTACGAGCGCTGGCTGTCCGCGGCCTGGCGGCGTTCGCTACCGATGCCGTCGTGACCCGTGGCGTCCCGTCGGCCGTCGCCACTCCGGTCGACCTGCACGTGCACACCTCGCGTTCCGACGGTGACGACGCACCAGCACAGGCTGCGGCGTACTGCCTGGCTGCCGACCTGCGTGTGGTGGCGGTGGCCGACCACAACACGATGAGCGGCATCGCGCCGTTCAGCGCGGCGGTGGGTGGCGCGGCGACCGTCGTGGCCGGCTGCGAGATCACCGCCGATTGGGAGGGTGAGGAGGTGCACTGCCTCGCATACTTCGTCGACCCCGCCGACGCCGCCTTCGCCCGGCGGGTGCGCTCGGTACACGACGCCGAGGCCACCTGGTGGCGAGCCTGGATTGAGCGGGTGCAGGCGATCGGGGTGCCGCTCACCGAGGAAGACGTCGACGCCGCACTCGGCGACGACCGGGTCGCCTACGTGGGCGACTACCTGGCGCTGCTGGCCCGCACCGCTGGCGACGACCCGCGGTTCGCCATCTACGGGCCCGGCACGTACGGCGCCATCGCGCGGGACTGGTGCCGCCCGGGCCAGCCACTGCACGTGCCCGCGCCCTGGCGGCCCGCACTGACCGAGGTCCTGTCGTGGATCGGCGAAGCCGGCGCCGTGGCGGTCCTGGCCCACCCGGCGGCCCTGCTGTCCGCACGCGACGACGCCGCGTGCCGTGTCCTGCTGGACACCTGGGCCGACGCCGGCCTGGCCGGAATCGAAGTGTGGACCAGCTGGCACCGGCCGGCCGACAGTGCCCGGCTGGCACAGCTCAGCGCGGCCGTGGGCCTGCTCGCCACGACCGGCTCCGACTATCACGGCCCACGGCTCAAACCCTGGGTGCCCACGCCGGGTCGGGTCCCGGTCGTGGGCCCCGACCCAATGGCGATCGTTGACGCCCTGCACGAGCGCCGGACCGCCCGCGTGACCAAGGCAGGCACATGACCACTGACACACATCCGGCAAGCGTCGAGATGAACGCGTCCGACCACGCCTGGCATCTGGTGCCGACCGTCGTGCTGCGGCAGGCGGGATATCCGCTGGAGATGCTCGATCCGCTTGTCGACGCCGAACAGGCGTCTCGGGCGGTCTCGCTGACCGAACGCCGTGAGCGTCTGGCCGAACTGGCCGCCACCGCCAAGGCGGTGCTCCGCCGGCACCGTAAGGCTGGCACGCAGCGACTCGCCTCCGAGATCGGGCAGCTCCGCCCGATCACCACCGAGGACCTCGCCCCGGTACTCGACGCCCTGCCCGACACCGAGAGCGGTCCGTTACGCGCGTACCGGGACGCGGCCGCCGCGCTGCACACCGACTGGCAGGTGTTCCGCGACCAGCACCGGGAACGGCTTGACGCCGCCGGCGACGCGGTGGCGCGGGCCTTCATCGAGGACTCTCTGCGCCAGGTGCTGCTGCTGTCCAACGACGCCGCCTATCCCACTCTTGCGGCCTGGCTGGACGGCTACCACGGCGAGCCGGGACGGCACACCCGCAAGATGACCGACCTACTCACCATGTATCTGCAACGGATCACCACCAAGAACGAGACACACTCGCATTTCGGCCCGTTCACGGTGGGCCGGGTCGGCACGACGCCCGGCATCACCTGGACGGGGGAAGGGCCGCTGCGGCGCACAGCGTTCTTCACCCACTGGGCGGCCGAACGGCTCGCGCTCGCCGCCGGGGAGATGCCCGGCATGCTCGACCACGTCCGGCCCCGCCGGCGACCACTCACGTTCCTACGTGACGGTCGCATCGAGGCGTACGCCTTCACTACCCGCGACGGTCTGGACGCCGAGTGGCACTTTCGACAGCAAGGCGACTGGGACGTGACACCCGGTGAACAGTGGCTGTGGGAACGCGCCGTGGGCGCTCGTACCGTCGCCGACCTGCGCGCGGAATGGCCATTCCCGGAACCTTTCGAGGAGGTCTTGCGGCGTGCCGTGGACGATAAGTGGCTCACGGCCGAGTTCGAGGTGCCGGTCGGCGACGCCGCGCCGCTGCGCCGCCTGCGGGAGCTGCTGCCTCACGACGCCGCGCACGCCGCGCCGATGCTGGCCGCCGTCGACGCGTTCGAACAGGACCTGCTGCATTTCTCGGCCGCGCCCCCGGCCCAGCGCCCCGCCGTGCTAACCGCAGCCAAGCGGCGTTTCGAGGAGCTGACCGGGGTGCCCGGCAACCGCAACAGTGGCCTGCACTACGCCGACCGCAGCATCCTGTTCGAGGAGGCGCACAGCCGGCTGCGCGGGCTGACCATCGGACCCGACGTGGCCGACTTTCTCACCACCGAGCTCGCCGTCGTCTATGAGCTCGTGCTGGCTGGGCCGCGCCTGCGGATGCGGCGTGAACGCGAGGTGCTCACCCGGTGGGTGCGCGACACGTTCGGCACCGGCGTGGAGGTGCCACTTGACCGCCTGTACGCCTGCTCGTTCGCCGACCTGGATCGGCTGGCCCGCGACTGCGCGCCGATCGAGGCGGAACTGGTCGAGCTGGACGAGGTGATCCTGCACGCGCTGATCGGGCCGGACACCGACCGCCCGGAGGTGGTGGTTCCCCGGGACGTACTGGAGGGGATCATCGCGGCGCACCCGGCCGACCCGCCCGCGTTGTGCAACCCCGATGTCCTGTTCGCCGCCCCGAGCCAGGCCGCGTTGGCGCGCGGCGCGTTCACCGCCGTGATCGGCGACTGCCATGCGGTCCGTGAAGTAATCACGCACACCAGCTTCGGTCCCCTGGTGCAGGAGCTCGACCCGCGCCTGCTGCCGGAGGTGTACCGGGGGTACCAGTCGCTGCTCGACGGCGACGAGATCCTGGTCAACCTGTCCCGCGGGCACCCGGACAAGTCCTCCACCCAGCTGGTCTACCCCTGCCACGATCTCGAAGTGTTCGGGCGTTCGGCGCAGGATCGCGACCTGGTTCTGCAGCCCACCCAGCTGTACCTGATCATCAATGGCGGGCGCCTGGAACTGCGGGCCCACCACGTCGAGGGACGGTTGCGGCTGATGGCGCCGCCAGCCGGAGGCCCAAGCATCCTTCAGGATCCGCTGTCACCGTTCGCCTTTCCGCGCCATTTCGGCGGCGTGGCATTGCGGGCCGCCTCCCTGACGCACGTGCCCCGTATCCGGTGCGGGCGGGTGATCCTGCAACGGGAGACCTGGCGGGTGCCGTCCGAGCGGCTGCGTGGTGTGACCCTCTCCGGCGACCGGATCGCCGCCGATGACGCTGCGGAATATCTCGCGGCGTGCCGGCTGCGCGCCGAGTTGGGCCTGCCGCGTCACGTCTTCGTCAAGGCGCCCGGTGAGCCCAAACCCGTCTACGTCGACTGGGAGGCGCCGCTGCTGGTACGCCAGCTGTGCCGGATCGCCCGTCGCGGCGCGGGGCTTTTGGAGGTGTCCGAGATGCTGCCGTCCCCGGACGAGCGGTGGTTCGAGACCGGCGGCGTCCGGTACACGACCGAGATTCGGTGCGCGCTGTTTTCGGCCGGGTGGCACGGGTGACGACCGGTGCCCCGATGAGGTCGCGGACGGCGTACCGGCGACTGGTGGCCGCGGTTGGCGTCTCCGGGGTCGGTGACGGCGTCCGGTTCGCTGCGCTGCCGCTGCTGGCCGCTGCGGTGCTCGACGACGGATTCCAGGTGGCCGTGGTCACTGCGGCCACCACCGTTCCCTGGCTGCTGTTCGGACTGCCGGCGGGCGTGTACGCCGACCGTGTCGAGCGACGCCGGCTGATGGTACTGGCCGACGTGCTGCGCATGGCGACGATGAGCGCCGCGGTGCTGCTGCTGATCGCGGGATGGATGTCGTTCTGGCCGCTGGTGGGGGTGGCGCTGCTGCTCGGTATCGGTGAGGTGGTCTTTGACTGCGCCTCGTTCGCCTACCTGCCGCGAGTGGTGGCTGCCGAGGATCTGGAGACGGCCAACGGCCGGCTGTTCGCTGTGCAGACGATCGGCCGCGACCTGCTGGGCCATCTACTCGGTGGGGTGCTGTTCGCGGTCGGCCGGACGGTGCCCTTCGTACTGGACGCGGTGTCGTTTGCCGGGTCCGCGCTGGTGCTGCGCGGGCTGCCGGACGCCCGGCCGGATCCGGGCTCTAGGACGAAGCCCGATCTGGTGGCCGAGATCCGCCAGGGCATCGAATTTCTGCTCCGGGATCGGCTGCTGCGCCTGATCACGGTGTCCGCCGGACTCATCAACGCGGTTTACCTCGGCCAAGTCGCGGTGTTTGTCTTACTCGTCCGCGACGTTCTGGACCTGCCGTCGGCGGCGTACGGCGCGCTGGTGGCCGGCGGCGCGCTCGGTGGGGTACTCGGCGGTGTGGTCGCGGCGCGGGCCGCCCGGCGGTTCGGCCGTGCGTCAACACTCGGCGCCAGCCTGGCACTGATCGGCCTCGCCGGGGTTGGAGTGGCGGCCACCCGTGAGGTGATCGTGGTGGCGCTGGCGTACGCCGCATCGGGTATGGGGGTTATGATGTGGAATGTCATAGCCGTGTCGTTGCGCCAGGGCGTGATCCCCGACCACCTGTTAGGCCGCACCACGGGCGCATACCGGCTGGTCGCGTGGGGCATGATGCCGGTGGGCGCGCTCGCACTGGGCGCGATCGGTGACGCCGCCGGCCCGCGCGCGGCCTTCCTTACCGGCGGGGCGCTGCTACTGGTGCTCTGCCTGGCCGTCGTTCCCGTGCTACGGCGCGACCCCCGTACCCGCTGAGGAAACCGATGACCGAACACGATGTCCTGCGCGCTCACCTCACCTCCCGCTGGAAGCTCGACGATCTGCAACTGGTCGGCCAGGGCCTGGAGTTCACCGTCTTCCGAGCAGTGGCGCCCGACGGCTGCCCGGTCGCTCTGCGGCTGGCCGGGCAGCGCTTCTCCTCGAACGTCAACGATCCGCACGTGGACGTCCGGAACTTGCTGATCCAGGAGTACCGGATCACTCGGCATCTGGCCGCAGCCGGGTTCGCGGTGGCCGAGCCGATCGAGTTGCACCTGTCCGACCACGACGGTGAACCCGACATGCTCATGGCGCGGTACGTCCCCGACGACGGCAGCCGACTCGACGGTCGCCTGCTCGGATCTACCCTGGCCCGGCTGCACCGTCTCCCGCCACCGCCGCTGACTCCGGTGGCAGCGGAGGAAACCGGCACTCCCCAGGTGCTCACCGCCCGTGTCCTGCGCCGCTGGGCCGAGGTAGGATGCCTGATCAGTGACTGGCCCGCACCGCCGGCCGCGTCCGCGCTGAGCGCGGCACTCGACCGGATCGGCACGGCCGGGCTGGTCCACCTCGACGTGCGCAGCGCCAACGTCCGGCGGTGCAACGGCCGCGTCGAGGCGCTGCTGGACTGGTCCAACACCCTGCTGGGCGACGCCACCGTGGAGTTCGGCCGGCTCATCGAGTACGCCCGCTACCCGGAAAACGAACTCGACCTGGCCGACATCCGCGACGGCTACGTCCGCACCAGCCCACTCCCGCCCGACGACGACCCGGCGACGCTGGCCTGCCGCCTCGACGCCGCCCTGATGCTCGCCCTGGTCTTCCTCTCCGAAGCGCCGGATCCGCTGCGTGGCCCGGCCGCCGCCGACCACGCCCGCGAACTCGGCGAACGGTTCGCCGCCTCTCTCTCCCTACAGGAGCACCCATGGTCAACCTGACCCGCATCTACACCAAGACCGGTGACACCGGTACGACCGCTCTCGGCGACATGAGCCGGGTCGGCAAGACCGACAGCCGCTTGCAGGCCTACGCCGACGTGGACGAGACGAACTCGGTCATCGGCGTAGCGATCGCCGTCGGTGGCCTCGACGCCGACGTGCGGACCCTCCTGGAACGCATCCAGAACGACCTGTTCGACGTCGGTGCCGACCTGTGCACGCCGACCTCCCCGCCCGACCCCGCGATGCCACAGCTGCGCGTCAACGTCGGGTACGTTACCTTCCTCGAAGGGCAGTGTGATCACTACAACGAGGCCCTGACCAAGCTGCGCAGCTTCGTTCTGCCCGGCGGGACACCTGGCGCCGCGTTCCTGCACCAGGCCCGTACCGTGGCCCGCCGCGCCGAACGCTCCACCTGGCAGGCCCTGTCCGAGTACCCCGGCACAATGAACCGCGACACGGCCCAGTACCTTAACCGGCTTTCGGACCTGCTGTTCATCCTGGCTCGCCACGCCAACCGGGACCAGGGCGACATCCTGTGGAAGCCGGGCGCCAACCGCTGAGGTAGGGGCGTTGCTAACGAACGTGTGAACAGGGTGTCACGCACCGGGTTTGATGGAGACATCGAAACCTGGAAGGAGCACCAGCGATGCCCGCACCGAAGAAGTACTCCGACGAGCTGCGTGAGCGCGCGACCCGGTTGGCGGTCGAGGCCCGCCGGGACCCGGCGTCCGCGGTGGGCGCGATCCGGCGGATCGCTGACCAGCTCGGGGCCCATCCCGAGGCGTTGCGGGTCTGGGTGAAGCAGGCCGAGACCGACACCGGAGGGCGGCCGGGCACCACCAGCGGCGACGCCGGCCCCAGTGGCAGCGCGTTACGGCAGGCCCGGCAACGACTCGGGCCGGCCCCGCAGGGTACGGCGATGTCCGGGGTGAAACGGCAGTACATGGGCTGCGCCGGTCGGGTCTCCAAAAGGCATCAACACGGTCTACCTGGCCTACGCGCGGGAACGGACCGGCCACGCCCGGATCACCGCCCGGCAGTGGATCCCCGCCGAGCAAGTCACCGACCCGGATACCGCCGCGCGGACCGGGCTGCCCCGCACGCGGAGTTCCGCACGAAGGGCCAACTCGCGATCGACCTGTGCACTCACGCGTACGCCGACCTGCCCAAGGTCGTCGACACGATGCAGCGCCTGGCGCTGCTCTGGTGTCCCGAACTGCCTCAGCTCAAACGGGCCGAGCGGCGATGGGCGGCGTACGTCGAGCCGGCCGATCTGTCCCTGCTGCGCGGCGACACCCTCCTGCACACCGACTACAGCCCGGACAACGTGCTCATCGACGGGGACGCGGCCCGCCTGATCGACTGGGCATGGCCGACGCTCGGCGCTGGGTTCATCGACCCGAGCTGTCTGATCGTGCGCCTGATCCTCGCCGGGCACACCTCGGAGCGGGCCGAAGCGTGCGTAAGCCCAGCGCCAGCTTGGACCAGCGCCCCGACCCGGGCCGTCGACGTCTTCGCGTCCGCCCTCGCCCGGATGTGGGCGCAGATCGCCGCCGCCGACCCGAACCCCTGGAAGAACGGCATGGCCGAGGCTGCCCTGGCATGGGAAGCGTACCGCCGCGCCACGTTGCGAATGACAGAGAGTAGTGAGTCTTGACCATCGGATGATCGGCCGGAATGATCTACCCATTCCGGTCGATCGTCATATGTCGATGGGAAGACCATGGGGACTGTTATCCGCCGGCTTGGCCGGATGCTCGCCGCCTGCGCCCTCGTCGCCGCCACCGCCCTCGCGGGCGTTGTCGTAACAGGTGGCGCGGCCCACGCAGACGGCTGCTACACGTGGGGACGCACCCTCTCCCAGGGGATGTCCGGTAATGACGTCAAGCAGCTGCAGATCCGCGTCTCGGGCTACCCGGGCTACGGCGCGGTGCTCGCCCTCGACGGGGCGTACGGCCCGGCCACCCGGTCTGCGGTGATCCGCTTCCAGCAGGCCGACGGCCTCGCCGCCGACGGCGTCGCCGGCCCGCGGACCTTCAACAAGATCTACCAGCTCCAGGACAACGACTGCACGCCGGCCAACTTCAGCTACGCCGAGCTGAACAACTGCAACAGCAGCTGGTCCGGTGGCGCGGTGTCCGCCAGCACCGCCAAGTTCAACGCCCTCGTGTCGATGTGGAAACTGCAGGCCATGCGGCGTGCGCTCGGCAACGTACCGCTCTATGTCAGCAGCGGCTTCCGCAGCTACTCCTGCAACAGCGCGGTCGGCGGCGCCTCCAACAGCCGGCACCTGTACGGCGACGGCGTTGACCTGGTCGGCTCGCCCTCGTTCTGTCGGATCGCCCAGCAGGCCCGCTACCACGGCTTCAGCAACATTCTCGGCCCCGGCTACCCCGGCCACAGCGACCACACCCACCTGGGCGCCACGCCGAGCCGGTCCTGGTCCGCGTCGAGCTGCGGCATCTGAGGGGATCACCGGCGGTCAGGGCCGGCCACCCGGTGCCGGGACCCTGGATCACGCGCCTACCGGACACAATGAACAGATGGACACCGTCGCGCAGCTGACCATCGTCCGCCACGGGCAGAGCACCGCGAACGCGGCCTTCGCCGACGCCCACGCCCGAGGTCTGGCCGACCACGGCCTCACCGGCCGCGACGCCGACATCGAGCTGACCGCGCTCGGCTGGCAGCAGGCCACCCACCTCGGTCGCTGGCTCGCCACCCGACCCGCCGACCAGCGGCCCGACGTGGTTGTCTGCTCCCCGTACCTGCGGGCCCGTCAGACCTGGACCCGCGTGGCCGGCACCGCCGCCGCGCTCGGCGTACCGTGCCCGGAGGCGGTCGTCGACGCGCGGTTGTGCGACCGGCTGATGGGTGACCTCGAACTGTTCACCCCGCTGATGATCACCCAGCGGTTTCCGGCCGAGGCCGCCCGGCTCGCCGCAGACGGGCCGTACGCCTACCGCCCGCCCGGCGGTGAGACGTTCGGCGACGTCGTCGCGCGCGTCAAGGCCGTCCTGGCCGGGCTGGAGCGTGATCACGCCGGCCGGCGTGTCCTGGTCGTCGCCCACGACGCGGTGGTCATCGCGGCCCGGCACATCCTCGACGGCCTGCCGTTCACCGAACTTGACGCGATCATCGCGACCACGCCGGTCGCCAACGCGTCGATCACCCGCTACGTCGCCACCGGTGACGGCCTCGAACTGGTCGAGTTCGCCACCACCGCCCACCTGCCGCCGTGACTTCTACTGCCGCTCAGGCTGACGGGCGGCGCAGCCGATAGCGCAGGTGAAGGACCCGGTTGCCCTGAATGATCACGTCAGGATCGTCCAGGAGGTGCTGTGTGTCGACCGACCCGAAGAAGCGTTTGCCGGACCCGAACACGACGGGTACGACGTCCATGCGTACCTCGTCGACCAGGCCTGCGGCGAGCGCCTGGCCGCCGACGTCGCCTGCGGCGACCTCGACCAGACGGTCGCCGGCGAGCTCCTGCGCCGTGGCAACGGCCGCCTCGACGCCGTCGACGAAGTGGAACGGCGCCTCCGGGTCCCAGCCCTCCGGGGCCGGCCGGTGTGTCACGACGACCACATGCTCGACCCCGGCCGGAGGCGTGCCGCCCCAGCCGTCCGTCATGTCGAAGACGTGCCGGCCGACGATCGTCACCCCGATCTGGTCCCAGTACGGCCGGATGTAGTCGTAGGAGATCTGCGACACCGTCAGGCCGCCGCTGTCGTCCAACGGGACGTCACCGCTGGACAGCCAGTCGAACAGCGGTCCGGGCTGGTCCTTGACGTCGGCGATGAAGCCGTCCACCGACACCGAGCTGTACATGACCACCGTGCCCACGGGCTCTCCTCTGCGTCCGGATGCCTCAAGTTAGCGTGCCGTGAGCTGGTGTTCTTGTAGAGAATCAATCCGCCGCTAGCGGCCAGCGGTCCAGCACATGGCCGGGATGCTCACGTAGGAACCGCCGCCGGACCTCGACGTACCGGGTCGGCGTGAGCCCGGTGAACGCCCGGAACTCGTGGCCGAAATGCGCCTGGTCGAAGTAACCCGCGCCGCTGGCGAGCTCGGCCCAGTCGACCGGTCCGGCCGGGTCGATCGCGAACACGGTGGCGGCGAAGCGGTACGTGCGGGCCAGCCGCTTCGGCGTGACGCCGACGAGCTCCTTGAACCGCCGCGCCAGATGGGTGCTGCTGACACCGGCCGCCGTGCCCAGGTCGCCGATCGCGACCGCCCCCCGGGTCGCCGTGATGACGCCGCTCGTGTGGCGGACCAGTCCCAGACCGGCGGTCGCGCGCAGCCGTCGCGTCAGCTCCTCCTCAAGCAGCGTCAGCATCTGCTGCGGCGTGTCCGCCGCAGCCAGCCGGTCTCGCAGCTCGGCGACGGCGGCCCGACCCCACACCTGTTCGATCGTCACCGGCCGGTCACACAGCTCGGCGGCCGGCATCGGCAGGAACGGGGCCAGCCCCCACGGTTTGACGTGCACGCCAACCGACCGGGTCCGGACCGGGTAGCTGAAGTCGTACGCGCGGGTGGGCGTGGTGACCACGCAGCCGTCGGCGTATTCGGCCGTCTCGATGTCGGTGCCGGCGCGGATGCGAAACGGTGCCCCGAGGTTGACGATGAGCAACGCCGCCGGCGTCGGCAGCAGCGTCAACCGGGCGTACGGCGGCGTACCTTCCAGGTAGTAGAGGTCGTCGATTATCCCGTCCAGCGGTGGTCGCGGCACTCTCGACACGTACTCCATGCCCACAGCATCACCGACGCCCCCACAGTTCAACGTCGGCCACACCGCACTGACCCAAAATGGAAGCAGCGCCTGGTCCGGTGGCGTGATGTCCGCCAGCAGCGGCGAGTTCGGCCTCGATCAGATCAGCGGCCCGGTCGGCGCCGCCCGCCGACCGGGCCTGCCGCTTCAGGTCGGCGCTACGGGCCGCCACGTCGGGGTCCGCTGTGAGGGCGAGCAGCGTCCCACGTAGCTCCGCCGCGGTGACGGTGGCCGAGTCGACGATCCGGGCGACGCCCAGGCTGGCCAGCTGCTCGGCGTTCGCGAACTGGTCGGCCGCCTGCGGTACGGCGATCATCGGGGTCCCGCAGTAGAGGCCTTCGCTGCTGCCGCCCATGCCGGCGTGAGTGACGAAGCCGTCGGCCTGCTCCAGTACGGCGAGCTGCGGCACCCACGGGTGGACCTCGACGCTGTCCGGAACAGGACCGAGCTCGGCGGGGTCGACGTGGCTGCCGATCTGCAGCACGGTGTGCCAGCCGGGCAGGTCACCGAAGGCGGCGACGCACCGGCGGTAGAACTCGGCCTGCCGGGTGAAGGCGGAGCCGAGGGAGACCAGCAGTACGTTGTCGACGCCGTCCGGTCGGACCCAGGTCCCCTGGTGGGAGCGGTCACCCAGGACCGGGCCGACGAAACTGTAGACGGACCGGTCCACCCGGTCGGCGTGCGGCTGGAGCGCCTCCGGGGGCAGCACGAGGCTGCGCATCGGCCGGCCCTGGAACGCCATGCTGTCGGTGACCGACGAACCCTCCGAGGCCAGCCACTGCTCGAACCGCCGGTAGTAGTCGGCGCCGCGCGGATCGGCCCGCATCGCCTCGACGACCGACGCCATCTCCTGTTCGTAGCCGTCCCAGGCCACGAACGTCGACGACAGCTGGACGGCCGGAATGCCCCACTGCTCGCCGAGCAGCCGGGCCGGTGCGCCGGCGATGTCGTAGAGGAACAGGTCCGGCCGGTCGTCGGCGTAGGCGGCCCGCAGTTGCGGCAGCATGGCGATGGCGTCGTCGAGGAAGAGCGTGAGCTGCTCGATCGGGTCCTCGGTCCCGGATCCACCGTCGCCGGGCAGCGTCGTTTCGTACGGCTTCAGCTCGGCACCGGTGCGCTCGATGACGTCGGCGAAGGCGGGGTCGTTGGCGTAGGTGACCCGGTGGCCGCGCTGCACGAGGGTACGGATGATCTCCAGGCTCGGGTTGACGTGGCCGTGGAACGGGATGCTGACCATGGCGATGTGCGGCACGGGGACCTCCGGAGCTTGGAGACGAGACGTTTCGTCTCGTCAACAGCGAAGCATGGTGTCCCGAGCGCGTCAAGACGAGACGTACCGTCTCGCAGTAGGCTGTCGTGGTGACCCCACAGCCCGCCCGTCGCAGCGAGCAGTCCCGCCGCGCGATCCTCGCCGCCGCCCTGGCGCTACTGACCGAGCAGGGCTACCCCGCCGTCACCGTCGAGGCCATCGCCGCCCGGGCCGGGGTCGGCAAGCAGACCATCTACCGCTGGTGGCGCGGCAAGGGGGCGGTCATCCTGGACGCGCTCGCCGACAACCTGCCGGAGGTCCTCGCCCTGCCCGACACCGGCGACCTGCGGGCCGACCTGCGTCAGGTGCTCCGGGCCACCGTCGCCGAGTTCGCCGATCCACGACTGTCCGCCACCACCCGCGCCATCACCATCGAGACACTCGCCGACGAGGAACTGGCCGACCAGGCGCGCGACCGGCTGCTCCGCCCCCAACTGGACATGGTCCGCACTCGGCTGGAGGCCGCCCGCGACGCCGGCCAGGTCCGCCCCGACGCCCCCCTGGACCAGGTCGTGGAGCTGTTGTTCGGCCCGCTCTACCATCGTTGGCTGCTGCGCACCGGCCCGCTGACCGACGAGTACGCCGACAGCATCGTCGACCTCGTCGTCGCCGCCGTCACCCCCGCCGGTGCCTCCACCGGCACCGCTGCCAGCACCCGCTGAGGAGCACGCAATGACCGAGCCGTACGACACCGGGGTGCTCGACGTCGGCGACGGCCACCAGCTCTACTGGGAGGTCTGCGGCAACCCCGACGGCGTACCCGTCGTCGTGTTGCACGGCGGGCCGGGCAGCGGATGCACGCCCCGGCACCGCCGGACGCTCGACCCCGAACGGTTCCGGCTCGTAGTGTTCGACCAGCGCAACTGCGGACGCAGCACCCCGTCGGCCGCCGACCCCGCCACCGATCTGAGCACCAACACCACCGCCCACCTCGTCGCCGACATCGAACGGCTGCGTGAGCACCTCGGCATCGACCGCTGGGTCGTGTACGGCGACTCCTGGGGCGCGACGCTGGCCCTGGCGTACGCGACGAACCACCCCGACCGGGTACGCGGCATGATCCTCGTCGCGGTCACCATGACCCGCCGCTGCGAGGTCGACTGGCTGTACCGGGGTGCCGGCCGCTTCTTCCCCGAAGCGTGGCAGCGGTTCATCGCCCACGCCGGCCTGCCCGGCTACCGGCTGCCGACCGACACCGAGCCGCCGATCGAGCCGGTGCTGCTGCGCTACGGCCAAGTGCTCGCCCACCCCGACCCGGCGGTACGCCAGCGGGCCGCCGACGAGTGGTGCGCCTGGGAGGACGCGCTGATCTCCGAGGAGCACAACGGCAACCCGGGCGCGTACTCCGACCGGGAGCTGCGGCAGCGGCTCACGATGACCCGGATCTGCGCGCACTACTTCGGCAACGGCGCGTTCCTCGCCGACGGCGAAATCCTGCGCAACGTGCCGAGACTGGCCGGGATCCCGGGGGTGCTGATCCACGGGCGCACCGATGTCAGCGGTCCGGCGATCACCCCGTGGGAGATCGCGCAGGTCTGGCCCGACGCGCGGCTGCACATCATCGGCGACGCCGGCCACACCGGCACCGCCACGATGCGGCGCGTCCTGGCCGACGCCGCCGACACGATGGCCCGCACGCGGCCATGCCACATCGCGCTCGATCTCGATGGTCGGACGGGGCGGTTCAGTGAATGACGTTCCAGACCTCGGGCCCCTGCCGCAGCGCATCACCGTCGACGCGGAGCAGGTACGTCAGCTCATCACCGACCAGTTTCCGCACCTGGCGAACCTCCCGATTGAGCCTGTGGCCAACGGCGGCTGGGACAACTGGACCTTCCACCTCGGCCCCGACCTGCTGGTACGGCTGCCCAGCGCCGCCGAGTACGCCCTGGCGGTCGACAAGGAACATCGGTGGCTGCCGGACCTCGCCGCTCGGCTGCCGCTGCCCGTTCCCACCCCAATGGCGAAGGGCGAGCCAACTGCGGGCTATCCGTACCCGTGGTCGATCTACCGGTGGCTCGACGGCGAGTCGGCGAGGGCGGACCGCATCGCCGACCCGACGCGATTCGCGAACGACCTGGCCGAGTTCCTGGCAGCCTTGCAGGGCGTCGACGCCGCTGGCGGCCCGCAGCCGGGTCTCCACAACTGGTTCCGGGGCGGCACCCTACGCACGTACGACCAGGAGGTTGAGCACGCGCTCGCCGAGTTGGGCGACCACGTCGACGCTGAACTGGTGCG
Source organism: Solwaraspora sp. WMMA2059 (assembly GCF_027497315.1). Taxonomy (GTDB): domain Bacteria; phylum Actinomycetota; class Actinomycetes; order Mycobacteriales; family Micromonosporaceae; genus Micromonospora_E. The sequence goes on along the minus strand of NZ_CP114908.1, from coordinate 2,619,016 downwards.
CGAGGTCTGGGCAGCGGCGATCGACGCCCGCTGGGACGGTGTCGACCGTTGGTTCCACGGAGACATCGCCCCGGGAAACCTCCTCCTTGTTGACGGACAGTTGGCGGCCGTCATCGACTTCGGCACCTGCGGCGTCGGCGACCCGGCCTGCGACCTGGCGATTGCCTGGACCTTGCTGACCAGCGACAGCCGGCACGCATTCCGCGCGCGGCTGGCGGTGGATGACGCGACGTGGGCACGCGGACGAGGCTGGGCACTCTGGAAAACCCTCGCCAGCTGCTCCAATGCCTCGGCAGATCCCGAGAAGGCAGAAGAACTCGCGAACGCGCACCGTATCCTCGCCGGAATCTGCTCCGAATTCACGGCCAACGTTGTCACCGAGACTCGCCCGTGACGGCGGCCGACGCCTGGCCCCGGCGCTCTCGCCCAGCCGACCAGTGGCGCAGGTCCTCAGTTCGGTAGCCGGGCCACCATCCGGCCGGTGACGTCGTCGAGGCGCCACGGTCCATCGTGCCGCGAATCAAATGCGCCGTCTCGGTGGTCGCCGAGCAGGAACACCTGGCCGGCGGGCACGGTCACCGGCGTGCATTCGGTGTAGGTGCCGGCCGGCAGGTACGGCTCGTCCAGCGCGGCACCGTTGCGGTACACCAGGCCGTCGCGGCAGGTCAGCTCGTCGCCGGGTAGGCCGATCACCCGCATGGTCCGGGCCCGGTCGACCGGGTCGAGCACGACGACGTCGCCGACGTCCACGCCGGTGACCCGGTACGCCACCCGGTCGACCAGCATCCGCTGCCCCGCATCGATCGTCGGCGACATCGACCACGACGGTACGTACACGACGGTCAGCACCCACTGTTGTGCCACGGCGGCGAGCAATGCCACGACGAGCACGCCGGCCGTGGCGCGCCGTACCGCCCAGCGCAGAACTGCCCGAGCGGCCCGTCGAACGGGGTTGTGGCCGGCGGCCGTCGGGGTCAGCGGCGGGGCCGGCTTGGAGCTGGGCATCGTCAAGCCTCCTGGATGGTCGGGCGGGGCGCGGGCGCGGCGTGGCCGGTGGCGCGGCGGCGGGACTGGGCGTTGGCGGCTTCGTTGTGCTGGGCTTCAGCCAGCCGGGTCCGCGCGAGAGCCGCGCCGTCGGTGGTGAGCCGGTACACGTGCCGGGGTGGCCGGCCAGGGCTGGCTGGTTCCCGCCACTGCGCCTCCAGCAGGTGCTGCTCGGTCAGGCGCATCAGGATCGGATAGAGCGACCCGCTGGCCAGGCCGGTTTCCTTACTGAGCTGGTAGCCGTAGCGCCAGTCGTCGGGCGCGGCCAGGAAGCAGGCGAAGATCCGCAGGGTCTGCGGTGAGCTGTTCGGTCGGCGCGGCATGGCCAAACTCTACATATATCGACTAAGCAGGTCCAGCCCTGTCCCGCGTGGATCTTCCGCCGGTCGACGGCAACGACGCCAAGCCGATCGGGACGGCTCATCACCCGTCATCGAGGGACCCATGACCGGCGCCGCTCGGCCGCTGCCGATTTCTCCCGATCGCATCGTGGCCGGAACATACGCGGTGATGGCGGCGATCAGTGACCTGTCGACTATCCCGCCCGCCTGCTCGACTAAACGGATGGCCGGCGTTTTCGACGCATTCCGCGATTTTTGGGTGACCGTCACCCTGCATGTGGATCCGGTCGAGATCGGCGGTTTTCCGACCAGGCCGGCGGTTGTCCGTTCCGGCGTCTATCTCGCCTTTCGCTCCGACCTTGCGCCTCTGCTGTGCCTGGTCGCGGCCCAGGATCCCGGCAGGTCGGTCCCGCATGAAGGCGTTGACCAGGCAAGGGACGGGGCGACGGAGGGACGCCTCGTCACGAGGACGTGCTGCGCGGCTATGAGAGTCTCCCCGGCGGGCTGCCGTCGATGGCGACCGGTTGCTAGGTATTGACATCGATCGCGCATCGCGGCAGGCTTTGCGAAACCGCCTGATGGCAGTCGATATTCCTCCTCAGCGATGGTGGAAATGCGTAGAGATTCGATGCGTGTCGCCCTGCTCACCACCACTCAACACGGCCACCTGAATCCGTACATTCCCGTGGTCAATGCGCTTCAGTCCGCCGGCAGTGACGTCGCGTTGCTGCTGTTGTCGGCCGACGGTGGCGTGCTCGACGAGCAGCGCGGCCAGGCCCTGGGCAAGGCGGAGGTGCACGCGGTCGGGCAGGTCGAGATGGCACCGTGGAGCGACGATCCGGCGAAGATCGGCCCGATGCTGCAGTTGTCGCCGGTGGCCGAGCAGACAGCCGACGTACTGCGCGCGACGGCACCGGATTTCGTGCTCGTCGACTCGCTGCCGGTCACCGCGTCGGCCATGGTCGGCACACATGCGTCCGGCGTGCCGTACGGGATGATCTGGGCCAATCTGGGTGGGGTGTGCCCCGCTGCCCATCGGCGCGGTCGCTGGCTGTACGACGAACAAGTCGGTAACTATCTGACCAGGCACGGGGTGATGTGGTCGATGCGTACCCATTCGGCGCGTTCACCGATTCTCAATCTGATGCCGACGATCCCCGCCCTGGTCGGCGACGACGCGGTCACCGACGACGGGGTGCAGCTGGTCGGCCTGCCCGGTGCGGCGGGCGCCCGCGGCGACGAGGTCACCTTCCCCCGCCTGGACCGGATCGACCCCGACCGTCCGCTGGTGTACGTCTCCTTCGGCACGATCTTCTACCGACGGCCGGACCTGCTGCGTACGGTGATCACCGGAGCGGCGGCGACCGGGGCGCAGGTGATCGCGTCGGTCGGCGACCTCACCGAGGAGCTGGCGCTGCCCGACGACGTGCTCACCGCCCCGTACCTGCCGCAACGCGAGGTGCTCGAACGCGCCGACGTGTTCATCACCCACGGCGGATACAACTCGGTGGCGGAGTCGATCCGTGCGCAGACCCCGATGCTGGTGATCCCGCTGGCCGTTGACCAGCCCATCCAGGCGTACTTCGTGGACAGCGCGGGCTTCGGCACGGCGTTGGAGCCGGCGGGCGTCACCGAGCAGGCGGTCACTGACGCGGTCACTGATCTGCTCGACCCCGCCCGGGACTACCGGGCCCGGCTGCGCGCGGCGCGGCCGCAGTGCGGCGACTCCGCCGCGCGCACCGCCGAGCTGGTCATCGGCACGATCGAGACGCTTCAACGGGAGGGGCAACGGTGACGATCGAACTGCAGCGGCCGGTGGTCGACCCGATCGTGGTGGACGATCTCGAACGGCTCTCGTTCCAGGTGGACCGTCGCGCCTACACCGACGACGACCTGGCAGCGCAGGAGACGACCAGGATCTTCGATCGCTGCTGGTTGTACGTCGGGCACGAGTCGGAGGTGCCCGGGCCGGGCTCGTACGTGGCACGCGACGTCGGCGGGCGCCCAGTGGTGATGACACGCGGCTCCGACGGAGTGGTCCGGGTGTTCGCGAACAGCTGCACCCACCGCGGGGCGCTGATCTGCTCACAGCCGGCCGGGCAGGCCCGGTCGTTCCGGTGTCCTTACCACGACTGGACGTTCTCCAACCAGGGCGACCTGGTCGGCGTCCCGATCCCGGACGGGTACGGGCCCGGTTTCCGCAAGGCGGACTTCGGCCTGGCGCGGCACCGCAGCGACAGCTACCGGGGGTTCGTCTTCGTCACCTTCGACCCGGAGCAGCCGCGCACCCTGACCGAGTACCTGGCGGGTGCCACGGAGTACCTCGACCTGATCGACGACCAGTCCGAGGTCGGGATGGAGGTGATCCAGGGTGCCCAGCTGCACGGTGCCCGGGCCAACTGGAAGCTGATGATGGAGAACAGCGTCGACATCTACCACTTCCGGGCCCTGCACAAGCGGTACGTCAGCTACATGGAGTCGCTGGGGTCGGTGCCACCGCGACGCCGGGGCGGCTTCGGCCGCGCCCTCGGGCTGGGGCACGGCGCCAACGAGCTGCCACCGGCGGCGGCCCGCCCGCTCGCCTACTGGACGCCGATGTTCGGCGCCGAGGTGCGGCCCCGGATCGAGGCGACGGCCGCCCGGTTCGTCGACCGGTTCGGCGCGCAACGCGCCGAACGGATCACCGGCACCAACCGCGCGTTGCTGATCTTCCCCAACCTCATGATCATCGACGCGATCGCGATCACCATCCGCAAGATCGACCCGGTCGGCGCGGACCAGATGGCGATCACCTCGGTCGCCCTGGCCCCCCGAGACGAGGACCCCGACATCCGGGAACTGCGCAAGAGCCACTATCTGACGTTCCTCGGTCCCGCCGGCTTCGCCACCCCCGACGACATCGAGATCATCGAGTCGTGCCAGCGGGGGTACCTCAACCGCGCGGTCCGCTACTCGGACCTGTCGCGCGGCATGAACAAGGCGGTCCCGGAGACCACCGACGAGCTTCCCGCCCGCGAGTTCTGGCGGCAGTGGGACCGGCTGATGCAAGGGGCGTGACGACGATGATCACCGAGCTGACGGTCGACGACGAGGCCCAGGTGCGGCTGTGGCACCGGGTGAGCCAGTTCCTCTTCCGGGAGGCGCGGCTGCTCGACGAGTGGCGGCTGCGCCAGTGGTACGACGAGATACTGACCGCCGACATCCGCTACTCGGTGCCGGCCACCGACGTGCGGGGCGACACGGCCGACGCGCTCGGGCTCATCGACGACGACGCCGCCCGGCTGCGCCAGCGCATCGAACAGCTACTCAACGGCGAGGTGTGGTGCGAGAACCCCCGGTCGCGGACCAACCGGATGATCACAAACGTGGAGATCCTGGCCGACCGGGGCACCCACCTCGACGTGGCGGCGAACGTCGTCGTGCACCGGTTCGGGCACGGACGCTCCGACGCGTACGTCGGCAAGTACCGGTTCGAACTCGTCGTCGACGGCGGGATGTTCCGGGTCCGCCGCCGGCTCGTCGTGCTCGACCACGAGACGCTGTACGAGCACGGCAAGCTCAGCATCATCCTGTGACCGGCCAGTGACGGCGGCCACCCCGGGCGGCGCCCCACCCGTCGCCGCCTTCGGGCCGCCGGGTCTGCCCCGCGAGGTGTACGTCCTCAGCGTCGTCGGTGGCTGCGTCATGCTGGGCCTGGGACTGGTGCTGCCGGTGCTCCCGGTGTACGCGGCGACGTTCGGGGCCGGGCCCGCCCAGATCGGCGCGCTCGTCGCCCTGTTCGCGTTGATGCGGCTGGCCACCAGCCCGTTCTGCGGCCGGCTCGCAGCTTGGTTCGGCGAACGGCGGGTCCTGGTCGCCGGCCTGCTGCTGTGCGCGGTCTGCTCGGCCCTGGCGGCGTTCGCCGGATCGTACGGGCAGCTGCTCGTGTTCCGCGGCCTCGGCGGCGTCGGCTCGGTGCTGTTCTCGGTGTCCGCGCTGGCGACACTGCTGGCGGTCGCCCCCGCCGACCAGCGGGGCCGGGCCAGCGCCGTGTTCGAGGCCGGCTTCCTGCTCGGCGGCATCTGCGGGCCCGCGCTCGGCGGGCTGCTCGCGCTCATCGCCCTGTCCGCGCCGTTCCTGGTGTACGCCGCGCTGCTGCTGGCCGCCACGGTGCTGACCCTGGCGGTGCTGCGGACCGACGCGCGCCACGGCACGGACCCGGGCCGTGCCGCAGTCCGGCTGCCGGTCCTGCTGCGGGACCGGCGCTACCTGGTGGCCTGTACGGCGGCGCTGGCGCAGGGCTGGGTCCTTTTCGGACTACGCAGCGCGCTGGTGCCCACGGTGGTCGTCGCGTGGGGACACGACGTGGCCTGGGTCGGGTGGGCGTTCACCATCTCCGCCGTCGTCCAGGCGTTGCTGATCGTCCCGGCCGGCCGGGTCGTCGACCGGGCCGGGCGGCGCCCCGCCATGATCGCCGGCACCGGGGTGGCCGCGACGGCGATCACCGCCCTGGTGTTCGTGGACACCTACCCCTGGCTCGTCGTCGGACTCTGCGCGTACGCGGCGGGATCAGCTCTGCTCAACGCCGCGCCGGCCGCGCTGATCGGTGACGTCGTCGCCGGCCGGGCCGGCAGCGGCGTCGCCGTCTTCTCGATGTGCACCGACGTCGGCGCCGTCGTCGGCCCGGTCGTCGTCGGGCTCGTCGCCGAGCAGGCGGGCGCTGCGGCCGCCTTCGGCAGCGGCGCCGCGCTGCTGGTCGTCGCCTTCGCGGCGGCGTGGACGTTGACCACGGTTCGACCGACGACCGCTGTCCCACCGACCCGAAGGAGTTGATCACATGGACCGGCCGGCTGCCCGACGTGACCGGGGCGAGGCCATGTTCCAGCAGGTCTTCGGCCGCGAACCGCGCCCCGGTTCCTACCCGGAGTTCCTGCAGATCACCGTCGACCACCTGTTCGGCGAGATCTGGACCCGCCCGCACCTGAGCGTCGAGGAACGCGAACTGGTCGCGTTGACCGCGGTCACGCTGGCGCGCACCGACTGGGAGCTGCGCGGCCACATCGGTGCCGCCATGCACCTCGGGATGTCGCGGGAGAAAATCGTCGAAGTCATTATTCAGCTCGCCTACTACGGTGGCTGGCCGGTCGCCAACAACGGGTTGCGCGTCGCCCAGGAGGTCTTCGCCGAGCTGGACGGCGTCACCGGGAAGGACCCGGACGATGACCAGTGAACCGTCCGCACTCGACCCGGCCGAGAAGGTCGACCTGTGGCGCCAACGGTTCTTCGAGGCCCAGGCGGCCGCAGAGGAGTTCATCCTGGGAGAACACGGCGAGGAAGGCCTGGCCGCGTGGATCCAGGCAAACTCGCGCATCACCGCGGAACTGCTGCGGGCGCAACGGCCCGCCGGAGTGTCCGCCACCGACCACTTCATGACCCGGCTGCAGCGTCAACTGTTGCTGTACGACTCGGCGGTGACCCGCGAGCCACAACCCTCGGGCACCGTCCTGCGCAACGCCGACTGCGGGATCCTTCGGTACCGCAGACGGGCCGCCCGCGCCGGCGTCGTGCTGACGTTCTCGTCGCCGTGCCCGTACTGCCAGAAACTCAACACGGCGATCGCCGCCCGCTACGTGGAACCGGACGTCACGGTGTCGTGCGACCAGGCCGGCGACGGGTGCACCTGGCGCGCGGAGTCCGCTCACCCGCCGGAAGGCGACGACGCGGCCGGGTCGCCGCAGCGGGGCCGGACCGGCGGTTGAACCACCGGCAACGCCGTCCGCGCGTCCGCCGGTGACCGGCTGACGTCGAGTGTCATGGCGAGCTGCCGGCCCACCGCCACACACAGGTCGACCGCCGCGGTACGGGTCAGGTCCTGATGCTCGCCCTGGGCGACGCACGCCGACGCCACGTTCCTGTTCCGTAGCCGCAGGTACCACGGGAACAACGAACCCAGCGCGGGCTCGGTCAGCATCGTGCGCGAATGCACGATCGTCCCCACCAGCAGGTTGCCGAACGGGCGCTGCCCGGCGTTCATGAAACTCTTCAACCGCTCCTGGAAGATCTTCAACACCGCCGGTACGTTGCCCGCGTACACGGGCATGGCGAGCAGCATCGCCTGCGCGCCCTCGGCCAGGTCGACGACCTGCGCGAAGTCGTCGTCGAGTGTGCACCGACCCACCTCGGGGTCCAGGCAGGTGTCCTCGCCCTCGCACATCGCGATGCGATGGTCGATCAACCGGATCCGCTGGATCCGCGCGTCGCTGACCTCCCGGACGACACCGCTGATCGCCGCCTCGAGCAGCGCGTCGGTCAGCGACGGCAGACGCTTCTGTGTGCAGGACAACGCGATGATCTTCACCCGAGGGGCCTCCCCTGTCCGCTCAGCGCCACGGTGGACCGGCCACCTGACCATGCGTACGTGGCCGCTCACCGAGACAGCCCCAACCTACCGGGCCGCCTGCCCGCTTGGGTCAGGGCGCAAACCTCGGCCAGGTGGAGAAGCAGTGGCGAATCTCGTTGACCTGTGTCGCGGTCAGCCCATAGATCTCGCGGAAGACGGCGTCGTCCATCCGGTCCAGCCGCTGCATGGCATCGGTGAAGTCCTCCTCGGTCAGACCAGAATCCGCCTGCCGGGCGAGCTGGATCAGCCGATTTCTGGAGTAGCGGGCTAGGGCGGCGGCAGTATCGATGTAATCGCGAGGGGCAGCCCGGGTAGCGAGTGCCACCACCTTTGAGGCAACCACGTCATCAAGGTGCAGCACCGGCCCGATCTGCATCATGACCGGCTGGTGGTGCCGGTCGAACCGCACCATCTGCAGCCGCACCGTCTGGTCCCCGCGACGCACCTCGCACTCGACGAGATCATGCTCGAAACCGTCGAAGACGTCGCCGAGGTCGGCTGAATCCGTGACCGCCTCGACGTGCAGTCCAGCACGACTCAGGGTCGACATCACCAGGTCGGCAGCCGCGGTGACCCCACCGGACTGGTCCGTGAACAGGTCGACGTCTTCGGTCGGCCGGTCCACCACGCCGTATGCGATCAGCGCGTGTCCGCCTGCTAACGCGAAGCCGTGTCGCTGGGCCACGGCGAGCGCCAGCCGTGCCACCTCGGCCTGGAACTCCTCTGATGTCACGCGGCGGCGGGCTGGTGGGCGCTGCGCAGCTGCGGGTGCCGTTGCTCCCAGGCCTGTCTGACGCCACGTGGAACCCACAGGTCCGGCCAGAGCCGGACCAGCGTCGGGCCGTGCAGCCAGGTGACCAGCTCGACCGGGGTGACCGCCTCGACCAGGACGGTTTCGTACATCCACCGCAGCAGTGCGGGGTTGTCGAGGTTGACCCGGCGGTCGGGCTGCCAGTGCAGCCGATGCGGCAACTCGACGACGCCACTGACTGGTCCGCGCAGCTGCGCGAGGTCAGCAACGACTGCCGCGCGACGACCCGGCCGAGCCAGGTACGGCACGATGCCACCCTCGGCTTCGCTGCGTCTCACGTCATACAGGGTAGCGGGCGATCCCGTCGCGAGCTGGCCCTACGGTGTCGACGCGGCGGGCCTGAGCCGGTTGTCGGCTACGCCGAACCAGCGGGGCAGGTGGTGGAGCAGATCCTGCTGGTCGTCGCCGACCCAGGCCACATGGCCGTCGGGACGCAGCAGGACGGCGGCTACGTCCAGGTCGTCGCTGGCGTCGACGACGTGGTCGACCCGGTCCACCCAGCCGGTGACCGACAACCGGCCGGTCTGGTCGAGCAGCAGTCCACGGCCGCCACGCGTCAGCTCGTACAGGCGGCGGCCGCCGGTCAGCGCTACGTCGCGCAGCCGCCGGCCGAGCAGGTCGTGGGCTGAGCCGCCACCGCCGTCGCCGTCCTCGCCGCCGACGTCGTAGCGGATCCCGATGGCGGTGACCTTCTCGATCAGGCGGCGGTTGACCTCCTCGATGTCCATCAGCTCGGCGAGCAGCCGGCGCACCGCCTGCGGGCCCGGCTCGGTGGACAGCAGTTCCATCTGCGCCCGGGTGTTGTCCAGCACGGCGGCCGCCACCGGGCGCCGTTCGGTGTGGTAGCTGTCGAGCAGCCCGCCGGGCGCCCAGCCGGCGACCTCGGCCGCGAGTTTCCAGCCGAGGTTGAGCGCGTCCTGGATGCCGAGGTTGAGGCCCTGGCCGCCGAGTGGCGGATGGATGTGCGCGGCGTCGCCGGCCAGCAGGACCCGGCCGACCCGGTAGCGCTGCGCAAGCCGGGTGGCGTCACCGAACCGGGACAGCCAGCGCGGTGAGTGCACGCCGAAGTCGGTGCCGGCGGTCACCCGCAGTTGCCGGGCGAACTCCTCGATGGTCGGTGCGACGCTACGGTCGGCGGCCACCCCTGCGGCGGGCACCACCAGCCGGTACACGCCGTCGCCCAGCGGCGCGGCCCCGAACCGCTTCTCGGTGACGCGGACCTCGGCGACCACGGCGGCGACGGTCTCCGGCGCTACGGCCACCGTCATCTCGCCCAGCAGGGTGTCGACCCGGGTCGGTTCGCCGGGAAAGGCGACGCCGAGCAGGTTGCGCACCGTGCTGCGGCCGCCGTCGCAGCCGACCAGGTAGCGCGAACGCAGCCGGGTCCCGTCGGCCAGTTCCGCGGTCACCTGACCGTCGTCTTGGCGCAGGCCGACCAGTTCGCAGCCGCGCCGGATCTCGGCACCGAGTTCGGTGGCGCGTTCGGTCAGCAGGCGGTCGGTGACGGGTTGCGGGATGGCGAGCACGTACCCGTGCGCGGTGTCCAGCCGGTCCGGCGCGGGTTTGTCGATGCCGGCGAAGCCGCCGAACGGATACCGCTGGCCGTACGCGAGGAACCGGTCCAGCAGGCCACGCTGGTCCATGATCTCGATGCTGCGCACATGCAGGCCGCCCGCGCGGACGTGGCTGGTCGGCTCCGTGTCCTTTTCCACGACGAGTACGGACACGCCGTGCAGCCGTAACTCGCTGGCCAGCATCACACCGGTCGGCCCACTGCCGGCAATGATGACGTCGAACATTCGGTTCCCCCATTTCTGCGATCAGCCATCCGGGCAGCGTCGATCAGCGGACACACGTACGTGAATCCGCGCGTTTTCGCAGCTGACGGCTTCGGTCGCACATTCTGCGCCGCGACCCGGGTCTTGCCGCAAGGTCCCCTATGCGATATACGTTGAATACGGCGAGGAACGGTTGCTTCCTTGCCGTATTCAGTCGGCCTCGCGTGTCGTACGGAGGGCTACGGTCGGCCGTCGAGGAACATCCGCAGCCGGGTCAGGGTCTGCTTGTCGTCGCCGGGCAGGTGCCCGTTGACCGCGCGGCACACCCAGCCCAGGCGCGATGCCACCCGGGTCGCGGCCACCAGGTCGCCGGTGAACCGTTCGGCGTACGGCGCCAGGTAGGCGTCCCGGAACGGCGCGGTGTCGACCGAGTCCCGCACGTCGTCGAGCCCCCACGCCAGCCCACCGTCGAGGGTGACCGACAGGGTGAGGAACGGGTGCGACACGCAGGCGTCGCCCCAGTCCATGATGAGGTGGCGGCCGTCGCGGACGAAGACCTGCGCGTCGTGCAGGTCGTCGTGCTGCAGCAGCTCCGGCAGCCCGTACTGCGCGAGCTCGGCGCACAGGTCGGCCACCATCGGTGCCGCGTCGCGGAACCGTCGCTCGGCGCCGACGGCGTCGATGATCCGTGCGTACGCCTGCGGCAGGGTGGCCAGCCGCCGGTCGGGCACGCCGAGGGCGAGCAGGTCGTCGACGTCGTCGGCCAGGTCGAGCTGCACCGCGGCGAGCCGGCCGTCGATCCAGTCCCGCACCCAGGCCAACCACTGCGGATCCCGCCACCGTCTGTCATCCACGGCCGGTGATGCTAGTCAGCCGTCGACGTCGGCCGACACTCGTTCTAGCCGGCCGGGCCAGCCGGCAATGTGGGATCAGTCGTGGTCGGGGGTTCCGGTCAGGTAATGGTCGGCGGCGTACAGGGCCTCGGTGACCAGGCGGCGGACGTGGCCGCCGCGTGCCCGGTAGAGCACCCGGCGGCCGTCACGGCGGCTGGCGACCAGGCCGGCGAGCAGCAGTTTCGCCAGGTGCTGCGACACGGCGGGGCGGGCGGCGCCGACCGCCGCCGCGAGGGTGCCGACGTCGTGTTCGCCGCCGCGCAGCTGCCACAGCAGGCGTAGCCGGGTCGGGTCGGCCAGCATCTTCAGCGCGGTCACCGCCGTGTCGACATGGGCGCCGGTCGGTTGCTGCTGCCCATCCGTGGCACCTGCAGCGTTGTCGCGTGCGTACATGAGCACGTATTCTGCCATCGCCATGGACCACGACCACCACCGTCACGACCACCACCCGCACGGTCACCGGCATCCGGTGCGGCGGGCCCGGTGGCGACGGGCGCTGCACCGGCTCACCCCGCACACCCACGACACCGCCGCCAAGGTCGACGACTCCCTCGAAGCGTCCCGCGACGGACTCCGCGCCCTGTGGATCTCCCTGGCGGTCCTCGCCGCCACCGCCGCCGCCCAGGCCGTCATCGTCGCCGCCAGCGGCTCGGTGGCGCTGCTCGGCGACACCCTGCACAACGTCACCGACGCGCTCACCGCCGTACCCCTGGCGATCGCGTTCCTGATCGGCCGGCGCGCCGCCACCCGCGCCTACACGTACGGGTTCGGCCGCGCCGAGGACCTCGCCGGCGTCGTCATCGTGGTCGTCATCGCCGGCTCGGCGATCGCCGCGGGCTGGACCGCCGTCGACCGGCTGATCCACCCGACGTCGATGACCCACGTGCCGTGGGTGGCCGCCGCCGGGGTCGTCGGCTTCGCCGGCAACGAGATCGTTGCCCGCTACCGGATCCGGGTCGGCCGGCGCATCGGCTCGGCCGCGCTGGTCGCCGACGGGCTGCACGCCCGTACCGACGGATTCACCTCACTGGCCGTCGTCGCCGCAGCCGGGGGCGCGGCGGCCGGCTGGCAGTGGGCCGACCCGCTGGTCGGCCTCGCGATCACCGTCGCGATCGGGTACGTGCTGCGTGACGCCGCCCGCGAGGTGTACCGGCGGCTGATGGACGCCGTCGACCCGGCCCTGGTCGACATCGCCGAAACGACCCTGCGCGCGGTGCCCGGCGTCCGCGACGTGACAGCGGTACGGCTGCGCTGGATCGGCCACCGGCTGCACGCCGAAGCCGACCTCGTCGTCGACGCCGACCTGAGCCTGCTCGCCGCGCACGAGGTGGCCGCCGACGCCGAACACCAGCTCACCCACGCCGTACCCCGGCTGGTGTCGGCGACCGTGCACACCGACCCGGCCGGGCACGCCGGGGCGCACCACCACGTCACGTTGTCGCACCGCCGCCGGGCCGCGACGCTGCGGTAGAAGCTGTCAGCCGGTCACCTTGGCGACGAACGCGGCGACGGCGGCCCGGGTCCGGGCGGTCTTTTCTTGCAGGGTCAGTGATTCCGGCAGCCTGGCGCCCGGCCCCGGGTCCTTCCTGCCGCGCACATACAGCGAGCAGGCGAGGTCGCCGCACAGGTAGGTGCCGACCGAGTTGCCCTGCTGGCCGGCCCGGCCCGCCTTCGGCGCGACCATCAACGACACCCCGGCCTGCGGCGCGGTCAGGCAGATCGAGCACATGGAGCGCCGCAGGTGGCGGGCGGCCGGATCGGGGCAGCGCAACGCAACCGCCGCCGGACGGCCCGCCAGCTCGGTGACCAGGTAGGCACGGGCCGGCGACTGCGGGTCGCGCCAGCCGAGGAAGTCCAGGTCGTCCCACGGCCGGCCGGCGAGGTCACGCGGCACGTACAGGCGTTTCGTCTCTCCCTTGGTGCAGTTGACGAACGCGGCGCGGATCTCCTGCTCGGTCAGTGGTGTCATACCGGCCAGGCTAGTTTTGCCTAAAGGTATTAGGCAAACGCATAATCAGTGTCGGTTCGACGGAGGAGGCGGTACGGATGGCGCGGGCCGGACTGAACGTGCAGCGGTTGACCACGGCCGGCGCGGAGCTGGCCGACGAGATCGGCTTCGACCAGGTGACCGTCTCCGCGCTGGCCCGCCGCGTCGGCGTCGCCGTGGCCAGCCTGTACGCGCACGTCCGCGGCTCCGACGACCTGAGGACCCGGATCGCCCTGCTCGCCCTGGCCGAGCTCGCCGACCGGGCCGCCGACGCCGTCGCCGGCCGGTCCGGCAGGGACGCGCTGGCCGGGCTCGCCGACGCCTACCGCGACTACGCCCGCGAGCACCCCGGCCGCTACGCCGCCGCCCGGCTGCGGCTCGACCCGGCCACCGCCGCAGCCAGCGCCGGCGGCCGGCACACCCGGCTGCTGCGCGCCGTGCTGCACGGCTACCGGATGCCCGAACAGGAACAGACCCACGCGGTACGGCTGATCGGCGCCACCATCCACGGCTACCTCGACCTGGCGGCCGCCGGCGGGTTCAGCCACAGCGACCCAGACCCGCAGGACAGCTGGCCCCGCATCCTGGACGCACTCGACGCGTCGCTGCGCCACTGGCCCGGCGCGCCGACGGATGTCGATGTGTAGGCAACCGCCTGGTGTATTAGCAACCCGGCTGACACGAGGATCGATCCATCCAGATCGGACGGATCGATTCCCGCAGGAGGACGCATGATCGTGCCACCCCTGTCGATCCGCCGGATCGGCGCGCGGCCGGCACCGTACTGGTCGGTGGTCTGCTGGCCAGCCCGGCGGCCGCTGCCGCCGGGCCCGCCCCCGAACTCGGCGGTGAGGCCGCCCTGGCGCTGGCCGACCGGCTGGGTGACCGGTCCGCCGGGGCGTACCGGGACGAGGTCACGGGTGACCTGGTGGTGACCGTGACCGATGAGACGGCCGCCCGGGTGGTCCGGGCCGCGGGTGGGGTGGCCCGGACCGTCGACGGAGTCGCCAACGCCGGCACCACGGTGGCCAGCAGCTTCCCCGGCAACGACTACGGCATGGTCCGCTGGGACAACCCCAACGCCAACCGGCCCGGCGCGGTCAACATGTACAACGGCAGCACCCGTGACATCAGTCGGGCCGGCAACCCGTACGTCGGGCAGGCGGTCGGTGCCAGCGGCAGTACCACCGGGCTGACCCGGGGGTCGGTGAACGCTGTGAATGTCACGGCGAACTACTCGGCCGGCGCGGTGAACGGGCTGTTCCGGACCAATCTGTGCACCGCCGGTGGTGACAGCGGCGGCGCGGTGTTCGCCCACAACACAGCCCTGGGCCTGCACTCCGGCGGAGTTGTCGGCGCGTGCATCTCCTTCCACCAGCCGGTGACCGAGGTGCTCGCGGCGTACAACGCCCGGGTGTACTGACCGGCACCGGTGACGGGCCCGGCCCGTCGGATCAGCCGGTCAGGTTGAACCGACGGGCCCAACCGGTCAGATCGGCGACGGTGACGTTGCCGCCGCAGACCACCAGGCCGAGCCGGACGTCCGGGCCGACCCGCTCGATCACCCGGCGGGCGGCCGGCAGCAGGCACCCGGCCGCTGGCTCCGCCCACACCTTGGCGTGCTCGGCCAGGTCCAGGCTGCCGCGCACCGCCTCCGCGTCCGACACCACCAGCACGTCGCTGACCAGTCCGGTGACGTGGTCGTAGGTCAGCTGCGACACCGTCGGCGCGCTCAACGTCGACACGATCGACGACAGTTTCACCGGCACGGGGCCGCCGTGCCCGCAGGCCTGCGCCATCGCCGACGCGCCGTCGGTCTCCACCCCCCAGACCCGGATGCCGGGCCGGCGGGCCCGCAGCGCGGCCGCCACCCCGGAGATCAACGCGCCGCCGCCGACGCTGACCAGCACGTCCGTCGGTGCCGTCCGGTCGTCGGCGAACGCGTCAGCCGCCAACTCCAGACCGACGGTGCCCTGCCCGGCGACCACCACGGGGTCGTCAAAGGGATGCACCATCGCCAGCCCGTCGGCCCGCAACCGCGCCGTCAGGTCGAACGCCTCGTCCATGGTGTCGACCACCCGCACCGTCGCCCCGGCGGCGATGGCGACCTCCACCGCCCGCTCCGGCGCGGAACGCGGCATCACCACCGTCGCCTTCACGTCCAGGGCCTGCGCCATCACCGCCACCGCGATGCCGTGGTTGCCGCCGCTGACCGCCACCACGCCGGCCGCCCGCTGCCCGTCGTCGAGGGTCAGCAGCTTCGCCGCCGCGCCCCGCGCCTTGAACGACCCGGTACGCTGCAGCAGCTCCAGCTTCGCCGTCACCGGTACGCCGAGCAGCCCGGACAGGCCGGGGCTGGGCACCGTCGGCGTCCGCACCACATGGTCGGCGATCCGCCGCGCCGCCGCCTCGATCTGCGCGACGTCAATGATCATCATGCCCTCCGGGTGCACTGGTCAGCAGCGCTACCAGTATGCCCACCGGTACGGCGACCCGTTCACCCGCGCCGGGCCACCTCGTTCAGCACCACTGCGGCGGTCAACAGCGCCGTCGAGCCGAGCAACGGGACATGCCCGGCCAGGCGGGACCGGATGTCACCACCGTCGTCCGCCTCCCGGCCACGCCGTTGCGGCGTCGACAACGCCCCCCACAGCACCACAGCGATCGAGGTGGCGCCCAGCCCCATGACCACCAGCGCGGTCCACCGCTGTCCCATGTTCAACTGCCGCGCGACGGCGAACACGGTGAGTCCGACCGCGACGGCCACGACCACGGCCGCCCCGGCGGCGAACAACGAGTCCCGGTCCGGTCGCGCCATGTCGCCATTGTGGCAGGTCCACTCGCCACGGCCCGGGGAGGCGGCACCGGTCAGCGTCGGGCACGTGGCCGGAAGTCGCCCACAAATGGGCAATGGCACGGTGTGCAGCGCCGCCGCCAGCGGCGATGATGATCGCCGTCCTGACCGGACATCTCACGTTCACCAGATCGCAGGAGGACTGTGTGAGGGATCTATCCACGCCGATCAGACAGATCGGCTCCGCGCTGGCCGCCACCGCCGTACTGGTCGGTGGTCTGCTGGCGAGTCCGGCGGCCGCTGCCGCCGGGCCCGCCCCCGAACTCGGCGGTGAGGCCGCCCTGGCGCTGGCCGACCGGCTGGGTGACCGGTCCGCCGGGGCGTACCGGGACGAGGTCACGGGTGACCTGGTGGTGACCGTGACCGATGAGACGGCCGCCCGGGTGGTCCGGGCCGCGGGTGGGGTGGCCCGGACCGTCGAGCGTGGTGCCGATGATCTGGCCCGGGTCACTGGTGCCCTGTCTCGGTCGGCGGCTGTGCCGGGGAGCAGTTGGTACGCCGACCCGGTCAGCAACCAGGTCGTGGTGTCCGTCGACGCGACCGTCACCGGTACCCGGCTGGCGCTGGTCGAGGCGGTCGCGGCCCGCTTCGGCGACGCGGTCCGCGTCGAACGCGTCGCCGGCACGGTGGAGACCACCGCCGCCGGCGGCGACCCGGTCTACTCCAACGGCCGCTGCTCGCTCGGGTTCAACGTGTACGACAGCGCCGGCCGGCCGGGATTCCTCACCGCCGGGCACTGCACCGAGTCGCGTACGCAGTGGATGGTCGACGGGGTCACCAACGCCGGCACCACGGTCGCCAGTAGCTTCCCCGGTGACGACTTCGGCCTGGTCCGCTGGGTCGACACCACCGTCAACCGGCCCGGGGCGGTCAATCTGTACGACGGGACGCTGCGGGACATCACCGGCGCCGGGAACCCGTATGTGGGGCAGACGGTCAGCAAGAGCGGCAGTACCACCGGGGTCACCACCGGCCCGGTCGTCGCAATCAACGTCACCGTCAACTACTCGGCGGGTCCGGTGACCGGGCTGTTCCAGACCAGCCTGTGCGCGGACAAGGGCGACAGCGGCGGCGCGGTGTTCGCCGGCAGCACCGCACTGGGTCTGCACTCGGGCAGCAACCGGGCCGAGTGCCGGGCCTACCACCAGCCGGTGGCCGAGGCGCTGTCGGCGTACGGGGTCAACGTCTACTGACCGTGGCCTGAGTGGGCGGCCCGACGGCCGCCCACTCAGCCGAGCCCGGTCACGGACAGCACCCGCACCTGATGGTCGGCGGTGACCACCGCGACGGTGTCGCCGCTGACCACCGCGTGTGTCACCCGGTTGTCCACCAGGTCAGTGCCGACGTCGACCGGTGCGGTCCGTCGACCGGTCGCCGCGTCCCACACGGACACCTGCGGCACGGCGGTCCTCGACGCCGTGTCGATGCGGTGGCCCAGCACCACCACCCAGCCGTCGGCCACCGCCGCCGCCGACCGGGTGTCGTCGGCGGCGGTGATCTCCCCGCCGTCCTCGTCGAGCAGGCAGAAGTCGTCAACTGTGTCGAACGTCTGGTCACCGAAGACGAGCCCGGCCGGCGCCGCGTACCAGTTGTCCTCGAATCCGAACTCACTTGTGCGGTTCCACTTCTCGTCGCCGGTGCCGATGTCGACGGCGATCGTGCGGTACGTGCCGCCGTCGACCGCCGCGCACACCAGTCGCTCCCCGCACGGTTTGACCAGTTCGATGGTGTCACCGGCCGGCAGCGGCACCTCCCACGCGCGGGTGAAACCGTCGAGGTCGTACGCGGCCAGCACAGCCCGTCCCGGCGACGCGCCGTCGGACAGCCGGCCGATCGCGAGTCCTTCGTAGACGGTCCACGCGTCGTGGTCCAGCGGCAGGTCGCCGCTGGCGATCGGGTCGCCGTCGCCGGTGTCCAGCACGAACCCCCGGCCGCTGCCCTCACTCAGCTCGACGACACGGCCCGGCTCGGCGTACCGGTTGTCCCGCAGCCCGTACCCGGCGGGCGGCAGCACCCCGGCGTCCTCGACACCTTCCGTGCCGGTCCACCGGGTCGCCGCCCGGATCCGGGACGCGTCGAGGACCAGCAGGTCATCGTCGGGGGCCTCGCGTCGCCACCGCTGCTCCCCAGTGGTCAGGTCGATCCGGGCGACCGCGTTGTCAAAAATGCCGTCCTTGATCTCGACGATCACGTCGGTGCCCAGCCGGACCACGTCGGTAAGGTCCTGCCAGCTGCGTTTCCACCGCACCGTGCCGTCGGCGGCGTCGAGCACGACCCGCATGTCGTCGCCGCCGTCGGTCGCCGAGTCTGCGGCGTCGACGATGAGCAGCCCACCGGCGGCGGTGAGCCGCACCTGCGTCGGTTCGACGTCCACCGTGGCGGTCCAGGCCGGGTCGCCGCCGCCGGCCGGTACCGCGGTGACGGTGGTGCCGCCGACGGCGACCGCCGCGTACACGGCGAGGTCACCGGCGACGGTGACCGTCGACCCGCCGGTGCCGGCGGGCAACGTCACCTGGTGGATCTCGGTCAGGCCGCCCGCGGTGTCCCCCGTCCCGCCGCCGTCGTCGTCGTCGCCGAGCAGGCCACCGAACAGGTTGGTGTCACGGGGCCCGCTACCGTCGCCGGTGAACTGGTCGAGCAGCCAACCGTTGGTCAGGCCGATCCCGGCGGCCAGCGTCACCGCCACGGCGCCGGCGACCGCCGCGACCACCCGGCCGCGACGCCGCCGACGTGCTGGCGGCGACGGCAGATCGCCGCCAGCCGCCGGTGTGGTGGGTCCGGGCACCGGTGGGCCTGGCTGCGCAAGGTACGGCGCGGTCGGGCCCGGCCCGGTCGGAGCGGCGGTCGACGGCGCCGCGACATCCGTCGACGGCGTGTGGTGCAGCGCACCGTACGCCACCGGCAGCTCCGGCTGCTCCGGCACCGACGGGGCGACCCCGAGTCGGGCGTGCAACCGGCTGGCGACCAGCGGCATCCGGCTGGCCCCACCGACCAGCAGCAGCGCGGCCAGCCGCGCTGGGGCGACCCCGGCCAGCTGCAGCACCCGGCGGGTCTCGTCGACCGCCCGGTCGACCAGCGGCCCGGCGACGCGGTCCAGCTCCTCCCGGGTCAGATGCATCGGATCGTCGCGCCCGGGCACCGCCACCGGCGCCGCCGAGGCCCGCGACAGCATCTCCTTCGCGGCCCGCACCTCGGACCAGAAAGCGAGCCGGTCACGGCGGTCGGCGCCGGTCACCGGCCGGCTGAGCCGCTGCCACAGCTGCGGGTCGCGGACCGCGACCAGGTGGCCAAGGTGGGCGACCAGCGCCTCGTCGATGTCGAGCCCGCCGAGGTCGTCAAGCCCGCCGGTGGCCAGCACCCGCAGCCCGCCGGCTCCACCTACCGCAGGCTCGTTGCGGACCACCGCCACGTCGAGGGTGCCGCCGCCGAAGTCGAACACGGCCAGCGTGCCACCCGGCGGTACCTGCCGGCCCAGCACCCGGACACAGTAGGTGGCGGCCGCGATCGGCTCGTCGAGCAGCCGCACCGGGCCCAGCCCGGCCGCCGTGGCGGCCGCGCGCAGCAGGTCCCGACGCGGGGCGCCCCAGTCGGCGGGGCAGGTCAGCACGGTGCCGCCGGCCGGATGCACACCGGCGGTCGCGGCCTCGGCGGCGACCCGGCGCAGGGTCACCGCCAGCAGCTGGGTGACCGGCAGCTCCCGGTCACCCAGCAGCACCGAGCCGTCGTCGACGCGCCGTTTCGGGTGCGGCTCGAACCGGTGTGGCTCCCCGGCGGCCAACCGCTGCGCGTCACGTCCGCTGTGGACGCCACCGGCGGCGTCGATACAGACCCCGGAGGCCAGCAGCGGAGTGCCGTCGAACAGCAGCGGCCGGGGTGGCTCGTCGCCACGGCGGACCACCGCGACGGTGTGTGTGGTGCCCAGGTCGACGGCGAGCCGTACCGGTCCGTTCACGGTCCTGATGTCCTCTCCCGGGATTGCGCCGGCGTGCGTACGCCGCCGGCGGGGATGCTATCGGCCGGCCGCCACCGTCGTGTCGGCGCCGAGCTGCTTCAACACCCGGGTACGCAGCGTCTCGTACTGTTCGCGGCAGCGGCGCGGCGGACCGTCCGGCCGGTCGACGACCGTACCGCTGCTGATCCGCTCGTGCGGGCCGAACTGGTCGCGGGTCAGGTCGATCTCGACCACGCCGAGCCGGTTCCACCAGTGCTGGCCGGTCCGTCGCCCGCCGGCGCTGACCTCCCCGACCAGCAGCTCACCGCCGAGCAGGTCGTGCAGCACCAGCGCGGTGACGCCGCACTGGCCGCGGGCCGGGTTGCCGGCGTGCCAGTCGGCCAGGTCGGCGGGATCGCAGGTGTCGGCGGACCAGGCGGTACGGATGACACGTTCGATGTGGGTGAGGGTCCAGGTGCGGGGGAACATGGCGGCAGATCCTGCCACAGTGGTCCGACATCGCCGCCCGGCCCGGGTCGACCCGACAACGCC
The DNA here is from genome assembly GCF_027497315.1 of Solwaraspora sp. WMMA2059. Classification (GTDB taxonomy): domain Bacteria; phylum Actinomycetota; class Actinomycetes; order Mycobacteriales; family Micromonosporaceae; genus Micromonospora_E. Next base: position 2,598,446 of record NZ_CP114908.1, on the reverse strand, counting down.
GCCTGACCCGACATCGCGACCCGGGCCGCCGGTGCCGGCGGTAACGGCTAGTAAGCTGCCCGGTCGTGACCGACGACAGTCAGCCGAGGACGGCCGGGCCGGGCGGCGGCGACCAGTCCGCGTTGGCGACCGCCTGCCTGGCCGCCGGGGACGGGCGGCTGCGGCACGGGGCGGCGTTGAAGTTCTTCTGGGGTCCGATGGACTGCGGCAAGTCGACGCTGGCCCTGCAGATGGACCACAACCACGCCCGGCAGGGCCGCCGGGGTCTGGTGCTGACCCGCAACGACCGGTCGATGGGGCCGCAGGTGACCACCCGGATCGGGTTGGCCCACTCGGCGATCGAGGTCACCGACGACCTGGACCTGGTGGCGCTGGTGCGCGGCCGGTGGGCGGACGGCACCCGGGTCGACTATCTGATCTGCGACGAGGCGTGTTTCTACACCGTCGACCAGGTCGGGCAGATGGCCGACCTGGTCGACGGCTACGACGTCGACGTGTTCGCGTTCGGGCTGGCCAGTGACTTCCGGTCGGTGCTGTTCCCGGCGGCGCAGCGGCTGTTCGAGATCGCCGACGAGGTGTGCCGTATCCAGGTCGAGGTGCTCTGCTGGTGCGGCCGGCAGGGCCTGCTCAACGCCCGCGTGGTCGACGGTGTGGTGGCCCGCCACGGCGAGCAGGTGGTGATCGGTGACACCGTCGACCACTCCGAGGTGCGGTACCAGGTGCTGTGCCGGCGGCACCACCGCACCGGTGACCTCGGCCCCGGCTAGCCGACCCCGTCAACTGGCGGACGGATCCGGTTCGGCGGCGGCGAGCAGCGCGGCCTCCTGACCTGTGTCGAGCCCCAGCGGCGGCAGGTCGGTCCGCAGCGCCGGACGATGGTCCACGCCGGCCAGCCAGGCCCAGGTGTCGGCCACCGTCTCGGCCGCCGGCCGGCAGCGCAGCCCGGTGGCCAGTGCCCGGGACACGTCGCCGTGGTGCAGCGCGTCGTGCAGCTCACCCGGGGGCAGCCAGATCGGCAGCTCCGTCCAGGGCGCGACACCGGCGGCGGCCACCACCGCCGGGTCGACCCAGCGTAGCCGGGTGGACGCCCCGGTCACGTCGACGCAGTGGGTCAGCAGCTCGCCCATCGTGGTGTGGCCGCGCGGGCTGACCACGTTGACCGGCCCGCCGACACCGGCGGCGGCCGCGTCGAGCAGCCAGGCCGCCAGGTCCCGGGCGTCGACGTACTGCAGCGGCAGGTCGGGCGGCCCGGGGGCGGGCACGTCGCCGCCCCGGGCGACGCGGTGCAGCCACCACGGCAGCCGACCGACGTCCTCGTACGGGCCGAGGATCAGCCCGGCCCGGGCCAGCAGCGTCCGGTCACCGAAGGCGGCGACCGCGGCGAGTTCACCGCCGCGTTTGGCGCGGGCGTAGGTGACGTCGCCGCCGTCGTCGGCGTCGGCGTCGACCAGCGGCCCGGTCTCGTCGAGCCCGGCCGGCGGCGGGTACGCGTACACCGAGCGGCTCGACACGTACGTGTAGTGCCCGACCCGGTCGCGTAGCAGCCGGGCCGCGTCGCGGACCACCGACGGCGCGCCGGCCCAGGTGTCGACGGCCAGGTCCCAGTCACCGGTGCGCAGCGCGGCGAGACCGTCGGCGACCGTCCGGTCGCCGACGAGCACCTGCGCGCCGGCCGGCGCCGGCCGGTGGCCGCGGTGCAGCAGGGTGACCGCCCAGCCGCGGGCCAGCGCGTCCTCGACGACGCACCGGCCGACGAACCCGGTGCCGCCCAGCATCAGCAGTCGCATACCACCACTGTGCCGTCCGGCCCGACGACGCGGAAGACCGTCACGCTGCCAGCGAAACCCACCACAGGTTACCGTCGGGTAGTAACGGCTGTGCGTGGCGAGGAGGATCGATCATCGTGGACCGGTACGTCCAACCTGTGCCCGCCCCCGGCGACCCGTACCGCACCGACTGGCTGCTCGACCGGTGGCTGCGCCGCCGGATCGACCCGGCCGCGCACACCGCCGCCCGGCCCCGGCTGGCCGCCCTCGCCGCCGACGTCACCGGCCCGCTGCGGGCCGCGCACACCGACGCCGAGCAGCACCCGCCCCGGCTGGTCCGCTACGACCCGTGGGGCCGGCGCGTCGACCGGGTCGACACCTGTGCCGGCTGGCAGCGGCTACGGGCCGCCGCCGCCCGGCACGCCCTGGTCGCGCTGCCGTACCGCGCCGACACCCGCGCCGCCTTCGGCCCGGACGCCCGGGTGGTGCAGCACGCCCTGCTGCACCTGTACGCGCCGGAGTCGGCGACGTTCTCCTGCCCGGTGGCGATGGCCGACGGGGCCGCCGCGCTGCTGCGCCACCCCGACGTCGACCCGGCGGTCCGCGACACCTGGCTGCCCCGGCTCACCGCCACCGACCCCGCCGCCGCGATCACCAGCGGCCAGTGGATGACCGAAGCCCAGGGCGGCTCCGACCTGTCCGGGTCGACCACCGTGGCGCGCCCCGACGACGACGGCGGCGACGGTTGGCGGCTGACCGGCGAGAAGTGGTTCTGCTCCGCGATCGACTCGGCGGTCGCGGTCGCCCTGGCCCGCCCGGTCGGCGCCGTCGGCGGCAGCCGCACGCTCGTGCCGTTCCTGGTGCCCCGCTACGCCGCCGACTCGCCGCTGGCCGCCGCCGGCACCGACCCGCACGCACCCGCCCCCGGCGTGCGGGTGCACCGGCTCAAGGACAAGCTCGGCACCCGGGCGCTGCCCACCGCCGAGGTCGGCCTGCGCGACGCGTACGCGCTGCCGCTGGGCGACCCCGCACGGCCCGGCCTGGCCCGGGCGATGACCCTGGTGGTGGTGACCCGGCTGCACAACGCCTCCGCTGCGGCCAGCGGGATGCGCCGCGGTCTGGCGTACGCGCACGCCTACGCCACCGCCCGCCGGGTCGCCGGCGGCCGGCTGGTCGACTCCCCGGCGCACCGTGGCCTGCTCGGCACCCTCGCCGTCGACGCCGCCGGCGCGTTCGTCCTCGCCGGCCACGTGTTCGACCTGCTCGGACAGGTCGAGGCCGGCGTCGCCGGCCGGTCGACACCCGGCGGACCGGACGCCACCGCCGAGGTGGACCCGGCGGCCGAACTGCGGCTGGCCGCACCGCTGGCGAAGCTCGCCACCGGCCGGCTCGCGGTCGCCGCCGCCAGCGAGTACGTCGAATGTTTCGGCGGCGCTGGTTACGTCGAGGACACCGGCGCGCCCCGGCTGCTGCGTGACGCCCAGGTGCTGCCGATCTGGGAGGGCACCACCACGGTGTTGGCGTTGGACGCGCTGCGGGCGGTGACCCGCGAAAAGGCCGCCGGGCCGCTGCTGGCCCGGGTCGACCGGGCGGCCGCCACCGCCGCCGACCCCGAGGTGGCCGCGGCGCTCACCGACGCCGCCGGGCGGCTGCGTACGGACCTGGCCCGGGTCGCGGCCGACCCGGGTGGGGCCGACACGGCAGCCGGCGCGCGCCCGCTGGCGCTGCGGACGGCGTACACGTTGGCCGCCGCGCTGCTCGTCGACCTGGCCGACGGGCCCGGTCGCGGCACCGACGCGGCGGGTTCCGACGACACCGCCGCCGGAGCGGCGGGTTCCGACGAGACCGACGCCGCCCAGGTGGCGGCCCGGCTGTGGACCCGACGCTGGCTGGTCGGCACCGACATCGCCGCCGACGCCCACCGGCACCTGGAACTGCTCAGCCGGACCTGAGTCCCGTCGCCCGGGCGGGCCGGCGGCCATGAGCAACCGAGCCTGCGCGTCCGCGCATCACCCGGCGGCCGGGCATCGTAGCGCAACGTCCCGGATTGTCCACCAATGCCGTGTGTCGGCGCGCGCGACGCCGCCGACAGGTGCACGATCTCTGACATGGGTTCGCTGGAGATCGGCCCGGGCGTGTGGGCCGTCACGCTCGTCGTCATCATCGCGTTGCTCGCCCTCGACCTGGCGGTAGCGGCGATCCGACCGCACGCCGTCGGGTTCGGTGAGGCGGTCGCCTGGTCGGTGTTCTACGTCGCGGTCGCCGTCGTGTTCGGCCTGGTGTTCATGGCCTGGGCCGGCGGCGACTACGGCACCGAGTACTTCGCCGGCTACCTGGTGGAGAAGAGCCTGTCCGTCGACAACCTGTTCGTCTTCGTCATCATCATCAGCACCTTCGCCGTTCCCGAGGAGCACCAGCACAAGGTGCTCACCTTCGGCATCATCGCCGCGCTGGTCATGCGGGCGATCTTCATCGCCGCCGGCGCCACCCTGCTGAACCTGTTTTCCTTCATGTTCCTGGTCTTCGGCCTGCTGCTGATCTTCACCGCCGTGCAGCTGTTCCGGCACCGCAACGAGGACCCGCAGGTCGACGACAACGTGCTGGTCCGCGCCACCCGCCGGGTGCTGCCGGTGACACCTGACTACGTCGACGGGCGGCTCGTCACCCGCCTCGACGGTCGCCGTGTCGTCACCCCACTGTTCATCGTGCTGGTCGCGATCGGCAGCACCGACCTGCTGTTCGCCCTCGACTCGATCCCCGCCGTGTTCGGTGTCACCCAGCAGCCGTACATCGTCTTCGTCGCCAACGCCTTCGCCCTGATCGGGCTGCGGGCCCTGTTCTTCCTGGTGAAAGGCCTGCTGGACCGGCTGGTCTACCTGTCCACCGGGTTGGCGCTGGTACTGGCGCTGATCGGCGTCAAGCTGGTGCTGCACTGGGGCCACACCCTCGACGACCGGGTCCCCGAGGTGCAGACCCCGGTGTCGCTGGGGCTGATCCTGGTGATCCTCACCGTCACCGTCGTCGCCAGCCTGGTCAAGGTCCACCGCGACCCGACCGCCCGCGCCCACGCCGGTTCGCTGCGCGGCCACGACGACCAGCAGCGGCAACGGTGACCTGCCGGATCCGGTGAGACGCTCAGCCGGACCTGGCGACGCGGGCGGCCCGCGCCGCCGCGATCCGGTACGCCGGGTCCCGGTCCAGGTTGTACCGGTCCCGGTCGTACCGACGGGTGGTCCGCGGATCGGCGTGACCCATCGCGTCCTGCACGTCCTCCAGCGGCACCCCTTCGGCGCGGGCGGTGGTGGCGAACGCATGCCGCAGCGAGTGCGGCGACAGCCGGTCCCACGCCGGCAGACCGGCGGCCCGGGCCAGCCGCCGGACCAGCCGGAACACGGCGTGCCGGTCCAGCCGCGCGCCGCTGGCGGTGGCCAGCAGCGGGCCGTCGAGCGCATCGGCCGCGACACCGGCGGCGCGGGCCCGGACTGCCAGGTACGCGTCGAGCACCGCCGCCGTGTCCGGCGCCAGCGCCCGGCGGCGGGCCCGGCCGCCCTTGCCGACGAACCGGACGCTGCGGTGCCCCCGCTCGTCGCCGACGTCGGCGACGTCGAGGCTGACCAGTTCACCGACACGCAGCCCCAGGTCGGCCAGCAACGCCAGCACGGCGAGGTTGCGCGCACCGCTCGCCCCGGTGTCGGCGCGGGCCGCCGCGAACAACGCGTCGACCTGGTCGGGGCTCAACCCGACGGTCGCCGAATGGTCCCGGTCGATCCGCGGCCGGTCCGCGTCGGTCACCGGGTTGGCCGGTACCGCCCGCAGCCGCACCAGGAACGCGTACCAGCTGGACATGGCGGACAGTTTGCGGGCCACCGTCGCCGGGGTCAGCAGCCGGCCGCTGCGCGGATCGACGGTGGCCTCCAACGTCCGGGCGTAGGCGTTGACGTCCAGGAACGACGCCTGCAGCGGGTCGAGCCCGGTGGCGGTGCACCACGACAACCAGCCGGTCACGTCCCGGCGGTAGGCGGCCCGGGTGTGCTCGGACAGCCGACGGTTACGCAGCCACGCCTCGGTGAAGTCGACCGGGGCGGTGGCGGCGGGCAGGCCGCGGTCGGCCGGCCGGGGGACGAGACCGGGGGTGGTGGGGCGACGCATCGCAGCAGGATGCCAAAGCCGGCGTCACCGACGACGCCGAAACGCCGTACGTGATCTTTCCGCGCTGTTCGTGACCTCGGCCGGCCGGCCAACGGCGGCCGCGACCTGCGGTGCGGCGCGGTCAGGACATCCGGACGATCTGGCCGGTCACGTAACGGGCCTGGTGCGAGGCCAGCAGGGTGACGACCTCGGCGACGTCCTCCGGGCGGGCGATACGGCTCAGCGGACTCGAACCGGTGATCCGCTTCTCCACCTCCGGCGTCACCCAGCCGGTGTCGGTGACCGGCGGCTGCACAATGTTCGCGGTCACTCCGTACGGGGCGAGTTCGGCGGCGGCCGACATGGTGTAGTTCTCCTGTGCGGCCTTGGCCGCCCCGTACGACACCTCCTCGGGAAAGCCGTGCGGGCCGCCGGAGGTCAATCCGACGATCCGCCCCCAGCTGGCCTTGCGGGCCAGGTGCCGGCGGGCGAACTCGGCGATCAGCAGCGCCGGTGCGCGGGCGTCGACGGCGAACTGGCGGTCGAAGGTGCCGGCGTCGACGTGGGTCAACGGCCGGCCGAACCGGTCCCGGCTGTCCGGCCGGAACGTGTCGCTGAGCCAGCCGCTGGCGTTGTTGACCAGGATGTCGACCGGGCCGAACGAGGCCGCCGCCTCGTCGAACAGCCGAGCCGGGGTGGCCGGGTCCGCCAGGTCGGCCTCCACGGCCACCGCTTTGCCGCCGGCGGCGACGATCCGGTCGACGACGCTGCGTGCGTCCTGGGCACGGACCTGCCCGTACTGGGCGGGAAACGACGGATCGTCGGCGTAGGAGGACGGGTCCATCCGCAGGTACGCGGCGAGCACCGCGGCGCCCTGGGTGGCCAGGGCGAGCGCGATCGCCGCGCCGATGCCCTGGTTCGCGCCGGTCACGATCGCGACGTGCCCGGTCAACCGGGGGTCGATCATCTTCCCAGGATGCCCGGCCGGCGACACCGGCGCGAGGCGTTTGCCGGCTTGTCCCCCGCCGGACACGACGGGTCCCCGCCCGGTGCGCTCCGGCGCCGGGCGGGGACCCGGTGGTGGGTTTCAGTTGCTGAGCTGCCGGCGGCCGTCGTCGCCGACACTGATCGAGACCCGGCGCGGCTTGGCGCGCTCCGCCACCGGGATCCGCAGGGTCAGCACGCCGGCCTCGTAGCCGGCCTCCAGCTTGTCGGTGTCGAGGGTGTCGCCGAGGAACAGTTGCCGGGTGAAGGTGCCCATCGGTCGTTCGGCGGCGACGAGTTCGATCTTGTCGCCGGTGGGGCGGTGGCGCTGGGCACGCACCGTCAGCACGTTGCGTTCCACGGTGCACTCGATGCTGTCCGGGTCGACGCCGGGCAGGTCGAACGCGGCGTAGAACCAGTCGCCGTCACGGTAGGCGTCCAGGTGCATGACGGCCGGACGGGTGGTGGTGCCGAAGAACTGCTCGGCGATCCGGTCGATCTCCCGGAACGGGTCGGTGCGCATCAACATTGTCGGACCTCCTCACGGGTGCGGGCTTCTCACTCCCTCAAGTTGAGCCCCGCAGACTCAACTTACTTATAGCTATAGCGCGCAACCCTGAGAGCGTCAAGTCGTCCCGTACGCGGGACAAACCGGTCGACCGGACCCGCTGGCGCGTGGACCCCCGCTGTGCACGCCTTCCTCGCCCACCTGCACGACGCCGGGTTCGGCGGCGCACCCCGACCGCTCGGCGTCGACGCCGCCGGCCGCGAGGTGCTGACCTACCTGCCCGGAACGGTCCCCTGGCCGGACCGGTTCGACCTGCTCGGCCCAGACGCGGCCCTGCGCCGGGTCGGCCGCCTCGTACGCGACCTGCACGACGCGGCCGCCAGCTTCACCCCACCACCGGGTGCCGTCTGGCGGCGGCTCATCCCACCCGACGGCACCGATCTGGTCCTCCACCACGACCTCGCGCCCTGGAACCTGGTCGTCGGCGACCGCTGGGCCTTCATCGACTGGGACACCGCCGCGCCGGGCACCCGGCTGTGGGACCTCGCCTACGCGGCCAAGGCGTTCGTGCCGCTGACCGCCGACCCCGCCTGGCAGCGCCCCGACGCCGCCCGCCGGCTACCGGAATGCGGGCCAGTGCTCCGGCCTTCAGGCCGGGGGTGAAGGCCCGCGCTGGGAGGGCCGCCAGGGCCCGAGCAGTGCTCTAACCTGGCCGGTTCTGCTGCTCGATGTACTGCGTCACGATGCTCAGTGGCGCGCCGCCGACGGAGCCGGCGAAGTACGAGCCCGACCAGAGTTTGTTGGCCCGGTGGTAGTGGCGGGCGAGTTCGGGGAACTCCTGCCGCGGGTGGCGCGACGGGACGCCCTTGAGTGAGTTGACCAGGCGGGAAACGGCGACTTTGGGTGGGTGGTCGACCAGCAGGTGGACGTGGTTGTCCTCGCCGTTGAACTCGACCAGCTCGGCCTCGAAGTCGCGGCACACGTCCCGCATGATCTGTTCCATCCGGGTCAGGTGCCGGTCGGCGAACACCGGGTGCCGGAACTTCGTCACGAAAACCAAATGGACATGCATCGCGAAGACACAGTGCCTGCCGGTACGGATACCCTCACCTTCTGCCATAGATCAACATGATATCGTGTGGTTCGTGCAGCTCCGGTACCAGTTCCGGGTCTACCCGACACCCGGCCAGCAGATCGCGCTGGCGAAGGCGTTCGGATGCGCCCGGGTGGTGTTCAACGACGGGCTGCGCGCACGGCGGACCGCCCACGAGCAGGGCCTGCCGTACATCTCGGACGCCGAACTGTCCAAGCGGGTCATCACGCGGGCCAAGGCGACTCCGGAACGGGCGTGGCTGGGTGAGGTGTCGGCCGTGGTGTTGCAGCAGGCCCTCGCGGACCTCAACACCGCCTACCGCAACTTCTTCCACTCCGTGTCGGGCAGGCGTAAAGGCAGCATGGTGGCGCCGCCGAGGTTCCGGTCCCGTAAGGACAACCGGCAGGCGATCCGTTTCACCCGTAACTCCCGGTTCACGGTGCTGGACAACGGTCGTCTGCGGCTGCCGAGGATCGGCGACCTGGCGGTGCGCTGGTCCCGGTCGTTGCCGTCGGACCCGTCGTCCGTGACGGTCATCCGGGACGCCGCCGGGCGGTACTTCGCCTCGTTCGTCGTGCGGACCAGCGAGGACGAGCCGCTGCCCGAGGTGGACGCCGAGGTGGGGATCGATCTGGGGCTGACGCACTTCGCGGTCATGTCGGACGGCACGAAGGTGGCCGCGCCGAGGTTCCTGCGCCGCGCGGCCCGCAAGCTCAAACGGCTGCAACAGGCCCTGTCGCGTAAACAGCGGGGCAGCAACCGCCGTGGGAAGGCCGTCGTGAAGGTCGCCAGGGCGCACGCCCGGGTGGCCGACACCCGGCGGGACTGGCAGCACAAGCTGTCCACGACGATCATCCGTGAGAATCAAGCGGTGTACGTCGAGGACCTGTGTGTCGTCGGTCTCGGCCGGACCCGGCTGGCGAAGTCGGTGCACGACGCCGGATGGTCGTCGTTCGTCGCCATGCTGGAGTACAAGGCGGCGAGATACGGGCGTACGTTCGCCCGGGTGGACCGGTGGCTCCCGTCCACCCGGATGTGCTCGGACTGCGGGCGCGTCAACGACAGGATGGCGTTGGACGTGCGGTCGTGGGTGTGTCCGTGTGGCGGTCACCACGACCGGGATGTCAACGCGGCGATCAACATCAAGGCCGCCGGGCAGGCGGACGTCAACGACCGTGGAGCGCGGGTAGGACCGGGACCCGTCCCGGCACCGCGCGGTGAAACGGTAACCCGCCAGAACGCTGCGCGTGTCACGCGCGGCGTGGCTGGAATCGCCGCCGTTTAGGGCGGCGAGGATGTCAATACGGTGCCGGCATCACCGTGGTCGCCCCGTACGCGGGTGTCTCCGGCGCCTGGTTCGGCACCACCCACCACTGCGGCCTCCGTCGCCACCAGCAGCGGCGGCGGCGTCGGAACCTCGGCCAGTACCTCGCCGCCGCCGGTCTGCACATCCACCGCCCGCCGGGCGATGGCCATCTGACGGCCCAGCAACCGCGCGTACCCCCAGGACGGCCGCTGCTCGGTGGCCCGGCCGGCGAACCAGGAGAAGTCCCAGCCCGCCACCGGCACCGCCGAAGCCTCGGCGATCAGCTCGTCGAACGTCGACACCGGACGAGTCTGACCCGCACCGGGCGACCCGGGCCACCGAGAATCAGTCCGGCCCACCCGCAGCCGACCCGGCTGACGCCGCCGCCCGGACACGCAGAAAGGCGTCCAGTTCGGCGGCGCCGGCGAGCATCGCCCGACCCCGCGCGGACAACCGGTCCCGCCAGACACGCAGCGTCGACTCCAGCGGGGCGACGCCACCAGCGGTACGGACCTGTGTGATCAACGGCGCGATCTGCGCCAGCAGATGGCCACCCCGGCGCAACTGGTGGATCAGCATCACGTCGCGCACGTCGGCGGCGTCGTAGACCCGGTACCCGGTCCGCCGGTCCCGGCCCGGCCGGACCAGATTGGCGGCCTCCCAGGCGCGTAGGGTGGCCGGGCGCAGACCGAGCCGGGCCGCCAACGGGCCGATGAACGTCCCGCCACGCTCGGGCGCGACCGGCGCCAGATCACGCAGCGCTGCCTCGACCGCCTGCACGGTACGCCGGTCGTCGACCAACTGGCAGTGGCTGTCGTCGACGAGCCGCAGCGCGTCGTCGACGGCACCCCGGTTCACCGCCCGCATGATCGATGTCGCCGTGGCGTGACCGTGCCCGGCGACCAACGCGAGGAACGCCCGCAGCGCCTGCGCGTGCACCGGCGTGTAGACCCGGTAACCCGCGGCGGTCCGCGCAGCCGCCGGCAGGACACCGGCCTGCTCGTAGTTGCGCACCGCCTGAGGGGACAGACCATGCTCCCGCGCCAGGTCCACCGGCCGCACAGCTACCTCACTGTTTGAAAGTTGACGAGGCATCCCAGCGCCAAACGCACACAAACCTTACACCGTTGTTTCAACGATACCGTTGAAGGAATGGATATCACGGACACCGCCCGTCCAGCCGACGCTGCGGGCATCTCGGCATTCCTGCGGTCGCTGCCCGCCCGACCCCTGCTGCTCGGCCTCGGCGAGGCCCGGCACTTCGTGGAGGAACTGGGCCAGCTGCGCAACGACATCTTCCGACACCTCGTCGCACACGAGGGCTACCGGTCGATCGCCGTCGAAAGCGACTGCCTGATGGGCCTCGTGGTCGACGAGTACGTCACGGCGGGCACCGGCACCCTCGACGACGTCATGCGCCACGGCTTCAGCCACCAGTTCGGCACCTCACCGGCCAACCGAGACCTGGTCAGCTGGATGCGGGCCTACAACACCGACCACGACGACAAACTACGGTTCCACGGCTTCGACGGCCCCCTGGAGTACTGGGCGGCCAGCCCACGCCAGGCACTCACCGGCCTGCACGACCTGCTCGACGACCCGCCGCCCGGCACCCGCGACACCCTCGACTCGCTGCTCGGCCCGGACGACCGCTGGTCCGACCCGGCCACCGTCACCGACCCGTCCCGGTCGATCGGCCGGTCCGCCGACGCCCAGCAGCTCCGGCTGATCACCGACGACCTGCTGGCGCTGCTCGACACCCAGGCGCCGCAGCTGGACCCCGCCGACCGCGAACGGGCCGAACTGTACGGGCGTACCGCCGTCGGCCTGCTCCGCTACCACCACGCGATGGCCGACCCGTCCCCCGCCCGAATCGCCCGGCTGTCGGCGCTACGGGACGCGATGATGGCCGCCAACCTGCGGGCCGTCGCCGACCACGGCCCCGCTCTGGTCTTCGCCCACAACCTGCACCTGCAGCGCAACCGCAGCGTCATGTCGCTCGGCGACCAGCAGCTGCGGATGTGGAGCGCGGGTGCGATCACCGCGGCCCGCCTCGGCGACCGGTACGCCTACCTGGCCTCCGCCCTCGGCACCCTCGGCGACGACACACCACCGCCGGACACCGTCGAAGGTGCCCTCGCCACGCTGCCGTGGGACACTTGCCTCGTCGACGCCCGCCGACTGGCCCGGACCCTCACCGCAGCCGTCCCACGGGTCAGCCCCGACTTCGCCTACTTCCCGCTGGACCCGGCGCAGCTCGACACGGTCGACAGCGTCGTGTTCGTCAACCACGTCCCGCGACCGGGCACACCGCGGTGACAGCGGGTGGGCGCACGCCCACCCGCTAACTCCTGCCGTCCCGTCGTCGGTGGTGTGCGCCGGCGCGACGGTGTGCCGCGCGCAGCAGGTCACGCACCACGGCGTCGGTGCGTGGACCGGGGTCGACCACCGCCAGCCAGCCGCCGGCACCGTACACGGGATGGGCGAACACGGTGTCGGCGGCGGCCGGATCGACCCCGGCCGGGGCGGCCCCGCGAGCCTCGTGCCCGGCGTGCCGCAGAAAATCGTCGCGTCCGACGGCGACGTTGAGCCGGAACACACCCGGCCGGTCCAGGCGCGACGTCGCGTCGCCCGGGTAGTCCTTGGTGACGATCGTGGCGAACGGCTGCCGCCGGGTCGGGACCGTGCCGTCGGGCGAGACGTAGAAGAACGTGTCGCCCCAGCTGATCGGCGGTGTCCCGTCGCCGGACGCCGGTCTGAGGGTCAGTACGTCGCCGAGGCCGGCGACGAACGCGATGATCTCGTCCTGGGTCATACCTGAAGCGTTACATTGCAGTGCTTATGGAGACTTCACGATCCCGAGCACAGGTATCCGAAACGGAAGGTCTCCACTCGACTCGAATGCGCACCGTCGACGTCGCCCGGCGGGCCGGGTACGGCGTTCAGCAGATCCGAAACCTGGAACGCGACGGCATCCTGCCGCCGGCGGCCCGTACCGCCACCGGACACCGGGTCTTCGGGGAACTGCACCTGCAGTCGGCGCTGGCCTACCGGGCCCTGGCTGCGGCGACCGGACCGGCCGAGGCCCGCAGGATCGTCCAGGCCGCCCACCGCCGCCCGGCCGACGGGATGCTCGCCCTGCTCGACGCCGCCCACTCCCGGCTGCACACCGAACGCGCCGACCTGCGACAGGCCCAGCTGGCGGCCCGGGCCATCACCGCCGAACCCATCGACGACGTACGCGGCTGCGACGCGATGAGCATCTCCGAGCTGGCCACGGCGCTCGGCGTACGCCCGTCGACGCTGCGGCACTGGCACGCCGAAGGCCTCGTCGTGCCCGACCGCGACCGGGCGGGCGGACCCCGCCGGTACACTCCGGCCCAGGTCCGCGACGCCCGCGTCGCGCACCAGCTGCGTCAGGCCGGCTACCGGGTCGCGCCGCTACGGGCCCTGATGCCGCGACTGCGCTCCGCCGGGCGGTCGGCCGACATCACCGCCGCGTTGGCGGTCCGCGACGCCGACCTCACCGGCCGGTCCCGGGCCCTGCTCGACGCCGCCGCCGCACTGGCCACCGTGCTCGCGCTCACCGCCGCCCCGGACCACGCCCCGTCGGTCGACCGGTCGGGTCCGGCCGGCCGACTACCATCGGTGTCGCCGCGACATGCACGTTCCGGGAGCAGCCGATGACCGTCGACGCCACGCTCGCCCGCATCAACGACGGGGTGCAGCTGCACCACCAGCGCAGTCAACGGGACGCCGCCCGTGACCTGTTCGCGCGGATCTGGGACGAGATCGGCGGGCAGGACGGGGATCCGCTGCACGTCTGCGTCCTCGCCCACGCGATGGCCGACGTGCAGGACGACGTGCACCAGGAACTGCGCTGGGACCAGCGGGCCCTGGCTGCGGCCGACCTGCTCACCGACACCCGGGTGGCGCAGGCCGGGGTGGCCGGCCTGTACCCGTCGCTGCACCTCAACCTCGGCGAGTGTCACCGCAAGCTCGGTGACCTCGACCGGGCCCGGGAACACCTGCGGTACGCGCAGGCGGGCGTCGACGCCCTGGGTGACGACGAGTACGCCCGGCTGATCAGAGCCGGCCTGGACCAGCTGACGCAGCTGCTGGCGTCCGGGTAGGAGCACCAGCTTACGGACGCCATCGAAGAACGTGACCGGATTACCGTTGAAATCACTCCGCGCGCTGACCGATACGCAGGACACTCAGGTACCGGCGTGCCGCTCGGTCGCCCATGCGGCTACGGATGCGCTCGGCGATGGCGTCGAGCAGCGGCTCGCGGACGTCGTGGTCGAGCCTGCGGTACGGCGACTGCGAGCGCAGGAGGTCGGCGAACCCGTCGCCGTCGAACCACTGGACGGTGGGGTACCAGCGCACGATCGTGGGGCCGAACAGGCTGCCGGGATCGTCGACCAGTCCCCAGCCCTCGTCGGTGCTGCGCACGTCGCCCTCAATCGGCGGACGGCCCCAGTCGGGATTGCCGGGGGAGAACAGTTCGTGGAGATCGGCGGTCTCGGCGTACACCTCCGGCTCGCCGGGCCGGCGGATGACGACGTGGCCGAGCAGCGCCATCCAGCCCCCGGGGTGGAGCACCTCGCGTGCTCGCCGCCAACCGATCGCAGGATCGACCCAGTGCCACGCTGAAGCTGCCACGAGGAGGTCGAAGCGTCGACCGCGGTCGTCCCACTCCTCGAACGTCGACGACTCGACGGTGACGTTGCCGAAGGTAGCGAGCCGTCGGCGAGCAAGCGCGGCCATACCCGCGCCCGGCTCGATGGCGGTCACCGAACACCCGAGCGCCGCCAGCGAACGCGTCGCCTGACCGGTACCGCAGCCCACCTCAAGCACAGGCGACCTCTCACCTAGGCCGGTGATGGTGACGAGGTCGGCGAACAACGGGGCGGGGTACCCCGGCCGGACCCTGTCGTACAGCTCCGGCACCTCGTTGAACACTTGACCGAGGCCACGTCGATCCGCGCCTGCCACCGCACCACCCTCGCCGAGACCGTCGCCGACGTGCCGATTCTGACCGACGGGCGCCCGCCACACGAGCTGACGCCAGACCAGAAACGTCCGGGCACCACATAACTGTCATTATGGTGTAGTGCTTGTCGGCGCCCGAGGCTCCGCTTGGATTATTGGATAGCCGTTTCCGATAATCCGATAATCCGGCGACAGGGTGCGGAGCGGCGCGGGCGAGCGTGAACCGCCATACTGGTCCGCCATGGACCTGGACGACTACCAGCGCGGCGCCCTGCGCACCGCCACGCCACGCGACAAGAACAACGAACTGCTCCACCTGGTACTCGGACTCGTCGGCGAGTCCGGCGAAATCGCCGAGAAGTTCAAGAAATGGGTCCGAGACCACGACAGCGACGAGTCCAGACTCGACCGGGCCGACATCGCCAAGGAACTCGGCGACGTCCTGTGGTACGTGGCGACCCTCGCCGCCTACCTCGACCTGTCACTCAACGACATCGCGACCGGCAACCTGGCCAAGCTGGCCAGCCGCCAGAACCGTGGCGTACTCGGTGGCAGCGGCGACAACCGCTGACCCGGCCCGTCCACCGTCCGGGCCGTACGATCAACGCATGGTCACCCGGCTGGCATGGGTCTCCGCCCACGAGGCACGCGGACACGACGAGGACGAACCGCTGGCCCTGCCGGCGCTACGGCAGGCCGGCCTCGCCGTCGACGTGGTGGTGTGGAACGACCCTGCGGTGCGGTGGGCCGACTACGACCGGGCCGTCCTGCGCTCGACCTGGGACTACCCGCAACGGCTCGGACAGTTCCTCACCTGGCTGGAAACCGTCGAACAGGTGACGGATCTGCGTAATCCGCTACCGATGCTGCGGTGGAACCTGGACAAGCACTACCTCGCTGACCTCGACCGGGCCGGGGTACCCGTCACACCGACCACGTTCGTGGAGCCGGGGCACCGTCCACACTTCCCCGCCGGCGACTTCGTGGTGAAACCGGCCGTCGGCGCGGGAAGCCGGCACGTCGCCTCGTACCGGCCGGCACAGCACGACGAGGCGTACGCCCACGTCCGCAGACTGCACGCCGCCGGCACCAGCGTGCTGGTCCAGCCACGACTCACCTCGGTGGCCGACGACGGAGAATGGCCCCTCGTCTTCTTCACCGGCAGGTTCAGCCACGCCGCGAACAAACGGGTCCTGTTGCCCCACACCGACCCGATCGACGACCTGTTCGCGCCGGAAACCAGCACGCCACATGTCGCCGACCCGGAACTGATCGCCGTAGCGCGCAAAGCCGTCGACACCGTCACCGACTCGTTCGGCGTCCCGCTCTACGCCCGGGTCGACCTCGTCCGCGACGACCACGGCCAGCCGTGCGTGCTGGAACTGGAACTGGTGGAGCCCTCCCTGTTCCTGCCCCAGACCACACCGGCCGCGCTCGAGCGTCTCGTCGACGCCCTGCAGGCCGACTGACGCCCGCGTCACCCTCCGCCGGTCCGGTCGCCCGGCAGATCCCGCACCACCCGCGCCGGGTTGCCGACCGCGAGCACCCCGGCCGGCAGGCTCCGGGTCACCACCGACCCCGCACCGACCACCGTGTCCCTGCCGATCTCCACCCCGGGCAGCACGATCACCCCGCCGCCCAGCCACACGTTGTCGCCGATCCGGACCGGCTCCGCGGACTCCCACTTGTCCCGGCGTGCACCGGCCGCGAGCGGATGAGTCGGCGTCAACACCTGCACGTTGCAGCCGATCTGCACATCGTCACCGACGCTGATGGCCGCCGCATCCAACGCCACCAGCCCGAAGTTGACGAAGGTACGGGACCCGACGCTGATGTGAACGCCGTAGTCGACCCACAGCGGAGGCCGTACCTCGGTATCCTCCCCCACCTCGGCGAACAGTTCGACGAGCAGTGCCCGGCGCCGCTCACCGTCACGCGCCGACGTGCGGTTGTACTCCTCAGTCAGATCCATCGCCCGCAGCGACATCTCGACCAGCTCCGGATCGTCGGCACGGTACAGGTCACCAGCGACCATCCGTTCCCGCATCGACCGCCCAACACCGCCAGAACCCACCAGCCGACCGTACGCCGCACAGCCGGAACACACCCCGCGAAGCAGCCGAAGTCAGACCTGCGGCCACCACGACGGCGGTACGCGTCAGACCGGCAACTACACTTCGGCGGCGATGGACACCCCGCCGCCGGACACCGATACCGCAACCCGGCCCTGCGCACACTGCGGCGCACCCGTACCGCAACGGGCAGCCGCCGGCCGCCCCTTCCGGTACTGCCGCGACAACGACGGAGCCTGCCAACGCGCCTCCCGCGCCAACCGGATGCGCCGCCGCGACGCCCCTGGTCTCGCCGGCCAGATCGCCCGCAGCTGGGAACTCGTCGACCGCCTCGACCAGATGGTCGGCACCCTCACCGAGACACTGCACGCCGAACTCTCCCCAGCCGGCGTCGACCGTCGCGTCGCCGAAGTCCGGGCCGAAGCCGCCGCCACCCTCGCCGCCGCCCAGGCCGAACGCGACGACGCGCGGCAGCTCGCCGAAGCCGCCACGACAGCCGCCACCCAGGCACAACAGGCCGCCGCGCAGGCCGCCGCCCGCGCCGAAACCGCCGAGGCACGCGCCGGAACCGCGACCGTCGAAGCCGCGGCGGCCCGCCAGCAGGCCGCGCAGGCACGGACGGAACAGGCCGCCGCGCAGCAGCGGGCTGCTGCCGCCGCCGCACTGCTGCGGCAGGCCGAACACGACCGCGACACCGTCCGTGAACAACTGCAACAACTGACCCGGCAACACGACGACGACCGGCGCGTCATCGACGAACTCACCCGGGAGGCGGCAGCCGCCACCGCCGCAGCGGCCGACGCCAGCGAAGCCGCACGCACCGCCGACGACCACCGCCGGCAGGCCGACATCCGCGCCGACCGGGCGGGCGCGCAAGCCGAAGCCGCCCGGGCCGACGCCGCTCAGGCGCGCACAGACGCCGCCGCCGCAGGTGAAGAGCTGCACCGGGCCCGCGCCGACATCGACCAGTGGCAGCGGCGCGCCGATGCGGCGCGACACCATGCCGACACCGCCCGCGTTGACGCCGACACCGCCCGGGCGGAGACCGCAGCCGCCGTCGCCCGCGCCGAACAGGCCCGACACACCGCGACGGAACTCGCCGCCACGCTCGACACCGCCCGGGCCGAACGTGACAACGCCCAGAACCGGGTCACGGAACTGTCCCGTCAGGTCAGCGACCTCGCCACGGCGCTGGCAGCGCTCAGCACCGCCCAGCGGCCGGTCGACAAGCCACCGGCGGCGCCGGCACAGTGACCTACATCGCATCAACATCGTCACCGATGTGCCAGACTTCGTTAACGCCGTGTTTCACCCCGGCGGCGACGGCGTCCGCGCACCAGTGACACGGCAGCAACGAGCATCGGCCGGATACGCTCGCACACGTCCGGGCGCGGGCCCTGCCGCTACCAGGCAGCGTCCGCTGACAGCGGGAATCGCCCGCCCCGGGCACATCGTTACACCTGAAGACCAGCACCACGACCGAGGGGATAGCCGATCATGGGCGAGCGCATGCTGCGCGGAAGCCGTCTGGGAGCAGTCAGCTACGAGTCCGACCGCAACACGGAACTCGCGCCGCGCCAGACCCGCGAGTACCTCTGCGCCAAAGGCCACCAGTTCGAGGTCCCGTTCGCCGTCGACGCGGAGGTGCCGGTGACCTGGGAATGCAAGTTCGACGGCAGCGTCGCCCGGCTGGTCGACGGCAGCGAACCGGAGCAGAAGAAGGCCAAGCCGCCACGCACCCACTGGGACATGCTCCTGGAACGGCGGTCGATCGCCGAACTGGAAGACATCCTGGCCGAACGTCTGCAGGAGGTCCGCAACCGGCGCGGCGGCGTCTGACCCACCCGCCCCCGCCGACCGGCGGGCAGACCAGACACCCGACGCCCCTGATGCCGTACGCCGGCGTCAGGGGCATCGTCACGCTCCCGCCCCGCGTTGCCCGCTCACCGCGGCGGGTCGACGATCTCCCCTTCGATCGTCGGACCACCCGCAGCGGTTTGCTGCGCGGAACCGTCCACAGACCCCGCCGGCGGCGAACCGGACGCCGACGGCGACGGCGGCGGCGGCGGCGGCGGATACACCCGCACCCGGCGCGGCCCGAACATCTCCGCCGCCGCCGCCGACGACATCCGCCGCTCCGCAGCGACCTGAACCCGCCGCCGCACCACCCGCCGCACCTGCGGCACCGCCAACACACCACCGAACACGCCACTGACCAGCCCCGGCGACGCCAACAACACACCAGCGACCAACCCGAGCAGACCATCACTGACCTGCTCGCCGGGTGGGCGACCGGACTGCGCCGCCGCCCGGAAACTCCGCCAGGCGCGCGTCCCTTCCCGACGCAGCAGCGCCATACCTGCCAGGGAAGCGGCCAGCACCAACAGCAACGCCCACCCGTAGCCGATCTGATGGGCGATCAGCAGGAAAACGGCGACCTCCAGCACCAGACCGGCCGCCAACGCCAACGGGATCAACCGCACTCCCCGGCGCATGTCACCTCCTGCGAACGTGGCGTCACGTCACCTGTCCAGCATCATGGCACGCGCCGTCGTCACGGCCAGCGCGCCGACGCCGTGTCGCGACGCCGGCCGGTCAACCCGTCCCGGCGGGCCCGAACCCCCCAGACGGTCACCCGCCACAACGCCTCCCGCACGATCGACGCGCTCATCTTGCTCGCGCCCTGCTCCCGCTCCGCGAACGTGATCGGCACCTCGACGATGCGGAACCCCTCACGGTGCGCCCGCCAGGTCAACTCCACCTGGAACGAGTAGCCCTGCGACGACACACTCGCGTAGTCGATCTTGTCGAGCACCGCGATCCGGTACACCCGGTAACCACCGGTCGCGTCCCGCACCGGCATACCCAGCGCCAACCGCGTGTACAGGTTCGCCCCCTGCGACAGCACCCACCGGTGCCGCGGCCAGTTCACCACCTCACCGCCCGGCACCCACCGGGAACCGATCACCACGTCGGCGTCCCGCGCCGCGTCCAGCAGCTGCGGCAACTGCTCCGGAGCATGCGAACCGTCAGCGTCCATCTCGACCACCGCGTCGTAGCCACGCTCCCGCGCCCAGCCGAACCCGGCGACGTAGGCCGCGCCGAGACCCTGTTTCCCCGGCCGGTGCAGCACATGCACCTGGCCGTCGGCCGCAGCCAGCTCATCGGCGACCGCCCCGGTACCGTCCGGCGAGTTGTCGTCGGCGATCAGCACGTCGACCTGGGGCACAGCGTCGCGGATCCGGGCGGTGATCAGACGTACGTTCTCCGCCTCGTTGTAGGTGGGAACGACCACCAGCACCCGACCGACACCCGGGTAGCCCTCCGGGCCACCGCCCGCCGACACCGCCTCGCTCACCGTACCTCCGTATCCGAACTGACCACCCGCCGCCGCAGCCACACCGCGGCGACCAGCACCGCGCCGGCGAACACCACCAGCACCGCCTCGGGCCAGAAACCCATCCGAGTCGCAAGAGTACGCGTCGCCCCGAGCTCGAGCTCACTCACCACGGCGGCCGCCGTGTTGAACCGGGTCGGCTGCGACACCCGCCCATTCTGATCGACAAACGCTGATATGCCAACGGTCGACGCCATCAACCCGGCCCGACCATGCTCCACCGCCCGCAACCGCACCATCGCCAACTGCTGCGCCGCCTCGGCCTCATTGAACGTCGCGTTGTTCGTCTGCACCGCCAACACCTGTGCACCACCGGTCACCGTGTCACGGACCAACCCGTCGTAGGCCACCTCGAAACAGATGATGCCGCTGACCGCCACCGGACCCACCCGCAGCACACCCGGCTGCGAGCCGGCCACGAAATCCGCCCGGACCAGATCCACCTGATCGGTGACCATCCGCGCCAACCGCCGAAACGGCACATACTCAGCGAACGGCACCGGATGCCGCTTCACGTACACCTGCTCCACGTCGCCACCGGAACCCGGCTCCCACACCAGGCTCACGTTGCGCACCTCCCCGGCACCGGGCCCGTACGCCAACGCACCCACCAGGATCGGCACCCCGATAGCCGCCGCCGCCTCATCGATACTCGCCGCCGCCCGCGGGTCACGCGTCGGATCCACGTCGCTGGCGTTCTCCGGCCACACCACCAGATCCGGCGCCGGCACCTCACCGGCCGCCACCTGCCGCGCCAACCGGACCGTGCCCTGCACATGGTTGTCCAACACAGCCCGGCGCTGGGCGTTGAAATCCAACCCCATCCGCGGCACGTTGCCCTGCACGAGCGCTACCACCACCGAACCCGACGATCCGCCCCCCACCGGCACCAAGCCACCCACCAGCAGCACCAGCACCGCCGCACCGACACCCCCGGCCACCGGCGCCAAACCTCGCAACGAACGCCAGGAACGCCACACCCCCGCAGCCAACACCCCACCGGCCACCGCCACCACGAACGTCACCAACGGCGCCCCACCCACCGCCGCCCACGACAACACCGGCGAATCACCCTGACTGAACGCCAACCGCCCCCACGGGAACCCACCGAACGGCGTCCGACCCCGCAACGCCTCCTGCCCCACCCACAACAACCCGGTCACCACCGGCCACAGCACCACCCGGCGACGATCCACCACCGGCGACACGAACGCCGCCACCGCACCCAGCAACGCCAGGTAACCGGCCTGCAACCCCGACAGCAACACCCACGGCAAACTGCCCGTGTGCAGATTCGTCCAACTCAGCAACGGCGCGAAGAACACCACCCCGGCCACGAACCCCAGACCCGCACCCGCCCGCAACCGACGCCGATGCACCGCCACCGACAACACCGCCACCCCCACCGGGGCCGCCCACCACCAGCCGTACGGCGGAAAAGCCACCAGCAGCGCCGCGCCCGACAACACCGCCAGACCGATCGCCCACGGCAACCCCAACGGGCCACCCGCCGCCGCGACCGCCGCCGGCCCCGACCGCACCGGCGTCACCGCCGCATCCACCATCGCCACGTCGAGCCCCACCCGCCAGGCCACCACCCGCGGCAGCCACCGATCCATCCGACGAAGGCTACCGGCAAGCCCGCCCGACCGACGACGACAGCCACAGCCGGCGACGCACCGCCCACCGAACGAGAAATCGGGGCGCGGCCGATCCGGCCGCGCCCCGCGCTCCCAGGCCCCTCCCCCGCCGATGCGGCAGGACGACCGTACGGCGACCTTCGGACCGGCCAACCGGGAACTGGCTGCCCCCGACGGACCGTTGTCTACTGGCCCCGCACGACCACCTGCCCGTACACCGGAAAGTCGCGGCCGGTTCGCGCCGCCTCGCCGACCCTCGCCCACTGGACCTGGCCGATGCGGACACCACCCGTGGCAATCCACGAGCGGCACAACCACACTGCGACAACAGTCGCTCGGCCAGCGGACGAAGAAACGAAGCGAACAACAGCCGCTTCCCGTGGTAGGACTCAAAGACGGTACGCGGGCCACCCCCGGTGCTGTCAACCCGGCCCAGGAACATCGACCACCGCCACCGGCGTGTCATCACCGGCGTGTCACCGGCCGCCCCCGCTCACCCCACACCGGCCGCCGCCCGATCCGCCGCCACGAAGATCTCCCGCCCCCGCAGCACCGTCCGCAGACACCGCGGCAACGGCGTCGGATCCGCCGGCCCGCGCAGCGCAGGATCCTCCGCCACCAGGACCGGCAGGCCGTCCGCCGACACACCCGCCGGCGTCTCCCACACCGCGAACGTCGCCGCCGCCCCCAGCGCCAACGCCCCCTCCTGCGCGGTCTGCACCACACCCGGCGGCAACGCTCGCCAACCGCCCCTGGTGTGCGCGGCGAACGCCGACCGAACCGCCAACCGTGACGCCGGATTGAAGTGCGAAACCGCAGCCCGCACCCCACCCCACGGATCCAGCGGCGTCACCGGCGAGTCCGAACCGAATGCCAACGTGACACCCACCCCGTGCAACGCCCCGAACGGATTCGACGCCAACGCCCGGTCCACGCCCAGCCGCGCCGCGTACATCTGACCCTCACCACCCCACAACCGGTCGAACGCCGGCTGCACGCTGGCCACCACCCCGAACTCGACGAACGCCCCGATCACCCGCTTGTCGACCAACTCGACGTGCTCCACCCGGTGCCGGCCGGCCCGCAGCCGCTCCATCCCGACCTCGCCGGCCGCCACCGCGAAACCGTCCACGACCGCCGCCACCGCCGCGTCACCGATCGCGTGGAACCCGCCCTGCACCCCCGACCGGACACAATCCACCAGATGCGCCGCGACCTGATCGGCGTCCAGGAAACAACTGCCACAGCCGCCGCCGTCGACGTACGGCTGCGACAGGTACGCCGTCCGCGACCCCAACGCGCCGTCGGCGTACAGGTCACCACCGGCGGCCACCGCACCCAGCTCCCGTGCCCGCGCCGCGCCCAGAAACTCCCCCCAGTACCCGTACACCTCCGGCAGGCCGTCGCCCGACATCGCCAGCACGGAGACGAAGTCGGACTCCGACGACGTCTGCGGACCGCCGCACTCGTGCACCGCCGCGATACCCGCGCCGGCCGCCGCAGCCAACGCGGCCCGCTGCGCCGCCGCACGCTGCGCCGGTGTCAACGACCCGAACGCCACCGCCCGCACCGCGTGATGGTCGTCCTCCCGCACCCACCCCGGCGGATCGGAGCGTTCCGCCAGACCCGGCACCGCCGCCAGCATCTCCGACGACACCAGCGCCGAATGGATCGACGCCTGAGACAGGTACACCCGCCGACCGCCCGACGCCGCCGACAACTGCCGCGCGTCCGGCGGCACCGGCCGCTGCCACGTCGACTCGTCCCACCCGTGCCCCAGCACCACCGCGTCCGGCGGCAGCCCCGCCGCGAAGCCGGCCACCCGGTCGACCAGCTCGGCCGGGGAACGCACCGACGACAGATCCAGGCCGGACAGCACCAGGCCGGTGTCGGTCGCGTGCACATGCGCGTCGACGAAGGCTGGAGTCACCAGCGCGCCGGCCAGGTCGACCACGACGTCCGCCGTGGGCGCGTCCGTGTCCGCGCCCAACCAGCCGATCCGGCCGTCGCGCACCAGCAACGCCGTCGCTCCCGGCACCGCCGGGCAGTACAACCTGCCGCCCCGGTACAGGACCACGGGCAGACCGGCCTCCGAACTCACCGTACGAGTCGTCATCTGCTCAGTCTGCTCCCCACCTGCGCGGGAGACGACAGCTGCCCACCGGAGCCACCGATCGACAACCGAATCACCACCTAGCACCTAGCAGGACCGGAAGACTTACGGCAGACTAGTCAACACACAGGAAATTATCCAGGAGTGCGGTACGCCCCACCGGACGCACCGAGCCAGGAGGACCGATGCCGCAACCCACCTCGGCGAACAGCCCCGGAACCACCCCGACGCTGCCCCAGCCGTACGAATACCAGCGCCGCGAACTCGTCGAACCCGACTGGACCCGACTACCCGGCTGGCGCGAGGTCACCCCCGAACAGTGGCAGTCCGCCCAGTGGCAACGGGCCCACTGCGTCAAGACCGTCGCCCAACTGCACGCCGTCCTCGGTGACCTCGTCGACGACGACTTCTACGCCGAACTCGGCGCCGATCAGAGCCGTCACGCCACCATGTCCATGCTGGTCACCCCGCAAATGATCAACACGATGGTGCCGGGCGGCGCACCCGACGGCGACTCCCTGCGGGCCGACCCCATCCGGCGCTACATGCTCCCGCTGGCCAGCGACCGCCGGACCGACTGGCCGTCCCACCCGTACGCCAGCCGCGACTCCCTGCACGAACACGACATGTGGGTGGCGGAAGGACTGACCCACCGCTACCCGACCAAGGTCCTCGCCGAACTCCTCGCCACCTGCCCGCAGTACTGCGGCCACTGCACCCGGATGGACCTGGTCGGCAACTCCACCCCGACCATCGACAAACTCCGCCTGACCCTCAAGCCCACCAACCGCTACCAGGCGCACCTCGACTACCTGCGCGGGCACCCCGGAGTTCGCGACGTCGTCGTCTCCGGCGGCGACGTGGCGAACCTCCCCTGGCGGCACCTCGAAAGCTACCTGCAGAGCCTGCTGGAGATAGACAGCATCCGGGACATCCGGCTGGCCACCAAGGCACTCATGGGCCTACCCCAGCACTGGCTGCAGCCCGATGTCGTGGCCGGCCTGGAACGCGTTGCCCGCACTGCCGCCAGCCGCGGCGTCAACCTCGCCATCCACACCCACGTCAACCACGTGCAGTCACTCACCCCGCTGGTCGCCCGGGCCGCCCAGACCGCGCTCGACGTTGGCATCCGCGACGTCCGCAACCAGGGGGTGCTGATGCGCGGCGTCAACGCCGACCTGCACAGCCTGCTCGATCTGTGCTTCGCGCTCCAGGGCGAAGCCGGCATCCTGCCGTACTACTTCTACCTCTGCGACATGATCCCCAACGCCGAGCACTGGCGGGTCCCGGTCTGGACCGCGCAACAGTTGCAGCACGACCTGATGGGCTACCTGCCCGGCTACGCCACCCCACGGATCGTGTGCGATGTGCCGCTGGTCGGCAAGCGCTGGGTGCACATGCTGACCGAGTACGACCGGGAGCACGGCATCTCGTACTGGACCAAGAACTACCGCACCTCGCTCGACGGCACCGACGACGACCTGGGGCGGCGGTACCCGTACTACGACCCCATCGACACGCTGCCGGAGTCCGGACAGCGGTGGTGGTCCCGGCAACGGACGACCACCACCGGCTGATCCGGCCCGCTGCTCGTCAGCCGCCGAACGCGTCCCGTACGTTGCGGCCGGCGTCCTTCGCGTGCTCCCCCGCGTCCTTGGTCCGGGCCTTGCTCGCCTCGGTGGCGCCCTCGGCTCGCATCTGCTCGTTGTCGGTCGCCGCGCCGTAGCGCTCCTTCGCCTGGCCCTTGAGCTCCTCGGCCTTGTTGCGTGCCTTGTCGGTCATGCCCATGGTCGATCACTCCTATCGCGGTACTGACCGGACGGTTTCCGTCCGTGCTTCCTGCATGCCCGGCGTGGTGGGCTTCAAACGGTACGGGGGTCGGTGCGTGCCTGCGGCTGTGTAGGAGGATGCTGGGCACAGCGTCTAGCGCGTCCTAGGATGATAGGAAAGGGCTGGGTCTCGCAGTCCTGGCAGGGGACAAGCGGCAGCAGAGTCAGGACCCGTTCAGACTCAGACCAACTTTGGTGGACGCGACTCGTACGGGGTGGACAGCACCACCGTCGTCCGGGTGGTGACGTTCGCGGCCGTACGGATCTCCTGCAGCAGCCGTTCCAGGTCCGCCGGACTCCCCACCCGGACCAGCAGCAGGTAGAAGTCCTCCCCCGCCACCGAGTAGCAGGAGTCGATCTCCGCCAGATGCGACAGCCGTTCCGGGGCGTCGTCCGGCTGGGAAGGGTCGAACGGCCGGATCGCGACGAACGCGCTCAACGGCAGCCCCACCGCCTCGTACGACACCCGGGCGGTGTAGCCGTTGACCACCCCGCGCTGCTCCAGCCTGCGCACCCGCTGATGAACCGCCGACACCGACAGGCCCACCCGCTCGGCCAGCTCGGTGTACGACACCCGGCCGTCGGTGGTCAGCGCGGCGACGATAGCCCGATCAGTCTCTTCCACGGCGAGAAACCTACCGTCACCGGGCCAGTGCCCGGGAGATCACCACCCGCTGGATCTGGTTCGTCCCCTCCACGATCTGCAGCACCTTCGCCTCGCGCAGGTACCGCTCCACCGGATGGTCAGCCACGTAACCGTACCCACCGAGCACCTGGACCGCGTCGACGGTGACCTTCATCGCGACATCGGTGGCGAACAGTTTCGCCTTGGCCGCCTCGACGGCGTACGCCCGACCGGCGTCGCGTAACCGGGCCGCGGCCAGGGTCACCGCCCGGGCTGCCGCCACCTGGGTGGCCATGTCCGCCAGCAGGAACCCCAGGCCCTGCAGGTCGATGATCGGCCGGCCGAACTGCTCCCGCTGCCGGGCGTAGCCGACCGCGTGGTCGAGCGCGGCCTGGGCCAGCCCGACCGCGCAGGCGGCGATCCCCAGCCGGCCGGCGGCCAGTGCGGACATCGCCACACCGAAGCCGGTACCCGCGGCACCGACCAGGTGGTCCGCCGGCACCCGGGCCTGGTCGAACACCAGCTGGGCGACCGGGGAGGAACGCAGACCCATGGTCCGCTCCGCCGGCTGCGCCAGCACGCCGGCAGTGCCGGCCGGGACGAACAGACACGAGATGCCCCGCGTGCCCGGTCCGCCGGTGCGGCAGAAGACGTTGTAGAAGTCGGCCACCGCGGCATGGGTGATCCACGCCTTCGTCCCCGTCACCACGTAGTCGTCGCCGTCGCGAACCGCCCGGGTGGTCAGCGCCGCCGCGTCCGACCCGCCCTGCGGCTCGCTGAGGCAGTACGCACCCAGCAGCTCACCGCCGAGCATCTCCGGCAACAGCTTCCGTTGCTGGTCGGTGCCGTACTCGGCCACCGGATAACACGACAACGTGTGCACGCTGACCGCCTCGGCGACCGCCAACCAACGGCTGGCCAGCACCTCCAGCACCTGCAGATACACCTCGTAGGGCTGGCCCGCGCCGCCGTCGGACTCCGCGAACGGCAGGCCGAGCAGGCCGGCCCGGCCGAGAGTGCGGACCACCTCCCGGGGGAACTCGGCCCGTGCCTCGAAGTCGGCGGCCCGGCCGGCCAACTCCCGGTCGGCGAGCTCGGTGGCCAACTCGATCAGGTCGTACGCCTCGGGCGTGGGCAGGACTCGTTCGACGGTCATGGTGGGTGCGCTCCAGGATGGTGAGCGGGCCGGCGCCGGCCCACGGTGGCGGGCCGGCGGTATCGATCGACACCCAGCAAGCTTAACGTTCGTTTGGCCGCGTCCCGTCGTGGTCCAGTCCCAAGACGCGACCCATCACCATTCGGGTCCGCGCGACATCGGTGAGCAGCGCGGTGTGGTCGACGACCTGATCCACCGCCCCCAGCACCGGCAAAGCCCGCAGCTCGCGGTCACCGATAGCCGACCACAGGGCCCGGGCGAACCTGTCCGCGTCGAGCACCAGGTACGGCCGGTCCCGGAACGGCCGTACCGTCGGCTCCACCGGCGCGGCCAGCGCGAGCTGGTTGGTCCGCACCGCCAGTAGCTCGTACGCCTGACACAGCCGCCGCTGCCGCACGCTCCACCCGGTCGCCGACAACGCCGCAGCCAACGTCGCGCACAGCCCGTCGTCGTCCGGAAGCCGGGCGAACGCGCTGCCCAGCCACTTGTGGTACGGCGGGTAGCAGCGGCCGACCAGCAGCGCCAGCCGCATCAGGTCCCGCACGATCCGGGCGGTCACCACCGCGCCGCCGATCTCGTCGCCGACCTCACCGCACCGGCCGACGAACGGCTCCTCGCCGGCCACCCGGGCCCAGGCCGCGGCCAGCACGTACCGCCAGATGTCCGGTGGGTACCAGGCGAGAACCGCGCGGCGACCGGTAAGCCCACCGGTCGGTCCGGCCGACCGGGCCACCACGTCCGGCAGGGCGTCGTGGAACACGTCCCCGGCGGTGAACTCGGCGAGCCGCTGAGTCGGGGTGGCGAGCCAGTCCAGCCGGCCCGGCCCGTCGGCCGGATCGAAGCCCAGCACCCGCTGGCACCAGGCAGACACGTCCGTCACCGTCACCCCGTGCCGGGCGCCGTCGAGCGCCGGCACGCCCAGAGTGCGGTCGGCGTCTGGCGCGAACCTGGTCGGGAAGCCCAGAAAGGTCGCTGGCAGGTCCTCGGTGACGGCGGCGCACACCTGGTCGGCCAGGCCGGCATCTGTGCAGTCGAGGAACACCTGCACCCGCGGACCCCAGTCATGGTCGCGGGAGCGTTCCGTGTCGAACCCGAACAGCTCCGAACCGGTGTCCATCCGGGCCGCGGCGTAGCGCAGCCGGGGGAACCGGGCGGCGATCGCCGGCGCCACCACCGCGTGGTGAAACCGGCGGCTCAGCTCCAGGCCGGGCAGGAAGCTCATGTCGGCAGCCTGCCGCACCAGCCCGACGGTCGTGCCGGACAACCAGCGGTGTCACCGGGCTGTGCGAGGCTGTAGCGCGTGAACCCACCCGACCCCCTGCTGGCCGTCGACGCCCCGAGCCTGTACTTCCGGGCGTACTTCGGGGTACCCGAGTCCGCCGCCCGCACCGCCGACGGCGAACCGGTCAACGCCGTACGCGGCTTCCTCGACATGCTTGCCGCGCTGATCACCCGGCGGCGGCCGGCGCGGCTGATCTGCGCCCTCGACCACGACTGGCGGCCCGCCTGGCGGGTGCGGTTGCTGCCGTCGTACAAGGCACACCGGGTGGCACCCACCGGCGGGGAGATCGTCCCGGACACCCTGGTGCCGCAGCTGCCGGTACTGCTGGACGTGCTGTCCGCGCTGGGGGTGCCGGCGGTCGGCGTGGCCGGCTATGAGGCCGACGACGTGCTCGGCACGCTCGCCACCCGCCAGGCCGGCCCGGTCGAGGTGGTCTCCGGCGACCGGGACCTGTTTCAGCTGGTCGACGACGACCACCCGGTCCGGCTGCTCTACGTCGGTCGGGGGGTGGCCAAGCTGGAGGACTGCGACGGCGCGGCCGTCGAGCAGCGCTTCGGCGTACCGCCCGCCGGGTACGCCGACTTCGCCGCACTGCGCGGCGACCCGAGCGACGGCCTGCCGGGAGTGCCGGGCGTCGGCGCCAAGACCGCCGCGCGGCTGCTGCAGCGGTACGGCGATCTTGCCGGGCTGGTCACGGCACTGGACGACCCACGGTCCGGGTTCGCTCCCGGTCTGCGGGCCCGGCTGGCGGCCGCCCGCGACTACCTGGCGGTCGCGCCGACCGTGGTACGGGTGGCCAGGGACCTCGATCTGGCGGTCGAACCGGTGCGGCTGCCCGCCGCACCGACCGACCCCGACCGGTTGATGGAGCTGGCGGACCGGTGGAACCTCGCGGGTTCCTGCCGGCGGCTGGTCGACGCGATGGCACGGGGCGCCGGCGGGTCCGGCGGTGCGGACGCTAGCGGGTCAGGCGTTGAACCCGTTGAACCCGCCTGACCGGCTCGACGCGTTCTGTTCACCGCCGGTGTTCGAGCCGCTGCGTAGCGGGGTGAACCCGTTCGGCCGGGCCGGGGTCGGTGGCTGTGGGGTGCTACGCCGCTCGGCGATCCGCGCGTCGAGGTACGCCGCCGCCGACCGGTCCTCCTCGGTCGGGGCGGACAGGACCGCGTACACCAGGCCGATCACCACGAGCAGCACCGCCACGCCGATCGGTACCAGCAGGGTTGCCGCGGTCGCCCCGTTGAGCACTCCGGTCGGCTCGTGCAGGTGTACCGACATCGCCGTCATGCCGGTGAAATGCATGCCGTTGACCGCGACACCCATCAGCAGCGCGGATCCGGTCATCGCCAGCGGCCGGCGGACCGTGACCGCCAGCCACAGCGCCACCGTTGCCGCGATCACCGCGATCACCACGGAGATGGTCACCCGTCCCGGCGCGTAGTCGATGTCGCCGTTGAGCCGCATCGCGGCCATCCCGGTGTAGTGCATCGCGGCCACGCCCAAGCCGGTGATGACCCCGCCGAGCAGGATCTTCACCAGCGACGGCCGGCCGAAGCCGACCAGGAACAGCCCGAACGCGACTGCGGCGATCGCGATCACCGCGCTGGCGATGGTGATCGCGATGTCGTAGCGGATCTGGGTGCCGGCCACGCTGAAGCCGAGCATCGCCATGAAGTGCATGGTCCAGATGGCGGTGCCGCCGATCGCGAAAGCCGACAGCGACAGCCACCAGGCCCGCCGGCCCGGGGTGTCCGACTCTCGGACCCGCACGGCGCAGATCAGTCCGAGAAACGAACCGAGCACCGACAACGCGTAACTCAGCGTTGGCGTAATGAAGCCGTATTCAAAATGATTGATATCTGCCACGTCCGCCCCCTTCGGCCCGAACCACAGGCTGGTACTCCCCGGACCGATGGTGAGCAGCGGAAACGGTCTTCGCAAGCGATCGTTCGGTTGTTTTGCCGGGCCGTGTCGACATTGTGACGCACCACCGGTTCCGGTGACTACGGTGCGCTGTTCGACCGTCGACCGGCAGTCACCCCGTCGTCTGGTACGCCAGCACGCCGCGCTGCAGCGCGGACACCGCCTGCGCGGCGGTCCGCGCCAGCTGCGGCGACGCACCCCGGGCCTGGGCCAGCTGTCCGAGCATGTCGGCGACCTGCCGGGCCCACCGGACGAAGTCCCCGGCCGGCATCTCCCCGTCCAGGCTGTCCCCGCTGGCCAGCACCTTGGCCAGCGGCTCGCCCCGGGCCCACCGGTAGATCGGCCAGACAAAGCCGAGATCCGGCTCCCGGGTCGACTCCAGGCCGGCGGCCGCCTCGTCGGCCTCCAGGCTGGCCCAGATCGCGGTGGTGGCGTCCACCGCGGCGGTGACCGCCCCCCGCGGCAGCGCCGCCCGCTCGTCGACGTCGCGGCGGGCCTCGTAGACCACCACCGACACCGCGGCGGCCAGCTCCGCCGGCGCCAGACCGTCCCAGACACTTCGGCGCAGGCACTCGGCGACCAGCAGGTCGGTCTCTGTCCAGATCCGAGCCAGCATCCACCCGGCGTCGGTCACCGTACCGTCCGGTGTCAGGTAGCCGCGGTCGGTCAGCAGACCGCAGACCCGGTCAAAGGTCCGGGTCAACGACCCGGTCCGGCCCGCCACCCGGGCCCGCAGCTCGTCGGTGTCGCGGGCGAGCCGGTGCCGGCGTTCCGCCCAACGGGCGTGCTCCTCCCGGTCCGGACAGCTGTGGCAGGGGTGCCGACGCAACTCGGCGCGCAACTGGGTCACCCGGTCGTCGTCCCGGTCACCGCGCGCCCGCCCCCGGCGGCGGGCGCCGTGGCGACCCAGGCCCGTGCCGGCCACCGCCGCCGCCAGATCCCGCCGGGCCGCCGGTGACCGGTGGTTGAAGTGCTTCGGCACCCGGATCCGGGTCAGCACCTCCGCCGGCACGGTGAAGTCGCCGACCGACACCCTGCCCGCCCACCGGTCCTGGGTCAGCACCAGCGGGCGGGGCTCGCCGAACCCGCCCGCTCCAGGATCCAGTACCACAGCCAACCCGGCCCGTCGACCCGACGGCACCCGGATGACGTCACCGACCCGCAGCCGCTCCAGCGAGTCGACCGCCGCGGTGCGCCGCTGCTGCTGACCCTGCCGGGCCAGCTCCCGCTCCCGGTCGGCAATCGCCACCCGCAGATCGAAGTACGCGTCGAAGTCGCCGAGGTCACAGCGCACCTCGACGCCGTACGCCTCGATGGTCTCGGTGTTGCGCTGCGCCTGCCGGGCCAGGCCGACCACCGACCGGTCCGCCTGGAACTGGGCGAAGGACGACTCGAGCAGCTCCCGGGCAGCGTCGAAACCGACGGTGCCGACCAGGTTGACCGCCATGTTGTAGGACGGTCGGAAACTCGACCGCAGCGGGTAGGTCCGGGTCGAGGCGAGCCCGGCGACGTGCCGCGGATCGACCTCCGGCGACCAGACCACCACCGCGTGGCCCTCCACGTCGATGCCGCGCCGGCCGGCCCGCCCGGTCAGCTGGGTGTACTCGCCCGGGGTCAGGTCGACGTGCGCCTCCCCGTTGAACTTGACCAGCCGCTCCAGCACCACGCAGCGGGCCGGCATGTTGATCCCCAACGCCAGCGTCTCGGTGGCGAACACGGCCTTGATCAGGCCTCGGACGAACAGGTCCTCGACGACCTCTTTGAAGGCCGGCAGCATGCCGGCGTGGTGCGCGGCGAGACCGCGTTCCAGCCCGTCCAGCCAGCCCCAGTAGCCGAGCACCGACAGGTCCTCGGCCGGCAGGCTGGACAGCCGCGACTCCACCAGCCGACGGATCTCGGCGCGCTCGTCCGGGGTGGTCAGCCGCAGACCGGCGGCCAGGCACTGGGCGACGGCGGCGTCGCACCCGGCCCGGCTGAACACGAACAGGATCGCCGGCAGCAGACCTTCCCGCTCGAGGCGTTCGATCACGTCCGCCCGCAGCGGGGGACGCCAGCGCGGGCCGCGACCACCGGACCGGCCCCAGCCCGGCCCGTGGGTACGGCCGTCACCGAGTTCCAGCCGGCGCAGCATCTCCCGGCTGTAGCGCAGCAACTCGGGATGCACGTCATGCTTGCGGGCCGCGTCGGCGTCGTGGAACAGGTCGAACATCCGCCGCCCCACCAGCATGTGCTGCCACAGCGGGACAGGGCGGTGCTCGCTGACCACCACCTCGGTCTCGCCACGGACGGTGACCAGCCAGTCGGCGAACTCCTCGGCGTTGGACACCGTCGCGGACAGCGACACCAGGGTGACCGACGACGGCAGGTGGATGATCACCTCCTCCCAGACCGCTCCCCGGAACCGGTCGGCGAGGTAGTGCACCTCGTCCATCACCACGTACGCCAGTCCGTCCAGAGTGGCCGAGCCGGCGTACAGCATGTTGCGCAGCACCTCGGTGGTCATCACCACCACCGGCGCGTCGCCGTTGATCGCGTTGTCCCCGGTCAGCAGCCCCACCTGGGCTGCACCGTACCGGCCGACCAGGTCGTGGTACTTCTGGTTGGACAGTGCCTTGATCGGGGTGGTGTAGAAGCACTTGCGCGGCGGACCACCGGCCGGCGTGGTACCGGCGCGCAGCGCCAGGTGTACCGCGAACTCGCCGACCACCGTCTTGCCCGCCCCGGTCGGCGCGCAGACCAGCACCCCGCTGCCCCGTTCCAGGGCCTGGCAGGCGGCCCGTTGAAAGTCGTCCAGGTCGAAACCGAGATCGAGGGTGAACTCCCCGAGCGAGGGAAAGGCGGCGGCCTGCGCGGCCCGGCGGCGCGCTGCGGCGTACCGCTCGGCGGGGCTCGACATACCTCAAGATTAATCGCAGCCGGCCGGCGGCGTCCCGGTCAGGGGCCTCGTCACTCCCGGGCGCCGAGGGTCGAGCAGCGGCGGCAGTCACTCGGGTTAGGGCAACCTACCGGGCCGCCGAACCGGCTCGATAAGGTGCAGGCGTGCCGGATCATCCCGAACGCCCCCGCGACGACGTATCCGCCGATCCCGGGTACGAACCGGCCGCCCGGCCGCGACGCCGCCCGGTCGAGGCGGTCCTGTTCGACTTCCACGGCACCCTCGCCCAGGTCGAGGACCCGGTCCGCTGGGTCGTCCAGGGTGCCGAGGCGTGCGGGGTGACCCTGGACCGGGGGCGGGCGACCGTCCTCGCCGACCGGCTGCTGACCGCCGGCCGGGCCGGCGGGCCGCTGCCCACCCGGGTGCCCGCGCAGCTTGCCGAGGTGTGGGCCGACCGCGACCTGTACCCGCAGGCGCACCGGGCCGCGTACACCGGGCTGGCCGCGACGGTCGACAGCGGGGTGGACGGGCTGGCCGACGCCCTCTATCAGCGGCTGCTCGGACCGGACGGGTGGCTGCCGTACGCGGACACCGCCGCGACGCTACGGGCCCTGCACGCCGCCGGGGTGCCGGTCGCCGTGGTCAGCAACATCGGCTTCGACATCCGCCCGCACTTCGCCGCCTGGGGCCTGGCCGACCTGATCGACGCCTGGGCGTTGTCCTACGAGGTGGGCCGCTGCAAACCCGACCCGGCGATCTTCCTGCGGGCCTGCGGGATGCTGCGGGTCGACCCGGAGCGGACGCTGATGGTGGGCGACACCCCGGCCGACGCGGGCGCCGTACGGGCCGGCTGCGCGGCGCT
Source organism: Solwaraspora sp. WMMA2059 (assembly GCF_027497315.1). Classification (GTDB taxonomy): domain Bacteria; phylum Actinomycetota; class Actinomycetes; order Mycobacteriales; family Micromonosporaceae; genus Micromonospora_E. Next base: position 2,563,892 of record NZ_CP114908.1, on the reverse strand, counting down.
GGTGCTGCCGGCGGCCGACCCGGGCCGGGCCAACGGACTCGCCGCCGTGCTCGACCTGGCCACCGGGGAACCGGACCGGTGATCACCACAGCAGCCGCAGTGCTCCCGGCACGGCGGTGACGGTCACCGGCAGCGGCCCGAGCCGTTCACCGTCGGCGTAGCAGACCAGGTCCGGCGCGTCGATCGTCACCTGGCGGGCCCGGAGACTGCGCACCATCGGGTGGTCGACGTGGCCGCCCCGACGGACCTGCGGCTTGATCCGGATCAGCGTACGGCGGGTGACCGGCCCGGCCACCACCACGTCGAGCAGGCCGTCGGTCGGGTCAGCCGCTGGGCAGATCCGCATCCCGCCGCCGTAGCTGGCGCAGTTGCCGACCGCGACCAGGACCGCGTCGAACTCGTCCGGCTCGCCGTCGCACACCATCCGGTAACGGCGCGGCCGCAGCCGCGCCAGCTCGACCGGGACCGCCAGATCGTAGCGGCGCGGCCCGGACGGCCAGCGCATCCGATTGGCCCGCTCGTTGACGACCGCGTCGAACCCGGCCGCCAGCACCGCGCCGAACCACCGGTCCGGTCGGCCCGGTGCGGACACCCGGGCCAGGTCGACGGGCCGGCTCCGGCCGACGGCCAGAGCGGCGGCGATCACCGCCGCCGCGCGGGCCGGATCGGCCGGAAAACCGGTGCAGGCGGCGAAGTCGTTGCCGGTGCCGGTCGGCACCGGACCCAGCGGGACGTCGGTGCCGGCGAGCGCCTGCAGGGCAAGGTGCACGGTGCCGTCGCCGCCGAGGGTCACCACCGCGGCCGCACCGCCGTCCACCGCGGCCCGGCAGGCGCTCGCCGCCCGGTCGGCGGTGGCGGCGGTCAGCAGCCGCACCGGCCGACCGGTCGCCGCCAGCGCCTCGCGGACCAGCGGCAGGACGGCCGAGTGCCGGCTGCGGCCGGCATTCGGGTTCGCCAGCACCGCCACCGAGCCGGGCACGACGGCGGACGGACCGCCGGCCGGCCCGGTCACGTCATGTCGTCGTAGCGACGCTCGATCGGCAACGGCTTCGGCACCGGCTGGGTCGGCACGACCGGGGTGACCGTCTCGGTCCGCTCGGCGACCGCGACCGGCTGCGGGTCGTCGTCCAGCGGCGACGCCTCGTCGTCGTCCAACCCGGCGTACACCTCCTTGCCGCGACCACGGCGCTTGTCGTTGAGGAACGCCACCCCGACCGCGACGAAGTACAACAGCGCCAGACACGCCGCCAGCAGGGTCATCCCGAAGGGGCCGGGGTCCGGGGTGGCGACCGCTGCGAAGGCGAAGCAGACGAAGACCACCGCGCGCCACCAGCTGAGCAGGCGGCGTGCGCTGACCACGCCGGTGAAGTTGAGCATCAACAGCACCAGCGGGAACTCGAACGCGACCCCGAACAGCAGGATCATCGTGGTCACGAACGAGATGTACCGGGTGACCTCGAGCTGGGTAGACAGGCCGGTGACGCCGGATTCGAGCAGGAACGCCAGCCCTTTGTCGACGACGAAGTAGGCAAGCATGGCGCCGGCCAGGAACAACGGCGCCGCGATGGAGACGAAGACGTACGCCCACTTGCGTTCGTGCCGGTGCAGGCCGGGAGCGATGAACGCCCAGAGCTGGTAGAGCCAGACCGGGCCGCCGACGATCAGGCCGATCCAGAGCGCCAGCTTCAGCTTCAGGACGAAGCCGTCAGCCGGAGACAGCTGCAGGAACTCCCGGCAGGTGCCGTCTGCGGTCGTCTCGCCAGTGCCGGGCAGCTGGCAGTACGGCTGCTTGAGCAGTTGGAACGCCGGTTCGGCGAGGAAGAATCCGACGATCAGCCCGACGACGATCGCCAGCGAGGCCCAGAACAGTCGGGTACGCAGCTCACGAAAGTGCTCGATCAGGGTCATCGAGCCGTCGGAGGCACGGTCGAACTTGCTCGGACCGCGCCGACGCAGGGCGAAGCCCACGGCAGGAGACCTTTCCGGTCAGTTGGCGTCGCGGACGCGCTGCGGCTGATCGGCCGCCGGGGCCGGCGGTGGCTGGTAGCCCGGCTGATGCACGCTGGTCGGCTCGATCACCGGCTCGGCCTGGTACGGCGCGCGGCCGTGCTGGGCGTCGGCCTTCTCGGCGAGGTCCTTGTCGTCGTCGGCGAGGCTCTTCGTCTCGGCCTTGATGATCCGCAGGGATCGGCCGAGTGACCGCGCCGCGTCCGGCAGCCGCTTGGCGCCGAAGAGCAGGATCAGCACGACCACAAGTACGGCGATGTGCCACGGCTTCAGGGCATGCATGGCATAGCTCCAGTCGGTGCGTCGGGTGGTGACGAGCCCTATCGTACGTGCGTTCGCGGGGTCCGCCACCTGCCAGACCGGGTCAATCTGGCCTGGTCGGTGAAGTCTCAACCACGATCAACCGACCCGTCAACCACGGACGGCACAACGCTGACCGGCGCTTCGCAGGCACTGGCCGAACAGGCCAGGCCGGCGTGACCGGCTGGTCAGCCGGGGTTGTCCGGCCGGTCCCCGGGCCGTCCGGGCCGGGTGGTGGCCGCCAGGCTCTGCTCCATCTCCGCCAGCCGCAGCTGCAACCGCTCGGCCTGCGCCGCCAACGCCTCGGCTTCGCCCTGGCGGCGCTGCAGGGCGAGCGCGGCACGGCGCAGCGCGGGCAACCGGGTCAGCACCGGACGGACCGCCGCGACGAGCACCAACAGCGCGCATCCCAGCACGGCGAGAACGATCCAGGTCAGCACCTGAGCAGACTAGCCGCTAGCGGACAGGTCCGCAGCCGGTGCACCACCGGGAACGGCGTACGCGGCAAGCGCGGCGGACGCGGCCGCGTGCACCTGCGCGACCAACTGTGCCGGAGCGACCACCGTCACGTCCGGGCCCAGCCCGAGGACGAACCGGCGGGCCCAGGCCAGATCGGTGACCCGCATGGTGACCAGCCACTCGCCGTTCGGTTCGACCCGGACGTCCTCGCACGGGTAGTACTCGGTGATCCACCGACCGCACCGGCCGACCCGCAGGACCACCGACGGCAGGCCCGGCGTCGGCTGGAACGCGGCCTCCCGGGGTTCGTGCCGACCGGCCTGCGGCGGTACGGCGGCCGGCTGGTCGAGCTCGACCAGGGCGTCGACCCGGTCGGCCCGGAACAGCCGGACCGCCTCTGCCCGCCGGCACCAGGCCTCCAGATAGCCCCGACCGCCGATCATGAGCACCCGGATCGGGTCGACGACCCGGTCGGTGGTCTCGTCGCGGGCCGCCGTGTAGTAGGTGATCCGTACCGCCCGGCCGCTCTGTGCCGCCGACCGCAGCCGGTCCAGCCGGGCCGTGTCTCCGGGCAGGCGTACCGCGACCGGGGCGCCGGCCGACTCGCCCGCCGCGTCCTCGATCTTGGCCAGTGCCCGCTCGACGGCGTCCCGGTTGGCCAGCCCCGGCGTCTCGGCCAGCATCCGCAGCGCCACCACCAGGGCCAGAGCCTCGTCCGGCGTCAGCCGCAACGGTCGGTCGATGCCGGCGTCGTAGGTGATCGTCACCCGGTCGCCGTCGAACGCCATGTCGATCAGGTCGCCCGGACCGTAGCCGGGCAGCCCGCAGACCCACAGCAGTTCCAGGTCCTCCCGCAGTTGACGCGCGGTGGTGCCCAGGTCGGCGGCGGCCTGGGCGATCTCCACGCCCGGCCGGGCCAGCAGGTAGGGCACCAGGTTGAGCAGCCGGGCGAGCCGGTCGGCGGAGGCCCGCGAGCCGGTCGGTCGGGACGTGGTCACCCTCGCACCTCCGCACCGGCCGGCTGGTGCGCCACCACGATCTCCTTCAGCCGCTGGATCACCAGCTCGCGCAGCTCCGGCGGATCGAGCACCCGCACGTCGGCGCCGTACCTGGCCAGCTGGCCGGCGAGCGCCTCCGGCTCGGCGTAGCGCAGTGTCAGCCGGTCCCCATCGGGGCCCGGGACGCAGGACTCCGCGCCGCGCCGCAGGCCGGCAGCCCGGCCCGGCCCGGCCAGCACGGTGGCCACGCCGGTACGTTCGACCGGGTCCGACCAGCGGGCGACGTGACTGATCAGGTCGACGTCGGTCGGCGGGGAGAAGCTGCCGGCCCGACCGGTGAGCCGCACCGCGCCCACCACCCGGGACAGTCGGAAGCAGCGGGTGGCCGCACGGTCCTGGTCGTGGCCGACCACGTACCAGCGGCCCCGCCAGCAGACCACCCCCCAGGGCTGCAGCCGTCGCCGGGTGGGGGTGTCGCCGCTGGGCACCCGGTAGTCGAAGGTCACCGGACGCCGGTCGCGGGCCGCGGCGGTCAACGCGGCGAATGCCGGGTCGACCGTGACCACCGGTTCCACCCCGAGGGTGGCCTGCGGATCCACGTCGATGCCGGCGGCCCGCAACTTGGCCAGCCCGGACGAGGCGGCGGCGGCCAGCCCGGCGTGCTGCCACAGCCGGGCGGCGATGCCGACCGCGGCGGCCTCCTCCGGCTCCAGCGGGATCTCCGGCAGCGCGTACTCGCGGTGGGCGATCCGGTAGCCCGGTTCGCTGTCGAAGGCGCTGGCCGCGCCGGTCTCCAGCGGCACGCCGAGGTCCCGCAGCTCCGCCTTGTCCCGCTCGAACTTGCGCTGGAACGCCTCGTGGTCACGGACGTCGGACGGATCGTGTTCGTAGCCGGGTACGGTCGCGGCGATCTGCGCGGCGGTCAGGAAGCGCCGCGTCGACAACAGGCAGATCACGAGATTGACCAGGCGTTCGGTCCGGTTGCGGGACACGGCACGACGCTAGCAGTGTCGGCGGTGCAGCGACCGCCCCGCCCGGCCGCTGCACGGGGGCGCAGGTTAGCGTGCCCGGCATGGTGCGATGGCGTGACGGCAGGGTCACCGCGGTCCGGCGGCGGTGGCGGGGGGCGGTCGAACTGGACGTCGCCGTCGACGGGGAGGCCGACGGGAAGCCGGTACGCGCGGTGGCCTACCCGGAGCTGGTCGGCGAGCCCGAACCCGGCGACCGGGTGCTGCTGAACGTCTCGGCGCTGCTGATGGGGCTCGGCACCGGCGGGTACGCCCTGGTGGTGGCGGTGCCGGACCGGCTGCCGCCGGACCCGCCGGGCGGGCGGGACCGCTCCGACGGGCATCTGGTGAAGGCCCGCTACACCCCGCTGCAGGCGATCGTGTGCGGGGTCGACGAGGAGGCGTCACCGCACCGACAGGTGCTGGCCGACGCCGAGGACCTGGCCGGGATGCCGGTGGTCACCGCCGACCTGCACTCGGCGCTGCCGGCAATCGTCGCCGGCGTCCTCGCCGACCGCCCCCGGCTGCGGGTCGGGTACGTGATGACCGACGGCGGGGCACTGCCCGCCGGCTTCTCCCGGACCCTCGACGGGCTGTCCGGCACGCTCGCCGGCACAGTGACCGTGGGCCAGTGCTTCGGCGGCGATCTGGAGGCCACCACCGTGCACAGCGGGCTGCTGGCGGCCCGGCACGTGCTGGCCGCTGACGTGACGGTGGTCTGCCAGGGTCCGGGCAACCTCGGCACCGGCACCAGGTGGGGTTTCTCCGGCGTCGGGGTCGGCGAGGCGGTCAACGCCGCCGCCGTACTCGGTGGACGACCGGTCGGCGCGCTGCGCATCTCCGCCGCCGACCCTCGGCCGCGCCACCGCGGCCTGTCGCACCACAGCAGCACCGCGTACGGCCGGGTGGCGCTCGCCCCGGCGGACCTGGTGGTCCCGGCGGACCTGCCGGCGGAGATCTCCGACGAGGTCACGGCCGCGCTGCGTCAGCTGGTCACCCCTGCCGGCCGGCACCGTGCGGTACGAGTCGCCACCGACGGTCTCGACGCGGCGTTGCGGGCCAGCCCGGTGCCGCTGCGCACGATGGGCCGGGACCTGGCTGGCGACCACGCGTACTTCCTGGCCTGCGCGGCCGCCGGCCGGCACGCGGCGACGCTCGCCGGCGGCGACGGCTGACCCGACAGCACTGGCCGGCGGTGACGGCTGACCCGGCGGCACCGGCTCAGCTGACGATGATCAGGACCGCCCAGGCACCCAGGATGAGCGCCAACGCCGTGGCGAGCACCCAGGTCGGCACGGTGTAGTCACCGCGGCGGTTGCGGGCGATCTCTGCGGCGATCTTGTTGCGCCGTCGCTCGAGCCAGGTCTCGGTCCGGGGAAACGGACTCGGCCGGCCGGTGGCGGTCGGCGGCGGCGGCGCGGGATCGTCGCGGGTGGGGTCAACCATCGTCCGTGAGCCTACCGTCACATGCTCGCGATCAGCCGCTCCACCCGCTCGTCGTAGGCCCGGAACGGGTCCTTGCACAGCACGGTGCGCTGGGCCTGGTCGTTCAGCTTGAGGTGGACCCAGTCGACGGTGAAGTCCCGCCGCTTCTCCTGGGCGTGCCGGATGAACTCCCCGCGCAGCCGGGCCCGGGTGGTCTGCGGCGGTGTCTCCTTCGCCTCGAAGATCTCCGGGTCGGTGGCCACCCGGTCGACCTGGCCGCGCCGCTCCAGCAACGCGTACAGCCCGCGGCCGCGGCGCAGGTCGTGGTACGCCAGATCCATCTGGGCGACCCGCGGATGGGACAGCGGCAGATCGTGCTTGCGCTGGTAGCGCTCGATCAGCTTCAACTTGGTCACCCAGTCGATTTCCCGGGCGACCGGGTCCAGGTCGCCGGTCTCGACCGCCCGCAGTGCCCGGCCCCACAGCTCGACGACCCGTTTGGCGGTCTGGTCGCCGCCCCGGCGTTCGACGAACTCGGTCGCCCGGGCCAGGTACTCCTGCTGGATCTCCAGCGCGCTGACCTCCTTGTTGGAGGCGAGGCGGATCTTGCGCCGGCCGGTGATGTCGTGGGAGACCTCGCGGATCGCCCGGATCGGGTTCTCCAACGACAGGTCCCGCATGACGACGCCGGCTTCGATCATCCGCAGCACGATGTCCGCGCTACCGACCTTGAGCAGCGTGGTCACTTCGTTCATGTTGGAGTCGCCGACGATGACGTGCAGCCGGCGGTACCGCTCGGCGTCGGCGTGCGGTTCGTCGCGGGTGTTGATGATCGGCCGGGACCGGGTGGTCGCCGAGGAGACGCCCTCCCAGATGTGCTCGGCCCGCTGGGAAAGGCAGTAGACCGCCCCGCGCGGCGTCTGCAGGACCTTGCCGGCGCCGCAGATGAGCTGCCGGGTGACCAGGAACGGGATCAGCACGTCGGCCAGCCGACCGAACTCGCCGTGCCGGGACACGAGGTAGTTCTCGTGGCAGCCGTACGAGTTGCCGGCCGAGTCGGTGTTGTTCTTGAACAGGTAGATCTCGCCGGCGATGCCCTCGTCGTGCAGCCGCTTCTCGGCGTCCACCAGCAGCCCTTCGAGGATCCGCTCGCCGGCCCGGTCGTGCGCCACCAGGTCGGTGACCGAGTCACACTCCGGGGTGGCGTACTCCGGGTGGGATCCGACGTCGAGGTAGAGCCGGGCCCCGTTGCGGAGGAAGACGTTGCTGGACCGCCCCCAGGAGACCACCCGGCGGAACAGGTAGCGCGCCACCTCGTCCGGCGACAGCCGCCGCTGGCCGCGGTAGGTGCAGGTGACACCGTACTCGGTTTCGAGCCCGAAGATTCGCCGTTCCATGACCAGACATTAGCCGCCCCGAGGGCTCCGTGGTCAGTCTCGGGCGACCTGTCGGGCGAACTACGCCCGACAGGTCGCTTTCGCGCAGAGTTATTGGCCAGGCGCGTACGGCGACTCGCCGGCGGAGAGCCGGGCAGCGAACTCCCGACAGCGGCCGTAGTCCGGCAGCAGGCCGTCGGCGCGGGCCTGGGCCAGTGTCGGGGCCGCATCGTCGCGGGCGGACAGCTGCGGCGCGGCGACCGGCCAGTCGATGGCCAGGTCGGCGTCGAGAGGATGTACGCCGTGCTCCGCGCGCGGGTTGTAGGTGGTCGAACAGAAATAGTTCAGGGTGGCGTCGTCGGACATCGCGCAGAACCCGTGCCCGAGTCCTTCGCTGAGGTAGACCGCGCGGCGGTCCACGTCGTCGAGCCGCACCGCCGTCCACCGGCCGAACGTCGGTGAACCGACCCGCAGGTCCACGATCACGTCGACCACCGCGCCCCGTACGCAGCTGATGTACTTGGCCTGGCCAGGCGGCACGTCGGCGAAGTGGATGCCCCGGACCACGCCATACGCCGAGACCGACAGGTTGCCCTGGGCCAGCCGCAGCGGATGCCCGACCGCCCCGGCCAGGTGGTCGAAGCGGTACCACTCCATGAACAGCCCGCGCGGGTCACCGTGCTGCTGCGGGGTGACCTCCCAGGCGCCCTCGATCTCGAGCTCCCGGATCTTCATCAGGCCTCCTCGGCCGGACCGGCTTCGGACAACCGGTGGTCGTTGCGCTCCTCGATCAGGCTCAGCAGGTAGCTGCCGTAACCGCTTTTGGTCAGCGGCTCGGCGAGGGCGCACAGCTGATCGTCGTCGATCAGGCCGGCGCGCCAGGCGGACTCCTCGACGCAGCCGATCTTCATGCCCTGGCGTTCCTCGATCACCCGGACGAACTCGGCGGCCTGCATCATCGAATTGAACGTGCCGGTGTCCAGCCAGGCCGTTCCCCGGTCCAGCACGGTCACCGACAGCTGACCGGCCCGGCGGTACGCCTCGTTGACCGCCGTGATCTCCAGCTCGCCGCGGTCGCTCGGTTTCAGCCCTGCGGCGATCTCCACCACCTGGTTGTCGTAGAAGTACAAGCCGGGCACCGCATAGCGCGACCGCGGCCGCTTCGGCTTTTCCTCGATCGACAGGACCCGGCCGGCGGCGTCGAAGTCGACCACGCCGTACGCCTCGGGGTTGGCCACCGGGTAGGCGAAGATCAGGCCGCCGGTGAGGTCGGCGTGGTCGGACAGCTTCCGGCCCAGACCGATGCCGTGGAAGATGTTGTCGCCAAGGATCAACGCGACGGACTCATCGCCGATGAAGTCCGCGCCGAGCACGAATGCCTGGGCGATGCCTTCCGGCCGGGGCTGCGCCCGGTAGCTCAGCCTCAGCCCGAACTGCGCGCCGTCGCCGAGCAGTCGTCGGAACTGCGGTTGATCCTCCGGTGTGGTCACGACCAGGATCTCCTGGATGCCGGACATGATCAGGGTGGCGAGCGGGTAGTAGATCATCGGCTTGTCGAAGACCGGCATGAGCTGTTTCGACACGGCGCGAGTGATCGGCCAGAGCCGAGATCCGGTACCGCCAGCGAGTAGGATTCCACGCACGGCGGGAGCCTACCGGCCTAACCACCCACAGCAACCGTCAACGGGCTCCCTCTACGGGCCGGTCACGGATGTCGGGCCCTTCGTCCGACATCCGCTCGGCCGGTCGTGCACCAGTCCATTGCCGGGACCGGCGAGGACATCGTCGGAAAGCCGTCACCGGCGATCCCCTGGGCCGACGGCGCCGGTGTCCCGTAGACTCCCGGACCTGTGAGAGTCCTCGTCACCGGCGGTGCCGGCTTCATCGGATCCGAATTCGTCCGGATGCTGCTCACCGATCCGAACGCCCCGGTCAGTCCGGCTACGGTGACCGTGCTGGACAATCTGACCTACTCCGGCAATCTCGCCAACCTGGCCCCGGTCCGTGACGACCCACGGTTTGCCTTCGTCCAAGCGGACATCTGCGACGCCGCCGCCGTCGACCGAGCACTCGCCGGACACGACATGGTGGTGCACTTCGCCGCCGAGTCGCACGTTGACCGGTCGATCACCGGTGCCGCGGAGTTCGTGACCACCAACGTGGTGGGCACCCAGACTCTGCTCGACGCGGCGCTGCGCCACGGGACGGACCGGTTCGTGCACGTCTCGACCGACGAGGTGTACGGGTCGATCGACGAAGGGTCGTGGACCGAGGACTGGCCGTTGTCGCCGAACTCACCGTACTCCGCGTCCAAGGCCGGCTCCGACTTGGTGGCCCTGGCCTACCACCGGACACACGGCATGGACGTCGTGGTGACTCGCTGCTCCAACAACTACGGGCCGTACCAGTTCCCGGAGAAGGTCATCCCGCTGTTCGTCACCAACCTGCTGGACGGCGGTACGGTGCCGCTGTACGGCGACGGCGGCAACGTCCGGGACTGGCTGCACGTGCGGGACCACTGCGTGGGCATCACGCTGGTCGCCGCCGGCGGGCGCGCCGGCGAGGTCTACCACATCGGCGGCGGGACCGAACTGACCAACAAGGAGCTCACCGCCCGGCTACTGGACGCCTGTGGGGTGGGGTGGGAACGGGTCGTCCCGGTCACCGACCGTAAGGGACACGACCGGCGCTACTCGCTGGACATCAGCAAGATCTCCCACGAGCTGGGCTACACCCCGAGTGTCACGCTGGACGAAGGACTGGCCGACACGGTCCGCTGGTACCGGGAGAACCGGCCCTGGTGGGAGCCGCTGAAGAAGCCTGTGGCGTCGTCGTGACCGCCGCAGACCGGTGGCTGGTCACCGGTGCCGGTGGGATGCTGGGGCGGGACCTGCTGGCCGCGTTGGCCGACCACCCGGACACCCGGTCGGTGACCGCGCTGACCCGTACCGATTTGGACATCACCAACCCGGCGGCGGTCGCTGCCGCCGTCGACGGGCATCAGGTAGTGATCAACGCCGCAGCGTGGACCGACGTGGACGGCGCGGAGGCGGCTGAGGAAGCCGCCACCGCCGTCAACGGCACCGCCGTGGCGCATCTGGCCCAGGCTTGCGCCGACCGTGGGGCGCACCTGGTGCACGTCTCCACCGATTACGTGTTCGCCGGCGACGGCACCTCCCCGTACCCGGAGGATGCCCCGACCTCACCTGTCAACGCGTACGGTCGCAGCAAGCTCGTCGGTGAACAGGCCGTCGCCCGGCTGCTGCCGGAGCGCGGCTACGTGGTCCGGACCGCGTGGCTCTACGGGGCACACGGACCCAACTTCGTCGCGACCATGCTGCGGCTGGCCGGCGAGCGGGAGCACCTCGAGGTCGTCGATGACCAGCATGGTCAGCCGACCTGGTCGTACGCCCTGGCCCACCAGCTGGTCGCGCTCGCCGCGGCGGCGGTCGCCGGCACGGCGAGCGCCGGGTTTTACCACGGAACGGCGAGCGGGCAGACGACCTGGTGTGGGCTGGCCCGGGAGGCGTTCGCGCTGCGCGGCCTCGACCCGACGCGGATCCGTCCCACCACCAGTGCCAACTTCCGTCGGCCCGCCGCCCGACCGACGTACTCGGTGCTCGGACATCAACGTTGGGCGCGCGCCGGCCTACCGGTCATGGCAGACTGGCGGAGCATGCTCTCCACCGCGTTGCGCGACCCGGCGTTCGGCGGCTGACCTGTCCGGGCCGCCGGTCCAGCCGGCAGGACAGGCACGCCGCGTCAGAGGCGCCCGGATTCCCCCGGCCCAGGAGAGAAACCGACATGTCGGAAAATAGTAGTGAATTCCGTACGCCGTCCGGCCTGCCCCGGGTCAGTGCCGTCGTGCTGGCCTGGGGCGCGGAACCGCTGCTGCGCCGATCGGTGGAAGCCCTGCTCGCCTCGGTCAAGGTCGACGTCGACGTGGTGTTGGTCGACAACGGGTGCACCACCGACGATGTCACCGTGCTGCGTGAGGTTCCCGGCGTCACGGTGGTCGGCGACGGCCGCAACGTCGGCTTCTCCGCCGGCTGCAACGTCGGCGTGGCCGCCGCCGTCGGCGAGTACGTGGCATTGGTCAACGGCGACGCGGTGGTCGAGCCGACCACCGTCGCCCGGCTGGTGGAGGAGCTCGCGGACCCGAGCGTCGGCATCGCCGCCGGCGCGGTCCGCCTGGCCGACGAGCCGGACCTGCTCAATTCTCGCGGCAACGAGGTGCACGTGCTCGGGTTGAGTTGGATCGGCGGATTCCGGGAGCGGGAGACCCGCACCGAACCGACCGAGACCGCCGGTGCGATGGGTGCCTGCCTGATGACCCGCCGGGCGCACTGGGACCGGCTGGGGGGCTTCGACCCGCACTACTTCGCGTACCACGAGGACGCGGACCTGTCGATCAGAACCTGGCGGGTCGGGCTGCGAGTGGTCAACGTGCCGGACGCGGTGGCGCTGCACCGCTACGAGTTCAGCCGCAACAGCTTCAAGTTCTACCTTGTCGAACGCAACCGAGTGATGTTCGTGGCCACGGTGTGGGGAGGGCGGTCGCTGGTGCTGCTCGGCCCGCCACTGCTGGCTCTGGAGTTGGCGGTGCTGGTGCTGGCCGCCCGACAGGGCTGGCTGCCCGACAAGCTCCGCGGCTACCGGTGGCTGTGGCAGCACCGCAGTCACCTGCGCCAGCGCCGGGCACAGCTGCAGGCCGAGCGGACCGTCCCGGACCGGGTGTGGATGCGAGTCCTCGCCGATCGGCTGGACACCCCGCTGATCGACCCGCCGGGCAGGAAGGTACTCAACGCGATGCTGGCGGCGTACTGGCGGACGGTACGACACTGGGTGTGACGCACCAGGCCGAAGCGCCGCCCTGGCGCGGCACACCGCGCCCGGTCAGTCCTGTTCGGTGGGGCCCGAATCGCCGGCGGCATCCTCCAGGTCGGCGGAGGCGGCCGAGGAAGTCGGCTTTCCCGGCGTCGACTCGGGCACCCGGGGACCGCCGGACCTGCCTGCTTCTGCCGACGAGGGCTCGTCCGCCGAGGTGGCGGCACCCCCGTCGAGCAGCGCGGTCAACGCGGCGCCGGCGATCCGGCGGAAGGTCCGGCCACGGCGGCGGCGGTCGAGCACCGCCACCTCCAACTGGTTGGCGGCGATGCTGCGGGTCGCGCCGTTCTCACCGCCCACTTCGGCGAGGGCCCGCACCGCCAGCCCGACGGCGTCGGACAGCGACATGTCGGCCCGATGGTCGGTTCGCAACACACCGGCGATCGTCTCGGCATGACCGCCCATCGCCATCCACCCCGGCTCGTCGGTGACCGAGCCGTCGTAGGTCAGCCGGTAGATCTCGTCAGCAGCCGGCTCCAGCCCGACCTCAGCAACACAGATCTCCACCTCGAACGGCTTCGACTGCTCGGTGAAGATCGACCCGAGGGTCTGCGCGTACGCGTTGGCCAGCGCCCGCCCGGTCACGTCGCGACGGTCGTAGCTGAGGCCGTTCAGGTCGGCCATCCGCACCCCGGCCCGGCGCAGATTCTCGAACTCGTTGTATCGGCCGACGGCGGCGAACCCGATCCGGTCGTAGATCTCGCTCACCTTGTGCAGGGCGCTGGACAGATTCTCGGCGACGAACAGCACACCGCCCTCGAAGCTCAGCACCAGCGCGCTACGGCCCCGGGCGATGCCCTTGCGGGCGAGCTCGGAACGGTCCCGCATGATCTGCTCGGGCGAGGCGTAAAACTGCATTGCCACGGCGGCGGCTCTCCTTCGACCAAGTGGTAACGACTACAGCGGACGAGACAAGTCGGCGCTCGCGGGTTCAGCCGCCCGGGTTCTCGGTACGCGCGGCGACGACCGCCTCGGCGATCTGGGCCGACTCGGCGTCGGTGAGCCGGTGGGTGCCGGCCGCCGTCGCGGTCATCACCACCGGGAAGATCCGGCGGGTCAGATCCGGGCCGCCGGTGGCGGTGTCGTCGTCGGCGGCGTCGTACAGCGCCTCCACCGCGAGACGGACCGCGTCGGCGCTACTCAGCCCGGAACGGTACCGCTTCTTCAGAGCCGCCTTCGCGAACAGCGACCCGGAGCCGATCGCGTCGAAACCGGTGGTCTCGTACGGACCGCCGGTGACGTCGAAGCTGAAGATCCGGCCGGCCTCGGCCGGATCGGTCGCGGCCAGGTCGAACCCGGCGAACAGCGGCACCACGGCCAGCCCTTGCAGCGCGGCACCGAGGTTGTTGCGGATCATCGACGCGAGGCGGTTCGCTTTGCCGTCCAGGGAGAGGACGGCGCCCTCCATCTTCTCGTAGTGCTCCAGCTCGACCTGGAACAGCCGCATCAGCTCGATGCCGATGCCGGCGGTGCCGGCGATGCCGATCAGCGAGTAGGCGTCAGCGGGGTGCACCTTCTCGATGTCCCGGTTGGCGATCAGGTTGCCCATTGTCGCCCGGCGGTCACCGGCCATCACCACGCCTTCGGCGGTGACGAGCGTGACGATCGTCGTGGCGTGCGGGCCGACGTCCGCGGACAGCCCGGGCGGCAGTGGGCGGCGCCCCGGCAGCAGATCCGGTGCGGCCGACGCCAGGAACTGGGTGAAGGAGGACGTTCCCGCGTTGGTGAACACGTCCGGAAGGCGTCCGGATGGATCGAATCCCGCTGCCACGTGGTCCCTCTCTGCATAACGTGATCGCCTGACCGGGCCGCCCGTGCCGGCACGGCGCCGGTCGAGGCCACCGGTGTGTTGGAGCAGACTAGCGTGCGCACCCGGTGGGTGCGATCTTCACCGCCGGCGAGCTACTCGCCGCCCTTCTGTACGTAGCCGCGGACGAACTCCTCGGCGTTCTCTTCGAGCACCGAGTCGATCTCGTCGAGCAGGTCATCGACGTCCTCGGTGATCTCGGCGTGCCGCTGCGCGGCCTCCGGATCCGTCTCGGTGACCGTCTCGTCGACTTCCTCGGCCCGGCGGGACTTGCCGGACTGGGACTGACCGCCGCTGTCACGGGTAGCCATCAGGTGCCTCCTCCACACGATCGCCTAGGTGAAACTTACCTCGCGGTGGCGACGGAACCGGCCGGCGTCGGCCACGTTCGCGCCAAGCGAACCTGGCCGGCTCAGCCTCCGGTGAGCACCTCCAGCAGGTCCTTCGCGCTGGCGCACCGGTCGAACAGGTCGCCCACGTGGACCTGAGTCCCCCGCTCCGGCTCCATCATCGGCACCCGGACCAGCGACTCCCGGCCCACGTCGAAGATGACCGAGTCCCAGCTGGCGGCGACCACCTCGGAGGCGTACTGCGCCAGGCACCGGCCCCGGAAGTAGGCCCGGGTGTCCGGTGGCGGCTCGACCATCGCGGCGCGGGTGGCGCTGTCGTCGAGCAGGGTACGCATCGCTCCCCGACCCACCAGGCGGTGGTAGAGGCCCTTCTCCGGCCTCACGTCGGCGTACTGCAGGTCGACCAGCTGCAGTTTCGGCGAGGCCCAGGTGAGCCCTTCCCGCTCCCGGTAGCCGTCGAGCAGCCGCAGCTTCGCGACCCAGTCCAGCTCCTGCGCGCAGGACATCACATCCCGTCCCAGCCGGTCGAGCACGTCCTCCCAGCGGTCCAGCACGTCGGCCGTGGCCTCGTCGAGGTCGGTACCGTACCGGTCGTCGACGAACGCCCTGGCCCGTTCGTAGAACGCCCACTGCAGGTCGAGCGCAGTGAGCCGGCGGCCGTCGCGCAGCCGCATCAGATGCGCCAGGGACGGGTCGTGGCTCACCGCCTTGAGCTCGGCCACCGGGTCGGCGATGCCGAGATCGGCGCCGAGCGCCTTCTCCTCGATCATGGTCAGGATCAACGAGGTGGTGCCGACCTTCAGGTAGGTGGAGATCTCCGAAAGGTTGGCGTCGCCGATGATCACGTGCAGCCGGCGGTACTTGTCGGCGTCGGCGTGCGGTTCGTCCCGGGTGTTGATGATCGGCCGCTTCAGCGTGGTTTCCAGGCCGACCTCGACCTCGAAGAAGTCGGCCCGCTGGGAGATCTGGAACCCGGTCTGGGAGCCGTCCTGGCCGATGCCGACCCGACCCGCCCCGCAGACGATCTGCCGGGTGACGAAGAACGGCGTCAGGTACGCCACGATGTCGGCGAACGGTGTCTGCCGACGCATCAGGTAGTTCTCGTGGGAGCCGTAGCTGGCGCCCTTGTTGTCGGTGTTGTTCTTGTACAGCTGGATGGGGTGCGAACCGGGGATGGTCGCCGCGCGGCGGGCCGCCTCCGCCATGACCCGCTCCCCCGCCTTGTCCCACCGGACCAGGTCCAGCGGGTTGGTGACCTCGGGGGTGGAGTACTCGGGGTGGGCGTGGTCGACGTAGAGCCGGGCACCGTTGGTGAGGATCACGTTGGCCAGGCCGAGATCCTCGTCGGCGAGGGCCTCCGCCGGGTCGTAGGCGGCCCCCGAGTAGGTGAAGCCGCGGGCGTCACGTAGCGGCGATTCCTCCTCGTAGTCCCACCGGGCCCGGCCGCCCCGGTTCAGTTCGGGTCGGGCACCGTAGGCGTTGACCACCTGTGAGGAGGTGACCATCGGGTTGGCTCCGGGCTGGCCGGGCACGGAGATGCCGTACTCCACCTCGGTGCCCATGATCCGCCGCACACTCATGCCGTTACCTCATCGCTTCCGTCGGCGCCCGTCATGTCGAGCGTAGTCCGCGCACCGACGGAACCGGACGTTGGCGTGTCCGCGTGGTCACGCGGGGCGCGTCGGACACCGGTCCCGCGGCGCGGTCGAGTCGCGCCGCGTAACCGGTGTCCCGCACCCCGAAACGGGGTGCGGGACACCGGACCGTGGTCAGAGGTACTGCCCGGTGTTGCTGGCCGTCTCGATCGACCGGCCGGCCTCCGCGCCCTTGCCGCCGGAGACGAGGGTACGGATGTAGACGATCCGTTCCCCCTTCTTACCGGAGATCCGGGCCCAGTCGTCCGGGTTGGTGGTGTTCGGCAGGTCCTCGTTCTCCCGGAACTCGTCGACGCACGCGTCGAGCAGGTGCTGCAGCCGCAGACCCTTGCGCCCGGAGGTGAGGAACTCCTTGATCGCCATCTTCTTGCCCCGGTCGACGATGTTCTGGATCATCGCGCCGGAGTTGAAGTCCTTGAAGTACAGGACCTCCTTGTCCCCGTTGGCGTAGGTCACCTCGAGGAACCGGTTCTCGTCGGTCTCCGAGTACATCCGCAGCACCACGGCGTCGATCATGGCTGCCACGGTGGCCTGCGGATCGTCGCCGTGCTCGGTGAGGTCGTCCGGGTGCAGCGGCAGCCCGGTGAGGATGTACTTGGAGAAGATGTCCTTGGCCGCCTCGGCGTCCGGACGCTCGATCTTGATCTTGACGTCCAGCCGGCCGGGCCGCAGGATCGCGGGATCGATCATGTCCTCCCGGTTGGAGGCACCGATCACGATCACGTTCTCCAGGCCCTCGACCCCGTCGATCTCGCTCAGCAGCTGCGGAACGATGGTGTTCTCCACGTCCGAGGAGACACCGGAGCCCCGGGTCCGGAAGACCGAGTCCATCTCGTCGAAGAACACGATCACCGGGGTACCTTCGCCGGCCTTCTCCCGGGCCCGCTGGAAAATCAGCCGGATGTGCCGCTCGGTCTCACCGACGTACTTGTTGAGCAGCTCCGGGCCCTTGATGTTGAGGAAGAAGCTGGTGTGCTTCTCCTCACCCCGCCGCTCGGCGATCTTCTTGGCCAGCGAGTTGGCCACCGCCTTGGCGATCAGCGTCTTGCCGCACCCGGGCGGACCGTAGAGCAGGATGCCCTTCGGTGGACGCAGATGGTGCTCACGGAACAGCTCCGCGTGCAGGAACGGCAGCTCGACCGCGTCCCTGATCTGCTCGATCTGGGCGTGCAGGCCGCCGATGTCGGTGTAGTCGACGTCCGGCACCTCCTCCAGCACCAGCTCCTCGACCTCGCTCTTCGGTATCCGCTCGTAGGCGTACGCCGACCGCGGCTCGATCATCAGCGAGTCGCCAGCCCGCAGCGCGCTGCCGACCAGCGTCTGCGCCAGATGCACCACCCGCTCCTCGTCGGCGTGCGAGATGACCAGGGCACGGTCACTCGGCTCGCCGGTCGGATTGTCGAGGAGTTCCTTGAGCATCACCACCTCACCGACCCGCTCGTAGCCGAACGCGTCGACCACGTTGAGCGCGTCGTTGAGCAGGACCTCCTGGCCGCGTTGGAGCTCGTCGGCGTCCAACGAGGGAGAGAGCGCCACCCGTAGCTTCCGGCCACCGGTGAAGACGTCCACCGTGCCGTCCGCGTGTCGGGCCAGGAAGACGCCGTACCCGCTGGGCGGTTGCGCCAGCCGGTCGATCTCCTCCTTGAGCGTGACGATCTGGGCCCTGGCTTCCTTGAGGGTCGCCACGAGCCGTTCGTTGTTCTCGGTCAGTCGGGCCAGCTGCGCCTGCGCTGCCGCCAGCCGTTCCTCGAGCTGCCGCACGTGTCGGGGGCTTTCGGTCAACTTGCGCCGCACCAGAGCGAGTTCCTCTTGAAGAAACGCGACCTGGGTGGAGAGATCGTGGGCCTCCTTCTCCCACCGTGCGGCGCGCGAATCCGCGTCGTCGCTGCGTGCCACGTCCCACCTCCCCGGGGGCTAAAACGTACTGCCCTAACACTAGCCGTTTGCCGGACGTTTCGAACCCACGCAACACAGTCGTCCCACAACCTTGATCGCTCGGGCACGTCACAAGCGGCCGACGGACGCCTGGCCGGCCGGTCCCACGGCGTGTCGGGTACCGTCGGGACGCGAGGACGGGCACGACCCAGGGAGGTGCGCGGTGACGACCCCGACCGAGACCCGGTCCCCCGGAGAGCCGGGCGAAACGGCATCAACCGACACGGAGCTGCAGGTCTGGGTCGACCAGGACCTCTGCACCGGAGACGGGCTGTGCGTGCAGTACGCCCGGGACGTCTTCGAGTTCGACATCGACGGGCTCGCCTACGTCAAGGACGCCTCCGGGGAACTGCAGGTCGCCGAGGGCGCCCGGGTCGCCGTCCCCGAACGGCTGCGGCTCGACGTGATCGACGCGGCCAAGGACTGCCCCGGCGAGTGCATCCACGTGGTCCGCGCGGACGACCAGACCGAGGTGTCCGGACCGGACGCCGGCTAGCCACCCGGTCTACCGGTACGGCTCGCTGCCCGCCGGTACGGCCACCTACCTGCGATGGGTGACCCACATCACAGCAGCGGCCGGCCCGCCACCGAGGCGACCACCCGGGCGAACTCCTCGAGCCGCGCGATCTGCCCCGAACCACCGTCGTCGAGCGTCTTGCCGAACCGCAGCGCGTCGTGCCGGGGGCCGAGATGCTCCTCGGGTTGCGTCTCGTCCTGCGAACTGAGCAGCAGGTAGACGTCGACGCTGTCCACCCGGATCTGCCCGTTCGGCGTACGGGTCAGCCGACGGCGGCAGCCGACCTCGGTGACCGTGGACAACGGCACCACCCGTAACGACGACGTCATCGACCCGACCGGCCCGTCCCCCGGCGGGACGTCCTCACCGTGCCACAGGACCATCCGGCTGCCGTCGCAGATCGCCACCTCCTGCCAGACCCCGTTGACCTCGTTGACGAACCGCTCGAGGGTGAAGGCGAGAACCTCGGCGCCCGCCAGTACGCCACCGAGCGCCTCCAGCGCGACGTCCGGGTCCCGCAGGTACGCCCGGCTGGCCGCGTCCAGGTCCGGATAGGGCGACCAGTCGGGGAAGACCGCCGGCAACTCGCCACCACCGAACGCGGGCCGGCTCATGCCGGCCCCGTCCCGGCCACCGTGCCCAGCGACGGGGCCGGCCCTTCGGCCCGGTCGGGTGACGCCGGACCGGCGGCGTCGGGCGGCACCGGCGCACCGGTCTGGTCCCGGCGGCGCGCCGCGTACGCCTCCGCTCCCTTGCTCGGCTTGCGCCGCCGCGGCGGCGCGCTGACCCCCGGTGCCAACCGGCGGGCCGACACCAGAAACGCGGTATGCCCGATCATCCGGTGGTCGGGCCGCACCGCCAACCCGTCGACATGCCAGTCCCGCACCAACGACTCCCACGCCCGAGGCTCGGTGAACCCGCCGGCGGCGCGCAACGCCTCGACCAGTTCGCTCAGCTGCGGCGTGGTGGCGACGTAGCCGACGAAGACCCCGCCGGGCAGCAACGCCCGGGCCACCAGGTCCAGCACCTCCCACGGCGTCAGCATGTCCAGGATGATCCGGTCGAAGCCGACCTCCGGGCAGGACGCGACGTCACCGACGTGCAGCCGCCAGGCCGGGTGCGGGCCGCCGAAGAACGCCTGCACGTTCGCCCGGGCCACCTCGGCGAAGTCCGCCCGGGCCTCGTACGAGTGCACCTCACCGTCGGTGCCGACGGCGCGCAGCAGCGAACAGGTCAGCGCGCCCGACCCGGCACCGGCCTCCAGCACCCGGGCCCCCGGGAACACATCACCCATCGCCACGATCTGAGCGGCGTCCTTCGGATAGATCACCTGAGCCCCGCGCGGCATGCTCAGCACGTAGTCGGCCAGCAGCGGCCGCAGCGCGAGGTACGCGGTACCGCCGGCCGACGTCACCACGCTGCCTTCGGGCAGGCCGATCAACTCGTCGTGCGACAGGGCACCGCGATGGGTGTGGAACGACCGACCGGCAGCGAGCGTGACGGTGTGCATACGCCCCTTCGGGTCGGTCAACTGCACCCGGTCGCCCGGCTGGAAGGGGCCACGCCGGGTGGAGATCGGCGTGGTACTGACATCGCCGGATGCCACGGCGGTCGGCGGAGGGGTCACTGGCTCATCTTTCGGGTCGGTTCCAACAACTGCGCCAGATCGGCGACGTGCAGCACGCCGATCACGTCCTCGCCCCGGGTCACCAGGTACTGCGCGCCCGGATGTTCCTGCACGGTACGGACCACCTGCTCGCCGGTGAGGTCGACCGGGATCCGGCGGACCCCGTCGATACCGCGCGCGACGGTGTCGACCGCCACCCACGGACGGCGCTCCGGCGGAACCGCAGCGGCCGCAGCCCGGTCCACCAGCGCCACCAACCGGCCGAACGAGTTCGTCACCGCCATGGCCGGCTCCCGCCCACCCGGTTGCGCCGGGTGGGCGCCGGCGACCCGGCGCTGCGCCTCAGCCAACGGCGTCCCGCTCGGCACCGGAAAGACCGGCCGGGCGAGCGCCGCCAGGTCGACCAGTGGGAACCGGCGGCCGATGCGCGCGACCCGGATCGACTGGCCGGCACCCTGCCAGAGGGTGAACGCCACCAGCAGCATGAAGATCAGCCCGAACGGGGACAGGATACCGGCCAGCGTGAGCAGCACCACCAGGCCGGCGGTGCCCGCCGCAACGGCCCGACCGACCCAACCGGCGGCCTCGGTGCCGACGTGGCGGTCCCTGGTCACCGCCCAGACCGCGGCACGCAGCGCGCGCCCGCCGTCTAGGGGCAGCCCCGGCAACGCGTTGAACACCGCCACCAGCAGGTTCGCCGCCGCCAACTGGAACGCCAACTGGTTGATCAACGTACGGTCCGGCAGCAGCACGGTCGCCACCACCGCGACCAGGCCCAGGACCAGCGACACCGCCGGACCCGCCAGCGACACCAGCAGGTCGACCTTGGGGGTCGGGGCGTCCCGGTCCATCTCGGTGTAGCCGCCGAGCATCTCCAGGGTGATCCCGCGGACCCCGATGCCGTAGCGGCGGGCGGTCAACGCGTGCCCCAGCTCGTGCAGCAGCACCGAACCGAGCAGGCAGACCACGAAGCCCAGGCCGACCGCGTAGCGGGCCGGCTGCGGCACGTCCAACTGGGTGCGGACGAACTCGCCGTACAGCACGGTGACCAGGATCGCCAGGAACAGCACCGAGGTGTGGAGGTGCACCGGGAAGCCGAGCACCCGGCCGAGGCTGATCCCCGGCCGCCGGTCAGGGCGCCGGTCGGGGCGTTTCGCGGTGTCCTCCATCGGGTTGATGCTACGGAACGCCGTACCGGCCGGCGCGCACGGTTTGTCGCCGCGCCGCCGGCCGGACTGTCACAGCGGTGCCATACCCTGCGTGCATGACAATCGGCCCGGACATCGCGCCCGACGTCGAACCACCCCGGCTGGCCACGTTGTCGCCGTCGCGGGCGGCCGATTTCAAGACCTGCCCGCTGCTGTACCGGTTCCGCAGCATCGACCGGCTGCCCGAGCGAACCACCGTCGACCAGGCCCGGGGCACCCTGGTCCACGCCGTCCTGGAGCGTCTGTTCGATCTGCCGGCCGACCAGCGCACCCCGGCGGCGGCCGCCGACCTGGTCGCCCCGCAGTGGCAACGGCTGCTGGACACCGACCCGACGCTGGCCGACGTCGTCACCACCGGGCCGGCGGAGCCGACGCCGGACGAGCAGGCGGGCTGCCCGGAGCTGGACGAGTTCCTGGCCGCCGCCCGACACCTGCTCGACGGTTACTTCACCGTCGAGGATCCCCGCCGGCTGGAACCGGCCGAACGGGAGAGCCTGGTCAACGCGGTGGTCGACGGGCAGCTGCTGATCCGCGGCTACATCGACCGGCTGGACGTCTCCCCCGCCGGGGACCTGCGGGTGGTCGACTACAAGACCGGCGGTGCCCCCCGAGAGGCGTTCGAGTCCCGGGCGCTGTTCCAGCTCAAGTTCTACGCTCTGGTGCTGTGGCGTACCCGTGGCGTCGTCCCCCGGGTGCTCCGGCTGCTGTACCTGCGCGACGCCGAGATCTGCGACTACACGCCGGACGCCGAGGAGCTGCAGCGGTTCGAACGCACCGTCCTGGCGCTGTGGCGGGCGATCCTGCAGGCCACCGAGAGCCGGGACTTCCGCCCCAAACAGAGCCGGCTCTGCGACTGGTGCAGCTACCAGGCGTACTGCCCGGTGTATGGCGGGACCCCGCCGCCCTTTCCCGACCTGGCGCAGGACCTGGTCTCCTCCTGAGGGAGGAGACCAGGTTCGCACCGTGGTGGGCGCGACGCCACCGCCGTACCGGATACCGTCGCGACATGGAGCCCACCGAGCCGGACCGGTCCACCGGACCGCACGGGTCGCGGTGGTGGCGGTGGTGGTGGCGGTGGTGGCGTACGGCCCGGGGCGCCGGCACGACCGGACCGGTGCCGCCGGTGCTGGCCCGCGACGGCCTGCTCGCCGCCACGGTCGTCGGGGTCGATCTGGCCCTCCAGGCGCTCGGGCCGACCGGTCAGCCCGGCCCGAACCTCGGCTGGCAGGCCGTCGTCGGCTGGAGCCTGATCGCGGCGGCGCCGATCGCGGCACGCCGGGTCGTCGTCTGGCCGGCCGTGCTGGCCAGCGCCGCGATGGTGGCCGTCCCGCTGCTGACCGGCCACGAACCGGTGAGCATGGCGCTCGCCCTGGTGATCCTGACCTACACCGCGGCCTGCTGGCTGGCGCTGCGCCCGGCGGTCGTCGCCACCGCCGTACTGTGGCTGCCGGTGCTGACCGTCAACGCGGCGCTGCCACAGGGTGCCGAAATGCCGGGAATCTCCCGGTTGTACCTGCTGTTCGTCAACGGACTGACCATGCTGGTCGCCTTCTTCATCGGGCGGACCGTGCACGCCCGTCGGTCGGCGACGCGGACGCTGGCCGAACGCGCCCGGGTGGCCGAGGAGAACCAGCGGGCGGCCGCGGACCAGGCGGTCGCCGACGAACGGCGGCGGATCGCCCGGGAGCTGCACGACGTCGTGGCCCACCACGTCAGCGTCATGGGGGTGCTGGCCACCGGTGCCCGTCGGGTGCTGCACCGCGACCCGGCCGCCGCCGACGAGGCGCTCGGCACCATCGCCGACACCAGCCGCAGCACGCTACGGGAGATGCGTCGGCTGCTCGACGTCCTGCGCACCGACGCCGAACCGGCCGACGCCGAGCTCACCCCGCAGCCAGGGCTCGGCGGCATCGAGTCCCTGGTCGAGCAGATCCGCGAGGCGGGTCTGCCGGTGACCCTGCGGATCGACGGGGTACCCGGGGACCTGGATCCCGGCGTGACGCTGACCCTCTACCGGATCGTCCAGGAGGCGCTCACCAACGCGCTCAAGCACGCCGGAGCGGCAACCGCCGAGGTGCGGCTCAGCTTCGGCGTCTACTGGCTGATCGTCGAGGTGTTCGACACCGGCCGCGGTCCCGGTCCGGACCGCGGCCGGGTCGGGCACGGTCTGGTCGGAATGCGGGAGCGGGTGGCCCTGTACGGTGGCACGCTGCGGACCGGCCCGCGCCCGGGCGGCGGCTTCCGCATCTACGCCAAGCTGCCGATGGAGCAGCTGGGGGCGGCTACCCGACAAGGAGCACCGTGACCGAACCCGGCATCGCCGCGCCGTCCACCACCCGTCCGGTCCGGATCCTGCTCGCCGACGATCAACCGCTGCTGCGCACCGGATTCCGGATGGTCCTCGGCGCCGAGGACGACCTGGACATCGTCGGCGAGGCGGCGGACGGGGCGGAAGCCGTCGACCTGGCCCGCCGGCTCCTGCCCGACGTCGTGCTGATGGACATCCGGATGCCCCGGATGGACGGGGTGGCGGCGACCCGGGCGATCGTCGACGCCCGGCTGCCGGTCCGGGTCCTCATCCTCACCACTTTCGACCTCGACGAGTACGTGGTGGGGGCGCTGCGCGCCGGTGCCAGCGGCTTCCTGGCCAAGGACGTGCCCGCCGAGGACCTGGTGGCCGCCATCCGGACAGTAGCGGTCGGTGAGGCCGTGGTGGCTCCCCGGATCCTGCGCCGGCTGTTGGACAAGTTCGCGCTCACCCTGCCCGATCCGGACGCGGCGCCGCCGAAGGCGCTGGACGTGCTCACCGAACGGGAACGTGAAGTGCTCATCCAGATGGCCCGAGGACTGTCCAACGCCGAGATCGCCAGCACCCTGTCGGTCAGCGAAACCACCATCAAGACCCACGTCGGACACGTGCTGACCAAACTCCGACTGCGGGACCGGGTCCAGGCCGTGGTGCTGGCGTACGAGTCCGGCCTGGTCCGCCCTGGCGGATGAGTCCGGCCCGAGCCTGCCCTGGCGGATGAGTCCGGCCCGCCGGGATCATTCTCAGGTCGGAGGAGCGCCCCCGTCACGGGCGGAGTGGTGAACCGTTCCCGGGCAGGACCCGGGCAGGGCGACCGGAACATACCGTTGGCGGCAGACAACAACGGTAGGAGTCTCCGACGTGACAACGACGACAGCGACCGGACCAGCCGCCCGGGCAGCCGACGTGTGGAAGGTGTACGGCGCCGGCGAAGCCCAGGTGATCGCCCTGCACGGCGTCACCCTCGACCTGGAACCCGCCCGGTTCACCGCCATCATGGGGCCGTCCGGCTCGGGCAAGTCCACTTTGATGCACTGCCTCGCCGGGCTCGACACCGTCACCCGCGGCACCATCACCATCGGCGACACCACTGTCACCGGACTCAACGACACCGGGCTGACCAGACTCCGCCGGGACAAGCTCGGCTTCATCTTCCAGCAGTTCAACCTCCTCCCCACGCTCACCGCCGAGGAGAACATCCTGCTGCCCATGGCGATCGCCGGCCGCAAACCCGACCCCGCCTGGTTCGACACCGTCATCGACACCGTCGGCCTGCGTGACCGCCTGCACCACCGACCCACCCAACTGTCCGGCGGCCAGCAGCAGCGGGTCGCCTGTGCCCGCGCCCTCGTCGCCCGCCCCGACGTCGTCTTCGCCGACGAACCGACCGGCAACCTCGACTCCCGCGCCGGCGCCGACGTCCTCGGCTTCCTACGCAACTCGGTACGCGACCACCAGCAGACCATCGTCATGGTCACCCACGACCCGGTCGCCGCCTCCTACTCCGACCGCGTCGTCTTCCTCTCCGACGGCCGTATCGTCGACGAGCTACAGCAGCCGACCGCCGAGGCGGTCCTCGACCGGCTGAAGGGCCTCGACGTCGCGGCGATCGAGCAGGAGCAGGTTTGATGCTGCGCGCCACGTTGAAGAGTCTGCTCTCCCGCAAACTGCGGCTGGTGCTGTCCGCAGTGGCGATCGTCCTCGGGGTGCTGTTCGTTTCCAGCGCCACGGTGCTCACCGACAGCTTGAGCAGCCGCTTCGAACGGCTCTTCCAGACCGTCAACGCGGACGTCGCCGTACAGGTGCAGGCGGCCGACACGGCCGGTCAGCAAGCGGAGCCGCCGCTGCTGACCGACGCTGACCTGAATCGCATCGCCGCTGTCAACGGGGTGGCGTCGGTGACCGGTGACGCCAGCTCTACCGGGGTGATCCCGTTCCGGGCCGCCGACGGCAAGGCGGTGCCGAGCCAGGCACCGCAGCTGGGCATCGGCCTGACCGCCGCCGGCGACGACGACGCGCTGCTCCAAATCGCCGAGGGACGCACGCCCAGCGCCGACGACGAGGTCGCGGTGACCCGGTTGACCGCCGAGCAGGCCGGCGTCACGGTCGGCGACCAGCTCCGGGTGTACGTCTCCAGCGCCTACCAGGCCAGCGAGTACGACGTGGTGGGCCTGCTGGAGTACAGCGGGGGCAGGTCCACCCTCGGTGGCGAGACACTGGTCGCCTTCACCGTGCCACAGGCACAGCAGTTGTTCTACGGCGAGGCCGGGGTGTTCGGCACGGCACAGTTGACCGCCGACCCCGGTGTCACCGACGACGAGCTCAAGCGGCTGGTGGCCGACGAGCTGCCCGCCGGGTTCGAGGCGGTGACCGGCGCAGAGCTCGCCGACGAGCAGGCGTCCCAGTTCACCCAGCTGCTGACCTTCGTCAACTGGTTCTTCCTCGGGTTCGCGCTGATCGCGTTGCTGGTCGGCATGTTCCTGATCTTCAACACGTTCAACATCCTGGTCGCGCAGCGGTCCCGCGAGCTGGCCCTGCTCCGGGCACTGGGTGCCAGCTGGGCCCAGGTCACCTCGGCGGTGCTGATCGAGGCGCTGGTCGTCGGCGTGATCGCGGCCACCCTCGGCCTGGCCGCCGGCATCGGCGTCGCCGCCGGCCTGCAGTTCCTGGCGGTCGAAGCGCTGTCGCTGCCCGCTGGCGGGTTGATCGTCTCACCGGTCGCGATCCTGGCGTCCTACCTGGTCGGTGTACTGATGACCATGGTCGCGGCGTTGATTCCGGCGATCCGCGCCTCGGCGGTTCCGCCGGTGGCCGCGATGCGCGACGTGGTCCGCCCGGACCGGCCGCTGACCGGGCTCACCACTACCGGCGGGGTGGTCACCGCGCTCGGCGCGGGGCTGCTGGCCGTGGGTCTGATCGGTGTCTCCGGGCTGACCGCCGTCGCGCTCGGCGGTGGCGTGCTGCTGTCGATCATCGGCGTGGCGCTGCTGTCGCCCGCCCTCACCCGTCCGGTGGCCGGCACCGTCGGTCGCCTGGTCAGCTGGGGTACGGCGACCGGTCTCGGCCGACGCAACACGCTGCGCAACCCGCGGCGTACCGCTGTCACCGCCGCTGCCCTGATGATCGGGGTGACCCTGGTCAGCACCATCGCGGTGATCGGGTCGTCGTTGAAGGCAACCACCACCGACCTGGTGGAGAACGGCCTCGGGGCCGAGATCATCATCTTGACCAACGGCCAGCAACTGCCGACCGGGCGGGAGGGTTTCGATCCCGCACGCCTCGACCAGGTAGCCGAGATCGACGGTGTGACCGGCACCGTCGCGTACCACATCGCGATACTGACCGCCGACGGCCGCCCCAACCAGCTCATCTCCGCCACCGACCTGTCACAGGCCGGCCCGATGTTCGCTCTCGAGACCGTACAGGGCCGCCTCGACGCCGGCGACGGCGAGACGGTGGTCGACGTGAACACCGCGCAATCCAACGGATGGACGGTCGGCGACGACATCGTCATCGACATGCCGCGTGGCGGCGAACGGGCCTACGAACTCGTCGGCGTCTACCGCACCGCGCTCACCGCCGGGCTGATCCTGCCCGAGTCCCAGGTGCAGTACCTCGCCGGGCCGCTGGCCTACCAGGGGTTCGTCGCCACCACCCCGGACGCCGACGTGCAGCGGATCGTCGCCGAGACCGAGGCGCTGATGGCCGACTACCCGTTGGTGACGGTCGGCGACCGCAGCAGCTTCGTCGAGCAGCAGAACCAGCTGGTCGACATCCTGCTCAGCATCTTCTACGTACTGCTGGCCCTCGCAGTGCTGGTGGCCTTCATCGGAATCGTCAACACCCTGGTGCTGAGCATCTACGAACGCACCCGGGAACTCGGGCTGCTACGCGCGGTAGGGATGAGCCGACGCCAGGTCCGCCGGATGGTCCGCGTCGAATCACTGCTGATGGCGGTCTTCGGCTGCCTGCTCGGTGTGGCGTTGGGCGTGGCGCTCGGACTGGCCGCGTCGTTCGCGATGCGCAGCCAGGACGTGCTGTCGGTGGTCAGCGTGCCGGTCGGCCAACTCGTCGGGTTCGTCGTCGCCGCCGCGCTGGCCGGCGTGGTCGCTGCCTGGTGGCCGGCCTGGCGGGCGTCCCGGTTGAACGTACTGCAGGCGATCTCGCACGAGTGACCGACCAGGCCGGTTGACGGGCAGCCCGAACCGGGCTGCCCGTCAACCGGCCGCCACGGGCAGATCGGCCCGGTACGCGGCGAGCAGCGCGGTCAGATCGGCCACCGTCACGTCGCACAGACTGGCCCGTACCTGGACCCGGTCCGGCACCGGGAACGCCGCCTCGGCCGGCACCGCGAGCACCGCCGCCCCGGCGGCGTGCGCGCTGGCCACCCCAGCCGGGGAATCCTCGACCGCCACGCAGTCCGTCGCCGACACGCCGAGGGCGGCTGCAGCGGCCAGGTACGGGGCCGGATCGGGTTTGGTCGCCGGCACCTCGTCGCCGCAGCACACCACGTCGAAGTTGTGCCGCCCGATGGTGTGCAGCGCCACGTCGACCAGGGCACGTTCGGTCGAGGTGACCAGCGCGGTACGGATGCCGGCCGCCCGGACGGCCCGGACCAGCTCGAAGGCGCCCGGCCGGGCCGGTAGGCCGACGCTGAACAGGGCGGTGACCCGACGGGTCAGCCAGGCTGCGCCGGCCGCCGGGTCCCGCCACGGCTGGTCCAGGTCCTCATGCAGCAGCCCCATCGTGGTGGCCATGTCCGAACCCACCATCGCCAACCGCGCCTCGGCGGACAGTTGCCCGCCGTAGTGCACGGCCAGCTCCCGCAGGGCCACGTCCCAGAGATTCTCGCTGTCGATCAACGTTCCGTCCATGTCGAACAGGACGGCGGCGGGTGGCGGGGTATTCAGCGGAACCTCCCTGGTCCGGGCACGACGGGTTGTCCCACGATCCTGCCTGATCACAGCGCTGTCGCCCAGCCGGCGACGGCGACGGCGCAGGTCGCCGGCCGGCGTGAGTCAGGTCAGGTCACACCCGGCCAGCGACCGGTCATACCCGTTGAAGAAGGCTGCGCTCCGCTGGTCGGCGGTGCCGTGCGAGCCCTCCTCGAACCACGGCTGGTCGGGATCGTCCGCCACGCTCGCCAGACCGCGTTGGAACTCCTCCAGGTCACCGTCGTCGAGCTGCAGCGTGCCGTCGCGTACCGAGTCACCGAGATAGGCCCCGGCCAGACAGTCGGCGGCCAGCTCCCGCTGGATGCTGAACCGGTACTCCAGATCCAGCCGCACCTGGATGCCGTGCGCGTATTCATGGCCGATGAGGTAGAACAGGAACGAGTCGCCGACCGTCTGGAAGACATCGAATGCCCAGTTCGCGTCGTAGGCGATGAACTCGGACCCGCTGGTCAGGCAGTAGACCGCGTTGTTGCGCGGAATGAGCTGGTCGCCGCAGCTCAGTTCGCCGTCGCGTTGGTAGGCGATCGCCTGCCCGATCGGCTCGAACGCCGCACCGAACCCGGCGAACCGCTGCGACCAGTACTGGTCGGCGAGAGCTTCGGCCCCCGCGATGTCCTGCTCGAACTCCTCGACCGTGTCGGTGCCGTCGAGTGACCCGTCGGCCGCCCCGGTGGCACCGCCCCCGGGCACCGCCGGCTGGTTGGGTTCACCCGGCCCGGCGTCGGGCAGCGGCACCGCGGCGCAGGCCGCCGCCGCGACGACGGCGGCACACAACGCCACCAGCTGAAACCGGCTGCGGACACGGTCGCCGGGCTGACGCATACCGGCCTCCTCGCTCAGTTGTCGGACGGCGACGCGTGGCCGTCTGCGGTCCATGCTGCCCCAGTTGCGCAATACGTACGGCGTCGGTATGCGGATCAGGCCGACGGTGGAGCCGGCGCGGCCACCGGGCCGGGTCGTCGGCCGGCACGTAGGCTGACAGGGTGAGGCACGACAACTACCCCGCACCCAGACGTCGACGAGTAGTCGCAACGACCGCGAGCATGCTGCCAGGTCGGTATGACGGCGAGGAGGCCCGGTGACCGAGTTCGACGGTCTGCCGGTGCTGCGGTCACCGGTGGCTATCGCCGCGTTCGAAGGCTGGAACGACGCCGCGGACGCCTCCACCGCGGCCGTCGAGCACCTGCAGGAGGTCTGGCAGGCCCGGGAGATCGCCGCGCTAGACCCGGAGGACTTCTACGACTTCCAGGTCAGCCGGCCGACCATTACCGGCTCCAGCGGCGACGCGCGCCGTATCGAGTGGCCGACGACCCGGTTCATGGTGGCCAGCCCGGAAGGCACCGACCGGGACGTGGTGCTGATCCACGGGATCGAACCGAGCATGCGCTGGCGTACCTTCTGCGAACAGGTCCTGGAGCTGTGCCACAGTCTGGAGGTCAACCGGGTGGTGCTGCTCGGCGCTCTGCTCGCCGACGTGCCGTACACCCGGCCGTTGCCGATCAGCGGGACCGCGTCGGAGAAGGAGGCGGCACAGCGGCTCCAGCTCGTCCCCACCCGGTACGACGGTCCCACCGGGATCGTCGGAGTGCTGCAGGACGCCTGCGCCCGCGCGGAGGTGGACGCGGTCTCGTTCTGGGTACACGTGCCGCACTACGCCAACAACCCCCCCTGCCCGAAGGCGACACTGGCGCTGCTGCACCGGGTGGAGGACGTTCTCGACCTGCCGGTTCCGATGGCCGACATGGCCGAGGAGGCGGCCAAGTGGGAGGCCCGGGTACGGACCACCGCCGAGCAGGACGCCGAGCTGGGCGAGTATGTCCGCGAGTTGGAGGAACGGGTCGGCGACGCTGGTATCCAGCCGCTGACCGGTGACGAGATCGCCCAGGAGTTCGAGAAGTACCTGCGCCGCAGGGGTGGGTCGGCCGGCCCGACAGCCGGTTCGTGGTGACCGGCCGGACGGATACCCGACCCGGATCTATCGGCTAACTGACAGCTCCGTCAGTCGGGCGGCCCTTTACCGGAAAATGTCCGGATGCTAACCCCCACCCCTCTTATGCGTCTGGTGACCGGTTTCTGGAGCTTCAAGACCCTGGCCGCCGCCGTCGAGCTGAACCTGTTCACCAGGCTCGCCGGCGGACGGACCATCACCGTCGGGCAGCTGTGCGACGAGTACGGGCTGGCTGAGCGCCCAGCGGGCACTCTGCTCGCCGCCTGCGCCTCGCTCGGACTGCTCACCAAGCAACCCGGCTCCGACAGCTACCGCAACGCGCCGATCGCCGAGGAGTTCCTGGTAGCCGGCCGCCCCTACTACTTCGGCGGTCAGGTTCGCTACTGCGACGAACGTACCTACCTACCGTGGCATCGCATCGGTGAGGCGTTGCGTACCGACCGGCCACTGACCTGGGACCCGGACACCCAGGAGTCGCTCTTCGCCGACGTGGATCCGCGGATCCTGAACCTGTTTCTGGAGGCTATGTACGCCGCGTCGATCTTCACCGCCCGCGCGCTGGGTGAGGCCTACGACTTCAGCGCCCATCACCGGCTACTCGATCTGGGCGGCGGGTCGGGCGCGTACCCCATCGAGTTGTGCCGGCGGTACCCGCATCTGCGGGCGAGCGTCTACGACCTGCTACATGTCGTGCCGGTCGCTGCGGAGAAGGCCGCCGCCGCCGGTCTGGCCGACCGGATCGACACGGTCACCGGTGACTTCTTCGTCGACGAGAAGCTGCCGCAGGGACATGACGTCATCCTGCTCAGCATGATCCTGCACGACTGGGATGAACCGACCAACCGGGCGCTGCTGACCCGCTGCCACGACGCGCTGCCGTCAGGCGGCACGATCGTCGTCTGCGAGTTGCTGCTCAACCCCGAACGCACCGGTCCACCCGAGGCCGCCCTCATGGGGATGAACATGCTGGTGGAGACGGAGGGCGGGCGCAACTACTCGGAGACCGAGTACGCCGATTGGTTGGCCGACGCCGGGTTCGGCTCCATCCGTACCGTGGTCTTTGACGCCCCCGGGGCGAACGGCGCGCTGATCGCCCGCAAGCGGTGACCGTCGTCGGACGCTGATTGACGAGTGGTCGGGCTGGTGCGTCCGGTTACTGGTCACGCCGATGGGTGTTGTCTGGCGGTGGTCGGGCTGGACACACTCCCTTTGTTATCCTAGGATGCTAGGTATATCGGTTGAAGGGTGGTCGGTCCGTAGAGATGCAGGTCAATCCTGGAGCCGCCGAGGTTCCACACCGCCAGATCGCCGACCTGATTCGGGAACGGATCCGCCGCGGCGAGTGGGCACCCGGCGAACGGCTGCCCGCCATCCCCGCCCTCGCCGAAATGTACGGTGTGGCCAAGCAGACCGCCCAGCGTACCGTCGATCAGCTCCGCGTCGAAGGACTGTTGATCACCAAGCCGGGCTCCGGCACGTTCGTCCGGGGCACCCGACGCCGACTCAACAGGCTCGCCCGTGGCCGGTACGGCGGACACCGCGGATACCACGCCGACCTGGCGGCGCGCTACCGGCAGCAGCTGACCGAGGTCGGCCGCGCTCCGGCGGTACCCGAGGTGGCCGACGCGTTCGGCGTCACTGACGGCACCGAGCTGATCGTCCGCCGGCACCTGGTGCGCACCGAGGACTCCCCGGTCGAGGTGGGAGCCTCCTGGTTCCGAGTGGCCGACGCCGCCGGCACCAGCCTGGAGCGGGCCGAGCCGTTCGGCCGACCCACCTACCAGGAGGCCGAGGAGGTGACGGGCCGACGATACGTCTGGGCGCGCGACGTGCTCAGCGCCCGTCAGCCCAGCCGACAGGAGGCGCAGCTGCTCCGAATTCGTCCGGACACCCCGGTGCTACATCTGCTGCACGTGGCCTACGACGGCGACCGGCGACCGATCGAGGTGGCCCAGGCGACCTGGCCCGGCCCGGTGACCACCTTGACCGAAGAGTACCGGGTCCCGGCACCCATGCCGGATCCGGACCCAGATCCCGGTCTCGTACTCGGCTGACCCGGTACTTCTTGCGGCTTACTTTGTTTTCCATTCAAACTATTGACTTGAAAATCGAGGCATGTGAATCTCGGCACGGGACTGTCGCGAGGGCCGCGCGGCACGGCGGGACCGGGCTACCCGCCGTCCGATCCGGCGGGAACGCCTGTGTCCCGGCAAACCCCGCCACCGCCGTCCAACCTTGTCCGGGAGCAGACATGCCTTCCCTCACCGTCACCCCGTGGGCACCCCTGCGCCGGGTACTCACCGTTGCGGCTGTCGCCGCGTTGCTGTTCACCACCGCGCTGGCCGACGTAGCCGCCGCACACGGCTCATCGATCGCCCCACCGTCACGCAACTACGGGTGCTACGAACGCTGGGCCAGCGACTTTCAGAACCCCCGGATGGCCACCGAGGACCCGATGTGCTGGCAGGCCTGGCAGGCAGACTCCACCGCCATGTGGAACTGGAACAGTCTTTACATCGACGGGGTCAACGGCCAGCACCAGGCACACATCCCCGACGGTCAGCTGTGCAGCGCCGGCAACACCGGCGGTGTCCGGTATGCCGCACTGGACCAACCCGGCAACTGGCGTGCCGCCAACGTCGGCACGAACTTCACGCTCACGTACCACGACCAGGCGCTGCACGGTGCCGACTACCACCTGGTGTACGTCACCCGGCAGGGTTTCAACCCACTCACCCAGCGACTGCGCTGGAGCGATCTGGAGCTGGTGTGGACCACCGACGGCGCGGACCCCGGTGAGGGCACCCGGACCAGCAACCCGAACCTCAACGGCGTGTCGGTCGACATCCCAGTCAGCGCGCCCGGCAGGACCGGCCGGCACATCGTCTACCTGATCTGGAAGGCCAGCCACGCCGACCAGACCTACTACTTCTGCAGCGACGTGAACTTCGGCGGGACCCCGGCCCCGACCACCGCACCACCCACCACCGCACCACCCACGCCGGCCCCGACCACCGCACCACCCACCACCCCGGCGCCGGGCGGCTGTACCGCAACCTTCTCCATCGTCGCCACCTGGCAGGGCGGCTTCCAGGCCGAAGTGCGGGTGACTGCCGGCGGTACGCCGATCAGCCGCTGGACGTTGAACTGGACCAATCCCACCGGACAGCAGGTCACCCAGGCGTGGAACGCCACGGTCAGCAGCAACGGTTCGGCCGTCACCGCCACCAACGTCAGCTACAACGGCAGCATCGGGTCCGGAGCGTCCACCAGCTTCGGCCTGCTCGGCTCGGCCACCGGCACGCCGGTGGCACCGACCCTGACCTGCACGCCGAACTGACCTGTCCACGAAGTCCGGTCGGGTCCGGCGCCGCTGCAGGACCCGACCGGACACCGGTACGGTCAACCGAGTCAGTCGTGCAGGCGCACACCGAGCAGGGCGTCGCAGGTCTCGGCCATCAGCGTCGGTGCCTGCGGATCCGCACCGGTGCCGGCGAGCGCGTGGTCGGCC
The DNA here is from genome assembly GCF_027497315.1 of Solwaraspora sp. WMMA2059. Taxonomy (GTDB): domain Bacteria; phylum Actinomycetota; class Actinomycetes; order Mycobacteriales; family Micromonosporaceae; genus Micromonospora_E. The sequence goes on along the minus strand of NZ_CP114908.1, from coordinate 2,529,612 downwards.
CACTCGTCGATCAGGGCCAACGCGCCAGGGGTGTCGAGATCGTCGGCCAGCCGGCCGCGGACCCCGGCGAGCAGCTCCGCGCCGGACGGCCCAGCGTCACACCGGGCGGCCTCGCGCCACCGGTGCCACCGCTGCTGACCGCTTTTGAGGGTGTCGTCGGTCCACTGGCGATCAGCCCGGTAGTGCCCGGAGATCAGCGCCAGCCGCAGAGCCATCGGTGGCACCCCGTCGCCCCGCAGCCGGGAGACGAAGACCAGGTTGCCCCGGGACTTGGACATCTTCTCCCCGTTGAGGCCGATCATGCCGGCGTGCGCGTAGTGGGCGGCGAACGGGCCGGTGCCGGTCAGCACCTCCGCGTGCGCGGCGGAACACTCGTGATGGGGGAACAGCAGGTCGTTGCCGCCGCCCTGGACGTCGATCCGGTCACCCAGCAGACCCAGTGCGATCACCGCGCACTCGATGTGCCAGCCCGGTCGGCCGGGGCCCAGCGCACCGCCGTCCCAGGCCGGTTCACCGTCGCGGGCACCGCGCCACAGCAGCGGGTCCAGCGGGTCACGTTTACCCGGACGCTGCGGATCGCCACCCCGCTCAGCGGCGAAGGTCAACATCTGCTCCCGGGACAGATTCGACTCGTAGCCGAACCGCGGCGCGGCGGCCACGTCGAAGTACACGTCACCGGTGCCGTCGGCCAGCCGGTAGCCGGCACCGCGGTCAAGAAGGGCGCCGACCCGCTCGGCGATGGCCGGGATCGATTCCACCGCACCCACGTAGTGGTCCGGCGGGATGATCCGCAACGCCTCCATGTCCTCCCGGAACAGCGCGGTCTCCCGCATCGCGAGAACAATCCAGTCCTCCCCGTCGCGGGCCGCCCGCTCCAGCAGCGGATCATCGACATCGGTGACGTTCTGCACGTACCGCACCCGGTGCCCGGCGTCCCGCCACATCCGCTGCACCAGATCGAACGCGAGCATGGTCGCGGCGTGCCCCAGGTGGGTGGCGTCATACGGGGTGATCCCGCATACGTACATCGTCGCAGGGTCGACCGGCCGGGTCGGTGCCACCGCCCGCCGAGCAGAGTCGAACAGCGCCAACGGCACACCCGTGCCGGGCAGCCGGGGCACCTCATGACCGGTCCAGGAGTCCATGCCGCCACCCTATCCAGGGTGCCGGCGGCACCGGAGAACGGCAGACGAATCACATCGGCGGCCAGGGAATCGCGCTACGCGTCGCCGGCGGCGGCGGAAAGCACCCGGCCTCGATCAGTGCGTCGACCCGCCCGCCCAGCTGGGTGACCTCGGCCTGGGTGAGCAGCGACGCCAGCTGCCCGCCCAGCTTCGCGTCGACCGCCGTACGCAGCTGACGCAACGCCGACCCGGCCTCCGGTGGCAACGGACGGCCGGACCAGCCCCACAAGACCGTACGCAGCTTGTCGTCGACATGGAAGCACAGCCCGTGGTCGACGCCGTACACCTGGTTGTCCGTCCCGGCCAGCACGTGCCCGCCCTTGCGGTCGGCGTTGTTGACCAGGACGTCGAACACCGCGAGTCGGGCCAGCCGCGGATCGTCGGCATGCGCCAAGGCGTACGGCCTGCCGTCGGTGTCCCGGGCCGCCGCCACCGGCAGCCAGTCGGTCGGCACCTGGTCGGCCGCGACGAAGTCGACCAGCGGCACCGATCCGTCCGGCTCGTCGATCCACAGCTGGCAGGCACCCGGACCGATCGGACCGTCCCGCAACACCGTCGGCGGTACCAACGGCCACCCGAGCGCCTGTGCCACCAGGTGGGCGGCGACCTCCCGGCCGGCCAACGTGCCGTCCGGAAAATCCCACAGTGGACGCTCGCCGCGGACTGGCTTGTACACGCACCGGATCGCTGTCCCGTCGGCCTCGATGACAGCCCGCAACGTCGTGTTCGATGCGTCGATCAACTGGCCTTCGAGCCGCATCTCGCCGGTACGGAGCAATCGCAGCACGGTGGCGTCCCGGTCCACCGCCGGCTGCCGGCCCGTCTCCATCACCTCAGCGGTGGTAGCCGTTGTGCCGTGGACAGAGGTGGCCGCGCGGGTCCAGCGGCTGACCGCAGAGCGGACAGGGTGGACGGCCGGCGGCCACCACCCGGCGTGCCCGATCTATGAAGCCGCGGGCCGCCGCCGGGGTCAGCCGGACCCGGAGCCGGTCCAGGCTGGCGTCGACCTCGTCCTCGCTGTCGTCGTCGTCATCGTCGTCGAGCAGGCCGTCGTCGTCGCCGGTTTCGAGCCCGGCTTCCGGCTCGCCGGCGGCGATGGCCTCGATGACGACGGTGGTGGTGTCCACGTCGAAGGCCAGGCCGAGCGTGCCGACCCGGAACTCCTCGTCGACCGGCGTCTCCAGCGGTTCGTTGTCCGACTGCCCGGTCGGTAGTTCCGGCACGTCGACACCGAACCGCCGCTGCGCCTCGGCCAGCAGCTCCTCGAGCTTCTCGGCCAGCAGCGACACCTGGACCTTCTCCAGGGCCACGCTGACCACGCGACCGCCACCCCGGGCCTGCAGGAAGAACATCCGCTCCCCCGGCGGCCCGACGGTCCCCGCGACGAACCGCTCCGGCGGCTCGAAGGCATGCACCTGGTGGGTCATGTCATCGACCCTATCGGGCGTCCGGGTCGATCCGGTAACGCACCGACCCGATTGACCGGTACGCTCACTGCCGGTCACGTCCGCCGGCACCGGCGCCGCCGCCGACAGCGGCATCGGAATCGGAATCGGCCGACCCACCCCGTCGCCTCGGCCGACGCTGTTTCGCCGGCACCAACCCGGCCAGGTCACCGCCGGTGTCGTTGAGCCGCACCAGGAACGGCCGGGTCGCCGTGTACCGGATTACCGTCAACGAGGCGGGATCGGCCACGATCCGCTGGAACAGGTCCAGGTGCAGGCCGAGCGCATCGGCCACGATGGCCTTGATCACATCGCCGTGGGTGCAGGCCAGCCAGAGAGCGTCGGGCCCCCGTTCGGCGTCCACCACACCGTTCCAGTGCCGTACCGCAGCCACCGCGCGGGCTGCGACCGCGGCCAGCGCCTCCCCGCCGGGGAACACCGCGGCACTCGGATGCTCCTGCACGACCCGCCACAGCGGCTGTTTCACCAGTGACCGCAGAGACTGGCCCTCCCACTCGCCGTACCCGCACTCGATCAGGCCGTCGTCGATCGCCGGGGTCGCCTCGGGAACGGTCAGCGCCAGGGTCTGCCGGCATCGGACCAGCGGGCTGCTGACCACCTGTGCCCAGGGCAGCCCGGCCAGCCGGGCGCCGACCGCCCGGGCCTGCTCCTGGCCGGTCTCGTCGAGCTCGACCGGCTGCCGGCCGGCCAGACCGCCCGCAGCGTTGGCGGTCGTCCGACCATGTCGCAGAAGTACCAACGTCGCCACCAAACCAGCCTACGGGGGGCGGCTGCGTGCCGGGCCGGCGACCGACCCGGTCAGCAGTCGGGTCGGGTCCCTCAGGTGGCGGAAATGGTGCCGGTGACCAGCAGCGCCATCACGAGGGAACCGAGCGCCACCCGATAGAGCACGAAGGCGTACAGGGTGTGATGCGCGACATAGCGCAGCAACCAGGCGATCGCCGCGTAGCCGACCACGAACGCGATGGCGGTCGCCACCACCATCTGGGCCGCCGTGGGTGCCCGGCCCTGCGGGTCGAACACGTCGGGCAGGCTGAACAGCCCGGACATCACCACCGCGGGAATGGCCAGCAGGAAGGAGAACCGCGCGGCCGCCTCCCGGGTGAGGTTCAGCAACAGTCCGGCGGTCAGTGTGCCACCGGACCGGGAGACGCCCGGGATGAGCGCCATCGCCTGGGCGAAACCCATGACCACGCCGTCCCGCAGGGTCAACCGCTCCAGGGTACGGGTCTGCCGGCCGAGGTACTCCGCGACGGCGAGGACCAGCGCGAACACGATCAGCACGGTCGCCGTGATCCACAGGTTCCGCAGACCGTCGCGGATCTGATCCTTGAACAGCAGGCCGATCACCCCGATCGGGATCGACCCGACGATGACGTACCAGCCCATCCGGTAGTCCGGCTCGCCGCGTACCGAGGGATCCCAGATGCCAACGACCCAGGTCCGGGTGATCCGCCAGATGTCCTTGGCGAAATAGAGCAGCACCGCAGCCTCGGTGCCCAACTGGGTCACGGCGGTGAAGGAGGCCCCCGCGTCCGCCTCGAAGAACAGCGCCGAGGTGATCCGCAGATGCGCCGACGAGCTGATCGGCAGGAACTCGGTGAGCCCCTGCACCACGCCGAGCACGATGACCTCGACCCAGCTCACCGCCCCACCCCGGCCACGTCGAGGGCCCGCGCCACAGTCCGCAGCGTCGCCAACCGCGCCTCGGTGTCGGCGTCGAACAGGCTGACCGACAGGGTGGTCACGCCCGCGGCGGCATACTCGCCGATGCGCTGCGCGATCCGGTCCGGCGGGCCCAGCAGCGCGGTCTGATCGATGAATTCCAGCGGTACGGCGGCTGCAGCCTCCCGCAGCCGGCCGGCCAGATAATGGTCCTGCACCTCGTCTGCGGCGGCCCCGAAGCCCATCCGGGTGGCCAACTGGTGGTAGAAGTTCTGCGTCCGGCTGCCCATCCCGCCGACGTACAGCGCGGCGTACCCGCGCAGCAGGTCGGCGCAGGCGGCGACGTCGTCGCCGACCACCACCGGCACGGCCGGCACCACGTCGAAGCCGGTGAGGTCGCGACCGGTGCGGGCCCGGCCGGCGGCGATCAACGCCAACTGGTCGGCGGCGGTGCTGGGCGAGAAGAAGACCGCCAGCCAGCCGTCGGCGATCTCGCCGGCCAGTTCGAGGTTGCGGGGGCCGACCGCGGCCAGATACACGGGAATCCGCGGCCGGGGCGGGCGGAAGTTGAGCTTCAAGACCTTGCCCGGGCCATCGGGCAGCGGCAGGGTGTAGTGCGTGCCCGCATACTCGACCCGCTGGCGTCCGACCGCGAGCCGGACGATCTCCACGTACTCGCGGGTCCTGGCCAACGGCTGACCGAACCGTACACCGTGCCAGCCCTCGGAGACCTGCGGACCGGAGACCCCCAGGCCGAGCCGGAACCGGCCACCGGACAACGTGTCGATGGTGGCGGCGGTCATCGCGGTCGACGCCGGGGTCCGGGCCGGGATCTGCATCACCGCCGAACCCACGTCGATCCGGCTGGTCTGGCCGGCCAGCCAGGCGAGCAGACTCGGCGAGTCGGACCCGTACGCCTCGGCGGCCCAGACCACCGTGTAGCCGAGCCGCTCCGCCTCCTGGACGAGCGCCAGTTGGTCGGCCGGCGAGCCAGCGCCCGTGAGGTAGCCGAGATTGAGTCCGAGTCGCACTCCCAGTCATCCCCCATCCCCCGCCAGGCGGGGCGTCGACGGCGCTGCCGGGCAGCGGCCGTGGCCAAGCCGCACCAGGGTACGCAATCGTCCGCCGCCATTAGACAACCGGCCGGGTGACTCGCCGACCGGCTCGGTGCCGGTCGGCAGCGGACGACGGCGGGAGTGAGGATGTCCGTACCGCCAGGATCTGCTTAAGGTGCATCCATGCAGCAGCGACCGCTCGGCCGCAGCGGGCTGGCGGTCTCCCGGCTCGCGCTCGGCACCATGACCTGGGGCCGGGACACCGACGCCGACGACGCCGCGGCGCAACTGAAGAGTTACCTGGACGCCGGGGGCAATCTGATCGACACCGCCGACGTGTACGGCGACGGCGACGCCGAGGCGGTCATTGGTTCGCTGCTGGACAGCATGGTGCCCCGCGAGGATCTGGTCATCGCGACCAAGGCCGGGCTACGGCCGGGCGGGCCACGGCGGCGCGACACCTCCCGTTGGCATCTGCTGCGTACCCTCGACGCCTCGTTGCGGCGGCTCGGCACCGACTACATCGACCTGTGGCAGGTACACGGATACGACCCGGACACCCCGATGGAGGAGACCCTCGGCGCGTTGGACACGGCGGTGACCAGCGGACGGGTCCGGTACGTCGGGGTGTCGAACTTCAGCGGCTGGCAGACCGCCCGGGCGGCGGCCTGGCAGGCCGCGGTGCCCGGCCGGGCCGCCGTGGTCGCCGCTCAGGTCGAGTACTCCTTGCTGCAACGTGGGATCGAACGGGAGGTGCTGCCCGCCTGCGCCGCGTTGGGGCTGGGTGTACTGCCCTGGTCACCGCTCGGCCGCGGCGTGCTCACGGGTAAGTACCGGCACGGCCGCCCGGTCGACTCCCGGGCCGCGTCGCCGCATCTGGAGCTGTTCGTCGCGACCTACCTGGAGCCGCGCTGCTCCAGCATCGTCGAGGCGGTCTCGACGGCCGCCGCCGGCCTGGGGGTGGCGCCGCTGGAGGTCGCGCTGGCCTGGGTCCGGGACCGCCCCGGGGTCACTGCGCCGATCCTCGGGGCACGCACGGCGGGGCAGCTGCTCGGGGCGCTGCAGGTTGAACGGATGACGCTGCCCACGGAGATCACCCGGGCACTCGACGACGTGTCGGCGCCGCCCGTCGGCTACCCGGAACGCGACGGGTGACTGAGCCTCCGAAGGAGGCCGACGGGTGACACAGCTCGGGGGCCGACGGCAGGATGGTGGTCATGGACTACGAGTACGCGCCGCTGCGGTTACCGCCGAACGTCGACCGGGTGACCGCAGCCGCGCAGTTGGCGATCCAGGCCGAGTTCTCCGGCTGGGAGCTCGCCCGGGTGCGGCTGTTCCGTGACGGCACGCGCCAGGTGGTGCTCCGGCGCAGAATCGCCCGGCAGCCGCAACCCGGGCTCAGTACGTAGTCGGTACGATCAGCGCGGGTCGCCGCCCGGGGCCTCGTCGTCATCGTCCGGCAGGTAGGCGTGCTCGTCGAGTCGGCCGACGATCTCGTCGCCGGGAACCGACCGGAACGGTCCGTCGACATCGCCGTCGCTGAACGCCTCCGGATCCAGCGGTGTGGTGACCTCGTGCACCATGACCACGCCGTCGAGCGGTTCCAGCTCCGGGATGTCCAGCGCGCCGAGTGAGCCGTCGCCGGCCTGCAGCAGCTCGAGCACCGCCTCTCCGACACCACCGACCGGCTCGGCCGCCTCGGCGGACGGGCTGCCCTGGCGGCGGGCCGCGTCGGCGATGCGGACCAGCGCGGCGACCGACGGCACCCGGTAGTCCCGACGCTGGCGTACCGAGACGACCTGCGGGTGCGGGTCGGCCAGTTCGGCGCCGTCGACGCCGCCGACGCCGACGCCGAACCGTTCGTCCGCCTCCTGCGGATCGATCGACTCGACGTCCCAGGGTGTCACCTCACCGAAGGCGTCCAACAGTTGCTCGTCGTAGGCGTACGACGCGTTGTTGAGCGTCACGTACGCCTGCCAGACGGCGTCGTCGTCGATCCGGCCGTCGGCGGCCTTGACCGTGGCCAGATGTGCCCGGGCCGCCTGGAACACCTGCTCCAGCGCGGCGTCGAGGTCGGTGTGCTGGTCGGTCATACGGGTGGAATTCCCTTCACCGTCGATGGGGCGCCGGCGGTCAGCTCTGGCGCAGGAAGCGGTCGAGCACATGCACGCCGAACTGTAGCCCCTCGACCGGGACCCGCTCGTCGATGCCATGGAACAGCGCAGAGAAGTTCAACTCCGCCGGCAGCCGCAGCGGGGTGAACCCGAAGCATCGGATGCCGAGTTGACGGAATGCCTTGGCGTCGGTGCCGCCGGAGAGCATGTACGGCACGGTCCGGGCACCGGGGTCGGCGTGGCGCAGCGCGGCGGCCATCGCGTCGACCAGTGCACCGTCGAAGGTCGTCTCGATCGCCGGCTGCCGCTCAACGTGTTCGATCTCCACGTCCGGGCCGATCAGCTGGCGGAGCTCGGTCAGGAACTGGGTTTCCTGGCCGGGCAGCACCCGGCAGTCGATGGTGGCGCTGGCCCGACCGGGGATGACGTTCTCCTTGTAGCCGGCGTCCAGCCGGGTCGGGTTGGCGGTGTTGCGGACCGTGGCACCGATGATGTTCGCGATCGGGCCCAGCTTGGCGATCGTCGTCTCCGGGTCGTCCGGGTCGAACTCGATACCGAGCAGGTCGGAGACCTCAGCCAGGAAGTCCCGCACGGTCGGGGTGACGACGATCGGGAAACGGTGCCGGCCGAGCCTCGCCACCGCCTCGCACAACGCCGTGACCGCGTTGTCGTCGTGCATCATCGAGCCGTGTCCGGGACGGCCCCGGGTGTGCAGCCGCAGCCAGTTGATGCCCTTCTCCGCCGTCTCGATCAGATACAGCCGCAGGTCGTCACTGACCGTGTAGGAAAAGCCGCCGACCTCGCCGATCGCCTCGGTGCAGCCGTCGAACAGCCCGGGGTGCCGCTGCACCAGGTGGTGAGCGCCGTACCGGCCGCCGGCCTCCTCGTCGGCGGTGAAGGTCAGCACGATGTCGCGAGGTGGCCGGGTCCCGCTGCGCTGCCAGTCACGGACCACGGCGAGCACCATCGCGTCGAAGTCCTTCATGTCGATCGCCCCGCGGCCCCACAGGTAGCCGTCGCGCAACTCACCGGCGAACGGTGGGACCGACCATTCGGAGGCGTCGGCTGGGACCACGTCGAGGTGGCCGTGCACGAGCAACGCCCCGCGGGACGGGTCGGTGCCACCGAGCCGGGCCACCAGGCTGGCCCGGCCGGGCGCGGACTCCACGATCGTGCTAGTGACGCCGACCTCGGCGAGCTGGTCGGCGACGTACTCCGCGGCGACCCGTTCACCGACGCTGGTCAGCGGGTCACCGGTGTTGGTGGTGTCGATCCGCAGCAGGTCGCGGCAGATCCGCACGACCTCGTCAGTCGGTGCCGGCGGCGGGGAGGGTGCAGTCATGCGGTTCTTCTTACCAGCCGTCCGGCCGCTGCCCCAGCCCTGCCGCGACACGCCTCACGGTTTCGGGCGACGGTGTGGTGGGTATCGCCGCATCCGCCGGGCAGTACGACGTCCCCGGCCCGCCACCGAAGGAGACGACCGTGTCGGTAGGCCTTCCCCCCATCCCCGAACTCGGCGACGACCACCTGCCGCACGACCCGGGCGGACCTCGGCTCACCATGCTGCTCGTCGAGGAGCACCGCCGGATCGAGCAGCTCTGCGAGCGGCTCGACGCGGCGGCCGACCCGGACCGGCGGCGCCAGATCGCGGACGTGCTGGTCGCCGTGGTGAGCCGGCATCTGTCGGCCGAGGAGCAGTACCTGTACCCGGCTGTGCGGACCGCCCTGCCCGACGGAGACCCGCTGGCCGACCGGGGCATCGCGACGGACCGCCCGCTGCGGAACGTGCTCAGCTCATCCGACGTGGCGGCGGCCGGGGTACCGGCCGGGATCGCCTCCGCCTGGCGGCACCACCGTACGGTCGTCGAGCAGGAGCTGCTGCCACGGCTACGGGCGGCGGCGACCGACGAGGAGCTCATCCGGCTGGGCAACCGCGCGGAGACAGCCGAGGAGGCCGCCCCGACCCGGCCGCATCCCGACGCCCCGCAGCGGCCGCCGTGGAATCGGGTGGTGGACCCGGCGCTGGGGGTGCTGGACAAGGCCTGGGATCTGCTGTCCGGCCGTACTACCTATCCCGAGGATCTGACGACGACGCCGGTCGATCGCGATAGCTAGTCCGTAATATCCGTTCAGTTCTGTTTCATATTGATGTCGGAGAACGTTTCCCCCATCGAAGGTCTTCCCGTCGATCCCGTTCTGGTCCTACCGTCACGTTATGAACCTGGAGCTGCGGCACCTGCGGGTGGTCTGCGCCATCGCGGAGACGGGAAGCGTCACCAAGGCGGCCTCCATGTTGGGGTTGGCGCAGCCCGCGCTCACCGCGCAACTACAACGGATCGAACGGACCCTCGGCGGGCCCTTGTTCGAGCGCGACCGGCGGGGTGCCCGACCGACCGCGCTGGGCGAACTGGTCCTGGCCCGGGCCCGGGTGCTGCTGCCGGCGATGAAAGGGCTGCAGGACGAAGCAGCCCGACTGGCCGGCACAGGCAGCGTGATGAGCAGGTTCCGGCTCGGCGGGGTCAACAGCCCGATCCTGGGTGGCCTGGTGCACCGGCTCGCCGCCGACCAGCCGCAGGCGCAGATCAGCACCTACGCCTCCTGGTACGTCGACGAGCTCGCCCGGATGGTGCTCAGCGGCCGGCTGGACTACGCGCTCACCGGGGTGTGCGGCGACGCCACCCCGTCGGCCGAGTTCGGACTGGCGTGGCGGGCGGTCGCCGTCGACGCGATCTTCGTCTTGTTGCCGGAGTCCCACCCGCTGGCGCACCGTCAGGAGATCGAGCTCGGCATGCTCGCCGACGAACAGTGGGTCGCGGCGCCCGGCGACGGATGCTTCGGCGACTGCTTCGCCGCCGCCTGTGCCCGGTCCGGGTTCACTCCCCGCAAAATGTACGAGACCGACATCCGCGGCTGCGTCGACCTGGTCGAGTCTGGCGAGGCGATCGCCCTGTGCCAGGCGACGTTCCGGCCGATCAGTGGGCTGGTGACCCGACCGCTGGCCGGTGCGCCGCTGCGGTGGCGGCTGCTGCTGGGCTGGCACCCGGACGCGACCGCCGCCGCCCTCGCCGACCGGGTGTTCACCCACGCCACCACGGCGTACACCGACTCCCTGGCACGTAACCCGCAGTATCTCGGCTGGCTCGCAGACAACCCCGGTTTCGGGGCGCAGAGCCTGGCCGGGATCCCGGTCGCGGACGGCTGACCGGGCCGACCAGCCCCGCCCCTGCCGGCCCCGCTCCGCCCTACCGGTCGCTGTGACGGTATGAGCCAGCTGGTATCTGCCTGCTGACATAGACCGCCATTAAGTTGACAGCAGCTCGACGTTCCCCCGATCACCGACATCCGGGTCCCGACGGCACACCACGACCGGCGGACCATCCGGGCCCGGCCCGTCGGCGTCGGAAACGTCGGGTTGCCATGTGCCTCCGGCCGGCTCAGCCAGGCGATCCCTGGCCGCCCACCGGAGTCACTTCCGTTCGATCGTCAGGGGAGCAAATGAGACGAGCACTGATCGCGGCCACCGCGGCCGCTATCCTGCCACTGGGCGCGGCCGGTCTGGCCGCGATGCCCGCGATGGCAGCACCCAGCGCCGGTCCGGTCACCCAGCCGGCCGCCGACGCGGCCGCACCCGGGATGCTTGCCGCGATGCAGCGCGACCTGGGGCTGACCGCGGACCAGGCGCGGACCCGGATCGCCAAGGAAGCCAGCGCCAACAAGAAGGAAGCGATGCTGCGCGCCACCCTCGGCGCCGACTTCGGTGGGGCATGGCTGTCCCCCGACGGCGGCACCCTGACCGTGGCTGTCACCGACCCGGCCCAGGCCGAAGCGGTGACCGCAGCCGGGGCGAAGGCCAAGCTGGTCGACCGCAGCGCGGCCGAACTCGACCGGGTCAAGGCCAAGCTCGACCGCACTGCGGCGAAGGCGCCGGCGACCGCCGTCGCCGGCTGGTACGTCGACGTGGCCACCAACACCGTGGTGGTGCTGGCCCGCGGCAACGCCACGGTCGCCGAGAGCTTCGTCGCCGGCAGCGGCGCCGCAGCGGACGCGGTACGGATCGTGCGCACCGACGAGACCCCGACCACCCTGTACGACGTCCGGGGCGGCGACGCCTACTACATGGGCGGCCGCTGCTCGGTCGGCTTCTCGGTGACCGGCGGGTTCGTCACCGCCGGGCACTGCGGCAGCGTGGGCACCGCCACCCAGGGCTACAACCAGGTGTCGCAGGGCACCTTCCGCGGGTCGTCGTTCCCCGGCAACGACTACGCCTGGGTGCAGACCAACTCGAACTGGACGCCGCAGCCGTGGGTGAACAACTACAGCGGCGGCAACGTCACGGTCGCCGGCTCGGCCGAGGCGGCGGTCGGCGCGTCGATCTGCCGGTCCGGGTCCACCACCGGCTGGCGCTGCGGCACCATCCAGGCCAAGAACTCGACGGTGAACTACCCGCAGGGGCGGGTGTCCGGCCTGACCCGGACCAACGCCTGCGCCGAGCCCGGTGACTCCGGCGGCTCATGGCTGTCCGGCCAGCAGGCCCAGGGTGTCACCTCCGGCGGCTCGGGCAACTGCTCGACCGGCGGCACCACCTACTTCCAGCCGGTCAACGAGATCCTCTCGGTGTACGGCCTGACGCTGCGCACCAGCGGTGGCGGCAACCCGCCGCCGACCACCCCGCCGCCGGGCAGCGGTACCTGCAGCGGGTACCAGAACACCTACACCGGGTCGCTCTCCTCCGGCGGCACCCAGATCCAGCCCAACGGCAGCTACTTCACCGCCGGCTCCGGCACCCACCGGGCCTGCCTGGACGGGCCGACCAGCCGTGACTTCGACCTCTACCTGCAGCGCTGGAGCGGCAGCGGGTGGGTGAGCGTGGCCAGCGGCACCAGCCCCGGTCCGGACGAGACGCTGACCTACAGTGGCTCCGCCGGCTACTACCGGTACGTGGTCCACGCGTACAGCGGTTCGGGCAGCTACTCGCTCGGCATCACCCGGCCGTAGCCGTTTGTCTCCCGGCCGGGCCGGTCGGGCCGGGAGACTGAGGCTGCCAGGTCCGCGACCGGCGGCGGGTACCGATTCCCGGTACCCGCCGCCGGGGCGGGTCGTGTCGTCCCGCACGGGTGCAGGTGGTGACCGGTCAACCGGCCGTGTCCGCGTCGGCCCGCAGCGGATCGTGCCCCAGATCCAGCAGCGCCCGCCGCCACCGGTCGTCCGCCGCGCCCGTCGGCGGGCGGCGGGCGAGCAGGTCCCGGATCCCCTCGACGACCTGCGCCATCACCTGCCGGTCCGGTTCGGTCAGATCCACCCGCCGTTTGCCCAGCACCGCCAGTACGGCACCACCGGGCTGGGGTAGGTCGACGCCGGGGCCGACGAACGCCCGTTCACCGGACGCCTCGGTCAGCAGCCAGTCACGCAACTGTTCCGAACTAATGTTCACGTACGCGTGGAACTCGTTCCACAACTGATCAGTGCCGGTGTCGGTTCGACGGTGCGCCGCCATCGACAACCTCCTCACTACGACGGTCAGTCGGGGGGCTCGGTGCTACTCACCGGGTCGTCGCGGTCGGCCCGGGTCTGCGTACCGGCCGGTTCCGGACGCACATCGGTGTCCGCCAGGACGGCGCCGGGTCCGGTCCCAGTGTCGAGAGGGCTGTTGCGGGCCAGCAGTTCGTCGGTCTTCGCGGACTTCTCACGCTGTTCCTCAGGTTGGCTCATCGTCGTCATCTCCGTTCGTCTGCCGAGCGGCGGGGGCCCGGTCGGATCGGCACCCACCCGGTGGGTTCACCAGCCGGCGCCTGCCGGCGCCGGATCCCGGTCGGCGGCGCTGTCGACGTCGAACCGCAGGCCACCGTCCCGCGCGTCGACGGTGACCCGTTGCCCCGCCGCCAACGTGCCGTCGAGCAGCAACCGGGACAGTTGGTTGTCGACCTCCCGCTGGATCGTCCGACGCATCGGCCGCGCGCCGAACTCCGGCTGGTATCCGGCTCCGGCTATCCAGTCGGCCGCCGCGTCGGTGACCTCCACCGCGATGTCCTGGGCGTGCAGCCGCCGGCGGGTCTCCTCCAGCAGCAGGTCGGTGATCTGGCGCAGCTGCTGCGAGGCCAGTTGCCGGAAGATGATGATCTCGTCGATCCGGTTGAGGAACTCCGGACGGAAGTCCTCCTGCAGCCGGCGCAGCAGGCGCTCGCGCAGGTCGTCGTCGGGACTGTCGCCGTCCACCCCACCGAAGCCGACACTGCGGCCGCCGCCGGTGATCAGCTCCGAGCCGAGGTTGCTCGTCATGATCAGAACCACGTTGCGGAAGTTGACAGTCCGGCCCTGACTGTCGGTCAGCCGGCCGTCGTCGATCAGCTGCAGCAGGACGTTGAACACGTCGGCGTGCGCCTTCTCGATCTCGTCGAGCAGCACCACCGCGTACGGTCGTCGGCGAACCGCCTCGGTGAGCTGGCCCGCCTCCTCGTAGCCGACGTACCCGGGCGGTGCCCCGACCAGCCGACTGACGGTGTGCCGTTCCTGGAATTCACTCATGTCGAGGCGGACCATCCGGTCAGCGTCACCGAACAGGGCCGCCGCGAGGGCCCGGGCCAACTCGGTCTTGCCGACGCCGGTGGGTCCGAGGAACAGGAAACTGCCGACCGGCCGGTCCGGGTCGCCCAGCCCGGCCCGCGAGCGCCGGACCGCCTCGGCGACCGCGGTGACCGCATCGTCCTGACCGACCACCCGTTGGTGCAGTTCGCCCTCCAGCCGCAGCAACCGGTCCCGCTCCTCCTCGGTGAGCTGACTGACCGGGATGCCGGTGGCCCGGGAGACCACCTCGGCGATCTCCTCGATGCTGACCTGGGGAACCCCGGCGCTGTCCGGGCTGCGGGCCGTCTCGATCAGCCGTTGCACCTGCGTCAGCTGGTCCCGCAGGTCGGACGCCCGTTCGTACTGTTCGTCGGCGACCGCCTGGGCCTTGTCCCGGTGCAGCTGCTCGAGCTGCCGTTCCAGGTCCCGAACGTCGGCCGCCGGTGTGCGGGTGCGCAGCCGGACCCGGGCCCCGGCCTGGTCGATCAGGTCGATCGCCTTGTCCGGCAGGAACCGGTCGCTGATGTAGCGGTCGGCGAGTTCCGCCGCCGACAGCAACGCGTCGTCGGTGAACCGCACCTGGTGATGCGCCTCGTAGCGGTCCCGCAGACCGTGCAGGATCGCGATGGTGTCCGCCACGGTCGGCTCGGGCACCAGGACCGGCTGGAACCGCCGGGCCAATGCGGCGTCCTTTTCGATGTTGCGCCGGTACTCGTCCAAAGTAGTCGCACCGACCACCCGCAACTGACCCCGGGACAACGCGGGTTTCAGCATGTTGCTGGCGTCCATCGACCCTTCGGCGCCGCCGCCGCCCGCCCCGACCAGGGTGTGCAGCTCGTCGAGGAAGACGATGAGGTCGTCGCCGTGGCTACGGATCTCGTCAATGACCTTCTTCAGCCGTTCCTCGAAGTCGCCGCGGTACCGGGTACCGGCGACCAGCCCGGCGAGGTCCAGCTGCACCACCCGCTTGCCGATCAGCGTCTGTGGTACGTCCCCGTCGACAATGCGCTGCGCCAGTCCCTCAACGATCGCAGTCTTGCCGACCCCGGCCTCCCCGATCAGCACCGGGTTGTTCTTGGTTCGCCGGGACAGGATCTCCACCGCCTGCTCGATCTCCTCACCCCGGCCGACGACCGGGTCGATCGCGCCCTGGGCGGCGAGTTCGGTCAGATCCTGCCCGTACTGGTCGAGGGTCGGGGTCCCACGGGCCGTCCGCGGTTTGGCCGCACCGCCGCGTTCCGCGCTGGCGTTCTGCAGCGACCGGGGTTCGACGTGGCCGGCCGCCAGCATCCGGCCAGCGGCAGACTCCGGATTGACCGCCAGCGCCATCAGCACGTGCTCGGGTCCGATGTAGGTCGCGCCGGTGGCCCGGGAAAGCTGATGCGCGTCCAGCAGGGCACGTTTCGCCGCCGGGGTCAGCGAGAGGTTCGCCGGCACCTCGCCCCGGCCGGCCGCCGGTCCGCCCAGCTCAGCGAGCAGCCCGTTCGGGTCGGCCCCGGCCCGGCGGACCAACTCCCGTAGCGGTTGACGCTGCAACGCCGCCCAGAGCAGGTGATCGGTGTCCAGGTCACTGGTGCCGGCCTGGGCCGCCCGGCGGGCGGCGGCGGTCAGCAGGTCACGGGCGTCGCCGCTCATCAGCCGGGTGATGTCGACCCGGTGCACCGGCAGCCGGGGCTCACCGCCGGTGAGAAACCGGGCCAGCAGGTCCTCCCAGGGATCGGTGCCGAGCCCTCCCGGGCCGTACGGTCCGTCACTCATCTGCGCCCCCTCGCCGTTACGCCCCGCCGGCTGTGAACCGGACTGTGGCTACCCGGGCCGCCCCGGGCCAAACGTCCCCGCCGTCCGGGACCACCACCGCACCGCGTTTGAGGTACCGGCGCGTGGGTCGGGACAGGCGCGCTCAACCGGTGCCGGGTCCACGGCCGCGGATGCTGGCAGGCTTGGGCGGATGCGGACTTTGCTGATCGTGGACGGCGCGAACGTGGTCGGCTCCCGACCCGACGGCTGGTGGCGCGACCGGATGGCGGCGGCCGTCCGGCTGCGCGATCAGCTGGTCGACGTCGCCGGCCGGGGGCTGCCCGAGCTGACCGGCCCGCTGGAGGTGGTCCTGGTGGTCGAGGGGGCGGCCCGCGGTCTGCCGCCGGCCGGCGGGGTACGGATCGGCGCGGCTCTCGGGTCGGGAGACGATCTGATCGTCGAGATCGCCGCCGAGGGCGGACCAGACCGGCGGGTGGTGGTCGTCACGGCCGACCGCCGATTGCGGGACCGAGTCACCGACGTGGGCGCGCAGGTTCGCGGGCCTCGATGGCTGACCAGGCAGCTGACCGGTCCGGTGTCGGAATTCTGACCGGTATTCAGACTGAATACCTGATCCGCTGCCGGCAGTTGCCCAGGTCGCACCGGTCAAGCACCGATGACCGCGCGTCCGTCGCGGACCAGCCCATCTGCGGGACCGGACAGCCGGGCAGCAATCACCCACCAGCGGTAAGCTCTAATAGAACCTTCCAGCCCCTTGAGGAGGTTTCACCCGTGGCGAGTGTCGCCGAGGTCAAGTCCGCCATCGAAGCCGCGATCATGCAGGTGTCGGAGGGCCAGGCTGCCGTCCAGGCAGCCAGCGAAAAGATCGCCGAGGCGCAGCAGAGCTTGGCGGCGGCCTTCGAAGGCAGCGGCCACGAGGCGGTCGGAGCGGCCCAGGCCGCGCTGTTCCAGGCCAGCTCCGAGCTCGAGGAGTGCCTCGCCGCCACGCTCGCCGCCGTCGAACAGGCGCAGACGTACTCCGCGACGCTGTAGTCACCAATGTCCCTCGCCGAGAATCTCGCCGCCCGGGTCCGGGCGGCCGCCGACGACCTGCCGGTGGGCCAGCTCGCGGTCGCGGTGCAGCGGCTGCGCGCCGCGACCGAGTTGCTCATCTGGGTCCGCCAGGAGTCGGCGGACCCGCTGGCGGTGCCGCAGCTCACCGGCGCGACCGAACACGCGGAGCAGACCGGCCACGCGATGCGGGTGGCTGCGCAGTCGGTGGACGACTACCTGGCTGCGATCGGCTTCGGCGCCGGCCCGGCGGCGGGGGGCGACAGCGGGTGGCGGGCGGCACTGGACGGCGACCAGGAACCGACGGCGGCACCGGGCGGGCGGGCGGGTGCGCCCGCCGCGCCCGAGCTCGGCAACTGGTGGGCCGCCCGGGTCGCGGAGCTGACCGACCGGGAGTCCGCCGGGGTCTGGCCAGGGCCGGACGCCGCCACCGACACGACCCGGCCGGCCGCCGCCACCGACACCCCCGAACTGCTGCGCAGGGTCGCGACGGCGGTCCGTCGGGAGGACCGGGCCGGACTGCACCGCGACCTCGCCGCAGTGGCCGCGCCGACCGGGCTGAATCTCGCCGCGATCACCCCACCGCTGCTGCACCGCCTCGCCGGAGACCTGCTGGACCACGAGCCGCAGGCCGAGGACCTGCGTCAGCTCGCCTCCGCCACCACCCGACGGGTACGCGAGCTGCTCCCCGGCATGCCGGATCCGGTGCTGCAGACCCTGCTCGCCCGGATCTGCCGGGTGCCGGCCGACGAGCGGCGCGACGACGGTCGCCGGGCCGACGGTGACCAGGCCGGGCAGCCCCCGGATCCGCCGCATCCGGCCGACTCGGCCGTCGCCGGAGCGGTACTCACCGGCGTACTGCTGCGGCTGCTCGACCGCGAGCCGCAGACGCTGCGCCCGGAGCAGCCCCGACCGCTGCGGGGGCGCGATGCCTGACGCGCGGGCCGATCTGGTAGCCGCGGTCCGCCGGGCGCTCGGGCATGCCCGGGCGGCGGCCCGCAACCGACTTGACGACGTCGAACAGGACATCGCCGCGGCGCAACAACAGCTCAACCGGGTACGACTGGCAGCCGAGCAGGTGCCGCACCGAGCCGCAGTGCACCGCGACCGCCGGCTCGCCGACCTCGCCGAGCAGTACCGCGACCAGATAACGGTCGTCACCCGGGGAGCCGTCGCGGCAGTGGACCGGGCGGCACCGGGAGCCGCCGCCGCCGACTGGGCCCGGTGGCATCCCGCCCCGGCGGCACGCACGGAATCACCGGGATCGTGCCGGATCGGCCTGACCGGGCTGGCCGGGCTGGCCGGGGGTGCCGCCGTACCCGCGCTCGTCGCGGTCCTGGACCACGGCCACGTGGCGCTGGACGGCGCCGACCGAGCGGGGTGTGACGCCGTGCTGTCCGCGCTACTGCTGCGGATCCTCGGCCGTACCGCGCCCGGCGCCGTCCGACTGACCGGCTACGACCCGGAACAGCTCGGTGGCGGCCTCGCCGGTTTCGCCCCGCTGGCCGGACCCGGCCTGCTCACCTTCGCCGGCCCCGGTGGGCTGAGCCGGCACCTGGACGACCTGGTCGACCACATCCGCCGGATCAACGAGACGGTGCTGGCCGGAGAGTTCCGGACGCTGAGCGAACTGGCGACAGCCACCGGCCGACGGCCCGAGCCGTGGCGGATCGCCGTCCTGCTGGGCGGGCCCGGGGAGGAGCTGTCCCGGCACGAACGGGCTCAGCTGGACCGGATCACCCGCGCCGGTGCCGCCTGCGGCGTCCATCTGATCGTCCGCGGTGTCGGGCTCAGCGCCGCGCCCACCGTGACCACCGTGTCGGTCTCCGGCGGCACGGCCCGGGTCAGCGGCTATCCGCAGTTGCCGGTACGGATCGACCCGCCACCGCCGGCTGAGTTGGTCACCCGTACCTGCCGGGAGATCGCCGCTGCGGTCGCCGCCGGCCCGGTCCCGGCGGTGTTCAGCGATCTGCTGCCCGAACAGGAATGGACCGAGGACGCCACCGCCGGGCTGACCGCGCCGGTCGGCGACAGCCCACAGGGTCGGCCGGTGACGGTGACGCTGAGCGACTATCCGCCGCACGCGCTGATCGGTGGGCCATCCGGCACCGGCAAGACCAACCTGATCTACGCCTGGATCGGTGCCCTGGCCGCCCGCTACTCCCCGACCGAGCTGGAGTTCTACCTGCTGGATTTCAAGGAGGGGGTGTCCTTCGCCCGGTTCGCGCCGGGCCGGCGGGATCCGAGCTTCCTGCCACATGTCCGGCTGGTCGGGGTGAACGTCAACACCGACCGGGAGTTCGGCCTGGCGATGCTGCACTTCCTGGGTGCGCAACTGCGGCAGCGGGCCGACGCCGCCAAACGCCACGAGGTGACGAAGCTGGCGGAGTTGCGCGCCGAGGACCCACAGGGCCGGTGGCCGCGCATCGTGGCGGTGATCGACGAGTTCCAGGTGCTGCTCGCCGGCAACGACGCACTGGCCACCGAGGCCGCGACGTTGCTGGAGGACCTGGCCCGGCGTGGCCGGTCACAGGGCATCCACCTGATCCTGGCGTCCCAGGACGTCTCCGGTATCCAGGCGTTATGGGGGCGTACCGCGCTGATCGCCCAGTTCGCACTACGGATCGCGCTACCGAAGGCGCGCCGCGTCCTGCCGGAGACCAACACCGCGGCGGAGTCACTGCCCCGCCACCACGCCGTGGTCAACGCCGAGTCCGGGGCGATGGAGGCCAACCAGGTCGTCCGGGTTCCGCCCGCCAGCGACCGGGACACCTGGCAGGAACTGCAACACCGACTGTGGCGACGACGGTCCGCCGACCTGCCCCCGCCGCGGCTGTTCGACGGCGACGTGGTACCCCGGCTGGCCGAGGCGCCGGACTACCAGGCGCTCATCGCCGACAGCGACGGACCGCGGGTACCGGTGGCGTTGCTCGGCGAGACGATCGACGTGCTGGCCCGCTCCGCCCGGCTCGGCCTGGCCCGGGCGCCCGGACGCAATCTCGCGGTACTGGGCACCCGGGTGGACGAGGCGTGCGCCCTGCTCGACGCGGGTGCCCGGTCCCTGGCCCGGCAGTACCCGCCCGGCGCGGCGCGGTTCGACATCGCCTGTCTGGACCCGGACGCGGAAGCCGCCGCCCGCCGGCTACACGCGGCGTTACCGGCCGGCACCGGACTGTACGACTTGGATACCGTCGGCGGGCTGCTCGCGGACACCGCTGACCGGCTCTCCGGTGACGTGCTGGACGGTCCGGTCCGCCCACACTTCCTGGTGCTGTACGCGGTCGACGCCGCCGCCGGACGGCTGGCGGCGAAGTTCGCCGGCCGCTCCGGCCTGGACCGGCTCCGCCGGGTGCTGCACCTCGGGCCCGAGCGACACACCCATGTGCTGGGCTGGTGGCGCGGTGTGGCGCGGATGCGTGACGACCTCGGCGGGATTGGCTCACGGACCGACCAGATCGGCGCCTGGGTGGCGTTGGACGTGCACGGCTCCGACCTCGGACCGCCGCTGTACCCCCGGGCCGGCGGCCCGGCGTGGTATCCCCGGCCGTGGCGGGCGCTGTTCTTCGACCGGGCCGTGCACCGCAGCGCCGAGGTCATCATCCCGTACGGGCTGACCTGATGGATGCCTCCTACCCCGAGCTGATGCGCCGGCTCGCCGAACTCGCCGCCGCGCTGCAGAACCGCCGGAACGAAGCGCAGCAGTGGTACGCGCAACGGTGCGACGGCGCGCAGGCCGCGGTGGCCGAGGTGGAGACCGACCTGGCGGAGCTGCACCAACTCCACGAGCAGGCAAGCCGGGAGCTGGCGGACGTCGACCGGGCGGCCGCCGACATCTGGACCGAGGTCGGTCACCGGTTCGGGCCGTTGGCCGGACGGCTTGGTGGCCTTCCGGCACCACTGCCGCCGCCCCCTGGTACCGCCGTTGACGACGATCCGGAGCACTGGCTGGCGGCCGCCCGCGCCCTGGTCGAGCGGTCCGGCGACGTGGGTCCCCTGTCCCGAGCGGCATATCCGGTGCTGGCGCTGTTCGGCGCCGCCGGAGCCGTCGCCGCGTTCGGGTTGTCCACTGCCGCGCGGTGGGCCGGGCAGCGCTACGGCGGCGACCTGGCGGTCGGGATGCCGGTGATCGCGCTCGTCGTCACCCTGGTCGGTCCGCTACTCGGGCTGGTGCCGGCGAAGGCGCTGGCCGACCGCTGGCATGCCGAGCTCGACCTGCGTACCGTGTCGATCGTCCTGGTCGCCGGCCTGGCGGCGACCGCCGTCCTGCTGACGGGGCTGGGCTGACCCGCCCGGGCCGATGGTGGATCAGCCGACGACCGCGACCGCTTCGCGCAGCAGACGGCGGGCCAGCACCAGTTGGTCGGCGGTGGTGTCCAGTCCTGGCAGGTCGCCGACCCGGACACCGGCGGTGTCCAGCACCGCCCGCAGGGCGGGGACGCACCTGCCCGGAAAGTTCACCGTACGGTCGAAGATCTGCAGGGTGACCCGCTCGTCCGACTGCGAGGTGAGCCGCCAGCGCAATCCGGGTCGGCGGCGGATGACGTCGTCGACGGTCAGCGTCCGGATCCGGTCCGCCTGCTGCAGTGGTGGCAATGGGGCCGGGCGCACCGCCGACCAGGCCCGGCGGCGCATAGGCGCCGCGACCTGGTCCGGCTCGACAGAGGCCAACCAGTCACGCAGTACCGCCACCGTCGCGGTCAGCTCCGAGGTGATCCCGGCGGGTTCGCACGGGTCGGCGCCGAACGGCAGCGACGTGCGCAGCTGCGGCTCGGTGACGGCGAGCTCGAGCAGCGCCTCGACCAGCGAGTACCGGGTGAACGCGCGAATCCCGACGGTGAGGTGGATCGAGCTCTCCTGCTGCGCGGTGGCACTGTGCAGCCAGCCTCGAGGCAGGTAGAGGGCATCGCCGGGGCCGAGCACGACGTCCAGCGCAGGTGCGGCCTCGGACCGGGCAACCACCTCATCGGCCCGACCCGACCAGGTCTGCTGGGGCAGCGGATCGGTCAGTACCGGTTCGTGCACCCGCCACCGCTTGCGACCCTCGGTCTGCAGCACGAACACGTCGTGGGTGTCGTAGTGGGTGGCGAATCCACGGCTGCCAGCCGGTGTGAGGTAGGCGTTCGTCTGCAACGGCTGGCCCAGTGTGGTGGACAGCTCGCCGATGAACGAGATGATCGGTGGCCAGAGCCGGTGCAGGCCCTGCAGGACCAGGGTGGCACCGTCCGCATACAGATCCAACACCCGCTCGTCGAGCACCTGGTCGTCGATCTCGGCGCCGGCGCCGGCGCTGCCGGTGTAGGTCCGTTCCGCGAAGACCTCACCGTCCCGGGCCACCCGGAGGAACGGCGTACGCAGGCCGTGCTGGCTCAGCAGCTGGTCGGCTGCGGGGCCGTCGAGCAGATCGGTGAAGCCGGCGGGGCCGGCCAGGTCGACAGCGCGCGACAGCAGCGGTCTACGCCCCCAGTAGACATCGGCGAACGTCGTCGGATCCACCGCAACGCACCGGGTCAGCGCCGCCGGGCGGCGGGACGCGCCCGCACCGCCCGGCGAGCCCGGTGACGCGGCGATCTGCGGCGGGTCGGTAAGTCCGTGCCCGCCGGTGCAGCCGGCACCACGTGTCGCGGTGGGCAGCCGAGTCAACGCCGGTTCGCCCCGCCGTCGGCACCACCGTCGCGCCCAGCCGGATTCGCCCCACCATCAGCCGGGCCCTCCTGCGCCTTCGGACCAGCGCCGCCGTCGGCACCACCGTCGCGCCCAGCCGGATTCGCCCCACCATCAGCCGGGCCGTGACCCGTCGCGGGCCCGGTGCTGCGGATGTCGTCGTCGTCAAGTGTCATGACTGCCCCCTGCGGGTCGGTCGGCACGCGCCGGCGGCGCCGGCGCGCTCCTGCCTGCGGGTGGTACCCGAGGCGGATCGTCACTAACCTCGGGTAAACGCGGGGCCGGCCGGATTACAGCTCCTGGTACGGCGCGCAGCTGTCCCGCACGACCAGCTCGGTGGCGAGCTCCACCCGCGGCGTCTCCAGCGCTTCCCCTTGCGCCAGACGCAGTACTGTCCGCGCCGCCAGCAGCCCCATCTCGGCCAGCGGCTGGCGCACCGTGGTCAGCGGTGGCGACGACCACTGCACCTCGGGCAGGTCGTCGAAGCCGACCACGCTGACGTCGTCCGGAACCCGCAGGCCGCGTTGCCGCAGGGCTTCGAATGCGCCGAGGGCCATCTGGTCGCTGGACGCGAAGATCGCACTCGGTGGTTCGTCGAGGTCGAACAACGCGGCCGCGCCAGCGAAGCCCGACTCGTGGTAGAAGTCGCCGGGGACGACGTACTCGGGGCGCAGCGGGATCTCAGCCGCCTCCAACGCGGCCCGGTAGCCGTCGAGCCGGGCCCGGCTGCACAGCAGCCGGGGCGGACCGGCGATGAAGCCGATCCTGCGGTGTCCCAGGGAGATGAGGTGTTCCGTCGCTCGCAGTCCGCCGGCCCAGTTGGTCGCCCCGATAGTGGGGATGTCCAGGCTCGGCACGCCGGCCGGGTCGACCAGTACCATCGGTACGTTCAGCCGTCGCAGCTCGGTGTGTAATGGCGGAGCGAGTTCACTGGTGACCAGGATTACACCGTCAGTGGCCCGGGTCCGCAGGTTCTGCAGCCACTGCCGGGTCGCCGCGGACCGACGGTGGATGGCGGAGACGACGGTTCCGACCCCGGCGGCGTGCGCGACATCCTCCACGCCGCGGATTATCTCCACGGCCCACGGGCTGTCCAGATCGTTGAAGACCAGGTCGATCAGGCTGGCACCGGCGCGGGACCGGGTCGCCCGCCGTCGGTAGCCGTGCCGACGCAGGAGCTCCTCGACCCGTTCACGGGTCTGCGGGGCGACGTCGTTGCGCCCGTTGAGCACCCGTGACACGGTCGGCACGGAGACACCGGCTTCCTGGGCGATCGCGGTGATCGTGATCCTGCGTCCTTCATCGACCGTCACGGCAGCAACTCCTTCGTCGAGGCTTCAGCGTACGGCCGAACCTTCCGCCAGTCGGTCCGGCTCCGAACGCCGAGTCCGGGCCCCATCTTGCCGCAGTTGGAAAACGCTTGGCATCGACCCGGCCGGCAGTGTGTCGCACATGCCGGCGACCGAGTCGGCCGCGCCACCGACCGGAACTTTCCGGAACCGCCCGGGCGGCGGTTGCCTGAACGGCGGCCGGACGGGACACATCCGGCTGCCACGATGCGGGAGCATACCCGGACACTGCCAGCAAACTGTGGACTGCCAGATCTCGACGAAGCCGCAAGTTTCCGGAAACATGTCGGAGAACAGGCGCGACGGTCCGGCGACGCCGGTACTGGACTGGCGCGGCGCGATCGACAGGAGGCTGCCGGTGAGCGGCACGAACCATGCCCTGGACGAGGCCCTCGATCGGTCAGCGCCGTGGCGCGATCTCACCCTACCGGTGGAGGAACGGGTGTTCGACCTGCTTAGTCGGATGTCGCTGACGGAGAAGATCGCACAGCTGTACAGCTACTGGCGGGGCGCCAATGCCTCGATCGACGACATGGCCCCGCTGCAGCATGATCTGGTCGACGAGTCAGTTGACTGGGCCGACCTGCTGCACACCGGCTTGGGGCAGTTGACCCGCCCGTTCGGCACCACGGCGGTGACTCCGGCCGACGGTGCCCGGGCGCTGCACCGGCTGCAGGCCGAGATCGTCGCCGGCAACCGCTTCGGTATTCCCGCGCTGATCCACGAAGAGTGCCTGACCGGGTTCATGACCTGGGGCGCCACCGTGTACCCGACCCCACTGGCCTGGGGTGCCAGCTTCGACCCTGACCTGGTGACACAGATGGCGCGTCGGATCGGGCAGGACATGCGGTCGGTCGGGGTGCACCAGGGACTCGCCCCGGTGCTCGACGTGGTCAGGGACCCCCGTTGGGGTCGTACCGAGGAGACTATCGGCGAGGATCCGTACCTGGTCGCCACGATCGGCACCGCATACGTGCGTGGGCTCGAATCGGCCGGGGTGGTGGCCACCCTCAAGCACTTCGCCGGTTACTCGGCCTCCCGGGCCGGGCGCAACTTCGCGCCGGTGTCGGTCGGCCCGCGAGAGTTCGCCGACGTCCTGCTCCCACCGTTCGAGATGGCCGTCCGCGACGGTGGCGCTCGATCGGTGATGCACTCGTACGCGGAGGTGGACGGCGTACCGGCGGCGGCAGACGGCGGTCTGCTCACCGATCTGCTCCGTGGCCGCTGGGGGTTCACCGGCACCGTGGTCGCGGACTACTTCGGTGTGTCGTTCCTGGAGCTGCTGCACCGGGTGGCCGACGGTCCCACCACCGCCGCCGCTCTGGCGCTCAGCGCCGGGGTCGACGTCGAACTGCCGGCGGTACGGTGCTACGGAGCCCCGCTTGTCGAGGCAGTCCGGCAGGGTGCCGTGCCGGAGTCGGTGGTCGATCGGGCCGTCACCCGCGTCCTGCGGCAGAAATGTGAGCTGGGGTTGCTCGACCCGGACTGGGATCCGGTGCCACCGGCACTGGCCGGGGCGGACCACCCGAGCGAGGCGGGCGGGCCGTCCGCTGGGCCGGGTATCGACCTGGACCCGCCGGTGAATCGGGACCTGGCCCGGCGGCTGGCCGAGGAATCGGTGGTCCTGCTGGCCAACGACACCGTCCTCCCGCTGCCCGAGCAGGGGCGGGTAGCGGTGGTCGGACCGCTGGCCGACTCAGTCAACGGGCTGCTGGGCTGCTACACGTTCCCCAGCCACGTCGGTACCGTCCCGGCCGACGCCGGTGACCAACTCCCGATGGGGACCGTCCTGGCCGCGCTGCGGGCCGAGCTGCCTGCAGCGGCCATCGAGCACGTCACCACCGGCCCGGTGGACGGGCAGGACACTCCGGGCATCGTGGTGGCCGCAGACGCTGCGGCGCGGGCCGACGTCTGTGTCGCGGTGGTTGGGGACCGGGCCGGGCTGTTCGGCGCCGGAACCTCCGGCGAGGGCTGCGACGCCACCGACCTGGAACTGCCCGGACGGCAGGGTGAGTTGATCGAGGCGTTGGTCGCCACCGGCACCCCGGTGGTACTGGTGCTGCTGACCGGACGCCCGTACGCGCTCGGCCGGTACGCCGACCGGCTGGCCGGGGTGGTGCAGGCGTTCTTCCCCGGTGCCGAGGGGGGCCGCGCGGTCGCCGGTGTGCTCAGCGGCCGGGTCTGCCCGTCCGGCAGGTTGCCGATCGGGGTTCCTCGGCAGGCCGGCGGCCAGCCGACCAGCTATCTCAGCCCGCTGCTGGGACACCGGACCGAGGTGAGCAATGTCGATCCCGGTCCGCTGTACCCGTTCGGTCATGGCCTGTCGTACACCTCGTTCGAGTGGTCGACGCCGCTGGTCGACGGGGTCGAGCACGACCGGGGTGCGGCTCCGGCGCAGATCGGCACCGACGGCACGCTGCGGATCCGACTGCGGGTACGCAACACCGGTGACCGCGCGGGCAGCGAGATCGTCCAGCTGTACCTGCACGACCCGGTGGCGCAGGTCACCCGACCGGTGATCCGGCTGGTCGGGTACGCCCGGGTGCTGTTGCAGGCTGGCCAGGCGCGCTGGGTCGAGTTCGACTTCTCCGCCGACCTGTCGTGTTTCACCGGGCGGGACGGGCGCCGGGTCGTCGAGCCCGGCGATCTGGAGCTGCGGCTGGCCGCGTCGAGCACCGACGTCCGCCACCGGGTCGCGGTCCGGCTGGTCGGCGCCCAGCGGCAGGTCGACCACCGACGCCGGCTGGCCACCGAGGTGACCGTACGGTGACGGGGGTGCCGCTGCCCGCTGCGGTGCGGGCAGCGGCGTCAGTCGCTCAGCAGGTCACGCAGTTCGACCGGTACGGTGGCCAGCACGTCGTCCCACTCGCCGGAGCTGACGTGCCGTCGAAGCACCCGGCTGACCGTCCGGATCACCTGCTCGGCGCCGCCCTCGACGTCGAACGGGAAGTCCCGGCGCACCCGGGCGACGAACTCGGCACGGTCCAGCTTCGTCGGAGCCGAGGTGGCGTCCCAGCCCTCGTAGTACAGCCCGCGGACCAGCAGCGGCAGTTGCGCCGCGAGCTGCACCACCTCGGCCAGTGGTAGCCGGTCGCGCAACGTGTGCAGCACGGCGGCGAGCGCCGAATAGGACTGTTGGCGGCGCTGCGCCGGCCAGCCGAGTTCGTGCTCGATCTCGCTGAGCAACCGGTTGGTCTTGTCCACGGTGGCGTCAATGGCAGTCAGCTGGGCAGTCGTCATCTTCGTGCTCCCTCGTCGGTTCGTGGTGCCGGTGATCCGGGGGGCGCTCGTGATCCGCACGGTCCCGGTCAGGCCGCCCGCCGTTCCCGGGACTGCTTGCAGGTGACGCAGGTGGTGGCCGAGGGGTAGATCTCCAGCCGCTCCACCGGAATGGCTACGGCGCAGCCCTCGCAACGCCCGTAGTCGCCGGCGGCGAGACGGGCCAGGGCATGCTCGAACTGGGTGCGACGCTCCAGGATGGTACGGATCAAAGACTGGGCCGCGTCCCGCTCGGCGGTCTTCGTGCCGCTGTCGGCCTGGTCGTCGCCGGCGGTGTCGCCCCCTTCGACCAGCCGCAGCACCTGGCTCTGCGTCATCGCCTGCTCGTACTCAGCCGTCAACTCCTGGTACCGGCTGGTCAGCGCGGTGCGGATACGATCACTGTCGATGGTTCCCGGTACGCCGAGTCCCGGTCGCCGGTTCACGTCATGCGTCAGCATGCGCCCATCCCCCTTCAGATCGGTTACGGCGAGCCATGACCGGCTCGGACTCCGGCACCGGGTCGCCGCGAAGATCCGCCACTTACCCGTCGCCGACGGCCGGCAAACCCCGTCCAACCCCTGGCCAGCCACGCGGCCTCCGGGCCTCGCCGACGTCGATCGGGGCCGCCGGCAGTGCGGTCCCGGCAGTGCGGTCAGCCGGCGGTGTCGATGCTGATCCGGACGTCGTCGGCGAGCCGGTAGCCGACGCCGTACACGGTGGTGATCAGGGGCGAGTTGCCCACCTTGCCGCGGAGCCGGCGGATGTGCACGTCCACGGTACGCACCCCGGTGTGCTCGTAGCCCCATACCGCGGCGAGCAACTGCAACCGGGTGAAGACCCGGCGAGGGTTCTCCACCAGGTGCAGCAGGAGATCGAACTCGAGTCGGGTCAGCAGCAGCGGCTCGCCGTCCAACAGAACGGTCCGCGACGCGACCATGACGTGCAGTGCCGGCACGGCGACCGTGGTGGTCCGCCGTGACCGGGTGGCGGGGTCGGTGAACACCCCACCGGCCGCCGACGTCGGACCCGGCGCGTCGCGGCCGGCGCCGATCTGGTCGAGCGCCGCGCCGGGCTGCGCCCGGGTCGCGTCGACCGTCGGCATCTCCACCGTCGCCTCACCCCGTTCCACCAGCTCCCGGGCGGCCTCCAACAACCGGCGGGCGGACGACGAGAGCGCCTCCTCGCCGGCGGTGAGCGGAATCGACACGGTGACGGTCACGGTCGCCATCGCCGGGCCGGTCCCCCGCCGCGGCGCGGCGGGCGGACGGGCCGCACCAGACGGTGGCAAACCGGACCAGCCGGCGCGCGGCGAGGCAGGGCTGACCGACATGGTCCTCCTAGACAGTTCCGGCCGGAAGCGTGTATCCCGGCCGCCGGCTGGTGTCCGTACGCAACGGCAGCCGGCTGGGACGCGGCAGCCAGCACCGGACACAGGGGACGACCCGGTGCGCCGGCGGCTGCGCACGAACCGATGCTGCCGCTCCCACGCTCCCGGGTCAATACCGGACGGCGTTGCAGGAATGTGATGATTGACAAGCGCACCGTAATCGATTGCTCGCTCTGGATACCCGACCTCGGTGCTATTGCCGAACCGGCAGGATGATCACATGCGCGCCATCGTCGCCGGGTTCGCCGCGATCTGGTCGGTGACCCTGATCGGGTACCTGATCGGCCGTTTCGAGCTGCTCGGCCCGGATGGCACCGCCGTCCTGGCCCGGCTGGCCTTCTTCATCGCGACGCCGGCGCTGTTGTTCACCACCTTGGCGGGCACGTCCCCGACCGAGGTGTTCACCCCCGCGTTCCTCGCCTACCTGGCGAGCACCGTGGTGGTGGCGGCCGCCTACCTGGCGCTCGCCGGTTGGCTGTGGCAGCGGCCGGCCGGCGATGTCACCATCGGCGCGCTCGGCGCCTCCTATGTGAACGCAGCCAACCTCGGCATCCCGGTAGCGGCGTACGTGCTCGACGACGTTTCGGTCGTCGCGCCGGTGCTGCTGTTCCAGGTGCTCGTCGCGGCACCGGTGGCCTTCGCCGTCCTGGACTTCACCGCCGGCGACCGCCGCCCGTCCGTCCGTCGGCTGCTGTCCCTGCCGGCCCGCAACCCGATCATGATCGCCTCGGCGGCGGGCCTGGCACTGGCGATCAGCCGGTGGCAGCCACCCGCCGAGCTGCTGCGCCCCGCCGAACTGCTTGGTGCGGCCGCCGTACCGCTGGCTCTGCTGGCCCTCGGAATGTCCCTGCCCGGAAGCCGGCCGCTGGCGGCCGACCCGCAGGCCCGGGAACGCTACACCGCCGTCGCCCTCAAGGTGCTCGGCCAGCCGGCGGCGGCCTACCTGATCGCCCGACACGGTCTCGGCCTCAGCGGCACCGCGTTGCTCGCCGCAGTGGTCACCGCCGCGCTACCGACGGCGCAGAACGTCTTCATCTTCGCCACCCGGTACCAGCGCGGTCAACGCCTCGCCCGGGACTCGGTGGTGCTCTCCACGGTCGCCACCGCCGTCACCCTGATGCTGATCGCCGCCGTGCTCGGCTGACGTCCCCCAGTGGGCGCGAACCTGGCCGGCGTACCCCGACGACTGACGCTCACCGGCGGCGAGCGCCGCCGCGAACACGACAGCATCATCCGGGTCACCGGTGAGCGCCGCCCGTGCTGTCGCATCCGGCGTCAGGAACATGGGCGTGGCGGGACAACCCTCGGCGGGACGATCTCGCCAGGCCGCCGCCTCGGCCGCCGCCTCGGCCTCCGCCGGCCCGCCGTCGGCCAGAACCAGCACCGTCGCCGCGCCGGCCGCCAGGTCCGGGTTGCTCGTCGAACGGACTGCGCCGCTGATGTAGCGGCGGCCGTCCACCGCCACCGGCCCGGTCACCCCCGGCAGCGCGCAACTGGCCGCGACTGCCCGTGGCAGGGCGATGCCGGACGTCGAGTCCCACGCCACCAGCTGACCGCTGTCCGCGTCGACCGCGGTGACCAGCAGCCGGGGCGCGCTGGGCCAGCGGTGGTCCCGCAGCAGGTCCGCAACGGCACCCACGGCGGCGTCCGACGGGTCGGCGGCGAGTGCCAGCCGCCCAAGCTGCGCCCGGGCCTGCGACGACGTGGCACCGCCGGCACGCAGGCTCCGGCGGGTCTCGTCGACCAGTTCGTAGTCGGTCTGCCGGGCTGTCACCGGCCAGGTCCCGACCCGCCGTACGGTCCGCACGGCCGCGGCAGGACCAGCGTCGCCGTAGACCAGCGCCGCCACCAGGGCGCCGGTCGACGTCCCTACCACCAGGTCCGGCGTGCGCAGTCCGGCGCCAGCCCGATCGAGTCCGACGAGCATCCCCAACTGCCAGCCGGCCCAGCCGTCCCCGCCAGCGCCGAACACCACAGCTCGTCCCGTCACCGCCACCTCCGACGCGTCGACCTCGACGACGGGACCGCCGTCCGTCCAACCACTCCAGCCCTGCCGGCGGCACCGCCACCGAGCGCAACGCGCCGAAGCCGAACGCCCGGCTACCTATGGATGAACATCCGGACAACCAGCCAGGTCGGTCAGGCGCGGTGGGTGGTCGGACCGCAGTCCGACCACCCACCGCCCGCTCGGTCTCAAAAGGGCGGTGTCACCAGCTGAGGTACCAGGGCTGGGTCTGCACGTTCAGCTCCGGGAACCGGACCAGCTTGGCGCTCGCCGTCCGCCAGTCCTTGAGGTCCAGCACATCCAGGCCCTTCTGGATGTCACTGGAGTAGATGTAGCCGTTGTAGTAGTACGTCGACCATGGTCCGCCGGTGACCATCCGGGTGTCCGAGACCGGTCCCCGCTCCCAGTAGGCGATCTCCTGCGGCCTGGCCGAGTTGGTGAAGTCCCAGACCGAGATGCCGCCCTGGTACCAGGCCTGGACCATGATGTCGCGGCCCAGGACCGGGATCAGCGAACCGTTGTGGGCCACACAGTTCTCGGTCGACCCGTTGGTCCGGGGGATCTTGAAGTAGCTGCGGAAGACCAGCGTCCGCGCGTCACCCGTACCGGTGATGTCGTAGATGGCGTTGGCTCCCCGGTCCGGACCGATGGTCGGGTTGCAGGTCGCCGCCCCGCCGCCGCCGAGTTCGTCGGTGAAGACCACCTTGGTGCCCGAGTTGTTGAACGTCGCCGAGTGCCAGAAGGCGAAGTTGGTGGTGTCCCGGACCTGGTGGATGACCCGGGGCGCCTCCCGGTCGGAGATGTCCAGCAGCACGCCGTCGCCCATGCAGGCGCCCGCCGCGAGGTCCTTCTGCGGGTACGCGGTGATGTCGTGGCAGCCGGTGGTGGTGGAACTGCCGTTGCCACCCGGGTTGCCGCCGTCCGGGAAGATCGCCGGGGTGGCCACCACGGCCGCGTCGGTCGGCTTCTTCAACGGCACCTTGACGATCGAGATCAGGTCGTGCGGTGGCTGGCAGTCCGGGAAATTCGTCGACGGACTGTACGACGACACGTAGAGGTACACGAACGCACGGCTCTTCGCCGGCACCAGGGTGTGGGTGTGTGAGCCGCAGTTCGTCTCGACGGACTTGACGTACCGGGGGTTCTCCTTGTCCCGGATATCGAAGATCTTGATGCCCTCCCAGGACTCCTTCACCGACGCGGACTGGGAGGTGCTGGCGCAGGAGTCGTCACTGCGCGACGAGTCTGTGGACAGGAACAACAGGTCACCGTGGACCGACACGTCGTTCTGCCCACCCGGGCAGACCACCTGCGACACCAGTCGCGGCCGCCGCGGGTTGGCGATGTCGTAGATCACGAAACCGTTGTAGTTGCCGACGAAGGCGTACCTGCCCTGGAAGGCGAGGTCCGAGTTCAACGAGGACTCGGTGTCGAACGGCGCGGGCTTGGGCAGGCTGGCGATCTGGCGCAGGTTCCGACTGCTGTCGATCTCGTCGACGCCGAGTCCGGGGTCGTCGGTGCCCGCCGCCGACGCCTGGGCCAGGCACAACTCGACCGCCAGCGCGTCGGTGGCGTCGGCGCAGTCGACGTCGAACGGGGTCCCTGCATGACTCGGTGTCGCCAACGCGGTGCTGCCGAACAGGACGGCGATCGCCGCCACTGCCACCGTCCGGAGCTGCCGCGGCCCTCGTGGGGAACGTCTGATCATGTGCGGCACCCTTCGAAAGGGATTGATGATGCTGCGACGATACCGCCGAGTTCCCGACATCGATGTGACAGTAATCACATCGATACATGGAGTTAGCCGGATAGCATCGCGACCGTCCACCTCGGGAGGTCCGATGTCCCGACTGTCACTCGGCCGGCACCGGCGGCTACTGGCACTCGCCCTGATCCCGGCCGTGGTCGTCGTCGCGGTGGTCGTGCTACGGACCACCGCAACGACCTCGGCCACCACCAACGACGCAGCGACCGGGTCGGCGGGAACGTCCACCGGCACGGACGCACCGCCGGTGATCCTTCCCGGCCGGCCCGGCGAGCCGGCCGAGCTGCGCCCCGGTGCGGACGTGACCATCGATCCACCGCAGTACAACGCGCTGGACACCTGGTACGTCCAGATGATGATCCCGCACCACACCCAGGCCGTGCAGATGGCAGCGCTCGCCGCCGACCGCAGTGCCGACCCAGGGGTACGGGCGTTCGCCGACCGCATCCGGGCTGGGCAGGCCGCCGAGATCGCCGTACTCCGGCAATGGCTGCAGGACCGGCGGCTACCCGCCGGTGAACACGACCACGACACGATGCCCGGGATGCAGACCGAGCAGGCCGTCCGGGAACTGGCGGCCGCCCGGGGAGCCGAGTTCGACCGGCTCTTCGTGGCGATGATGACCGACCACCACCAAGGTGCCGTCGAAATGTCCGACCGGGTGCTCACCGGCGGCAGCGACGTGACCGTCGAGGAACTCGCCACCTCGATCGCGGCCGAACAGGCCGTCGAGATCAACCGGATGCGGGACCTGCTGGACAGCTGAACCGGCACCCACCGCATCGCGCGGGACCGGGTCACGCGGGACCGGCCGCTGTGCGGCGAGCTAGCGGCGGGCCAGCGCGTCCAACCCGTCCGACCGGCGAATGCCCTCATCGGCGGCCGCCACCTCCCCGACGTGGCGCAGCAGAGCCGTGCCGTGACGCAGGCCCGCCACCCCCACGCCGAGGCCGACCAGCTCCACGATCAACAACGGGACGCCGGCCAACGACGTCGGACCGGAGGTACGGATCAAGCCGGCGAGCAGGAACAGCCCACCCATCGCCGTACTGATCAGGTTGAACCGGACCAGCGAGGAGCGGACCGGACCGGACGGCTCGTCCCAGAGATCGACCAGACCCACCGCCACGGTCAGCGCCATGGCGGCCAGCCCGGCGACCAACGTCCAGTAGCCGACCTCACCGAACAGGTCGGGTGCCCCGGCCACCACCGAGATGTCGAACAGGGCCGCACAGACGAATAGTCCGAACGGCAGGGTCACCAGCATCGGCTGGATCGGCTGGCCGGGCACGCGGAATTGCGCCTGCATCGCCCTCACGCCCTTCCCACTGGTCGCACCGGTCACACCGCCGGTGCTACCCGAGTATCTCCCGCCGCGAACCCACCCGCCATTCACCGCTGCTGGCTGTCGGCCCGCAGCACCGACGCCACCAGCCGCTCGGCGACCTCCGGCAACGGCATCGCGGTCGCCTCGGCCGCCTCGCGCAGCACCGCGAGCGCTTCCCCGGCCGGGCACCGCCGCTGGGTCATCACGATGCCGATCGCCGGGCCGATCACGTCGCCGTACTCCGGACGGTCGGCGTCGGCCCCGCCCGCCGCCCCGCCGCGACGCCGGTCCCGCACCGCTGCGAGGAGCAGTCCGGCGTGCTCGGCGAGGAGCAGGGCGGTCAACTGCTCGCCGACGCCGAGCGCCCCGACCCGCTCCGCGTACAGGTTGATCGCACCGATCGCCTCGTCGTCGACGTCCACCGGCGCGCAGAGCACGGAACGGATCCCCCGGTCGACCGCCGCCCGGCTCCACTGCGGCCAGCGCGGCGAGTCGGCACCCGGATCGGCCAGCACGATCTCGCGGTCCCGGATCGCGGTCATCGCCGGTCCGTCGGAGGCGTACTGAAGCTCATCCAGATCCTTGACCAGTGGATCGGACGCCGCCACCGAAGCGGGCCGGCCGGCCCGGAGAAAACAGACGCTCGCATACGTCACCCCGGGCAGCGCGGATCGGGTGGTGCGGGCGAGATGCTCCACCGCCTGGTCGAAATCGGTGCACCGGATCATGCCGGCGGTCAGCTCCCGCAGCAGGGCGGCGGTCTCCAGTACGGCCAGCCTGCTGTCCGCCGGGTCGGCCTGGGTCAACGTGATCGAGCCCTGGCCGCGCTCAGCGGCGGCCGCTGCCACTGAGCCGGCGGCCAACGGAGGAGATCAGCCGGTCCAGTTCGGAGCCGAACGGGTTGTCGTGTACCAGGTAGGTCCAGGTCGCACTGGGCCGTACCAGCTGGGCCTCGTCAGGCTGCCAGTCCTCGTCGAACTCGGTCTGCTCGAACGTCGCGACGGTGCGGGCCTCGATCTCCGGGATCAGCTGGTTGAACGCGGGCACGGCAGCCCGGTGGAACTCGTCGAGTGGATCGAGCCGGCCGAGCGCCCGCAGATGCACACCCTCGCGCACCTCGGACAGTTCGGCGAGGTGTTCGGTCCAGAGCCGGTCCAGGTGGTAGAGGGCGATCGAACGGGCCGCCCGCGACAGCAGGTCCTCGTCCATCTCGGCGCACCGCTGCGGAAACCGGTCCATCAGCATCAGCGCGGCGACTTCGGTGGTCAGCAGCCGCTCCCGCCGCTCAGCGAGCGCCTTGCGCTGCTGTTCGATCACCACGCTGTAGCGCCAGGTGTTCCGGTGGATCTCGTAGTCGACACCCTCGGCGATCCGCTGGGCGTGTTCGATGGCGAAATCCACCTGCTCGTCCTGGACGATGCCGTCGGGCGTCATCCGGGGCGAGGGTGGGATCGCGTCCGGGGCGTGCCGGACGACCAGGTCGTCCTCCAGGCTGACGAAGAACACCGAACCACCCGGGTCGCCCTGGCGACCGGCCCGGCCGCGCAACTGGTTGTCCACCCGCCGGCTGTCGTGCCGACCGCTGCCGATCACGTACAGCCCGCCCAGCTCCGCGACCTGGTCCCGGTCGGACTGGTCGCTGCCGCCGAGGCGGATGTCCACGCCGCGCCCGGCCATCTGGGTGGACACCGTCACCGCACCCAGCGCGCCGGCCTCGGCGATGATCGCGGCTTCCTCGTCGTCGTTCTTGGCGTTGAGTACCACGCAGGGCACACCGGCCTCGCCCAGCGACGCAGCCAGGCTCTCCGACTCCTTGACGTCGAGGGTGCCGATCAGCACCGGACGCCCGGTGGCGTGGGCCGAGCTGATCTCGGCGACCAGCGCCTCGTCCTTCTCCGCGCGGGTGGCGTAGATCCGGTCCGACTCGTCGGTCCGTACGCACGGGGTGTGTGGCGGGATCACCGCCACCTCCAGCTTGAAGAACTCGCGGAGCTGGTCGCCGACGAGGACCGCCGTCGCGGTCATCCCGCACAGGGTGCGGTACGCCGCGACGAACGCCTGCACGGTGATGGTGCCGAGCACCTCACCCTCGGCCGTGGCGTTGAGACCCTCCTTGGCCTCGACCGCCGCCTGCAGCCCGTCCGGCCACCGGCGGCGCTGCGCCACCCGACCGCGCATCTCGTCCACCAGCTCCACGGCGCCGTCGCGGACGATGTAGTCGACGTCGCGGTGCAGCAACGCGTGGGCGTGCAGGGCGACGTGGATCGCGGACAGCTGCCCGACGTTGTCGTCGGCGTACAGGTCGACGCCGTCCAGCTTGGCCTCGACCGCGGCCAGCCCGGCGGAGGTGAACGCGACGCTGCGGCCGTCGTCGGCGACCTCGTAGTCCCGGCCGGCGCGCAGCCCGCGTACCAGCGCGGCGGCGGTGTGCACCGGGTCCTGTTCACCGACGACCGCCCCGGCCAGCACCATCGGCACCCGGGCCTCGTCGATGAGGATCGAGTCGGCCTCGTCGACGATCGCCGTGGACAGCGGCGGCTGGACCCGGTCGGCGATGTCGGTGACCAGCTGGTCACGCAGGAAGTCGAAGCCGGCCTCGCTCACCGAGACGTAGGTGACGTCCCGCTGGTACGCGGTGCGCCGCTGCTCGGGGCTGCTGGCCTCGGTGACCCAGCCGACGGTCAGCCCGAGCAACTGGTAGACCGGCGCCATCCACTCGGCGTCGCGGCGGGCGAGGTAGTCGTTGACCGTCAGCACGTGCACCGGGCCGTTGCCCCGCCGCACGTGCCCGTAGGCGGCGATCGTGGCGGTCAGGGTCTTGCCCTCACCGGTGGCCATCTCCGCGACCTTGCCGGCCAGCAGGGACATCGCGCCGAGCAGTTGCTCGTCGAACGGCCGCTCGCCGATGGCCCGCCGGGCAGCCTCCCGGCCGACTGCGCAGAGGTCGACGAACTCGCTGGCCCGGCCGGCCTCGGCGGTCAACTCGGCGTCGTCGAGCGCCCGCAGGTCGTCCTCCCGGCCGGCGATGTCGGGGAGCAGTTTCGCCAACGGAGCGAGGTCGACCGTGCTGCCCGGCCGCTGGAGGAAACGCCGGAACCGACTCTTCAGACGCTGCGACACACCCATGACCGTCAACGCTACGCGACGCGTCCGGCTCGCGGTGCCCCACCCGCCCCAGGACGCTCAGCCGTGGCGGCCGAACCCCGATCGGACGACGCATACCGCCCGCCGGGTGGGGTAGCCAGCAGCTGATCGAGTGTCGTCACGGGGGTGGATCATGGGGTACGCGCGAACGGCCGTCGCTCCCACGGTTGCGGACTGGACCGCCCGTCGCACCGGGTCGGCGGGCCGGTGGACGCCCTGGGAACTGGCCATGGCCAAGGCCAGGTCCGGCCGACGGGTGAGCGTCGTACTGCCGGCCCGCAACGAGGAGGCCACCGTCGGCGCCATCGTCGAGTCGATCGTCGGGAACCTGGTGGACCGGGTGCCGCTGGTCGACGACGTGTTGGTGGTCGACTCCCGGTCCGACGACAGTACGGCGGCCGTGGCCGCGGCCGCCGGCGCCCGAGTCGTCGGCCAGGACGAGATGACCCGGGGCCTGCCGCGGCTGGAGGGCAAGGGCGACGCGCTCTGGGCCGGGCTGGCCGCCGCCGACGGGGATCTGATCGCCTTCGTCGACGCCGACCTGCGGGAGTTTCAGCCTGCCTTCGTGACCGGGCTGCTCGGCCCGCTGCTCACCGACGAGTCGGTCAGCTTCGTCAAGGGTTTCTACCACCGGCCGCTGGTCCGGTCGAGCGACGTCGAGGCGGATGCCGGTGGCCGGGTCACGGAGATCATGGCCCGGCCGCTGTTCAATCTCTTCTGGCCGGACCTGTCGGGATTCGTCCAGCCGTTGGCCGGCGAATACGCCGGCCGACGCGACGTGCTGGAGCAGATCCCGTTCGTCTCCGGCTACGGGGTGGAGACCGCGATGCTGATCGACCTGCTCGACGTCTGTGGGCTGGACTCCCTGGCCCAGGTCGACCTCGGCGAGCGGCGGCACCGGCACCAGAGCACCGAGGCGTTGGGACGGATGTCCGCCCAGATCCTGTTGACCGCCTGGTCGCGGCTCTACCGCAAGGGCTGGGTGATCTCGGAACGTCCGCCCGGCGGTCTACTCACCCAGTTCCGCCGCGGCGAGGCCGAGGCACTGAGCAATCTGGAACGCGAGGTCGTCGTCAGCGACGTGTCGGTCCAGGAACGGCCCCCGCTGGGCCAGCACCGGCGGGCGCTGGCAACCGCGGCTGCCGGCTGACGCCGAGCCCGGCCGGACCGCCGACCGGCTATTTGCTTCCCGCGCTCGGCTTGGTGGCGTGGAACACGATCAGACCGACCACCAACCCGACCAGTGCGATGGCACCGGAGTTCGATGTGTCGTCCCCGGCTCCGGAGAGGCCGAAGGCGAACGTTCCCGCGCCTGCGACGATCGCTGCGACCAGGCGGTTTCCACGTTGCTTCACGGTCGGCACGCTATCGGCGCCGGTGACGCCGCCGGCACCGGCCGGCACGGGTTCCCCCGATCGAGGTGACCAGCGGGACGCGGCTCAGGCCACGGCGAACAGCGGTGCCAGGCCGGCCACGGTCAGGCTGCGTCGCACGTAGGGCTGCGGCCGGACGAACCGTAGCCGTACCGCCGCGCGGCGGGCGGCCTCGTGGCTGGCCAGCAACGCGGCGATGCCGGCGGCGTCGACAAAGCCGACGCCGTCCAGGTCGACCAGGACCTCGGCGTCGCTGCCGGCGGCCCGCACCGCGTCGACCAGTCCGGCGCGGACCCGTTCGGCTGCCTCCCGGTCGAGTTCGCCGGTCAGGCCGATCTCGGTTCGGCCGTCAACGCGGTGCACGGAGATGGTGAGCGCGGCGTCGGTCGGCTCCGGCTGGGCGATCCCGGACTCCCACCGGGGCGGGGCGTCGGTCAGCATCGCCTGGCGCAGCCAGGTCAAGGTCCGGGACAGCAGCCGGGAGACATGCATCTGGGAGATGCCGAACTCGGCGGCGATGTCCGACTGGGTGTAGTTGCCGTAGAAGCGCATGGCGAGGATCCGGCGTTCCCGAGCCGGCAGCCGGTAGAGCAGCCCGCTGACCGTGAGCCGGTCGTCGACGGACTCCAGGTCGGCGTCGAGGGCGCCGAACATGTCGCCCAGCTCGGCGGGTCCGTCGTCGCCGACCGGCCCGTTCAGCGACGCGGGCGTGTAGCCGGCG
Source organism: Solwaraspora sp. WMMA2059 (assembly GCF_027497315.1). Taxonomy (GTDB): domain Bacteria; phylum Actinomycetota; class Actinomycetes; order Mycobacteriales; family Micromonosporaceae; genus Micromonospora_E. Next base: position 2,490,766 of record NZ_CP114908.1, on the reverse strand, counting down.
GCGGATTCCAGGGCCGCGAGGATGTCCTCTTCGGAGGTGTCCAGCCGCTCGGCGAGTTCGGCGACGGTCGGCGACCGGGACAGCTCGCTGGTCAGCACCGCGGTCGCCTGGCTCACCTCGATGGTGAGGTCCTGCAGCCGGCGGGGCACGTGCACACCCCAGGTCCGGTCCCGGAAGTGGCGTTTGATCTCTCCGGTGATGGTCACCGCCGCGTAGGCGGTGAACGAGCCGCGGTCCGGGTCGTAGCGGTCCACGGCCTTGACCAGCCCGAGCCGGGCGACCTGCTCAAGATCCTCCAGCGGCTCGCCGCGGCCGCGGTAGCGTCGGGCCAGCCGACCGGCGAACGGCAGGGCCAGTTGGACGAGCTCCTCCCGCAGGTCCCGGCGCCGGCTCTCAGCCTGGTCGGCGAACCGGGCCGCGTAGGACAGAGCTGCTCCGTCGAGGTCCTCCAGCGCGTGTTCCGAACGAGTTACCGTACGCCTTTGTCCGGACATTTCGCCCCTCCCCGGTGATCCGGCCCTGAGCTCCGCATTCCGGCACATTGATCGGGTCGCGAGTCCGGTGCGGCACCGGACTCGACGCCCTCACTAAGCCGGACCCTACTGGCAGTGACGACGCCAGCCGATCCGAATGCCATGAAAATTCCACGCCGAGGACGGCGTCCGACGCACCGGCCGTGCGTTCAACTGGTGACCGGATCGGAATACCGCAGCACGGCGCCGACCCCGCCATCCAGATCAGCGTCACCGGGCCCGACCAGCACCAGATCGGCGTCGGTGGCCGCCAGTGCGCGCAGCAGCGCCGCGTCGGCGCGGACCTCGCAGGGCTCGTCCACCGCCATGACGGCCAGGTCGGCCGGATCCAGGGCGATCTGGGTCGGCTCCGGACCGATCCAGACCCGCTGGGTCGAGGAGGGGTCATCGACCAGCAGCAGCGTGTCGACCTGAGCCCGCTGCAGCGCGTCGACCACGGCGGGCAGACCATCGCCCCGGCCCTGTTGCGCGCCGTAGCGGTCCAGTGCCCGGTCGGTGTGCTCGGCGGCCACCGCGGCGATGGCCTGGATGGTGGCCTCGGTCAACGGCTCGGGATCGGCACCCACCGCGCGCGACCCGGCATCGGTCTGCACCGTACGCGACTGCCAGCGTCTCGGTAGTTGGCCGACCAGAAGTTGGCGTGCGTCCGGGTCGCCGGCGACCACCAGCGCCTCGGCCCCGATCTGGTCGGCCAGCGCTGCCGTCGCCGCGGCGCTGGCACCGGCGTTGCGCCGCCACGACACCTCGGCCGCCCGCTGGAACCGGGCCTGGGACCAGGCCCCTGGTTTCACCTTGCGGATCGGGTGGGCGGCCGGGCCGTCGACGCCGGCCTGCCGGGGCAGCCCGCCGGCGCTGACCGCGTCGATTTCGGCCCCGGTGCGACTAACCAGTACCCGCAGCCAACTGATCTCCTCGCCCCGCTGAGCGACCAGCGGCATCGCGTGCGGCAGCGGGCCGACCGTGGCGAGGTCACGCTGGGGCGGTGCCGGCAGATAGTTGTGCAGCACCACCTCGCCGCTGGCGGCGCTGAGCGCGAGACCGTACTCACCGGTGCGGGGCACATGCCGGGTCACCGCCGCGCCGAGCGCCGCGACCGACGCCGGATCGGCGCCCTGCTGGTCCAACTGATCACGCAGCGCCCGCCAGCGCAGTTCGAGCGCGTCCACCGCGTCCTCGGTGTCGTGTGAGGCGTCCAGGTATACCGACGCCCACGGTCCGGGCCGGGCGTAGAGCGGCCGCAGGAAGGACAGATCCATGACGTACCCCCCTCTCTCCACCGGCATACCCGGACAGCTCGACTAATCACCTCAAATCAACCACCACCTCCCCCATGAACCCATTCATTCACGGCATTCACTCGACTATCTCGATACAATGCGTGAACAAACACAAACATTGGGTGGTGATGGATGGATCCCGAACTGTTCCCTGAGCGAGCCGTCCACCGGCCCGGGCCGATCATCACCGGACACGTGGTCCGTCTGGTCGGCGGCTACTCCCGGCCGATCAAAATCGGTCAGCCCGTCCTGATCGGAGTACTCGCGGCGGCCGGGGTGATCCGAGCACTCGGGGCGGCGCTCGCCTCGGTCCGCCTGGCCGGAAGCGGCTCCACCGCCGCTCGCCGCAAGTGGAAGGAACTGCGCAACGGGCCGGAGTTCCTGGTGACCCCCCTGCACATCCGGGACACCACCGGGGTGCTGTGCGAGATGGAGATCCACGGACATGTGCCGCAGAGCGCCCTTGACCCGGCCGACCACGTGCAGGTGACGGTACGCCGACAGAAGGACCCCGAGCTGCCACCCAGGGTGGAACGCATCGTCAACCTCACCACCGGCCAGTTCCTCACCCCACGGACCCCGACCGTCTGGTCGCACCTCGGTCCGGCGCTGCTGTTCCAGGCGGTCCTCGGGCTCCTCTTCCTGGTCGCACTCGCCGGGCTGGTCGTCATACTGGCCTGACCGTTTGTGGCCACCACCCGGAGATCCACTCCGGTTCCGTCCTCCGCCTGACGGAGGAACCCCGGCACCGGGGTACTTCGTGAGACGGAGACAACTGCCCCCCGACGGGGTGAGGGTGACGGGCGTCGGGTGAGGGATCATGGGACGATGACGCGCCAAGGGTGCCGACGGGCCCGGTCGTGACCGACTTACTGATCTCCGTGGCCTTCGCTGTCGCCTCCGCCGGCGCGTACGCCCTCGGCGCCGTGGTCCAGGAACGGCTCGCCGTCCGGCTCGGGGCCCAGACCCCCTGGCGGGCGATCGTCCGGGCGCTGCTCCGGGCCCGGCGCTGGTGGCTGTCGGTGGCGCTGAACGCTGCCGGCGCGCTGCTGCACGTTGCGGCGCTCGCGTACGGCCCGCTGTCGGTGGTACAGCCGCTCGGTGTCCTGACCCTCGTGCTGGCCCTGCCGATCGGCGCCGCGTTCACCGCCCGGCGGGTCGCCGCCCGGCAGTGGGTCGGGGCTGCGGCGACCGTGCTCGGTCTGCTCCTGCTACTCACCCTGACAGTGCCGGGCAGCGGCGACGGGATGACCGCAGCGGACGGCACCGTCCTGATCGTGGCCAGCGCCGTCGTGCTCACCGCGATGATCGCCGGCACTGCGGCGCTGCGGCGCCCGGTGCCCCGCAGCCTGCTCTACGCCACCGGCGCCGGCGTCGCGTTCGCCGTCGCATCCGCGCTGACCCACGCGGTGACCCGCGAGTACGCCGAGCACTCAGTGGCCGCCCTGATCGGCCCGACCGTGCCGGCCATCGCCGCGATGGCCATCGCCGGGGTGCTGCTGTCACAGCTCGCCTACCGCGGCGGCGGCCTTGGCGCGCCGCTGGCCACGGTCACCCTGGCCAACCCGGTCGCGTCAGCGGTGATCGGGGTGGCGCTGTTCGGGGAACGCTTCGCTGACGGGCCGCTCGCTATGGTGCTGCTGGTGAGCGCCTGCGGCACCGCCGGTGTCGGGATCCTGCTGCTGGCACCGCCGACCGCAGCGACCGACACCGCCGACCCGATGGACCCGGTCTCCGACCGGCCGCGTCCGCTGGCGCTCTGCCGCCGCTGACCGCCGGCCGGCCGGGCATCAGGGGCACCGGCGACCCGAGGTCGAGTGTCTTCGGTCACCTCCGGTACCTACAGGATGCGAATCCGGTCGGGATGTCGTTTCCTTGAGTACGGCGGCACCACGCACCGCAGCGTGGCAGCCCACCCGCCACCGGCCGTCGGCCACCTCTTCTCAACCGCGCCACGGCCATCGGCCACCGCTCGACCTCGTCGCGCAGCACCAGATCACCGCCGCAACACCCTCTCACCGCCTGTCCTGCCGTCACCGGCGCCGGCGCACCCGCACCTGTTCGAATGAATGGAGAAGATCGCGATGCCCCTGCGGGTCGGCGACCAGTTCGCCAACGCACTGGTCACTCAGGACGGCCTGTGCCGTCCGGTCCCGACGTCCCGACCGCACCCCCCGCTGCCGGCCGGCGGTGACGCCGCCGACGGACGCCGACGGATCCTGATGCTGTCCTGGGAGTACCCGCCGGTGCTGGTGGGCGGACTGGGCCGGCACGTGCACGCCCTCTCCGTCGCCCTGGCCAACGCCGGCCACGAGGTCACCGTCGTCACCCGCCACGCCACCGGCGCCCCCCTCGAGGAATACGCCGACGGCGTCCGCATCATCCGCGCCGCCGAGGACCCACCCCTGTTCCCCCTGGCCACCCCCAGCCTCCTCGCCTGGACCATGGCCTTCAACCACACCCTCACCCGCGCCGCACTCCGCGCCACCCAGACCGCCGAATACGACGTCATCCACGCCCACGACTGGCTCGTCACCCACACCGCCGTCACCCTCAAGGAACACCTCGACATCCCCCTCGTCGCCACCATCCACGCCACCGAGGCCGGCCGCCACCAGGGCTGGCTCCCCGACGAGATGAACAAGTCCATCCACTCCATCGAACACTGGCTCGGCCACGAGTCGTGCCGGGTGATCACCTGCTCGGCGTACATGCGCGACGAGGTGCTGAGCCTGTTCGGGGTGCGCCCGGACCGGGTCGACGTGGTCGCCAACGGAGTGGACGCCCGCCGCTGGCAGGTGCCGACGGACGCGGTCACCGCCGCCCGGGCACGGTTCGCCGGCGACGGGCCGCTGGTGTCGTTCGTCGGCCGGCTGGTCTACGAAAAGGGCGTCCAGCACCTGATCGCCGCGCTGCCCCGGCTGCGCCGTCAGCACCCCAACCTGCGGCTGGTGATCGCTGGCGACGGACCGTACCGCTCCGAACTGGAGGCCGACATCGACCGGCTCGGGCTATGCGACGCCGTCACGCTGCCCGGCTTCCTCGGCGGCACCGACCTGCCGGCCCTGATGGCGGCGTCGGACTGCTTCGCGGTGCCCAGCGTCTACGAGCCATTCGGCATGGTGGCGTTGGAGGGCGCTGCAGCCGGCGCGCCGCTGGCTGTGTCGGCCACCGGCGGGCTCGCCGAGATCGTCGAACCCCGGGTCACCGGAATGACCTTCCAGCCGAAGGACCCGGACGGACTGGCCGACGCCGTCGGCGCCCTGCTGGCCGACACGACGCTGGCCCGGCAGGTTGCCCGGCGGGCCCGCCGGATGGTCCACGACCAGTACGGCTGGGCTGCGATCGCGCACCGCACCGCGGTGACCTACTCCGCCGCGATCGTCCAGTCCTCGGCGTTCGCCACCGAACGGGCAGCCGCCCGAATGGCGCAGGGACAGGCCACTATCGTCATCCCGGACGGAAACCTCCTCGCCGGCGCGGGGAGCAGATGACCGCTACCCGGGAGGCTGCCCTGACCGAGACGATCGGCGACATCGACCTGCACCTGTTCGCCGAAGGACGCCACGAACAACTGTGGCGGATGCTCGGCGCCCACCCGCAGCCCGGCGGATGCCGGTTCGCGGTGTGGGCGCCGAACGCCCGCCGGGTCCGGGTGATCGGCGACGGTCCCGGCTGGGGCCCGTACGACGGCCAGGAGTTGGACCGGCTCGAATCCGGTGGCGTGTGGGCCGGTTTCGTGCCGGGCGTCGTCGCCGGACAGCGCTACAAGTACCGCGTCCAGGGGTGCGACGGCTCCTGGGCGGACCGGGCCGACCCGATGGCGCAGGCCACCGAGGTGCCGCCCCGGACGGCCTCGGTGGTGTACCAGTCCGGGTACGTCTGGCAGGACGCGGACTGGTTGCGCAACCGGCGGGGTGACCACCACGCCCGGCCGATGTCCGTCTACGAGGTGCACCTCGGCTCGTGGCGCCCCGGGCTCAGCTACCGGGAACTGGCCGACCAACTGGTCTCCTACGTGTCGGACCTGGGCTTCACCCACGTCGAGTTGATGCCGGTGATGGAGCATCCGTTCGGCGGCTCCTGGGGGTACCAGGTGACCGGCTACTACGCGCCGACCTCCCGGTTCGGCACCCCGGATGACTTCCGGCATCTGGTCGACCGGCTGCACGGCGCGGGTATCGGAGTCCTGCTGGACTGGGTGCCGGCGCACTTCCCCCGCGATGCCTGGGCCCTGGCCCGGTTCGACGGCACCGCGCTGTACGAACATCCGGATCCGCGCCGTGGCGAGCACCCTGACTGGGGCAGCCTGATCTTCGACTATGGCCGGCGGGAGGTACGCAACTTCCTCGTCGCCAACGCCCTGTACTGGCTGGAGGAGTTCCACGTTGACGGGCTGCGGGTCGACGCGGTCGCCTCGATGCTGTACCTGGACTATTCGCGGGGGCCGGGCCAGTGGCTGCCCAACGACTCCGGCGGCAACGCCCACACCGAGGCGATCGAGTTGCTCAAGGAGCTCAACGCGACCGCGTACCGGCTCAATCCGGGCGTCGTGATGATCGCGGAGGAGTCCACCGCCTGGCCGGGGGTCACCAGACCCACCGACTGGGGCGGGCTCGGCTTCGGGCTCAAGTGGAACATGGGCTGGATGCACGACACGCTGAGCTACCTCGCCCGCGATCCGGTGCACCGCAGCCACCACCACGACGAGATGACCTGGCCGGCGGCGTACGCACACACCGAGCAGTTCCTGCTGCCGATCAGTCACGACGAGGTGGTGCATGGCAAGGGCTCACTGACCGCGAAGCTGCCCGGCGACCGGTGGCAGCGGCTGGCCGGGCTACGCGGGCTGCTTGCCTACATGTGGGCGTTCCCCGGCAAGCAACTGCTGTTCATGGGCAGTGAACTGGCCGACGAGCAGGAGTGGAGCGAGCAGCGCGGGCTCGACTGGTCACTGGCCGCAGACCCGGCGGCCGGCGGGGTTCTCAATCTGCTCCGGGACCTGAACGCGGTCTACCGGCAGTGCCCGGCGTTGTGGGAGCTGGACGTGACACCGGGCGGATTCGGGTGGATCGACCACACCGACCGGCAGGCCAACGTCGTCTCGTTCCTCCGGCGCGCCCGCGACGGTAGCGTCCTGGCCTGCGTGGTCAATTTCTCCGGGGTGCCCCGGCACGGATACCGGATCGGACTGCCGCAGCCCGGCCGCTGGCAGGAGACGATCAACACCGATGCCGAGTGGTATGGCGGATCGAACGTCGGCAACCTCGGGGCCGTCGTGGCTGACGGTGCGCCACTGCACGGTCAGCCGGTGTCCGCTGGGCTGCAGGTCGGGCCGTTCGCCATGGTCTGGCTGCGCCCGGACCCGGTGGCGCGGACCGACGGCGGTGGCGGCCGACCAGCGACCGAGACGGCCGAGACGCGCGCCGGCTGACAGTCCGACGCCGTCGGCGGGGGCGCCTGCGAGCGCAGGCGCCCCCGCCGACGAGGTTCAGCGCTGGCCGACCGGGACGAACTGACGCTCCTGCGGACCGACGTAGAGCTGTCGGGGCCGGCCGATCTTGTTGGTCGGGTCGGCGATCATCTCCCGCCACTGTGCGATCCAACCGGGCAGTCGGCCCAGGGCGAACAGCACGGTGAACATCTTCGGTGGGAAACCCATCGCCTTGTAGATCAGCCCGGTGTAGAAGTCCACGTTCGGGTAGAGCCTGCGGGAGACAAAGAAGTCGTCGGCGAGCGCGATCTCCTCCAGCCGCATCGCGATGTCCAGCAACGGGTCCGGTTTGTCCAGCCGGCCCAGCACGTCCTGCGCCGCCTGCTTGACGATGGCCGCCCGCGGGTCGTAGTTCTTGTAGACCCGATGGCCGAAGCCCATCAGCTTGACGCCGGCCTCCTTGTTCTTGACCCGCCGGACGAAGTCCTGCACGTCGCCGCCGGAGGCGTGGATCTCCTGCAGCATCTCCAGCACCGCCTGGTTCGCACCGCCATGCAGCGGGCCGAACAACGCGTTGACCCCGGCCGAGACCGAGGCGAACAGGTTGGCGTTGCTGGAGCCGACCAGCCGCACCGTTGACGTCGAGCAGTTCTGCTCGTGATCGGCGTGCAGCACGAACAACATGTCCAGCACCTGCGCGATGACCGGGTCGGCCTGGTACTCGGTGGCCGGCACACCGAACGTCATCCGCAGGAAGTTCTCCACGTAGCCGAGCGCGTTGTCCGGGTAGAGCAGCGGCTGGCCGATCGACTTCTTGTACGCGTACGAGGCGATGGTCGGCACCTTGGCCATCAACCGCACCGTGGAAATTTCGACGTGGTCGGTGTCGAACGGGTCCAGGCTGTCCTGGTAGAAGGTTGACAGGGCGCTCACCGCAGAGGAGAGCACCGCCATCGGGTGCGCGTCGCGGGGAAAGCCGTCGAAGAACCGACGCATCTCCTCGTGCAGCAGCGTGTGCAGCCGAATCTGCTCACTGAAAGCAGCCAGCTCATCACTGGTCGGCAACTCACCGTAGATGAGCAGGTAGCTGACCTCAAGGAAGGACGCCTTGCCGGCCAGTTGGTCGATGGGGTAGCCCCGGTAGCGCAGAATCCCGGCATCGCCGTCGATGTAGGTGATCGCCGACGCACAGGAGGCGGTGTTGACGTAGCCCGGGTCGAACGTGACGTGACCGGTCTCCTTCAGCAGCGCCCCGACCTCGATCCCGGGCGGACCTTCGATGGCCGGCTGCACCGGCATCGACAGTTGGCCACCGGGATGGTCCAGCTTCACATCCGTCATATGGTCCCTCACTTCGCCGGCAGATCTTCGTCGAGTGCCTCATTTCTTACCGTAATCCTGCGGTGGTGCGCTGCCGCAGCGAGCAGGTGAGGGTGAGGGATGCGTCACCCGATCCGGTGGTCGGACACCACGAAATACTCCAGAAACGGATGAAAGCACCAGTCAGTCAGTGCGCCGCCGCAGCTCGGTACCGGCATCGACCACCTCGAAGATCTCCACCCGGTTGTCGCCGGAGCGCCACAGCGACTCGTCGGTGATCAGTGCGGCGAACCGCCGCCCCTCGGCGTCGGGGGCCAGTGCCGGCACCACAGTGGCGATCCGCCCGTTCACCGCCACCGCGAGCGGAGCGCCGGTCGCCACCTGGTCGGGCAGCTCGCCGTACGCCAGCGCAGGCAGGTTGCCGCTTGCCGGGTCGACGTCGGTGTAACTGCTCTCGTTGCTGACGGTGGCGCGAATGCCGTCGTCGGTGACCGGCAGCTCGACGACCGGGCGACCGACCAGCTCCGGCACCAGCGGCGCGGGTAACGGCGGACCGGCCTGGCCGGTGGTCAGGGCGGTGTACGTCGCCGGGCCCGGCACCGTCACCGGCTCACCCGGAACGTCCCGGAACTGCTTGTCCACCCGTTCCCGGGGCGGGCAGGTGCCGCATCGGCCGTCGACCTCGAACGGCAGGTCGATGTCCGCGTGCGCCGCGATGGTCGGCAGCAGGTCGACGTGCTCCCAGTTGCGGTCGTCGACCCGACCCGTCTGCTGGCCCGGCTCCTTGACGAAGGTCGGCACCCACAGCACCTCGGCCGGTGCGGCCCGCACCGCACCCATGCCCCGCCCCTGCTCCCCAAGGGTGAAGCTCACCCCGTGGTCGGCGGTGACGACCAGCAGCGCGTCGTCGTAGCGGCCGCTCGACCGCAACGCCGCCAGGGTCTGCCCGATCAGGCCGTCGGTGTAGCCGAGCTGGGCCAGGTGCCGCTGACGGGCCAGCTCCACCCAGCCGGCGCCTTCGTTCGGGAAGTCCTCGGGAGCCTCGTAGCGGACACCGGACGGCAGGTAGCTCCACGGTGCGTGCGGCATCAGCAGGTGGAGAAAATGCAGCGTTGGCCCCTGGTCCGGGGTGGCCAGGCCGTCGAGGAACGTGGTGAACCGGGCTGGTTGGTTGTCGTCGAGGGCGTCGAACCGGAATCTGGGGTCGGTCGGGGCGTCGGCGCCGACCAGGGCCGCGCCGGTGAGCCCGGCGTCGCGGCGGGTCGGCTCGCGGAAACTCGCCGTCGGGTCGTCATGGCTCTCCACCGGCGACAGGATCTGGCCGAGCAGGGCGGCGGTCTCCTGGAACAGCACCGGCAGGGCCGCCGTGGTGGGCTCCGCCTCGCAGCGACTCGGCGCGCAGAGCTCGGTAATGCTCTCCTGCGCCCGTATCTGGTAGGTACCGCCGAGCGCGCTGAACAGGTTGTCCGGATGCTGGGAGTAGTGCGGTGCCACTTCGCGTTCGGGGTACCGGCCGGACAGCATCGCCGGCAGCGCGTACGGGGTCCAGCCACTGACCGCGGTGGCGTTGCGGTACCAGGTCGAACCGGCGGCCAGCTCGGCGAAGTGCGGGTAGCGTTCGGCGTCGATCCGCCCGTCTGGGCCGAGCAGCGACAACAGCGGCAGCTCGTCGAGGATCAGCACCACCACCGGCGGGTGTCTGCCGTCGCCGGTGGCCGTGCCAGGCCCGGCGCTGGTCTGCTCGCTGCCGAGCACTACCGCCGAGGCCGGCGAGGTGAACACGAACAGCACCACGAAGACCGCTGGTCCGACAGCAGCCAGCCGCAGCAGCTGTCCCAGCCCAAGCCAGCGCCGGTAGGCCCAGGTCACGGCCACGCCGGTCAGCAGCGCGGCGGCCAGCAGCGGCAGGCCTCGGACCGGCAACAGGTGCTTGCCGACCTGTACCGCCAGGGCTACCAGCAGCAGCCCGACCGTCACCAGGTGAACGGTCCGGCGGACCGACGGACCGGCCAGCCCGATCAGCGCGCCGGGCAACCAGCACACCAGCGGCGGTACGACCACGTAGAACGCCACCAGCAGCAGGATCTCGGCCGTCCCGGCACCGTGGAAGAGGAAAAAGTCCGGGCTGCGCCCGACGACATCCAGCAACGGCTGCGCAACGACCAGGCCGCACAGTGCGACGATCTCGAGCAGCCGACGCAGCTCCGTCGACCTGCGGGTAGGCGGGGCCGGGTCGGCTGACAACGGACGGGAATCGGCGGACGGCGGGCCGGCCGGGGCCGGTACCGCCGCAGCGGTACCGGGCTCCGAGTCAGCCACGCGGGATCCCGGCGTACAACGTCCGGGTGCCGGACGGGAGTTCCTCCCGCCGGGTGATCTCGTACCGTTCGGCGAGCAGCCGCTCGAACTCCGCCCGGTGGTAGTCGGGGAAGAGCCCGGCGGGCTTGTTGGCAAGCAGTTGCCGGGCCATCGGGTCGTCCGGGTGGACGAACTCGATGATCATCTGGCCGGTGCCGCCGCCGGCCGGCAGCAGACCGGTCAGCCAGTCCAAGACCCTTGGCAGCGGCACGTTGCGCCCGATCGCCAGGTGGTGGATGACCGCCAGGGCAAGCACCGTGTCCGCCCGGGCCCGGGCGGTAAACGACGTACGCTCGTTGCCGGCCCAGCCACCGCCGGGCGACGGGTCGGCGAGGTCCATCAGGATCGGCAGGATCCGCCGCTGCCCGTCGGCGCGCAGCCGCCGGTACAGGTGGTCGACGACCGCCGGGTCGCTTTCCACGGCCACCACCTGCTCGGCGTGGGCGGCGGCGATCCGGGAGTACGTGCCGTCGTTGGCACCGAGGTCGAACACTGTCCCCGGGCGGTGTGCGGCGAGTTCGGCGTCGACGAAGGTGGTCTTCGCCGTGCGGTCGGCGTCGGAGTAGGTACAGGTCTGCTGGTAGTCGACCCAGTGACTGCCCGGCGGCGCCCAGTCCAGGCGGTCCACCAGCTTGGCGACGGCCCGGACCGTGGCCCGGACGAGCTCGGTGGAGAAGCCGGCGTCGCGGATCTCCGCCCGCACCGATCCGGTACTGGCCGAGGCGTGCCGGGTCTGCATCGCGTCGTGCAGGTGGACGTGCTTGAAAACACCGGCCCGCCACCGCCGGGCACCGCGGAACAGCCGCCGCATCTGACCCGACTCGATGCCGTCGATGCGCGACCGCAGCAACGGTTGGAAGTCCAGTCCCAGATGCGCCTGCAGCATCAACGGGTAGAGCATGGTCTGGCAGAACTGCCGGTAGCCGGCCCAGGGTTCGCCAGTGGCGGCCGGCTGGAACGAGCCCACGTCGATGAAGACCGGGTCGGCGCCGCGCCACTGCAGGTTGTACGCCGAGCCGTCGGTCATGGTGACCCCGTCGGCGAGCGCCGCCTCCAGCACTTCCAGATGCAGCCGGGCGGCGTCGCGCAGTTGGGCGAAGGACCACTCGTAGGGGTAGGACACGAACGGCACCCGCTCGTGTCGCAGCACCGTCGTCCACCGGTCGGCGACCGTTGCGGGCAGGTCTCCCGGCTCGACGGCCTTGGTGGCGACGACCTTGCCGGCAGCCATCAGCGGCGCCAGGAAGGCGCTGTCCCGGACTGCCGCCCAGTCACTCGCAGCCTGGGGTCCCAGGCCGCGGAGCACCGCGCCGTCGGCGTAGAAGACTTGGTTGTCCGGGTCCCGGAACGAGCCGGGCTCGTCACGGAGGGTCGAGGTGGTCGATTCGGAGATCATCGGTGCCGGGCCGCTCAGTCCTTCTTGGTGGGCTGCTTACGGAACCGGCTGACCAGCCGGCGCCAGTAGAGCTTGGTCGCGACGACCACGCCGGCGGCGCCAGCCACCACCGCTTGAACGATCAGGCTGCCAGAACCGGCATCCAGGTAGGCCAGGTAATCCACGCCGGCCACCTCCCAACTGTGTCGAGTTTCGTGCGGTGCGTCTGTCAACTGCGGCCCGGACAGGGGCCGACGTCACCGAAGGTTGTCTGACACGCCATCTTACGGACAGCTGCCGTACACCACCCTACGCGGCCGACCCCGTGGACACCGCCAGCCCCACCGGCACCCCGCCCCCCGACGATCGGAAACGGACCCGAGGTTGTCTGGTTTTGGCGATATTTGTCGCTCCTATGACCAACGGCGCGTCCGGCTCGTCCACAGCTGGTGGACAAGCCGGACGCACCGCCCGGGTCAGATAACGGTTCAGCAACGGCCGCGGTCGCTCTCCCCCTCCACCGGACAGCGCCCGGGACCGCGCCACAGCCGGCCTGCTAGCCGATCTACTCGCCAGCGCCGCCGGAGCCGACCGCGCCGAGAATCGACGGGAGCTCCCCGGGGTACAGCACCGCCAGCCGCGCGGTAGCCCGGGTCAGCGCCACGTACAGATCGTTGCGGCCCCGTGGCGAGTCAGCGACGATCGCGGCGGGATCCACCACCACGACCGAGTCGAACTCCAACCCTTTGACCTGCGCGACGGTCAACACCACCACGGGCGACTCGAGGTCGGGCTGCTCACCGGACGCGACCCGGTCAACTGCCCCCCGTACCTGCTCCACCAACCCGTCGTGCCGGCCGGCCGGCACGATCACCCCGAGCCGCCCGTCGCCGACTGTGGACAGTTCCGCCCGGATCAGCTCGACCAGCCCGTCGACGAGCTGGCCGGCCCGGGGCACCCGCTCCCACCGAACCGGCACGCCCGACTCGCGGACCGCCCGGGGCACCGAGGCGGCGGGATCGATGGCGCCGAGCACCCGACCAGCCACCGCCAGGATCTCGGCCGGAGTGCGGTAGCTCACCGTCAGCTCGGCCAGCCTCCAGCGGTCCGCCACGTACGGCCGCAGCAGCTGCGCCCAGGACTCCGCGCCGGCCAACGCCCCGGTCTGGGCCACATCCCCGACGATTGTCATCGACCGGTTCGGGCAGCGGCGCATCAGCAGGCGCCACGCCATGGCGGACAGTTCCTGGGCCTCGTCGACGACGACGTGGCCGAAGGTCCAGGTACGGTCCGCCGCCGCCCGTTCGGCAGCCGTCCGGTGGTCACCAGCCACCTGCCGGGTCGCCAGCGCCTCGGCGTCGAGCAGGTCGGTCGCGCCGAGGATCTCCGGCTCCGCCTCGTCCTCCACGTCGATGGACTCCGACCCGCGCAGCACGTCCAACGCTCCCTCGGCGTACTCGAGCCGCTGGCGGCGCTGAGCCTCGGCGAGCGCCTGCTGGGCGCTGTCGTCGACACCGAGCAACTCGGCTGCCTCGTCGAGCAGCGGTACGTCCGCCGGCGACCAGCCACCGCCGGGGGCGCGCCGGAGCGCGTCGCGTTCGGCGGAACCGAGGTCGGGGGCGGCGGCCGCGAGCCGCTCGGGCGAGGCGAAGAGGTCGGTGAGCAGTCGCTGCGGGGTCAGCACCGGCCAGAACCGGTCCAGGACCGACCGCAGCGCCGGGTCGGCGCGCAGTTCCCGTCGGATCTCCGCGAGGTCCGCCTCGGCCAGCACCTGCGGATCACCGGGAGCGTCGTCGCCACCGAGCGGATCGTCCGCGTACGGGTCGATGCCGATCTGGTCGGCGATCTGGTCAGCCAACGCGTGCACGATCTCGGTGTCGAACAGTGGGCGGGCCAGGTTGTGCAGCCGTCCCGACCGGCGGGTACGTTCGCGCGCGTCGGCGCAGATCTGCGCGGTGATCCGCAGCTGGTGGCCGTCCACGTCGACCAGCACCGGCTCGTCCGGCACCTCCTGCCGGTCCCGGATCGCGGCCGCCACCACTTCCGCCATCGCCGCCCGACCCTTGATCTCCGCGACCCGGTCCGGTTCGGTCCGGGTCGCACGCACCCCGGGATACAGCTCTCCGAGGGTACGCAACAGCACCCCGGTCTCGGCCAACGACGGCAGGACCTGAGCGATGTACCGTAGGAAGGTCGCGTTCGGCCCGACCACCAGCACACCCCGGCTGGACAGCTCTCGGCGGTGGGTGTAGAGCAGGTACGCGGCGCGGTGCAGCGCGACGGCGGTCTTACCGGTACCCGGGCCTCCCTGGACCACCAGCGCCCCGTCCACCGGTGCCCGAATGATCTCATCCTGTTCGGCCTGGATGGTCTGGACGATGTCCTTCATCCGCCCGGTCCGACCCGCGGTGATCGCGGCGAACAGCGCCGCCTCACCGGTCAGCGTGCTCGTCCGGTGGTCCCGGGCGAGTTCCAGATCGAGCAGCTCGTCGTCGATCGCGGTGACGGTCCGCAGCCGGCTGCGGATGTGCCTCCGGCGGCGGACACCGTCCGGCGCCGCGGCGGTCGCCAGGTAGAAGGGTCGGGCGGCCGGGGCCCGCCAGTCGATCAACAACGGCTCATAATCGCCCTGTTCGTCGAAGAGCCCGATCCGGCCGATGTAGCGGTGTCCCTCGTCGGTCAGATCGAGCCGACCGAAACACAGTCCGTTCTCCACTGCGCTGTACTGCGCTATCCGTTCGGTGTGCAGTGCTACCGTGGCCTCGCGTTCGGAGCGCGCCTGCGGCGTGCCACCGGTCTGCCGGAGCGCGGTCGCGAGCCGCCGTTGCGCCATCCCCCGCAGAGAGTCCAGCTGTTCATGCAGCATGGTGACGTACTGCTGCTCCGCGGCGAGATCGGCGGCCCGGTCCAGTTCCTCGGGCCGGTCGGTGTCGGTGACGGTCTGATCCACACCGTTGATGTTGTCACGCCCGGGTGCCTGCACCGCACTTGACAAGTGTGCCCCCTTGTTGTTAGCCGCGATTGTCAGACGCCGCAGAGGCGTCTTCTTTCTTGTGAGGATGCGTTGACGAAGCACATCGCCGACGAGGACGCATCGCTGACGGAACCACGTCGCTGACGAAGACATCTCGCTGACGAGAGCACCTTCGTTGGCGGAACGTCAACGATAGCCGCTGGTCGTCGCCACCGTCTTCCTCGCTTGCCTGGCCTCGCCGCCGGCCCGATCTCGGTGCTGCCGACCGGTTCGCCAGGCGACCGCCCGTGTTTCGCCGGTTCACCCACGGGTACGCACCCGCCGGGCAGGACGCGGAGGAGGCGTGATGGGTGCTTCGGAACCCTGGGTTCACCAGGCTTCGGCAACCGCCGAGGCGGGTCGGGTCCGCACCGACGACGGCGAGTTCTCCAGCCGGCTCGCCTCCCCTTTGGCGCCGCACGGCGGCGGCCTCACCCCGGAGCAGTTGCTGGCTGCAGCGTTCGCGTCCTGCCTGCACCACGCGGCGGTCGAGGCGGCCTCCGAGATCACCGACGAGTCGCACACCGTCGAGGTGCACGCCGAGACCCGGCTACGACGCGACCCCGACGGCCGGTACCGCGCCGACGTGCGGGCCAGCGTCGCCTCCTGCGGGCTGACCGTCGAGCAGCTTTCCGCCCTGGCCCGACGGGCCGACCTACTCTGGCCGTTCTCCGGACAGGACGGCGCGCGGCACACCGTCGACGTCGTCGCCGCCAGAGCGGACGACGACCGCGCCGCAGCAGAGCACCACCATCCAGTCGGCAGTGGCGGCAACCCGGTCCGGACGCCGCCGCGTTGACCAGATCCGACTCACCGTCACCCTGATCCGGCCCGACGCAGCCGCGGCATCCGGACGATGTTCGCTCCCGGATGCAGGCTCGGGGCGAGCGCGCCAACGACCCCGTCTCGGCCAAGGCGCAGCATCGCGACCAGTTCGTCGACGTTGGCGGCGGCCGGACCGAACAGACTGCCCTGACCTGCGGCGCAGCCCAGCTCCCACAGCGTCCGTCGCTGTCCCGTGGTGGACACCCCGTTGGCGACCACGGTGTGTGCGAGGTCGCGGCCCAGGCCGACCAGTGACCGCAGCGCGGCAGGCGAGTTCTCCGGTACGGCGAGCAGCCGATGGTCGACCTTCACCAGGTGCACTGGAATGCGGAGCAGCGCGGAGAGCGGCGCGTCGGAGGTGCCGAATCCGGCGAACGCGATCCGCACCCCGTCGTCATGCAACTGGTGCAGGGCACTCAGCGCCATGTCCGGGCAGCTGATCCCGGTCGTCTCGGTGAGTTCGACGATCAGCTGGTCGGCTGGCACGCGGTGCGCATCCAACTGGTGCCGCACGTCGGCGGGGAACCCGGTATCCAGCAGGCTCCGCGCGGAGATGCCGATGGACACGGGGAGCTCGAAGCCGGCGTCCCGTAGCAGCCGGGTGGCGGCGAGCGTCCGGTCGAACATCCCCCGGGTGAACTCGGCGAGCCAGCCGGAGCGCTCGACCAGCGCGAGTATCCCGGCCGCCGGCTGGTCACCGAGGTCGGCGTTGCCCCACCGCACCACCGCCTCGGCGGCGACCGCCGACCCGCTGCCGAGATCGACGATCGGGTCGAAGCCGACCGCGTAGTGGTGACCGGCCAGCGCGGCGGGGAGCTCCCCGCGCAGGGCCAGCCGGTCCGGGTCAGCGGTGTCCCGACTACGGTCGTACCTGGTCAGCCCGCGGCCGCTCTCCTTGGCCTGGTACATCGCGACGTCCGCCCGCCGCAACAGTTCCTCGGTGCTGGCGTTGCCGTCCGCCGTGGCCAGTCCGGCGCTGGCCCGAAGGCTGATCCGGATCCCGTTGAGATCCATCGGGTCATGCAGCACCTGCAGGATCCGTGCCGCTTGGTGCTCGGCGCGGGCCGGTGCCGCGTGTCCGGTGAGCAGAATGGCGAACTCGTCGCCACCCAGCCGGGCCACAAGGTTACCGGCGGCCGCCCGGTCCAGTCGTCGGGCGACCTCCACCAGAACCTGGTCGCCAGCGGAGTGCCCGAGCGTGTCGTTGACCTCTTTGAAATGATCGAGATCGATCAGCGTCAGGGCGGTACGCGGCAGGCTGTGCCGGTCGGCCAAGGTGGCGGTGAGTCGTTCCCGCAGGTGTCGACGGTTGGCCAGGCCGGTCAGCGGATCATGGGTGGCGTCGTGCTCGTGCCGGGCCGCAAGGTCGATCACCTGTGCGTAGGCGATGGCGTTGCGGATCGCGGTGGTCAGCGCCGCGCCGAAGGTACGCAACGTGTAGCGCTCGCGGTCGGACAGACCCGCGCCGGCGAGGGCGAGCCGCAGCGCACCGGCGGCCCACTCGGTGCCACCGGTGGCGCCGAGCGGCACCGTCACCAGGTCACCACCGACACCGGGCACCGCATGATCGGCCGGACCGTCGTACCGTAGGCCGTGCTCATCGCCCCGCACCAGGCGTCGCTGCGGGCCGTGCTGGAACTCGATCTCGACGGTTCGGGCCGAGAAGAGCCGCGCGGCTCCGGACGACGCGGTGCGCAGTACCGCGTCGAGGTCCACACTGTTGAGGGCGTCGGTGGTCTCGGCCAACTGCCGCCAGGCAGACCGTTCCTCAGCCAGATGCAGCCGCCGTCGAAAGCTCGAGTGCAGCAGCAGGACCGCCAACGGGGTGGCCACCAGCAGGCGTGCGTCGACCGCCACCACCACCACCGTGGCCAGGGCGAGCAGCAACGTGGCGACCTTCACACCGGCCCGCATCCGAGCGCCCCGGCGCACCACCCGCCGCCAGGACGTCCGGTCGGCAAGCGCGACCACCGGCACCGGCAGCGTCTCGTCGACCACCGCGTAGGCCAGCGCCGCGACGCAGAGCGAGACGACGGTGACCGTCCAGGAGCGGGTGAGGTGGCTGGTGCCGCCCAGCACCGGCACGAGACCGGCCCACATCGCGGCTGCCGCCGCGGCCAGCGCGCCGATCGATTCCTTAGCCGTGGCAAACGCCACCTTGACCGGCGTGGACCGGGCGACGGAACGCCCGACGGCCACGCCTACGGCCGTGCACACGACGACCCAGTGCGCCGGCAGCACCGCGACCGACACCAGCACCGCGGCGCTGGTCGGCGAGATGCCCTGCGGGGTTCGGATCCGGATCGGTACGGTGCAGCCACTCGCGACAGCGACGAGGCTGGTGAGCACCAGGGGGTAGTAGAGGGCGGGGAGGCTGGGCGGTGCGCCGATCCCGGACACCGCCCATGCCATCGCCACCAGACCACAGCAGACGATGAGCCCGACGAGCGGCGTCAGCCGCCGATCCACCCCGTCGCCACGCACCGTTGCCGTCGCCTCACTTCCCGCCTGGACAGCTTCATCCACATGAGCCTCGCGTCAGCGTCTCATAACTCACCGTCCATCGAACAGGTCCGGGATCACAGCCAATCGTTGTCACGCATGTCGCCACCCCCTCAGTCCCCTGGGATACACCCGAAGGATAGGGAAGATAAGTTGCGCTTGGTATAGCTAAATGTCTTTTGCGCCAGTACGCGATTATTATTGCGTTAATTACTTTGCGCCCGTTTTTGGGAACAGTCGGTGAACACGTTCGCGACTAGTGCCCCGCAAAGGGGACAGACCGATCAACTGCCAGCCACCGAATCCGCCGACCCCGCCAGTGAAATCAGCTTGGATCGCAGGGGTCAAGGGCTCGCCGGCCGTCGAGCAGAAATTGATAGGCCCGAGGAAAGTCGCGCAATGTACTCGCGAATGCACTCAGAGTACGTCGTACCCCGATCACCGGGACGCCGCGGGACCCGAGTATCTCGGCCGTCCAGTCGACGGCATCGACGAACAGCGTGGAGTCGTCCATGTAGACCGCGGCGGAGAGGAAGTCCACCAGGTGACCGAGATCGACGATCGTCGCGTCCCACTGCCCGGTGGTGTAGCCGGCCGTCGACGGTTCCCGGTGCCGCAGATCGTCCAGCGCGACGTCGATGATCTCGGCGCGCCGGCTCACCAGCCCGGCGTACTCCTCACCGCCGAGCCGGCTGGTCGCCCGGACGGTCCGGGCCAGGTCACCGTCGGAGTCGGCGAGCAGGTCCGCCGCGGCACGGGCGTCCGGAGCCCACGCAACCCCCATTGCCCGGGCCCACCGGCCGTCGGGTCCGAAGCCCCGGCCGCCGACCAGGACCGGCACGTCGGCCCGCTGGCAGGCCTGGACGGTGCGATGCGCCTGCGGTAGACGCATCGGCAACGCGCAGGCCAGTGCCACCGCCACCGGGTCGTGCCGGTGCAGATAGGTCATCAGGTGCACGGCCGGCACACTTGCGCCCAGGAAGGTGACCTGCCAGCCACGCAGCCGCAGGACCTCGGCGACCAGTCGGGGAGGCAACGCGTGCCACTCCCCGTCCATGCAGGCCACGATCACCCTGCCCCGGTGTGGCCGGGGCGCGGCCCGGGTAGTGACCGCGGCGACCATCAACTCACTGATGTGCGTCGCTGCATGCTCCTGGGCCACCGACCACTCGTTGCGCTGCCACCATCGGCCGACCTGGACCTGGGCCGGCGCGATCAGATCCAGCAGTACCGATTCGGCCGGGACCCCGGCCGCCAGCAGTTCGTCGGCCAACGCCAGCGCGGCGACCTCGTCTGCGGCCGCCAGGCAGGCCAGCAGTGCCGGGTACGCGCCACCTACCTCGACAGGTGTCGGTGCGGCCACTACCGGCGGTTCTCCCGCCGTGGGTCGGGCGCCACGGGCACATGCCGGTCCCGCTGCCGGTGGCCAGGCGGATCGGCGCGCACCGCGAGCACGGCGATGTCGTCGTGCTCGCGGCCGGCCAGCCAGTCCCCCGCCAACTGCTCCACCCGTTCGGCGAGTGCCGGCGCCGGCATCTGATGACACCCCTGCAGCGCCTGCGTGAGTCGGTCGAGACCGTACTGCTCGGTACCGTACCGCCCGCCACGGGCCTCGGTGACCCCGTCGCTGTAGAGCAGGCACGTCTCACCGGGCGCGAGGTCGACGGTCAACTGGCCGATCCTCGGCTGCGGGACCACGCCGATCAGCATGCCGCTGAGCGGCACCGTCTGCACCGTCGCGTCGCCGCGCAGCACCAACGGCGGAAGGTGACCACCGCCGGCCAGGGTGAGCGTCAGACCACCGTCGCGGGCCGGACGGGCCGACCCGAGCACCATCGTCGCGAACCGGCCCTGCCCCTGGGCCTGAGTCGTCTCCAGGACCGACTCGTTGAGCAGCCGGAGCAGTCGTCTCGGATCGGTCTCGACACTACGCAGCGCCTGCAGCGCCTGGCGTACCTGGCCGGTGAACACCGCCGCTTCAACGCCCTTCCCGGAGACGTCGCCGAGAAAGAACAGCACCCCGCGCTCGGGCAGGTCGAATGCGCCGTAGAAGTCGCCGCCGATACGCAGCGACGACGGGGCCGGCCGGTACGCGGTGCCCCACTGCACACCCGGCACCCGTCGGGGCACCGCCGGCAACAGGCTAGCCTGCAGGGTCTCCGCGACTTCCGACTGGTGGCGGTAGAGCACCGCGGCGTCGAGGGCGGAGCCGGCGCGGGCGGCAAACCCCCGCAACAGGTGCAGGTCGGCGTCGTCGAACCCGACCGGACCAGGTCGGGCGACCAGCAGCACACCGGTCGGATGCGTGCTGCCCGGCAGGGCGGCGACCCGTACGGCGAAATCCCGGCCCGGCGGCGGGAACAGCCAACCCAGGTCGACGAGTTGCTCGGCAAGCCAGTCCAGGGACGTCACCTCGACGCCACGCAACGCCTCGGTGAACGCCGGTGGCAACTCGTCCACCGCGATCGTGCCGCCGTCGACCGGTGGTTTCCCACCGGTACCCGGGTCGCTGGCCCGCCACCAACTGGCGCGACCACGGTGAGGTGCGACCACCAGCACCGCGAACTGTCCGAGCGTTGGCACCGCGAGCCGCACGGCGGCCCGAGCCGCCCGGTCCTCATGCAGTGGGTTGCCGAGTTGCTGGCTCGCGTTGGCCAGGAACATCCAGCGGGCCCGCTCGGCGAGCAAAGCGTCGGCGCGCGCGGTGCGCTCGGTCGTATCATCGACATACCAGGCGATCCGGTCGTGCGCCAGGGGAACCCGGCGCAACCGCAGCCGATGCCCGTGGTGAGTCAGCTCAGCGGTAGAGGAGGTGTCGAAGGTAGCCAGGTCCAGCCCGGCGATGCCGCTGGCGGAGGCCGCCTGCCCAAGAACCAGCTCCGGCAGCAGCCGTCGGGCGGTGGCGTCCAGCTGCCGGACCACCCCGGCACCGTCGCAGATCAGCAGCCCTTCGCGGAAGTTGTCGACGGTGGCCTGACCGGGCGGTCCACCGGGGGTCGCGGTGGACGGCTCCCCGTGCCGCAGTCGCGGGTCAGCCGTGGCACCGAACGGGACAGCTCCGGAAGGCCCCGTCGCCGTCGACTCGGGTGTACAGACCCGCCCATCGCCCGGTTCCCGGTCCGTGACTTCGGCGGTGCTCACCAGCCAGGCCTCACTCCCTTGTCCCGGTCGACCGGCCCGGACAGGCGCACCGGGACCGTTGCTCGTGCTCCACCCTACGCGGCTGGTCGCGAATCGCCACCCGGTAGTTGCGCAGTCGGCTGGCCGTGGGCCGCCCGCCTCCGCAGTTGGTGCGGGCGACGGCCAGCCGCCCGCACCAACTGGCTCAACCGTCGACCACCAGCGGCAACAGGTCGCGCTCCGGTCGCCGCGCCAGCTCCGGTTCGCCGTCGGACGGCACCGCGAGCGACATTGCGTACTTCCACCGGTGGTAGATCCGCTCGTACCGGGACGCCATCAGATCCGGCGAGAACGACAGCCGTACGTGCTCCGCGCACACCTGCGGGTCCAGTTCCCCGGCCTGCTCGATGGCCTCCGGTAGCTCGGCCGGGTCGGTGCAGACCATCCCCGTCTCGCCGTGTCGCACCACCTCCGGCACCGCACCCCGGTTGAGGGCGACGACCGGGGTGCCGCAGGCCATCGCCTCCAGCATCACCATCCCGAACGGTTCCTCCCAGCGGATCGGCATGAGCAGGCACCGGGCCTCGGTGAGTAGCTGCCAACACCGCTGTCGGTCGGGGTTGACCAGCAGTTCGACGTCGGGGCCGAGCATCGGCTGGACGACGTCCTCGAGATAGCGCCGCTCGGACGGCTCAGTCGCCTTGCCGGCGAGAACGAGCGGCACTCCGGCCTTGCGGCAGGCTTCGATCGCCAGGTCCGGGCCCTTGTCCGCGGCGAAACGTCCGAGCCACAGCACCGGGCCGTCGGCCGGCACCGGCTTGGGCCGAACCTCGGCGGCCAATCCGTTGTGCACAGTCGCTGCCCACGGCAGGCCGCTACCCACTCGACGCTGCGCGTAGGAAATCGCCACCAATGCGACGGATCGATCTATACCACGCAGATACTCACCTAGCTCGCCGTCCGGCGAATTGTGCACGGTGACCACCGTCGGTACCCGTCGGCGGGCGGCGGCGAGCGGACCGACTGTGGTGTGGTCGTGCACGACGTCGAAGGTGTCGTCCTCGATCAGCCGGTCCACCCGAGCCAGGTGCACGAGTTCCGGCAGTGAGTGACCGAGCCGGTCGGACTGCAACTCCCGGACGGTACTGACGAAGTTCGCGGCGGTCCCGGTCCGACTGCCGGCTCCAAAAAGCGTCACTTCGTTGCCCCGGGCGACCAACGCGTCGACCAGAGCGGCGCAGACCTGTTCGACGCCGCCGTAGCCGGGCGGAGGTAGCTCGTAGTAAGGCGGCACGATCATGGCAATCCGCAGCGGCTTGTGCTGCTCGGTGTGCGTGGACGGAACGTCGTTCACGGCGCACCCCCTGCGCTGAGCCGACACCACGGCCGGATGTTCACCGGGTACCCGGTAGGGAGGGATAAAAACTGATATGTCAGCGCCGGACGGGCCAAGGTAACTCAACCGGAATGGTCCGCTGCGACGATGGCGCGTTAGAACCGGACAGGTCGGGGAACGCCACCCGCGACACACAGTCAGGGCCGGCAGGCGCGCAGCCAGCACCGCCGGCACGGCGACGGGAGTGGCGGATGCGCACAGCCGGACAGGAAACCGTGGCGGGACACCATCGCGCGCTCCGGCCGACCGCCCCGACGAACCTCGATCCGGTGCCGCTGCTCGGATCGAAAACCGCCCCGCCTGCTCCACCGGCCGGCCTGCTCGACCGGCCACGGCTGACCGCCCGGTTGGAGATCGGTACGCGTGGCCCGTTGACACTGCTGGTCGCACCGGCCGGATGGGGCAAGACCGCGCTGCTGGCCGGCTGGTTCGTCGACCGACGGGCCAGGGGCAGTGCGATCTGGCTGACTCTCGAGCCCGCCGACCGCGGCGACCGGTTCTGGTCGTACCTGCACGCAGCGCTCGCCGCCGAGACGGCCCGCCGGCACCCGGACCGGCCCGCGCCGCCCGCTCCCGGCCGTGCCGATCCCGAGCTTTTCCTGCCCCGGTTCGCGTCGGTGATCGCCGCCCAGCCGGAGCCGGTCCTGCTGGTGCTGGACGACGCGCACACCATCACCGATCCCGAGGTGGTCCGGGGAATCGAGTTCCTGCTGCGGCACTGCCGTGGGCGGCTGCGTCTGGTGGCGGCCGGCCGCGCCGAACCGGCACTCGCACTGCACCGGTACCGGCTGACCGGTGAGCTGACCGAGATCCGGGCCGCCGAGCTCGCGCTGACCTTGACCGAGAGCGCCCGTCTGGTCGGCGCGCAGGGTCTCGGCCCGGCCAACGACCAGATCCGCGAGCTGCACCACCGGGCCGAGGGGTGGCCGGCCGGGGTGCGGCTGGCTGGCCTGGCGTTGCAGGCTGGCGAGAGACCCGCAACGGTACGGGAGTACGTCGGTGCCGATCCTGACCCGGCCGCCGACTACCTGTCCGCTGAAGTGCTCGCCGGGCAGGCTGCGCTGACACACCAGACACTCGTCCGCACCTCGGTGCTGGACCGGGTCTGCGGGCCGCTGGCCGACGAACTGACCGGGCGCGACGACGGCGAGGAGCAACTGGCCGCGGCCGCCCGCGACGCCGGCGGCTTCATCGTCGCTGCGGGCGGCGACCCGGCCTGGTACCGCTGTCACCGGATGCTCAGCGACGTGCTGTACGCCGAGTTGACCAGCCGGTTCCCTGACGAGATCCCGCAGTTGCACGAGCGGGCGTACCGGTGGCATCGCGCTCACGGCCGGCCACTGGCGGCGGTCCGGCACGGACTGGCCTGCGGTGACCTGCTCGGTGCCGGCCAACTGGTTGACGAGCACTGGCCCGAACTGCTGCTCTGCGGTCACGAGGACGCCCGACACACCCCGGTGCCCACCGGCCGGGACCTTGGCCATTCGGGCCTGGCGCTGGCTGCCGCCGTCGACCGGTTGGAGACCGCCGGCCAGGCGCCGGCCGGGCCGCCGCCGGACACCTTCGGCCAGGAACCGACCAGCATCGCCACCCGGCTCGTGGACGCGATCGACGGGAGATATCACGACGAGACGCTGAGCTACGCCGACGAGTTGTTCGCCACCAGCGGCCTGGCCACGACGACCGCAGGTGCACCGGCCGGGGGCACGGAGACCCTGGGTGAGCGGGCACGCGCGGTGGCGACGGCGATGCTCGGAACCGTCCGGTTCGCGCACGGCGACCTGGTCGGCGCCGAGGCGATGCTGAATGGCCTGGTCACCGCTCCGTCAACCGACGGGTACGGTTGCCCGACCCGGTACGCCGCCGGTCAACTGGCGCTGTTGCATGCCCGGCGGGGCGAGCTGACGGCCGCTCACCGCATCGCCCAGCAGACCCTGGTCACTGCGGCCTGCCCGGGACGTCGGTGTGCCGGCCACGCCGCCGCCGCTCATCTTGCGCTCGCCATGGTCGCCCTGTGCCGCGACGAACTGCCCGCCGCGACCCGGCAGCTGGATCTGGCCGCAGCGCTGGTCGTGCCCGGGACACCGGGGACGGTCACCGGGCTGCTCCCGGTGGTCCGGGCCGCGCTTCGACAGGCGGAGGGGGACTTCGCCGCAGTCGCCGATCTGCTCGCGACGGCACCGGTGGACCGGGACCCGCCCGACGGTCAGCACAGCCGGCTGCGCCGGCTGGCTCTCGCTGAGGCCCGAATGGCCTGCGGCGACCTCGACGGGGCCCGGGAACTGCTGTCGAACGAGATCCACGACGACCGCTCACCGGCGGTGACGATCGCACTGGCCCGGCTGCATCTGCTCGCCGACGGACCGGCCGATGCTCTGGCGGTGCTCCCCCAGTGGTCGGCACCGGACGGTGAACCACCGGCGGACCCGCTGGTGATCCAGACGCAACGCCAGCCGATGACCCTGCTCGAACGGTTGAACGCCGGGCTGGTCGCGGCCGTCGCCACCCACCGGATGGGCGACCGGCGTCAAGCCCGCGAGCTGCTCGAACAGGTGCTTGACCTGGCCGCCCCGGACGGTCACCGGCTGGTGTTCAACCACGCCGGATCTCCCGCGCGGGAGCTGCTGGTCGAGCACCTCGACTCACCGACCCGGCACCGGAACCTGGTCAATGATCTCGTCGACGGTGCCGGTCGGCGGCACGCCGACCGGCACCGTCCGGCGCCAGCGCTGACCGAACCGCTCACCGACCGGGAACTGACCGTACTGCGGTACCTGCAGGGCACGCTGTCCAACGGGGAGATCGCCGCCGAGCTGTTCCTGTCGGTGAACACAGTCAAGACCCACGTCCGCAACATCTACCAGAAGCTCGGTGCCCCCCGCCGCCGGGAAGCCGTACGCCGGGCACGTGAACTGCGTCTGCTCTGAGCCCACCGGCAGCCCCGGCACGACGACATTCGTTGGAGGAACATTGACCGCCGCGACCGTGCGTACGGACGAGGAGATCCAGCGTGACGTCCTCGAGGAGCTCAAATGGGACGCCCGGGTCCAGCCCAACGAGATCGGCGTGACCGTCCTGGAGGGCGTGGTGACGCTGCTGGGCTGGGTCGACAACTACGGCAAGAAGTGGGCGGCGGAACGCACCACCCACCGGGTACGCGGGGTGACCGCGGTCGCCAACGACATCGAGGTACGACTGCCCAGTTCGGCGGAGCGGACCGACGCCGATGTCGCCGGCGCCGCCACCCGAGCGTTGGAGTGGGACGCTTTCGTTCCGATCGAACGGCTCGAGGTGACCGTCGCCCACGGGTGGGTCACACTCAAGGGTGAGGTCGAATGGGAGTTTCAGCGACGAGCGGCGGAGCGGGCGGTACGTCGGCTGTCCGGGGTACGCGGGGTGACCAATCTGATCGCCGTCCGCCCCCGGATCAACCCTTCGGCACCGGAGCTGCGACGCAGCATCGAGGACGCGCTGGTGCGCAGCGCCGCCACCGACGCCCGGCAGGTCACCGTCGACACCGACGGTGGCCGGGTCATCGTCAAGGGGATGGTCCGCTCCTGGCTGGAGCGCGAGGAGGCGGAGCGGATCGCCTGGTCGGCGCCAGGAGTCACCGCGGTGGAGAACCGGATCACCGTGGAACCCGGTAGCTGACCGGGCGGCGGGCGGAGGTCACCGGGCGGTGTGGGACGAGCAGTTGGGCCGGGCGGTGGCGACGGTGGTCGTCGCGGTCGGTGGCTCGCTGGCCCTGGCCTGGCTCTCCGGCAAGGTGGTCCGGCAGGCGGCACGCGGCCGGGTCGCACCGTTCCTCAGCACCCTGCACCGCGAATGCCACCGGCCATGGAGCGCGACGCTGCTGGTCACCGGATTGCTGCTCGCGGTGCCGTTCAGCGGCATCACCGGCGAGGTCCGAGACGAGGCACTGCACATCCTGCTGCTCGCGCTGATCTACGCCGGCGCCTGGCTGGTGATCCGGATCCTGTTCGTCTTCGAGGACACCGCGTTCCGCCGGCTGCCAGTGGACATGGCGGACAACCGACGGCGGCGACGCGCCCGTACCCAGATCGGTCTGCTCCGCCGGCTCACCGCGGTCATCATCAGTATCGTCGCGCTGGCTGCGACGCTGATGACGTTCTCGCAGCTCCGGGCGTTGGGCGCGTCTCTGCTCGCCTCGGCCGGCGTGGCCGGGGTGGTGGCCGGCCTGGCCGCCCAGTCGGTGCTCGGCCACGTGTTCGCCGGGCTGCAGCTCGCCTTCAGCGACGAACTGCGCCTCGACGACGTCGTGGTGGTCGACGAGGAGTGGGGCCGGGTCGAGGAGATCCGGCTCACCTATGTCGTGGTACGGGTCTGGGACCAGCGCCGGCTGATTCTGCCGACGTCCTACTTCACCACCACCCCGTTCCAGAACTGGACCCGCAACGAGGCGCAGGTGCTGGGCAGCGTGATCCTGCACCTGGACTTCACCGCCGACATCGACGTGCTGCGGGCCGAGGCGCACCGCATCGTCGACGCCTCCGCGCTGTGGGACCGTCGGGAATGGGTGATGCAGGTGGTGGACGCGACCGAGACGACCATCTGCATACGGCTGCTCGCCTCGGCCGCCGACGCGCCAAGCTCGTGGGACCTGCGGTGCGAGCTACGCGAGGGCATCTTCGCGTTCCTCCGCCGGCACCATCCCGACTGGCTGCCCAGGGCCCGCAGCGAGCTGGCCGCTCCGGTCGAAGAGGAAGCACTGCCGCCGGCCCGGCACACAGCCGCCGGCCCGCCGACCGGCCGCACGGGCACGACCCGGTTGGGACGACCCGGTGCCGGCGGACCGGATCCGGGAAGCAGCCGCGGCACCGGACCGCGCGGAAGAGCGGCCCGCGCCGCCGGCACCCGGCAGTTCGGCAGTGCTGCGGCGAACCGCCGGCAACGGACGATCGATTCGGCCGCGGCTGATTCGCCGCGCCCCGGCGACTAGACGCCGGGCCGGCAACCGACGCCGGGCCGGCAACCGACGCCGGGCCGGACGTCAGTTAGTCGCGCTCGGTGCGACCAACTGCACCGGGAATCGCCGAAACGAACACGGCGGCGACTTGTCGCAGCTCCGCGGCGAGCGTCCGCAGCCGCTCCACCGGGGCGTGCTCACGCAACGCGCCCCCGGCGTCGTCGAGAAGCATCCGGGCCCGGGCGCGCTCGTGGGCGGGTGCTCCGGTGGCCGGTCCGGACAGCTCCCGCTCGACCAGCTCGATCAGTGACTCCAGATCCCCGGCAGGGTCGGTGGCGGCGGCCACCGGCCCGGCGTGACCCACCGACGACCGTGGCTCGACGATCTCGGTCACCACGATCGACTGACGGCTGCCGCCGTCGGCGTCGCGCGCCGAGATCGTCACCATTCCGTCGGCGTCCGTGTCTATGGTGACCTCGATCCGGGGCACCCCACGCGGCGCCGGTCGGATTCCGGACAACCGGAACCGCCCGAGGACCCGGTTGTCCGCAGCCTGTCGGCGCTGGCCCTGCCGGACGACGACGTCGACGCTGGTCTGGCCGTCCTCCGCGGTGGAGAAGACCTGGGTCCGACGGACCGGGATGGCGGTGTTGCGCTCGATGATCGCCGCCATCGTCCCGTCGTGTACCTGCAGTCCGAGGGCGAGCGGGGTGACGTCCCGCAACCGGGCCGGTCCACCCGTACCGATGAGCAGCCCGGCCTGCACTGCGGCGCCGAGCGCCACCACCTCGTCGGCGTTGATCAGCAACTGCGGCTCCTGACCGTCGGCCAGCCGGCGCAGCAGGTCACGCACCGCGGGGATCCGGGTCGCGCCACCGACCATCAGCACCCGGTCGAGGTCCGCCGGGGTGACCCGCGCGTCCCGCATCGCCTGCTCCACCGGATTGCGACAGCGTTCCACCAGGTCACCGGTGAGTTCGTCGAACGACGGCCGGTCGATCAGGGTCCGCAGGTGTTTGGGACCTGCGGCGTCCGACGCGACGAACGGCAGGTTGACCTCCGCCTCGGTGACCGCGGACAGTTCCTCCTTGGCCCGCCGAGCCGCCTCGACGACCCGCCGCCGGGTCTGCGGGTCCGCCGCCAGGTCGATGCCGTGGTCCCGGTGGAACTCGGCGACCAGGTGCTCCACCAGGCGGTGGTCGAAGTCGTCACCGCCCAGGTGCGTGTCGCCGGCCGCGGCGCGGACCTCGACGGTGCCGTCACCGGCGGTCAGTACGCTGACGTCGAAGGTCCCGCCGCCGAGATCGACCACCAGGATCGTCTGTCGCTGGCGCAGGTGCAGCCCGTAGGCCAGCGCGGCAGCCGTCGGTTCGTTGATCAGCCGCAGGATCTCCAGGCCGACGAGTCGGCCGGCCTCGCGGGTCGCGGTGCGCTGGGCGTCGTCGAAGTGCGCCGGTACGGTGACCACCGCCCGGTCGATCCGTTCACCGAGCGTCCTGGCCGCCTCGTCGACGAGGTTGCGTAGCACCAGCGCGCTGATCTCCTCCGGAGCGTACCGGCGGCCGTTGACGTCGAACCGGGCCAGACCGCCGTCACCGACCACGCCAAAGGCCACTTCGGCCGCTTCCCGACCGACCTCGTCGTAACGCCGTCCGGCGAAACGTTTGGCGGAGTGGACGGTCCCCTGCGGGTTGAGCACCGCCTGCCGGCAGGCGGCGTCGCCCACCAGCAGGGCGCCGGCCTCGGTGAACGCCACCACGGAGGGAGTGGTCCGCGACCCGGTCAGGTTCGGTACGACCGTGGGCCGGCCCCCCGAGACCGCGGCGATGACCGAGTTGGTGGTGCCCAGGTCGATTCCCACTGCGCGCGGCATGACCGTCCCCCCTCGTACCGGCGTCCGGCGCGGGCCGGTTGAGCTGTCGTGATCGTGGCAGCCGCCCGGATGACGCCGCGTCACCCGGGCGGAGTGAGCTCGGGTGGGTGACGGCCGGGCGTGCGACCGGACGTGGGTCATCTGACGCCCGCCGGGAAGGCGTAGACCGGCCCGGGGCCGGGTACCGCTGCCGCCATGACCGACGCACCGCGGCTCCCCGACTACGTCGACGGCCTGGACTTCCCGCTCTCCCGTGAGGACTTGGTCCGGCGGGCACAGGAACTCGGCGCGGACACCGCGTTGCTGCAGGCGCTACGGGCGCTGCCCGCCGAACGGTTCGTCAACGCCGAGCAGTTGCTGGCCGAGATCGGCCCACCCGGCTGAACCCCCGACCCACGACGGACGGTGTGCACGTACCGCGTTTCGTCCGGTTGACGCCGGGTACCGGCGTCGGGTGTTCTACGCGGAGTTCTCCAGTACCCGGCACCGGTTGCACGACGGTTACCTGACCACCACCGCCAGCGATCTGCTGGCCGCCGATCCCCGACTGCGCGACCTCGACGTCGAGGTCCGGTTCGACGGCGGCGTCGCGCATGTGACGGGCGACGTCGCCGACGAGGCGGCACTGCGGCGGGTCCGCGAGGCGATCGGACGGTTGGCGGGGGTGCACGGGGTCTGGGACCGCGTCCGGATCGCCGGCGCCGAGCCGGTAGTCCTCGACATCGGCTGCGGCGACGGCCCGCAGTACCCCGGCAACATCGGCCTGGACCAGCGACCGGGCAAGGCGGTGGCGGTCGTCGCCGATCTGCGTGACGGCCTGCCGATGCGCGACGACGCGGCGGATCAGATCTTCGCGGTGCACGTGCTGGAGCACCTGACCGACTACCTGCGCCTGATAGACGAGTGCCACCGGGTGCTGCGGCCCGGCGGTGTGCTGCATGTGCTCTCCCCGTGGTGGCGGCATGTCAACGCGGTCGCGGACCCGACCCACCTGCGGTTCTTCGACCTGCAGACGATCAAGGGCATCTGTCAGCAGCCCGGGGCCGCCGGACGCTGGTATCCCCAGCACGCCTCCTGCGACGGGGCCACGGTCTTCGCCGACCTGGTCGCCGCCCGTCCGAACGATCCCGAGCCGTCACCCGGCCACCTCGCCCGGTTCTTCGACTAGTCGCCGGCCGGGTCAGGCCCCGGCCGGCGGCGGCACCAGTCCGCCGGCCACCAGGACCAGCCAGGTGAGTTCCGGAAGGACGATGTCGCTGTGCGCGCCGGCCGGTGGCCCTCCGCGGCGCACGACGGCGGTGGCGTTCACGTTGTGGACCCGGCGATGCTCCAGTCGGTAACCGCCGTGGCCTGTTGCCGCCAGTGGCAACGACCGGGCACCGACGGCGGTGGCACCGTGGAAGCCGAGTGCCCCCCACCGCTCGGCGAGCGCCGGGGTCGCTGCGGCGTCGTCCCCAGCGGCCAGCGAGGCGAGCGGATAGAACACGCCCAGGGCCGAGTCGTTGGTCGAGAAGCAGACCGAGACCGGCCCGTCGATCCGGGCCGGCAGCCCGGCCAGAGCACCGGACCGGACCGGATCGAACGGCAGCGCCGGGGCGAAGGCGAACCTGGAGAACGCCCCTTGCAGCAGGGTCAACGACCGTACCGGGCGAACCGCTCCGCCGGCTGCCGGCTGCGCCGCGTCGGCGGCGAAGCTGACCAGCCGAGCCCCGAAGCTGTGCCCGACCAGGTGGATCCGCACGGACGGCGCCATCGTGGCGAGCCGGGTCAGCACCGGCCCCAGGCCGGCCCGCCCGATCCGGCCGGCCCGGCCCTTCATCTGCCAGTAGGTCAGTTGCCGCAGCGCCTCCTTGGCCCCGTACCAGATTCCGCGCAGCGGGTCCACCAGCCCGGCCGCGCCGCCGACCGCCGCGTCCAGTGGGGTGTGGCAGCGCCGCAGCTCGTCGAGGAAGCGGGCGTACAAGGTGACCGGGTCCACGTCGAGCATCGCGGGCAGCGCCGATGCGGGTCCGGCCGGAGCCGGACCGTCCACAGGTCTCCCGGCCCTCGCCCGGACCGGGCTGGTCGGTACCGCGTCGCCGTCGTCGCCGCAACCGTCGTCGGCCACCGTCGCGAACTGGCGGAGTTCGTTGGCGAAGGCCCGCACCCGGGCCTGGGTAGGCGAGGTGCGCAGCAGGTGCGCCATCCGGTCCAGGGCCGGCGCGCCAGCAGGGAAGGTGGCCCGCAGCACGTTCAGCGTCTCGTCGTCCAGAACCGCCGATCGGGGACGGCCCGTGCCGCGACGGCCGACCGGACCTGCCCCGGCACGGGCACCGGCGAGCCCGGCCGGGCCGGGACCGGGCCAGGTCGCGCCGACCGGCTCGAAGTCCGGTGCCGGCTCGTCGGGCCACCGGCGCGCCGGCCAGTGCACGCCGACCAGCCCCAGACTCTCGGCCCACGGTCCCGCCCGCCGGGCCTGGCCGGCGAGCAGGTTGAAGAAGGCGGCGTAGAGCGCGTCAGCGACATCCCGATCGTTGTTCCAGCCGTGCGCGAGCACCACCAGATCGGTGACGCCACGGGCGCGGGCACCGGACAGCAGCGCGGCCACCGACACCGGGTCCGGATCCCCTCCGGCGTCGAAGCGCAGCTCCCACC
Source organism: Solwaraspora sp. WMMA2059 (assembly GCF_027497315.1). Lineage (GTDB taxonomy): Bacteria > Actinomycetota > Actinomycetes > Mycobacteriales > Micromonosporaceae > Micromonospora_E. The sequence continues at coordinate 2,458,179 of NZ_CP114908.1, read as the reverse complement.
ATGGAAGACCGCCGATCCGTCGGTCCATCATCGGGCCCCTCCCGCCGCCACCGGTGGTCACACCGACTGCAGTGCCCGCATCAGGTCCACCAGCCCGTGGCCCTGGTAGCGCCGGTCGCGGCCGAGCGGCACGGCGGTGTCGAGCAGGATCTGCTTGATCCGCTCAGGCTGGCCGATGAACTCACGACGCACCGACAGGAACGCAGCGACCGCACCGGAAACATGTGGTGCCGCCACACTCGTACCGGACTCCTCCAGGTAGACCGCCGTGCGCGGGTCCGGGCCGCCGGCCTGGGTGGTGGCCAGCCGGGCACCCGCCGCGCAGGAGACGATCCGCTCGCCGGGAGCGACCAGGTCGGGCTTACGGCGGCCGTCGCCGGTCGGCCCCTTCGAGGAGAAGTAGGACACCCCGTAGGTGTGCGGCATGTCGCGGTGCGTCGACCCGACCGTGATCGCGCGTTCGGCGTTGCCCGGATCGTTGATCGTCGCGCCCAGCGTGAATTGCGACGGTACGCCGAACGGCGCGCCCACCGCGCCGTACCCGGAGTTCCCGGCGGCGGTCACCACGACCACCCCGGACCGGACCAGTTTGTCCACCTCGCGGCAGAGTGGGGACTGGCCACATGCGAACCACTCCGGATCGAACTCGTACCCGACGCTGAGGTTGACCCCGTGGATGCGCATCACCCGGTCGCTGCGCGCGTTGACCTCGCGCACGTAGGCCAGCGCGGCGATCACCCGGGACACCCGTTCGGTGAGATCACCCCCGCCGTGCAGCACCTTCAGGCTGACCAACCTGGCCAGCGGCGCGACACCCACCATCGAGGCCGGATCGACCACCGGGCGTGACACCGGGACCGGGACGGCCGGATCGTCGATGTCGTAGCGGTGCTCGATCACCCGTACCGTCCGCTGCGGATGCCGACGCACCCAGTCGTCCACGCCGCCGGCGATGATCCCCGCGACGTGGGTACCGTGGCCGCTGTCGTCGGTCAGCGCGTCATGTGACCGGGGCCGCGCCCCGGGCGGGAAGCTGCGGTGCAGGTCGCGAACCTCGGGTGCGCTGAGCGTCGCGTAGCTGGCGAAGTGCGGGTGCCGCGCGTCGATGCCCGAGTCGACCACCGCCCAGACGATCCGTTCGCCGGTGGCGTTGAAGGTCCGCCGGGCCGCGTCCGCCTTGATGGTGGCCGCCGAGACGTCGATCTGAGGCCGGACCGGGAAGTCCGGCCAGATCCGGTGCACGCTGCGCTGATGCGGATCGCCGATCACGGTGTCCGCCGCTACCAGCCGCTTCATCTGGTTGACGCTGAGTTCACCGACGACGTACTCGCCGGCCAGTGGCCGGGGGTGCCGACCCGCGGTGACCCGGAACCAGAGTCCGGCCAACTGCTCGGTGGCGCGCTGCGGTCCGCCAGCGAAGTGCAGGTTGACCGCGACCAGCACCGGCACCGGCTCGTCCGGGCCGAGTGGGAAGCCGAGGCGCTGCCGCCCGGTTACCGCCCGCAACGGATCGGTGATCACCCCGGGCGCGGCGAGCGGTGCTGGACTGTCCGGACCGGGCGCGCCGTTGCCGACGGTGGCGGGCGGCCCGTCGGGTGCCGGCACAGCCGATGCCCGGTGGCCGGCCAGCAGCGTAGCCCGCGCCCGACCGGCGTCGGTCAACGACCAGGTCCGGCCACCGGTGACCAGGTTGGCGGCGCGCAGCCGGTCCAACGCCTGCCGGACCCGGTGGTGCCACTGCGGTTCGCCGTCGCGGTCGGCACGCTCGGCGTCGCCGAGCCGGTCACCGTACCGGAAGGCCACCTCGCGCAGCACCGCAGCGAGCCCGGGGGCGGCCCGGGGGCGGCCGGCGAGCGCGATCAGCGTACGGCTGTCCCAGTCATCCGGCTGCGTCACGGCGGTCCCCTCCCACCAGCGCCGCGAACGGCCGATCGACGACCGCAGCGGCCACCTCAAGCATAGAGCGACGAGACAACTACTTGAAGTGAGCAATCGACCTCACTTCCGGACCGCCACCGGCCCCGAAAACAGGAAACCTGCTCAGCTACGCATCGCCCGGCTCTACGGTGAGGAGACGAGAGCCATCACAGACCGTCATCCCCCGGGGCGGACCGACGCCAGGGAGGTGACGCCCGTGCTGGAGCGTCCGGCAGCCACTATCAGCTCGGTACGGCACCGCCGGATGGCCCACGCCCGGCACGCCTGGGCCTACGACGGCCACGCCCATCTCGAGGTCAGCACGGACGACCATGGTCGGGCGATCGCCGACGTGCAGCGGCTGGAGCAGGCTCTGCACGAGGTCGACGGGGTGCACTGGGCGGCCTGGAACGGCGCGCTGGGCCGGATGGTGATCCGGTTCGACCCGGAGGTGCTCGGCAACTCCCGGCTCGTCGCCGCGCTCGCCGACGCGGAGCGGCGCCTCGCCCCGCGAGCGACCGGCACCACCCACGTCGACGCCGGCCTCGGTAACGCCGTGTCACTGGCCGGTGATCTGATCGGCGCCGGTGTCGGAGCTGTAGGCAAGGTACTCCGGCTGCCCGCACTACCCAACGAACTCGCCGCACTGCCCGCCGCCTTCGAGCACGTGCCGCAGCTGCGTTCCTGGTTGCGCCGTACTCTCGGCCCGGTCGGCGCCGACCTCGGTCAGGCGTTGTTCAGCACCGCCGTGGCAGCGGCCTCACAACGCCCGCTGACCAGCCTCACCGACGCCGTACTGCGGGTCGCGCTGATCGCCGAGGATTCCGCCTACCACAAGGTGTGGGCCGCCCGGGCCCACGAACTGCATCCCGACCCGGACAGCAGTCGCGCACCGGCGCTGCCGGCGCCGGACCGCCCTCGACCGTTGCCGGACGGCCCGATCGAGCGGTACGCCCAACGGATGAGCACGCTGACCCTGGTCGCCGCCGGAATGCTCACCATGCTGCCGGGCGGCCGGCAGCGTGCCGCCCGAGTCACCGCGGTCGCGTCCCCGCGCAGCGCCCGGACCGGCCGCGACGCCTACTGCGGGGAGCTCGGCCGGTTCCTCGCCCGGCGGGGCGTGGTGGTGCGGGAAGCCGCCGCGCTGCGCCGGCTGGACCGGGTCGACACGGTGATCGTCGACGCCTCGGTTCTACTCACCGGCCGCACCCTGGTCACCGCGGTGGTCCCGATCAGCGCAACAGAGGAGCAGGCCCGCCGGGTCGCGGCCCGACTGGTCGATCCCGCCACCGACCCGGGGGACGGCCGCGACCAGCCCCAGCCGCCCCCCGGCAGAGCAGACGCCGGCGAAGCCACCGACGGCTGGGCGTTGACTGCCCCGCACCGGCTCACCCATGCGTTGCCAGCCGACCTGCTGGACCGGCTCGGCAGCAGTGCTCCGCCGAACGGCGCCCGGGCCGGGACTCCTGGCGGCGACCTGCTGGTGCTCACCCACCACGGAGAGCCGATGGCCCTGGTACGCGCCGAGGCCGAGCTGGACCCGCTGGCGGAGGCGCTCACCACGGCAGCCCGCCGGGTAGGCCAGCTGCTCATCGCGGGCCGCAGCCGGGCCGGCCGCAGTCCGGCGACCGGCCCGACCGGCAGCATGCTCGCCAGCCGCTGCCAGGCGGCGGGGACGGTGGCCGGGGGATCGAAACTGGCCGCCTCCGTACGGACGTTGCAGCAGGCCGGTCACGGGGTCACCCTGATCGCCGCCCGTAACGACGTCGCCCTGGCCGCCGCAGACTGCGGAATCGGGGTGATCCGGGCCGCCGCCCGGCGCCCGCCCTGGGGTGCTCACCTGATCTGCGCGCCCGGGTTGGAGACCGCCTGGCTGGTACTGGAGGCGACGGCGTTGGCCCGTTCGGTGAGCACCGACAGCGCCCGGCGTGCCATGCTCGGCTCCGTCGCCGCCGCCGCGCTCGGCGTGCTCGACGGTAGCCCCCGTGGCGGCTCGCGGTCGTTGCTGATCGACAACGTGGCTGGCCTGGTCAACCTGGCGATCGGGCACCGGGCGGCCCGAGGGCTGCGTGGACGGCCGACACCCGCGCCGCGAAGCCGGGCGCCCTGGCACGCCATGCCGGTCGACGAGGTGCTCACCCGGCTCGGCTCCTCGACCGAAGGGCTCAGCGACGTACAGGCCCGACAGCGACAGGCTGAACAGTCCGGTGGTCAATCCGACGACGGACCGGCCCGGGGCCTGTGGCAGGCCACCGCAGCCGAGTTGGACACCCCGCTGACCGGTCCACTGGCCGCCGGTGCCGGGGTGTCGGCGATGACCGGATCGACCGTCGACGCCGTCATGGTGCTCTCGGTGATCATGGCAAACGCGCTGCTCGCCGGTGCCCAGGAGATGGCGGCCGGGCGGGCGCTGCGCCGGCTGCTCAGTGCCGGGGCCCTGCGGGTACGGCTGCAGCGCGACGGGGAACAGCACGTCCGACCGGCGGAGGACCTGGTGGCCGGCGACCTCATCTGCCTGGAAGCCGGCGACTCGGTGCCCGCCGACTGCCGGCTGGTCACCGCGAACGGGCTGGAGATGGACGAGTCCAGCCTCACCGGTGAGTCGGTGCCGGTAGCGAAGACCGTCGACGGCACCGGAGCCGACGCGGTCGCCGACCGCACCAGCATGGTGTACGCGGGCAGTACCGTGGCCGCCGGCACGGCAACCGCCGTCGTGGTGGCGACCGGTCGATCGACCGAGGCTGGCAGCTCCGTCGACCAGGTGCAGGACGAGTCCCCCCGGGGCGGGGTGCAGGCCAGGCTGCGTCAGATCACCTCGGCGTCGGTACCGACCGCGCTCGCCGCCGCCGCGGCGACCCTCGGCAGCGGGCTGTTGCGGGGCCGGCTGGCCGAATCGGTCGGGTCCTCGGTGGCCCTCGCCGTCGCCGCCATCCCCGAAGGGCTGCCGTTCGTCGCCACCGCCGCCCAGCTCAGTGCGAGCAGACGGCTGTCCCGGCACAACGTGCTGATCCGGGATCCCCGGGCGATGGAGGCGCTCGGCCGGGTCGACGTGATCTGCTTCGACAAGACCGGCACCCTAACCCAGGGATCGATCCGGCTGCAGAGTGTCTGCGACGGCCGCCGAACCGAGCCGGTCGACGCGCTGGGCTCCGACCTGCGACGGATTCTGTCGGCGGCGCTGCGGGCCACCCCGGTTCCGGACGGCGATCAGAAACTGCCTCACCCGACCGACCAGGCGGTGGTCGACGGCGGGTACTCGGCCGGGGTGGGCATCCGCGAAGGCGCCGAAGGCTGGGAACCCCTCGCCGAGCTGCCGTTCGAGCCGGGCCGGGGCTTCCACGCGGTGCTCGGTACCTGCCCGGGTGGTGCCGTCATCAGCGTCAAGGGCGCCCCGGAGACGGTGCTGCCGCGGTGCGCGACCTGGCGCCGCACCGACGGGGTGGTGCCGCTGGACGACGCCGGCCGCCGCGAGATCGACCTGGCCATCGACGGGCTGGCCCGCAACGGTTTGCGGGTACTCGCCGTCGCCGGTCGGGTCGCGTCCGGTCGCCGGGACCTCGACGACGACCGGATCGACCGGTTGGAGCTGCACGGGTTGCTCGGCCTGGCCGACCCGCCACGCGACACCGCCGCCGACGCCGTCCGGCGGCTGCGCCGCGCCGGGATCACCGTGGTGATGCTGACCGGTGACCATCCGAGCACCGCCGAGTCCATCGGCTCGCAACTCGGCCTGCTCGACGGCAGCGCGGTAGTCACCGGGGCGGACCTCGACGCCGCCGGACCGGACCAGCTGCCCGAACTGGTGTCCCGGACAGCGGTCTTCGCCCGGGTCAGTCCGGCCCACAAGGTCGCCGTGGTCCGGGCGCTGCGCCAGGCGGGCCGGGTCGTCGCGGTGACCGGTGACGGCGCCAACGACGCACCGGCGATCCAACTCGCCGACGTCGGAATCGCCCTCGGCGATCACGGCACCAGCGCCGCCCGCCAGGCGGCGGACATGATCGTGGTCGACGGCCGGATCGAGAGCATCGCCGAGGGTGTGGCCGAAGGGCGGGCGATGTGGGTGTCGGTGCGTGAGGCCCTCGCCCTGCTGCTCGGCGGCAACCTGGGGGAGATCCTCTTCTCGGTCGGCAGCTCGCTCATCGCCGGCCAGCAGGCACTCAACCCCCGGCAGATCCTGTTCGTCAACCTGATGACCGACCTGCTGCCGGCAATCGCCGTGGCGTCCCGCCCACCACGGGGAATCAGCGCCGACGAACTCGCCCGCGAGGGACCGGAGTCGTCGCTCGGCGCCAGTCTCAACCAGCAGGTCGCCCGGCGGGCGGCGGCGACCGCGCTGGCCACCACCGGAGGTTGGCTGACCGCCCGGTTCACCGGCACCCCCGCCCGTGCCGGCAGCGTGGCGCTCGCCGCGCTGGTGGCCGCCCAGTTGGCGCAGACCGCGGTCGCCGCGAAGGGTGATCCGACGGTACTGGCGGCCGCCGGGGTGTCGCTCGGGGCGTTGTTCGGGGTGGTGCAGACGCCGGTGGTCAGTCAGTTCTTCGGCTGCCGTCCACTGGGACCGGTCGGCTGGTCGATCGTCGGCGGTTCGGCGGTCGCCGCGGCAGGGCTCGGGCTGCTGCCGCTGGAACGGATCGAACGGCTCCGCCGGACCCGCCTGGGCCGGTTGACAACGGATGTCGCTCACCGGGGCGCCGGTCACCGGGTACGCCGGGCCGTCCGCCCGGTGCGCCGGCTGCGGCCTACCGGCACCGACGCCCCGGTCCCGGTCTGACACCCGGAGTCGGCGGCCTACGCCGCCGCGCTGATCTGGCGTTCGAAGCGCTGCCGTAAACCGTCCGCCCGTTGCGGGTCGGTGAAACCCTTGAACGCCTGATCGACGAACTCCGCCGGGATCATCGCCTCGACCTGGGTCCGAAAGTCCTGGTCGAGCTGGGCGACGGTCAACTCAGGCGGATCGGTGAGCCGGGCCACGATCGGGCCGGCGTTCATCCGGGACAGCAGGTACGGCGTGCCCGGCGTACCTGTCGCGCACAGGTAGTAGCCGTAGGCCGTGCCCACGTCGTCGGATCGGACGGTGGCCGGGTCCAGCCGCCAGACCTCCGCAGTGCACAGCATCCGTTCGTCCGGGTTGACCTCGTGGCCGTGCGCGGCGTGCTCGTCCGCAGTGGACTGCTCGATGGTGGTCGCGATCCGCAGCGCGGCGTCGTCGCGCAGTTGCGCCTCGGTCAGCACCGGCGCGGTCGCCGCGGTCGAGTAGTGCAAGCCACCCGCGAGCAGTATCAGCACCAGCAGCTCCGGTACCAGCCACCACGCCGCGACGCGTCGGCGCGACACCCGAGGCAGATTGACATATTTCAACACCACAGCAGTGTCTCAGCAGCCGGTCGGGAAGGGAAGCCGCCGACGTGCCGGTTTGCGAAGCGGGACGGCCGGCGGCTGCGGTCAGTGGCCGCCCTTGCCCTCGCCGAACCGCAACGCCAGCGCCGGACACATGTTGACCGCCTTGCGGGCACCCGGTTCCAACCACACCGGAACCGGGGACGGCGGGAAGGCCGGATAGCCGTTCGCGTCGAGACGGATGAACTCCGGAACCACGTGTGCGCACAGGCCGTGCCCGTCGCACCGGGTCCAGTCCACACTCAGCCGCTTGGTGCCGCCGGACGGCGCGTCAGCCGGCAACGGGAGGACACCCTTGACCGGCTTGCCGCAGCCGTCGCCCTGGGCGTGGGCGGCCAGGTCCTCGGTGAACACCTCCAGCGCCGAGATGGCGAACCGGGACGTACCGTCCGGATGGCTGCAGGCACCCCGGCCCTTCACCACACTCGCCGCAGCCCGGACCATATCGACCGCCGCGCTGCCGATGACCAGGGAGTCGACGGTGCGGGCCAGGTCCGGCAGGCCGAGCCGACAGGGCCCGCACTGCCCGGCCGACTCACCGGCGAGATAGTGCACCACCCGGGCGACCTCGCCCATCGGACAGGTGCTGTCGCCGAGCGGGATCGTGATGCCGGCGCCAATCGTGCCACCGACCTTGGTGAAACCTTTCCGGGACACGTCGACCACGGACACCGCCTCAGGGGTGATCCACTTGCCGTGGAAGCCACCGATCAGCAGCCCCGGTCCGACCGGTGCCTCGCACAGTTCCAGAATGTCCCGCAGCGGGGTCCCGGTGGGGCACTCCACCACGGCCGGACGGGCGGCGGACCCGCCGATGGTCAGCAGCACCGTCCCCGGTTCGTCGGCCAGGCCGACCGCGCCGTACTCGTAGGGGCCGAGCCGGGCGGCGATGGCGAGCTGGGAGTACGTCTCCGCGTTGGACAGCAGCGTCGGCAGGCCGGACACCCCGGAGTCACTGGCCCGGACCTTGACGCCGGGTGGGATGTGCGGGAGACCGTTGATGCCCCGGACCAGCGCCCCGCCCTCGCCGGAGATGAACCGGTGCGGGACGGTGACGATGCTGGCCGGCACCGGCATCCGGCGTTCGGCCAGCGCCGCCGACAGCGACGCGCCGCCGACGCCGTCGTCGGCGACACCGATGACGATCTCGTCGGCCTCCAGCGCGTACGCCGCCAACGCGGCGCCGTCCAGGATCAGGTGCGGGGCTCGGGTGAGCAGCACCTTGTCCTTCCAGCTGGCTGGCTCCCCCTCGGTGGCGTTGACCACGACGACAACCGGTTTGTCCTGCTTGTCGGCTGACTCGACGACCGCCTTGACCTTGCGGTGGAACGGAAACCCGGCGCCGCCCCGTCCCCGCAGGTCGATCGCTTCGGCCAAGCGCATCAGGTCGTCGACCGACAGTGGTCCGACCCCGCCGTGCACCTGTTCGTGCGCCCGCAGATCGAGCCGACCGAACTCCTCGAACCCGGCGGTCAACCGGGGCGGGCCGACGGTGGCGACCGGCGGGACCGATGCCGTGCTCAATTCGCCTCTCCTCGAAGCTGCGTCCAGTACTCGTCGTCGGAATCCTCCGCGTCCCGACGTCGCCGGGACCGCCGGCTGCCCGCGGACTCCGCCGCAGCCGCCCGCTGGGCCCGCCGGGAGGCCAGATCGACCAGCGTCGGGGTGTCGTCGGCCGGCAGGTAGTCATCCAGCTCCCGGTCCACCGGTGCCGGATCGGGGTCGGCCCGGTAGCGCGACGCCCGACCGCGGGCCGGCTCGGCGGAGACCGGACGGTCGTCGAACCGGCCGCGCGGGCCGGCCCCGGAAACCGGACGGTCGTCGGCGAACCGGCTACGGGCACCGGTGCCCGAGACCGGACGGTCATCAGCGTAGCGGCCCCGGGAGCCGATGGTCTCCGCCACCGAACGCCGTGACTCGCGAGGCTCGTAACCACCGTCGTCGGCGACCTGGCGCCGCCGGCCGCCGGCCGGCTCGGCGTAGCGCCGCTGGTCCGGCTCCTCGGTGTAGCGCCGGCGTGCGCCGGTGTCGTCCTCGGCGTACCGGCCCCGGCCAGTCTCCTCCTCGGCGTAGCGACCGCGGCCGGAGTCGGACCGGCGGTACTCCCGGGAGTCCTCGGTCGCGGCCGGACGCGACCGCGGTGCGGGTCGTCCCACCTCGGGTACCCGGTACCGGTCGGCGGACCGGGTGGACGTGCCGCGCCCGGCACCGGCCGGCGCCCATGAATCGATCATGTCCACACCACTGTCGCCGAACGACCCGAAGCGGGCGGTCGCCGGTTCCAGGCTGATCCCGTCGTCCCGGCTGCCCCGGCGGCGCGACGATCCGGATCCGGACCGGGAGTCGTCGGCCATCCTGCCGACCGGCTTCATCGAGGTGCCGGTGGCCTGCGACACGAACGGCTTCTTCTTGCCCACGCCGGTGGCGAACCGGACCAGTAGAGCGATCACCACCAGCACGACGCAGATCACGTAGCTGAGCGTCACCCAGGTCGCCGGAGGTCGGCCGGTGCCGAGTCCGTGCGTGATCCCGATCGGCCATGCGACGTAGGCGCCGCTGTGCAGCGCTCGCCACAGCCACGGCGGGCCCACACCGACCCACCGGGCCCGCGCCAGACCGGTCCACATAATGGCGAACATGAGGTACGCCGCGAGGGTGCCCATACCCACGTAGATCGCCTGACCGCCGCCGAGGAACGGGATGAACGCCCCGACAGCGGAGACCGCACCGGTGGTGATCTGCGTGATGACGTGCAGCACCAGGAAGGTGATCGCCATGATCCCGGTGGTGCGGTGCGCCGACTGCAGCAGCACCCGGTGCCGGGGCAGCAGCACGATCCGGTCGGTCGCCAGCAGACCGACCATCACCGTGATGCTGAGCGCGACCAGGGCGAAGACGCCACCGAAGAAATCCAGGAAGAAGAACGCGTAGACGTACCCGACCCGGCCTGCCGACGTGAGCATCGCCAGGGCCCAGAAGGCCGCCAGCACCGACGCCGAGAGAATCAGGACCGAAAGGCGGGACGGCTGTCGCCCGCCGGAGAGTTCTGCCCTGGGGCCGGCGGGTCGCTGGTTCTGGTTCGTCCGCGCCATCTGCTCCTCGATCTCCACTCGGTGCCATCCACACACCCGCACCGGCCGGACCGATCCGCCCGGTCCACCGCGAGTGCCCTGCCCTTGGCTTGGCGCCGGAGAAACCGTACCGCTTCCCGGTCGTTTCGCCCGCTCCAGTGCCGTCCCTCAGCATCTACGTAGTTGAGGCGTCGACGGATGAACGGCACGCGGATTTGATTGTCAGGTCACCAGGCTGCCGGAATCATCCCGCTACCTACCACTCAATCCACGTGCAAAAACGTACCTGGCGACACACAAAGTCACCGTATGATCACAATAGATTCTAAGCCGAAATTAAGATGCCCCTCCGGCGACCGCGAGGAGGGCGGCGCCGGAGGGGCGGGTTCCCGGGTGAGCGGCGGGAACCTGTCTGTGTCGGCCGGAGTCAGTCCTCCCGCAGCTCACAGGTGGCGAGCTGGTCCAGACCGGCCGGGTGCTGCCCCTGCCGACCGATCGAGATCGCGATCCGCTCGATCGCCGCCGCCCGCTTACTCGCCAACGGACCAAGAATCGCGTTGTCCACGAAGTTGGGACCACCCTGACCCTGACTGCTCACCAACCGCGCGTTGGCCTCGGCAAGCTGCGTCTCCAGCGCCTGCAGATTCCGGTCCACCTCGGCCTGCGCCGCCGCCGGCACCGCCGGCAACCGGTCCACCACGCTCGGACAGACGATCACCCCGACATCGTTGGCGGCAGAGGTGTCCGCCGCCGCGAGACCGAGACCGGCCCCCATGATCACAGCCGCCAAGCCGACCGTGCCGGCCACCTTCCACCGCCGGGAGTTCAACGGCGAGGGACCGACCGGGTGGTCGACCCTCCGCCGGGGAGAACGCGAGTACATGGGACTGACAACCTAACCCTTCTGGGGACAGTTGCCGGTAGCCGCGCCGCTCGATCGACGGCATCCCGGTGGGCCGCACGGCCCGTGTCCGGCGACGCCCCGAGCGTGGGGCCGCCAGACACTGTCGGAGGATGTTCGGTGAGGCGTCGGCGGTCTCCGCCGGTGTCTCGACCATGCATACGGCGGTCCGACGGGGACGGTTCAACCGGGTCTACAGATCGTTAGACCGACGGGCACCGCGTCGACGGGGCGGGGTCGACAGCACCGGGACGGGCACCCACCGGGCCGCCGCCGATGGCCGATTTCGAAGGTGGGGCGACGCAGCCGACTCTTGCGGGAGACCGACGTTAAGGCGCGCCGCCCCGCCGAGACACACTACTCGCGCACCCTGCGAGAACGATTGCTGGACGCGCTGTAGCGGACTAGCAATTGCTTGGTTCGACGGCCAGCACGGCACCCCATTGCTGAGCCACGACTCAACGCAGCCGATTCGGCACCGACCGCACCGGGACCGGCCGGCCAGCCCCACACGGGCGCGTCGGGACCGCCGCCCGGCGCCCACGGTGCCAGAATACGACGGGTGACGACATCTGCTTCCGGGCCGAAGGTCAGCGACGCGCTGCGCGACTTCTGGCGCGAACGGCACCTGTGCACGCTGACCACGCTGCGCCCGGACGCAAGCCCGCACGTGGTTCCGGTGGGAGTGACCTTCGACCCGGACGGCGGCGTCGCCCGGGTGATCACCTCCGGCCGGTCCCGCAAGGCCGCACACGTGCGGGCCGCCGGCGTGACCGGGGCCCGGGTGGCCGTCTGCCAGGTCGACGGGAAGCGATGGTCGACGCTGGAAGGCCTGGCCCGGCTGCACGACGATCCGCCAACGGTCCGGGATGCGGAGCAGCGCTACGCCCTGCGGTACCGGGTACCACGCCCCAACCCGGATCGGGTGGTGCTCGTCATCACGGTCACCCGTCGGCTCGGCAACGTCTGATCCGGGCGGCGTCACGCGGATCACCACCGGCGGGGTGGCCATGTCGAGCGACGCGGCGAACCGTTACCGTCGGACGATGCCCCCCAGATCCGGACCGGCTGTGGTCACCGTCATCGGTATCGGCGCCGATGGATGGGACGGGCTGTCCGGCGCCGGCCGGTCGGCGCTGCGCGCCGCGACCGCGCTGCTGGGCAGCCGCCGGCAGATCGAGCTGATCCCACCGCCCGAGCGGCCGGCGACCACCGGCACCTGGCCCACCCCGCTGCTCGCCCACCTGCCCCGACTGCTCGACGAACACCGCGGGCAGCACCTCGCTGTGCTGGCCAGTGGCGACCCGATGCACTACGGCATCGGCGGCACCCTGGTCCGGCTGCTCGGCCCCGAGCGGGTACGGGCGGTGCCTCACCCGTCGGTGGTCTCGTTGGCCTGCGCCCGGCTCGGCTGGCCGGTCGAAGAGGTCGACGTGGTCAGCGCCGTCGGCCGCCCGGTACAGCTGCTGCACCCCCTGGTCCACCCCGGGCGCCGGCTGCTGGTGCTCAGCGCCGGCACGGCCACCCCGGGTGAGGTAGCCGACCTGCTCACCGCACGGGGCTACGGACCCAGCCCGCTGACCCTGCTGGAACAACTCGGCGGCGCCCGGGAACGGCTGCGGACGGCAACCGCCCAGGACTGGGGCGGCCTCGACGTCGACCCGCTCAACGTCGTCGCGGTGCAGTGCCGGGCCGAGCCGGACACCCCGCCGCTGCCCCGGATACCGGGGCTGCCCGACGACGTCTACCAGCACGACGGCCAGCTGACCAAACGGGAGATCCGGGCGGTCACCCTGGCCCGGCTGGGTCCCCTGCCCGGGCAGCTGCTCTGGGACATCGGGGCCGGATCGGGCAGCATCGCCATCGAGTGGTCCCGCGCCCACCCGCAGTGCCGGGCCATCGCCGTAGAGCACGACCCGCGGCGGGCTCAACGGATCGCGGCGAACGCGGAGACGCTCGGCGTACCGGGCATCACGGTGGTCGCCGCGGCGGCCCCGCAGGCACTGGTCGGCCTGGACCCCCCGGACGCGATCTTCGTCGGCGGCGGGGTCACCACCACCGGGCTGCTGGACGCCGCCTGGTCGGCGCTGCGGCCCGGCGGCCGGCTGGTGGCCAACGCGGTGACCATGGAGTCCGAGGTGCTCCTCGCCGACTGGTATGCCCGCCACGGCGGCGACCTGACCCGGATCGCGATCAGTCGGGCAGCGCCGGTCGGCGGCTTCACCGGCTGGCGGCCGGCCATGCCGGTCACCCAGTGGGTGGTGCACCGCCGGTGACCGTCCACTTCGTCGGGGCCGGCCCCGGTGCCGCCGACCTGATCACCATCCGTGGCCGCGAGGTCATCGCGAGCAGCCCGGTCTGCCTGTACGCCGGCAGTCTGGTCCCGACCGAGCTGCTCGCCCACTGCCCGCCCGGGGCCCGGCTGGTCGACACCGCCCGGCTGACCCTGGACGAGATCGTCGCAGAGATGGTCGACGCGCACGCCGCCGGGCACGACGTCGCCCGGCTGCACTCCGGCGACCCCTCGCTGTTCAGCGCCGTCGCCGAGCAGATCCGTCGGTTGGACGCCGCCGGGGTGCCGTACCAGATCGTGCCCGGCGTGCCCGCCTTCGCCGCCGCAGCCGCCGCGCTCGGGCGGGAGTTGACCGTCCCCGAGGTCGGACAGACGGTGATCCTGACCCGGGTATCGGACCGGTCGACCCCGATGCCCCCCGGTGAGGAGCTGGCCGCCCTCGGTGCCAGCCGGACCACCTTGGTGCTGCACCTGGCGGTGCAACGGATCGACGCCGTCGTCGCCGACCTGGTACCGCACTACGGCGCGGACTGTCCGGTGGCGGTGGTGGCCCGGGCCAGCCGGCCCGATGAGGTGGCGCTGCGGGGCACGCTGGCCGACATCGCCGACCAGGTGCACGCCGCCGGCGTACGGCGTACCGCAGTGATCATCGTCGGCGCGGTGCTCGGCGCGGAAAATTTCCCCGACAGCCATCTGTACAGCGCCGACCGGTGCCGGCATTGACAATCCTCCCCGCCTGAAGAAGGCCGGAGTATCCACGAAAGACATCCCAGGAGCTTGAATGTCAAGCAGCAGCCTTGCTGAGGTGATGCGACCACGCGGTCGCCTCGTCGTAGACGGTGCCGGTCTTCAGGCATCCGTGCAGGATGCCGACGAGCCGGTTGGCGAGTTGGCGCAGCGCGGCGTTGTAGCTGGCGCCGCGGGCACGTTGCCGGTCGTAGTAGGCGCGGGCACCCGGCGAGGCCTTCAACGCGGAGAACGCCTGGGTCATCAGGGCGTCGATGAGCCGGTCGTTGTGGACGAACCGGGCCGCGACGGTCCTCTTCTTCCCGGACGCGCGGGTGATCGGGCTGGTCGCGGCGTAGTTCTTCCGGGCCTTCGCGGTGGCGTAGCGGTCGTGGTCGTCACCGAACTCGGCGAGCACCCGGGCGCCGAGGACGGCACCCAGTCCGGGCTGGGACAGGATGATCTCAGCGTCCGGGTGCCGGCCAAAATGGTCCTCCACCTGCCCTTGCAGGGCCTTGACCTGCTCGTTGAGAGTGACCAGCAGGGCGACCAGGGCGCGCACCGACGCGGCGTAGGCGGTGGTGACCACGGCCGGCTGGCCGAGGTGCTCGGCACGCAGCACCGCCTGGATCGACGCGGCCTTGGCCGCGACGTCGCGGCGCCGGGCCCGTTTGAGAGCGGCGCTGATCTGGCTGATACTCAGCCGGGCGGCGCTGGCCGGATCAGGGGCCTTCGCGAGGAGTTGCAGGGTGTCAGCGGCGTCGAGGTCCTCGAACGCCTCCAACGCCGCAGGGAAGTACTCCCGCAGCGCGTGCCGCAGCCGCTGCACAGCACGGGTGCGTTCCCAGATCAGCGTCTTGTGCATCCGGGTGACGACCTTGACCGCCTCGGCGTCCGCCGAGTCTCCGGCCATCGGGCTCAGTTGGTGCGAGTCGGTGCGCACCATGTCGGCCAGCATGTGCGCGTCGGCGGCGTCGCTCTTGGCCCGGGACACCGCCAGACGTTCCCGGTAGCGGGCCGCCTGCAACGGGTTGACCGGGTACACCGTGTACCCGGCGGCGACCAGCGCCTGCACCCACGGGCCCCGATCGGTCTCGATACCGATCTTTACCTGAGCAGCAGCAGCGTCGGCGTCGATGTCGTCGCCGAGCGCCGTGCCGATCATCGCGTGGAGCCTGGTGATGCCGGCGATGCCCTCGGGCAGCCTCGCCTTGGCCAGCCTGCGGCCGGAGGCGTCCATGAGCTCGACGTCGTGGTGGTCCTCCGCCCAGTCATCTCCTATGAACAGCAACGTCTCTCCCGCCTATTGAGTCGATCACCGCTGGTAGCCAGGAGGAGAACCATCAGCGACCTAATGAAGCAGTGCTCACGCCGCGACCGGGCGGGCACGACATCCCATCAGCGATCAACTCTCCACACCGACCAGCCGGGGCACGATCTTTCGTCAGGACTCGACGTCCAGGAACCCGGAGTGCTCACCGGCTGGCGGCTACCTACCCACCAGGAGTTTGCCGGATGGCTCACTCCCAGAACTCATTAGGAATCCGATGACCGGTGACCGCACCGGCCCCAGCCCGGACGGCGGACCACGGGTGCTCATTCTCGGCGGCACCGCCCAGGCTCGTCAGCTCGCCGCCGCGTTGGCGGCCGACCCGGCGGCGCGGGTGGTCACCTCGCTTGCCGGCCGGGTGGCCCGGCCCCGGCTGCCGCACGGCGAGACCCGCGTCGGTGGTTTCGGCGGACCGGACGGGCTGGCTAGCTGGCTGCGGGACGAGCGCATCGGCGCGGTGGTCGACGCCACCCACCCGTTCGCCACCCGGATCTCCGCCTCGGCGGTGCGGGCCTGCGCGCTGGCCGGTACGCCGCTGCTGGTGCTGCGCCGGCCCGGCTGGGTCGCCGGTGCGGGCGACGTCTGGCACCGGGTGCCGGACCTGGGCGCGGCCGCCGCCGCCCTGCCCCGGTTGGGCACCCGGGCGATGCTCACCACCGGTCGGCAGAGTCTGGCCGCTTTCGCGCCGCTGGCCGGGATCTTCTTCCTGATCCGTACGGTGGACCCACCGCAGCCGCCGCTGCCCGCCGACCGGGTGCTGCTGCTCGACCGCGGCCCGTACACCGTGGACGGCGAGCGGGCGCTGATGCGCGCGCACGCCATCGACGTACTGGTGACCAAGGACAGCGGCGGCGACGAGACGTCCGCCAAACTGGTCGCCGCGCGCGAGCTCGGACTCCCGGTGCTGATGGTCGACCGGGCCGCCGCGCCACCCGTGCCGACGGTCAACGACGTCGGCGCCGCCCTTACCTGGCTGATCGGGCTGGGCGCGGCGGCGGGCGCTCAGCCCGGGTAGCGCCGTGGGGTGAACACCACCGGCGGCCCGGCGCCGTCGTGGCTGACCTGGGTCGCCGACGAGCCGACGATCAGCAGGGTCCGCATGTCGACCATGGCCGGATCCAGGTCGGCCAACGCCACCACGTCGACGCGTTCACCCGGACCGCCGACGTCGCGGCCCACCACCACCGGGGTGTGTGCCGACCGGTGCTCCAGCAGCAGGTCCCGGGCCCTGGCCAGCTGCCAGGTCCGGCTGCGCGACGCCGGGTTGTAGATCGCGATCACCAGGTCGGCGCGGGCGGCGGCGAGCAGCCGCCGTTCGATCACCGGCCAGGGCTTGAGCCGGTCCGACAGGGACAGCACGCAGTAGTCGTGCCCGAGTGGTGCCCCCACCCGGCTGGCCACCGCCTGGGCGGCGGTCACCCCGGGCAGCACCCGGACCGGCACGTCCTTCCAGCGGGGCTCGGCGGCGACCTCCAGCACCGCCGTGGCCATCGCGAACACCCCGGGATCACCGGAGGAGACCACCGCGACCCGGGCTCCGTCGGCCGCCAACCGCAGCGCGTGGGCGGCGCGCTGCGCCTCGACCTGGTTGTCCGACGGGTGCCGGCGTTGCCGGGGGTTGGCCGGCACCCGGTCCAGGTACGGTCCGTAGCCGACCAGGTCGTCGGCGGCCGCGAGGGCGGCCTGCGCCTGCGGGGTGATCCAGTCCCGGCCGGCCGGGCCGAGGCCGACCACCACCACCTCTCCCCCGCCGGACCGAGCAGGGTCGGCGGCGCTCGCCGCGACAGTGCCACCGCGACGGCTGGCCAGCAACGCCAGAGAGAAGTACGGCACGGTCGCCGGGTCGACGTCGGCCAGCGGCGCGACGCGTTGCCCGCCGGTGCTGGCCCGCTCGACGTACCAGGCGTCGTCGAGGCGGCCGGCGACGGTCAACGCGTCGCGGACGGCCGGGAAGGTCCGACCCAGCTTGAGTACGGCGGCGGCGTCGGTGTCGGCCAACCGTCGGGTCAGCTCCGCACCGGACAGGGTGCCGGGCAGGACGGTCAGCACCTCGTCGGCCTCGACCAGCGGCCGGCCGAGTGCGGCGGCTGCCCCGCTCATCGAGGTGACCCCGGGCACCACCTCGGTCGGGTAGCGGTGCGCCAACCGCTTGTGCAGGTGCATGTAGGAGCCGTAGAACAGCGGATCGCCCTCGGCGAGCACGACCACGGTCCGACCGGCGTCGAGGTGGGCGGCCAGCCGTCGCGCGCAGTCGGCGTAGAACTCGTCCATTGCCGCCCGGTATCCGCCGGGGTGGGTGCTGCGTTCGGTGGTCACCGGGTAGACCAGCGCCTCCTCGATCTGTCCGGCGCGCAGGTACGGCTCAGCGATGGACCGGGCGACGCTGCGGCCGTGCCGGGCACTGTGGTGCACGATCACATCGGCGGCGGTGATCAGCCGGGCCGCCTTCACGGTGACCAGTTCCGGGTCACCGGGGCCGAGGCCGACGCCGTACAGCCGACCCGGGCCGCCGCGACGCGCGTTCATCTGCCCACCTGTCCCTCGTCGTCGCTGGCGATCGCGTTGAGTGCGGCGGCGGCCATCGCGCTGCCGCCGCGTCGTCCCCGGACCGCCAGGTGTTCCAGTCCGCCATGGTCGATCAAAGCCTGCTTGGACTCGGCGGCGCCGATGAAGCCGACCGGTACGCCGAGCACCGCCGCCGGCCGGCCGGCACCGGCGTCGACCAGCTCCAACAGTCGGAACAACGCGGTCGGTGCGTTGCCGACGGCGACCACCGCGCCGTCGAGGCGGTCGCCCCACAGTTCGACGGCCGCAGCGCTGCGGGTGGTGCCCAGCCGATCGGCCAGCTCAGGCACCCGGGGATCGGACAGGGTGCACAGCACCGGGTTGGCGGCCGGCAGCCGGCGTCGGGTGACCCCGGCGGCCACCATCGTGGCGTCGCAGAGGATCGGCGCGCCGGCGCGCAGCGCGGCCCGGGCCGCCACCACCACCTGCGGCGAGAAGACCAGGTCGTCGACCAGGTCGACCATCCCGCAGGCGTGGATCATCCGGACGGCGACCCGGGCCTGTTCGGCGGTGAGCCGGCTCAGGTCGGCCTCGGCGCGGATGGTGGCGAACGACTGCCGGTAGATCTCGGCCCCGTCGCGGACGTGGTCCATCACGGCTCCTCGCGTGCGGTGCGGACGGCGGCGGCCAGCGCCGCCCCTGGTAGGACGTGGACGGCGGGGCGGCCGGGCGCGCTCACCTGGTAGCCGTCGCCGGTGGCGAGGACCCGCAGCGCCGGTCCCGCTGGGGTGCCGCAGCCGCGCTCACAGCCGATCCAGTGCACCGGCAAGTGCGCCCCACTGGCCGCGGCCGGCCGGCCGGCGTGCGTCGCCGCCGCGTCGGCCCGTACGTCGGCCCGCGACCGGGCACAGCCGGGACGGCCCGCGCAGGCGGTGACGCCGAGCCACGGCGACCCGGGGTCGGTGTCGAGACCCGCACGGTGCAGCCGGCGCGCCCAGCCGGGTGCGTCGGTGAGCCGAGGCAGCACCACGGTCCGCCACGGGGTGATCCGCGCCTGCGGTGCGGCGGCGGCGAGCAGGTCGGCCTGCGCGGCGGTGAGCTGACCCAGCGGTACGGCGAGCACGAGTGCCTGGTCGCCGTCGGGGCGGCGCAGCACGCCCACCGGCGGTACGCCGGACCGTCGCGGTGCGGTCGGCGGGTCGGCCGCGACCCGGTGGACGCCCGGCGTGGTGGCGAGCGCCGCGACGAACCGTGCCAGTTCGGCGGCGGCGAGGTCGCCGATGCGCCAGATGGTGCCGGCCACGGCACGTTCGTCGGCGAGGAAGATCCGGGCGGCGGCGACCGCCACCCGGACCGCGTCGGTCGGCGTGGTCCGTAGGCCGTGGTCGACCCCGGCGAGCCGGATACCGACCCGGCCGTCCGACCCGGGCAGCAGGCCCACGTCGGGGCGCGCCGCGACGGTGGCGCCCCGACCGTCGTCGACGGCGAACAGGAACCGGCCGGAGAGGCGGGTCAGCTGTGGCTGTGCGCAGATCGCCGCGTCGAGGGCGCGGACCTGCGCCGCGACGTCCCACCGAGGCACACTGTCCACACCGGCCAGTGGGGAGCCGAGGATGTTGCGGGCCCGGTCGTGTCCGGGTGCGGGCAGCAGCCCGGCCGCGCTCAGCCGGCCGGCGAGCACCCCGGCGGCGTCGGCGGCCACCCCCCGCAGTTGTACGTTGGCCCGGCTGGTCAGCTCCAGGTGTCCGTCACCGAGGTCACGGGCGGCGGCGGCCAGTACGGTCAGCTGGCCGGCGGCTAGCAGCCCACCGGGGCAGCGGACCCGGGCGAGGTGCCCGTCGGCGGCCGGATGCAGCGCCAGCGTGCCGGGGCAGGCATCGGGGCCGCCCCGGACGGGCGGCAGCGGCGAGGCGGACACGCGGCGGATACTACGGGCTGCCACGGGAGGCGACGCCCTCGCGGCGAATAGATCACACCTTGACGAAACGTCCCCGGGTCGTGACAGTGGTCGGTAGCCAACTGCGGCGGCAAGTGGAGGAAGCCGGTGTGATTCCGGCGCGGTCCCGCCACTGTCACCGGGGAGCGGACCCCACCGACGGCCACGGCCCCGATCCACGGGGCGGGAAGGCCGGGGCGAGCCTCGATCCGGGAGCCAGGAGACTCCGGTCGCCGCGACCGACGACCCGGGGCGCGGACCCCGAGGGAGGACCAGGCGTCCGATGATGCTACTTCTGTCCACTTCAGATACTGATCTGCTGAGTGGACGGGCCAGCGGTGCCGACTGGCGCCTGGCGAACCCGGCCCGGCTGTCGGTCGACGACCTCACGCCCCTGCTTGCCGACGTCGACCTCGTGGTGGTCCGGCTGCTCGGCGGCCGCCGGGCCTGGCCGGACGGACTGGACGCGCTGCTGACCGACGGACGCCCAGTGGTGGTACTCAGCGGCGAACAGGCACCCGACGCCGCCCTGATGGAGCTGTCCACCGTACCGGCCGGGGTGGCCGCCGAGGCCCACGCCTATCTGGCCCACGGCGGCCCGGCCAATCTGGCCGAACTGCACCGATTCCTGTCCGACACGGTGCTGCTCACCGGGCACGGCTTCGCCGCGCCGCGGCCGGCCCCGGAGTGGGGCGTACTGGAACGCCCGAACGTGCCGACCGGACCGGGCCAGCCGACCGTGGCGGTGCTCTACTACCGGGCCCACCACCTGGCCGGCAACACCGGCTTCGTGCACGCCCTGTGCGACGCGGTCGACGCCGTCGGCGGTCGGGCGCTGCCGGTCTACTGCGCCTCGCTGCGCTCGCCCGACCCGCAGCTGCTGGCCACCCTGCGCCAGGCCGACGCCCTGGTGGTGACGGTGCTGGCCGCTGGCGGAACCCGGCCGGCGACCGCCTCCGCCGGGGGCGACGACGACGCCTGGGACGTCGGCGCGCTCGCCGAACTGGACGTGCCGATCCTGCAGGGACTCTGCCTGACCAGCTCCCGCCAGACCTGGGCGGCCACCGACGACGGGTTGTCCCCGTTGGACGCCGCCACCCAGGTGGCCATCCCCGAGTTCGACGGCCGGCTGATCACCGTGCCGTTCTCGTTCAAGGAGATCGACGCCGACGGGCTGTCGGTCTACGTCGCCGACCCGCAGCGGGCCGCCCGGGTGGCCGGGATCGCCGTCCGCCACGGCGCGCTGCGGCACATCGCGGCGGGCGACAAACGGATCGCGGTGCTGCTGTCGGCGTACCCGACCAAGCACGCCCGGATCGGCAACGCGGTCGGGCTCGACACCCCCGCCAGTGTGCTGGCGCTGCTGTCGACGTTGCGCGACGCCGGCTACGACGTGGGGCCGCCCGACGGCCCCGACGCGCTGCCGGGGCTGGCCGACGGCGGCGGCGACGCGTTGATGCACGCGCTGATCGCCGCCGGCGGGCAGGACCCGGACTGGCTCACCGAGGAGCAGCTGGCCGGCAACCCGGTGCGCATCCCGGCCGCCGACTACCGTCGCTGGTACGCCGAGTTCCCGACCGAGCTACGGGAACAGGTCGAACGGCACTGGGGTCCGCCGCCGGGCGAGCTGTACGTCGACCGGTCCCGGGATCCGGACGGCGAGATCGTGCTGGCCGCGCTGCGTACCGGCAACATCGTGCTGCTGGTGCAGCCGCCGCGCGGCTTCGGGGCCAACCCGGTGGCCATCTACCACGACCCGGACCTGCCGCCGAGTCACCACTACCTGGCCGCGTACCGGTGGCTGGAGCACAGCTTCGGCGCGCACGCCGTGGTGCACGTCGGCAAGCACGGCAACCTGGAGTGGCTACCGGGCAAGACGGTCGGACTCAGCGCCGACTGCGGGCCGGACGCCGCCCTCGGCGACCTGCCGCTGATCTACCCGTTCCTGGTCAACGACCCCGGCGAGGGCACCCAGGCCAAACGCCGGGCACACGCCACCCTGATCGACCACCTGGTGCCGCCGATGGCCCGGGCGGACAGTTACGGCGACATCGCCCGGCTGGAGCAGCTGCTCGACGAGCACGCGAACATCGCCACACTGGACCCGGCCAAACTGCCGGCGATCCGGGCGCAGATCTGGACGCTGATCCAGGCCGCCCGGCTCGACCACGACCTCGGTCTGAACGACCGGCCGCACGACGCCGAGTTCGACGACTTCCTGCTGCACGTCGACGGCTGGCTCTGCGAGATCAAGGACGTGCAGATCCGTGACGGGCTGCACGTGCTCGGGTCGGCGCCGGTCGGCGCGGCCCGGGTCGACCTGGTGCTGGCGATGCTGCGGGCCCGGCAGATGTGGGCCGGGCAGGTGGCCGCGCTGCCCGGCCTGCGGGAGGCGCTGGGCCTGGACGAGTCCGGCACCGACCGTGACGACACCGACGCGGCCGAGGCGACCGCCCGGGAGCTGGTCGCGGCGATGGAGGAGCACGGCTGGCGGTCGGACGCCGTCGCCGAGGTCGCCAAGCGCGTGCTCGGCGCCGACGGACGGGCCGCGCTGGTCACCCGGATTCTGGACTTCGCGGCGACCGAGGTGGTCCCCCGGCTGGCCCGCACCACCGACGAGCTGGCCCACGTCGCGCACGCGCTGGCCGGCGGGTACGTGCCGGCCGGGCCGAGCGGGTCGCCGTTGCGTGGATTGATCAACGTGCTACCGACCGGGCGCAACTTCTACTCGGTGGACCCGAAGGCGGTGCCGAGCCGGCTGGCCTGGGAGACCGGGCAGGCGATGGCGGAGTCGCTGCTGGCCCGCTACCGGGCCGACGCCGGCGACTGGCCTCGCTCGGTGGGACTGTCGGTGTGGGGCACGTCTGCGATGCGGACCGCCGGTGACGACATCGCCGAAGTGCTGGCGCTGCTCGGCGTCCGGCCGGTGTGGGACGAGGCGTCGCGGCGGGTGACCGGCGTCACGGTGGTCCCGGCCGAGGAGCTGGGCCGGCCGCGCATCGACGTGACGGTGCGGATCTCGGGCTTCTTCCGCGACGCGTTCCCGCATGTGGTGGCCATGTTGGACGACGCGGTCCGACTGGTCGCGGCCCTCGACGAGCCCGACGAGGTGAACTTCGTCGCCGCGCACGCCCGCGCCGACCTGGCCGCCCACGGCGACACCCGGCGGGCCACCATGCGGATCTTCGGCTCCAAGCCGGGCACGTACGGTGCCGGGCTGCTGCAGCTGATCGACAGCCGCAACTGGCGCGACGACGCCGACCTGGCCGAGGTGTACGCGGTGTGGGGCGGCTACGCCTACGGCCGGGACCTCGACGGCGCGCCGGCCCGCGACCAGATGGAGTCGGCGTACCGGCGGATCGCGGTCGCGGCGAAGAACATCGACACCCGCGAACACGACATCGCCGACTCCGACGACTACTTCCAGTACCACGGCGGCATGATCGCCACCGTCCGGGCGTTGACCGGGTCGGCCCCGGCTGCCTACGTCGGCGACAGCACCCGGCCGGAGGCGGTGCGCACCCGCGCCCTGCACGAGGAGACCGCTCGCATCTTCCGGGCCCGGGTGGTGAACCCGCGCTGGCTGGCGGCGATGCGCCGGCACGGCTACAAGGGGGCGTTCGAGCTGGCCGCCACCGTCGACTACCTGTTCGGCTACGACGCCACCGCCGGGGTGGTAGCCGACTGGATGTACGACAAACTGGCCGAGACGTACGTGCTCGACGAGGTCAATCAGCGGTTCCTGACCGAGTCGAACCCGTGGGCGTTGCACGGCATCACCGAGCGGCTGCTGGAGGCGGCCGACCGCAAACTGTGGGAGTACCCCGACCCGGCGGTGCTGGACGGGCTGCGGGAGGTGTTCCTGCGGACCGAGGGCGACCTGGAGGACCGCGCCGGGTGACCGCGCATCCCGGCGGCGGCCCGGCGGCATCCCGCGTAGGGTCGAGGCATGAGTGCGGCGGCGTCGGGAAGCATCCGGTACGACGGGACCACGGTCGCCGGTGCGCAGCCGGAAAGCGTCCTGCTACCCGGCCACGATGTACCGTTGGGCCGCTACACGACGGTCCGGCGGCTGCTGCCGCAGCGACCCCGGCGGATGGTCGGTGCCTGGTGTTTCGTCGACCACTTCGGGCCCGACGACGTGGCCGGGCGGCCCGGCATGCAGATTCCGCCGCACCCGCACACCGGGCTGCAGACGGTGACCTGGCTGGTCGACGGGGAGATCCTGCACCGGGACAGCCTGGGCAGTATGCAGTCGATCGTGCCGGGGCAGCTCAACCTGATGACCGCCGGACACGGGATCGCCCACTCGGAGCAGTCGCCGCCGGCGCATCCGCCGGTGATGCACGGGCTGCAGCTGTGGGTGGCGTTGCCGGAGTCGGCCAGGCACGGGGAGCCGCGGTTCGAGCACTACGCCGCGCTGCCGCGGGTCGGTGCCGGCGACGCGGGGCTCACCGTGGTGGTCGGCGAGTACGCCGGCGTCCGGTCCCCGGCCCGGATGGCCAGCCCGATCGTCGGAGCACAGATCGACATCGGCAGCCCCGCGCCCGTCGAGCTGACGCTGCGCGACGATTTCGAGTACGCCCTGCTGGCGATGTCCGGCACGGCCCGGGTCGACGGGGTGGAGCTGGCCCAGGGTGGGCTGCTCTATCTGGGTGAGGGTCGGTCGGCGTCGACAGTGACCGCCGCCGACGGTGATGCCCGGCTGTTCCTGCTCGGCGGTGAGCCGTTCGAGGAGCCGCTCGTCATGTGGTGGAATTTCGTCGCCCGCAGCCACGAGGAGCTGGTGGCGGCCCGCGACGACTGGGCGGCCGGCCACCGGTTCGGCACGGTGACCGGTTGTGTGGACGCCCCGCTACCGGCACCGGAGATGCCGATCACCCGGATCAAGGCCCGCGACCGGCACGGTCGCACCGTCGGCTGACCGTCGCACGGCGACTCACGGGCGTCGACGTATCGAAATTCTTCGTTCACAATCTTTACTGTTAACTGTCTTTACGCTAACTTCGTCGGCAACGGCCGGCCGCCCCCACCGCCACCCACGACGTGCGGAGCGCCCCATGCAACGACGACTTCTCCTGCCCCTGCTCGCCACCGGCACCATCCTCGGCACCCTGCTGGTCGCCACGCCGGCCAGCGCCCACGGCTACGTCTCCTACCCGCCCAGCCGACAGGCGATGTGCGCGCAGGGCCGGGTCGCCAACTGCGGCCCGATCGTGTGGGAGCCGCAGAGCGTCGAAGGCCCCAAGGGGCAGCGCACCTGCCACGGCGGGGTGAGCCGGTTCGCCATTCTCGACGACGACAGCGTCAACTGGCCGGCCACCACGGTCGGCGGGGCGGTCACCTTCACCTGGACGCTGACCGCCCGGCATGCCACCAGCACCTGGGAGTACTTCGTCGGCAGCACCCGGATCGCCGTGTTCGACGACGGCGGCCGGCAGCCCAACGCCACCGTGTCGCACACCGTGCACCTCGGTGGCCGCACCGGCCGGCACAAAGTGCTGGCGATCTGGAATGTCGCCGACACCACGAACGCCTTCTACTCCTGCGTGGACGTCCAGATCGGTGGAGGTCCGGGCCCGTCGCCGACCCCACCCCCGCCGTCACCCACTCCGACGCCACCGCCGCCGACCACCGCGCCCCCGACGCCAACGCCCACCGCGTCACCCGGTCAGCCCGGTGGCACCTGGGCCGCCGGCACTGCGTACCAGGTCGGTGCCGTCGTCAGCTACGCCGGCGTCGACTACCGGTGCCGGCAGGCACACACCGCCCTCGTCGGCTGGGAACCGCCGAACGTGCCGGCACTGTGGCAACGGCTCTGACCGGTCGGTGCATGATGTACACATGTCGCAACCGCTCGGTCGACCGTTCTGGCGGTTCTGGAGCGCCGCCACCCTCGCCAACAACGGTGACGGGATCCGCCTCGCCGCCCTCCCGCTGCTGGCCCTGTCGCTGACCGGGGACCCGCTCGGGCTGGCCGTCGTCGCCACCGCGCAGACCCTGCCGTGGCTCGTCGCCGGGCTGGCCGCCGGCACGCTTGCCGACCGGGTCGCGCCGCGTACGCTGCTCGCCGCCGCCGACACGGTACGCGCCCTGCTGCTGGTGGCCCTGGTGGCGACGGTGGCCACCGGCACCGCCACCATCGCCCTCGTCGCCGTCTGCGCGTTCGGTCTCGGCGTCGGCGAGGCGGTACGGGACACCGCCGGTCAGGTGGCGGTGCCGAAACTGGTGCCGCCGGCCGCGCTGGAGCGGGCCAACGGCCGGCTCACCGCCGGCACCATCGTCGGCAACGAGTTCGTCGGCCCACCGGTCGGTGCCGCGCTGTTCGTCGTCGGCGCGGCCGTACCGTTCGCGGCCAACGGGGCCAGCCTGGCGCTCGCCGTGATGCTGGTGCTGTCGCTGCCGCTGAGCCTGGCCCGTACTCCCACGGCCACGGCTGCCGCCGCGACCGCCGCCGCGACCGCCGCCGCGACGGTCGGCCCGAGCGTCCGGGCCGGGCTGGGCTGGCTGGCCCGCCACCGGACGCTGCGCGCCCTGGCGCTGGTGGTCGCGGCGGTCGCCGCCGCCGACGCCGCCTGGTTCGCGATCTTCCTGCTGTACGCCCGGGACGTGCTCGGTGTCGGCGCGCTCGGCTACGGCCTGCTGCTGTCCGCCGGGGCAGGTGGCGGGCTGGCCGGGGCGTTCCTGGCCGACCGGCTGGTCGCCGGCCGCCGGCACCGGCTGGTGTTGGCGGTCTCCCTGGCGGTCACCGCCGGGGTGCCGGCGCTGCTCATCGCCGTACCGCAGATCTGGGTGGCGGTGATGGTGACCGTGGTGTCCAGCGGCGCGTTCGCGGTGCTGAACATCTGCGCGGCGGCACTACGGCAGCGCACCGTACCGGACGGACTGCTGGGGCGGGTGACGGCGGCGTCCAAGACGCTGATCTACGGTGCCGCCGGCGGTGGTGCACTGCTCGGTGGCGCGCTGGCCGCCGGGGTCGGGCTGGCCGCCCCGTTCGGCTTCGCCGGGCTGGTCGCCGTGGTCGCCACCGCCGGCTGGTGGCTGGCCACCCGGGGCGACGCACCACTGGTGCAGCCAGCCTGATCACCGGATCATTCTACTGCCGGCGACGTGCCCGACCCGGTTCCGGACCGACAGTCAGTTGAGGCGCACGGTGACGCCGCCGGAGAACATCGAGTCATGCAGTTCCAGAGAGACGAGGTCGACGCCCTTCGGCACGTCGAAGGCGACGATGGCGGTCACCTGGTTCCCGGGGTTGATCTCGGTCAGGAAGGACTCGGCATCCTGGTTGACCGCGAGCCCGGCGGAAGTGTCCGCCTCGAACCGCCGGCCGTCCTTGTCGAAGGCGCGCTGGCTACCGTCGTGGAAGGTCCGGGCCTCGTCGCCGATATTGGTGACAAGCATTGTCACCAGGCAGTACTGTCCCTGCGCGGTCTCGGTGAAGAACCCGCTACCGACCTTGGACTTGCCGCATTCGATCTTGTTGACAACGAACTCGAACTTGCCATCGCGGACCGGGTCGCCGATCCCCGGCTCCGCTGCCGGAGCAGGAGGGGGCGCTTCCTCGGCAGGGGCGTCAGGCTCGCCGCCGTCCGCAGGCGCGACTGCCGTATCGGTCCCGTCCTGAGACACCTCACCCTCGGCAGCCGACTCCACCTGTTGCTCGGTCCCGCTGCGGGCAGTCGACGTCGTCTCGTCGGTGGACCCGTTGAACGCGCCGATGAGCGCGCCGCCACCGCAGCAGAACAGGACGACCACGGCAGCGATGATCCCGACGATCCCGAGCGGCGTCAGTTTGCCCCGGCCCGGTGGCACCGGCTGCACGGGAACGCCGTACGGGGGTGCGGTCCCGGGGTGGTGGGCCCCCGGCGGGTAGCCACCAGGCGGCAGGGGAACAGGCGGGTACGGCCCCGGGTTCGGGTTGCCGTATCCACCAGGCGGGTTCGAAGGCGGGTAAGTCACCGGCTCACTATCGGTGATCGGCGATGACGCTCGCATGGGCCGGCCGGCTCCAACAAGATCCACTATCGCTCGCTGAATGCCCTCCCACCAGCGCAGACGCGGCGACGGGTAGGCGGGATCAGCCACCCTGACGGCGAAACGCCCACTACCCAAACGGCTATGATGCACACGATCTGTTGACCGACCGGTGCCGCAGGCGCGACGGTGCGATAACGGTATGTGCGCCACCCTTGCGGCCATGTCAGCAGCAGGTCCTCCGCCGAAGCGGCAGTTCCGGGGCTTCTGGCTGGCCACGGTCGCCAACCTGGACTGGCCGAGCCGGCCCGGACTGGCGCCGGACGCCCAGCAGGCGGAGCTGCGCGACTGGCTCGACCTGGCCCGGCGGCTACGCTGCAACGCCGTCGTCGTGCAGATGCGTCCGAGCGCCGACGCGCTCTGGCCGTCGCCGTACGAGCCGTGGTCGGCGGTGCTCACCGGGCAGCAGGGCGGCCACCCCGGCTACGACCCGCTGGGCGTGCTCGTCGCCGAGGCGCACGCCCGCAACCTGGAACTGCACGCCTGGTGCAACCCGTACCGGGTCGCCAACCACGCCGACCCGACGCGGCTGGTCGCCGACCACCCGGCCCGCCGCCACCCGGAATGGGTCATCACGTACGCCGGCCGGCTCTACTTCGACCCGGGCCAGCCGGCGGTGCGGTCCTTCGTCCAGGACGCGATGATCGACGCGGTCGCCCGCTACGACATCGACGCGCTGCACTGGGACGACTACTTCTACCCGTACCCGGTCGACGGACAGACCTTCGCCGACCAGGCCAGCTTCGCCGCGTACGGGGCCGGCTTCGACAGCCTCGCCGCGTGGCGCCGGCACAACGTCGACCTGCTCGTCGCGCAGACGAGCGACCGGCTGCGGGCGGTCAAGCCGTGGGTGCGCTTCGGTATCAGCCCGTTCGGCATCTGGCGCAACGCCGCCACCGACCCGCTCGGTTCGCGGACGAACGGGTTGCAGTCCTACGACGCGATCCACGCCGACAGCCGCCGCTGGGTGCGGGAACAGTGGATCGACTACATCGCGCCGCAGCTGTACTGGCACCTCGGCCACCCGGCCGCCGACTACGCCGAGCTGGTCCGCTGGTGGTCGGCGACGGTCTCGGGTACCAGTGTGGAGTTGCTCGTCGGGCAGTCGACCTACCGGGTCGGCGTCGCCGGGCAGGACCCGGCCTGGCAGGACCCGGCCGAGCTGAGCCGGCACCTGACGCTGCACCACAGCTACCCGCAGGTCCACGGCGACCTGCAGTTCAGCGGCAAGGACGTGCGCGCCGACCGGCTCGGCGGGGTCAGCCGGCTGGTCGCCGACCACTACGCCCGGCCCGCGCTGGTGCCGGTCGCGGCCGGGCGCGGCGGCGTACCGGCCCCGGGCAGCACACCGCCGCCGCCGGCGATCACCGCCGCGACCCGCACCCCGACCGGGGTAAGGCTGGGCTGGCTCGCCGCCACCGGCGCCGCCGTCCCGACGGCGTACGCGCTCTACCGCTGCCCCGGCACCGACGCGGCCGACCCGACCGCGTTCGACGACGCCCGCCACCTGCTGGCGACGGTACGGTCCACCGGCACTGGTGGCTCCTTCACCGACGCGACGGCGGCGCCCGGATCGGCGTACACCTATCTGGTCACCGCACTGGACCGCCAGCACCGGGAGAGCCCGGCGGGGCCGGCGCGGGTGCTGGCCGCCGGCAGCGACGCGTTCAGTGTGATCGTCGACAACCGCACGCCGCACGGGTTCACCGCCAGCGCCGCCTGGGGCACGTCGAGCTGGTCGGCCGGACGGTACGGCACCGACTACCGGTTCACCAGCCCGCAGCCGGTCAGCGACCCGGCCTGGTTCACCGTCACCGTGCCGGCGGCCGGCAGCTACCGGGTCGACGTGTGGCATCCGGCGGCGTCGGGCTACCACCCGGCCGCGCCGCACCTGGTGCAGACCACCACCGGGCTGGTCAGCCGGCCGGTGGATCAACGCACCGGCGGCGGCCGGTGGCGGGAGCTGGGTGTCTTCGCGCTGGCGGCGGGGCGGCGGCCGGTGGTCGGGGTGAGCCGGTGGGCACCGGCCGGCGGCCACATCGTCGCCGACGCGGTACGCCTGACCCGGGTCGGCTGACACGGGGTCCTACACTGCCCGCCGTAGCATGGCAGGCATCCACGAGGCCCACGGTCTCGTGGCGCAGATGAGTGTGGACGACGTCCACGGGGCCGGTCGCTTGTCCGGCCGGCTGACCGAGGCGGACCTGCTCGCGCAGCGGTCAGGTCCGCGCGGCGGCGAGGAACTCGTGGGCACCGCGTAGCCGGGTGGTCAGCCGGGCACGGGTCCGGGCGCAGTCCAGCCGCAGCTCGGCCGGTCCGGGGACGCCGCTGGCGGCACGTCGGCCGGTGGGCAACGCCGTGGGGTCGAGGCCGTCTCGGCGGGCGATGAGCACCCCCAGGCGATGCCGGCTGATCGCGTCCGGACCGGCGACGTGGTGGATCCCGGAGTACGGCGACCCGGCGAGTTCGCGCAGCGCAGCGGCGAGGTCGGCGACGTGCACCGGGCACCGCACGTCGTCGGTGAACAGCACACCGGTGCCGACGCCGGCAGCCAGAGCGTGCACGTGTCGCTCGTGGACGGACTCGCCGTACCCGATGATCAGTGACGTCCGGGCAATGACGGCGTCGGGGGTGATCGCCGCGACCGCCGTCTCAGCCGCGGCCTTGGCCGCACCGTACGGCGTCGTCGGGTCCGGTGGGCACGTCTCGTCGTAGGCGACCGCCGCACCGGCGAAGACCGCGTCGCTGGAGACGTGGACGAGCCGGGCCGCCACCGCCGCAGCGGCGAGGGCGACATGAGCACCGCCGTCGGCAGTGCTCGCCCAGTCGCTCTGGCGGTAGGCGGCGTTGACGATCACGTCGGGCCGGGCCATGGCGGCGACACGGGCGACATCGTCACGGATGCGGATGTCGAGCACGTGCCAGTCGACTCCGGCACCGAGATCAGCGCTGGGCGGACGGCGGTGGAAGGTCGCGGCCACCAGGTGCCCGGCGCGCCGCGTCTGACGAACGATCTCCCTGCCAAGGAGCCCACTGCCACCCACCACGAGAAGCCTCACCCGACCACGGTAGGCCCGGCGGTCCGCCTGCGCGTCGCGCGCTACGTCGGCCGGTCGAGGCCGGCGCGGACCCGGCCGGTCTCGTACGCCCAGATCGCGACCTCGACCCGGTTGCGGACGCCGAGCTTGGTCATCAGGGCGGCGAGGTGGCTCTTGACCGTGCTGAGGCTGATGTAAAGCTCGCCGGCGATCTCGGTGTTGGTGCGGCCACGGGCGACGGCAACGAGCACCTGCTCCTCGCGGTCGGTCAACGGGTCGAGCGGTTGGCGGGCCGGTGCCACCGGACCGGCAGCGGCGAAGGCGCTGAGCAGCCGGGTGGTGACAGCCGGCGCGATCAGCGCGTCACCTGCGGCGGCGGCCCGGACGGCCTGGGTGAGCAGCGCCGTGCCGGCGTCCTTGAGCAGGAAGCCCCGGGCACCCGCGCGCAGCGCCGCGTAGACGTACTCGTCGAGGTCGAAGGTGGTGATGACGACCACGGCGAGCGGGTCGACGACGCCGGGGCCGGCGAGGCGACGGGTGGCTTCGACACCGTCCATATCGGGCATCCGGATGTCGAACAGGCACACGTCCGGGCGCAACCGGTGGGCGAGGTCGACCGCCCGTCTGCCGTCGGCCGCAGCGCCGACGACCTCGATGCCCGGCTGGGCGTCGAGAATCATCGTCAGCCCGGTCCGCACGATCTCCTGGTCGTCGGCGACGACCACCCGGACGGTCACGTCCCGGCCCGACCGGTCGGAGCCTGGCGGGGCAGGGCCACGGCGACGGTCCAGCCCCGGTCGCGGTCCGGTCCGGCGTCGCAGGTGCCGCCGAGCAGAGCCGCCCGCTCGGTCATGCCGACGATGCCGAAGCCGCCGGTAGCGGCGGGCCGGGCCGCGCTGGTGTCGCCGTCGTCGCTGACCCGCAGCCGTACCGCGTCGGCGTCGACGTCGACGCGGACCTCGATCCGGGTGGCGTGCCGGGCGTGCCGTCGGGCGTTGGTCACCGACTCCTGGGCCAGCCGGTAGACCGCGGTGGCGACGGTCGACGGGACGTCGTCGACGTCGCCGTGCAGGGTGACGTCGACGACCGGTCCGGGCTGCGCCCGACTGGCGAGTCTCGCGACGTCGCCGATGCCGGGGTTCGGGGTGAGGTCCGCCGGGGCCAGGCGTCCGGCGGGTTCGCCGTGGCGCAGGCCGCGCACCATCAGTCGCATCTCGGCCAGGGCGCGGGTCGCCTCGGCCTCGATCACGGCCAGCGCGTCGAGGGCCGCCGCCGGTCGGGTCGGTGCCACCGCGATGCCCGCCTGGGCGCGGATCGCCATCGCCGACACGTGGTGGGCCACCGTGTCGTGCAGGTCGCGGGCGAGTCGTTCGCGTTCGGCCAGCTTGGCCTGGTCGAGTTCGCGGGCCCACAGCGTGGCCCGGTACCGCAGAGCGGTGGCCACGGCCATCGCGGCGGACACCACCACCGTCCCGCCGACCAGGTCGGCGAGGTCGAGGTGGCCGACCGCCGCCGACAGGCCCATCTTGGCCAGGATGACCGCCGTTCCGGCGATGATCTGCCGGCCGGAACCCCAGCGGTACAGCGCGTACGGCAGGATCAGCAGGTAGACGCCGGTGACCAGCTCCGGTTCGTGGCCGGCCAGCAGCGCGGCCACGGCGGTGACCGGGAAGGCCACGGCGACCATCAGCAGCGGCCTGGTCCGCCGCCACCACAGCGTCGGCGCCAACACCAGGGCGACGATCAACGAGTACGCGGGCGACACCAGGTCGGTGCGCAGCAGCCCTTCGAGGGTCGCCGCGACCCAGACCGCGCCGAGCAGCAGCCAGTCCCGCCAGACCCGCGTCGGTGGGTCGGCGACGGCGGGCTCGGCCCACACCGACCGCAGCAGCGCACGCACACCGCGATCATACGCAGCGGGCGTTCACGGCGTACCGGCCAGAAGTACGACGAGCTGCCCCGTCCAACGGCGGGGACGACGCCGGCCCACGCGGCGATGACCGCTCGCCGCGCCGCCGCGACGATCGATCCATGCCAACAGCCGTACCGAATCCACGGTCGATGCCCCGGTCCACCGCCCGCACCGTCGCCGGCCGGTCCTCTCCCGCCAACTGGCTGATCCCCACCGGGCTGGTGCTGCTCGCCGTCGTACCGGTGGTCGCCGGCAGCCTGCGACTGGCCGAGCTGGTCGGTGGGCCGCCCATCGTGCCCGACGGCGACCGGGTCACCTCGGCCCCGGTGGCGCTGGTGACGCACATCGTCGGTGTCACCATCTTCAGCCTCGTCGGGGCGTTCCAGTTCGCGCCGGGTCTGCGGCGACGCCGCCGGGCCTGGCACCGGGCCGCCGGGCGAGTCCTGGTGGTCTGTGGGTTGCTCACCGCCGGGACCGGTCTGTGGCTGACCCTGTTCCTGCCGCCGGCGGCGGTCGACAGCGAGCTGCTGGTCGCCATCCGGGTGGTGGTGAGCGTGGCGATGGCGGCGTGCGTCGTGGTCGGCTTCGTCGCGGTCCGACGCCGTGACTTCGCCGCGCACCGGGCCTGGATGATCCGGGGTTACGCGATCGGGATGGGCGCGGGCACCCAGTTCTTCACCCAGCTGGCCTGGCTGGCCGTGGTCGGCCCGGTGACGGCGTCGGGCCGGACCGGCACCATGGCCGCCGGGTGGCTGATCAACGTGGTGGTGGCGGAGTGGGTGATCCGGCGGCGCGCCGCCGGCTCTCGCCGGCGGCGCGACACGGTACGGGTCAGCGGATCCGCTCGACCACGACCCGCCGGATGACGAACTTGCCCGGTTCCCGGACCTGTTCGAAGGCGGCGTCGTTGAGCAGCACGCAGCTGGCCGACGGGCTGGTCACCGTGACGGTGATGCTCCGGTCGTTGTCGAGGTTGGTCACCTTGAGCACGGTGCCGATGGGGAAGGTGCCGCTGGAGGCGGCCGGCGCGGCGTCCTCGTTGAACAGGGTGACCGTCGATCCCGCGCAGACGACCTCACCGGTTGCGGGCGCACCGGTGTCCGGCGCGGCACCGGTGCCCGTACCGCCGGTGGGTGCCGGCTGCGGCGTCGCCGGGGCCGCGACGGGGACGTCGACCTGTACGTCGGCCGTGCAGCCGGCGGCGGCCCGCCGCTGCTGGATCAGGTCGACGACGGCCTGCCGGTTGGCGATCCGGTCGGCGGACAGGGCGTCCGGGTTGGCGCGCTGGTCGGCGATGAAGCTGAGATTGTTACGCAGCGCGGTGTCCAGCCCGGCGCAGTTCTCCCCCGCGTTGCCCAGCCCGGTGCCGACCGCCAGTCCACCGCCGAGCAGGGCGGCGGCCGCCACCCCGATGAACACCTTGCGTGCCCGTCCACTTCTGACGTCCCACCCGTACATGCGTCCGCTCCTCTCGTCTCACCGCTGCGCAGGACGCAGCCCACCGACCGGTACGGGCGGCGAGGACGAGTGGATCTACCGCAGGGCTGAAGTTTTGCTTAAGAATCCTCACAGAGGCAACGGTGATGCCCAGCGGACGGCGACCTACCGGGCGGCCGGGGTCCGCACCACCAGGCGGTCCAGCAGGTCACGGCTGGCGGCGGCGACGGCGGCGACGGCCGCGTCGAACGCTTCGGCGTTGTGTGCGGCCGGCTGCCGGAACCCGGAGATCTTCCGTACGTACTGTAGGGCGGCGGCCTCGATGTCGGCGTCGGTCACGTCCGGGGTGTACGGCTCACGCAGTGTCTTGATGCTTCGGCACATGGGCTCCATCGTGCCTGACCCGGCGTCGTCACGGGAACCCGAGTTGACATCACTAGCTAGCATAAATAGCCTTATGGCTATGCAAGTTAGCATACCGCCTTGTCTCGGCGGCCGGTGTGCCTAGGGTCGGACTCACCCCGGACGCCCTGGTGGACGCCGCGATCGCCCTCATCGACGAGCACGGCCTCGACGCGCTGACGCTCAGCGCACTAGCCGGCCGGGTCGGCGTCGCCGCCCCGTCGCTCTACAAGCACGTCGGCGGCGGACTCACCGAACTGCGCACCCTCGTCGCCGTACGGGTGCTCGACGAGGTCGCCGACGAACTCACCCGGCACACCCTCGGGCTGAGCCGCGACGCCGCCGTCGCCGCGCTGATGCGCGCCAGCCGCGGCTACGTACGTCGGTATCCGGCCCGTTGGGCGGCGATGCCCGCCGACCCGCTGCGCGAGCCGGCCACGGCCGCCGCCGGCACCCGGCTGCTGGAGGTGTTCCTGGCTGTACTGCGCGGCTACGGGCTGGACCCGGCCGCAGCCGTCCACGCCACCCGCTGTCTACGGGCGACCGTACACGGCTTCGTCGCGTTGGAGGTCGCCGGCGGCTTCGGCCTGCCCGAGGACCTGGAGCAGACGTACGACCGGCTCATCGCGATGGTCGTCACCAGCATGCCGCGCGACTGATCAGGGCCCGACCGTCAGGGCCCGACCGGGGGGTGACGCGGGCCGGGTAACCGCCGGCGCGCGGCGGCGACCAGCCGGGCCGCGATCCGCGGCCGTGCCGCCCAGTGCAGATGCAGGTACGACGCGTGCACCCCGGCGGCGACGAAACCCTCCGGCGCGGCCCCCCGCCACCCCCAGGCCGGTGCCGCGCCAGCGCGCGGCGACACCTCCGTGCGGTGGAACTCGTGCCCGGTCAACCGGCTGCCGGTCGGCAGCGCCACGCTGTCGTTCAGCGCCACCGCGTCGCGGTAGCCGAGGGTCAACCGGGACGTCATCCGGGCGTCCGCCGGCAGCACCCCGCACATCGGGGCCCCGTCGAGGGTGCGGCACAGCCACAGCAGGCCGGCACACTCGGCGACGACCGGCGCTCCGGTGGCGGCGACCGCCGCCACCTGCGAGCGCAACCCGACGTTGGCGCTCAGCTCACCGGCGTACACCTCGGGGAAGCCGCCGCCGACGACGAGCGCCGCCGTGCCGACCGGCAGCTGCTCGTCACGGACCGGATCGACGGTACGCACCTCGGCCCCGGCCGCCGTCAACAGCTCCACGGTCTCCGGGTAGCCGAAGCTGAACGCCGGGCCGGCGGCGACCGCGACGACCGGTCGGCCGTCGGCCGGTCCTGGCTGCCCGCCGGCGCCCACCCCGGCACCGAGGTCGGGGGCATCGTGGACGGCAGCCGCCGGAGACCACCGTTCGACCGTCATCACGGCCGCCGTGCGCGCCACCGCCGCCACGGCGTCCAGGTCGACCGACGCGGCGACCAGCGCCGCCAACGCCTCGACCGAGGCGCGGGCCTCGGCGGTGCGTTCGACCGCCGGCACCAGACCCAGGTGCCGCGAGGGGGTGTCGACCGACGGCTGTCGACGTAGCACCCCGAGCACCGGGGTGCCGACCTCCGCGCAGGCGTCCCGCAGCACCTGTGCGTGCCGGTCGGAGCCGACCCGGTTGAGAATCACCCCGGCGATGTGGACCTGACCGAACGACCGGAAGCCGTGCACCAGGGCAGCCACCGACCGGCTCTGCCCGGCCGCGTCGACGACCAGCAGCACGGGCGCGGCCAGCAGCGCCGCGACGTGCGCGGTGGAACCGACGTCACCGGCACCCACCCGGCCGTCGTAGAGACCCATCACGCCCTCGATCACGGCCAGATCGACGCCGGCGACACCGTGCGCGAACAGCGGCGCGACCAGGTCCTCGCCGACCAGCACCGGGTCCAGGTTGCGGCCCGGCCGACCGGCGGCGAGCGCGTGGTAGCCGGGATCGATGTAGTCCGGGCCGACCTTGAACCCGGCGACCCGGACCCCACGTTCGGCGAAGGCGGCGAGCAGGCCGGTGGCCACCGTGGTCTTGCCGTGGCCGGAGCCGGGTGCGGCGATCACCACCCGGGGTACGGCTACCACTCGATGCCCTGCTGACCCTTGCGTCCGGCATCCATCGGATGCTTGACCTTGGTCATCTCGGTCACCAGGTCGGCGAGGTCGATCAGCTCCGGCGCGGCGTCGCGGCCGGTGATCACCACATGCTGGCTGCCCGGCCGGTCGCGTAGCACCGACACCACCTCGGCGACGTCGATCCAGCCCCACTTGATCGGGTAGGTGAACTCGTCCAGCACGTAGAACCGGTACGCCTCGGCGGCCAGGTCCCGACGGATCTGCGCCCAACCTTCGGCGGCCTCGGCGGCGTGGTCGCGTTCGGTGCCGGGGCGCTGGATCCAGGACCAGCCCTCCCCCATCTTGTGCCAGGTCACCGGCGCCCCTCGGCCCGACTCACCGAGGGTACGTAGGGCCGCCTCCTCACCCACCTTCCACTTCGGAGACTTGACGAACTGGTAGACGACCACCGGCCAGCCGGTCGACCAGGCCCGCAGCGCCATCCCGAACGCCGCCGTCGACTTGCCCTTACCGGAGCCGGTGTGCACCGCGAGCACCGGCTGGCGACGCCGGGCCCGGGTGGTCAGCCCATCGTCGGGAACGTGTTCCGGTCTTCCCTGTGGCATCAGGCCGCCCTCAGCCGGTCGTGGACATCCGGACCCGACGCCGCCAACGCGGCCAGCGGCAGCCACTGCGCGGTGAAGCCGGCCGCGAGCCGGCGGGCCAGACCGAGCCGCACCGGGCCGGCCTCGCAGTCGAGCACCACCATCGGCGTACCGGCGAGCACCGGTGCCAGCGTCGTCGGGTCCGGTCCGGCGGTCGCCCGCCCGTCGGTGACCAGCAGGACCAGCGGCCGACGGCGCGGGTCCCGGCGGTGCTCGGCGGCGACGGTGGCCGCGGCGACGCGCAGCCCGGCGGCGATC
Organism: Solwaraspora sp. WMMA2059; assembly: GCF_027497315.1. Classification (GTDB taxonomy): domain Bacteria; phylum Actinomycetota; class Actinomycetes; order Mycobacteriales; family Micromonosporaceae; genus Micromonospora_E. The sequence continues at coordinate 2,420,286 of NZ_CP114908.1, read as the reverse complement.
GGGGTACGGCCACCGGTGCGCAGCTGCGCCAGCTTGGCGACGGCCACCTCGTGGCTGCTGGTCGGCGGCAGCACCACGTCGGCGGCGGCACCCCGAAAGGTGATCATCCCGATCCGGTCCCGCCGGTGGTAGGCGTCGCGCAGCAGCGACAGCACGGCGGTCTTGACCACCGTCATTCGCTGCCGGGCCGCCATCGACCCGGAGGCGTCGACCACGAACAGGATCAGGTTCGCCTCCTGGCCGACGTAGCGGGCCTGGCGCAGGTCGGCGGGGGTGATCCGGCGGGCACCCCGGGACGCGGCGGCGCGCACCGTTGCCGGTAGATGCACCGTCGACGGCCGTCCGGTCGGCGACCCGGCGCCGACTACCCGGCCCCGGTCGGCGTGGGCCGCCGAACGTCGGCCGGGCGTCGCGCCCGCACCGAGCCCGGGGAGCCGCAGTGTCCGGGGCCGGTACGCGGGCCCGGCCGCCGCCGGAGCCGGACCGCCCGGCGGTACGCCGTCCGGCTGCTCGGCACCGACCGCCGGACCGTCGGCGTCTGCCGTAGCTGGCTCAGGATGCCGGCCGGCGTCCGAGTCGGGCGCGCCGGGTGGCGGCCCACCGTCCGAGTCGGGCGGGCCGGGTGGCGGCCCACCGTCCGGTAGTGGCGGACCCGGCGGCGGAGGAGGATCGGGATCGTCGCCGCACTCGTCACGCAGCACCTCGTCGAGGCGCTGCTCGTCGGCGCCGGGCGGGTCGAGCGGGTCACGGCGCCGCCGGTGCGGCAGCGCCAGCCGGGCTGCCTCGGCGACCTCGGCGGCGGTGACCGCCGGTTGGCCCCGCCAGGCGGCCAGCGCGACGGCGGCGCGGGCCATCACGATGTCGGCCCGCATACCGTCCACCTGGTACGCCAGGCAGATCCGGGCGATCCGGTCGATCTCGGCATCGGGCAGCGTGACCGCAGGCAGGGCCGCCCGCGCATCGCGTACCCGCAGTGCGAGCTGGTTGTCGGCGGACTGCCAGCGGTCCGCGAACGCCACCGGGTCGGTCTCGTACGCGAGCCGACGGCGCACCACCTCGGCCCGGTCCGCCACCAGGGTCGGTGCGGCCACCGACACCATCAGCCCGAAGCGGTCCAGCAACTGTGGACGCGGCTCGCCCTCCTCCGGGTTCATCGTGCCGACCAGCAGGAACCGGGCGGCGTGGCTGACCGACACCCCGTCGCGTTCGACGTGGGCCCGGCCCATCGCCGCCGCGTCCAGCAGCAGGTCCACCAGATGGTCCGGCAACAGGTTGACCTCGTCGACGTAGAGCAGGCCCCGGTGCGCGGCGGCGAGCAGCCCCGGCTCGTACGCCTTCACGCCGGCGCTGAGCACCCGCTGGATGTCGAGGGTGCCGACCACCCGGTCCTCAGTGGCGCCGACCGGCAACTCGACCAGTGCGGCCGGGCCGCCACGCGCGGTCACCGGCGCGGTGTGCGGCCCGTCCGGGCAGGCCGGGTCCGGGGCCGCCGGGTCGCAGGCGAACCGGCAGCCGAGCACCCGGTCGACCTCCGGTAGCAGCCCGGCCAGCGCGCGGACGACCGTCGACTTTGCGGTGCCCTTCTCACCCCGGATGAGCACTCCGCCGATGCCGGGGTGCACCGCGGCGAGCAGCAGGGCCTGCCGCAGGTCGGGCAGGCCGACGACGGCGGTGAACGGGTACGGCGTCATGGCAGGGGCCGACAGGTGTGCATGGTGAATCCCTCCCGCGGGTGTCCACGCCCGCGTACCGGTGGACCAGCGAGCGGCCGGAGTCTCCTGGCTGCCGGATCGACGTCGCGTCCCGAGCCTTCCCGCCATCGGGGCAGTGGCTGTCTCAGGGGGACGCGACTCACCGGTCACAGTGGCGGGACCGCCCCGGATTCGCACCGGGTTCCTCCGCGCACCGCTCGTGCCGGTCATGCTCCCCCACCCGCGGTCCACCGTCAATGTGGCGCCGGTCCCGTTGCCGGCCACGGCCACAGCCATTGCCCGGCCGGTCACGACGGCGGTACGCTGCGCATGCCACGGTGTTCGGGAAGCCGGTGTGAGTCCGGCGTGGTCCTCGCCACTGTGACCGGGAAGTGTCCGATCCACCATGCCACTGGGCCGACGACGGTCCGGGAAGGCGGGACGGCTGCGACGATCCGGGAGCCAGGAGACCGGCCGTGGCACGCACCGCATCGCCACGAGGCATGGACGAGGGGATTTCCTGGCATGACTGCACCTTCTGTCGGCGGAGAGGTCACCACCACCGCCATCCGCGTACCGCTCGCCGGTTGGTTGCTGGCCGCCGTCGCGGCGGTCGTCATCTACCTGGTCGCGCAGGACAACGGGCTGGTGCTGGCCGGTGCCGCCGAGTTCATGCACGAGTTCACCCACGACGGCCGGCACGCCCTCGGCGTACCGTGCCACTGAGCGGCGGCCAAGCTCCGATGACTACCTACCCGTTCCGCGCGGTGCTGGGCCGCGGACTGCTCGCCGGTACGGCCGCCGGCGCGGCAGGTGCGGTGGCGGCCCTGCTGATCGTCGAACCGCAGATCGAGTCGGCGCTGGTCGTCGAGGAGGCCCGCGCTGCGACCGGGACGGCCGGACACAGCCACGACGAGGAGTTGGTCGGTCGGGCCATGCAGGTCCTCGGCGGGCTGGTCGCCACCGTCGCGGTGGCGCTGTGCCTGGCGTTGATCGTCGCCGTGGTCCTCGCGGCGACCCGGCACCTGCTGCCCGGCCGCGACGACTTCCGACGCGTGGGGCTGCTCGCCGGGCTCGGCTTCGTCGTGGTGGCGCTGCTACCGGCGATCCACTTCCCGGCCAACCCGCCGGGCGTCGGCGACCCGGACACCGTCAACCAGCGCACCGGGCAGTATCTGTCGTTCATCATCGCCGCAGCCGCCGTCACCTGGCTGGCGCTGCTGACCCACCGGCGGCTGACCGGCTGGGCGCGGCCGGCTCCCTACCGGACGGTGGTCGCGGCGGCGCTGGCCGTCGTCGGGTACGCCCTGCTGCTGGCGCTCTGGCCGGCCACCGGGGTCGACGTGCCCGCCGATATCCCGGCGGCGCTGCTCTGGGAGTTCCGGCTCGCCTCGCTGGCGCAGCTCGCCACGATGTGGACGGTTTTCGGGGTGGTGTTCGGACTGCTCCTCACCCCGGCCCGGACCGGTGACCGGCGGCCCACGCTCGCCAACGTCGCGTGACGGCGGAGCTTGGCCCGGCGGGACCGGCACCCGGGCACCCCGCCCGGGTGACCGTCTGCCGGGGCTGCTGCTGCGGCACCCGCCGCAAACACCCGGACGTCGACCACGACCGGCAGCTCGACCTACTGCGCGCGGCCGCGCCGGTACGGGTGTCCGACTGCCTCAACGCCTGTGACCGGTCCAACGTGGTGGTGGTGCAGCCAGCGGTGTTGGCCCGCCGACTGGGTGCCCGCCCGGTGTGGCTCGGCGGGGTGCTCGACGAGACGGCACTGTCGAGCGTCGTCGACTGGATCGCCGCCGGCGGGCCGGGCCTGGCCGCACCGCCGGACCGGCTCGCCGGGCTGCGCTTCGCCGCCCCCCGCTGGGGAAAGTCCGCCCCGACGTCCTGACCGCGTAGTGCCGTCGCTTGCCGGCCACCGCGTTCCGGCGGCCGACAAGCGACGCCCCCGAACGCGCGCCTGCCCGGATCACGGTCACCCATTGGCGCACGTTCGACAAGGTACGGCGCGAACCGATTGCACAATCGTGCAACCGTCCGGTGCCGTGGCTTCTCCCCTACGGCGTTGTTACTGTGCTGAGCTGACGGCTGTGACACGGGGAACGGGGAGCATCAGGACGCACGGCCCGACTGCGGTTGCACCACTGACCCGGTGGGGCGCCTCACCCGATGCCGATCTGGTCTACCGGGCGCTGACCATGCTCGGTGCCCGCAGCAGCGGTCAGTTCGCCCACGAGCTGGGGCTGACCCGCAAACGCGTCAAGGTCGCACTCGACGAACTGAACGGCCTGACGGCGGCCGTGCCGACCGCCGCCGGCTGGCGGCCGTTGCCAGCCGGTCCGGTCATCGCGCGGCTTCGCCGGCCAGCGCAGCCGGTACGGCGACAGGACGTCTGGCGCCAGCATTTCCGTACCGCGCACGGCATCGACCTGCCCGGCCCGGACGATCCGGCGGTACGCAGCCTGGGCAGCCGGGCCGCCGCCCGCGACCGGGTGCGGCGGCTGGTCGCCGCCGAACGGCACGAACATCTGGCCATCAACACCGAAGTGATCAGCGCGGCGGCCTCAGCGGCGGCGATTCCACTGGACCGCAGCCAGCTGGAAAGCTGCCCGTGCCGAGTCCGGGCTGCGCCAACTGTGTGGCGTTCCCCGAGTAACAGTGACCGCCGGGACCGAACGGGCAGGCGGAACAGGTCCGGCTGCGGCAGCGTGCCACAGCCGGACCGGGGACGATCAGCGACCGGCGGTGCCGTAGTACGCGGTGCGCATGATCTGCTGCATGTCGTTGAGCATCGGCATCCGCAGGTTGGCCGGTGCGCACTGCGGCCATGCCGATCACCTCGTTCGGTCGGCACCGGCGGCACCCCGCCGCCGGTGCGCGACCTCATCGTCACCCGGTACGGTGATCGGTCGCTGCCGCCGTACGTGCCCGATCGCCGGGACCTAGGTCAGCCGACGATCGATCCACTGTGGCCGCTTGACTCTTCCGGTCAGCTTGTGGAGCGCGCCGCCGCCAACTCCCGGGCCTTGGCCGGCCAGGTCGGCAGGCTGGCAGTGGCCCGTACCCCGGCGGCGCGGACCGCCGCGCGCAGCGCCGCCTCGTCGGTCGCACCCAACTGCTCGTACGTGCGGATCCCGGCGGACTGCAGGGCGGCGGCCATCTTCGGCCCGATGCCCTCGATGCGCCGGAAGTCGTCCGCCGGCCCAGCCTCGGGGGCGGCGGGCGACTCAGCGGTAGACGGCTCGACGGCGGCGGGCGGGTCGACGGCGGGCGGGTCGACGGCGGGCGGGTCGACGGCGGGCGGGTCGACGGCGGGCGGGTCGACGGCGGGCGGGTCGACGGCGGGCGGGTCGACGGCGGGCGGGTCGACGGCGGGCGGGTCGACGGCGGGCGGGTCGACGGCGGGCGGGTCGACGGCGGGCGGGTCGACGGCGGGCGGGTCGACGGCGGGCGGGTCGACGGCGGGCGGGTCGACGGCGGGCGGGTCGACGGCGGGCGGGTCGACGGCGGGCGGGTCGACGGCGGGCGGGTCGACGGCGGGCGGGTCGACGGCCGGCACCTGCTCAGGGCTGGCCGCATCGGCGGTAGTGGCCGGCTCGACACTGGCCGGCTCAACACTGACCGGCTCGGCCGTGGCAACCGCGTCGGGCTCGGCGGGAGCCTCGGTGGCGGGCTCGGTCTTGACCGGGTCGGCCGGCGATGCGGGTTCCGGACGGGCCGGGTCGGCCGGCGACGGCTCCTCCGAGGTGGTGGTCGGCGGCTCGACGGCGGCAGCCGCCTCAGGCTTCACCGGGGCGTCCTTGCCGACGGCGGACCGGCGGCTCATCACGAGCCACCCCGCGACTGCACCGAGCAACACCACGACCAGCAGAATCAGTATGTTTCCGAGGGACCAGTCCACGGCAAACCTCCAGCACCAAAAGTCAGAATCGCGAAAGGGTCTCGTTGTGGCCTTGTCGCTGTCAACCTACGGGCAGTCGCAAGGCGCTTCGAGGGCAGGTCGGTCCCGCTACTCTTCGCCAACCACAGTGGGACGGTGCGTGCCACCGAAGAACGGGGAGCGCACTCCCCGCGGGTGCAGTTCAGCCGGGTCCACGTCACCTGACTCGACCCGCCCGGTGACCGCGCGTACCAACGTCGGCCGGTCCCATCCACGCGCCGCCCGCAGCGGTGCCAGTGTGGTGCCCGCCGACAGCGCCACCACCAGGTCCGCCGCCGGGGCGGTCAGCCACGGCGCCATGCCGAGGCCGTCGGCCAGGTGGACACCGTGGACGGCGAGCTCGACGACCCGGGTGGCCTGGAAGTCGGTCAACGTCATCAGGTCACCGTGCCGGGTGACGACCATTCGGTCCGGCGGCTGCGCGGTGACCCGGGCGGCGGCGGTCGCTGCCCGCGCCGCCAGTTCGTCGACAGCGGCGGTGACCGTCCGGGCCGCCGCCCACCGCTGAGCGTCGGCGATCCGCCCGCCGTCCGCGTCGGGACGGAACCGGGCGTCGGGCGCGTAGTAGCCGACCGCGTCCACCGGACCGTCCGGACCGGCGGCGGGTGCGCCGTCGTCGAGCATCTCGACGGTACGGGACAGCGCGATCACGGTGTGTGCAAGCAGTTCCTTGACCGTCCACGGGGCGCATCGGGTCGGGCGGTCGAAGTCCGCCTCCGGTACGGCCCGTAGCGCGTCGACCGCCGCCCGGCTCTCCGCAGCGTAGGCGATGGCCACCTCGTCGGACCGCCAGATCCGCTGCACGACACGGAACCGTTCGGCCACCACCATCGTCCGGTCGTCGACGGTGAACGTCTCGTCACCGAGAGCAGCCCGCATCGGCGTCGAGTGCCAGAAGTCGACGTGGGCGCGGCGCCACCCGGCAACGTCAACGAACCCTTCGCCTTCGTCGACGGCGTGGGCGAGGTCCACCTCCGCCAGTGAAACCACCCGTACCCCGGTGGTTTCCAGTACCGCGCAGGGCCGGTCCGCCGAATCCACCAGAACCGACCGGGCCCCCACGACCGGCAGCGGCTCGTTGTCGTGCTCGTACTCGCGCAGCAGCCCGGACGTGGCCGTCTTCTCGCCGGTGAGGATCGCCGCGACCAGCCGGTCGCGCAGCGGACCGGGAAAAGCGAACTCGGCCTTCGGTTCATGGTCGACGCGGTGCGGCACGTCCTGCCCGGCATCACGGTCCGCCTCGGTCGCCACAGCCGCAGTGTACTGGCTGCGGTGCCGCCTGGTCCCGTCCACGATCGTGTGCTGCCCGCCAACGACCGTCGCGCAATTGACGTGACTGGCCACGACCAGGTAGGCCACGATGGGCCGGTGACGACGTCAGATCGGCGCGCCGTGGCGCTGCACCCGATGACCCAGGCCGAGTACGACGTACGCATTCCCGCGCTGGTGGCGGGCTATGCCGACAACCTGCTGCGGTCCGGGCGCGCCACCACCGCGACGGCGCTGACCGAGTCCCGCCGCCAGCACGCCGAGTTACTGCCCGACGGGCTGGCCACCGAGCGGATGCTGTTCCTGGTGGCGCGGCCGGCGGATGTCGACGACGCGCGCCCGGTCGGCTGGATCTGGATCGGGCTACCGGACTCCGCCGAATCGGACCGGCCGGCCTGGATCTACAACATCGAGGTGGACGCCGCCCAGCGCGGCAACGGGTACGGGCGTGCCATCCTGGCCGCTGTCGAGCCGGTGCTGGCCACACGCGGAGTCACCCTGCTCGGGTTGAACGTCTTCGGGGACAACCTGGTGGCCCGTCGGCTGTACGAGTCGACCGGATTCACCGTCACCGCCCAGCAGATGGTCAAGCCGATCGGTATCGTGCCACAGGAGTCGGTATAGCGAAACCGGCGTACCGCTGCGGGAAATCGATGCCGGACTTAACGAGATTCGGCGGGTGGCGGGCGGCCCACCCGAAACTGCAGACCACCCCACCACAGCCCAGCTGGAGGCGTGGATCGAGCTGGCCGAGCTGCGTGCGTCCACCCTGCCAGCCCGCTGACCGGAGACTGACATCATGCTTCTGAACGGGCAGCCCGTCGATCTGGATCATCTGAAGATCCTGGGTCTCACCAACTACGGTCACTTCACGTCGATGCGAGTGGACGCCGGCCGGGTACGCGGACTCGCGCTTCACCTCGATCGGCTGACAAGGGACTGCCGTGCACTCTTCGGCGCGGAACTCGATCAGCACAAGGTGCGCAGCTATGTCCGTCACGTGGTGGGTTCCGCCGAGTCGACCGTCGCCAGGGTAACGGTGTTCGACCCAGATCTCGACCTGGGGCATCCCGCCAGCGCATCAAGCCCGCAGGTGCTCGTCACGGCGCGAGCGGTGTCGTCGGTCCCACCACAACCGCTGGTGCTCACCACTCGCTGCTACGAGCGGGACGTACCGGGTGTCAAGCACCTCGGCCTGTTCGCGACGGTGTTCCATCGCCGACAGGCCCAACTCGCTGGCTTCGATGACGTGCTGTTCGTAGACAGGGAGGGTTTCATCTCCGAAGGGGCGACCTGGAACGTCGGCCTGATCGAAGGGGACGACATCGTGTGGCCGCAGGCACCGGTGTTGCCGGGAGTCGCGATGGCGTTGATCCGTCAAGAGCGCCCAGGGCATGAGCGCCGCGTCAACGTGGCGGAGCTGGACCGCTACACCGCAGCGTTCGCCACCAACGCCACGGTTGGAGTCCGGGCTGTCACCGCGATCGACGCCATCCGATGGTCCGGCATGACGCCGCTGGTCGAGCAGATCCGCAAGGACTACAGTGCCATCCCCGGCGAGCCGCTCTGATGCGCTGCAGGTAGGTACATACACCTGGCCCCGGGGCAGTTCTGCGCACCCCGCTACCGGAAGGGATCCTTCCCGTTGCGGGAACCATCCCCTGCCTCCCCTCTTGACATCTCCTCGTTGATGTAGTCCCCGACCGGGTCAGGAATTCGCGTCGAAACGCTCCGAAGTCTCGATGATCAACGGACAGAACAACAGCCCGAGCCCGGGATGAGCGTTGCCAGGCGGCGCTGAGCCATGATCCTGCCGCTGGCACCGCACTGTGACCCGGGTAACACCCTGTCATGCCGAGTCGGGGTGTCTCGTCTGTGGTGGTGAGGACAACGAGTGGAGACCACCCCATGACGATCCGTACCGAACGGCGGCGGTAGTCGGCCATGCCGCCCACCGACATCTACGACGAACTGCGTCCATGGGCGTTCACCATCGCCTACCGGATGCTCGGCAGCGTCAGCGAGGCCGAGGACGTCACCCAGGAGACGTTCCTGCGGATGCACCAGAGTGCGCGGCAAGGCGAGGAGATCAGCTCACCCCGGGCGTACGCCGCCACGCTGGCCACCCGGCTGGCCATCGACCAGCTCCGCTCGGCCCGGTCCCGCAGGGAACGCTACGTCGGCGAGTGGCTGCCCGAGCCGCTGGTCACCGACCCCACACCGGCCGAGCAGGCGGAGATCGCCGATTCGCTGTCGCTGGCCTTTCTCGTCCTGCTGGAGAGCCTGTCAGCGCAGCAGCGCGCCGCGTTCCTGCTGCGCGAAGTCTTCGACTACCCGTACCCGCAGGTGGCCGAGATCGTCGGTGCTGACGTGGACGGTACCCGGCATCTGGTCGCCCGGGCGCGCGACAGGATTCGCGCACGCCGACCCCGCTACCACACCACCCGGCAGCAACGCGACGAGCTGGCCCGGCGGTTCTTCGCCGCCGCCCAGCAGGGCGACCTGCCGGCGTTGGAGCAGTTGCTGGCGCACGACGTGGCACTGCACGGCGACGGCGGCGGCAAGGTTCCCGCGCTGCCCCGGCCGCTGCACGGGCGTACCCGGGTGGCCCGGGCCCTGGCGGCCTGGCTGCCCCGGCTGCCGGACCACGGCGTCCGGCTGCGGCCGGCCTCGGTCAACGGCCAACCCGGTGCTGCCGCCTACGACGCGCAGGACCACCTCATCGGGATCGTCGGGCTGGACATCGCTGACGACCAGGTCCGCGCGATTCACTCCATCGCCAATCCGGACAAGCTGCGGCACCTGGGCCCGGTCGGCGATTCGAACACTGTGGTACGTGCCGCTCGTCGCCGATCGAAAGGACAACCATGAATCTCGTACTGTGGATCGTCGCCGGCTGGCTGGCCGTCGTCATGGTGGTCAGCACCGGGAAGGTGCTGGTGCCCCGGGAGAAGCTGGCCTCGATGGGTCGGGCCGGGGAGTGGGTGATGGACTTCAGCCCTCGCGCGCTGTGGGCCATCACGATCCTGGAGCTGTTGGCGGCGGCAGGGCTGATCCTGCCGGCGGTGCTCGGCATCGCCCCGGTCCTGGTGCCGGTGACCGCGGTCTGCGTCGCGGTGCTGTTCACCGGTGCGGCGACCATGCGGCTACGACGCGGCGAACGCCTGACGGTCCTGCCCGACCTGGTCTATGCCGCGATGGCCGCCTTCGTCGCCTGGGGCCGGTTCGGTCCCGCGCCGTTCACCGGCTGAGTTGGTCCGACTCCGCCGGCCCAGCCGGCACGGCGGATCCGGAGAGGCTCAACCGGTCGGTACGGCGATCCGCAGGCTCAGCGCGCCGTGCAGGTCGAGCCAGACGTCGGCCGGGCCGCGTACCAGCCGCAGCAGCACCCCGGTGCAGTGCGGGCAGCGGGCGACCAGGCCAGGCGCGTCGGAGTAGACCATCAGGGCGGCCAGCGGCCCGGCCCGTCCGCACCTGGCGCAGCGGCCGATCGCGGTGGAGACGTCCACCGCGAAGATCTCGCCAAGCGGACCGGCCAGCGCGTTACCGTCCAGGTGGTGCTCGTCGGGCAGGTGCTGCTCGTCCGTCAGGTGAGGTCCGTCGGGCAGCACCGATGGCACGGGCTGGTCGGTCATGTCAACCTCCGGTAGGTCCGAATCGTTCAGTGCGGACGCGGCGGGGGTCATGCCCGAGTGCGATCAGGATGTCGGCGACCGTCTCCACGAAGCCGGTCGGCCCGCAGACGTAGCAGGCCGGTTCGAGCATCGCCGGCCAGCCGTCGGTGTTGATCCGGGAGACTCCGATCCGGCCGACCTGGCCAGGCCCGCCCTCGGGTGCCTGGCGGGTGTAGACGTAGCTGACGTCGAGACCGGCGTCGTCGCGGGCGCGGCGGCGCAACTCGTCGGCGTAGTAGACGTCGGCCGGTGCCCGCACCGAGTAGATGAGCCGGAACGGTACCCGGCTGCCGGCGGCACGCCGGGCGCGGATCATCGCCATCAGCGGCACGATGCCGGAGCCACCGGCGATCAGCAGCACCGGATCGGTCGTGTCCGGTCGCCACACGAACCAGCCGCCGACCGGTCCGCGAATCTCCACCGGGTCACCGACGGCGTACGGGCCGGCCAGGTAGCCGGAGACCTCACCGTCGGGCACCCGCTGCACGGTCAACTCGATCCGGTCGCCGTCGGCCGCGTTGGCGACCGAGTAGCTGCGCTGGGCCTGGTATCCGTCGGCGGCGGTGAGCCGCACGTCAACGTGCTGGCCGGGCAGGTGCCCGGGCCAGTCCGGCACGTCGAGCAGCAGGGTACGGGCGGTCGGTGTCTCGTCGCGGATGGCGGCGAGGTGGGCCACCCGCCAGCTCAGTCGCCCTGGTACCGCTGCTCGCGCCACGGGTCACCGTACTCGTGGTAGCCGGCGGTCTCCCAGAAGCCCGGTTCGTCGTCGGTCAGCAGCCGGATGCCGTGCACCCATTTGGCCGACTTCCACAGATACAGGTGTGGCACCAGCAGCCGGGCCGGGCCACCGTGCTCCGGGCTCAGGTCGGCGTCGTCGTAGCGGTAGGCGATCCATGCCTGCCCGTCGAGCAGGTCGGCCAGCGGAAGGTTGGTGGTGTAACCGCCGTACGAGTGGGCAAGGGCGTAGTCGGCGCTGGTGTCGATGTCGGCCAGCAGGGTGTCGAGGGAGACCCCGCGCCAGCGGGTGCCGAGCTTGGACCACTTGGTCACACAGTGCAGGTCGACGGTGACGTCCTCACTGGGCAGGTCGAGCAGTTCCGGCCAGGTCCACCGCTGCTCGGTGCCGTCCTCGGTGGTGATCACGAACTGCCAGCCGGCGACGTCGATACGCGGGGTCGGGCCGGCGGACAGCACCGGAAAGTCATCGGTCAGATACTGACCCGGCGGCAGGGTGACAGCGCCGGGAGAACGTGGACGGCCCTGGAAGCCGGGCGACACGATACCCATCGGACCGTCGTACCATCTGGTCGGACGCTCCCGCCACCGTCGGTGGGGATTGCACCCGTCCGAGGTGCCGGGCCACGACCCCCTCAGAGGTCGAACAGGTCCCGCATCGCCTCTTCCAGGCGGGCCATGCTGGCGCCGGTGACCATGCCGACCCGCTCCGCCCCGGATCTGCCGGAGATGCGGCGCATCCGGTTGACCACGACGACGCCGGACAGCGGGTCGGTCTCGGCCAGCGGCACCACGAACGGCGGCAGGCTGGTGGCACCGCGCTGGCGGACGATCGGCGCGCAGTACGGGGCTGCCCTGGGTCGCTCGTTGTGCGTGTCGCCGGACAGCACCACCACCCGGTAGCGCAGGTCGGAGCGCTCGCCGACGGTCCAGATCTCGCCGCGGTTCACGCCGCGTCAGACAGGTCGGACCAGCCGGACTCCAGCGTGTCGGCGAGTTCGTCGAAGTCGTCCAGTTCGTCGCGGACCTCCGGGTTGGCGGCCAGCCACTCCTCGTGTGCCCGGGCGGCGTCGCGGCGGGCTTCCCGGCGGGCGGCACGGTCGATCCAGTCGGAGAGTGTCATCCCGTCCCGTTCGGCAGCGGCCCGCGCCCTGGCCAGGGTCTGCGGGCTCAGCCGCAGGGTGACCATCTCTGCCATGCCGCGATGGTACGACCCGGTCGGCCGGTGTGCCGCCCCGGCCCGGCCCGGGGCGGCCGGCATGTCGCGCAATCGTGACGTTCAAGCCAGCCATTGGCGCATGCAACTGGCTCCCGAGCTGCATCGACAAGCGCTTCCTGTGGCCCAGGAAACACGGGCGGCACCGGCGGGCCCGGCTGACCCTGTGGTCCGTCGGACGGACGGCCGACTGTCAGTCGTGCAGCTGGGCGAGATGCCGCATCTTGTTCATCGCATCCAGCGCGGCGACCTTGTACGCCTCGGCGAGGGTCGGGTAGTTGAACACGGCGTCGACGAAGTAGTCGACGGTGCCGTTGCAGCCCATCACCGCCTGCCCGATGTGCACCAGCTCGGTGGCCCCGGTGCCGAAGATGTGCACGCCGAGCAGTTGCCGGCTGTCCGGGGCAACCAGCAGCTTCAGCATCCCGTACGAGTCGCCGACGATCTGCCCGCGGGCGAGCTCCCGGTAGCGGGCGACGCCCACCTCGAAGGGCACCCGGTTATCGGTGAGCTGGTCCTCGGTGCTGCCGATGAAGCTGATTTCCGGGATGGTGTAGATCCCGATCGGCTGTAGCTGCGGCATGCCACGGGCTGGCTCACCGCAGGCGTGGTGGGCAGCGAGCCGGCCCTGCTCCATCGAGGTGGAGGCCAGGGCGGGAAAGCCGATGATGTCCCCCACCGCGTAGATGTGCCCGGCCGCGGTCTGGAAGTTCTCGTTGACCTGGATCCGGCCCCGGGCGTCGGCGGTCAGGCTGGCCCGATCCAGGTCGAGGTCACCGGCTACGCCCTGGCGCCCGGCGGAGTACATCACGGTGTCGGCGGCGATCCGCTTGCCGCTCTCCAGCACCGCGACCGCGCCGCGCTGGTGGCGCTGCACCGACGCCACCTCCTCACCGAAGCGGAAGGTGACCGCAAGGTCGCGCAGGTGATACTTGAGCGCTTCGACGATCTCCAGGTCGCAGAACTCGAGCATCCGGTCCCGCCGCTCCACCACGGTGACCTCGGTGCCGAGCGCGGCGAACATCGAGGCGTACTCGATGCCGATCACCCCGGCTCCGATCACCAGCATCGACTGCGGCACCTGTTCGAGGTTGATGATGCCGTCGGAGTCGATGATGGTCCGCTCGTCGAAGTCGACGCTGGCCGGGCGGGCCGGGCGGGTGCCGGCCGCGATCACGATCTTCTCTGCGGTGACCTTGTTGCCGTGGCCGGTGGCATCGGTCACCACTACCGTGTGCGCGTCGTCGAACCGCGCCGTGCCGGTCATGATCCGTACCCGGTTGCGGGTCAACTGGCTGCGGGTCACGTCGATCTCGCGCCCGATCACGTGCTGGGTCCGGGCAGCCAGGTCACTGACCGTGATGTGATCCTTGACCCGGTAGCTCTGACCGTAGACCTCGCGCTGGTTGAGGCCGGTCAGGTAGAGGACGGCCTCGCGCAGGGTCTTGGACGGGATGGTGCCGGTGTTGATGCATACACCGCCGAGCATGTGCGCGCGCTCGACGACCATGACGCTCCGGTCGAGCTTCGCCGCGGCGATCGCCGCCTTCTGTCCACTGGGGCCGGATCCGATCACTAGCACGTCGACGTCATACACCGGCCCAGTCTGACAGGCTCGGGTTTCCAGCTGCTTACGGCCACCCCCGGCCATCCGGACGAACTGGGAAGATAGACGGGTTGCCTTCCGCAGCGAAAGGCCTACCATGGGACGATGTGCGCCATGCGAACGCGACATATATGAATATATGATGGCACGGGCATCAATGTCCGCTATGCCGTAGGCCGCTGCTTCCCTCGCCCCAGACGGGCCCCTCGCCACAGACGGATCTGAGAGGCATCACCGTGAGCCACCCGTACCGAACCCCAGCTGACCACTCTGGATTCTCCCCCTCCCGCCGCCCCCGCCGCCGGCCGGTCTGGCTGTGGATCACCGCACCGGTCGTGCTGGCCGTCCTTGTCATCGGGATCGGCGCGCTGACCAGGGGTGAGCAGTCGCAGGCGACGCCGACGCCGACAGTCGGCGAAAGCACATCGCAGACCCCACCGGCCGACACCGAAGGCTGGCAGGCATGCCAGGACCTGCGTGAGATCAGCGCGGCCGAGCTTGCCCACGACGTGAATCGGGAGATCGGCCGGCAGGCGCAGGCGTCGACCGATGCCACGCTGGCCGCTCGCGGAAAAGACCTGGTGGATGCCGCCCGGGCCGCCGCAGATCAGGAGCCGATCGAGGGCAACCTGACGATCTCGGCCGCGCAGGTCGACCTGCGCGAGGCCTGCGACCGGGCTTTCGGCCCGGCCTGACCGGCCGGTACGGTGCCGTCCGGCCGAGGGCTCAGCCGGACGGCGCCGGACGGCGCCACGTGTCGAAGGCGATGCGCACCGCCTGTTCCACCGCCGCGATGCCAGCGTCCAAGGAGCCGTGGTGGTCGGACAGCACCGCCACGAGCCAGTCGTGGTCGTCCTCGACGATCCGCCCGATGCTGTTGACCAGCCAGCGTCCGTCATGATCACCGACGGTGTCCCAGCCGTTCTTCACCCAGGTTCGGGAGCCGGCCGTGCCGGCACCGGCCGGTACCCCCCACCGCTGGCCGACGACCACCCGACCCATCAGGTCCAGCACCAGGCCCCGGTCCGCCGGTCGCAGCAGGCTCTCCTCGTCGACCAGCGCACGGAGCAGCCGGACCTGGTCGGCCGAGGTGGTGACGGTCGTTCCCCAGGCCGACCTCGGTCGGGTCTGGGTCAGGCCGAGCGCGGTGTTGACCCGGTTCAGTCCGGGGACGCCACCGATGGCGGCGAAGAGTTCACTGGCCGCCGCGTTGTCACTAGCTGTGATCATGGCCTCGACCCGGTCGCGTTGCACGGCGGTCAACGGGGTCCCGTCCCGGTCCAGTAGCAGGGCAGTGAGAATCTCCACCTTGACGATACTCGCTGTCTGGAACTGGAGCTCGTCGCCGGTACGGAACCCGGCTCCGGTGCCGCGCTCGACGACCGCGAAGCTGAACTGGCCCGGCAGCCCGGCGGCGTACCCACGTACCTGTCGGGCCGCCAGCGCAGCCCGGCGGCGCTGGTCCGCCACGACGTCCGGGGTCGGCACCGCAGAGGTCGGCACGGCCGCCACCATACCCGGCCCGCCCGCAGCCACCCGACCGCCGGCCACCGGCGAATCGGCGGCAGCCCGCCACCCGTAGCCGAGGCCGCCGGCGGCGAGCAGGCCGAGACCGAGCAGCGACCGACGGGGTGTGCCGCCACGGTAGTGGGCGCGTCGACCGGCCCGATCTACGACGCGACCACTGACCGGGCCTGTTCCGATGATCACGTGCGCTCCCACCAGATCCGGGGCCGTCTGTTCTGCCACCGGTGGTACGGGCAGCGCACGGCGGACGTTCAAATCGACGGCTCAACGGGGGGCGTGTCCGGGTGCGACCGGGTGTAACGCATAAGGTGGCGGGCATCCTCCCGATGATCGACAAGGCGGATCGACGATGGCGGACACGGCTGCGGTTGGCACGCTCGGCGTCGGCGACCATGCCTGTCTCACCTTCTCCGACCGGGAGGAGCGACTGGACCTGGTGGCGGCCTTCGTGCGTGACGGGCTGCGGGCCGGGCAGAAGGTGGTCTGCTGGACCGACTCGGTGAGCCCGGACGAGCTCACCGGTGAGCTGCACGACCGCGCGGTACGGCCTGGCTCGGCCCTGCGCCGGGGCCAGCTGCGCATCGCCTCGGCCGCCGAGTCACTGCTCGGCGGGGCACCGGCCGACGCCGGGGCGATGGTGCGGACGCTCGCGCGGGAGGCGCGGCAGGCCAGCGACGAGGGCTACGCCGGCCTGCGGGTGACCGCCGACATGTGCTGGGCGACCCGCCCGGCCGCCGCAGCCGATCAACTGGTCGAGTTCGAGACGCTGGTCGCCGACCTGTTCGCACACAGCCAGCTCTGTCTGATCTGTCAGTACGACCGGGAGCGCTTCGACGCTGTCACGCTGGCTTTCGCCGCCCGGGCCCATCCCAGGACCGTCGCGGCTCAGGTCTACCTGGAGCATCCGCTGCTGCAGATCTGCCGGCAGTACAGCCCGACCGGCCTGCGCATCGCCGGTGAGCTGGACTACCGGCACAAGGATGTGCTCGAGCTGACGCTGGCCGAGTCGGTACGGATCGACCGCCACCTGCACGTCAACTTGACCGGGCTGGACTACATCGACGGCGCCAGCGCCGGGATCATCCTGGCTGCCGCACGGGCGTTGCCGAGGTCGCGCCGGATGACGGTGTCCTGCCGACGGCTGGTCGGTACCGTGCTGTCCCTGGTCGGGGCGGATGACGTCGCTCAACTCCGGGTACAGAGGCGCCATGAGCAGCCCTGATCCGACCTCGCTCGGCATCGGGGGACGGCCGCCGGATACTGCGTCCCCGGCCGGCGCCGTCAACCAGCCGTTTGACCGGGACGGTCTGTACGGCCTGCGGGCCACGCTCAGCGCACACGCTCCCGGGCTGGACATCTCGTCCGAGCAGACCGAGCATCTGCTCATCGTCGCCGGGGAGCTCGCCACCAATGCGATACGCCACGGCGGCGGCAGCGGCCGGCTCCGGTTGTGGCGCCGCGACGATGTCCTGTACTGCCAGGTCAGCGACAACGGGCCGGGGATGCGCGACCCGCAGGTGGGGACTGTTCCACCGGACCAGGCGCGGACCGGTGGTCGGGGTATCTGGATCTGCCGGCAACTGTGCACCGAGTTGATCATCGACCGTGCCGAACCTGGGTCGGGGGCGGTGGTCACCGCGGTGATCAGCCTGGCCCGGCCGGCCGGCTCGGTGGGCGACGGTCCGGTGATACTGGTGCTGGCATCAGAAGGCCAGGACCGCGACCACGGCGAGGTAGCCGCCGAACAGCAGGGTGCCCTCGAAGCCCAGCCGGCCCCAGCCGCGGACCTGCCGGGCCAGCAGCCCACCGAGCAGCACGGTGGTCATCAGTAGCGCGGCAGAGGTGAGGAATAGTTCGTCGGGACCGGCCGCATGGTAGATCGACCCGGTGCGGTAAAAAATGTCAGCGATCACCAGGTTCAGCGCGTCGAGGCAGTTGCCACCGAGGATGGCGGCGACCGCGAGGGTCACCGCGCCGCGCCGTACCGCGGCGATCGCGGTGATCGTCTCCGGCAACGCGTTGACCAGGCCCATGAGCACCCCGCCGACGAATCCGGCCCGTAGCCCGGTCGCCTGCACCAGGCTCTCGGCGGCGAGGGCGGTCAGCCAGCCGCTGGCGGCGACGACCAGCCCGACGAGAGCGAACCGCACCCACAGCCGGCGCAGCGGACGGTCGTCGAGGAGTCCGTGGCTCTGCGGCAGATCCTGGCGGGTCTCGTTGGTGTCGACGGCTTGCCAGTAGGGCGTAACGTCGGTGGAGTGGACGATCATGACGCCGCCGAGGTAGCAGCCGACCATGATCACCGAAACCGGGTGGACCCCCACCACCGCGCCGTCCGGGGTGTAGGTAGCCAGCAGCGCCAGGGCCAGCAGCGCCAGCAGCAGGCAGCCGAAGAGCAGGTTGGACAGCGAAGCGGCAGCGTGTTCGAGGTTGACTCGCCGGTAGAACAGGTCGGCCACCGCGACTGCGGTGGTCTGCGCAGCGATACCGCCGACGGCGTTGCTGTAGGCCAGTTGCGGAGCATCGCTGACCGCCGTCACCGCGGTCATCACGATCCCGGACAGCGAGGTCGCCAGTCCGAAGAAGACCGCGCCGAAGACCGCCTCTCCCCAGCCGGTCCGGTCGGCGAGCGCGTCACCCACGGCGACGAGCCGGATCCCACCGACCACCGTCACCACCCCGGCGATCGCGAACGCGGCTATCGACCAGGTGACAGGCCAGTCCGCCGTCGCCACGAAATTCGGCATAAGACGTATTTTTTCATATTGTCCGGCCGTCACATGCAATATCACCGGACCACGTGACGACCGCCCACGACAACCGGTCACCATCGATCAGGATAAACTGAACACTACCCACAACTTCCACACTGGATGTCCGATGTGCCGACGCCGGCAGGACAAGGGTCTGTCAATCAAGAACGAGAGGAACGTACGTGGTATTCAAGAAGATGCTGGGTGCTCTGGGAATCGGCGCTCCCAGCGTCGACACGGTGCTGCAGAACCCCAACGCCCGGCCAGGCCTGGCCCTCACCGGGCAGGTGAACATCACTGGCGGCAGCCACGACGTACAGCTGGACCAGATCACCGTCAGCTTGGTCACCCGGGTGGAGGTGGAGGCCGGCGGCGAGGACCACAACGCCCTGGCTGAGTTCCACCGGTTCCCCGTGTCCGGCGGCATCCACCTGCGCGAAGGCCAGCAGTTGTCGTTGCCCTTCCAGTTCCCGGTGCCGTGGGAGACCCCGGTGACCGATCTCTACGGGCAGCGCCTGCACGGCATGACCATGGGTCTGCGGACCGAGGTCGCCATCCCGGGGGCGATCGACCGGGGCGACCTCGACGCGGTGCACATCTACCCGCTGCCGTTGCAGGAGCGGATCCTGGAGGCGTTCGCCCGGCTCGGCTTCGCCTTCAAGGGCGCCGACCTGGAGTACGGCCGGCTGCACGGCGTGCCCCAGACCCTGCCGTTCTACCAGGAGATCGAATACTACGCCGCACCCCAGTACGCCGGCGGCATCAACGAGGTCGAGCTGACCTTCGTGGCCAGCGAGTACGGCGTCGACGTCGTACTGGAGTTCGACAAGCGCGGCGGTCTTTTCCGCCCGGGACACGACTCGTACGGCCGCTACCGGGTCAGTCACGCAGACGCCGACCAGGTGGACTGGACCGCCCAGGTCGACACCTGGGTACGCCAGGCACTCTCCCAGCGCCAGTCGCTGATTGGCGGGTACGGCGCGCCCGTTGGGCATCACGGTGGGTCGGGAATGGGTGGGGTCGTCGCCGGCGCGGTCGGCGGCGCCGCGCTCGGCTTCGCTGGCGGGATGATCGCCGGCGAGGTCCTCGACTCGTTCGGCGGGGACGACGACTCGGGTGAGGAGTTCGAAGAGGAGTGACCATCCGCCGGGGGTTGGCGCCCGACCGGCGCGCCAACTCCCGGCGACCTGGCGATGCCACCAGGTCACCGCGGTGCCCGGCACACGATGGAGAGAGAACCGGCCGGCACCCCCTGATTATCCACTGCAGACATCTGATCACCGGTGGTTCGGCAATTCGACTGGGTCTTTCGACAGCTGGCGTTGCAATGCTGAGCGACACAGACGTAGGTTGTGGTCAGCCGACCGACGTACACGGCCACCCCGTTCCGAGCGGCGGCATTCGGTACGACCGGCGAGGGTGACGACTTTGC
This sequence comes from Solwaraspora sp. WMMA2059, assembly GCF_027497315.1. Taxonomy (GTDB): domain Bacteria; phylum Actinomycetota; class Actinomycetes; order Mycobacteriales; family Micromonosporaceae; genus Micromonospora_E. The sequence goes on along the minus strand of NZ_CP114908.1, from coordinate 2,400,443 downwards.
GTATCCGGGTCCTCGGTCAGGTCTGCGCCTGGCGCGACGGTGAACAACTGGATCTCGGACCAACGGCTCAACGGGCCATCCTGGGACTGCTCGCGATCGCGGCCGGACAACCAGTGCGAGCGGCAGAGATCTCGGCTGCGGTGTGGGCCGAGCGGCAGCCGCCACCGACCGCCCGGAACGTGATCCAGACCCACATCAAACACCTCCGGCGACGACTCGAGCCCCACCGGCCGCCCCGCGCTCCGAGCACGGTGCTCCCCCAGGTCGGTGACGGCTACGCGCTGCGGCTACCCGCTTCGGAGATCGACGCGGAGGTCTTCCGCCACCGGCTCGCCGCTGCGGCCGGTCTGCAGCGCAACGGCGAGCTGAGTCGTGCGGCAGACGAACTCGAACAGGCCCTCGGGCTGTGGCTCGGCCCGCCGATGGCCGACATCCCGGCGCTGGCCGAGCATCCCCGGGTCGTCGCGTTGCTCGAGGAGCGGCACACCGCCCTGGCACGGTACGGAGACATCATGATCGCCGCAGGGCGGGCCGCCGAGGCGGTGACCGCTCTGGAGGAGGCCGCCGCCGCACAGCCGCTGGACGAGGCGGCACAGGCCCGACTGATCCGGGGGTACCACGCCGCAGGTCACCGTGCCCGGGCGTTCCACGCGTACCACCGGGTGCGCCGGCACCTGACCGACGAGCTCGGCGTCGATCCCGGGCCGGAGCTGACCGCCGCACACACCGCGCTGCTGCACGACGAGGAAGTGACCGCGGCCCCAGATGCCCGACGCTCGGGCGGCGAACCCGGCCGCGCAACGCCCCAACCGGCACCGGCACAGCTGCCGGCCGACATCCCGGACTTCACCGGCCGGGTCACCGAGCTGGCCGAGCTCGACCAGTTGCTCGACGCCGCCCGGGGGTGGACCGACGACGACGCGGACCGGTCGTCAGGGGTGACCGTCGTCGCGGTGTCCGGAACCGCTGGCGTCGGCAAGACCGCACTCGCCGTCCGCTGGGCGCACCGGATCCGGCACCGGTTCCCCGACGGCCAGCTCTACGTCGATCTGCAGGGCTACGACGCCGAGCAGCCCGTCTCCCCGAACCAGGCGCTCGCCGGCTTCCTGCGGGCCCTCGGCGTCGCTGGTCCGGACCTGCCGCTGGACCTCGACGAACGGGCAGCCTGCTACCGCAGCCTGGCCGACGGACGGCGGATGCTGGTGGTGCTCGACAACGCGGCGTCGGCAGAGCAGGTCCGGCCGCTGCTGCCCGGCTCGCCGTCCTGTCTCGTCCTGGTCACCAGCCGGGACTCGCTCGCCGGGCTGGTCGCCCGGCACGGTGCCCGCCGGGTCGGCCTCGATCCGCTGCCGCTGGCCGAGGCGGTGGCGCTCATCCACCGACTGATCGGTGCCCGGGCCACCGTGGAACACACCGCCGCCGCGGTCCTCGCCGCGCACTGTGCCCGTCTCCCGCTGGCCCTGCGGGTGGCCGCGGAACTGGCGGCCACCCGCCCCACCGCGCCTCTGGTCGAGCTGGTCCGTGAACTCGCCGATCAGCACCGGCGCCTCGATCTGCTCGATGCCGGTGGCGACCGACGCACCGGCGTACGCGCGGTGTTCTCCTGGTCCTACCTGCACCTGCCGGCCGACGCCGCCCGCGCGTTCCGGCTGCTGGGGCTACATCCCGGGCCTGCTCTGGAGCCGCACGCCGCCGCTGCGATCACCGCCACCTCGGTGCCCGACGCCCGGCGGTTGCTCGAGCTGCTCGCCCGCGCCCACCTGATCGAACGTGGGCCCGGCCACCGCTACGGGATGCACGACCTGCTCCGGGCGTACGCCGTGGACCTCGCCGGCCAGCAGGATTCACCGGTCGACCGGCACCGGGCGATGACCATCCTGTTCGACCACTACCTGCACACCGCCGCAGCTGCCATGGACCTGCTCTTCCCCGCCGAGCGCCACCGGCGGCCGGCGGTGACCGGCCCGAGCGTCGCCGCGCGGCCGCTGCTCGACGCCGCTGCGGCCCGGGCCTGGCTGGAGCAGGAACGGGCCAACCTGGTCGGCGCCGTCGTGCACACCGCCGGGAACGGCTGGCCGGAACATGCCCGGCGGCTCGTGCTCACCATCTTCCGCTACCTGGAGGGCGCCGGCCACTACCCGGAAGCGGTCACCGTGCACCACCACGGTCTGCTCGCGGCCGAGATCATCGGTGACCGGGACTCGCAGGCGCACATGATGACGAACATCGCCGTGTTGTACGGGATGCAGGGGCACCGGCAGTTGGTCGCCGACCACCTGCAGCGGGCGCTGGTGCTCTACCGGCAGACCGGCGAACGCGCGGGGAAGGCCCGCGCGCTGGGTAACCTCGGCGTCTTCCATGGCCAGCAGGGCCAGTACGACCAGGCCACCGCCCATCTGAGGGAGGCGCTCGGCCTGCTCCGGGGAGCTGGTGAGGCGCACGGTGAGGCGATGGCGCTGGGCAACCTCGGCTGGATCGCCGTTTTACAGGGCCGTTACGCCGAGGCGGCCGAGCACCTGTCCGACGCGATCGCCCTGTGCCGACGGATCGGGCACCGGGTGGGGATGGCGTTCGCGCTGGACTCGCTGGGCCAGCTGCACGCCCGACTGGGCAGCTTCCGGGCCGCCGCCGACCACCACGGGCAGGCCCTGGAGATCTACCGGGACACCAGTCAGCCGATGGGTGCGGCGTCCGCGCTGGTCGGACTCGCGAACGCGCTGATGGAGGTCGGCCACGCCACCGCGGCCCGCGACCACTACCAGCAGGCGCTGTCGCTCTCCGCGCAGATCGGCGACCGGGCGCAGCAGGCCCGGGCGCACGCCGGACTGGCCCGTGCCGGGCAGCGGTTGGCCGACGCCGACCACGGTCGCACCACCCCCGACGAGGTATGGGACCACTGGTGCCACGCGCTGGCCCACTTCAGCGCGATCGGCGCTCCCGAGGCCGAGCAGATTCGGGCCCGGCTGAGCGCCGCGGACCGTGAGCGGGCCGACGCCGAGCCCGGTAGCGCCTCAGGCGCCCAGGTCGCGTTCAGCGCACCGGCACCGGGTCGCTGAGCACGGCGCCCGCCCTCCGTCGCCGGTGCAGGTACTGGGCGAGCAGCAGCCCGCCGGCTCCGACCGCGACGTCGCTGAGCACGCAGACCAACCGACTGGCCAATACCACGGTTCCGGCCAGCGGCAACGGCATCACCGACGCGAGGGCCAACGCGAGCACCGCTTCGCGCACGCCGATGCCGTCCGGCGCCACCATCACCAGCAATCCGGTGACGGTGGCCAGCGCGAACCCCGCGACGCAGATCAGGTACGACCGGCCGGCCGGTGCCCCGGCGACGACCGCCAGCAGCCACAGGTGATGGCCAGAGATGATCCACGACAGCGACTGCGCCAGGATGGACCGACGCACCCCACCGGCTGAGGCCCGGACCTGCGGCTCGGGCCGGCGCAGCACCCGGGCGGCCAGCCGGATACCGCGATCGAGCAGGTCGGGCCGGATCAGCAGGACGGCAACCGGCAGCGCGGCGGCGGCTATCCACCACATCCCGCCGCCGGCGACGGAGGGGCCGGCGGCAATTCCCACGGTGAGCCCGGTGAGCGCGACGATGCTCCAGCTGAGTACGAACACCGAGGCCAGGCGGACCGGACCGACGTCGACCGCCTTGCCCATCCGGACCAGCACCGGCAACGCGACGAAGCGCCCGGGCACGAACTTGACGAGGAAGCCGACGAAGAAGATCCGGGCCGCGGTCCAGGTGTCGACCCGGGCGCCCAGGTCGACGAAGAGCGCCCGCCAGGACAGCACCCCGAAGACCAGTCCGACGCAGTTGACCGCGAAGGCACCGCCGACGGTGAGGTAGACGGCGACCGGGTCGAGGGACCCGGCCAGCTCACGAACCGGTGCCCAGTCCTGGGTCCGCAGCACAGTGACCAGTCCGACCACCAGCAGGGCGATGAACACGACGACGAGCACCCGGTTCAACACCCGCAACCAACGACCCCACCGGCCGGACGACGTCACGGCGCTCTGCGGACGGCCCGGCACCGTAGCGCCGGCCTCGTCGACACGGGCGGTCACCGGCCCGTCTCCGGTGCCGTCGCCGACCGGGCCGGTCGGCGACGGGTCGAGCGCACCAGCCCGGCGGCGAATCCGACGGTCATCCCCGCCAGTTGGGTGGTGTGCATCAGGAAGTGCATCGCGACGAAGAACACCAGGAACCGGTTTCCCTTCCGGCGCCGGACGAAGCGGAACAGAGCCCCGTCCACCAGGACGAAGACGGTGAAGGTGGCCGCCGGCACCGCCAACAGCCAGCCGGCGACGACGGCCAGCGGCAGGGTCACGGCCGTCGCCGCGCAGCACAGCATCGCGGTCACTGCAGCGACGTCGACGCCTGAAGCGGGACGCGTGGTGTCGGGCCGGTGCCCACCGGCGCGGTGCACCCGATGTCGGTCGTCAGCAGCGAGCACGCCGACCAGCAACGCCCCGTAGCCGACCGCTCGGCGGACGTGTTCGGCCAGGAACGGCAGCAGCCGGTCGACGTCATCGTGCCGGCCCACCACGTCGGCGCTCATCCGGATCTCGTACCGGGCGGGCAGTCGGGTGCCGAACTCGATGTCCTCCGCGTCCCGCAGCCGCTCGTCGAAGCCGCCCACGTCGTCGAACGCCTGCCGCCGAATCGCGGTCAACGCGAACAACGTGGCATCCGCGACGCCGTCACGCTGCCGCCGCCAGTAGTGTTCGAACAGGGTCTTGTAGATCTCCACCGGGCCGTCGGCGGCCAGCGGCTCCGCGTCGTAGATGCCCTGCACGACCGCGCACCCGGGATGCTCCCGGAGCACCCTCAGGGCGTTGCCGACCGCGTCCGGCGCAAGCGCGATGTCGGAGTCGACGAAGAACAGCACTTCACCGACGGCCGCCGCCGCACCGGCGTTGCGTGCGGCGGACACCCCCTGGTTGGTGGGCAGGCAGATCAACCGGCAGGGCAGCCCGGCGGCGATCTCCCGGGATCCGTCGGTGCTGGCGTCGTCGACCACGATCACCTCGACCGGCTGGCAGGTCTGGCGGTACACGGCGCGGACACAGTCGGCCAGGGTCTTTGCCTTGTTGTATGTCGGGATCACCACCGACACTGTCGGGTACCCGGTCACCATGACACCCACAGCGTCTGCGGCCGGTGGTCGGACATGCCCCGGGCGTCGCCGAACTCGTACCGGTGCACGGTGACTCCGGCGGAGACCAGCGCCCAGTCCAGTCTCCAGGACGACACCTGTTCGGTGGGCCACGACGCGAGGTAGACGGACCGGCTGGCCGACTCGGCGTCGCGCAAGCCGGTCGGCAGGCGGCGCAGGTCACCCATAGCGGGGCTGGTGTTCAGGTCCCCGGCCAGCACCACCGGGTTGTCGTTGCCCGCCACGTCCGCGGCCAGCGCCCGGAACTGCGGTATCCGACGCTGGTGCTGTTCCCGGACCGTCCGGTGGAACTCCTCGCTGAACAGGCTGGGGCCGCCGGCCCACAACGGCACCGGCAGGTGCGCGTTGTAGGTGGACAGCACCCGGTCACCGACCCGCACGTCGGTGCGGAGCACCTGGTAGCGCCAGAAGTCGGTGAAAGCATCCGGGGCCGGGGGAAGTCCGTCGGCCTCCAGCGGCGTCTGGGCGACGATCGGGTACCGGGACAGGGTGACGAGCTCACCGATGACCGCCACCTGGAAGCCCGGCATCTCCCGGCGCAGCCGGTCGAGGTCGTCGACCGGCACGATCACGCCGTCGACCTCGGCGATGTACTCCTGCAGCAGGTATACGTCGGCCCGCTGGTCGCGCAACATTCGGTAGAAGTCGTCGGCCCGGTCGGTGGTGTGCCAGTACCCGGTGTTCCAGGAGAGCACCCGTAACGCGTCCGGCGGCACCTGCGGCGTCGACCGCAGCGGACCGGGCAGGTTGATTCCGGCCAGTCCGGCGCCGGCCAGCAGCGACACGGCGCACATCAGCGCCGCCGGGCGCCGGGTCCGCCGACAGCCGGCCGCCGCCGCGACGAACAGCAGCGGTACGGCGACGAACATCACCGGCGGCATCAGCTCGGCGAGTACCCACCACCAGACGCGCCCGCTGAGCAGCCGGTGGGCCAGCACGTACGCCAGCCAGGCCGCCGAGCCGGTCAGGAACACCCGGCCGAGCCAGCGGCGCCACCACCGTCCCCACGGTCCCAGCCCTGCTGAGCCGCCGCCGGTGGGCGTCGCCTCGGCCGGACCGTCGCCGGTGCCCGGCGTCATGTCGACCGGGCCGGCCTCGGCCGGTGCGACGTCACCGGCGGCAGCGGCCTGAGCGGTCATACGGTGGCCTCCGCGGGGAAGGTGCTGTCGTAGAGCTGTCGGAACGGCCGGGACACCAGCCACTGCAGCGTACCGACCGCCACTCCCGCCGTGATAGTCACATTGACCACAAAGTGCACTGCGACGAAGAAGATCAGGAACGGGACTCCGCGCAGCCGGTGCGCCAGAGCGTACATCGGCCGGTCGGCGGCGACCGAAGCGATGAACAACCCGAGGGGCACCACCGACCACAGCGGACCGAGCAGCGCCGGCAGCGCCACCGCCGGCACTGCGGCGGCCGCCGCCAGGCTGCCCCAGGCTCGCGACGCCGTCTCGAATCCGGTGGCGAACCGGCGGGCCCGGGCGTACAGCGGGATTCGCAGCCGGGCCCGGTGAAAGAGCTTGCGCAGCAACGGCACCAGCTGGTGGTCGTGATCGTGCCGGCCGCGGACCCGGGAGGTCAACCGGAGCTGGTGACGGCGGGACAGCCGGTAACCGTAGTCGACCTCCTCGGTCTGCTTCAGCGCCGGGTTGAACGGCCCCACCTCCTGGTAGACGCGGCGTCGGATGGCGCACATCGCCGGGAACAGGAAGGTGACGTTGCCCTCGCCGCTGGCCGACCAGTGGTGGTACTGCAGCCCTCGGTAGCGGGCGACAGCGGTGTCGTGCAGCAGCGGCTCCGGGTCCTCGATGCCGCAGACCGCGCCGACCTCCGGCTCAGCCTGCAGAATGGCGACCGCCTCGGCAACCGCGTCGGGGGCCATCGCCACGTCGGCGTCGACGAAGAACAGGATCTCGCCGCTGGTGCTGGCGACGCCGATGTTGCGGGCCCGGCCGCAGCCGCCGTTGTCGGCCAACGCGATCACCCGTACGCCCTGCGCCTCGGCGACCGCCACCGAATCGTCGGTGCTGCGGTCGTCGACAACCAGCACCTCGATCGCCGGGTAGCTCTGGTCGGCGATCGCCTGCAGGCACACCGCCAGCGAGTCGGCGTAGTTGTAACTCGGCACGATCACCGAGACCAGTGGAGTCGACATGTCACACCGCCTCGGCCGGCTTGTCGTAGAGCCGCCGGAACGCCCGCGACGTGAGGTAGCTGGCGAAGCCGACGGCCGCGGCGACGCCCATCACCACGTTCATCAGGAAGTGCATGGCGACGAAGTAGCCGACGAACAGCGGGTTGCGGCGGGCCGCGACGAACCGGTACATCGGCCAGTCGCAGGCGACGAAGCCAGCCAACGCGGCCACCGGTAGCAGGCTCCACCAGGGACCGAGCAGCAGCGGCAGGACGGCGGTCAGCACGGTGAGCAGTGCGGCGACGCTGCTCCACGCCCGGGGGCCGCTGCGCAGCCCGCCGGGGAAGGTGGGATTCTGGGCGTACATCGGGATGTGCAACATCGTGCGGGTGAAGACCTTACGGATCATCACCCGCAGTTCGTGGTCGTGGTCGTGCACGCCGCGCACCGCCGGAGTCAGCCAGATCTCGTACCGGCTGGCCAGTCGGAACCCGTAGTCAGCGTTCTCGGTCTCGCGCAGCCGCGGGTTGAACGGCCCGATCTCGGTGAACACCTCGGCACGCATCGCCAGCAGCGCGGTGTACATGGTGTGGATGCGCCCCTCGTCGGCGATCAGCCAGTAGGACTGCTGCATGCAGCGGTACTCCTCGACCAGGCTGTCGCGGATCAGCGGCACCGGGTCGTAGTTGCCGCACACCGCACCGATCTCCGGCCGTTCGGTGAGCAGCGCCACCGCGTTGGCCACCGCGTCGGGTTTGGCGGCCACGTCCGAGTCGACGAAGAACAGGATCTCCCCGTTGGCGTTGGCCGCGCCGAGGTTGCGGGCCACCGAGGGACCGCCGTTGACCGGGGTCTGCACGACCCGAACGCCGTACGACTCGGCCACCACCACCGAGTCGTCGGTGCTGCGGTCGTCGACGACGATGATCTCCAGGTGGGGGTACGTCTGGGCGCGCAGCGCGGACAGACACAGCCCCAGCGCCCGGGCGTAGTTGTAGTTCGGCACGATGACCGACACGAGCGGGTCAGGCATAGGAAGAGACCACTTTCGGAAAGGATTCGCTAGGACGACGGGTACTGGGCGGCGAGCAGGGCGATACCGACGCTGGCGGCGAGCAGCGCGGCGGCGACGACGATCAGGCGGTCCCGCAGTACGGTCCGGACCGGGTCGCCGCCGCCCCGACGGACCAGCACCGCCTGCAGGTAGCGGGAGATCCCGAACAGCACGAGCGGTACGGCGCTCAGCAGCAGGGCGTTGCGGTACACACCGACCGGCGCGTCCGAGTGCAGGTAGAGCAGGAAGCCGATGACCGCGACGGTGGCGTTCACGGTGAGCAGTTGGTCGGCGAGGTTGAGGTTGTAGCCGCGCAGCGCCGGGCGGTGCGCGGCACCGTCGACGGCGAGCTCCTGCCGGCGTTTGCCAAGGATCAGCAGCAGACAGGTGGCGAAGACGGTGGTCAGCAGCCAGGCCGAGACCGGGCCGGCGGTCGCCGCGTAGCCGAGCAGCACCCGTAGCACGAAGCCGGCGGCGACCACGCAGATGTCGACCAGCGGGACGTGTTTGAGCCACCGGCTGTACGCCAGGTTGAGCACGAGGTAGCCGGCGACCGGCCACCAGGCCAGGGCAGGTCCGGCGACGACGCCGGCCGCCAGTGCGGCGGCGAGCGCGGCACCGAACAGCCAGGCGGTGGCTGGCGGGATCCTGCCGCTGGCCACCGGTCGGGACCGCTTCGACGGGTGACCGGCGTCCAATCGCCGGTCGGCGACGTCGTTGACCACGTACACCAGCGACGACGCCAGGGTGAACAGCAGCACCGCCCAGCCGACCCGGCCGAGCGTGGCGGCGGTCCAGACCGGGGCGTCCAGCAGCGCGATCGGAACGGCGAGCAGGTTCTTCGGCCACTGCTGCGGCCGGGTCAGCGCGGCAAGGTCGACGGTGGTCCGCACCATCCGGGCGGCCACGCCGCGCGCCGTCCACCCGGACCGTCCGGTCCGGGACGGGCGGGCATCCGGCGGTGCCACCGGTGTCGCGGACACCGATGTCGGCTCGGCCGCGACCTCGACAGCGGGCATCGGCACCTCCTGGCTAGAAGAAGACCTTGGCGGCGGCGAGCACGCCCTGCCGCCACGGGTCGCGGCTGGTACGGCCGCTGGCACCGGCCGGCGTACCGCTCGTCCGCTGCCCCTGCCACCACCGGAACGTCTCCAGCACCGCGTCCCGGTTGCTGTACCGAGGGCTGAACCCGAGTCGCCGCCGGGCCCGACCGATATCGACGTAGGAGTCGTCCATCAGCTTGTGCAGCAGCCGGCCGTACACCGGGGACAACTTGGTGCGTTCCAGCAGGCCGAGGGCGGCGAGGGCGGGCCGGGCCGGCAGTGCGACCACCCGCTTGCCGTGCCCGGCGGCGTCCAGCACCGCCTGAAAGTCCTCGCGCAGCGTGCCGAACTCGGCGGCGCCGATGTTGTACGTGTCGTTGGCGACCTCGGCCGGTGCCCGCAGCACGGTGACCACCGCTTCGATCAGGTCGGCGACGTGCAGCATCTGGATCCGGACCTGGCCGTCGCCGAGCACCGGGAAGTTGCGTCCCTCCTGGGCCCACTGGAACAGCATCGAGAACAGCCCCATCCGGCCGGGGCCGAGGAACGTCTTCGGCCGCAGCACCGGCAGCACCAGGTCGGCGCCACGGTAGCCGACCGCCAGCCGTTCGGCGTCCGCCTTGGCGGTGCTGTAGGGGTCGACCGGCGCGTACGGGTGCTCCTCCGGCGTCGGCACCTGTCGGGGCAGCCCGTAGACCGCGGTGGAGGAGATGTAGACCAGCCGGGGCACCCGTGCGGCACGCACCGCGTCGAGCACCGCCCGGCTGCCGTCGACCACGATGGAGCGGATCTGCGCCGCCGGGTAGCTGGGCAGCGCGGCGGCGCAGTGCACGACCGCGTCGGCTCCGGTCAGCGCCTGCCGCAGCGCGGCCGAATCCCGCACGTCGCCGATCAGGTGCCGGTAGTCGGGCGGGGCGGTGCCCGGTGCGGGTTCCCGCAGGTCGAGTCCGACCACCTCGACGCCGTCAGCGACCAGCCTTGCCACCACCGACGAGCCGAGCATGCCGGCGGCACCGGTCACGGCGATCACCACAGCGAGCCGACCTTCTGCGCCACGAACCGGGTCAGCAGCCGGTTGAGGCCCTGGTCGAGGACCTTGTCCAGACTGTCCAGGAAGTACTCGACGTCGTCGTCGGAGGCGACCAGCGGCGGGCCGACCACGAGCGGGCTGGCGCCGTTGAGGGTGTAGTAGGAGTAGATGTCATGGTCGCGGTAGAGCGCGTTGATCACCGCGCAGGTGACCACCTTGGTCCGCAGCTGCGGATCCCGGGCCAGGCCGGCGGGTGCCAGCTTCGCGGCCAGGTCCAGCGCCTTCGGACCGCCGTCGATGAACACCCCCCAGAGCGCGCCCGATCCGGCGACGTCGGCGACCGCGTCCGGATGCTGCTTGGCGATCCGCCGCAGGCCGGGTGCCAGCAGTTGCTCGATTCGGCGGGCCTGGCCCGGGTAGTCGTCCTCGACGGCGATGTTGACCGCTTCGATCGCGGTGGCGCATTCCTCACCGAACCCGTAGTAGGTGGTCGAGGTCGAATGCATCAGCGCGTCCATCGGGTTGTCGTACGCCTTGCGGAAAATTCCTTCCCGGGCGACGTACGCCGAGATGGACGACTTGCCGCCGCCGAACGACTTCGAGGTGGTCAGCACGTCCGGCAGGAGTCCGGGATAGCGCATGAAGTAGAACAGGCTGCCGGTCTTTCCCCAGCCGGTGTAGATCTCGTCGAAGATGAGCACGATCTTGTGCTCGGTGCACAGGTCACGAAGGCCACGCAGGAACTCCTCCGAGCACCAGCGCATGGTGGAGGCACTGAACGGCTCGATCAGGATCGCGTAGACGTCGTCGGGATGCGCTGCGACCGCGGCGCGTACCGATTCGAGATCGTCGTAACCGAATGTCACGACACCGGAAATGCCGGGAAACTTGAAATGGTTCTGCGCTCCGCCAGTCAGGCTGCCGGAGCCGAGAAGCTTGCCGTGGAAGCTGATGTCGGCACGCAGGATGGTGTTCCGTCGCCCGCCATGGACCTTGTAGGCCAGCTTGACCGCGCCCTCGACCGCCTCGGCGCCCGAGTTTGGCAAGAAGGACATGTTCAGGTCACCGGGCAGCACCTCGGCCAGGTTGTGGGCCAGCGCGGCGACGTACGGCGAGAAGTAGGTCTTGTGCACCTCCATCCGCTGCCGCTCGGCGAACCGGCGGCGCGCCGCCAGGATGCGGGGATGGTTGTGTCCATGGTTGAGTACGCCGACCCCGCCGGTGAAGTCGAGGATGCGACGGCCGTCCCGTAGGTACAGGTAGGCGCCTTCGGCGCGGTCGACCAACTCCCGACCGAAACCGAAGGACGTCATCAGACCGACCTGGCTCCGGTTGACGTACCGCCGGTACAGATCGTGCACCTGTTTGACGGAGAGCTCGTCGCAATCATCGACGGTGAACAGATCAGACACCTATCGAGCCTTTCTCCAGAACTGGCGGCGACTCCAGAGGAACGCGGAGCACCGCCGGGAGCCCCTGCAATTGTGCCGACGGGTACTGAATGACGACTGTAAGACGACTGGATCGGCACTGGAGCACGGTATCCAGAAGATTGACCGTGACCGTCACTACGACTATCGTCTCGGCCAGTCACGGTGACGCACTTCCCGGCGGTCCCGACATTCGACAAGGTGGTGTCCGTGCCCCCGCACGTATCGGTCGTCATTCCCGCCTACAACAGCGAACGGACCCTGCATGCCTGTCTGGGCGCCGTGTACGGGCAGACACACCCTCCGGTGGAGGTGATCGTCGTCGACGACGCGAGCACCGACCGGACCCGGGAGATCGCCCGGCGGTTCCCGGTACGGCTGCTGCAGACTCTGGTCAACAGCGGCCCGGCCGCCGCCCGCAACCGCGGGATCAAGGCGAGCACCGGCGACGTGGTCTTCTTCGTCGACGCCGACTGCGCACCGACACCGACCGCAATCGCCACCGCGCTGCGGATCATGGCCGACGAGCCGGACATCGACTGTGTCCACGGCGTGTACCTCACCCAGCCGTTGTACGACGACGGCCCGGTCGAGGCGTACCGGCTGCTGCACGCCCACTACTGGCGGATCCGCAACACCGGCCGGGTACGCACCGCGATCTTCGCGCTGTGCGCGGTCCGCCGTTCGGTCTTCGACGACGTCGGGTTCTTCGACGAACGGCTCCGCGCCTCCGAGGACGTCGAGTTGAGCGATCGGATGGCCGACCGGCACGGCATCTGGCTGTCCGCCGACGTGACCTGCCGACACGACGACGACAGCCGGCTCTGGCCGATGCTGCGCAAGCAGTTCGGCCGCTCGCAGATGCTGGTGCCGGTGGCGGTACGGGAACGGGGCCCCGCCGGGCTGCGGGCCAACCGGCCGGGCGGCGTGCTGGCCGCCGCCGCAGTGCTCGGCACCCTGCCGTTGGCCGTGCTGACCCCGGTGCTGCTGGTCCTGCCGGGGCTCGCCCTGGCCTGGTTCGTCGTCGCCGACCCCGGGCTGGTCGGCTTCGTTCGCCGGGAGCGGGGCACCGCGTTCCTCGCCCTGTTCCTCTGCCTGCACTTCCTGGTCCACCTGGCCATCGTCTGCGGCGGCACCGTCGGCGGGGTGCGGTTCCTGCTGGACTCGGACTTCGGCCCGACCCGTCGACTGGCCCCAGGGACGAGCCGGTGAACCAGCTGCCGACACTGCGGGCGAAAGCGCTGGAGGCCGGTTTCCTCGGCGTACGGACCTTTCACCGGCTACGGCCGGTGACCCCGTCGGCGCGGCGCAGCTGGCCGGTGTTCCGGGTCGGAGCCGGCGCGGTCGCGCTCACCGTCGACGACGGCCCGGACCCCCGCTGGACCCCCGCGCTGCTGGATCTCCTCGCCCGGCACCGGGTGCCGGCGACCTTCTTTCTGATCGGCGACCGGGTAGCCGAACACCCGGAGCTGGCCCGACGGATCGTGGCCGCCGGCCACCGGATCGGCAACCATTCGCTGCGCCACCCGATGCCGTTCGCGGCGCTCGACGCCGACCGGTTGCACCGCGAGATCAACCATGCCCAGCAACGAATTCACGACGCTACCGGAGTCACCGCCCGGTTGTTCCGGGCACCCAGCGGCGGATGGTCGACGCGGGTGCTGGCGGCCACCGTTGACGCCGGGCTGACCCCGGTCGACTGGACGGTCAACTCCAGCGACTGGAAGGAACCCGGCGTCGGGCACATCACCCGTACCCTGTCGCGCGCCGGCTCCGGTCACGTGCTGCTCTGCCACGACGGCGGCGGTGACCGGTCGCAGACCATCGCCGCGCTGGGCACCGTGATCCCCCGGCTGCTGTACCGCGGGCTGCGGTTCGTCCCGGTCCCTGACCGCCCTACCGCCGCCGAGGAGGCGTGATGGCCCACCCGTTGTTCCGGATCGCCGCTCGGGCGCTCAACTGGCCGCTGACGGTGCTGGTCCGCCCGTACCCCCGGGTGAACGCCGTGTTGTGGGACCTGCAGTACGCGCTGGGGTTGTGGCGATATCTCGACCAGGGGCGTGACCGCGTCCCGCTGGAACTCGCTCAACGGGTCACGTCGCGACCACGCATCCTGGACCTGGGCTGCGGTACGACCGTCAATCTGGCGCTGCCGCCCGGCGGGTACCGGCACTACCACGGTGTCGACATCAGCCGGGCGGCGATCCGCCGGGCCCGCGCGCTGCGCCGGCCGGACACCTCCTTCGAGGACGCGGACCTGCTGACGTACCGGACCGATGAGCGCTATGACGTGGTTCTGTTCCGCGAGGTGCTCTACTACTTCAGCGTCGACGACGCGGTCGGTCTGCTGCACCGCGCGGCCGACCTGCTAAGACCGGGTGGCCGGGTGCTGGTCTGGGTGTACGACGGGACCACCGACACCGGCCGCGAGCTGCTGTCCCGGGCCCGTAGCTGCGGGCTGCCGGTGCACGATGAGCTTGTCGGCGGGGCGGACGGCGTGGGCAGCGTGCTGGTGCTGGGTGCCGCCGATCCGGCGTGCAGTGGCCGGTCGTGACCGCCCGCGATGCCCTACCGTCGGATGCCCTACCGTCGGATGTGGCCCGCGTAAGGGCCGCGCCGGTGGGCGGGCGACGGCCGGCAGTACGCAGCTGGCTGCTCGGCGGGGCGTTCGCCGCCGTGCTGGGCGTCGCCGCCGGCGTGCTGCACCACACCACCGGCCTGTTCTGGGGTGACCTGGCCGCGTACCGGGCGGGTGCGGTCGCGGCCGCCAGCGGTGACGGGCAGTTGTACCAGGCGGTCCACCATACCCCTGACGGCATCGCGCTCGGCTTCACCTACCCGCCGTTCGCCGCGCTGCTGATGCAGCCGCTGGCCGTGGTCGCGATGCCGGTCGCTGTCGCGGGCTGGACGGCGGCAAGTGTGGTGATGCTGGTCGCGATCATCCGGCTGACCCTGCGGTGGATCGGGCCGCCCGCCCGGCTGGGGCCGCTGTGGACGGCTGGTGCGCTGGTCGGCGCGTTGCCGATCTTCGCGGTGACCGGTCACCTGCAGGTCGGCCAGGTGGGTCTGCTGCTGACCTGGCTGGTGCTGGTCGACCTGGTCGCCGGCCGGGGCGGCCGGTGGCACGGGCTCGGGGTGGGTGTCGCCGCCGGGATCAAACTCACGCCGCTGATCTTCATCGGCTACCTGGTGCTGACCGGGCGGCTGCGGGCCGCCGCCACCGCGACCGTCGCGTTCGCCGCCACGATCGGCGTCGGCTTCGCCTGGCGGCCGACCGACTCGACCTGGTTCTGGACCGGCGGGCTGCTGGACACCGACCGGGTCACCGGGGATCCCCGGACCATCCTGAACCAGTCGTTGTCCGGTGCGGTGACCCGGGCGCTGGACGAACCACGGCCCGGTCTGCCGTGGCTGGTGCTCGCGGTGCTAGTCGGCGCGGCCGGGATGACGGTCGCGGTCCGCTGCGCACGTGCCGGCGACGAACTGCTGGCGGTGCTCGCCTGCGCGGCCACCGGACTGCTGGTCTCCCCTGTCTCCTGGCACCACCACTGGGTTTGGTGGGTGCCGGCGCTGCTGGTCCTCGCCGGTGACCAACGGTGGTCCGGCCGCCGGTGGGCGATCCTCGCGTCCGCCGCCGGCTGGCTGGTCCTGGTGGGCAGCACGAGCTGGGTGCTGGCCAGTCCGGGCGGGTGGGACCTGCACTTCTCCGGGCCGGGGCTGGTCTACAGCAACCTGTACGTGCTGCTGGCGCTCGGTGGGCTCGGGCTGCTGGGCTGGCGGGTACGGCCGGGCCGGACCGGACCCGGGCGGCGGTCATAGGGCCGGCCGGGACAGCTGCGCCGGGGCCGCGTGAACGCACCGATGTCGATACGCTGTCGAACAGTCTACGGTGCTCCGACGTGAAGGGTTCGCCTGTGCAGACACGACCATTTGGTTCCACCGGAATGCGGGTCAGCGCTATCGGTCTCGGCGCCTGGCAGCTGGGCCGATCGTCGCACTGGCCGGACGGGCCGGACGAGGCCGAGGCGGTCCGCATCGTGCACACCGCGCTCGACCACGGCGTCTCCTTCATCGACACCGCGCCGGGCTACGCGGACGGCCGCAGCGAACCCAACATCGGCCGGGCCCTCGCCGGCCGGCGACGGGACGAGGTAGTGATCTGCACCAAGTTTGGCTATCTTCCCGACGGCACCGAAAACTGGTCGGCCAGCGAAATTGAGGCGTCGGTCGAGCGCAGCGCCCGCCGGATGAACGTCGACCACGTCGACATCGTGGTGCTACACAACCCGCCACCAGAGATCCTCGACGGCAGCCGCAGCGACCACTACGAGGTGCTGCACCGGCTGCGGGACAAGGGCGTCATCCGGTCGTACGGCGCTTCGGTGGACTGGAGCGCCGATCTGGACCTCGTGCTGTCCACCAGTGACTCCACCGCGTTCGAAGTCCGGCTGTCAGCGCTCTACCAGGAGCCGTGGCCGGCGGTGGGCCGGGCCCGCGACCGGGGTGCCGGCACGATCGTCAAGGTGCCGCTGGAGTCCGGCTGGCTCTCCGGCCGGTACCACGCCGACAGCGTCTTCGCCGGGGTACGGGACCGCTGGTCGCGAGAGGACGTCGCGGTGCGCGCCGGCCTGGTCGACGAGTTCCGGTCGCTGCTGCCGGCCGGTGTCGGGGTGCTCGCCGGCGCGCTGCGCTTCCTGCTCAGCTACGACGCGGTGTCGACAGTGATCCCGGGAACCAGGTCGGTCGCCCAGCTCACCAGCAGCATCGCCGGTGCCGCCGACGGCCCACTGCCGGCGGACACCGTCGCCGCGATCCGCGCCTGGTACGACCGCCGGCTGGCCGCCACCCCACTGGACTGGTGACTCGGTCCCGGTCGGGTCCCCCGGCCGGGGTCCCGGTCGGAGCGGGGTCGGCCGCCAACGCCGGACCTGCGGTCGGTGGTCAGCCGCGTTCCAGCAGGTGACCGACGACCTGCGGGGCCAGCATCACCGGGGTGCCCGAACTGTCCCGGCGCGGATCGAGCTGCGGCAGCGCCACCGACTCCCCGGACGGGGTGGCACCGACCGGGCGGGAACCCACCCAGGCCAGCTCCAGCCCCGACTCGCCCTTGAGGAACCGCTGCACCCGGACCCCACCGGTGGCCCGACCCTTCGCGGGATACTCGGCGAACGGTGTGACCTTGACGTTGTTCCCGGTGGAGGTGACCACCATCGGCTCGCCGTGTACCGGGTCGTCGGTCCGCACGGCGGCGAAGAACAGCACCCGGGCGTCGGCAGCGAGGTTGATCCCGGCCATGCCGCCCCCCTTGAGCCCCTGCGGACGGACCAGCTTCGCGGCGAACCGCAGCAGCGACGCGTCGGTGGTGACGAACACCAGGCTCTCGGTGCCGTCGGTCAGCCAACTGGCCCCGACGACTTCGTCGCCGTCGCGCAGACCGATCACCTCGAACTCGTCGGCGCGTACCGGCCAGTCCGGCGCGCACACCTTCACCACGCCGTGGCGGGTGCCGAGCGCGAGTCCCGGCGTATCCCGTTGGGCGGCCGGGGCCAGGCCGACGACCTGCTCACCCGCGCTCAGCGGCAGCAGTTCGGCAACCGGCATGCCGCCGGACAGCGATACCGTTCCGGACCGTTGCGGCAGCACCGGCAGTGGCAGGACATCGGTACGGACCGCCCGGCCGGTGCTGGTGATCAGCAGCACCTGGCCACGGGCGGTGGCCGGCACCACGGCCTGTACCGCGTCGTGCCTGGCCCGGCTGTTGCGCCGGGCGTCCTCGACCGACTCCTCGCTCTCGGCGACGGTGCGGGCGACCAGCCCGGTGGCGGACAGGATCACCTGGCAGGGGTCGTCGGCGACCTCCAGCGGGCCGGCCGGGACCGAGGCGGCCAGCACCTCCTTGAGGTCACCGTCGACGAGGGTGGTCCGCCGGGGGGTGGCGAACTGCTTGGCCACCTTGGCCAGCTCGTCGGATACCAGCTTGCGCAGCGCCGCGGGGTCGTCGAGGATCCGCGACAGCTCAGCGATCTCGCCACGTAGCCGATCCTGCTCGGCCTCCAGCTCGATCCGGTCAAACCGGGTCAGCCGACGCAGTGGGGTGTCCAGAATGTAGCCGGCCTGCACGGCGGTCAGCCCGAACTCGGCCATCAGCGCGTCCCGCGCCGCCTGCGCATCGTCGCTGCCGCGGATCAGCCGCACCACCCGGTCGATGTCAAGCAGCGCGATCAGCAGACCGTCGACCAGATGCAGTCGGTCCTGGCGACGGCTCCGTCGGTAGAGGCTGCGTCGGGTGACGACGTCGTACCGGTGGGCCAGGAAGGCTTCCAGTAGCTCCTTCAGCCCGAGCGTACGTGGCTGCCCGTCGACCAGCACCAGGTTGTTGACGCCGAACGACTGCTCCATCGGGGTCAGCCGGTAGAGATCGGCGAGCAACGCCTGTGGGTTCACCCCGATCTTGCATTCGATGACCAGGCGGGTGCCGTTCTCCCGGTCGGTCAGGTCCTTGACGTCGGCGATGCCCTGCAGCCGTTTGGTCTTGTTGACCTCTTCGGTGATCTTCTCGATGATCCGCTCGGTGCCGACCCCGTAGGGCAGCTCGGTCACCGTGATCGCCTGCCGCCCACGGCTGCCCTCGAGCAGACCGATCTGCACCTTGGCGCGCATCCGCACCACCCCACGCCCGGTGGCGAACGCACGCCGCACCTCGTCGAGGCCGAGCAGCAGACCACCGGTCGGCAGATCCGGGCCGGGGACGAACTCCATCAGCTTGTCGAGACTCGCGTCGGGATGGCGGATCAGCCAGCGGGTGGCCGCGACGACCTCACCGAGATTGTGCGGGATCATGTTGGTCGCCATCCCGACGGCGATCCCGGACGCCCCGTTGACCAGCAGATTCGGGAAGGCCGCCGGCAACACCTTCGGCTCGGTCAGCGAGCCGTCGTAGTTGGGCTTGAAGTCGACGGTCTCCTCGTCGAGCTCGCCGACGAGCAGCATCGCCGGGCGGGACATCCGCGCCTCGGTGTAGCGGCTGGCCGCCGGACCGTCGTCGGGGGAGCCGAAGTTGCCGTGCCCGTCGACCAGCGGCACGTTGAGCGAGAAGTGCTGTGCCATCCGGACCATCGCGTCATAGATCGCGGTGTCGCCGTGCGGATGGAACTTGCCCATCACGTCGCCCACCACCCGAGCCGACTTGACGTAGCCCCGGTCCGGGCGGTGACCCTGCTCGCTCATCGAGTAGAGAATGCGTCGGTGCACCGGTTTGAGCCCGTCCCGGGCGTCGGGCAGGGCCCGGGCGTAGATGACCGAGTAGGCGTACTCCAGGTAGGAGTCCTGGATCTCGGTCTCCAGCGGGTTGTCCATGATCCGGGCGCCGGCCTGGTCGAACGCGGACAGGTCGACCCCGGACTGCTTGCTCTTGCTGCGTGCCATCTCTACGTTTCCAGCGCTTCCTCGATCGAGCGGGTCATGCTCAGGCGTCGATACTCTCCTGGTCGACCCGGCCGGCCGAGTCGATCAACCAGTTGCGGCGCGGCTCGACCTTCTCCCCCATCAGCAACTCCAGGGTGCGGTCGGCGACCTCCACGTCGGCCAGGGTGATCCGGCGTACCGAGCGGGTCGCCGGATTCATGGTCGTCTCCCACAGCTCGTCTGCGTCCATTTCGCCGAGGCCCTTGAACCGGGGAACCGGGGTGACGACCTGTCGCCCGGCCCGTTCCAGTCGCCGTACGGTCTGCTCCATCTCGGCCTCGGTGAAGGTGAAGATGGTCTCCGCGTTCCGGCCCTTGGTGGTGATCTTGTGGAGCGGGGGCATCGCCGCGTACAGCCGGCCGGCCTCGATCACCGGACGTAGGTACTTGGCGAACAGGGTGATCAGCAGGGTCCGGATGTGCGAGCCGTCGACGTCCGCGTCGGCCATCAGGATCACCCGGCCGTACCGCATGGCGGCCAGGTCGAAGGTGCGCCCGGTGCCGGCGCCGAGGACCTGGACGATCGCCGCCACCTCGGCGTTGCGCAACGTGTCGGCCAGGTTGGCCTTCTGCACGTTGAGGATCTTGCCCCGGATCGGCAGCAGGGCCTGGTACTCGGCGACCCGGGCCATCCGGGCCGAGCCGAGCGCACTGTCGCCCTCCACGATGAACAGCTCGCTGCGCTGCAGGCCGGTCGACCGGCAGTCGACCAGCTTCGGCGGCATGGACGCCCCTTCCAGGGCGGTCTTGCGCCGGGCGGCGTCCTTCTGCTGCTTCTGGGTGAGCCGGACCCGGGCCGCGTCGACCACCTTCTGCAGCACGGTCCGGGCCTCGGTACGGGTCCGGCGGTCCTCCACCCAGGACTTGATGTGCCGCTCCACCACCGTCTGCACCACCCGGGTGATGCCGGCGGTGGAGAGCTCGTCCTTGGTCTGCGAAGTGAACTGGGGCTCCGGGATCCGCACGTGCACCACGGCCGTCATGCCTTCGAGCACGTCGTCGACGGTCGGCGGATCCTCCTTAGGCTTGAGCAGGCCCCGGCTGTTGCGTACCGCGTCGACGACGGCCCGGGTCACCCCGCGCTCGAAACCCCGCCGGTGGGTGCCGCCGTGCACGTTGCGGATGGTGTTGGTGAAGCACTCGACGGTCCGCTCGTAGCCGGTGCCCCAGCCGAGGGCGACCTCCACCTCGGCCCGACGCTCGACGTCGGACTGCATCACGCCGTTGGCGTCGGCGGCGTTCTCCTTGTAGGTGCCGGTGCCGGTGATGAACAGCGTGCCGCTGACCGGTCGGTCCCCGCTCGGGGTGAGGAACTCCACCATCTCGACCAGGCCACGGGGATGGTGGTACACCTCCTCGACCAGTTCATCGGAGGTGGCGTCGCGCAGCACGTAGGTGACCCCGGGCACCAGGAAGGCGGTGTTGCGCAGTCGGGTCCGCACGGCCGTCACGTCGAGTGCGGCGCCGGCGTCGAAGTAGCGGGCGTCGTACCAGTAGCGGATGGAGGTGCCGGTAGCCTCACCGCGCTTCATCCGGCCGACCGCCCGCAGCCCCGACTGCTCTGTGAAACCGGCGGCCGGGCCGGGGCCGTCGAAGACCCCCGGGACGCCCCGCTGGAACGACATCTCCGACACCCGACCGGCCCGCTTGACCCGCACGTCGAACCGTAGCGAGAGCGCGTTCACCGCCGACGCGCCGACCCCGTGCAGGCCGCCGGACGCCTTGTAACCGGAGCCGCCGAACTTGCCGCCGGCGTGCAGCCGGGTCAGCACCAGCTCGACCCCGGACAGCCCGGACCGGGTGTGCACGTCGGTCGGGATGCCCCGGCCGTCGTCATCGACCTGCACCGAGCCGTCGGCGTGCAGGGTCACCTCGACCCGGCTGGCGTGACCGGCGACGCCCTCGTCGGTGGAGTTGTCGAGGATCTCGTTGAGCAGATGGCCGACACCCCGGCTGTCGGTTGAGCCGATGTACATGCCGGGCCGCTTGCGGACGGCCTCCAGCCCTTCCAGGTGGGTGAGGTCGTCTGCTCCGTACAGCGTCTCAGGTTGTGCAGTCAACGCGTCGAACTCCCGGTGCCGGCCAACGGTGCCCCACCTCGCCGGCGGGCAGGACCGACCGGCAGGGCAACGACGGTGGCCTGCGGGCCACCGTCCGACGAGCGTAACCGCAGCCACCGACAGCGCCGCGCCGGGCCGGTACCGGGGTGTCGCCGGTACCGGCCCGGCCGCACCCTGCGCGCCGGCCCGCACACGCCGGACGGGGCCGGTACGCCGGGTGTCCCGCGTACCGGCCCCGTCGTGGGGGTGGTAGCCGTCAGCCGGCGCTGCAGGTCGGGGTCATCCCGCTGCCGGTGCCGGTGCCCTGGAAGCCGAACTGGGTCGACTGTCCGGCACCGATCTGGCCGTTCCACGGCGCGTTGCTGAAGCGCACCGTGCCGCTGCTCCCGCTGGCCTGCGAGTTCCAGGCGTTGGTGACCGCCGCCCCGGACGGCAGGGTCATGGTGACCGTCCAACTGCTGGTCGAGGCGGACCCGGCGGTCACCCGCACGTTCGCCACGAAGCCACCTGGCCACTGGTCGAGCGAGATCACCGAGGCCGAGCAGTCGCCCCCGCCCGGCGGCTGCGAAGTCGGCGGGGCCGTCGTGGGCGGCGGGGCCGTGGTCGGCGGCGGGGCCGTGGTCGGCGGCGGGGCCGTGGTGGGCGGCGGGGTGCCGCCGGCGTTCAGCGCGGCGAGGGTCGAGTCGTACGCCTGCTTCTTGTTGCCGTTGCACTCGAACAGCAGCGGGGTGCCGCCGCTGCGCCACGAGTCGCAGTCCCGGATGCCCCAGGTGGTGATGCCGGTGCAGCGGGACACCGCGAGGCAGTCCTGCACCACGTTGCGGTAGGTGTTGGCCTGGCTGCTGCCGGAGCCTTCGATGTCGAGTTCGGTGATCTGCACGTCGACGCCGAGGGCGGCGAAGCTGGACAGCGTGGTGCGGTAGTTCGACGGGTACGGCGAGCCGCTGTTGAAGTGCGACTGCAGGCCGACGCAGTCGATCGGCACGCCGCGCTGCTTGAAGTCGCGCACCAGGTTGTACGCGGCCTGGGTCTTGGCCCAGGACCAGTTGTCGATGTTGTAGTCGTTGTAGCAGAGCTTGGCACCGGGGTCGGCGGCGCGGGCGGCCCGGAACGCCGCCTCGATCCAGTCGTTGCCGGTGCGCTGCAGGTTGGAGTCGCGTCGGGCACCGCTACCGCCGTCGGCGAAGGCCTCGTTCACCACGTCCCAGGAGTGGATCTTGCCCCGGTAGTAGGAGGCGACCTGGGTGACGTGGTTGAGCATGGCCTGGCGCAGCGGAGCACCTTCCATCTGCTGCATCCAGCCGGGTTGCTGGGAGTGCCAGGCGAGGGTGTGACCGCGGACGGCCATGCCGCGGGAGATGGCGTGGTTGACGATCCGGTCGCCGTTGCTGAAGTTGAACTGGCCCTGCTGCGGCTCGGTGGCGTCGAGTTTCATCTCGTTCTCGGCGGTGACGCTGTTGAACTCCCGGTTGAGGATGTTCACGTACGTCGAGTCGCTGAGCTTGTTGGCCGCGACGGCGGCACCGAAGTACCGGCCGGACTGCTCCGCGGCCGCACCGAGCGTGGACTCGGCGGCGCTGGCGGAGGTCGCGTACAGCATCGCGGTACCGGCGGCAAGGGCGACCACCGCGGCGGAGGCCAACGCGGCCCGCGGTCCCCTTCTCCTCGGTCTGCTGTCGGATAGATGGGTCATGGTGATGGTTGCCTCTCGGTGCGGAGTGTGGTCGACAGGTGAACCTCGACCACACATCGACTTCAATCG
The DNA here is from genome assembly GCF_027497315.1 of Solwaraspora sp. WMMA2059. Classification (GTDB taxonomy): domain Bacteria; phylum Actinomycetota; class Actinomycetes; order Mycobacteriales; family Micromonosporaceae; genus Micromonospora_E. Next base: position 2,377,281 of record NZ_CP114908.1, on the reverse strand, counting down.
AAGTGCTGTTGAGCGATGCTAACGGAGAACTTCCGGTAGCTCAATGACCAAGGCCGATACCGGGCAACCCGCTGCTCGACCAGCTAATCCGAAACACGGCAGCACCCAGTTCGGCACTCGACGGCAAGGCCAGAGTACCGAAACTTTCGGAGAAGATCCGGGACAGACCCGGACACCACGCGCAACCCTGTCAGCGGCACAGTCGCGCTACGGGTCGGCGGTGTCGGCCGCGCCCGGACAATGCGGCATGGACACCAGCCGGCCGGCTGCGACTCGCCCGGCCGCTGTATGGAACTCTGTCAGATGAGCGCCCTGGGAGGAAGCACCTTGACAGACTCGACACCGGTCACCTTGCCCGACGTCCGCGACGCGGCCGCACGGATAGCCGGTGCCGCGCACCGCACCCCCGTGCTGCGCTCGCGCACTCTGGACGCCATGGTCGGCGCCGAGGTCTTCGTCAAGTGCGAGAATCTGCAACGCGTCGGTGCGTTCAAGTTCCGTGGCGCCTACAACACGATCGCGCGACTGTCCCCGGCCCAGCTGGCCCGGGGCATCGCCGCGTACTCGTCCGGCAACCACGCGCAGGCCGTCGCGTTAGCCGCCAGGGAGTTGGGCAGCACCGCAGTGATCGTCATGCCGCAGGACACGCCGGCGGCCAAGACGGCAGCGGTCCGCGGCTACGGGGCCGAGATAATCACCTACGACCGGTACACCGGTGACCGGGTCGCCATCGGTGCGGCGTTGGCCGCCGAACGCGGGCTGACCCTGGTCCCGCCGTACGATCACCCGCACGTCATCGCCGGGCAGGGCACCGCAGCCCTCGAGCTGGTCGAGGAGGTTGGACCGCTCGACGCGCTGCTGGTGCCCGTCGGTGGCGGCGGGCTGGCGGCGGGCACCGCGGTCGCGGCGAAAGGACTGCTGCCCCGGATCCGGGTGGTCGGCGTCGAACCGTCGGCCGGCGACGACACGTTGCGATCGCTGGCCGCCGGCCGGCGGATCACCATCCCGGTGCCGCGCACGATCGCCGACGGCCAGGCCGCCGAGACGCCCGGCGAGCTGACCTTCTCGGTGAACCAGCGGCTGCTCGACGACGTCGTCCTCGTCGACGACGACGAGATCCGGGCGGCGATGCGGTTCGCGTTCGACCGGATGCGGATCGTCGTCGAGCCCAGCGGCGCGACCGGGCTGGCAGCCCTGCTGGCAGGTCGGCCGGTCCCGGCTCCCCGACGGGTCGGTGTGATCGTCTCCGGCGGCAATGTCGACACCCGGCGCTTCATCGACCTGCTGTCCACCGCCGGTTGATCCCAGGCTGGCTGATCCCCAGGCCGTGAACCAGCACGGCCGGCAACCGGCCGCCGGTGAGCTCACCCGACGCGGGTGATGCGGGCCGGTTCCGACCCGACCTACCGTGCACCCAGGACGTCACACGGCGTGAGGAGGCGGGGCCGGATGGTCGACACGGTCGAAGATGCGCTGGAGCGGCTGGCCCGCGACGCAAGCTCCGTCCTGGACCGGCTGCCACCCAGGCTGCGTGGCACCGTTCGCTTCGACGTACAGGAGGAGACCAGGACGACGCACTGGTTTGTCACCCTGGGAACGGGGAAGGTCCGGGTGTCGTCGACGGGGGCCGAGCCGGATTCGATCGTCCGCAGCGAACGGGTCCGCTTCGACCGGTTGGCCCGGGGCGAGGACCGGTTCATCCCCCTGCTGTTCCGCAACGCGGTCGTCGTCGAGGGAGACCTGGGGCTCGCGGACCAGCTCTGCCGGGTCCTTTTCGGCAGTGTCCCGGCCGGGCTGCATCCAAGGGACTTCACTCGGAGGGAGGCCGCCGAGAATGAACGAGAAGACAGTCAGCATCCTGGACGGGAACACCTTCGTGGTGACTGACGAGCGCGGTGACGTGACCGCCTCACCGGACCTGCCGACCGGCCTGTTCTCGTTCGACACGCGCTTCCTGTCCACCTGGGTGCTCCGGATCGACGGCCACCGGTTGAACGCTCTGTCCCAGGACGACCTGCACTTCTTCGAGACCCGGTTCTTCCTCGTACCGGGCCGGCCCACCCACTACATCGACGCCAAGCTGTCCGTCATCCGGGAGCAGTCGATCGGCGCGGCGTTCGTCGAGCGGCTCACCGTGCTCAACCACGACATCGCGCCGGTAACCCTGACCCTGCGAGTCGACATGGACACCGACTTCGCGGACCTGTTCGAGATCAAGGACGTCCAGCACAAGCGCGGCACGAAGTCGGTCCACCACGACGACGGTCGGCTGCGATACAGCTACCGGCGGGAAACCTTTCAGCGGGACACCGTCATCTCCAGCACGCTCCCGGCCCGGATCGACGACGACGGCATGACGTTCGATGTCACCCTGGAGCCGCGCGGTCAGTGGCAGACCGAGATCCGGGTGGAACCAGTGATCAACGGCGGCGACACCGAGTCGCCGACCATCTGGGGAGCCTACCGGCGCCGGGCCCGACCGCAGCTGCGCCAGGAGCTCGAACACTGGGTCGACCAGGCACCGCAGCTTCTCGCTGACAACCCCGCCCTCACCACGGCGTACGAGCGGAGCCTGATCGACCTCGCTGCCATGCGGTACGCCTCGCTGACCGCCACCGGCGCGATACCGACCGCCGGACTGCCCTGGTTCATGACGCTGTTCGGCCGGGACAGCATCTTCATCAGCCTGCAGACCATGCCGTTCTTACCCCAGCTGACCCCCCCGGTGCTACGGCTGCTCGGCTCGTTGCAGGGCGGCAGCCTCGACGACCTACGGGAGGAGGAGCCCGGCAAGATCCTGCACGAATTCCGGTACGGCGAGTCGGCGGCGTTCGAGGAGCAGCCACACACCCCGTACTACGGATCGGCCGACTCCACCCCACTGTTCGTGATCCTGCTCGACGAGTACGAACGGTGGAGCGGCGACACCGAACTGGTCCGCGGACTCGAACGCCAGGCCCGCGCCGCGCTGCACTGGATCGACGAGTACGGGGACCTGGTCGGCAACGGCTACGTCTCCTACTGGCGCCGCAACACCCGCAACGGCCTGGAGAACCAGTGCTGGAAGGACTCCTGGGACGCGATCTCCTACCGCGACGGACGGTTGTCCGCGCTGCCGAGGGCAACCTGCGAGCTGCAGGGCTACGCCTACGACGCCAAGATCCGTGGCGCCCGGCTGGCCCGCCAGTTCTGGAACGACCCGGCGTACGCCGACCGGCTGGAACGGGAGGCCGCCGACCTGAAGCAGCGGTTCAACCGCGACTTCTGGGTGGCCGACGGCGAATACTACGCGCTCGCGCTCGACCCGGACGGTACCCCGGTCGACGCGCTGGCGTCGAACATGGGGCACCTGCTGTGGAGCGGCATCGTCGAGCCGGACCGGGCCGGCAAGGTGGCCGAACACCTGCTCGGACCGGCGATGTTCTCCGGCTGGGGGGTACGGACGTTGGCCGAGACCGAGGCACGGTACAACCCGGTCGGCTATCACGTGGGGTCGGTCTGGCCGTTCGACAACTCGATCATCGCGTGGGGGCTGCGCCGGTACGGGTTCCGGGAGGAGGCCGCCCGGATCGCCGAAGGGATGATCGAGGCGTCCGGGTTCTTCGACGGACGGCTGCCGGAGGCCTTCGCCGGCTACCGGCGCGAGTTGACCGGATACCCGGTCGAGTACCCGACGGCGTGCAGCCCACAGGGCTGGTCGGCGGGGGCGGTCCTGCTGCTGCTGCGTACCATGCTGGATCTCACCCCGTACCAGGACCATCTGGGCGTCGACCCACATCTCCCGCCGTCGATACCTCGGATCGAACTGCTCGACGTACCCGGCCGGTGGGGCCGGGCGGACGCGCTCGGCCGGCGGGCCGAGAGTCATCAGCGGCAGCACACCGGGCTGCTCGCCCGACTCGGACGCACCGACAACGGCTGATTCGGGGCGGTCACGCCCCGAGTCGGGTCATCGGGGGTGACGGGTACGTTCGACGAGTGCCGCACCGCGCCGCGCGGCCGCACCGGCGTCCACCGACAGGTCCGGGTCATCAGCCGGACGCGGCACGCACAGCAGCAACGCCGCCGGCTGGACCGTCACCCGCAGCGTGGCGCCGGGTTCGATCAGGTCGCCGTCGAGCTCGCGGGGTTGGTCGCGGTCACTGACCACCGACACCTCACGCCCCCGGTACACCTGCATCCGCGGCACCCGTCGCCGACCCCGTACCAGCGCCCAGGCCAGCGCGACCCAGTGCCGCAGCGTCCGTGGCGTCAGCACGGCGACGTCGAGCAGACCGTCGTCGGGTTCGGCGTCGGCCAGCAGGGTCATCCCGCCCTGCAACCGGCCGACGTTGGCCACCAGCACGGTGCGGGCCCGGGTCCGTACCGGCGGCTGGTCGTCGATCTGGACCCGCACCGGCACCGGCCGGTCCCGCAGGTGCCGCACGGCGCCGGCAACGTACGCCGGCCAGCCGATCCGCGCCTTGGCCTGCTCGGAGGTGGCGGCCAGCATGCTCGCGTCGAACCCCATGCCGGCCATCACCACGAAGCAGCGCTCGTCGTCGAGCCGACCGACGTCGAGCCGGCGGGTCTGCCGTTCCACCGCGACCTCCAGCCCGGCCGCGAGGTCGGTCGACAGCCCCAGGTTCGCGGCGAGCAGGTTACCGGTGCCGGCCGGCAGGATGGCGAGCGCCACGTCGGTGCCGACCAGGCCGGCGACGCACGACATCACGGTGCCGTCGCCGCCGCAGGCGAACACGACGTCGACCCCGGCCGCGACCGCCTCCCGGGCCTGCGTCCGCCCTGGTTCGGCGGCCGTCGTCTCCAGCCAGATCGGTGCCGCCCAACCGGCTTCGGCCAGGGTCGCGTCGACCGCCGTCCGGAGGTCGTCGAGGTCGGTGACCTTCGTCGGATTGACCACCACGGCGGACCGTACCGGCGCTGTCTGCTTCTGCACCGGCTCAGTGTGGGCCACCGGGGCCGGCGCGGACCAGTCGACGCCGGTCCGCGCCGCCGGTGGGCGGTGTCGCCGTCGGTGGCGGCACCGCCCGACCGGTCAGCCGGTGACCCGGAAGGTGGCGTCGGCGCGTGCCTGCGCGGCGGTGATCGGGTCGAGACGCAGTTGGTAGCCGTAGTGCCGGATGTAGCGGTCCGGGAAGTTGTAGGACTGGAAGGACGACCATCCGGCGTCGGCCAGGCCGGCGACCCGGCGGAAGGTGGCGTCGGCGGCGAAGATCGCCGAGCCGTCGTCGGGTGCCAACTCGAAGTCGTACGCGTAGTGCCGCAGGTAGTGGCCCGGGTAGTTGACCGACTCGATCGAGACGTAGCCCGAGCCGCCGGTCAGGCCGGGCACCAGCCGGAACTGCGCGTCCTGCGCCGGGCTGACGTTGGCGTCGATACGTACGTCGAAGTCGGCGTGCCGCACGTAGCGGTCCGGGTAGTTGTACGACTGGATCCGGTTCACCGGCGTGGTCGCGCCCCAGCGGGCAAGCACCCGGGACTGCTCGGCCGCGGTCAGGTTGAGGATCGATCCGTGCCGCTTGCGGCTGCCGCCCATGCTGTAGTCCGACCGGGTCCGGAAGTTACCCGTGCTGCCCAGGTTGGTCGAGGTGACCGGCAGGTAGCCGCGGCCGGTCGCGTACTGGTCCAGCCAGAGCACCCACTCGTCACGGCCGTTGAACTGGGCCCACATCGGGCCCTCGACCACGTTGCCGCCGCCGGTGCCGTTGGAGATGCCCAGGTGCGACAAATTGCCGAGGGTCGTCCAGTTGCCCAGGATCGAGTTGCTCGCCTCGATGGTGATGTGACCGTCGGCGGACGCCCGGTAGTAGCGGTAGCCGCCGACGCTGTTCGGGACCTCGATGATCTGGGTGTCGATGATGCCCTGGCCGCTGCCCCGGTCGATGTACAGCTGCGGAGCACCGATGGTACGGAAGTCGCTGGTCCGCGCGTACCAGATGCGGTGCTTGGTGATCCCGTTGCGGGCCGAGTTGGTCGCCCAGTAGACGACGTAGTCCCCGGTCGCCGGGTTGTAGATCGCCTCCGGTGCCCAGGCGTTGCCGGCGCCCGCGATACCGCCAGCGACGTTGAGCAGCCACGGCGCCGACCAGTTGACCAGGTCGGTGGACTCCCAGACGACGATCGAGGTGCTGCCCCGGTTGGCGGCGTCGTTCCAGGACGTGCCGCTGGCGATCCGCAGATCGGTGGCGATGATCCAGTACCGGTCGCCGGCCGGTGAGCGGACCAGGACCGGATCCCGTACGCCACGGGTGCCCACTGTGGATAGCAGAACAGGGCTGCCGTTGTTGAGGTCGGTCCAGTGCAGCCCATCGGTGCTGTGCGCCAGATGAATCTGCTCGCCGTTGGCCGTCTCACCGGTGAAGTGGGCCATCAGGTATCCGGTGAACGGATCGAGGGCGGCAGCCGGTCTCGCCGCAGTCATCGACCATGAGGTGAACAGCAGGCAGGCGGCGGCAAGCACCGCGCTGAGCCGGGCAAGGATTCTCGGCATCGGATCTCCTTCTGTTGGAGTTGGTCAGGTCCGGCCAGTGCCGGCGGTCCGCCGCCTACGTGCTGGCGCACGACGTGGCGCTGCCGGGCACCGGACGGCAGCGACGCCGCAGCCGGCAGGTATCCAGCTCCTCTGGTGTTAGCGCTAACACGGCACCCGGCACGATTGCCGCGCGATTGCCGGATTGAATCGACAGTGTTAACTACCTGCAGTCTCGATGTCAATGGGTCGAGGGCCGGCGGCGGATACCCGTGTCCGCCGCTGAGTCGGCCAACGGCTCCCCGGCGCTGCTTAAGCTGGTGCATGCTCGATGAACTCGTCGCACGCGCCCACCGGCTTGTCCCCCGCGACGGCCGGCTCCTCCTCGGCATCACCGGCTGCCCGGCGGCGGGCAAGTCGACGCTGGCGGCGCTGCTGGTCGCCGGGCTGCGGCAGGTCGGGGTCCCGGCGGCGCTGGTGCCGATGGACGGCTTCCACCTGTCCGACGCGGCACTGGACCGGCTCGGCCGACGCGACCGCAAGGGTGCCATCGACACCTTCGACGGCGACGGTTACCTCGCCCTGCTGCACCGGCTGCGGACCGAACGACACCGGACCGTCTGGGCGCCGGGTTTCGAACGCGACCTCGAACAACCGGTGGCCGGCACAATCGCGGTGGACCCACCGGTGCGGCTGGTCGTCACCGAAGGAAACTACCTGCTCGCGGACACAGAGCCTTGGCCGGCGGTACGTGCGCTGCTGGCCGAGGTGTGGTTCTGCCAACTCGACGACGACGTACGGCGGGACCGTCTCACCCGCCGGCACGTCGAATTCGGCAAGTCACCCGCCGCCGCCCGCGCCTGGGTGGCCACCGTCGACGACCCGAACGCCCGGTTGATCGGGGCCGGCCGGGACCGAGCCGACCTCGTCGTCGACATGACCACATTGGGGCCGGCCGACGGCAACACTCCGCGCCCGGTTGACCGGCCCCGGACCGGCGGGCGCTAGCAGCACGGCCGACCGCCGCGCTCTAGCAGCACGGCTGCCCGCCGCGCCGGTCCGGCGGGTCCTCGGCTCTGCCGGAGGACGGGACGGCCGCCGGGACGTCCGCCCGGGCCAGCAGAAACAACGGGAGCAGCACCGCCGCACCGGCGCTGACCGCCAAGACCGGATACCCGACGGTGCCGAGCACCATTCCGGCACCGACACTGGCCACCGCCGAGGCACCCCAGGCGACCGCGTCCACGCCGCCTTGGACGTGCTGGCGATCGGCGAGTGTCAACGACTGGGCGAGCAGGCCGCTGCCGCCGACGAAGGTGAGGTTCCAGCCGGAACCGAGCAGGAACAGTGCGACGTACAGCTGCGCGCTCGCCGCCGCCGGCACCAACGCGACCATCGTGGACAGGGCGATCAACCCGATGCCGGCGAGGATCGCCGTCCGTGCCCCGAATCGGTCGACGATGTGCCCGGACAGCGGCGCCAGCAGGAACATGCCGAGCAGGTGTGCGCTGACCACCGCACCTACCGCGCCGAGGCCGTGACCGTGCATGTCCATGTGCAACGGCGTCATCGTCATCACGGCGACCATCGACACCTGGCCGGCGGTCATCGACACCACCGCCGTACGGACCACCGGCCGTCGCCACACTCCGGCCGACACGGCACCGGGCCCCGGGTCACCACGCCGCGTGCCGGCCCGGGTGGTCGGCAGGGTCGCCGACGCCGCTACCGCGGCACCCGCACCGACCAACGCCAGGAAGTACGGCCCGGCGAGCGGCGGCAGCCCCAGCCCCGTAGAGAACCGCGCGAGTGGCGCGATCAGGTTCGGCCCGGCCAACGCACCGACCGTACCCGCCCAGACGACGACGCCGACCGCGAAACCCTTGCGGTCGGGCGGGTACAGGTCCGCCGCGCAGTACCGGGACAGCTGCGCTGCGCCGTTGCCGACACCGAGCAGCAGCATGCCGACCATCAGCGGGCCCGCCGCGTCGGCCAGCACGGCACCGCCCGCGACGACCGCACCGATGACCGCGACCAGGTAGCCCAGCACGAGCGCGGCACGGCTGCCACGTCTGGCCAGCACAGCGGCCAGCGTCAGGGTGCCGACGGCGGAGCCGACGATCCCGGCCGCGTTCGGTATGCCGCTCCACAGCGGGCTGAGCAACTGCGCCCCGACGAGGGTGCTCACCGTGCTCGCACCGACCATCGACACGTGGGTCACCGCCGCGCCGGTGAACAACGCGACCATCGGACGGTGCCGGGTCCGGCGGGCCTCGACCGCTGCGGGCACCATGGTCAGCCGGGGCTCTCGACGACGATGCCCCTGGGCGCTGGCACAGACATGCGTTGACCTCTTCTGCGAGACGCCGGCTGTCGCGGGACGTTGTCAAGATTCTTTACGGCTGGCGGCTGCGGGGCTTCTCCGGCGTTGCCCGGGCCGACGTGTCGGGCGCAGACGACGGGCGGGCCATCGGGGTCGCCGATGGCCCGCCCTGCGCGGTGCCGGCCGGCTCACGGCGTACCGCAGCCGGAAGTGCCCGGGTCAGAGGTGTCAGTTCGGGGCGTGGACTCCGGCCGCCGCGTAGTCCTTGATGGATCCCCGAACGTACATCTCGCTGCCCGTGTTACCGGTGGAGTACTGTTCGATGGAGCCGGGGAACGGCGTGGTGGAGGCGTTGCGTCCGTACACGTCGGTGTAGACCGTGGATGGACCGCTGTTGCGCACCGAGAAGGTGCCGGGCCGGTACTCGCGCAGGGTGCCCTTGAACGGTGAGCGCGGATCGTTCCAGCCGACCTGTTGGCCGGTCTGCTGAGTCACCTGCCGAGCCTCGGCGCAATAGTCGCCACCGGCCAGGTCCGTGTAGCACAGGTCCACGATCCGGCCCATCCTGTTCGGCAGGCTCGGGTCGTAGTACCGGGACGGGTTGACGACGTAGAACAGCGGCGCGAGGTGAAAGTCCAGCCCGGAGCCTGTCACCTGCACGTCGGAGAACCAGAAGTCGTCCATGTCGGAAACCGTGAACGGCACCGGGTTGGGGTAGAGCGGGTCGAAGTGGGTACGGCCCTCCCGGATCGCGTCGATACAGCCGGTCTCGGCGATCAGCCGGCCCAACGATCGGGTGTCCGACGGCGAGTCCGCCGGCACCGGAGGTGCGACATTGATGAACGGGCGGCCGAAGCCGGGGCATTCGCTGGGGCTGAAGCCGCCGGGTCGACCGAGCGGGATCATCGCGTTGTACCGGGCCTCGGTGACCGGGCCGCCGTTGCTCCCGACGCAGCGCTGGTTGAACAGCAGCTCGTGGACGTTGTTGGTGAACGCGTCCGGCGAGTGGGTGCCCTGGTGGAATTTCAGCAGAACGTCGCAGACGGCGATCGTGGGCCCCTGCGGCGGGAAGAAGCTGGTGCCGTTGTCGCCCTGGATGACATTGCTGTTGTTCACCACCAGCACCTTGTGCCCGACGTGGTCCTCGTGGCGGTGACTGTGGTCGGGCATGTTGTCCAGCATGACCTCGCTGGTGTAGCCGAAGGCGGGCCAGCCGGCGGTGCCGTACAGGTCCGAGGCCCGCGGATCGTCACCGTGTTCGTGACCGAAGTAGCAGCCGCTCGGGTCCCGGGTCGGGTGCTAGGTCGGGTAGACCTTGCCGTCGGGGCCGTAGGTCCAGTACCGGGCGTGGATCTCGACCGAGCACTCCCCGGCCCGCGGCAGGTAGCCCTTCTCGTTGGCGGTGGCGATCAGTTCGTACGCCCGGCTCCTGGGCGCGCTCGCCGGCGGCAACGCCGTACCCCAGGTCGGGTCGCCGGGTGGCATCGTCGGCGGTGCGGTGGTCGGCGGTGGACTGGACGGCGGTGCGGTCGTGGACGGTGGGGTGGTGGGGTCGGCCGGCGATCCGGTGCAGGTGGTGCCGTTGAGCGCGAAGCTGGTCGGCGCGGTGTTGCTGCCGTTCCACGACCCGTTGAAGCCGAACGAGGTGGTCGCCCCGGTGGCGATGCTGCCGTTGTAGCTGGCGTTGCGGGCGGTGACCTGTCCACCGCTCTGCGACACCGTGGCGTTCCACGCCTGGGTGATCTGCTGACCGTTGCCGTAGCTCCAGGTCAGCGTCCACGAGCTGACTGGGTCGCCGAGGTTGGTGACGGCCACGTTGGCGGTGAAGCCACCCGGCCACTGCGAGGCGACGGAGTAGGTGACGCCGCATCCGACGGCAGCGTACGCGGCCGTGACGGCCACTCCGCTTCCGGCGATGACGGCTGTCACGGTCGCGGCTGACCACAGCCGGGACCGGTACCGGTGTAAGCGCATGTGCTGGCTCTCCTCCACTGACGTGCGGACGGATCGACAGGGCGCGCTGTCACCTACGGTCGACCACCCCGGGCGGCCTGGAGCGCGAGGTGTCCCGGTGTGGCGCGGCACGGGTGGCACCGGGCAGCGCGGCGTGGTGGATCGCCCGAAGGGAAGACAGCGAACGCACCATCAATAGATGTTCATAGATGTTACGCCCGGTGCACCCCCTGTCAACTGGATGCACTGGCGCCAATCGATGTAGGCTTGATCATCTTTGGAGCTGCCGAACCTCGCCTACCCGTTCTCGGTCCCGCGCAGACCGAACGCGTGGGCAAGCTGCGCGCCGCTATCGACGACGACGCCCTCGGCCGCGAGCTCAGAGCCCTTCCGGCGCCCCGGGTACGGGCACTCACCCCGGATATCTGTGCCGCACTGGACATCGACCTGCGGAACCGTTTCACGGCGGCGGGATGGACGGCGCGGCTCGATCACTTCCACGCGCGGGGTGTCGCCCAGTGGGGGCCGAGTGGGCGGTACGAGGATGTCCTGACCGGCACCGACATCGACGGCGTCAACATCGTCGCCGTCAAGGAGGGCGTGCTCTCCGACGCGGTCCTGGTCCTCGCCCACCACGACACGGTCCCGGGCACCGGCGGCGCCGACGACAACGGCACCGGCGTGGTCGGGCTGCTGGAGCTGGCCCGCCTGCTGGGTGCGGCGCGATTCCGCCGGACGGTGCTACTCGTCGCGGTCGACCACGAGGAGCTCGGCTTTCACGGTGCCCGTCACCTGGTGCGGCAGATGTCGGTCGCCAGGCGGAAGGTGGTCGGTGCCTACGTGTTCGAGATGCTCGGATTCGCCAGCACCGAGCCGGGCAGCCAACATTTGCCGCGCGGGCTCGACCTGCTCTATCCCGGGCAGATCCGCCGGATCCGGCGCAACGGGCAGCGAGCGGACTTCGCCGCAGTGCTCTACCAGCGGTCCAGCCGGACGATGGCGGCCCTGTTCGCGGCCGCGCTGACCCAGCTGAACGGCCCGACCGGCACCGTCCTGCTCCGTGCACCCACCGACCTGCCGGTGCTGGGGCCGCTGCTCGGCCGCTTCGTGCCGTTCACCCAGCACTTCGCGCGCAGCGACCATCTGCCGTTCTGGGACGCCGGTCTACCCGCGGTCCAGATCACCGACACGGCCAACTTCCGTAACCCGCACTACCACCGGGCCGGCGATCTCCCCGACACGGTGAGCATGCAGCAGGTGGCGGACGTGGTCGCAGCCACCGCCCTGGCCGTGGAGATCCTGGCGGAGCGGCTCGACTAGTCGCAACGCCGCTCGGTTAGGGCGGGTGGATGGTTAGCAAGTGTTTGTGATTATATCGATGGCTATGGTGGCTTTGTGGCTGCGTCGGTCTACGTTGGGTCCGCGGGCTTGGTACTTGGAGTTCGAGCGTTTGATCATGCGGGTCTTCACCCGGATCCGACGCTCAGGTAGCAGGTGGGCCAGAACCGCACGACCGATGGCGCCGGCCAGGTCGATGACGGTGTCGGCGAGGACGCCGGCGGCGTGGGTGACCTGGTCGCGGGCGGCGTTCAGGGCGGTGGTGAAGCTGGCCCGGTCAGGGCCGGTGCCGGGCCGGCTGTCGGTGGCGTCGGTCATGGCGGTACGCAGGATCTGGTAGACGACCAGCAGGGCGTAGACCTCCTGGTCGATGCCGTCGGGAGTACGCGCGCGCAGGACCCGGCCGCCGAGGATGCTGGATTTGATCTCCAGGTAGGCGGTTTCGACCTCCCACCGGCGGTGGTACAGCTTCATCAGTCCGCCGGCCGGGTGGGTGCGTGGGTCGAGCAGGGTGGTGATCAGCCGGTAGCCGCCCGTGCGGACGCCGTCGATGGTCTGGACGCTGATCTCAGCGTCCACGACCCGCACCCGTACCGTGCCGATGGTCGACAGCCAGGATCCGTCGTGGTACCGGCGGATCACCGGCGGGCGGCGGCCGTTCTTGCAGCGGATCAGCAGGTCGGCCCTGGTGGCGGCGAGTGTCTGGATGAGGTCGGCGGCGGCGTAGTTACGGTCGGCCAACAGCAGCATCCCGGCGGCCAGGGAGCGGGCCTGGTCGAGTTCGCTGGTGCCGAGTGGAGCGAACACGGCGTCGATGATCGAGCGGGTGCCGCAGGTCAGCAGGACACTCAGCCGTAGTGCCGGGTAGCCCGCGCCGCCGTGGTTACCCCGTTGTTTGCGGTAACGGACCCGGACCGCCTCGGCGTCGGCGACCGACATCGTGGTCCCGTCGATCGCTGTCACCAGCAGGCCCCGCCACCGCACGGCGTGCGTCGCCGTGGTGACCGCCGGGCCGCGCAGCAGATCGAACAGGGCCCGCAACGGCGTCGACCCGAGCCGCTGACGTGCCTCCCGTAACGTGCCTGAGGCCGGCTCGGTCAGATCCAGCCCGGTCAGACCGGCGGTCAGTTTCCGCCACACCTGCCCGTAGCCGAGTTCGGCGAACAAGCAGCCTGCGAGGATGAGGTAGACCACGACCCGGGCCGGGAGTAGCCGGATCCGCTGCTGGGTACGACGGGTCGCGGCGAGGACCTCATCGACCATCTCGAAGGGCAGGAACTGGGTCAACTCACCCAGATGACCCGGCGCGAACACACCTGCGGCTACCCGCACCGTCCGGGTTATGGCAATCTGATCGACCAAAGCGGAGTTCCTGGTCTCGAGGCGTCTTGGAGTGACTCACCTCGTTACAGGAACTCCGCTTTCCCATGTCCGACCGACACACCCTTGACCGCCGCCGCAACGGCTTAACCGAGCGGCGTTGCGACTAGTCGGCGCTGGCGCCTGCGAAGCCCGGACGGCATCCTGACACCATGACATCGATCACCGCAAGTGCCTGGATCCGCCGGTACCACTCGGCGGCGGCGGACGCGCCGCGCCTGGTCTGCCTCCCGCATGCCGGCGGCAGCGCCAGCTTCTACTTCCGGCACTCGGCCGTCCTGGCCCCCGCCGTCGCGGTCCTCGCCGTGCAGTATCCCGGCCGCATGGAGCGACACGACGAGCCCTTCGCCGGTTCCGTCGCCGACCTCGCGGACGGAGTCTTCCAGGCGCTCGCCGCACTGCCCGACCTCGGCGACGACGTCTCCCTCTTCGGACACAGCATGGGCGCGACGGTCGCCTTCGAGGTGGTAAGACGACTGGAGGACCGGCTGGGGCTCACTCCTCGCCGGCTCTTCGTCTCCGGCCGCCGCGCTCCGTCCCGGCATCGCGACGAACACGTGCACACCCTCAACGACGACGGCCTCGTCGCCGAACTGACGGCCCTCGACGATTCCGACAGCCGGGTCTTCGCCGATCCGGAGATGCGGTCGCTGCTGCTGCCGGCGATCCGCAACGACTACCGTGCGATCGAGACCTACCGGTGCGCCCCGGACGTCGTGATCTCCGCCCCGGTGACGGTCCTGACCGGCACCGCCGACCCGACGACCACCCCGGACGAGGCCGACGCGTGGCGAGGGCACACCACCGCGGGCGTCACCGTCCACACGATGTCCGGCGGGCACTTCTTCCTCAACGAGCACCGCCCAGCCGTCCTCGACATCGTCACCCGGTCGCTGTCGGCGCGCAGCGGTACGCCCGACCGGTGACCGGAGAGCGGCCGCCCGCTGTACCGCTCATGAGGCGGCTACAACCCGCTGTTCGCGTCCGGCGGGAGCCGGACGGGATATCCCAGCAGGCACAGGGCCCTGCAAGGATCTACCCGAGGCGATCCGTGACCTCGTTGTTGCTCGCCAGTCACCGGCGTCCTCTCTGGCCACGCGATGCCGTGACACAGAGAGGCGCACCGTTGGCTTGGCAGGGCTGGCTGGCATCGGGCGCGTGCGACGCCGATGCTCGCCTTGTCTACGCTAGTAACCGAAGATCATCTTGTAGGCCACCTCGGGCAGGAACTGCCCGGCGCTGGACCCGCCGCCGACTCCGCAGTTGCCGTCGGATTCACCCGGTGTCTTGAGCCACAGCAGCATCTCCGCGCCGCCGCCCATGCGGGTAGGTGTGCCGATCCGGCGACCACCGGGGTTGCACCATTGACCGTTGGAGCCGTTGCCGTTGCGACTGGTGTCGATCACGAACGGCTTGCGGTATCCGAACCTCTGCAGGGCGGAGGCGACCTGATTGCCGTAGTTGGTGTTCTCACCGGTGGTGAAGTAGTTCGATACGTTCAGCGCGAAGCCGCGCGCGTTGGCCACACCGGCCATGTTGAGCCGCTGCGCCATCGTCTGGGCGTCGACCCAGCCAGGATTGCCGGCGTCGATGTAGACCCAGGTGTTGTACGCCCTGGAACGGAATTGGCCGACGGCGCGCGAGAGCATACCCACCCGGTCGTTGATCTGGGCCTGGCTCATGCAGCTGAAGTCGCCCAGGGAGTCCGGTTCGAGGACCACGACGGCAGGACGGCCGCCGATGGCGGAGGCAAATGAGGCGATCCATGAGTCGTAGGTGGCGACGCTGCCGGCGCCGCCACCGGAGTGGACGCCACATGCGTCCCGGCCGGGAAGGTTATAGGCCACCAGCAGCGGAAGCTTGTCGACAGCGTCCGCGGCTCCCACGTAGCCCCCGACCGCGCTCCAGATGTCGCCACTCCAGTTGCCGAACCATCTGGCCATCGACTTCTGCGCGATCTCGGTACGGATGGCGGCGGCGCGTCCGTCGCCCGGGTTGGAGGCCGCCCACCTCGCCGGGCTCGAGTTGGGGTCGACGTAGAAGCCGCTGGTCTGGCTGATCGGATCCGCATGCGCAGCTGGTGCCCCGAGCAGGATCGCGGGAACCGCCAACGCCAGGGCGACGGCAAGCCCCCAAGGGCGGGTACGTCGTGTCATGAACTGGTCTCCTCGCGGGTAGAACTGGAAGCGCTTCCAGCGATGTTCATCCATGTATTGTGGTCGATGGTCGGAGAACATCTGGCAGATGTCAAGGGAGGCTGCCATCGTGACGAGATCACTTCCCAGGGAGTTTCTGGAACCGCTTCCAGACTGTCGAAGACAGCAAGCCATCTCGACGCCGTCGATGCCGGCCGATACGATCGGTCGGCATCGACGGCACCGGCCGGGTAGCTGCTGCCCCGACGTCGGACGGGAAGGACTCGGCATCGTGATGGCAGCACAGCGACCCAGGCGGCAACCGACCCTCGACGAGGTGGCTGAGCGCGCCGGCGTGTCACGGTCCGCCGCATCCCGCGTCATCAACAAGGCGCCATACGTCAGCCGCGCCACCCGCGACGCCGTGGAGCGCGCCATCAAGGAGATGGGCTATCTCCCCAACCGCACCGCCCGTGCCCTGGCCACCCAACGGACGGGGATCGTCGCGCTGGCGGTCTCCCATGACGATCCCGAACTGTTCGCCGACCCGTTCTTTGCCCAAATCATCGTCGGCGTGTCCGCAGCGCTCGAGGAGACCGACCTTCACCTGCTGCTGTGCCTTGCCAGCTCCGGGCGGGGCCGGTCCCGGTTGACCAACCTGCTGCACACGCGCGGCGTCGACGGCATCATGCTGATGGCGCTGCACGGCGACGATCCGCTGACGCACATCGTGCGGCGGGCCGGCCTGCCCGCGGTGTACGGCGGCCGGCCGTTAAACTTCGAACCACAGTGGTACGTCGACTCCGACAACCTCGGCGGCGCCCGACTGGCCACCGAACATCTCATCGGCCTCGGCCGCACCCGGATCGTCACCATAACCGGCCCCAGGTCCACCGATGTCGGCCTCGCTCGCCACCGCGGCTACGAGGAGGCAATGATCATGGCTGGGCTGACCCCGTACGCGGCGGCGGAAGGTGACTTCACCGAGACCGGCGGTGCCGCAGCGATGAGATCACTGCTCGACAGCCACCCCGACCTCGACGCCGTCTTCGCCGCCAGCGACAACGCCGCAGCAGGCGCTCTACGTGTCCTCATCGACGCTGGCCGGTCGGTTCCAGGCGACGTGGCAGTGGTGGGCTTCGACAACCTCGGAATAGCCGAACGAACCGATCCGCCGTTGACCACCGTTCACCAGTCGGTCCAAGCTCTGGGCAAAGAAATGACCCGGATGCTCGTCGAGCTCATCGCGGGGCACGAACCCCTGTCCATCATCCTGCCCACGAAGTTGGTGCTACGCGACTCGGCATGATCAGCGAATCAGGCCAGCCGGTTGGGGCGGCAGGGACTCCGCAGGCAACGGGCTAACACAGTTCACGGGCGGGGGGGCAGGGTTGACGCAACCATGGATGCAGGTGCGGGACAACAAGGGTGCGCGCACGCCCGGCGTGGACGGACGCACCGTCTCCTACATCGAGAACGTGCGAGGCGTCGAGGACTTCCTCGACGAACTACGGTCGCAGGTCAAGGACCGCAGTTTCCGTCCGATCCCGGTGCGCGAGCGCATGATCCCCAAGACGAACGGCAAGCTACGCCGCCTAGCGAGGCGGAAAGGGATAGCGATCGCGGACGAGTGTCTGATCCCCCGTGATTCCAAAACGACCCGAAACCTGGCGGATGTGGGTCGATGCAGTGCTGGGCGGGCTCCAGTCGGTGGCCCGCCCGCTTCCTGGCCGTCCAGTCCGCGCGGTAAGGGAGACCACGAGGGAAGGCCTGCGGCGTACTCGTGGTGATGTTACCGGGGAGAAGCTCGATCCCGACCCACCCAACGGTGGCCGGTGAACGTGGGAAGCGTCTGGGCGCTGCCCACCCTCCCGGCATCCTGCCGGGCGGCGGGCAGGCGCGCCGTCAGCTGACGGCGCCCAGACGCGGCAGAGCTCTTGTAGTAGTCCGAGCACGGGAGAGCCGCGTACATGGCGAAGGAGAGCAGCAGGTTTGTGGCGAGGACTGTTCGGGAGTAGGTCGACGGTGAATACCGTCGCGCCGTGGCTGACCTTCCGTGAATCGGAGGCCCGGGTACTTCATGTCCAGACCAAGCTGCACAAATGGACAACAACCGATCCGAGCAGGCAGTTCCACGATCTGTTCAACCTCGTCGCCGACCTCGCCACCCTGCGGCTGGCATGGCTGCGAGTACGAACGAATCGGGGAGCCCCCAGCGCCGGGTCGATGGGGTCAGCTGCTCGCATGTAGAGCAGCAGGTCGGTGAGGAGCCGTTCCTCCGGCAACTTCGCGACCAGCTCAAACAGGGAGCCCGACCAGGTGGTGCAGATGGCGCTCAAGCTGGTGCTGGAACCGATTTTCGAGCCGGATCAGTACCGGTCCAGTTACGCCTACCGACCAGGACGCGGTAGCCGAGATAGTGCACTGAGCTGATCTCAACGACTTTGCGGTAGGTATTTGTATTCGAAGTGGGTCAGGTGTAGTGCTGCGGTGACGATGTCGCCGATTCTGCGTGGGCTGGCGGTGGTGTGACGGAGCGTCCTCCAGCGTCCGATCAGGATGGCGAAGCCGCGTTCGCCCTGCCAGCGCAGGCTGCGTAGCAGCCGGTTGTAGAAGCGGTTGTCGGGGGCGAGCTGGCTGCCGTCGGTGTTTTGCTTGACCGGGGTCTTGATGCCCTGGCCTGCGCCTTCGTAGCCGGAGTCGGCCAGGGTGGGCAGGTCCAGTTCGGTGGCGGCCCAGTTCAGGGCTGCGGTGACACCGAGGGTCTGGGCGCAGGTCAGGTCGTGCAGGTGTCCGGGCATCGCCGGTGAGGTCCAGATCAACAGTCCGTCCGGGCGGGCGACCGCCTGGATGTTCGCGCCGAAGTCGCGGTGCTTTCCGGAGTACCAGGCGTCGATCGTTTCGCCTTTGACGGACAGGGTGGTCTCGGTGAGCCGGTCGCAGTCGAACAGTTTGCCGTCGAGGATGACGTGGGACCAGCCGTCGTCGGCGACCCGGCGCAGGGCGGTGTGGAGATCCTCGGCCTGTGTGGTGAGGACCGTGATGCCCTCGGCGAGGTACCGGTAGGCGGTCGCCCGTGAGATGCCGAAGCCGGCGCCGAGCAGCGCGACGTCCTCGCCCTTGCGGAACCAGACGAGCACCATCAGCGCCTGGCGGAAGCAGGTCAGGGCACGGGCGCCGGTACGGGTTCCGCGCGTCCGGCGTTCGGCGGCGAGCAGCCGGCTGACGTACTGCACGAGTTCCCTGGGGACGTCGACCAGGGCACGATATGCGATCACGTGGGGTCCTCACCGGTGGGTGATCTTGTGGTGAGAACTACCTACCGAGGGCCCCACGCCCTTCTCCAGCACTGTCCGGCTTCACCGGCTTCGTCCGTGTCGCACCAATCAAACCTTTTGCGTTGCTGAGATCAGCTCACTACATCAACAACGGCTACTCGTGGTTGGTCGAGGGCGACATCGAAGGCTGCTTCGACGAAATTCGGCACAGCGCCGTGATCGAACGCATCCGTCGACGCGTCGCCGATCGCAAGGTGATCAATCTGTGCAAGGTGTTTCTCAAGGCTGGTTTGCTTACCGATCTGGGACGACTCGAACGACGGGTGTCCGGCACGCCGCAGGGTGGTGCAAACAGCCCGCTGTTCGCCAACCTTGGCGTTGTCCGCTCTGGACGAGCCGATCCAGGCAGCCTGGGCGGCAACGTCGAAATACCGCACAGCGCTCCTACCTGCACTCGAAGGGGATCGCCACCTATCGACTCATTTGGTACTCGGATGACTTCGTGGTCATGGTGCATGCAACCCGAGAGCAGACGGAGGCCCTCAAAGCCGACACCGCGAAGATCCTGGATGGTCAGGGACTGCGGCTGTCGGAGGCGAAGACGCACATCACCCACGTGGACAGCGGTTTCGACTTTCTCGGCCTCCGCATCCAGCGTCGGCCGCGTGAAGGCAAGCCCGCCTGCGCCTACACCTTCTGTCGGAGGCTAACTTCGAGGCCACGAAACGCAAGGTCCAGGTCACCCGATATCGCTATCGCGGGTCGAACATCCCCACGCCGTGGGATGCGGCAACTGCATCGGCGTAACTCGCCCATCCGTACACCTGTGGAGAGCCCGGTGCCGGGACGACCGGCACGCTGGGTTCGGGGAGCGGGTTGGGGAAACGGACCGTCTGAGAAGGCGGCACCGCGCCCCGGTCCGACTCCATTCCACCGGCGCTCCTACGGGTTCCGCCCGATGCGCCGGGCTCATGACGCGATCGCCAAGACCCGTCTACTCACGTCCAAGAGCTACGAATGGATCGTGGAAGGCGACATCACGGCGTGCTTCGACGAGATCGACCACACGGCCCTGATGGACCGGGTGCGCGATCGGATCGCGGACAGACGCGTCCTGGCCCTGGTCAAGGCGTTGCTCAAAGCTGGCATCCTCGGTGAGGACGGCCAGCCGCGAGCCACCGACACCGGCACCCCGCGGGGATCGATCCTTTCGCCGCTGCTGAGCAACGTGGCCTTGTCGGTCCTGGACGAGCACTTCGCCCGGATCCCCAGCGGTCCCGCCGACGCGACGGCGGTTGGCAGGTCCTGGGACTTACGCCGGTGATCCTCTCGGGTGGCGTCGGACGAAGTCCCAGACGATGGCGCTGGCGTCCGGGCCGGCGCCATCGGTGAAGAGGCCGTCACCGGCAGGGCCTGGCCAGACGTGCCCCATACTGCGGACGAGGTACGACTCGACGACAGACGTGCCGTCGGGCGTGCTGATGGTGGTGCGCGTGTACGCATGCCTGCCCGGTTCCGCAGGCACCGTCGCCGTCTCTTCGACAAGGTCCAAACTCTCGTTTAGCAGACCGTCGTCAATGAGGTCACTTACCGCGATCCAGTGCTCGACGAGGCGAGTTGCGACGATTGGTGGGACGACGTCATCCTCCTCGCCCTGGATGACGAGCAGCGGCACCTGCCGCGCCCGGTCGCCCATCTGGGACCACGCCTGACGTGCGGTGTAGTCCGGCGGTGTGGCACCGGGGTCGTCCGGGTCCACCTGGTTCAGCCCATACTCGCCACCGGCGACCGACGTCGCGGTCGCGAAGACGTCGGGGTAGGTCGCCGCGAGGATGACGGCGGTCCCCGCCCCGGAGGACGCGCCGGCGACGTGCACGTGGTCCGGATCCGCGTTGTACTCTTCGACCACCTGCCGAGCCACGCCTGCGAGCAGCGCGGGTTCTCCGTCGTAGCGGTGCTGCTCCCGCGGATCAGCCGAGTTCCAGCAGTTGACCGCGTTCCGGAACAGGCGTTGCGTGGGATAGACCACGATGAAGCCCTCGCGGTCGGCCAAATTGTTAAACTGCGTCGTGAACTTCATCGAGTTCCACCCGTACCCGGACATCCCGCACCCGTGAATCGCCATGATCACCGGCAACCGGGTGGTGCCGTCGTACTGTGGCGGTAGGTGGACCTGGTAACGCTGGGAGCCGACGTCGCTTTCGTACTTGTGATTGCGATCTCCCTCCCCCATCCACCATGGCAGGCCGAACTGGAAGACCGCGACACCGACACCGACACCGACCGCGAGCACCAGCGCGACGCAGGAGGCGATCCAGGGCCATCGCCGCCGCCGAAGCCGGTCGGACCGCAGCTGATCGGACTCGAGCGCCTGGTCCAGTGCGGGCATTTCGTGCTCCTTTCGCCAACCGGTGCTCACCTGTTGGTAGTGGCCATGCCGGCAGCACTGGCTGCGACGATCGCCGCCGCGGTGCGCGTCACCGCGATGGCGACCGCCTCGGGTCCCCAATGGCCGCAGGCGATCTCGCTGGCCCGGGTCACCGTCGTCGACGTCCAGGGCAACGGGGGCCGCAGCGAGGGCATGGCGCCGCTGGCGAAGAGCAGCCCGATGATCGCAGCGGTGCGGGGATCGGGAGCTTCGCCGGCCTCCAGGATCCGACGGATCCGCGCTCGCAGCCGCGCCTCGTGCTCCCCGTCGGCCGCGGGCCACCTGGTGGAGCGGAACACGCGCAGCACCCGCGTCTCCTCACGCCGCAGGAGGCCGCGGGCCACGAGCCGGTCGACCACCACCTGCCACAGGTCGGCGCCGAGCGTGACGAGCAACGGCTGCACCCGCTGCGTCTTCTCGGCGATGGTGTCGTAGGCCGACTGCAGCAGCGGGTCGGGCAGCGGACCCTCACCAGCCGGGGTGACCCGCGGGCCGTTCAACCCCCCGGAGTCGTCAGTCTGAATCCGATTGAGCAGCGCGAGCTCGGTGAGCACCGCGCCCCCAAGCGTGTAGTACAGGGTGCCCGCCGACTGGATCGACGCGCCGTCGTCGTCCATTAGGAGCAGCATAAGGTCGTCGACGATGAGTAGGTCGTTACGTGCCGACATCGGCTTTCGCCCATAGGTGTTCCTTCCCTGTCCTCTTTGCGCGTTGTCACTCGCCCGTGCGCTCAGCCGAGAAAGGTGCGCAGGACGGCGTTTACCTCCTCGGCGTGGGTCCAGAGCAGCCCGTGTGGGGCGCCTTCGATCTCGACGTACTCGGCGTCGGGAAGTGCCCGGCGGAACCGCCGGGCGGTGGCGTCGATGGGGAGGATGTTGTCGGCGGTGCCGTGCAGGATCAGGGCCGGTTTGCCACTGGCACGAACCGCCTCGACGTCTTCGCGGAAGTCCTCGATCCAGGAGGACACGACGGCGTAAGCCGCCACCGGCGCGCTGGAGACGGCTACGTTCCAACTACCGGTGACGGTCTCCTGGCTGATCCGGCTGCCGAGGTTCTCGTCGAGGTTGTAGAAGTCCGAGAAGAACTGCATGTACCAGGCGTATCGGTCACCTTTCGCCGCAGCCTCGATCCCGTCAAACACCTTCTGCGGCAAGCCCTCTGGGTTGTCGTCACGGGCGACCAGGAACGGTTCGAGCGAGGCGAGGAACGCCAGCTTCGTCACCCGCTGGTGGCCGTACCGCGAGACGTAGCGGGCCAGCTCACCGGTGCCCATCGAGAAGCCGACCAGGACGACGTCGCGCAGGTCCAGCGTCTCCAACACGGTGTTTAGGTCAGCGGCGAACGTGTCGTAGTCGTAGCCGGAACCAACCTTCGAGGAGCTCCCGAAGCCGCGTCGGTCGTAGGTGATCACCCGGTACCCGGCAGCAAGCAGCTCGCGCGTCTGAAGCTCCCAACTGTGGCCGTTGAGCGGATATCCGTGGATGAGGACAACCGGCTGGCCTGCGCCCTGATCCTCGTAGTACAGCTCGATCGGGGTGCTGTTCTCTTTCCCGACGGTGATGAGACCCATCGTCGTTTCCCTTCTGTCGTCGGATACTTCGTGGTGGCGTCCGCGCTGGAGGTGTTGTTGTGGTGCGGCGCTTGTCCACGGGGCTCCCAGCGGACCATCCGCGCGGCCAACACGATCGCCACCGCCGCCCAGGCCGAGGTCGGAGCCAGTAGGAGCACGGAGTCGGCGAGTGAAACTCCGCTGTTCCAGGCGGGTGCTCGGCCGTGCCCGCTGACGACGTCCGCTGGCCCTCGATGACCTCGAGCATCGAGGTCTTGCCCGCCCTGTTGGTACGGAGGAGGGCGTAGAACTCCCCGCTCGATCTGGAACGCGAGTTTTCTGACGGCGTGGAATTCGCCGTACCTGATGCTCAGCTCGTCGATTTCGATGACGGGTCTGGCTGACATCGCGATTCCTTTCGTCTTGACACCAGGCTCCCGCTACCGTCGACGCCTTCGCGTCGGTACAAGCCCCTTAGCTGTCACCGTCCGAGCAGGCCGCACTCAAGTGCGTGTACATGGCGTTGATGAGCCTGGACCCGACCGGCAACGGCCGCCGCAGGTGGACCATCCCGCACCGACCACAGCATTACCGTCGACTCGGCATAAGGCGTGGCGACGGTCGGGGTGAACGGCAGTACATGGGCTGCGCCGGTCGGGTCTTCAACGGCATCAACACAGTGCACCTGGCCTATGTGCGGGAACGGACCGGCCACGCCCTGATCGCCGCGCGGCAGTGGATCCCCACCGAGCAGATCACCGACCCGGCCACCGCCGCGCGGACGGGGCTGACCCCAGGGCTGGAGTTCCGCACGAAGGGCCAACTCGCGATCGACCTGTGCACCCACGCGTACGCCGACGAGCTGACCTTCGACGTGATCTGCGGTGACGAGGTGTACGGCAACTGCACCGAGCCGCGGGGGTTCCTCGAATCCCGTGGACAGGCGTACGTGCTGCGGGTCGCCTCGACCTTCATGATCCAGATGCCGTCCGGTGACCGGCTGACCAGCGCGCAAGCCGTCACGGAACTGGCGGCGGGGTCCGGCCGCGGCTGGCATGTCCGCTCGGCCGACGCCGGGTCGAAGGGACATCGCTGGTACGCGTGGGCGTGGATCGCCACCGCCTCACCCCGGCACCACCTCCTCGTGCGCCGTCACCTGGCCACCGGGGAACTGGCGATGCACTACTGCCACGTGCCCGAGAGCAGCCGGCGGTCGTGTCGCGGCTGGTCCGCGCCGCCGGCCTGCGGTGGCCGGTCGAGAAATGCTTCGAGTTGGGCAAGGACCACCTCGGCCTGGACCAGTGCCAGGCCCGCACCCTCCACCACCCACAACCACCCGACCACGCCATCGACTGGTTCACCTGGCGACGACGCCACCAGACCCGCACCTGCTGGCACCACCAACTCGCCCGCCTCAACCGCGAATACGCCCTGGTCAACTAGCAACTGGCGGGCTGCCGTAGTAGCCCCTGATGCCTTCGCCGGTCGTCACCGTGCGCGAGGTCGATGGTCGCTGCCCGCGGCGTACCGGGACCAACAACGGCGTCGGCGGACGTGCCGGCCACGGTTGAGACCCCACACTGGCGGCTGCGGTACGCATCGGTGATAATCGCCTACGTTCTAAGTTGGTTGTACGGGTGCCGACGGACTCAGGTGAGAACGAACTGGCGAACCTTCTGGGCCGGCGCGCAGACCGCGTCGCCGTCGAACACCTACTCGCCCAGGCACAGGCCGGACGCAGCGGGGCGCTCGTGGTGCGCGGGGAAGCGGGCATCGGAAAGACCGCGATCCTGGAGCACGCCCGCGATACCGCATCTCCGTCGGGGTTCCGGGTCGAACACTCGGTCGGAGCGGAGTCCGAGAACCAGTTCGCGTTCGCCGGTCTGCACCAGCTGTGCGCGCCGCTGCTGGACCACGCGGATGCGCTGCCCGAGCCGCAGCAGGCTGCCCTCGGCGTAGCGTTCGGCTTACGCGCCGGAGCGGCACCGGACCGATTCCTGGTCGGGCTGGCCACCCTCAACCTGCTGGCCGAGATCGCCGAGGAACAGCCGCTGCTGTGCCTCGTCGACGACGCTCAATGGCTGGACGAGGCCTCCGCGCAGATCCTGGCGTTCGTGGCACGCCGAGTCGCCGCCGAACGAATCGCCTTACTCTTCGCGCTGCGCGATGTCGGCGACAGCGCTGTCACCACGTTCGCCGAGCTGCCGGAGCTACGGCTGGACGGCCTCAACGACACCGACGCCGGAGCGCTGCTGGCCTCCGCCGTCCACGCACCGCTCGACGCTGGAGTACGCGACCGGATCATCGCCGAGGCACGCGGCAACCCGCTGGCGCTGCTGGAGCTGCCCCGCAGTACCCGTCCCACACAGCTGGCCGGCGGGTTCGAGCTGCCCGACACCCTCAGCGTTCCGCACCGCGTCGAGGACGCATTCCGGCGCCGCAGCGGCAGCTTGCCCCCCGACACCCAGCTGCTACTGCTGGTCGCCGCCACCGAGCCAACCGGCGACGTGGCGCTGCTGTGGCGCGCCGCCGCCGAGCTAGGCATCGCCCTCGAAGCGGTCGAGGCAGCCGAAGCCGTCGGGCTACTCGAGATCGATATCCGGGTGCGGTTCTGTCATCCGTTGGCGCGTTCGGCGGTCTACCGGGCCGCCACGCCACCCGACCACCGCCGCGCCCACGGCGCTCTGGCCGCCGCCACCGACCCGCAGACCGACCCGGACCGGCGCGCCTGGCACCGCGCACAATCGATCTTGGGCACCGACGAGGACGCCGCTGCCGAACTTGAGCAATCAGCCGACCGGGCGCGGGCCCGCGGTGGGCTGGCCGCCGCAGCCGCGTTCCTGCAGCACGCGGCAACCCTCACTCCCGATCACGCCACCCGAGCCCGGCGGGCGCTGGAAGCCGCCCGCGCCAAGCACGAAGCCGGCGCCTCCGAAAGCGCGCTGGAACTGCTCACGACGGCGCCACTCGGGCCGCTGGCTCCCCTGCAACGCGCGCATCTCGACCTGCTGCGAGCCCAGATCGTGTTCCACCTGAACCGCGGCACCGAGGTGCCGGACATGCTGATGGATGCTGCCAAGGCGTTCGCCCCGTTGGACGCCGCGTTGTCCCGCGAGACCTACCTACATGCGCTGGACGCGGCGATCATCAATGGCGGGGGCGACGCGGTACGCATCGCCGAAGCGGCCCTGGCCGCCCCGGCGCCCGAGGTGCCGCCGCGACCGGTAGACCTACTCCTCGACGGGCTCGCGACGACCCTGACAAGGGGACATCCGGCAGGAGCGCCCCGGCTGCAGCTCGCACTGGCAGCGTTCCGCGACTGCCCGCAGGCGGAATCTGTGCAGTCCAGCCAGAGCGACCGTTGGCTGTGGCTGGCCGGCCGCAACGCCGTGACGGTCCTCGACGACGAGCTGCTCTATGTGCTGGCCAGCCGCAACGTCCAGCTCGCTCGTGAGGCCGGCGCGCTGGCGACGCTCCCCGCCGCACTGAACTTCCTGTCCATCACGTTGGTCCTGATGGGCGATCTCGCCCACGCTGACGAGCTGGCGGCCGAGGCCACAGTGATCACACAGGCGACCGGGGGCGTGCCGTTGCGCCATGGTCGCGTCATTCTCAACGCCTGGCGTGGCGACCAGGCCGAGACCACCGCGCTCAACGCCATCATAGCCAGCGATGGCACCTACCCCGACGAGGGCGTGGAGGTCTCCCTCGCCCGGTACGCGATGGCGGTGCTCCACAACGGCTTAGGCAACTATTCGGTCGCGCAGGAAGCTGCGGCGAGGGCGTGCAGGTCCGACGAACAGTCGATCAGCAGCGCGGGCCTACCCGAGCTCATCGAGGCTTCTGTCCGTGCCGGCGAACCGGAACGAGCGGCGCTCGCACTGGAGCAGCTCAGTTCACGCGCGGATGCGTACGGCACCTCATGGGCGCTCGGCCTGGCCGCGCGCTCACGAGCGCTGGCCAGCACCGGGCCCGATGCCGAGAAGAACTACCGCGAGGCGATCGAACGGCTCGAAAAGTCCCGGATGGCCAGCGACACGGCTCGTGCTCACCTCGTCTACGGCGAGTGGCTGCGCCGCGAAGGCCGCCGCCAGGACGCGCGCAAGAGACTCCGCACCGCCCACCAACTGCTGTCGGAGATGGGTGTGGAAGCGTTCGCCGAGCGAGCGGCCCGCGAGCTACGCGCCACCGGTGAGCACCCGCGCAAACGCACCACCCAGCCGGCCCACGCCCTCACCACCCACGAGCTGCACATCGCCCGATTGGTCGCCACCGGGGCCACCTCCCGGGAGATTGGCGCACAGTTGTTCCTGAGCCCTCGCACGATCGAAGCCCACCTGCGCAGCATCTTCCGTAAGCTCGGGATCACCTCCCGCCGGCAGCTCAAGGAACTACCGCTGCGCTGACCAGCCGCGCACACCACGGCCAGAAGACCTGGGAAGGCCGGGCAGCCAGGCGTCGGTGCTCGATCCACCAGCTGCGTTCGGCTGCTTTGACAGCGTCCGCCGGGCTAATACGCCGCGCCAGCACGGTGCGACCGATCGGGGCCTCCGCACCTTCCACCGACGCGAACCGTCGCCACGGATGCGAGGCTGGCGATACGCCGATGACCGACGGCGGTTCGGATCGCAAGACCTCATCCCGACATGACCTGGAAACCTGCGACACCATGCCGCACAACCGATTTGGCCGCCGAGTCGCCCTCAGGCCGAACCAGGAGCCAGGGTCGGGTCGCCCGGAGGGATCTCACCTCCGGGCTCCCACGGAACGGAGCGTGACAGTCTCCCGTCACTCCGCTCGTACCACCCTGGCCATCATCAGAGGGTTACGGACCCAGGCCCAGTGCGCGAAGTAGCGCGGGTGTTGCGCGATGATGCGTTCCCACACGACTCGGGCCTTGCGTCGGGGTCGTAGCCGCCGGTACTTCTTGCGGATCCAACGCACCAGGTAGGAGTTGATGCGCGCCAGGAGAGTGTTGAGCTCGGAGCGGTAGAACCGCCCGTAGTAGCTCATCCACCCGCGTACGACGGGGTTGATCATCTCGGCGAGTTCGGCCCAGCTGAGGTCCAACCGGCGGTGGATCTGCCATCGCCGGACGGTACGGCTGAGTCTTTTGAGAGCGTCCTTGCTGACCGCCGGGAGGAACGCGGTGAACACGTCCCCTCGACGATCTTTGGCCCCGCGAGGACGGAACGTGTACCCGAGGAACGTGAACGAGGTGTCCGGATGGGCGCCTCGCCGGTTGGTGTCCTTGCAGTACACGATCCTGGTCTTGTCCGGGTGCAGGCGCAGCCCGACCTCGACCATCCTGTCCTCGATCGCCTGGCGCACCAGGTACGCCTGGCGTTCGCTGGCGCAGTGCACCACCGCGTCGTCGGCGTAGCGTTCGAACGGCACGGACGGGAACGTCCGGGCCATCCAGGTGTCGAACGCGTAGTGCAGGAACAGGTTCGCCAGCACGGGTGAGACCGCGGACCCTTGCGGGGTTCCCCGGTCTCGGGGTTGCAGGCTACCGTCGGGCTGCTGCATCGGGGCGATGAGCCACCGTTTGACGTACAGCAGTACCCACGGCAGGTCGGTGTTCGCCTCCACCGCTTTGATCATGAGGTCGTGGTCGACGCTGTCGAAGAACGCCTGGACGTCCAGATCGACGACCCAGTCGTAGCGCCAGCACCGTTGCCGGCATGCCGCTACCGCGTCCAGCGCCGACCGTCGCGGCCGGTAGCCGTAGGAGTCGGGGTGGAAGATCGGTTCGACCTTCTCCTCGATCCTGCGGGCCACCACGGTCTGCGCCACCCGGTCACCCACAGTGGGCACACCGAGTGTTCTGACCCCACCCTGCGGTTTCGGTATCCGCACCGCTTTCACCGGAGGCGGGAAGTAACTGCCCGAGGACATCCGATTCCAGATCTTGTACAGATTTCCTTTCAGATCCTTCTCGAACTCCCCCAAGCTGACGTCGTCGACTCCGGGTGCTCCCTTGTTCGCCTTGACTCTTTCGTACGCTTCCCAGACTTCCCACTTTGAAATCTCTAACGGTTTCTCTGACAATGTCAGCTCGCTCCTCACAGTTCCTCCCAGACCGTTATGCGTTCTGGTTGACCAGACGAACCAACTGCGGATGGCCCGGCCCCTTCGCTCCACCCCGATTACCAGGGCTTCGTCACTACTACGGGCCGGTCCGCCAGCGCGTCTCGCATCGGTACTCACACCTCGCGGGCACATCCCGCTCGGCTACTCCCTCTCGCCCGGCTACCCGGGGCGGTATCGAGACACGCCTTCCCACGTTCCATGCAGAAGCCGCAGACCAGGCTCATGCCGCCTCCATGCCGAGCACCGCCTGGCCAGTCATCGGGCACCCGCCAGACTCATCCCGCAGCCAACAGCAAGGACCACGGTTCTGATGCCACCTAAAACGTAACGACACGTCAACAGCGGTTCGGTTTCACTCATCTTCCCGGTCCCTACCTGACACCTCTCACGGCGCCTTTTCCACATCGCTCACCACGACGGTCTTCAGCCAACGCAGCATGTGGTGGTTTGAAGCCTCCTCCCGAAAGGCGACTCCGAAGGGCCAAACCTTCATCTCCTGCACAGCATCGATTCCTGACATCGCTCCTACATCGCGATCACCATTCCTCGTTCGTGGCACACGCTATTGCGTAGTCGGATTACTGCTGGTCACGGCGTCGATGAGGTCTGTGGAGCGTCGGTTCGCGCGTCGGGTGGCGCGGGCGATGTTGGGTTCGCCGTTGGCACGGTGGTAGCCAACCGCGGTGTTACGGAGTGTGGCGAAGACGGCGGGACCGTTGCCGGTCCGGGCTCGATGGGCATCCTCACGTAACGTCACGTCGCGGACGTAGTGCAGGCGGTTCTCGATATGCCACTCCGCTCGCGCCCAGGCGCCGAGGTCGGCGGGTTGGGCTGCTCCGGCGGGAAGGGACACGGTCAGATACGCCGTTTCGCGGCTGGTCCTGCCCTTGACCGTGCGGGTCCGGGTGATCCGAACGGCCTGCTGGGCGTGGGGGAAGCCGAGCCCGCCGGGGGTCGCCACGGTGACGGCCTTGACGGTGCGGGTCTCCGTGCGGCCGTGTCCGGTCTCGCGGGTCCGCGCTCCGACCGGGACCTGCGCCCAGGGCAGCGTCTTGAGCTGGGCGAATGTGGTCGGCTGGTTGGCTTTTACCGTGACCATCAGATGTCCGCCGGCGGCGGCCAGGTACTCGGCGTGTCCGGTCTGGGCTTGCAGGGCGTCCGCGACGACCAGGACGTCGGTCAGCGATCCCAGCTGGGCGGCGACCAGGCGTAGCAGGGGCGTGAACGCGGGGATCTCGTTCGATTTCGTGGCGATCTGGACCTGGGCGAGCACGATGCCGGTGCTGGTGTCGTAGGCCGACAGCAGATGGACCTGACGTCCGTCGGGGAGCCGGGCACCGCGTACGACCTTGCCGTCGACGGCGATGACGATGCGCCACCGCCGTCCGGTCCCGCCGTCCGGTGTGGTGCGTGCCCGCAGCCAGCGGGCCAGTACCGCCGACAGCGTTTGCGCGTCGATGCGGATCAACAGTCGCCACACCGTGGTCGCGGCGGGGACCCGGTCGGTGAACCCGAGCCTCGCCCACGCGGCGCGGTCGAGGTCGCGTACCCAGTCGGCGATCGCGGCGAACGTGCACGCCCCGGCCAGCACCGCGCACACCGCGACCGCGAGCACGCTGACCAGGGGGTAGCGGCGGCCACGCGGGTCACGCGGATCGGGAACCGCCCTCAACGCGACGAACAGACTGAGCTGCTCGCTGTCAGTGACCGCTACCGGGAGAGGCGTATCGGTGGGTCGGTGCGGCAGCAGAATCTCGGTGGGTGATGATGGCATCGGCGGGTGCGGTCTTCCTCGGGATCATGCGGCTTCGCAACTTCATGATCACCAACGGGCCGTGCCCGTCCTGCATAGACCCCCGGATTCCTCCCAAACTCCCAGCTCAGCCAGCCCTCAACCGACTACGCAACGGCCCTGAACCAGGAGCGGACGACCATGCCTACCATCAACCATACGATCGACATCGCCGCGCCTGCGGATCCTGTGTGGACGATTCTCACCGAGACCGCTGTTACCCGGAATGGAACCCGTTCATCACGAAGCTTGACGGCAGCCTGACCCGTGGCTCTCATGTGGCGGTCACTATCGCTCTTCCCGGGGCTAAGCCGCGCCGCTTCACTCCCACCGTCACCACCGCCGAGCCCGAGCGGCAGCTCGCGTGGCTCGGCCGTGTGCTCATCCCGGGGATCTTCGACGGCGCGCACTCCTTCGACATCGAACCGCTCACTCCCAAATCGACCCGGTTCACCCAGTCCGAACGCTTCTCTGGATTGTTCGTGATGATGCTGCCCGGCTTGTTGCGCTCGGCCGAGTCAGGCTTCGCTACGATGAACACGGCTCTCGCCGCGCGGGCAGAGGCATGACGGCCGTGTGCGCAGCCCGGCGTCTGGGTGACTCCCGGCAGTGGCTCGCCGACCGCGACGAGCCCGCCGGGTCGGTATGTGAAATGAGCCCCGCCCGGTTCAGCTGCTCCCTGACTGACAGGTAGTCCATCGAATCAGGACGATCCGAGGCCACGGTCAGGCGGTGAGCTCGTTTGTACCAGGAACGCCACGCGAGGCGCTCAGGCCTGTTGCAGCAGCCGGGGGTGGTTAGGTTTTCCCTGAGCCGATATGCCGCCCACTCCCGCCTACAGAGTGTCAGATCATCGGGTTACCGCTGACGGTCGCCTCAGGGGAGGTGAGGTCCTGAATGACATCCCAATGTTCGACGATACGTCCGTTATCGAGCCGGAAGATGTCAACGATGACGACCGGATTCGGCGCCCACCCATGGACGACGCTGTGGGTGAACACGAGGTCACCCTGCGCGGCGATCCGCTTCGGCTCCCATGAGAAGCCCTCCAGGCCCGGCACCACAGCGCGTAGCGTGCCCAGACCATTGGCCAACTGAGGACTGTGCTGGACGTAGGGCTCAGACCAGTACCGGTCGAGCGCCGTGATGTCCTTCTCAACGAAGAGTTCCCGCATGGCGGTCAGTACGATTTCGGTGTTGCGTTGAGCCTGGCCAGTCGCTGTGTTCGCGGCCATGGTCATGCCTCCTCGATAGTCCCGACGAAGTTGTAGAGAGTGCCGCCGACAGTCACATTGGAATACAGCGTCGCGTTGGCGAAGCCCTCGACGTGGGTGACGGTGGCGCCGCTGGCCTCCGTCCACGAATTCAAGTAGACGCCGTCGCGAATCTCCCGCAGGTCGAGCTTCACGGTCTCCGCGTGACCATCGGGCGCAAGCCCGCCACCGCTCTCGACGACGAAGCTTCCCTGTGTCTGCGAATCAAAGGTGAACCGGACCGTCAGTTCACCCAGGTTGAACCGGTAGCTTCTGCCGATAACCTGCTCAGTCATAACATCCTTTCATCTTCAGCCGGTCGGTGTGCACTCTGCAGACCACCTGCTCGCTCCTTGGCTCATGCTGGGAATCGACCGACCGGGTGTCGGGTCATCCAAGCGGGGTCTGACCGCAAGGCCCGGTGTGATCGCAGTACGGCTGCAGGCGGCTCTGCCCGCAGCCACATAGGACGGCCCTGATCTCAGCGCTCGCACCTCGCGATGTGGCCACACTCAACTCACCGCGCACGATCAACTGTCCGGTGGAGTCGCGTGACCCACGTGGGCCGATCAGGGGCCTCCGCCCCGCCGGATACGAGTTCGTACCGCAACGCTCCGGAGGGACAGCGTCGGAGCCCTTCGGCCAAGCGCTCGGCCTCGGCACCGTCGGGCCGGCTCCACGGGCGCTGACCCGGATCAAAGACCTCCGGCAAGCCGCGAACCCACTCGGCAGCGTGCAGGCAACGCCTGGCCTCAAAGGTCACGGTGATCGACTGACCCTCGTACGCCTTCTTCGCGGTTCCGCTGCTCATGTCGCCTCTCCATCGTTGCCGCGCCCTGCTGTTCAGTCGGTGACTCTGCTGCGGGACTGGTACACCAGGTCCTGGTACTCGGGGTGCCGCGCGATCCACCCCGCGAAGAACGGGCAGGTGGCCAGGACCAGCAGGCCTGCGGCGCGGGCCTCGTCGAGGCCGGCGCGGGCAAGGGCCGTCCCCACTCCCCTGCCCTCGTACTCCGGCGGGACCTCGGTGTGCACGAACGCGATGAGTTCCTTGGTCCGGATGTACTGCGCGATACCCGCAACCTTGGACTCTCCCTCGACCCGAGCCTCGTACTGCTTGGCTTCGGGGACATCCTTCACATTAACTACCATGTGTCCTCCATCAGCTCTCATCTCTGATACGGGCGGACCGGCGCGGCGGCCAGGTCAGAGGTCGCTTCCGCCGTCTCCGGCGAGCATCTGTCTCCCAGAGGCGTCATACGGCTCGACCGCCGGCCGTACCACCGGTTGCCGCCAGTCGTGTTCGCAGGGGTAACGCGGCGGTCGTGCGATCACCTTGGTGGTCTTCACCGAGCAGAGGTTCGGTGCCAACGAAACGGGTCGTCCTCCAGGGCGGAGCGGTCCCAGCCCCCGAGGTCTGCGGCGGCCACGTAGGTGCTGCGGAGGAACTCAGCGACCGCGCGGTCCGGATTCGGTGCGGCGCGGGCAGCCTCGTACGGCAGCAGGAACTGCTGGAACTCAGCGCTGAAGTACGCGCCGTCGGGTCCGATCGGCTGCTCGGCGAACCCGTCGGGTGCGGGATAGGCGTACGAGTAGAAGGCGCCTTCCTCACCGCCGCCGGGCCAGAACCCGCAGCTGGACAGCTCGCGGGAGTAGCCCTCGACCATGACCCAGTCTCCGCAGTTCGGCACTCCGCCGGGGTGCGGCGGGGCCGACCGGCCGGAGAAGCGGGTGCAGGCGAGGTCCATCCCGCCCCAGAAGAAGTGCACCGGGCTGACCTTGCCCACGAAATGCGACCGGAACTCGCCGATCACCCGGTTCGCCTGCAACAGCTGCCGCCAGAACAGGGCGGCGGCCTCACCGTCGTAGGAGGCGTGGTGGTGGTCCTCGGCGAACGGGATCGCCGGGTCGACCTCGTTGGGATGCGGCCGGATCGGCGCCTCGATCCCGAGTTCGTCGAGCATGGCCATGACCCGCGAGTAGAACTCGGCGACCGGCATCGGCCGGAGCGGAAGACTCCGCACGCCGCCGTCGCTGGTGCGCACGTCGAGCCGATGGCCGATGAAGTCGAACTCGATCTCAAAGGCTCCCGTGCCGTACGGGATGGCGGACGTCGTCAACCCGCGTGGGCTCACGTACAGGGTCACCTGCCACCAGTGATTGACCAACGGAGCGTGCGCCATGCGGATCTTGCCCACGATCTGGGTCCACATGTGCAGGGTGTCACGCGTGTCGGTCCAGTCCGAGACCCGCAGGCTCGGCCAGCTCGTCGTTGCCGAAATGGTCATCGCTACTCACATCCTTGGCGCTGTCACGAGAGGTGACGGTCGTCGGGTCAGCGGTACTCGGGATTGGCCGTGTCCGGATAGACTCCTGCGTCCCAGACAGTGCGTTGGTTGCCGTAGGCCGGGAACCCGCCGGCACGACGGATCATCGACGCGAGGTGGAGCAGGTTGTAGGTCATGAACGCGGTATTGCGGTTGGTGAAGTCGTTCTCCGGCCCGCCAGAACCCGCGTCGAGGTAGGACGGGCCGGGACCGACCTCGCCGAGCCAACCCGCATCGGCCTGCGGCGGGATGGTGAAGCCGATGTGCTGCAAGCTGTAGAGGATATTCATGGCGCAGTGCTTCAGGCCGTCCTCGTTGCCGGTGAGCAGGCAGCCACCGACCCGCCCGTAGTAGGCGTACTGACCCTGCTCGTTGAGTACACCGGAGTAGCCGTAGAGCCGCTCGATCACCCGGCGGGTCACCGAACTGTTGTCGCCGAGCCAGATCGGACCGGCGATGACCAGGATGTCGGCTGCCAGCACCCGGGTCAGCAACGCGGGCCATTCGTCGGTGTCCCACCCGTACTCGGTCATGTCCGGTCGCACGCCGGTGGCGATGTCGTGGTCGACGGCGCGAATCTGGTCCACGCTGACCCCGTTCGCCGCCATGATCGCCACACTGCGGTCGATCAACCCCTGGGTGTGGCTCCGGCCGGGGGAACGGTTGAGGGTGCAGTTGATATACATCGCATGCAGCCCGGTAAAGTCGGGCTTCTCGATGATCCTCGCGGTCATGATGTCCTTCCTGGTCGCAATTGAGCAATGACATCGATGACCGCGAGCCGGACCCCGTCGCCAGGGTCGGGGTCCGGGATCATCATCTCCGGATCTACGAGATAGACTTCGTGACCGTTCAGGCGGAGCCGACGCGCGACTTCCAGGAGCATTCGTCGGGACACGTCGTCGATAGAGTGCACCAGGGAGACGTCGAGGACCACTCGGGGCTCCGAAGGCGCGCTCTCCACGACCTCGCGCACGATCCGTTCTGCTCCCGCAAAGTGGATTCCGCCCTGCAGCCGGAGAACCCGGGTCGCGTCCGCTCCGTCACCCCGTACCCGATTGGAACGCACGACCGCGCGCGCCGCAGGCGGGACCTCCATCACATGCAGTCCCATGTCTGCCGAGAACCGCTCGAACAGCGACACTCCGCGAACACTGTTGCCGTGCCTGTCCAGTCGTGGCGAGAAAGTGGCTATGCCGAGCTGACCGGGGAGTGCACCGATCAGTCCCCCGGCCACACCGCTCTTCGCTGGAATGCCGACCTGCGTGGCCCAGTCGCCGGCGGCGTCGTACATCCCGCAGGTGGCCATGACGCTCAGGACCTGACGCACCACCGCCCCGTCCACCACCTGCTCGTCCGACAGGGGATTCACCCCGCGGTTGGCCAGCGTCGCCGCCATCATCGCCAGATCCCGGGTGGTCACGAGGACCGAGCACTGACGGATGTAGCCATCGACGACGGCCCTGGGGTCCTCGGTGAGGATGCCGTGGCTGCGGAGCATGTACGCGATGGCAAGGTTGCGGTGCGCGTTCTCCATCTCGGATGCGCACACCGTCTCGTCGACTGTCAGCTGACGGCCAGCGAACGCCGAAAGCCCCTGGACGACGCGGTCGACCCGCTCGACGGGCGTCACGTTTTCCGGACCGGTAAGTGAGTGAGCGGTGATCGCGCCGGCGTTGATCATCGGATTACGAGGGCGCCCCGTGTCGTTCTCCAAGGAGATCTCGTTGAACGCCTCCCCGGATGGCTCGACCCCGACCTTGGCGAGCACTCGATCAAAGCCGCGATCGGAGAGCGCCATCGCGTACACGAAAGGCTTCGAGATCGACTGGATCGTGAACGCGACGTCAGGGTCGCCGGCACCATGGACCGTGCCGTCGACCGTGGCGAAGACCGCTGCCAGACGCTCAGGATCAGCCGCCGCGAGCTCGGGGATGTACCCCGCCGGCTCCCCGGAGGTGTCCGATTCGACATCTGCGAGTACGTCAGTCAGATAGTCGGGAACGACTGACCGCATCTGTCCTCCTCAGGTTCTCGCGGAAGCTGTTTGCAGGGCCGCGCCCGAACGGCCCGGCAGGCTGTGGTGAGGGTTCGCAGCTCGGCGGCCTCGACATTCGCTCCGAACGCAGCAGTCCCGGGCTCGACGCGGGCACCGGCCGAGAGGGAGCCGATCGCCACGGCGTCGAATCCGAACGCGTTGATGAGTTGTGACACCACAGCCACGTCCTCGGGAGAGTCTCCGGCGACCGCGATCGCCTTGCGCCCGGACCGCCCTGCGGGACGAGCCTCCTCTTCGAGGTCGTGATAGCCCATGTGGTTCAGCGCCTTGACGACCCGCGCGCCCGGCAGGAACCGCTGCACGGCATCGCTCGATGACACGCCGGGCGGGACGATCGTGTCGCGGAGGCCGTCAGACTCCCACCAGTGGTTCATCGCATCCACGACGAGCTTCCCCTTCAATTCGTCTACCGGGAGGTTGCGGTGCCTGCTGAATGGGAGTGCGAGGATCACCACGTCCGCGGTCGCCGCGACCTCGGTCGGCCACCCGGCAGTGGCGCCGGGTGTCAGCACCTCGGTGGTCAGTGCGATCCTCTCAGGATCTCCGGAGCCGGCTATGAGGACGCGATAGCCGGCGGCGACGGCCAGACGGGCCAGGACGGTGCCGACCTTCCCGGCACCCAGAATACCGACGGTTGTGACACGAGAAGTCATCGTGCAACCCGCGCCGTGGCTGCGGACTGCTCAGCCAGAAGCTCACGCACCCGCGGAATGACCTGCGTGCCGTACAGCTCGACCGACCGCATCCGCGCCGCGGCGGAGACTGTCCCCGCGGCGGAGTAGATCATGTCGAAACGGCCCACGTCCAACATCCGGACCGCGCGGGCGATCTTCGCCGCGACGGTCTCGACCGACCCGACGTACAGCGAGCCGTGCGCCACGTCGGCATCGAACTCCCGCCGCTGGAGCGGCGGCCAACCGCGCAACGTGCCGATCCGATCGCGGATCTCCCGGTATCCGGGGTAGAACAGCTCCTTGGCCTCCTCGTCGGTCGCGGCGACGAAGCCAGGCGAGTGCACCCCGACCGGCGCAGCGGTCGTGCCGAGCTGCTGGTGCGCCCGTCGATACAGGTCCACGTACGCAGCAAAGCGATCGGGTACGCCACCGATGATGGCGAGCATGAGCCGGAATCCGTAGCGCGCGGTGCGGAGCACCGACTGCGGCGTACCGCCCACTCCCACCCAGGTGCTCAGACGTCCCGATTCCGTCTTCGGATAGACGTCCGCGTTCTGCAGGGCGGCGCGAGTGGTGCCTTCCCAGGTCACCGGCTTCTCGTCCAGCAGTCGGTGAAACAGGTCGATCTTCTCCTCGAACAGCACCTCGTAGTCCTTCAGGTCGTACCCAAACAACGGGAACGACTCGGTGAACGACCCTCGCCCGAGGATCACCTCGGCGCGACCGCTGGATAGCGCATCGATCGTGGCGAAGCGCTGGAACACCCGCACCGGATCATCCGAGGACAGCACCGTCACTCCCGACGCGAGCCGGATCCGCTGCGTGGCGGTCGCGATGCCGGCGAGCACAGTCTCCGGACTGGAGATCGCGTACTCCGGCCGGTGGTGCTCGCCCAATGCGACCACGTCGATGCCGATCTGGTCGGCCAGGACGGCCTCGGCCACTGCCGCGCGGATCGCCTTCGCGTGCGAGACGATTTCCCCCCGGTCATCATGAGGGCGGTCACCGAAACTGTCGATACCGAACTCGATCTGCGATGCATCCACCGTGGGTGACTCCTTCAATGTCTCGGCTGCCTCCGACATCTGGTCCAGATGTGGTGATGCTCAGCGCGCAGGCGTTGCCGCCGAGCACCTAGGTGACGGCCACCGTTCGCCGGGCCGTGGGGCTTTCGCCGAAGTCGCGCACCGTGCCCGCCGACACCGTCCGACGACCCTCGATGACCTCGATCGTCGAGGTCTTGCCTGCCCCGTTGGTGCCGAGGAGGGCGTAGAGCTCCCAGAGCGCGACATGGGTCGAGATCTCCTCGACGGGGTCGAACTTGCCGTAGGTAACGCTCAATTGGGCGGCTTCGATGACTGGGCTGACGGGCATCGCGGCTCCCTCTCGTCTCGGCACAAGACTTCCGTCCTCGGCGGCGCCTTCGCGTCGGTATAAACGCCTTAGCCCTCACCTTCAGCGCACCGATTCGCAAGCGAGCTGGTCACGGGCGGTGCGAGCAAGCCGGCGTGGCAGCCGGGACGCGGGTTGACCAGTGATGGAAGCCGCGCGCTCGGGCCTGTCTCGACCTACGGCATCCGTTTCATCAACCGCTCCGCGTGGAGATCACGGGTGACAACTACCTACTCCGCCCCTGTCGGACCTCATCCCAACCTCGGGTGGAAGTGAAAGACAGACCACGCATGGGTCGGCGGCGCCGTCGTCGGCGTCCGGGTCGGGCGAGTGCTCCCCCAGGTACCGCGCCAGCTGCGCCGCCGCGAGGAGACAGTTGTACCGGGTCGTCTCCGGATAGTTCCCCGAACGCAGCGACCGGTCCCAGTCCCGCAGGGACCCGGCCCAGGTCCGGGACAGTCCTACGGTCAGCTTCTGAAGATCCAACAGTGCCATGGCAACCTGCCCGAGTTTTGTGGTCCAACAGCGGCACGCCAGACCGGGCATCCATGCCAAGCAATGAAAAGAGGGCTCCCGCAAGTCGCTGACCTGCGGAAACCCTCACGCTGTCGGGACGGCCGGATTCGAACCGACGACCCCTTGACCCCCAGTCAAGTGCGCTACCAAGCTGCGCCACGTCCCGCTCCAGCCGGCACAGCGCCGGCGGCAGCCGGTACAGCGTAGCGCACCGGTCGGCCAGGACACCGCGGCCCCCACCCGGGGAGATACGGCAGCCATACCGGCGACGGGCCTCAGCCGTGGGCCTTGCCCCGCCCGCCGGGACCCACCTGCTTGCGTGGGCGCACCGTGACCTCGATCGGGGTGCCTTCGAAGCCGAACTCCTCCCGCAGCTTGCGCTCGACGAACCGCTGGTAGCCGGCGTCGAGCGGGCCGGTGGTGAACAGCACGAACCGGGGCGGCGCCACGCCGGCCTGGGTGGCGAAGAGGATGCGCGGTGCGCGGCCGCCGCGTACCGGGTGCGGGGTGGCCTGCACCAGGGCGGTGATCCACTGGTTGAGCTGGCCGGTCGGGATCCGGGTCTCCCAGCTGGCCAGGGCGGTCCGCAGCGCCGGGGCGAGCCGCTCCACCGACCGGCCGGTCCGGGCGGAGATGTTCACCCGGATCGCCCACGGAATGCGCCGGAGGTCCCGCTCGATCTCCTTCTCCAGGTAGTAGCGTCGGTCGGCGTCGACCAGATCCCACTTGTTGAACGCGATCACCAAGGCCCGGCCGGCCTCGACGACCATCGACAGCACCCGCTGGTCCTGCTCGCTCAGGACTTCGCTGGCGTCGAGCAGGACGACCGCCACCTCGGCCGCTTCGATCGCGCCGGCGGTGCGCAGGCTGGCGTAGTACTCGGTGCCGCTGGCCCGGTTGGCGCGTTTGCGCAGCCCGGCGGTGTCGACGAACTGCCACGGTTCACCGCCGATCTCGACGATGCTGTCCACCGGGTCGACGGTGGTGCCCGCGACGGAGTCGACGACGGCCCGTTCCTCCCGGGCGAGCCGGTTGAGCAGGCTGGACTTGCCGACGTTCGGCCGGCCGACCAGGGCGACCCGGCGAGGGCCGCGCGGCCCACCCGGCTCGGTGACCGGCGGCGGATCAGGCAACGCGTCGAGGACCGCGTCGAGCAGGTCGCCGGACCCGCGACCGTGCAGCGCCGAGACCGGGTACGGCTCGCCCAGGCCGAGTGACCACAGGGCGGCCGACTCCAACTCGACGGACATGTTGTCGGCCTTGTTGGCGACCAGCAGGACCGGTTTGGCGCTGCGTCGCAGCATCTTGACCGCGGCCTCGTCGACATCGGTCGAGCCGACCGTGGCGTCGACGACGAACAGGATGACGTCCGCGGTGGCCACCGCGGCTTCGGCCTGGGCGGCGATCGCGGCGGCGCGGTCGCGGGCGTCCGGCTCCCAGCCGCCGGTGTCGACGACGACGAACTGCCGACCGGACCAGTTGGCGTCGTACGGCACCCGGTCCCGGGTCACGCCCGGGGTGTCCTCCACCACCGCCTGCCGGCGGCCGATGATCCGGTTGACCAGTGTGGACTTGCCGACGTTGGGGCGCCCGACGACGGCGACCACCGGGACCGGGGCGGCCGGCCCGGTCCGCTCGTCCGGGACTGCCTCGGCGCTCACCGGGTCGTCCGGGCTACGAGCAGCTCGCGGAGCTGGTCGACGACCTCGTCGATGCCCATCCCGGTGGTGTCCAGCTCGACCGCGTCGGCGGACTGCTGCAACGGGTCGGCGGCCCGGGTCGAGTCGAGCCGGTCGCGGCGGGCCAGCGCCGCGGCTGTCGCCGCTACGTCGGCGGCGGTCTCGGCGCTGCGCCGCATCGCCCTGGCCTCGGCCGACGCGGTGAGGTAGACCTTGAGGTCAGCATCGGGTGCGACGACGGAGCCGATGTCACGGCCCTCGACGACAATCGGGGACGGCTGATCGATCAACGCGCGCTGCTCGGCGACCAGCCGTTCACGTACCGCCGGCACGGCCGCCACCGCGGACACTGCGGAGGTGACCTCCTGGCTGCGGATCTCGACGTCCACCGCGACGCCATCCGCGCTGATGTGCGGTGCCGCCGGATCGGTGCCGACGGTCAAGGTGACGTCCGACGCGACCTTGACGACCCCGGGCGTGTCGTGCGGGTCGACGCCAGACCGGAGCACTGCCCAGGTGATTGCCCGGTACATCGCGCCGGTGTCCAGGTAGCGGGCGCCTGTCGCGGCGGCCAGTCGCCGGGAAACGGTGGATTTGCCGGATCCGGACGGACCATCCACCGCCACCACGAAGTGCCCGGTCCGTGCCTGCTCAGCCACCGTCGGTTTCCTCTCTTCCGTACCACCGGCCCCGGCAGTCCCGGGAGCATCCACGAGGGCACCTGCCGAGTGCCCGCTTTCCGGGTCCATCATGCCTGGTTAGTCGCTGACGGCCGAGAAGAGGGCGGCGACCTCCGCGTTGTTCAGCCGCCGGGTCCGCCCCGGCCGCAGGTCACCGAGCCGGATCGGCCCGATGGCGGTCCGCACCAGTCGCGAGACCGGGTGCCCCACCTCGTCGAACAGCCGACGCACGATGTGGTTGCGCCCCTCGTGCAGCACCACCTCGACCTGCGCGGTGCGACCCAGGGTGTCCAGCAGCGCATACTTGTCCACTTTGGCCGGCCCGTCGTCGAGATCGACACCGGCGAGCAGCCGGCGGCCGACCGCCCGGGGCACCGGGCCGGCAATCTCACACAGGTACGTCTTCGGCACCCCGTACGACGGATGCATCAGGCGGTGGGCCAGCGTGCCGTCGTTGGTCAGCAGCAACAGTCCCTCACTGTCCGCATCCAGTCGGCCGACGTGGTAGACCCGCTGGTCAACCCGGTCGAGCAGGTCCGACAACGCGGTACGACCCTTTTCGTCTGCCATGGTGGAAACCACGCCGCGGGGCTTGTTCATCGCCAGATAGGCGAGCCGGTGGTCGGCGACGACCCGTTCGCCGTCGACGTGGATGACCGCCGTACGCGGGTCGACCTTGTCGCCGAGTTGAGCGATGCGTCCGTCGACCGTCACCCGGCGTCGGAAGATCAGATCCTCGCAGGCCCGCCGCGAGCCGACTCCGGCGGTGGCGAGCACCTTCTGCAGACGCTGTACACCGCTGTCGTCATCGCTGGGCATCGGCAATCTCTTCCACGTCGTCGGGCAGGAACGGCGCGAGCGAGGGTAGCTCCTCGACGCTGTCCAACCCCAGTTTCTCCAGGAACAGCGTCGAGGTGCGGTAGAGGTAGGCGCCGGACTCCGGCTCGCTGCCGCACTCCTCGATCAGGCCACGGGACAACAGGGTACGGATCACCCCGTCGCAGTTGACACCCCGGATCGCGGAGACCCGGCCACGCGTCACCGGCTGCTTGTAGGCGACCACGGCGAGGGTCTCCAGCGCGGCCTGGGTCAGCCGTGCCGACTGCCCGTCGAGTACGAACCGCTCCACGTACGGCGCGTACTCCGGACGGGTGTAGAGCCGCCAGCCGCCAGCCACCCGACGCAGGTCGAAGCCGTGACCGGCCGCTGTGTAGCCGGCGGAGAGGTCGGCGAGGACTGCGGCGATCCGGTCGGTGGGCTGCTCCAGCACCTGGGCCAGGACCACCTCGGCGACGGGTTCGTCGACCACGAGCAGGATCGCTTCGAGCGCGGCGCGCAACTCGGCGTCGTCGAGCAGCGCCAGCGCCTCCGGTCGGACCGGCGACGGCCCGACCACCGGTGTCGGCCCGGCTGTAGGCGGCGGTTCAGCGGCTGGCACCGGCTCGGGCGCCGGCGGCGGCTCGGGCGCCGGCGGCGGCTCGGGGGCCGGCTCCGCCGCCGGGACCGGTTCAGGCTCGGGGGTCGGCGGCGGCTGCGGTTCGGGCGCGGTGGCATGTTCCGCTGGTACGGGGGCCCGCGCCCACGGTGGCACCCAGGCGGCCGCCTGCTCGGCGAGCGAGTCGGGCTGCTCGTCGGTGCTCACGGGGTCTCCTCCTGCACGGCGTCCGGCTGCACGGCCTTCAGCTGGGTGACCGGTGCCGCGGCGGCGTCCCGTTCCTCCGGGTGGCCGGCGTACTCGTCAATGGTGAGCTCCCCGCCGCCGTCGGCGCCTCCGGTCCAGCGTACGGTCAGATCCCCCAGGGCCTGCTCCTGGCTGAAGCCGACCAGACCCTCCCGGTAGAGCTCCAGCAGCGCGAGGAAGCGTGCGACGACCTCCAGGGTGGACTCGCAGTCCAGGCACAGCGTCTGGAACGTCGCGGTGCCCATCCGGCGCAGCCGGTCACGCAACAGAGTGGCGTGCTCCCGCACGCTCACCCGGATCTGGTGCACGTGGTCGATGGAGACGACCGGTGCGACGCGTGGCGTCATCGCCCTGATCGCGAGCTTCGCGAGCCGCTCCGGACCGATACCGAGCACCAGCTCGGGCAGCGCCTGCGCGTACCGCTCCTCCATGGTGACCGAGCGGGGATAGCGGCGGGCCCCAGCGGTCTCCAGCTCGGCGATGTGCGCCGCGGCCTCCTTGAACGCCTTGTACTGCAACAGCCGGGCGAACAGCAGGTCCCTGGCCTCCAGCAGAGCCAGGTCCTCTTCGTCCTCGACCTGGGCGGCGGGCAGCAGCCGGGCGGCCTTGAGGTCGAGCAGGGTCGCCGCGACGACCAGGAACTCACTGGCCTCGTCCAGGTCCCAGTCGTCGCCCATCGCCCGGATGTAGGCGATGAACTCGTCGGTGACCTGGTGCAACGCCACTTCGGTGACGTCCAGCTTGTGTTTACCGATGAGCTGCAGCAGCAGGTCGAACGGTCCGGTGAAGTTGTCCAGCCGGACGGTGAATCCGGTGCTCTCGCCGGGCAGGACCACCCCGGCGGCGTCGCCGGAGCCGGGTGCCGTCCCGGCAACCTGCCCAGCTGTCACGTCGACCGTCGGAGCGCTCACCCGTCGACCGTAGTCCACCTGCTCGACGAGCTGCACCGCAGGTTAGCGCTCCGCCTGGTGCGCGATGACCTCGCGGGCCAGCTGCCGGTAGTTGCGGGCGCCGGACGAGGCCGGGTCGAGACTGGTGATCGGTGCGCCGGCCACCGTCGACTCGGGGAACTTCACTGTCTTGGTGATGACCGTCTGGTAGACCTTGTCGCCGAACGCCTCGACCACCCGCTGCAGCACCTGCCGGCAGTGGGTGGTGCGGCTGTCGTACATCGTGGCGAGGATGCCTTCGAGCTCCAGGTCGAAGTTGAGCCGCTCGCGGACCTTGTCGATGGTGTCCAGCAGCAGCGCCACCCCACGCAGGCTGAAGAACTCGCATTCCAGGGGGATCAGCACACCGTGTGCCACGGTGAGCGCGTTGATCGCCAGCAGACCGAGCGAGGGCTGGCAGTCGATCAGAAC
Source organism: Solwaraspora sp. WMMA2059 (assembly GCF_027497315.1). GTDB lineage: Bacteria > Actinomycetota > Actinomycetes > Mycobacteriales > Micromonosporaceae > Micromonospora_E. The sequence continues at coordinate 2,332,921 of NZ_CP114908.1, read as the reverse complement.
GAAGTCGTACTCCTTGCGGATCGACTTGAGCACCCGGGCCAGGGCCATCTCCCGGGCAACCTCGTTGACCAGCTGGATCTCCGCGGCCGACAGGTCGATGTTGGCCGGCAGCAGGTGCAGACCGGCGACGTCGGTCTTGATCAGCACGTCCTCGGCAGTGACGTCGTCCTGCATCAGCAGGTTGTAGACCGACAGATCGAGGTTGTGCGGGTTGACCCCGAGCCCGACCGACAGCGCGCCCTGCGGGTCGAAGTCGACCAGCAGCACCCGGCGACCGTACTCGGCCAACGCGGCACCGAGGTTGATCGTCGTGGTGGTCTTGCCGACGCCGCCCTTCTGGTTGGCCATCGCGATGACCCGCGCCGGGCCGTGCCGGTCGGTCGGCATCGGCTCGGGGATCGGCTTGCGCATGGTGTAGGCGGTCGGATCGGCGGGACCGAGCTCCGCGCTCAGATCGAGCCCTGCCTGTTGTTCGCGGAGCGTCGAGGTCCACGCCTCGGCACGGTCACTGTTGCCCGCCATGTCCTGTGCGCCCCCTCCCGACGACTGCTCGGCGCCGGAGCCGACCGGCGTCTGCAGCGGCGTCGCCGCTGCGGGGCCTTCGCCTGCCGCCGTACGAAAGCCGCGCCGTTGCCCGACTGTACGCCACCCGGCCGGGGTGCGGCGGACACCGGTCCGGCGTGTCGACCCGGCATGACCCGGGTACGCCCGACGCCCGCACCCGCATCCGCCTACGGATCGACCGCAGGCTCGCGGAACGGGTCAACCACGGGCCCGCGGATGCGCGGTGGCGTAGACCTCGCGGAGCCGGTCGACGGTCACCAGCGTGTAGACCTGAGTGGTGGTCACCGACGCGTGGCCGAGCAGTTCCTGGACCACCCGTACGTCCGCGCCGCCGTCGAGCAGATGGGTGGCGTACGAGTGCCGCAGGGTGTGCGGGGAAACCGGATGTGCCCCGCTCACCGGCAACCCGGCGCGCTCAGCGGCGCGCCGCAGCACCGTCCACGCGCTCTGCCGGGACAGCTGCCCGCCCCGCGCGTTGAGGAAGACGGCCGGGCTGCCCCGGCCCGCCGCCACGAGTGCCGGCCGCACCCGGGTCAGATAGGCCCGCAGCGCGTCGGCCGCGTACCCGCCGACCGGGACCACCCGCTGCCGGCCGCCCTTGCCACGGAGCAGGACCGTCCCGGTGTCCAGGTCGAGGTCGTCGACGGCGGCACCGACCGCCTCGGAGATCCGCGCCCCGGTGCCGTAGAGGAACTCCAGCAGTGCCCGGTCGCGTACGGCCAGCGGCGGCACCGGACCGTCCACCGCGCCGGCGGCGGTCAGCAACCGTTCGACCTGGTCGACGTCGAGCGCCCGGGGCAGCCGGCGCGGCGGGACGGCGGGACGGACGTCGCGGCCGGCGTCGGAGTCGGCGTGTCCCTCCCGGACGGCGAACCGGTGCAGCCCGCGGATGGCACTGGCGGCCCGGGCGGTGGACGCGGCCGACAGCGGCGGCTGCCCGTCGGCGCCGGCCCGCAGCGCGGCGAGGTGCCCGGTGATCTGCACCGGCCCCACCTCGGCAAGTTCAGCGATCCCCAGGTGCGCCAGCGTGCCGAGGTAGCGGTCCAGGTCGCGCCGGTAGGACCGGAGGGTGTGCTGGGACAGCCCGCGTTCGACGGTCAGGTGGTCCAGGTAGCTGCGGACCGCGTGCCGCAGCGCAGGGGCCGGCGGCACCGTCTGCGGCGGCGCGTCGCCGGTCAGCCCAGCACCTCGGCCAACGACCGGCTGCTCAGGCCATGTGCCTCGGCCACCGGACCGGAGGTGATCTCGCCGTCGTGGGTGTTCAGACCGGCGGCGAGAGCCCGATCGTGACGCAGCGCGTCGCGCCAGCCCCGGTTGGCGAGTTCGAGGGCGTACGGCAGGGTGACGTTGGTCAACGCGTACGTGCTGGTGTGCGGGACGGCGCCGGGCATGTTCGCCACGCAGTAGAAGACCGAGTCGTGGACCGGGTAGACGGGTTCGGCGTGGGTGGTGGGCCGGGAGTCCTCGAAACACCCGCCCTGGTCGATCGAGATGTCGACGAGCACACTGCCGGGCTTCATCCGGGACACCAGTTCGTTGGTGACGATCCTGGGTGCCTTCGCTCCGGGCACCAGGACCGCGCCGATCACCAGGTCCGCGTCGATCACCGCCCGCTCGACCTCGTAGGTGTTCGACGCGACCGTCTTCATCCGCCCCTGGTGGATCGCGTCCGCCTGACGCAGCTTGCTGATGTCCCGGTCGAGCAGCAGGACGTCGGCGTGCATCCCGGCCGCGATCACGGCCGCGTTCATCCCGGACACCCCGGCCCCGATGACCACCACCTTCGCCGGGTAGACGCCGGGGACCCCGCCCATCAGCACGCCGCGGCCACCGCCGGGACGCATCAGGTGGTACGCGCCGACCTGTGCGGCCAGCCGACCGGCGACCTCGGACATCGGTGCGAGCAGCGGGAGGGAACGGTCGGCGTTCTCCACCGTTTCGTACGCGATTCCGGTGACCCGTTGGCGCAGCAGGGCGTCGGTGCACTCTCGCGACGCCGCGAGGTGCAGGTAGGTGAAGAGGACCTGGCCGGGTCGCATCCGGTGGTGTTCCTCGGCGACTGGCTCCTTCACCTTGAGGACCAGGTCGGCACTCGCCCAGACGTCGTCGGCGCTCGGGGCGATGCTCGCCCCGGCGGCGGCGAACTCGTCGTCGGTGATGGCGGATCCGACGCCGGCGCCGGTCTCCACCGTCACCTGGTGACCGGCCCGGGTGAACTCGTGCACCCCGGCCGGGGTGATCGCCACCCGGTACTCGTGGTTCTTGACCTCGCGGGGAATGCCAACCTTCACGTCGCCGTCACCTTTCCGCGGGCCACGCTGCCCGAACTTGTCTCCCGGCGAAGTCTAGATCCGGTCGACAGGTCCGACAGCCGGCACGTTGACAGTCGATGACGGCACGGCTTGACGGTGTGTCATTCCGAGCGACCACCGCCCAGGCGATCACATGGAGTGAAGGCCAGGGACCACCAGGTGAGCGCGGTCCGCGGTTTTCCCAGGATCCGGACCTTCGCTGCGACGACCTGGACCAAGGTCACTACATTGCCGCTCCATGACCTTTCCTCAGCATCCTGGCGCCGGTGGCGTCTCCGACAAGAGCAAGATCATCGCCGGGGTCCTCGGCATCCTGCTGGGCGGCTTCGGCGTCGGCCGGTTCTACACAGGCCACACCAAGATCGCCGTACTCCAGTTGGTCGTCAGCGTCGTCACCTGCGGCCTCGGTTCGCTCTGGGGCCTGATCGACGGGATTCTCGTCCTGGTCAACGGCGGCACCGACGCCCAGGGTCGGCCGCTGCGCGACTGACCACCCGACCGCTCGGCGACCACCGCGTAACCGGTGGCCGAGCGGAGATTGCGACAAGCCGAACGGCGGTCGGGCGGACGACATCCGCGCCGGCCGCCGTTCGCCGGCCGCCGGGTCAGCGCGCCGCGCCGCCGGGCGGGCGCGGGGCAGGTTCGGTGACGGCACGCAACGCCGCCCACCCCGTCTGCCGGGCGCAGGCCGCAGCCAGCAGACCGGCTACCGCCGGACCGTTGGTGATCTCGCCGCCCAGTACCATCCGGACCGCCTCGTCGAGGTCGACGAGGTGGACCTGCAGCTCCGCCTCCTCGTCGTGGCGATGGTGCCGGTCCTGCTCCGGCACCGGGGTGAGGTCCCGGGCGAGGAAGATCCGGACCGTCTCGTCCGAAAATCCCGGCGACGGGTGCACATCGACGAGCAGATCGAGTCGACCGGCGGTCAGGTCGGCCTCCTCGACGAGCTCCCGGTGGGCGGTGGCGGGCAGTTCCTCCCCGGCGACGTCGATCAGGCCGGCGGGAAGTTCCCACAGCTGCCGGCCGACCGGATGGCGGTACTGACGGACCAGCACCACCCGTCCGGCCTCGTCGAGCGCGACCACTGCGACCGCGCCGACATGCCGTACGTAGTCCCGCCTGGCCACACCGCCAGCCGGCATCGTCACCTCGTCGCTGACCACCGAGAAGATTGGGCCGGAGAACCGGTCGGTCCGCGACAGCACCCGGTAGACGTGACCGCCCGAGCCGTCTTCGGCGTCCGGCCCGTGCTCCCGCATCAGGCCTGGCCTCCGGGGGCCGGCGCCAGATCCACCGGCAACTGGTCGGCCTCCGAATACGTGATCACCGCACCGACGAAGGCATGGAACAGCGGATGCGGCCGGGTCGGGCGGCTCTTCAGCTCCGGGTGGGCCTGAGTGGCGACGAAGAACGGGTGCTCAGCCCGGTCCAGCTCGACGAACTCGACCAGCCGGCCGTCCGGCGAGGTGCCCGAGATCCGCAACCCGGCTTTCTCCAACACCTCCCGGTACGCGTTGTTCACCTCGTAGCGGTGCCGGTGCCGTTCACTGACCTCGGTCGCCCCGTACGCCTGCGCGACGATCGAGCCTTCAGCCAGCAGCGCCCGGTACCCGCCGAGGCGCATCGTGCCGCCCATGTCCCCCTTGCCGGCGACGATCTGCTCCTGGTCCGCCATGGTCGCGATGATCGGGTGTTCAACCTCCTCGTCGAACTCGGCGGAGTTGGCACCGGCCAGACCGGCACCGTTGCGGGCCACCTCGATCGCCATGCACTGCAGGCCGAGGCAGAGCCCGAGCACCGGGACGCCGTTCTCCCGCCCGTACCGGGCCGCGCCGATCTTGCCCTCGATGCCCCGCACCCCGAATCCGCCCGGGATCACGATCCCGTCGACCCCGCTGAGCGCGGCGGCGGCACCGTTCGGGCTGACACACTCGTCGCTGGGCACCCACCGGATCTGCACCCGCGCCCGGTGCCCGAAACCCGCCGCCCGGATCGCCTCGGTCACCGACAGGTACGCGTCCGGCAGGTCGACGTACTTGCCGACCAGCGCCACGGTGACGGTGTGCCGCGGATGGTGCACCCGCTCCAGCAGGTCGTCCCAGCTGGTCCAGTCGACGTCGCGGAAGGACAGACCCAGCCGGCGCACCACGTAGGCGTCGAGGCCCTCCCGGTGCAGCACCTTCGGGATGTCGTAGATGCTCGGCGCGTCGGGGGCGGCGATGACCGCTTCCCGGTCCACGTCACAGTAGAGCGACAGCTTGTGCTTCAACTTGTCCGGGATCTCCCGGTCGGAGCGGCACACGATCGCGTCCGGCTGGATACCGATGCTGCGCAGCGCGGCGACCGAGTGCTGCGTCGGCTTCGTCTTGAGCTCGCCGGACGGCACCAGGTAGGGAACCAGCGACACGTGCAGGTAGAAGCAGCGGTCCCGGCCGACGTCGTGACGGACCTGGCGGATCGCCTCCAGGAACGGCAACGACTCGATGTCGCCGACGGTGCCGCCCACCTCGGTGATCACCACGTCCGGGATCAACCCGTGCTCGTCGGGCTCTCCCATCGCCCGGATCCTGGCTTTGATCTCGTTGGTGATGTGCGGAATCACCTGCACCGTGTCGCCGAGGTACTCGCCCCGGCGTTCCTTGGCGATGACCTCGGAGTAGATCTGACCGGTGGTCACGTTGGCCTTGCAGGACAGGTCACGGTCGAGGAACCGTTCGTAGTGCCCCACGTCGAGATCGGTTTCGGCGCCGTCGTCGGTGACGAACACCTCACCGTGCTGGAAGGGGTTCATCGTGCCGGGGTCGACGTTGAGGTACGGGTCGAGCTTCTGCATCACCACTCGGAGTCCGCGAGCGCTGAGCAGGTTGCCCAGACTGGATGCGGTCAACCCCTTGCCGAGTGAGGACGCGACGCCCCCGGTGACGAAAATGTGCCGTACCGTCTGTGTCGAAGGGGCCAAGGCGTGCTCCCGTGGGTCGTCTGACTGGTCGTGCAGACCGGCGCGTCACTGATGAAGCTGCTGGCGCGATCCACGGGACTCCACGGTAACACCTGCCGAAACAGCGGACCCGCTGACCTCGTCGGGTGCCTTCGCCGGGCTCTGCTCGGCCGGGCCGGGCGGGCCCGTCTGGCCGGTGGACGGTCTGGTCCGGTCCGCCGAGTGCCCGAGCACCCGCAACGCCACCAACGCGGCCAACGGCACGGTCACCGCCGCCGCCGCACCGGCCACGTCCAGCGCAGAACCCGCAAGACCGCCGCCGATCACCGACGACACGGCGATGCCGGCCATCGCCGCCCGCACCGCCGGATAGATGCCGAACAGCCGTTTCAGCCCGCCCCACGGCTGCAGCAGGGCGAACCACACGAGTACCGCCGCGACCAGCGTCAGCACCGTCAACGGGCTGCTCAGCAGGGCCGACATGTTGGCCGCCGAGGAACGGTGCAGGGTGAGCCCGCCGGTGCCGTCGGCCAGTGCGGTGAGGAACCGTCCCAAGCTGCCCCGTTCAGTCTCCGGCCGCTGCAAATCGAGCAGTGCGAAGCCGGCGGTCACCAGCAGACTCGCGACCGTCGCCCACGCCACTCTGGGCACACTCAGCCAACCCCCGGTGCTGATCGCCGCCGTGACCGCCACTCCGGCGGTCAACGCGATCGCTCCGACCGGGTCGGCACCCAGGTAGGGGCTGCCGACCAGGATCACCGCGGCACCACCGATGGTGACCACCACCGTCACCCGCCAACCACGCCGGACCCGCTGGGCCAGACAGCCGGCGGCCAGCAGGGTGCCGGCGATCAGCACCCCCAGTCCCACCGTGCCGAGCCCGGCGTAGCGACCGCCTTCGGAGGCGGAGTATCCGGCTACGCCGTTGAGTTGCAGCCTGGCGCCGGTCAGCACGTCGGCGGCGACGACCGCCGCCGCGATCGTGGCGACCAGCGTCATCGGGGCGAGCGTGCGTCGGTAGGAACGGCTGATCCGGACCGCCGCCGTCGCGGCGGCGACCACCAGCACCGTCGCCACGGCCAACGCGGGGCCGGGCCGGCCGCTGCGCCACCAGGGCACCACCTCGGCGAGCAGCGCCGCCGGGATGGCGAGCGCGGCCGCGATCAGCAGGACCTCCATGACGGCGTTGGCCCGCCGAGTGACCGGGTCCGGGCCAGGCCGCCCTGCGGTGCGGCGCACCCGGCGCAGCAACGGTACGACGGCCACGGCGAGTGCGGTGTGGAACCCGGCGAGCAGGCCGAAGAACCAGACCGCGGCGCGCCGCTGGGCGCGGGCCTCCCGGTCCGCGTCGGCCGGGTACGCGATCGCCGTCGCGAGGTCCTCCGGCCGGCCAGGTGCCGAACTCGCCGGCTGGCCGATGAACAGCCCGTCGGGTTGATCCCGGTCGAGCACGTGCAGCGCGGTCGGTGCCAGGTCCACCAACTGCAGGTAGCCGTCCCGGCCGGTGGTCGGCGACGTCATCCAACCCGTCTCCCAGCCGGGACCGTCGGCGACCGCCACGTGCAGCCGGGTCGGTGCGCCGGTGTCGGCCAGCCCGGCGACCAGCACGAGTGAGCGCTGCGGGCGAGCCGCCAGAACCCGCGCCAGCGTCTCGTCGGCCCGCCGTGCGGCGGCTGCCCGTTCGGTCGGGTCGGAACCGGCAACCACTCCGGCGTCAACGACGCTCAACACGCAGGAGGCGAGCAGGTCCGCCGGGTCCGGCGGGAGCTGCGGCTCGTAGCGGTCGACCCGGCCGAAAGGCCGGGCGGCGGTCAGCGCGGCACCCGGCCCGATGGCCACCGTGCACCGCACCGACTCGGCCAACGCGCCGGGCACCGCACCCCAGGTGAGACGTTCCTGATTGAGGCGCACCGTCGCGGGCTGCGAGGTCAGGTATCCACCGATGCCGTCAGGTTGCTCGACGGCGATCTGCGCCAGCGGGCAGGTGCCGTCGCCGGTGGTGCCGGTGATCCCGTCGTACGCCGCGTAGTTGCCGGCACCGAGGGTGACCCACCCGTCGGCCGGACAGGTCGGCCGCTGCGCGGACCGCACCGCCAGTGCGGCGATCGAGCCCTGCTCCGCCAGCCGCCACAGCGTCGGCGTCGTCCGCCGGTCGACGTCGTCCCAGCGCAGGCCCGGCACTCCGACAATGACCACGTAGTCCGCGCTGCGACCGGAGGTACCCACCGCCGGCCGGTCGGCCAGTGCCGCCACGCCGGCGGCCAGCAGCATCGACGTCAGCAGCAGCGGCACGATCCGGTGACGCATCAGCCGCTCCCGTCCACCGGTCGGTCGTCGCGGTCGGTCGGCCCGGCACGGCGGCCCGGCACCGACTGCCCGCCGGCTACCTCCCGCCCGCCGGTCAGCTCCCGGTAGACAGCGCGGACCAGGTCGAGACTGTCCGCGTCGCTTGGCCAGCCGGCGGCTCGCCGGGGTCCACGGTCGGCCAGGTCGGCCCGCTGCTGATGGTCGCTCAGCAACTCGCGCACGGCGCCGTCCAGCGCGGCCAGGTCGCCGGGTGGAATCAACCGGCAGGCGTCGCCGACCAGTTCGGGCAGCCCGCCGACCGCGGTCGCCACCAACGGTACGCCGGCCCGCAACGCCTCCTGGGCGAACAACTGTCGAGCCTCCCAGTCGCTGCAGACGACCGCCAGGTCGGCGCCGAGCAGCAGGTCGGACACGTCATGACGGTGGCCGAGTAGGGTGACCGGTGCCCGTACCGCCGAGATCTGCGCCGCCAGGGACAGGTAGCTCGGCCCGGTGCCGGCGATCACCACCTGCGCCGGTGGAGTCAGTTCGCGCCATCCGGCGGCGGCGTCGACCAGCAGGTCGTAGCGCTTCTGCGGGTGCAGCCGGCCGACCGAGAGCACCAGCGGTTGATGGGCGCCGACACCGAATTCCGCGCGCACTGCGGCACGGCTGCGTCTCGGCGCGGGCAACTCCGGCGCCGCAACCGGGCCGAGCCTGGCGTCAGGCGCGCCGAGCGCCACCGCCCGCTCGACTAGGTCGGCCGAGGCACCGAGGGTCACCCGGGCGGCCCGCGCCACCCGCCGCTCGACCAGCCGCGCCAGTCGACCCCGCAGCCCGCCGACGAGGATGCTGTTGTGCCAGGTCACCACGATCGGCGCGGACGGTCGGGCGAGCGCCGCGACGAACCCGGCGCGTAGTCCGTGCGCGTGCACCACGTCGACCCCGTCGGCGAGGACGCGGCGGACCGCGGTCACCGCGCGGGCGTCGGCCAGGGTCGGGTTGGCCGGGATCTCCACCGGGACGAACCGGGCACCGGACGCGGTGAACCGGAACTGCTGTTCGACGGCGAGCGGACCGCACACAATCACCCGCGCCCCGCCAGACACCAGGCCCCGGCTCAGGGATGCGACGTGCTGGCCGATACCGCCCGTGCTGGAGCCGATCAGCAGCAGGACCGTACCGGCCCAGCGATCGTCCGTCGGATCACTCACCGCGACTCCGTCCCCTTCCCGTCCCGTCGCCGGCCGGCCGCCAGCCGCCGGGTCCGGCGCACCGCGCCAACGACCATCGGCCGCAGATCGTGGCGGTCCGCAGGCAGGGACACCGCGAGAAAGACCGCCAACCCGGTCGCCCCGGACAGCATGCCCTGCAGCAGCACGCCGGGCACGCTCGGGGTGGTCGACCCCGGCCCGGTCAGGTACGCCACGCCGGCGCCCGCAGCCGCCGCGACGACGCCGGCTACCAGACCGGTCGCCACCGCCCGGCCGAGCCCGGTCAGCGCGGCGCCACCGGCGACCCGGCGCAGGGCCGCGACCAGCAGCAGCCCCATCACCGACATGCCGAGCGCGTTGGCCAGCGCCAAGGCGAAGACCCGGTCGCGGTCGGGCAGCACCAGTGACAGCACCGGGGCGGCGACCATCACGCAGCTCCAGCCGGCGGCCACCGCTGCGGTGGCAGGTGCCGGGCGGCCGGCCGCGTACAGCGCCCTGGAGCCGATCGCGAACATACCGTAGCCGATCAGGCCCGGAGCGAAGCCGGCGACGCCGGCGGCCAGCGTCCCGGCCTGCCCGGCCGGGACCAGAAAGGCCGCAGCCGGGACGCAGACGGAGACCAGGACGGCCGCGCCGAGACAGCAGAGCAGGACCACGCCGCGCAGGGCCGGACCGAGGTTGGACCGGTACCCGGCGATGTTCCCGTGGCTGTGGGCTGCGGCCAGGGTCGGGTAGGCGGCGGTCGCCAGCGGCACCGCGAGCACCGACCAGGGCAGTAGGAACACCGTCTGGGCCAGCATGAACAGCACGACGCTGCCCTGCGGCGCGCCACCGGCGAAGCAGAGCCAGACCGCGACCAGCACGGCGACCTGCTGCGCGCCGACGGTGACCGCGCCGGCCGCCGCCAGCCCGCCGACTGCGTCGCGGGCCGCGCCGACGAACCGGAGGCCGGGTCGCAGCCGCAGACCCAGTGGGCGCAGCGGCACGAACAGGCACAGCGACAGCACGGCCACCCCACCGGTGGTGCCGGCGGCCAGCAGCAGCTGGCCTGACGTACCCACCCCGGGCAGGTCGGCCAGCCGTCCCTCGGTGGCGGCGAAGGTCAGGTAGGTGCCGATCACCGTGACGCTGGACAGCAGCGGGGCGATCACCGGCCAGGCGAACCGGTGGTGTGCCTGCAGCACTCCGGTGAGCACCACGGCGATCCCGTACAGCGGAAGTTGCGGGGCGAACAGCCGCAGCATCAGCGTGCCGGCGTCGATCTGCGCGGCACCGGCGTCGGCGGCGAGCAGCCGCACGATCGGCCCGGCCGCGAACGCGAGCAGCACCGCGAGCGGGATCAGCAGGCCGAGCGTCCAGGTGAGCAGCGCTGACGTGGTCGCGGACACGGCGGTACGGTCACCGGCGGCCACCGCACCGGCGAGCAGCGGCACCACGAGGCTGGCCAGCGCTCCCCCGGCGACGATCTCGAAGATGATGTTGGGAATCGTGTTGGCGGCAGTGTAGATGTCACCCAGCGCGGTCGGCCCCACCGACCAGGCGAAAACCGCGGTACGGCCGACCCCGGCCAGCCGGCTCGCCACGGTGAGCACCGCGATCAGCGCCGCGGCACCGGCGACCCGGGTGCCGACCGCCGAATTGGTCATTGCCGCGTCCTGGTCAGGGTGTCCGGCGGCCGAGGGCGTCGAACTCACGCAGGCCGGGGGTGCGTGCGATCACCTGGGTGAAGCTGACCCGCTCGCTCGCCGCCGTCAGCCCGGCGAGCCCGGCGAGCACGACCGCGCGGCCGACCGGCCCGGTACGCTGCGCGACGGCGACCCCGAGCAGGGCACCGAGCGCATTGGCGCCGCAGTCGCCGAGCATCACCTGCTCGTCGAGATCGTCGCGGAGCAGCCCGAGAACCGCACCGCTGGTCCCTGCGGCGGTGCCCGCCGTCAGGCCGGCCAGCAACGGGGCGGCGATCAGCAGCCCGGCCTTCGCCGCTCGCCCGGGCCGCAGGTCCAACAGGTTGACCAGGTTGGCGGTGCCGGCGATCACGCCGGCGCCGAGTAGTGTGTCGGCCGCCCGGAGGACCGGTCGGCGGGCGGTGTCCCGGCGGTCCACGGCGAGCAGCGCGGCCGCGACGGTGGCGGCGGCGCCGACCCCCACGATCTTGACCAGCCCGCTGGTCACCCGGCCCGACCGCAGCGCCGAGAGATGCCCGGCGAAGCCCTTGGCCGCCCGCTGGTCCGGTCGGGCGCCGACGATGTCGTCGTAGAGCCCGACCGCTCCGGAACCGGCACCGGCGACCAGCGCCGCCGCTGCGGCGGGCGGGCTCGCGGCTCCGAACGCGGCGGCGGTCGACGCGGCGGCGGCGAGCGCCGGTCCGCCGGCGAGGCTCACCGAGCGGCCCCGGAAGTTGGTGCGCTCCAGTGCGCCACGGGGTGCGACCCGCTTGGCGGTGCGCAGTGCGACGCGGGCTGCGACGGTGCCGGCGGCACCGAGCAGTAACAGGCTCAGCGGGCCACGGTTCGACATCAGGGGCTCACTCCGTCGACAGGGCGCTATTCAGGACGTTTCGGCATCAACGACGTGGCACCCGCGCCGAGCCCGTAATGCCCGGCCTGGTCGAGCGTGAACTGCTCGGCCACGGCGAGCGCCGTCACCGCCTGGCCGGCGGTCGTGTTGCCGTTGTCCACGGTCGAGATCGACTGGGTCAGCGTGGGGTCGTTGCGGACCGCGGAGATCAGGTTCCCGTCGCTGGAGCCGGTGCCAGCCACCACGACCTGGCTGACCCGGTCGAACTGCACCACCATGGTGACCACCGCGGCGTCCTTCTTGGCGGCGTCCCGGTCGACGTACGGCTGCCCGCTGACCACGACGACCGCTTCGGCCGGTCCGGTGACCTCCTGCTCGACGGTGATGTAGCCGGCGTCGCCGTACGCGTCGAGCAGCGCCGCGAGGTCCGCCGGTTCGACCGCCGGCGGCTCCTCCCGGTCGACCAGCGCGCTGGCCAGCAGAGCGCTGGAGGTCTCCACCCCGTCGCTGTTGCCGGGCAACCCGGTGGTGGGGATGGTGGGGCGGGCCGCCGCCGTGGCGAGCTCCAGCAGCTCCACGCTGTTGTCGGGGTTGACGAACTTGTCCTGCACGTCGATCCGGCCGGTCAGCGTCGCTCCGGCGAGGTCGAGCGCGGCCATCACGCCTTCAGCGTGGTCCCGACCGCTGGGCAGGCAGATCACCAGCAGCCGGCGGCCGGCCAGCTTGTCGGCGAGCAGGATCGGCGCGGCCTCGGCGACGAAGTCCTCCTCGCGGTTGACCTCCTCGCGCAGCGAATTGACTGTCTCCCGCAACTGCGTGTTGTCCTTGCGGAGCGCATTCACGTTGTCGCTCAGAGAATCGGCAACCGGGCCGTTCAGCGCAGCGGTGCCGACCACGAGGCCGATCGCCAGGGCGAGGAACACCGCGGTGAGCGACACCACGTGGTAACGGAAGTTGATCACACTTGCCGCCTTCTCCGATCCGTCTGCGCTGACCAGAAGTTTCGGCCGCGCTAGAAGAGCTGACCCAACTGGAAGACGAAATTGTCCCACCACTCGGATGCCACCCCGAGATAGGCCTTACCGACCGTGGAAACCGCCACGGCGGACGCCATCGCGGCGATCGCGGAGAGCACCAACAGCAGCAGCGACGAGCCGGAAATGCTCTGCCGGTACAGCCGGCTCACCCCTTTGGCATCGACCAGCTTACCGCCAACCTTCAACCGGGTCAGAAAAGTGGAGGCCATCCCGCCCCGCCCCTTGTCGAGGAACTCGACAAGGGTGGCGTGGGTACCGACCGCGACGATCAACGACGCGCCCTTCTCGTCGGCGAGCAGCATGGCGAGATCCTCGCTGGTAGCCGCCGCCGGGAAGGTCAACGACTCCACCCCGAGTTCGCGGACCCGGTCCATGCCCGGCGCCCGGCCGTCGCGGTAGGCGTGGACGACCACCTCGGCGCCGCAGCGCAGCACGTCGTCGGTGACCGAGTCCATGTCCCCGATGATCATATCGGGGGTGTAGCCGGCCTCGACCAGCGCGTCCGCTCCCCCGTCCACGCCGATCAGGACCGGCTTGAACTCGCGGATGTACGGCCGCAGCACGTCCAGGTCTGCCTTGTAGTCGTAGCCCCGGACCACGATCAGGCAGTGCCGGCGGGCGATCCTGGTCTCGATGTCCGGTACGCCGACCCCGTCCAGCAACAGGTCCCGTTCCTGTTTGAGGTACTCCATCGTGTTGGCGGCGAACGCCTCCAACTGGACCGAGAGTCCTTCCCTGGCCTCGGCCATCGCCCGGGCGACCGAATCCGCGTCCTGGCGTACCCCGGACGTCACCTGGTCGTCGCCGACGAAGACCTCGGCACCGTCGACCCGCACCGTGTCGCCCTCGCGGATCTTCTCGAACGCGTCCTCACCGAGGCCGTCGACCAACGGGATACCGGCCTGGATCAGCACCTCCGGACCGAGGTTCGGGTACCGGCCGGAAACCGACGGCTTGGCGTTGAGGACCGCGGCCACGCCGACGGCGACCAACGAGTCGGCCGCGACCCGGTCCAGGTCCACGTGGTCGATGACCGCGATGTCACCCGGCCGGAGCCGACCGACAAGGCGCTTCGTCCGGCGATCGAGCCGTGCCGTGCCGGAGATCGTTCCAGGCTCGGGATTACGAGCCCGGCGCAAGGTGGGTAAACGCATCCCTACCATCCTGGCATGTTGGGCGGTGAACACCGACACGACATGCCCGCTGTGCCACTACCGGCAGGTCAGACACACCGGGCCGACCCCGACAGGTCAACCCCGTCGATCGCGAGCGGCGACCGCGAGCAGCTCCTCCGCGTGCGCGAGACCCAGATCCGAGTCGGGTAGCCCGGCGAGCATCCGGGCGAGTTCCCGCGCCCGGTCGGTGTCCTCGACCATCCGCACACCGCTGGTCGTCACCGCCCCCCCGGTGTCCTTCGCCACCACGAGATGCCGGTCGGCGAACGCCGCCACCTGCGGCAGATGCGTCACCACCAGCACCTGATGGCTACGGGCCAGCCGGGCCAGCCGACGACCGATCTCCACCGCCGCCTGCCCACCCACCCCGGCGTCGACCTCGTCGAACACCAACGTCGGCGGGCCTCCGGCGCCGGCGAACACCACCTCGATGGCAAGCATCACCCGGGAGAGCTCACCGCCGCTGGCCCCCCGCTGCAACGGCAGCGGCGGCGCACCCGGATGCGCCAGCAACCGCAACTCGACCTCGTCGGCGCCATCCGGGCCGACGCCGGCGTCGACACCGTCGACGGTCAGCGTCGGCTCGCCCCGGCCCGCCGGCCGGGCGAGCACCGCGACCTCGATCCGTGCGTGCGGCATGGCCAGCCCGGCCAGCTCCACGCTCACCAACTCGGCGAAACGCGCCGCCGCCTGTCGGCGGGCCGCCGACACCCGGGCCGCCAGCTCCGCCACCTCGTCGGCCAGTCGGGCACGTTCCCGGTCCAGCTCGTCCAGCAGCTCGTCGGAGGTGTCCAACTCGGCCAACCGGGACCGGGCCCGCTCCGCCCAGCTGATCACCCCGTCCACGTCGTCGGCGTACTTGCGGGTCAGCCCACGCAGCGCCATCCGCCGCTCGTAGACCACCTGCAGCCGCTGCGGGTCGGCGTCCAGTGCCGCCAGGTACCCGGACAACTCCGCCGCCACGTCGCCGACCAGGGTCGCCGCCTCGGTCAGCCGGGCCGCCAGCTCACCGAGCGCCGGATCCACGGCGGCCTGTGCCTCCAACGACCGGCGGGCGGTACCGAGCAGACCGGTCGCGTCCGGCGTGTCGTCGGCCGGTTCGGTACCGCCGGCGAGAGCGAGGGCGGCGAGCTGGGCGGCGGTACGCAGCCCTTCGGCGTGTTCCAGCCGTTGCGCCTCGGCCTTGAGTGCGTCCTCCTCGCCCGGCTGCGGATCGACCCGGGTGATCTCGTCGAGACCCAGCCGGAGCAGGTCCGCTTCCTGGTTACGCTCACGGGCGTTGCGCCGCCGGTCGGCCAGGTCGTCGCTGATCTGGCGCCACCGGCCGTACGTCTCCCGCATGGCCGCGAGCAGCTTGTCGTGGTCGGCCCCGGCGAACCGGTCCAGCGACGCCCGCTGCTCAGCCGGGCGCAGCAGCCGCAACTGGTCGGACTGCCCGTGCACGGCGACCACCTGAGCACCGATCTCGCTCAGCACCGACACTGGCATACTGCGGCCGCCGATGTGCGCCCGGGACCGACCTTCGGCGGTCACCGTTCGGCTGAGCAGCAGAACATCGTCCTCGTCAGGCTCGCCTCCGGCGTCGACGACCCGCTCACGCACCACGGCTCCGCTGGCACCAACCAGCCGCAGCCGGCCCTCGACGACCGCCCGGCCAGGATCCGCTCGGACCCGCCCGGCGTCGGCTCGGCCACCGAGCAGCAACCCGAGCCCGGTAACCACCATCGTCTTGCCGGCCCCGGTTTCACCGGTGATCACGTTCATGCCGCCGGTCAACGGCAGCGTGGTGTCCTCGATGACGCCCAGCCCGGTGATGCGCAGCTCTTCCAGCACAGCCACCGACAGTAGTAGCGGGCCGCGACGTTGACTACCCGGGGCGGTCAGCGCCGGTTACCCCGCCAACCGTTGACCGGCAGATCGAACTTGGCGACCAAGCGGTCACTGAACGGTCGCGGATGCAGCCGGACCACCCGCACCGGCAGGTCGCCCCGTTGGACTGTCACCCGCGCGCCGGGCGGCAGGTCATAGACCCGCCGACCGTCGCAGCAGAGCACCGCGAACGTGGTGTACGGATCGACGGTGATGACGAAGGTGGAGCTCGGCGCGGTCACCAGCGGCCGGCTGAACAGCGCGTGCGCGCTGATCGGCACCAGCAGCAGCGCCTCGACCTCGGGCCACACCACCGGACCGCCGGCCGAGAACGCGTACGCGGTCGACCCGGTCGGCGTGGCGCAGACCACCCCGTCCGCGCCGTAGCGCGACAACGGTCGGCCGTCCACGTCGACCATCAGCTCCAGCATCTGGGCGCGCTGCCCCTTTTCGACACTGATCTCGTTCAACGCCCACGAGTCGATGGTGACGCCGTACTCCAACTCGGCCCGCACATCCAGGGTCAACCGTTCGTCCACCGTGTAGTCCCGGGCCACCACCTGCCGGACCGCCCGGTCCAGATCACCGATCTCCGCCTCGGCCAGGAACCCGACCTTGCCGAGGTTGATCCCGAGCAGCGGGGCCTTCGCCGGGCGAGCCAGCTCTGCGGCGCGTAGGAAGGTACCGTCACCGCCGAGCGCAAATACGATCTCCACCCCGTCGGCAGCCGCCGGACCACCGACCGGGTGCACCCCGGGCAGATCCAGATCGTCGGCCTCCTCGGCGACCACCCGTACCTCGAAACCCGCCTCGATCAGGTCGGCGGCGACGGTCCGGGCATGATCGGTGCTGCGCCGCCGACCGGTGTGGGTGACCAGCAGCGCCGCTCTGGCACCGCGGGGTGCCACCGGCGCCCCGCCGGTCGGGACTGTCGCGTTCACCGCGCTCCACCTTCTTCCGTGGCCGGACCGGCGTCGACGATAGCCCTCACCCGGAGCGGGTCGACGGGCGGCGCGTCGGCCCGGAACCAGACGAAGAATTCCACATTTCCCCGCGGACCGGGTAGTGGACTGGCGACCACCGCAGACACGCCGAGGCCGAGTTGGGCACCGGCCTGCGCGACGGCGAGCACCGCCTCGGCCCGCAACTGCGGATCGCGCACCACCCCACCGGAACCGACCCGCTCCCGGCCGACCTCGAACTGTGGCTTGACCATCAGCAGCAGATCGCCGTCCGGCTCGGTGCAGGCAACCAACGAGGGAAGGACCAGCCGCAACGAGATGAACGACAGATCCGCCACGGTCAACCCGGCCGGGCCGCCGATCCGGTCGGCGGTGAGGGTACGGACGTTGGTTCGCTCGTGGACGCGTACCCGTGGATCGCCCCGCAGCGACCAGGCCAGCTGTCCGTAGCCGACGTCCACCGCGACCACCTCGGCCGCGCCTCGCCGCAGCAGCACGTCGGTGAAGCCGCCGGTCGAGGCCCCGGCGTCCAGGCAACGCCGGCCGGTGACCGTGACTGCGGTCCCGGTCAGGGCGCCGATCAGCTTGTGCGCACCCCGGGAGACGTAACCGTCCGCCGGGTTCTCACCGAGCAGCCGGACGGCCTCCGCCGGGTCGACCATCGCAGCGGCCTTCACGGCGGCGACTCCGCGCACTTCCACCCGCCCGGCCGAAATCAACTCTGCGGCCTGTTCGCGGGACCGCGCGAGCCCGCGGCGGACCAGCTCCACATCGAGGCGGTTACGGCGTGCCATGCGACTCCGGGGAGGATCTCGGCCGGTCAGGCCTGGTCGATGGTGGCGAGGGCTTCCTGCAGGGTTCCGTGCGCTGCTTCGAACTGGGCGATCTGGTCGGCGGGCGGCAGACCAGCGGCATTACGGACCGCCTCGATGACCGCGTCGACCGCCGGGTGCCCGGTCCGGGTGTCGGCACTGCCGTCGGTGCCGTCGACTGTGCCGTCCGCTAGCGCGATGGTCGCGACGGGTGGCGCCGGTACGACCCGGACGCCGGGTGGTGGCCCCGGTACTGGGCCGGTCACTGCCCACCTGCCGGGCCGTCCGCGGACCTGCGGCCCACCGTCTTGCTGGCCGCAGCCTTCTTCGCCACGGCTTTCTTGGCCACGGTCTTCTTCGCCACCGGCTTACTGGCCACGGCTGGTTCGGCCGACGGCGGAACCGCCGCCTCGGCCGTTGCGGCGGCGGCCGAAGCTGCAGCCACCCGGCTCCGGGCCTGTTCCATCTCGGCCTCCAGCCGGTCGATCCGGTCCCGCAGCGCCACGACCTCCTCGGCCTTGACCAGTCCCACCACACCGAGTGCCCGGTCCACCTCCACCCGCACCAGCCGGGTGAGTGACTCACGGTTCGCGGTGCCGGCCGACAGCAGGTCCTCCGCCACCGCCTGTAGCTGGGCGGCGGTCGCCCCGCCCTTGCCGACCAACGACCGCGCGGTCTGCTCGGCCTTCTTCCGGGACGCCTCGGTCAGGCCGAGGGCCAGTTCCAGGTACGCCCGCCAGGCGTCACGCATGGTCCGACTCCTTCACCGCGGAAATGTTCGGTTGACACGCTACCGGGACGCGACGCCGCAGTGCGGTACGGTGCCTGTGCGCAACACCGGTCGGCGGTGTCCGGCCGGGCCGCCGCGACCCACACGAAGCCCGGGAGGTGCGATTGTGGCCAGCGTCGACGAATGTCGGCAGGCACTGCGGGAGCTCGCCACCCGGCTCGACGGCAACGCCGACCAGGTGCGCGAACGAGTCAACCTTGACCGTACCCTCGCCTGCCGGATCACCGATCTCGGCACCGCGTTCCACGGACGGCTGACCGATGGTCGTCTTGTCGACCTCGCCGACGGGGACGACCCGAAGGCCAAGATCGCAATGAGCATCGGCAGTGACGACCTACTCGCGCTGGTCCGTGGCGACCTCGACGTAGGTCGCGCGTTGGCGGCCCGACAACTGTCGGTCAGCGCCAGCCCGTTCGACCTGCTGAAGCTCAGGAAGCTGCTGTGAACCGCCCCGCTCCGTGGCCAGGTCCGCCGGCCCGGCTCACCCGCCGACCCGGTCCCCGGTCAGCGTAGGCCGCGTCCCGCGGCGAATCACCTCAGCGCGTCGGGTCACGCCAGCGCCAGGTCACGCAGCGCCGATTCGGCTACGGCGGACCCGGATCGCACCTCGGTCACCGGGTCACCCTGCCAGGCGTGCCGGCAGAGTATCCGCAGCGCCTGCGCGCTGTCATCGCCGGTGCCGTCGAGGACGAGCACCGCCGGGCCGTGGCGGTAGGCCTGCCACCCGGCACCGTCCGTCGGGTCGTCGTCGATTGGCCGGGCGGCATCGGCCGCGAACAGGCCGGCGAGGTCCGCCGCCAGGTACGTCGGCCGGCGTGCCGGCGGGGCGGCCAGCAGTTCCCGAGCGTCGCTGATCCCGGTCAACACGAGCAGACTCGCCATGCCGGCGCGGTTCGCCCCTTCGATGTCGGTATCCAGCCGGTCACCGACCACCAGCGGCCGTTCGGCACCAGCACGCCGAGCGGTACCGACGAACAAACCCGGTTCGGGTTTGCCGACGACCTGGTCAGGCTCCCGGTTCAGCGCCGTGCGCAGCGCGGCGACCAGTGAGCCGTTACCGGGCAGTGGTCCCCGGGCACTGGGCAGGGTCCGGTCGGTGTTCGTCGCCACCCAGTCGGCACCGCCCCTGATCGCCACCGATGCCTCTGCCAGGTCGGCCCACCCGATCCCGGGGCCATACCCCTGAACCACCACCGCAGGCTTGTCATCGGCCGACGCGACCAGGGCCAACCCGGCTTCGGTGAGCTCGTCACGCAGCGCGTCCGCGCCCACCACCAGCGCCTTGGCACCTGGACCGTACTGCTGTGCCAACAGCGCGGCGGTCGCACCGGCCGAGGTCACCACCTCGTCGGCAGTTGCCGACACTCCCATGCCACTGAGCAACGCGGCGACGTCGGTCGAACGTCTGGAGGCGTTGTTCGTCGCGTACGCGACCGGCAGGCCGGCCTGCCGCAGCCGATCCACTGCCTCGACCGCCCCGGGGATGGGCCGGTCGATCAGGTAGATCACCCCGTCGAGATCAAAGATCACCAGATCGTATGCGGCGGACAGCCCACAGCGCGGAGCGGTGGCGTCGTCGGTTCGGGTCATCAGGGCCGCTCTTCTTCCGCGCTCAGGGGAGGTGAGCTGCTGGGGTGCGACGTGGCGGCCGGCTCGTCGTCGGACTCATCGTCGGACTCGTCCTCGGTTAGCAGCACGCCGTCGATCTCCAGAAGGCGCTCGGTCGCGTCGGTTGCTGCCTCCGCGTCGGCCTCGGCCGCTCGGGCGAACCACTCCCGGGCCTCGTCCTTACGCCCGGCGCTGAGCAGCGCGTCGGCGTACGCGTAGCGGAGCCGGCAGACCCAGGGGTCGGCGGACTCCACGGCCAGCTCCCGGACCTGCAGCATCGCCACCGCTGCAGCCGGCTGGCCAAGATCGCTGCGGGCACCTGCAGCCACCATCAGCAGCTCGACGGCGGCAGCGGGGTCCAAGCCGGCGCGATCCGCGCCACGGTAGATGTCGATCGCCCGCTCCGGCCGGCCGAGGGCGCGTTCGCAGTCGGCCAGTACGGCGAGGTGCGTCTGACGTCCGGTCATCCGGTGGTAGGTCCGGAGCTCAGCCACGGCGGTCTGCCACTGCCCGGCCCGGTAGGCGGCCAGCCCGACCGCTTCCCGTACCGCCGCGATGCGGGCGGCGAGCCGACGTGCCGCCAGGGCGTGGGCGAGCGCCGTCTCCGGCTCCTCGTCGAGCAGCTGGCCGGTGGCGACGAGGTGCCGGGCCACCGTGTCGGCCACTGGTCGGGCCAGCCCGAGCAGTTCGGCCCGGATCTCGGTGTGCAGATCGGTGGCGAGGATGTCGTCGGACAACTCCGGCGGCGGCGTCCGTTCGGCCGCGCGGTCGGCACCGTCCTCGTCGCGCCGACGGTACGGCGCGGCGGAGGCCTCCGGGGAACGGTCCCGTCGGAAGGGCCGGTCGGTCGGACCGTCCGTACGCCTACGGAACTGCCCCGGCGCGCCGTCGTCACGGGACCGGCCGGCGTCACCGAATCGGGGGCGCCGTTCCTCGGAGCGGGGGCTTCGCCGGTCAACCGGTCGGCCGGGGGTCGAAAAGCTGCCCGACCGGCGATCACCGTAGGAACGGTCGCGCCGCTCGTCTCCCTGCCCGGCGCGTCGGTCACCGCCCCGCTGCTCGAAGCGCCGCTCATCCCGTCCCCGCCCAGCATCGAAGCGACGCTCACCGTCGGCATGCTGTGCGCGAGGTCCCCCGGCCCGGAACCCGCCACGGTCGGGCCGACGGTCGCCACCGTCCCCACCCGTGGTCCGGCGGTCGCCGCGGAAGCCGCGGTCGTCGCGGGGCCCGCTGCGGCGGCCGTCGTCGGCCCGGTGCCCACGGTCGCCGCGGAAACCGCCGGTTCGGTCCCCCGCAGCGCCACCGGGTTCCCCTCGGCCGCCCCGGCGGTCGTCGTCACGGCGGCTGGCCGGCTCCCAGTCGCCGCGTCGGTCCCGGTGCGGCGCCCGTGATGCGCTGTCATCGCGTCGCCGGAAACCGCCATCGTCGCGGCGGCGGAAACCGGACGGTTCGCGGCCTGAGCCGGACTCGTCGCGGCGCACGTAGCCACGGTCACGGCCGCCGGCCCTGCGGTCGTCGGGCTGTCGGCGGTCACTGTCCCAACCGCCCCGGCGGCGGTCACCGTCGTTACCGGTGGCACCACTTCGACGCTCGTCGGGGAACGGTTGCCGGCGGTCGGAACGGAACTGCCCCGCACCGCGCTCACCACCGCGCCGCCCGGTGTCGTGGCCGTCCCGGCGCGGGGTCTGGTCGCCACGGTCGGCTCGGCTGCCGCCGTAGCCGCGGCTGGAGCCGCCGGCACGACCGGATCGTTCGTCGGCGCGCCGAGGTCGGTCGCCATCCTGCCCAGTTGGGTTCACGACTCCATCCTCCCTGATGCCGCCCAACCGAAGTACGGCGGGCAGACACAGTTGAGGGCCGCTCCCCGCAGGGAGCGGCCCTCAACTGTAAAGATGTCCGGCGGTGACCTACTCTCCCACACCCTCACGAGTGCAGTACCATCGGCGCTGGAGAGCTTAGCTACCGGGTTCGGAATGTAACCGGGCGTTTCCCCTCCGCCATAACCGCCGTAACCCTAACAACAAACCAAACACACACAAGTGTTCGTTTGCCCAGAATCACACAGTGGACGCGTACATCTTCGAAGTCAAGTCCTCGGCCTATTAGTACCGGTCAACTGAACCAGTTACCTGGCTTACATCTCCGGCCTATCAACCCAGTCATCTACTGGGAGCCTTACCCCACAAAGTGGGTGGGACACCTCATCTTGAAGCGAGCTTCCCGCTTAGATGCTTTCAGCGGTTATCCCTTCCGAACGTAGCCAACCAGCCGTGCCCCTGGCGGGACAACTGGCACACCAGAGGTTCGTCCGTCCCGGTCCTCTCGTACTAGGGACAGCCCTTCTCAAGTATCCTACGCGCGCGGCGGATAGGGACCGAACTGTCTCACGACGTTCTAAACCCAGCTCGCGTACCGCTTTAATGGGCGAACAGCCCAACCCTTGGGACCTGCTACAGCCCCAGGATGCGACGAGCCGACATCGAGGTGCCAAACCATCCCGTCGATATGGACTCTTGGGGAAGATCAGCCTGTTATCCCCGGGGTACCTTTTATCCGTTGAGCGACACCGCTTCCACACGCAAGTGCCGGATCACTAGTCCCGACTTTCGTCCCTGCTCGACCTGTCAGTCTCACAGTCAAGCTCCCTTGTGCACTTACACTCAACACCTGATTGCCAACCAGGATGAGGGAACCTTTGGGCGCCTCCGTTACCCTTTAGGAGGCAACCGCCCCAGTTAAACTACCCACCAGACACTGTCCCTGAACCGGATCACGGTCCGAAGTTAGAAACCCAAATCAACCAGAGTGGTATTTCAACAACGACTCCACCGATACTGGCGTACCAGCTTCACAGTCTCCCACCTATCCTACACAAGCTAATTCGAGTACCAATGTCAAGCTATAGTAAAGGTCCCGGGGTCTTTCCGTCCTGCCGCGCGTAACGAGCATCTTTACTCGTAATGCAATTTCGCCGGGCCTGTGGTTGAGACAGTAGGAAAGTCGTTACGCCATTCGTGCAGGTCGGAACTTACCCGACAAGGAATTTCGCTACCTTAGGATGGTTATAGTTACCACCGCCGTTTACTGGCGCTTAAGTTCTCAGCTTCGCCCCGAAGAGCTAACCGGTCCCCTTAACGTTCCAGCACCGGGCAGGCGTCAGTCCATATACATCGAATTACTTCTTCGCATGGACCTGTGTTTTTAGTAAACAGTCGCTTTCCCCTGGTCTCTGCGGCCATACAACGCTCCACCCGAAAAGAGCTTCACGTCTCCGGCCCCCCTTCTCCCTAAGTTACGGGGGCAATTTGCCGAGTTCCTTAACCACAGTTCGCCCGATCGCCTCGGTATTCTCTACCTGACCACCTGTGTCGGTTTGGGGTACGGGCCGCTAGAAGCTCGCTAGAGGCTTTTCTCGGCAGCATAGGATCACTGACTTCACCTGAATCGGCTCGGCATCACGTCTCAGCCTCACGCACCACGGATTTACCTATGATGCAGCCTACACGCTTACCCCGGCACAACCACCGGCCGGGATCAGCTACCTTCCTGCGTCACCCCATCGCTTGACTACTACCCGCCAGGTTCCCGCGCTCCCTCAGATCAGTCCGAAAACCTCACCAAGTTCGGGCAGTTAGCACAACGAGGTTCATCATGGGCGCTCCTTCGCGGGTACGGGAATATCAACCCGTTGTCCATCGACTACGCCTCTCGGCCTCGCCTTAGGTCCCGACTCACCCAGGGCGGATTAGCCTGGCCCTGGAACCCTTGGTCATCCGGCGGAAGGGTTTCTCACCCTTCTTTCGCTACTCATGCCTGCATTCTCACTCGTGCCGCGTCCACAGCTGGGTCACCCCGCTGCTTCACCCCCGGCACGACGCTCCCCTACCCATCCACACACCTGCACCAACCCAAAAAGGATCAGCGAAGTACACGCGTGAATGCCACAGCTTCGGCGGTGTGCTTGAGCCCCGCTACATTGTCGGCGCGGAACCACTTGACCAGTGAGCTATTACGCACTCTTTAAAGGGTGGCTGCTTCTAAGCCAACCTCCTGGTTGTCTAAGCGACCCCACATCCTTTTCCACTTAGCACACGCTTAGGGGCCTTAGCTGGTGATCTGGGCTGTTTCCCTCTCGACTACGAAGCTTATCCCCCGCAGTCTCACTGCCGCGCTCTCACTTACCGGCATTCGGAGTTTAGCTGATTTCGGTAAGCTTGTAGGCCCCCTAGACCATCCAGTGCTCTACCTCCGGCAAGAAACACGCGACGCTGCACCTAAATGCATTTCGGGGAGAACCAGCTATCACGGAGTTTGATTGGCCTTTCACCCCTAACCACAGGTCATCCCCCAACTTTTCAACGTTGGTGGGTTCGGCCCTCCACGCGGTCTTACCCGCGCTTCAGCCTGCCCATGGCTAGATCACTCCGCTTCGGGTCTAGAACATGCGACTCAAACGCCCTCTTCAGACTCGCTTTCGCTACGGCTACCCCACACGGGTTAACCTCGCCACATGCCACTAACTCGCAGGCTCATTCTTCAAAAGGCACGCCGTCACCCCGAAAGGCTCCGACGGATTGTAGGCGAACGGTTTCAGGTACTATTTCACTCCCCTCCCGGGGTACTTTTCACCATTCCCTCACGGTACTCGTCCGCTATCGGTCACTAGGAAGTATTTAGGCTTACCAGGTGGTCCTGGCAGATTCACGGCAGATTTCAGGGGTCCGCCGCTACTCGGGAACATCCACAGAAGACCAGAAGTTTTCACCTACCGGACTATCACCGTCTACGGCTGGCTTTTCCACACCATTCAGCTAACAACTGGCTTTATCACTTCTCGACCGAATGTCAGTCCGATCAGCAGAGTCCCACAACCCCGACCACGCAACCCCTGACAGGTATCACACGCAGCCGGTTTAGCCTCATCCGCTTTCGCTCGCCACTACTCACGGAATCACTATTGTTTTCTCTTCCTGCGGGTACTGAGATGTTTCACTTCCCCGCGTTCCCTCCACACACCCTATGAGTTCAGGTGCAGGTGACACCACATGACTGATGCCAGGTTTCCCCATTCGGACACCCTGGGATCACAGCTCGGTTGACAGCTCCCCCAGGCCTATCGCGGCCTCCCACGTCCTTCATCGGCTCCTAGTGCCAAGGCATCCACCGTTCGCCCTTGACAACTTGACCACAAAGATGCTCGCGTCCACTGTGTAATTCTCAACAAACGACCAACCCGCAACCCCCAGCCCCACACCAGCACCACCACACACGATGGCCGGTATGCAAGACCAGGCCGCGCCTGGCACCAGAGACAACAACCCACCACGTGGCCTGTTC